>NZ_BAAHYX010000006.1:0-3267442 GCF_054657335.1 Thermopirellula anaerolimosa
GCCCGTCCCTGTGGATGCCGTCCAATTCCAACAACCTTCCAGTGCGGAACGATCGACTTTTCTCCAGAAACGCGCAGCGACAGAGTCTGGATGGGTCATACCGCTGCCTCCAATCTTTTTCGCTCCGCCTTCTTGCCCGTGAAGTTTTCGAAGCGCTGGACGATGGTGTCGCAGTACAGCGGGTCCAGTTCCATCAGGAACGCACGCCGCCCGGTCTGCTCGGCCGCGATGAGCGTCGAGCCGCTGCCGCCGAACAGATCCAACACGTTCTCGCCGGCAAGCGACGAGTACTGGATCGCCCGCACGGCCAGCTCCACGGGCTTTTCGGTGTTGTGCGATAGCCCGACAGCCGTCTGAAACGACGGGTGCCCCTCGATACTGAGATTCCATACCTGCCCTCCGTAGGGCACCCGTTCTACGCTCTTAACGCGCCGCAGCGAGTACTCCTGG
Source organism: Thermopirellula anaerolimosa (assembly GCF_054657335.1). NCBI lineage: Bacteria > Pseudomonadati > Planctomycetota > Planctomycetia > Pirellulales > Thermoguttaceae > Thermopirellula > Thermopirellula anaerolimosa. The sequence goes on from NZ_BAAHYX010000006.1 coordinate 451, forward strand.
CCGCCGTGCTCCACCCAGGTGGGACAACCACGCTTGGCCAATTGGGTCTGTTCGTAAAAGTAGAGGTAGTAGACCCGCCGCCGGCTCTGAAAGCGTCGGTCGCCGACTCCGCCGAGGTCGGGAGGGGGATCGTATGCGTAGACGTTCGCTCGGTAGCCCACCGACTCGGCCAGCAAGGCCAACTGCGCGGCCAGATCCGCCGACACCGTGTTCCCCTGCCAATACGGGCGATCGTGGACCTTGCAGCCGTCGCCGTTGAGCCAACCGTGCAGGATGGCGCTGCGCTTCGCGCGCGGCAGGGAAAAGACTTCCGGCGCCATCCGCTTGGCATGAGCGTGACGGCCCCCCAGGGCCTCGAACCGCTCTCCGGCATCGGCGTCGAAGGCCATCACCACCAGCCCGCTGGAGGGCCGCTGCGCGTAATCGTTCGGGTCGTACTCGCTGGCGCGGGGCCATTGCTTGCAGATTCGCGCAGCCAAATCCTGCCGCCTCTTGTGGATCGAGAAGACCGGGTAGCGGTGATCCCCGTGGCCGGCCGCCTGTAGATGCCCCTGGGCCAGGTACAAGCCGAACAAGAACCAGAAGTCTTCGTCCAGCTCAGGAAAGGGATCGGGACCATCGCCGGCGAGGACGGGGGTCATCGTGTAATCGCCGGCCTGCACTTCATCGGCGCGCACCCAACCCACCTCGCCGCCCACGATGCTCCGGCCGCAGCGTGCGGGACGCCAGATGAGAAACGGGTGGTTGTCCGAGGCCTCCGTGGTGATGTTTCCCCCCTTGGCCGTGATCCGATACAGGTACTCGGACGTATAGGGATGCGACGACACATGGACGACATCGTGGAAGGTGCCGTCGCCTGAAAAAACGCGGTCGCCCGTTTGAAGGGACCGAATCGGGCGATAGCCAGCCTCCGTCAGGACCAGGCTCTCGGGGTGAAGGCATAAGTGGAGCATCTTCTGCGGGCTGACCTTCTTGACCTGCCACAGGTCGGGCACGTTGTTGGGGCCGAAGAAGCGGTGGCCCGCGCCCTCCTTCCACCCGTAGAACGCAAGTTCGAAGCACCCAAGAAAGTCTTTTCGGGTCAACACGGGATGCTCTTTGTCCCACACGATTCCTTGCGAGAAGTAGAGCTTGTGCTCCTTGAGCACTGGGGGATAGTTGCCCAGATTCGCATAGCCGCCCCAGATGTAGAAGGCGTGGCCGGGACGCAGCGCCCGCGCGATATTGCCGAACCAGGCGTGCAGAAGCCGGTTGAACTCTTCGTCCGAAACGAAGTCGTTTTCCAGCGGCCGGTCCTTGGCCCGCAGCTTGCGGTGCGTGGATTTGGCTTTCTCCGGGTGCCGGGCCACGTCCATCGACTGGTGGTGCCCACGCCAACGACGCCCGCCCTGCAGCTCTTCGGCCGAAGGATACGAGCTCAAGCCCGCAGCGATGGCGTTGTTCGATCGGGGCTCGACCCGCACGTTGTACGGCGGGTCGGTGTTCACCAGGTGCACCGGGTTGCCATCCAGCAGCCGGTCCACGTCCTCGGCCTTCCCCGCATCGCCACAGAGCAGCCGGTGGTCGCCCAAGAGCCACAGGTCGCCAGGCCGGGTGATCGGCTCATCGGGCGGCTCGGGCACCTCGTCAGGGTCGCACAGGCCTTTTTTCACGCCCGGGTCTAGCAGTTCGGCCAGTTCCTCTTCCGAGAAGCCCAAGAGGCCCAGGTCGTAGTTCATCCCCTGAAGCTCGCCCAGCTCGATGGGCAGTAGCTCGTAGTTCCACTCGGCCAGCTCGGCCGTCTTGTTGTCGGCGATGCGGTAGGCCTTGACCTGCTCGGGCGACAGGTCCTTGGCCACGTGGACGGGCACTTTCTCCAGACCCAGCTTCTGGGCCGCCTTCCAGCGCGTGTGGCCGCAGATGATCACCCCATCGGCGTCCACCACGATTGGTTGCTTGAAGCCATACTCCCGGATGGACCGGGCCACGGCCTCGACGGCCTGGTCGTTTTGTCGCGGGTTCCGCTCATAGGGAATCAGCCGGTCTACGTCGATCCATTCAATCTTCATGCTTTCCTCCGTGACTGCGACATTGGGGACGGATGTGGCGGGGAGCGTCGTTTCCGCAGGGGCCACGCGGACACGCCTTGCACATGGGGCCGAGAGCCGCCCCCCCACCGGTACCGTTTGGCCGTTTCTAGGCCCCTGGTGGCCGCGTGGCGGGGCTTCGGCCGGGAGATATACGGATGTCCATTACCCTTGCAATCGCCCCGCTACGGGCGTTTTGGGGGCCTTTACGGGCCGATTCTCCCGGCCTGCCCTTCCGCTGGGCCGGATGCGGCCCGGTGCCCAAAGCTCGATCTTCATGGCTTGCCTCCCTGCGTCCAAAGTCTTGACCATCCAATAAAACTCTCCCATGGTTCGGCCCCGTTCCCGCACGCCCCGTTAGTGGGGTTTTGGCCGGGAAGTACCTAGCCCACCACCGACCGCCCCCTCGCGCGCGTACGCGCGCTAATGCGTGCGCGTGGGCGGGTGGGCGGAATATGCGGTAATTAGAGAGAAGAAGATGTAAGTTATTTATTTCTTTCATCTTACGACTTCCCTAATTCCCGCCTCGGCTCAGGCGGCAATTAGCCGATTTCGTCGGTAATTACCCGAAACCGTTGCTAATTCCCGCCTTTCGAGGCGGTAATTAACGATCACTCCGATAGCCTGTACCTTTGGCCGATCCGGCCCCGGTCCGGCGTCGAGCCGATCTCGTAGGCGATGCGTCGCTGGCTCACCAGTGCGTTGCGCACCTCTTCGATGTCTCGGTCGCTCCAACCAAGCCGTCGCGACAGATACCAATGGGGCATCCAGGCATCACCGCGACGCTTGCGCCAATTGCCCAACACCTCGATCATCCGCTTGCACTTGGCGTCAAACTGGCCCTCCGCCACGTGCTGGCCGGCCATGAAGAGCATCCGCCGAGTCTGGTAGTCCACGAATCGCCACGCCCACTGCACGGCCGGCTCGTCGATCCGCATCTGAAGATGGTTCTCGCTTGCGGCGTAGACCAGCGCGAGCTTGCGGGCCTTCTCGTAAGCCCGAGCCCAGATGGCCATGCCCGCCGGGTCGTCCCGGTCTTCGGCTTCGGCATAGCGGTCGTCGGCCAGCGCGCGGAACTCCTCCAACGCCGCTTCAGCTTCCGGCGTCGCCTCCACGCAGACCGGGATGGGGTGCCAGTTCTGAAGGTTGCCTTCGCCGGGGCGGAAGTCGGTCCACCAGCGTGCGGTGCACAGGATAGCCTCTGGGATCGGCCGCGACAGCGGCGTCTGGCCCCGGCCGCGCTTGCCCGCCTCCAGCACGATCAACCGCGCGAAGAAGCCGTTGTTGAGCATGCGCACGCTCAAGGCCTCGTAGTAGTACTTGGGCACGGCCGTGCCGAGCATGCACAGCGAGGGCTGGTCGACCACCCCGGGCGAGCGGCCGCCGGCCTTGACCCGCAGGGGATAGATGGTGCTGCTGGAGGTGTACATCTTCAGCAGCACGTTCATGATGCCCTCGTGGCGGGCGTCGGAGGCCCGGTTGATGGCGTTCATCAGGCCGTCGATCTCGTCGGTCTGGAACAGGACCGAGGGCGTGAGGAACAAGCGGTCCTCGATGCCTTCCCCGGAGGCGAAGGCGTCGCCCAGGCAGTCCTGGAGGCCTGCCTCGACGCAGATGCGCTGGTTGACCTTGCGGGGCTCATTCTTGCCCGCGCCGCTATTGGCCAGCGCGAGGACGTAGAGATTGGTGCGGTTGTCGGCCGCATCGCGGACCTTCCGTCCGGCCAGGAAGGCTTGGAGGACGAGGGCTGCGGCGAAGGCCAATGCTGGCTGGGGATAGGGCGAGACGGCCAGCGTGTAGTCGGTCACCTGCCGGATGAAGCCGGGCACGTCCAGAAGGTCGTCCGGCATGGGCCCGGGGTCGGGTGGGGTCGGCTCGGCCGGTGGTTGCGGCTCACTCGGGCCGATGAGGGATGAGATGTCCACCACCTCGCCGTTCGGTTTCGCCTGCCGGGCTTTGGCGATGGTTCGCTGCAGGTAGTCCTGCCGCAGGGCCTTTTCTGGGTTGTCGTTGTGGTGCCGCCGGAAGGCGATCATGAGGTCGGCGATCTCTTGGTCGGTCCACTCGTTGAGTGCGGCGATGGTGGCAAGGCTCAGGTCGTAGCCGCTGGCGGACGGGTCGGCCAGGTCGGTCCGCTGCCGGTTCCACGTTTGCCAGAACAAGGGGCTTTTGCCGGCCAAGTCCAAGAGTTTTTGAGCCGGGGGCTGGGCGTCGGGACGCAAGACCAGCGTGCCACACACAACCTGTGGTTCGGACTCGGCGGGCAGGTACGGCTCGAAGTCGTCAGATGCATAGCGGCGGAGTTCATCCAATTGCAACAGGCGGACTTCAACGGGCGGACCTTGGCTGTTGTGGTTGAGCGTGTCCGGCAGGCGCAGCACGCGGGTCAGGTCGCCGAGGTTTTCCAGCGCCCAGCCCCGCGCAGCGGCTTTGCGGCACAGCAGGGCGTGCCATCCTTTGGCTAGCGCGGCTGCCTTCTGGCGGTCCGCGTCGTCGGCGAAGAGCCACGGCTCATGGAAAAACCAGTAGGCGTGCAGGCCGTGGCCGCTGTAGACCACGGCCGAGGGTGCAAGCGGCATGTGGGCCAGCAGGTCGTGAGCCTCATCGATGCTCTGTGGCAAGTTCGGCTTGGGATGGGCCTGGCTGGAAACATCGATGTCGGCCCACAGTCCGCCGATGGCGGCGATGTCGGCCTGTTTGCCACGGCCACGCGGCGTTCCCGCCACCAGTCCCAGCCCGAAGTAGACGTTTTGCGAGCGGCTCTGCTTGTTGGCATAGCCGGCCAACTGCTGGTAGTCGGCGAACAGCCGCGTCTGCCGCGACGGCGTGGTGAACACCACGACCCGTCGCGCGGGCGAGAGCGCTTCGCCGAACAGGTTTTCGAGCAACTGTAGCATCTACGACTTCCTGCCGTCTGCCCTGGTGGGAATGTCGATCATCTCGGGCAGCGCCTCTTCGAAGTGGCACACGCCCAGGATGTTCCAGGCGGCGTGGGCCAGGTGGTCTTCGCCCCTGTCGCCTGCCAGGTAGAGGTAGATGTGCCGGATGGCGTGATTGAGCATTACGCTGGCCGGGATGCCCTTCTGCCAGTTGTGCTCGCCGTACTTCGCCGCGCCTTCGGCGCAGGTCTCGGCCAGGCGCCGCAGCCCGATGGGCGTGATCAAATCCCAACGCTCGCCGTCGGCGTCCGTGCCGCGCACCGCGCCGGTGGCGAAGCGTGCCAGCCCCTTCTGGGGCAGCATGACCGGTTCGTCAATCGCGTCAACGGTCTCGCTCATGCTTGTACTTCCTTTGGAAAGCCCGATTGGCCGCAGCCCACTGGGCCCAGGCTCGGATCTCTTGCCGCAGGCGTTCCAGGTCCGCGGGTTCCGGGGGGCCGATCTTGCCGCACCACACCATGCGGACGCTGATAACGGACATCTGCTCGGCATCGCCCTCGACCACCAGCACCGTGGCCGGACACGTCAGCGTCAGTCGCTCGAACAAAATCCGTTGGCCTCGGGTGAGCCCCGTGTGAGCCTTCCATTCCAACACGAGCAGATTGCCGTTGATCTCCGTGATGGCGTCGATGTCTGTGAAGGCGATGCGGTCGGGCAGACAGTCGGAAAGAAACCGGAACTTGAGCCGCTTTTTCTGGTTGAAGCATCCATGCTTCCGGCAATCCCAGTGCATCACATGGGGTGGATCATTGGGCGACATGGCACACCCTCCCCAAGTCCGCGAAGGTTTCTTGGAACCGATCCACCTGGGGGCCGCAGTAGATCACCGCCTGCCCTTGCAGCGGGCTGGCCGAGCCCCTATCGGGCCGCCAGAACTGCACCCGCCCCGCCGGGAAGCAGACTGCCCGGGCGGCCGTCAAGAGCGTCTGGAACCAGCGGGTCTCGGTGGCGTTGTTGACCAGCACCACCGCTTCCGTCACGTCGCCCTCTTGGACGTGTTGGACGAGCTTGTCGGCGAACTGCTGCACCAGGGGCTGGGCGTAGGGCGGGTTGAGAAACACCCGCCCCCGCCAAGGCCGCGCCAGTCCGTTCTCTTGGGCGGTGAAGTATTCCGCGGCCTGGACGACCTGGTTGGCCACGGCTGTAGAAGCCGGGTCCAGGTCGATGCCGCCCATGACGGCCACCGCCCGCTCGATGAACTCCTGCGGCGTGTACCACTCGCTGTCGCCCGTGTTGAAGGCGACGTGGGGCAGCCCGCGCTGGGGTTCATCCCCTTCGTCCGACTCGGCTTCGTCTGGTGGGCCGAATGCGGGGTCCCAAATGGTGCTTCGCGGCTCGCCTGGCTCCTCCGGATCGTGATCTCCGAGGGGCTGGGGGTGTGTTGTGGGGCCGAGGGCCCGGGCCACCCGCTCTTCCACCTCGGCCACCGTGGGGTTGGCTTGGGCGATCCACTCGACGAACTCGGGCCACCTGTCTTGGGGCAGCTTGTGGACGGCCGCCAGGTGTTGGGCTTTGTCCGAGAAAACGGTAAGTTGACTTACCATTTTCCGGCATTCAGACAACACCTCGGCAGCGTTGCGCATTTGGAAAATGTATGGATGCGTCTTGCCAATTCGGCGAGCGTATTCACGCAGTCCGCCGGCAACGCCACGACCGCCTTTGCCTAATGGCACCGCCTTCAGACAATGCAAGCCGATTTCCAGGGGCGACAGTTCCCCCTGCTGGTTCGAGAGCACGAGTTCCATCATCGCCGCCTGGTCATCGAGCGGTTCCACCCAGGCCCAAATCCTCTGCAAACCGGCCTTGCGTGCGGCCCGGACGCGGTGGTGGCCGGCCATCAACTGAAACCGCCCGTCCACCGGCCGCACGTGGATGGCGTGCTTCTGCGGGTACTGGCCATCGAGGTTCGCGGCGATGGCGTCGATCACGTCCTCGCGGAACGCCAGCCGCGGGTTATCCGGGTGGTCGTCCACCAAGTCCAGGGGCAAGCATTCCAAGACGGCATTCACAGCGTTGCCTCCGTTCAGAACGGAACGTCGTCCAGGTCGTATTCCGAGGGGCCAACTGGCACGGGGTCCGGCTTCGGCCCCAGGGTGTAGCCCACGATGCGGTCGTATTTCTCGCCGGCCACCGTGCGCACCACGATCTTTTCGGTCCACGCCACCCCGCCCGCCTCGGCGACCTCGACGGCCCGCTCGGCCGTCTCCGGCACCGGGTCGGGCGAACGGCGCCGCCACCACTGTTCGGCCTTCCAGCGGGCGTAGCCGCCATGCTCGAAGCAGACCCACTCGGAGACCCAGGTGAACTGGCCGATGCGGTATTCCACACGCATGGACCGCGGGGCATCCGGCGGGGCGTCTCGCTTGGTGTGGACGCTGTAGCGGATGTCCAGGACCTCGTACTCGGTGTCGGTGACCTGGCCTGAGAGCACGCCTGTGGTGGCGGCTCGGGCGTCATGGCGCTGCCTTTCCGGCGGCGGGAACTGGTGGCCGCACTCGGGGCAGCGGGCGTAGCCGGCAGCGATCACCGCATGGCATTCGGGACATTCCTTGGCCGGCGCCTCGCCGCTGCCGCGCCCGGGCGCTTCGGGCGTCTTCAGTTGATCCACCGGCCCGTGGCGCAGGGCGTTACCGCCGAAGTCCAGGACAAGGCAGTTCTGCTTGCCGGGATGTATCCGGAAGCCCCTCCCGACCGCCTGATACCAGAGTCCCGGCGACATCGTGGGACGCAGGATGGCCACGCAGTCGATGTTCGGGGCGTCGAAGCCCGTGGTCAGGACGTTGACGTTGACCAGGTATTTCAGGGGCACGCTCTTGCCGAACAAGTCGCCCGAAAGCGGTTCGCGGCGGAAGCGGGCGATCAGTTCGGCGCGCTCGGCGGCCGGCGTCTGGCCGTCCAGAAAGCCCACCTCTTGCCCCGACATCTCGGCCAGCACGCGGGCCACGTGGCGCCCGTGCCGCACACCGGCGGCAAACACCAACACACTCCGGCGATCGTGCGTGTGCGTGACGATCTCGCTGCACGCCGCGATCACCAAGCGATCGGTGTCCATCATGGCCTCGACCTCGTCCGCCACGAATTCGCCGCCGCGGATGTGCAGTCGCTCAAACTCGGCCTTGTGGATGCCAGCCTTCGTGACCAGGGGGCAGAGGTAGCCGTCGCGCATGAGTTCCCGCACGCCCACCTCGTAGCAGATGTGGTTGAGGATGCCGTCCGGTGTGCAGATCGGTCCGCTGGACAGGCGAAACGGCGTAGCCGTCAGGCCGATGACTCGCGTGTGCGGATTGACGACCTTCGCCTCGGCCAGAAAGGTGCGATACATCCCTTCGCCGTCGGGGGGCACCATGTGGACCTCGTCGACGATCACCAGGTCGAAGGCATCCAGCTCGCAGGCCCGCTTGTAGACCGATTGGATGCCAGCGACCACGACAGGTTTGTCGCCTTCGCGGCGATTCAGCCCCGCCGAGTAGATGCCGATTGCGACCTCCGGGCACAGCCGGCGAATCTTGTCCGCGTTCTGCTCCAAGAGTTCCTTGACGTGGGCCAGCACCAGCACCCGGCCGTTCCACCTGAGCACGGCGTCTTGGACCAACTGGGCGATGACGAGGGACTTGCCGGCCGCTGTGGGAAGCACGACCGCCGGATTGTCGTCGCGCGTGCGGAGGTGCTCGTAGACGGCCTCGACCGCAGCCTGCTGGTAGGGACGGAGCTGCATCACGTCGGCACCTCCAGCCCGTCGCACAGCACGCACCGCCGCCGGATCGTCACGACGGCTTTGCCCCCTTTCACAACGTCTCGCTTCTCGACCGAGAGCTGTTCAATCAAGCTGTCGTCCGGGTACACGCCTGCATGCTGAAGCGCATCGAGCAGCGCCTTCAGGGCGTTGTCCAAGTCGCGTCGCCGGCGATCGGGCGGATACAGCGAGACTTCCACACGGAGCGGACCGGTCAAGGGCAGTCGGTCTGCCGCATGGTCGATCAGCCGCACGGCGGTCGCCACGTCGCGGCGATACGCCCGTCCTTGGCGGCTGATCAGGGTCCGCGGCCCAACTCGTCGCCAGTAATGATTGACAGACGGCGGGTAGGACAGCTCCACCGTAAGCATGCTCTTCCTTTCTTCGTGCGGAGGTGCAGGCGTGCGTCTCGCAGGGGACCGACAGTCGCCGGTGCGTGTCCTGCAAGTCGCGGGGACGATCGTTTCGCCTTCGCCTTTCCTTTTCGGCTCCACCGGGGCGCTGACCTGTCGTCGCCGCTCCACCGCGCCGGCTCGCACGCACGCCTATGACCTCCTCGTTTCTGCCACGCCACGCCGAACCGTGCCAAACCTCGCCTGTCCAAGCCGTGCCAAGGCCCGCCATGCCCGGCCATGCCCTGTCATTGCGCGTCCAACAGATCGAATCGCATTACTTGGAACCGGCCGTAGGTGGGCCGGAAGTCGCCCACGCCGATCAACCGCCCGGCATCCGTCAGCAGGCCATGCAGCATCTCCAGCGAGACGTATTCCGGCAGATTCACCAGAAGCACGAAGGACGCCGACCAGCCGGCGCCGAGGGCTGGCCGCACGCGGGTGACTCCGTTGCGCTGCACCTGCACGCGGCAGCGATGCTCGTAGTCCCACGCCTTCACTCCCAGACTGGCCAACGGCGTCAGGCTGACGATGGCCGCCTTCACCAAGTCCATCGCGCTTTTGCGTGGCGAGCGGGGGTCCTGCCGGTACTTGGCGGCAGCAATGATCGCCTGCCGCAGGTACTCCCCGGGGAGGCACAGTTCCCCGGCATCATTGCGGTAGACGTAGGATTCCAGATCGTCGGCCTTCTTGGCTGCCGAACCCTTGGCCGCCTTCGCCTTGGCCTCGACCGCTTCGCAGTTCCAACGGTGGAATAGCACGTCGGCCTCGCCGCGGACCGTAACCTTGACGCGATAAGGCAACGAAAGCGCGATGGTGCCGCAGGCGCCGTTGGTCGCCTCGGGCCCGATAGATTTGGGTTTGCCGTTTCCGTTGTGCATACGTTCCCCTTGTGAATGAAAAGCCATGCCACGCCTTGCCTTGCCCAGCCGCACCACGCCTGACCACGCCACGCCAGGCCGGACCATGCCCCGTCTGACCCCAGCCCTGTCTCGCTACACTGCAAGCCATCACGGCCTCCGCCACGGCGGCGTGCTCGATTGGGCCTGTTGCGGCCGGCCGGTCGCGGCGTCCCGCTTCTCGTAGCCACGGATGACGTTGGCGATCTCGTCGGTGTCCTTGCGCTTCTGGCAGCCGGCCTTGATCACCAGCGGCAGGTTGTGCAGCTCCACGCTGTCGCGCGGCGTGAGCACGCCCACGGCCCGGCAGATGGCCGACAGCTCGGCCCGGGCGATCTTCACCGCCAGCTCGTTGGGGTTGTCCAGGTTGAGCCGTACCCAAAGCTGCCGACCCTTGTACTCGCCCTCGAGAATCGTGAAGACCAGCTCGAGGTAGCTGCCCGTGCCGGCCTTGTTCGGCTTCATCTCCGAGGCGGTGATCATCGCCAGGTATTTGCCGGCGGGGATGGGATCGAATGCAGTGGTAGGCTCCACCTGGTTCGCATCAAAAGTACCGAGATTCGCCATAGTTCAATTCTCCTTGGACTGAGGTGCGCGTGAGCTGATCGCCGCCACGAAGGCCGGCCAGGACAAAGGCAGGCTCTCCGACAGCCCATAGCGGTTCTTGGCCACCAGTTGCGGCGTCTCGTAGAGGATGAGTTCCCGTTCCTGGCCGACCAGGCGAATCGCCCCCACGAAGTCCGACCACTCGATCATCGTGTTGGCCAGGTCGGGGTGGATTTCCGGGGCGGATTTCTCCAGTTCGATCCCGTCGATCGTGGTGATCGAGCGGCGGGCGGCATGGGCCAAGAGCAAGACGGCCACGCCCGCGTTGACCAGCCGATCGAGCACGGGAAGCAGGTACTGGTAGACGTAGTTCTTGAGGACCTGCCGGCCGTTACCGTAGCCGCCGTGCGAGCGGTTGAGAGTCTGCTTCATTCCGGTGGGCGTGCCGTCCACCCCGGCCACGTGCTCCTCGATCCGCCGCAGGAGCCAGTCGATCGAGTCGATCACGACGGTCTGGTACTCGTGGCCGCCGGCGGCCAGGCCGTCGAGCCAGGGCTCGATCTCGGGCCATGTGGCCAGATACGGCGTGCGGTGGCAATGGACGTGGGCCGCGCCGTTCTCGCAGTCGACGACGAGCGGCCGATCGGCCGAGGCCCCATAGGTCGTGTTGTGTGTGACGATGAAGTCGTCAGTCACGTAGAGTCCGTCCAGGGCATCGATCTTGATGCACTGGCACGGCTTGACCCCGGCGGGTTCGATCTGGCGGATCGTATGGTGAATGGCCCACTCCGGCACGCGCCACTTGCTGGTGTGCTTTTTAGAAGCCACCGGCACCAGGCCGTTGGTGAAGGAGGCATAGACGCGGTAGGCCAATTGCCCCTGGCGTTTTTCTCCTCGATAGGAGAACACCGGCCTCTTCGTGGACAGTTTGGCCGAGCCACCCAGTGAGCGGATCAGAAAGCACACCCCCTCGGCCAAACGGGCACTGGTGGTGCAATACTCGACAGCTCCCGGCTTGTCCACGTGTCCGTCGCTGTCCAGGAGCCCCCGTAAGAGCTCCAGTCGCTCGGAAACGGACGCGTGGAGGTAGCGGTCCGGGATGAACTTCCCTTCGGCACGGACACCGTCGAGACCTAGGCTCCGCAGAACCGCCATGAAGGCTGACGGTTGGCCGTGTGCATCGCGACGGGAGACGCGCAGATTGATCTTGTCAAACAGGACGCAGCAGTCTCCAGGCGGTACCGCCTCCTCGATACGGCGCTGAACGTCCGGCTCGGGGTTGGTGATGATCACGCTGCTGGAGGTGTGCCCATCGCCCAGATAGATGCCCAAGAGCCAGGGGTCTAGAGGCAGGGGCTCTGACTGGGAGGCAAACTCGACCGGTTGCACCCGCGGCACAGCGTGGTTGAAGCGTGTGCCGTACCGGAGTGTCTTTCGGATGGTCGCCAGGGAGCGGACGGCCCCCTCAACCCCCGATTCCCGGTCGCTGATCGTCCTGGTGAACCACAGATGATCGTCGGTACATTCCGTCGTGCTGCCATCCCGAAATGTGACTCGAAAAACCGGCTGGGCTCCTTGGGGATACACACCCAGCACGCGGTGTCCTTGTCCGTCGGCTCCGATAACGGAGTCCCCAACTCGAATTGCTTCCATAGGCACAAAGCCGGTAGGGGTGAGCACTGTGGCATCCAGGGGTTGTGCTTTGCCCGAACCGGGCGGGCCGTACACGATGCCCTTCGGGGCGCGGAGATGGGATTGGGTCAGGACGGTATCGGGTAAGGGCATAACGAATCTCTCCCGTGCAAGGGAATCTCGAAGCTCAAAAAAGGCCGGTCGCCTTCGGGTGCACGCAGCGATCCTCATCCATGACATGCCTACGTGGCTTCGAAAGACCCGACAGGCGACCGGCGGCCATGTGGGCAGCCAGGCTATGCCACACCCAGCCTCGCCAAGCCACGCCCGGCCCAGCCTCGCCTAGCCCCACCGTGCCAGGTCCAGACGTGTCAAATCGCGTCGAAAAGCCGAAGGGATTCATAACCTGTCCCCCACGTATCACTGGCCATACAGCGCCGCAAACGTTCGATGGCCGCCTCGTTTTCCCGTTGGGCTAGGTTCAAGATGTCCTGATGAACCTGCCAGACACCACAGCGAAACGGCTCCCGCTTCTCGACTGCGATAAAGAAAATGGGCTGGTAAAGGCTGATCGCCTGGGACAGCACGGCCTGATAGAAGGCCACCTGGTGGACGTATCCGTAGCGCCGCGCGTCGGCCTCGAACCAGTCCAGGTCGTCGCAGGTCTTCAAGTCCACGATCCCCCGGTGCGGATCGAACCAGTCCATGCGAATCTGGCACGGCATCTGGCAGTACTCGGCACGCACCACGCCCTCAGGTGTGCCTTCGCTCAAGAGGTCCCTGGCTAGGCCGTGCCCGCGAACCCCTTCGCCCATGCGCTGGACCAAATCGTGCTGCTGCACCGTGAGCACAGGCTTGCCCTGCTCGGCGGCCCACTCGGCAAACGCCTTGGTGCTGGAGCCATAGAACTCGCCGGTCTTGGGGTTGATCGGCCCGCCGACGGCGTACTGCTCCTCAAAGGCGTCCCGGCCTTCCAGCACCAGCGTGTGCAGCGCCCGGCCCACCAGGTACGCCGGCCGATCCTCGTCTTCGATCAATCCCAGCCTCTTCTTGCGGTACAGCACCGGGCATCGGCGGAAGTCGGCAAGCTGGTGGCTGGTGAGGTACTCCGAGGCCTTGGCCTGGTACACTTCGGCTGATTCGCGGATCAAGAACGAATCGGCGACCGTCATCGAGGTATCTCCACACGGCTATGGGGGGATGCGTCAGGTGGCAAGCGCGACGAGACAGAAGGCGTCTTCGCCGAAGCGGACTTCCGCCGATCCGGCGAAGACGCAAGTGAGATCGGCCGCCGGCTCTATCCCTTATGTATGCCGTTTGCGGGCGATCTGTCGGACTTTTTCAAAAGTTTTGCAATCCGGCCTCCTCGAAGTACGGCCGGGCCTCCTCAAGGGCTTTGCGCACCTGATAGCGGGAAATGCCCAACTCCCGGGCCACCGAGGCGACCGTGCCGGTCATGAGCCGCCGGCAGATGTCCCGCAGCCGCTCGGGCATCTGGGCCAAGGCGCACTCGATCGCCTCAGTCTGTTCAAGCCGCTCAACCGGATCCGCGGACTGCGTGCCCAGCCGTCGGGCGACATCTGCCAAAAAGACGGTCTCGGAAAGCGGCTTGAGCCCCTCGCCGGTGGAGGTGAAGTCGCTCTCCAGGGAGAGCGGCAAGACGCCATTGCCTCGCTTCCGGCGCTTGCGGCTGCGCAGGAGCATGGCCGCCGCCCGCGAAACCACGCGGTCGAGGAATGTCTCTAGCCGGGCCCGGGCCGGGTCGAACCGCTCGGCCTTTTCGAGCACCGCCAGCCAGAGTTCCTGCTCGATGTCCTCCTGCTCGCTGGGACGGAAGTCCCTTCGGCGGCAAAGCTGCCGGGCCTTGGCCTGGATGAGTGCCTTGGCGTACTGGGTGACGACGAAATACTTGCCTTGCGACATGGCAACCTCCCAGACCGGAGGCTGCTCGCCACAAGGGTTCTCCCAAGCAACGCGCGGCTTGCGGCACCACACCGCAACCGAAACTTCACGCGACCTCGGCGACCACCGGGCTACGAGCCTCACGGCCTTCACCTGGCGGCCGGCCTGTCGCGATCACTCAGCGCTGCGCACGGACCGAGGGTCCTTCGTCACCGGCGTAAGTCATGGCGCTTCAAGGGGTTTGGATTGAGAGAATCTTTTTCCGAACCTGTCGCGGCGGTGCGACGCGACACCGCGCTGCACCGAATCGCTGTCCTCGGCATCGAGCACGGCCGCCGCACCGCCGGCCCGCTTTAGCGCCCGATGCACCTGATCCTTCGAGACCGCTTGTCCGGTCTGGCGGGAAAGAAACGCCGCCGCCTCACGTACCGAACCGCAGTGCCGGTAGGCCTGGAGGAAGACGTCGTCTGTCAGACTGGTTTTGCCCTCGGCCTTGACCTGCTGACGGACCATGAGCTTCAGCTGCTCTTCGGTTATGACCGCGAGTTGATCTTGTTGCCGTGTCTCGGCGTCTTGGATGGCGGCCACCAATTCCAGGCGGTCCGCGTCCAGGCCCTGCTCGCCCAGCGTCGCCACTTGCGAGAGGGCCAGAACCGGCGGAACTCGTCCTGTCCAGGAATCGTTGTCCGGCTTGTGCTGGGGCACGAAGACGATCGGCCTGTGTGTTCGAGCGATCGCACTGCGCACGCCGACGGCTTCCTCCCACCTCAACCCCCGAGCCAACAGCACGTCGCGCCGTCTGCCCCGCCACTGGGTGCGCCCCAATCGCCACAGGCGCCGCGGCAGAAGCTCCGCCAGCCGGCCGGTAAGCCTCAGCGTAAGGGCCAGCGCTGTCACAAGGCCATCGAGGTTCGCCTGCCACTGGCGACGCGCTTCCGGCGGCAGGCGGGCCCGCAGGACCTGGGGGCATGGGACGAACAGCCGCACCGACCCATCCGGTCCATCGCAGGCGACGATCTCTTCGAAATGCTCGTGGCACTCGGGACAGAGCACGCGCTGGGCATCCTCAGCCCGCACCAGCAATCCCAAATCGACCAACCGCTTGTGGACGCCAGCGGGCCAGCCGGCTACCACGTGAGCCCCCACGATCGGGCACTTGGCCTCCAACAAAGGCCACAAGTAGTCCAAGGCGTCCGTCACAGCAGTATCCCCCAGCGCCGGATGCACCGCTCACCCACCACCCGCACGTCGTCTGGCTTGCTCTTCAGATCGCAGGTGTTCGGGCAAGAGACGTGAAACGTCATCGTTTTGCCGCGCCGGCGCCCGTCACTGAGAAACTGAAGCTGAATGCCCACATGCACCACCCGAACCTGCGTGCGATCGAGTCCCACTCCGGAAAGCAGGCGATCGATCAGGTCCAAGGCTTCGCCGTGCGTGGCGGTTTCCAACAGTCTCGATTCCAGCGATTCCATCGCCGGCACCGGCACCGTGGGTACCAGGCGAATCCGCCGCAGGCGCACGGCCGCGATCCGGTCCTCCGGTTCGGTCTGAAACCAGAAGCCCGGATCGAGCAGGTGATCGAGCCGATAGGTCGGCCGGATCGGCTCCTCGTCGTCCACTTCGATCCCCAGCACCGTGTTGCAGAACGCCCTGCGCAGGGCCAGATGCACCGGCCTGCCGCCCTTGGCCACCAGCTCCATTGCCCCGGCGGCCGGCTCGTAGATGAACACGTTGCTGAACGTGTAGGCCTCCTCCCGGGCCGTCAGGTTCCCGTCGGTGTCGAAGATCAACCGCTTGTCGGGCCAGTCGGGCAAGTAGGCGAAAAAGTACTCCGCCGCGCCGGGCCGCTGGTAATGGTGGACACGGCAGAGCGGTCCCCGCAGTTCCTTCTGCCAGTAGTAGTCGCGAAGGGACTGTTCGAGCGAAGCCACGATCGGCTCGGTGACGGTGATCTGGCGCGGCGGCAGGCTGTTCCAACGGGCAGCGAATTGTCCGCTGCGTAGCGCCTCGGCCCGGGCAAACAGCGCCGCCTGGTCGAAGGCCTCGCGTGCCTCCAGGTACGCCCACAACGCTTTGTCGGCCAGGCTGCTCCACTGGCCGAAGAGCGCCAGCTTCTCTGGAAACCGGCAGGCGAGCTCTTCGGCCAGCACGCGCTGGCCCCGCTCTTCGGCCAGTTCGTTGGCGTCCTGCAAGACGACCTGGATCGCACGCCGCGCGGACTCCTCGATCCCGTCCCAGCGTGCAACCAGCGGGTCAATCCGGCGGGCTGAAAGCTCGTCCCACGGGAAATCCTCCAAGAGCCCGTGCTCGGCGAACAACCGCCTGAGCAGTCCCTTGTCGTGCAGCCGAAGCTGCTTCTTCAAGTCAAAATGCTTGGCCATCAATTGGCCCTCCTTAATCTAGGGTGTCCCTGTACAGAAAACAGTAAACGCCGGTTGCCAAAAAAAGAGAAACACCGCATTGCGGCGCTTCTCAATCAAAGAGTGTCGGCTCCTTCTTGCGCAGCAACAGTCCCATGTTCTCCAGCCGAATCCGCATCGCTTCGGCCGATACCTGGAATCGTTCCGCCAGCGGCCGGGCCAGGTGCTCCAACACCATGTCGTCAGCCGCGTTCTCGCTCTGCTTCAACCCACCGCGCCGCAGTACCTCCGCAGTAAGAATCTGCCGCCGCTTCGATTCCAGGTCGGGCAGACAGATCGGCTCCATCTGGCCACGCCACTTGTGCCACACAGTCTTGACCATCTCCCGCGGCATCAACAGTGCGGCGGCGAACTTGTTCGCCTGAATTTCAACCGGGTCGCGGTCCGTGGAACGGCAGACGTACTCCGCCCGCTGGGCATCCTCCGGCAGCAAGGAAAGCTGGTTGGCCCTCTTCTGGAACAAATGGCGGTGCAGCCGCCAATGGCCGGCCTCGTGTGCCAGCGTGAAGCGATAGCGCCCGAGCTTAACCGGGTGCTGCTCCGGATCAAGGCTTGCGTCCACGCCCACGCGCCGCTCGTTGACCCACAGCGCCCCGTGGACGTCACCGACGCCAAACAGCGCCTGCATATCTTTGAACTCGAATGTAAGCTCCAGATATAGCTCGATGATGTCGTCGATCGGTATCGGCGGCGCGGTGACCTGGCCGTGCTTGTTGCCGAATTCCGCCAGCAGCAGCGCCGCCTCGTCTTCGATGTGCCGATCAGTCAGGTAGGGCAGCTTGAGGCCGATTGTCGAACGTCCTCTGGTCATTATGTCATGTTCCTTCTCTTTTCATCTTTCTGGCCGCTTCGCGCAGCCGCTGGAGTTGCTCAGCCGTCAGGCCTCGCGCTTCGCGGAGCAATTCAGGAAACTCCGTTGGCTCTTCATGAATGATCTCCGGCAGGTCCTCGGGCACGCGGCCCGCCAGCGAAATCCATTCGTCCGGATTTTCGCCCAGGAGTTCGGCCATTCGCTTGACACGGTCCGCCGTCGGCGGTTGAACGTTGCCTTGCTCGACCTGTGACAAATACGTCGGGCTGACGCCGACGAGCTTGGCGAACGACCGCAAACTGTAGCGGCCTTTGCGCTTCTCACGAAGCACTTGGCCAAATGGTTTTCCGGGCTTCTTTCCCATTATTACCCACTTGGAGCAAGCTCGTTCAGCAGCTTTTGACGGGTGACTTCCGCACGTGCACGAAGCCGTTCAGAAGACCCCTTGATACTCCCCAGTGACTCTTCTAGCCTTTTCACTTGCTTGACTATTTTTCGTTGAGCATCAAGCGGCGGCAAATTGATCTGCAAGTCCAAGAACACATCTCGCCGCATTTTTTTCCTGTTCGTCGAACCGGCGCTTCTAGCAACACATTGCTCTCTAAAAGCTGGTGTCCGAAACGCCAACTCAACGTACTGCGCACACACATTCTCGTTGAGAACATACACCGGAAAATCGTTTGCAACGACGGCTCCGTCGAGGTCGTCCGGAACAATCCCTATGGCGCCGTTGCGAATATCAATCCTTGAGAAAACGACGTCACCCGCATGTACAACAGCCTGGTTTTTGACCGCGATCTGATATCCCCACTTTTCGCCGCGAAGCCGGACACCACGGTTGTTCATTGCAATCGTAACTTGGCGATACGTCTCGCCGTCGTTTATCTTTATTGATCTTCGAACCAAGTCTCCGATCTCCCGAAGACGGACAGTCGGAAACCGCGAGCAAGCCGCTTCAACGTACCGGCCGACAAATGCATCAACGACATATAGACTATGATCGACCGAGGCCGTGAGCCTCTCTATTTCCCCGTCGAGTTTCCTCGCTATTCCGACCAGCCGTTCTTGTTCAGACTTGGAAGGTAGCTCACACCGGAGCTCAAAGAATCGCGGTGGATTAAGCGTAAATTTACTCATCGCTGCGGAGCCGACCGAACGCGCCTCAGCTTGTTTGGCAAGCGAATCTGAACGGAATACTAATTCCAAGAACGCGGGCAGAACATCTTCGCGACGCAACTGGTACGCCGGGTATTTGTCGGATACATAGCATCCATCAAGCGCAGGGCTGACGACAGCAAATGCACCGCGCCATGCAAAAAGCTTGTTATAGATGATGTCTCCTGCGCGAATTACATAATGGCGTTTCTTTCTGATTGCCAGACCCGGCTTCACTTCTCGCAAGAACGCCCCCTTGCCCTTGAGATGTACGCCAACCAGTCGATACTCGCCTTCGTCCGGTAAATCAATCGGGCGCGTTATGCGATCGAAGAGTTCCGCAAAGGATACGACCCTAGCCACGGCTCGACTCCCATTCGCCAACGAGGCTTCGTATTGTCTCAGCCGCTGCTCTAATCTCAGTTGCATCTTGAACGATCAAGGAGGCAAGCTCCGAGGGATCGTGAGGTGGTTCGTCGTGTTCAGTTGACGGATTTCGGAAATCAAGAGAATAGTTACGATCAATGATCTGCTGAATATCAACCTTCCAAGCATTCGGCCCCGTCGTTCGAGACTTCCACCAGCTCTTACAAGGCTGTAGTTCCTCCAGTGTAAGAGGGCGAGTCTTAGTGTATGTTTTGCGTCCGTCGGCAATGGGAATCTCGTAGAACCAGATGGTCCGCGTGGGGCCGGGCCTGGAGAAGAACAGCAGATTTGTTCTTATTGGGGTGTAGGGCTCGAACACTCCGAACGGCAGACGCACAACTGTATGAAGGTTGCATTCTTCGAGTAGTTTCTTCTTCACTCGCGCAGCGACGCCGAGATTTGAAAGGAACCCATCTGGTACAACAATGCTTGCGCGCCCGTGACTTCGGCTAAGGCGCCGCAGGATTAACTGCATGAACAGCAAAGACGTTTCCGTTGTTTGCATGTCAGCCGGAAAATTCGAAAGGATTCCGCGTTCTTCTTCACCGCCAAAGGGTGGGTTCGTGATGATTACGTCCACGCGTTCCTTATCCCCGAGATCGCTGATCCTGACGTCAAGGCTGTTTCCAAAGCGGATCTGAGGCGCTTCCAGGCCGTGCAGCAGCAGGTTCATCTGGCAGAGCAGGTACGGTAGTGGCTTGGCCTCGCCGCCGAAGATCGTGCGCTCTTGAAGAACCTTCCGCTGCTGGACCGTTTTGGCCTGCTTCGAGAGATGGTTGAAGGCCTCGACGAGGAACCCGCCCGTGCCACAGGCTGGGTCGAGAATCGTCTCACCGAGTTGGGGGTCCACGGCCTCGACCATGAACCGCACCACTGGGCGCGGGGTGTAGAACTCACCCGAGTCGCCGGCGGCGTCTCGCATCTCGCGGAGCATCGACTCGTACAGGTGACCAAGCGTGAATAGTTCGTCCTGAGCCAGAAAATGAATGTTGTTCACCTGGTTGATGACGTCACGGAGCAGATAGCCGGACTGCATGCGGTTAATGACGCCGCTGAAGACGGTACCGATGACCTGCCGGCGACTGCCACGCCCGTTTTGCAGGCTGCTGAGGTACTTGAGCAGGCCGGGACCACGCGTGCCGTCAGGACGAACTGCCTCTTCTTGGTTGACGAAGGCAATCAGCTCCGGGCCGGTGATGCCGTTTGCCTGGGCGGCCCAATCGCGCCAACGGTACGGCGATTCGATGGCCGGGCGGTAGTGCTGGCCCCGCATCTTGGCCTTCGATTCCTCGATCTGTTCCATGTCGTCGAGGAACTTGAGGAACATGATCCAGGTGAGCAACGGCAGGCGATCAAGGTCTCCGTTGAGCCCCTTGTCTTTGCGCATGATCTTGCGGCAGGACTTGATCACATTGCCGAGCCGTTCGGCCGTGGTGGGCTCGGGTTTTGGGTTCTTGGCCTGCCGCGATGCTTTCTTCTTCCGGGCAGCCGTCTTTGCGATCTTTTTCTTTGCCATGACGTCCTATTCATGCTGCGGCGTAAAGCAGTGTTTGTAGCTGGCGGATTGCCTCCACCAGTCGTTCCTCGCCACCGAACTTGGCGGCGATTTCCAGCACGTTGCCGTGAGCGTTGATCGGGGGCAACTCAAGTACATCGGGAATGACGAACTGGGCCGTGCCATGCTCAGTGTACTTGTCCAGCAGTTCATCGAGGATTTGGCGAGCATCGGGTCCGTACTGGTCGAAAAAGTCGCGCCGTTCGATGCGCAGTCGCTGAGCCCGTTCTCGCCGGGTTCGCAGCGGGGCGTTGAAGGCCAAGTGGCAAAGCAGGTCCAAGGGGTCGGCGTTCGGCTGATTCGTGGCTTCCGCGAGATGGTCGAAGTCGATGCCGCGCTCCGCCAACCGATCGATAATGTCGCGCCGCCGGTCGGGATCGCCCCACTGGCTTCGAAGCTCGGCGGCGTTGCGGAACAGCGTGCGCACCTTGTCGGCCGTGTAGTCGGTGAACTGCACGACGCGGAGCTGGTTGCCATCGGGGTCGAGCTCGTAGACGAGGTGAGCTGCAATTTGGACCTGACCTCCGTCGAAATAAAACTTGCGGCGCGGGGCGTCCGGCTCATCAGGCGGCACGGGCGTGGGGCCTTCGTCTTCAAGTTCCTCCTCTGGCGTGACCACGGTTTCTTCGCCGATCACTCCACCATCCTCGTCGATGGTCTGCTCGGTTTCGATGGTCGGATCGCCGTCGAATTCGGGGTCGGCAAACAATCGCGTGGCCGAGCCCGTGTAGTCGAGGATGCTGAAGAACAGCTTGCCATAGTCGTCGCGGACACGCGTCCCTCGACCGATGATCTGCTTGAACTCGGTCATCGAGTTGATGACTCGCAGCAACACGATGTTCTGTACCGTCGGTGCATCGACGCCAGTGGTGAGTAATTGGGAGGTGGTGAGGATAACGGGCGTTCGGCGTTCCAGGTCCTGAAAGTTGCTCAAATGCCCACGGCCGACGTCTCCTTCGTCCGACGTGACCCGACAGACATAGTCAGGATTGCCACGGACGAGGTCGCTATTGAGGTTGTTCAGCGCCCGCCGCATTTCGTCGGCGTGTTCCTGGTCAACGCAGAAAACGATGGTCTTGGCGAAACGATCAGTGCGGCGCATGTATTCGTCCAAGTGTCGGGCCACGGCCTCGGTCCGTGCGCGAAGCGAGACAATGCGCTCGAAATCGGGAGTGCGGTACTCCTCGTCGGGAATCTCACGGCCATAGCGATCCAGGTCACCCTGGCTGGGCCGCCACCCCGCTGCGTCCCAGGTCGTGACCACACGATGGACACGATAAGGAGCCAAAAAGCCGTCTTCGATTCCTTGTCGAAGGCTGTACGTGTAAATCGGGGCACCGAAATAGTTGTAAGTGTCCGCATTGTCCTGGCGGCGCGGCGTGGCGGTCATGCCGATCTGGTAGGCTGGCTCGAAGTACTCGAGAATCTCACGCCAGTTGCTGTCGTCACGGGCGCTGCCTCGATGGCACTCGTCCACAATGATCAGGTCGAAGAAATCAGGGGCGTACTCGCGGTAAAGGCCCGGTCGGCGCTCGTCACGAGCAATGGCCTGGTAAATGGCAAAGTACATTTCGCGGCTTTTGACCGCTTGGCCATTTTGGATCTTCCAGCGAGCGTCGCCGAAGGGGGCAAAGATCTTGGCCATCGGGTCGTCGACAAGGATGTTCCGGTCGGCAAGGTACAGAATCCGTGGCCGCCTGTATTCCCCGGTGCGATTCCACCGCGATGACCAGAGCTTCCAACAGATCTGGAACGCCACAACTGTCTTACCCGTGCCGGTCGCCATCGTGAGCAGTATGCGCTGCTTGCCTTGCGCAACGGCCTGGACGGCTCGGTTGATGGCGATTTCCTGGAAATACCACGGCGACTTGCCGCTGAGATGATAGGACGGCGTCAGCAACTTCTCAGCAGCTTCGGCGCTGAGCGATTCACTGGCGGTCAGCCGAGACCAGAGCTCCTCAGGGGTAGGGAAGACATCGATCTCGCGTTCCAGTCCGGTCGTGAAATCAAACTCAACGATCCCGTGGCCGTTTGTCGCGTAGGCAAACTTCAGTCCCAAGATCTCGGCGTACTCCTTCGCTTGCTGGAGCCCTTGGCCTGGCGTGGCGTAGGTGGGCTTTGCCTCGACGACAGCAATGGCGAAGTCTGGGCGGTAGCGGAGGATGTAGTCCGCCCGCTTCCCCGGCCGCCGTCGCCCTCGCCGTCCGGCGACGACAATCCGCCCGTCCGTGAATGTGACCTGTTCGTTGATCCGATGCGGTTCGTCGTCCCAGCCGGCCGCTTGCAGCTTCGGCACGACGTATCGGCGGCAAGTATCAGCTTCGTTGGGCATAACAACGCCCCATCGACTCAAGGCGTTCGCCGTCCGTCCCTGTCATGCACCCTGGATCGTCCATGTTCAGGAAACAGAACACGCACCATCTTAACCCGCGAGTCGCTGTTCGACAACTTCCCTCGCACAAACCAAGAACCATCCGTTGCTCAGGCGTTTGGGACTCTCGTCGCACATGAGCCCGCCTTGGGGGGGCCAAGTGGGGACAAGTCCATTCACGTGTGCGGTCTCTAGCCGACCCGGAACTTCGTCCGTTGTTTAGCGAACATGGACGATTTTAGCAGAGCTCGTAGATTATGTCCAGTGCTCCAGCCGGGCTTTCCGGAGAGCGGCCCATTTTTCCCGCTGGCGCTTCCAATGGATCTCGGCGCAGAGCGGCCGCAGCACCTTCTCGTGGATCGGGTCGCGGCCCTGGGTGACGAGTGGCAGAAAGAGCAGCTCTTCCTGGATGTCGGGCGCAAGCTGGAGAAACTGCATTACCTGGGTAATTCGCGGCTGGGTGACGTGGCAGAGCCGGGCCAGCTCGCTGGTGTTCCGCACTACGCCTTCCCGAAGCAGGCGGTCGAACTGGATGGCCAGAGCCATCACCCGAGACACACGCGGCACGCGGCCGGTTGGCAAGGGTTCTTCCAACGCCGGTTTGTCTGCCAGCCGTTTCCGGCCCCGGACACTGCGGGTGAAGACGACTTGCTTGGTCACGGTGATCATGCCGCACCCCCAAGTTGCTTGCGGGCTAGTGCCTTGATGGCCGTCGGATGGAACGAGACGGCGACCGTGCTTTGGGCGGCGTCGAACTCGACCCGGGCCACCAGCAAAGCCACCAGTTGGGCCTGTTCGCGCGTGCTAAGGGCGTTCCAAACACCGTCGAAGTCGGCCAGGGCGGCGTCGATGTCGGCGGCAGTCAGGCGGCCTTGCTCATGCTCTTCGAGTTGACGCTGCACCTCCCGTAGCCGTGTCTCACACTGGGCAATGCGGTCGTGAAGTTCCGCCATCTGGTTGGTAGCCGGCGCCGCTCCATCCCCGGCCAGCCGTCGGAGCTCCGCATGACGCCAGCCCAGTTCTCGCTTCAGCCCTCGCTCTTCGGTGACGAGTTCTGCCCGCTCGGCCTCGAATTGCTGTTGGGCTTGCCGGAGCACCTCGGCGCGCATAGTGCGATCGCTGGCGATGGCCCGAATCTCGTCGATCACGACCCGCTCGATTTCACCGGCGGGCAACGACGGGGATGGGCAGGCCGCGCGGCCGTTCTGGATGGCCCGCGTGCAGGTGTAGTAGCGATATCGCCGCTGCCCTTTGCAAGTGAATGTATGGGTCATCGCCCGGCCGCAGGCCTTGCAGTAGAGCAAGCCCCGGAGCAGGGCCCCGTACTTGTTCCGCACCGCCACGCCGCCTGAGTGGCCGTTGTGCCGCAGCGTGGTCTGGACCTGCCGGAAAAGCTCGGCATCGACGATCGGCTCATGTTCGCCCTGGTGCAATTCCGCCTTGTACTTGATCTTGCCGACGTACAGCGGGTTGGTGAGCAAGGCGTAGAGGGAGCCCTTCTCGAAGGGCCGGCCTCCCTTGATGTGGCCCCGCCTGGTCTTCCAGACTTTGTTCTGCCAGCCGCGGCGGGCCAGCTCCTGGACCACCGGCAGCAATGAGCCCAATGACAGGTAGAGGCGGAAGATTTCTCGCACCCGGGCCGCTTCCTGAGCGTTGACCACCAGGTGTGGCCTGCCGTTGGAACGATCTACGTCGTAGCCGAGGATCGGCGTCCCGCCGGTCCATTTCCCCTTGCGCCGCGTGGCGGCGATCTTGTCGCGGATGCGCTCGCCGATGATCTCCCGCTCGAACTGGGCGAACGACAAAAGCACGTTCAGAATCAGCCGGCCCATCGACGTGGCCGTGTTAAACTGCTGGGTGACGGAAACGAACGACACGCCATGCCGCTCGAAGGTCTCCATGAGCCGGGCGAAGTCCAAGAGGCTACGGCTGAGGCGATCCACCTTGTACACAACCACGCAATCGACCTTGCGGGCTTCGATGTCGGCCAGCAGCCGCCGCAGAGCGGGCCGATCGAGGTTGCCCCCCGTGAAACCGCCGTCGTCGTACCGGTCGGGCAGCACGGTCCACCCCTCGCTGGCCTGGCTCTTGATATACGCCTCACCGGCCTCGCGCTGGGCGTCGAGCGAATTGAACTCCTGCTCCAGCCCCTCATCGGTGGATTTGCGCGTGTAGATGGCGCAGCGGACGGTTGCCGTCGCAGGCTTGGTGGAGGGTTTCGTGCGCTTCATGGCTTGCCCTCCAGGCCGAAGAAGCGGTAGCCGTTGACGTGGGAGCCGGTGATCATCTTGGCCACGGCCGAGAGCGACTTGTAGCGCTCGCCCTCGAACTCGAAGCCGTCGGGCAACACGAGCACCTGAAGCGTGCGGCCTTTGTACTGGCGGACGATCGCGGTGCCGGGCGCGGGCAGACGCGGATCGGCCTTGATCGATGCGTGCGTGACGACCGCAGGCGGTGGCGCGACCTCGTTGGACTTCGGCGGCATCACCCGCAGCTCCGTGCCGCGGGCCAGTTCTTCGGCCCGCTTCCGTGCCCGTTCGCTCAGGTCGCCTTCTACCAGGGCCTGGAGCTTCCAGGCGATCTTGCGAATCAGGTACGTGCGGTGCCGCGTCCGCGTTGGTTCGCCGAACAGCGCGGCGTAGCGCTCGCAGAGTTGCCCCGTGGACATCTTCTGGAGCGCAGCAACTTCCCTCTCGATGTCGAGTTTCATGGTGGCCTTCTCCGGTTTCTCGGTACGCTAAACCCCGAAACGCCGAGACACACTGAGCCTCGGTTTGCCGGGAACCTCAAGGCCAGCCGGCGAGGATTCTGGAACTTCTTTTTCGGGGCGGGATTGGCTGCGCCGCAGGCGGCTGTGGTAGCGCCGGACGCCGCGAGCAAGAATGGCGGCAAGCTGCTTGAGGCGCTGCTCTGCGGTCAGGTCCGAGAACGACGAGTCCACCATTGCGACAGGCTCCTGATTGCGGTGACCTGTCGGTTATGTATGCCGCTGCGGGGAAGGCTGTCCGGCGTAGCCGCACTCTTGCTCCCGCTCTAGCCGGGAGGGGCCTGGGGTGAGAGGAGATGAGCGGAAACGGCCCTGCGGCCATAACCCGCGAGGCGGCTTTCCCAACGGGCAGCGGTTTTCGTTCGGCCCGCTTCGCGAGCCCAACCTCCATCTAACCCGGACGGGCGCGACATGGGGAGACACCGAGACTTTTGGGGCCAGGAGTGGTGGATTGGCGAGCAGTGGCAGTCGCGCCGATGTCTCTGTGGTCGATGCCGAGACTTCACGCCAGCAACGGAGATGGCGCAAGTTGTTGCGGGGAATCGCGTTTCGTTGCAGGATGTGAGACGCCGCTCCCTGACGGTCGCGGCTCGGAAGGGTCTAACCCGTGGGGAGACTAGTTCGCACCAAGGAGGAAGAAGTACGCCTGGCAGGATTCGAACCTGCGACCTACGGTTTAGGAAACCGCCGCTCTATCCCCTGAGCTACAGGCGCGCAACATGCCTCGGTGGCACGTGCCGAGACCGCTCCAACACCCTTCCGAGCGCCGAAACCCGCCCAAGACATCCTGAACCAGGCGTCCACGCTCGCGGGCGACCGGCCGGACTGCCGTACATCGGTGCCCTTATCGTGCCCTCCCGCCGGGCGGAGCCTACCGGGCCGGCACGGGAGGCGGAGACTAACTCTACCTGCGATTCTAACACCTGAGCGGAAAAGCGAAAAGCGACCGGGACTCGCACGGGAGATGTTGGCAAAGGCCGTTCGTTTTCGTGAAAACCGTGGCCGATCGCACCCGTGAGGTAAAGGCCTTCCATCCACCCGGATACCCCCACTTCGCCGCACGATTCGGCTGTCCCTCGTACTTCTGGCCTTGGACTTCCAGTTGGGGGACATTTTTGTTGAGAATCACGGGATTCTATTCGTGGCTAATCGCCGGAGGGGTTGGCAAGCGTCAAGGCGTCGCCGCGGTTTCGGCAGGAGTTGCATCGGTCACGACTGAATCAATTTCGATCGAGCTGTGCGGCGTCGGGCCTCGCAAGAACGCCAAGATGCCCTCCGCCACCAACCAGACGGCCATCACCAGCACGATCACCGTGGTGACGAACAGAGACCATTTCTCTTGCTGATAGAACTTAATCAAGTTCCAGCCCATGGCCCAGGTCGTCATGGCCAGCATGAAAAGCATTGGGATCAGCGTGTACCACACCACGCGACGCTGTTGATAGAGATAGACGCTGACCACGAGCAAGGCCAGGCCGGCCAAGAGTTGGTTCGTCGTGCCGAAGAGCGTCCACAGGGCCTTTCCGGCGGGCACCACGGCGAAAAAGCCGATGCCCAGCACCGCCGCCAGGGAAGCGGCGACACGGTTCGTGAGAAGGGGAACCCGCAACGATCGGCCGATTTCCTCGACGTTGAACCGCAGCAACCGCGTGGCCGAATCCAAGGTGGTTAAGGCAAAGGCGGTGACGGTCACGGCGATGAAGGTGCTGCCTAGCGGGATGGGTACGCCGACTTGGGACATGAGGTTGGCCCCGCCTCGCACGACGGCGCTGAGTTGCTTGGCCAATCCCCCGCCGCCGATGGCGCTCCAGCCTGCGTATAGTCCGCCTTGCCCCCAATCCGCGTGACTCAAAGCCGCAGTGCAAGCCGCAATCACGAGGACCGCGAGAGCGGCTTCGGTGAGCATGGCGCCGTAACCGATGGGCACGGCGTCCGATTCCCGATCAAGTTGTTTGACCGTGGTTCCGCTCGAGACCAAGGAATGAAATCCGCTGGCCGCCCCACACGCGATCGTCACGAAAAGCAACGGGAACATGGGGGGGGCGTCGGGGACGTTCCAACGGATCATGGGGGCGTCGATTTGGGCGAACTCGCTGCCGGTCAACGCCGCTACCGCCAGTCCGGCCCCCAGAAGCAGCAGCGCGACGTAAAGCTGAAAACTGTTGATGTAGTCCCGCGGTTGCAGCAACAACCAGACCGGCAGCACGGATGCCAGAAATGCGTACCCCAGCAAAGCCGCGATCCAAGCGTAATTGACCTTCCAAAGGACGGTTCCCGATTGGGCGATGGCACCCAACTCCGCGACGGCGTCGGCCTCGCCTCGAGCCTGGAAGAAGTCGACCGCCGATCGGGCACCGTACGGTCGGGTAAAGGCTGGTCGGCCCATTTCCGGTTTCGCCGACTTCGCCTCCTCCAGTAGGGTTCGGGTCGCAGGCGAGCAAAACCATTCGTAGGTCAAGACCGGTCGCTCCACTCCGTAAACAATCAGTCCGGCGAAAACTACCAGCGCCACGATTGTGGCCGGAACCAAGGGGACTTTGAGGCGATAGACGGTCAGCCCGAAGATTACCGCGACGACCATCAACCCCGCCGCGGGGATGACGGCATCGGGATTGTAGTTGACGAACATGTCGGCCAGCGTATTGCAGAACGCGCCCATGGCCAGCGACATCAAGAAGAAGATAATCAGCAGCGACAGCAGTCGTGCGCGCGGACCCATCAAGTAATAGGCAACCTCGCCCACCGATCGTCCTCGATGCCGAAGACTGATGAGGAGCGATCCCAAGTCGTGCACCGCTCCAATGAGGATGGAGCCGAACACGACCCACAGCAGGGCGGGTACCCAGCCCCAGATGACGCCGATGGCCGGTCCCAAAATCGGTCCCAGTCCGGCGATGGAGGCAAAGTGATGCCCGAACAGAATCGGAATTCGGGTCGGCACGTAGTCCACGCCGTCCCGCATGGTGTGCGACGGCGTGGCGCGGCGCGGATCAAGTCCGAAGGCGCGTCCCAAGAAGCGTCCGTAGGTGAAATAGGCCGCCGCCAGAACGGCAAGGGCCGCTAATGCCGTTACCGCCGCATTCTCCAACATGGCCGACCTCTCCCAAACGCCAAGTCGCGATGGAGAACCACTTCCCGCGGAATCCGCCGACTCTCAACGCGTCGATCCCGCCAACCTTCCTGCGACGGCGTCACGCCCCTGAGGCTGAGGCGCCGTTTTATCAATGCGCCTTTCAGGATACTTCGCTGAAGAAAAAGCGGCAACAACACCGTCCGGGTCTCGAGCGCGCGAGCCTTGGGCGACCCGCGGTTCCGTCAGACAAGGGCGAAAAACACCGGAGTCGCATCGCTCCAATGCGGTTAGCTCACGGCGAATCGATCCGCAGGACTCGGGTAACGCCGCGGCGGAGTTCTAACGAGATTTTCGGCCCGACGCCGAGATTCTCGCCCGTCAACATGTCCGTCAGCGGCGATTGGCGCCGGGTATCGATCTCGACCGGACCGTCGGACGCCGCGTGGAGAACGACAAACGGACCGTTGGCGTACACGTTGCAATCGGTTGATGTATAAAGGTGAACTCCGGCTTGTCGCGCCGCCAGACGCAGCAGTTCACTCGTCAGACCGGGTGGTCCCACGAATAGCGAATAGCCGCCGCCAGTTTGTCGCAAGGCTACGGCGGGCGTCCCGTCGGGATAAACGAACAGAGTCTCCTCGGGTTTAGCATCGACGGGCGCGAAGAGCGGGCGCAAGGCTTGTTGCGTGCCGAACTCTTGCTGAAGCCCCAGCCGCTTTCCCACTTTCGTGGGAACAGCCCAGGCCTGCGGTTGTTCGGTCGCTTGCAGCCGGAAACCCGTCAGTTCCTGCATCGCCTCCGGTGGGGCAATACGGTTCGGTTCCTGATAACCCGGCGCGTAGCACCAGATTCTCATCGTCCCCTTTGTGGTGTCCAGGAGCGCGCGTTTCTGTTCTGGAGTCAGACACCAGGGCGTGAGGAATACGTACATTTTTGCCTTCACGCGTCCCGCGGCCACGTCGTCCAGCAGGTATTGTCCGTAGGGGGTTCCCATGCGTCCCAGGGGGCGGCGCACTTCGTACACGGCCGGCCGCGTCAACTTGTCTCCACCGGCGGCAACACGGATCATGCTTCGCTCGTCGATCACAGCAGCCACCTCGGGCCGAAAAGCCCTCGGCTGATACAGCAGGGCTTCATCGAGCGGGCGCAGGGCCTTCATTTGGGCCCACATGGCCGGATCGTCGAACCAACCGCTCGCTCCCAGATCCATCCACCAGGTCCCGAAATTGCGCGCGGTGCACTGGCCCGTGTTGCGCAGCAGCAGGGCGTTGGTCTGCTCCGAGTTGTCGGCACCGTCTTGCCAGCCCGGAAATCGACCGGTGGCGATGTAGGTTCGCGTGTCGTCCTCGTAGAGCCACATCTTGCCGGCCAGCGCCACGCTTTCCGCCGCGGTCATGGCGGGCGCGCTCCCCCCCAAGCCCCGATCGAAATACGAGATCGGTGAGCACAGGACGTCGACATCGGGGCACTCAAGCACTTTGCGTAGCGCGTAGTGGCCCGACGTTGCCGCACCGTTGATGATCGCCCCGAACTCGAATACGTAACCGTAAAAGAACACCACGAGTTTGCGTCCTTTCGATGCATCGCGGACCGTCCTCGCGAAGTGGCATACGCACTCGGCCATCATTTCCTGTTGGAATTGGGCGAAGTCGATCAAAGGCCTTTCCCGGACCGGGTCGCGCAACATCCCGGCGGGTGCGGCACGGCGCGACTCGGGCGACGGCACCAGGGCTTGGTCGCACTCCGCGGTCGGATCGCCCCAAGCCGACTGCAAGGCGGCATCCGAACCGTAACGATCGCGGAGCCATTGGCGCCAAGCGATTTGCGAAGCCTTGGAGTAACCGTTGAGCGGCGAAAGCCAGGTGTCTTCGTAGAACCATTCGCCCGTATTCTGGCCGCAGGGGTGGTAACCCGCCACGTGCTCGCAGAAGGCAAACTCCAGATGCTCCACCAAAGCACGCAGACGTGCCGCGGCGTCGCGACGATACTTGGGCGAGGCCGGGACCGCCGGTCGCCGCCGCTGCTCGCCGCGATCCCACAACATCACTTCGTCGGGGTTCGCCTCGATCCACCAGGCGGGCGGATCCATCGGGATGCGGGGAAGCAGCAGTGCCCGCCCGTTGGCTTCCAGCACCCGGCGGCAGGCTTGATCGACCGCGGACCAGTCCTCCACCTCACCCGGTTTCGGCCAAGGCATGTCGATGGGGAAGCTCACGAAGTGGACGTCCGCATCCGCCGCCAACTGGATTTGGGATGCAAAGCGATTGGGTGGCCCGCCTAGGTACACGTAGCGCCGTCCCGGTCGATACAAGGCCACGTTCCACGGTCGAGACGGTTCGGCGCCGGCCCAAAAGCTCACCTCGTAGCGATGCCCCTTGGTCAACGTCAGGTTCGGACGATGGTAGATGTGGAAGTCGGGCCAATTCCCGTCCGGGGGGGCTTTCAGCTCGACCTTTAGCCCGGCGCCGCCGTCCTTTCCCGCACGGGGAACAACGTCGATCGTCCCCACCGTATTGCGTTGATCCGGCGGCCAGACCGACCATTCCCGCGTGAAATCATCCATCCCGCCTTCGAAGCGACAAGTCGGCAGCACTTCACGCTGATCCGTGAGGTCGAAGATGCGGATATCGTCCAGCACCATCGTTCCCGGTTCGGTTCCAAAGCGGAAATGGACGGTTGCTCGGCCAGGCTCATCGTCCTCCGCCGTAAACGCGAAGACGAACTGTCGGGCCTCCGGTAGCACCGTGACGAGGCCGGGACCGGACGCACCCCAGAACATCCGGGCGCGGACGGGCTTGCCGTCAACCACTAGGCGAGGCGCACCCTCCACTACTTCCACACGCACCGTCTCCACGGCCTCGCCGACGCGCGCCGAAATCAAGATCGGCGGAAGCACGGCAAGGCATATCGCCGCCCATCGAAATGAAACTTGGGTCACTAGGGATTCCTCTCAACAACCGCGTCCATCGCACGGCGTCCCGCATCGGCGCCGGGAGTGCGCATACGATCACCCGGCAAAGGCGCACTCCGTGGCTTCGCCGCCTTGAATACCGCGGATGATCAACGACGTCTATTCCTCGCGGCGCCCTTACGTCGCGGCGAAGGGATCTCGTTCCGGACGGGAGCGGAGCAGATTGGCCTCCTCGTCGCCGGGAAATTCGGCCTTGACCGGATCGAACGTCAGCTTGCGATTCAGAATCCAGGCGATGGCCGCCGCATGGCACGCCGTGTGCGAATGATACATTACGTCTTCGTTGCAAACCGTCTTGCCGCGAGTCTTGACACAGTCGAAGAAATTACGGGCATGGGCGGTCACGTCCAGACCTTTGACACGGGCCAACTCTTCGGGGATTTCGCTCTTCAGCGAATCCGGTCGAATTTCGACGCCGCCTTCGTCGCCCGTCTCGATCCAGCCCTTGTCGCCCACATATCGCACGGGACAAGTTCCCAACGCCGTGATGAACTTCGGGGCGCGGTCGCCGAACGGTGTCTTCAGAAAGTCGAGGATCACCGTCAGTCCGTTCGCGTAGCGGCACGTGATCTTATCTTGAACGGGTTCATACTCGACGGGCATGGTGTCGTCTGCGCCCGCCGCCCACTGGCACAGGTCCAGGGTATGGGCACCCCAATCGAGCAGTTTGGCTCCGGAATCGAAATCGAACTGACCCCGCCAACCGCCCTGTACGTAGGTCTTGTTGTACGGTCGCCACGGCGCCGGACCCAGCCACAAATTCCAATCGACGACCTCCTTGGGCGGCGTTTGCTCGCGCGGCAACCAAGTATTGTCCAATTGAGGTTCGTAGACCGATGCGTAGAGCGTTTGCAGTTTTCCCAACTTGCCGCTTTGGGCCATCTGCACGGCGAAGCGGAAATTGGGGACGCTGCGGCGCTGCGTGCCGGCTTGGAACACGCGACCGGTCCGCTTGGCGGTGTCCGCCAGTTGCCGACACTTAGCGATGGTGATGCCGCAGGGCTTCTCGCTATAAACGTCCTTGCCCGCCTCCATCGCCAACATCGAACCGGGGGCGTGCCACCGGTCTCCCGTCGCCACCAGCACGGCGTCGATGTCCTTGCGATCCAGCAACTCGCGGAGATCGCGGTAAGTATCGCACTTTGTATTAGGGAACAACTCCTCGACCAGCTTCTTGCCGGCCTCTCGCCGCGAAGCTTGAACGTCGGCCAGCGCCACGCATCGGACGTCCGGAAGGTTGGACATCGAACGCACGTCGTACGTCGCGCGGGGGCCGATTCCGATGATGCCGAAAAGAACTGTTTCGCTGGGGGCGGTCGTGCCGGCCGCTCCCGCCGCGGCGGGCGAAATCAACCACGGCACGGTTACCGCAGCGCCTGCCGCCAGCGTTTGACCCAAAAACTCTCGACGATGACCGCTGTTCGGAAACGCCATGATTCAAACCTCCACGATGGGCATTGGGAAAAAGGGCGGGCAAGCGAACGAAAGGTTGCGCGGGTGCCGGGCCGAACGCTGCTTTTCGTCCGCCCGACCGACATGTCTGCACGGCACGTCGCACCGCGATCAACTCCGTACGATCGCCAAGCGCCGTTTAGGATAGCCGCCAAGCCAAGCCCAGGCAACCGCCGACCAAAGAAGCGGGCGGAGCCGATCCATCCCAGTCGTCTGGACGCGCTTACGAACGACTACCAGAGCAAGGGAACGACGACGTTGTTCGCGGCCATCGAATTAGCCGAAGGAAAGGGTGATCGCCGAGTGCATGCTGCGGCAGCGTCATCAGGAATGGGTGACGCTAAAGTTGCAAGTAACATCCCGTTCGTGAGCCTCCAGCGTGAGCTGGAGGTGTTTCATCCCGACCTAGCGTTAACCATTTGCTACGATCACCACCACCAGCTTACGCTGGTGGCTCTAATTTTTCACGATCGCAACCAGTGCCACCGCCGGCTTGCGCCGGCGG
Source organism: Thermopirellula anaerolimosa (assembly GCF_054657335.1). Taxonomy (NCBI): domain Bacteria; kingdom Pseudomonadati; phylum Planctomycetota; class Planctomycetia; order Pirellulales; family Thermoguttaceae; genus Thermopirellula; species Thermopirellula anaerolimosa. The sequence goes on from NZ_BAAHYX010000006.1 coordinate 34,066, forward strand.
CTCTTTTTCTCGCGCCGGGGATGGGAAATCGTCGTCATCCGGAGGCATTTGCCATTCCATCAGGCCGCCCACGAAAGCACACCACAGCAACCACGGCGGCAGCGTGATGATCCATTCCCGCTGCAACTCGGGCTTGAAGAAAAGGAAATAGAACACGGCGCCCCCGCCCATCGACAGGAACGCATGAAGGAGTACCGATCGCCACGTTGCCTTGGGGTTCCGTTTCTCGAGCAAGCCCATGGTCGGCTCCTTGCTCGCCGGGATCTTTCGCCGAAAAACGGCCGCAAGCGGCCCGGTCAACGCAGCGTGAAAACACATTCCCGCGAAGCGCCGCCCGCCAATTCCCGGACGTATAACGTCCACTCACCCGGTTCGTCATTGGGGGCCGAGTCGAAGCGGATGTTCAGCGACCCATCCTTGGCGGCGTAATAACCACTCGGTTCTGCGCGGCGTCCCAGCGGGTCCGTCAGGATCACCTCGACGGGCAATACCGCCGGAATCGCCTTGCCGTCGGCGTCCAAGATGCGGACATCGCAATCGATCGTTTCGCCGCGTCGCGCTTCCGCCGGCACCCGGCATTCGACCGCGGCGATGGGCCGAGGAAGCACGATGAACAGCCTTCCATCGCCCGGTCCCAATTCCACGGTCCACCGCAACGGTGGCCCGTCGCCGATCGCCGCCGCTCGTCGGGCCAAGGGATCGTACACGGTCCCCGCGGCTTGCAGGGTGATCGCGGTTTGAAGCGGGAGGCCGACCTCCATCACCTTGCCGTGATGACCCACGTAGTCTCCGAACGTCCGGCGATCGTTGAGGACGAAGACGTACGAGGCCGCGCCGTATTGACGCAAACGAACCACAGCGTCCGCTTCGGAGGCGTCCACGCGCCGTGTGTAGCGGGAATCCAGGGCCTCGCGGAGGCGTTGGGCGAGGGCTTGCAACTCGGCCTTGTCGCGGTCTGCCGCTCCCGTCCGACGATACGCCGGCAGGACGACGTCCGGTTGCAAGGCAGGGGTCAATTCCTCGTCGCCGACCACGATGCCGCCCGCCGCTTGAAAGACGCGGATACGCTCCACGACCGACCGCGGCAAGACGTCGCAGGCGGGAAGCACCAGGACCTTGCAACCGTCGAGGCCGTCGCGGAGGAGCGTTTCCTCGAAAATCACCTTGGGTTGCAGGTGTGCCCATTGCAGGACCAAATGCAGGTCGGCCTCCCAGGATTTTCCCCAACCGTAGGTGCCTCGCCCGGCGAACATCTGCGACGTGAAACTCTCCAGAATCGCGACGTCGGCGGGGGCGTCGGGGACTTGCAACAAGGTAGGCCCCAAGGGACGAACGACGTCGCGAATCAATTCCGCGAGGACCTCCTTGGTTTGCGGGTGGGTGTAGCGATACGCCCCGTGCTCGGCTTCTACCAGCGAACCCCATCCGTGGTACATGATTCCGCGAACGGGGCGAGAAATCTTCGCCCAAAAGGCCTCGCGGAGATGGTCCGGGGAAATGGTGATGAATCGCGCATCGGGGATGCGTTTCTCCCAATCGGCGCGTCGGGATTCGTCTTGCGGCAACTCGGGAGCAGTCTGCGAGCGATACCAGATGATTTGCGTCATCTTCATGACGTTTTGTCCCGGTCGCCCCTCGGCCATGGCGAACAGTTCGTCGGCGGCTTGACCGATCTTGATGGGATCGGGATAGCTGTAGGTCCATTGGGAGATGAAGTCGGTTTCGCCGCCGCTGCCCCAGACGCTCGGTGCCCGCACTGCCGGATCGAAAAACGTCCACCACTCCTTGCGCCCATGCTCTTTGAGGCCGCGATGTACGGCGGAGTGGAGGGCGTTCCAACCGTCGCCTTCCTTCCAGAACCAGCGATAGTAGGTCAGCAGCGGATCGTCGTCGGCGATCACACGATCGGCGGGAAAATTGGACAGGGAGGCGTATTTGAGGCCCCATTTGCTCACGGCTTGATCGGGGATGTCGTACCCGGCGAAGGCGCGAAAGGCCGCGCGGTCGTGCTCGTGAAAGCAGAGGTTCGTGGAATCCCGGACCTCGGTGTCGATCAACGCGGCCTGCACAGCCGGGAATCGTCCAAAAGCCTCGCCCACCGAGGCGCCGACGTTGTAGCAGAATCGCGAAACCTCGGGAAACAGACCGCAGGGGTTGGCGTCCTTGTACGGTTGGCCGTTGCGGTCCACGCGCCGGTAGGGCGCCCCGCGCTCCGCGTCGCGAACGATCCAGGCCGCGGGAGAGAGACTAACGACCGCCCCCACGCCGCGCGCCAGATAACGGTTTAACTCCGCCGCGCGCGTCGCCATGGCGGCATCATCCAGGGGCGAGGTCGGTTCGCCCGCCCGCCAAATCCGATCGTAGTCCGCCGCAGAGATCAACTGATGGGTAAAGCCGATCTCTTGCAGGCGATCCAAGTCGCCGGTCCCCCACATCACGACCGGCATGACGTCCGGCAGGGGGCGCGGCGCCACCACGACCTCCAATTCCAGGGAGGACGTCGCGGTCCGATCGCCGATCTTTCCCGAGACGGTGACGCGCAACGGATACCGGTCCGGTCGCCATCGGGTATCGATCGGAATCGCAATTCGCGTCTCGCCGCCGCGCGGTATGACCGGGATCGCTTGGGAACCGGGGATGCCCGCCACATCCCAAACGACCGCCACATCCCGGGCGTCGTCCGCGGCATCGTTGAAGGCGAGCAGTTCGACGGCGGCCTCCGCTTCCATGCGAAGGAAGGCGGTGCGACCCAGCGGCGCCGCCGCGACTTCCAAGCCGCCCGCAAACCACGCCGGGATTCCGTTGACGATCCGCACTTGGTCGATCCAACCGGGAAAACCGGCGTGGATCGAACCGTAGCGATCGCCGATCACGAGATCGTAGTTGCCGGGCGAGATCGGCCCGCGGTCTTTGTGGACGACGCGACCGAACGGTTCGCCGTTGACGAAGAATCGCCCTACGCCGGCGCCGTTGTAGGTGAACGCCACGTGCGTCCATTCCATAGGTGACAAGGCGATCTCCCGCGAGACGTATTCCGCCGAATCGCGGCCGTAGCCGAGGAAGGCGATCAAGCGATATTTGGCCGGGCCGGTCCGACGCAGATAGAGGCAGTAATCGTGGTTGGCCTGCGGCAGATCTTTAGGGTAAGGATAGTACTTTTTATCCATCAGGAAGGCGGTGGGGCATTCGTCCAACTCCGGCTTGGGTTTGATCCACATTTCCAACGTAAAGGCGCCCGGCGGCGACAGGTCGGGCGCGTTGCGGACCACGGCGCCGTTGGGGGCGTCGCCGACGGGACCGGCGCGAAAGCTCTCCAAGCAATTGCCGAAGAGACCCCCGGGCACGAATCGGGACTCACCGCGGAGTTTCACATCGTGACCGCGTTCCGAATCGTCAAGGGTCTCTTTCCCCGGCAGAAACCGCCACAGGCCGATGACGTTCGGACCGACGGCGTCATCGCCTTGGTACATGCGCTGCCAGGGCTTGGACGGCGCGGACTCCCCGGCGGCGACCCCCGCCCATCCCACTACGGCGGCCCAAAGGACGGTCCAAACCGGCAATCGTTTCATGGCTCAAATCCTTCCGGCGTGGCAAGACAGACCCAATGCGCGGGAGCAAACGGGACCGGCGTCGCGGTGGATGGCATGGCCGCCAATCGCATCCCGCCCGCGTTCTTACGGTAGCGAATCCCCGACGCGCAAACAACGGTCTTTTCCGCCGCTCGCTCTCGCGCGTCGCTCAAAACAGCGATCCGGCGATCTCGCCGCGTTCCAGGCACCGCGGTCCTTCGTGCACGGGTGCGTTCACGTAGGCGGTCACGGGAAAGGCCTCCATATCCTCCGCCGGATACGGCCGCAAAAAACCTTGCAGCGCCGCCGGGTCCTGAATCTCGGGGTTCAGCCACACGGCGTAGCACTCGCGCGGCAAGATCACCGGCATGCGGTCGTGAATGCTCGCCATCAGTGGGTTCGGCGCGGTAGTCAAAAGGGCGCACGATTCCAGCACGGAACCGTCTTCCGACTCGCGTGATTCCCAGATTCCGGCAAAGGCGAAGAGACGATCGTCACGGAATCGAATGAAATAAGGTTGCTTGCGGCGCTCGATCCGCTTCCACTCGTAGAACCCGTCGGCAGGGATCAAACATCGCCGGTAGCGAAGGGCAGCGCGAAAGGCCGGTCGCGTCGCGGCGGTCTCCGTCCGAGCATTGATCCAGCCCGCCTCGGAAGGGCTTTTCGCCCATTGCGGGACCAACCCCCACCGCACGCGAGCCCACTGCCTCCGCGATTCGCCGGGTCGCGCCTGGCCGACCGCGGCGGGCGGCGCGCGAACGATGTCCACCGGTTGCCCCGGCGCGATGTTGTAGCGCGGTTCCAGGAGCGGCAATTGGGGAAGCTCGAAAAGCTGAGCCACGGTCTTGGGGTCCGTTCGCAACGTAAATCGGCCGCACATCGCCTTCCGGTCCTGTTTCGTCGCCGTCCTCGCGGCGGCGACGGAAAGGTATCGCTGGGGCACGAAATCCGCCTCGCCTCACAATCGCCGCTAACATTTTCATTGTACCCGCCCTGGGGACGCGGCGGCGGGAAGTTCCGCGCCTTCGTTGCCGTAACGTACAATTGTGGGGTTTCCCCGTCCGAATTCGGAGACTAAATCGTTGACTCGCATTCGAGGATTGCGATGGTGCCGATCGTTTGGGAGTATCTTGAAATCGCGGTGCTGGCCGTCGTTCAGGGCGTGACCGAGTTTCTGCCGATCAGTTCGTCCGGACATGTGATCGTGTTGGCGGCACTGTTCGATCGTTTCGGGCACCCCCTCGACGAAAAGCTGACGATCAACATCGCCCTCCACATGGGCTCGTTGCTGGCGATTGTGTTTTTCTATCGCGAACGGATCGCCCGATTGTTCGGCAGCGATCGCAGGCTGATCGGCCTGATTCTGGTGGGGAGTGTCCCGGCAGGGTTGGCAGGCGTGGCGTACAAAAAGTTTCTCGAAGCCTGGTTCGTGGGACGTTTCGGCTGGGACCCGTTGGAGGACGCTCTGTTGGCCGGCATCATGTTCGCCGTGACGGGGGGATTGCTGATGGCGGCGCGTCGGTGGGAGTCCCGGCACGGGCGAGGCGCGGCATCCGGTCGCGAACTGTCCTACCCGCAAGCCCTGTGGATCGGCGTTTTCCAAGCGTTGGCCATCCTGCCGGGATTGTCGCGGAGCGGTTCGACCATCGCGGCGGGCCTGTTTTGCGGCATGAAGCGCGACGAGGCGGCGGCGTTTTCGTTCCTGCTGGCGCTGCCCGCCATGGCCGGCGCCGGTCTTTTGGAGGCGCTGGACGCGGCCAAGGAATCGGGCGGGACGCTGGAAGTCGGTCCGCTGCTCGTCGGCGGCGCCCTTGCCTTCGTCATTGGTTGGGCGTCCCTGCGGTGGCTGATTGCGTGGTTGCAGCAAGGACGCCTGGGCTGGTTCGCCGCTTACGTGTTCGCTCTGTCGCCGCTCGTGATCGCTTGGCGATTGCTTTCGTAGCCGAACTTCCGGCGCCGAGGGTACGCCGCGTCCGCCGGGGCTTTACGAGGCGGGCGGCTCCTCCTTGCCAATCGATTCCACGATTTCTCGCGCGAAGGGGGCGGGCGCCACAATCGCCAAGCCCATGCGATGGCGGTATTTGCCGGTCGCATAAATCAATTTGTACTCTTCGTCGACGAAGTGCTGGGCAATCATCACTCCGAGGATGAGACCGTCTTTGTTCGCTCCGCGATGGACCTCCGCGGCGTCTTGGAGATTCCACGCGTAGAGCGGGCCGCCGCTGTCGCCTTCGAAGATGTTCATGTCCACCAGGAACGTTCGACCCGGCTCGACCGGCAGAAACGGATAACCCGCCAAGCAGCCCATTCGAACCACCCCGAATTCGAGCGGACTTCCCTTGAAGGCGTTGCCGTGCGGGAATCCGACTCCGCGAACGGTATCGCCCGGTTGGAGCGCAATCTGCTCCAGGTCTTCGGTCGAAGCCAGGGATTCCCAGGGCAATACGGCCAGGTTGTCTTCTTCGGAGAAAGGCACGGAAATCGCCGCAAGGTCCACCGTCGGATGCTTGCGCCACAGGGGCTTGCCCTCGCGTCGAATCGTCAGCGGCTTGGGATTGGTCTGAAACCGCCCGCTTTCATCTCGGCGGTGCAGAATCACGGTGCATTCATCGCCTTGCATGGCGGAAAAAACGTGATTCGCCGACAGCAAGACCGGCTTGCCCTCCGGAGAACGCACCAGCACCGCGGTCGCGGTCGAGCCGGGGTTGACGACCTTCACGGTGGCCCACATCACGGTGGTTGGGAAACCCTCGCCGGCCGAGCAGGTTGAATCCTTGACAAATCCCCAAAGGGAGCACCATGAAACGATGATCCCGAGCGCGACGCGGATGTTCTGAACGGACATGGAGGGCCTTTCCTTGCTGCACGTCGGAGGTGAGATTCGCCGTGTTACGAAGCACGGCGTCGAGATCGGAGACTCCGTCATCCGCGACTCGCCCGCCGCCGCGGCGACGATAACATCCAGTTTAGTTGCCGCGAGCCGCGCTTTCTTGCGACGAAAATCAGACCGACAAGCATCGATCGTCGCCCATGTTCCAAAAAATGACGGATTGCCGTTACGGACGAACGGACTCCCATCGCGCAAAAAAATCGGCCGAGGTCCCGAGGAGGGAAGCACTCGGCCGGGCCTGCGGAAATGCCGCTCGTCACCGTGCGAATCCGTCGATCATCGCGTCGGGCGATGCCTCACGGATTCGCGGGCGGGACGGGCGCGGCGTTTTCCTGCGCCGAAGCCCCCGCAGCAGCGGCTTCGGCGCCCGAGGCATTTTCACGATTCGACTCCGCGTCGGGTGACGCCGGCGGTTCAACCGGGGCGGGGGCGGCCTCCTCACCCGCCGGTGCGGAAGGCTGAGCGGCTTCGGCCTTGGCCTTCTCCAACTCCGCTTTCATGGCCTCGACCTGGGCCTTCGCCTCGTTGACGGCTTGCTGCTGCTTTTGCAGTTCGGCCTGGGCGGCGGCCAGCTTTTCCTGCTCGGCCTTGACGGTCGCGGCGGCTTGCTCCGCCTGGGCCTTGGCGGCTTGAGCCTTTTCCATCTCGGCCTTGGCTTGAGCCATGAGGGCCTCCGCTTCGGCTTTGGCTTTGGCGGCCTCTTCTTTGGCCTTGACGGCAGCGGCTACGTCGGCCTTGGCTTGAGCGGACGCCTTCTCCGCCTCCGCCTTGGCCTTGAGAGCGGCCTCGGTTTCGCTGCGAATCCGAGCCAACGCATTGGCCGCTTCCTCCTTCACGGAATTCAGGGCCTGCTCTACGGCGGCTTTCACGGCCTCGGCTTGGGCCTTGGCCGCTTCCGCCGCTGCTTGCGCCTCTTCCGCCTCCTTCTTGGCTTGCTCGGCCTTTTCCCGCTCGGCCTGCAAGGCCGCTACGGCGGGGTTGACGCGCCGGCACGCCCGCCTTTTCAGTAGGCCGAACGGTCCGGCCCACGCGGCGTCGGCCGTCATCGACAGGATGATCAGCGCCGAGGCCGCAATCCACACGGCTTTTCGCATGGTCACACCTCCTCTTGAAAAAAGAGAAACATCCGCGGCCCGATCCCGAACGCCGTCGTCCGGGGATGCCGCAACTCTCAAGGTCGGACCCGCTCCCGGACGGAAGCATGCGGGATGTTCACGGCGGGGCGGGCAATCTTTCGGTGGGAAGGCAGGCGGAAACGCAAGTCCGCCGGCTTCCTTTGTTATGATAATTCGGCCCGCGGCGATTTGCACGCCGCCTTGGAATGCGAGTTCACTTGATCGCGGGGCGACAGCGCCTTCGATGAGGTATCGTCGCCAGCGGCTGATGGAAAATCTCGGCTTGCCGCCGCTCTCGCAAGGGACGATTCGCCGGCAAGCGGGCGGCGCGACCGGCGCCGCCCGAAATCCTCGCATTGCCGCCGGACGGGCGGTATGATGAATGCAAGCGCAAGGTGCGGCCCGATCGGTCGGGTCGCCGCACAAGTTCTTTTTTCGGTGAGACTGAGCGATGTACCGGATTGGAACCACACAAGCCGCGCGGATGGCGATTGCCGCATTCATCGGCGTTTCGGTCGCCATGACCGGTCTTTTAGCTTGGGGGCAATTCAATCCCATGCAAGGTCCCATGCGGCGACCGCAGGAAGGCCCTCGCGGCCCCGCCCCCATGGCTCAGGCCCAGCGTATCGAGGCGTCAGGAATCGTGGAGGCGGTGTCTCCGCAAGGGATCCGCATCTTGTCGCCGACGGGGCAACCCTGGGATTTGATCCCCGCCCGGGAGTGCAAGCTGACCCTGAGCGGCAAGGCCATGCCCGACGTGTTGCGTCCCGGATTGCTGGTGTTGTTTACGGCGGAAGTCGAAAAGAGAACAGGGGCCGTAGCGGAACCGGTTGCGGCGTTGATTATCTGTTCGGCCGATCAGCAACATCTGCCGGGGGTATTCCCGGAAGGCACGCGACCGGGCGAACAAGGCGAAGGCGGCGCTAACGCGGGCGAAGGGATGCCGGGCGGTCTGCCGGGCGGCGGCTTTGGAGGTCCCCTTGGCGGCGAGCATCCAACGAACCCACGAGGCCGAGCGCCGCGTCAACCGCGAGGTGTGCCCGACTCTCCGCCCTCGGAACGCTTCGAAATCTGCGGACGCATCACGAACATCGCCAAGACCGGCAAGATCACGGTGGCCGCGCCGAATCCCTACATCCGCGTGCCCATCACCTTCGAGCTTGCCGAAAACCCCGACATCAGTCTCGAACTAAGCGGTCGCGAGGCGGCGCCCTTGATTCGCAAAGGAGCGAAGGTGGAAGGCCGAGGAACGCAGATCGGTCCCGCCGCCGCGCAGATCAGCGAATTGAAGGTAGAATTGGCCGAACCGCTTACGTTGGTCGAACCCAAGAAGACCCCGGCAGGCAGAGAATCGCCCGCCACGCGGGAACACCCTCACGCGGGCAATCGCGGAGGTGAGACGAAACCGCCGGCCGCCGAAAACGCCGAGACCCCGGCCGAACCTCCCGCCGCGGAAAAAACCGCCGAGGAGAAAAAGTAACGGGGGACGCATTCTCCCGCCCCCGCCGCAAGTACCGTATCGGCGGCGTCCGCCGTTCGATCTACAGTTAGCCCGGCGTGCCGACCGGGTGGTTCTCCGCTGTTGCGCGGCTATCTTCATACCATTCCACGAGTGTCTTCCCGCCGGTGGACATCTTCAGAAGAGGCGCCAATTCGGCGCACAATTCATCCACCTCACCGAGCAAGGCGGTCGGCTCCGGACCTTCGTCGCCGACCAAGTTGCGGTACCACTCGTGGAAGGTGTGCCACTCGTGCCAATTGCCGTCGCTTCCCGCCGGGAGCATGGCCGACAGTCCGACCACCGCCTCGCCCAATTCGCGATCCCCCAGATCCGCCGACGGCGAGACCACGTGTTGCTCGATGAGTTGGACGAAACGAGCGGGCAGATTCCACTGGCGGGCCATCATGCCGCCCGCTTCCGCGTGGGTCCAGCGGCACACGGCCTTTTCCACGGTGGACAGTCGTCGCCGTCCGTCATCACGCGCGGCCAGGAATTTTACGTAGATTTCCGGAATCTCCTTGGCCAACAGCGGCACCGCCATGTCTTGCAGCAACGCGGCGGCGAACAGTTCCTCGCAATCGGGGGCCTTGAGGCTGCGGCCCAACTCGCGGGCGAAAAGCGCTCGGCGGAGGGAATCGCGCCAAAGCCCTTTCACGTCGAAAGGCCCGCACTTCGGACTGGGCATCAGGCTAAAAACCGCGCTCCACAGCACGAAATTCTTGATCGTTTTCATGCCCACCAAGGTGATCGCCTGTTGCACGCTGGCGATCTTGCCCGGAAAGCCGAAATACGACGAATTGACGAATTTCAGCACTTGGGCCGCCAAACCCGGATCCGCATTGATGGGAACGGCCAACTCCGCCGGGCCGGATTCCGGGTCCTGAGAGATTTGAAGTATTTGAATGGCGCTTTGCGGAAGGGCCGGTAACTGGGCGTTGGCCAGGAGCTTTTCCAACGGGACCGCCAAGCTTGTGGACATCTGATCTCCCCAGAGTTTCCAAGATCGCTTCTTCACAAGGAATGCCGCGCTCCGCGCGATCGGCCTCGAAAAGCCGCGACATGAATGCGGAAGTGCATCTTGGGTCGAGCCTTTCGCTCACCCGCGGACGCCGGAATCACGGTAGCGTTTTTCCGAAACGCAGGGGCGGGGCGACGCCGGTTCATCTGCCGCAGACGCCCCTTCCCTACCTACGAAAGCCTAGGTCAAAAACCAGGGTGCGCCAAACCGAAGGCGTCCGGCACAAGGGCTGTATTCCGACCCGGCGACAATCCGCCCCCGTCGCGATCGGCGGACATCCGCCGCTTTGGGCACGAAGGCTATCCGCTCCCTAGCTATCCCTGCGGTGATGACAAAAGGCGACGTCCGCGGCGGAGTGCGTTTCCCAAACGCGACACATAGGTCGTCTCAAGGCGGCTCTTTTCCTGCCCGCATACGCTCCGCGAGAAACGGCACGCGGATTGCCTCGTGCTCTTTCCGTCGGTCGTTTCTCCGGTCTGTTCGCTCGCAAGGGATACCACCTTCCGGGTCGTTGCCACAGGTGCCGCCGTGATTGAGACTCCGCCCCGCCGCCTAGGTAGGATGCCGCCGGGTCAACCGCCGTGCGCGGGCGCTACGGCGGGGCGTCGCGGCGTCGCCGAAACGCGCGATCGAGACGCCGCGGTTGGACGAACACGTCGCACGGTGGCCGCGCTTTGCCTCATCGGCCTGCTATGGGGCGGGCTTTTGATCCAGTATCCCGCCTCCGCGGATCGCCCGAAAAAGGAGGTCGGAACGGCGGCGCAGTCGCACACGATAGGCGATGACACGCCCTGGCGAAGGACCAAGGACGGTTGGGAACCGGCCTGGTGGTTGGTCCGACCAAAACCGTTCTATCGCCCCACTTTCCATCCGCTCTCGCTCTTTGCCGCCCAAATGCTTTGCTGCGCTGCGGTCGCTCTGACGGAGGATCGTTATCAGCGTCGCCTCAAGCCTACCCCGCCGGTCGCTCCTCGCCCCGCTTGACAGAACCGCGTGAGCCTCCTCTTCGCGCACTGCATCTGAATCAGGCGTTATAATGGTCCGCGGACGGCCTACCCCCATCGCCGTCCGCAGTCATCCGTGTGAAGGGGCCCCGCCCTTCCCCGATCGCGCGAAGAACGCCATCGGCCGAAAGCCTCGCACCTTCCAACCTGTTTCAAGGAGTCGTACCATGTTGCGCTATCAGACGCCGTCCCACGCGGCGAAGGACGCCGTCACGTCGGGCCTCGAACGCTCCGCTTGGCTCTCGGCGCTGGCGATGTCGCTTTGGTTTAACGGGTGGCCCTGCGTCCGGACTTCGGCGGAAGATACCGCCGAGGAGACCGCCATCGATCGGCAAACTCTCGATCTGTGGGCGGCGCCGTATCGCGGTTGGCATTACTATCCCGATCACGTGATTCCCAGTGAGCCCCAACTTCCCGGCTTTGAAGACTTTCACAACACCGATGTTCCTTGCGTCTATCAATTGCCCGAGCATCCCGATCGTTGGTATATGAGTTTTATCGCTTTCAATGGTCGCGGTTATAACAGTTTCGTGGTCGAAAGCACGGACTTGGTTCATTGGAACAATCCTCGCCTGGCGATGGGTTTCGGCATGCCGGGAGAATTCGATCACGGCGGATGCGTGGTGGGGGCCTATCTCTATCAATCCTATGACATCAAAGCACCTCGCTTTCTTAAAGCGAAGGACGGCTTCTATTGGACTCTATACGGATGCTATCCGCGGCAAGGGGGCTACGAACTGCGCCCGGGCTACGAAGGCGTGGCCAAGAGCCGCGACGGCATTAAGTGGCAACGCGCTCTCAATACTCCCATTTTGTCGGTGTATGATCCGGATTGCGGAACATGGGAAAAAGACTGCATCTATCAACCGTGGCTCTTGGAGCAGGGATCGCTTTTTTATAACTTCTATAACGCGGCGCATGGTTCGGTAGAACAAACCGGCCTGGCCGTATCGCACGACCTGCTGAAATGGAAGCGGTACGAGAAGAACCCCGTGGTGCGGGTTCGGCCCGGCGGCTACGACGAGGTCTTTGCCAGCGATCCCAAGGTCTTCCGCGACGGGGATCATTGGACGATGTTCTATTTCGGCGTGGGAAAGGGCGGTGCCCACATCATGATCGCCTTTTCTCGCGATCTGCGACATTGGACGGCGCATCCCGAACCGCTTTACAAGGCAGGCGGCCACCCCGACGGTCTGGACAAGACCTACGCTCACAAGATCTCTCTGGTTTACCAAGCCAAGAACGACACGTTGTACATGTACTACTGCGCGGTGGGCGAGCGCGGGCGCGGAATCGGACTCTTGACCAGTCGCCCCATCCGGTAAAGAGAAATGGCGGTCGGCTTGCGCGTGATCCTCCGGCGTTAGTGATCCTCCGGCCAAATCCGTGAAACGGCGTTGGGGGCTTGCGTCCGGTCCGCGGCGGCTTTAGCATTGCGGGCGAAAGCGGGGCGTTTGTAACGTCGCCGGCGGACTTGTGCTTCGCGCGCCGCCGATCCGCCCTCGCTGACGACGCCCAGAGAGGGAGCTTGCCATGAAATGGTACGGGGTCGTGTTCGCCGCGCTCTTGTTCTTCGGATGGGGAAACTCGGCGCTTTCCGCCGCCCCGGATGACCTGCTCCGCGGTTTCGCGGAGATTCCGGACGATGCCCGGCCTTGGGTTTATTGGTTCTGGCTGGATGGGAATATCAGCCGAGAAGGGATCACGGCGGACTTGGAGGCCATGAAACGGGCGGGAATCGGCGGGGTCCTCATCATGGAAGTGGATCAGGGCGCCCCCGCGGGGCCTGTTCGCTTCGCCTCGCCCGCCTGGCGCGAAATGTTTGCCTTCATGCTCGCCGAGGCGCATCGGTTGGGTCTTAAGGTGAACATGAACAATGACGGCGGATGGACTGGCAGCGGCGGTCCGTGGATTCAACCCGAACAAGCCATGCACCGGTTAGTCTGGTCCGAAATGACCGTCGAGGGCCCGAACGCCGACCCGATCGTCTTGCCGCGACCGCCGGTTGTGGAGAATTACTATCGGGACGTCGCCGTGCTGGCTTTTCCTCGACCGGCGGAACCGGCCCGCATCCCGGGAATCGCGGGAAAATCGTTGGCTCAGCCGTTGAATGCCGCGCCGGTCCTTCCCGCCGTCGTCGAAGAACCGCCCGCCGATCGAGTCATCCCGCTCGATGCCGTCCTGGACCTCACCGACAAAATGGACGCCGAAGGTCGCTTGGCTTGGGACGTCCCCGAGGGCCGGTGGACCGTTCTCCGCTTCGGTCACACGCCGACGGGAGCGCGCAACCATCCGTCTCCCGCGGAAGGGCGCGGGCTGGAGTGCGACAAGCTCAGCGCGGATGGGGCGGACGCCATGTTCGCCGGACTGATGGGAAAGCTGATCGCGGATTCGCCCGACCTGGTGGGAGAAGAACAAACCTTGGTCTCCACCCATATCGACAGTTGGGAGGTCGGCTCTCAAAACTGGACGGCTCGGATGCCCGTGGAGTTTCGGACTCGAAGAGGCTACGACATCCGGCCCTATTTGCCCGTCATCGCCGGTTACGTAGTGGGCGGTCGGGAAACATCCGAGCGATTCCTTTGGGATTTTCGGCAGACGATCGGCGATTTGGTCTTGGATCGTTACGCGGGCCGATTTCGGGAACTGGCCCGGCAACATGGAATGCGACTGACGATCGAGGCCTATACGACATGCCCCGTGGACGAGTTGGCCTACGCCGGTCGCGCCGATGAGCCGATGGGCGAGTTCTGGTCGTGGTCGAAGTACGGGGCGGCCTTCAGTTGCACGGAGATGGCCTCCGCCGCGCATGTCTACGGCAAAAAGATCGTCGGCGCGGAGGCCTTCACCGCGACGGACGCCGAGCGTTGGCTGGGACACCCCGGCAACATCAAAGACTTGGGGGATTGGGCTTTCTGCGAAGGGATCAATCGCTTCGTCTTCCATCGCTACGCGCTCCAGCCCTGGACCAACCCGGATCGCCCGCCCGGAATGAGCATGGGTCCCTGGGGTCTGCACTACGAGCGCACGCAAACTTGGTGGGATTACGCGCGCCCCTGGCACGACTATCTGGCGCGATGCCAGTACCTCCTGCAAAAGGGCCTATTCGTCGCGGATTTGTGCTTTCTGACGCCGGAGGGGACGCCGCAGACGTTGGGCGGTCAAAGCGCGATCTCTCAGTTCGGTCGGCCCCGCGAGCGCGGCGGATTCAACTACGATTTCTGTCCGCCCGAAGTCGTGCTCACCCGGATGTCGGTCAAGGACGGTCGACTCGTTCTGCCGGATGGAATGAGTTACTCGATGCTGGTGCTGCCCCGAATTCAGCGGATGACGCCGCCCCTGGCGGAAAAGATCGCCGAACTGGTGCAGGAGGGTGCCACGGTCATCGGGGGACCGCCGGTAAAAGCTCCCGGACTGACGGATTTCCCGGTCGCCGATCGGAATTTGCGGGCGATCGTGGAACGGGTCTGGGGTACGATGCAGTCCCCGGCCGAACCGGTCCTTCGCCGATACGGTAAAGGCCGCATCTTGTTCGGCGGTCCCTTTTCGCCCATCTTTCAAATCGAGGAACGACCGGGCTTGGAAAAGGCCCGCTGGATTTGGACCGACGAAGGAAATCCGGTCGCGGCGGTTCCGATCGGGCATCGTTATTTTCGCCGAGTCTTCCAACTGCCGCCGGACGCGAAGATTGCATCGGCATGGCTGGTCATGACCGCCGACAACGAGTTCGAATGCATGGTGAACGGTCGCCGGGTCGGCCACGGCGACGATTTTCACCGCCCCTACCGCATGAACGTGACGGGATTGCTCAAACCCGGCGCCAACCTCATTGCCGTCGACGCCTTCAACGCGGCGGACTCGCCCAATCCGGCGGGATTGATCGCGGCCCTGCATCTGCAATTCGCGGACGGCCGCTCGGAGCTGATTGTTTCCGATAGCGATTGGAGATGGATGGAGTCGCCGGTCTCCGGATGGGACGTCGATCCGACCGCTTCCGGGGATTGGAAGACCGTCCGCGAGGCAGGACCCTTGGGAATCCCGCCCTGGGGCGATGTGAGCGATCAGGGCGGAGACCCCAATATGATCGCCGACATCGACGCGGTCGAAAATGCGGCGGAGCAACTAGGGTTGATGCCCGACTTTCATTACGAATCGGCGGCGGGCGACCAACCTCTCCGTTACATTCACCGCCGGATCGATTCCACAGACGTCTATTTCGTCGCCAACAAGACCGATCGCCCCGTGGAGGCGGCTTGCCGCTTCCGTGTGACGGGGAAACGACCTCAGTTCCGGCGACCCGAGACCGGTGAGATTCTTCCCGCACCGGCATGGCGGGAGCACGAGGGATGTACGGAGCTGCCGCTGCGGTTGGACGCCTTCGAGTCGGTCTTCGTCGTGTTCGTGGCGGACGAGGCTCCCGGCGAGCACATCGTCGGCATCAGTAGAGACGGGCAGGAAATCCTTTGGCCGGGAAATCGACGCGGATCGCTTGTGATTCGTAAGGCCCTGTACGGCGTACTGGACGACCCCTCCCGCACACGCGACGTCACCGCGAAAGTGCAGCGACTTGTGGACGACGGAAAATTGCGGTTCCCCGTGGCCGATCTCGCGCGGGATGACGATCCGGCATATCTGGTGGTCAAGCGTCTGGTTGTGGAATACGAAGTGGACGGTCATCCCGGGCGATTGGAGGCGTTCGATCCTCAAGTGGCGACGTTTCCCCGGGCCGCCGTGGAGGAACCGGCCTTGGAGTTGCGAGCCTCGTCCCCCGACCGCCGCGAATGCGTGGTTTGGCGTCCCGGTCGCTACACGGTGAAAACGTCCGAGGGACGAGAAATCGCGATCGAGATTCCGCAATTGCCCGCCTCGCCGGCGCCGTCGGGCACCTGGGAGGTAGAGTTTGAACCCGCCTGGGGCGGACCCGGCAAGCTCACGATCGAGAGTCTTCTCTCGTGGCACGAGTTTCCGGAACCGGGCGTTCAACACTACTCGGGCCGCGCCGTGTACCGGACCACGCTGCATGTGGATCCCGCTTCGGACTCCACTCGGGACGAAGTGCTGCTCGATCTGGGCCGGGTCGAAGTGGCGGCGGAAGTGAAGATCAACGGCAAGTCGGCGGGCATCGTTTGGAGACCGCCCTACAGGCTTGCCGTCGGCCGACTCTTGAAGCCCGGCGACAACACCTTGGAAATCGCCGTGGTCAATCTTTGGATCAACCGTCAAATCGGCGATGAACTCCTGCCCGAGGACAGCGACCGCAATCCCAGCGGCACGTTGAAAAGCTGGCCGGATTGGCTCGCGAAGGGCCTACCGTCTCCCACCGGTCGCCGGACCTTCACCTCGTGGCGTCTGTGGAAAAAAGGAGATCCGTTGCAACCGTCCGGATTGCTAGGCCCCGTGACGATCCGCCGCGGGATCGTGGTGGATCTGAGCTCGGATGAAGCCACGACACCAACGAAGTGATGCTTCTGCTGCGTATCCGCCGGGTCTTGGTTGCGTCGTAAAAAAACGAACCCCGCGGAGATTCTGCCTCACGCGGGGTCGGGAAGGAGATGGGTTGATTCAGCCTGCGCGGCATCCCATCGCAAGGGATTGCCGGCCTTGAAAGATCACGTGCTCGATGCCTCGCCACCCTCGGCCTGACCGCTGGGGGCCGATTGCCCGCCGTTGCTCGGAGTCTCAGCGGGTGCCGGACCGGGCAAAATCGGCCGCTGGGTCTCTTGCGGCAATTGGGGAGGCTGATCGGCAGCGCTCGCGCCGCTTCCCGAAGTTGCGGGGGCAGGCGACGGCGACGGTACGGGTGCCGAAGGGCCGGGGACCGGCGAGGTCGTCGGCGACGGACACACCGTCTCCAGCGGAACCAAGCACGGATCGACCGGTACGCGGCAGGCGATCGTTCTCGGCCGATACGTCGTGTACGTCACCGGTTCGATCTTCTGCACGGTCCGCGGGATTTGCACGGTACGTTCCTCCGCCACCATGCGGCAGACTTGCACCGGGATTTGCTGCACGCGCTCTTCGCAAACTTGCTTGTAAACCGTCACCGGGATCTGCCGCACCTGCTCCTCCTCCACCATGCGGCACACTTGGACCGGCACCTGCTTCTCCACTCGTTCCACGATGGGCTTCGTGACGGTGACGGGAACCTTCCGCACCACTTCCTCTTCGACCATGCGGCAGGTTTCAACGGGCACCTTGCGCCGAACTTCCTCGGGTTGGTAGCGCGTCACCTCGACCGGCACCTGGACCGGCACGGACTTGGCGACGTATTGCGTTTGAGGTACCGTCTGCGCCACCACGTTCGGTTGCCACACTTGGCGGACCTCGTATCGACCGCGATTGTTCGGCACCCAATACAATCCGCCGGGTTGCCACGTCACGGCGCCCGTGGCGGGATCCACCACCGGTCGTCCCGACTCCCAGCTCAATCGGTTCTGGAATAAGCCCGGCTTCAGCACCAGTTGCTCGCGGTATTGGCCCATGTCCACATACTGCGTGCGGTAGGTGACCACCGGTTCGGTTACGGTCGTGTAATCGGTGCGGTAAACGACCTCCTTGACGGGTCGCATGACGGTATAGACTTCCTCTCGCTCGGAAGTCTCCCAGACCGGCTTGAGAACGCGAACGCGCTCTTCGCGCTCGGCGGTCTCCTGCACATAGCGGACGACGTTATAGCTCTCGTCGCGATACTGCGTCTCCCAGACCGGCTTGAGAACGCGAACGCGATCCTCGCGGACCGAGGTCTCCGGGACCAGACGCGAAACGCGGTACCGCTCCTCGCGATATTGCGTTTCCCACACCGGCTTGTAAGACACGACCTTGCGCTCCTCGTACTGCGTTTCGCACGTGGTACGATAGGTCGTAATCTCCACCGGATCGTAGACGGTTTGGTAAACGATTCGGTAGGTCGCTCCCTCGACCGGCAGGGCCGCGGAGTAGGCGTAGCCTTGGCCCTCCGCGCGATGCCATCCGGTCAACAGAACCGTACAGAGCACCGGCAACCCGCATGCTAACGCCCGCTTCATTCTCATGGCACCACCTTGAATGGATTCCAACCGATTTTCATGGGAACCAAGGCAATATCGGTTCGGTCTTGAGCCGCCCATCCTGAGGCTGCGCAACAACCGCGCCGCGGCGGCGACCGCGGTACTCCCTTTAATTTTGCGACATGGTTTGGCGGAGGCAAACGAAAGTCTGGTAAACCTTGCCGACGCGCGTCGCTAATCTAATATAGAACGCAAGATATGGCACGAAGAATTTTCTAAAGAAACGGCCTGATGTTGCCGAAATGCAACGTCCCCGCCTCGAAAAAGCCTTCCCGATCCGCAATCGCGGCAATTCCGGCAATGCCGCCTCCGGGCGACATCACGGCTTGTCCGCGTGCCGGCGGTGGGACACAATGCAGTCACTAGCTGCGGCATCCTTCCGACCGCCGATTTCTTCCAAAAGAGCGTTTCCATGCTCGAGCGTCGCTGCGAATTGTGCGGGAGTCTCCTCGACGAGGAGGATCTGTTTTGCGCCAATTGCGGGCGCGAGGCCCCGTCCGGCGATGCGAACGACGGCGGAGACGCCGCTGCAACTCGCGAAGGGCCCGCAGCGGGCACGATCACCACGAACAACTTCACGTGTTCGGGTTGCGGGGCGTCCATGAGCTATGATGCGGGGGCCAAGGCCCTGCGCTGCCCGTTCTGCGGCTCCACGCGACTGGAGGCCAAACCGGATGCCAAGAGCGTCTCCCCCCGGCGCGTAATTCCCTTCGCCGTGGATCGTGCTGCGGCGGAAAGCATCCTGCGTGGTCGAATGAAACGGGGCCTCTGGCAACCGTCGGACCTGGCCGACTCGGCGACCGTTACGGAAATGATGCCCGTTTACGTCCCGTACTGGTCCTTCTCCGCACGCACGCACACATACTGGACGGCCGATTCCAGCGTCACCCCGCCGGGGGCCCGAGGTAATTGGTTTCCGCTCTTCGGCGAGCACCGAGGACGCTACGACGGCCTGCTGATCGGCGCGGGCGGCACGCTTCGGATCGGCGAAAGCTCGGAAATCTGTCCGTTCGATCTGAGCCGCGCCGTCCCTCCGGAAGAAGTCGATCTCGACCACGCCATCGTCGAGCGGTTCTCGCTGCCGAGAAGATATGCCCGCACTTTGGCCGTACAAAGCTTTCACAGCGGAGAAGCGTCGGCTTGCGCGGCAGCGTACGTTCCCGGTTCGGCTCGCAACGTCAAGGTCAACGTCGTGCTGAGCGGCATGAGCAGCGAACCGATCTTGGCCCCGGTGTGGCTTCTGGCCTATCGCTATCGAGATCGGGTCTTTCGGTTCGTGATCAACGGTCAGACGGGCAAGGCGGTAGGATCCCTGCCGGTTTCGCCCGCCAAGATCGTCGGCGCGACCGTCGTCGGCGCGATCGTTTTATCGGCCATCGTGCTGCTTTTCGTGGCGCTGGTCCGCGGGTGCTGATAAGGCGACCCGACCGCGCGACGGTCATGCGGAACGAGATCACCCTATCTAAACGCAGTCGCAAGGAATGTTGTGGTCCAAGCGAGGGCGGATACCCGTCGATCGTGCTCAACCTGGGGGATCGCTCGCACCGCTTGTGGTTCAACGGTTCCCAACGGCACTTGATTCGCGGCGGCGCAAGGGTACAAACTACGTACCGATTTGCCGTGTTGCCGCAGCGTGAGGACGTCCCGTCCTGCCTGCTTTTGGGGTCGGCTTTACGAAACCCAAATCCCCTGTCCTTCCGTTATGATTGCGAAAGAGACATAGTTTTGACGCCTACCGAGACGTTTGGGCACGCAGACAATCCGATAGACCGCGGAGGATTAGAGACGTGAAACGCACCGGATTTTCATCCATGTCGGCGCAAAGGTCGTTGCTTGCAGCGTTATTGGTCGTCTGTCTCAGTGTCGAACGGGCGAGTGGCGACGTCGGCATCCTGGAGTTTCAACCGGGGGCGACGGTATGTCGAGCACAGCGGCCCATTACCCTGCGTGCGACCTTAACCAACCTCGGTGATCGCGATGAAGAGGGAACTGCGGAACTCCGCATACCAGACCAGGTGCGACTTGTGAGCGGCGCATACAAAACCGCATTCGCCTTTCGAGACGGCGATGGCGAACTTTCTCTGTCTTGGACGATCGAGGCACTCCAGGAAGGACGTCACACGCTTGAAATGATCGTCAATGTCCCCGGACGACCGCCCTTGCAAAAGACTATCACGCTGCTGTTTCTCCCTCCTGCGGCTATAGAGAAACAGGACCGGATTCCGGAGCCTCAACCGGTGATGACGGATATCCTGGTGGGAGCGCATAATTGTCCCCTTTGGGAAGCCGACAAGCCGGAAATGTGGCGGAACCTCCTCAAGCATCCCGAACGGACGCCGGCCCTAGGGTTCTATTGCCAAGAGAATCCCGAGGTCGCAGATTGGGAAACAAAGTGGGCCGTGGAACATGGAATCTCGTTTTTCCTTTACTGCTGGTACCGAGCAAGCCAGGGTCGGCCTGTCGAGACGCGTTATTCGAGCGCCATTCACGATGCTTTGTTCCATTCGCGGTTTCAAGACAAGATCCGCTTTGCCATCATGTGGGAAAACCAGCGCCGCGGGGTAGCCGGTGTTGCCGACGAAGAGGATCTTTTGCACAACCTGCTGCCCTATTGGATCAAGAACTATTTTCGTCGGTCGAACTATCTGGTGATCGATAATAAACCGCTTCTATTCATTTATCGCCCGGAATACTTGATTGAGGACCTAGGCGGAGTGGACAAAGTAGCTCAGGCATTTGCCAAGATGCGCGAAGTCAGCCGCCGGGCCGGTTTCGCGGGGATTTATCTGCTGGGTGAATACCGAGGTACGGACCCGAAACATTTACAACTTATGAAAGACCTTGGTTTGGATTACACGTTCGCTTACGTGTGGCCGATTCGGAATAACCCCAGTCCCGAGGAAGCCGTCCGACTTCAAATGGAGTACATCAAGAAAACGCAGGAGTTGAACATTCTGCCGCAAGTAATTACGGTCTCCCAGGGATGGAGCGGTTGGCGAGACGAAGGCTCTATATGGAAACTGCCGCCGGATGACTTCGAGAGGCTATTACGACAGGCCAAAGCCTTCGCAGCAACACTCCCGCCCGATGAATTGGGCAGTCGACTGCTATTATTGGATAATTGGAACGAGTGGGGGGAAGGACACTACATCGCCCCGCATCGTGAATTCGGTTTCGGCTATCTCGACGCCGTCCGTCGCGTCTTTGCGCCCGACTCCGGACCGCACTTCGATCTTATCCCCGAGGATATCGGTCTCGGTCCCTACGACGTCCCCATCCGAGCCTACTACGAGAGAGAAAGGGAGATCCGCCCGCTATTGCACAAACGAATTGCGCCGACAGTAGTGGAAGACGGTTTGGTGGCATCGTGGAGCTTCGACGAGGACGAAGATGCCGAAGTGGCTTTCGACTACTCGGGACACCGCTTGGGCGGAATACTTCATCGCGCGAAACGCGTCCAGGGACGGCGGGGCATGGGGTTGGAATGCTCGGGAGGATGTGTGATCGTCCCGGCGGGCGATCGACTGTCAATTGAGTCACAGCTTTCCGTCGAGTGCTGGGTCCGCACGGACCTCCCCGGTCAGGATAACAAATGGATCGTCAACCGAGTCTTTGGAGGTGCCGAGACGACCGGTTTTCGCCTTGGTATTCTACAAGGAAAACCTTCCTTCCAAATCCCGGTGACGGCCTGGAGCCATCACCTGGTGGCAAATCAATCGCTGCCTACGGGGCGATGGGTCCATCTGGCAGCGACCTTCGACGGCACGATGATGCGGCTTTACATGGATGGCCGGCAAGTGGGAATATTGGAACGACCGGGCAAAATCGGTCGTAATGACCGCAACATCATTATTGGCAATTACGACGTAGACCATGAAGCCTATTTTGTCGGTACATTGGACGAGGTGCGATTGTACGATCGGGCATTATCCCCGGACGAAGTCGCCGCCCACGCGGCATTAGGCGGCACCCAACCGCCGGATAAACCGAAATAGTGCCGCTTTCGCTCGAATACTCAACGGTGGCGAAATGCCGCACGCGAACGGCGCGAACGCGTAACGGCGAGACGCCCGGAGTGGCACAGTCGCAAAGAAACGGATGGCTACCGACCGTCACGCAAAGCGTGGTGGGGGATTCACTTTAGCCGTGTAACGTAGCTGTAGGGAAAGTTCAATGAGCTTGCGCAAATATAGGATTGTTGTAATAGACTCATTCATTAACCCTGTGCACGAAGCATGGTCGGTTGCATCTCTGAAACTGCAAGCAGCCGCGTGTTTGTGCGTGCTGTTATTCGCGCACACGGCCACCTGGGGCGAATGTCCTCCGCAGACCATCGAGGATCATCCCGAGACGCGCTTCGCGGCGATGACGCCCGATGAGATCCGTGCGTACGAATGCGATATTATGCGGCGCGTGGCGGATCTGGCCCTGGTGACCCCTCAGCTCAACACGTCGCCTTTGCCCGATTATGATTACGATCGGCTGGATTACGGCATGACGATCGGCATTGAAAGAACGCCGCGGGGACGCATTTGGGCCTGCTGGGTGGCGGCGGGCGACAGTCCCAAGGCGTTCTTTGTCCTTGCGACCAGTGACGACGACGGCGAGACATGGTCGAGACCTCGCCTCGTTGTGGACACCCACTCAACAAACCTGCCCATCGACCGAACCGTGATCATCGGCAACTTGTGGGCGGACCCCGAGGGCAGACTGTGGCTCTTTTTCGACCAAACCATGAATCATTTTGACGGTCGGGCCGGCGTTTGGTCGACGGTGTGTCAAAACCCCGATGATGATCAACCCCAATGGAGTATGCCGCGACGCATCTGGCACGGCAGTATGTTGAATAAGCCGATTGTGCTATCCTCCGGCGAATGGGTCTTGCCGATCTATTTGAACCAATTCCCAGGCTTCGCACCTTTCAAAGAACTGTTTGGCGAATTGGATCCGATGCGAGGCGCCCACATGTTTGTCTCCACAGACCATGGCCGCACGTGGCAACGTCGCGGGGGACCCGTGAAATTTCCCGATCCGGATTGGATCGAGCATATGTTTGTGGAGCGGACGGACGGCACGCTCTGGATGCTGGCTCGTACCAGAAAAGGGATCATGCAGTCGATCTCCACCGACAGAGGGCTGACGTGGTCCGAGCCATCCGAACTCTCCGGCGTCGGTCACCCCAATGCGAGGTTTTTCATCCGCCGCCTTCCCTCGGGACGGATTCTTCTGGTCAAACACGGCGATGCGATCGACACCCACCAGGGGCGAGTCAAGCTGAGCGCGTGGCTGTCCGAAGACGAGGGAAGAACGTGGCAGGGAGGTCTGGTGCTCGATGATAGGGGGGGCGTTTCCTATCCCGACGGTTTTCAGGCTCCGGACGGCACGATCTACATCTCGTATGACCGCAACCGGGCTACGGACGGGGAAATCCTCATGGCACGATTCACGGAGGAAGATGTTCTCGCGAGAGAGCCAGTCTTCCCCAAATCTAGGTTGAAGATGCTCATCAGCCGGCCGTTGGCGATCAAAAAAACTAAGCCGTGAGGTTCCTTCCCAAGGCGAGAAATAGGGGTTTTCGGTCGCTCTACGTTGTCTATTGTGTCCAGGTGATACTTCTATCGTTGGGCGGCGCAAACTATGAGCGCTCTATCCTGCGCAGACCAGGGCCACGCTCCGCGGAACTGCTCGGCGGTGAAGGTATATAGTCACGGTGCTCGCCCTCTCCGGGGCGCGACTCTTGACCTCGTTCTTCGTCGAGGTCGGGGCGTGCGTCACCGCAGCGCTCACGATCGTCTCGCCTCGAACCTCTACCCCATGCTTGGCCAGATTCGGTCGCGACCGTCATTTCTATCTTAGTCCCTAGTTGTGGCCGTATTATGCTGTTGCCGGGCGGTTGTTGTGCAGAGATTTCGTTGCTTTCGTCCGGCAATCGCTTGCGGCGAATCAGCTACCGTTATCCGCGAGTGATGCGACCCAGTGCAGCAAGTTCCCCTGCTGGGAGAAGAAGTCGTTATCGGAGACTCCAAAGGGGCTTTTGAAGAAGGGGGCCAAAAAGGGCATGGTTCCGGTGAGCCCGGAGCGCGCGGCTCGCTCCGTCAAGCGAAACAGGTCCAGCACCAGCGGCGCGGCTAGCAGGGAATCACAGCCCTGCCAAATGAATTGCAGCACCATGGGCGTTCCCAGAAAACCGGAAAAGTGAATGTGATCCCACGCCGTTTTCCAATCGCCCATGTCCTCCACGTATTCAATCGAAACGACCGTCTTCGGGCTATAGCCGAGGATGTCGCCAACAAGGTGGTCCTTGCTGCGGACCTTGGTCGCTTTGTGGTGGGGTTCGTCCAGGATCCGCCCGTCGAGGTTTCCGAAGATATTGTGACCAACCCAGCTCATTACCTGAAGGTTACGGGCGCGATACATGGGCGCCAGCACGCTTTTCATGAGCGTCTCGCCGGTCTTTCCGTCGCAGCCCATGTGCAGCGTGCGATTGATTTCCGCCAGTTCGGTGAGGGCCGGCAGCGAAGCCCCGAGCGACGGTGTGAAGTTGACGTACGAGCAACCCTCGGATAAAGCCGCAACGGCGTACAGCGTGCTGGGAGGGGGCGAGAGTCGGCCCGATCGCAAGGCCTCTTCCATCGCCTTCCAACTCGACGGATAGGATGCGGCATCGACGGGCGGTTCCGTGGAGGCGACGTTCACCACCACGACGTGTCTCAGCCCGCGCGTTTGCCGAAACGCGGATAAATCTCCCCGCAATCGTTGCACGGCTTCCCAAGGCGACGCGTCGCGAGGAACATCCGATGCCGCCAATTCCATGACGGCCTGAGAAGCCCCGCTCAAAGTTCCCCAGCGAATCCGCCCGTCGCAGTCGTCCAGTTCGCTTTGCAACGAGTCGATCCAGTCGGGCGAAAAAACCCGATTGGTGCGGTGGAAAGCCCGTATCTCGTCCACGAGTCGCGCAAAGCGAATTTCGTGGCCGCCGATTACCACCTGATCGAAGGGAATGAGCCCCGCCTTGCCGAATTCGGGCAGCGCGGTGACCAGGCCGGTGGGCGGCACGGCATTTCGCCGCAACAGGAACAAGCCCAAGATCGAACAAGAGGCAACGCCGCCCCGTGCACCGATCAACCACAATCCGACCGGATTCGTGGGAATCCCTTGATTAGCGGAAGACGTCATCCCAGCCTCATCGACAAAAGCAGCGTGGAAAATCCAGTTAAGATCGGCGGCAGAGGGTGCTACCGCTTCAGAGAGCGTCGGTTTAACCTATCAATTATCCGCCGAATCGCACGGCACTTCAACGATGGGTTGACGTGAGTCGTCGGCCGTTTTGCTCTCTGAACGGGATTTTTCCTCGCGAAGTTGAAGGACATTGGCATGACAGTGACCGTCTCGCAACTGATCCAGGCTCTCGAACCCTCCGCAACGATGGCGATGGCAGCCAAGGCCAAGGAATTGAAGGCCGCGGGCAAGACGATTTACGACCTCAGCTTGGGAGAGCCTGACTTTGCGACCCCGGCGCATATCTGCGAGGCCGCCGTCGCCGCCATGCGCAACGGGCATACGCATTACACGGTGGCGAGCGGCATTCCCGAACTGAAGAAGGCCGTCGTGAAGCAGTATCACGAGCGTTACGGTTTGGAGTATCCGCCCGAGCACGTCGTGATATCCAACGGAGCGAAGCACGCCATTCATAACGTCTTTGCCTGCCTGCTGGATCCCGGCGACGAAATGATTATTCCGGCGCCCTATTGGGTGAGCTATGCCGAGTTGGTCAAATTGACCGGTGCGGTTCCCGTCATCGTCAACACGCCGCAGTCCAACGGATTCAAGTTGACAGCCGACGCTTTGCGCGATGCCATTACCCCCAAGACCAAGGCGCTGCTCCTGTGCAGCCCGTCCAATCCGACGGGCACGATGTATTCGCGTGAAGAGCTACAAGCCCTTGCCGACGTAGTTTTGGATACGAACTTGGTCGTAGTGGCGGATGAGATTTACGATCGGCTCATTTACACGGGGCAGCCCTACGCCGGCTTTCCTACGGTGCGACCGGGATTGAAGGATCACACGGTGGTCATCAATGGAGTCAGCAAGACGTATGCCATGACCGGTTGGCGGATTGGCTGGGCTATTGCCCCCAACAAGGCTTTCGCCAGGGCCATGGGAGATTTGCAGAGCCAGGAGACGTCGAACCCGTGTAGCATCAGTCAGTACGCCGCCATCGCCGCCATTGAAGGACCGCAGGACTGTGTGGAAACGATGCGGCAAGAATTCGACGCACGGCGCCGCTACGTCGCATCGCGACTGGATGCCATGCCCGGCTTGTCGTGCCCGAAGATGGAAGGAGCGTTCTACGCCTTCGTCAACATATCGCAACACTTGGGCAAAACCTACGGCGGCGTCCGCGTGGATCAGGACTCTCAATGGTGCCTGGAGCTTCTGGGGCAAAAGGGTGTGGCTTCTGTGATGGGATCCGCCTTCGGGGCGCCGGGCTACGTGCGATTCTCCTTCGCAACCTCGATGGAGAACTTGGCTTCCGCCATGGATGCCATCGAAGCGTTTATCAACGAGGCGAAGTGAGGCTGGCCGCTTGTGCGGGCACTGGGCGTTTCGATCGGGTCCGGCAAGTTGCAATATCCGGCGATTCGATCTTTTCCCCTTTGCCGCACCGTGCACGCCGATGTTGTCCTCCGTTCAGCCCCGAGATGGCAAGGCCTTCGACTTTGTCGCGCGTTGCCGGACAGCGGTGCGCGCGATGGTCAAGCGTGTTCGGCGATGCCTTGGACTTCGGTGGGACCCGACTCTCCGCCGGTTTGACAACCAAAGGTCAGGTGCCTACGCCATTCTTCGCGCGGCTCGGGATAGTCGGTTCGGAAGTGGCATCCCCGCGATTCCTCGCGAGCGAGCGCTGCCAGGAGCATCACTCGGGAAACGATGAGCATATTCTGGAGTTCCCAGCCCTGCGGGTGATTGAATTGGCGAGGCAGCACGTAACCGCACCAGCGAGAAATATCCTCCAGCGCCTCGCGCATCAGTTCGGGATCGCGGCGAACTCCCATGGATCGCCACATTAGGCTTTTCAATGAATTGCGGATGTCCACGAGGTCCAGGGGTTCGTGAGAGGGTGGGACAGGCGCGCTTTCGATGGGCGGGACATCGAATCGGTCCTCTCGTTCCATGGCCTCCGCCGAGGCACCGGCACCGGCGCGGGCGCCGAAGACTAAAGCCTCCAGTAAGCTGTTGGAAGCGAGTCGGTTCGCGCCATGAAGTCCGGAGGCCGTCACCTCCCCCGCCGCCCATAAGCCGGGAATCCCGGTGCGTCCGTTCGCGTCCACGGTCAATCCACCCATCATGTAGTGGGCTCCGGGGCGAACCGGGATGCGGTCCCTGGTGATGTCAAGGCGGAACTCTTCGCATATGGCGGCGATGCCGGGGAAGCGTTTGCGAATGTGCCTCGCGTCGAGATGGCTGAGGTCGAGGTATACGCAGGGATGTCGCGTTTTCGCCATTTGTTCTACGATGGCCGCGGCCACCACATCTCGCGGTGCCAACTCTCCGCGCGGATCGTAGTCCGCCATGAATCGGTAACCGTGTCGATCGACCAGACGCGCGCCCTCGCCGCGCATGGCCTCGGTGATCAAGTGTCGCGCGCCTCCGGCGATGTAAAGCACGGTGGGATGGAACTGCATGAATTCCATGTCGCGCAATTCGGCCCCCGCCCTACAGGCCACGGCCATACCGTCGCCGGTGGCGACTTCCGGATTCGTGGTTTCGCGATAGATCTGTCCGCAACCGCCGGATGCCAGGATGGTCTGTCTTGCCCAAACAAGGGTTCGACCGTGACGATGGTTCCAGAGTATCGCTCCCCGGCATTCCCCGTCATGGGTCAACAGATCGATCGTGAAGGTATCTTCCCAGATGTCGATATTGCTTCGGCAGCGGATGCGTTCGTGCAGGGTCCGCACCAATTCTCGACCGGTCGCGTCGCCGTTGGCGTGAAGGATGCGATTTCTTCCGTGACCGCCTTCTCGCCCCAGGGATATCCGTCCGTCCTTACGATCGAATTGTGCGCCCCAGTCGATTAGCTCGCGAATCCGTTGCGGGCCTTCCTCAACCACCATCCGGACGATGGCTTCGTCGCACAATCCTCCGCCCGCCTCCAGCGTGTCGCGAACATGGTCCTCCACCTTGTCTTGCGGATCATAGACCGCTGCGACGCCCCCCTGCGCGTACCAACTGTTGGAGGCTTGTAGCTCACCTTTGCAGACGATGAGCACGGCCAGTCGCGGATCGACCGCCAAGGCGGATCGCATGCCGGCCACACCCGCCCCGATAACCAGGACGTCAGTGAAGTAGTGCGGGATCCGCTTGGGATGGAAGGGTGTGAGATACCGAGAGCCGCAGTCGATTATCATGGCTTCTTCTTCCGGATGTAAGCCTGCGAAAAACCAGAGCGGACCGGCGGCGATCAACAAATGGCGTCGCCGCCGATGCGTTGCGGGAAGACATGAATTGGATTTGTGTGGCGATCCCCGGCCGACATTTGATTATATCCAAGATACGGGCCGAGCGATTGGAGACTGGCGGCCGGTGGCTGGTTCGTGCCTAGTTTGAGGGGAACCGTTGTCTCTGCTCGCTGCCTTTGCGATGGAGGCCAAGGCCGCGTGGCAGCGAGTTGAGAGATTTGCCAAAGCCGCTCGGCATGGGCGAAATCGGACGAACCGGGTTTCGTCTGGAAGTTACCGAACACCCAAATCGGACTCAATCGACCTCGCGCGATTGCTGAAGGTGAACGGCTCAAGATTCGGGTCTTTCGGACGCGCCCGCTGGGCAAGTTCCGAAAGCTCCGACGGCGGGTCGGGTTGCCCGCGGAGGTCCATCGAGGTGCAACCGGCGGACAGGAATAGCAGTATCCCCACCGCAGCGAGCAGCCAAGCCTGAGAAAGAGCGGACTTCACGCCGACTCGCCCAAGGGGCCCGAGAGATTGGCAGGTGGCTAAACCACGGTGCGGACAACCGGAATCATGCCGCTTTTCATTCGTCCAGGAACACCCGTCGTCGTGAAGCATCGCCATCCTATCATCCCATTTTTGACGATGGTGGTTGCGAAACCCGATCGGTAAGCAGGGGCGCGATCGAACCGCAGTTTTGAATGGAAAGCCGTAAGTGGCAAGCCGTCAACGATTTGGCTCAGTGGTCGCCTTTCGGCGGGGCGGAGTGTGCCAAAAAAGAATCGCCGAATCAAGGGCGATGAGGAGATTTTGTGAAAGAGCCAAGACAGCAAGCGCTCTGCGAGGGCCGCGAGGCAATGACCATCACGAGCGGGAAGAAAACCCAAAAGTCCGTTGCGAGCCGCGACGGACTTGGGAGCAAACATGCGGAAATGTCAACGGACCAACCCCACTTGTAGGCGGCGTCATCCCGAAATCATGGCCGAGCATCTTCGTCGACTCATTGTTTTTGCGGCAGTCGTTCTCGCCCCCGAACCGTGCATGTCCGAAACGAGCGAAAGGCGAGTCGATGTTGAACACTCGGCCATGACCATCGGCTGAGAGATCCGGGCGACGATAATGCCGCCCGGTCGCAATCACACCATAGCCTTTAGGGGCTTGAGCACCCGGACCCGAACCGTGTTGTGGGCGGGCTTGGCGGGGATGGTGATGATTTCATCGGGTTTGCCGGGCCGGGGACGCTTTTGAGCGGGCCGGGCCTTCACACGCTTCTTCACGATCTTCAAAAGACCGGGCAGGACGAAAGCGCCGGCGCCGCGCGGACCGAGCGACTTCTGGACTTCCTTCGTCAGAGCGTCCAGCACGGCTGCCACGTCAGCCTTCTTCAGGCCGGTCGCTTCGGCGATGGCGTCGCGAAGTTGCGTCTTCGTCAACGGCTTTTTGGGAGCTGCTTCTTTGGCCATAGACCTGATTCCTCCATGCCACGTCGAGAAATGGTTGGTAACGAACGTCCGTCCGAGTCGGGGCGAAAACTCCCGCGAGAACGGCTGCCTGAATGCAATGATTAGACCCTGATTCCCGCGAATTTCAAGGGGGTTAAGCAGTTTATCGGTCGGGGAATGGGCCAAAATACGGCGTTTTCGCGCGATTTTGCTCCGCGTGCGGCGTTGGAATCGCCGAAAACGGCCGTTTTCGACGCTCTTTTCGCCCTGGAATGGCCACGGGCGAGGGCTGCGCCTTCATCCCGTGCTGCTGCGTTTCGGGTCGTGGGCCGTCAATACGCGATCCAACCTTGGTACTCCAACCATCGAAAGAGCCAAGGATGAACCCAGGGCGACCACGTCGGATAGGCTGCCGACATCGCCGAGACTGCTAGGCACGCCAGCGCGCCCCCCCTGCCCCATCGGGAGCGGGCCAAGCGGTCCAGCCCCGGTGCCATGAGCAGAAGCCAGAACGGGGCCCACCAGAACATCCAACGAAAGCCGCAGCAAAGGCCGCCGTAATTGCGTGCGCGGAGGTCCCGCGTCCAATAGAAGATCAGACATATCAGGGAGGCCGCGGCGACCGTCGCGGCGAATGCACGCCATCTACGGTCTTCTCCGAGGCATGCAAACCAAATTCCGCCGACCGTCAGCAGCCAGATGGGCGTCAGGGAAAAAATCCCGTGATGTCCGATCAGAGAGTGGAAGACATACGCGGCGATCGAAGGCTCGCCCTTATCGATCCCCACGGGGTTGCGCCAATAACTCTCGATGACGCGGCCCCTTCGCTCGTAGGTATAGTCGTACCAGTTGTCACCCTCCTCACCGCGGTGCGAGTAGGGAATGGTCAGAGTCCCGTGGGCCAACCAATTGGTGCAGAAGTAGGCCGCGCCGACCAGGAGTGCGGCAGGCAAAAAACACAAAACCGTTCTGCGAAGCGAAACCATAGACAAAAAACCGAGGATGGCGACGAACATGATAAGCGCCGGCAGTTCAAACGTCACGGCGAAAGCTGCCAGGAAGCCGACGAGGGCAAATCTCCATGCCTCTCGGCGGTCGTCCCAAAAGATCGGCACGGCGAAAAACATCGCCCCAAATGCACATACCGCACCGGGCAAGTGATTGTTGAGCGTTACAACTATGGTGGTCAGAAACGTCGCGAAGCATCCTGCCGCCAGGACGAAAATGCGTGTCCAATCATTGCGTGCGAAACGCTCCAGGAGAGAAGCAAGGCCGATCAAATACGCGATCAAGGGAAGCCATTGCACCAGGATCAACACGACTCGCGCGATTTCGTAGGGCTGATCTCGCAACGTCCAACCCGTGGTATGCAAGATGACCCAATAAAGCCCGGCCAAAAGCGTTGGGAACAGAGGCGGCTTGCTCGAGTACAAATGGCCGTCGTGCTTGACCATGTCGATGGTGTCCCATCGCGGTTCCTGAATCACGCGGTCGATGGCGTACGGCGCACCGGGTACTCGCATTTCCGGTTCCACCAAGGCGCGGACGGTGCACCAGCGACTGCGATCATTAGCGCTGAGAAAGGGGCGACTGAGGACGGCCCGATCCTGGAGGGCTTTCTCGATGCGAGCCATTTCGGCCTCGAGTCGCCTGCCGGTGACGCCTCGGGCGACGTATTCCGCGCGGCGCGACTCCAACTCCCTTGAGATATCTTGCAAGCGTTGCCGTTCCAGCAGTTCGACATCGACCGACGTAACCGCCAGAATGCGTCCCAACATGGCCCCCGCCGCGGCGGTGATCAGAATCGCGTAGCAGGTGCGACGAACGAGCGTAGACGTCAAAGCGGAAGAAGTTTCGGCAGGCGGTGAGGCGGTCATGGGCGGCGGTCTCCCTTTGCATGGGGTGTCGGATGGTTGCGTTCTCGATGCCCGGCAGGATGAACGAAGCAAAAGGGATCACCGGTCATGCTTGTCACGCGGGCGGCGAGTCGATCCGCTCCGCGACGGAATACGTGCGTTCGGGACGGACATGATAGGCCAAGAATAGCTCGGCCAAGAATCCCATGCTCATCAATTGTCCTCCGAGCAGCAGCAGACCGGTGGCGTAAACCACCAAGGGACGATCGTGCAGCGTGACGGGGTTCCAACCGGGGAGCGTGCGCGAGCAGGTCCAAAGAGCGGCCAAGTACGTCAAAATCACGGCGCCCAAGGCGAAGGAAACCAGGCCGATGGTACCTAACACGTGCTGCGGACGCTGGCCGAAACCGGTCAGAAATCGTACCGTCAGCAAATCGAGAAACCCTTTGACGAAACGAGAAAACCCGTATTTGGATTTGCCGAAGCGGCGGGGACGGTGGTGAATCACGAGTTCGCCGACGCTAAATCCTCGGGCGGCGGCCAAGACCGGCACGAAGCGATGCAACTCGCCGTAAAGAACGACTTCTTCCAAAACCTCGCGGCGGTAGCACTTCATGCCGCAGTTGTGATCGTGCAAACGTACGCCGGTCATACTGCTGACCATCCAATTGAACACGCGGGATGGAAGCACCTTGTGCCAGGGATCGTGACGGATCTTCTTCCAACCACTGATGACGTCGAAACCCTCCTCCACTTTGGCCAAAAAGTTCGGGATTTCGTGGGGATCGTCTTGCAAATCTGCGTCCATCGTCAGGACTCGCGGGTTCTTCGCCATCGCGAATCCGGCGCTGAGTGCGGCGGCCTTGCCGAAATTGCGACGGAATCGCACGGCCCGAATCCGTCCATCTCGCGACGCCAACTCGCGAATCACGGTCCAGCTATCATCGCGAGAACCGTCGTCCACGAAGATAATCTCAGCCTCATAATTGTGCTGTGCGAGAACTTCGGCGATCTCGTCGTAAAGCTGCCGCAGACTGGCAGCCTCGTTGAAAACCGGTACTACAATCGACAAAGGCTGTGCCATGTTCGTTCCCTTCCGCGGTGTATGCGAGGTCGTCGGCCCGCGGACCGCAAGCGTTCAAGAAAGGTCCGTCGGCAGGGCTGGGGACATGGCGTCCTCGTCCGGCGTCCCCGGGGGTGGCGAACGCATTTCCGACCGCGATGCGTTGGATGATCGCGCAGCGGGCCACGCCGACAGCCAGCAAACCAGTGCGGCCGCCACTTCGGCCAAAAGCCAAATTACGCGCAGCAGTCCGGCCGCGAGAACCGCCGTCAACTCCCCTCGACCGGCAAGTTCCGAGGCGACCGGCGAATCCGCAAGGTAGGGTGCCAGCAACGCTACCAAAACGAATTCTCGAACGCCCAAACCGCCCGGCAAAAGAATGATCACAAATCCGGAGACGGTGGCCATGGCTGCGGTGGCAACCATGCGGGGCAACGGTTCCCAAAACGGCAAGCCGTGCAGTCCCAACGCCTGTAACGTCATCCAAAGGCTGATACCCAGACATATCCATAGGAGGAACATCCCCAGCCAGCCTTGCCACAACGTGCGGAATCCCAGACGCTCCACGGCTTGAAGCACGTCTTGCCGACCGCTCTTCCGGGCGACGATTCGCAAAACAGGCTTGAAAACGGGCGGCAAGGTAAAAAAGACGGCCACGGATGCGATGCCCGCCGCTGCCGCCAGCAACTCCCCTTTGCCCTGCCACGCAAAGACCAGGTAGACGGCGGAAAGAAACGCGCCCACCGCCATCATCGTCAAGGTCTCGATAAACACTGCCGCTGCCGCCATGGAAGGCTGGACCTCGGGCCCGGCAACCAATCCTACTCGCAGGAATACGACCCACAGTTTCCCCGGAACGTATTTCCCCAAGTGCCCGATGAAATAGGCCCGCATGGCCCGGGCCAGGCTCGTCCGTTGGCCGAGATCTCGCAGCACTCGATGCCAAAA
This sequence comes from Thermopirellula anaerolimosa, assembly GCF_054657335.1. Taxonomy (NCBI): domain Bacteria; kingdom Pseudomonadati; phylum Planctomycetota; class Planctomycetia; order Pirellulales; family Thermoguttaceae; genus Thermopirellula; species Thermopirellula anaerolimosa. Next base: position 67,966 of record NZ_BAAHYX010000006.1, read on the forward strand.
CCAACCGGCAGGCAAGACACCCACGACATACATCGCGGCGGCACCCAAGCACCATCCCCACCGAAAATGAAGGCGGATGCCCGAGTCCGCCTCAAGGCGGTGGAATTGCCCCCAAGCCCCCAGCAGCGTGTTGCGTAAAAAATAAACCAGCGCCAACACCACGAGAAAGCTCACGGCATGCCGCACCCATGCATGCCGTCGCCGTCCGGACCTTGGGGGCCGATCGGAGGTCGATGTGGAGGGCACGTTGCTGTTCACAGCGTTATCTCGAATCGACAAAATGAATGACGAATTCGTTTCAGCGAGCGAATCATCGGCGAAAAAGAGTTACGGCATTCGGCGTGGCGGGATTACGATGCCGGCGGTCGTTTGCGAAATCCGCCCCCAAGTCGCCGACCTATGTCGATGGGGGCGGACACTTCGGGAACGTCAAGGCGACGGCAACCGGCACGCGGTTCATGATACCACGCCGCGGAGCGGTTCAAAAGGTTGAATTTAGGCCGCGAAAAAAGCCAAGGTGTTCGTTTCTCGATCCAAGGACGCATTCTCTCGCCGGGGCGATTCCGTTTCCTCTCCGAGGCATGGCGAAAATGGCGGCGAATGCGGTTTCGCGGCGCCGTTTGTTCCTTCGCTGATGCAACCACGAGACAGTGCGGAGCCGTTTATCATGCGAAGAAGCCTCAGCCCACGCGCTTCAACATCGACGCCCTGACTGGAAGCGCGGATAAAATATAGGGTTGTGAGGAGAAAGCAAGAAGGCCAAGCTTCGCGACGAATTGAGCGTCGCATTCCGTCGCCCAATGGTTTTCCGAGGGGATAGGAAATCGCGATACCCGAAGAGGGATGCGTCACCACAGATGAAAGAGCGGCCAATTCCAGCAACGGGACGGTTTGTCGGCATTGACTACGGGAAGCGACGGATTGGCTTGGCCATCAGCGACGCCGGGCGGTCCATCGCCACGCCGTGGGACGTTTATTGCCCCAAAGACGAACGGCAGGATACCGCCTTTTTTCGGCGACTCAGGGACGACGAAGGAGTGGTCTTGTTCGTTGTCGGCCTCCCCGTTCATTGCGACGGTTGGGAGTCGGAACTGTCTCAGGCGGCACGATCGTTCGGGCAATGGCTCGAATCGGCCACGGGAGTGCCGGTCGTGTTCATGGACGAACGATTCAGTTCCAGGACTGCCGAGACGTGGTTGACTGAGGCGGCGATGACCAAGAAACAGCGAAAGAAAAGGCTCGACAAGGTGGCCGCGCAAATCATCCTCCAGGCATATCTCGAAACCTTTGCACGTCGAAACCCCACCGTCGCCGTCAGTTGGGAACCGACCGGCCTGGATGATGGTAATGGCGATACGGCCTCCAGTTGATCGAATCAGAATAAGTCGGGGCAAGCGTTGTTGATGGCGTGTCGCTCGAATTCATCCGTCGGTGAGAGAGGCAAGCAAACCGGGCGACGTGCGACCCCGGCACGCTATTTAGGGGTTCGGGCCGGCTTTTCGAATCCGATTAGGATCGCTCCTTACTTCAACTCAAGGGATGGCGATGCCCTCACGATTGATTGTCGGCGCCGGCTATTTGGGAAAACGCCTGGCCGAGGCCTGGCAGGCGCAAGGGGATACGGTTTTCGCGGTGACCCGGTCTGCAGAGAAAGCGGCCCTCTTTGAGTCGGAAGGGCTCATTCCGGTTGTCGCTGACGTCACACGATCCAAAACACTGGGTCGACTGCCGACCGTAGACACTCTGGTCTTTTGTGTTGCCTACGATCGGCAGAGTCACGAATCCCCATACCAGGTGTACGCCGAGGGAATGCGCAACGTGTTACTGTCTCCCGCCGGAGAGTCCGCCTGTATCGTTCATATCAGCAGTACCGGGGTTTACGGAGATCATGCCGGAGAGTGGACGGACGAATGCAGTCCAACGCGTCCCGTACGCCAGTCCGCCAAGGCACTCCTGGAAGCCGAGAACATCCTGAGATCATCGCCGGCAGGCCCGAGGAGCATCGTGCTGCGATTGGCGGGCATCTACGGTCCCGGACGGATTCCGCTGCTAAGGAATCTCATCCAAGACCTTGTGTTGCCCGGCGAAGCCGAGGCTGTCGTCAACTTGATTCACGTGGACGACGCCGTGACGGCAGTGCTCTTGGCGAGCCAAGACGCCTCTAGACCTAACGTATTTAATGTTTCGGACGGTCAACCCGTAACCCGCGCGGATTTCTATCGGGAATTGGCACGACTCTTGAATCTTCCTGTGCCCAGGTTCGACAATCCTTCCCAGGAGGGTGCATCGGAGGGTTCCGAGCGGAGTTTCAACAAAGGGGCGACCCGCGGGACGGGGCACAAGCGGGTCTCGAATCATAAGATTTGCCGGGAACTGGGTTTCTCGTGCCGTTATCCAAGTTATAGGGAGGGACTCGCCGCGGTCGTTCGGGCGGACTTGGCCGGGGAGACGCTCCAAGATCGGGTATAATGCAAGTAGGTTTTGCCGCGGGAGAACGGCGTACCGGTGGTGATCGCAGTAATCCCCTACGCCGTCCCGGGCACGCTATAAACAGCACGTCGGTCGAGTGGGCCGTCAAACGACGCAATTGAGGTTGTGTATGTCCGGCTCCGAAGCCGCTCCGACAATTCCGTCCGTTGCAACGTCCGTTCGTTCCGAACAGGACGAATTGGAACGTCGGATCGAAGAACGTATCCGTTCCGTGGGACGGCGGATCGGTTGGGTCGAGTTGTCTTGGCGGCTATTGATTTGGCTGGTCGGAGTCGTCGGCTTCTTGTTGGTTTTCACCGTCTGCGATCAATGGCTGTTTTCTCGTGGAATGCCGACTCCGTTGCGGTGGACCGCCTGGTCTCTTGTAGCGGGACTTTCCGCCGCTTGGCTGGGACTCGCGGTCGGTCCCTATCTCCTGCACCGCATTCACCCGCTGTTTGCCGCGTACGTATTGGAAAAAGCGTTCCCCGGCCTGAAGCACGCCGTGATGGGGTTCTTGCTATTACGGGAACGAAGGCAAGACTTCGAGCACGATCCCCTTTCCAAGCACGTTTTTCTAGGATTGGAGCGCAAAGCGGCGGCGACCGTCGAGACCGTCGCGTTGGACTCGGTCGTGGACCGTGCTCAAGTAGTACGCTGGGCCGCCGTTCTCGCTGGTGTGATTGCCGCGTTCTGCCTGTACGTCGTTTTCTCCCCTAAGAATGCCTTGGTTTCCACCGCCCGGGTACTGATTCCTTGGGCCGACATCGCGCCTGCCACGCGGGTCCGGATCGAGGACGTGTCACCCGGCAATGCCGAAGTTACGGCGGGGGATCGGGTCATTGTTACGGCCCACGTGTTCGGCCTACGCAGCGGCGAGGAACCGCGACTGCACTTCTCCACGGCGGACGGACAGTTCTCGGATCAGGTCATTCCCCTGCGGCCCGTCGACGGCGAATCCTCGCGGTTTTCCGCCGAGTTATTCCCGGCAATTCCCTGCGATACCACGTATCGCATCGAGGCGGCGGACGCCGAGACCAAGGCATTCCGGATTCGCGTACTCCCAACCGTGAGGCTGGAGGTACAAAGCCTGGAACTGGAATATCCGCCGTACACGCGACTCGGGAAAAAGACGTTGACCGGGACAGGCGATATTTCGGCCATTGAGGGGACTCGCGTTACGGTCTCGGCGCAAGCTTCCGTACCCTTGAGAGACGCCGAGATCGAACTGGACGACGGCAGGATCCGCATACCGATGCAACGCTCGGGCGAAGGCTGGCTGGGTCGATTCACCTTGAAGATGAGTAAGAAGGACCCCAACATAGGCGAATTCACGTCTTACGCCCTGCGCGGCACGGATGAGGACGGTCGAAGAAACCGAGATCCGGTTCGATTCAGTATTGCAACAATTCCCGATCGGCCTCCTTGGGTGGATTTTCAAGACCCGCCGGCGGACGGTTCGGTCATCCCGGTCAATGCGGCGACCACCCTTCACGTGAAAGCCCAGGACCCGGACTTCGGCTTGAACCGATTGGCCCTGTATTTGGAGAAGGGCGGTCGGTCGATCCATTCATCGGTGCTGTTGGAGACGCCGCCGTCCGAGTCGGGAAGCACCGAAATTGTAACGAAATCGTTTGAGCTTCGCCCTGCCGAACTGAATCTCCAGCCGGGAGACACCGTTTTCTGCTGGTCGGAGGCCTTGGATAACCGAGAACCAACCGCCAATCGCGTCGAGAGTCGGCGCTTGCAACTCGTGATAGGAGAATCGACTCCGTCCGACAACGCGCAACCGCAGCAGCCGAATGCTGCCGGCGGGGACGCTTCGGCGGAGAATCGATCGGACCGATCCGATTCGCCGTCATCGGATGCTGCGCCTGAGAAGAATGGAAAGAACTCTGCAAACGGACAAGATCGCCCTCCCCCGTCGAACCAAGGCTCGACGTCCGAGAATAGTGCGTCCTTAGACGGACAACAGAATCCCGAACCTGCCGACGCATCTTCCGGCGGAGATGGACAACCGCAGCCAAGCGACAACAATCGCCCCGACCAGTCCAAGCCAAGTGAGGGCGGTTCCGATGCCCACCAGGGGCAGCAGGGCATGGAGGGCCAAGGGGCGCAGAGCGGTTCGCAATCCGGCGGTGCATCGTCCGGCTCGCAGTCCGCCGACGGCACCGGTTCGCAAAGTCAAAGCGGGAGCCAAAGTGAGTCGGGCGGCACCGGCCAATCCTCGGCGGCAAGCCAGTCTGCTGGTTCTAATGGCAATTCCGGCGGCGACTCCCCGTCAACAACCCCAGATGGCCAAGCACAACGGCCTTCGCCAGCTAATTCCGGAAACGGGGCAGGACAAGGTGACCCGGCAGCGATGCAGGAAACCGGCGGCGGTCGCGACGCAGAGGGCGCCCAATCGCTGGGTGACGGGAAAGGTCCCACGGCGGGAGCGGTAGGGCAGGAAGGCTCGACGCCCGCCGATACATCAGAATCCGGAGAGTCGGGCAATAGCGGACGCAACCCGACCTCTAACGGTGACGGCGGTCGTTCCGGGAAACCGCCGAGTCCGGCGGATGGACAGAATAACCCGGGCGAGGCTTTTGAGAGGATTTTGAAATACTTGCAAGAGAAAGGCCGGACGGGGACGCCGGGGGGCGAAGGCACGCCCGACCCTGCCGTACAGCAAGAGTCACCAGCTAACTCACCAAGCGAGGGCACGACAGGCTCCGATCGGCCGGGCGCAGAAAAGCCTTCCCCCAACGCAGCGGAAGGAGCCGATTCGCCTCAGGAACGCCCACAAGGCTCGGGCACGCCGGGCGAGTCAGGCCCCGAGCGAGGTTTTCCGGCAGGCGACAATACCGGACAAGACTCGGATGATCCGGATTCGCAGTCGCCGCGGGGAGGGGGGGAAAGCCCTGCCAATCCAAGTGCACAAAGCGGAGCTTCCCAACCCGGCGCGGCCCCGGAAGATGCCGCCATGGGGACAACGCCTCCACCGGGTTCGCAGACGCAAGGCCGGTCGCCGCAAGGAACGCAGTCGTCCGAAACGCCGCCTCAAGCCTCTCGTTCTCCGCAGACGGAGGGGGCCTCTGAGAGTTCACCCGAACCGCAAGCCTCCACCGATCCTTCGTCTCGCGACAGTTCGCAAACCCAAAGCGAAAACAGCGGTACGCTCCCCGGCGGCGGGCGAGAGGGACAAGGACAATCGTCCCCGCAAAGTGGTTTTGGCACCCCCGGCAGCCAATCGCCGGCAACTACCGGTGGTGAAGCAATGCGAGACCCCAACGGTCCGGAATCCGGTGGGCCGAATGGAACGGATGGTCGTGCCTCCGCAAATCAGGGCTCGCAGCAAGGTGGCGCGGAGACCTCTGCTCGGTCCGACGAGGCGGGCGATTCGGGGCGGGCGCCTTCGGTCGGACAAAGATCTCCGGGGAACGGCAATCCGCGCGGTGGCGGGTTGCCCGGTGACGCGGATTCCGCCCCCGTCCAACGCGCGCCGCGCCCCGACTCGGCGGATGAGCCGATCGTGGAATTCGCACGCAAGCAGACCGATTTGGCTCTGCGTTATTTGGAGGAAGAGTTGGCCAAGAATACGCCTGACCCGGAACTCCTCGACCGACTTGGTTGGACCCGAGAGGATATGGAACGCTTCGCACAACGCTGGCGAGAACTGCGAGATAAGGCGGAGGTGCCCACGGCGGACAGTAGCTCGGCCCGGCAATTTAGAGAAGTATTGAAGAGCCTGGGGCTTCGCCCTCGGGGCACCGAATTGCGGAGTGGGCGGGGTGCCAATGACTCGCAACGTGGGCTGGGGACTCCTCGCCAGACCGCACCGCCCCCGCAATGGAGCGAACAGTACCGCGAGTACCTCAAGGCCCTTGGCAAGTCCCAGTAACGACTCGGATATAGCCAATCGGATATAGCCAAAGGGTATGGGCGCATACCGACAAAATTGAGTCGGAGTGTCTTGTCCGCTGTCCAACTGAGGGCGAGACTTGACCGCTGCGTGGCGGATCCTTTTTTCGCCCGGCGTAAGATTCTGCCCATCGAAGCGGCAGCGACGAGGCCTGCTACGTCGATCGGTACGTATTGACGCTCCGCCGAGGGAGCGGTAATGATTGAAGGTTGGGATCGTGAAGGTTCCGCTGCCGGACGGTATCCCGACGATACGGCTTGCGGCCGGTTTGCGAGGCGCGCTCGATTGCGAGTTGATTCTAAGTTATTGAGCTCAAGGGAGAGAATATGCCCATCAGTGAGAGGAAGACGGAACTGCGACGTCGGCGAAAGCGCAGCGAAAAATACGCCATTTTGAAACGCAAATTGGAAAAGGCGACGGCATCCGAGCGAACCGCCATCGCCGAGAAGATTCGACGCATGGCGCCGAACCCGGAAGTCGTGCTGGACAATTTCGGTTTGACGGAGCGGTCCGCTTGACGCGTTTCAGCGGACGACTTTTCTCCGATCGGAATCGAGAGTTGTCCGCAGCCTCGACGGGATGAGGTGTCGGCATGACGTCCAAGTCCGTATTCCAACGGATCATCGACCGCGAGATACCGGCTGAAATCGTGTATGAGGATGCCGATTGCTTGGCTTTCAAGGATATTAATCCGCAGGCTCCGGTGCACATCCTGCTCATTCCCAAGAAGGAAATTGCGGACTTCGAGTCTCTCGACGAGGCGGACGAAGCGGTCATGGGCAAACTGCTAATGGCGGTCCGGAAGATCGCCGAAAGCCTGGGGCTGAATCGAGGCTTTCGCCTGGTTTTGAACAACGGTCGAGATGCCGGTCAGGAAGTCAAGCATTTGCACTTTCACATCCTCGCCGGGCGCCCGTTCGGTTGGCCGCCCGGTTGAGGTCCTGTTTCCGCCGGCGCCGGTCGATGACAAATTCTCCTGACGTCTCTCCCAACTCGCTCGGGTGGCTCGTCGAATCTCTAGAGAGCCTGCGTCGCGAAGATCTTCTTCGTTCGCCACGTATTCGGCTTACTCGACAAGGGCCTGTCATCGACCTCAACGGACGCTCGTGCGTGAACTTCGGGTCGAACGACTACCTAGGTCTGGCCGGCGATTCGCGGTTGGTGGATGCCGTCCGCCGGGCCATGGTTGAAGAGGGTTTCGGCGGGGGTGCCAGCCCGTTGATTTGCGGGCGATCAAGCCTGCACGACGCCCTCGAGTCCGCCCTTGCGCAATTCGAGGGCACGGAAGCCGCCATCGTGTTCTCGTCCGGTTATTCGGCCAATAGTGGGACGATTGCGGCACTCGTCGGTCCGGGCGACGCCGTTTATACGGACGAAAAGAACCACGCCAGTATCTGGGACGGTTGCCGTCTGAGCCGCGCCGATGTGAAGGTCTATCGTCACGGGGACGCGGATCATTTGGCCGCCTTGTTGGCCAAGCCTCATCGTCACCGTCGCCGCTTGATCGTGACCGACACCGTTTTCAGTATGGATGGAGACCTTGCACCGCTTTCCCAGCTTGCGGAGGTCGCTAGTCAATTTGGTACCATGCTGATGGCGGACGAGGCCCACGCGACCGGCGTTTTCGGGGAATTGGGGCGGGGACTTTGCGAAGCCTACGGCGTGGAGGATCGCGTCCCGATTCGCGTGGGGACATTGAGCAAGGCTCTCGGTGGGGTGGGAGGATTTACGGCGGGGTGTCGGTGGTTGACTTCGTGGTTATTCCAACGTGCCCGATCGTACGTCTTTTCGACGGCCTTTCCCGCCGCGTTATGCTCGGCTGCAATGACGGCACTGGATATCGTTCGAGCGGAACCGCACGCAAGACGCAAGTTGCTGGAACGGGCCGAGACGGTGCGTAACGTACTTCGCGGCCAGGGATGGAACGTCGGGCGCTCACAAAGCCAAATCATCCCGATCATCGTCGGCGATGCCCGAACTGCGATGGAATTGTCCGCGGCCTTGTGGGATGCAGGGTTTTTCGTGCCCGCGATCCGCCCGCCCACGGTGCCAAAGGGCGAGGCTTGTTTGCGTCTGAGCCTTACCACCGTACACGAGGACGGCGACGTTGCGCGGTTCCTGCAAGCGCTCGAAAAAGTGCGGGACCGGTTCCTACTTCGCCGCTAGGCCGTTGTACGACGGGCCTATGCCGCCTGAACCACTCGGTTCTTAACTCGCTCGAACCCGTTACAATAATGGAATATCCGCCTCCGGTTGCGATATCGGCTGACCGGGGGCGCTCAGCGATTGCAAAACGGCGGCAATCGAGGCGGGTTTTCGGTGCCACGATGCGACTTCGAGAACGGAAGTATCGGAGGAGCACGCGTTTTATTTATTGCCGCCGCGTGTCCATACAAATCGAGGAATGAGTGTCAACATGGAGTAGGTCATGCGACTTGGATTGGCTTTCCGGGCTTTTTTTGCCGTACTGTTCGATCGTTTAGCGGCGGAGCGAGTGCGCATCGCCATCGACACAGCCGTGGAGAAAACTGCGACGGTCCCCCCGCCGCCCGAAGGCGCGGCTGAAACCGACAAGGTTGCCACACGAAAGGAGACACGCCCGCCCGCCAAAGCGGTCAAGAGCGAAGCCCTCATCCTGTTGGAGGTGCTTCAACGGGAGGGCCGATTGATCGACTTTTTCAAAGAGTCGATCGCGGAGTACGGCGATGCCCAGGTGGGTGCCGCCGTGCGCGACATTCATCGTGACTGCGCCGCGGCTTTGGAACGCATCTTCGCCATTCGTCCCGCCGTCGATCAGGGCGAGGGCCAAACGGTGGAGTTGCCCAAAGGCTACGATTCCGGAATCTACCGACTGGTGGGAGAAGTCGGCGGATCGGGGCCGTATCGAGGTATCCTCCGCCATCACGGGTGGAAGGCGACGCAGTGCCAATTGCCGGTGTGGACCGGTTCGACTCAAGCCGCTCAAGTAATTGCTCCGGCGGAGGTCGAAGTCCAAGCTTGAGTTTACAGCGGACGGGAACCGAACTTCCTCTCGCGTGCCGCCCCATGATGCGGGCCGAACAGTCGCGTTTTCCACCGAATTGAAAGCCGCCGAAGTCGTCGGCGCTATGGAACGATTTGAGTGCCTATGAGAACGAAGTATGTGATCGGAGTCGATCTGGGGACGACCAATAGCGTGTTGGCTTATGTGCCGATCGATGCGGAAGAACCGCAACCGGAGGTCCTCCGGATTCCGCAACTGGTTGCGCCGGGAACGGTCGAGGAGAAGACGAGCCTGGCATCCTACGTATATCTCAGTTCCGACGACGAGGCGACCGAGGGTGCGCTTGCCCTCCCGTGGGATCGGGCGCCGAAGTGCGTGGTGGGCGAATACGCTCGACGCCAGGCCGCTGATGTGCCGCAGCGAACGGTAAGCGGGGCCAAATCATGGTTGTGTCATAGCCGTGTCGATCGGCGGCAACCGATCCTTCCCTGGAATGCTCCGGCGGATGTCGCCAAAATTTCTCCGGTTCAGGCTTCTCGGCGTATCCTGGAACACCTGATCGCAGCTTGGCAGCACGCCTTTCCGGATGCACCGTTCGCTCGACAGCGCGTGGTGCTTACCGTACCGGCCTCGTTTGACGCAGCCGCTCGCGAGTTGACGCGGGAAGCCGCACTGGAAAGCGGGTTTCCCGCTGATTTCGTGCTTTTGGAAGAACCGCAGGCCGCGCTGTACGCCTGGCTCGCCGATACCGGAGCCAGGTGGCGCAAGGTCCTCAATGTGGAGGATCAAGTGTTGGTGTGCGACGTCGGCGGGGGCACTACCGACTTGACGCTGGTGGGAGTCGCCGAAGAATCCGGCGAATTGACTCTCCGTCGTCTAGCGGTGGGCAATCATTTGCTGGTCGGCGGCGACAACATGGACCTGGCCCTCGCGCACATGGCCGCCCGAATGTTCGCGGAAAAAGGCACCTCTCTGGACGCGTGGCAGTCCGTGTCGCTTTGGCATGCTTGTCGCCAAGCCAAGGAGTCGCTCTTGGCGGAGGACGGTCCCGACGAATTCCCGATCACCATCCTCGGTCGGGGCAGCAAACTGATCGGCGGCACCATTAGCGTGAAGGTCAAACGGGAGGAGGTGGCGGCATCCCTTCTCGAGGGCTTCTTTCCGCCCTGCGAAATCGGTGAACGTCCGGCGAAACGACGAACTTCCGGCTTCAAGGAGGTCGGCTTGCCGTACGAAACGGACACCGCCGTGACGCGGCATCTGGCGGCGTTTTTGCAGTCGCATGGGCCGGACGACGGCGGTCCGGCACGACCGACGCAATTGCTGCTGAACGGCGGCGTATTCCGCGCCCCTCGACTCCGTCAACGAATTCTCGAAGTACTACGGTCCTGGTTTCCCGACGATCCGCGGCCTCAGATGTTGGCGGGCAAGCAGGACCTCGATCACGCCGTGGCCAAAGGCGCGGCTTATTACGCCTGGGCCAAGGAACACGGCGGCGTACGAATTCGCGGTGGCACCGCTCGGGCCTATTATGTGGGCGTGGAGACCTCCGGTCCTGCGGTTCCCGGCATTCCTCGACCGTTACGTGCGCTGTGCGTCGTACCCATGGGCATGGAAGAAGGTTCCGCGGTGGACGTCCCTTCCGAAGAGGTGGGATTGATCGTCGGTGAACCCGTTCAGTTTCGCTTTTTCGGGTCGTCGATCCGAAAAAACGACCGACCGGGCGATGTGCTGGATCGTTGGACGCCCGAAGAACTCGAAGAAACCGACTCTCTGGAGGCGTGCCTGCCCGCGGAAGAGGCCGGCGAAGGCGAATACGTACCCGTGCGATTTCACGCCAAGGTCACAGAATTGGGAATGCTGGAACTGTGGTGCAACAGCATCCATTCCGACAAGAGATGGAAGCTCGAATTCAGCGTGCGTGAAGCCGATGAGGGTTAGTCGACCTCCCTGCCCGACTTTCGGAGCTTCCGATTCGCGTTTGCCGATCGGCCCCCGCAGTCATCTCTCCATCCCTACCAGACGCCGGGACGCACGTCGAGGTCCTTTTCGGCGAGTAGGACGACCAAGGGAGCGCCGCTTGTGCCGCGAAGGGGGTTTCGTTGTGGATCGACGCGGGAGCTTTTTTCAAATCCGCGAGGAAACGTAATACTTGCAATCAACCTTCGGGATCAAACGCCCCATGGAAGACGATCGCGCGGCTTCGCGTTTTGTGGTGGGGATGGACCTGGGCACCACCAACTCCGCCGTCTGTTATGTGGATACGGAAGAGCATCCCCGACGCATTCGAAGCTTTCGCATTCCCCAGATCGTCTCGCCGGGGCGTATCGAGTCCTTGGAGGTATTGCCCTCGTTCCATTACGAGGCCGCCGAAGGCGAGTTTCCGGACGATGCCTTGCGGTTGCCGTTCGTCGGCGAGCCTCGCAATTACACCGTCGGCTTGTTCGCAAGGGATCACGGAGCCTTGGTGCCGGGACGATTGATCGCTTCGGCCAAGTCATGGTTGTGTCATAACGGTGTTGATAGGACGGCGCCGCTCTTGCCGTGGCATGGTTCGCCGGATGTGACCCGACTTTCTCCCGTCGAAGTCTCCTCGCGATATCTCCTGCATGTGCGGCAATCGTGGGACGCCGCCTTTCCGAATTATCCGTTGTCGGATCAGGAATTTGTGTTGACGATTCCGGCCTCGTTTGACGAAGTGGCTCGGCAACTCACGATCAAAGCCGCCGCGGTCGCAGGATTGGATCGGGTCATACTGATCGAAGAACCGCAGGCCGCCTTCTATGCCTGGTTGTACCGTCACGCCCACGATTGGCAGACCGTCGTGAAGCCCGGTGAAAAAATATTGGTCTGCGATATCGGCGGGGGAACCACGGACTTGACGCTCATTCGCGTTCGCGGGGGAGCGGATGGAAATGTCCGGTTCCACCGCATTGCCGTGGGAGATCATTTGATTCTCGGGGGCGACAATTTCGATCTCGCGCTTGCCCATCATGTCGAGGCCAAACTGGCGCAACGCGGGACGTTGGAAACGCGTCAGTGGTCCGTACTGGTACGTCGTTGTCAACGGGCTAAAGAAGAATTGTTGGGTTCCCATCCGCCGGAGAAGCTCACAATCGCGATCCCGGGGAGCGGGTCTCGGATCGTGGGTGGATCGTTGCAGGTCGAGCTTTCCAGGGAGGAAGCTCAACGGGTGATTTTGGATGGGTTTTTCCCGTTTGTCGAAAAAGACGCACGTCCTGAATCGCGGCGCACCGGTTTTCAAGAGTTCGGCTTGCCGTACGCGAATGATCCCGCGGTCAGTCGGCAAATAGCCTTCTTTTTGCAGTCGCACCGCGAGATTCTGACGCAGGATCCGCCCGCTCAAGACGACCTTGATCCGACGGCGCCCGATCACGTGCTGCTAAACGGCGGAGTATTCTTTGCCGCGGCCATACGCGACAGGCTGATGTCGGTGCTGGCCCGATGGTACGGCAATTCGGAACGGAAATGGGAACCCAACCTCCTGGAGAACGATCGCTTGGACTTGGCGGTGGCCCAGGGCGCGGCCTACTACGGCATGGTTCGTCGCGGCGAGGGAGTTCGAATTGCGGCGTCGCTCGCGCGGTCTTACTACCTGGGCATCGATCTGCCAAGCGAAGAAAAGGATGTTTTGGAGTCGGCCATGGAGGCTCGCACCGGCGAACCGTCCCAGGAAAAAGTGGAGACACCTAGGTTCGACGCCGCGATTTGCGTACTTGCCGCCGGAACCGAACCGAATCAGGAGGTTACGCTGACCGATCGCCCCTTTCGTTTGCGTGTAGCCGAACCGGTCGAATTCCCTGTGTATTATTCGGGTACACGACTGACCGACGCGGTGGGCCGAATCATTCTCGCTCACCCTGAACAAGTGACCGCCTTGCCCCCGATTCGCACGGTCCTGAAAGCCGTGCGGCGCGCCGCCTCTGAGAAAGAGGCGGATGTGGAGATACACGCCAAATTGACCGAAATCGGAACGTTGGAGATGTGGTGCAAACGCCTGGATGGGCCGGGGAGTTGGCGACTGGAGTTTGATGTTCGCTCTGCGGTTCGGACGGAAATCGCTCCCCACGGCGGAGGCGCCGAGGACGAGGGGGTTTGGGACGAAGGGGTGACTGAGGCGGCAGTTTCCGCGTTGCAAGAGTATTTCGGCGTAGGAGCGCGGAGAAGTCCTGAGGGAGTCGTGAAGCAACTGGTCCGACTCACCGGTGTTCATCGCTACGAATGGCCCGCGTCATTCTTGCGACGACTTTGGGCAGGGTTGGTGGAGTGCGAGCAAGGACGGAGGCAAAGTCCTTCGCACGAGGCGCGTTGGCTGAACCTGCTAGGTTTTTGCCTGCGACCGGGATACGGCGTCGCCGCTGATGATTGGCGAGTCGCGGAGACGTGGCGTCTGCTCCACGGGCGTTTGGTGCATCCCTCCCCAATGTGCCGTGCGGAATGGTGGATCTTATGGCGACGTATTTCCGGGGGATTGCCGACCGGACGCCAACGGAGCCTGGCCGATCCGCTACTGGCTTCCGTGCGGTCGCTTCAGCGACAGGCAGCGACGGGCAAGACCGGATCCGATTTTCCCACGGCGTCTCATGAGGGTTCCGAAATCTGGCGACTGCTTGGCTCGTTGGAATTGCTGCCCGTCGATTGCAAGGTTGAGTTGGGAGGGATCATTCTCGATTTGCTGCCGCGTCGAAAGACCGAAAACATGCGGGAGGCCATGATTTGGACCCTGGGCAGATTGGGGGCCAGAGTGCCATTGTACGGACCGCTCAATTGCGTCGTGCCTCAAGAGACGATCGAAGCGTGGTTGCGGCGACTGATGGAACTGGAACTCGCCGGAAATACCGCGGCGTTTTCGATCATGCAGTTGGCTCGCTGCACCGGCGATCGTTTCCGCGATCTTCACGCCTCGCTCCGCGAAAAGGCGGCTGAGAAATTGGAAACCATGGGGGCGCCGTCTCACTTGATCGAATTAGTCCGAACCGGCGGTTCGCTCCGCGAGGAAGAACGGAAAGAGGCTTTCGGTGAAAGCCTGCCGCGAGGTCTTCGCGTGGTTTGATAGGGGTGTCGGTGCCACGAGAAACTCAATGATCGACGCGGCAGACAAGCCTGATCACTGCGGCGACTATTCGGGAACATCGTCGCGCAGGGTCTGCGGAAGCCGAGAGTTTGCCGCCGCGGAATCCTGTTGTTCGCGAGAAAGCAGTTGCGCCGTCATACTCGCGGCACGATGTCGCAGGCGATCCAGTTCGTCGGCCAGGCTTTCCAATCTGCCAATGTCGTAGCGGTGCGAATACATCAAGCCGCTGAGTTCCTGATAGGCCCGATTCCATTCCATCCACAGTTTCAAAGCCGCTTGCATTCGTTCCACGAGTTGCGAGAGGGTCGATATCTTTTCCTTGCAACCCTCCTGATTTTCTCCCGTATCAGCGGACCACCCTCCCGTGGAGAATTCCAAATTGAAACAGGCCCCCGTAATCCCTTCACTAAAAACTGGATGACTTGGCTGGGATTGCGAATTCACAGAAGACTCCTTTCCAAGATTTCCGTCGGCCTCTGTGCCGCGAGATATTTCTCCGGTGAGGGTCGCGCCGCTTGACTTGTCGGCATTCGTCGGCGGAATGGGGCATTAACGCGGGCCTGCGGAGAAAAACCCGTAGTAGTTCATGAAATAGCCGCCCACCGATCCCCCGCGACCGGTCGGTGCGTTACCGTAGCCCGATCGCACCTCATTAATTTGTCGTGACAGTTGCTGGTTCACTCGTTGCTGTTCGATTTGGGGACGCACGAGCGTATAGTAGTTGCCCGCAGTACCCAGGCTGCTATTGCTTCGGAAGAGATTCATGTAGGGGCTGACGGCCTGCGGCGACGAATAGTTGGAGAACGGGCGACCGGCGGTGCCGACCCCGGTACCGCCGCCGAAGTGTCCGCCGGCGGGCGTCCCGTAGCCCGTCATGTACGCTGGAAACGGGCCGCCTTGTAACGCCGCCGTACCGCTGACCCATCCTCCCGATGTTCCTGCCGCGGAACTGCTCCGCGAGTAACCTGTGGGCGGAAGCGGGATGCCGGCGCCGCCCGGTGCAACGGAACCGTTTACGACGTCCGCTTGGCCGGTCTGTGATCCGGCCGCGCTCGTCGGGGGAAGCGGCATCGCAGCGGACTGTCGCGGTGACGCCGCAGGCGGTCGAACTCCACCGTCCGTCCCGAGCGTACCCGGCGTCACTTGTCCCGCGCAAGTGCGACCGATCAGCGTGGCGGCAAGCAGAACCAGGACGGTGAGGGTCGGTTGATTCGTGAGCCGATTCATATCCGGTGCTCCCAACACAAGCGGAATGTGCGACGCCAGGCGATCGGCCAAGGCGTGCGGTTCTTTTGGCAGAGACCGTCACAACAGTCGCATGCTCCCTGCTTGCATTCGATATTGCTTTTAGCCTCGCTGAAATTATACGAATTCCATTCTCCAAAAGTGGGGGTGACGGAGAAAAGCATGAGACTGGGATGTCGGGCGGTCAAACCCAGGCGTTCTTTTCCGCTGCGTCACGTCCATCGCTTAGAACCCGCTGCGGTTTTGATTGTATCCGCGGCCCATGGTTTGCAGGCTGCGGACCGTCGAGGTTCCCAGGCTGGTGAAGCCGAACAGGCGTTCCACCGGGGCCACCATCTTGTCGATCCAGGCGTGCATGGCGATCATCTCGTCGTGGGCGATGAAGATGCGGTCGCCCGGCAAGACCTGGTAGTTCGTGGCGGTGTTGCCGCCGCGGGTGATGGCATTCCAGTCCACAGGCAGGACCTGTTCGCAACCGGTGCCCGCCGGTGAGGGCCGTGCGATCCAGATCTTCTTGCTGGAGACCTGCGACACGCCGCCCACCTGCGCGACCGCGTCCAAGACCGTCTCGTTGCCGGTGCAGGGCAGGCGGATGACGTTGTCGTCTTCGCCGGGGCCTTCCGTGATGACGTAGTACACCTTGCTGTTGTAGGCCAGCACCTCCAAGGAGACATCGGGCGAGTCGAGGAATTGGGAGAGGTGCCGGCGGACGGCCTCGCGGGCCTCGGGGAGCGTCATTCCCGCCACGTACACGGCGCCGTACTGTTTGAGGTTGAGCGTCCCGTCGGGCCCCACCAGGTAGACGCCGCCGATGGGTTGCAAACCGCTCGCCCGGGCCAATTGGACGGCGACTTCGGGGGCGCGGAGAATCCGCCGCAGGTGCTGATCGATGGCCCAGCGGGCCTCCTCCACGGTCATGCCCGCCACGCGGACCGAACCGTAAGCCGGTCCCAGATTGATCGTGCCTTCGGCCTCCACCATGTAGTAGCCCGCGATGGGCTGGTCCAGCAGCGTCCCGATCACGTCCACTTGCAGCACGTCGTAGACCTCCAGCCGATAGGGCGGGAGGGGGACCATCTTGGGGACCTCGATCTGGACCACGTCGGGCGGTTCCAGGCGGTAGGCGGGCAAGGAGACCTTGGCCAATTCTCGGGGAGGCTCCAAATCGGCGGAGGCCGGCGTCTGCTCCAGTCCGGGATCGTAGAAGTCCATGGTTCGGCAACCGGAGGCCGCGAGCGTCAGGACCGCGATCAGGGAAAGAGACGCGGCGAAACGACCGCAAGACCGGAAATCCGGGCAGATTAGGTCGAAATTGCGACCGGGGATCATGGCGATAGGGACTCCTCAACCGAGTGAGGCATCAGGTTCGGCACGCAAACCGAACGCAGGCGACAAAACCGTCGCCACTGTTGCTGTCGGAATAATCGGCAAACTTTGCCAACAACTTGCCTGAAAGTTGGGGAAAACAGATGAGAGGGAAAATATCTGCGGCCCAATTGCCACGGAGATAGCCCTAAAGTGTGGTAGAGTCTCCTAAAAGATGTGGTGTTGCAAAGAGTCTCCTCTACTACGCTGCCAACTATCTCGTGGCCGGTTCGATGTGGCGTGCCTGTGATCGCTTTCCGCACCGGCTCACTAGCCTGGCCGGGCGACAAGAAAGCCCTACTCGATTTGCGGTTTGATTTTGACTAAGTAGGCTTGGCCGGGGCTTCGATCAGGCATGAGGACGGGCTGAAGAACTCCTGCGCGGACCAAGTCGTGGAATTGCTTTGGCTCAACGTAGTCGGTAAATCCGTAGTTTCCCGGAGATCGGTAACGGGCGATTTCAGCCCAATTGACGAAGACGCAGCCGATTCCTTCCCGCCGCAGGATTTCATGTATCTCTTTCGGGGACTTTCCTTTGGTGAGGACTTCCCAAGGTTGATCGTCGAAGCAGGTCGCGTACACGACGGGCATTTCGAAATCGAAGACCGCAGCGTCGCCCACGGTCAGCAGTTTTCCCGAAAACACGTTGGGCCACATCCGGTTCAGCGTGACGTGTGCTTCGCCGATTCGGTCCGGATCATCCCATAGGTCGGAAAGCGGCGCTAGGATGCGGTTGTAACTGCAAATCCCTGCGCTGCTCAACAGAAGCGTAACGACAAGGGCGGGAATAACGACGGCGTATACAGACCATCTCCAAACCCGGTATTGCGAGAAGGCGTGCATTCCCTCGGTCGCACCGACTGCCAGAAATGGCAAGAGGGGCAGCCAAAAACGATCAATGCGATGAGTTAGTAACCACCATACGATTGGAATCCAAGCCGCCATCAGCCAAAGCACTCGTCGGCGAGAGTCGAGTCGCCCGCCCGAGACCAAACTCACGATTGCGAACGGCCACACCAGTGGTCCCAGCCAGTCGCTCGCGACGGCGAGACGAAACGCGTCTTTGGCAAGACTGGCCGGGGCGTAGTCGGGGGCTGCGTGAACCTGGCCCCAGCGTTCATTCTTCTGATCGTCCCAGGTATATCCTCCGAACCAACGATAGAGCAGCGGGTAGGTTGGATTGCCGCACAAGACCGCGTTTTTGGCATACCAGGCCCCTCCGCCGAACCCGACGGCCAGCGCGAAGACGAGAGTGGCCTTGGCGGCCTGCCTATTCGCGTGCCGAGTCACTCTTGCCATCATCAGTGCCGCAAGCGGTATTACGGTATAGACCAAGCCTGTGTACTTGCACGCCGCAGCGGCACCGGCCAAATAACCGGCCAAGGAAAGCCATCCGAGGTCCGGGCTACGAGGGGAATCCGATTGAGAACCATTCGGTTTCCCCGCTCGGTTGGAGTTTTTTTGGTCGATCTGACTCTCCCATGCCCGAGTGAAAGCATAGAAGGCTGTGAACACGTAAACGGCGAGGGCGATGTCATTCAATCCAGCGGTCGACACGTTGACGAGCCAAGGCGTGGCGGCGAGGGCAAGGCACGCTGCTACGGCATGGGATCGTCGCGCCCATCTCTGCGCTGCTGCATAAACTGCGGCCATCAGAATCAGCCCGTAGAAAGCCGTCACCGTTTTCCCGGCCAAGGCCCCGGTACGGACATCGCCCGACAGAGTCATCGCCGCCAAGGCGTGCATTTCCGTTCCCAGAGGCATATTCGCATACACGTTATGGGGAATGAACCCGATGCCGCCGGCAAGATGAAATTCCTTCGGTGCTTGGAGGTGGTATTCCCGCACATCGAAATCGGTGGGCGGCAAGACCCCTTGTAGCAAGATCAGGACGCCAAGCGTACCAACCCAAATTAACCAAGCCAGCCCGAATAAGTCGGAAGTGGAACCCGCGCGTTTATTGGTCTGCGATTGGCTAACGGAAGATCGACCGGATGCGACCTCGCTCGCCGGAGTGGCTTTTCTTGTGACTGTTGCCTTTCCATCCCTCGGAGTCGCGGTTTTTAAGAAAATCGGATTCAGCAAAGATCGTAACCAAGACGGCGCGATGTGTTCTCGCACGCATTTCGCGTTCCCTTCGTCAGCACTCATTTGGTTCCTTTTCCGAACCTCAACAGCGAGGAAGAGTAGCCATGCCCCCACAAGGAGACAAAAGACGGGCATGGCGGTTGCCACAAGGCCAAATAAGCCCAGAAGCAGTACCCCGGTCGACAGGAGGTTCAGTCCGACCGTGACAGCTAGTACCAAACGCTCGCCGCGGTCGCAGCGGTCCGCGATACCGAGCAATTGAAGGATCGCGACACCTCCGACCCATGAAGTCAGAATGATGACGACGGCCAGGGAGATCGGTGCGACGCGATCCAAGATCGCCCACCTTCCGTTGTTTCCCAACCAGGAGCCAAATATTTCGTCCGGAATGAGCAGATACGGGAATACCTGAAAACGGGCGAACGGATGACCCAGTATTGCGGAAACGTCTTTCAACGGCGTCGCGTAAAACACAATCGTGTAAATCACGACTGCAATTATCGCAACCCATGCTGTCAACGTATTTCTTGGTCGATTCACGGGGGATCTCGGAAAGCGGAGCGAAGTAGCATCTCAAGACTTGCCAGGAACGAATGCCGGAATAGCTTGTCCCACGCCCTAAATCATCCTATCTTAACAGTGAGAGATCGGTCGCAATGAATCGCTCTACGTCGTCGACTGCCTGAGATCCACCGTGAAGGGGCCATCCTTCCCTCGCTTGACCTACCAGTCCTGGTTTCGGGATTCCCATGAACTCCGCATCCCCCATCGAAGGTATATTTGTTCCCAATATGGTGCCCTTGGACGAGCGGGGGCGGTTGAACGAACCGGAGCTTCGGCGGTACCTCGAATGGTTGATTGCCAAGGGTGTGCACGGGCTGTACCCCAACGGGTCGACCAGTGAATTCGTGCGGTTCACACCCGAGGAGCGACGTCGGATCATCGAAATCACGGTAGATCAAGCGGCAGGACGGGTCCCCGTCTTGGCCGGTGCTGCGGAAGCCAATGTCAAGGAAACCCTTGCGGCATGCGAGTATTACCACAGTTTGGGGGTTCGGGCGGTCGCCATCGTTTCCCCCATTTATTATCGATTGTCGCCCGACAACATCTACGCCTACTTTGCGGAAATTGCCGCTCGTACGCCGGTTGATGTAACCATCTACAATATGCCCATGTTGACTTCGCCGATCGACGTGCCCACGGTCGTTCGGTTGGCGGAAGAGTTTCCGCGCGTCGTAGCGATCAAGGATTCTTCGGGCGATATTCCGCAGATGATGCGGCTGATTTCGGCCATTCGTCCACGGCGACCCGAATTCGCTTTCCTGACGGGCTGGGACACGGTCCTGGTTCCCATGCTCCTTTTGGGCTGCAATGGGGGAACGAATGCCGGGGCGGGAGTGGTTCCCGAAGTTACCCGAGCGTTATTCGACGCGGCAAAAGGCGGGCGATGGGATGAGGCTCGCCGCTGGCAGTACCGCCTCCTCCAATACATCGATGCCTTGTTCTACTCGGCCGACTTTCCGGAGGGATTTCGCATTGGTGCGGCGGCACGGGGATTCCACATGGGCGAGAGTCGTCAACCGCTTTCCGACCGGCAGTCCGAATCGCTCCGTAGTCTTGCGCGCACGATGGAAACCATGTTGGCTGAGGACGGGTTCGAATCCGAACCGTCGCCGAAGGGATTGTCGGTGGAAACGGGGAAGCCCGCGTCGGATCGACTCGTCGTGCAGCGGGTGGTCCAAGAGGTCTTAGAGGTCTTGGCCGCTCGTCGCCGCTGAAGGCAAATTCCCGACGATGTCCCACGATGAGGCCCCTTGTCGCAGCGTGCGGCCCTAGGCTATTGTAAACGGTCAGCGACCGCGTGGGCCATTCTTGTACCGCAAATCGGGCGGGCGTCGGGAGCGACGACTCAAATGACGGAAAACCTACTCGATATCCACTGGTGGCATTGGTGTCTTTTCATCGCTGCGGTGGTTGTTGGGCTGTTTTTGGACCTCGTCGTATTCCACCGCAAGGAGCACGCTCCATCCATACGAGAGTCGGCGGCGTGGTCCGTTTTTTGGGTCGGATTGGCCCTGCTTTTCAATGCCTACGTTTGGTGGTGGGGATACCGCCTGCACGGGACTTCCGAAGCCGGTGTCAAGTTTTTGACCGCTTACGTTGTCGAGAAGTCCCTCTCGGTCGATAACCTCTTCGTTTTCGCGGTCATTTTTCGGTATTTCGGAGTCCATATCCGATACCAACACCGCATCCTGTTTTGGGGGATACTGGGCGCCATCGTCACGCGCGGGTTGTTCATCATTGCCGGGGTGGAATTGATTCGAGCGTTCGAATGGCTGAGTGCGGTTTTCGGGGTGTTCCTATGTTACACGGGCGCCAAGTTGGCTTTTGCTTCGGGAGAGGAGGTTCACCCGGAAAAGAACATCGTCCTGCGACTCGCTCGTCGCATCATGCGGATTACTCCGGAGATCCGCTACGACCGTTTTCTTGTTCGAAGGGAACGCCTGCTTTATGTCACTCCGGCGTTCTTGGTGCTCTTGGTGGTCGAGAGTACCGACGTACTTTTCGCGGTCGATAGCATACCCGCGGTCTTGGGCATCTCGCGCGATCCGTTCATCGTGTACTCCTCCAATATCGGCGCCATTCTTGGCCTTCGGGCCTTGTATTTCCTGCTGGCGGGGGTGCTCGAGCGTTTTCGCTATCTTCATTACGGCCTCGCGATCGTTCTAGTATTTATTGGTTTGAAGATGGTGGCCGAGTACGTCGCCGTCACGTTTGCTCATCATCACGGCCATTTGATTGATCCGTGGGTTTCGCTCGGGATTGTGGGCGGGATTCTGGGGGCGTCTCTCTTGCCGACATGGTTTGCAAAACAGGGGCCAAAGTCGGGCGGCGTGGACGGGGAGGCACGGGAGGAGTAGTACGGCGATTGTCTGCGTGACGTAGCGATCGTCTCCACCGTGCGAAAACGCTCCATCCAATCGGGAAAACCGGACGGCGTATTGACCGGTCCCGAAAATTGACGGCCAGCTCGAAAAGAAGCTTCCCTTTGGGACCAGTTCCGTTGGCGGGGCGTAGAATTCCAAAGAGGCTCGCAAAGGCGCCGAGAGTATCGGTCGCTCGCACAGGCACCGTTAGTTGCCAGGTGTTGATCGGTGAGAGTCCATCGCATTCGGTTAACCGCCGCTTGGCGCTTGCTGAGGGAAGAGAATCCCACGTGGGAGCGTGTTTTCCATGCGCCAACCGGATTGGGTCCGCAAACTCAGGTCCGGCTTTGCTTGCGAACTTCGGAACCGCCGACCGACGTGATTCTGAACGGCGCCAAGCTCCGTCCTGACAAGGAGAAATCCGACACGTCGCCGCATGGTTTGACTAATCGAGCGATGTGCTGGCCGGTGGAGCGAATGTTAGCTCCGGTGAATCGATTATTGGTTACGTTCCCGGGTGATACGTTACAATCGGCGGAAGCGCCTCTCGGTAGCGAGGATGACCGACCACCGCAACCGTCCCCCGGAGTGGTTGAGTGCTTCCTCGAAATCGACGAAGATGCAGGCTGACGCCCGGATGCGAGGAAAAAACGCGGTGACCGCGCCTGGATTTACGATGGTGGGCCGCGAAGCGGAATAGCCCCGCCGCGTCTTCGACTCCCTGCGCCGCTTGGTAGGGATCGGAGGCTGAATCCAGTCCGGCTGCACGCGGGTTCGGAGAAGACACGAAATGTTCATATCGCGAGGCCGAACGATCGGTCGTTATTGGAACGTGGGGATGCCCGGCCCTTCGGACTTGCGGCGAGTGCTAGCCGGTTGCGTGTTGTTGTTCGGGCTTCTTGCGGCGGCGGGCATGGCGCGAAGGGCCTACGCGCAAGCGACTGCCGACTCACCGCAGGAGTCGGATTCCCTTCGAGTTCTCGCGACGCTGGAAAACGCCATGGTGCAGGCGGTGGAGCGGGCGGAGCGATCCGTGGTTGCGGTGGCTCGCGTGCAGCGCCCGAAGCCGGGGGAAATCACGAGTTTGGAACCGCGGCCCGACCCCTTTGGTTTGTTTGGTGCAGGTCCGGCGGGGGCGTCGTCGGACGATACGCTCGTGGTGGGCGATTACGCCGCAGGCGTGGTGATCGACGCCTCGGGGTTGATCGTGACCGTATATCACTTTCTCGGTCAGGACTGCGACTACTATGTGACCACAAGCGACCATCGCATATTCAAGGCTGCGGTCAAGGCGGCCGATCCTCGCAGCGACCTGGCCGTGTTGGCGGTCGAGGCTTCGGATCTTACACCCATTCGGTTGGGTGCCGCCGAACGTCTTCGCAAAGGCCAATTCGTGTTCGCTTTGGGGAATCCCTATGCGATAGCGAAGGACGGGCAGGTCAGCGCGAGTTGGGGGATCGTTTCCAATTTGCATCGCAAAGCCCCCCTCAGCCCCAGCGAATCCGAACCGACCGGCAAGCCCACGATCCATCACTTCGGCACGCTGATCCAAACCGACGCCAAGCTAAGTTTCAACACCAGCGGCGGGGCGCTTGTCAATTTGTCGGGCGAGATGGTGGGGCTGCTGACCGACTTGCCTCTTGCTCCCGGCTATGAGAAGGCCGCCGGTTACGCCTATCCCGTCGATGCGACGTTTCGCCGGGCATTGGAACGTCTGAAACGCGGCGAAGAGGTGGAATATGGATTCCTCGGCCTGCAACCGGACGCCTTGCCGCTGGCGGAACGATTGCAAGGGGCGCAAGGCACCCGAGTCGATCGGGTGGTGCCCGGCACGCCGGCCGATCGCGCCGGACTTCGGCCGCTCGACGTCATTACTGCCGTGGACGGGAATCCCGTCTACGATGAAGATGGTTTGGTCCTGGCGGTGGGAAGCCGACCGGCGGATGGGCGTGTTCGTCTCGACGTGATTCGCGGGGAGAGAAGTTTCCAGGTCGAAGTCGCCTTGACGAAGTATCCGGTGCGCGGAAAGAAAATTATCACGGCGCCCCCGCGCAAGTGGCGCGGCATGGTCGTGGAGTATGTCTCGGCCATGGGACCGGAACGTGACGGCGGTATGTGGTTCTTTCCGCCGACGCTGGAGGCCGTGGCGGTCAAGGAAGTGGACGAAGGCAGTCCCGCTTGGAAGGCGGGTTTGCGGCCGGGAGACCTGGTGAGTCACGTGGCGGGCACGCCGGTGGGCAATCCGCGGGAATTCTTCGATGCCCTGGCAGACAAGAACGGTCCCGTGGTGTTGCGACTGGTGCCGAACGATACGCAAACGGAGCCGATCAGTCGTACCGTTGGGCCGGAATGAATCTCCAACTCGCCGTTCACGGTATCGCCAAAACAACGATCACGCCACGTGCCTCAGCCGAACCCTCGTTCCCCCGCGCGATTGCGGTTGCGGCTATAAACTACGATGGCCGCGAACAACGGGGCGATTCTTCCCGGTGCGTATCAAGTCGGTAACCGATCGGCTCTACGACGAGCGCTTTTCCGGGTAAATGACCAGTTCTACTCGCCGATTCCTTAGCCGACCGGCCTCGGTGGCGTTCGACATAATCGGATGCGATGCACCGTGGCCCACGACGAAGAGTTGATCCGGTTGGAAGATGCCTTGCGAGACCAATGCGTCCTGAACCGCTGCCGCCCACGAGACGGACATTTGGAGATGGTTTTTCCATGTGTTGGTGCGAAGGGGACTGGAATCGGTGAATCCCTCGACGCCGATCATCTGGTTGGGGTAGGTCCGTGCGATTTCCGCGCCTACTGCCGTCAGTAAGGGAACGGCGTCCGGTCGGAATTGCAGGATGCCCTGCTCAAAAAGTTGATCCGCCGGCAGTTCCACCCGAATGACGTCGCCGTCTCTGCGGACTTGAACGCCGGGGATATTCACAGCAGGAAGGGCTTGGCTCAAGCTGTTATTCGGCTGGATGCTCACGCTCCCGGATCGTTGCAACGAAGCGTTCAGCGTTTTGACTTGTCGCTCGGCTTCCTCTTTCTCCTTTTGCAATTGCGCGACCTGAGCGGCGGTGTCGGTCAATTGCCGCTGAACCACCGACACTTGGTTTTCCAGGATTTTCGCGCGCTGATTGGCCTGGGCAAGCATGGTTTGAAGCTGCTGATTATCGCGATCCAAGGCCACGGCCCGCGCCTGGGCCTCCTCCAATTGACGGCTCAAAGCAGCCTGCTGCTGTAGCATGGCCGCATTTTGCGAGGCTGCGAACTGATTTTGCGCGCATCCGGACAGCCCCGCCGCGATCAGGGCGGTCGATATGAAGATGGCGGCGCAAAATCGCATGACAATCACCCCTCTGTCATCCTTTGCGACCGTGGGCGGAGGTGAATCGAGCACAAGTTGGTTGCGGGCATGGAACAACATGCTTTGCGTCTATTTATCTAAGCCGCCCAATTCCCGCAAGTGCGATTCCGTGCTTGCTCGGCCCGCCGCGGTGCGAACATGCCGCAATCGGGCGACGTGAGGCGGTGAAGGAGAGAATCCGCAAGAAAAGGCTTGCTCAGCCGTCTGCGCGGGGGGTATCTTTGGGGTTATTGCTTATCCTTGAGAATAGCGTGAGCCAATCTTGTCGGCGTGTGTGCCGATTAATCCGCTGGTCATGGGAGGTGCTTCACGATGAAATACGGGATTCGCGGCCTGGTCGTCTTCGCGTTGGTTGGCGCTTGTGCATGGCTGCATTCGGCGGCGGTCGCCGATTGCCCGAGTTCGCGGATTCAAGACGCCGCTGCGTTCGCCTCGCGAGACGGATCCGGTTACAGTTATCGCGAAAAGGCCGAGTGGATTCTGGACCGTTTGGATTTACGACCGGGAGACACCGTCGTCGATATCGGCGCGGGCGACGGTTGGTGGTCCGATAAGTTGGCTCAACGGGTGGTGCCGGGCGGTCACGTCTTCGCCGCAGAAGTTCAGTCGTCGCTCGTGGAAAAGATGAAGCAGCGATTCAATGGAAGGACGGAAATCGAGCCCTATCAGTGTCCGAACGATCAGCCCGGCAGACCGGAAGGTTCCGTGGACTTGGCTTTCCTGTCGCAAACCTACCACCACCTGCCCGCCGACGGTCGCGTCGCATACTGGCAGGCACTAGCCGAACAATGCAAACCGACCGGTCGGGTATGCGTCATCGAGACGTACCCCGAGATTGCCTTACGCGGACAGGATCACGGGACACAACTGAGCAAACTCGTCGCCGAAGCCGAGCAAGGCGGATGGATCGCCGTGGAAGTGTGGTTCATTCCCGGCACACAGCATTATCTGGCGATTTTCGCCCCCAAGCGGGCATTCTTTGCTCAGAGTAAATAGCCCGACAACCGCTGCCTTCACGCATTCGTGCCGACGGGTTGCATATCGCGCCGCGGATTGACGGGATTCAGCGGTTGGGTCTTGTTGTTGCGACTCGATGACCGGGCAGAGCGTATCTCTTTGAGGTAACGCAAGCGCGCCACTCCCACGAGCAGCAAATTCGCGGTGAAGAACGCCACCACGTAGAGGCCGCCGCCGCTTCCTTCTCCGGCATAAGAATGCAGTCCGATGGGCATTAGGTAGTTCGTGCCATACCATGCCCAAACGACGGAAATCATCCCGATCACGGAACCGGCGGCCATCCCGAAATTGCCGATCCAACCGGCATACCGACCGTGAAGCAGGACCATATAGACCAAGATGGAGACCAAGGCCCAGACCTCTTTCGGGTCCCAACCCCAAAAGCGTCCCCACGCTCGATCCGCCCAAACTCCGCCCAAGATGGTTCCCGCCGTCAACAGTACGACGGCGACCTGAATGGCCTTGTACATGTAGCCTGCCAGATGGATGCAAGGCTCCGGAGACTGAAGGGCCGCGGTCTCGGGCTCGCCCCCTGCGGCGGGGCGATGAATGCCGTCGCTGCCGGTGACCGGTCCTTCGGGCACGAGTCTGTATCGACCGAACAGGTAATAGCCCAGGGCCAAGTTGCCCAAGCCCCAGGCCAGCAAGCCCGCTCCGTAACCCGCCGTTACCGTCAACACGTGGGCGAATAACCACATGCGATCGCGCAAAACGGGTTGCAGGGCATTGATGCCGCGATCCCACACGGGAGTGAAATAGCCGATCATCGCAACGGAGAAGGCCAGTGCCGCCCCCGCCAGCGCATAGGGTTTGCGTGCGTAAGCGTGCCGAATCGCGGCTTGAAGCTTGTCCCGATTCATGCCGGCGGGAATCGTGTAGAGGCTGAGCGCAGCGCTCAAGATCAGTCGCGGCACACCCCAAACGATGGAGGCAAGAATGCATATCCCAACCAGCCATCCCAAAAGAATCATCAGAATGTCGCCCGCCGACGGCGAAGTGACTCCCCGGGCGAATTCAGGCACCAGGTCGAAGACGGCGCGACTCTTGGCCACGTCGTAGGGAACGACGGCCAACAGCATAAACAACACCACCGACAAAACGATCCGGATGGGGGTAATGGCTACCAGCGAAACGAGTCTCCTGCCGACGTTCGCAAAAGTCCATACGGAGCGTTCGCCGGAACCGCCGCGGCCGATCGGCAACCGTAGCGGCAGGGCCGTCCACCTCCATGCCTCGCTCAAACCGTCGCCGATGATCGGTTGCGTCACGAACCAAATTGCCAGCACGCCCGTCACCAGCGACACGAACAGTACCGACTCGAACATGTTGGTAACGGGAGCCCAGCCCGTGATGGCAATCCGTAGCGCAAAACCCGAAATCGTAATCGCTTGGGCGGCCGCTAGAAGTGCGACTCCGGTCCAGAACAGAGGGCCTCGAACTCGGCCCAAGCTCAGCAAAATCGCCAAGAAGGCTGTGACATTGACCAGCCAAGACCAGAAGAATGGATCGAACCGATTGTAGAAAAGCTCGGTGGCGACCGCATTGCGGGCGGGGTAGGCGGTCGCCGCCAAGATATCCTTGTGACTGACGTCCAGCGGGAGCGTGCGTCGCATCGGTTCGACGGCGGTGCCCAATTCTCGCAGCCCTTCATTGAACTGCGTCAAAGCCTGGGCCAAGCGAGCGCCGCGATCCGGCGCATTGCGCTCGCGATAGATCGCCGCGGCATCCTGGAAGGCTTGCCGAGTCTTTTTCAACAACTCGCCGTACTCGGTCGAGCATCTCGCAAACGGCTCCAAGACCCCGTTGGGTTCATTCCACACTCCGTACAGTACCGCCTGCAAACTAATCCACGGAGAGACGGGTTCGCCCGTGTCGCTCTGAGCGACTATGCAGGCAACAAATGGGGCGGGAAGCACGTGGGGACCGCCGCCGACATCGTACAGCATCACCTGCGACGCTTCGACGTTTTGCACCAAACCTTGCAGCCGAGTCGTTATCAGGCGGATGTTGCCTCGAAGACTGTCGAATTGCGACGCGTCCATCCCGGGCGGCGAATCGACGCTCGCCGCGCGGTTACGGAGGCTTTCCAAGGTCTGGGACAGTTCGCGGAGCGGTGCCTTCAACGCCCCCAGATCGCGATCTAACGCGGCAAACGTCGCTCTATTCTGGAGATCGGCCTCCAATGCCTTGAAGCGCTCTTGGACGACCTCGAGCAGGTTGGGCGTGGGTTGTGAATGGACGGCCTGAGCGGCGGCTTCCAGTGCACCGGCCCCTGAAAGTTGCCGCAATTGCGGTTCGATGGCCGACCAATCCTCCAGCAATTGATTCAATCTCGCGGTTACGGGATGTTGCAAAGGCACCGTCGCAGGAAACTCGGGTACCGCATCTGGTCGCGGTTGGTACGTCAAGAGCCGAAAGCGCGAGTAGGCGTTCCACAGCGATGAAACTTTGTGATCCAGCCCCAACGGCCGAAATTGTTCGCCTCGCGATTGCAACTCCCGGCGACGCCGACTCAAATCTCGCAGATATTGCTGGAAACGCTCCGCTCGCTCCAGTTCCCTCGGCGAGACGAATTTCAATCGCCGCCCTTCCCCGTCCACGACGGCAACGCCGAGGATCTCCGCGCGGAGCCTTTCGTGGGAAGCCTCCAGGAACGCCACATCTTCCCAGAGTTCCGGTTCAACCAACCAACTGAACAGCAACTCTTGGGCCTCCCAGCGACGCGGTTGACCGCCGGGAAAAAGCGGATGATCTTTGCGAGGATGCCCCGTGGAATCCAAGGGCGGAGAAAACGTGGGGGCTTCGCGTCCGCATAGCTCGGTCACGATCTGCCGAGCAAACGTATCCATCGGCTTGATCCGACCATCCTCCCAAAGCGGGATCGTCTGCCATGCGGAAAAATCGAGTTTTGTGTTTTCTGAGGCATGGCCCGCCGGCAAAACGGCTAAAAAAAAGGCTCCCAAAGCCGCGACGAAAGCGATTCGCTTAACAAGTAACAACATGGAAGTCATCCGAGTATCCCTCGTTACGCACAACTTTTCAAATCCACTCCAAAACCGCGTACACTTGTTCTCGCCATGGTCCGCGGTCACGCACTTCGGCGACGGCAACTCATGATTCGACCAAACTTATGAATTGTATGCGATCAAACCCAACGCGGCCGCAGAGGACCTGCCCTGAGGCAAACGAATCGATGCGGCTCAACGCCTCGGAAGGGCGACGGGCGGATCATGATTCGGCTCCGTGACTTCCATGGGCGAGCGAGGCAAATCCCCCGACGGTGGCGGGTTCGCGGCGGGCTGTGCGGATGTCGATTCCGCCGCGACACCATCCCGGGTGCGACGCCGGAAGAAATACGCCCGCATTCGGTACATGGTCAATATTCCGCCGACGATCAACAGCGAACCGAAATACTTCAATCCGCGGCCCGGATCATAATTCACGGTTAGAATCGAGGCGTAAAGCTCGGATTTCGCCGACCCCGGCCCTAACACCCTTTCAAAAACCGGGTCGCCGGGTCGGAAGGGACCGTTGAAAGCCTCTTGATAAAGCCGATAGGTGCGACCGTCGCGAGGATTCGAAAGGTTCACCGGGTGATTCAGCGTGATCAGGATGCGAGGCTGCACCAGAGTCAGCCCGGCGTCGCGCAGTTCCGAGTCCTCGGAAGTGCCCGCCGGAAGCCTATCGAACCGCTCGGCTGTTGCCGTCGGTACGTACATATCTACCAAGCTGGCGTAATGGGACGGCTGTGTGGTGCCGGGATCCATCTTCCGTTGGAACTCGACCAACCGCAGGCGAAAGCCCACATCCACGGCATCGTAACGAAGAATCAGACCGGCGGCTTGATCCCTCTCCGACACTCGAATCAGTTCATCCGCCGAAAAGGCTTCCGTGGCGCCTTGCGGCAGGACCGCCAGCCAGGATTCCTTCGTTTGTGATCCGAGCGTCAGCCGTACGAGGGCGCGCGGTTGCTCCATGCCCGTCCGGCGTTTTCGAAACGGTCGCGGGACCACGACTTTGCGTTCCGGTCGATCGAGATCATACGGCAGAAGCGTCCGCACGGCGAGCCTCAGCGAATCGCTCCCCTTCCCGACTTGGAAGGGCGAACCGTTCAGGGGAACCGTGCCGGAAGCCACGAAACGCGGGGCTTTCCAATAGCGGTAGTAGAGCTTTCCATCGGCGGACTGAAACAGGTCCACCCTGCCCTGGGTTCCCCCCGCCAAGGCCTGCGGATGGATGCCGGCCAGCCGATTGGGGTCGTTGCCGACGGCGGCGGTATCGACCCAATATGTCCCGAACACACCGAGCTTTCCCGCCTGCTGGTTGAATTCCGGACGATCCGCGAACAGCAGCATTTCGTCCGAATTGCCCGTTTGATCCTCGACCGTCAACTCAAGGGCCAACAACCGATCCTCCCGTTGGGCCAGCGTCACGGTCAAGCCGCTGTCGCCCAGCGGTACTTTGGAACCGTTTTTCCAGTCCTGGGTCGGAACGACGTATCGCACTCCGCGGCAAAAGAAGACCACTTGATCTTGAAACGGTTCATCCGCCTCGGGGCGCGACTCCAAGAAGCCGCGAACCTCGTCGGAAGATTTGCTCGCAGAGACGGTGAAGGTCAAATTCGTCCCGTCGGCCAAAGTCCCCCTCGCACCTACGGGACGGACGCTTTCCCCGCCGGGTTGCCGGCCCGGCGCGATTTCGAGTTCGACCGGTTCCCATGCGCGCGTCGCCCCTCCGTCCGGGCTGCGCTGGGTCTCCGCGTAGAGACTCAAATAACCCCCCGCCACTTCCTTCGAATCGCTGTAATAGTCCAGGACTTCCAAACGGACACCATCGCGATCGTATAGCACCCCCTTGGCCATGGACCGCAGACGCCACGGAAACCACGGCAGTCGTCCGGGATCGGCGAAAAAGATGTGCCGCCAATCGAAGGAGTGATAGTCCCGCCAATTGAAGGGACCGCAATGAAACGGAATGCGGACGATTTGCGCTCCGCGATCGGCGACTGCTGGGTCATTCGAGCCCGAATCTGGCAGGGTAAGTTCGAAGTGCATCGTGTCTTCGAAGGCCAACCCGCCCAGTAGGTCCGCCCGCGGTCGGTCGGTTTCGTAAATTCGCATCTGCGCGTCGATGCCGTGCAATGCCGATAGCATCGAACCCGTCAAAAGTACCAGAATTCCGGCGTGAGTTATCACGAACCCGGTTTGATGCCGTTTCCAAGGAAAGCGGACGGCAGCGGCGAAAAAGACATTGGTGCCGAGAAGGGCGCCCAAGCCGGCAAACCACCCCGTACGGTACACACCGAAACGCGATGCCGCCGAACCGTACGCCTGTTCGATAAAGGTCGCCCAAGCCAACACGATGATCAGGGCGGTCAACGTGACTACGGCCAACCGTAGCGACGCGAGGAAACGAATCACGGCGGTAATCACGCGGAGGGGGATCGATTTCGGAGATTCAGCCTGGGGATCGCGCATTCGAGAGTCCGTATGCCGCGGAAGGCGCCGCGAGCGGGTGAGTCGCAGGGGCGATTATTCAACGATTATCGGGAAGCTCCCCAAACCGGTCAGCCCAGCAGTATCGCCGGGTCGCGGGGTGACCGGCGGCAACAGACGGCCTTGGGAGAACCACCGTTGATTGAATATTATACGGCGCGCGAGACGGAAAGACACCCATCCGGTATTCACCGATTAGCGGAGCGCACCGTTTCAGCCGGTTCGTCGATCGCGTCGTTTAGCTGCGGGAAGAAAGCGACGACACGCTTTCCAGTGACCTTCCCGATTTGCCGGCCCCCTTGTGCAGACACAACGAGGTCGCCGGCGACTTGCCTTGGTGCTGAGCGTGACGGATTCCGTGTCCCGGCCTATTTGGGCAAGAAGCTCAGGATGGCATCCATGATGGAACTGTTGAGAGAGTATGGGCCGTTCCAACTCCACATGTTCCGCACCAAGTCGAAAGTCATCATCCCACACAGCAGCAGCAAGACGGCCGTGACAATGATGAGGACGTTCCATAAAGTGCCCCAGGGGGCCTCGACGCCCATCATCGCGGCGGCGTAGGCGGGTGCCGGAGCGGCGGCGGGGCCCATACCGACACCCGGCGCAGGGGCCCCGAATGGACCGCCGGGGATAGCCGTGGCGGGAGTCATGGAAGGCGCCAGCGGGGCCTCGCCCAAAAGCCCGGCCATCCCCGGCGATGATCCCGTCCCCGGTTCGGTATCCAGTGCGATGACCTGAGAACCGCTCTCCGTTTCCTCGCCTTCTTCGACTTCCTCGAAGGGAGTCAGCATGAAGTCTTCATCGGTCTTAAGCTGAGTGGGGGCCTCCGTATCCGCCGACTGATCCAGCATCAGCATGTCATCTTCGATCAATTCCAGCGACTCGTCCCCGGTCGCCAGTTCGAGCGGTTCTTCCAGCGAAATCCCGCTGTCGTTAGCGTCGACCAAAGAGATGCCGCTGTCGCCGCCCAAGGTGATATCGCTACCGCTTCCGCTGCCGCCGATGACGATCTCATCGTCGTCGAGGCCGCCGTCCAAATCCACGGCCGAGTCACCCGCTTGTTTGCCGGCGCTCGCGGCATCCGACGGAACGGCCTCCTCCTCCAAGGGCAACAACTCATCGTCTAATCCTGCTCCGGCGGAGATCACGCTCGATCCGCCGCTTGGTGCGGCCTCCGCGGCGGTTTGGGAATTGAGCAGATCGAGATCGCTGCCGCCGAGTTGGATTTCGTCGTCGGCACTTTCGGGCTTCTTTTCGCCGCCAATGACCGTCCCGGAAGCACTGCTTCCGACCGAGGGAGAGAGGTCGTCGAGGCCGAGCACGATTTCGTCGTCGGAAAACGACGGCGGAGCTGCGGCACCGGTACGACGCTGCCGCACCATTTCCTCGATATCTTCCGCCTTGAATTTCCAGTCCGTGCCGTCACGATAGCCGCGCAATTCGTTTCTCTCACGCATCGAATTGACTTCGGCGGGAGAAACCCCCAAGATTTCCGCGGCTTCTTTGGTAGTGTAGTACTTCTGGACCATTCCCGACTTCTCCCGAACCGTGCCGCCGCGCCCGGCTCCGGCTACGGGATGTCCCGCTACCGGAAACGATCACGGCGACTTCAATAGTGATTCCAGTTCTCCAGGTGACGGCCGATCGACGTTGTATTCCAACATGCCCATGTCGAACTGAATGTTCCGTACGCTTTTCAATCCGATGCGTCCGGTGGCCAGATCGATATGGTATACCGCAAGCACCCCCGCTGCCGCATCCAGTACCACAATTTGCTGGTACTTATCCGTTTGGCATGCCAGGGCGATCATTCCTTGATTTGGTCGCTCGGGCATGACGGGGCCGCGGGCGGGGCCCGCGACTGGAGGCAATTGATAGGTACCGGCACCTAATACCGCACCTACCGCCAGCGCCGCCACGCACACTACCGCAAAAACCAACGGCAACTTCATGCGTCACCTCCCTGTGACTTCGGATGAGACGGCGAAAGCCTCCTTTTTTCATTGTAAACAGGCTTCGCCCGACTTCAACAAAAAACCTTCCAAAGCCCCCTATTCTGTGTAGAAGGCACGCTCCCGCCGAGAAACACGGGTGTGACTGCTTGCAGCCATCAAGCGGCAGCGTGAATTCCATTCCCGTAGCGAATGAAGCCGCCCTGCCGACGTTTCCGGGCCGTGATTTTGCCCATTTTTTCAAAGTAGGCACACGGGAGTGTAGCCTCGCGGGAAAATCCTCTCAAGATCACACGATGCTACTCTTTTTTGGGGGGCTGAGAGAAACAGGACGCTTTATCGGGTTGATTAAGCAAAGAGTGAAATCGTTTCTGTCGCGCAGATTGACATTTCGGTCGATTAGTTTAACATCACGTTGCTGGGGGGAGAACGCCTGTCGGTCGGCTTTTTGAACTTTGCCTGACCGCTGCGAGTCGCGTCCGGCCCCCAATGTAAGGGGGGGCGGTAGTGGCAAAACCCTGTGAGGTCCGCATGCAATTCCCGTCGCCCAAAACGACTCGTCGCCGCCCTCTCCGCCGTCGCTTTCTCGCGGCCTTCGTCGCGATTGGTTTCCTGGCCTCGTTTACGGCATCACTTTCCATGACCCTGGCTTGGGTCGAGCGTGCCCGCGGGCAGCGAATGGCGGACCTGGCGCGCATATCGGAGACGATCGAAACGATTTCTTTTCCGTTATCCCGACCGGTTCTAATGCAAATGCAGAGGCTCACCGATGTGGATTTGGTGACGGTAAACCGCGACGGCGTCCTTCTGGATTCCACGCGGACTCTTTCGCCTGCCGAACAAGTTATGTTGACCGCCTTGCCGGGCGGACCGTCGTCAGTCTGGGGGCGGGAAATATTTCTCTCCGACGGCCCATACCGCGCCAACGCGGTATCCCTCAAGCATTCGGCCAACGCCGGGGCGGATAGGGCCGCGAAACTGATCGTGCTGATTCCCGAGGTCACTTGGTGGCAGGAGTTTCGTCGAACGCTCGGCCCCGCCTTTTTCGCGGCGATTGTCGCGACATTGTTGTCGGCGGCAACGGCGGTCTGGCTGTCGCGACGTATCAGTCTCCCGCTACAGAAATTGGCCGCCCAAACCGCTGCAGCGACCCGTGACACGACCGTGGACGTCGATTTGCCGCGCGTACACGACGAATTGCGCGACTTGGCCGTGGCAGTGGACGGGTTGCTGAGGGAACGTCAACAGTACGAGCGGACTCTTCGTGATGAAGAACGCCGGCGATCCATTCAACAGTTGGCCTCGGGGCTAGCGCATCAACTCAGGAACTACGCTACTGCGGCCAGGATGGCTTTGGAACTGCATATCGCGGACTGCCGATCCGCCTCGATTCCTGAGGAATTGGAGGTCGTGCTTCGACAGATTCGCTTGATGGAGCACCTGCTGCGACAATTCTTGTCCCTCGACGCTCCCCCGGAGGCATCGACTGACGGCGCAGACCTGGTACGCACGATCGAAGAAACCGCGGAACTGAGCGGGCCTGCATTTCGCCACGCGGGAGTGGCCTTGCATTTGGACTTGCCGAAGCGATCGGTGTGGTCGCGCGCTGGGGACAGCGCGCTCCGCCAACTTGTTTCCAACTTGCTCAACAATGCCCTGGAAGCGGCGCGAGACGCACCCGAGGAAAGGGAGGTGTCCGTCATACTGCGTTTGGACGAAGATGCGGCACGGGGTCGACTCGAAATCGTCGATAGCGGAGTCGGTCCCCCGCAAAGCGTGTGGGATAAGCTCTTCTCTACGGCGGTCACGACGAAGGTCGACGGATGCGGCCTCGGCTTGCTGGTCGCAGCCCGCATCGCCGATCGCATGGGCGGCAAGCTGTCTTGGGAGCGGCGGCAAAATCGAACCGTATTCGCGTGCGAATTTCCTTTGACGAGGGCGGAGGAGACGAAAGGACTCGGCGGCGATGGCGCATCTGCTGATCGTGGATGATGAACCGGACATCTGCTGGGGCTTGCGGCGACTGACGGAGCGTCTCGGTCATTCCGCCGAGGTCGCCTCGGATGGGGAGGCGGCGTTGAAATCGATCTCGGCAAGGCTTCCTGACTTGATCTTGATGGATGTGCGACTGCCGGGACGGGACGGCCTGGAAATCATGCGGCAAATCCGATCTCTGCATGGCAAAGTCCCGATCGTGATTATGACGGCATACGGCGATCTAGAAATCGCCGTGCAGGCGATGCGGCAAGGGGCCTTCGAGTATCTCGTCAAGCCGTTTGAATTGGCGGTCGTGCGTCGCATCATCGAACGAGCATTGCAGCCTTCGGTGCAAAGCGGAGACGGCGTCAGCGTGGAATCGCCTGATTCGGAAGGCGAATTCCCAATCATCGGCGTTTCGGCGTCCATGCAGGAGGTTTTCAAGCAGATCGCATTGGTGGCGCCGACGGATGCCGCCGTGCTTTTGCAAGGAGAAAGCGGTACCGGAAAGGAGTTGGTGGCCCGGGCCATCCATCGCTTTAGCCGTCGCCGCGACGGTCCGTTCATCGTTGCGCATCTCGCGTCGCTCAGCCCGTCGTTGGCGGAGAGCGAGTTGTTCGGGCATGTCCGCGGAGCGTTTACCGGAGCGGAGGAGAGTCGCACCGGACTGCTGGAACGCGCCGATGGCGGAACGCTGTTCATCGACGAGGCGGCCGACATCCCCCTGCTCCTACAGGTCAAATTGTTGCGTGCTTTGGAGTACCGCGAATTTCTGCCGGTGGGCGGCACGCGGCCGGTGCGTTCCGACTTTCGCCTGATTTCCGCCTCCCATCGGGACATCGCCCGACTGGCGGCCGAAAACAAGTTCCGTCACGACTTTTATTTCCGGTTGGTTACGTTCGAGGTTCGCATCCCGCCGCTTCGCGACCGGCGCGAAGATATCGAACCGCTTGTTCGACACTTCGTTCGGCAATTATCGCAACGAATGGGAATCGATCCACCTTCCTGGGATCGAGGATTCCTGGAGGAACTCGAATTGCGACCCTGGCGGGGTAACGTTAGAGAACTGCGCAGTGCTCTGGAATATGCCATGATCCTGGC
Organism: Thermopirellula anaerolimosa; assembly: GCF_054657335.1. Classification (NCBI taxonomy): domain Bacteria; kingdom Pseudomonadati; phylum Planctomycetota; class Planctomycetia; order Pirellulales; family Thermoguttaceae; genus Thermopirellula; species Thermopirellula anaerolimosa. Next base: position 104,948 of record NZ_BAAHYX010000006.1, read on the forward strand.
AAGGGGCGGTGCTCTCAGACGCGAAATGCTGCCTCCGCCGCTCTTGGCCAACCCGGCCGATTCCGCCTCGCCGGCGGTTTCTCTACAAGAGTTGATCCGGCGTTGGGCCGATGCGATGCTGAAAGAGGACGCCGCGACCGGCGACTTGTACGACCGCTTCTTGCAAGTCGTAGAACCCCCGCTGCTGCGAACGGTTCTGCAACGTTGCGGAGGTCGCTATTTGGCTGCGGCCAAAGTCTTGGGTATGCACCGCGTTACGCTGCGGCGGAAACTGCAACAATACGGGAGCGAAGACGGTTCGCAAGCCGCGGATTGATCAAAGGTCTCGACCATGCTGACCGTTCATATTTTCCGCCATGCCTGGGCGGAAGAAGCCGATGCCAAGCGTTGGCCGGATGACGGATTACGCCCCCTCACGAACGAAGGTGCGTCGCGTTTTCGGAAATTCGCCGAAAAACTTGCCGCCCGATCGATACGTTGCGGCAGCATTGCCGCCAGTCCGCTCGTCCGCTGCGTGCAGACCGCCGAAATCCTGCGCGAGGCTTGCGGAGGCAAGAATCCGATCGAGCTTCTGAAAGCCCTTCGGCCCGATTCCGATTTGGAGGAAGTGCTGGGGTGGATTCGCAACTGGGACGGTCGGTTGGACGAGGTGGCTTTGGTAGGACACGCGCCGGACACGGCACGGATGGCCGCCTGGTTCATCGGCGGAGGCAACCTCGACTGTCCCAAAGGCGGGGTGACCACCGTGTTTTTCGAGAGAAATGTCGAACCGGGACGCGGCGTGTTGCTGCGATTGATCAAGCCGTCTTTCCTTAAGTGTTGAAAAGAACAAGATTTGGGCCGAAGCGCATGGTTGCTGGGCCAAGTGATTTGGAATGTCGACCGCATGCGCTTGTTGGGCTGGAACCTACGCCCGAAGATTCCGGCGGTACAATAGTTTGTTGCTCGAGCTCGTACTCGTGAACGTCTCGGCTTGTGCGAACCCCCGCCTGGGGAACCGCATCATGTCCCTTGGAGAGAGCTACGAGGTGGCGTCTCTATGTGGCCCGTCGATTTCGCGTTTCATAACGAAATCCGGGCGAAGGAGACGCCCTCTGTTTTATGGATTGCAAAGAGAAAGGACGCCTCGCCCGATATCATCATGAAAACCACATCTTGCTCGGAAGAATTGGATCCATCCCTGTTTCGCCCGGACTTTCCCATACTGCGAAAGGTCCTCCGCGACGGTATCCCGCTGGTTTATTTGGACAACGCGGCGACCACGCAACGTCCGCGACAGGTAATCGCCGCCATCGTCGACATCTATGAACACCATTACTCCAACGTTCATCGGGGAATCCATACCTTGGCCGATGAAACGACGGAGTTGTACGAGGGTGCCCGGGATCGATTGAAGGAATTCTTGAACGCCGCCGATCGCGGGGAGATCGTGTTCACCTCGGGCGCGACGGCGGGGATCAATTTGGTGGCACATGCGTGGGGTGACGCCAACGTGCGTGAGGGCGATGAGATCCTCCTCACGGAAATGGAACACCATTCGAACATGGTCCCGTGGTACCAGTTGGCTCAACGGACGGGTGCCGTCGTCCGCCACCTGCCCTTGACCGAGGAGGGAACACTGGAATTGCGGATGCTTCCGCAATTCCTCACGGAGAAGACCAAGCTCCTCGCGGTGACGGCGGTATCGAACGTGTTGGGGACGATCAATCCGCTGCACGAGTTGATTCCCGCCGCTCACGCAGTGGGCGCAAAAGTCTTGGTCGACGGGGCCCAAAGCGTTCCTCATCACCCTACGGATGTTCAAGGATTGGATGCGGACTTTCTCGTATTCAGCGGGCACAAGATGTTGGGGCCCACCGGAGTAGGCGTGCTGTACGCTAAGCGAGAGCTTCTCGAGTCCATGCCTCCCTTTCTCGGCGGCGGAAGCATGATTCACGAGGTGACGCTGGAGGGATTCGTGCCCGGCGATATTCCCGCCCGATTCGAGGCCGGCACGCCGCCGATCGTCGGTGCCATCGGCCTAAGGGCCGCCGTCGACTACTTGGAGAAGGTCGGTTTGAGTCGCATCGAAGCGCATGAACGGCGACTTACCGAAAGGCTTCATGCCGCCTTAGGGGAGGTCGAGGGGGCGCGCATTCTCGGACCCGATCCCGCTCACAAAGCCGGCATCGTCAGCTTTGTGCTGAAAGATTTGCACGCCCAGGACTTGGCGCATCTATTGGATCGGTTCGGAATTGCGGTTCGCGCCGGGCATCATTGTGCCATGCCGCTGCATCGACGCTACGGCGTCGCGGCCAGCGCCCGAGCCAGTTTCTATTTATACAACACCTCCGAGGACGTGGATCACCTCATCGAGGGAATGTTGAAATCGTTGAGATTGTCTCATCGCCGCAAAGCGTAGTCGGCGTGTGCCGTTCGGCGTTCGGAGAGCCCTCCGCGAGAACAAGCGAGTACGGCAAATCACGTGGCCGTCACGCGTTCGCCGAAGGGTCACGCCCGGGCATCCTGATCTTACGCAGGCTCCATGACGCGGGCGGTTAAGCCCTCCATCATCGGCCCGGCCTGTTCCAAGAATTGGTGCAGGGCATCGGCCGCCGCATGAGCATTCAGCGCCTCAAGCGATTCCCATTTTTCGATCACGGTGATGACGTTAGGACGAACGGACGGTTGGACCGGCAACCCCGACTCGACCTCCACGGCCCCCACGTATTCGATGCATCCCGGTTCCTGCCGAACTTTCTCGGCCGCTGCGCGAAACAGTTCCAAAACCTTGTCACGGCAACCCGGTTTCGTCGTAATCTCCGCGACGACATGAATCATGGTTTCCATCCTTTCCCTAAGAGCGATACGCTGATCCCGTTTTCATTCCGAATACAATCAGCCCATGGCCGCATTGTGGGGGAAATGGCCTCTCCTCACTGCCGCGTAATCTGGGCCGTATCTCGAATCAAGTCTCCCCAATCGTTCGGATTCGGCTCGACGCCCAAGCCGGGCGTCTCGGGCAAACACGCTACAAGTGTGCCGCTCTGTTCGTCCTTTTGGACCGATATCGGCTCCACCAAGTCCTGCGCCAAGAGTTCGGACGGACTCCAATAGTCGGCGGGATAGCAGAAATTACCGCGGCCCGCCAATGCCAGTGACGCTCGCATCCCGATGCTGCTTTGGGGGGTCAAGCCAAGATAATTCGGGACGCACTCCGCATGGCAAGCGTCGTAGATGGCGACCGCGGATGTCAATCCGCCGACACGCCCCACATTGATATTGACGTACTTGCAACTCCGCAGCTCCAAGGCCATGTCCGCCAACTCCGGGGTCGTGATCGATTCGTCCAAACAAATGGGGGTGCGCAAGGTCTCTTGCAACATGGCATGGCCCACCAGGTCCTCGGGAGGCAAAGGCTGTTCCACCATGCGCAACCCAAAATCGTCCAATCGGCAGAGAGTGTCCATGTGGTGCAAACCCAACGCACCCTCCAGATCTCCCATGATATTCTCAGTGGGAAATTCCTGACGAACGGCGTTCAACATGGCCAAATCCCAACCGGGACGAAGCTTCAAGCCTACACGAGAATACCCGGCTTCGAAGGCTGCGGCAATCTCTCGCAAGAAATCCTCGTGCGACTCCGTACGATCCAACCAGATGCCCAAGGGTATGCGGGTTTCTTTGGCCTGAAGCAGTTGATGCAAAGGTTGATTCTTCAGTCGGGCTTGCAGATCCCACCATGCGATATCCAGGGCCGCCCGCGCATAACGATGGCCCTTGATCGGTGTCAAAAGCCCCTGCAACTGTCCGGCATCGGCGATGTCCCGCCCCACAATTCTGGGAGCCATCCAGTCGCGCAGGCAGCGAAACGTGGCATCGCTCCACTCCGCAGTCATGAAAGGGGCGTTTCCCGGCGAAGCCTCACCCCAACCGTCGCCGCGATTCGTCCTGAGACGGACCACTACCGTCCGTACGCCGGTCCACTGGGGCCAACCTTCGGAATACGGGACCGTTTCCGGAGTACGCGGTTTGCGCAGAGGAAGGTCGATCAAGTAGATATCCACGCATTCGATGATCATAGCGCCTAACGTACTCCGGGGTTGAATGGGAAGAACGAGGGCACGGAAAAGCGATCGCCAAACTCGAGCACTGCGACGGCGGGCAGACCGTCCCGATCTCTTTCCACAACATGCCGTCGTTTCTCATATTACTCGGCTGGCGGAAAAGGATTCGGTCTTCAGCCGTCTCTAGTTGGATCTCGAAGATCGCTGCAAAACCCTCTTTCTAATGTCTTCCAAGCTCGGTTTGGAAGTACCGCCGGCGGGAGGGGACGATGCATCGGACGTTTGGCTTCTCGTCTTGGCCGAGGGCGAGTTCGACGACGAGGAGGCGTTGACTGAATCAGGCTGTGCCGGTTGTGACGTTTCGGGCGTTTTGCCGGTATCGCGAGCGGGGGCATTTCCCCCAAACAATCGCGAAACTCCTCCCAGTAATTGCCCGAAGGCGTTGCCACCTGTGGAATTCGCGGTCTCACCGCCCGGCGACGGCGACGAATTCGCGGGAGAAGCCGGGGCATCGGTAGCGCCGGGGGGCTGGTTCTCAACCCCGGAGTCATTCGGCATCTCAAGAATGGTTTGTCCGTCACCCCGCGGCGGTACCGGGAACGCCGATGAATCCGGTGGCACCAGTAGGGGCAAAGCCGGAGCGTTCGCGGTCGGGGAAGGTTGAGAAGGCTGTGCAGGCGTTGCCGGAGAGGCGTCGTCCCGGGGCGGGAAAGTCGGCGCGTCTCCCGGCGATTTCAGCCACGGTCCGGGGGGAGCAGGCTGCACGGGTTGAGGTGCCGACATAGCGGGAAAGTTCGGAGGCATCATGGGACCCGATTGACCCGGATATCGTTCAGGCGACGCCCCGTAGCCCCACTCGGGTAACGCCGGACGAGGCCCCTCCGAACCGACCGACAATCCAAAGTCCCCCAACATCCTCCGAAATCTTTCTACGAGAGGACGCGGTGCAGCGGGCGGTTGGGCTCCCGGATAGATCGCTCCTCCACCAGGATTCGGCATAGGCTGCAAACCTGGGGCAAAGGATGGGTTTGAAGCCGACGTCGCCTTTCGACGTTCCTCAAGTCGGTCGCGAATTCGGTCTCGCAGACGCTCGCGCGGTCTCCCCGATGGGTCGTCCCTCACCAGCACAAAGTTATCGTCCGGCAGTGGCTGCGCTGCCGCGTCCTCGGGAAGCGTTGTCCGCAGCGGCGGCGAGGTCGTGGGCTGGGAAACGGAGGCTTGGTACCCCGCCGCGAACGGGCAAACGCCGATCACGTAAGAGCCAAGCGAGAGAATCGCGAACGTCGCGACCAAGGAATACGGCCTCAGCATCATGTTCTCCCATTCCAATACCAACCCCACAGGCGTATTATACGGCACCTGCCCGGTCGCCGTGAGATCGTTTCGCTCGGCGGTTCTCGGCACCCCATTCCCTCAGGCGAACAGGAGCCTTGCCCTTCGCGGCATTGCTCACGGCGTCGCAGTTTCGGAAGAACCTTGCGGGGCGAGAGCGGGGACAAGCTCCGGCAACGATCTTCGCCACGCCAGCAGTTCCACCTTTAGTCGTTCTGCGACTTGCGGAAATTCCGATGCGACGTTTTCGTATTCGTCGATCTCACCCAGCGAACCGATGCGGTAGAGTTCGGGGCGACTGCCGTCCGCATTGATGAGAAACTTCCATTCCCCGGCACGCACGGCCAAGTTGGGGCTCACGTCGCGATCCAGGGCGGGCTTCAAATAGAACTCAGCCCGACCGTACTCCCAATACAGCGGTTTCGACCGCTTCATGCTCCCGCCCAGCAGCGCCGGCAACATGTTCTCGCCGTCCAATTCTTGGACCCTGCCCTGAAGTTCGATGCCCGCGGCCATTGCAAAGGAGGGCAGCAAGTCCACCGTGCTCATGACGCTCTCGCGGTTGACCACACCTTGGGGCACGGTTCCGGGTTGGCGGGCGATCAGCGGCATGCGGATGCCGCCCTCGTACAGGCTCCACTTGCGGCCTCGGAAGCCCGCCGTGCTTCCCGGCGGATTCCAGCCCGCTTTGTAGTACAAAGGCCAAGCGGTCGGCCCGTTATCGCCGGTCAAAACAATCAAGGTTTTTGGGGCCAGTCCCAGCGAATCGATATGATCTACCAGGCGACCGATCTGACGATCCATCTCGGTCAGTACGGCAAAGAACTTCCGTTCAAAGGGGTTCTCGGTGATCGCTTCGAATCTTTCGGCCGCGCCGGGTTCAGGCTCATGGGCGTCGTGTACGTCGTTCAACCAGAGGTGAACGTAGAAGTTGCGATCCCGGTTGCGTTCGATGAAGTCGATGCAACGGTCCACGTAGATGCGGGTTTGTTCGTGCTTATTCACCCGCGTGATACGCCCTCGGCCGAGTCGCTTGCTTTGGTCGGATAGTCGGCCCGGCGGCAGAATTCGGTCTCCCAACCCTTCGAAGGACACCAAGGACTCGTCGAAACCATAGGCGGTCGGTAACGGAGCGTCGCCCACATCGCGTCCGCCCCCCTGATGCCATTTGCCGAAATGGGCGGTGGTGTAGCCTGCTTCTTGAAATAGGCGCGCAATGCAGTTTCCCGTCGGGTCCAACCAATCCCGCATGCCGTGACGGCGATTGCTCGCGCGGTCATTGAGATAAGAGTTGATGAGACTCTTGGCGGGATAGCGTCCCGTCGTTATGGCCACGCGAGAAGGAGAGCAGATAGGCGAAGCCACGTAGAACTGCGTAAGCCGGACACCTTCTGCCGCAAGGCGGTCGATATTCGGCGTGTCGGGGTAGTGAGCCATGGGGTCCGCATCCCGCGTCACTGCACCCAGGTCGCGAAAGCAGGATAGATCCCCAAACCCCAAGTCGTCCACCAAGATGAAGACGATATTAGGGCGTTCGATTGCGGGAAGGTGAGGTGTCCACATCACCGCAGCACAAGCCAAAAAAACTTGGCGAAACACCACAGCGATCTCCCAAAACTTTAGTTGACGCCAAATGACGGCTTATCGGCCGCCGTCGGTACGCAAGATGCACGCGGCCTTAATTACCGACCGACGGTTCGTGGAAAACGAGCCGCGAGTCGCCCTTCGGCAGATCGAAACAAACCAGCGTCTCGTGCTGATCCCGCAGAAATGTGCCGGCGCGAAGTTCTTTGGCGTGAAATACTTGCGAAAAAACAACGTGTCCCGCCTCGGTCCGCAGGCCGGCGCCTCGCAGTCCGCCCGACAATTCAGCCGACGTTTCACCAGCCACACTCACCGTGAAGTCGGGAGCGGCAAACGGGGCGCGAAATACCACGGACTCTTGTTCCCAAGCGATCTGCGTCAGTTCTTTCGCCGCCCAATAGCGTGCCAATTCACTCAATTTCATCCACAGCAGCGTTTCGAACCGCGACTCGAGACGTTGTACGACATCTTTCAGGATCTTGAATCCTAGCTCTTGACCGTTGTAGTAGATTCCGGGCCAATGGCATACCATGACCGCCGGTTCGCCGCGCTCGAGCACTTCGACCATTCTGCCGCGATCGAGCGAATTCGTGATGAAATAGTCGGCGTCGCCGGGAGTCATGCCATCCCAACCCCCGAAGCGGTCGTCCGTGCATCCGATGATGGACACGACGCAAGTCGCATCGTGACCGTCGATTCCCGAGGCATATTCCACCCGCGGAGATACGCTGCGATCATCGGTGAAAACGTGACGAAAATAGTGCGGAATCTCCGCAGAAAACACATCGCGACACGCCTTCAGCGCGGCCCGTGCCAACTGCGGAAGCACACGATTGCCGAATCCTCCCGGCGTTGTGATGCCTTCGCAGGGCATGTCCACGTTCTTCAAGATTCGCAGGGCGTACGCCATGTAATCGGCGAGTTCATCCACCGACTTGCTATCCGTCCAGTTCCAATTCTCCATGAAACGGACGGACCGTTCCGGATAAGGCCGCCCCGTCTTGGTATCGATGACCCAAGTGTGCGTGACCATCTCGGGATGAATATCGAACCGGGGAGCTACCCGCTTTCGCACCAAATCGAGACTGGCCGTCAACTCGTTGCGTTCCCAACCCGGCAGATCGCGGTCCAGCCACCCCACGCAGGCCGGATAGGGAACCAAGCTGTACTTGCCCTTTACGTCGTGCAACTCGCACCAGTCGATGAAGCGGGCCACGAAGGCGTCCGGGATTTCCCGCGGCATCGTCCGCCAAGGTTTCTTGTATTCCTCGCGGTTCGGCCAGACCTCCGCGAACTGCGGCATCGCGAAATGGGCGAGATTCACCAGGCAGGTGGAGTCGTCGATGATCAGGGAAACGATGTGCCGATTCCTCGGGTTAACCACGCGTAACCCTGCCGCCGGCATCGGTCTTTCTCCCGGAGTTTGGCCAAGCACGGGGAAAACCGTATGGCCGAGGCACGCAGCACCAAGGCTCGCTGCGCCGGCACGCAAAACGTCTCGCCGCGTCCACCCGTTCAATTTCACGGTTTGAGTCCTCTGTTGAGTTCGCGGTAATTGCCAATCTTGCCCATTCCCGTTGAGCACGGCCCCCTTTCGGGGCCTTCGGATCGAGCGGCACGGGAGTTCCGCTGTGACCGGATGTAGTTTCCGGTCTCTTCATGGCAGAAGCAAGGGCGTAGCAGCGACGACAAGAATCATGGACGACGACACTTGCCGGTTCCGCGGAATGAAAGGTCTTGGCCAAGTGTTGGGCGAGTACCCTTAGCAACGGCTATTGCCGCATCAACGGCCCATGAAGGAATGCATGCGCGGACGGGCGGGACGAAAGAAGGCCGAGAGTAAATGTTCCTGGGCCGCGAAATCCAGGTGGAGCAGGCTGCCCAGAACCGTGGACTCACCGATCACATCGTATTCGAAACCCGGTTCCGTTATCAACCCGGAAGTGAGAGATTCCGGTTCGAACCACCATTCCCAATTACGATATCCCCGCACCTCGGTCCCCGCCGGTCCCAGCCAAGTGGCTTTCCGCAGGTGTAGGGCCAGCGCCGAAGGTTCTCCGAATTGTGGCATCCGTCGTCCGGAAGCGGGCAACAATCCCGCGCCCGGTATCATGCATCCGGGCTTGATCTCCATCCAACGGCACAAATAGGCCGCGCCCGCTCCCTCGGCATACACGCGACCGCCCCGGCGAACGTGCGCGCGAAGCGATTCTTTGATGCAATGATTCTGCGCCAAGGCCGCGGCGTAGGGGGTACAATCGCCACAACCCAAATAGACGCAATCCACGCCGTGAGGTAACGACTCGTCGTGTAGGGGAGAAAAATCGACCAACCTCGCACCGCGGCGTTCCAAGGCATCGAGCGTCTCGGCAAAGTAGCAGCGGAAGGCCTCGTCGCGGGCGACCGCCACGGTAATGCGACCGCCGAAATCCTCCACCGTTCCCGGTCCGGCAGGTAAAGGGCGGCATCTGCTTTGATCGAGCAGTGAGAAAAATCGTCGCTCGTCCCAATACGTCATCGTCGCACCGGGACGTTCCCCGCGACGTGCAGAATGTTGGCGACCGCGCCAGGGGGCGACTCCGCCCAGCAAAGGCACGCCCCAAAGGGCTTCCACTTCGACCGCGGCCCGCACTGCCCTATCTCGCGGCAAGTTCACAAGGAAAACGCCGCCGGCATTCTCCGGGAGATTGGTGCACGTCCCCAAGGCGAGTTCCGATGCATCCTTGACAACTACGCTCGTCAGGTCGAGCCAGTTACCCAGCGGTTCGAGGACTCCTCCGCTCAAGGTCTTGCAAATGCACCCTCGATGACCGGCTTCCGCGGGATCGAGTGCCGGCGGATTCGGGATGAAGGAACCGGACTCACGGAAGCCCGGAGACACGTTCGAGTTGTGCGAACTCCGTGCCGCGCTCCAGGCGGGCCCGAAGCTGCGGTAGCGTCCCACGACCATTGCCACATCCGCCCCCCGGATTCCTTTGATAAAGGAATCCCGGCAATGCTGAGGGGACATCAGCCAACTGTCCAAATGCCTAGGCACGGCACCCGACCACGATCGAAGCTCCTGAAAACCCGTGAAAGCCGCATGCGCTAAAAAACATTGAACGTGAACATCTCTCTCCGTAAGTTCACGCAGGAGAGCGCGAAGAATGGGGCGGATATCCGTCTCCGCCTCAGTGATTCCGATCGCCAGACGAGCTACCGAAGTCATGCGGCCAAACGCTCCAAATACCATCAATTTGCCGGTCGGGAGACCCGTTCTCGCAGCCCATTCTCCGCTAACAAAATTCGCTCAAGGGCATTCTTCGCAAGGAAGCTGAGATAGTCAACGGCGGAAACCTTGTCCGTTTCGGCGGAGGAAAACGCGTTGGCGGGCCTATTTCGGCTTTTTTAGAACCACAATTTGCCGACCGGCGCGGCTGACGACCTCCAGGGATACCTCCGAAACATCCTGGTTCCGGTCCAAGATTCGTTGAAGGTCGCGAAGGTCTTTTACGGACTCAGCACCCGCTCGGACGATCACCATTCCGGCTTGCAGACCGCTTTGCCCTCCCGGTTTGTTGCGATCGGCGTGAATGACCACCACGCCTTCGCTGACTCGAACGCCCAGGCCCGACGCCAATTCCGAGTCGAAATCCATCAGCATCAAGCCCAGTGATTTGTCATAGGTCTTTCGGCGCGGAGTTTGACCGACGTCTTCATCCTCAACCGGTTCATGGCTCTGAAGTGCCGCATCATCCGGCATTTCATCGAGCTTTACTTCGATTTCCAGACTTTTTCCGTCGCGAATAATCGCAACGCGATGAGTCTGATCGATGGAGGCCCGTTCCACCAATTCTTGCAGCGCCGACATCTCGGAGACGGGAGTATCGTCGAACGCGGTAATCAGATCGTTCCGTTTGAACCCGGCCCGATGGGCGGGAGTGTCCTTGAACACCTGCCTAATCACGACTCCCTTGGGGCTACCGTTTTGCTGGTACGCCGCTGAGGGGGCTAAGACCTGCTCTAACGCCACGCCGAGGTATGCCCGGCGAACTCGCCCATGACGGAGCAATTCGTCTGCGATCCATTTGGCAAGATTGATGGGAATGGCAAAACCGATACCTTCGTTACGACCCGTGCGAGAGAAGATCGCGGTGTTGATGCCGATGACCTCTCCGTCAAGATTGGCCAAGGCGCCTCCGGAATTGCCGGGATTGATCGCCGCGTCGGTTTGGATCAGGCGGGTCCTTCCAATAGTGTTGAGGGTTCTGCCCTTCGCGCTGATAATTCCCGCGCTGACCGTCCCTTCCAATTCAAAGGGGTTCCCCACTGCCAGAACCCAATCTCCGATCTCCAACTGGTCCGAGTCGCCGAGGGTCGCCGTCGGCAGAGGTGAGCCCGGTTCGATCTTGAGTACGGCGATGTCCGTTTTGTCATCGGTCTTCTTGTCGATAACGGGGAATTCGCGACCGTCGGAAAGCTGGATCGTGATGATGTCCGCTTCCTCGATCACGTGTCGGTTCGTCAGAATAACGCCCTTGGGATCGATGATGACGCCGGAACCCAAACCCATCTCGGGACGCGGGATTTGAAAACGAAACCCGGGATTCGGACCGCCGAAGAAATCGTCAAGCGGATTCCGGTTTTCGCCCTGATTGGATCCCGCCTTTTGGGGTGACGAAGCGGTCTGCACTTTGACGACGGTGGGAAGCACCTTTTGAGACGCCGCACGGAATGCCCGGGAAAGGCTCTTTGCCTGTTCGATCGCATGCTGATCGCCGTCCTGTGCCGCTAGAGTGGGAATTGCGGCGGCAGGGAAGCATGCAACAACGAGCAACCCGCAAATTGCTACCAACCGATTTCGCGACATAGACGCCCTTTCCCGTGATTTGGGGCTTGCCAGGTCGATTTGCCTGGGAGCATTCAGCGAAAAGCGAGAATCACCCTTGGATTTGAAGTTATCACCGAATCTGCGACGACGGAGATTTCTGCGGCGGGCGGTGGCTAGGTAATCATAACATCAGAACGGGAAGCGAGTTCCGCATCGTTTTCCGATTTCGCCCAGGGACGCAGTCCGCCCTGGTGTGACCCAGTGCCGTAAGCCTGCCGATCGTTGCGCCCCACCGCCCGCTGTTGAAGTTTACGTTGCAACGCCTTTCTAAATCAATCGAGATTGCGGCAAAATCGACCCAGGTTCCCCACGATGCCCTGCTTGAAGGGGCGCAATTTTCGCCCGTCCCGTTTCGAGGCCGAATCGTTCCGTGGCTAACCCGTGGTCGTGATAACGCCGGGGCGCTGCCTTATAATGAAGACGGTTGTTCAAGGCCGCCTCAGGGCCCCGTCCCAAAGAGAGCTATCGACACCGTGTCGACTCTTTTTGGGACGTGTTCCGGCGGTCCTTTCCCCGATTTTCGGGTATCGCTGTTCGTGAGGATTCATGGTTTGCGGGTCGATTTTCGGAATTCCGGTCCGCGCACCGAAGAATCTCCCGGTCCCAGCGACACCGTCGTTAGATGGAAAGGCTATGTCCGCCGTGGAACCGGCCAACCAATCTGAATTGCCGCAATCGCTGGAGCGAAAACTGGAGGAGTGCCAGCGGGCCATCGGCTACCGCTTTCGCGATCCCCACCTGCTAATTACGGCGCTGTCGCACGCCTCCGGCGTCGATCGGCGGCAGTGCTCCAATGAACGCCTGGAATTTCTGGGGGACGCCGTGCTAGGGTTGGTCGTCTGCGATCTCTTGTACACGACTTACCCCGATTATCTGGAGGGTGAACTGACGCGGCTTAAATCCATCGCCGTCAGTCGTCACACCTGCGCGGCGGCGGCACGCAGTCTGCGGTTGCACGAATTCTTGTTGCTGGGTAAAGGGATGATGACCCACAGTCGGTTGCCTCAATCGGTGATTGCGGCGGCCTTGGAGGCGGTGGTCGGGGCGGTTTTCATCGATGGCGGGCTCCAGGCGGCCAAGGCGATTGTGGAACCCCTGATGCGGCCCGTTATTAGCTCCATTGTTTACAACGCGATCGAGGAAAACTATAAATCTTTGCTGCAACAGTACGCGCAGAAAAATCTGGGAACTACGCCCGGCTATCACCTGTTGGAGGAACGCGGTCCGGATCATGGAAAAAGCTTTCTCGTAGCGGCAGAGATGGGCGGCATCCGGTATCGACCGGCCTGGGGGCACAGCAAGAAAGAAGCCGAGCAAAAAGCGGCACGCAATGCACTGATCGAGTTGAAACAACTTGCCTGGGAGGAGGCGGATTCTTCTTCGTTCATGGACTCCACGTCGCCTGGCGATAGCGAATCCTTCGAGAACGTTGACGCGGAACAAGAGGGCCGACCGTGAGCACGACAGCGGTGGCCTTGATATCGGGCGGATTGGATAGCTTCCTGGCGACTCGCATCATCCAATCGCAGGGTTTCGACGTCGTGGGGCTTCACGTTCGCATTCCTGTGTATCCGCATACCGCCCGAGCGTTTCGCGGTGCCGCTGCAATGGGTATTCCCTTGGCTGCCCGCACAGTCCGCGACGACTATCTCGACCTGTTACGGGCGCCGAAGCACGGTTTCGGACGCGGAGCGAATCCCTGTCTCGATTGCCGGGCCTATATGTTCCGATTGGCGAGAGAGTTGATGGAGGAGATTGGGGCCGTCTTCTTGGTTACGGGAGAGGTTTTGGGCCAGCGACCCTTCTCGCAGCGCCGCCGTGATCTCCTAATCGTCGCGCATTTGGCCGGACTGCAAGACCGTGTGCTACGTCCACTATCGGCAAAGCGACTTCCGCCGACCGTGATGGAACGGGAAGGGCTTGTGGATCGCTCACGGCTCTACGATTTGGCGGGCCGATCCCGCCGTCCTTTGCAGGCTCTGGCCCGGAAATACGGTTTGCGATTCATTCCCGACGCGGCGGGCGGCTGTGCCTTGACCGAAAAGCTGTTCGCGCCGCGCGTTTTCGACCTGGTCGATCACGACTCGTCCGCCGGCGTCTGGGACCTCCAACTTCTGACGGTGGGGCGGCATTTTCGAGTCAACAAGGAAACTAAACTTGTACTGGGAAGAAACGCCGCGGAAAACGCCTCGTTGCGGCGGTTGTTCGAATCTTCGCCGCGAGAGGCAAAGCTATTGCACGCCGTGCCAAAGAATTTTCCCGGGCCGGAGGGACTCCTTGTCGGGAGTTCGGCCGAAGAATCCTTGATGGAGGGACTGACGCTGCTGGTTCGATACGCCAAGAAAGGACTGCCGGAGCGGCTTCAATTCGAGGTATTTCGTCGTCACCCGCCCTTTCGGGAAACCGTAAGCGTACCGCGCGACGTGCCGGCTTTGCCCGAAGTCCCACCGCTGTGATGAGCGTTTCGTCGCAGATTGTGTCGCCGCCGCATAACCGGATTGACGGACCGGCGAAGCCCTGATCCGGGTGCGAAGGGGGCGAGGAAGAATCGACGGGACATCATGCCGACATCGGAGATCATCACCGCACGAAGAATGCGGCATCGCGCCGAAAGCAAGAGAATGAGGAGAGTAGTATGGTACGCAGAACGCAAGCGACCGAGAAACGGATCGTCGCCGTGGATATCGGCGGAACCAAAATTCTGGCCGCTGTCGGAGACCCATGCGGCACAATATACGGTCGGGATCGATGCTCGACACCGCGAGATTGCGGCTCGCTCGAGATATTTCACGCCGTAGAGTCGGCCGTCCTGGCGGCGATCAAGAAAGCGGGCTTGCGCCCGCGGCATATCGCGGGGATGGCGGTCGGCATTCCCGGCGTCGTAGATTACGAGCACGGTCGGATCGTGAAGACTCCCAACATGCCGCTCACCGAGGCTCCGCTCCGCGAGTTTCTTTTCGAGCGATTCGGCGTCCCCATCGTGCTCGAGAACGATTGCAATCTGGGCGCATTGGGAGAGGCGTGGCTGGGTGCCGGGCGTCATTGTCGCAGCGTGTTCGGCGTTTTTGTCGGAACCGGTATCGGAAGCGGTTTCGTTCGAAAGCGGAAACTGTGGCGAGGCGCGCGTTATTCGGCCGGGGAAATTGGGCATATGGTCATGCAGATCGGCGGACCGGTGTGCGGTTGCGGCAACGCGGGTTGCTTGGAGGCGCTGGCCGGTCGTACCGCGATCGAGCGGGATATCCGTGAAGCGGTGGCCCGGGGCGAAGCCACGGTACTTACGGAGTTGCTCGGGGGTGATTTGAGCGTTGTCCGAAGCCGAGCCCTGAGAGCAGCCTTGAGCGCCGGCGACTCCCTCGTAACTCGCGTGTTGGAACGCGCGGCCGACATCCTCGGCGCGGCGTGCCTCTCCGTCCGCCACCTGCTGGACCCGCAGCGCATTGTCCTGGGCGGCGGCGTTATGGAAGCATGCGGCGATTTTCTGATGCCACGGATCCGGGCGGTGCTCGATGCCGATCAAATGCGATTGACGAAGGACCCGGACGAGGTATGCCTCTCGCAACTCGGTGATTACGCCGTGATCGTCGGGGGAATGGCCTTGGCCGCACGATTGTGCGGCGCCAATCCCTTGAAGAAATACCCCGACGCGGAACTGCGCGTCCTGACCTCCTCCAAACGAAAGCCGAGCAACCCGCAGAATGAAAGCAACACCCGGAATAAAGCGACGTGACTTTTCGCAGGCTGAATGATCGCCGGCGGACGGCGTCCCCTGTCTTCTCGGCAAGGAAGCCTCGCGAGGTAGCGGGGACTTCGCGCTTGCGAAAAGACGATGGTGTGGCGCGTGGTCGGCGCCCTAATTGAGGAACGAACCCATGCGTAGCCGAGTCGTATTGGCGGCTTGCTTGGCGGTATTGCTGCTTTTCGGTCCGGAGCGACCCGTTCAGCCTGCCGAAGAATCGGCCGCGCACGTCGTCGGTGAATCGGCGGCGACGACGCCCCGCGCTCGCCGGGCGTTGGGGGTTACGCACGTGGATGGCAAATACTGTCTTTCCGATTCGCCGTTCTTGTTGGAGGGCGCAGATGCCATCGCCGAACTGGGCGTGCAAGTCATCAAGCTGTACCTTTCGTTGAATCCGGACGGAAGCTCTCTTCAAAAATACCCCTTCCACACGGATTGGCCGCCTTGCCGAACTCTCGAGGAACTCGCAGATTCGCCTCCTTTTCGTGAAGTCTTCAGTCGTCCTTTTCGCGTGTTTGTGCTTACCGTGTATCGACCCGGCGTCTCGGCGGGATACTGGTTACGAGGCATCAGCGCTGACCAAGAGCGGGAGGAACAGGAGGCAATCTACCGAATTGCGGCCTATTTGATGCGCACCCATCGCGGCACGGGCAAGACGTTTGTCTTTCAGAACTGGGAGGGCGATTGGGCGGTGCGCGGGCACTTCGACCGAAATCAAGCGCCCTCTTCGGAAGCCCTGAACGCGATGTCCCGCTGGCTCGCGGCGAGGCAGCGCGGGGTAGAACAAGCCCGCCGCGAGAATTCTCAATCTGATGTCCGCGTGTACCATGCCGTCGAGGTGAATCTTCTGCGTCCGACCATCGAACAGGGAATGCCGTGCGTTCTTACGCACGTCGTGCCGGAGGTTCGCCCGGACTTGGTGTCCTACTCGGCGTGGGATACTCAAAATGATCCCGAATTGTTTCGCAAGTCGCTCGATTTTATTGCTCAGTATGCACCGGATTCCGCGGCATTCGGCAAAAAGAACGTTTACGTCGGCGAGTTCGGTTTGCCCGAGAATGAGCATTCTCGGGAGCAGGTCACCCAGTTGATTCGCAACGTAGTTTCGGTAAGCGTCGATTGGGGCTGTCCCTGGGTCATCTATTGGCAGGTCTACTGCAACGAAGCGCGACGATTGCCGGTGCGTGAGTCGCAGGATGTTCGCGGCTTCTGGTTGATTCGTCCGGACGGTTCCCACGCTTGGGCGTGGGACGCGTTGAGCCAAATCCTACGATCCGAGCAGACGCCGTAATTCGCCGCAAAATCAATCTTGCGGCGCTTTGAGTACCTGGTACTTCGGTCCCCGTGTCGGTGTCTCGCGCGCCGCCGCGACGGCCTCTTGGTGAAAGACCTCTTGGGCGCGAATGGGCGGACCGGATCCGCGAGCGCGCCGATATTCGCCATCGGATTGCAGGGTCCAAGCCTTGACGTTGTCGGCGAAGAAAACGTCCAGGATATGCAGCAACCGCGATCTGAGTTCGGGCGCCTCGACCGGAAAGATGGTCTCAAAACGCCGATCGAGGTTCCGCTGCATCCAGTCCGCACTGGACAGGTAGATCTCGTCGTGTCCGCCGTTCGAGAAGTAAAAGATTCGAGCGTGCTCCAGGAATCGATCCACGATGGATCGCACCTCGATGTTGCCGGAAACTCCCGGTACGCCTGGAACCAGGCAGCAGATTCCGCGGACGTTCAGCTTGATGCGTACGTTCGATTGAGATGCTCGATACAGCGCCGAGATGATCTCGCGATCTTGGAGAGAATTGATCTTGGCGAGGATCATGCCCGGTTGTTCCGGGGTGGACACGCGAATCTCTCGTTCGATGAGTTCCAGAAATCGCTGCTTCAGCAAGCCCGGTTCCGTGGTGAGTTTGTTCCATCCCACGGCCTCCGAGTAACCGGTCAGAATGTTAAAAAGCGAAGAAGCATCCGCCGCAATTTCGGTGTCGCACGTCAGTAGTCCGAGATCGGAGTAGATTCTCGCCGTGCGGTCGTTATAGTTGCCGGTGGAAAGGTGAACGTAGCGGCGAATACGACCGCCCTCGCGCCGCACGATGAGCATCGCTTTGGCGTGCGTCTTGTAGCCTGCAACTCCGTAAACGACGTGAGCGCCGGCGTCTTCCAGTCGGCGGGCCCACTGCACGTTGCGAGCCTCATCGAATCGCGCCTTGACTTCCACCAAGACGGTAACCTCCTTATCGTTTCGGGCCGCGTTCTCTAGAGCCTCCACGATCGGGGAATCGCCGCTGGTCCGGTAAAGCGTCTGCTTGATCACGAGGACGTCCGGGTCCTCGGCCGCGCGACGCACCAACTCGACGACCGGATCAAACGACTCATAGGGATGGAAGAGCAAAACGTCGTGATGCTGGATCGCCTGCCAGAGGTCGTCCCATCCCAGAAGATCGCGGGGCGGTTGCGGCGGCCAATCAGCGGCCCGTAGATGATCGAATCCGGGCAAACCGGCCAACTCCCAAAGGCAGCCCGCGCCGACGATCTCCGCCTCGTCATAGACATCCTCTCGGTGCAGAAACAGCGTCTTGAGCAAGGCCTCGACGATGGCGGAATCCGCGTTCGGCGTCACTTCCAGTCGCAACGGGTCCCGACGGCGGCGAGCCAAGACTGCCGACTCCACCGTCGATAACAGATCGCTGGCGTCGTCGTCTTGAATCGAGACGTCCGCATCTCGGGTCACCCGAAAAACGCACGCGGCTTCTACCTTAAAACCGCGAAACAGCTTGGCCCCGAACTCCAACAAGATGTCTTCGATAAGAACGAAGCGGCGCGGCTTGTCGCCGGGCAAGGCCACAAAACGCTTTTGCCGCAACGGAATGGGTACGACGGCAATTCGGTCGGCGTCCGCTTTCTCCTTGCCTCGAGTTAGCAGGAACGCAGCGTGAACTTGCAGACCGGCCAGCACCGGCGGCGGATCCAGCGTGCTCATGGCCAGAGGCGTCAAGAGCGGCGACAACTCACTCTCGAAGTAGTCGCTCAAGTAGCGACGATCCTGGGCCGACCATTCCCGCGGTCGGAGCACGCAAAGTCCCTCTTCGCGGAGCGATTCCATGGCTTGGCGGATTCCCGCCGATTGCTCGGCAGCCATGCGATGGACTCTTCGTCGCACCGCATCCAATTGTTCTCGCGGCGTCATCCCCGCCGGATCGCGCTTCTTGGAGCCGCTCTTGATGAGTTGGATGATCCCCGCGACCCGAATCATGAAGAATTCGTCCAGATTCGTGGACACGATGGCTAAGAACTTCAAGCGTTCCAAGAGCGGCACATCGTCCGCTAAACCTTCCGCCAGCACGCGATGATTGAACTCCAACCAACTCAACTCGCGATTGAAGAACGGTTCGGGCGTTTTTTTCTTGGACATGTCGTGGCCCGCCTCCCAGACGGTTTTCAGCGAATTGCCCCTTACTGACGCCCCGGGACCGTCAAGTCCGTCGGCAGTCTCGAACAACCTTTGAGTGTCAATGAAACCGGCGACCGCCGGTCGCCGTTGGAAAGGGATACCGGGGACGGGTGCGCGAGTCCTGGGAACGGTTGCACCCCGCGTGGGTTTACTCCACACGCACTTTCATCCCGTAAACATCTTCGAACATGTCGCTCTTCAGTGCCACGGAACGTTTTTCCAGGAACACCTTCGACAAGCCTCGGATCGTGATGAAAAGCTCGTCCTCATCGTGTCCGAACTCCACTTGTTCCGCCGACTGGATGTTTCCGCGGGCAAGGGCGTCGGCCACACGGAGCACCGCGGCCAACTTGTTCACCACCACCCGACTCTCGCGCGGCAGCGCCGCATACTCGACGTGCGCCGGCTTTGGAGGACTGCGGCGGTGATAACGAGCGATATGCGCGATGATCTCGGTCTCTTGACGTGTCAACCCGAATATCTCCGAGTTCGCAATGATGTAGTAACTATGTTTGTGGTGCGCGGTGGGACTGATAAAACCGCCGACCTCATGGAGAACGGCGGCGATCTGTAACAGAAACCGATGTCGCCGTTGCAATCCATGATCGCTTTGCAGGTAATCGAAAAGGCGAACCGCGATTTCGGAGGATACCCGCGCGTGCTCCAGATCGACGCAATAGCGAGAGGCCATGGCATATGCCGCGTGCAGGATACCCTCGCGAATGGATTGGTCCTCGGAACCGGTCGTCTCGCGCGCCAGTTCGGCCAGCACGCCGTCGCGCATGGACACCTTCGCCACCAACAACCGCGTGGCTTGGGTGTGGATCAGCAGTTCCCAATACATCAACAAAGCGGGAACCAGCGTTTCCGCCTCGGCGAAGGTGAGGTTGAACCGGCGGCACAATTCCTCGGGTGACCACCGCACGCATTGCTCGATCAATTGTTCGAAACGTTCCTTCGGCACCTCCAAAAGGTCCTCCGAGTGCGTGGGGCGTCCGGCCTCGCGCGCCGCGAATCGTACGTCTCCGCCCACGGCTACGAAAGTGTCGCAATGCGCCAAAGGCAAGGTCCGATTCACAGCGGCCACTTGCATGCGGATATGCTGCCGAAAAAGCTCGCCGAGTTTGTCGGTCGGCTCGGAACGAGCGGATAGCATCTCCAAGAGGCGGACGGAACCGAATCGCACGCCCACGGAATTGACGATTTCGCCTTCATCGAGGATGGTGAGAATCGTGCTCCCCCCGCCGACGTCCGCCACCAAGGAGTGCCCGCGGTTGACCTCGGACAGTTCGCCGACCGCCTCTCGGACGGCGGCCACCGTCAATCGCCCCTCTTCGGCGATGCTGATGATCTCGACGTTCAATCCGCAGGCCAGATAGATGCGGTCGAGCACGTTGTCGGCATTGGCGGCCTCGCGAAGGGAACTGGTGGCTACCGCCCGCACCCGTTCGATGCGGTACTCTTGCAAGACTCGCACGTAGTCGCGCAAGATTTCCGACGTTGCACGCATGCATTGCGCGCCGATGCGTCCCCGTCGAAAGGTGTCCTGCCCCAACCACACCGCGCGCTGGAATCGTTCAAGTACTTCGTAGCCGCCCTCCTCAAGAACCTGGGCGACGACCATGCGAATGGCGTTGGTGCCGATATCAATCACGGCGACCGGGCTGACCGCGCCGCCGCGCGAACCCGAATGCGGAGGAGAGCCATTCGTTGGGGAAAGATTACTCATGCTGCCGACGGTCGCCTTGATTCTTAGGGTTGGGTGTTCGATTCACGAAGGGGCTCGTATTCTCTCCCGCGACTACTTGCAACACTCCGGAAACGGATCGCCGGGGACGAGCGGCAGGCCGTAACGGCCATTAGCATACTAGGCCGGGGAGCCTGTCGCATCCGCATTCTCCGCACGCTGCGAATTGTTCAAGGTTGCCACGATCCGAGGCCACAACGCTGCCACCTTTTCGTCCTGCCAGAAAGCGCCAGCCGCGGCGAAAGATTGACGACGACGCTCGCGGCACGTTTCTTGCAAAAACTCCAGTCCCGAGATGAAGCGTGTTTGGTTCATCCAACCGGAGAGCAATTTTTCACCGGCCTTCAGCCGACGGACGGCGCTCTCCAATTCGGCAATCCAAACATCGCAGTCGTGAATTTCACCCAAATAGGACTGCATCTCGCGCACTGCTTCGAGAGCCACTTCGAAATGCGTCCCGAGCACCGGGGCGTAGATTTCCAAGGTATAGCGGAGTTTTTTCGCGGCGACGCGAAACTCGTGATGGCGTGCCACGTCTTGTTCATTTCGAAGGGAATCGCCTTGTCTCAGAAACTCATTCACGCGCTGAAGAAGGCGTTTCTCGTATCCGGTCGGCGGCGCTTCGGTCTTTCCGACCGCGGTTGCCAGATTGCGTCGGGCATCGTTCAACCACTCCTTCATTTGACGCAGCGTTCCCGTGCGCAGAAAACGCCGGAGCGCATGACGAATCTGCGGTTGGCAACGACTGCGAGTCGTTTCCAGCAACGCAAGCCAAAATACAATTCCGTGTCGGATTTCCGGATCGCCGCTCTCACCCAATCGACCCAGCATGGCGGCGATTTGGACGTCGGTATCTCGTGCCTTCCCCAGTGCGGACGCCAAATCGCGGAGGGCCGACCGCCACCGCTTGGTGCGTTCCTTTCCCAACAGCTCCCGAAAGACACGGAAACCGGCGCGGAGTCGGCGACATGCCACTCGAACCTGATGCACGGATTCCGGATTCCGTGCCCTCGGCAGGCCGACCAGATGGCGGCGCAATCGCCGAACGTGCCGGCCCAAATAACGAACGGCGGTGACGGCGGAGACGTCAACCGGCGGCTTCGCTAACATCGACTCCTCCGAAACGACGATCATCGGGACGAGAAAATTAAGGCAATTTAACGCCACAATCTTGACGGTCGAAGAGCCTATCAATCACCTCTCAAAACGTACGCGCCCGGCCATTTATTGTAATCTTCAGACGTCGCATTTACCGCCCCTTATGTCGGGCCGTCGAACCGTCGAAATTGCCATAGATCGGCCAGACGGCATATCATGAGCAAAAGGCCGAAATTATGTTAACCCCCGCTCGCGGGCGCTGGCTCATCGAGGTTTTTCTCGAACCGATGGTTGGAAGTTGCCGATAGGCAAACCCCGCAAACCTGTTGGGCACACACCCGACCGACTTCGCGAACGAGCGTGTCCTGCATTCGGGAATATTGAGACAAGTATCAAGACAGCCGCGGATAGTGAGCAAGGGCGGTGTCGGCCGTCGGACCTGCTTTAGAGAATCGCACGAAAGTCGGCAAGACGCAAGACCTCTCGGACCGCGAAAGGCTCGCCGTACTGAGTACCGACGGTCCAGCCCCACATGCGGGCGCGGTACTCGATTTGCTCTTCCAGGCTGGCTCCGGATCCACTTGGAGAGGGGGGATTGGCCAATTGGCTCGCATAACACCTGACGGCCGCGAGCTTCTTTTCCCAAAAGGCGCTAATGTCCACGACGAAGGACGGTTCCGGAATCTTCCGGATGTGCGTGCAGAAATAGTAGATCACCCTCTGCGGATGAAACGGTTCTCCGGGCAAATCCGTTTTTGTCAGCTTTGCCCAGAATCTTGCCGCTTCGATGAGTTGGGTTGCCGCCGTGTGGTCCGGGTGCGTGTCTTCCCAGTACGGGCAGAAAATACAATTCGCTCGAGTGGTTCGCAATACGCCGGCCAGCTTGGCGCGTGCTTCCAACGTGGGTTCGAGCGATCGATTGGGGAGCCCGAGATTCGACCGCCAATCCAAGCCCAGGATCTGCGTGGCCGCTTCCGTTTCACGGCGGCGAATCTCTTTGCTGCCGAACGGCGTTGGTTCTCCGTCCGTCAAATCCAAGATTCCAACGCGAAGACCTTCCGCTTTCATCTTCAAAATCGCGCCCCCCATGGCAAATTCCGCGTCGTCGGGATGGGGAGCGATAACCAAGACATCCAGCATATTACCCAAAACCCGCTTAACCTTTTTCCGAGAAATCGGCAGTCACCTTTTTCAGCCTACGACCAGTACCAACAACCGCTTGGGGCCGTGGACGCCAAGAATGAGGATTTTCTCGATGTCAGCCGTACGACTCGGCCCCGTAATGATGACAAACTCTCCGCGGCGGTCGGGTTCCGCGGCCTTAGCGGCCAACTCGTTCCACAAAGCCGGCAAATGCTCGCGAAGCTGAGAGACCTCGGCGACCACGATGCACGCGGGGGGCAGATAACAGGCCAGTCGTTCGCCCGGTCGTTCGCACACGACCACACTGGAACCCGTGTCGGCCAGGAGATAGTCGGCTTGGATGACGGCCACCGGTATGCCGGCCAAATCACGGGCAGGCGGATCATCCGGTAGGAGGGTCGTTTCCCAAGCCAGATCGGCCCTGGCAACCAAGTCCCGAGCGAGCGGGCGGTCCATGACGAGGACTCGATTCCAGCCCGCCGCTTGAACCAAATCCCGGAGCACCGATGCCGCTTCCTCCCGACTGGAGGCGGCGATGGGTTCTCCATGCACGGAACGCAATTCCTCAACGAACCGCGATCGCAGGTCTTCGGTAGCAGGGTTCGTCGTCGGCCAGACGACCGGGACGGGCGGGAGTTCCGGCGAAGGGGAAGATCCCAGATTCTCTCGGATTCTTTGCAAGACGATCGAACGACTCGTCATGCCGAAACCTCCTTTCTCGCGGAAGATGCGGCTACATCGCCCTCCCCGTTGTCGCCGACGAATTCCCGCCCTCGCCGACGCCACCACGCGCGGAAGGTGTACGCCGGGACCTCGGGCAATTCGCGACCGCGAGTCCATGCGCCCAATTGGGCGGGGTGCCAGGGCAAGAATTTCGCCAGTCGCACCCCCAACCGTACGGCGGTCATGGCGAGCCGATAGCGCACCGGGCCAGCCATCGCCCAGGACCAGGCCTTCCAAATGACGCGCTCGAAGGGAGACCGGACCGGCGACGGACTGTTGACCGCCTTGTGCCGCAAGTGGACTAACTGGTGTGGGATGTCGATTTTGACCGGGCAAACCTCGCCGCAAGCGCCGCACAACGACGATGCGAAGGGCAGTTTGCCGGCATCCTCCATGCCGATCAAATGCGGGGTGATGATCGCGCCGATCGGGCCGGGGTAAACCCAACCGTAGGCCCAACCGCCCGTGCGGCGATAGACGGGACAGGCATTCAGGCATGCGCCGCAACGGATGCAGAACAGAGAGCTTCGCGCGGCAGGGTCGCGCAGGACGTTGGACCGCCCGTTATCCAAGATGATGATGTAAACCGTTCGCCCGGGCGTTGCCCCGTGTACCACGTGCGTGTACGTCGTCAGTTTCTGGCCGGTACCGCTTCGCGCCAGCAGGTTGAGAAACAGTGGCAGGTAACGAATGCTGGGGATCACCTTTTCGATGCCCATCACCGCTACGTGTACCGGCGGCGCGGAGATGGAAAGGCCGGCGTTGCCCTCGTTTTCCACAATGCAGATCGACCCGGTGTCGGCCAACGCGAAATTGACCCCGGAAATGCCCATGTCGGCTCGCAGATACTCTTCGCGTAAATGGCGTCTTGCGATGTCGGTCAGCTTCTCATGTTCGCTGGTATAAGGCTCTTGAAGTTTTTCAGCGAATAACCGTCCGACGTCCTCGGCCGACAAGTGGAGGGCCGGCGTCACGATGTGCGTGGGGCGTTGCCCCGCCAATTGCACCAGGTACTCGCCAAGATCGGTTTCCAGCGCGCGAACTCCGGTCGCGGTGAGGACATGATTCAGCTCCATCTCTTCCGTGACCATGGATTTGGATTTGACTACCGTCTTGACCTGATGCCGATTCACGATGTCCAAGACATGCCGGTTGGCCTCCTCGGCGTCCTTGGCCCAAAGAACTACCGCTCCGCGTGCGGTTGCATTTCGCTCGAACTCGACCAGTAGCTTGTCCAAATTGAGGATGGAAAACCGTTTGACTGCGTTCGCCTCTTCGCGCCATTGCTCCCAATAGGGGACCGACAGGGTTACCTGCCGATTGTGCTTGCTCGAACGCTCCGCCGATTCGCCCAAGGCACGCGGACCGTGAGGCTCGGCCAGTCCCTTGTTCTCCTTCCTCAAGAACGGAGCGCCCGAAAGATGAAGGCCTGACGAAGTCATGACTTTTTGTGCCTCCAAGACATGGTTGAGGCCGCTCATTGAAATGGAATGACTCGGTTCCCCATACGGTTCCCGACCACGGTCAGCGCTGCACCAAGATCTCGGCAATGTGCATCGGCCGAATATGGCGCATTTGGGGATTCCGTTTGAGAATTCCCCCGACATGCATAAGGCAACTGATATCGACGGAAGTCACCACGTCGGCCCCGCTTTGCAGGATGTTGGCCGCTTTCGTCTCGCCCATGGCGATCGACGTTCCCGGCATTTTGACGCTGAAGGTGCCGCCGAATCCGCAACATTCCTCGATGTTCGGCAGTTCGCGGTACGCCAAGTCTTTCACATTCTGCAAAAGAGTGATCGGTTGATCCAAGATGCCCAATTCACGGCGACCGTGGCAACCGCTGTGCATCGTCACCTTGTGCGGAAATCTTGCGCCTAAGTCGGCGACGCCCACGACGTTGACCAGAAACTCAGATAGCTCGAAGACGCGGCGACCAACGGAAACGATCCGATCATCCGGATCGACCTGTTGAAAAAAAATGCGGCACATTGCCGTGCATGAGCCTGAAGGGCAGACGATGTAGGGGTATGGCCGAAAGACATCGCAAAAATGCCGCACCACCCGTGCCGCCTCTTCCCAATATCCCGAGTTGAAGGCCGGTTGCCCGCAACAGGTTTGGCCCTCCGGGAAGACGACCGGAATACCCAACCTTTTCAAAATCGTGGCGGTGGCTTCCGCAATTTGCGGAAAGAATTGGTCGATGTAGCACGGAATGAATAGCGCAGCTTTCTCACCCCGGTTGTAACTGGGATATTTGCCGTCGGGAAGCCCGTTTTTCAGGTGAATCATAACCAAATCCACTCCTGTCGAATTTGGATGCTGTCAGGCCTTGGCTGCGCTACCAGCCTTGAATCACGGCGATTACAGCGACCGGCTACCCCGAAGTCGAACAACCCCGGAATTTTAGCCCTCTCGGCACGCGCTCGCTACAACCTCTTGCTTCAGGAACCAGCCCGTCTTCGTCCTTCCGCTCTCCCCTGCCCGTGTGCGGCGCCGGCATTTTCCTAAATTGTCAAGCCAGTAAGAGGCCTCGGCGGAACAGAAATCGAACGACGATACCGGACATGAGCTTCAGCGGCGATGGACGTCGCGACGCCTCCGTCGCCGCGAAAGCCGCCGCGTGATGGGCCGTAGCTTTTGAAGTCGCTGGAGTCCGGCTACACTGAACCGTTATTATTACGCACGTGGCTAGGAGATGGATCAACGATATCGTGATTCGCAAGGCCGCCCATTTTAGGCATTTGGGCGAGAGGCTGTGCCCATGGACGCTATCGAAGCCATTCTGACGCGAAGGAGCGTCCGCAAATTTGCGGAACGAAGTCTGCCGCCGGACACGGTTGAGCGACTTTTGGAGGCGGCGATGGCGGCGCCGAGCGCCAGGAACGCGCAACCGTGGCATTTCATCGTCATCGACGATCGCCCCACTTTGCTGGAGATCGCGGGGCGGTTCCCCAACGCGGAGGCTGCACGTCACGCCCCGCTGGGCATCCTTATTTGCGGTGACTTGACGCTGGAACTATCCAAAGGCTACTGGATCATAGATTGTGCGGCGGCAGCGCAAAACTTGCTTCTGGCGGCGCACGCCATGGGGCTGGGCGGATTGTGGACCGGCGTTTACCCTCGCGAACAGCGTGTGGAGGGACTGCGAGAACTACTGAGAGTTCCCGATCACGTGGTTCCTCACAGCCTATTATTGTTCGGCTACCCCGCCGAGACGCCGCCGCATGTCCGCCGGTACAATCGCGATCGAATTCACAGAAACCGTTGGTAATGAAGGCGGATTTTCCGCAACGGCAGGTCCCGACGCTCCCCCGCGGCTCGCAGTTGCGTCCCCGAAAATAGGTTACTCGCGCAGAATGGAGCACTCTTGGCTGGGGCACGACGCTGACGGCGTCCCCGCCGCGCCGACCAACCTGAGATTATGTCACCGATTATGTGGCATTGAGAGACGGCTTTCCACGACTGCAACGTTTTCCGATGACCATCGATTCCGAGCACTGTATCTTGGCTACGTTGCCCGGTACGGGCGAGACCGTCCGAGCTCGTGTGAATCGCGGACGCATCGTTGCCGTTGAGGAAACCGGGGGCGCTAACGAACACTCGGACGAAGCGCCCAAGAGCGATGATGGACGTCCCGATGTGGCACGCTCCGCGGATGATCGCCCCCTGTTCATCTCCGGCGGCTTTTTCGACATTCAGGTCAACGGTTACGCCGGCCAAGAGTTCAGCTCCCTGCGACTTTCGGTGGAAAAGGTATTTGAAATCGCGGAGGCTCTTTGGCGGTTCGGCACCACGCGATTCCTGCCGACGCTGACGACGCAATCCTTCGACGTTCTGGCTCACGGGTGCCGTGTGCTGAGCGAGGCGATATCGGGCGATTCCATCCTTCGAGCGAGGATTCCCGGTCTCCACCTGGAAGGCCCGTACATCAGTCCTCAAGACGGCCCTCGCGGCGCTCACCCGCTGCCGCACGTTCGCGCCCCGAATTGGGACGAGTTCGCAAGATTGCAAGACGCCGCCGACGGAAACATCCGTCTCATCACGCTGTCACCCGAGTACGAGAGCGCCCCGGAGTTTATTCGCCGGGTCGTAAGAACCGGGGTCGCGGTGGCGATCGGCCATACCGCCGCCGATGGGGAACAAATCGCGCGGGCGGTCGACGCGGGGGCGGTCTTGAGCACCCATTTGGGCAACGGCGCCCACCCCCTGCTTCAACGCCATCCCAATTATCTCTGGGATCAACTCGCCGAAGATCGACTTCGAGCCAGCCTTATAGCCGATGGGTGGCATCTGCCGCCGGCCTTCGTAAAGGTGGCGGTCCGAGCAAAATCGACCGAAAATTGCATCTTGATAAGCGATCTATCGGGCATGGCGGGTTTGCCCCCGGGTCACTATCAGACGGATCTCTGTGCGCTGGAGGTTTTGGAAGACGGACGATTGGTCGTCGCCGGGCAAAGGACGCTGCTGGCCGGGGCATCGAAACCGATCGGCCAGGGTATCGTCAATGTCATCGATTATGCCGGCATCTCATGGAATAAGGCATTGGCCATGGCGGTCGAGAATCCCGCCGAATTATTGGCCATTGCACCGGCACGAATTCAACCGGGCGAGCCGCTCGACTTGGTCCTTTTTGAAACTCGCGACCGGACGGTTACGCCGGGATTCAAGTCGTCAGGCAAGGGGCACGGTACAGAACGGGAATTGGTCGTTCGCGAGGTATTCTTCCGCGAATTCCATCGGCGCTGGGATGACTGATCGTCCGCGGACGCATCGGACGTCGGCAAAGCCGACTTGCCGTTAGGGTAAGCCGATCTCATCCAGTCCCAGGTCGTCCCCTTCCTGGAAAACGTGCCGCAGAGGAGCCATTCCAGGCCGAATTTCGAGGCGAGTCCACGCATAAGCCTGCGGGCCGATCAGGTCGGCAGGGCGGTCGAAAAACGCCGCGAGCCGATTGAAATCCAACTCCTCGATCCCCCGATTCGGCCGAGAAGTCACCGCCGCCGGTCTCGCCAGGTTGTTGGAGATGATGAGCAGGTAATACTCACCGGGGTGCGGCGCAACAAGGTTGAAACCGCCGTCCGTATCCGCCTGAGCGAAGGCGCCGCCAAGGCTCGCCACTTGATCCATCGCATCCTTGCGCGAAGCGAGACTGGCGTTCCAAGGGCGAAACCCCTCCACCGTCAAAAGCTCTTGTGGAGGAGACAGCGGCAGGGCGACGACCACGGCGCCCGCATCGGGCGCGAGAGGTTTTCCTTTGGCCGCGAACTGAACAGTGCCCGCCAACAAGACGGGATCCGACGAGGATGGCGCATTTGCGTGCGAAGCGGCTGCGGGAGAGGCTCGACCGGAACCGGCGGTGCCGCGACCCAGCAAGAAACCCATAAGCCCCGTGCCCATCAAAAGCAGCACATAAGCCTGGATTCTTCGCCGGCTAATGAGGAGGTAATCAGACTCTTGCGAATTCCGGTAAAGCCGACCGACAACCGTGGCGGAAGATGAGGGCGAGGTTGCGTCTTCAACGACAAGTGCCTCCGTAAGCTCGGCGGAAGTATCAGTCGTTGCTCGCTCGGTCGGTTCATCCGTTCGTTGAGCACGAGTAGCGGTTTTCGTCACGGCGATTTCGCGCGGCGAACTGCGGCGCTCCTGCGGCAACGGCGGAGGCACGGCAGGGCCCTTCGATTGTTGCCCGGTCTTTTCGCGCGATGAATCCAAACTCACGCCTCCACTCCGTCATGAATAGCCCGACACCGGCCAAGGCTTGCGAGCTTACCGGAATTCGCCGTACACGACGCCGCGGGAAGTCCATCCCGCCTTACGTTGATTATATCGATCGCATGGCACTCGATAGAGGCGAAGGGATCGCGGTAGCGCAGCCTCGTTTTGTCTCGCGCGGCCTTCGCGATGACCTGCACCACCACACGCGGGCAAGGCCTAACGGAGATTCAGGTATCGCCGTCGGATTGAGCCACGTGCAGCAGCGCGAGCACGATGACCAACATCACCAGGTCGAGGATCGCCAGGATCCCGACGCCCAGGCCGACATAGCGTACGACGGTCCCGCCCAACACATCGCCTAAGGCCTGCAACACCGACGAAACGGAGAGAACAATTCCCAGGCCGATGAACCAGAAGAGCAATCCCGCCGTGAGGATCCAGAGAAGACTGCGCAGCGTGTTCATGATGGTTCGCCTTCGAAATCGCCGTTGGTTGAACCGAAAACTCAATCTTGTCGCGCCTCAGCAAGAGCGTCAACGTCAACCGGCGATTCATCTCTCGCCGATGGCGATCGTATTCTGTGATACATTGAAAACGGCGTTGTTTTTCAGCTATTTCGCGCTTCCGTGAAGAGGCGTCGACTGCTCGGCGGACGGCGCTGCGAACGGCACGCAGACGATCGTGTTGTTGTGCTCCGCGTGTTATCGCTTGGGATGCGGCGTTTTCATCGCATGCCATCGCAATCGTGCAAAACACAACTTGCAAGTTTTGAGGAAGACGATAACATTATGGCATAAGTTATCGTGCCGAGTTGAATGTGCCGCGCGGTTGTGCGAAGGAATCTCACCCGCGAACGCCACATGCAAGGAATGCACGGTACGACGGACGAAACAATGCCGCTGCGGATGCGGCGCCGGTACGTGGTTTCCGGTTGTTTCTAGGAAGGGCGAAGTCGGCGACTTCTCACGTGGCAGTGGAGGGTTGCGGATGACGCCGAGAGGTTTAGTACAGGAGGTCCCCAAGGTGGCCCAAAAGAAAGTGGCGAAGAAGGCCCCGGCCAAGAAAGCGGTGAAGAAAGCCGCGAAGAAGGCCCCGGCGAAGAAAGCCGCCAAGAAGGCCGTGAAAAAGGCTCCGGCCAAAAAGGCGGTGAAGAAGGCGCCGGCGAAGAAAGCACCCGCCAAAAAGGCAGCGTCGGCCAAGAAATCGGCCCCGCCCGCTTCGAACGCCTGACCGCGCTCGCCGGAAACGGCAGCACGCCGCGGCCCCAATGAACACCAACGAGAATGAGACGCCCGCCTCTTCGGCGGGCGTCTCAGTTTTGGCTTCGCGTTGGGTAATCGCGTTTTGGTTGCAAGGGTTCGGACGCGATTGCGATCACGGCTTTTCCATTCGCTCTTGCGGATCTATCGCCGGTTTGCCCAAGAACCTTTCTCGAAACCACTCGGCGACCGACTGCGTTATCATCGCGGCGCGTGACATCTGACCGGAACGGTCGCCGCGTTTGAACCAATCGCTGAGCGCGGATTGCAATTGCTCTCTCGAATCGACGGGGATCCACGTCATGACGGCGTCAAGGTTGGGGTAGCGCTCAACCGGAAGCAACGGCATACCCAGCAAGCGGCGTTTCACGGGTCGAACCTCACCTACCGAGAATCTCCAGCCGAACAGGTGCAAGTCTGCGTCATACCGCGCCTTCCACAACTCGTCGATGGTCACGCCGTCCACCGAGAAGCGAACGCGATCCTGCCGGATAAGCCACGGATAAATGGGCGCGGCATCGCGAATTCGGCCTTCCGTTCGCATGCGTGCCGCGTTGCCGATGTCCCAAGGGCGTGTGAAGACGCACTCGTCGTTGTAATTTCCGGGTACGGTGGGCGGGACCGCTGCCAAGACCGTGATCGGGTGCGCTCGATCGGACGGCACGGTGCTCGCCATGTCCTCGAGGATCGCCCGCTGAATGTGCCAGGACAACAAGTAATTGTTTCTTTGGAGAAGGAACGAGGTCGTATTCACAAGGAAAATGCAGCCGAAGATGGCCCATCCCTTCGCGAAAGGAGCACGAGAGGATGCGTTCCGCTCCGCTCCCAGATGACTGCTGATGGCCAAAGCGCAGGCCACCCAAAAACTCGAGAGCTTTCGGTTGTCGTAACCGAATACAGCGGCATAGGAATTCGAAAGGACGAACAGAAAGATCGAACTGCCGGCGGCGACCCAGCACGCGATCCGCAGCAGGCGAATCGTCGAATCAGACTCGCGGCCTTGACGCGACGCAATCTCTCGTTCTTGTGCCGCCTGCCCGTGGCGGAACAACATCGCCATGAATGCCGCGGACGTCGTCAAAGTCAACCAATCCCATGCGTCAGTCCACCGCAGAAGACCGTCCGCCCACAGTAGCGGAAGCTGTACGAACACGGCCATGAACCAGTAGGCCGCGGTTCGAATCGCCATTCCCGGACCGCCGAATTGCAGTCGGGACATGTCGGGCGCGAATGCCGGAAATATGCATTTTTGGAGGATCGCGGCGGTCAACACCGGCACGAAAATCATCGCCGCCCAGAACGCCGTTTCGCGTCGTAAGACCGGCGGTCGAGTCCGCTGAGTCTCGCGACATACTCTTTCCTGCTGAATAGCGAGCGGCAGTGCCAACTGGATTAAAAGCAGCGGGAGGAATATTTCGTACAAGATCAGGCCCAACAGCAATAGCACGGCGACGGCGCCTGCCAATCCGATCCGACGACGGCGCGTGTTGGCTTGGGCGGCGGAAACGGTCAGATGCATCGAGACCGCCCAGATCAAGTAGGAGGCGGAGGCAAGTTGCTGCATTCCCGGTGAAAATACCAACGTGGAAGCCGCGCTGGGAAGTGTGGCCAAAATGAAGAAACCTGCCGCCGCGCCGGCACCGAAAAATCGTCGCCAGATCAGGCTGACGATTCCCATCGCCGCAGCCAGTACGAGCAAATGAAAGCAGATGTACGCGGTGGGTGAACCGGCGAAAAGCGTCGAGGTGGTCGCCAGTAAGGCGGCGGCGGGCGGACGAGCGGCAAAAAGTGGAAACCACGAGAGAAAGTCGCCCTGCCATGTTGGATGGTCAACCGCGTGCGCAAGGACCATCCAGTCATCGCAAACAAAACCGCCGTGGGCGACGAAGGGGATCATGATCGTCGCCCACAGCGCGGCGAGTGCTGCCGGTAATGCCCGTCCGGACGGTCCAACGACGGACCGCCCGGCGTGGTTTTCGCGGTCGGACATCATCACCGGAGATCGTTGGCCATCGGGTCCATTTCCGCCTGCTCGGCGAAGGTTCAATTCTTGACCAGCGCCACCGCCGTGGCATCGGGGATGGGCATGTCTTCGCGGTCGCTGCGGATGTGCAAGCGGACATTGACCCGCCCTTCCTCATCACCGGCGGTAAACTTCACCGTTACGATGTGCAAGGTCCGCGGGTCGGAACCGGTGGGGATCTGGCACTGAAGACTTCCGGAAGGACAATCGGAACACTCGGCACCCAAAACGGAAAACGGTTGTCGTCCTCGCACAACGAGCTGACGCGACACCGACTGGCCGGGCTTGACCACGCCCAAAAAGAGCAGCGTCGGAGTGACCGTCACCAGTGCCTCTACGTTTCCTTCCACCATGAGCGGTACTTCACGGAGTTGCGGGTCGTTTGTCACCAGCGTCACGTATTGATGAAGCGATCCCGCGGGCGCGTCGCCCGTCAGACGCACCTTGACCGGATAATTGATTCCGCTTGTGGTGCGTTCCGGCGGCAAGACCTCGGCCGAGAGATAAGGTACTGGGCTTTTGACCTCCAGTACCCGCCAATCGCCGCGACCGATCCGGTTGACGACCACCGCTTGTTCGCTTTCCGCGCCCTGCTCCACGGTGCCGAATCGCACGCATTCCGGGTCGAACTCGACATCGCCGCGGATGTAGCTTCGCACCCTCAGTTGAACCTCCGCGTACTGAGGCTTATCAAAGGTAACGGTAATGGTTGCGCCTTTGGCTCCGAGAAACGCTCGCGAATTGACGGTCGCCACGATCGCCCCGGTTTCGTAGGTCTTGACGCTGGGATTCTCCACGCGGACCAACGTGCACCCGCACGAGGACCGGGCATTGGCGACGTGAATCTCTTCCGTGTAGATGTTCTTGAACTCGAACCGAAATTCCGCTTTGGAACCGCGGGGCACCACGCCGAAGTCGTGCTCTCGGACTTCGAACATCTTGGTTGCCCAATCTTGTGCCGCCGCGGAGGCTACCCCGAAAGCGGTCACGGCACACGTCAACAAGACGACTCTTGCGTAGCAACGCATGGTCAGGCCTCCTCGTGGCAGGAAAAATGACCGCCGAACGTTCCCCGGCCCATATTATATGCCTGTCGGGACGCTGAGACCGCCGGGGCGCTCATGCACCCCCGTTCCGCGGTGTAGTTCGGCGAAGTCGGAGGGAGGGAGCGGTCGGCAGCCAACGCGCTGCCCAAAATCAACCACTCACTGAGAAAACATAGAACACGTTGACTTGCGTCGTCACCGACGAGGATATCGCCTGAGCGGGACTCCGCACCGGTTTCTTGAGGATTATGACGCTTGGGACGGTTCGATCGGCCGCGCTGTTCCGTAGTCCACGAATGGCGAGCCCCGCGGTCCGGGCCTACCGCCGTGCGACCGCCGGAGTTTCATGCCGTTTGGCGGATACCCGGTCCGCGACCTGCGATGAGAGCAGTCGGTTGCACCTCTGCGGCGCCGCGCGGGGCATGAGAAGACGGGTGATGGGGCGGTTTCGAAGTCGGGG
This sequence comes from Thermopirellula anaerolimosa, assembly GCF_054657335.1. Taxonomy (NCBI): domain Bacteria; kingdom Pseudomonadati; phylum Planctomycetota; class Planctomycetia; order Pirellulales; family Thermoguttaceae; genus Thermopirellula; species Thermopirellula anaerolimosa. The sequence goes on from NZ_BAAHYX010000006.1 coordinate 139,184, forward strand.
CAGCGCGTTCGGATTGCAAGACGAGGAAAAGGGCCCTTGCCTGCGGTGAGGCAAAGGCCCGATTTCCATGGCAGAAGGAAACTCGCGACAATCCGCCGGTATCAGTGACCCTTAATTGCACGGAACAAACCGGAAACGGGGCCCTTGTGCGATCCGTCGTCGAAGTCGAGGAACCACCAACCGTCGTGCCATTCCAAGGTCACTTTCCGCCATCCCAAAGGCACTTGCGGGTAGGGATAGAACGGGCCGATGTAAGGCCAGGCGGTGGCCGAATATTGCTTGGGATAGGTCAGCGCGGCGTAGTTGGGATAAGCCGCGTAGCTGGGCCAGGCATAGTTCGGCATGGCGGGCTGATCGTATCGGACCGGCGCCGCGCCCCCGGACGCACCGGCGTACATCGGCAAGGGGCGATTCATGGGGACGCTCTGCGTTTCCATCGGGGCCGCTTGTTGCTCCGCGGCGTCCTGCGCCATCGCGATCGGGATGGGACGCAACGGCTTGGGTGCGGCGGGCGCCGGTGTCGGCGTCGCAGGCTGTGCCGGTGTGGGAACGCCCACCAACTCGTTCGCACCCGTCGGGGTCACTTCGGGCGGAGTCAGCGCGGGACCTTCCGCCAGGGCTGAGGTACGTTGTACCGGGGCGGGCGCAAATTCCGCCGGGACGGGGTCCGCGGTTTGAGTCACCGGCAAGCGCGAAACCAATCGGCTTGCCGTCGCTTGGCTCGTTCCCATGGCGAAACCGCCGTTCGAGGTCAATCGCTCGGGGGCGAAGGCACCGGCGGGTTGCTGCACGGCCTGCGGTTCGGCGGCGGCCAACGTCAACTCGTTGACCACGTTGGTCACTCCGGGAACCTGCTTCGCAATCTGTTCCGCCGCTTCGATTTGGCTGGAATCGGAAACCGTGCCGCGAAGGCTGGCGGTCCCGTCCTGGTAGTAGCGAATGCCGATTTTGCACCCGCGGAATTGACCGCTACCCTTGAGGGAAGCGGCGATTTGCTCGGCGACCTCTTGGTTGCCTGCCAGCGCAGTCAAAGGACTGAGTACGATGGCTGCCGCAACCATCCATTTCAAGCAGAAACCTCGCATGCCATTCCTCCTGTCTGGAATCCATTCCCGCAGCGTGGCGCCGACTTCGCTCGATGACCGGCGGCTGACGCCCCCCATTGCTTCTGCGTTCGCGACCTGATGTGGTTAAGAACGATCCTCCGTTGATCCGCACCTCCGTCGATGAATTCGGCTCACTTCGTAACCGAGCTTTCCCATGCGGCTTCGCAGGCCGCGGGCGACTCGCGGTTCGGCTGATCACCGACTCACACCGAAGGCTACCTAGATATAGGTTTCGGTAGATTCGGGTGACTTCAGGGAGCTTTTTTTCGATTTTGGCGTTCAAACTGGGCAAAACGATTACTCTGGGGGCGGTAATCTTGATGTATTTTTCCCAGAGTCGAATTACGTGACTTCCGGCAGTCGCCTTTCCCACGGGAGTGCCCCGGAAATAGATCTGTGGTGACGTAAGCCGTAGGGCCGTCTCTCGCTCGCAAGACGCCGTCAGGGGTTGCCCAACCCCAAGGGGCCGGAGAGGGCGACGCCGGAGACGTGAACACTTCCCGTTGGGTCTTGGGGCACGGAAGACGGTATCAAAGCGTCAGGATGAGAAGTCGCGGAACACCGAAGAGATACGCAGAAAAGGTAGGGTGTCTATTGAGAATAACGCTCCCGCTGGGGACGGAAATCCGCCATGACCACGAGGATCATGCTGCACAGGGTCAAACCACAGGAGAGCCAAACGTCGGGCGACCGCCCTGCGGCCAAGACAATGCCGGTCAGCATGGCGAAGCTGCCCCGAAATAACCATTCGGTGCAGCATGCCCACCTCGGTCGCCGCACCAGGCGTATGGCAACCGCAGAAACGATTCCGAGCGACTGAATCCCCCAAAGGAACAGGGCCGCCACTTCGTTCTGTGCAACGGGTATTAGCAAGTGCGTATATCCTTATTCTGGAAGCTGGATTTCACCTCCACCTCGGCGTAGCATAGCCGACGATTTGCGATGAGAAAATACGAAATTGGGCCGTACCTATCAGTTGTCACCGAGAATTCTCTGTCTGCCGCCAAATTGTTCAGCAAACTGCGTTGGCGCCAAGAGATGTGGCTTCCATCCACATCGTGGGGATTTAAGCGTCAGGGTCTGGTAGCCGAGGTCGGCACCGGACGTCGCATCACCGCCGAAACCCCGGAAAAGGTTTTGCGGACCACTCGCGAATCGAAAGTGAACTCGCGAATCTGGATCATCTCGAACAATCGCCCCAACTCCGACCTCAGCTCCTCTTCGCTCACCGGCGGCAATTCCGAGTCGGAGCTTTGTGCGTTGGTCTTGGTAACGCAGATATAGTAGGAGCCCGGCTTTGTGACCCGCCAAAGCAGATCCAGCAGGCGGCTGAGATCCCATTGCCGCAGGAACTGATAAAAGCTGCTGTCGTACACCACGTCAAATACGCCGGCGTGCAGCCCGAAGCGGAAAACGTCCTCCAGGACGAAGCAGACGTTGGCCGATGCACTCTGGGCCCGGGTGCGTGCCCGTTCCACCGCCGTGGGCGAGAAATCCACCGCGGTGACGTCGAATCCGCGCTGGGCAAGAAAGACGGCGTCGGCGCCGGTCCCACAGCCCAAATCCAAAAGAGTACCCTTGGGGAACCGGCATTCGTCCAAAATACGGACCAGTTCCGGGGAGACGGTGCCCACTTCCCAAGGCGGCAGAGTTTCTCTGTAGAGCACGTCCCAGTCCATCGCCGACATTCCACGCCTTCCCGTAAAACCGTTCATGGGCCGCTACACCCCCGAACTCCCGACGCGCGGGCGTTCCGTTAAAGAGTCGAGACGAGACGGAATGGGTTGAAGACGACGCTTCGCTCCCTTCTTGGCGAAAGGCTCGTACTCCCCCGCAAAGGCAACTATAATTTCAACCCCACGCATCCGCCACGCAAGTCCGCGCGGCGGAATATCGTGAAGAATCGCTCTATCTCGGTTGGTCTTTCGACAACCATGACCGAAAACGCACAACAGGCAAAAGTATGATTATCACCGCGATCAGCGACCTTCACAATCGACGAGACGTCCTTGAGGCAATCTTGCGGGTTTCAGCAGACTGTGACGTCATCGTGTTTCCAGGCGATTTGACGCACTTTGGCGGGGCCGCGGACGCGGAATACATCGTCCAGCAAGCCCGCGGTCGAAAAGCCGCCGTCTTCGCCGTGGCGGGCAATTGCGACAATGCCGCCGTGGATGCCGTTCTGGAGGCAATGGAAGTGTCGATATCGGGTCGCGGCGTTTGTTTGGGCGAGGTCGGTTTTTTCGGCGTATCCGGCGTCCCGCCTTGGCAAACAACGATGTACTGCTTTTCGGAGAGCGAACTGTCGGCGCGATTGGAGACCGGGGCCGCAGCCACCCAAAATTGCCGCGTTCGCGTGGCGGTGACGCATGTTCCGCCGTACGGAACGACGCTAGACCGTGTTTGGTCGGGCGGTCATGTCGGCAGTCGCGCCGTCCGGGAAATCGTGGAAAGGGAGCAGCCCTCGCTTTTGGTGTGCGGGCACATTCACGAGGCCCAAGGCGTCGAGCGATTGGGACGCACGTTGATCGTCAACTGCGGCGCCGCGAAGTCCGGGCACTTTGCCCGAATCGAGATGAATCTAAGCCGTGCGGGACCGGAACCGAAAATCGACGTGGACTTTTGCCGGATTTGAATCGGCGGGAAGGCAAGCTCCTTAGTCGGCCGGGGTTCGCGATGACGCCAGGCCGATTCGCGTAAACCACCAGCAAAACGCCCAGGCGACCGCGGCCCCAAAGAGGATATCGCTGGGATAATGGGCACCGCTTTGCAATCGCTGCAAGCAGGCCAATACCGCCGGCAAGGCGAAATACCACCGTGCTTGCGGATACACGACGGCGAAGCCCAACGCCAACCCTACGGCGACCGCTGCGTGGGAGGACGGAAACGATTGGCCGCTGGTATGCGTTACGAGTGGTAGCCAGCCTTGGAATGTGGACCAGACGTCGCCGGTGAAGGAAAAGTCCCGCGGCCGCGTGCGCGCAACCGTAAGTTTGATGAAATCTGCGAGCAATCCGCTGCCGTATGCCATAACGATCAGTCGGAGAGTATGTTGCCGGTTGGAGCGATCCAATACGTAGAAACCGGCTAATATTACCGCCACGCTCGCCCCGTGAGCGAATGCCTCGCTCATGTCGATCAAATCTCGCAACAGGCGCGGTAACTGATGATGCCTGAACCACAAAGCGACGGGCACATCCGCGAGAAGGGCGATCGATGCCATCACCAGAAACGCGGCAACCGGCCAAAATGGCACCTTCAATGATGCTGGGCTGCCTCGGTCATTTTCGCCCGTCATGTGCCAACCTTTTATAGAAAGCTCCGCGTGAACCACGAGGTTGCCGCTGTCGTTCCGAACGGCGCCCCGGACTGAACGTCGAGCCAGTTTAGGTCGAGGGCATGGCCCAAGACAAGATGAAATTGGGCAAAATAGCGAATGGTCGGGGTGGTATGGCGAAGGGGGGGCCAAAACTCGCCACGATGGGCGTGGTATCGCAGAAAGGTCAGCGCGGCGCGTTCCGGAGGGGACCGGGAGTATCCTCTGTCGGCGCCGAAGGCAATGAGGCTTTCTTAACCAGAGCGTAAATCTCCCCACGATGGATGGAAAGCGTGGCTGGGGCATCGATTCCGAGTCGCACGCTTCCGCCCCGGATCGACACCACCGTTACGACGATGTCGTCGCCGATGATAATCTGCTCGTTTGTTTTTCTCGAAAGTACCAACATGATTCGCCCGGAACCGTTCGCCGGCGATGCCTGCACCGCAACAATTGTACACACTTGGCCCTGCCGGGGTAGCGTTGACTGTCGCGAATTACACCTTAATGGGGGCAAGGAGTCACTCTTGGTGCTTTTTTCCGCGACCGCGATGATCGACTTCCGAAGGAAGCGACGGAGTGCGTGTGGAAACTCGGTATGACAGGCAAGCCTGGAGGGAGACGCGGCACTAAAGGGGACTCAAGATCGGCGTTCGATCTCAACAACGAGCGATGAGTGCCGTGAGTGTGCCCGCTCAGGGACACAGAGAGCCGCTTTCGTTGAGCGATTCCGTCATCCAGGCGCAGTCCATGGCGCGCGCCGGGCAGTGGGAGCAGTCTCCGAAACCTGCCGTACCCGCCGGTTGCACCACGTGAATCCGACGGATTTCGACGGAAGTCTGAAGCCCTGCCGGATCATAGGTGATCGTTCGTGACACCGGCTCGTGTTCCACAGCCAAGATCACGTACCACATGTTGCCGACGCCGTCCATCGCCTGGCGATTCAATGCCTCCATGGCGGCAATTGCCCGGCGGTAGGTCATCACTTCCTCTTGGATGGCGCCTTGAGCCTTGCACACGCAGCGGGGGACGTCGAGCGGAGAATCCGGTTCCCAGCCCATCGGCCACCAAATGGCGGCAATCTTGTATTCCAGGGGTGTGCAAATTCGCATACCCTGCCAAATCTTGCCGACGGCGCCTTTCTCCACGACGACGGCCCATTGGGCGCCGTTCTCGGCGCGGCTGCGCTCGTTGTATTCCACGGCACCGCGCAGCGCCGCAAAGATCTGGGAATACTCTCCCAATTCGCCGCAGGGTAGCCCCAACTCCAGCGGCAGATCATCGCTGCAACGGGGCGTCCAGTCTCGCGGTTTATCGATCAAGACAACCTGGTACGTCGACATCGGAAACGCTAAGCCTCACTGATCGGAAAACGACGGAAAGGGACGACGCCTTTTCGATGCGAGACGCCCTTCGCGAGGCCGGCGTCGGGGGCGTACAAACCCGCCGCCCGAGGCCGCCCTCATTATGGTAACACACGGAGGGACCGCCGACAAAGGGTTTTTGCGTGAGGCCGTTTCTCAACACAAGGGGGTGACTTCAGACACGTTCGCGAGGTTGATAGGAGGTGTGAAGCAGGTGGTGCGACACTTCTCCCAGCGGCGATCCTAGGAATTCCGCGTAGAGTTGCTGAATCTGCGGATTCAAGTGTGATTTGCGGATCGGCTTGCCCTCGTCTTCCTTCAGAATGGCAGCGATCCTGGCTTGCCGCACGCGATTGTCGGTGAATCGCGGTTGTCCCCCGCCGCCGATGCATCCGCCGGGGCACGTCATCACTTCGATGAAATGGTAGGATCGTTCGCCGGACAAAACGGCTTGGATGACCTTTTCCGCATTGCTCAGCCCGTGAGCCACTGCCACGCGCAGCGTGACCCCATCCAGGAACCGCCAATCCGGCAGCGGGTTTTCGATCGTAATCTCGGCTTCCTTAACGCCCTCCAGGCCGATGAGGTCGGGAACGTGCAGATTCGGTGTCGGCAGCGGCCGTCCGGTGACGATTTCGTAGGCGGTCCGCAGAGCGGCCTCCATGACGCCCCCGGTATTCGCGAAGATAACGCCCGCGCCGCTGGAGATTCCGAGCGGCGCATCCATCTCTTCTTCCGGGAGGGCGTGAAAGTCGATTCCGGATGCGCGAATCATGCGGGCCAGTTCCCGGGTGGTGAGCACGGCATCGACGTCGGGACCTCCGCCCCCGGTCATTTCGGGGCGTTGCGCCTCAAATTTTTTGGCGGTACAGGGCATCACGGAGACCACGAAGATTTCCTCCTTACGACGCCCCGTCTTTTGTGCGTAGTAGGTCTTCGCGAGTGCGCCGAACATCTGCTGCGGCGATTTGCACGAGGAAAGATGCGGCAACAGGTCGGGATGAAACGCCTCCAAATACTGGACCCAACCCGGTGAGCAACTGGTGAACATGGGCAAGGCCGCGCCGTTACCGCTCGCCAAGGACTGCTTCAAACGCATCAGCAACTCCGTGCCTTCCTCCATGATGGTCAAGTCAGCGGCGAAGTTCGTGTCGAAAACGGCGTCGAAGCCGAGTCGCCGAAGAGCGGCGGTCATTTTGCCGGTAACCAGCGTCCCCGGGGGATAGCCGAAACACTCACCCAATGCTGCGCGGATGGCCGGGGCCGTTTGCACGACGACGATGCGATCGGGGGCGTCGATCGCCGCCCAAACGGATTCCACATAGTCCCGCTCCGTAATCGCGCCGACGGGACAGATAGCGGCGCACTGGCCGCATTGCACGCAGGTAACGGAGGCCAAGTCCTGCCCAAAGGCCGGGCCGATCACGGTGTTGAAACCGCGAAACTGCGGAAACAATGCCCCCACCCCTTGGATTTCGTTGCACACGCTGACGCATCGGCGACAGCGGATGCACTTGCCGTTGTCTCGCATCAAAGCGGGCGTGGATACGTCCACTCGCTTGCGCGCGGATTCGCCGCGGAACTCGATCTCGCGAATGCCCAACTCAGCGGCCAAATCTTGCAACTCGCACTGTCCGTTGCGATCGCATGTTTGGCATTCGCCACAATGCTCCGAAAGCAGAAGTTGCACCACGGTCGTCCTGGCACGCCGCACTCGCGCGGAATTCGTACGAATCTTCATCCCCTCCGCGACGCAGGTGGAGCACGACGCGACCAAGTTGCGGTAATTCTCAACCTCCACGACGCAAACCCGGCATGCGCCGATCGGCTTAAGAGACTCCACATAGCACAAAGTCGGGATGCGAATCCCTACCCGTTTGGCGGCACAGAGGATCGTCGTTCCTTCCGGAACTTCCACTTCCTGCTGATTGATCCAGGCTTTGACCATGGGCTGATCCTATCCGGTTTTCCTGACGGCGATACCCTGACTAAATTTCAGCCTTCCGGCGTCGTCAGGGTGTTTCCTGTATCCCCAAGGGCGGACCGGCAGCGTAAGTTCCGTCGCCGCGGTCACAATTCTCCCGTTTGATGTAGCACGACGACTTCCGGCGTTCCGCCGGGCACGTTTTCTCGACGACCGTAGTCGCAGCGCAAGCAGCGCCGCGCCTGCCGGACGGCAACCGGTTCGGGCCACGGCAGTTCGACCTCGTCGAAATTGCGGCACCTCCGGTCCACGGGCAACAACCGCAGTGGTTCCCGCACGGCGTCGGAGGGTTCCGCTTCGGGGTCAAAGGCCGTCTCGATTGGGCGCAGCTGTCGCCAGAATGCGTGCATCTCGCCGGTTAGATAATAGTCGATTCCAACAGCGGCACGCTCTCCCGCGGCGACGGCCTCGACGACGGAGGCCGGACCGCTGACGGCATCTCCGCCGGCAAAGACCCAACGTTGCGAGGTCTGGCCCGTGACCGGATCCACTTGAACGAATCCCCGGGGGTTCTTTTCCAAGGGAACGTCGGGGCAAAGAGCTTCCAGGTCCAAGACCTGTCCCACGGCGACCAGGATTTGGTCGGCGGGGATGCAAAAGGCCTCCCCCATCTCTCTAGGTCGACGGCGGCCCGATCGATCGAACTCACCCAATTGGACGGGCACGCACTTCAGGCCGACCACACGATTGTTCTCCACCAACACGTCCACCGGCGCCGTCAGCAATTGAAGGCGGACGCCTTCGTGTTCGGCTTCCAGTACCTCTTCTTCGTAAGCGGGCATGGCATCTCGATTGCGGCGGTAAACCACGGTAACGCTCTCGGCGCCGAGTCGCACGGCGGTGCGCGCCGCATCGATGGCCGAGTTCCCACCGCCGACTACTACTACGCGGCGACCGACGGGTACCGAACCGCGAATGTTGTACGTCCTCAAAAAGGCCAATGCGTCGACGACGCCTTCGGCCCTTTCATTGGAGACGCCAAGCCCCGCCCCCTGGGGAGCACCCAGGCCGAGGAATACGGCTTCGTAACCTTGCGCGCGGAGCGAACTGAGCGTGAAGTCTTTCCCCAGCGCCCGACCGGTGAGTATTTCCACGCCCATTTGTTCGATCATGCGAACCTCGCGGGCCACGACTTCTCGCGGCAAGCGATAGGCGGGAATGGCCTGTACCAACATGCCGCCGGGACGCGGTTCGGCTTCGAAGACCTCGGGGCGATAACCCAGGCGAGCCAGGAAATAAGCGCAAGTCAAGCCTGCGGGCCCGGCACCGATGATAGCGATCTTTCGGTTGGCGTTCTTGGGGTTCTCACGGATTTCGGGAACCTGCAACGTCACTTCTTGATCCACCATGAATCGTTTGATGGCGCGAATGGCTACCGGGGCGTCCAACGTGGAACGTCGGCACTTATCCTCGCATGTGTGGAAGCACACCCGGGAGCATACCGCCGCGAATGGATTGCGTTCTCGATGGAGTCGCAGGGCTTCGGCGTAGCGCTTTTCGCCGACCAAGGCCACAAAACCGGGGATGTCCACGTTGGCGGGGCAGGCGCTTTCGCAGGGGGCGGCCACCAATTCCGGGCAAACTCCGGCTCGGCAATGGCGATCGCGGATGTGCTCGATGTATTCCTGACCGAAATGGCGAATCGTCGACAGGACCGGATTTCCCGCCGTCTGCCCCAATCCGCACAGGGAGGTATCCTTGATCATCTCTCCCAATTCGACCAAACGTTCGATATCCTCCTCCTCTCCCTTTCCGGCACAAATGCGTTCCATGATTTCCAGCATGCGCTTGGTGCCCACGCGACAGGGAACGCACTTGCCGCAGGATTCGTCTTGTACGAATTCGAGGAAGTATCGGGCGACGTCCACCATGCAGCTATCGTCGTCCATGACAATTAGTCCGCCGGAACCCATGATCGCCCCCAGATCCGCAAGGGACTCATAATCCAGCGGGACGCTCAAATACTGTTTTGGGATGCAACCGCCGGAGGGACCGCCGATTTGGGCGGCCTTGAAATTCTTGCCGGAAGCAGTGCCGCCGCCGATGTCGTAGATCAAGTCGCCGAGCGGCATGCCGATCGGGACTTCCACCAGGCCGGAGTTCTGGATTCCGCCGGCCAAAGCGAAGACCTTGGTTCCGCGACTTTTAGGGGTTCCCCACTGGGCGTACCACGCGCCGCCGTTGAGAACGATGGGCGCGATGTTGGCGAACGTCTCGACGTTGTTGAGTAGCGTCGGCGCCCCCCATAACCCGCTCTGCACGGGAAACGGCGGTCGGGGCCGAGGTTCGCCGCGATTTCCCTCAATCGAAGTCAACAGCGCCGTTTCTTCGCCGCACACGAAGGCACCGGAACCCATACGGATTTCGAGATCGAAATCGAGGCCCGTACCGAGGATGTTCTTGCCGAGCAGCCCCGCCTCGCGTGCTTGGCCGATGGCGATTTTCAGTCGTTCAACAGCCAAGGGGTACTCGGCCCGGACGTAGACGAACCCTCGCGATGCGCCGATCACGGCGCCGGCTATGGCCATACCCTCGATGACGCTGTGCGGATCGCCTTCCAGGACGCTTCGGTCCATGAAAGCGCCCGGGTCGCCTTCATCGGCGTTGCAGACGACAAACTTCACGTCCCCCGCCGATTGCTTCGCGGCGGACCATTTTTTCCAGGTGGCGAAGCCAGCGCCGCCGCGCCCTCGCAACCCGGATTCGCGAAGCGTTTCGATCACGGCGTCCGGATCGCCTCGCCGCAGGACTTCCCCAAGAGCGCGATAGCCGTCGCGTTCGATGTAGTCTTCGATTCGCGTCGGGTCGATCCGACCGCAATTCCGCAACACGATCTTGACTTGGCGGCGGAAGAAGTCGATGTCTCCGACGTGCGGCACGGGACGACCATCCGGACGCCGGTGCGCCAATCGCTCCAGGACCCGACCGCCGATCAAGTGTTCCTGAACGATCCCGGGCGCATCTTGTGGCCGAGTATGTTCGTAAAGTACGTCGTCGATCTGCACTACGGGACCGCCGAAACAGGGACCCATGCAGCCCGTACCGACGATTTGCCATCGCTCGGCGATTCCGCGGTCTTCGATCGACTGCCGAAGGGCGGTCAGCAATTGGAGGGAACCGGACGCGATACAGCCCGCACCCGTGCAAATGCGGATCTCGCGTTTGCCCGCCTCGGCGGCCTCTTGCCGTTTTCGCTGCAAGTTTTCGCGCAGGGCGGTCAGCGAATCCACGTCTTCAATGCGACGACACGGCGTGCCATTGGAGATCATTCTGCGTCCTCCTCGTCCTCGGCAGGACCGTTGCGGTATTGGTCCAGCAGTCGAGCCAACTGCGATACCTTGATCCGTTGATGAACATCGTCGTCGATCATGATCACGGGAGCCAACCCGCACGCCCCGAAGCACCTGCCCACATCCAGGGTGAAATTCAAGTCGGACGTGGTCTCCCCGACGTCGATTCCCAAGTGCGACTTTAGCGAGGCCAGAATCTGTTTCCCACCGCGGACGTAGCAGGCTGTTCCAAGGCAGACGCGAACCGTGTGCTTGCCCCGCGGTATCGTGTTGAAAAAGGAGTAGAAGGAAACGACCCCCGCCACTTCGCTATAGGATTTGTTGAAGGCCCGGGCAATGCGTCGCAACGCTGTTTCGGGCAGGTAGCCGAAAATGGCCTGCGCCATTTGGAGTACCGGAATCAAGCCGCCGGGAACCGAGCGATATTCGCTCAGGATGTCGTCCAATTGGCGAAATTGGTCCTGTTCCGTGACTTGATTGCAGTCGCAACCGGTTGAAGTCGGCGACTCCATGTCGCTCCCCTTTTTCTTGGACGCGTGATACCTCGAACCGTGTGATGAACTGAGCGGATCGCCGACGCATCGGTGATCAGTGCGTCGGTCGCCGGAGTCAGTTCTCAAGTTTACCTCATCCTCGCAACAGGGCATAGAACGGCATCTTCAGAAAATAACGTAAAACTCCAAATAAGCGACACTTTGTGCAGGAAATATTTCGGCTCCAGCGGTCCCAGAATGGCTGTGTTCGGTGAGTTGCCGACGCCGTTCGCAAACGGCTACAAGGGTTGTCGCGTTTGTATTAGAGGAAACCGCGTGGACACGCGAACATGGCGACAATAGAATGGGGTTAGCCCCTCCGAGAGTCGGTTGCCACGACTGCTCCGCCTCCCCGCAGTCAAGCGAACCGGCCTCGCGAGGGGTTCTTTCGTTGCCGGGCACGAATTTCAGCGGTCGAAGTCGCCGCTTGGCCTCGCGCCAATCGCCTCGTTGCGGTTTTTTATCCCTTTATCGATAGTTTTGTATTGGACGCTGCGTGTTCCGGCGACCATTTCTTGACCAATTGCCCTTCCCCAATTCCCCGTCAGAAGGGACAATCGTGGCGGAGGAGTAGGATTCCCCTGGATTGCCCTCGTCCGGGCGTCACCTCGGCACGGAGGTCGAAGTCGTGAACATCTGCCTCTTTCTTCCGAATTGGCTGGGTGATGTGGTGATGGCGACGCCGGCCATTCGCGCGATTCGTCGCCGGGTTGGTCCGCAGGCTCGCATCGTGGGAATTCTACGTCCAAATTTGTCGGGCGCGTTGGACGGCACGGGGTGGTTGGACGAAACGTGGTGCTACCATCCGGGCAGCGACGATCCGCGGTGGAAGACTTCGAGCTTGGTTCGTCGTCTTAAGGCGGAAAAGTGGGACGCGGCGGTGCTGTTTCCCAACTCGTGGCGGTCTGCCTTGGTGGCCTGGCTTGCCCGAATTCCCGTCAGGATCGGCTACGGGCGGCACCACCGGGGGAAATTTCTGACCCATGCTCTCGCCTGGGAATACTCCCGAGAGCAGGGTTGGCGGGTTCCCATGGTGCAATACTACCTGCGACTGGCCGAGACCTTGGGGTGTCCCGCCGAGTCGCCTCGCCTGGAATTGCGAACCACCCCGGATGGCGAGAGTTTGGCCGACCGCGTTTGGGAGGACTTGGGGTTGCCCGGCGACGGTCGAGTTGTCGCCATGCATGTCGGCAGTGCCGGCGCGTCCGTGAAGGTATGGCCCGCGGAATACTTCGAAGAACTTGCACGCCTTATCGTTCGCAATACCAATCATTCCGTATTGCTGCTGTGTGGCCCGAGCGAGAGAAAAATCGTCCGCGGAATGGTTCGCCGCATCCAAGACGGTCGCGTCGTTTCATTGGCCGATCAACCGTTGCATATATCCCTGCTGAAGAGTTGCATCCGCCGGTGTGGATTGTGCGTTTCGACGGATAGCGGTCCGCGCCACGTCGCCGCGGCGCTGGGGCGGCCGGTGGTGACGCTACTCGGACCGACACCGGAGGAGTTGATCGCCAATCCTTGCGTTCCGGGTTTGAATCTTCGGGTGCCTTTATCTTGCGCCCCCTGCCTGCGGCGGACCTGCAAGCTAGGCCATCATCGTTGCATGAGAGACATGACCCCGGCATGGGTCTTTGAGCAATTGGCGCCGTTTTTCCTCGAGCATGTTTCGGCCCGAGCGGCTTAGGGATCCGCGTAGCATGCGACCGCCCATTACCGTCGTCGTTCCCTGCAAGAATGAGCAAAGGCACATCGCGGCTTGTCTCGATTCGGTTTGGGATTGGGCCGACGAGATCGTGGTCGCCGACAACGGTTCGACCGACGACACTTTGAAGATCGTGGATCGCTATCGTCGCCGTTCACCCGATCGTTGCCGCGTGATCCAACGAGAATTCATCGGCTACGGTGATTTCAAGAATTGGGCCATGAGCCATGCCCGAAACGATTGGGTCCTTCATCTCGACGCGGATGAACGTTTGACGACGGAAATAAAGGAAGAGATCGACGTCGTCCTCGGGGATCATCCTGCGTATGTCGGATACCGCGTTCGATTTCGGACGTATTTTCTGGGGCGCGTGATTCGCCGCTGCGGATGGAATCGTTACGGCCCCATTCGCTTGATGCGCCGGTCGCAATGCCGCTTCGACGATAGACGCATTCACGAGGGTGTCGTGGTCGCGTCCAAGGCGATCGGTTCGCTACAATCGCCGATCGAGCACCACACTTACCGGTCTCTCGAGCACTGGACCGACAAAAAGAACCGATACACCACATTGGGGGCTGAGGAACTCGCAGCCTCGGGAAGGTCGGCGCGACCGTTTCGCGACCTGCTGCTTAGGCCATGTTTCCGCTTCTTGCGAATCTACCTGTGGCACGGCGGAATACTTGACGGCATCCCCGGGTTGATCATCAGCATCGACGATGCCTTCGGGACTTTCCTCAAGTACGCGAAGCTTTGGGAATTGCACAACGTATCGACCCCCGCGGGGGAGGATAAGCCTGAGAATCCCTCGCTCCCCAAGCCTCCCGTGAATCGAGTCGCGGTCTGACTCTTCCAATCGCCGCTCATCCTGCGGGTTCGTGAGTCTATCAGACTTCACCAACCGGTATTGCCTGCGGTTACGCTGCCGACTCGCGCCGGTAACAGGCGATTCTTGGTTGAGATTGCAGATGCGCCCGCGTGTTCCTGACGCGGAGAATCGCTTTTCCGCGAACGGCACCGCGGCGACGCTTTGAGTTCAGGCGATTGTGCGACCTCCATCGACCGGCAAGCATGCGCCGGTAATAAAATCGTTATCCCAAAAGAATTCCACGGCCTTGGCGACGTGCAAGGGTGATCCTTCCTTCTTGAGCAGCGTGGCCTGGATCGCCTCCAGTTTTTCGTGCTTCGATAACGTCGCCGGCAACATGACCGGTCCGGGGTGAATGCAGTTGACACGAATCGCCGGATTGCGGTGCGCCAATTCGACCGCCAACATGCGGGTAATGGTGGGGATGCAGCCTTTGGATAGGAAATAGGCGGGATAGTTTAGATACGGGCGTTCGACCGCCCAATCGCCGATCGTCACAATCAAGCCGCCCTCCGGTTGTTCGACCATCATAAGCCCCGCCGCGCGGCAACACCAAAAAGTCCCCAATGCGTTGACCTCGAAATGCCGTCGAACATCGTCCGGCGTCATCTCTTCCAATGGTTTGGGGTCCCAGATCGCGGCGGACGTCACCATCACGTCCAACCGCCCGAAACGATCCTTGACTCTTGCGAACATGCGATCGATAGACGAGGGCTTGCTCACATCCGCCTGAAATGCCGCGGCGCGGACACCTTTCGCGACTAGCGACTTCACAGTCTGCCGGGCCTCTTCCCGCGAGCGGTTGTAATGGATGGCGACGTCGAAACCGCGGTCGGCCAAGCTTTCGGCTATGTGATATCCCACGCGCTGCTTTCCCGCCCCCGTAATCAGCGCCACGAGCCGCGACGTTTCTGAGGAGGAGTTCTTCATGTTTTTGCCAGTCTCCATAATCTTCGGATGCTACGGTTGCGATGCTTCTTCATCGGATCTCGAGATCCCGCTTCCGCGGTGATGATAACCATGCCGCGCCACGACGAGTCTTACCGTAGTAGGTGACTGCCGATCGCCAAGCACTCGGCTCATTCGCCAAAGCGTGAGATGGGAGGATATTCTCCCGCTATTCCCGCGACGATCCCTGCCGCGACTCGATCGCGCCCTCCAAGGCCTTCCGTCCCACTTGAGCATCGACGATAGCCTGATCCCAATCGAATTCCGCGATGGGCAATGGCGCGGCGTTCGTG
The DNA here is from genome assembly GCF_054657335.1 of Thermopirellula anaerolimosa. Lineage (NCBI taxonomy): Bacteria > Pseudomonadati > Planctomycetota > Planctomycetia > Pirellulales > Thermoguttaceae > Thermopirellula > Thermopirellula anaerolimosa. The sequence goes on from NZ_BAAHYX010000006.1 coordinate 154,585, forward strand.
TCCGTCGTTCGCGCCGTCGTCGCTTCTTCTTCAAGGCTGCGGCTGATGTCCTGAAAAACCTTGGCCCATTCCTTGGGTCGCCCGTCCGCGGTGAATAGCCCCGTCAATTGACTGACATCCCGTGCCTCCGGATGATCGAATACACCCCAATTGAGCCAACCATCCGCCAAGTCCCGCGTGCTACCGATTGCCGAACTGCACCATTCCGCTTGCTGGGATTCGCTTGCCGACGGATGACGGCCTTGGTTGATCGTCAATTGGCCGCCCCCGTACCAACCGAATTCGGCCAGGACCACGGGTCGCTTCACCGCGGCACAGGCGGCGACCGTCGATCGCAAGTAAACCAAGTTGGCGATGATGTCTTCCGGGCGCTGATAGTCGAGGAATCCCCGTGCCAGAGGATAGAAATGGACCTCTAGAAAATCGATGTGTGGGGCGATCCGCTCTGGGCGGAAGGCGGAATAAGTCTTCACTTCGGGCAGGATGACGGGAACGCTCCATTGGATCAGTCCGACCGTTACCAGGGCGTCCGGATCGGCCTTGCGGATGGCCGCCGCTTGCCTCGCCACCCATTCTCTCGCCACTTCTTCGCGAAAATGTTGGTAATCCAGAATCTGCGGTCGGGGCGATGTTGCGGGATCGGGAGGAATGGGCGTCTCCCAGTTCTCGAGTTCCGGTGCCACTCCCCACGCCTTCGCTGCCGACTCGGCCGTGTCGTAGCGCTGGCGCAAATAAAGTTTCCAACGTTCCCGCAGGGTCGGACTATCCCACGGAACCATCGGCTCATTCAAAAGGTCATAAGCAAAAATGGACGTCCGACCGCGATAGCGTTCCGCCAGCATTTGCCAGAAACGTTCCTGTGCGGATAGCAATCGCTCGTCCGAATAGCGCTCACCCCTGGCCCAGTCAGGGATGCCTTCCCAGTGATCCGGCCCCGTAGGATGGAGGTAGATTCCACTCCTTTCGGCAATCTCTAACATGCGGTCGAGTCTCTCCAGACCGAATTCGTCTAGGCGATCCGGTTGGTTGAAGAACGAACCGAAGGTCAGGAAGATGCGAACGCATCGCACCCCGTACCGGCGCAACAAGACGAAATCGCGTTCCACCGCCGACTCATCGAATTGTTTCCATAACTGAGGCGCCCAGCCCGTGCCGGGGCGGAAATAATTCACGCCTATGGGGAAAAACCGGCGACCGTCCGGCAGCACGAACTTACCGTCATGAACGGTGACTCGCGGCAAGGGCGACTCGATGAGACTCTGATTCGCCCAGGCGGTGCCGCACAGACAGATCGCCAAAATGCCGGCAACCGCCCGCCTAATGCCTCCGGGAACGACGTGCCGTAAACCTAGTACGGAAAACATGAATCTTCCCCTTGAGACCGCAATTCCGTGAATGAAGGGCAAACGCTTGGTGATGAACTGAGCAAGTCGGCAGGCGATCGCTCGCGGCAGCCTAAGGCCGTCGGCCATCTCCCGGGGCATCTTAGTGCAAAAGATTGGCAGACTCCAACGGTTGCCGTAGCCGGAAACCACCGTTATTCTAGGGTGCGTTCGCCGTCTGGGCGACCATAAGATTGGACCAGCCTTCGGCTTGACGCTCTTGGCGTGAAGAAGCCGAATAGGAATCATAGGGACCTTGCCTCGAAACATCGTTCTTCCGGAGGGATACCTGTTATGGCGCGTACGCTTCGGATCGGCACGACCGGGTGCGTGCTTGGGTGTGTGTTGGCTTCCGCCTTCGCCGCTCTTGCCGCCGACAAATTGGACACCTCGGAGCAAGTACTAGCGATTTTCGAACACCCGCCGCGAGAATTCAGCACCGCTCCCCTATGGGTCTGGAACGACATGCTCAGCGACGAGCAGATCGTTTCCACCCTGGAAGACTTGGCGTCTCAAGGCGTGAAGCAGGTCTTCGTCCATCCGCGACCGGGCCTGATGACGCCCTACCTGTCGCCGGAATGGTTTCGGCTGTGGCGACTCGCCCTGGATACAGCCGAGCGGCTTGATATGAACGTATGGATCTACGATGAGAATTCCTATCCGTCGGGGTTTGCGGGCGGTTGGGTGCCGGAGCAGATGCCGAAATCACGCGGCCGAGGATTGAAATGGATCGAGACCGACGATCCGGCCAAGGTGCCCTCCGGCGCAGTGACGGTCCACCGTTTGTTCGACGATCACTTCGAGGATGTCACGTCGGATTTCAAGGGAGGCAAGCCGTTGACGCCCGGGCGTTATCTCGCCACCGTTGTGGAGCGTGCGGGCACCGCGCCCTGGTACGGCAATCGTTTTTACGTTGACCTTTTGTACCCGGGAGTAACGCAGAAGTTCTTGCAGATCACGCTGGATGCATACCAGCGCGAAATCGGCGACCAATTCGGCAAACGAGTGCCGGGTTCCTTTACCGACGAGCCTCGCTTGCTGTCCGCCGGAGACTTGACTTGGACCGAGGATTTGGCGGCCGAGTTTCAGCGTCGCATGGGTTACGAATTGCCCGCCCATTTGCCCGCTCTTCGATATCCCCTGGGGGATTGGCGCAAGGTTCGGCACGATTACTACCAAGTGCTGCTGGAGTTGTTCATCGAGCGTTGGGCGCAGCCGTACTTTCAGTGGTGCGAAGATCACGGGCTGGAATTCACCGGGCATTACTGGGAGCACGAATGGCCGAACTGCGGTGTAGTTCCCGACAACATGGCGATGTACGCCTGGCACCAGCGTCCCGCGATCGACTGTCTGATGAATCAATACGCCGAACATACCCACGCCCAATTCGGCAATATTCGGGCCGTTCGCGAGCTTTCGAGCGTGGCCGATCAACTGGGAAGACGGCGAACGCTGTGCGAGATCTACGGAGCGGGCGGTTGGGACTTGCGGTTCGAGGATATGAAACGAATCGCCGATTGGTTGGGCGTCCTCGGCGTCAATACCTTCGATGAGCACCTCTCCTGTATCACGATTCGCGGGGCGCGGAAAATGGATCACCCGCAATCGTTCTCTTATCACGCATCGTGGTGGAATGATTATCACATCGTGGCGCGATACCTGACGCGACTGTCCCTCGTGCTGTCCGCCGGAGAGCGTCGCAACGACATCCTTGTGCTGGAGCCGACCTCCACCGCTTGGTTCTACCAGGGCGACGCCGCCGCGACCGATGAACTCCGCCGCTTGGGTGATCAATTCTTCGATCTCCTCAAAGCGTTGGAGTACGACCAGGTGGAATACGATCTGGGGTGTGAAGACATCATGGAACGGCACGGAGCGGTCGAGAGCGGGGCGTTGCGTATCGGCCAGCGTTCCTATCACACCGTGGTGATTCCTCCTCTGTGTCAAAATCTGGAATCCGCGACCGTCCGGCTACTCAAGGCTTTCTTGGAAGACGGCGGGACGGTCATTTGTTGCGGCGACGCTCCCCAGTTTGTCGATGGCGCCGCCACGACCGCGATTGCAGATTTGGCGGCCATGCCGGGCTGGATTTCGTCTTCGCCGACGGAGCTATCGGCGCAATTGTTGAAGCGCCAGGACGCCGCCGTGCAAATCACCTGGCAGGAGCCGCGCCAGGGCATTTTGCTGCATCAAAGGCGACGACTTGCCGACGGCGAGATTGTGCTCTTAGTCAATACGTCCCTCACGCATTCCGCGGTTGGCGTCGTCAATTCGGCATATCCCGGTATTCAGCAGTGGGACCTGGAAAAGGGTGTTGCGGCGGCTTATCCGTTTCAAAGAATGAATTCCGGCAGCCGGTGCGAATTCACGCTGCCGCCCGCGGGCAGCTTGGTCCTTTTCCTCAGCGCCAGGGAGACTCCGCCCCTAAAGAAACCTGAATGGACGGAACGGCCCGTCGCGAGCAACGCGCCTATCGAGGTTCGACGACTGCAACCGAACGTACTGACCCTGGACTACATGGACGTTACGGTCGGCGAAAAGACCCGACCTGCCTTGTATTTCTTCGAGGCGTGCGACTGGGTCTTCAAGCAGCATGGTTTGCCGGGCAACCCCTGGGATCGGGCCGTGCAATTTCGAGACGAATTGATCACGCGTGAATTCCCGGCGGATAGCGGATTTACCTTGGCTTACCGATTTACGCTCCGCGAAAAGGTGCCCAATTCGCTTTGGATTGTCGTGGAACGAGGCGACCTCTATCGGATCGCCTGCAATGGACGACCGCTGACGGTGAGCGAAGACTGGTGGTTGGATCGAGCGTTCCACCGCATCGACATTCGCAGTGCTGCGCAGGTGGGCGAAAACGAGGTGACCCTCGCGGCTTCACCCATGACCATGTGGCACGAGCCTGCATCGGCGTATCTACTGGGGGATTTCTCTCTCGTCCCCGTAGCGAAAGGTTTTGAAGTGGTTCCAGCCGAAGCGATGGGGTTCCAAGACGTCGAGCGAGCGGCACACGACACCGAACCGAACGGAACCATGTGGCTGTCTTCGGGCGTCGGTTTTCGGCCGAACTCCAAAAACGATTACGCACCGTGGCTGCTCTTCGATCTCGGGCGACCGGTCAACCTGCGATCCATGAGAATCTGGAATTACAACGAAGTGAACTTGACGCAGCGCGGCGTCAAGGATTTTGAACTCGTTGCCCTGGATCGGGCCGATCCCGACGCCCCGGGACGTCTCTTAGGACGATTTTCCTTGGCTCAGGCCGCCGGGGCCAAAGCAGGCGCGGCGAACCAATCGCCGCCTTCTCAGAGCCTGGCCGTGGCCGGCGACGGCGTCCGATTTGTGAAGCTCGTGATTCGATCCAACCACGCCGGCGTGGTTTACCCAGCCGCGCCGGAATCGCCCGACAACGCCTTCGTCGGGTTCTCGGAAGTCCGGTTCTACGAAGCCACCGACGGACGGGAGCGGGAGGTCGGCGGCGTGGTGGTTGCCGCCGCTTCCAGCGAACTGGCGGAAGGGTTTGGGCGGCTGGCCGTTCACATAGTCGACGGGTCGGGCCTTTCAAGCGGTTGGAATTCGCAAGGCTGTCCTTTCTACGCGGGCGACGTTTCCTACAGTACCCGAATCGCAGTGGAAGATCCTGGTTCGGCCGACTATTACGTGCGCTTGGGACGTTGGAACGGCGCGGTCGCCAAGGTCTTGGTCAACGGTCAACCGGTCGGCCATATATATCGTCAACCTTGGGAGTGCCGCATCAACTCGGCGCTGAAGGTCGGTGAAAACACCGTCGAGATCGTCGTAACCGGTACTCCAAAAAACCTGCTCGGTCCGCATCATGCCGGCGCCATGCGAGGTTCCGCCTGGCCGCATGCCTTCGCGCAAGGGCCCAAGGAAGGGCCTCCGCCCGGTTCCGCCTACGACACGATCTCTTACGGACTGTTCGAGCCTTTCGAGGTCGTAGCGCGAACCCCGGCCAATTGAGTCGGCCATGGTCCGGATTCGGGACGACCATCGTCCATGCGGAGCGTGGTAGCGGTCGCGGTGCGACGCCGCGCGTCCTCCGCGAACTCGTCGACGGCGAGACGATTCGATCGTCGGCGTACCGGGGAGAGTGTAGGCCTCCTTCTGCGCGACGACAATTCCATTTCGACGATTCGGTGGGCGCGGTTGCCGGAATTGTCAATCCAACGTAGGATTGACAGAGATGCGTCAATCCCCGTACCCCATTCTTCGCCCGCCTGCCCCTTTCGCGCGGAACCTTTGGCCACACGGAGCCGACATTTCTGATGCTGCCTTCCGAGGAACACCTTCGCCGAAGCGTGCTGGAGTTCATCGATTCGGAATACCCGCGACTTTTGGAAGGGGAAACCATCGAATCGGCTCTGGCACGTCTGCGCGAATCGGGGTTCAAGTCGCGAGCGATCTATTTCTACGTCGTAAACGCGGAAGGGCGTTTGGTTGGGGTGGTTCCCACCCGGCGCATGTTGTTGAATCCCCCCGACACGCCGGTCGCTCAGATTATGGAGCGACGGGTGGTCACGGTGCCGAGCACCGCCACTCTGGAAGATGCCTGCGAGTTGTTCATCCTGCATCGACTGCTGGCGGTGCCCGTGGTGGATGAGGACAAGCGAATGATCGGCGTCGTGGAGGCCACGGTGTACAGCGACGAGATGTTTCGCTTGGCGGACTCCTCGGAGGAGAACTGGAGCGAGGAACTGTTTCAATTGATCGGTTTCACGCTCTCCGAAATTCGGCGCGGCAGCGCTCTGGCCATTTTTCAACGCCGATTTGTTCTGCTTCTGAGCAACTTAGCGGGCGGTTTGATCTGCGCCGTGTTGGCGGGAATGTTCAGCGAATTGCTGAACCGCGCCGTCGCGCTGGCCCTGTTCCTGCCCGTGGTCCTGGCCTTGGCTGAAAGCGTCAGCATTCAAACTTTGACGCTCGTTTTGGACCGCCAGCAATTGGGGGTCTTTTCCGGGAAACGCGTGTTTGCCTTTCTTCGGAGGGAATTGCCTACGGGAATTTTGTTGGGGCTTGCCATGGGCACTCTGGTGGGCGGATTTGCCGCCGCGTGGCACGGGCAATCGCTGCTTTTTCCGACCATTGCGGCGGGTATCACCCTGGGCCTGTTGATCGCAACCGTAATTGGAACATTTGTTCCCATGATGTTTTGGTTGGCACAACGCGACGCCCGACCGTCCGCCGGTCCGGTGGTCCTGGCATTGACCGACGTCGCGGCGCTCACGGCTTACTTGCTGGTAGGCCTGCTGATCATCCCTTGACGGTCGAGGTTGAGACGCGTCTGCCGCACTGCCGACCGCTTAGGACTCCCCGAACCCCGTCACGTTGCCATGATTTCCAGCAGGTGCATGTCTTCCGGATCGACTTGGCGGTGGGCGGCATAGGTTTCTTCAAACGGCGTCAGAACCAAGCGCCCGCCGATTTCCCCCGCCATTACGCCCGTCTTTCCTTCGAGGACGGACCTGACAGCGAAGTCACCCAAGCGCGAAGCCAAGATGCGATCGGAGAACACGGGCGACCCGCCCCGTTGGAGGTGGCCTAGTGCCAGAACACGCGTTTCGTAGGGACAGCCTAGTTCTTGAAGTTCACGCTGAAGTTGCGCCGCGCCGCCTCGTTCATCGCCCTCAGCCACGATCATCATGACGGATGTTTTGCGACGTCGCACGAACTCATGGAGCAGGCGAATGATCTCATCCGTGCGGGTAGGAGTCTCGGGAATGGCCGCGATTTCCGCCCCGCTCGCGATGGCGCAAAATAACGCGATGCTTCCGCAGTGTCGCCCCATCACCTCGACCAAGAACATACGCTCATGGGCGTCGGCGGTATCGCGCAGCTTGTCCACGGCATCCACGGCGGTCTGGACGGCGGTGGCAAAGCCGATCGTGTAATCGGTGCCCAGGAGGTCGTTGTCGATGGTGCCGGGGCAACCGACGATCCGACCGTCCCAAAATCGAGCCAAAGCCGTAGCGCCGTGAAATGTGCCATCGCCGCCGATGGGAATCAGGGCGTCGATTTCGTATTTCCGCAGAATTTCGGCCGCTTTTCGCAAACCGGCCTCCGTGCGAAACTCTTGGGAGCGACTCGTGTGCAAAATGGTACCGCCGCGACGCGCGATGTCGGAAACGCTTCGCAGCGTCATGCGATAGTCGCCGTCTTCGCTGCGGAGAAAATCCTCGGCCAAAAGACCGCTATAGCCCCGTCGAATCCCCACGACCTCGTTTCCTGCCGCCAAGGCCGATCGCACCACGGCCCGAATGCACGCATTCATCCCCGGCGCATCGCCTCCGCTGGTAAGCACACCGATCCTCATCGCTTGTCGCCCTCCCAACTATTCCTCGGGCATCTCCGCCACGGTTCAAAAGGACGCAACCAGCAATCCAGCGTATCCGAACATGGGAAGCATGGAAACCTGGCCGGCGGATTCGATGCCGATACGGCGCTCGCGGGTTGCCCGATCGGGGTTGTGCCGACCCCGGGCGATGCATCATGCTAAGGGAGTCGGCGTGGTCGGCTCGCGGTTCGTGCCTTGGCGGGATGGCTCGAAAAAGGCCGTGCTTTTCGGGATTGTCCCTCGTGCCAAGGCACCGGCAAACGCGGAAATGGACACGAAAATGAACGTCTCGGAAGAGTTGGAACGCCTGCACCGCTTGCACCAAGAAGGTGCCATCAGCGATGAGGAATACTCGGCCGCCAAGCAGCGCGTTTTGTCGGGCGAGGCGTCGAGCGCGCGGTCCTCGCGAGGATTCTTCTCGACGCTCGGCGGCTTGACCGGCGACACTCCCGATGCACAGATCCGCTTTTGGACTACCGCCGTCCATCTTTCGTTCTTACTCGGATTCGTGATGATGCCATTGGGCTTCGCCGCGCCTGTGGTGATCTGGCTCTGGTTTCGGGAAAGGTTTCCCGAAGTGGACCGCCACGGAAAGAACGTGATCAACTTCCTGATCTGTTGGGGAATCGCATTCGGTTTTTGTCTGGTAGTGGGCGGGGCCGTCGCATTAGCCGGTTGGCTCTTTCCCCTGGGAACGCTTTCGATCCGCCTTGTATTGGGATCGATCGGGAGCATCCTGACCGTGACCGGGGTGGTCCTGCCCATCATAGCGGCCATCAAAGCCCATCGCGGGCAAGAGTGGCGGTATCCGCTGATCTATCGTTTCCTCCGGTAACGCACTCCGCGGTTCGGCTTGTTGAGCGGCGCTGCGAGACGAACGTGAAACGGCACGGTCCGCGATTTAAAGACGCGGCACGCCGTTCCGTGTCGCGCAAAGGGTTTTCGGCAACATTTTGGGGGTGAGAAATCGGATCGCTCCGCTGCGGGCGAACGTTGGCGATCTGCCTCCCGAGCACGCGATCCGAGGCAGAGTGAGCTTTACCGTTCTCCGCAAATCGCAAATAATGCCTTTTGTCATCGCGGTCGTCAAAGGACTCTTGCCGCCTTGAATTGGAGGCATGGGGAGATGAGATTCTCGCCGGTCGGACGACTTGCCGATGACGATCGCGCATTAGACGGTGGATAGGTCTTACAAAAACATCCGCCCGGAGGGCGGTCGCGCAAATTCGCCGTTCCTCCCTGCAAGGACGAAGCTCATGGATTCATCAAAGACGAATCACGGATGGAAACGGTTGCTCGTCGGGTTGACGCTTGCGGTCATGGCGACGCTGCCCTTTGGCTGCTCCAAGTCGCAGAAATCGGAACCCGCCGCAGAGGGCGCAGCTTCAACCGGAGGAAATTCGATTGCCGCAGCGGGCGATTCCGGGGCTGACGCGGCGTCTCGCCCACAACCCGGCGGCGAAGGTTCGGAAGCATCCGAGACCGTCGAAAGCACGCCTCCGCCCAGCACGCAAACCCCGGAGGAGATTCTTCAAGCGATGGTGGACGCCTACCGTAAGGCAAACAGCTACGCGGACAACGGCAAGATCATCATCCGTGGTTGGTTCAACGACCAACCGGTGCAAAGCCAAATGGAGTATGTGACGGCCTGGGAACGCCCCAATAGACTCCGCTTGATTTGTTACGAAGGCTCTCTTGTCTGCAACGGCGAGCAATTTTGGGCCACCGTGCGGACGCTACCGAATCAGGTGCTGCGTCTGCCCGCTCCGGCTGAGTGGACGTTGACGGCGTTGATGCAGGATACCGTCCTGGCCAACGGTCTGATGCAAGGTCCTACGCAGGGTTTCTCCTTGGTGCCGCCGCCGCTCGTTTTGCTCTTGGCCGAAGATCCGTTGAAGACGCTACTATACCAGGCCGGACCGCCCGAACTGCTTCCGCCGGGAACTTTGGGTAGCTTCACGTGTGACCGCGTTCGGGTAACGCGACCGGACGGGAACGCCGTCTTTTGGATCGACCGCCAAGATCACCTCCTGGTTCGTTTGGAATACCCCGTCGAACAGATTCGACGGGCCATGGGGGCGGGCCAAATCCGTGATTTCGTTATTTACGCGGAATTCGTGGGTGCCGGCCTAAACGTCACCATCGATCCGGCGGCCTTCAAGTTCGAGTCTCCTTCCGATGCCAGAATCGTCGACGAATTGCGTCCTCACGGCTATCAATACCTGGGGAAACAACCGGAACCCTTCGAGTTCGTGGATGCCCAAGGGGAAACACTGAATTTGCAGCGTTTGGCGGGGAAACCGGCGGTCTTGGAGTTCTGGGCCAAAAACGACCCGTACTCGCAATATCCTCTCAAGCAGATCCAAACGCTGCTCGCCGACTACCGCGATCGCGTGCAGTTTTGGGCGGTCAGCGTGGATCATGTTACGGAGGGATTGGACAGCCGCGCCGTTTCCAACGAAGAATTGCAAGACCTTTTGAAGAGTTGGCAGGTGGAACTTCCTTTGGCCCGCGACCCCAAAAACGATGCCGAGCGTTGCTTCTCGGCGGTGTACCGTCCTCAAGGCGGCACGGTCCCCGCCATGGCCGTACTCGGACCGGACGGGACCGTGCAAACCTACCACTTAGGCTCGGTTCAAGACTTGGCCGAACGTCTCGGAGCCACGCTGGATAAGATTCTTTCCGGCGTGGACTTGGCCCAGGAGGAAAAGAACAGTTTCAAGAAGATGAAAGATGAATTGGGGCGTTTGATCAAGGAGGCGGAGAGCAACGGCTTATACACTTTTCCGGTCGAGGAGATTGTCGGCAAGGCGTCCGTGAAAGCGGCCCCGTTTTCGCAACCGGAGCGGCACCGCCTGACGCAAGTTTTCCGCTGTGAAGCCCTCAAGTCACCGGGAAATCTGCTGGTCTTCGACGCGACCGGCGACGCTCCCAACGTCGCGGATTCGCGGATCTTGGTGGTGGAAGATGCCAACACGGCGACCGAACTGGGCTGGGACGGTCAAATCGTCGCGCGCTATGTTTTGAAGCCGACGCCGCCGGATGTCGTCGACTTTCTGCGGACTGCACAGGATACGGCGGGAAACAGACTGTTCGCCGCGTGGGGCATGGGCGGACGACAACTGCTGGTTTTCGACGGAACTTTCCAACCGCTGTTGCGTTTCCCGCCCGATGACGCGCCTCCGCACCAAGGCCTTGCCGATGTCCGTCTCCTTAATTTGGATGGCGACGATAAGATGGATTTGGCCGTGAGTTACCTGGGCATAGGCGGAGTGCAAGGCGTCTCCCTGGAAGGTAAACGCCTCTGGGGAAATCGGACCGTCTCCGTCGCCTTTCGCATGAGCGAGGTACTAAGCAGCGACGGCAGTAAGACGATTTTGGTCACGAACACCGGCAACGGCAGCGCGGTGCAACTGAATCTGGAAGGCGAACGCATTCGAGAGGTGGTCGTTCCCGGTCGAACCATCACTTGGCTGGCGGCAGCCGATCTTGACGGCGACGGCCAATCCGAACTGTGCGGCCTGGATGTCACCGATTACGGTCAAATCGAGGCATTCGGTTTCGATCTGGAGGGCCGAGAACTGTGGAAATACCCGCTTCCGCGAGGTATGGCCGAGTATCCCGTGGAGCAAATCACCTGGGCACCGCTCGAGGGCGAGAATGAACGGCAATGGGTACTGGCCGCCGCGGACGGTTCCGTGCATGTGTTAGACAAGACCGGCACGCTCGTCGATCGCTTCAACTCCGGCGGCGCCCTCTCCGGTCTGGCCGTGGGACGCAAAGACGGAAAACCGGTGGTCCTCATCGCGCATCCGAATGCCGTAGAGGCCTGGTGGTGGGAGGCCGCTCAATAGCTTGCGTGCCGGAACTGACCTGTTGCCCGGTATCGCTCACTCGCCATGGCTGACGGGAGTGTGCGTCTCGCTTAGGCGCATCGGTCGAATGGGATTACTTGCGGCGAAATTCCTTCCGGCCGCGCAACACGAGAAGGCATTCTTTTACGCGGGCTTCGGTCTCCGCGACAAGGCGATCGTCCGGCCAGTCACGATATTCGTCCGGTCCCAGCGGCATGCCGAAATGAATGTGAACGCGTCCGGGCCGAGGGAATCGGCGACGGCGAGGCCACGCTTGGAACGCGCCCTCGATCGCGGCGGGGACGATGACGGCTTGAGACCGCCGAGCGAGGGCGACAAAACCGCGTTCAAACGGTTGCACATCGCCGTGCGGGGTTCGTGTACCCTCGGGGAAAATCAGCAAGGCATCCCCGGACTTCAAACGACGCAGGCTTTCCTTGATGCCGGGCAGGGGATTGCCTTCCAAATCCAATGGAATGGCACCATAGGACCGAATAAGCTTCGAGAAGAACCCGGAGCGAAAAAGGCTCTGCCGAGCCAAATAACTGATGGTCCGAGGTACGCCGGCACCGATCAGGGGAGGATCCAAGTGGCTTTGGTGATTCGCAACGATTAGCACCGGACCGGTCCGAGGTATCTCCCAATCGCCCGAGTATCGAATGCGAAAGAATAACGCCGCCGCCGCTCGTACGACGAACCTGCTGAATTCGTACCAGCATCGATTCACGTACTTCGGCGGTTGGCCGTTCGTGCGGCTCACGGGTTTCTTTGCCGCGTTTCGTGCTGACGATCCTTGTGACATCCGTCTCGTTCTAGTCGATAGGAAGCAAGGCCTGCTTGCCGAGGCGGGTATCGCCCCGCCACTTGGGGCCGGCGCCCGCGACCGCGGGGACCGCGGCGACGCCGCCATCGGGATGCTACTCGGCTTTCATCGTTAGCGATCCGTTGCTTCCCTGTTGCGAGAGCGTTGCCTGTTTTTCCCGAACAATCTTTTCCATTTTGGCAACCACCTCATCCACGGTCAGTCCGTCGGTACGGATTTCCACCGCATCATTAGGGCGCCGCAAGGCTCCCACGGGACGATTGGCATCCGCGTGATCGCGCTCCATGATGGCCCGCAAGACCTCCTCCCACGCCAATGACTTGCCTTGGGCCGCATAATCCGCGACGCGACGCTTGGCTCGCTCCCGCGGATCCGCAGTCAAAAAGAACTTGCACTCGGCATTCGGGAACACGAGAGACCCCTGGTCGCGTCCCTCGGTAACCAGATCGCACGTGCGGCCGATTTCCCGCTGCAACTCGGCCATCTTTTCGCGAAGTTTGGGACTGTCCGCGACGAACCGGGTCGCCTCCGTCACGTCGGGCGATCGAATGGCTTCCGTTACGTCTTCGCCGTCCAGGAAAAGGCGAGGGCCTCGCCATGCGAGATGGATGCGGTCCGCCAAGCATTCCAGTTGGGCGGGATCTCTCCAGTCGATGCCCGCCCGCATGGCGGCCAAGGCCGCTGCCCGATACATGGCACCCGTGTCAAGATATCGAAATCCCAGCCGCGCGGCGAGCATGCGTGCCGCCGTACTTTTTCCGGCCGCGGCCGGCCCGTCAATCGTAATGATCATGGCACAGGTCCCATTCTTGACTCGTGGATCGTGCCGTCTTTTCGTTGTCCGGCTATCGGCCTCAACTCCGCGTCTTGCTCAGGCATCACGAAACCGGACCTCGATGGCGAGTCGTTGAAATCGCGCAAAATTCACCGTTACGGCGTCTTCGGCGGCGGGTAGCGGTTCGATTTCTCGCTCCCACAGGTCCAGTCGGTACGCGGAACGCACGGGACGGCAGAATCGAACAACGGCATTTCCCGCTCGGCCCTCGGTCTCCCAAAGCTCCAAGCGAAGCCCGGTGAGTCGATCCCCTTCGGTCAGCGGCGACATGCTTGTCAGCAGCACATTCCGAACATCGACGTGAACCATCCACGCGCAGGCGGGATTCGGCAAGGCGGAACCGATCGGCATGGCCGTGGGCGGTTCGATCAACTGCAAAGCCGCGTGCAAAGGGTATCGCAAGTCCAAGCCGATTCCTACCTCGAACTCGCGCGCGGTTTCTCCCTTGACGATGAGCAGCGTGTCCAATCGCCGCAACCCAACGCGGCGGTGAAACGGCAGCCCCGGCGTCAGAAACGCCAACGCGTGCTTTTGCGTCATTAGATGCACGTACCAAGGGCTTTCCAGGAGGGATGCTTCGGTCTTGTTACAACACCACCCGGACGATCCGTAAACCTCTGCCGTCTCATCATTCCAGGCAAAACGACACGCGTAATAATCAGCCCAGGGTGAGCCTTCAGGCAAACGCTCCGGCAGTAGTTGAATTCTGATCCGTGCGACGGGGAGTCGTTGCGCAACGCTCACTCGCTGCTCGAACCGTGCCACCGAATCGCCCGCGAGATTGACCAGTCGTCCGCGGGACACGATTTCCGCCGTCGGCGGCCCTGCGGAGATAACTTCCACGGATTCGGCGATCATGCGGCTGTAATAACGCTCCGGATCTTCCAGTTCGCCGGCGTCGGAATCGGCCGGGACCGACAGCCGAAGGCCTAATTTCTGCCCCAGAAGGTTTCTGCCGACGGGAGCCGCTGCGAAAGCACCAATCCCGCCGGTCGCCTCGTCCACCTTCAGTCGGAAAAACTCGTTCTGAACGGTCAAGCCCTCAACACGCAAGCCGGGTTCGTCCTTGGATCGACGCGAGAAGAGTCCCCGGCGTCTCTCCGTTTCCGCCTGATAAGGCCGATCACTCTTGGGGATCGCCCAATAACTGAACGGCGGCACCTCCACAACGACCGGGGCGTCACCTTGGGTGCCGGTCGCCAGGACCGGGCTTTCGGCCCGCGGCGGAAATACCGATCCCGACAGTGAGACCGCCCCACGCTGAGAGAAAGGATGCGCGTTCAGTAAAACATGACCGGTCCCTTCGGTATCCGTCCCTCGAGGAACTTGTAACAAATTCTCCGCGAACAGATCGATCGCTTGACGGTGCATTTGTTCGCACTGCGCGACTCGGTCTGCCAGGGCCTGATGGTGGGGTAATTGCTCGACCGCGAATGTCGCCTCATCCAAAAGACTGGTCACCCGGTTGTGGATATCGCCCGCCTCTTGGTCCCAACGACCGGTGATTAATGCCCGCATGACCAGAACGTTCACCACGGAATCGGCCTTGATGACAAGACGGAAGAGTTGGGTCCAACGACTGATCGGATCGGGAAGCCCGTCCGCAACCCACTGTTTCAAATAAGGCGACGTATAACGTTCCGAGGCGTGCTGCGTGCGAGCGCCTACGTACTGCGTGTCGCGAAAATACTCCGGCAAGAGTCGAAAGGCTCCCAAGACGGGAGAGTAGCCGGCCGTAATGCGCAGCATGCGATACCAAGGGCTTACGGCATCGGGCCAGTGAGCGAATACCGCCGTTGCGGCGTGGTCGAGGTCCAGGATTCGCCCGACGGTGTCGGCGAGTTTCAAAAAAGTGCTCGGGCGGGATGCGTCCAGCGGGATGCGTCCGAGGGCATCGACCGTCCGGCCGTCTTCGCCCTCCCAACGGAACTTGCTTTGATTGCCGACGGGGAAACCGCCGTCATCGAGGGCGAAATGCAGCGTCCCGGCGAATCCCGCCGAGGCCAGAAGGCCGGGCAAGTGCGGCGACAATCCGTAGCGACGGCGCCCGAAAACCACCGGGGTCGTTTGCAAATGTGATTCGTATTCCGTCCAACCTCGCTGAAGATTTCGCACCCAAAGGGATTGCGGCAGTAACGTCGATGGGCCTTCGTGAAACTCTCCCCCCACAATGGCCGCACGATTCTCCGCCAGCGCCGCCTTCAAAGCGGATAGAGTCTCGGGGTGGCCGGCCGCGAGCTTGGCAACCAACCCGCCGGTTATCACCAGATTGATTCGCCGGCCCTCTCGCAACTCGCGGAGCAAACCCGCCCCAACAGTCGTGTCCGCCGTCAGGGTCAGGTCGATCAGATGATTCTGAACCGGATAGAAGTATTCGCGGGATTCACTCAACAGGTCGAAGGCACGCTGCAAGTGAGTTCGCACCTTGTCGGCTTCTCCAGAACAGGCCGCCTCCGCCGCCTTCAGCGCGGATTCCCGAAAGCGGATTTCATCCAGATTGCTCATGTATCGCAATTGCCGGGTCATCAGCTCAGCCTGAAGGTGAGCGAAACCCAGGGCAAAAAACTGCTCCAGAATGGACTCGTCGCATTGCGGCAAAGGCTCGGGCCAAGCCTCTTCGACCTGCTTTCTCAGCCCTTGCTGATCTTTGAAATTCCGAAGAAGAATGACTTTGTCGGGGTCGAGATTCTCGAGCCAACTCGGCGGGAGGCAGGTCTCCGAAACGCCGGGCAGGGCGATCAGCGCGTTCTCCGGATCACTCGGCGGATCGTAGGCCCGCTCCCAGCGCGGAAGGAATCGAACGTGCTGCAAAAGTGCGGGATGATAGAGCGTGGTCCAGGCCGCGAGCAACTGCTCCGCATCATCATCGCTGCGGTCCAGTTGCAGGTCTTCCAGGCTGTAGCAGGGCAGCAGTACGATGAGTTGTTGAATCGCCATCGAGGAGTCTTTATTCAAGGAAGTCGTTTGCAAGTCGTTTCGTAGTGCGTTGCGAGGCGATTTGCGGAAGGACGACATCCACCGCGCCGTGGATGTTCGCCGAATCGAAACGTCGCCTGTGGGGAAGCCGGTTCGAGGTCCGATTCCCCACGGAACGCGCACGGTCTCGGCGACACGCACGGAATCACCGCCGGCTGTGGGCGTCGCCCGAATCCTCCGCTTTCCCGCTCTCGCAGTGGGCAGGGTCTAAGCCTTCAATATAGTCCATCTTCCCGCGGGTGCGGCAGTCATGCGGCGGGGTGAAGGGGATCGGGCCTTGTTCTCGGCTTACGGACATCGGCTGCGCGGCCTCGCCGATCACCTTGCCGGAAGGGACCGATAAATTGCCGCTGCCTTTCCATTACACTGCCGCGAATGTCCCGACGGCGCCTCGGCTGATAACGTCAGGCCGGCCTTTTACAATGAAAAGGTAGGATAAAGCGAGCGCATGCGAGGGGCAATGGCGTTGTTGCGGAGGGACGATCCGGTGGAGTGGTATTGCCGTATCATCGCGACAGGCCAAGCCTTCGGTCCCATAACCGGCAGGGATCTGAAAAGTCTGGCGGAACAAGGTCAAGTCAGCCCCCGGGATATGGTGGCCTCATCACCGGAAGGGCCGTGGTATCCCGCCGCTCAGGTTCGCGGTTTGTTCGCCAACACGCAGGCAGTCCCTGCTCCAACGGGCCCGACGACGAACGAGGTGCCGGCAAATCCGCTTGCTTCGCCAGTCGTTTCCTCTCCCGCCATGGCTGCTCCCTCGCCCTATGCTGCACCGATCCCCCTCCCCGTGTCGCCGGGCGTCAAGACTGAGGCCGACTCGAAAGATGCCATTGCCCTCGAGATTCGGCGCAAGAAATTGTTGCAAAAACAACGTCGCCGGAAGCTGATTCAGCTTCTGGTGGTTCTCTTCCTTGTGGCCAATGCGGCGCTCTTGGTCGCGGTTTTCCGACCTCGAGGCGGCAGCTCACCAATCGCGACGAGCACGCCTGGCCGTACGACGGGAGATCAAGCCTCGCAAAAGCTAAAACCGCTGGATACACAGGACTTGGATAGTCTCCTCCCAAACTCCGGCAAAAGCGGCGCGTCGCCAAATTCGGGGACGTCCGACCTCGCGGCAACGGCGGCGGCCTTCGGAGGATCGTTGCGTAAACTCTCCGACCAAATCGGAAGTATCCGCATCGTAATCGACAAGATCGAACAGGGATATCCCGAGTTACGACAAGGCAACACCCGCGCTTGGCCGCCCACGCCGGTGGTCGTTCTGACCCTCACGATCACGAACACAGGTGGCGAGGCGGTCAACTATCGGGGTTGGAAAGGCCGTCCCGAGAGCGCCTACCTTTCCCTGTCGCCGGACGGACCGCCGATTTCACGATTGCGTAACTTCCCGGCAACGATCGAAGTGGTGGGCAGCGCCGGACCTTCACGTTTGGCGCCCGGGGATTCCCTGCAAGACGTCGTGCTCTTCACCGACCCCGACCGGCAAGCCGAGACGTGGTACTGTACCCTCGCCGGTGATCCGGTCGGAGTCACGGGAAAACAATTCCAGTTCATCATACCGGCCCAAGATGTCGTGGAAATGCCCATCCCGCCCGAGCTTGCCAAGCGATTGGGAAGGACCGGCGAACCGGGAAATCCTGAGACCGCGTCCGGCGACGAGGGCGCCATCGGACCGGCCCGGGAAAACACTGAACCGCAATTACCGGAAAATGAGCAGAAAACCTTCGGCAACGAGCCGATCCCGATTCCCGGCGTCAAAACGGACGCCGCTGAAGGGGATGGCGGATCGCTATAACTCGTTGCGATTGGGGGACTCGCCCTCGGTTCCTACCAGGGGACGGCCTTCTGCGCGACCGTTCCAGAAAACGGAGGCCGGCAAAATCCCTTCGCCAACGGTCGCTCATCCGGTCTACAACCCGTGTGTCGGCTAATTCGTCGGTTCACGGCATGGGTTCAAAGTCTTGCGGCGCAGTTCGCTGCTTTTGCCAACGCTTCCGCAGCCTTACGGAGTCGACGCCCAGCTTGGTACCGCGTGAATCCTGCGATTTGCCCAGACACTCGAAACGAAGGGTATGTTCGCCGATCGCCAGTCTTCTCTGCCCTAAATTCAACTCGCGGACTTCCACCTCGGGTGAAAAAAAGTCTTCTCGCGACCGCACTTCCTCATCGTCCAGCATGATGCGGTAGATTCCGAAGTCGTAGGAATAGGTCACACGCAAGGTGAGTTGGGTCAACTCCTCTTCCGTCACATGAAAGGTGCACGAAAACCACGCCCCTTTTCCCGTGGGGTTGTCAAAGAATAGCTGGCCGTCTCCCGTCCACGGGTAACCCTTTTGGAGATGGAGCGTCCCTCCTTCCGCCTTTGCCGCGGCGATCAACTCTTTGCCTTCGGTGATTCGGTCCAATTCGGGCAACTTTCGCTCGGCAGCAGTCGGCAATCGAGCAAATCGCTTGGGCTGCCCTTGCTGATACCAGAAAGCGACGGTCGCAAAGTCGTCGTTACGCTCGACGAATCCTCGATGCACATTGGGAGCCAGTTCATCTTCGCTGATCCATCCGGCGTCCTCGATCTCCACGCGGAGGGAACGTGAGAATCGCACGGCGTCCGGGATGTGCCAACGATAGACGGTCGTTCGGTAGCCGACCATCCCCCACTCCCCATCCAAAATGGACACACCGAAATACGGGTACGTCCCGGTTCCCATCCCCCAGGCGTTCAAAGCATAGTCCTCCGTGCCCGTGCCTTGGATGCTGGGGCGTGTTTCGCCGTCGATGTAGAACTTTTCGTCCCCCTCGCCGAACCACTCGGGACTACGGGAGCGGACACTCAAGACAGTGCCCACATATTGCCCGCGGCCTTCCGCATCGAGAATCAGGTAATCGCGTCCCGACTCGACGGGAAACTCCTGACGGTATTGGGCGCAGAAGTACAACGTGTCGTCAGGCAGACTTGCAAATCGGGTAAAGTCGATCTGGTAATAGAACGCATTCAGGGGCTTTCGGCTTTCATTCGTGATTTCGATGCGTGCCGAGCGGAAGAAAGGCATGGGCCACCAACAGTTGTAGGCGTCTCCGCCTTCGACGGTGATCGGCGCCGAATTGACGGCGGCCCTCTTGCCGAAGCCCGCCGCGAAGAAGTCGCCGACGGGTGATTCCACGGCAGGGTCCTCGGCGCCGTCCCAATACATTCGCAGGACCAACTCGGAGTGATCCGCATTGCCGTCCTTCCCCAGCCAGCCTGGTTCAGGCCCGGGAAACGTCAGCCAAATATGCTGGATAACGGCCGGACCGGCGATTTCGGCAAGCACTAAAGTCTGCCCGGGTCCGATGAATCGGTTATCGAAGTTGCTGGAGCGACGCGGTGCCGCCGATGAGATTCTGCCGGATCGCCCCGGGAGAGGGCGCAACATGGCGCCGAATTGCAGTCCGGAAAAAGGATCCGACGAGGACGCCGCCTCACCGATCTGCGCGGACTCGTGGATCGTCGGTGACGGAGTCGAGGTTTCCTCGGCGAGCGCCACGGCGTTGACCACGGCGACGGTCGCGGTTGTCGCGGCGACGACACATGCCCAGAGCGGACAACGACCGAACCACGCGGAGAACACTTTCCACTGAAGTTGCCAGGGGTGCATGTTCCATCCCTTGAGCCAATGGAAAAGATAAAACCGGCACGGCAGGGCGCACCGCGCCACGGCGACGGAACCGCGCTATCAGGCGGCGGGGTCTTCACCCGAATCTTCTTAAGGAGCGGACTCCCGGGTCAGGCGTCGCGCTTGCATAGCTTCGTACAGGTTGGTCGGTCGCAGTCGTTCCGGTTCCACCGCCTCCAACCACCGCGCGTTCAAATCGGTCGCTTCCGGCAACTGCGGAACGACCTTGGATGGCTCGGCGATGCGGACGCCCACGATGTTGATTGCATCCATTTGCCAGTTGGGCCAGGGAGTGGACCGGGCGGACCGAATGTTCCAAAAAGTGGCGCCGGCACCGCCATGATGACCGCGATTGCCGCCTCCGCTGGAGGCGAAGAGTCGTCGGCCGAGTCCGGCATCGATGTCGGTGAACAGATTTTCGTACGACGCCCAGCGGTGATGGTCCATGCAGAGATCGACCGCCTTGCCGCGCGAAAACACGCAACCGATGGAAGACTGCACCGTCAGATCATGAATAAAGCGAGTCTGCACATCGAAATCCTTGCACAGACAATCGTTGCCCTGGAGGGAGATTCCGTGATGCCCGGCGTATCCTTGCGAAGATAGCCGCTCGGCATCGGCTTGCAATCGAATACCTTCCACCGTACAAAAGAAGCCGAACACGTACGGCCCGCTGTCGGCGTTGCGAATCGTCAAGTTCCTCAGCCAGCAATGAGCAGCGGAACGAGCGATCTCGACAGGGTTATATCCGACTTCGAGAAAATGCCCCCGGTACTGAGTTAGCGGGAACTCAAAACCGATTTCTTCGATCCCGACATCCGTCACGGACGGGACGAATCGCGAAACCGTTGGTTGCCAGGAAGTACGGACGTCGAACCGCAAGGGACGGTCCAAGACAACCGCATTGCCCTCGACCCGGCGTACGCGAAAAACCTGCACCACACGCCAGTTGTTGAGTCCCGAAACGTCGCCCGTCTGATCGCGATACAAGTATCGCACCAGGGACTTCTCGTCGTCGTCGCGAAGCGAGAGAATGATCTCGTCGCCCGCCTGGAACGGTAGCGATGCGAGCGTCAACCGACTGCTGCCGCGAGTTTCATCGGAAACTACCCGGATTCCTCGGGAAACGTCCAACGAACCTCGACCGACGGCAATCAATCCCCCGGCCCAGGACCAGTTACTGGTCGATTGGCCGCCGTCGGTTCGCGAAGGCCGCGGGTCGAGTTCGACGCCCGGTTTACGGAATTCCAGGATTGTCGAGTCTGGTCCGGCGCCGCGCAAAACCGTGCCGGAGGCTTCGATGCGGAATAGGTCGTTGAGCACGTAACGCCCGGCGGGAATCAGGATCAGTTTGCCTTTCCCCGCCTCCAGCGCGCGGTGAAAACTTGCCGTATCATCCGTCATCCCGTCGCCGACCGCGCCGTAGTCCTTGACTGAGATGCTCTCGCGCGGAATCCGGTAAGGTTCTTCGCCCCGTCGGTATCCGGCAAACGAGAAGTCCGGCAAGCGACTCTGGGGCGACCAAAGCTCCCCGGCGACGCCCCACAGTCGTGAAGTTACCGCGTCTTCCTCCGCGAGGACAGCGGTAATCTTCAAAGCGACTTCGAGCGTTGCAACTGTGATTGCCGCTGTTAGGATGGCGGTAAAGCTCCTGCGGATTCCGCATCCGGAGTGAGTTCGAAGCGGCATCGTTTTCTCCTCTCGTCCAATCCGGAAGCCTCGGCCACCGCCCGGGAATCGACTTCTTCGCTGGAGACCTTCGGACTCTGCCATTGCGATTGTGGCCTCAGTTTGATACGAATCACGTTACAACGCAAGCTATACCGCAAGCTTGCGGAGCACCGACGGCGTGGTCCGGGCAAAGGAAGGCGGCTAAGGCTGATTATGCTTGGGGATTTGCGGTTTGTCGCCGGAGCGGTTTTCAACTCGTACGCGCTTTGGAGGACGGTTTAGGCGATGACTGACAAGGCATTGATTCTTGCCCGCGGGCTGGGCACCCGAATGAGGAAAGATGATCAGTCCGTAACCCTTAGCGAAGCGGAAGCTCGTGCCGCGGCAACCGGCGTCAAGGCTATGATTCCCATCGACCGCCCGTTCCTCGATTACGTCCTGAGCGCGCTGGCCGACGCCGGGTATCGTCGGGTTTGCTTGGTGGTGGCTCCCGACCACGAGGTCATTCGCCGCTATTATCAAGAGGAATCGCCGCCTCAACGATTGACGATCGACTTCGCGGTGCAAGAAGTGCCGCGAGGAACCGCGGATGCCGTTGCCGCCGGTGAGAGCTTTGCCGACGGCGACGACATTCTGGTCGTAAACTCCGACAACTACTATCCCCGCGACGCCTTGCAAGAACTGCGTCGCTGTACGGGATCGGCGGTCGCCCTTTTCGAACAGGATGCCATGCTGCGGGAAAGCAATATCGCTCCGGAACGAATCAAGGCGTTCGCGGTCGGGTTGGTGGATCACGAGGGTAATCTCGTCCGCATTTTGGAAAAGCCGGATGAAAACACGCTGTCGGCCCTGCCGCGTCCCCTTTGGCTCAGCATGAATTGCTGGCGATTCTCTCCTGCCATTTTCGAGGCGTGCCGCAATATCTCCCCCTCTCCCCGCGGTGAGTACGAAATCACGGATGCCGTTCAGTACTGTATTGATCGCCTCAACGTGCGATTCCAGGCCGTCCGAGTGCCGTTGCCCGTTCTGGACATGACGAGTCGGGCCGACATCCCTGCGATCAAAGAGCGATTGAAGGGCATCCAAGTACGGCTTTGAAGGCGGCGGATGGCGCTCACGGTCGTAGCGCGCTCAAAAAGCGGCCGATACGAGCTTCCAGGTTGTTCCAATCAGAACCAAAGACCTCGGTGAATTCGTCTTCGCGATCGCGTTCCGTCAGTTCAGTCAACGGTTTACGATTGTTGACCGCGCTCATGTAAGCGATGAACTTTGCCGGTTCCCGCTCGGTGAAATAGAACGTAGCAGCCCAAGCCTCGGCGTAGGCCAACGCCGCATTTTCGCGGAAAGCAGCGTCGCTCAGAACCATCTTACGCAGCCATGGGGACCGACTGCCGCCCGCGTGAACCGACTGAAAGGCGGCCAATCGCGCGGGATGGACTCGCCCGTTCGCGGAACTGTAGGAATCCCCTCCGAAAACGCCGGCGGATTCGAACAGGGTCGCCAATCCCTCCGCCACCCAAAGCGGGGGCGGGTTCACGCGAGAGTGAAAGCCGACGTTGAACGCCCACTGGTGGAATCCTTCGTGAGCCAGGACATTGATGCCGCCGCGATCTTGCGGCTTGCCCGACCCCACGTCCCAAAGCACGATCCGGTTCGACAGTCGGTCGTAGTACCCTAATGTTCCGGGAGGCACAGGCGTCCCCTGCCTCGCCGCCGTGCGTTGAAAACTTTCCCACGTTGGACAAATCACGGCGGGAAGCAGAAAGTCCGGTTTGCGGAGCGGAAATCCTCGTGTGCCGAAATACCGCGTCGCCGAGCGGAACAGTTCCTCCAGTCGGTCCTTCCAAATCTCGGACATTCCATGCGGGCTAATGATGAGGTAGTGCGTGGAACCGGTCACACTGTAACCGCTGCCGAATTCTCGCAGCACAGTCGCTTTGAAGCTAGGGAAATCCAAGGCTTGAAAACGATCCGCCATCTTTCGGAAGTCGGTCGCCTTGTCACGATCGAGATAGAGTAGGCGACCATCTCGTGCCAGGACGCAAAGCGTTTGTTCAGACCATGCCAACGGCGTTCCCTGAATTTGTTCTCCCAAGTAGGAAAAGTCCATCATCCAAGACGGCGGGGATTGCGCCGCCATATTCCCGTTTTCGGCCCACAGGGTCACCACAAATATCCAGGGCGTCAAGAAGCCCCGGACGCAGCGTTTGGACGACCAACCACGCAGTCGCATTGCCGCCATGGATTCGTTTATCACCGGTGCTGAAGAATCAAGAGCGCGGCTCTTTTACCGCACACGGGCCCACGTTCACACATCCACCCTTTGATCTAACAAGCGGGACAACGGCAGGATTGGGATCACCGGTCCCGGTTCAGCGTCACCCCTAACGTCCCGGACTGATTTTCGTAGCGACACTTGAAGTCTAGCTCACGGCCCCCGGATCATTAGTGCGAAGCTAGGGATTGGACGATCGGCCTCTTGCGGCGGGGGCCGGCGGATTCGACGCATCTGGTTATTCCAAAAGCCGATTTGTACATTGAGATGAACTCCCCTTCGCGCAGAAATAAACCTAAGCAATCAACTGATCTATGCGATCCATCTATTTGGACTACAACGCGACGCGACCGATACGCCCCGAGGTGTTGGACGCTATGATGGATTCTTGGCGAAAGACGGGCGGCAATCCTGCTTCGGCCCATCACTTGGGCCGCGCCGCCAGGGCCTTGCTGGAAGACGCTAGGGAGGGCATCCTGACGCGGGTCGGGGCGAAGGCTTCGGGCGAGGATCGGGATCGGTTGGTTTTCACCAGCGGGGGCACCGAATCGAATAACCTGGCCATTCTCGGTCTGGCGGCCGCAAGAACAGGCGGATTGCCCGGCGAGTGTATCGTTTCATCCTTGGAACATCCCAGCGTGCTTCGACCGGCGGAGCACCTGCTCGACTTAGGTTGGCGACTGCACACCATTCCCGCCGCCCCAAACGGTCTAATTCGGACGGACTGGCTGGCGGACACGGCCTCACGCAGGACCGCCCTGGTGAGCGTCATGACCGTGAATCATGAATTGGGCACGATCCAACCCATTCGCGATGTTAGCCGGATTTGTGAAGATTTGGGCGTGCCCTTGCATACCGATGCCGTGCAGGCCGCGGGCAAAATACCGCTGGAGTTTCGAGATTGGGGCGTATCTGCGATGACCTTAGCCGCGCACAAACTCGGCGGACCGGTCGGGATCGGCGCGCTGATTCTTCGCGGCGAAACATCGATCAGCCCGATCTTGTTCGGCGGCGAGCAGCAGGCGGGACTGCGACCCGGCACGGAATGCCCTGTCCTTGCAACCGGCATGTGGAAGGCGATGCAACTTGCGGTCGAGGAACTGGACGAGACTGCCAAACGTCTTGCTGAATTGCGACGATATTTCGAACAACGTCTGAAACAATTCATCCCTGATATTCGCATTCAGGGTGAATCTGCGGCGCGAGTCTGCCAGACGGTCAATGTCGCCATCCCCGGGGCCGACAATCAGGTACTGTTCACCGGTTTGGATCTGGCCGGAATCGCTTGCTCCATCGGTTCGGCGTGCACGAGCGGATCGCCCGAGCCTTCCCCAACGCTATTGGCCATCGGTGCCAGTCGCGATGAAGTCCGCGGTTCCCTGCGTTTCAGCTTCGGTCCGGATACGACCCGGCAAGACCTGGATTACACGGTCGAAGTTTTGTCGCGATTGACTGCCGGTTTACGAGGGAAGACCGCCCCACACGGTGTCTGATCCTGGTCGAAGCGGATTCCGTCGGCGGCACGCGGCTCTGTTAAGCGTGGGTTTGCCTGCTCTTCGCGCGTGCAGGAGAGGGCCCCCTATTGCCGCGGATGCCGCCCCAAAAGAAAGCGAGCCGACTCGAATCCTCTTTGCCGCCGCTAAGGAATGGCGTCGGAATGGACCATGCCCATCGGAATGCCGGAGGGGAAACGCGAGGCGAAAGATTTCCCCGGGGCCGAAGTGTGTACCCCACCGCACTCCGAAGACAAGTAAAGGACAAACTCTAAAAAATGAGGCTGTCGGGACTCGAACCCGAGACCTACGGATTAAAAGTCCGTTGCTCTACCGACTGAGCTACAGCCCCGAAACAATCTTTCTCGGCAACTTTTGCCAGTCCCCGCCGCGGACTGAGACGGGCCGTCGGCGAGTTCCGAAAAACGTTCACCTTGAACGAAATCACCCGCCGGTTAAGCCCCGACGGGTGTCACCGCTACCACCGGCAGAAGGCCGTCGCTTTCCGCCATGGTGATAAAAAAAGTCTACCCGGTTCTTCCCTCATCGTCAATCGACCGAGGTCCTTCCGTAGGCCTTCCGGAAGGTTGGCTATCCCAGCGAAATACCGGTGAATTGCTCACTTGGTTGAAGAACCGACAAGCTTTGAGCAATCATTCGCCCCGCGTTGCCCCAAATTGGATCAGTACCGGTCGCTGGGCACATCCCGAATCATACCCTACCCAAGGGCGAGTGACCTGCTGCGATATCTGATGCCGCCTGCTCCTTCCTTGCTTCCTGTTATCCGAAATCCGTCGAGATGAGACGACAACGTTGAAAGACGAACAGCAATTGGATTTGACGGATGCGTAGACTGAAAAAAAGGGCCGCATGTCTTTTTGATGACAGGCAGCCCTTTCGGGGTGGAGATGACCGGACTCGAACCGGCGACCTCCTGCTTGCAAAGCAGGCGCTCTCCCAACTGAGCTACATCCCCAAAGACCAAGGGCCGCTCCACGGCGGCACACCCCGAAGCGACCCGGTGCGAGAGCGGGAGACGGGATTCGAACCCGCGACATCCAGCTTGGGAAGCTAGCGCTCTACCCCTGAGCTACTCCCGCATAGTCCAGATTTCTGCCTGTAGTTTAAGCGTCCGGTGCCGCGCCGTCAACCACGTCTTCGGCGGGGTTCCGGCCTGCGGAAACGCGGTCCGGAATCTCTCGTCGGGGGACGAATCAATTTGGTCCGTTGTATGCCCATGTGCTATCATGAGTGCGGCGTGCCTTGCCGGCGGAGTCCGGGCCGATGAAGGCGGAAACGGTAACGCGGGGAGATTCCTCGTCATCCATGGGGCCGATGTTCCTGTTGAACTGGGAGAGCGGCAATGGTGGAACCCTTCGAGCATACGCGACATCGAAATTGGTTGGAGACCATTCTCCGCTACATTCCCGGTTTCCGCGGATACCTGGAAAAAGAGTACCGGCGCGACAGCGACGACCTTCAGCGGCGCTGGCTGATTCAGCGGTTGGATACGTGCCGCCGATCCCTCGACAACCTGACGGGGCTGATCGTGGAGTCCTGCAACATCGACGTTTTGCCGAAGGTCGATGTCGTTCGCGCCAAGATCGATCACCTCTCGTCCCGCATCGGCGGCGCCATGGAGGGGTACAGCGGTTTCTTCGATTTGGTGCGTATCGACACGGACGTTCTGGACCGCATCTATCAGCACGATCTGTCTCTGATGACGAAGGTCGATCGCCTGGCGAATCTGGTCGAGGGGCTTTCTCAGTGCACGGCCGACTTGTCTCGGGCCTTGCGCGACGTGGAGCAGGGACTGGATGACTTGCAACGAGCCTGGGACGAGAGGACGAAGATCCTGGAGGGCATCGACTGATCGCAACATGAGTTGGTCGCGCACGACCTGCGCGGAGTGGTGAGAGCGGGCAAGGTCCTCGTCGACCAACCCTTGGAAAGCGGAAACGGCAAACACGGGAAGAAAGGCGGTAAGACCATGGGCATACGGATGGAAGTGATCCAGTTCCTGGACGAGACGAACCGATCTTTAGTGCAACGCGTTCCGCCTGAGGGGACGGCCGACATCAAGATCGGGGCTCAACTGATCGTGTACGAAAATCAGGAGGCGATCTTCTTCCGCGACGGCAAGGCGCTCGATCGGTTCGGCCCGGGACGATACACGCTGACCACCGCCAACGTGCCGCTGATCACACGTCTGTTGACCATCCCTTGGGAAAAATCCCCTTTTCAGTGCTCGGTGTATTTCATCGGGAAGCAGGTGTTCCTGGACCAGAAATGGGGCACGCGGCAACCGATCGTCTTTCGCGATCCGCAATTCGGCATGATTCGGCTTCGCAGTTTCGGCAAGTATTCGTTTCGCGTGCGGGACGCCGAAGTGCTGGTCAACACCTTGGTGGGAACGCAAGGCAAGTACACCACCGAAGAAGTCACCGCTTTCCTCAAAGACCTTGTGGTTGCGAGGCTGACCGATCTTCTGGGTTCGCTTCAGATGGGAATTTTGGACCTGCCGGCGAAATACGACGAAGTTGCGTCCGGAACGCGGGCCAAGGTGGCTCTGGACTTTACCAAATACGGTTTGGAATTGGTGGACTTCTTCATCAACGCCATCACTCCGCCGGACGAAGTGCAGCGCATGATCGACACCCGCAGCGGGATGGCGGCGGTTGGCGACCTGAACAGCTTCTTGAAATACCAGATGGCCCAAAGCCTGACGAAGATGGCGGAAAAGGGCGGCGAGGCGTCGGGAGCGATGGGCATGGGATACGGCGCGGGCTTTGGGATGATGATGCCCGGCATGATGCAGCAAGCCATGCGGGAGGCGGCTGCGCCCGCCCCGCAGACCGGCGGGCCGGCGGGGCAAGTCCCGCTTGGCGGCGTGCCGGGCGCTCTGCCGACGGGGACCGCCATGACGCCGGGTATCGTGGAGTCGCCGATCGAATTGACGCCCGCGGCACCGGACAAAGAAGCGATGTCGGCGATGATCCGGTCCACAGCCGAGGCGGCGAGGCACACCGTGGAACCCCATGAAGCCGGATTGCGGATCACGGTATCCGTGCGCGAACTTCGCAAACAATTCGTATACGTCGAGTTCGTCGAACCGACGCAAGAGCACGGCCCCTTTGTCCGATTTTGGAGTGTTTGCGGACCGGCAGGGGAAAAAAACGCCGCCGCCCTTTTGCGATACAACGCTCGGCTTCTGTACGGCGCGTTCGCCTTCCACAAAGTCGGCGGTCAGGATATGATCGTGCTCCAAGCCAACGTTTTGACGGAAGGTTTGACCCCGGCCGAGGTATCGAGAATCCTATCCGCGATCGCTTGGCAGGCGGACGCCGTCGAACAAAGACTGACCGGGCAAGACACCCTGTAGGGGATTGCAACCGGGAAGCCGCGGAAAGTCGAGATGGAAGTACTTCGTCATGGAGGCAACATGCCGCAAATCGCAAGGGCTGGCGAAATGGGTGCGTTGGTTCGGTGCCGGTGCCGTCTTTTATGGATGCTCGTCGTGGCGTGCGTTTCCTTAGAAGTCGGCCAAGCGGCGGGGATGGACCTGCTGCGCATTCAGGAGCACGACATCCAACGCGAGCTTCGCGGCAAGATATTGGCGGAGGGTCAAGATGGCGGCGTCCTTCTCTTGGGGCAGGACGGAGTTCTACATACGGTTCAGCCCGGACAAATTCTTGCCCGAGGTTCCGACGAATCGCCGTTCACCGCTTTGACCGCGGAAGAGGCCGGCGCCCTTTGGTTATCGCGACTGCCTCAGGGCTTCGAGACCCATCGCACCGCCCATTACGTGATCCTGCACAACGCCTCACGTGAATACGTCCGTTGGTGCGGGGGCCTGCTGGAACGTCTGTACGTGTCATTCACGAATTACTTCACGCGGCGTGGCGTGGAGGTTACCGAACCGCAATTCCCGTTGGTGGTGATCGTCTTCGCGACCCAAACTCAATACGTGGAGCATTGCCGCGAGGAAGTGGGGCCGGGCGTCTCGCAAATCAAGGGGCATTTCAATTTGCAGACCAATGTGGTGACCACATACGACTTGACAGGCTCGGGGGGGACGGTTTCGGCCATGGAATTGGCGCGATCGCTGGCGAGACCCGAGGTGCAGCAGAACGTCGCAACCCTGGTGCACGAGGCGGCGCATCAGTTGGCCAACAACTGCGGCTTGCTTCTCCGGTGGAACGACACTCCGCAATGGCTGAACGAAGGCCTGGCCATGTTCTTTGAAACACCGGACCTACGCGGCAGTCGCGCGGTGACTTCGGTGGGGCTGGTGAATACGGCGCGATTGTCGCAATTTCGAAGTTATCTATCACGCCGACCGGCCGATTCGCTGCGCACGCTCCTCCAAGACGATCGGCGACTGCAAAACACCGACACGGCGGCGGATGCCTACGCCGAGAGTTGGGCCTTGGTTTACTATCTCTTGCTCCAGCGCCCGCGGGAATTCACGGCCTACCTAGAACGCATCGCTTCCAAGCCGCCTTTGATGTACGCCGACGCCGAAGAGCGCATTCGAGATTTTCGCGAAACGGTGGAAGACGATTTGGACAAGTTCGACGCGAATTTCGTCCGTTACATCTCGCGCCTGAAGTAGTAAGCGGTTTGGTCGCTCCCGCTGCTTTCCAGCCCACTGAAGCTACGCGGGTTGCTTGCGTTGCCTTACGGCATTTCCTAAGATGACGTAAGACCGCATCAGACCGGACTCGGTCCGTCGGCGGCCTGCGCGAAATAGTTTTGTTGTACACCGGAGGAAGGATTGAATCATGAAACGACGACAGTCTGGCACGACGGGGAAGAGCGTGGACCGAACGCGTGCGGAACAGGGCACTTCGCGTCGAGACTTCTTGCGCACCACGGGGGCGGCCGCCGCGATTGGAATGAGCGGTTTGAGCTTGGCTCGCAGCGTCCACGCCGCGGGAGAGGATCCCATCTTGAAAATCGCCCTGATCGGCTGCGGCGGGCGTGGCACCGGGGCGGCGGCGAACGCGATGGACGCCGATCCGCGAACCCGACTGACGGCCATGGCCGACGCCTTCGAGGATCGTCTCAACGGTAGCCTTGCGGCCTTGAAGGAAAAATACGCAGACCGTGTGGCTGTCACGCCGGACACGGCGTTCGTCGGTTTGGATGCGTACGTCAAGGCCATTCAAAGCGATGTGGACGTCGTCCTGCTGTGCGAACCGCCCCACTTTCGGCCGATCCATTTGCGGGCCGCCGTGGACGCGGGGAAGCACATCTTTTGCGAGAAGCCCGTGGCCGTCGACGCCCCCGGTTATCGTTCCGTCTTGGAAAGCACGGAGATCGCGAAGCAAAAGGGCCTGTCCCTCGTTTCCGGTCTTTGCTGGCGGTACCACAACGCCACTCGCGAAACGGTCCAGCGGATCCAAGACGGTGCGATCGGCGACATTGTGACGATTCAAGAGACCTACAACACGGGTCACATCGGCGGACGCCCGCGGGATCCCGCCCTGACGGAAATGCAATTCCAGGTGCGGAATTGGTACTGCTTCACATGGCTTTCAGGGGACCACAACGTCGAGCAACACATCCACAGCCTGGACAAGGCCTTGTGGGTAATGCACGACGAACCGCCCGCCGCCGCGTGGGGCTTAGGGGGCCGGCAAGTTCGCACGGAGATGCCGAAGTTCGGGAACATCTACGATCACCACGCCGTCTGCTACGAATATGCGAACGGCGTCCGCGTTTATTCCTACTGCCGTCAGCAGGCTCACTGCTGGAACGACACCACCGACCACGTCTTCGGCACCAAGGGGTTGGGGGTCATCCTGAATGATTTCCGCATCGACGGTGCTGAAAAGTGGCAGTATAAGGGCGAGAACACGAACATGTACGTGGCGGAGCACCAAGCTTTGTTCCACTCGATCCGCGCCGGAGAGCCGATCAATAACGGCATCTACATGGCCCGCAGCACGATGATGGCGATCATGGGTCGCATGGCGACTTATACCGGGGATCGCATCACTTGGGAACAGGCGACCCAATCTGAGGAAAACCTGTCGCCCTCGTCCTATGACTGGAATGCGACGCCGCCGATTGTGCCGGATGCCGAGGGCCGTTATCCCGTCGCCATGCCCGGCGTCACCAAGTTCGCGTGATTCCGCGGAAGGCAGCGTACAGGGCGGGCGGATGCCGCTCGTCTCGATCGGTTTGTGAAATTGCCGCCGCGGCAGTCCGAACGACTGCCGCGGTTTGCTGCGCAATATGGTCTCGCAGTGGTCTCCGCAGCAAATCTGAAGTCCGGGAACCCCGGTTTAGCCCACGCGAAGTTGCCGATGCACCTCTTCGATGACGTCGGCGACCTTCCACGTGCGTCGGTCCGCACGCAATTCCGCGTCCTCCGCCAACCACTGATCCACACGTTTTTGAGCGGAGATGACGGTGGCATGGCTCCTCTTACCGAAATACCGCCCGATTTCGTTGAGCGGCGCACGCGTGTATTTTCTCGCCAGCCACATGGCCAGCATCCGAGGCCCGCTGATCCGGCGATCTTTGGTGTCCGCGTGAAGCGACTTGTCGGGCAGGCCGAACGTGCGGCAAATCGCCTGCTCGATCTCTTCGATAGGCACTTCCGCGGAAGAGGCAGGCAACAAGTCGGCCAAGACCTCTTCGGCCTCCTTTCTGCCGATGGGCGTGCCGGAAGTCCCGGCAAAGGCCTTCAAACGACAAACCGCCCCGGTCAGTTGACGCACGTCGCCGGTCAGTCGTTGTGAGAGCCAGCGGCATACGGGCTCGGAGAGATTCAGATTCACCGACGCCGCTGCGCGGGAGATGATTTCCATTCTCATGGCGGCGTCGGGAGGATCCAAGCGGCAGACCATCCCGCTTTGCAGGCGACTGATCAGTTCGGAACCTAATTCTCCCAACTCTTGGGGCGAGCGATCCGCTGCGCAGATCACTTGGCTTCCATTCTTGAGCAACGCGTCGATGGTGTATAGCAATTCGATTTGGGTCTGGCGTTTGCCGCGGAAGAATTGCAGGTCGTCCAAGATCAGCAGTCGCACGCCGCGATATTTCATGCGCAGAGCCGCGACGCCGCCGCCTTTGACCGCGTCGATGAATGCGCTGGTGAACTGCTCCGCCGACAGGTAGAGCGACGGTAAGTGCCGATGGCGTTGACGGACAGCCGACCAAACACCCTCCAGCAAGTGCGTTTTGCCCGTCCCGGTCGGCCCGTAGATGGTAAGCGGCGAATACTCGCCGAGATGTTGGATCACCGTTTCCGCCGCGGCAAAGGCCAGTTGATTGGGCGGACCCACCACAAAATCGCGGAGGCCGGCGAATCTCCTGCCCCGACCGCCCGACCTCGATCGCGAAGACGTCTCCGACGGCCTCTCGTGGTTACCCGCGCGACTATCTTCGCAGGGCGCCGCGATTCCCGAACCGCGTCGCGAAAGGCTCTCGGTAAGAGCGGTAGAGTCTCTCGCTTCGATCGACGATTTGGAACCGACGCCCCGCCGTCCGCTCACGCCGCATTCCGGTTCGTACATGTCGCCATCCATGGGAAACAGTAAGGGCTGGAGCGGCAATTCGTTTGCTTGCCGACCGCTTGCGCTACCGCGAGCCTTGCCGTTTTGATGCGCGTGAGAATCTCGATCGACCGGTGCATCGCACCCCGCCTCAATCGCGCCGTCGTCCGCGCTCAAGGTTGCCGAGAAGGCGTCACCTTGTGCGAGAGAAATCGAGTTCAAGTCCGTCGCTCGCGACGAGCCGACGGCAAGTGCTTCCGAAGAGCACTTGGCGGACGAAATCACCGCTTCCGCGTCCGAGGGTAACTCGGAAGCCGTGGTTGATTGAGCGAGGACCGCGGCAATGTTCGAGCCATCGCCTTGCTCCGCCGAGAGGTGCGATTCGTCCAGACGCAGGTTGGCTCGCAGCACGTCGGGTTGAGCGAAAAGGCTCGGTCGCTGGTCGGTCTTGGTCGGCGGCTTGAGTCGAAAGTCGATGGGCGGAGTGTACCCCAACACCGCCGTGCAGCCTTCATCCACGTGCTTGCGAAACCGCGTCCGCAGCCAATCCAAATAGAATTGGTTGGGCACGACGACAAACACGCGAACGCCGTCCCACAGGAATTGAGCGCTCTCTCCGAACCAGAGATGAAAACGCTCGCGTCCGACCCTGTCAGCGACTGCTCGTCGCAGTGCCGACACGATGTCCATATCGTCCTTGGCCACAGTCTGCCGCTCCCGATGCGCGCAAATCCAGCGCTAACGCCAAGCGTTCGGCTGAAATCACGATTCCTTGAGGCAGGCCTGCGCATCAAGATGAGTTGCGCCTGAGCGACGGCGTCACCGCCGGGGCCTGCCGGTGTGTCACCCGATGAGCATGATTGTACCGGTGCATGCACTGCAATCAAAGCCCCGCGCGGGGACGGCAAGGCGAAATCTTTTGTGGTCGCACCGTCACCGTGCGAATACGTGGAAAACCGTCTTCGATCGCTAAAGGGCCGCTTGCAACATTATCGCTCAAGATGAATCGTGGTCGTGGGATGGATTGTCGAACGAATCACCGCGGCGGCGTTACGAGAAGATTGGACCGAGAACGTAAGTGCCTAAATCACGCAGGTTTGTACCGCGATCCGGAGACGCGATTGCGGAATTGCCGCATGATTCGCAGTGTCGGCGAACCGCGAGTCGGTCTCGTCAACTGCGCCGCAGGGAGCGGATAAAAACGACACGTTCTTCCAGTTGCCGAAACCCCAGCCGTTGGTAGGTCTTGATAGCCGGATAGTTGCCCATGTCCACCGCCAACAAGAGCGCATCGCGACCTCGCGATTGGGCCAACCATTGGGCGAATCGGACCATGTCTGCGCCGCGGCCTCGACCTCGTTCCTCGCGAATCAGCCCCATGTATACCAACTCCATTTGGTTCGTGTCCGCGTGGTCCGCCAAGATCAGGCATCCCACCGGGCGACCGGCTCGCGTGACGGTAAACCACAAATCCGGAGAATAGGGACTGGTGGCGCGATAACTGGCCAGAACATCACTGGTGCGACGAATGCCATTAAGCTGAGGGCAATCAAGAGTCCCTTGATAAGTAGCCTCGACGATGTCCGCAAAGCCAACTTGGGAGGTTTGGTTCAACGGGGCAAAAACGTAGGGCGTCGAAGGCTCCTCCGTTGGGAAACTGCTGCCGAGCGCCGCAAGGTACACCAATCGCGTCAAGTATTCGAATCCCGCGGCTTGAAGCGGTTCCACAAACGGACTCTGATTGTCCGTGAGGCTGGTGAAGATGAGTTCCGCGGTCGTGGCACTCAATCTTTCCACGACGTCACGATAGAGGGTTGAGACGACGGGCATATCGGAGGCGGTCTCGATGCCGGGTACGGATAAGATGGCAATTTTGCCGGGATAAATCGTCCACATGATGGCGGCGATCAGTCGTCCCTGCCGTTCGATGTGCAGCACACCGCTGGTGCCCGGAGGGGCCTTCCGTAAATGCGAAGACAGGAAGCGAAAATGGTCTTCGCGGTGCTCCTCGGGATACTGCGTGCAGATCAATTCGATGGCGCGACCCAGTCGCTCACCCTTGCCGGCGTGGACCGTGATTGCTTCGGAGACGTCTTCGGAAGACCGGTCATCGTTCGACATCTGACGCCTCCGTTATTGCATCCCGGCTTTTTTCTCGAACCGTTCATCCTCGGCGGCCTCGCGCAACACCTCTCGGATCAGCTTGCGGGGCGCCCCAATGTCCAAGACATGCACCCGGCCCAGAAAATCCGCCGCGCCCTCAACCAAGAAACCCGATTTCCATGCCACAAACGTCGCGGTCACGTCCGCACGGACCATGACGCCATCCGTAGGCCCCTCGTCGCAATCGAGACCGCTGGGTAAGTCCACCGCCAGAACTTTTTTGCCCGAGCGGTTGAGCGATACGATGACTTCGTCGAACGGGCGACGAGCAGGTCCCACCGAACCCGTTCCCAACATGGCATCGACAATCCAGTCGGCGGCGTCGAGCCTTTTTGATAGATCATCGTGACGAATGGGCACGGGGAGCGTGTGGATGGGAATATCCGACTTGCGGATGATGTCGAAATTGAGCAGCGCATCGCCTTTGAGTTGATCGGGTGACGAACAGAGCAAGACCTCTGCGCGGAATCCTCGCAACTCAAGATGTCGGGCGATCACAAACCCGTCGCCCGCGTTGTTGCCTCGCCCGCAAATTATCAGGACCGTCCCGTTGATTCCCAAACGACAGAGCAAGTCCGCCGTCCCCCTTCCCGCGTTCTCCATCAAGACGGGACCGGGAATGCCGTATTCTTCGATGGCTCGCCGATCGATCTCGCGAATCCACTTGCGACTGAGCACGGCGATTGTATTCATAGCACGGCCAAATCCTTTGGACGGCGATCTCCCGAACGACCATGGCCCGGCAATCAATCCGGTGCCGACGTCTCGTCGTCTCACGTCGGGACA
Source organism: Thermopirellula anaerolimosa (assembly GCF_054657335.1). Classification (NCBI taxonomy): domain Bacteria; kingdom Pseudomonadati; phylum Planctomycetota; class Planctomycetia; order Pirellulales; family Thermoguttaceae; genus Thermopirellula; species Thermopirellula anaerolimosa. The sequence continues at coordinate 190,356 of NZ_BAAHYX010000006.1, forward strand.
CAACTCAAAGTATCGCATGAACGCGGCGACGGGAAAACCTCCGTCGCGGGGGATCGGGGAGGAACCCCATGGGACCGCGGAACTGTTTGAATGTGAGCGTGATGCGAAGCGTCGTGCGAGCGCCCTCGCCGGCCCGCGGACACGGGGGGCATTTCTATGGGTGACGGCGCGCAACAACATCGCGAGGCGGTTCAAAGAACGAAACCGCTGCGTCACCGTGGTAACGACGGAATTATTCTTAAGAGGGCATCTGCCGCGAAGAAAGCACCGAGGCGCCGTCAATCCAAGGTGATGGCAAAGGCACGGTGAGGTTTCCAGGATCGAGGCTGGGCTTGTGCTCTAGTCGGACTCGTCTCGGTCAGACGTTCCGGTCTGCCCAATCCACGACGAATCGGACGCACTGGGCTACATCGTTTTCAAGATTGTCCGAGTCGTGCTCGTACTCCACGCTCAACACGCCCCGGAAGCCCTGCCGTCGCAACTCGGCCAGCACGTCGGCGTACCTGGCTTTGCCCTGCCCCAGAGGCACGTCACGCGCCTCCGGCACGGCCCATTCCGCCACATCCTTCAGGTGGAACGTCTTAATTCTGCCCTCCATCATTTTGAGGCACTCGATCGGATCCAGTCCGGATCGCACCCAATGCCCGGTGTCGCAGCATGCGCCGATTCTCGAACTGCGTCCACGGCATGCCTCCAGCACATTCTTGGGGTGCCAGTATTGCGATTGGGGGGACTTAGGATGATTGTGGATGGCGAGGTCGATGCCGAACTCCGCCGTCAATTCGTCCAGCATTCCGAACGCGGCGGGCGGCGGTTCCGCCACAACGGTCTGCGATCCCATCGCTTTAGCGAATTCAAATACCTGCCGGGCCTTGGCTTTGTCCGCGCCAACGTCGCCGTAGAAGTTTGCCATGGTTAGGCCGAGGGATCGCAAGCGATCCCGAAGCTCCGCCCTTTTTTCGGAAGAAAGCGTCTCGTTGACAACCAGACCCTGTTGTTCTTTGTCCAGTGGCAGGAAGAAGCATCCTTCCACGTGCGAAAAGCGCAGCTTTGCCATGATTGGGGCGGCTTCGTACAAGGAATATCGGCGAAACGTATAATGTTGACAGGCGAGCGTCCAACCGAGTTTTGTCAGCCCGTCGGCCTTGTCGACCGGCGTCGCCGCCACTTCCGCGCATGCCGGACCACCCCACCATGCGGCGCTCGCCGCTCCCAATCCGCATAAGGCGGCGCGTTGCAGTACTTCCCTCCGACTGTGTCGATCGTTGGAATCACCCTTTCGTAAGCTTCGGCGGATCATCGTACGGTGCTCCTCTGTCAAGCAAACTCAGATCAAGTCCTCGGCTCCATCGGCCAAGCGACGGCAGTCCGTTGATAGCATAGCAAAGGCATAGACGTATGCAATAATCGAAAACACGCAGACACGGTCTGGTTCCGCATGCGTAACCGGCGTACATTGTAGGTTTCGGCCGTTCGATCGGCCTTATCCCATCCATGTAGTCGCAGCGTTTTCGCACTCATGAACCCAGCAATCTGGAAGAAGGCGATCTGGGACGGTTGGTCTCAGTTTGTCGTCAGCAGTCTGCTTCTATTCGGTTTCGCGTGGCTTTTCGTATGGCTCAACAGCCTCGTCCACATGGATCTTTGGGTCCGACTCCTTGATTTTTTGCCGCCGTTCGCGGTGCGATTGATTGGGATTCCGCTGAAGGCCCTGGCGTCACCCATGGGACGCATCAGCGTGGTCTTCGTCCACATTGTCCCGCTGCTGGTGCTGATGGGCTGGGCGGTAGGGCGCAATTCCGAGCTGGTGAGCGGCGGTATTAGCAACGGCACACTCGAAGTCTTGTTGACCGTCCCCGTTCGCCGGATTCACTGGATTTGGATTCCCGCCGTGGTTTGGAGTTGCCAAGCTTGCCTCTTGGCGGGATCGCTATGGCTCGGATTGATCGTGGGTCTCCGCGTGGTCGGTACGAGCGAAGCAATCCGGTATACCGTGTTTTTCCCCGGTGTCGTGAACCTCATCTGTATGACATTCTGCCTGTCCGGCATCACGGCGGCGCTGTCCGCCGTCGATAACAACCGCTGGAGAACCATCTGGTTGGCAACGGGCGTCTTCATTGTCGCCACGATCATCAAGATGGTTGCGCGAATCTGGGAACCGGGCGCGTGGTTGGCGTACCTCTCGTTTCTTTCGGCCTTCGAACCGCAATTGCTGATTCTTGTGCCGGAGGAGGCCGCCCGGTTGGCGTGGCGGTATAACGGCACCCTCTTGGGCGTCGGCCTTGTGGGTTACGTCGCTGCCGCCGTTCTCCTGACCCGGCGCGACATTCCCGTGCCCCGGTGATTAGCCCGCACGTTTTCGTCAGTGTCGCCGTCATCGCGATTTGCTTGCCATGATGAACACGGCGATATCGTCGTCGAATTTTGGGGAATTGATCCGCAGTACGCCGGAAGAGGTCGCGGCGCTCTGCTCAGGGCTCTTTTTTCCCGTCTTCGTGTCGATCCAGACCACATTGTACGTGCCCGCGGGCACCTTCAATTCCAGCACGGCTTGGGCGTTCAAGAGTCGCAAATCCGCAAGATTCTTCGGTTTCTGCGGCAAAGGGGCGTGTAGGTAAGCGGCATAGGCCCGGCCCTCCTCTGCAAGAACATACGTCGCCAGTTTGGGACTTACTGATTGCACGAGATCAGGGGCGGGTCGCATGCGGATGAAGTCGATCTCGTCGAGAAAGCGTTTCAGAATTCCCAATTGCTTTCGCAAAGCGGGGCTGCCGCCGCCGGGGGAGGAATAGTCGGCCAAATCGCCGCGGGGATGGCCGCTGGTGAATGAATAATCGAGATTGTTGTAGAGCGCTCCGCCCGACAGCATGAAGGCCCAACCCTCCGTGCGATAGAGCAGGTCGTCCTTACCGCGAAAACCCGTCTCGTTTTCCCCGATGGCAACATTCCAGTGGTAATTCTCGGCCACGGCGACCGGCGGAACGCAATAATGGAAGTTCAGAATCTTGACTGCGGGGTGCAGGCGTTCCACCTTCTTGGAACCGTTTGCAATATTCATGGAAACGAGATGCTTCACCCCTAGGGAACGCTCCGTTTCGGCGATGACGTCCGCAACTTTCCATTGCCACTCTTCGGTGACGCCGCCGAAATACGGTTCGTTGCAGACCTCGTAGTAGAGGTTGTCGAATTCCTTAAGCTCCTCAACAACCTTGCGAACAAACGCCAGTTGCACGTTCGTGAGATCGTCGTGCTTAAGGGCATAGACTTCCTCGCGCGGACAGGTGCCGATGCCGTTCACGTTGTTCGCGGAGTTCATGGCGTTCGCCCTCCACAAATCATCGTTATAGAAAGGGCAGAACAAGTTGAACTCCACGACGACGCCGTACCGTTTGGCGGTCGTAAGGAAGTCCCGCAGGCGAAGGAAGTAGTTCTCGTCCCAACGGGTCAGGTCGAATTTGTTTCCACCGTCGAAATACCCCGGTTGATCGCTTCTCGCCCATGGAGCGATATAGCGGTTGGGCCGCGGCGCCAGCGGATTGCCGGTAATGCCGAAAGAGGAAGGAATCTCGCGGTACGTTCCCGAAAAGGTACGCGTGTGATTGAGGCCGTCGGCGGCCAGCGTTTGCAGGTAGGCGGTGAAATCAAAATCAAGATTGAGCACGGCCCCGTAGTGCTCGCCGGAGGTAACCAGGACCGTCGGTTTGCCTTGCCAAAGGAAGTAGTGGGGATTGTCGGGATGAAGGGCGATGGGAGAATCCCTTTCGACCGCGAAGGCGACATCCATGGGCGGGAGAGGAATGGCATTGATCGCCGCCGAAAACACGATCCCAATTGCGATGGTGCTAATCGTTTTCAACATGGGAAGCGCCCTTTCTCGAGATTCCGCCGATTCGCCCGCCGATACATTCGCGTCCAATTGAAAGAAAACGGAGTCGACCCGGACGAGTACGCCGACTCCGTGGAACAAATCATTCTCATTCAATCAACACGGTGATGAACACGCGGCCGAATACTCAAACGCCCCAGCCCTGTCGGTACTCGGGCCTGAGGTACCGGTTAAGCTCGGGATGATTCTTGACCGTTCGAGATTCGGCGTCCCATTCGATCTTACCGCTGATTTTCAAGGCCAGATTGCCGAGCAAATAAGCCTCCGTGAGAGGGCCTGCATAACTGAAGGGGCAACTCGGTTGATCCGGGTTCCCCTGACGAATGCCTCGAAGCCATTCGGTGTACATGTCGTCGTACCGGCGGAGCGATTGGGGAACGTCGGGAAAGTCGCCCACGGACTTGTGCCCTACCCCTAGCGCCGCTTTGGTACCGACCAGCAGGGCACCGCCGCTGGGTGGTTGAGCCACGCCCAACAAATCCGGGGACGGCGTCTTGCCGCCGTCGTACCAGAACAATTCCACGGGCGGTCGGGATCCCTTGCCCGGAAACGTGAACTTCAGAACGGACGATAGGGGAAACATTTCCGTCACGGGACCGGACATCTCCACCACCTCCACCGACTGGGGAGCATCCAACTCCAAGCCCCAGAACGCGCTGTGCCACATGTGCGGCGCAATGTCGCCCAAGGCGCCGGTCCCGAAATCCCACCAACCTCGCCAAACAAACGGATGATAGACGATGCCGCCGTGTCGCTGCTCCGGCGGGAGTTGGTAGACGGGGTGCCCTTCCGGCCATTTCTCTCGGTATGGGCGAGGCTGGGCCACGCCCAACCAGTTTTCCCAATCGAGATAATCCGGAACAGCGTCTCGACCTTCCGGTCGATCAAAACCTTGCGGCCAAATCGGACGATTGGTCCAATAGTGTACCTCTTTGATATCGCCCAGCGCGCCGCTGCGAATGATTTCCACCGTACGGACCGTATCTTCTCCCCCACGTCCCGGCGTTCCCATATGGGTCACAAGCTTTTTGGCAGCGGCCACGTCGGCCATCCGGCGAGCCTCTTCCACGGTACGCGTAAGCGGCTTCTCGCAGTAGCAGTGCAATCCCAAGTCCATGGCAGGGATGCAAATGGGCGCGTGCATGTGGTCCGGCGTGCTGACCACGACCGCATCCAGTCCCTTCGACTCGTCCAAGAGCTTGCGGTAGTCGGTGTAGTCCCGAGCTTGCGGAAAACGCTTCTTTGCCTTTTCGAGGGGGCGCCGATCCACGTCGCAAATGGCGACGACATTCTCTTTCGAAACGCCGTCCAAGTTGGCCCCTCCACGACCGCCCACCGCGATGACGGCGATGTTGACTTTCTCGTTGGCCTCGAATCCGCGAACAAGTCGGGCGGGCAAGAACATCGCCGCGCTGACGGCGACTGACGACTTCAACATGATACGGCGGTTGACTTTGGGGTGATTCATGGGCGGGATCCTTCAAACGGAATGGGTGGGAAACAACGACCGACCGCCGATTCCGAACGGCGGCAAAGTTGCCCTCGAAGGGGCTTCAACGTCTATGATGATGCGCCGCCGGAGGACGTCCGTCAACAACCGAAATACTGCCAAAGCAGATTTTCGGTGTTTATTCCGACTCGGCAAGCGAGATCACACGCGCTAGCCATACACCTTGTTTGCGGACTTCGGCGACCGGCGGTCGATCGAGGAGGGATTGCGGCAGGCCGTCGAGATCGGCGCGCCGATGATAGAGAACCACCCATCGCGGTTGCGGATTCTCACCGCTCCAGCCGATCAAACGCACCTGCCTCTCCGCCAGGGACGGCGATGCCAGCACCAATGCCGGCGCTTGAAACGGGGCTAAACTCGGGGCAAAACCGACGGCTTCACCCTCCCGACAGCCCTCGGCGACGGTCCGCAACAGGTGCTCGGAAATCCCGTCTCCCCAATAGCTGACCTCAAAGCCGAGGCGTTCGGCGCCCCATAATCCGCCTGCCAACGCGTTGTAATAGCTGAGCCAAGCCGGGCGCAACAACAGAATTCCGACGCCCTGCAACAAGAGAAGAGCGGCGACAAATATCCATCGGTGGGATGCCGGACGACTTTGCCAACAAGCTATCGGAAGGTCAACGAGCGATTTCGCCCCGATTCCCACGAACACGGCCCACAGCGGAAACACCGGCAACATCAATCGCTCCCCGTCGTAAACCGGCACGCGCGGCAGGGAAAACAAAAACAGGAAAAAAACGATCGTCCCCAGCACCAACCGGCATCCGCGTGAGGCCCGCAACGCGTCATCCGCGGTAGCTCGGCTTTCCCCCACGTTTGCATCAGGCGACTGCGTGACGCTCGCTTGCCTCGGGAACGCCGCCCGAAGTCCCAAGGCGCCCAAGAACAACAAGCCGACGGGAATCGTGACCGCAAAAAGCACCCAGGGATAATGCCAAGGAACGGCGACGTCGTTCCAGACCCGGCCCATGTAAAAGGTATGGATGGAGGTTCGTAGGGTCGAGCCGATTACGTACAACCGAAAATTGCCGAGGGGATCGAGCCAGAGCCAAGGCCAACCCAAAAAGAAGACGCTCATCCCGACGCTTAACCAGATCAAAAACGCCGACCATCGACGCCTCTCGCCCGCCCAGAGGATCCAAATTCCGATGGGTATCCCGATTAGCAGTCCGTGGAAGCGGGTCAGCATGGCCAACCCCCACGCGCCGCCCGCCAAAGCATACCAAAACAATGAATTGCCGCGTCGTTGCGCCGTTACCACGGTCGCGACCGCCGCCGTGCAAAATAGGGCGGTGAACAGGTCGAGCGTGGCCAAATGCGCATGCCCGAACAGCCGAGGGGTAAGCACGACCGCAATGGCGGACGCCGCTCCCGCCGCCATGCCGTGTCCTTCGGCTACAAACCAACCGACCAGAATGACCAAGATGCCCAGCGCCATTGCCGCCGCAAATCTTGCGGGAGTAATCGCCAGCACGGTGAGGTCCAGTGGTTCGGGATCGAAAATCCAATGGGTCCAACCGAGAATCCAATTCCCCAGCGGCGGATGGATGGGCGGTCCGCTGGCCGTCCAAGAGTACGCCTCGCGAATCCGCCCGGGATCGGTAGTCCAGAATCCGGAAATCAAAGCGGAGACTACCAACCGCTTCCCGTAACCGATGTGATAAAGCTCGTCGCACGTGACGCCCGGCCCGCTTCGATCCGGTGCGATGTCCGCCAGGGCCAGCGCCGCGGCCATGATTCCCAAGGCGACAAACACCGGAAGCCGAGCGGTCTTTTCCGCGGGCGGAGTCTGCATGATTCGCTCCCAGGCGCAACCGGCGCGCAGCCAATCTCGCGGATTCTAACCGTGCGATTCCTCGATTCCGAATGGCAATCGCGCGCGTGGACGCCTACGCAGGCCGGGGTTCAACTCTTGGAAGAGGAGGCTGGGCTGGATGTCCTTATTGTCTTGATACTTCCCGTTGCGATATTCTTCGTACTCGCCGCGGATCTCGTGGTAGAAAATCTGGCAGATCGGCACGCCGGGATAGATGCGCACCGGTTGGACGGCGAACATCTCCAGGGTCCAGTAACCGCGGAAGCCGACGTCGCCGAAGCCCGCCGTAACATGAACAAACAAGCCCAATCGCCCGATCGACGATCGCCCCTCGATCATCGGGACCAAATCGTAGGTTTCGGTCCTCTCAGCGGTGCGGCCCAGGTAGAGTTGGTTCGGTGTCAGGACCAGGCCGTCCTCCGGAATCACGACGCGGCGGACGCGATTCGGTTTCCGCATGTCCAAAACCACTTCCTCGTACAGCAGCAGTTCGTGGTGCAGCGTCAGATCGTAGCTGTTCGAATTGAGATGCTCCTCTCGGAACGGTTCGATGATGATCTTGCCGCCCAAATTCGCGAGAATCTCTTTGCCGGAAAGAATCATGGCGATTCCTGGATCAAGCGTTGTTGAAAAGTCGCTTTCAGCGGAGCGAACTCCAAACCTGCCGCGTTGCCGGAGTCGGCGCAATCCTGTCTCCGGGGGCAATCCCCATTATCACTGGTTTTTCTCTTTTCCACGACTCCCCGCGCTGCGCACGCGACGCTGCGGTGCGGTATCCCGGCGCGTCCCTTGACGCTCACGGGTCGTCCGCGGAGGGCGACTCGCAAGCGGCGATCGTACCTCCTCCGGCGTTCCAATCTTCGGGCAGAGGTCCGCCAAAGGGCAATCACCGCAGTTCGGCTTCTTGGCTTGGCAGTACCGCCGCCCGTGTTTGATCATGCGATGACTGAAGGCAATCCATTCGGATTGCGGGATGATAGCCATCAAATCCTGCTCGATCTTGACGGGGTCGGTTTGCTCGGTGAAACCCAACCGGCGACTGATTCTGGCGACATGCGTGTCCACCACGATTCCCGAGGGAATGCCGAACGCCGTTCCCAGCACTACGTTCGCCGTTTTTCGCCCGATGCCCGGAAGTTCCACCAGAACATCCATCTCTTGCGGCACGTTTCCGCCGAATTCCCGATCCAGTCTCTCGCAGCAGGCTTGAATACTCTTGGCCTTGTTACGAAAGAAGCCCGTGCTTTGGATGTCTTTTTCAAGCTCAGACAAAGCGGCCGACGCGTAGTCCCGCGCCTTTCGATACTTCTTGAACAGGGACTTCGTGACTTGGTTGACTCGCTCGTCCGTGCATTGGGCCGACAGAATCGTGGCGATGAGCAACTCCAGCGGGGAGCGGAAATCCAGCGAGCATGAGGCGTCGGGATACTCGGCGGACAGTCGGGCCAAGATTTCACGCGTACGTGAATTCGGCGGCATAACGCGTTCGTGGGCAAAATTCTTTCGGAAAAGGTCTCCGCTTACCAAAAGCAGGATTGTTACCATGCCGGATGCCGCTGTCAAGTCCGTGAAAAAAGCGGCTATTCCGTACAGGGAAACCGATGCGTCCGTCGTATCATCGGGCTTGGCGGCACGCCTTCCCGCGCATAAGATTGCCGGAGGCTTTCCGTGGGGATCGATGTTCTCGAAACCGACACAGCCATGCATGTCCGGGCGACGGCGCAGGCCGTCCCTTAAGAGTGAGCGAATGAACGAAGAACAACAAAGGGGGCTTGAGCGGGGAATCATCGCATTCAATCGCGGTGAGTTCTTTGAAGCTCACGAAATTTGGGAGTCGGCCTGGCTGGGATCTCAAGGGCCTGTCCGAGATTTTCTCCAGGGGCTTATCCAGGTTTCCGTGGCCCTCCACCATCTCAGTCGGGGAAATCTGCACGGGGCTCGAAGCTTGCTTGAGCGGGCCGCGGCCCATTTCGAGGGTTTGCCATCTCCGTGCCACGGGATTCATTGTGAAGAATTGCTGCTCGTTGCAAAACGCTGCGTAACTTTGGGAGAAGAAATGCTTCGGGCGCGTAATCCTGTGGGCAAGGGTTGCCTGACCAAGCAGGAATGGTCTGCCTTGCCGTTGCCGCGACTGGACATCGAACCTCGCCGCGACCAAGCCGCAACGGATGACGCCCTCCTCTAGTCGGAACCGTAACGGGAAAGTCATACTGAGTAGTAGAGCCGGATCGCGGAATTGCCGACACGGAGGGCCGACCATGAAATGTCCTTACTGCAAGTACGACGACGATCATGTAATCGACAGCCGAGTCGTCGAAGACGGCACGGCGATTCGCCGTCGCCGCGAATGCAATCTTTGCGGTCGGCGGTTTACCACCTACGAGCGATTGGAGCGTCGTCCCGTCAAAGTGGTCAAACGCGATGGATCGCGCGTACCGTTCGACAGGATCAAATTGAAATCCGGACTGGAAAAGGCCTGTTGGAAACGGCCCGTGAGTGACGCCCAGTTGGAACGAATCGTCAACCTGATCGAGCAGCAGATCGAGGCCGACTTCGAATCCGAAGTGGAAAGTCGGCACATCGGCGAAATGGCCATGCAGCACCTGCGCGACCTGGATCAGGTGGCTTATGTGCGATTCGCCAGCGTGTACCGGCGCTTCGAAGACGCCGTGGATTTCGTCGAGGAAATTCGCCCGATGTTGCGACGCGACCAGGATCTGAATCCGCCCCTAGCATCGGAGTGACGTCGCGATTTCCGGACTCGATCTGTGGCGCGATCCGCCGGGGACTGGGTTGTTGCCGCCAACCTGAGAGTCTTTTGCAGAGTCGAACGGCACGTATCACGAAAATGAGGGATCCGCTCGGCATCGCCGGCGAATCCCTCAAGTCATTTCAGGCGAGATCATGCGGGCGGCTACCCGCGACTCGCATCACCGTCAAACGTCGGTCCAGAAGCCCTTGGCGATGAGGTAATCGACAATCCCCTCGACGTGCTTGGTGTTGTAGGGGCTGTTTCCTCGTGCCTTGACCTTTTCGAACTGAGTCAACCACACGTAGTAAGGCAGGCTCGGGTTCTGCAACAGCATGTAGTCCGGCGTGGCCTGCAAGTGATCGACGCCCGCCGAATCGTAGACGTTCGCCGTGTCGACGCCGCCACCGCCGTAGGCTTCCACTCGTTCGAAGAACTTCGCTCGGAGATAGTAGCCGGGGCCTTTCAGCCGCGAATACTCGGGCGTCGCGATGAGGTCATCCTTGCCGCTGGAACCGTACATCCGCGCCGTGTCGAATCCGCCGATCGAATAGCCGTGGACGTAGTCGAAGGCCTTCGCGCGGGCCATGTAACCGGTGCCGGTGACGCGGGCATAATCGGGCGTCATGATGAACGTGTCGTTGCCGGTCGTATCATACAACTGAGCGACATCCAAGCCGGTGGTGGCGTATGCGTGAACGATACCCACGTTGTTCACCGTCACGGCATAACCGGGCCCGGTCAGAGTGCTCTTGCCCGGCCGAGCAATGAACCAATCATCGCCGGCAGAGTCATAGAGTTGGGCCACGTCGTTGCCGCCATTCCCGTCGATGGTGACCTCATCGAATGAGTAAGCCGCGATGCTGAATCCGGCATTTTCCAACTCCGCCGAGGTCGGCGTGGTTTGGATCATGTCATCGGCGGTCGCACCGGTAATGGAGGCGGAATCGGCTCCGGAACCGGAGGAGAACGCTCGCACCGCGTCGAACTGTTTGGCCCTGGCGAGATAGCCCGGTCCGACCAGGCGGGCCTGGTTGGCGTCAGCCGTGAAGGTGTCGTCGCCCGTCGTATCGTACAGATCGGCGCGATCATTGCCGGTGGACGCGTACCCGTGCACGAAGTCCACGCTGTTGACTTCGTAAGAGTATCCGGGGCCGACCATCGTAGCCCGGCCCGGCCGAATCTCTAGGGCGTCATCGCCGGTGCTGTCGTACAACTGAGCGGCATCGGTACCGCCGTTTCCGAAGACGATGAAGCGTTCCACGTTGACGGCCGAGGCCTTGAAACCGGTTCGCGTCATCGTGCCCGCGGTGGGTTGCAGCACGAACAGTTCATCCGCCGCCGTGCCGCTGAAGGTCACGGTATCGCGCCCGCCCGCCCCGTCGAATCGTACGTCGTCCACGTCGGCCGTGGAATAATTGTAGGCGGTTCCGTTGACGATCACCGTGTGCAGCGTACCCGCGGTGCTGATGCTCACCTGATCCTCGCCGCTGCCGCCCGTGACGAAAACCACGCGACCCTGCCGAACCACCTGAGCGGTCGAAACCGCGAGAGTGAGGCGGTAATCCTCGACCTCGCCGTCGGGTGCGTAGCCGGTCGGGGCGCTGACGCCCTGGCTGCTGAAGCGGAACCGGGCGTAAGTGTCGCCCACGCGAGCATCCGACGGGATATCGAAGCTCAAGGTGTTGACACCCGCGGAGAGCGAGCGACCGCTGAAGATGCGCTCGCCGGGATCATTCCAATCGCCGTCCCGATTGAAGTCGATCCAGGCATCCAGCTTCCCTGCCGCGGAAGCCGTCACATCGATGACGGCGGTTCCACCGAGCAGAAGTTGCGAACCGAAGACGACGCCGTCCTCATCATCCGAGATGAAGGTATCGTCTCCGTCGGCGGCGACGCTCGGACGTCCGTCTCCTTCAGCATCGATGCGAGCGCCCAAACGCAGCGAACCGGTCAGGTGTCGTGCGCCGTTGTCGGCCAAGGTTGTGGGATAGGGTGCCGGAGCATCCCCGTAGTCCATGCTGCCGTCATCATTCAGGATCCAGATTTGCGCTTGCGGATCGTCGATCACGGCCAATTGCGGACTGCTGATGTTCAGGAAGAAGTTCTCGTCGGCCTCGATCCGCGTATCGCCCACGATCTCCAGTTCGATCGTGGCCTTGGCCGTGGCGGGTTGCTGCCGAGCGACGACGATCTCGTAGTTGCCGCCCTCGAACCGACGCCAAACGGCCAGATCCTCGCTAATCACGGGATACCAGTCGTAGCCCGGATTGTTGGAAATGTTCCGCGGGATGCCGGTTGTGCTCAAATCGGTGTAGTACACTTCCCAATTGCCGTTGACAAAGGCGTGCCACACCAATTCGTTGCCGTGGACGCGCGGCAACTCATCCGGAACGTTGTTATCGGTAACTTTTCGCAACGAGGCCGGTCCGAGATTCAAGTTGATGTAATATATCTCGAGGTCCGTGCCGTCATTGCCTTCCCACACCACGTTGTTGCCGGAAATCTCGGGATGCATGTCATCCCGATTGTTGGAGGTCAAGATCGTGGTGGTGTTCGTGGCGATGTCGTACAGCGCGATCTCCCAATCGCCGCCGTCGTGCTGTTGCCAGACCACGTTGTTCCCATCGATCCGCGGGAAACGATCGTCCAGCGTGTTGTTGGTCACGCGGCGAGTCGAACCGTAGGCGTAGACGTAGATTTCATTGTCGAAACCGTCGAACGCGTACCACGCCACGTTACGCCCCGACACAACCGGCAGGTAATTGTTGAACCCGTTGTTCGAAATATTGATGGGATCACCGCCCGCGGCGATGTCGTACGCGAAGATTTGCTGGACGCCGCCGGGGTTCCCCCACCAAGCGACCAAGTCGTCCGAGACCTGCGGGTCCTTGTCGTCGAAGTCGTTGTCGGTCAGCTTCCGAGTACTGTCGGTGTTGATATCGTACAGATAGATTTCGTAGTCCTGACCGTCGAACCCGGACCACACGACATAGTGACCGTGGATCGACGCAAACCGGTCATCCGTGGTGTTGTCGGTCAATCGCCGCGTGCTCGTGCCGTCGAACAGGTAGATCTCCCAGTCCTGCCCGTCGAAGGTTTCCCAAACCACGCGGTCTTGCCACACGCTGAAGTCGTAATCATTGACCGAGTTGAGCGTGAGCAGTTCCGTGTTCCAGGTCGGAGTAGGAATACCCTGCGGCGTGAAGACGAACGTGCCGGAGGCCGGAATGTAGTCGTTATTCGCCGTGGTCGCCGTGCCGTCCGCCGTCTGGTAATTGAATGAGATGGGCGCGCCGAACGAATCGGAGACTTCGACGGTCACGCGGACGCGGGTGCGACCGCTATTCCCCTCGGCCACGGCGACATCGTCCACCACAACGTGCGCCAGCTTGTAGTTGCCGAAGTTGACGTCGGTCAGATTCTCGCCCGTGGCCAAGGTGACCGAGTAAGATCCGTCGTTGCCGCTCCGGGTCGTGGCGTCGACCAGCGGGCTGGTGAGCGGATCGAAGATCACGGTCGATCCCGCCAGATGCACGAGATCGGCCTCAGCGGTTGCCGTAACACCGAATCCGGCCACGGCGTTGATCGCGTTCATCACCGAGGCGGCGATGACCGTAGCGCTATCGGTCGTATTGAACGGTATCCGACGGTTTCCGGCGGTGACGGTGCTGTTCGAATCGAACTCGAAGGTCACCACGGTGGTGCCGTTGGAGATGGTGAACCGCTGACCGTCCGTAATGGACGATCCCGCAGGCGCTCGGAGGTGCCGGGTCTGCCCGTCGGGCAGTACCAGTCCCGCCGTCGGATAAGTCTGAATCCAACCGCTCGGGACCACTTCGCGGACGGTGTAGGAACCTGCAAACAGTCCGGTGAATTGATAGAAGCCCGTTTCATCCACGTTGGGCGTGGAGGGATCATCCAACTGCGTGACCGCCACCGGTTCGAAGGAATCGAGTACGGCGTTATTGTTGAGATCCACGTAGACCTGCACGCCCGGCAAGCCCGGTTCCACGCCGAACGGTCGGCCCGTGTTGGGATCGAAACGGAATGCGTATTGCCGCTGTGCCAAAAGCGCGGTGAGGTCGGCGGGGGTCGAAGGCCGGGCTACGCTGAGGTAGTTCAAGCCGTCGCCCGCATCGTATCCGATCTGTGCGCCCGGGGCGCCAAAACCGTTGACGCCGAACCCGTCGCCGGTGGTCCACTCCATGTTGTGGTAGTAGAAGGCCACGACGTCGCCGCCGGGATCGTCCTCGATGTACAACGAGAACGTATTCCGCTTGTCGTTGTGTTGGTTGTAGTATCCCACGTTGACCCAGTCGATTTGCACGACGGGGTTCCCGCGGGAACTGGTGCCTTGCTGCATTCGGATCTGGCCCACGCCCCGCGTGTCCGCGTCCGCCCAGAAGGGCGCCAGCATCGGCTCACCTTGCGGGAACCCGGCAGCCGAGAACGCGCTAAGCGGATTGGCAAAGGTGACGATGCCGTTCGTGGACACGTAGATTTGGTTGTAGGCCTTGCCGAAGAATTCGAAATCGAATCCCAGCGGAATGGCGCCGCTGGCCATGTCGTCGCCGGCGGGCAAAATGATGTTGCCCGCACCCGGAGGCAGAATGGTCACGGCGGGCACATCGGCACTCGGCTGTCGATCCCACACGCCGTTGGCGTTGAGATCGTTGAACTTGTAGCCGCTGATGGAGGAGGTCCCGGCGATCACGCGGACGAGATAGTCTTCCACTTCGCCGTCGGGAACGACGGTTTCCCCCGCCGGCGTGTACGGCAACAGGCCGGGCGTGTGGCTGAAGCGGAAGCGAGCGAAGGTATCCGCGGACTCCAACTCGCGCGGAACGCGGAATTGCAGCACGTTGTTGCCCGCCGCCAGCGATTGGTCCGCGAAGATCTGTTCGCCCGGATCGTTCCAGTCGCCGTCGGCGTTGTAGTCGATCCACGCGTTGAGATAGCCGCCGGATTGCGAGGCGTAGACCGTGATGGTCGCCAATTCGCCGGTCAGCAGCGGCGTGTTGAAGATCACGCCGTCTTCATCGGCCTGGTCGGTATTATCGTCGCCGGTCGCCGTCGCGTCGGGTTGGCCGTCCAACTCATAATCCACCGATTGACCCAAATGGAATCCTCGGACCACCCGGTGTCGCGCTCCGCCGTCGGCGGCCAGAGTCGGATACGGCGCCGGGGCGTCGCCGAAGTCGAGCGGAGCATCCACGACCGCCGTCCGGTAGTCTTCGACCTCGCCGTCGTTGGCAAAGCCTGTGGGAGCCAAGTTCATATCGGTGCTGATTCGGAAGCGGGCGTAGGTCGTCCCCAGGACCGCGTCTTGCGGAACGGTGAAGAATAGACTGTGCGTTCCCGCCGAGGCGAGGGGTTGATTGACGAAGATTTGCTCGCCGGGGTCCGCAAAATCGCCGTCGCGGTTGAAGTCCACCCAGCCTTGCAGATAGGCGTTCGGCTGCGAGACGACGACCTGTACTTCGACGGGACTGCCAGGTACGAGGGCATCCAGGAACAGTACGCCGTCCTCATCGTCGATGCCCGCCTTGTCGTCGCCGTCCGCCGGGACCGTCGGCTTGCCGTCCAATTCCGCGTCCACGGCGGCACCCAGGTACAATCCCGAACCGAGTCGGTGTCGAGCGCCGTCCACGCCGCGAGTCGTGCCGTAGGAGTCCGGAGCGTCGCCGTAATCTTCGTGGTACGGCACCAACTCGACCAGGTAGTCTTCGACCTCGCCGTCTTGGGCAACGCCGGTGGGATTCAAACCGCCCGCGCTGCTCAGACGGAAGCGAGCGAAGGTCTGACCGGGAGCCAGTCCCGACGGCAGGTTCACCGTCAAAAGGTTTACACCGGGCTGAAGCAGCACGGAGTTGAACACCTTTTCGGCCGCGTCGGTCCAGTCGCCGTCCATGTTCAGGTCGATCCAGGCATCCAGATAGCCTTCGGCGGACGCGACGACGCGGATCTGCGTATCGCCGCCGATGAGCAGGCCGGCGTCGAACAACACGCCGTCGTCGAAGGTGTCGCCGGTGGCCGTGGCGTTTTGGCGAGCGTCGGCTTCGCTGCTCACGCCGCTTCCCAGGTAGAGGTCCGGCACGATGATATGGCTGGCACCGTTGTTCTTCAGTGTGGTGGGATAGGGACCGTCCGGCGCATCACCGAAGTCGATGCCCGCCACGTTGACTGTGAAGAACGTGGTCCCGTCGCCCCGATTGGGCTGAAGCGGATTGTTCGCCAAGTCGCGTATAGCCTGATTATCGAGCACGATCTTGTAAATGTGCCCAATGGACCAGACGCCGGAGGCGGGCACCAGGTAGATGATGTCATCCACCGGTTGGTACTGGAAGAAGTAGTCCTTGCCCTCCTCGAGCAACACGTCGCCGCGGTACACGGAGACGGCACCCGGCACGACCGTGCGGTCGTTGATTCCCACGCCGTCCTCGTCCAGCAGTTTCACGGCAAAGCGGAAGACACGCTGACCGGCGACGAACACGTCGTTCAGTCGTCGATCGCGATCCACTCCCGCACCGTCGTTGTCCAACGGTTCGATCAAGCCGCTGGTCGGACCTCGGAAATCCACGCGGTCGACGGCGCCGCGGTCCTTGTAGACGCTGAGACCGCCGCCGGGAGGCGGATTGACCGCCGGATCATCCTTCCGCAATTGACCATACAAGTCGAAGGTCGGTGCGATGATCGGCGAGGCCGAAATGCCGATCGGTTGCAGAACGGAATTGTAATAAGCGAACCGCTCCTGCAAGGAATCGATCGAACTGTCGATGATCTCCGAGCCTTGGTCGGGGATGAAGTTGTAGTTGGCGGGATCGACGAACAGCGGCGCTCCGGCGGCCAGGACGCGGTCGAAGGTACCCAACCCTCGCCCCTGGACGTTGGCGTTGTTGCCTTGATAGGCGTTGCCGCCTAAGACCGTGTTCGGATTGGACGACGCATCCACCAGGATGCCCGTGTTGAGGTTGGCTACCACGTTGTTAAGCAGCGTCGGGCCGGCGTTGTTGACGACCGTGATCCCCACGCCGTTCGGGGCCAAGCCGCCGTACACCGTGTTGTTCACCACGCGAACAAAGGGGATGGCGCCGGTGGGTTGGCCGACCTCACCGCTGATGCGGATGCCGCCTTGTGTGTTGAAGGCGACCAAGTTGTTTTGCAACGTCACGCCCGCCACCAATTGATTGGGAGCGTTCATCGTCCGCCCGGAAGCTGGATGCGGAGCGTTGGATCCCGGTTCGCGGGCGGCGGGTTCCACACGGATTCCGTATTCGGAGGCGTGGAAGACCGAGGTGTTCTCGACGATGATCTGACCCTTTTCACGGAAGGCGTTGCGCTCGCCGATAACGGGATTGCCCGCACCGTTCGAGAATTTCACGGTCTCGTTGGGCAAGCCCGTTCCCTCCACGACCCCGTACGAGATGTGTTGCAGGGACTGCGGTGCGACACCGCCGATGCTGCCGCCGACGTACGTCGCGCCCCAGAGGTCCACCCTCTCGCTGGTGTTGATGGATGCCGCGCTGACCATCAGGCGCCCGGCGTCTCGGGCCGCGTTAACCGCCGCCGCGACGGCGTTGGCGACTTGGCCGGCGCTCCACGAAGCCTGGAAGTAAACCGGCACTTCGCTGCCGTCCAACGGCGGATTGAGCGGAACGCTCGTGCCGACCGTGCTGTCGAGGAAGACGAACGTCTGTTCTCGCACGCCGTCGTTGATCCAGAAGCGATCGCCGTGACCGATGTTGCTCGCCGCCGGGAATTGGAGCGTGTAGCCGGTTGTCCAGCGGTCGTTGGTGTTCGCCTGCGCAGCCAGCGGGACCACTCGGTACGGATCAAGTACCAGCGTACCGAATTCATCACCGCGACGAATCTCGAGTTGGTAACTGCCGGTGACGACGACAGGCTCGTTGACCAGCGGCGCCCGCATGAAATCGAATCCGGTGTTACCGGCCGGTGCATTGGTGATCATCTCGCCCCGTTCGGCAAAGCCGATGATGATGTCATCGATGTACCAACCCTCGAAGCTGTTATTCTGGCCGCGACGGAAATCGTAGAAGCGATTATTACCGCGAGCGGTTGCGCCGTAATTCTTGGAGGTCGTATCTCCCTGCAAAGCGTTGCTCCAAGACAACGGGCCGGAGTCCGTCACCGGGTGGCCGAACAGCCGCATCAGCGGTTCGGTCTGGCCGCGACTGTCGGTCAGTTCGTCCAGCTTGATGGTCGTCTGGTTGAGATCGGCCTCCTTCAGCGGACTGGCGGTCGGGTTGGCCGGATTCGTGCCGTCGAACGCGGCTTGCGGTCCGCCGAGCTGAACGGTTTGATTCAACACCACCGCCGAGATTTGCAGGCCCGCGCCGGTATTCAACAGATTGATCGCCGCCGAAATCCGGGCTGCGATGTCCTGCGGCGTCGTCGCGCCTTGCAATCCGACGATGACGGCGTAATCGGCCCGAACTCCCGGCGGAAGGCCGAGACTCGCGGGATTGACAATCAACGGCGTCGCAAACGATGTCGTGAAACCTAACAAGGCATAAGCCGGGACATTACGAGCGTCCAGGGCCGTCACGGTGACGGCCGAATTGTTGAGCCCCGCCGCCGTCGCACTGTTCGGAACGAAGATCGAGTTCGGTGTAGCCCGGAACTGGCGATTGACCGCGTCGGTGATCAGCTTCGAAACCTCGAGCTGAGTCATGTCGGGCCGGAGGTAAACGGGCACATTGCTCGCGGTGATTTGACCGGGAGTGCTCCCTTCCAGCAAGATCTGGGCGGCCCCCAAGGTCACGGTTTGAGCACCAACCAAGAAGATTCGATTACCGTTGGCACCGCTGAAGACGACATCGCCGGGAACGTAGGCGCTGAGATTCAGCCCCAGGCCGTTGACCACCCCAGCCAAGGCATCCGTCAACTGTCGTGCCGTCATCGTATCGTCGATGGGAACGGCGACGTTTCCGGACAATACGGTGCCGTTCTTATCGAACTCCAAGGTCGTCGTGGAGGAACCGTCGCTGATCGTGATGGTTTCCCCGTCCGCGATCCGCACGCCTGCCGCGTTGGGAATGACCAGGGCGTATCCGAGATCGAACTCGAACGTGACACCGTCCACGGCAAAAGTGGCTCCGTCGTGCAACTCGGCGGCGTCGGGTGCCGTCAGGTATTCGCCCGTCGTCGTGACATTGCCGACATCCATGTCGCTGGCCGTGCTGAAGTCGAAACGGATTCGGAGATTGTCGAGTCCGGCGAATTGGCTGAGGTCCAACCGCGCTTGCCGCCAATTACCGCCCAAATCGATGACTTCGCGGATGTATCCGCCGAGAGGTCCCGTGTCCCGACTAGGACCGATAAGATTGGCGTCGTTGAGGTCCGTATTGGTGGCCATCAACGTCCAGTTTGCGCCGTCGTTCGAGATGAAAACTCGCACGGAGTCGAAGTCGGCGCTATTCTCCGTTTCCGCGTAGTAGTTGAAATACAGGGTCGGCTTGTCCGCGGGGCTGTAGCCGGCAAGGCTGAACGTGCCGCTGGTGAGACTTCCGTGGGCACCACCCGGCAAGTTGTACGTGAACAGCCGGCTGCCGTCGCTGTTTTGGTTGGTCGTAAAGTTGTCGGCGCCGGGCTGATTTTGGTTGCCGTCGCCGTCCGTAGGATCATCCAGACCGAAGTAATAGCTGCGGTTGCCTTCCAGCAGCGGGTCATAGCCTTCCGCCGGTACGCGGCTATCGTCGTACGTCTGATAGACGCCGTGTCCCTGATCGCTCCATCGGCGATCCGTCCAATGCCACAAGTTGTAGTCGACCGGCGAGAAGTCGATGCCGTAGATATTCCCGACCGTAGGCGGATTGACGCTGACGGCCCCATCCAGAAATGCTCCCGCCAGCGCGCCGGTCGTCGTCAGAGCATACACATTTCCCGCCGTATCGGATGCGAAAAGCGTTTCGGCATACTTGCCGCCCTCAGCATTTTGCGGACCGGTCGCCAGACCGGAGAAAGCGATGGGTTGACCCGTGGTCGGATTGACGACTTGGCCGATGTAGTGCAGTTGAGGGCCGGCACCCGGAACGCGAGTGAAGAATCGCGGTCCGCTCTGGGGATCGACCGGTCGAAAGCCCCACGAACCGCCGTTAGCATACGCGCTGACATTGGTGATGTAATACAAACCGCCCGTGTTGGAGACCGCGTAGAGCGTGTTCCCAATATAGGCCATCCCCGTAATGTCGCCGCCGACGCCTTCGCCCGCGAAGTCGAGTTGCGGAGCGTTGGTAATGGCCACCGGATTCAAGCTATCGACGTTCGCCAATTCCACCGTCGCTCCACTTACGGTCGCGCCGGCCAAGAAGGCGGCGCTGTTGATGGCATTGGCCATCGCTTGGGCGACTTGCTGCGGCGTGTAACCCGCCCCAATTGGTACTCGGACGCGTCCCGGAGTCACGTCGTGGGCACCCGCGATCAGCGTCAGTGGAGCGGTGGATGAGAACACACTGGCGTTGAGGAACGTGAGGCGATCGCCCGGGCTGTTGGGGTTCGTGGTGGTGGTGGATCGGAAGGCGTAACTTGCATCGATGCCACCTGCGCTCGAGTCGACGATCGATTCGATCTGCTGGCCGAGTTGTTGCGACGTCCAAGTCTCCTCGAAGGAAATTGGCGTCCCGGATGAGGCGCCGTGCGTGCCTTGGATCGCCACCTGAGCGGGATCACTCGAGGCGGGCGGGTTGCCTGTGGAATCGTTAATCAGAGTAACGCGATTGTTTACGGAACCGGCCACCACCGTGAAGGCGCCCTGGGCGTTGATGGCGTTGACCAACGAGTTGGCAAGAATGGCGCCGGTATCGCCGTTATTGAAGCCGACGCGAACATTGTTGTTGTTCGTCAGCGTGTTGTTGTTGTCGAATTCGAATGTGACGGAAGTGGTTCCGCCGCCCAGCGTACTCCCCCAAATGGTGACCGTCACGCCGTCGAGCGAAGCACCCGCCGAGGCCGGGAGGACGACTACCGGACCGCTGTCGAATTCGAACGTGTACGTCAAACCGTTGTTGACGTTGACCAAGCTGAAGGTTTGTCCGTCGCGGAAGGCCGCGGCGCCCTGGGGATCCATGCGAACATCGAGTCCCAAGTCGAATTCGAAATTCACGGTGGTTCCGCCGGCGTCGGTCACGGCGAACCAATGGCCGTCGGCGAAGTCGCGAGGTTGGACGCCGCCCCCGAACGAGTAAATCGGATCCGTTTGCGAAGCGGGGTTGGCGATCAAAGTCGGAGCGGTAAACAGTTGCCCGATCGGCACGATATTGCTGAAGAGACGATCCCCGGCGGCAGCCTGCCCGTTGTTGATCGCCGGGTGGTTGATCGCCGTTCCCGAGGGTGACAGCATCCACACCAGATTTCGCCCCGAAGTAATTCCAGCGCCGCCGCCCAAGTCGGGATTCGGCACGTTGCCGACGATCATCACTTGCCGGCCCAAATTGCCGGTGTTCTGCAAATAATGAACCATCGCCTCGACGTAGAGGCTGTTGTTGGGATCGTTCTGAAGGTTATTCAGGTTGCCGGGATCGCGGCGGATGATGTTGATCCCGGTGTCAACATCGACTGCCAGATTGTTGGCGTTACCCGTGTCGAATTCACGATACCGCGGATTGAAGTCGACGCCGGGACCTTGGCTGACGGTCATCAACCGCCCGTCGTTGCGCATCGCGATGTCGTGGTAAACGATGTTAGGACTACCGGGCAAATAGGGATCGGCCCAGTCGGTGACATCCGTCTCGACCTGACCTGTGAACGGATCGACCGTGTAAAGGTCCGTCCCGGTGAGCGTGTAAAAGACCACGTCGCCCAGCTTGAACTCGTCCGGTACCAGGCTGAGTCGTTGTTGAGCGGCTGTTATTCCTGAGGCTGGGCCGGAGTCGATGTGCTCTTCAACGATCCGCTCCACCGAGTTGACCGGTTCGATTCGGACGAGCGGGTTGGCCGTCGAGTCAGCGCTCCAGGTTCCGCCGATGACCGAGGACAGGACTTGCGGTGTGGCCAGGGCCGAGGTGACGGCTACGTAGTACGTGGTATTCGCACCTTCCGGCAGGTAAACCGGCCCGATGTACGGATCTCGATTCCAGACGGAACCTCGGTTGAGGTCCTCGATGGCGTTGCTCACCACGAGCGCCATATCGTCGGCGATGTTGGAATCGTTGCTGCGAAGGATCAGCCGCCCCTGGCTATCGAATACCCAAATCGCCAGGTCCGGCCGAGCCATGCCGTCCGCGTAGTCGATGTCGAAAATGGTGGAAAAGATGCTTCCGAGGTCGTTCAAACCGCCGATGGACTGGATACCCTGCAAGTCGATTTGGAAGCTGTACCAGTCGACGTCGGTCCGCCCGCTCAAGTAACCGGCAACCGAAATCGTGTTGCGATCCATGCGGAGCAGGTTGCCCAAGGGCTGCGCGTTGCCAATGGCGTCGTTGGCGGCGGTGGTTTCCGCAACCTCGCCGAGCAGCGGATGGTGTTGCGGGAAGCCGAGCACTTCAATGCCGTTCGTGGCGTAACGGACGTCGGCGTACTTGACCGTGGAACCCGCCACTTCCTGCATTTCCCGCAATCGGACTTGCAACTGGTAGTTTCCCGCCGTGTTGGCGAGGAGTCGCATCGACGAGGTCAGCGGGTTGAATTGGGCGCGGACGCCGTCTAGGAATATCTTCCCATTCTCGTAACGAGCGGTGATCTCGAAGTTCTTGGCCAACTTCTGCCCGTTGATCGCCGTCGTAATCGCGGCGGCCACCTGATCGGCGGTCATCCCGTTAGCGACGGAGACCGCCACAGCCGATGGATCGGACAGCGTACCGTCTCGGTCGAACTCGAAGACAATGCTCTGGAAGTCGTCGGACACGATAAACTGGGCTCCCTCCGCGGCGTTGACGCCCGTCGGGATTTGAGATATCGCAATGACGCTTCGGACACGCACGTAATAGGTCCGCACTTCGCCCGCCGGACCCGGCAGAACCAACCGCAAGCCCGCGTCGCGCGGGTTCATGCTGTAGAAGTCGCCTTGCTCCGCCGGATCGCTGGAGGTGGAGCGAATCCACGGATCACGATTCATGGGATATGCGAGGGTCGTCACCGAGCCTTGCGGCGTCTCGGTCAGGGAATTATCGCTCCGGGCAAGCACGTTGCCGTCGGCGTCGATCAATTCGATGATCGTGTCCAAGGCGAACGTCGAACGGTCGATGTCGATCCAGATCTCGGTGCCGGCCGAGGCATCGAAGCTGTAGACGTCCGAGTCGGTGCGCTCGTCATAACGCACGGCCCCGTAGATGTCGAATCCCAGACGCAGGTTGTCGTCGCCGGCCTTTTCGTTGGGCGCCAATTGGCCCATGTACTGAGCCCGCTGCGGATACGCGTTGATATCGGTCACGCTGCCGGTGGCGGTCTCGCGTTCGATAATCGTAGCCAAGTTGCGATCGTGACTGTAGCGATCAAAACGGACGCTCCGCCACTGACCGGGGGCGGCGGTGCTCGCACCGTCGCCGTTGGTGTCGTACTGCGGGTTGCCGAAGATGTCGAGACCCGCGCCGACCGAATCATCAGCCAAAGAGGTCAGCACCACGGGATAGCCCGGTTGACCGACGACTTGAAGGATGCCGCCGATTCGGTCGTCGTACTCGAGAGGCCGACCGGAGGCCGTGAATCCGGCGTCCTGGCCCCACAGTTTGACCACCAGACTTTGAGTGGGCGCGCTTTGCAATCGCAAGCCGCCCTCGTGGTGGTAATTTCCGATCACGATTTCGCCGTACACCGCGTGCACGATGTCGGTGTCGTCCCACACGCCTTGCGTGGTCAATTCACCGGCACGGACCTCCATGGCGTTGAATTGATTGCCGGTCATGCGGTTTAACGCGACCAACGGCCCCTGGTTGCCGTCGAACTCGGAGAAGACGTCGATCTGGCCGGTGCTACGTCCCCAGTCAGGCACTTCCCATGCATTGAGCGCGTTGACATCCACGGAGACGATGTGCCCGGAGTTGTCGACGAAGCGATTGTTGACGATGACGGGCTGAGCGCCTCGGACGTAAATGGTGGCCGGTGTGATGAAGCCGCGCCCGTTTCGATCGCCGGCCGAATTCGCGCCGTTATGCTCGAATCGGGTGTTGGCGATGCGGACGTGCGCCTGCCGAATCTCGATGGGATCGAAGCCCGCGAAACCGCCCTCGATCGCCGTCTGGCCTCCGGCGTACGCGATGATCGCCTGATCGATACTGCCCTCGGACAGCGGAGCGAAGCCGATTCCGCCCCAATCACCCTTGCCGGGTTGCTGGCCGCTGGTATTCTGTGCCGTATTGAACGTTCCGCCCGCACCGTAACGATTGTCGATCACGGAGGTAAAGACCACCTTGTAGCCCGGCACCGTCTCCGCAAATCCGGGACGCCCCTCGGCGATGAGTTGAGCACCGATCTCGGTCTCGATGCGACTGCCCTGCAACTTGACGATCACGCCCGGATCGACTTGCAATCGGGAGTCGATTCGCGCCTCCAGATTTCCCAGACCTTCGACTTTCAATTGAGCGCCGCGCTGCGTGAGGTTCACGTTGGCGCCGACCGCACCGGCCGTCACTTCCAAGCCGCGCGACACGGAAGCCGCGTTGATGGCCGCGGCCAAGGAGGCGGCGACTTGCGTCGCGGAATCCGTCAAGCTGTACGGCACCGCGACGCGACCGGCCACAACGCCGTCCCCATTGTCGAACTCGAACACCACACGCGTCCGACCGTCATAAATGGAGAAATACTGGCCGTCCAATCCCACACTTGCCGCGGAGGTTTGGATGCGGAAATCGTTCGCCAGGGAGACGCTGGGAGCCGTAGAGGCCCGTTGGAGGGCGCCGCCCGGCGTGCCCGCGATCGCCAGGTTCTCGGGCACGTAATGGACGATGTCCCAATCATCCCATCGACCGAAAGTGGTAAGCTTCTTCGTCGCTCCACCTGCGGCGGTCTTGATGCGGACGTAGAGGCCATTGATCGAGTTATCTACGACGTAATTGCCGCGGATGGTAGGTCCGACGCGATCGTACTCCACGGTGTAGGGCTGCGCCGGATCCCAGCTTTGGAATTTCGTATCCGCGAAGCTGTTGGGGTCGGCCGACATTGCGGCGTCGGCGCTGCGGCTGATGCTATTGAATAGGATGGTGGGTCGCGCCTCGACCATGTGAATCGGGTTATACACCGACCGCACGCCGTTCACGATCACTTCGCCGCCGCCGTAGCGCATGTCGGCGTGGCTGACATAGTTCAGGAAGATACCCTGGTCTTCCAACACCTGGCGCGGCGGTAGGCCGGAGGCGGGGTTATAGTTCCGGATGTACTGGTAATCGAGATCGTTGCGGAAAACGATACCGCCCCAATCGCCGGATGCCGGTGTGGTGTTGTTGGTCGGCTCGGGATCGCGGCCGAGCGACTCATCGTAGTACGAGGTGAAGTAGACCGGCAGCCCGGGAATGCCGAGGACCTGCAACGCTCCGCTGCTGCGGTCGATGCCCTCGGCCAAACTGCCGACCGTAATGTTGGAGCGGAACAGCTTGATCATGGCCCCGGCGTCGACCATGACCGTCACGCCTTGCGGCACCTCCATGCGGACGCCGTCGGCCATGGGGGCATTATCCACCAAACGCCGCCCGATCTCGTAGGGCACGTTGTCTCGCAGCGTGGCCGGCGCATTCGGGTCGTCATTGGCGAAATTATTGCCCACGATCCGCACGATCTGGTTGGGACGCGCCGCCGCGAACGCGCCCGAGATGGTCGTGAACGGCTTGCTTAAGGAGCCGTCCGGCGCCGTGTTGAACGACAGCTTGTCCACGAAGAGCGTGTTTGCTTCGGACTGGACATTGAACCAGAAGTTGTATTCGCCGCCGGGGACGCCGTCCAAGTCGCCGTCCAGGAACAACCCCGTCGAGTCGATGATCATCGACGGATTGGCGGTGTTCGGTTCGCGGAATGTGGTCGGATTGTTGGGATCGACGCCGCCCGGCGTGAAGTTCAAGCGGAGCTTGTAGGCGCCCTGCGTTACTCCGCCGATGCCGGTATCGTCGATGTTGGGGTCGTATTGCGTGTTACCGGACGCGCTCACTCCGATGAAGTACGTGCCGGCCGGTAGGTAGATCTCCAGCGCGGAGTCCTCGCTGTAGAAATCGTCGTTCCTCGCGACGACCTCATAGGTGGTCTCGACGTATTCCTTCTCGACGGGCACGCCGTTTTCGATCACGACGTACTTGCGAAGCGTGTCAACCTGACGATAAAGCGTGATCGCAGCGTCCAGCATACTGGAGTTGGCCATCCGCTCGGCCAGGATTTCGGCACTCACCATGCCTCGCTCCTGGAGGTCGAAGCGGTACATGTCGACGTCCGTGCTGTCCGGCCTGTACATGTGGCGACCGTGAACGATGTCGGCCATGCCGGGGAAGACCGGTTCGAAGGAGCCCGTCGCCGTGGTGGCATCTTCGGAACTGCCCATGATGACAAACGGCGAGAGATCGTAGCTGTGGCCGTAGCCCAACAGGTGGCCGATTTCGTGCATGGCGACTTGGAACCATCCGCCGCCGAATTCGCTGGCCCCCCAATTCTCGGCGTAATCCATGACGGCCACGCCGCCGCCGGCGACGCCGCCAACGCCGCCCGGCGCTGATTGCAGCCCCATCAACGCCAGGTCGCCGGTGATGATGGCCAGGCCGCCCGTCTCGCTTTCGTAGAATTGAATCCCGAGGTATTCGCCGTAAATCGCGAAGATTTCACGCGCACGCTGTTTCTGAGCTTCCGTGATCAGATTATAGCTGCCGGTGGGGAAATAGAACGGGATGCGCGGGATACTGGTGGACGCATCCGGGCTGGACTCGCCCGTCAAATAGTGGTCTTCGATCAGGATGCTGTCGTAGTTGGGAAGATCGCGATGTCCCGGTTCATCCACGGCGCCGGGCCACTCCAGGGTATAACGCTCCGGCACGATGGCACCGGAAATGATGACGCTCTGGGGCGCCCCTGCGTTTCCGAACCCCGAAACCAGCGACGAATTGTAGAACGAAGAGCCGGCGTCCGCGCCTTCGCTCATATTCCAAGTCTGAACTACCTGATAACGGCTTCCGATCCGCAAGCGCGCCGCCCCGGTACCCAGGTTGGCCAAATCTTGGCCGAAATCCAGAGTCACCTTGTTCGCGTCGGCGTCGTAGCTGACGGAAACGGGCAGCACCACCGTGTCGTCATCCGGTCGCGCAGTACCTTGGGTGAATATGAGCTGGTAGAACTCTCGATTCGTGGCGGCGTTGGCGTCAAGCCGATCGTTGCTGAGATAGACCTCGATGACACTACGCCGCTGCTCCAGACTGCGCACCTGGAACTTGCTAGTGCGCGGATCGAAAGCGGCGGCGGAACCGCTCAGAGTGATTTGGGCGGTCAATGGATCCGAACTGACCGTCAAATTGAGGCCTTGGCCGATGATGGCTGCGGCGACCGCCGACGTGACCGTTGCGGCCGAATCCGTAGTTTGGAACGGGACGGCGATGCGTCCGGCCTGGACCCCGTTGTTCAACGCTTGATTTTCGAACTCGAAGGTAACCTGAATCGCCCCGTCGCTGACGACGAAGGTCTGCCCGTCCGTGATCTGGTTGCCGGGGGGCACGGTTACGCGAATATCGCTGCGATAGACCGGTTGCGGAACGACGGCGAGGATTTGCGGGCCGAGATTGACGTCGAATTCCAGCGTCAAATCTTGCCCCACACCTAGGTCGGGATCGAAACGGAAAGGAACCGGAGGAGAGTCCAAATTCGTGAGCGGATTTGCCCCCGTACCCCTGATGACCAGGTGGTATTTGTCATCGGGTAGGTTCTCCGCGAAACGAACGATGACCTCATTCGGCTTGTCGCCGATGCCGATGTAGCCGATCGGGACGACGACCTCGTTGCCCTCCGCGAACGAATCATCACCGCCCGCCCGAACGAACTGAATCGCGCCCAAGGTGTTCGGGTCCAGTTGTTGACCCTCGTTGAACCGCAAAATCAGTTCGCGCGGCGCGACGTTGAGTTCGGTTCCTTCCTCAATCAGGCTTCCTTCGTTGGGAATGACGGCGACCAGATCCGGCGGAACGCTCGGGATTTGCTGTCCATAAACGGCCAATCGCCAAGAATTCAATTGACCGACCGTTCCGGTGACGCGATCGCGGACGATCAGCGTCCAGTCTCCGCCCGCCGATTCTCCCCAATTCCTGGCCGTGGTGAAGGTCCAGCGAATTCCGTTGTCGAACGGGTCGTGCGTGTGCGGTTCCGCCAAAACGGACTGCGTGCCGGAGGGAGAGACCAGGACGATTTCCAGGTCGCCCGGGCTTTGATGGCTGATATCAACAGTGACCTCGGCCCACTCCACGTGGTTGATCGTGGGTGCCACACTGACGACGGAGGAGATTCCGGCCGGATTGTTGTCCGGGATCACCCGACTGACGGTCATCGTGCCGGAATCGAGCACCAATTCCGGTCCCACGGGCTTCCAGGTCTGTGCCGCGGCGACGGCGGCAGCGGCATCCACGACGCCGAACCCGTACTTGTGATTGATGTGGTAACCGGCAGCGTTCGTGGTCCAACCCGAGTCGCTCGCATCATTCATCCTCGCCGTCTGGGCCAGGATGTATTGAACGTCGCGGTAAGTGAGGTTGGGATTCGCCTGAAGCATCAAGGCGATGATGCCGGAAACCAGCGGCGCGGCGGAGGACGTTCCGCCGAATTGGGACGTATAATCGATGTCCGGCAGCGGATCGCCATCCGCCGTCCCCGTAACGTTGTACCCATCCTCACCCAAGCGGTCCGTGGTGTAGATGCCCGAGACGAGTCCGTTGGAATAGGCGCTCACAAGGATGTTTGCGCCAGGTTCGGAGTACCAAGCCTGGCGACCGTCGTGGTCTACCGCCGCCACCGCAATGGTGTAACGCGAGTTGGCCCAACCGTCGTAGTTGGAGTTGTCGTTGCCTTGCAGACCGTTACCGGCGGCCCAAACGTAGACGGAACCCAATCCGCCGCGGCCTGTCGTGATTCCTTGCTGCAATGCCGCCAAGCTCAATGGACCGGGGCCAGCCAAGACTGAAAACGGAATTCCGCCGCCCGCATCCGGGGGGCCCCAACTATTGTTGTAAATCTGGATGGCATCGGTCCGATGTCCGATGGCTTGGGCGATTTGCAGGTCTGTGACGGACCCGCCGATGAGGCGCAACGCCGCCAGTTGGGCATCGAAGGCCGCCCCCGTCACTCCCAAACTATTATTGCCGGACGCCGCCGCGACCCCGGCTACAGCGGTCCCATGGAAGTCTCCCGTCTCAGCCTGCGGATCGGTATCCCCCATCAGGTAGTCGTAACTCAAATCCGCGCGATAGTTGGCGACCAAGTCGGGGTGTGTCGTCTCGATACCGTCGTCCACGATACCGATGACGACACCATCGCCTTGGTAGTTATCCCAGACCCCGGTGACTCGAACATCTTGGCCCAAGGTTCCGCCGGATTGGCCCGTGTTGAGCAAATGCCACTGCTCGACGAATAGGGGATCATTGGGAATCAGCCGGCGGTCCAACTGTTGCGGGGCGAGCGGAAAGCGAAATTGCACGCCCTCCACCTGGTCCAATCGCGCAACGATGGTTTCCCAAGAGATTTGCGAGGGGAATTGGAAGACGTAAGCCCCTTTGATGCCGCTGGCGACGGCAACCTGTTCGCCCCCGACAAGCGAGGCAACCAGTTGCGGATTCAAGCCGTCGGCCAGTCCGACCACCCATTGATGGCTGGCCTGGAGTTGCTGAACCGAATACTGGTTCAAGTCGGAGGCCGCTTCAATAGCCCGCTGTAACGTATCCTCCCACACCCGATCCGGATTATTGGGAGACACGCTGAGGAGGACGCGATCTTCGAACTTTTCGAGCCGCAAACCTCGATGCCGTCGGGCTTTAGGTTTTTGATTGCGGGCCGAATTCTTTTGAGCGCGTTTCTTGGGACGAGCGGAACTGCCGAAGGAAGAAAGAAAGCGGATCGAATCCCAAAGCCTCATCGAATGGATCCCCCTCAGGCGTAAACGAACGGCAGAATTGCTAAGAGATGGAAGAAGCTGGTAGTAGCGCGGCCGAAAAATCCGTCAGTACCCATTGAAATTACGAATTACGGAAAAATCAATGCCAGACTTCGCAGATTATCCATTTTGACCGTCCGGTTGAACTCTGCGAATTGGGCGTTGGCACCTTGCGAAGCATCGACGCAACTAGATTTCTCGCAACCTCGACACAGGGGTTGGCGTCACGGTCCGGCAAAGGTTGAAACCGGCGCGCGCATTCTCCTCCCTCTTTTGCCGTTAGACGCAGGCCGGTTGTGCCGAGTTCCCAAGATTTGTGACCTGGAGAGGAAACAGGAAAGATGCGGAATATAGAGGCAAAACGTTAGCCGAACGTACGGCATGGGCACTTTTAGGTGGAAAGAATCAACTCCTAAGAGTTATTTTCCGCTGCAAACGACGCGAAACACTCCGTCGCCGTCGAATCGCGGGATACTCAAGCCCGGGTCGCTGCGGTACATTGATCGTTTGCGACAAACACGCGGATTCGAAGTTGTCGAAACAAGCCCGCCGCTAGGGAGAGATGCGTTTTCCCTAGATACCCAAGAGATTCATCCTGTAGGGGGGTGCGTCGTGGAAGATATTTGGCGACAGTTGGAGGCCGATCTTAGGCAAGCGAAGAGCTTACCGGAGATTGAACAGGTCCGCATCAAGTACCTCGGGCGGAAGGGAATCATTACCCTCCTCGCCAAAAATACGGATTTCAGCAAGCTATCGCCGGACGAGAAGAAGTCGTTCGGCCAACGCCTGAACTCGTTGAAAGGTCGGGCCGAGCAGGCCGTCCGGACGGCGGCGGAGCAGGCATCGCAGGACGCAAGTCCCAAAGCTGGAGCAACGGGCGGGGCGGACCTCTCCCTGCCGGGCACCGATCGGCGACTGGGCGCCATGCACCCCATCTCGTTGGTCCAGCGAGAACTGGAGGATATTCTTCAAGGCATGGGGTTCCGTGTCCTGACCGGCTACGAGGTCGAGACCGAGTACTACAACTTCGATGCCCTTAATATCCCGCCCGATCACCCCGCACGCGACATGCAGGACACCTTTTGGCTGGAGGACGGTCGTCTGCTCCGAACCCATACCTCGGCCAATCAAGTGCGGGCATTGGAACAGTTCGGAGCGCCGATCCGAGCGATCTTCCCGGGACGATGCTTCCGCAACGAAGCGATGGACGCCAGTCACGAGAACACATTCTACCAACTAGAGGGCCTGCTGGTGGATCGCGATATTAGCGTCGCCCACCTCATCGGCGTCATGAAGACGCTGCTCTCCGCGGTCTTCCACAGGGAAGTCACCGTCCGACTGCGACCCGGTTTTTTCCCCTTCGTGGAACCGGGCTTTGAACTGGACGTTCAGTGCCTGATTTGCGGCGGCGGGGGCTGCGCCACCTGCAAACGCAGCGGATGGATCGAATTGATTCCGTGCGGGCTGGTTCACCCACGAGTTTTGGAGTTCGGCCGCGTCGACACTTCCGTGTTCAGCGGCTTCGCCTTCGGGATGGGACTAACGCGGATGGCGATGATGAAATTCGGCATCCCCGATATCCGCCTCTTCAATTCCGGTGACATTCGCTTTTACGAACAATTCCCGGTTTCCATGTAAGGGCGATCGAAACGGAGGCTCCGGCCGAGTTCGTCCGCATGATCCGGCGGAAAGGCCGCGCCGGCAAAGGGCAAGACACCGATAGCAAAACTTTAGGATCCACACCGTTTGCAAGAGGTTTTCCGTGAAGATTTCACTGGACTGGATCTCCGATTTCGTGGACCTTCAAGGAGTTTCGCCGCAGGACCTGGCCGAGCGCTTGACGCTGGCCACGGCGGAAGTCGAGGACCTCCACTTCATCCGACGGTACACGCAAGGCGTGTTGGTGGGGCGCGTGACGGCGTGCGAGGCCATCGAGGGGCAAGCCGCCGGCGGGTTGAGGCGTGTGGAGGTCGATTGCGGCACGCGACGGTATGAAAGCGTGTGCGGAGCACCGAATGTTGTCCCGGGCATGGTTTCGGCCTTCGCCCCGGCAGGCGTCACGTTGGCCGGCGAAACAGTCATCGTCGAGCAAACCGTAGCCGGTCGCCGCAGCGAAGGGGTTTTGTGCTCCGCCGCCGAGTTGGGTATGAGCCACTGGCACGAGGGTATTCTCGAAATACCGGAGGGTATCCCCGTTGGTACTCCTTTGGACGCGCTGATTCCGCCGGAAGACGTCTTGATCGAGATCGACAACAAGAGTCTGACTCACCGGCCAGATTTGTGGGGACACTACGGTTTCGCAAGAGAAATTGCGGTCATCCTCGATCGACCGCTGAAACCCCTCCCGGTTTACGATCTCTCTCAATTCGAGTCCTTGCCGCCCTATCCCTTGGAAGTCGCGTCTTTCGACGATTGCCCCTGTTACGGTTGCATCGACCTCCGTTTTCGGGCGGGAGTTCCGTCGCCGCTCTGGATGCAACGTCGCTTGCATGCCTTGGGCCAGCGGACCTTCAATCTGGCGGTGGACGTAACCAACTACGTGATGTGGGAATTGGCTCAACCGACCCATGCCTTCGACGGAGATAAGCTACGAAAAATTCGGGTAGCATCTCTTGGCAAGGAAGGCGTGTTCGTCACCCTCGACGGACAAGAACGGCGGATGTTGCCGGACGATCTGTTGATCTGGAACGAGAAAGAACCGGTAGCCCTGGCAGGCATCATGGGGGGGTTGCATAGCGAAGTCAGTCGCGAGACGCAGCACGTTCTGCTGGAGAGCGCAAACTTTCGAGCCGATCGTGTGCGGCGGACATCCGTTCGATTGGACCTTCGCACGGAAGCGGCCCAACGTTTTGAAAAGAGCCAACCGCCCGCCAACGTCATTACCGCCGCCGCACGAATTCTGCAATGCCTCGTCTTGGCCAACGAGTCGTTCGAGGTGTTGAGCCGATTCACTGTGGCTGGCGATCCCGACGACCGCCATCGCCCGTTGTTGATGGATTGGGCGCAAGTCAACCGCATGGCCGGCGTCCCGGTGCCGCGTGATGAAGCTCAGAGGATCCTAACCGGATTGGGGTTCCAAGTGGTTTCCCGGCAGGAGTTGCTGGAACTCGGCATACCGCCGCACCGAAGCCGACGCGACCTTTCGATTCCGGCGGATATTGTCGAGGAGATTCTGCGAATCTACGGTTACGGGCGCATTGAGCCCCAACTTCCGGTGGCACCGCTGGGGCATCTTCCGGTCAACGAAGGATTGCAACGCGAACACCGGGTCCGCCGAGTGTTAGCCGGGGCCCATCAATTCATCGAGGTGCAGAACTACATATGGTTCGACGTCCGTTGGCTTGACGAATTGGGATATCGGCCGTCCGATGGGCTACGATTGCGGAATCCGCCGGCCCAGCACAACGGCACCCTGCGGACCACGCTGGTGCCCAACCTGCTGGCGCTGGTGCGTCCCAATCGCGCGCACCGCGACAACTTCCGCCTTTTTGAAATCGGTCGCGTCTTTCGAGCGGCGGAGCAAGGCCGGCAGGAACGGACGTTCTTGGCAGGCGTTGCGTACCAACCGGCGCGATCCGACCCCGAAGAGTTGATTCGCGGGATTCGAGGGGCGCTCGAGGACGTGGCGATGAGCCTCGGCGGCTCACCATTCCGATTCGAACCCGCGACGGCGGACGCATCTCCGTGGGGGAAAAGCGGCTCATCGCTGGTGATTCACGGCAGTAATGGGCCGGTCGGCGGCATGGGTTTGCTGACGGGCAACGTGTTGAAGACGGTTGTTCCCGACGGTCAGGTCGCCTGGTTCGAAGTGGATTTGGAGGCCTTACCCATCGCGGTGCACCCGGCAGTGAAGTTTTCGGCGATTCCGGTCTACCCCGGCTCATGGCAGGATTTTTCGCTCCTCTGGGATGCTGCTCGGGGATTTGCCGAACTGGAATCCGTGCTCGACCGGTTTGTGCACCGTTTGATCGTTCGTCGCGAATTCGTGTATCGATTCAAAGGCAAGGGCTTGCCGCCGGGAAAGGCGAGTTATACGTTCCGTTACCACTTAGCGGCGCCGGATCACACGCTTTCCGCGGATGAAATCGACGCATTCCGCGGCGAATTCCTGCGGCATCTCGAGTCGCATCAGATCGTCTTGCGTTGAGCAGTGTGGTGAGGGCAATTGGACGGCGACGGTGCGACAACCGCCGCCGTCCGATGGAAATGCATGGTCGCCAACAGGGAAACCGCCGTGGATCAATTCATCGATCGTTTGGAGCAAGCCGTCGTGCGTCGGGGCACGCCGGTCGTGGTGGGCATCGATCCCCATTTGCCGATGTTGCCGGAGAGCATATTGCCTGCTTCCGCACTCCAAGCCGGTCCAGAGTCCCAGGGTTGGAACTACGAACGCTTGGCCCTCGCTCTGCAAAATTTCTGTCGCGGCGTGCTCGACGTGGCGGCGGGATTGGTCCCTGTCGTCAAATTTCAATTGGCGTTTTTCGAGCAAATCGGACCGGCGGGCCTGTCGGTCTTGGCCGACCTGGTGCAACACGCCCATCGCGGCGGCCTGCTGGTGATTCTGGATGGCAAGCGGGGCGATATCGGGTCCACCGCGTTGGCATACGCCCAGGGCATGTTGGGGGCGGGCGAGACTAGTGCTTGGGGCGGCGATGCCCTCACCGTCAATCCTTACTTGGGCGACGACGCTCTCGACCCATTCGTTCAAACGGCTTGCGAACGTCGCGCCGGGGTTTTCGTCTTGGTGAAGACTTCCAATCCGGGCGGGCGAGTCTTTCAAGATCTTGTCGCCGAAGGAAAGCCGATCTATCGGCATGTGGCCGCGCTCGTGGAAGACTTGGCGTGCAAACACCTGGGCAAGTGCGGTTACGGCGACATCGGCGGCGTGGTGGGCGCGACATATCGAGAGCAGCTTGCCGAATTACGCGAGGCCATGCCGCATACATGGTTCCTTGTGCCCGGCTATGGGAGCCAAGGGGCGGGCGCGGCCGACGTGGCGCCGGCGTTCGACGCTCGGGGGCGAGGCGCCGTCATCAATAATTCTCGTGCCGTCATCTTTGCCTACCGTCGGCGAGAATATGAGCGATTCGGTCCGGCGCGGTGGCAGGAGGCTATCGAGGCGGCCACTCGCGACATGATGGCCGAGATTCGAGCGGACACGCCCGCCGGACGAATTCGTTCGACTTGACCGCGGCCGAAACCGAACGGTTACTGCGACGCACCCGCAATGCGGAACGACCCGACAGCGTCGTGCCCACGATCTTGGTACCTCGTGAGCGGGACCCGTCGTCCGCAAGTCACGCAGAATCGAACGTTAGCCTAGCACCGACAGCGTCGGCAATTGCGGCTCGGACCTCCGTTTGGACGTCAAGTTCCGGACCAGATTGCGGCAAACCTCTTCCATTGCCGGGGCGCTGACCGGATCCGAAAAACACTCCACAAGGCGACCGATGTCTCCCTGAATTCTTAAGGACACATTGAGGGGGATTTCCCCGAGAAAGGGCACGTCCAATTCTGCGGCCTTCTTCTTCGCTCCTCCCGTCCCAAAGATCTCGTGCCTGGAACCGCAATCGGGACAGACGAACCAACTCATATTCTCCACCATTCCCAGAACTTCGATGTTCACTTTACGGAACATCGCCACAGCCTTGACCGCATCGAGCAAAGCCAACTCCTGGGGAGTGCAGACCACGATCGCGCCGCTCACCGGGAGTAGCTGCGAGAGGCTCAGCGCGATGTCGCCGGTGCCGGGCGGCATATCTACGATCAAGTAATCTAATTCACCCCACGCGGTGTCCTTCAAAAACTGCTGCACGGCCCCATGCAGCATGGGACCTCGCCAGATGACGGCTTCGTCCTTGGGCACGATGAACCCCATCGACATCACGCGGAGGCCGTCCACGTTGATGGGCTGGATTTTTCCCTCGTACAGCGTCGGTCGTTCGGTTGCACCAAGCAGATGCGGCACGCTGGGACCGTACACGTCGGCGTCCATCAAACCCACTTGAGAGCCGGAGCGAGCCAACCCCAAGGCCAGGGCCGTCGCCACGGTGCTCTTGCCCACACCGCCTTTTCCCGAACCCACGGCAATGACGGCCTTCGCAGTCAGACCGATCGCGCCCAGCTTTTCGGCCGGACGGTGATGCTGCGTGATTTTGACGTTTATTTCCGTACCGACCGGCAGTCGGGATGTCAGCAGATTCTTGGCTTCCTCCTGCAATTCCGACCACAGCGGAGCGGACAACGTGGTCAGCCCCAACGTCACGTCCACTTGCCCGTCTCGAACCGTCACGTCTGAGACCTGGTTCAAGCGAACCACGTCGCGTCCGGTTTCGGGGTCGCGAAAGTCCGACAACGCTTTGAGAACGTCTTCACGCGCAATCGCGGTCATTCCGTTTCTTCTCCCTTGCTGGCCGTCATTTCCTGATGCCGCAAAATCGGGTTGCCTGCGGTGCTTGAAAACTCACGCCATGGAATGCCATCCCACGCCGCCGCCCAAGGATCAACAAAATGCCCGGGCAAGGCTCGAAAATGGCCGTAAATCACGGCGGCAAGCGGCCCGGCA
Organism: Thermopirellula anaerolimosa; assembly: GCF_054657335.1. Taxonomy (NCBI): domain Bacteria; kingdom Pseudomonadati; phylum Planctomycetota; class Planctomycetia; order Pirellulales; family Thermoguttaceae; genus Thermopirellula; species Thermopirellula anaerolimosa. Next base: position 226,935 of record NZ_BAAHYX010000006.1, read on the forward strand.
AAGGCGACTCGATCGGCTACCGCAGCGACTCCCATTTCACGAAAAAAAACTTCCAACTCCTTTGCTCGCGGTGACACCGCCGCGACCTTGCTTTCCGAATGCCAGCGACGGAGGTAGGCGATTTCCGCCGCGATGTTCGACTCCCAACCGGGTCGCACTTCAAGCACGAAGAAGGAACCCGGCCTTTGAGTTGCGAGTCGGCGAATCTCCGCCATGCGGCCGAAACGTATCCAGGCCGGCGCCGAAACGTCTCCGCGGTCCGCGAACGACTCGCGCCACCGCGAGCGCAGGGCGACATGCCACAAGCCCCGTCTCTCGTAAAGCAACACCGCGGGCGGAAGACGCTCGTCTTGCATCGACGGCATCCGACTCATACGCCAACCTCTTTGTTCCGCCGTGTGAAGACCGCGTGAGAGATCGAATTGCGATCCGCCGCCAACCCCCGCTGCCGAAGCGGCGCTTTTGCCCCATTTGGAAGCGGTACTCGCAATCGGCCTCGACTCCCCTTCATCCTAGCGCCGATCGCAGCGGGCGGCAAGGAAACCGCCGCTTCGCTACAATGTTTGGGGGGTGAATACACGAAGTCGGAGTACCGAGGGAGAAAGCAATGATTCCCGTGGCGATGACAATCGCCGGATCGGACCCTTCCGGAGGCGCTGGGCTTCAAGCCGATCTGAAGGTGTTTCAACAATGGGATGTCTTCGGCACGGCGGTGGTGACGCTGCTAACGGTGCAAAACACCGTCGGCGTCCGACAGGTGCAGACGTGTTCGGCGAATTTTGTCGCCGCCCAGTTGGACGCCGTCTTAGAGGACATTCCTCCCGCCGCCGCCAAGACCGGTGCTTTGGGAAGCTCTGAGATCGTCAATCTGGTTGCGGAAAGGGCCGGCGAATTCTCGTTCCCCTTGGTCGTAGATCCGGTCGTGGTCAGCAAGAGTCGCGATCGTCTGATCGACGACGATGGCTTAGAGGCCGTCCGCCGACGACTTTTGCCCGCCGCGCTCATCGCAACCCCCAACGCTTATGAGGCCGAGGCTTTGACCGGTATCGCGGTTGTTGACGAGCCGAGCATGATTCGGGCCGCCGAAGCTATTGCGGAATTGGGCCCGCGCTATGTCCTTCTCAAAGGGCCGGAAATCGCGGACGATGCCCCCGACGTACTGTTCGGTGAGGGGTGTTGCAGATTCTTTCGCGCCGAACGCATCCGAACGCCGCACACGCACGGTTCGGGGTGTGCCTTTTCGGCGGCAATCGCTGCGGGATTGGCCCGCGGGATGCCCGTTCCGGACGCGGTTCAAGCCGCCAAGGAATTCGTGACCGAAGCGATTCGTCAGGCGCCCGGTTTGGGCAAGGGGCGGGGACCGCTGGACCTGAATTTACGACCAACTCGGCGGTCTGCCGAATAAGACTTTCCGACTGAACGGATGGGACACGAGCATTGACCCAGGTCCCTATATGGGCGCGACAATGAGCGAAAACATCTCGGAATGGCGATTGCTTGCAGGAATAGTGATTGTGCTTGTTGCGATGGGACTCTCGCTTGGCGTCGCCAAGTTGCTGGGTTTTGGGCTGGGGCGTTTGCCCGGCGATATCGTGCTCCGCGGGCGGGGATGGGAGTTTTATTTTCCTCTCGTGACCTGTTTACTCTTGAGCTTGTTCGTCACCGTCGTAATCAATCTCTTGGCTCGCTGGTGGCGATAGGGTAAATGCCGTCACCGAGTCGCGGACTTCACGCGAAAACCAAGTCGTTGTTGCAACTGTGCTGCATGGATGATCGCGGTGCCTTAAATTCTCAGTGCGATGCTTCACCCCGCCAGCCAATGTTGCTGCGCATCGCAGTCCTTTCTGCTCAGCGAGGATGGGGAGGCGGCGAAGAGCAGGCAAAACTCTTGGTGCAAGGACTGGCTGCGCGCGGGCACGAGGTTCTCCTCCTGACGCCTCGCAGTTCGCCTTTGGCTCACAAAGTGCCACCGGCAAGTGAGACAAGGGCTGTTTTCAGTTCGTGGACTCCTGCCTCGGCATGGCAAATCCGTTCAGCCCTTCGCCGATTCCGTCCGCACGTCCTTTATTGGAATGATCCAAAAGCCGCATTTTTGGGGTCGGTGGCCAGTTTGGGCTTGAAAGCCGTCCGAGTCGCGACCAAACGCACGCTTTTTCCACTGCGATCTGCGAGCCTGTACCGGCATTTTTGCAACGTGGTCATCTGTGCGTCCGCCGCCGCCGTTCGGGTTTGTCGGAATGCCGGTCTTCCGCCCGACCGACTACGGTTGGTCTATGACGGCGTTTCGCTCGAACGCATCAAACACGCGGATCCCGTCCGCGGCGCTGAAGCACTACGTCGCTTCCTGCCGCAGGCCGTGAATACTTCCAACGCCGTATTTCTGATCAATGTGGGCAAACTTACGCCCGCCAAGGGGCAGGCGGTTTTGATCGAAGCCTTTCGAGACGTGGCGGCGAAGAGGGAAAACGCCTTCCTGGTCATCGTGGGCGACGGCGAACTCAGGGAGTCCTTGAACTCGCAAATCGCGGAAGCGGGACTCGCCGATCGCGTCGCCTTGGTCGGCTTCAGGGAAGATGTGCCGGATCTCCTGGCCGCGGCGGACCTCTTCGTGTTTCCCTCTCTCTCGGAGGGGCTGGGAAGTTCGGTAATCGAGGCGATGCTGTTGGGCTTGCCCGTCATCGCATCCGAAGTCGGCGGCATACCGGAAATACTCTCGCCGCCGGGTGTGGCCGAAGGGAAGGTTTTGGGTTGGCTCGTCCCACCGGGCGACAGTCGCTCGCTGGTAACGGCTATGGAGGCCGCTTTGGACCTTCCGGTGGAAGATCGATACCGCCTAACGACGACCGCCCAATCCGCCGCTGAACGGCAATTCCCTGCCGATCGAATGGTGGAGCAGACGCTGAGCCTGGTTTACGAACTGCTCAGACGGTGAACACCGCGAAAAACCGCGACACAGACGGTCAGACTACGCATCCGGAAAACCCAACCCACTAGGCTGGGTCTAGCCATGCAATAACCCACCCCTGAGAGTGGGCGCACGTGGATTCGAACCACGGACCTCGTCCTTATCAGGGACGCGCTCTAACCAACTGAGCTATGCGCCCGATCCTATTTGACCGCCAGCAGGCTATTGACCTTTCGCACTGGTCCGGACTTCCTGCATGGCCCAGGCTACCCGGCGTCAAGTCCGTCACATTCCTGCTTGTTGAGACGGAAGCTCCGTGAGGCAATGCCCCCTCACCAACTCTCGAACTGCTATTGTAGCTTGTCACTCGGCTCTGTAAAGTCGGGGCCCTAAGTCATAGCAGAGAGCGAAGACGTGCGACCGCAGGCCGTCCCGACCACGGCACGGCCAAAGTCTTAATCGGCTCGGCGAAACCTTGCTCCGGGGTGGATCCCGAATACAAGAAACAGCGTCGTTGCGGCAGCGCGGCCTGTGCATCGCGACGGTGAGGTCAAAGGAATGTCGGCTCGAGACGGAGGAAAGTCATCGATGTGGCTTCGTTTTTCGGCGATTTCCGCGATTGTGATGACGGTGTGGATGGGTGGTGTCGCGATGGCGGCCCCTCCGACCGTCGAGCAAACCCTAGTGTTCAAGCCGTTTCAAAAGGGGGTCACCATTGACACGCCCTCAGGCGATGAATTGGCCCAGTGCAAAGTTGAGGCGGAGAAGATCGGCCAATCGACCGGTTGGACGGTAAAAGACGGCAAAGGTTTCGTTCTCCGTCGCTTCCTCGATACCAACGGAGACAACAAGGTCGATTCGTGGTGCTACTTTCAGGGCGGCCTGGAGGTCTACCGCGACATCGACTCCAACGGAAACGGTAAGGTGGATCAAAGCCGTTGGCTGAATACCGGCGGCAGTCGTTGGGGACTCGACTCGAATGAGGATGGGACCATCGACCAGTGGAAACAGATCTCGGCCGAGGAAGTAGCGGAAGAGGCGGTGACGGCCCTTCTCGCCAAGGATTTGCCGCGATTTCGTGTATTGCTGGCGACCCCGGCCGAACTCAAGACATTGGATTTGGGGCCAGCTTATACGCAAGAGCTTACCGGCCTGCTGCAAGGCGCGGAAAGCCGTTTCGCCGAAAATGCGGCCAAGGTTCCCGCCGTGGGGGCTTTGAAATGGATTCAATTCGCCGGTCACCGACCGGGTGTCGTGCCGGCAGGCACATCGGGACTGTCGCGTGATATCGTGGTGTACGACAACGCGGTGGCCTTCGCGGAGTCGCAACAAGGCACGATTCAAGTTTTTCTGGGAGCAATGATCCAGGTCGGAGACGCTTGGCGGTTGGTCAATGCCCCTTTCATTTTGGATGAGAATGCCGCCGACTCTTTGGCCGGAGGGGTGTTCTTCCGACCGCCCTCACCGGCAGGGCCGACATTGCCCGTCGAAAATGCTCCCACCGAGGAAATGCAGAAGTTGTTGGCCGATTTGGAGAAGCTGGAAAAGGCATTGTCGGAGGCCAAATCTCTGGATGAGCAAACGGAACTGAACGGCAAACGGGCCGATCTGCTCCAAGCGTTGGCCGCTGCCGCGACGCGACCTGAAGACCGGGTCACATGGCTGAAGCAATTGGCGGACACGTTGAGCGCAACCGCTCAAAGTGGAACCTTTCCCGAGGGAGCGGCACGCCTGAAGGCCCTGTACGACCAAGTCGCCAAGGACTCCTCCCAGCAGGCTCTCGCGGCGTACGTGCGATTTCGCCAATTGGCGGCGGAGTACGGACTGAGCCTGCAAGCCCCCGACGCAGACTATAACAAGGTCCTCACCAATTGGATCGCCAACCTCGAGCAGTTCTTGAAGGATTTTCCCGAGGCGCCGGACGCGCCGGAGGCGATTATGCAGATCGCCGTCGGGAAAGAATACTTGGGCGATGAGGAGGGAGCGCGACGCCAATATGAATTATTGGCGACTCGATTCCCCGACTCGCCGGAGGGCATCCGAGCGCGTGGCGCGCTGAAACGGCTAACGATGGAGGGCCAAGTGCTCGATTTCAAGGGGAAAGACCCGCAGGGTGGCACGGTGGACTTGGCCGCATATCGCGGTAAGGCGGTGGTCATCCAGTATTGGGCCAGTTGGTGCGAGCCTTGCAAGGCGGAAATGGCGATCCTGAAGGATCTGCTCTCACGCTATGGCAGTCAGTTGGCGGTCATCGGCGTCAACGTGGATACCGACGCAGCGGACATGACGGCGTACCTCCGCGAAGCTAAGCTTCCCTGGCCGCAGATTCGCGAAGAAGGAGGCATGGAGAGCAGACCGGCCCTGGAATTAGGAATCCTGACGGTTCCCACCACCATCCTTTTGGACGGCCAAGGCCGTGTCGTGGACCGAAGCGTCGTGGCCACCGAACTGGAAGCAAAGCTCAAGCAAATCATTCGCTAAGCCCATCGGTTCCGCCGGACTGCGATACCGGCGAAGACGGCAACCAAGCCGCCGGCGTCGAGCGCCGCGTTTCTCGGGACGCGGCGTTTTTGCTTGTTGGTACGACGCGATGCCCCGCTTCGGCCCAACCGCCGCCTATCCGCATGCCGGAAACCATCGCCGGACCCGGGGAAGAATTGCATCAAATCCCTTGCATCTCGGCCATGTTCCCCGATGAGTCACGCAAATCGAGCGGGCATGGTGACAGAATGACCCCATCCGGACTCAGGTTGGAGCCGTTTGCGTTGTAAACTTTTTGGCGGGGGAGTGAGTTAAGAGCGCGAGGCTGGATAGGTCAGGAAGAGTCGCGGAAGAGGGATCAGGTGAATACGTGGGGCGGGGAGTCTTGAAAAGAGGGGACTCCAGAGGCGGGAAGGTGGCACTCGAAGGAAGAAAAGGCGGCGTTCGAGGGAAGAAAACGCCTCAAAGCGGTGCTTTGGCGGCCTTCCGCGCGCACTCCGCGCAGACCGTCATCCTGCGAGACGAGCTCAGCACCGACAAGATTCCCGATTCGTCCGCCGCTCTGGGGTAAAAAACCTAGGTGACCGCTACGGCGGGTTTTCCTGAAGGCTCTTGCTCAGCGGCGGAGCCGGACTCGGGATGTCCCGGGGCGGCAGGCTTGCCGTAGACTCTTTCCCGCAAGGCCTTGGAAATCGGACTGAGCCGCATCTTTCCCAACGTCCCCTCTCGACGCGGGGCCATCGCCAACAGCGTCGCAAACGCGGCGTGCACCACCATCACCGCCCCCACCTCCGCCGTAAACCGCCGGGCCCCGACGATGTTCCCGTCATCCACCCCCCAAAACACCTTCAGCCGGGCATTTACCCGTTCCACCGCCGTCCGCCCGCGGTACAACCGCTCAAACTTCCGCGTCGCCCGGGGTATCGCCGGAAACCGCCGCAAGTCGATCTCCCGCGGCACACGCACCGTCTTCCCGTAGGACTTCCCCGCATTGCAAATCTTGCTCATCAGACACTCCCACCCCTCGTGCTTGGCCGGACACCGATACTTGATCGTCTCCCGCGACGGCTCATACCCGATGTAGGCCATCCGATACCGCACCATCGGTTGGCTCACCCGATCGTAACAGTACACCGTCCCCGCCTCGTCGTAGACGATGTTCGAGTTCCCATCGTGGCCGGGCAACATCCGCTCCGCCTCCTCCTTCCACAAACTCCGATTCTCGATTACCGCCTTGATCCCCTCCCGCGACAACAACTCATGCACCGGATTCGTGTCGGCCGCCTTGTCATAGGCCAGACTCTTGATCCGACCTTGCGGCAGATTCCGTTTCACCTGCTCCAAAACCGCCGGCAACGTCTCGGCATCCCCGGCCGTACTCTCCGTGACCTTGTACCCCAACACCACTTCGTGCTTCACATCCACCGCCAGGTGCAGCTTGAACCCGAACCACTCCACCACCCGCGTCACGTTCCCGTCCTTGTCCGTGTACTCCTTGCGACCGCCCTTGGGTTGCGGAAGACCTTCCGCCTTCTCCTCCTCCGCCGCCTGTCCCTCCTTCCGCCGCGCCTTCAGCCCCGTGGCGTCCCCGGCCAGGTTCTCTCCCAAGTCCGGCACCACCTCGCCTAATCGCCGCACCATCGTGTTGAACATCTCCTGCAGGAGGCTGCGAAACGGTTCCCGGCCCAGCAGCTCCATGAACCGCGACATGTTCCAGGCGTTGGGAACCTGATCCTCCGATTCGATCCCAATCAGCTTCCGCAGCTCCGCGTTCCGCCTCAGTTCGGCCAGGCACGACTCCATCGTGGGATGCCGCAAGGCGATCTTCAAAAGCCACGTCCCCCAGAGCACACGGACCGGATAGTCGTTCCGCCCCTTGCCCCGGGATCTCTCCAGAGATGCGAGAAACTCCTCGTCGGGAATGGACGTTAGAAATTCCCGCAGGGTGCGAATGGTGGGACTATCTTCCAGGGTATCCCAGGCGAAGAGAGGTCGGAGGTTGGGGATTTGCATGGAGGTCTTCCTGAGCCGGAGAACAAGGGATTCCGCCAACGGCGTGCTTTGCAGATAAAGTTCTTGTTCCGCACCAACCAAGGGGCTTTGGATCAAGCCGATCCTTGTGAACGCATACATTTACTACGCATGACATCCCCGCTTGCTCGCAGGCTTGGTCGAAAAATCAGGAAAAATCGCTCCATCGCGGGAAAAACCGCCCGTTTTCCGCACATCCTGCGGGGAAGGCCCTTTCCAGGCCCTTCCTAACTTCAATCCATCACGCGAGATGGGAACAACGCAAAGGGCTCGAACAAACCCTGCGAGGCTGGAGCGCTCGACGTTTTTTCCGAACACGTTTTTCAGGTGGGTGTCCCACAGGGCCACCTCCTCCAGGTCGCTGCACACGATCATCGTGGCATGGTGCTGAGCCAGGCGGCGCTTGGCCTCTTCACCCAGACTGGGCCAGATGCGCGTGAGTGCCAGCGACGCCATGCGGCGGTTGTTCTGCCGCCGCTGTTCGCGCTCCCGTCGCTTCCGACCGAACCCCAGACTTTCCGAGACGCTCTGCCGGATCGTTCGCAGTCGTTCCCGAAGCGGATGGTCCGAAAGGGGATCGCTTGTCCCGCTCTCCAGGAAACCCCGCCGCCACCCGTCCGGGTCTTTCTCCGGCTCCTGCACATTGTGCCAGCGGCTTTTGAGGAGGATCTGCAAGCGGCCTTGGTACACCCGCGTGATCCCGTCGGGTTTCTTTGGGCGGGTATAGGTTTCCGGGGCAGGGCCTAATCCGGCGTCCAGCCCCGTGAGCGGCCGGTCAAGCCGGAGAAAGGGTCCGCGGGGTCCTCCGCCGTCCCCACCGGCTCGCCCGTTCCGATCCCCGCTTCCCTTTGCTCATCGCGACCGGAATTGAGGGATAGAATCTCTTCATCCTCGGCCGGCTCCGCCAGTCCCAACAGTTCCCGCACGTCGCGGGCGCGAATCGGCAGTCCCATGCCATAGGCCGCCTGCAAGGCTTGGAGTCGTTCCAGCACGTCCGGCTTTTCGGTCTCGATCACCAGCCGTGACGGGCATTCGTCGAACCAGGGATAGTTCCACTTGACGATCCGAGCGACCAGCTCGGTGGTGAGCGTCTCGGCCAGGTTGATGGAATCATATTGGACGATTTGCAGGAAGGTATCCAGGTGGATGGACGCGAGGTTGGAGCCCAATCCCGTGGCGTGGGCCTCCGTGGTGAGGGTCTGGCCGAGGATGTAGCGTTTGATTTGGTGCCCGAAGTATTCCGTGATGATGTCCTTCAGCGTATGGGCGCCCGAGAGATCGGGGTGGACCAATTGCACGCCGTAGGCCCCGCCCTCCGGGCCGGCGGGGCGGGGGATGATGAGGACGTTGCGGGCGTTGCCGATCCGCTCCGTAGCCGCCCGGACCATGTCCTCCTTGGCCCGTTCGCTCCCCGCCGGATAGTACCATAGTTCGATTCCCAGCGCGGAACGTTCCAAGAACTCCATCAGCCACGCCAGCGCTTCTTGTTTCTGGTACCAGGACCAATAAATCCGCGAGCGGACGCCGACCCCGAACACGCGGGCGGCGTTTTGCGGCGCGTGGTAATCGCCGTCCTCGACGGTGTGGCGGTGGATGGTAATTAGCTCGCGCAGGTGTTCCGGCGGGAAAAAGGCCGGGCCGAGGTGGGTTGTGAGGATGCGCCCGCCGTTGGCCTCCGCCCAGGCCCGATAACGCGAGGCCCCTTCCCCGGGCGTGGCGAGAGAAATCCGGATCCCGAATTCCTCGGGGTCGAAGTCGCCCCGGTCGTCGATCCAGCGCCACACGAGTTTATCCCCGTGGAGGGGGCGCCAATGGCCGACGCCGATCAATTGCCTCCCCTTGCGGGAGAACCAACGGCAACGGTTCACGACCGCGTAGCGGCCGTAGAAGACGGCCTCAAGGAGGGTCTCGCGGTACTGGGTGAAATTCGGCAGACGTCGCAGAAGGTAGGTCACTTCCTCGGCCGCCTCGGCCTGTTCCGGGTCGTCGGGGTCGTCGGGTTCGATGTGCCAGTCGAGCAGGGCGACGGCCCGTTTCCGGACCTCCAGCGGCTCCATCACGGCGACGTCCTGCCGGAGGTATTGGGCATTGGACCAGGAATGCTGGAGGGCCTCGTCGCTGGACATGTAGGATTTGGACCCGCCGCCGTAGACGCCCGCGAAGGTCACCACGTGGGGGACCGCGGATTGTCCCAGGTTGGGCAGCAGTCGGCTTTCCGTTCCCGATTGGGTCAGGTCCAGGCGCCGGGGCGGCTCCCCGGGCGCAATCCAAACGGCCTCGTCGCTCATGGTTGCCTCGATGACGGCTTACAGCCCGAACAGGACGGCTTGATCGGGCGAGATGGGTTCTTGCGGCTCGAATACGCGGACGACCTCGTAGGGGTTGAGGGATTGCAGCCATTTCCCGGTCGGACCCGGGACGATCCGGGGCACGAACATTTCGCCGTAGAGTCCCTCGTATTCCTTGGATTTCAGCGGTCCGAACGTGGCCTTGCGGGGAACGTAGGTCCCGGAGATGGCGACCAGCCGGTAATCGAACCGGTGTCCGGAGACGGTCCCCCGAATGCGGAGATGATCCCAGACCCAGTTCCCCGGGGAACGGGTTTCCAGCAGGTCCAAGAACATCGAAGGGGGCACGTTGTAGTAGGCGTAGATCGGTCCCGGGCCGACCGGGACCCAATCGCCGACGTCCTTGTTGTATTCCTTTTCGTGAAAGCGAACATACAACGCGGCCTCGCGGTAGTCGTAGGCGGCGGAGTGGACGTTGCTCGATTGGTTGACCGCAACAAACTCTCCCGACCAGAGGGGATGATCGGCGGGGATGTTGCCCAATTCCGGCGGCGCGGGCAGGGCGGGGGAGGTCGCCGCGCCGGAATCGGGGACGGTCATCTTGGGCTGGAAGAGAGCCCTTTGCGTTGTTCCCATCTCGCGTGATGGATTGAAGTTAGGAAGGGCCTGGAAAGGGCCTTCCCCGCAGGATGTGCGGAAAAGAGGCGGTTTTTCCCGCGTTGGAGCGATTTTTCACGATTTTTCGACCAAGCCTGCGAACAAGCGGGGAATGGGTGCGTAGTAAAGGTATGCGTTCACAAGGATCGGCTTGATCCAAAGCCCCTTGGGTGGTGCGGAACAAGAACTTTCCCTGCAAAGCACGCAAAGCGTTGGCTCAATCCCTTGTTCTCCGGCTCAGGAAGACCTCCATGCAAATCCCCAACCTCCGACCTCTCTTCGCCTGGGATACCCTGGAAGATAGTCCCACCATTCGCACCCTGCGGGAATTTCTAACGTCCATTCCCGACGAGGAGTTTCTCACATCTCTGGAGAGAGCCCGGGGCAAGGGGCGGAACGACTATCCGGTCCGTGTGCTCTGGGGGACGTGGCTTTTGACGATCGCCTTGCGGCATCCGACCGTGGAGTCGTGCCTGGCCGAACTGAGGCGGAACGCGGAGCTGCGGAAGCTGATTGGGATCGAATCGGAGGACCGGGTCCCCAACGCCTGGAACATGTCGCGGTTCATCGAGCTGCTGGGCCGGGAACCGTTTCGCAGCCTCCTGCAGGAGATGTTCAACACGATGGTGCGGCGATTAGGCGAGGTGGTGCCGGACTTGGGAGAGAACCTGGCCGGAGACGCCACGGGGCTGAAGGCGCGGCGGAAGGAGGGAGAGGCGGCGGAGGAGGAGAAGGCGGAAGGTCTTCCGCAACCCAAGGGCGGTCGCAAGGAGTACACGGACAAGGACGGGAACGTGACGCGGGTGGTGGAGTGGTTCGGGTTCAAGCTGCACCTGGCGGTGGATGTGAAGCACGAAGTGGTGTTGGGGTACAAGGTCACGGAGAGTACGGCCGGGGATGCCGAGACGTTGCCGGCGGTTTTGGAGCAGGTGAAACGGAATCTGCCGCAAGGTCGGATCAAGAGTCTGGCCTATGACAAGGCGGCCGACACGAATCCGGTGCATGAGTTGTTGTCGCGGGAGGGGATCAAGGCGGTAATCGAGAATCGGAGTTTGTGGAAGGAGGAGGCGGAGCGGATGTTGCCCGGCCACGATGGGAACTCGAACATCGTCTACGACGAGGCGGGGACGGTGTACTGTTACGATCGGGTCAGCCAACCGATGGTGCGGTATCGGATGGCCTACATCGGGTATGAGCCGTCGCGGGAGACGATCAAGTATCGGTGTCCGGCCAAGCACGAGGGGTGGGAGTGTCTGATGAGCAAGATTTGCAATGCGGGGAAGTCCTATGGGAAGACGGTGCGTGTGCCGCGGGAGATCGACTTGCGGCGATTTCCGGCGATTCCGCGGGCGACGCGGAAGTTTGAGCGGTTGTACCGCGGGCGGACGGCGGTGGAACGGGTGAATGCCCGGCTGAAGGTGTTTTGGGGGGTGGATGACGGGAACATTGTCGGGGCCCGGCGGTTTACGGCGGAGGTGGGGGCGGTGATGGTGGTGCACGCCGCGTTTGCGACGCTGTTGGCGATGGCCCCGCGGCGGGAGGGGACGTTGGGAAAGATGCGACTCAGTCCGATTTCCAAGGCCTTGCGGGAAAGAGTCTACGGCAAGCCTGCCGCCCCGGGACATCCCGAGTCCGGCTCCGCCGCTGAGCAAGAGCCTTCAGGAAAACCCGCCGTAGCGGTCACCTAGGTTTTTTACCCCAGAGCGGCGGACGAATCGGGAATCTTGTCGGTGCTGAGCTCGTCTCGCAGGATGACGGTCTGCGCGGAGTGCGCGCGGAAGGCCGCCAAAGCACCGCTTTGAGGCGTTTTCTTCCCTCGAACGCCGCCTTTTCTTCCTTCGAGTGCCACCTTCCCGCCTCTGGAGTCCCCTCTTTTCAAGACTCCCCGCCCCACGTATTCACCTGATCCCTCTTCCGCGACTCTTCCTGACCTATCCAGCCTCGCGCTCTTAACTCACTCCCCCGCCAAAAAGTTTACAACGCAAACGGCTCGCTGGAAGACGTCCTCGGTAAGGCGGCTCAACCCGCGGATGTCGCCGAAGACCTCGGCGGCCTGAAGTTCCCCGGTGTCGCGGAGGAACCGCCAGGCGGCGGCCACGGCCCGGGCGTGGGCCGCGGGCGTCATGGGCCGGTTGGGGTTGGGGAGGACTTCGTAGCCGAAGACCCGAAGCAGCCGCATCGCGGACTCCAGGGCGTCGGCGACGCCGCGCATCCCCCGCACGGGCGCCGTGGGGGAGCCGAACATCTCCAAGAGGAATTGCCCCGCCTCGCCGAGCGATTCCAGCCATGCCCGCACCAGGTCCCCTTGGGGGGAATCCTCTTTCGCGTATCGCTCGATCGAATACGAAACGGCCCGGAATCGGATTCCCTTGAGGGAGGGAGTTAGGCCGAATTGCTGCACGCGGACCGCGGCCAAGAATCGCTTGACGTCGGCCTCCTTGGCGGGCTTGTATCCCGATCCCAGGCGCATCAGACGCCCGACCGGCGTTCGCGCAAACTCCTCCCTGGCCGCCTTGCGGGCTTGTCGGTGGTATTCGCGGAAGAGGTCGCCGTAGTTCGCCATAAGGCCCATTCTAGCGCAGCGGGGTGCTCGGTTGCGGCCGTTAACGTCCCCATTCAAAGGGGACGGATTCGCGCCGACCGGGGCGATAGGTGAGACTTTCCACACGGCGCGGGGCGTGCTCGGTCATGACGCGGAGGGCCATTTCCAGGGCGTCCGGGACGTCATCGTGCCGGCCGATGGGAAACTCCGCCAGTTGCCGCCCTAACAGCCGCCCGTGGGGCGTGTCGGCGATGCGGAGTTGTCGCGCGGCCAGCCACGGTCCCAGCCGCCGGACGCGGAGAATCTTCGGCAGTGTGTTTTGGATGTAAACCAGGGGTAGGGACACGCGGAACCCCTCCCGCCCCCGTCGCTCCAGTTCCTGGGCGAAGAGGATTTGGAATTGATTCGTCTCCACGGCGACGAAGTCGGGCCGGAGGGTGTCGAACAGGCCGAGGGCCCGCTCGAGCGTGCGGTTGGGGGAACGTACCTCCAGGTCGCAATCCACGAATACCAGGTCGGAGTTCTTGTGCATCCCCGCCCAGACGATGGCGGCGTAATCCGACGCCGCGTCGTCGCGCCCGCGGGACGGATCGACGGCCATCACCAGGGGATCGAGTTGATCGCGCGTCGGCCATTCCCCGACGGGGACCCAGAGGTGGTCGCCGAAATACTCCTCGGGAAACTCGGTTCCGCCGGCCGCCTTGGGGTCCTGTTGGTAGAGGGCCGCGAAGCCGCGCGGGTCGGCGGTTTCGACCTCGCGCATCTCCTCGGCGGACAAGATCTCCGGCCACAGGGCCTCGCCCGGCTTGCGCGGGTCGCGGGGGTCGGGGCTGCGGCCGTCGGCGATCCCGGGGAATCGCACCAGTTCCCACGAACCCAGTCCCCGGCCGCCCAGCTTGAGAATCCGCCCCACCACGTCGTCCACGTTCCAGCGGGTCATAGTCACCAGCACGCGGGCGCCGGCGGCGCGGCGCGTCCAGAAGTCGCGTGTGAACCATTCCCAAATCCGCTCCCGGATGACGGCGGATTCCGCCTCCTCGGCGGACTTCACGGGGTCGTCCACGATCCCGTAATCGAATCCGAATCCCGTGATCGCGCCGCCGACGCCCACCGCACGCAGATAACCCCGGCGCCCTACGATCTCGAAATGGGAGTCGGTCCGTTTGTACCGCCCGCGCGATGCGGACCGGCCGGGGAGGGACGTTTGGAACAAGGCGCGATAACGGTCCGATTCGATGATCCTCTGGACGTCGCGGGAATTGGCCTCCGCGAGGGCGGCCGTGTGCGCGGCCATGATGATGCGGGCGTCGGGGTTCTCGCCGCAGATCAGGGCGGGGAGACGACGCGATACCAGCTCCGTCTTGCCGTGGCGGGGCGGCATGCAGAGGATCAGGCGCGGGACGTCGCCCCGCCGCCAGTCATCGAGCACCTTGCAGACGGCGCAGTGGTGCCACGAGGCCCGATATTCGGGGAAGGTCCAGCGGGTGAAGGCCAACAGTTCCCGGCGGGCGCGGCGGCGGGCCAGTTCGCGCGCGGCGGGCGGCAAGCGGGCCGGGTCGATCATGAGAGGCATTCATCGAGCGTCGCGTATCCCAGGCCTTGGATTTCGGCCTCGGCCATGCGCAACAATTCAGCCTCCTCCATTTGCTCCATCTCCGAGGCGGGCGGGCCTTCCGGGGCGGCATCCTGCCGGAACCGGCGGCGATAAGAGGCGAGGATGTACATGAGGAGCCGATCCGATCCCGATTTGGCACGTCTCCAAGCCTCGATCTCCAAATCGTCGATGGCGTTTTCGCGGGCCGTCAGGAATCGCTTACGGTAGTCGGGATCGCGAAGCCAAACCTAATGCGTGCTCCGATCCACGCCGGCGGCCCGCGCGGCATCCGCCACGTTGCAGGATTGCGCGAAGGCCGCGAGGAATCGTTCCCGGGCTATGGCGGTCGCGTCCCGGGTCGGCTTATCGGCGCGGTCTTTCACGCGGCCGGCGGCGGTGTTAGCGCGGGGTCTAGCGCGGGTTCCTGTCGTCTTTGGGCGAGACTTCTTTGGCATCGGCAGCGCCCAGTAGGCAGGGGCGGGCCTCCATGATGTACCGCAGCCGCTCCATGTCGTGGCGCGTCCGTCCCACGTCCTCCAGGAGCGCCGACAGCATCGCCGTTTGCCGCGAAATGGCGGCCGTGTTCGATTCGATGACCTGTTGGGCGCCCCGGGACAGGCGGACGATATGCCATACCAGCCAAATGGAATAGCCTAGAAGCAAAACCGAGAATGCGGCGAATCCGCCCTGGATGGTCGCCTCCCACACTTCGCCGACGGCCAGAATCATGCTCGTCCTCGCCCTTGCGGTCGTGCTATCGCCGAAAGCGGAAAACGCGGATGCGTGCGGACGGGACGGAACACGAGCCGGAGGCGCAGCCGGAGCCGTCCGCGGAGACCCGGGGCGACGCCGGCAGGGAGGCATCCTGCCTCCCCGCCGACGCCGGAACCTGGGGAGGTGCGCATAGCGAATAGTCGGGAATCACAAGGGTGTAGTCCGCCGCGGCCAGCGCCAACGCGAGACACCCCGTTGCGTTCATTATCGCCTTGATCTTGCTCATACCAGAAGATAATCCAACTTCTTGATTGGGAAACCGTCCAAGTCGCCGACGGCGTAGGCCTCGCCCTTGCGGACCAGCAGGTCGAAGGCCTCCGCGTCGGCCCGGTAGCATCCGGGCGGAATCGGGTAGGCCCCTTCCGGTCCCGTGACCCAACCATCCCCCCAGGAGCGATTATCGAGGATCAGATGCGGGCGGGATCGGTCGTCGTCCGCGCCCACGGCCAACCAACTGTGGGCGGTGGAGCCGACGGGGCGTAGGAATCCGTCGGCGTCGCGGCGCGCGGGGAGCGAGCGCCAAAAGGCCTGGGACGTGCCGAACCAGACCACGTATCCGGCGGCGATTGCGTCGCGGGCCTGGGCGTAATTGCGGACCGGCGCCCATTGGCGAACCAGATGCCGCAGGCAAAGCGGCTCCAATTCATCGGGGACGCCGCGCAGGCCCCACTGGGCGGCCAAGCCGTCGTCGTCCTCCGGCGGAATCTCGATCGGCCCGCTCTCGGTTTCATAGCGCCCTCGCGGGAGCACTCCCAGACGGCGGACGGCCTCGACCGCGTTGGCGACCACGGCCCCGTCGCCGCGGATGCGGCGGCCGCCGATTTCGACGCGGGCGAACCCGTAGATGATTTCGGATGAAATGCGGGCCCTCCACTGGGCCCCCTCGGCGACCTTGAGGGCTTGCAGGATGTCGCACGCCCGGCCGCCTCCCCTGCCGACGCAAGTCCCCCGCGTCTGCGCGCGGTAGGGTCGCCAACCGCCCTCGGCTTGCCGTAGCGCATCGAGCAGAACCGCCCGGACGCCTTCGCCGACCCCCTTCAGGTGCGGCGCGGCGGCGTAGAGGTCCTCCGGGCCGTTGTCGGCGCAGATGCGGTCGATCAGTTCATGGTCCAGCCGCCAACCGCCCAGGAGATGCAGAGGTCCGATCACGGCGTCAACCCCTTCGCGATGTCCCGAAATAAGGCGGCGTGTTGGGCCGGGGTCTTCAGGTTTCCCGCCTCGGCCAGCCCGTTCATGTAGGTCCGCAAGCGTTCGAACCATGGGAGCCAGGCGTTCCGATCCTCGCCCAGGGCCTTGCGATTGGTCTCGGCCGCCGCTTCGATGATGCCCGCGACGGTCGTCAGTTCGTCCCGGTCGATGCGTTCCGCCGAGTTCCGGAAGGCGCCCGCCAATTGCGGGGCCTTGGCCCGCGCTTTCTCGGGTACCTGCGACAGCCACTCGCGGGCCAGTCGCGAGGCCTCGGCTTCGGGTTGCGGCGTCGGCGGAGCCGGGTCGGACGGTCCGACGGTGACGACGGCGGTTTGGAGTTTGGCGGGGGACCCGGCGGCCCAGACCAGAACCCAGCGCCCGGGCGCCACGGGCACGACCGCGGCGTCATCCGCGCCTTCCACCACGATGGTGATTCCGCGGTCGGACTTTTCGAGGCGAATCTCCGCCCGGGCATCAAGCCACGGGAGAAGCGTCAGGGCGGCCGCCAAGATGAATCGCTTCATGGACTTCGTTCCTGATCGACAGGAGTTCGTCGGAGGATAGCCCGGAGGCGTCGGCCAGGGCCAGGAGGTCGTTTTCGGAGGCCGCCCACCGCAACAGCCGATAGAGCAGCGTCCAAAGGCGATCGTCGGCGATCGCGGCGGCCAAACCGCGCACGGCGGCGTCGTCCAGGGTCGTCGGCGTGAACGCGGCCAGTCGGGCGGCGGTTTCAAGGACGGTTCCGAGAAACTCCCGCAGGGCCGCTTCGTCCTCGATGGACGGAAAGCGGAGGGCCGACCGCAACGCGCGGAGGATTTGCAGAAGGGCGGCGATCCTCATGGCAGGCTCCGGTTTCGTATGCGACACGCTAAGCACGCGATTTCGGTCACCAGCGCCCCGCAGCCGGGACAGCGATGGGCGATGCGGAGGACCGGCACGGACACGGGACGCCGGCGGCATCGGGAGGCGGTTCCCCGGTCGATGCGCAACAGCAAGGCGACCGACCGCAGCGAAAAGCCTCGCCGGATCAGCCCCTGGGTCGCGGCGGCCAGCGTCGGCGGCGTCATCATGCGTTCAGTGTAGACGGCCGGTCGGGTCAATTGCGGCCACGGCCGGCCTCGATCAATTCCGCATAGAGGCTCGCGACAAGATAGGGAAGATCGGAGAGCGCCACGACCAAATACCCCTCCGGGACGTCGGAGGTCGGCCGTTCAGCCACCAAGACCGCGATGCGACCGTTCCGCACGGCCCGCGTCCGGGCTTTGTGCAACCGCAACGGGGTATCGCCGCAGGGCGGAACGGATTGGCGGTGGAGCGACGGGGATTGCAAAACGGCCGCCACCGCCTTTTCCAGCCTAATCGTGACCTCGGATTCCATTCGCTTCTCTCCGATCCGTCCGGAGGTTCGCTCGGCGGATTCCTACGGGCAGTCATTACGTGGTTCCCGGTCGTCCGTTGCACCGTACAGCGTTCATCGCATCGCGGAACATAGCCCGCACCTCTTGCGCCGAGGCCGGGGGATCGAGCGTTTCCGGCGGAGGGCGTTTCGGATCGCGCGGCGGCGGATGGGCGACCTCGTAGGGAGTCGGGAACCGCCGCAGCCAAACCGCGGGGTTGGGCGATTTCGGCGCCATTTCGAGGATCAGCCGTTGAAGGTAGGCCCCGGGCTTCCTCGGGGCGGCCTCCCACGCCGTCTCCAGCACGGACCTCGCCCAATCGCTCCCGTTGCAGGCCGCCGAACAAAGCCTCCAGAGCAGCACCCGGTCGCGTTTCACGGACGGACCGTCCCTGCCCCACATGCGGCCGAAGTGCTCGAACGCTCGGCGAATCGCGAGTTGGCTTGGGGGTTCCGCTGTCGTCCCGCCGTCGTCCCCGGCGTTTCGGGACGGGGCCGCGTCGGGTTTCCCCCCCGGCCCCCCCTTTTCCCCGATTCTTTTCGTCGTCGTCGATAATATCCTCTCCTTTCTTCTGTCCTGTAGTCCCGACACGATCGGGACACGATCGGGACAAAACCGGGACGCGCGGCAACCCGTTCGCCCCTTCTCCGGCGGCGGCCCCGTCGCGGCGTTGCCGTCGCTTCTTCTCCCGCTCCGTAAATCGCCGCTTCGCCGCGTGGGATAGCCACCGGTCGAAGCGGGGAATCCTAACTCCGGCCTCGTCCGCCTCCAACCACCCGGACGCGACGACGGCACGGACGAACGACGTGGGAATACGCGCGCACTTGGCCAGGGTAACGGGGGTACTCCCAGGAAACGTTCCGTCGGTGCTGTGCGCCTGGGCCCAGGCCCAGAGGCGAATCAATAGGCCGACGACTTCATCCGGCGACCGCCGGGTTGCCTCGGCGATCGCGCACACCTCGGGCTTGAAGGGCAAATCCACCGATATGGGAATCCAGTCCCCGGCCATGCTGCACCTCAAGGTATCCCGGCGTTGGGGCGCCTCCGTCGCCTCAAAATAACCGCAGCCTGGGTTTCCTCAGCCTGCCGGCGATCGGAAACTCGGAATCTAATGCGTCCATCAGGGCTTCGACCTAACGATGCGGTATCTCCAGCCCCGGAATTGTCGTAATACCCAGCAGCCAGGCGTTGACGATCTCGCGCCCGGACGGCGAGGCCAGGTCGCCGGCGGGGAGCATCATCCGAAAGTGGTACGAACCGGTTTCCAGAAATATGGAAACTCCCTCGCCGAGCCTCGTGTAACCCAATTTCATCGGGCCGATCCCCCTTGTCGTCCTCGGCCTTGTGGATGATCCGCTCGATCAATTCCTCCCGCAGGACCGCCACGCGGGAAGGGGCCTCGACGCCGATCCGGACCTTGTTTCCGTCAACGTCGCAGACCGTAATCACGACCTCGACGTCTTTGGCAATCTTTAGCACGATCCGACCAACGGATTGATCTTGGCAATCGCCGACAGCGACGACCGCCGCAAACGATGGAAGCCGCAGCGCGGCCCGTCGGACAATCCGATTCCGCGGAGTATTCGCCGACGGTGGCGTTGGAGCGTCAACGCGCACCCGGACCAGGGAAAAATGCGGGGATCGGCGTTTTGCTTGACGGTCTCGATCGCTCGGATGGCGTGACGGTTGAGGTACCACCTCCGCGACGCGCGCCGCCCTTTGATCGCCTCGGCCGGAACGGTAATCCAGTTCCCCTGGATCCAGTCCCACCGGGCGGCCATCGCCGTTCCAATCCTCCAGGCCGTGTTGTAGATGAGAATGACCAGGGCACGCCACCACGCGGCCGGGTCCACGGGCCGGGTCAACGCCGGTTCGATCGTGGTCCGTGCGTCCGCGATACGCCGAAGGTCGTCGTTCTGCCAAACCTCCCGCGCCGTCTTGCGGGCTGGAGGAAACGCGATTTTCGGCATCCGGACGTCCGGGCGGTCCGTCGCGTTCATGATCGCCCGAAGTTGGCGCAGGTGTTTCCGTATGGTGTTCGGGCTGATCGGCGCCCCGCGGCCCGGACGGGCCATCAAGCCGCGGGTGAATGCGGTGATATGGTCCGCCGTCAATGCGTCTATGGGCGGGTCGCCCGTAATCTCGGCCCACAAGCGGATCGTGATTCGGTATTCTCTCGCCGTCTTCGAGTCCCAGAACAACTTGTCGCGTTCGATCTCGTCGAAGCATTTGGTCAGCGTCGGCGCAGCGGATGGGACAAAATCCCCGGAATCTTCCGGCCATATCACGCGCCATTGAATCGCGCTCATCGGTGCTACCCCCGTGGTGCAAGGCGGCCTCCTCGGCCGCCGTGCCCCTGGAGAACCGTAATCCAAGGAAGAGATTTCCTTTGTCATAATAATGCGGTATCAATCGCGAACAGGCGCGCTGTGGGTGCATGATTCCACCACGCAGGACGATTGCGGGCTAAATGCTCAAACGGTTTGTGGGCACCCGCTCAGTCGCCGCAGAGGCGGCTAAGAAAGGTGCCGGACGATTTTGCTAATAACAATCTATATATACGTCAAGCATTTGTCAATAGTGAAACACAGCATTCGCGTGAACGGCGTAAGTGCTTATTGGTTTGCTATTTGGAATACGGGCGCCGTTCCGTCTCATATTTTTCCAGTTGCGATTCCGGAACGAGAAGGATTTTCGCGACGCGCATCGCGGATATCCGGCCTTCAGTGATGAGCTGATGCACGCGGCCTTTCGTGATGTTCAGCCGTTTGGCTGCGCTATCGAGCGTGTACAACCGCTCTTTTGGTTCGATGATCATGTCGCTCATGCCTTCATTGTACAGGTACGTATAGGTTTGTGCCATACAAATTGGCAGGTGTAGCAAGGCAGTCCGGCACCGCCGAAGCCCCCCGGTCGTCACCGATCCGGGCACCTGCCGTTTGACGCCTGGTGTTATCGGACTCCCGATCCGATGACACCCGCCGATTTCCACAATACCCCCTAGGGGAGTCGAACCCCTGTTTTCGGACTGAGAATCCGACGTCCTGGGCCACTAGACGAAGGGGGCCTAAACCGTTTCTTCGTTGATTTCGCTGTTTACTTGCGTAAACCCTTGAGTAAATCTTTCGCTAAAATCACATCAAAGCGAATTTACGAACAAGATACCATTACCTTCGACGGCAAGATTCCCGGACTAAAACTCCACTCGTCCAGTTTGCCGTCGCGGTTCACATCGACCGAAGGGCCCTGGAACCAGGTGGCGACCAAACACCCACACGGTTGCAAGTCCAACTCGCTGCAACCCCCGCCACGTACGAGCCGGGGAGGGAGATGAATCACCGCATCTCGTCGGTACCGAACCTTGACAACTAAGTATTGTCTTTTCCTGCGATGGATTCGTCAATCCACCCCCCAGGCAACATAGGTTTTGTGCGTCGTTTTGGGTTCGAGGCCGGTCGGTTCAAAGCCGGTCGGGCCAACAAAGTCTTTGGCGATGCAAATACGAGTGACGGTGTGCCCTTTCGAAATTGGTGAATGTTTCACCGGGCTACTGCGGCGTTACCCCCTGTCTGTTCGGTCAGGCGGACGGCGGGTAGAATCAAACGGTAGCAGTTGCTAGGGTACCGCTGCCCGTCGCTTGATGGAGGAGATGCCGGTAAAAGTTCGATTTTCGATCGTTTGCGGCAATCCCCACCTTTCTTTTGGCGCTCTATGAGCGATTCCGTTAGTCCCAGCAAAATGTTGTCCGTAAGGTTTGGGGGATTGGGGAAAAAGTTTTAGATCGGGCAGTGCAATCCGGCTCTTATTCTTGGGGGGAAGTTCAGCCCTTTGTTCGAGGAGAAACGATTATGATCGTCACCACTACAGAGTTGTTTCGTCACGCCTACGGCAAGTATGCGATCGGCGCCTACAACATCAACAACCTCGAACAAACGGTCGGACTGTTCCGCGGCAATTTGGGGAAGATCAAGAAGAATGAGGAGCCTGTCGATTGGCAAACGGCGGCTCCCTTCATCTTGCAGATCTCTCGGGGCGCCCGTTCCTACACTGATAAGCGTTTCTTGGAGGCCATGATTCGGGCGGCCGACGAAATATTTCCCGAATCGGTGTTCGCCGTGCACTTGGACCATGGTACGGAAGACACCTGCTACGACGCCATCGACAGCGGATTCTACAGTTCGGTGATGATCGACGCCTCTCACGAACCTTTTGAGAAGAACGTCGAAATCACCAAGCGGGTGGTCGATCGCGCTCATGCCAAGGGCGTGGTTGTGGAGGCGGAGTTGGGCCAATTGGGCGGGGTGGAGGAGGACGTTGTGGGTAGTGTCTGCCTCACGGATCCCGCTCAGGCGGCGGAATTCGTGAAGCTCACGGGGTGCGATTCCTTGGCCGTGGCCATCGGCACGTCGCACGGGGCGTACAAGTTTTCCGGACAACAGGCCCTGCGACTGGATGTGTTGGAGAAGATTCAAGCCGCTTTGCCCGAGGGGTTTCCCTTGGTGATGCACGGTTCCAGCAGTGTTCCTAAGGAATGGGTGGACCGGATCAACGCGGCGGGTGGAAAACTGGGAAGCACCAGCGGCGTCAACGAAAAAGAGTACATCGGGGCCGCCAAGCGAGGCGTGTGCAAGATCAATATCGATACCGACGGGCGGTTGGTCTGGTGTGCCATCTATCGCGAGACGTTCCTCAAGCAACCGGAGGATTTCGATCCGCGGACTCCCGGCAAGGCCTTCATGCCGGCTTACGCCGAATACATCATCCACAAGAACAAAATGCTCGGCTCCGCAGGCCAATTGCAGAGCGTGACGAAAGTGCTCAAGAGATAAACCGAGCGTTCTCGGTGATCGGTCGCCGCAAGTGGGGTGAACGACGGATGCGACGGCCGCCCGGTTATCTTTTTCGCCATGCTTCGCTGCTCGTTTGAAATTAAAGCTAAGATACCTGCCCGGCTTCATAGCCGGGCTTTTTCATTGCCGGCGGGCAACGTCTACCGAATGCGATGCTTGGGTGCCGTTGCTCGGCACCGCCAAAACCGCGGCAATGCCGCGGCAGTATTACGTTGAGCGGATTCCCCCCTCGAAAGAATGTTTCCCCGGCGAAACATGTTGTCGTTCGAAAACGTACGTCGCTCCGGCAAGGGAACGCGTTTGCGTTTGTAAACGCGACCAAATCTTCGCGCCGGGAGCACGGCTTCTTCACTCCAACGCCTGCCAGTGACGCAAATGTCTTGAAAATAACGATTTGCGTCGTTGGTTCTTCTTCGTCTCACTCTTAAGGCGGCATTTGGCACGGCATGTGCATTTGATGCTTGCCCGTTGGGTTCTCCCAGGGTGGGAAACCTGCAACCACGTGGTTGTGCCGCCGGCTCGCGGTGGGTCGGGGCTTATCCGTTTCTCTTGTCCTCAGTGAAAAGGAGCGACAGAGTGAAGAGTTTCATGTCTCGCGTGTGGCGGGAGGATGAAGGCGTATTGACCTTCGAATGGATCCTCCTCATCACGGTCCTGGTGATCGGCGTCGTCGGCGGCTTGAGCGCCGTTCGCGATGCGGTGATCACGGAGTTGGGCGACGTGGTCGAAGCGATGATCTCGCTCGACCAGTCCTATTACATCGCGCATCCTTGGGACGTTCAGGTTCCCGACTGCGTGGTGGACGGCGCCTCCGACTCCTCGTACACCGATTCGGCCGGTATGGATCAAGGCCGTCTGGCTACCGGTGACATTGCTCAGGACCAGGGTGCCATTGCCGATTGCGGCGATGACGTTGAGAATCCCAGTCTGTGATTTCGCCTGTTGACGGTCGGCACGACGACGTTCGGCCGCACCGTCTCCCGATTGCGGCTCCGCGGTGGGATGCCAACCGGCCGCGGAGCCGACTCATCGGGATTAGCGTATCGGGGCGTCATTCCGTTCTTCGTGCGAAGTCGCCCGTTTCTCGTCGTTCCTCGTCGATCGTCTCGTCGCAAGTTGGTCGCCGCGTTCGGCACGTCATTTGTTGCAGTAATTGTTTTCCGGATCACAACCGCCGTCAGAGACGGGCATAACGAGCGCCACGAAAGACCCGAGTTGATAAGCTCCGTACGGATAGTGAACAAAAGAACAGAGGCTGAGACCATGAAAAGCGTGCATGCTGCGATCATCCGCGGTTGGAATGACGATGAGGGTGTTCTCACATTCGAGTGGATTCTTTTGCTGACGCTTCTCGTCATTGGGATCGTGGGCGGACTGTCCGCGGTACGCGACGCCGTGATATCGGAACTGGGAGACGTCACGGCGGCGGCGGTACGCATCGATCAGTCGTACCAGGTGAATACCGACGCCACAGGCTGGGGAAACGCGTTCAGTTTCCAGGATACGCTCCCGACGTGCGCCGGCGAGCAGAATCGGCCGACCTCAGGCCGACCGGACCAGGGAGCGGTGGGCGACTGCGGAACGCCGTAGCGGCCGTTCGAGGTTGCGGCCCGCAGGCGCGAGAGCGGTTCGGATCGAGATTTAGAAGCGAGTACATCCCATGAAACGGCACATGCACCGGCTTTGGACGCAATTGCAAAGGGAGGACGAAGGACTATTGACCTTTGAATGGATTCTGCTTGCGACGTTGATCGTGATCGGCCTGGTGGGAGCCTACTCCGCCGTCCGGGACGGACTTGTGGATGAATTGGGGGATGTGGCGGAAGCGGTCATCCGAGTCGATCAAAGTTTCCACACCGAGGCGCCGGCGGACTTGCCCTACGCCGGGAGTTGGGGAAGTTGGCAAGATGACGATCCCGCCCCGGTGGTGACGCGGGGGCGTGACCTCCCGTAGCGTGGGACCGAGTTGTGCCCGTAGGCGGAAACCGCCGGTTTTCAGTTGTTCGTGCAGGATGAGAATTCAACGAGGATCGGGATGATGGGATTTTGGCTGTTATCCGTTGCCGTGTTGACGATCACTGGGGCTGCCGCCGTGACCGACTGGAAGATGCGGCGGATTCCCAACGTCATCACCGTTCCGGCGGCGATCCTCGGCGTAGCCTACCACGCACTGTTTCCAAGCGGGCTGGGGATCGTGTTCGGCCTGAGCGGCTTAGCCGTGGGCTTCCTGTTGCTGCTTTTGCCATACATTCTGGGCGGCGGAGGTATGGGGGATGTCAAGCTGCTGGCGGCCCTCGGCAGTTGGCTGGGGCCGTATTGGATCTTGGTTGCCCTGGCGTCCGGTACGGTGGTTGCCGCGGTGCTGGCTCTGGTGATGCTGGTGTTGGGAAAAAGCGTCGCCTGGCGGCCCAAGCCGGTGGTAGCGTTGCCTTCTCGCAAAAGTCGCGTCCCGCAAACGAAGAAGGCGCTCCCGTTCGCCATTCCCTTGGCGCTGGGAACGTGGGTGATGATGGGTCTGTTCCTGGTTCGCGGCGGATTCTGAGATCGCTTTGGGAATAGCGGAGGCACCAAGGTCGAATCGAGAGTATTGAGGCACACGTTTTGCAGGAACAACACACCATGGAATGCTTCGGCCTGCCGCCGAGCCTCGCAGTGGGCCGCAGGCATTCGGAAGTAACAAGGTTCTAGTCGCGTTCGTGTCTAGTCGAGTTCGTTGATTCTGGTCAACACAGTGAAGAGGTCCGTCGATGAAACGAGTCACTCCGGCAAGTGTCACCTTCGTGGTGTTCACCATTTTGATCGGGTTGGCCGCCGCGTATGCGGTCCGCCACCTGAATCGCGGCCCGGAGCAAGCCCAGGCCGCTGCTCCCCGCGCTAAGAAGGCTACCATTGTCGTGGCCAAGATCAATCTGCCCCCTTATGCACGGGTGATCGAGGATTACATCGACACCGTCGAGGTGCCGGCCGACAAGGTTCCGGAAGGTGCTGTGAAGATCAAATCGCGGGCGCTGTACCGCTTGGTTCGGAACACCGTGATGGCGGGCCAGCCGATCCGTGAAGAGGATCTGTACGCCGTCGGGGAATTGCCGCTGTTGTCGGAGCGATTGCCCGCCGGTCAAAGGGCGGTGACGTTGGCCGTCGATGCGAAAGCGGCCCTTAACGGCATGATTCAGCCGGAGAGCTTGGTGGACATTACCCTCACGGTCAAGAACGACCATCCGGAAATCGGCGGTTTGGCCGCTCTCACGCTGTTGCGGCGCGTTCGCGTTCTGGCGACCAGTCGCAATCGATTCCCGGCCAGCGAAGATCGTCCCGGCGACCTGCGGAACATTACGGTGGCGGTCTCGGCCGAGGATGCGAACAAGTTGATTCTGGCCCAGCAGTACGGGACGCTGAGCGTCGTTCTGTGCAGCAAAGAGGATGTTACAAGCTCGGACGCCACGCCTGTGATCCCGGCGTCGGCCTCCGCAGGCCCGGAGCAGTTGGTTCCTCAGCCGGATCCGCTGACTTCCGATATTTCGGGGCACGACATGGTCAACATCAATACGCTCCTTGGGCTGCGACCCGTCGAAGTGAAGCCGCAGGAAAAGCCGGTACCGAAGACCGCCCAGATTTGGCGGGGGAATAGCGTGGAGGAAGTGACCTTCGCCGACTGGCAGGTGGAGGAAGCGGAGAACGCCACGCTGGCCGCGGAAGGCAAGAAGACGACGCCGCTGCGGGTAGTGCCGAGCGGCGCGGCCCAAGCCGCTCCAAATGCTGAACAAGGCGACGGCAAAGCCGACTGCCCCGCTTGCGAAAAGAAGCGACTGAAGGAAGCCGCTCAAGCCGCCCAGGCCGCCGCGGGCGCCGGTGTTTCCAATTCGCATCAGGGGGGCAACGATGTGTTGCCGGTGGCGGTCGGCCGAGCAGGCTGAGTCGTCGGCCGCCTGGGCCGGAAGCCTCGTTTTGCGGGCATTTCGACGGAATAGGGCCGACCTGGAAAAAGAGTGTTATCGATTCCTAACATCATCGGCACGAGACTTGCACCCATCGACTGCGAGGGACAACGTCAGGACCTGCGAGGAGACTTGCGACCGGCGAACGGACCTCTTAGTTATCGCACCAACGGGCAAGAGCAGCTATGAATTTTCTGCGAAGAAATCGCGAAGACAAAGGCAATGGTGAGCGTCGGACTGCGACGATTGCCGTGGATTCCCCCGATGCCCGAGAGACGGACTTCCAGCGGCTCAAGACGCGCATTCACCGCGAGGTCTTGGAATCGCTCGATCTTTCGCGGCTCGCCAAGTTGGATGAGACGGAGCTTCGCCGGCACGTCCGCAATCTCACCGAGAGCTTTCTTCGTTCTCGCCCCGAGATCGTGGACTCCGTCGACGAAGATCGCCTGCTCGAGGAACTAATCGCAGAATCGTTCGGATTGGGACCGCTGGAACCGTACATGCAGGACCCCGATGTTACCGACATCCTGGTCAACGGTCCGCACGAAGTCTATGTAGAGCGGTTGGGGCGGTTGCAGGCGACGAACACCGTGTTCGCGGATGAAGAGCACTTGCTGCAAATCATCCAGCGGGTCGTCTCGCGAGTGGGGAGACGCATTGACGAACAGAACCCGATGGTGGACGCCCGCTTGCCCGACGGTTCCCGCGTTAACGCCGTCATTCCGCCGTTGGCGTTGAATGGGCCGATCCTTTCCATCCGGCGCTTCGGGCACGAACGCTTGCGGGCGCACGACCTGCTCCGTACGCGCTCGATATCTCGTCCGATGTTGGATTTTCTGAGGGCGGCGGTCGAAGGACGCGTCAACATTTTGATTAGCGGCGGAGCAGGCTCCGGAAAGACCACGCTGCTGAATATTCTTTCGGCCTACGTCCCGGTGCACGAGCGATTGGTCACGATTGAAGACTCCGCGGAATTACGGCTACAGCGCAAACACGTCGTCAGCCTGGAGACCCGCATCGCCAATGCCGAGGGACGCGGCGAAATCACGCCTCGCGACCTGGTTCGCAACGCCTTGCGGATGCGGCCCGACCGGATCATTCTGGGTGAGGTTCGCGGAGCCGAGGCCTTGGATATGTTGCAGGCCATGAATACCGGTCACGAAGGCTCCCTGACGACGGTCCATGCCAATGACACGCGGGACGCCTTATCGCGATTGGAAGTCATGGTCAGCATGGCCGGCTTCGAACTTCCGGTTTCGGTGGTGCGGCGCTACATCGGCTCAGCCATCACCCTTGTCGTGCATTTGGCGCGGTTGAAGGGGGGCGTGCGCCGCGTGATGCGGATCTCCGAAATCGTGGGCTTTTCGGACGACGACTACCGTCTTCAGGAGCTTTTCGGCTTCCGACAAGAGGGAGTCGATGAGGAAGGGGCCGCCAAAGGCCGGTTCTATTGCACGGGCAACATTCCGAAGCTCGCCGCGCGACTCGAGGAGCAGGGGATCGCCCTGCCGGCCACCCTCTTCGAAAAGGGTGTCACCCGCTGCGAGGAAGAAGACGCCGAAACGCGAGTGGAGGTCTCTTGATGACGCTCGATCCGTTCAGCACGATCCTAGCCTTCTCGGCCGTCACTACGTTGGTTTTGCTGTTCAGTCTCATCGTGCGCGACCTGGTGTCGGGCAAGCGAAAAGACGCGGACGGCGACGACCGGTTGCCGGCGTTGTACGTGCCGCCCGAAAAGGCCGGGCGCACCGCTTTGGATCGCTGGTTCTACAACTTGCTGGAAACATCCGGCAGTTCGATGGATCGGACCACTGCCGCTTTGATTCCCGCAGCAGGAGCCCTCTTGGGTGCGGCCATTCCCGTCGTCCTATTCGACAATATCTTGCTGGGCGTGGCGGGAACGCTGTTGGGAGTACTTTTGCCGGTCGGGTGGTGGCAGGTGCGATCGTGGCGTCGGCAAGCGGCCATGCGGAAGCATCTGCCCGAGGCCCTCGATTTCATGGCGGATGCGGTTCGCGCCGGACTGTCGCTGGAAAAAGGTATGGAACTGGTAGGGCGGGAAGCCCGACCGCCCATCCGCGACGAGTTCCGCATGTGCGCGTCCCAACTGGCGATGGGATATCCCCCGTACACCGTGCTCCAACGGGCATCGCGCCGGATCCCGATTCCCGAGTTCCGAATCTTCGCCACGGCGGTTTTGGTCCATCGCAAGAGCGGCGGCGACCTGGCTTTGCTGGCGCAACGATTGGCTCAAGCCGCGCGTGACCGTGCCGAATTCCGCGGACACATGAAGGCGGTGACGGCGGGGAGTCGGCTTTCCGTGATCGGTCTCACGGTCGGCACGTTGATCGCGTGTGCGGTGTTGACCTACACCCGACCCGAATACTTGCAACAGTTTCTGGCCAATCCCTCGGGGCCGTCCCTCTTGGCTGCGGCGGCGGGATTGCAAGTCCTCGGCCTGCTTTGGGTTTGGCGGATTCTCCAAGTCAAGTACTGAAGCGGTTGCGTACGTTTCGCCGCGTCACGACGGAAACGTCCGTCACACGGCAGGAACGCCGGACGACGAGGCGGCTTTTCACGGCGATAGAATCGGCATCACCCTAAACGGAGGTGAGCGACGATATGCTCAGCGAGTTTATTTCCCTATTTGCTGCGACGGAATCTCAATCGGTGGCGACGTTGTGGTCGCAATGGGGAATTCCGGCGTCCGCCTTCATCACGGTGGTTTGTTCTCTCGCGTTGCTGCGGCGGGCTTGGCAAGCACGAAATCAGGCCGCGAAGAACGACGAGCCTGATTTGATGCCGGTCCTTGAAGACCCGGACACCGCCGACGACGGCGCCTTTGGGCCGTTGACGCCCGCCCTGGCTTCGCAATTGCCGGAATCGGAAAAAGAGTCGCGAGATTTTCGTTTACTGCTCCGGCAAGCCGGCATCTACCACCCGGCCGCGCGCAATACGATCTACGCCCTCCGGTTTCTCTTTTTGGTGACGCCGCTGGTCATCGCGGGCGTGTGCGTCAATGTGGCCGATCCGGAGTGGACATGGCCGATACTGGGAGTCGGCGTGCTGACCGCTGCCGTTTTGTCGATTATTCCGCGTCTGTACGTTTTCTTTCGGCGGAAGAGCCGCATCCACCAAATTCGTGCCGGCTTGGCCGATACCGTGGACATGCTGAGCATGTGCATCAGCGGCGGGTTGAACCTCAGCGAGAGCCTGGAGCACGTGGCGGGTCAGAATCGGGCCTATCCCGCCTTGGCGGAGGAGCTTCGTATTCTGAAGCGCCAGATGGAGGTCGGCAGCCTGAGTCTGGCCCTGGCGGACCTCAACCGCCGCGTGGATATCCCCGAGATTCGCCAACTCAGCGCATTGCTCAACCGCGGAACCAAGTTGGGGACGCGCTTGGCCGGCACCCTGAATGAGCAGGCCGATCAACTCCGCAAGTCACTGCGGTTGGCCGCCACCGCGCGAGCCAACAAGACGCCGGTCAAACTCGTTTTTCCCATCATGTTCTGTCTCGCTCCCGCCGCGCTCATCGTGTTGACCGCCCCGGCGCTTTTGGAGCTTCGCAATTTCTTCGTGCCCGCGGCTCAACAACCTGCCGGCGTCCGCGGTATTACCTTTGGTACGAACAACGTCATCAACGCGCTGAACGATCTCGATCAACGCGTTGAGGTGGGTTTGCCCACCGGCAGGGCTGCGCCGGAGCTTCCGTACTGAGCGGTCCGTTTGCGGCGACCGCAAGCCGAGGCCGGACATAGGGCCAACGGCGGCCACGAAGAAACGGATCCGATCCGACTTGCGGCCTCGCGGCGACGCTACGAGGTCGCAAACAATTTCTTGAGGTATCGGCAATTGTCCTTGTAGCAATCGACGACGCCGCGACCCTGCTCCGTGGCGCCTTCGATGATCAGCCAGTCGTAATAGCCGATCTCGCCGAGTACATCGCGAATCTTGACGAAATCGATAGGCCCTTTTCCCAAGAGGTGCCCGGATTCCTTGAGGTGGATTTGGCAGATACGCTCTCGGCCCAATTGCCTCAACTCGGCGAAAATGTCGTATCCCGAGTAGTGCATGTTGGCGACATCGTAGTAGACCTGAACGGCGGGCGACCCCACTCCGTCGAGGATGCGTAAGTGATCGTCGGCGTTCAAATAGCTCTCCACTCCCAAGATAACACCCGCTTTCTCGGCCTTGGGGGCCAACTTCTTCAGTCGCCGGATCACCTCGTCTTGAAGCTCAGGCTTTCCGCGGATGTCGCCTTTGCCGAAAAAGGCGACGAGGACGATCTTTTGGCCCATGGCGGCCATCACGTCGATGCATTGCGACAGCCATTCGACCGCCACGTCCTCCGTCGCAAAAGGCACGCTGTTCAGGATACCCATCGCCAAGGACGCTATCTCGACGCCGGTATCTTTGACGGCTTGTTGATAATCGCGCCGCACCTGCTCGACGCGCAAGTCGAAATCACCGCCGGGGCGTCCGAAACTCGCTTGGATTCCGTCCAGCCCTATCTCTTGCGCCACCTTGAAGGCATCGATGTGCTGCTGTTTGCCGATAGACCAGTCGCAGGCGCCGATCTTGTATCGGCGTTGCCCATCCTCGGCGAACACTCGCAGCGTCGGCAACGAAAGCAAGCCCAATCCTGCCGCCAGAAAACCGCGTCTCTCAAGGATCATTGCAAGGCCTCCGCGAAGTTGACAGCCTCCAGCGAACACCCGTCCCCGCGCCCACGGGAATGAAAACAGTCTACCATTCCCGACGATAAAAGAAAGCTCGCCGGCGGGGCGAAGAATGAGCAATTCGCAAGAATACGCTCACGTGCTTTCAACCCGGGAAAGACGAAGTATAATAGCGGCGTCGCGCTCAGGAGAGCGACGGCAGCGGGATTTGGCGAGGAGGGACTTTCAACATTGGGAGCGAATGCCATACAGGACCATGTGAATCGGAGAGCGTTTTTAGGCACCACTGCGGCAGCGGGAATGGGAACGGTCTTGGCTGCTAACGGCCTGACCATGGGGTCGGAGAGCGGTGAGAAAATCAAGATTGTGGCGGTGTCGTGCAGTCCGCGAAAGGGAAAGACCACCGCGCAGGGACTGAAAATCGTCTTGGATGCGGCGGCGCAGGCTGCTCCCGATCGGATCGAGACGGTGTTGATCGAATTGGCGGGCCTAAGCCTTCCGCTGGAACCCGCCTTCGGTCAGGCCGTTCCGGAAGGAGTGCGAGACGATTTCGGCCTTGTGGCCGAGCAGTTGGGTGACCCCGCTTTGGGGGCGCTGATCGTAGGGTCGCCCGTTCACTACGCCAATATGAGCACCTTGTGCAAGACCTTCATCGATCGGCTTGGCATGTTTCGCAAAGACTTTCGATTGTCCGGCAAGGTGGCGGGTGCCCTGGCGGTGGGGGCGGCACGCAATGGCGGCCAGGAATGGGTGCTACGCAGTATTCAAAACGCTTTGATTTGCCACGAAATGTTGCTGGTCGGCGACGGCAAGCCGACGGGGCATTTCGGGGCCACGTTATGGAACAATAACAACGACGACATCTCGACGGACGAGTTCGGTGTGAAAACCGCCGTCAACCTGGGACGGCACGCCGCCGAGATCGCATTGCGACTGGCGCGGTAGCTCACCTGCACTGCCGCATTTCCCGACTCAATTGTCCGGGGTGCCAAAAGCGGATGCCGAGAGCGAACGGTCCGACGCCGTTCGCCCCCGGTCTTGCTCGATGTTCGTCCTTCGACGATCGCGCCCGCTCGATCGACCGTCGGAGAATGCAGCGTTGGATGTTTACTTGCGAATGTGTGGAAAGCCGCCCGCCGAATCGGCGGATCGTTGGCGTTGCGCCCATTGCTGAAAACCGGCTTGAGGGAGTAACATCAGAGAAACATCCTGCGGCAAGGTGGGCGATTGGGCCGGGCGGGGTGTTTCATGTGCTGGTTGGAGTCGGGGCGTCGGCATTCCCGGACAGGTGAGTGCGGAATGGTCGATCTTTTGGGCGAATATCGAATGGATCCTACGACGTGGCTGTACGTGGCCTCGTTGATGACCATCGGTATCTATTTCCGATTCCATCGCCTATTCAGTATCCGCAATCTCGACTTGATCGGCTTGATCGCCTTTGCGCCGGGCCTGCTTTTGATTTTCCACGGTATCGAGGATCAAGGTTATCTTTGGCTCGTTGCGGTGTCCCTGTTGTTCTTGCCGCGGTTGCTGATCGACCCGGCATTTTCACGCCGCCCCCTAACGGAGCCGAATCTAGCGCCGGGCGGGATGGCGTTCATGGCCGCGGCATTGATGTTCTTTTTGACCGCCAACATCTTGACGGAGCGCGCCGTATCCACAGCGGGGGTAACGTCCGGCGGCGATCCCAAGGAAGTTGCGGCGATTTGGCGGGTTCCTCAGGTGCGGGGCCCCGGCTTCATGCCGTTCTATCGCGCCATTTCCCTGACTCGGGAAAATCCCGGCATTCCGCATAACGCTGCGGGCGGTAGCGCGGAGGGCGAGCAGCGACCTGCACCGTCGCTGATTCTTCGGGCAGGAATCAAGGCCGCGGCCATTGTTTGCCAATTCGCCATTGTGTTTGGGATGCTGTTTTTCGGACTGCGTCACTTCGACAACATCCAAACGGGCCTAGCTGCAGCGTCACTATATCTTTTGTTGCCCTATACCAGTCTGATGACGGCCCGTCTCGATCACCTGGTTCCCGCGGCTTTCGTCGTTTGGGCCTTGGCTTCCTATCGGCGACCGGTCATTGCTGGAATATTCCTCGGCGGAGCGGCGGGGATCGCCTTTTATCCATTTTTTCTGGTGCCCCTGTGGATCGGATACTATTGGCGACGGGGCGCCGTCCGATTCGGCGTGGGCGTTGTCATGGCTCTCGTCGTCTTGGTGATCATCCTTGTGTGTCTGCATTCGGATATGCGGCAACTTCAACTCGACCTGGCCGCCATGTTCGGTAAGGGCTTGTTTCGGTCCGAGGGTGCCGACGGTTTCTGGGAAGTGCATCCCGCGGTGCTGCGGATTCCCTTAATCGCGGCGTTGGGAGTCTTGGCGGGTAGTTTGGCGCTTTGGCCGGCGGAAAAGAACTTGGGGAATCTGTTGAGCGGTACGGCTGCCTTGCTGCTTGTTTCGCAACTTTGCTTGATCCATCAGAGCGGCCTCTATATGGCGTGGTACGCACCGGTCCTGATTCTGGTAATATTTCGACCGTCCCTGGAGGATCGCACGGCGGTGCGTGCCGTGCCGCCGCGTCCGTTCGCGGCTTTGCCGCGACTGCGTGAACCGTGACCCGCGTGTTAGCGACGGCGACCGTGCCGGGCTCTCTTTTCTGGTCGCCGCGGAGTCGAGGAAGATCGACGGTGAGCGACCGTCGGAAAGTTGAGGAGGTCTAACATGAGCCGATTGCCGTTTGACTTGCTTCCGGAAGTTACTCAATTCTTGGCCGCCTCTCCCTTGAAATCGGTGATCGGTGGGGAGGAACGCGAGTCCGCAAATGGTCGGACCTTCGTAACGCGAGACCCGGGGACGGGTATCGTCCTCGCGGAAGTCCATTTCATGCAGGCCGAAGACGTGGATGCGGCGGTTCATGCCGCGCAGGCAGCCTTCGATCGACCGGGTTGGGCCGATCTGACGCCTCACGCCCGCGGCGTGCTCCTGCATCGTCTGATCGACGCCGTGGAACAGCGCAAAAACATCTTTGCCCAAATCGAGGCCCTGGATTGCGGCAAGGTGCTGCGGCAAGCCGAAGCCGACGTGCAGAATTTCATCGACACCATGCGGTATTACACCGAAATGGCCCTGCACGTGGAGCGCCGGGCGCCCCTCGCGGTTCCGCACTTCGACGCTTACAGTTATCGCGCCCCCTGGGGACCGTGCGCCTTCATCTTTCCGTGGAATTTTCCTCTGCTACTCGTCGGTTGGGGGATTGCGCCTGCCCTGGCGGTGGGCAACACGGTGGTCATTAAGCCGGCCGAAGACACCCCGCTCTCGGCGACCTATCTTGCTCGTCTCGCGGCGGAGATCGGTTTTCCGCCGGGCGTCATCAACGTGTTGCCGGGCGACGGGGAGACCACGGGGGCGGTATTGGCCAAGCACCCCGGCATTCGGAGGATGTCGTTTACCGGTTCGCCCGAGGTCGGCCGACTTGTGGCTGAGGCCTGCGGTCGAAACCTGGTTCCCGTCAAGCTGGAATTGGGGGGCAAGGGGGGCGCCGTGGTGTTCGATGATGTGGATGTCGAGGCCACCGCACAGCAACTGGTTGGGGCCGTCACGTTCCACAGCGGGCAGGTTTGTTGCACCGCCACGCGCTGGATCGTACAGAAAAGCATCTACGATCGCTTCGTCGATGCAGCGGTCCGGCAACTTCAGACTCTCCGGATCGGCCACGAACTGAAACGCGGCGTCCAAATGGGACCGGTCATCAGCGAAAAACAGCGGCGACGGGTCCTATCCTACATCGATCGCGGGCGGGAGCAGGGGGCGGAGCTTGTCTACCAGGGAGCATTGCCCGAGACGGAGGCATCGGGAGGCGGCACGTACGTCGCTCCGGCTTTGTTGGCAGGCTCGTTGGAAAACGTGGCCGCTCAGGAGGAAATCTTCGGCCCGGTGGCCTACCTCACGCCGTTCGACGACGAAGAGGACGCGGTCCGAAAGGTGAACGCCACCGACTATGGTTTGGCCAACAGCGTCTGGAGTCGCAATCTCGACCGGGCGCATCGAGTGGCGGAGGCGATGGAGGCCGCCAACAGTTGGATCAACGCCCACAATCTATTCCCCCACGGCGTGCCGTACGGAGGAATCAAGAAGAGCGGCATGGGCGGCGGCGTGCTTTCGGAGCAGACGTTGTTCGACTACCTCCGCGCCACCTCGGTGGTTCGTCCGCGCGAGTGAGTTCCTCGCACCACTTGCGGCGACGCTCCCCGCCCCTCGATTGGCGGTAGGTACATCTGCGACGGGGCGGTTTCTTCATCCGCCGTTGTCCGATCGGCACCGCGAAACGACTGCCGAATCGGCAGGGATTGCTCTGGTGAGAGACGGTCGCAACGTCGGCGTTACGTTCGCAACCTGAGTTTACTACTTAGTTTGCGTCATTTACTCTGCAGATCATTGGTTTGGAATCAAAGTTGCTAAACGAATTGTAGTTTCCGAGTGAGATTATTGGCGATCCCTGGATGAAGCCTTCGCCGGTAGGGGATTTCCATGACCATTCACGATCGAAACACGATTCGCATTACGCGACGCTTGCGGGAAGTTGCCGGCTACATCGAGTTGGGAATGCTGGGCCACGCCTTGCAAGCATTGCCCGCTGGGGACTTGGGCGTTTGGGAAGGCCCGACGCTTTTTCTCCGCGGCCAAATCTTGACCGCTCTCGGCAATCTGCCGGGCGCCGCCGAATCCTTCCGCCGCGCGGCGGAGGTTTCGAACTATCCGCACGATCGCATCGCTTGGTTGGCCCTGAGTCATTGCCTGCGCAGGGCAGGCGACGTGGATGGGGCGGTGCAGTATCTGGGTCGCGCGCGGGGAGCTTTTCCCCGCCATCTCTTCTTGACGAGTGAAGAGAGTAACGTGATGCCGCATTCAAGCGAGGGGCGATCCGAGCAAGAGGGTAATGTGTGACCTCCCAAACTGTCGCCGGTGCCTTTCGCTCTACCGAATTCTCATCCGACGGCGTCTGGCATCAAGCCGTCTCCGAAGGCCGGTAGACGGCGACGCAGCGTGGCGTTTCGTAAAGGGCGGTCTCCACGATGGGAAGCCCTCGGCTCGCGGCGAATTCGAAGATAACGCGGGCGATGTTCTCCGCCGTCGGATTCTCGTCCATCAAGAAGATCGGCTCACCCATTTCCTGGAGCACCGGAACGACGGGGTCTTGTCGGCAAAGGATCATGCGATGGTCCAAATGATCGTCGATCCATTGCGATATGATGCGTTTGATGTCGCCGAAATCGATCACCATGCCCCGGGCATCCAATTCGGCGACTTCAAATGTCACGATGAGCAAGCCGTTATGCCCGTGCAGATGTTTGCACTTGCCTTCGTAGTTCAAAAGGCGGTGACCGTAGCAGAAGTCAATCTCGCGAGCAACTCGATACATGGAGCACCTGATTCCTAGCTCACAATCGGGGTTTTTCCGTGAATCTTGGGTGAAGGATATCATTCCGCCGATTTCGCGGCCGGATGTTGATCCGATTCATAGATCGTGCGATCGGACAATCCTGCCTCACGAAACGCCCGCCGACGTTCGGCGCACTTGTTGCACAACCCGCAATGCAAACCGTGCCGCGGGGCGATGCACGAGAACGTTTTATCCAGGGGCAAGTCTCTCGCGCGGCGCATCCATTCTTTCTTACTGAGGCCGCAAAGAGGCCGCAGGATGCGAACTTTCTTCGAACCGTACGCCGCAAGACAGACTTCCATGGCGTCGAAGAAGTCTCCGGCGGCGTCGCCGAAGGGGTTGGTATCCAAGACGCCGATGGCCATCCGTTCGAACCCGTGCAATTGGCACCATATACCCGCCTTGGCCAGCATGAACAGGTTTCGGCCCGGTAGGTATACTGCCTCGTCGGGTGAGGCCGTATCCGGGACGTCCTTGCCGGTCAGACTCCAATGATCCGGGCAGAGGTCGCGTACCGTCAATTCCAGGACGACCGGCGGGGCTACGATCGGCTCGAAAGAGGCGGTAACATTGTGTACGGTGGCCAGTTCCTCGGCCTCCCAATGCAAGCCGCACCGAATGTAAATCGGCTGAATCCAACCGGGCTGACATACCCCTGTTGCTCGCCGCGCGAAGAGGCCGAGAAGGATCATGCTGTCCAACCCGCCGCTCATCAGGACGGCGACCGGTGAATCGATCTCCCACTCCGCTGAATCGTCGGTCATAAGCCCCCATCGTCAAGGGACGTCGTCAAATCGATCTTCATTCTACGGCGGAAGGCTTGCCGCCGTGCAATCGGTCGGCACAACAAAGCTCGCGCGAACTTGATGTATTGTTGAGAATCCCGTCCGATTGGCAAGCCCCGACCGTTTGCCGGAAGGCGTATCGTGCTCAGGATGCGTGTGATGAGTAACGGGATGAAATCATTGGACCGCAGGTAATACCCGTGAAAAAATGTGCGGAGTCTAACGCTCGGAAAGGCACTGAAGCTTTCGTCCGCACGTTCCCATTCCGTTTGGACAAGGTACAATTCGTACGGAGACCAGTTGCACGTCAGCGACGTGGGAGGCGTGACGAACGTTGATACAGGCACGCCGGCGTCCGCCCGCGTCCGCGTGGAGGCACGTCTGGGAATGCGGTGTGAAACGGAACGAACGAGGCACGTGGCGGTGAGGAAGGAGCCTAAATTGTGGCGGAATTGACGGAATCCGTAAGCCGGTTGATCGAGGAATTGACCAAGTTGCCCGGCATCGGACGGAAGTCGGCCGAGCGCATCACGTATCATTTGTTGCGGATCAGTCGCGAAGAAGCCCTGGCGCTCTCGGAAGCGATTCGGACGGTGAAGGAAAACGTTCGGCATTGCACGAGCTGCTACAATCTGGCGGAGGATGACGTATGCTCGATATGCCGGGACGCGACTCGCGACCGCTCCTTGCTGTGCGTCGTAGAACAACCGCGAGACTTGATTGCGATCGAACAAACGGGTTTGTATCGCGGGTTGTACCACGTCTTGCTGGGGCGGCTTTCCCCGTTGGACGGGGTAACGCCGGATCAGCTCACGATCTCGGATTTGGTGCGGCGGGTGAAAGAGGGCGGCATTCGCGAAATCATCATGGCAACGAACCCCACTGTAGAGGGTGATGGCACGTGCTTGTACATTTCCAATCAGTTGGCTGATCTGAATGTTACGATAACACGTTTGGCGAGAGGGATTACCCCGGGTAGCGTGATCGAGTTCGCGAACCCGGAGGTATTGGCGGATGCATTCGCGGGACGTCGACGATTGTAGAGACCGGCAAGAATGTAATGCGGTAGTAAATACGGGGGGGCGGGGCGGCATGGGGCCGACGGTACAGCGATTTTGAGTTCAGGATTGATTCCGTGTAGCCTTTGGCAGAAATTCCGCCGAATCCGTGCCGGGGTGCGGTGCGCGGCGGACTGAAGGCGTTGCGCGGCTTAGGGAGATGAGAGCGTCATGCGGTTTTCCCTCGGTCAAGAATTGCGGCAAGTTCAGAAACA
This sequence comes from Thermopirellula anaerolimosa, assembly GCF_054657335.1. NCBI lineage: Bacteria > Pseudomonadati > Planctomycetota > Planctomycetia > Pirellulales > Thermoguttaceae > Thermopirellula > Thermopirellula anaerolimosa. Next base: position 265,745 of record NZ_BAAHYX010000006.1, read on the forward strand.
GATACTTGCTCCCCGCATGATCCAGTCGATGGAGATCCTTCAGCTTCCACTCCAGCGACTGGAGGAACGCATTCAGCAAGAGATGGTCGAGAATCCGTTCCTCGAATTGAGGACCGATCCGCCCGATACCGACGAGGAACCGAGCACAGGGCAGGAAGAACAGTCTTCCGTTGAGGTTCGGTCCGACTTGGAAAAAGAGTTGGTGATCGATGAGAGCGGTTCCGAAGAGTTTGAGCGATTGGATACCTTGACGGAGGAAAATCCGGAAGTCTTCGATGACGAATTGTCGCGACCCTCCAGCAATCGGATGGAGGAGCTTTCCGATCGTTACAACGACATGATGGCCAATGTGCCGTCGCATGAACCGACGCTCCAAGATCATCTTATCGAGCAATTGGCGGGCCTGGATATCTCGCCGGAGGTCCGCGCGATGGCCGAGATGCTGATTTACAGCCTGGACCATGACGGTTACCTGAAGACCGATCTCCGTGATTTGTTAGGGCCTGATGCCACGGATGAAGACTTGAAAGCCGCCGAGGAGGCTTTGGCGGTGGTGCAGCAGATGGATCCCGCGGGCGTCGGGGCCAGGACACTCAAGGAGTGCCTGTTGCTTCAACTCGACGCCGATCTGCCCCATCACAGGGAATTGGCGATCCTGATACGTGAGCACTTGGAGGACGTGGGCGAGAACCGCGTCCCGCAAATTGCCAAAAGACGCGGTTGGACGGTGGATTTTGTCGAGGATTTGATCCGCGAACTGCGGACGCTGAATCCCAAACCCGGCGCGCAATTCGGCAGTTCCTCGGTGCCGAACGTCATCCCCGACGTGTATGTGGAAGAGACGGAAGACGGTCGATTCGTCGTGCAATTAAAGGACGACCACCTTTCGCGACTGGGGATCAACGAAGATTACCGCCGACTCGTGGAATCGCGTCGCTCGGCCAAGCAGGATCGGGAGTTCTTCCGCCGCAAATTGACGCACGCGCAATGGCTGATCGAGGCCGTTCAGCAGCGTCGCAATACGTTGCGGAAGGTAGCCCAGGCGATTGTTGACCATCAGCAGCGGTTTTTGCGAGACGGACCCGAGTACATTGAACCGCTCAAGATGCAGCAGATTGCGGACGAGGTGGGCGTGCACGTCACGACCGTCAGTCGCGCCGTCGACGACAAATGGATCGAAACGCCCCGGGGCATTTTCCCACTCAAGCGATTCTTCCGCAGCGGCACGGTCGGACAGGACGGGCAAGAAATCGCTTGGGACAAAGTGCGGTCGATGCTTCAGGAGATCGTGGCGGCGGAGGATAAGCAGAATCCGCTGACCGATGAGGATTTGGTCGCAGAGCTTGCGCGTCGCGGAGTCAATGTCAATCGGCGGACTATCACCAAGTATCGCCAGGAGTTGGGCATCCCCAGTTCCCGCCAGAGAAAGGATTGGAGACAAGCCGCCAAGTAGATCCCGTCGTCCGAGGGATCGCCGGGGCGGCAACGAAAAGATTCGGACCGCGCATCGGAACATTTCCGCCCGATCTTTCGATCGGATTGCTTTCGATCGGCCTCGCGAAGACATAAAATGGGCGGTCGGTGGATGGCCGCGCATCACCCGACGAGTCCGTCCCTTTGGTCATGACGTGGATGCACCCCGTCTTGGTGCCCGCCGCGCGTCGTATTCGAAACTCGGTACGATTCAGCCTCGCTGCGAGGCCGTGGGAGGATTTTTCGTGCCTTCGCTGTTCGTGATTCGAGGCAACGATCAGGGTAGTCGGTTCGAGTTGACCGCTGCGGTGGTGACCATCGGACGGGACTCGGGCAACCGCATCCAGTTGCACGATACCGAGGTGTCTCGCCGGCACGCAGAAATTCGTCGCGTCGATGATCGGTATCTTTTGGTGGACCTGAATAGTTCCAACGGGACCCTGGTCAACGGCAAGGCCGTCCGCGAACACGTTTTGAACAGCGGCGATCAGGTGCAGGTGGGCCGAACACTCATGTTATTCACGCGCCCGGCCAATGAGTCCCAAGCCGTCGCACCCTGGAACGTGGCTTTTACTTCTCAAGAGGAGGGGGACCGATCGGAGATCATCAGCGCCGTCAAACCGGAAGAGGGCAATCGCATTTTCGCGGCTTCCGAACCCGGTTATGACTCCTGGTTGGCCCGCGCCAAACGCAATCTCGAAATCATGTACCACACGGCGCTGGCCATCAGCCACACCGTGGACATCGATCAGCTCCTCAACCGCATCATGGATTTGATTTTCGAGTGGGTGGAGGCCGATCGCGGTTGCATCTTGCTGGTCGATCCGGATACCAACAAACTGACGCCCAAAGTACGACGCAGTCGACAGGGAGCGGCGGATCGCTTGGTGATCAGCAAGACGATTCTCGATTACGTTCGTGAACGCAACGAAGGGGTGCTGACCAGCGATGCGCGGCACGATCAGCGATGGGATTCGGGGGCAAGTATCGTTCAGGCGGGAATCCGCGAGGCGATATGCGTTCCGATGAAGGGACGCTACGACGTCGTCGGAGTCATCTACATCGATACTTCCCTTTCGCCGCAAGACATTCTGGCCCGCGGCGCCACGAACAAGTTTACCCAAGATCATCTGATGTTGATGGTCGCCATCGCCCATCAGGCCGCTTTGGCCGTCGAGGATACCCATTATTACTCCGCGATGGTGCAAGCCGAGCGTTTGGCCGCGATCGGGCAAACCATTGCCATGCTTTCCCACCACGTAAAAAACATCCTCCAAGGCATTCGCGGCGGAAGCTACTTGATTGAAATGGGGCTGAACAGGCACGACGAGGAATTGATTCGCAAAGGCTGGACGATCGTCGAGAAGAATCAAAACAAGATATCGGGCCTGGTAATGGACATGCTGACGTTCAGCAAGGAACGGGAACCGGACCTGCAAGTCGCGGACATCGGACAGGTGGTCCACGACGTGGTGGAGTTGATGCAACAGCGGGCCGCGGAATTTGACGTTCAGCTTGTTTTGGATGCCGTAGACGAAATACCCAAGCTGGTATTCGATCCCGAGGGACTTCATCGTGCCGTATTGAATCTGGTCACGAACGCCATCGACGCCGTGGCGGAAAAGGCGGAGGACCGGCGCGTGCGAGTGACGCTGAGCTATGCGCCCGAGGCTTCGCTCGTGCGGATTCAGGTCGCCGACAACGGCGCCGGGATACCTCCGGAACTGATGGACAAGATATTCAGTCCTTTTGTTTCTCAGAAAAAAGGGAGCAAGGGTACGGGCTTGGGATTGCCCGTCAGCCACAAGATCGTTCAGGAGCACGGCGGTCGGATTACGGTCCAAAGCGACCCCGAAACCGGTACAACCTTTGTGATCGAACTGCCTGCCGTGTTGCCGCAGGAAACGCCGGGGGAATCGCACGGGGAGGCTTCCGGCGACACTTCCGCCGCGACCGTGCCCCAGTAGTCTTTTCCGATAGGTCGGGTACAATATCGCTTTTCCCCGCGTTCTCAAAAACGTGATCCGGATTGCCGACTTGGAATGGGCGATCCTAATTGCGATGGAAGGAGATGCAGCCATGGCGGAACCCGTTTTCAAGAAACTCCAGGTCGTCGGCACTTCGACTGTTTCTTTTGCCGATGCCGCTGCCCAGGCCGTTGCCAAAGTCGCGCAAACGGAAAAGAAGGCGTCCTGGTTCGAGGTCGTCGAACTCCGAGGTGCGATCGCCGACGGCAAGGTTTCTCAATACCAAGTCACGGTCAACATCGGCTGCAAACTCGACTGACCGGGGTTGCGTCGCGGAGACCGGCAGTGTGGTCGGGTCGCCAATCCGGATGGCTGGCGCGTGCTGGAAGTTCGCGTCCGGTGGAAGGCCCCGGGGGTTTGATTGGGCCGACCTTAGCCTAGGCCGGCGAGTAGTCGAGCGCTGTGTTCAACGACGAGGCGGTCGGCCGCGCCGTTGAAGTGCGTTATGGATTGCCTCGCACAAAGGGGTTGCTCGTTTTTTCCCGGCCTACGGTCGTGACGGGTCCGTGTCCCGGTAGGAGCATCGTCTCATCCGGGAGGGTGTATAGCTTTGCGCGAATTCCAGCCGCGAGCGATTCGAAACTGCCGTCCGGAAAGTCGGTCCTGCCGACGCTGCCGGAGAAAATGACATCCCCGACGAAGACTCTCCATGGGCTTCCCGTCTCTACAATGAAGACCACGTGCCCGGAGGAGTGCCCGGGTATCTCTCGGACCCGTAAGTCCATGCCCGCCGCGCTCAGGGTCTCGCCGTCGGCGACCAAAATATCCGCGGCAGGGCTGGCGATGGGAAATCCGAAGTCGTGAGACAGGTTGAGCTTGGGATCCGTGAGCTTGTCCGCCTCATTCTTTCCCGCGATGATGGGGCAATTGGGCCAATGCGACTTCATGGAGGCGATCCCGGCGATGTGATCCGCATGGCCGTGCGTCACCAGCACCGCCGCGGGCGTTAGGTGATTCGATTGCAGACGCTCGATCAGGGTGGCGGTATCGAAACCGGGGTCGACGACGAGGCAATCGTCGCGGTCCGGCGCCGCCGCCACGTACGAATTCTGTCCGAAAAGCTCCGACACGATGGTCCAGATCCGTACACGTTCGCCGTCCACGCCTGGGGTCCTCTTGGTTGAAGGTTGAAAATAGGGTGTTCGGGTTGTGTTGGAGTTCTATATAATACTTGACTCCTGGCGAATCGCCGACGCTTGAATCGGACATTATAATGGTTTCGGCTGTTCCACGCGATAAGGACGTAAGGACGAAACACGGGTCGGCGGAATCATGGCTGTAGAGGGACGGCCTGGGAGATCATGCCGACCCGGCGGTTCGGAGGCACGGAAGGCGGAGCGGCAACCTTTATCGCGATGCGTGTCGCGGGAAGAATCGCCTGAGGAAAGCCGCCCGTCAGGTCTCTTTTCGTTTCTGGTTAGTCTGATCCGACGGCGTTCGAAGACAACCATTGCATTAGTATGGGAGTGGAGTCCATGACCCGGCTTGGTGTGGGCCGATCGGCCCTAATTCTGACGGTTCTCGCTTGGGGAACTCTCGCAACGACGGTTTCCGCGCAGGAGGCCGCCGGGAGCGCTGCGACCGGAAACCCCGGCGATCTGCGCATCGCCGATCGCGTTCCCGCGGATAACTCGATCGTCGAGCATCCCCTGATGCCGGCGATCCGTTGGGCGTACACCGGGATTCAAGACATCGAAAAAATCCACGACTATTCGGCCGTCATGGTGAAGCGGGAAAGGATCGGCGACCGGCTGAACGACCCCGAATACATGTTCATCAAAGTTCGCCACAAGCCGATGAGCGTGTATATGTATTTTCTGGAACCCGCGTCGCTGAAAGGCCAGGAGGTCATTTGGGTCGAAGGTCAGAACGATGGAAAAATGTGGGCGCATCCGGGCGGAATCCGCAACCGGTTGATCGGTACGGTCTCGCTCGATCCAACCGGGCCGATCGCCATGCAAGGGAACCGTTATCCCATCACGGAAATCGGCGTCCTCAACTTGGTTCGTAGGTTGATCGAGGTCGGCGAACAGGACTCGAAGTACGGCGAATGCGAGGTGAAATTCTTCGAGGGAGCCAAGATCAACGACCGCGTGTGCACCTGCATTCAGGTGGTGCATCCCGTACCGCGACGTAACTTCCGCTTCCATTTGGCGCGGATCTATGTGGACAAGGAACTGAACATTCCCATCCGCTACGAATCGTACGATTGGCCGCGGGAACCCGGCGGAAAACCGCAGTTGATCGAAGAGTACACCTACCTCAACGTAAAGATCAACAACGGCTTTACGGACGAGGACTTCGATATCCGCAACCCGAACTACAGTTTTCGATCCAAAGACGCTGGGGAAAAAGAGTAATCACGCCGCGCGGCGAATTCCCCACGCAATCGACTCGGCGGCCCGGTGTTGCGGCACGGGGCCGCCCTTGTTATTTCCCGCCGGCATCTTTCCATTGCGAAAAGACGTCTCGCAGATATCGCTTAGCGGCGGCGTAGATGCCGGGTTGGTTGCTCTCGCGGGGACCGGCCACGTTCAGCACCCGGATGTCGTGATCGCGTATCCAACGGATGATCGCAGCAGCGTCCGGCGGTTGGTTGATATCGATTACGGTCAGAGGTTTGCCGTGCCGCAATGCGAGCTTGACGGTCAGTTCGGTGCCGCCCTGAAGAGGTCCCGCCGATACGACCAGGGTTGCGTCGGAGTCGAGGACGTTTTTCTCAGTGCGAACCGCGTAATCTCGGCTTTCCGTCTCTTTCAAGGGCAGTTCCGGCGGGATCACGCCGTCTTCCGCCAATCGGCCTTGGGGGCACCAACCGCCGACGGGCAGGCCGACTTCCATGGCCGCGTGCAGAGCCGCGCGATCGACTCCCGTCTGCCCGCCTGAAACGATCTTCAGTGTGCCTCGCGGCATGGTGGTCGTGGCTGATGTTGCAAGCGAGGGTTGGCTGATCGCGTCGTTGTTTCAGGTGAGCCGACGTCGTAACCTCGGCCTTAGCGGAACACTTGCGGCGAGGGAGCGGTCGCGGCAGATTCGGCTTGGGGCAAGATCAAGGTAATGCCGGGGCGAAATCCCTCCATCTGCTTTCCAAGCCGACCCCGATTCAATTCGTAAATCTCCACCCAGCGCGAGGCTCGTCCCAACTGTCGCCGCGCGATGTCGAAGAGGGTCTCGCCCTCCTGCACGGTGTAGGTCCTTCCGCTCAACCCGGCGGTGCCGGTTGCGTTGCCCGCGGCCAACGGCGGCACCTGAGGAGCCTCGCCGCGGCCCCAACCGGGGTTTCCGATTGGTGGGGCGGGCTCCACCGGCGCCAACCCGGCGGCGCCGTTGGAAACGCGCTGGTCGCTCGCGGCAGCGAAGGGTGTCGCCCCGACGCCGCTTTGCTCGAACGACGGCGGGGGCGTCGCCTTTCCGTTTTCGCGGGTGGAGGCGAGGTATTCACGATTGTCCGGATTGTTTGGAGTTACGGTCGGATTGGGGGATGAGCCGTCGGAAATCGTCGGGGCGGCGGTCGGGCCGTCATTCGCCAAGGAAGTGTCGTTTTGCGTGATTGGCGCTCCGCCGGCAAAGAAGTCCGGTGTGGTGCCGACTGTGTCAGCGGGAGGGATGGAGCCTGCGGCGGAGGGCGCGGATACCGCTGACGGCGGCGCCGTGGCGATCTCCGCCGCCGGAGTGCCGACTGCATTCCACGGTCCGAACGGAATGTCGCCCGGGACTGCGTTCGATGCATCGGTCGGCAAGTTCGAGCCTGCTTCATTTTCCGGGATTGGAGTGCCTGCTGCGGTGTCGAAATGCGATGGGGAGTCGAGACCCTCTGCGGGGGCGGTCGTCGTGAGATGTCCGCCGCCGTGAGATGCAGTCTGGTCGGTAGCCGAGGCGTCGGGCGGTTCCGGCAGCATGGTCTGCCCGATGTCCACTTCGGCCCATGACGAACCGGCGTTCGCCGTTGTCGCCTTGGGAGACGTTTCGGAGGGCCAGGCCGGAGCGCCGGGCGCGACCGAGGGGGTAGTGGTGGGATTGGAGTAATCGATATTCCAGACGGAATTGGCCGGTTCCGCTGCCGTCCCGGACGCGTTGGACGACTCGGGCTGGGATGGCTTGGGGTCGGTAGAAGAAGTCGGGGCGGGGGAAGAGTCCCCAGTCTCCGTCGTTTCGCTTTGATTTTTTGCCACCGCCGTTGCCGGGGCTTCCGAGGGCAGGCTTCCGTCGCCGGCCTTCATTTGCCAGATTCGGTAGATCAAGACACCGACCAGGATGACCAACAGAAGCCCGAGGGTTCCCAAGCCGATCTTGATTTCGGTCCGCATTCGCTGAAACCGACCGGCACCCTCCAAATCTTGTTCCGGTTCGGGGGATTCGGGAACTCCCCCGTTGTTCGTCGCATTTTCGGCGGGAGCGTTATCGCCGGAGGACGGAGAATGGTGTTTGGACATGGTTCCGCGTCCTTGCGGATCGAGTGGATCGGATCGGTCAAAGGGTCAGGCTCTTGAAACGCGCCGAGGGATCGAATCACCCTGATGCTCGCTCGAGCCTAGACCATCTCCTATGGTCCTTGTACCCAATCGGCTTGTCGGACTCAAGAGGAAATGTGACGGCAGCAAGACGGCGCCGCGTCGGACCTGTTAGTTTAGGCCGGGCCTAAAAGGATGGTCGTCGCAGCTTGGTAGACGAGTTTGGCCGCCAGGAAGTCGGGAGCGTGCAGTCCCGGGATTGGCGCCAACTCGACGACATCCATCACCGGCACGGCGGCGGCGTGCTGCGCGATCGTGTTGAGAATCGCCAAGAAGTCGTGCCAAAGCAGTCCGCCGGGTTCCGGTGTGCCGACCGAAGGCATGATCGACGGGTCGAAGCCATCGAGGTCGATCGTCCAGTAGACGTGTTTATCTTCCACGAAGCGCGCCAACTCCGTGAGGTATTCGCCGCGAGGCACGTCCTCCGCGAACACCGTGATGACGGGAGGATCGCTCGCCAAGTATTCGGCCTCGCTTTGCGACAGATTGCGGATGCCGATTTGGAAGAGCGGGGCGTACTCGACGATGCGTCTACCCGCGCACGCGTGGTTGAAGCGACACTCTTCGTATTCGTCTCGCAAATCGGCGTGGGCGTCGATTTGTACGGCAACCCAGGGTTTGTCGGTCCATAGGCGCGACAGTGCGCGGGCGATCCCCGCGGACAGGGAGTGCTCTCCCCCTAGCACGACGAGTAAATCAGGTTGTGGCTTGCCTGTGAAGACCTCGTCGATCGTCTCCGATACCCAGTTCATCATCTCTTCGGGAGACTGGGAGGAAACCGCGAGACTGGGAAGCGTGGCGAAGCCCAGTTTGCCCGCCGGTTCGAGTTTGCGTCGCCGGTCGTAAAGTTCGACTTGCAACGAGGCGGACAAGATGGCGTCGGGGCCGAATCGCGTGCCCGCTCCGTAAGTCGTGGTCGCCTCGTACGGTATGGGCAGCACCCACACTCGGGATGTGTCGGGCGAACTGAACTCGACGGGCAAACCGAGATAATTCCGGGGTACGCCGGTGAATTTGCTGGGAATCATAAACCTTCCTTTACTTGTCGCAGTCGTTGAGTCGCCGGGGGATACCGAGGCAATGCCCACGCCAATCCAGGCTTCAAAGAGTGGCTCGTCGCACAAGAAGACACGTTCATGATAAATGGGGAACTTCAATTCTTGCACCGGGTGGAGAATCGTGTTCACCGCCTCCACCGGGCGGTGCCGCTCTATCTACTTGCGAGTCGACCGTATGCCGCCCTTGGACGGCAGGCGCGAGGCTCTTTTGATTTTCGTGATGCATCTTCGCCTTGTCGCATGGATTGACAGTCCTGGTTACTGACGCGACGCATCGGGCGGCAGGCAACACGCGATGAAGCGTGTTGAAAGAGCGCAACAATCTTGGGAGTGGTCCGGAAATCAGCCTCGAAACGGCCTATTTCGTGATAACTGACGGCCGGTTTGTTTTTGCGGCATATGGTTTGCTTACGGTTTTAGGTAGTTCTGGGAACGTTCGTTTCCGCGATGATCTTGGACATGACGGAGATTGTAAACGTGCCTCGATGCGGCTCATGTCGTTGCAGCGGCGGTTTGGCATTCAGGCGGGCGTTTACCCTCGTGGAGCTTTTGGTGGTCATCGCGATCATCGGTATTTTGATCGCGCTGCTCTTGCCCGCCGTGCAGGCCGCACGGGAGGCCGCGCGTCGTGCCGAGTGCTTGAATCACCTCAAGCAACTCGGTCTCGCCACGCAAAACTATGCAGACGCTTGGCGATGCTTCCCGAGCAGCGCCATCGTGGAGACGGCATCTCAAACGACGGGTAACAATGTGTCGTGGGGCGTGCACGGGCGTCTGCTTCCGTACTTGGAACAGCAGGCGGTGGCGGACCGCGTGGACCTTTCGGCGGCATGGGACTCGCAACTCGTGATCGATGCGGTCCGCATTCGCGTGTTTGCATGCCCCAGCGATCCTAAAAGCGACGAGATTCGCGATCCCGGCGGCGGCAAACCCCGACTGTATCCCACCAATTACGGCTTCAATTTGGGGACCTATTTCGTTTTTGATCCCGGTACGGGCCGCGGCGGAAACGGAATATCGTATCCCAACTCAGCGCTCACGTTCAGTTCCGTTACGGACGGGACAAGCAATACTTTGCTTGCCGCGGACGTCCGAGCGTGGCAACCTTATCGCCGCAACGGTGGACCGACCGTCACGACGGCGCCGAATACGGCGGAGGAAGCCGCTGCGGTGACCGCGTCCGCCGCCGAGTTCAAGAACACAGGCCACACCGAATGGCCCGACGGACGCGTTCATCACACAGGCTTTACGACGTGCTTGGTTCCGAACAGTCGCGTGCCCTGCTCTTGGGCCGGTGTGGAGTACGATTGCGATTACAACTCGTGGCAAGAGGGCAGGAACGGCGCCGCCGGCAATCCGACGTACGCGATCGTTACCGCTCGGAGCCATCACCCGGGCGGCGTCAATGCCGTGTTGGTGGATGGCTCTTGTCGCTTCTTCGCCGAAAATATCGCCCTTGCAGCGTGGCGGGCCTTAGGCTCGCGAGACGGCGGCGAAGTCGGGCAACCGTGAGGCGTCGACCTCCGAGACTTCCAAACTGGTCGGGTATGGGAGTACCCATGGTCGTGCGAGGCGGAAGGATCGACGGTGGATTCGGGCGGACGATGATCGCCGGGATCACAGAACACGCGTGAGCGAATAGCTCACCTCAGTCGCACGAGCAAGCCGCGACGCAACTGACGGCGCCGCCTCGCATGGCGTTCGGAATCAGGCATAGAAACCTGAGAGCGGATCGTTCGCCGGCGCGGAATTGGTGAATCGCATTGGCCGGCACGTACACCACCGTGCCGGGTCGCAGGGGCTGCGGTTCGCCGTCGCGCATCACGAAGCCCTCGCCTTCAAGGATGTAAACTTCGTGTTCGTACGGATGAGCGTGTAGCGGCGTGTGGCCGCCCGGTTCGACTTCGAATTGGCGCATGGTGAAGTTCGGGGCGCCGTCGTCCGGTCCGATCAGGACGCGCATCCTGCACCCTGTCGCTCCCTCCATGACGACCTTTTGCGATTCGATGGCTTCCGCCGCGACAACCTTCATACTTCCGTCCTTCTTCGCACCCAAAGAACCAAGAGACTTCCCACGCGTCCGTGACGCTCCGCCGACCAGAATTCCGTCAAGCAGTTCTTTTCATTCTATCCGGAAGACGCGAAAAGGTGAGACTGCGGGCGCGGAAATCCCCCGGAACAGTGCCGAATGTTGGCCCATTCTTCTCTTACCGGTTTTCATCCGTTTGGGCGACGACGAGAGGCGGCGGCCCGGCGGGATTCGAAAAAACGGCGGCGTATTCACGCCTCCGCGCCTTGCGGGACTTCGGAAACGGGTACGAACACGCGAATGGGACGACTGATGCCGACATTGACCGCGTAATTGCGTAGGCGCAAGCGAATTGGCGGAGTTACCGGCTGCCCCTTGCTGCAAAGCAAAGTTCCGTTCACGGAGTAGATGTTGTCCGCGAGGATCCAGTCATCGACCAGATCGGCGATGCGCACTTCGCGAACGACATACCCTGCTTCAAGATCGAGGATGCGGCGGAGAGCGGCGACCACCTGGGGATCGTACCAACCGCGGCGATCGGCGATCTCGGCAAGGGCGAAGTCGGGACTCAAGCCGGCTTGTGTCAAGTCGTCCCAGTCGAAGGCCAGTTTAAGGATGCGACTCCCCAAGGGAATGTCCTCGCCGGAAGTCCAGTCCGGCGGATAGCCTTGTCCGTTGAAGAGTTTCCCTTGGTAGGCGACGATCTCCGCCACCGACTCTAATCGGGGAATCTTGGATACAAGTTCGCGGGCGACACGCGGATGGGAATCCAATACGTCTTTCTCGGATTCCTTCAGCGGTCGGCCTTGCAGGGCTTTCTGAAGGATTTCTTGCGGGACGGCCAAAAGACCGATGGGCGCCAGCATGGCGGCCACCTCAATCGGCCAACTCGGCGACACACCGAGGTCCTGGCACAGCTTTCGGACCAACTCCCTGGCTCTGGTTGCTCGCCCGAATGCTTCCGGGGCGGCCAAGGCTAGAATGTCCGCCAAAACTTTGATGGCGCCGGCCAAGGTCTTGGAAAGCAGTTCACGCTCGGCGGTGACGAGTCGATACTGTTCCAAGCCCGCCTCGATCATCTTCGCGAAAAGGTCGGGAGGGCAGGGTTTGGTGATGAAGCGAAAGATATGGCCCTCGTTCACCGCGTCGATGGCGGTCTGCTGGTCCGCGTTGCCGGTCAACATCATGCGAATCGTGTCGGGGGCCAGTTGCCGGACTCTGCGGAGGAGTTCCACGCCGTCCATTCCCGGCATGCGCATGTCCGACACAACCACGGCGTACGGTCCCCGCTCGGTCACTATTCGAACGGCCTCTTCACCGCTGGGGGCGGTGTCCAATTCGAATTTGTGCCGCAGCGTACGTGAGTACGCCCGCAGAATATTCGGATCATCATCCACGCATAATACACGGCGACTCATGATGTCGGTCCCTCATAGTACCGCGGGAATGTGCGTCGCGGTCGGCGAGAATATCTCTCCGGTGTAGCGGAGCAGGCGGGGCGCGAGTTCGAACTCTTCGACGACGGCACCTGCGATTTGTTGCCAGCGATCAATTCTTGAGATGACCCCGACGTCTTGCAGGTAGAGCGCATCCAAGGGGTGATTCGGATGGAGCATCTCCGACATCGCTTGGTCAACCAAGACGCAAGCCGCGTGAACCGCCGTCAGAGCGGAAAACGTGCGATCGGGTGCGCGACGCGGGCAGGATGCGTTGCGAACAATCTCCACCAGTTGGGGAGACAACCCCCATAGGCCGAGCAGATAAGCGCCTACATCGGCTCGATGAACGCCGAAGAATTGTATTTCCAGTTCTATTCTGGAAATCTTTTGGCGGACGCTCAATCGCCATATTTGGACGTACTTGGCGGGATCGATTACGGCCAGCACGGCCACCCCGATGCGAGCCAGACGTCCACCCATTTCGGCCAATCGCACGGTTCGTTCGTCGTCGGTTTCCTCCGCCGCGATTCGTCTCGCCGTTTCCGCCGTTGCCCGCGACATCTTTTGAAACAGATCGGCTGCGGTTTCAAGGATGGGTTCTTCGGGCAGCGCGGGGAAGATGCGTTTCTCGAATACCAGGCTGCGGAAAGTGTCGGCTCCCAACGCAGGCACGATTTCGGCCGGATCGCTCACCGCGTGCTGCGTACCGAGGAATCCGGAACCGACCAATTGAAGGCACTTCGTGAACAACGTAGAGTCGTCGGTGACCAGGCGGATCAACTCCGCCTCGGAGATTTCGGGTTGAGACAAAACGTCCGAAATGATCCGCAGGCGGTTGGCGGCGACGGGGAGGGCCTCCAGTCGTGAGACCGCCGTGCGCACCTCGGCGTTTGCGAGTTGATCCTGCACGTCGAATATTCGGCTGATGGTGTTCCGCAGGACCTCGGCGCTACAGGGCTTGGAGAGGAATTGGTGAGCCGGGCCTGCTGCATCCAGTACCGCTGAGCGGTCACATTGCCCGGATAGTATCAACCGTACGGTTCCCGGATGGCGGCGTCGCACCTCGTCCAGCAACTCGGCCCCGTTCATTCCCGGCATCCGCATATCGGATACGACGATGTCGGGCTCACGCTCGGCCATGGCTTCGAGTGCGGCCTGACCCGAATGGAAGAACGACATCTCCCATTCGTCGCGTTGCGAACGCAACATGCGCCGTAGCCCGTCCACAACTCTCGGTTCGTCATCCACGAAGTAGATTCGCTTCACGACTCGCGTCTCCTTGCCGGCGGCCTTGAGTGCCCGCCGCTTTGGCAGGATTAAGGCTCGTCCGCGGCGTTCTCTCCCACCGTGCCTCGGCAGGGGATGCGCACGATGAATTCGCTGCCCTTGCCGACTTCGCTTTCCACCAGGATCGTCCCTCCGTGTTTTCCCACAACAACGGCGTGAACGATGGCGAGACCCTGGCCCGTCCCTTTTCCCACGGGCTTGGTCGTAAAGAACGGATCGAAGATTCGACAACGGATGGCTTCGGGGATGCCTGTACCCGTGTCGGCGACTCGCAACTCGAACCAATCGCCGCGCAACCGAGTGGAAACGGTGATTGTGCCTTTGTTCTTCGAATCCGGTCCGACCTTTTCGGCAATGGCGTGAGCGGCGTTCACGATCAAGTTGAGGATGACCTGATTCATGTCGTCGGGAAAGCACGTCACCTTGGGGGCGGACGGGTCCAATTCCAATTCCACGTCGGCGACGTATTTCCATTCATTGCGCGCGACCGTTACGGCGTTTTGAACGGCGCGATTGAGATCGACCGCCTGTTTGGTTCCGCCGCCCGGGTGCGCGAATTCCTTCATGGCAAGCACGATGTTTGCCACGCGTTTCACCCCGTCCAGGGTCTCCCGCAAGGCATTAGGAACTTCCTCAGAAAGGTATTCCAGGTCCGCTGCGCGAATCCGCTCCAGCAGCTTGGTGAGAATCTCCTCTCGAACCGAGACGTTGTCCGCCTGATGTTGCAATTCCAAACAGGTTTTTACGATGCCCTCCATGTCGCGAAAAGCATCCAGAACGAAGCTTGTATTGTCACCGATGTACTGCACCGGCGTATTGATTTCGTGGGCAATTCCGGCGGCGAGTTGGCCGATGGATTCCATCTTTTGGGCTTGGCGGACTTTCGCCTCAAGCATCTTGCGTTCTGAAACATCGCGAAAGCTGGCGAAGTAGAGCGACTCGTCGTCCACCAGCACACGGCTTAGCGCCATTTCGGCCGGCAGCATGCGCCCATCGGCACATCGAACGACGATTTCGACCGCCGTTTGGGTCGACGCCGCGCGATTCAGGAGTTTCAAAATGTCGGAGCAAGAATCCACCGACGGGTGATCAATGACCTCATCCAGGGACTTTCCCGCCAAGGCTTGTTCCGGGAGACCGAACATTCTTTCCGCGGCGTCGTTGGCTGAGCATATGACGGCGTCGTTGTCGAGAGTCAGGATCGCGTCGGCCGCTTGACGCAAAAGTGCGTGGATTTGGCGAAGGTGTTCTTCGCGCTCCGCCAATCGGGCCTCACGCTCGGCGATTGCGGTTGCCACGGCCTCGGCGTGGGATGCCTTCAGGGCGGCGAGTTCGTTTTGCAATTGCCGGACGCGGGCCTCGGTCAGGGACTCCGAAGAACCCGACGCATGGGTATCAGGTTCATCAAAGAGCGGCGGACTTGCGGATGCGGTCGCGCAGGAATTCAGTACCGCAGCCCATTCCGATTCCTCTGCCATGATCGTCCCTCCTCTGACGCGAAGAACTCGGCACCGGCCGGTCCGACGCATACTCGGCGAAGTGCTCAGGTAAAATCGGATGCCGACGATGCGGCGAGACGTCGTACGAACCAATCGATGAAATCACAGTTCAAACAGAGCGCGGTTATCTTTGATCTCTCCATCGAGATCCTGTGCGAGAACGAGAATGTCATTCTTCGTCAAATCCAATCCCTGGATGGCCCAAAGCGGTACTTGAACCAGATTGCGGCCGACCGAGCTAATCCCGCGAAGCGAGCAAATCAAATTGGCGACGGCCACGCACCGAATGATATCCACCTCCTCGCCGCGATAGGTGACGCCGTTATGATGATGGGCGATGGCGGCGCGGACGTTTTCGGGAAAGCTCCACTTGCGCGCGATTTCCTCGCCCAATTGACAGTGATCGAACCCGAACACGTTTCGTTCCAATTCGCAGAGCGGTCGGCCTTGCTCCAACAGTCCAATCAGCGAGCGGAACCGCTGGTGATGGTATTGGTCGAGTAGGATGATGCCGACGTCATGCAACAAACCGGCCAGAAAGGCATCTTCGAAATTCGCGAATCGCCGTCGCTTGGCGATCAATCGAGCACACACCCCAACCGCGACCAAGTGCTGCCATAGGCCGGTTCGGCGATAGGGGTCGATCCCGACCTCCGTGCGGAACATCTCGGATACGCTGGCGGTCAAGGCAAGATTGCGAATTTGCTTCAAGCCGAGATACGCGATGGCTTGCTGCAAATTCGTGATCTTGGTCCGCACCGCGTATGCCGACGAGTTGACACAGCGCAAGACCCTGGCGCTCAGCGAGGCGTCCGTCTCCATGACGTCCTTGAGATCGGCGGCGCCGGAGTTTGGGTCATTCGCCACTTCCAGCACTTTGAGTGCGATCGCCGGAATCGTTGAAATGTCTTGGACGCGACGCACAAACGTATCGAGAGAGCTTTCGGCCGCGGTTGCCGGTGCCATGAGTCTCTGCCTCCTTCGTTTCCCGGAGCAGGGGACCGAGTACGATTCGGCCCATTGAAGTCGGAGAGTCTTGCCTGATCCTATCAGACGCCCAAGAAACTATACTTTGCAACGAGGGTAAACGACGGGAACATCGGCCCTCAGACGCGTAACACAGCGATTGGCCGATTAACGCGGCGATTGCCGGATGTGACGATGGTTTAGAAGGCGCATGTCGTGCGGTTTATCACGACTTTGCGACGTCTACAGACGCCTCGTAGGAGTAGCGTTTCGAGCGTTTCCGCAAGCGACGCCTTGTGTTAAGCTGAATCCAGTGAAGACACGGACCGCAACCACTCATGCCGACCGCGCTGGAACGGGAAAAAGACATGTTCGCACACCGAAATCGAGAAGTGGCAACTGCGGCGCGATGCGGCGCGATGATCGTCGCGCCGGTGATAGTCGCCTTGTGGAGTCTCCTCGCAAATGCAGCGGGTGGGGCCGATCTCGAAAACGCCGGCGCACCGCCGGTATCGCCGGGGCAAGCGGCGACCTCGGAAAGCCCCCCTATCGCCGGCATGCGGGACTTTTTGTCGGCGTTTGGAATAGGCGAAAGCAGTTTGGCCCAAGCGAAGGATGGTCGGCCGGTCTGCCGGGAAGACGAAGAAGTGCTCGTGCGTTTGCTGGACCGCGTTTCGGCGCTCCAACCGGCGGAGATTTCGGATTGGAGTGAACCGCCTCCCGACTGGCGGGCCTACTGGGAGCGACCGGAGGCATTACGCGGCAGGCTTTTTGCCGTGGAAGGCCGACTTCGCGACGTGCAATCGGTGGATGTAAGTCCGGAACTCGCTGCGCGGTCGGGCATCCATCGCTACCACATTTGCACGGTGACGGGCGAGCGGGGCGACATCTTTTCGGTATATGCCCGCCGCGTCCCCGATGCTTGGTCGTCTCGCGCTGTAGTGGGAGATCGGGTTCGAGCGAGCGGCATCTTTATGAAGTGGTCGGGAGATTCGGTTGATTCGCCCGGGCCTGTTCTGGTTGCGGATCGCCCCGCCTGGTTTCCCGACAACCTTCTGGGACGATTGGGCTTGGATTGCGCATTGCTGGACGATATCCCGGTCAGAGGAAAGACCCGGGCCGAGGATGACGCCGAGGCGGCGCCCGGCCTGGAGCGTTTTTTCCTCACCGGAAAAGACCGCGAGGCGTTTTATCAGATGTTGGCGGCGGCGGGCCGAGCAAAACCGGGAGAGCTTTACGAAATAGCCCACCGGGACTTGGATAAGATGGGCACTCCGACATTTCCCGTCGTGAAATTGTTCAACGAACCGGCATCTCAGATTGGTCGACTTGTCTTGCTGTATGGGACGGCGAGGCGGATCGAGAGGATCGAGGTTCAAGACGCCGACATACGGCGGCGTTTCGGCATTACGCATTACTATTCCATCTACTTGTTCACGCAGGATTCGCAGAACAATCCCCTGGTGTGCTGCGTCCGAGAACTGCCGCCCGGCGTACCGCTGGGTGAAGGGCCGCGCTACGCGACCGATTTGGCCGTGGCGGCTTTCTTCTACAAGACTTGGGGCTATCGCCCGGAGCGCCCGGCATCCGACACGGGATCCCAGACCGCGTGGCAATTGGCGCCGTTGCTGATTGGCCGCGAGGCTCTGCCCCTGGCGGAATCCGACAGTCGCAACACCGCCGGTTTGACTGCGGTATTTATCACCGGTCTTTTGTTTGTGATACTGATCGTATGGTTATGGGTATGGATCGCAAATCGCCGCGATCGGGAGGCCCTTTCCGAACTGCGGCGCCGAATCGGCGAAACGCCTTCGTCGGGTTAGGCTATCGACGCAGAACCTTCCGGTGACTCACATTCGCCGAATAGTGAGGCGGGAGGGGCGTCGGAGCGACCGTCGAAGGATAGTGTTGGCTAGATGCGCGGCGACGGCGTGCGCATCTCCATCGGATACGATGGAATGGCAAATGCGCCGCCGCGGCCGATGGCTGCGATACTTGGCGAATAACGAATAGACGTTTTAGTGCCCGCCGATACTTTCTAAAGCCAAGCGGGTGTGCGAGGCCGAATTATGATTCCCGTGATGGATAGTGTTCCCAGTCGCAATACGCCTATCGCATTGTACGGCATTATTCTGGTCAATGCTTTGGTGTTTTTTCTGGAGATTCAATTGCCCGCCGGCATTCGCGACCAATTGTTCTATTGGTTAGGCCTGGTCCCCGCTCGGTACACGCACCCGGCTTGGGCCCAAATCGCGGGGTTTGCCGCGGATGACTACTGGCCGTTCCTTACCAGTATGTTCTTGCACGGCGGGTGGCTCCACATCATCGGGAATATGTGGATACTGTATATTTTCGGCGATAATGTCGAAGATCGCATGGGGCCGGTGGGATTCCTCGTGTTTTACTTACTGTGCGGAATTGCCGCCGCCGTTGTGCATGTATGGACGAACCCGATGTCCACGATACCGACGGTGGGGGCCTCCGGTGCGGTGGCGGGGGTGATGGGCGCGTACTTTGTCCTATTTCCGCGGGCACAAGTTGTCACGTTGATTCCGATCTTCCTTTATCCGCTCTTTGTGGCCCTTCCCGCGTTCTTGTTCATTGGACTGTGGGCGCTGATTCAATTTTATAACGGGACACTCAGTATTCTGACCGTGGATCCCAACGTGGGCGGCATCGCGTGGTGGGCGCACGTCGGCGGATTCGCGGCGGGCGTGATCCTTTGCGGATTCTTTTCGCAGCCGGCGAAGGCGTGTCGAAAATGCGCCAAGGATGAGGTCCTGTGGGAACTGCCCTGGCTGCACGAACGCTAGGCGGCTTGAGACGACCATGTTTCCGTTCGGTTGATATTGGAAAGCTTGCGACGGAGTGAACGACCGTGAATGTGATGGATTTTTTCTGGA
Source organism: Thermopirellula anaerolimosa (assembly GCF_054657335.1). NCBI lineage: Bacteria > Pseudomonadati > Planctomycetota > Planctomycetia > Pirellulales > Thermoguttaceae > Thermopirellula > Thermopirellula anaerolimosa. Next base: position 284,937 of record NZ_BAAHYX010000006.1, read on the forward strand.
TATTCTTGATGATCTCGGCACTGCAACCGGTTCTGAGCCGCAAGCTACTCGAAGCCGCGCGGCAGCGGATGATCGCCAGGATAGAAAAGAAACGGAATTCTCGCGTGATCGTCCTGATCCACCGTCAGGAGACCATGAGTTTGCTTGGATTTCCGTTGGTCCGGTATATTGACATCAACGATTCAGAGGAAATTATTCGGGCGATTCATTTGACGGATCCCGACGTTCCTGTCGATTTGGTGCTGCACACGCCGGGCGGTCTCGTACTGGCCTCGCTTCAGATTGCGCGAGCCATTCATCGTCGACCGGGAAAGGTGACGGTCTTTGTGCCGCATTATGCCATGTCCGGGGGAACGTTGATCGCTTTGGCCGCGGACGAAATCGTCATGTGCCCGCATGCGGTGCTGGGGCCTGTGGATCCCCAACTCGGGAACCGTCCGGCGGCCTCCATCCTTCGCGTATTAAGCCGCAAGCAACCCGCCGACATGGACGACGAGACGCTGATTTGGGCCGATGTCGCGGAAAAGGCCGTCGATCAGGTGCGTCTGGCCGTACAAGAGCTTCTCTCGGACAAAATGGCGCCGGATAGCGCCGAGCGTGTCGCGCGTTTGTTGTCGGAGGGGACGTGGACGCACGATTATCCGTTGACTGCGGACAAGGCGGTCGAGATCGGCCTGCCGGTTCGGACGGACATGCCGGACGAGGTCGTGCAGTTGCTTCAACTCTATCCGCAGAATCGACCGAGCGGAAGCGTCGAATACATTCCCACACCGTATCGACAACACCCGTCGCCAAAGGGGCGAGTGGCGACGTGACGGAATCAATCCGGGTACTCGGGCGGCGGGGCTTCGGTATCGGCGGGTGAATCATTCCAGCCCGTCTCGTTCGCCCAAGGACTGTGCGGTGCGAGTCGCACGAATTCTCGCCGGTGGTGTTCGGCCTCGTCGAGCCTGCCCATCTCACGCAACAGCTTGGCAAGCAGGTAATGGGCGTCGGGATAGTCGGGCACCAGCGTGAGCACGCCGCGGAAGGCGGCCTCCGCCAGATCGAAATCTCCGGATTCCGTCAAGACTGCCCCCAAGTTGAGCCGCGCCTCGACAAAGCCGTCGTCCAATTCGATCGCCGTCCAAAACCGTTCCCTGGCTCCAGCCAAATCACCCAAGCGATAGAGCGTGTCTCCCAACTGAAAGGATAACTCAGCGGTCAATCCGCCGGCGGCAATGGCGGCGCGATAGTGCTCCACGGCCTCCGCAAGGCGTCCCTCGTCATCGCATGCCTCCGCCAGTGCCGCCAGGGTCTCCGCATCAGCCGGGGGCGATTCCAGGTCGGCATTGTGAGACGGAGCGGCGAACTGCAAGGCGTCGGATGCGTCCGGCGACGCTTGAAAATCGTCTTCCGCCTGGGTCTCGAAATCGAAATGGAGCTGACCCGCCGGATCGATCAAATCATTGTCGCGGCGCAGCAAGATGCGTCGCCCGTCGGCCACTAGGGTCATGCGGCTAAGATTCCGTTCCAGCGAGGGTAGGAACGGCAGCAGTTTGCGAACGCGCTGCGTGATCGCGTCGAGAGAGAAGCCTTCTTGGCGAAGCAGAGCCAGGCGTCGGGCGGCGGCGGCCTCCGAGAAATCGAAGTAGGGTAGCCGATGGACGACACGCGCGGCCCGAAGCAAGCCCTGGCGATACCATCGCCTCACGCACGAGGTCGGCACGCCGATCAGGTCGGCCAACATCGCCGGAGTGAACCAACGGCGAATGTCGTCGCCGGCGTCGAGCATGCCCAACGCCTGCCAAAGCTCCGTTTCGGTGACGATCGGCACTTTTCGGAGCTTGGAAGCCGGGGCATTTGCAAGGTGTTGCCGCAGGTCGGGCGAATCCGTCCAGGAAAAGTCCCATTCGCCGAGCACAAGGACTTCCACGGAAGGATCGTTCGGTTCCACGACGACGAACCCTTTCCGCTTGAGCAAGTCCGCGGCGGACGCGTGAGTTAGGGCCGCCAAACGACCGATAATCGCGACACGAGACCCCGAGATCAGACGGGATGCCTGGTACGATTGGCGGGCGGTGGCATCGTCGGGGATATCATTCGAGATTCGCCGGTTCATACTACGTCCTGCCGTTGAGTCTCACCGGCCTTCCTTGAGCACGGACTAAACACGGACTAAACCAGTCCCCAGCGTTTGCGAAGATACCACTCCGAAGTCGCCAGCAAGGTGAAGATGACCAGAATGGGCCAGGTGTCCCAAAGAGTTCGTCGCGTCACGATGGGGACTTCCAATTCCTTCGTTTGTGCCAGCAGACGATCCAGCAATTCCGGAAGTTGTTCCGGGGGCAGTAATTCCCCTCCCGTCGTCGATGCCAAGGAGGCCAACAAGGTAGGATCGGCGGCGGGCTGATCCATCTCCAAGTCGCGCGTGACGACCAGGAACCGCGTTTCTCGCGTACCCAACTCCCGACCTGCGACCGTGGCGCGTACCGTGAGCAGATAGTCACCGGCCTGGTCGGTTCGACGGAATCTCGCCGACGCGCGACCTTCTCCGTCGGTGAAGGCCACGTTTTCCGTGCGACCGTCGGGCAAACGAATCGTGGCTTCCAGTACGGCATTGGGGATCGGTTCGCCGGCCTCGTCGTTGGCCCCGGCCTCGAATTCGAAGCTTTCCCCCAGCAAAATCCGCCGTTGAACCGGCCGAATCCAGACATTGGGACGACGCGACTCGTCTTTACCGGCCAACCAGAGCACGAGTTGTCGCCAAAACCGCTTGTGAATATTCTCTTCGCCGTGCATCCACCAGCGCCAGGTGGAGTCGGCGGCGAAGGCAGCGGTTCGTCCGTTGCCGTAAAACTGGACCACCAGGAGCGGGTTTTTCTGTGAATCTTCGGCCAAGACCAAGGCGCCCGGCTTGATGCCTGAGATCCGATTCGCGCCGTCCAGCGGCGGCAGAGTCCCCCAAAGCCGTCGCGATTCCTCCGGTGAGGCGGCGAGCGTCAAGGCGAAGTGTTGCAGGCCGATATCCGTTGGAACGAACTGCAAAGGACCGGGAAGGTGCAAATCGGCTCGCAACGGTGCGCCCGGATCTTGACGTTCCAGACGATTCAATCGGACGGGCAAGACCTCGGCCAGAGGCGTTTCGGCGTATCCTCCGGCACCAAAGCTCTGAAATCCGCCCAGCATCAGCAAGCCCGATCCTCGAGATACCGTCTCCGCCAATTCCGTCAACCATTCCGAGCGGAAAAAGGTGGAATCGATGTCGCCGATGATGTAAACGTCATATCGGCCCGGACGGAATCGCTCCGCCAAACCGCTGGGATCGCCGCCGTCGGGCGGAGCGGTCGGACGCAAAAAGTCCGTCTGAATGTCGGGGGAAGAATCCAAGGAACGCCGCAAAAATCGTTGTTCAACGCGGAGCGATCCCTCCAGGTAGAGAACGCGGATGCCGCCTTCCATGACGTTCACGACGGTGCTTTGTTCGTTGTTTAGGACGCTGGTTTCTCCCGGTTGCGGGGCGACGGTCACCGCGATCTTGCGTTCTCCGGGCGTTTCGGGTGTGTAACGAAAGCGAACGGGGATTCTCTCATCGGGACCGGTGATTTGCACCTCTTGTGAATCCACGACCTCCATTTTGCCGGGTTCGGTCTCGTACAAAAGTTGCGCGGCGACGGTTTGGCCCGCATAACCGGCGGCACGCATGCGGACGGTGATCGTCAACTCGTTCTTCACGAAAACGCGGTCGGGGCACGAGAGGTCTTCGAGCGCCAGGTCGCGGGCTTCCGCGGCGCCGCGAGCTTTGCCGAAGCGAAACGCGAAGAGGCGTTGGTCCAGGCTCTTCATTCGCATGGCCGCCGGTTGCGGCAGCGCATCCCGCGGATAAAGCGCCCGCTGCGCGCCGTCGCTGAAAAGCAGAGTCGCCATCACACGCTTGCCCGCTTCGATTCGCAGCACGTCCTCCAGTGCCGCGCCGATCGCGGTTTGAGGTCCCTCCGGTGAGGACGGCAAGTCGGGGACTCCGTCGCGAAGTGTCATGGGCGACGTTTCGGCGTCGAACGCATAGGCTCGGATTTCGACTTCTTCGGCCAATTGGTTCAATCGCGGAGCGGCCTGGGACACGGCGCGGAGCATCGCGTCGTAGCGTGAAAGGCCGTTCAGTTCATCGGGGACGGACATGCTTCGAGAACGATCGAACAGCATGATCACGGTCGCCGCTTGCTTGGTCGTCGTGACGTAGACGAGTGTTGGTCGCAGAAGGACGAACAGCAACACCAGCAGCATGGCGCAGCGAATCGCCGTCAGGATGCGGAGCTTTTTGCTCGCCAGTGAGGCGGCCAAGGGAAGGCGATACCACAACAATAGCAGCGCAACCGCGACGCCGATCGCGACGAGATAACTGTCGGCAATGGGGTTGAGCGTCAATTGCGGCGTCACGTGGGGAGTCTCATCTCCGCGGAGAACGGGTATGGGATTGTCATGGTGATACGGGCCATCGGGCGTTTATCGGTCGCGCCGCCTTCGTTCACTTCCGGTCACCGTAAAAGCGATTGGCTAGCACCTGCTCGGCCGCGAAAATCATCACGAACAAAAGAGCAAGGTAGGGCACCAAGTCGTAACCGCTTCGGCCGACGGAGACCTCTCGCGTCAATTGCTGCCGCGTCCGTGCCAACCGTGCTCCGGTTGGACTGAACCATTCGCGGAAGCGTTCGTCGGGCAGTCGGGTGAGGTCCGCCGCTTGCGACGAAAAATTGACGCTGAAACCCCAATCGTAGGCCGACTCGCCGACTCCGGCGCGGAGTCGGTAATTGCCCACGCGATCCGTGCTTGGTACGACAACTCGCCCGGTGGCAGGATTGGGCTGAAGTCTGACGGGCGGTTCCGGCGCAGGCGACGGCGCGAAGATGTCGGCGGGACGTTCGAGAAGGAACGTCGAGGCCGCATCGCGACCGCCCGTCGGGGCCTCCACCACCTCGTTGGGCAGATAGTTGAGACGTATATCCGCAGCGCCCGACAGATACATGCCCAACTGGTTGGCGAGGATGACAAAGGGCCAAGCCTGACCGACGGGCAAAAGGTTCCAAGGGGTCTCGTCCGGCAAGTCGGAGATCGGAGTGGCGGCAAGGATGACGCGACCGCGTCCCAGGGTTTTCTCTAGGATCGCCGCCCGACCGTCGCTGAATTCGGCGACGACGAAGGCGGACTGCGAGTCGATTTCGGTAAGCCAGTAGCGATAGACGGGAAAGAGATCCCAGGGTATCGAACTGGCTAATGAGCGAAACGGGCTGAGCAGGTAATGGGAATAATCCCGAGGCGCGAGGTACACATCCCCCGCGGGCGCTCGCGACTGGATGAGGGGACGCGCCGGCAATATCCGTTGCAAGGACGCCGTATTCCACGCCTCGGCGGGCGAGGCCCGTCTGCCCAGAAAAATCGCCAAGCCTTTCCCCGATCTTACGGCGTCCTCGATTTTGTCCCAAACGGGATCGGGCAGTTTCGGCGGGTCCAACAGAATGATTGCCGCGCAGTCGCCGAAGTCGGTCGCGGGGAGTTCGTTGTGGTCGATAACGCGACAGTCGAACGTGGCCGTACCCGCTCGGCGAAATGCTTCCGGCGCGAGGGCCTGCGACAGATACAAGGCGTGGCGCTCCGCGGGCGGCGGCGCGGCGATGAGAATCGGCACGGCGCCGCGAACCTCCACCGTGAAGTAAGCCCGATCATTGGCGGGCAGGGGCGTCTCCCCTTCCAAGGCCACGAATCCTTGATGGATGCCCGGCGAAAGATTCCCTAGCGAAAACGAAAGGCTTGCGATGCCGTCGGCTTGCAGATCAACGGTCCGCTGGCTCCTTTTGACGAGCGATTCCTCCGCGGTCGGATTCGATCCGGGGGATCGCAAAAACACAGCAACCGTCTGCGATACGGGACTTCCGAAGCGACGGCATTCCACCTCCAATTCGACGGGATTGCCCCCGGCGGTGACTTCGCGATTCAATCGCAGACCGCTGATTGCGGAATCCTCCGGTTGCGGTACGCCCACATCCACGAAATAGACGCCCGTCTTTGCTTCGCCCTCGAAGATTCGCTTGACCTGGGATATTTGATCCTCAGGCCAGGCCGCCGCGGCAAGGTCGGAGAAAACGTAGATCTCGCGACGTTCCAAGGTGCTGGTCTTTAGCAGTTCCTGCGCCTTGACGAGGGTCTCGGGCAGCGAGGCGGGACGCAGGGAGATGGGGAGTCTGGCGATTTGCGTTCGCGCCGCCGCGCGATCGACGGCAAACGCAGCGGCGGACGTTCCGGTGTCCACGACCGCGATTTCGCTGTCGCGCGGCAATTGCGTCAGTAACCAGTCGGCGATTTCCCGGGCGGCCTCCAACCGTGTTTGATTGCGTTGCCGGTACGTCATCCTGGGAGCGGTGTCGAACACCAGTGCCGCTGCCACTGGGGATTCTTCTCCGGTTCCGATGCCGCTTGGCCGAAGACTGGGGCGGGCGAGTAAGACGCACAGAAAAAACAAGAGGGCCATCCGCAAGATCAGCAGAATCCAGTGGCGGAGGCGAAGTCGGCGGCGCACCACCTGAAAGCGGTTGCGAACGAACCGCAAAGCGGGAAACGTCACGCGGCGACTTTGCCGGCGCATCACCAAGTGCAGCACCAACGGGATGCCCACGAGTGCCGTGCCGATCCAGAGAAACAACGGGGTGACGAACGCCATGGCAATCCGTGCGAGCGGGTCAAAATCGGGCGCGACGCCGCAATAAGTATTCGGTTAGGGCTTTGTCGAAAGGCATGGAGGTATCGAGCGGTACGTAATCGATTCCCGCCCGGAGGCATTCCTTGCGATACCTTTCGCGAAATTGTTCCAGTTCATGCACATACTCCGCCTGGACGCCCGTCGCGTCGACCTCCAAGCGATCGAGCGTCTCGGGGTCTTCCAATTCCACCATTCCGCTGAAGGGAAACCGGACCTCGGCTTCGTCCAAGACGTGAAACAAGATGACGTCGTGACCGCGGTGCTTGAGACGATAGAGGGCCTTGATGATCGGTTCTTCTTCCGCAAGGAGATCGGAAAAGATCATGATCAGGGAGGCACGATGCAGAACGCCCGACATCCGATTCAACCCGCCGACGATGTCGGTTTTGCCGCTGGGCGTCAGTTTCGCCAAAACGGAAAGCACGTTGCCGAGTTGGGACCGTCGCGACTGGGGGGCCAGCGTTCGCCGCACGACTTCGTCGAAGACCCACAACCCCACGGGGTCCTGTTGGCGAATCATGAGGTAGCACAAAGCCGCCGCGAGACCGACGGCGTAATCGAACTTGGTCATCTCGCCGCGGTAGGTGTAGCCCATGGAACTGCTCGCATCGACCGCCAAAAAGCCGGTGATGTTGGTCTCGGCCTCGAACTTCTTGACGTAATACTTATCCGTCTTGGCGTACACCAACCAGTCGATATCGAGAGGATCGTCGCCCGGCACATATTTGCGGTGCTCACTGAACTCGACCGAGAACCCTTGGAAAGGGCTTGCGTGGAGTCCTTGTAAGAAACCTTTCACGATGAACTCGGCGCGGAGATCCAGCCGCTTGATCTGTCTGGCTACCTCGGGTTTGAGATATTTGACGACGTTGGACATAACGGCTTCGCGTTGCCGAGGACGGCTTTGCCGATTGAACTCACAGTCTCGCCGGCGAATCGGGGCCGCGACCGCGACCGGTCGGCTTGCACGTTCCGGCGGTCAGGCTACGATTCGAACTTGGGAACGCTTGGCGGCGGGATCTCCTTCACCAAACGCAGTACGAGGTCGTCGGCGGTCATCCCTTCGGCTTGGGCCTGGAAATTCGTGCTGATGCGATGTCGCAAGACGGGAACGGCCAGCTTTTGAACGTCTTCCACGGCGACGGTGAAACGTCCGTCCATGGCGGCCAGGGCCTTGCCGCCCTGGATGAGGAACTGCCCGGCACGCGGACCGGCGCCCCAATCGACCATCTCCCGCACGAACTGCGGGACGGCGGCATCGTTGGGACGCGTCGCCCGAACCAGTCTTGTGACGTATTGGATGATGTACGGGCTGACCGCCACGGAATTGACTAGCTTTTGGAGGCTGACAATCGCCTTGCCGTTCAAAATCTTGCGAACTTCCGTCTTCTCGCTCCGCGTGGTCGTAGCCAGAATCTTCTCTTCCTCCTCCAAGGTCGGATAGTCCACCTTAATGTTGAACATGAAGCGGTCGAGTTGTGCTTCGGGCAGCGGGTAGGTGCCCTCCTGCTCGATCGGGTTCTGCGTGGCGATCGTGAAGAAGGGTTCGGGCAGGGGATAGGTTTGCTGCCCGACCGTCACTTCACGCTCTTGCATGGCTTGGAGCAGCGCGGCCTGCGTCTTCGGCGGCGTACGGTTGATTTCGTCGGCGAGAAGGATGTTCGTGAAGACGGGGCCTTCCATGAATCGGAAGTAGCGTTTGCCGTGATCGTCCTCCTCCAACACGTTGGTGCCCGTGATGTCCGAAGGCATGAGGTCGGGCGTGAACTGGATTCGTTTGAACTGGACGTCCAGAATCCGAGCCAGGGTGCTCACCATGAGAGTCTTGGCCAGCCCCGGCACTCCCACCAGCAAACAGTGGCCGCGCGTGAAGATGGCCGCCAAGATTTGCTCCAAGACTTCGCTTTGCCCAACGATTACTTTCTGCAATTCCTCCTGCATCAGCTTCCGATGATAGCTGAACTCCTGGAGGACGTCTCCCAGACTTCGTGGTTTTGTGGACAATCCGACACCTCATCCCAGGGAACCAGTTCTTTCGCCGAAACAAAGGTCGCGGACCCACGGTCGTCGGGCTCGCGATCAACAGCGAACCCTCAATTCACCGAATGGATCACGAGACCTACCCGTGGTGTGCAGGGTCATACGCGGCACGACCATCCAAAGGGGCTTTTCGCGGCACGGTTCCTGCCCTATCGTAATTTGAGAGGCAACCGCGATTCGACGCAAGACCGACGGACTGCACTCGATGGATAGCCGTTCGCCTCCGCGTTCGCGAGGGTTGTTTTAGACGTCATGGGCGGCCCGAGCGAGAATCCCGCGCGTTGCTCTTCCCACGAGTTTTGCCGTACCAGTTGTCATCACGGCGAAATACGGCAATCGGCGATGAATATAAGGGATAGGTGAACCTTGCCAGCAAATAGTGTCGATCGTCAACGGGATCGGAAGTCGGAGGTGGCAGTGCGGCCATCCGCCGAAGGGCCTTCCTGCCCCCGGCGATCGGCGATGGCAGCGCGGCTGCTTCTCTGCCTCCTGCCGGTTGTTTCGCTGGGGGGAGCGGCCTTCGGGCAGAATGTCGCCGACGGCCTAGCGCCCTTGTTGCAGCAAGCCATCGACCGCGGCGTGGAATACCTGAAGCGGCAGCAGAAGGCGGACGGGTCGTGGACGGATCTTCCGCCGCACACGGGCGGCGTGAGCGGGCTTTGTGCGCTGGCCCTGCTTACCGCCGGCGTTCCCGCCGACGACCCCGTCATCCAAAAGGCGCTGCGGCGGTTCCGTCAATTCGAGCCGAGCAAAATCAACTCCACGTATTCGGTCTCCCTTCAGACCATGGTGTTGTGTCGGGCGAATCCGAACCGCGATGCCGCCCTGATTCAGCGTAACGTGCAGTGGTTGGAAAGCGTGCAGGTCAAGGACGGACCGGATCGCGGCGGTTGGTCTTATCCCGGTTTCGGCCTCCGAGCGGATAACTCCAACAGCCAATTCGCGCTGTTGGCCTTGTACGAGGCGGAAAGGGTCGGCATTCGGGCGGCGGATGAAGTCTGGAAAAATGCCCGCGACTATTGGGAAGGAACGCAGAACCCCGACGGTTCCTGGGGGTATCGCAAAGGTTTGGACGGTACGGGCAGTATGACGTGCGCCGGCGTCAGCGCTTTGGTCATCACGTACGCCATGGTGCACACCCCTAACGCCGCCGTTGCAGGTGATCGCGTGGAATGTTGTCAACCGGCGAAGGATCAAGACGACCGTATCCGCCGCGGACTGGACTGGCTGGCACGCAACTTTTCGGTGCGGCAAAACCCTCGGGCCGGGGATTCGTGGTTGTTGTACTACCTCTACGGCCTGGAGCGGGTGGGGCGTCTCACCTCCCAGCGATTCATCGGATCTCATGACTGGTATCGTGAAGGCTCCGCTTTCCTCTTGGAGTTGAAGACACGCCGTGCCGGCGGTGACGAGGCGGGGCGATTGGCGGCCGACTATTGGGTCGGTCCGGGGCAATCCGGGACGGGTGAGGATGATCCCGAAGTCGCGACGGCCTTCGCGCTTCTATTCCTTGCCAAGGGAAGGCGTCCCATCATGGCCGCCAAGCTCAAATGGGGAGACGAAGCTGCTTGGAATTCTCACCGTAACGACATCGGCAACCTGACGGAACATGTCGAAAAGGCGTGGAAAATGGATCTCGGTTGGCAGGTGGTGGATTTGTCCGCCGCGACCGTGGACGACCTCCGCCAGTCTCCCGTTCTGTATTTCGGGGGCACGCGAAGCCCGCTTCCGCAGGATCCCTCGGCAAGTCAAACGCTAGCCAAGAAGCTCCGCGATTATTTGGATCGCGGGGGATTCATCGTAGCGGAGTCCGTTTGCTCGCAGGGGGACTTCGATCAGGGATTTCGCCGACTCATGGAATTGGCCTTTCCCGAACCGGAGTACCGACTCCGATTATTGCCTCCGGAGCACCCGATTTGGCGTGCCGAAACGGCGATTGCCCCGGAACAACTGAGACCGCTTTTGGGGCTGGATTTTGGTTGCAGGACCAGCGTCGTTTACTCCCCGCCGCCCCAAACCGGGCAAGCATCGCTTTCATGCCTTTGGGAGATCTCGCGAGCCGGACGCGAGTTGCGGTTCGCGGAGGCCGTCCAATCGCAGGTGGATGCCGCCTTGGCGCTAGGTAGGAACATTATGGCCTACGCGACCAATCGACAATTGAGCTACAAGTACGAGTTCTTCGATCATTCCGCGGATCGACCGCCGGAGGTGGGACGGCGCAATCGATTGGCCGTGGCCGTGCTGCAACACCCCGGCGGTTGCACCGTAGCGCCTCGGGCCGTGATTCATCTTCTCGAGGCCGCCGAGAAAGAATTGGGATTGCGAGTCGATCTTGTAAAGTACGATATCGCGATTACGGACGAGTCGCTCTTCGATTTCCATTTGGCCTTCATGCACGGCCGGAACGCTTTCAGGCTTACTCCCGAGGAGCGACGCCGCCTAAAAACATTCGTGGAGAGAGGGGGCATGATCCTGGCGGACGCCGTGTGTGCCTCGCGCGCCTTTGCCGACTCTTTCCGTTTGGAAATGCAGGCGATTTTGCCGGAGCATCCCCTGGAGCCGATACCCGTCGACGATGATTTGTTGCGGTCGGTTTACGGCGGATTCGACCTCCAAACCGTCACCCGGCGAGATCCGCAACCGACCGGTCTTCGCGAAGCGTCGGCGGATATCTTGAGAAAGGTCCCGCCGGAACTGGAAGGGATTCGCATCGACGGTCGTTGGGCGGTCGTGTTTTCTCCGTATGATTTGAGTTGTGCCTTGGAGAAGCAGCAAAGCATCGGCTGCCAAGGCTATATTCCCGAAGACGCGGCCCGGATTGGACTGAATGTCCTGCTGTATTCCTTGCAGGAATGACCCGGTCCAAGAAAACCGGTCCAAGAAAAGAGGTATGAGCGAACCGATCGCTGCGGAGGATCTCCGGTCACGAAAACCGTAAGACTACCGTTCGGCGGACAATCGCGCGTAATCAGGCTGCGGGCACGGAGCGCTCTTGTCGGCGGAGACCGCCGATCGTCCTCACATGGATGCGGCGCCGGATTCCCCCTGATCGGGTTCGGATGCGTGCTCCGTCGATTCGTCCGAGGAAGCGCCGGAGGCCCCCTTCCACCGCAGCGACGAGCGGTGTTGCTCGATGAAATCACGGATTTTCGGCGCAAACTCCAAGAGCCGATGCCATTGATCGGCATAGAGCGTTACCGGCATGCGTTGCAGTCCGTAGACGCTGACCGCCCCTTTGGGGCTGACCTTGCAGCTCAAAACGCCTTGTGACTCCGGCATACTCTTGAGAAGGCTGTCGGCCTCCTCGGGGGTCAATTCTCCCGCGGCCACCTTGGCGAGAATCTCCTTTCGATCCATTCCAACGACTCCTTGCGTCTAGGGCCGGAATTAAACGGGAAACCGAAGCAACCGCACTCGCCCCGCAACGCGGTCCGCGACCGGTTGCAGGCGACCTCTTACGAAATCGGTCAAAATCCTAAACCCTTGGTCTTGGTTTGAACTCGCAGGAGATACATATCGGCCGTGATGTACAACACGGAACCGTCGTTACCGAAGGCGCAGTTAGCGGTTGGAACCGAGACGCGGATCCGCCCCAAAAAGGTGCCGTCCGGGCGAAAAACATTGACACCGCCGGGACCCGTCGCGAAAACGTTGCCTGCCGCGTCGACTTTCAAACCGTCCGGCAGTCCCGGCAGTTTGCTTTCCTTCCAGACCGAGGCGTCGAAGAACTTCCTGCCCTCTCCCAGCGTCCCGTCCTCACGAACGGGAAAGGCCATCCAAATCGGTTCGGCGGGATCCGATTGAGCCACGTAGAGCGTCTTTTCGTCCGGAGAAAAGCCGATGCCGTTCGGGCGGGTCATTCGATCCGTCAACAGCGTCAATTGACCGTTTCGCGAGATGCGATAAACACCGCAAAACCCCAAAGCATCTTCGGCCTTGGCGGCCTCCGGCGTCATGCCGTAAGGCGGATCCGTGAAATAGATGTCTCCATTGGATCGGATGACCAAATCGTTCGGACTATTCAAGGGCTTATTTTGATATCGATTTGCCAGGGTATGAAAGCAACCCTCCGACCATACGGCGACTCGTCGGTCGCCGTGTTGGCACAGGACCAGCCTTCCCTCGGCGTCCACCGCCAAGCCGTTGGATCCCGACTCGCCTCCGCGCGCTGTCATGCCCGTGTACCCGGACGGCTTGAGGCAGACGTCGATTCCCTTCCCTTCCCGCCACTGGAACACGGTGTTTCGCGGTACGTCGGAGAACAGGAGGCACTCGCCGTGCCTCCACCAAACCGGTCCTTCGGACCATTCAAATCCCTCGGCCAACACCTCCACCTTGGCGTCCGGGGCAATCAAGTCGTGAAAGTGCGGATCGGCGACCTCCAAGACGGCCACGGATTTTTCGACGGTTTCCTCTGCCGCGGATGGCCCGACCGAAAACAACGTCCCCGCCGTGGCGGACACAATCACTCCGGCCAAGAGTATCATCCTTCGGATCACCGGAGGACGCTTGTCGATCACCTGCCCAAAGGCAGCGTCGTGGTTTTGCGTGCCGCGCGGTTGCCGCTCGGAAAACAACGGTCGCGAACGCGGAGAAAGGCTGGAATCAAACATGGCTTTAGGCTTTCGTTCGAGAAAAGGCTTGACCGGAAAAAAGCCGCGACAATCCGCCGCCCGAAACGGCGACCGGACGAGGCGTCGTGGATTCATCAACGATCGCCAACCGCCGCCCTCGCGTTCGGCGCAGACCGTTCGTTCGTCGCATTTGGTCGTTATCATATAGCCCGCGGACACCGTCGGCAACACGGCACCCTGCGAGCAAACGGCAGCTATCGTGCTCAATGTTCTTGCCCGGTCCGGGGAAATGCAACCTGATAAGATTTCGCGATGGTCAGCGCGGTCATTGGCCGACTCGCGTTTTCTCACCCATTTGAATGCGGTAGAGATGCACCCCTAGCGGTTCGAAATGATCCGAGAACTTGCCGTCCCGAATCAGAACGCCGCGGTTTTCATCGATGACGACGGCCACAGTCCGGTCGGCTACCGCTGCCGTCGTCGGCAATTCGGCGGTATTGAGCGAAAACACGACATCGGCCGGTTGATCCCTGGGATCGTAATTGACGGCGAAAACATAAACCGCGTCCTCCGCGACGGTCAAGAACGCGGCCACCCGTCCCCCTGCGGTCGTCCAGGACAAGGCATTGTTATGCCGCGGCGCGAGAATGGCAGGAGCCAAGCGAGTCAGTCGATCATTGATGCGTCGCAGGGCTTCGCGATTCTCTGCGGGCACCCCGAACTGGTTGTACGACGGTTTCCATATGTGAGTGAAATAACCGATACCGGTAGCGCCCCCGCAAAGAGCCATCCACACCTCAGCCTCAATATGTCGGGGCGTCACGTCTTTTTGATTCTCCAAGGCGCCGGTGTACTGGCCGCCCTTGCCGGTCTCGATCCACGCGTAAGTCGGCCGATTCCCTGCCAAATCCGTGAGTTGAGCGGTTGCCTCGTAGACCAAGTGAATCCATTCCGGCTTGTTCCAACCGTAGATCGGATATATGTCGAAACCGACGACGTCGGCGGACGCGATGTACGCCGGATAAAGACGGCTACGAACTTCGTCCGGCCATTTTCCGAAGTGAGGATGGAAGTATCCGGTGAAGGTCATGAAGACGGGCCGATTGGCGTCCCCTTGCCGGATGCGTTGGTAGGCCTGCGCTGTTTGCTCGGGCGTTTGGCGGGGTATCCAGCGAGGCGGGGCCAACAATACATTCTTACCGTCTTTGTCGTAGGCGCCGATCTCCGCGATCGAACCCCATTCGTTGTTGCCGGGATCGGTCTTGGTGACGCGGAACGTGAAGCGCGAGGCCGTGACCGGTTCCGGCAATTCGATGGCTTGTTCGCCGCGGCGGTTTTCCAATGTGGCGACGGTCGCCGTATTGCCGTCGGCTTGAATTTCGATCTCGCGCGCCACGCTCAGACCGGGCGACGTCGTTAACCAAAACGAAAAACGGCGAACCGTGACGGGGGAAGGCAGCGGAATTGTAATCGCGGCCTCCGCGAGCGGGTCCAGTACCGACCACGAACTTGTGTCGCCGTCGCGAATCCGCCATAGCGGGGTTTTGGTATTGATTCGCAAACCGGGCGAAGCGATGACTTCGCCGTCGCTTACCTGCCGGGGGAGGTCCGGTTCGTCGTCGTGAATATAGGCGAGAAGTGCTGGGTGACCGCGGAGGGCGTCGTCGTATGGCATGACGCCGTACAAACCGGCCTCTCGCACTCGATCCAAATACTCCGCAACGTCGCGCGTCCCTCCCGAACCGCGCCAATAACCGGCGGTAGTATTCATGCCGCAATTCCGGACCGCCGGAAAATTAACCGGATCTTGCAGCCAGGACATGATGGGGAGAAAAGGCCTTCCGTTGACTCGCACTTCCCGATTGGGTCCGATGGTGACATCGCGAATAGGTTCCGGGGATTGGGCGAACGTCCGTCCGGCCACGGTCAGCATGCAGCCCAAAAGAGCGACGCGCATTAGAAATCGTTTGTAGCGGGATAGGAATCCTTGCATGGCTTGCCTCCCCAGACTTGCGCGGAATGCCTGCGCGATTGGAAAAAAGCGTTGCGTTAGAAGTCCGTCTTCGTGTCCTCGGGTATCCCTGACCGTTTGGCGGCCGTCCCGATCTGTTGCGAATCGGAGTCGGTTCCATCCGAGGCCGCTTCGTCTTCGGTAATGGTAGCTGCATTCACCGCAATCAACATACCGACTTTTGAAGCCGGAAAAAAGCTTCGAATCGCGCATGTCACTGCGCCGGGGAATCCCGCGGCGATGCGTTGATTCCGCCGCCTTTTGGAGAATAATGGCAGGAGGCGAAGGTTGGTAGCGAAGCCCGGTGCGTTCGTTCTTCGACGGCGATAGGACGCTCATTGCGCCCATAATACTGCTTGGCCCCCCGCTCTTGTCCTTCGTGCTATTTCCCTGCATCTCATTTCACGGAATCTTCCCAAATGCGTAGTGCGGAATCGCGTTCTCTGAAGCAAGTTCGTGGTTTGGCGCTCGTTCTGTTCACCGCGATCATCGCTTACGGGGCGGTCGCCGCGCATCGTGTAGGCCTTGCGACTGAGGATCAGCCTGTAATCCGGATTCAAAGCCTGGACGACGCGCGGGAGTTGGAGTCGCACGTTACAGAGTTGGTGGCAAAGGTGCTGCCATCCGTCGTATGCGTTCGGGTAGGAACTAATCAGGGATCGGGGGTAATCGTGACGGAGGACGGTTACGTGTTGACGGCGGGCCACGTCGTCACCCAACCCAATCAGCGAGCGGAGTTCATCTTCGCGGACGGGAAGCGCGCTTCCGGCACTACGTTGGGTCGCAACGAGGATCTGGACGCCGGCCTCTTGAAATTGGAGGGCGACGGGCCTTGGACGGCAGCGCCGATGGGAGACTCGGATGCCCTCTCGCCCGGCGATTGGGTGCTGGCTTTGGGGCATCCGTTGGGCTATACGACGGGACGCCCCCCGGTTTTGCGATTGGGACGCGTCTTGCGAAGCGATCGGACCCTGATTCGAACGGACTGTCCGCTGGTGGCGGGCGACTCCGGCGGACCGCTGTTCGACCTGGAAGGCCGCGTCGTGGGAATCCACAGCCGAATTTCCACCGCAACAACCACGAACTTTCATGTGCCCGTCCAGGTTTTTCGCGATGGTTGGGATCGTTTGGCGAAAGGCGAGGTCTGGCGAGATTCCTTGCCTTTGCGAGACTCCGATGCGGTCAAGCAGGCTTTCGCCTCCGTTACCGCGGGAGCGCGCGACTGCGTCGTGCTCGTGCGATGTGGGGACAAGGACGTCGCGTGGGGGACGATCGTAGGTCCCGACGGATGGGTCGTGACCAAAGCCGATGAGTTGGAACCGCCGATCGCTTGTCGTCTGGCGGACGGACGCGAGCTTCCGGCCGAAATCGTCGGCCTATCGTCCGAACACGACGTTGCCATGCTCAAGATCGACGCGAAAGGTTTGCCGGAACTGACCTGGCGCAAAGGGGAGGACCCGAGGGTGGGGCAATGGCTCATCTCGCCGTCGTTCAATGCCGAGATTCCCGCGGTGATCGGCGTGGTCGCCGCGCCCCGACGAACTATCCCGCTTCAGCCCGGTGTCTTGGGTGTATCGCTGCGGGACACCGAGTCGGGGCCCAGCGTGACGCAAGTGCTGGAGGACACCGCCGCGTTTGCCGCGGGGATCAAGGCCGGCGACATCGTGCTGTCCGTGGACGGCATTGCCACGGAGAAGTCGGCCGACGTTGTGCGGGCGATCAGAAACCACCGCCCGGGCGAAAAGATTACCCTCAAGCTTCGTCGCGGCGAGGAGCAACTCGAGATCCAGGCGGTTCTCAAGCCGTCGGATACCCCCGATGCGAGAAAGCGGCGGATGCAAAATACCTCGGGTGTCGGCGTTAGTCGCCGAGCGGACGACTATCCGGCAGTGTTGCAGCACGACGGCGTCTTGCCGCCCAAACAATGCGGCGGCCCCGTCGTCGACTTGGAAGGGCGCGTGGTCGGCATCAACATCGCGCGGGCGGGGCGAACCGAGACCTTTGTGTTGCCGGCGGATGTACTCCTGGGGCTGATGTACGATCTGATGTCCGGGCGTCTTCGTCCGCGGGAAGCGACACCGTCAGAGGAAGAGGCCAAGCCGGTCCTGGCGAACGAGCCCCCCGCCGAAGCCTCGCCGGTACCAACGCAGAAGGAACCCCCGGCCGAAGAGCCTGCGCCCTCGACTCCTCCCGAAGACGAATCGACGCCGGAAGGTTCTCCCAAGCCCCCGGAGAATCCCACGCCGGCGAACCCGAATGCGCAGTCGGAACCCATGCCCGAGTGACCGGGCGGAGTGCCGAAACGCATAGCTCCGCAGTCGCGGCAAATCGCCCGAGCAAAAGCGGTGCATGCAGGCGGAGCCACATCGCGGGCGTCAAGCCGGCGCCTATTCCACACGCCATTCCAGGATACCGCCCGAGTAGTTCTCGCGAAGCTGAACTTCGATTCGCAGACCGGTCGTCTCGATCGGCGAGAAGCCGACGCGGTTGAAGGCGTCTTTTCGCAAGCCGAATTCGTCACGGGTGCTAATCGGCCGCCACTCGTCGCCATCGAGGTAAAGCAACCGCCAGTTAGCCGGAATGCGGCACTGACCGCCGACCGGTTCATCATCGAACCAATAAACCTCGGCGGCGGAAAGCGTGACGGGCGATGCCCAATGGTACTCGACCCACTCGACCGTACCGCGATGGTCCCACCAAGTAAACCGCGGAATTCCGTGATCGCTAGAGTTGCTGGGAACCAGGGTGTCGTTGAGCGCCTCGACTTGGTCGCTGGGGTTGCAGTGGGAGGCGGTAGGCTCGGCGGCCTCCAAGGGCGTCAGCGGCTCATCTTCGCCCAAACCGGCGGGATCCAAGGGGCGATACAACAAGCCCTGCCAGGAGGGATCGTCCGTTTGGGGATGGCGCGACTTGCCCGATTGTCGGACCCATACCGCCATGGGACCCGGTTCGCGGTGATCCCAAACGTAGTATGGAACGGCGGTTACGCGACGGTGATCGGCGG
This sequence comes from Thermopirellula anaerolimosa, assembly GCF_054657335.1. NCBI lineage: Bacteria > Pseudomonadati > Planctomycetota > Planctomycetia > Pirellulales > Thermoguttaceae > Thermopirellula > Thermopirellula anaerolimosa. The sequence continues at coordinate 303,296 of NZ_BAAHYX010000006.1, forward strand.
TGTCGGCCCGCAAGACGACGATCCCGCCGAGCAGGTCGGGCCGATATTCCGTTTCCACACGCGGGTCCTTGGCCAGCACGATTTTGCGAACGTCAAAACCGTTATCCACGCTTTCGAAACAATAGACGAGCGGTCCGCGCTGAAGGGCGACTCGGCCGCGATTGGCCGCGACGGCGGGATGGGCCTCGATCCGCTCGACCGGTATGGCCAGGCTCAGGTTTACGCGATCTCCTTCTTTCCAAAGGCGTCGGATCGCAAGATAGCCCTTCTCGATGGTTGGTTCCGCGATCGTCTCTCCGTTCACGTCGGCTCTGAATTGCCGACACCAACCGGGAATTCGCAGCTTGAGCGTGAATTCTTGCGGTTCTTTGGGGAACAACCGGATGGCTACGTCTCCATCCCAGGGATAACGTCCCTCCTGGCGAATTCCCAGCTTTCCGTGGGCCGTCTCCAACACGGCGCCGCCCGCCACGTACAGATTGACGAAGATTTCGTCGGGGTCGGTGTTCTGCATGTAGACGTAACCCGGCACGGACGGAATCAGTCGCACCACGTTGGTGGGACAGCAGGCGCAGCCGAAGAACGGTTGCCGATAGTGATTGCCTCCCGACGCCAACGGATTGACGTAGAAGAAGTGCTCGCCGTCCAAGGCGACGCCGGCCAAAACGTTGTTGTACAGTGCTCGCTCCAAGACGTCGGCATATTGGGCGTCGCCGTGCATGAGTGCCAATCGGTAGGACCATAGAACCAGACCGATGGCGGCGCAAGTTTCGCAATAAGCGGATTCGTTGGGCAATTCGTACGGATCGCCGAAGGCCTCGCCGGCGTGACGTGCGCCCACGCCCCCCGTGATGTAGAGCTTTCGCAGGGTGACATCCTTCCAAATGCGATCCATGGCGGCCATCAATTCCGGATCACCGGTGTACGCGGCGACGTCCGCGACGCCGGAATACAGGTACATGGCGCGGACGGCATGACCGACGATTTCCGACTGATCGCGGACCGGAATATGGTCTTGGCAATACGGCCCGTAGGACGGACGGTGCGAGCTATCGCCCCGTTGATCGATGAAGAACTTGGCCAGGTCGAAGTAACGCCGCTCGCCGGTGACCTCGTACAATTTCACCAAGGCCAACTCGATTTCCTCGTGGCCGGGCACGCCGTACTTTTTGCCGGGACCGAACACGCTGTCTATATGATCGGCCAGGCGAATCGCCACATCCAACATGGTGCGTTTGCCGGTTGCGCGAAAATGCGCCACGGCGGCTTCGAAGAAATGGCCGGCACAATAGAGTTCATGCATGGCCGGTAGGTTCGTCCATCGTTTGTCCAATCCCGTCAACGTGTAGTAGGTATTCAGATAGCCGTCGTCGCGTTGCGCGGCGGCGATCCACGCGATGACGCGATCCATGCGTTGTTCCAAGTCGGGGTCCGGCGCGGCGGCCAGCGCGTAGGATGTCCCCTCCAAGACCTTGTACACGTCGGAGTCGTTGAAGTAGATGCCTTCGAATTCGCCCGGCATCAAACCGGCGGCCTTGGCGAAATTCGTGAAGCGACCGGTTTCCTCGCACCAGCGAAAGTTGTGCGGGATGGATCGATCGTGGTTCGTTTTCAATCGAGTTGACCAAAAGCCGTCATCCAATTGCACGACCGTAAAAGGAACGGGCGTCAAACGATGGGCGGCGGAAACATTTTCGCCGGTCGCCGGTTGGGCGATTGGCGCGAGACTTGCCGCCGTGAAAAAAGCGGCCAAACATAGAGTACGACTGAGTTTTCCGCATGCCGTCATCGTAGCCTCCGGGTACCTTGCATCAATCAGGCCGTTTGGAAAGGGGGCGTCTCGGAAGGGCGCGGCTTGAGGTGAAACGACTCCAAAGCAAGGAATCGCCACCGTCGGCGGGTGGTACCGCGGTCCGGCGCACGGGCAACCGCCCCTGGGTGTTCATGGTTTTTTAACGTCCTGCCATCGGTCTTGCAATCGGCGGCGCGAATCCGGCAAGTTGTTGGGCTAAAGGGGCGCCGGAACCGGCGAGTTCCGAGCGTAGTTGTCGACGGGTTGGGGGCTTCGGGGCGGGCGGTTCAACTCGGATTTGATGCTTTGCAACGGCGCCCGGGCAATCGTCATCGTCCGCCCGGTGTGCTCGGCGCCGGCGGTAACATCGGTCGACCGGGGCGAATGCTCGCCGCGGACGAGCCAATCGGTACTGCTTGCGTTCATGCATCCGTGACTTCCGACCGGTCGCGTTCCAATTGTTCGAGCCGGGCGGGAATGGCCAAAATGGAGGCCAAAAGGGCCAGCACAAGCTGTCCGAAGATGAAAAGCAGATACGTGATCACCGGAAAAAGACCGCCGAGTATTAGGAAGATTCGCCCCGACGCTTCGAACCCGATTGCCATCATTCGGGTATTCATAGCCTTGGCCAACTGCTGAAAATCCCCCGCCGCGACGTCCCTTGTCTCTGCAAAACCCAATATCCATGCTGCCAGCAATTGGAAGAAGCCGAGCAGGATCAAAGTGCCGAAAAGGATCGGCGTGATGCGCAACATCATCTTGAAAAAGAACTGCAACAACCCCAACGCCTCTTCGGCGGGCGTGGTTTCGGGGACGATCGCGATATTCATGCCCTCAAGGTTCAGCATGGAGAGACTGAGGTAGGCGAAGACGATGAACATTCCCAAAGCGACGAACAGCATACTCGGGGCGCCGCTGCGAAAGGCCGCGACGGTCAATGCGACCAAACCCGTCACGCCGACGAAGAGAGATATCAGCGACAGTCCGTCCGTGGTGGCCGAGGAGCCTAACTGTGCATGAACCAGGCGATCCCAGCGTTCAAGGACGAAAAGCAGTCGGGAGGCCGCGTATTGCAAAATCACCAAGACCGCGGCGAAGGCTATTGCGATGAAAACTTCGGTAGAATCCGAGCGTCGCAGACCGGCGGTCACTCCGGCGACAATGGCGATGCCGGCACTCGCCCAGAGCCCGAATTGTCCGCATAACGCGAACAGTCGCAACGTGCCGTTGATGAAGTCGCTCCCGAAGAATTGCCGCAATAGCCCCAGGATGGCGTCGAAGACGTGTCCGCCCTGACTTTCGCGCGATCGGGCGAACGTCGTCGGTGAGTTCTCGAAAGCCGCTTTGAGTCTCCCGGTTCGCCCGACTTCCGGTCGCGAAGACGATCCCGAAAGCGGCGGCGGACGTTGCGGCAAAGCCTGATGCTCTTCCGCCGGTTCGGGTGCGGCTAGCGAGCTATTCGCGTCCGAAACCGGTTGTACGAGGGGATATGCGTCCTCGTCGGCGGGAAGAGATTCGTTCGCCCCGGGGGCTTGCGGCGGGTTGGGAGAGGTAGGCGAGACCGTCTCTTCCGCATTGCCTTCCGGAAATAGACCGCGAATACGCTTGGCGGCCATCCAATCTCGGAGTCCCTCTCGCCACACGAGGTCGTCGGGCAACAATTCCGCACTCTGGGCCAGGCGTTTCAGTTCGCTTGCGGTAATCGGTCCGATCTTGCGTTCGCCCTTGGCGTAATACCACTGTTGAGCCATACGGTCTCCTTGGAAGGTCGGTCCGGCGGGGCGCCTGCGGACGGCTATTGACCCTTCCAGCGCTATCGTGATTCAATTGATGAGGTTTTGCAACCCGCCGCGAATACGGAAAGATACTCGTCATGCCCGCTTCCGACGACCTCCTGAGTCGCTTTCTGTATTGCCTGGTTCCTCTTTTTGTCGCCGTGGATCCCATCGGTATCCTGCCGTTGTATCTCGGGTTGACATCCGAACTTTCGGAGGTGGGAAAACGTCGCGTTATTCGACAGTCGCTGATGACCGCGGCGATCGTCGTGATCGGCTTCGCTCTGGCCGGTCGCTGGGTTCTGCTCTATCTGCAAATTACCATCGGCGATTTCATGATGGCGGGCGGGATTTTACTGTTCGTGCTGGCGATGGGGGACCTGTTCGCCGTCGAAAAGGGATCTTTGCGGTCGGATCCGGATTCGCTGGGAGCGGTTCCACTGGGCATTCCGTTGATCGCGGGACCCGCCGTCTTGACGACGGTCTTGCTGTTGACGAATTCCTACGGTGTGGTGCCGGCGCTCCTTGCCGCGATGATGAACATCGGCCTGGCGGGCGTGTTTTTCCATGCGGCATCGGGCATAGAAAGGCTGGTAGGGGCCACGGGCCTGCGCACGGCCTCGAAGATGGCCGCCCTGATTTTGGCCGCGATCGGCGTCATGATGGTCCGGCGCGGGTTGCAAGCGACGTTCCCCGGCATGACGGGCGGCTAACGCAAGTTCCGCCCGATTGCAGGGAAAAACGCCGAGACGTTCGGTGCCGAAAGGCGCTCAAACGACTTCCAAAGTGGATTCGGAATCCTCGGGCGAGGCCTGCCGAATCTTGCTTAAGAGGCCTTCCACCAGAGCACGCTTTTCGCGGAGCATGTCCCGGACGTCCGCGAATCGGGTGTGCCGGATCTCGCAGTGAAGATCGGCCCTCTCTCTTTCCAACAGTTCCAGCAACAGCACGCATTCGGACTGCGAGAGGTCGAAAGACGGGACCATGGTTACACCTCCTCGCGCGAATGGAACTAGCCCCCCAAGACAATGGTAGGCGTCTATCGGCGAAGAGACAAGCAGACCGATCAGGGAGACCGGTAGCGACGGCGGTCGCACGTTCGGAAGGCCGGGTTAGAGTTCGCTTTTCGACTGGCGATCAGTTATCGGAGAATCGCCGAACGACTGCTGCGGAGGCCTGTCCATGCGAGTTGAAGCTCAGGTTCACGAACACGTCACCGGAGGGGATGTCGCCTTCGGGAACGACGCGAACCGGGCAGTCGGGATCGGGGACCTCGTAGTTCAAAGTGGGAAAGAGTGCATCCTCAAGCAAAGAGAGCACGCCGATAATCAACTCCACCATGCCGCTGCCAGCGCCAAGATTGCCGTAAAAGCTCTTTGGAGCAAGAATGGGAACCGAGTTTGGGCCGAAGATGTCGGCAATTCCCAACGCCTCCTCGCGATCGGCCGTGCGAGTGCTCAGACCGGTGGCGACCACAAAGTTGACTTGCGACGGGGACAAGGCGGCCTGCTTCAACGCGCTCGTCAGGGCCAGTCGGACGGCCTGCCGCAGATCACTGACGCCGTTCTTGGCGATTGCAGCGACGGAGGAGGCCGAGAGCACCTCGGCGTACACGGTTGCGCCGCGGTTACGGGCGTGGGAAAGCTCCTCCAGCAGCACGGCACCCGCACCCTCCCCCAACACCATCCCTTGACGGTTTTTGTCGAAGGGGCGACTGACGCTCGACGGATCTTGGTCGTCGGTAACCGCCAACTCCTCTTGCTGGAGGCAATGCATCAGTTTCATGGTGCTCAAGCGAGTGCCGGTCGAACCGGCCAGCATGGCATCCGCGCGCTCGTAGCGGATGGTGTTGAGGGCATCCATGATGCACACGTTGGGCGTGGCTTCGCGGAGCGTGAGTGAATTGCTCGGGCCCCGTAAGTCGTTGTAAATGCCCAAATGACTGGCGGGCATGTTGGGGAGATACTTCAGGAGCCACAGCGGAAATAATTGGGGCATTCCCTTGACGGGCCAGAGCGAGAACCGAAATTCGCCGTCTGCATCCCGCGAGTTGCGAAAGCCCTCGGTGAATTCTTCGGGCGAACTGACCATATAATCGCTCCCGAAGCAAACGCCGATTCTGGCGGGATCCACCTTGCCGGGCGCGATCGCGGCATCGTTCAAGGCCAATTGTCCGGCCGCAACGCCCATCTGGCACTCGCGACACATGACTTTCAAGGCTTTGCGCAGGTTTTTTTGCACGTCCTTCGAGATATTGCCGAAATCGCCGATCGAACCGGTAAAATCCTTGACTTCGCCGCTAAAGCGGACCGGAACCGCCTCCGGCGGCAAGACGGACAGCGGCCCGACCCCGCTGCGTCTGTTTCGCAATGAATCGATCACGGCGTTTTTGGAACTTCCAATCGGACTGAGAACGCCCAGTCCCGTTATGACGACCCTGCGCGACTCCGCGTCCATCCCAATTCCTCGCCCAAGAGATGCGTTTCGAAAATCGGCGCGAAAGCTCCAGTTTACCGCCGAGATGAGCCAGCGTCGAGGTCGGCGCTCCCTGCGTCAAGCTGCGCGGCGGAAAAAACGTCGATTCGGCAATCTCACCAACCGGCTACGCCGAGGCCTGTTCGCGGCGGGGGAATTCCGCGGCGGGGTGCTGGCAACACCTTCAGCGGCGCGTCACAATGGACCGCGTTTTGTGCGAGGATTGGTGCGAAAATTTTTCAGGCGGTTTGGGTGACGGTCGGCTTTTCCTCCCGGTTTCGGCCTAGCGAGTACCGCGGGGTCCCCAAAGCTTGCCCGCCCGGTCATGCTTGCCGGCTATCACAACGAAAGGGGTGAACATTTCGGCGAGGGAGCCTCGGCTCATTGTCATCGATGGTTGCAACTCGGGAGATCATTATGGCGTCGGATATTGACAAGGCGTTTGAAGCGGCGGCGGCACGGTACGCCGAATTGGGTGTGAATGTCGCCTCGGCGCTGGAAAAGCTGGCTTCGATCCCCATTTCCATGCACTGTTGGCAGGGAGATGACGTCGGTGGTTTCGAGAGTGACGCGGGCCTCAGCGGCGGCGGGATTATGGCCACGGGGTCTTACCCCGGCAAGGCCCGTAACCCCGACGAATTGCGGCAGGACGCGGATCAAGCGTTTCGCCTGATTCCGGGACGCCATCGTTTCAATCTGCACGCCATCTATCTCGAAAGCGGCGGCAAGAAAATCGAGAGGGATGCCGTTGCTCCCGAGCACTTTTCGCGTTGGATGGATTGGGCGGCGGAGCGTGGCATCGGCCTCGATTTCAATCCGACCTTCTTTTCGCATCCCTTGGCCAATGACGGTTTCACGCTGACCCATCCCGACGAGGGCATACGGGGGTTTTGGATTCGTCACGGGATTGCTTGCCGCAAGATCGGCGAGGCTTTCGGGCGAAGATTGGGTTCCACTTGCGTGACGAACGTGTGGATCCCCGACGGACAAAAGGATGTGACCGCCGATCGGCAGACCCCGCGTCGTCGCTTGGCGGAGTCGCTCGATCGGATTTTTGAAGAGCCGATCGACGCCGCCTATCTTCGGGACGCCGTGGAAAGCAAACTTTTCGGCATCGGTTCCGAAACGTACGTTCCTGGATCGCACGAGTTCTATTTGGGATACGCCGTCACGCGAAAGAAGCTGTTGACGCTGGATGCCGGTCATTTCCACCCCACCGAGAGCATCGCGGACAAGATTTCGTCCGTGCTCTTGTATTTGGACGGCGTGTTGCTTCACGTCAGTCGCGGCATTCGTTGGGACAGCGACCACGTCGTCATTTTCAACGACGAAACTCGGGCGGTGGCGGAGGAGATCGTTCGCGGCGACCACTTGGGGCGCGTATTCATCGGGTTGGATTTCTTCGACGCGAGCATTCATCGCGTGGCGGCATGGACGATCGGTATGCGCGCCATACTGAAGGCGCTGCTTTGGGCGCTTGTGGAGCCGATCGATCGACTACGAGAATTGGAGGCGAATCGCGACTACACGGCGAGGCTCGTCCTTTTCGAAACCGTCAAAACGCTCCCATTCGGTGCCGTTTGGGATTATTATTGCCGACGCAGTGAAGTGCCGCTCGATACCGAGGTCATCGCCGAAGTCCGGCGATACGAACGCGAAGTTACAAGTTGCCGCGGTTGACGCGACGGGCAAAGACGAACGTGGTGGATTCTCGCGTAATCGCTTGTCCTTGAACTTGGGATTGGGAGACGAGATATGGCATCGGGTGACAGCCCCCAAAAGGGTCAGGGAGTCTTTGAGCGACTCGACAAGCTGAATGAGTTCGAACGCCAACCGGTGACGCCCGACAAGCTTCACGGCGGGCGGTATTTCGCCGGACTCTTCGCGGGGGAACACGTGGCGGCCACGGAGTTCGTGATCGGGGCCCTCTTCGTCATTTGGGGGGCCAAGGTCTACGACGTCGTCGTCGGGCTTTTGATCGGCAACCTCTTGGCGGTCCTCTCGTGGACTCTGATTTGCGCGCCGATCGCGGTCGGGACTCGCCTCACGCTGTATTGGTACCTCCGCCAGATCGCCGGTCCCGTGGTTACGGTCTTGTACAACCTTTTGAACGCCGTGTTGTATTGCATCCTGGCGGGCTGCATGATCACGGTCGCGGCGTCCGCCGTCCGCATCCCCTTCGGCATCGCTCCGCAGACAGGCTGGTTTCCCGAAGACACGGGATTCGTGTTCGTGGTGATCGGCGTGGGAGCGGTTGTGGTGACTCTGGCGATCTTGGGGTTCAAGCGATTGGCTCAATTCGCCGTCGTGTGTTCTCCCTGGATGCTCCTGATGTTCGTTTGCGGCGCGATCATGGCCATGCCCGAAGTAGGGCACGTCTCCAATCTGAAGAATTTTTGGTCGGTCGCGGAATCGCGGATTTGGAGCGGTCCCGGACCATCCGTCAGCGCTATCGAGACTCGCGCCGCGGAGGACGGCAACAGCAAGGAAGTCGTACTTCACCTGGCTAATTTGAAAGATCGCCTGCTGATTCTTGCGTCCGGAGAATCACCGCAACAGGCCTACGAACCGGACCCCACTCGGCCCGAGTTGCCGGGGTTCTTCCTATCATCCGATGCGGATCCGAAGACGGCGGTGTTCGTCGAGGCCAAGGCCCGGGTGGAAAACGTATACGGCGAAGATACTTCGGGATTGACGCTGGATTCGGTATTCGCCGCGGAAGCCCAGGCTGCAACGGCGACGGCGGAGGCCGCTCCGCAGTCTCCTCCCCTCCCGCCTTTCGTGCCCCAAAGCCCCAACATTCCTCCTCCGCCTCCCGTCAAAGAACGCATCATCGTACTTCATGCCGAAGGCGTAACCAATCCGCAATTGATCCGCTATGTGCGACCGAAGGCGAGGACGGGCGCTATTTGCAACGACAACTTCGTCCCCCTTCAGGATTTCACCGCCGACATTCAGGGGACGATTCTCTCGGTGGTAACCCATATCGGGTTCTGGCATATCGCGGCCTTTGCCTGGATTTGTAACTTGGCCATGCATATCGGGCTATCCGATATGGCAATCTTCCGGTTCGCGAAAAGCTCTTGGTACGGGCTTTATTCCAGCTTGGGCATGTTTTTGGGGCACTACCTGGCCTGGATCTGCGCAGGCATCATGGGCGCGGCGGCGGCGCGACTGACCGCGACCCCGCTGATGATGCTCGACTCCGGGCAAGTGGCCTTCCTGTCCTTGGGCTGGGCCGGTGCGATCGCCGTGATTATCGCGGGCTGGACCACGTCCAATCCCACGTTGTATCGGGCGGGGCTTGCGCTGCAAGTCATTACCCCCAATTGGCCGCGATGGCTCGTTACGCTCCTCGCAGGGGTCATTACGACGACCATCGCATGTTTCCCGTTCGTGTTCTTGTATCTGCTCGATTTCGTCGGCGTCTATGGCATCTTGTTGATGCCGGTCGGCGCCATCGTGGTCGTAGAGCATTGGATCTTTCCGCTGCTGGGTTGGCAACGTTATTGGTCTTCCCTGCGGGGGCAATTGATAAACGTTCCTGCCGTGATTGCGTGGGCGGCGGGGTTGGCCCTGGCGCTCATCGGTTGGCAGACGGGTTGGATTCACCTGTTCTTCCTTGCCGTGCCGGTCTGGTTCCTGACAGCGCTGGTCTACCTGATTTTGGCGTTCCTGGCCGGTGCCTCCCGACATGTGGAGAAGGAGGGCGACCTGTCCAACGCGACGACATCCACTTCTTCGAGCAGTCCGCCGCCGTCGACGACCGAATCGGCTTCCAAACCTCGCTCCACCGGTGTGGCGACGTTTGCCTTTGGTGCAGGAGCCGCGCTGTGCCTCTTGGCCAGCCTCGGATTTGCGATCATCGCCTTCCTGGGTTATATGGACCCGGCGACGATTAAACCGTCGCTACTGTACCTGGCGATCGTTTATTTCGTTTTGGGTACGCTGTACGTTGTAAATCGCGAGCGTGCTCGCGCTAGCAACGCCTAAGCGGACCGAGAATCCCCTGCACGTACCGCTTAAAAGTACCCGGAAGACGACTACGGTTCCGCGATAGGCTCGCGGACAAAGGAGAATCGAAAATGCCCAGAAGCATCAAAATCTTGATTGCGGTCATGGTTGGCCTTTGCATGGGGACGTGGCTTGGCGGCACGAGGGTTTTCTCGGAGGAGAGTGGCGGCGGCGCGAAGAGCTCCGCCCGAGTCGAGCAACTCCGCTGCGAATACCGCGTGAACCCGTTGGGAATCGATGTGGTCAAGCCTCGCTTGAGCTGGATCATGGTCGATGCCCGCCGCGGGGCCCGGCAGACCGCCTACCAAATCTTGGCGGCCTCGAGCAGCGAGAAACTTGCTCGCGACGAAGGTGATCTCTGGGACTCCGGGCGAGTGGAGTCATCTCTCACGAATCAGATCGAATACGGCGGGCGTCCGCTGAATTCACGAATGGAATGCCACTGGAAGGTCAGGATTTGGGACGCGGACGGGGCTGTAACCGATTACAGCCCACCCGCCGTGTGGACGATGGGCTTGCTGGAGGACGCGGACCGCGAGGCACAATGGATTCAGGCGCCGGCGGCTTTGTATCACCCGGTCATGGAGCATGCCGCTCCACAGGACGACCCCGCCAAGAAAATCTTGGCAACGGGGCTTTTCCGTAAGGAGTTCAACGTCGATCAGCCGGTCCGAAAGGCGACGCTGTACGCCAGCGCGTTGGGACTGTTCGATGTGGAGTTGAATGGCACGGACGCGGTTGCGGACCTCTTTCCGCCGGGGTGGACCGACTACAACAAACGCGTTTATTACAACACTTACGACGTGACGTCACTGGTAGGTCCGGGCAAGAACGCCATCGGCGCGACTTTGGCGCCCGGTTGGTATTCGGGTCACATCGGGTGGTTCAAGCAGGCCTTTTTGTACGGCAAGGACCCCAAGATTTGGTTACAGCTTGAACTGGAGATGGCGGACGGTTCTCGCCGGATCGTGGCGACGGACGATTCCTGGAAGTTTTCGTTCGGTCCCGAATTGGAAGCGGAATTCCTGGCGGGCGAGACCTACGACGCACGGTTGCGGATGCCGGGCTGGAGTGAGCCTAATTTCGACGACGGCAACTGGAAGCCCGCCGTCGTAGCCTCGGATGTTGTGGCGACGCTGGAGGCTCAACCCGGCGTACCGGTACTCATCACGGGTGAAGTCCCCACACAGTCGATCACGGAACCGTACCCCGGCGTCTTCGTATTCGATTTGGGACAGAATTTCGCCGGTTTTGCGAGATTGAGGGTGCAAGGTCCTGCCGGCACGCGGGTGCAAATGCGTTTCGCGGAGGTGTTGAACCCGGACGGAACCATCTACACCACGAATCTGCGTTCGGCCCGGGCGACCGACACGTACATCCTTTCCGGGGACGGGGTTGAGGTTTGGCAACCGCGATTCACGTTCCACGGTTTTCGCTACGTGGAAGTGACGGGTTACCCCGGGCGTCCGGAAAAAGATGCCGTGACGGGCTTGGCCGTGAACTCGGATATCCCCATGGTCGGATCCTTCACGTGTTCCAACCCCATGGTCAATCAACTTTTCCGGAACATCGTATGGACGCAACGCGCCAATTTCATCTCCGTGCCCACCGATTGCCCTCAGCGGGATGAACGCTTGGGATGGACGGGCGATGCCGAAGTGTTTATCCGGGCGGCTAGTTACAACGCGGATGTGGCGGCCTTCTTTACCAAATGGCTGCGTGATTTGGAGGACGCGCAAGGACCGGAAGGGGACTTTCCCGACGTGGCGCCGCGAATCGTCGCCATGGGAGGCGGTACGGCGGCATGGGCGGATGCGGGAACCATTTGCCCTTGGACCATTCATCACGTGTACGCCGATCGCAGGGTGTTGGAAGAACTTTTGGATGCTATGGAGCGTTGGATCGCGTATTGTCGCACGCACAGCCAAGGCCTTTTGCGTCCGGCACAAGGTTACGGGGACTGGTTGTCGATCAACGCCGACACGCCCAAGGATGTGCTCGCGACCGCCTTTTTCGCCTATAGCACGCGGCTTACCGCCGAAGCGGCTGAAGCCCTGGGGATGAAAGACAAGGCTGCCGAATATCTGCGGCTTTACGAGGACATCCGGCGAGCATTCCAAGCGGCTTATGTCTCGGATGACGGTCGCGTCAAAGGCGATACCCAAACCTGCTATGTGCTTGCGCTGCGTTTCGGTCTTCTTCCGGAAGACCTGCGGGAAAAGGCGGCGCGGCACTTGGTGGATGACATCGCGAAGCGCGATCACCATCTCTCGACGGGATTCGTCGGCACGGCCTTCTTGATGCCGACGCTCTCCGATTTCGGCCACACGGGCACGGCCTATCATTTGCTGTTGAACGACACCTTCCCGTCTTGGGGCTTTTCGATCAAGCATGGCGCGACTTCCATCTGGGAGCGGTGGGATGGCTGGACTCCCGAAAAGGGCTTCCAAGACCCGGGGATGAATAGCTTTGCGCACTACGCTTTCGGCGCGGTCGGGCAATGGCTGTTTCAATATGTGGCGGGGATCGATACGGACGGCCCGGGATTCCGGCGGATCGTGTTGCGCCCGCATCTGGGGCAAGGGCTTGATTTTGTCAACGCGCGTTACCGGTCGATCTGCGGCGAGATCGTCAGCGAGTGGCGGAAGGACGCCAACGGCCTCTCCTGGCACGTCGTCGTTCCCGCCAACGTTGCGGCGACGATTTGCGTTCCCGCGGCGGGTACGGATGTGATCACCGTGGACGGGCAATCGATCGAAAACGCGTCGGGCGTGCGGGTCGTTCGGCAGGAGGCCGATTATCGAGTCTTGTCCGCCGGAGCGGGGGAATATCAATTCCAGGTGCGACGTGGGCCGTAGTCCTACGGGGGCGGGGGCGGCATCGACGGGATCGTTTCGCCATTGCGGCCGTCCGTTGCCGTGCGGCATCGGGAGGGGCCGCGCGGCCCGATCGGGGCGGGGTGCAACCTCGTGCCGATCGATAATGAAGGTGTGCGCGGCCCGGTCGGAAATCGGGCTTGCGGAACACGAAGAAGGTCTTATCGGCTTGCCTGGATGGTACACGGATGCAATTCGAGACAGGAACCATGAATAGGAAGCGAATAGGGTTTATCGGCGCAGGCCGAATGGCCCTGGCCTTGGCCGAAGGTTTCCGGCAAAAAAACGTCGTGACACCGGATTGCCTGATGGCCTCGGACGTGTCCGCAGAGGCAAGAGAGCGCTTTCGTGCGGCGACCGGGGCCTCGGTGACGGCGGATAACCTCGAGGTTTTGCGGCGACAAGAGGTGATCTTCTTGGCCGTCAAGCCGCAGTACATGGACGGCGTGCTTCGGGAGTTGGCCGGCCGGGTCTCAGCCGACCGACTCATCGTTTCGATCGCCGCCGGGGTTTCGCTGGCACGCTTGGAGGCCGCATTAGGGAAGGATTGCCGCGTCGTCCGCGTCATGCCGAACACCCCGTGTTTAGTCGGTCAAGGGGCGTCCGGTTATGCGCTGGGTTCCCAGGCCAACGATGAGGACGGGCACCTGGTCGGCGAGTTGCTGTCCGCCGTGGGCGTTGCCGTTCGAGTCGAAGAGCGATTCATGGACGCCGTGACGGCGGTATCCGGTTCCGGACCCGCTTTCGCGTATGTGATGATCGAGGCCATGGCGGATGCCGGCGTTCGCCACGGTTTGCCGCGCGAAACCGCACAAATCCTTGCCGCCCAAACGTTGAAGGGGGCCGCGGAAATGGTCTTGGCGACGGGATCGCCGCCGTCGGTGCTCAAAGAGCAGGTGACGAGTCCCGGCGGAACGACCATCGCCGGTTTGGCCGCTATGGAATCGGCCGGATTTCGGGCGGCGGTTTTCGCCGCCGTGCAGGCCGCTGCCGAACGTTCAGCGCAACTGGGCGGATGAGAGCATGGTGGCGAAAGACGGACGGCGCGCGGTCCGTCGGCAGGGTCGTTACCCTGCAACGTTGAATCGGTACAATAGTGTTTGTCCGTCGGAACGGCGGGGTACGAGGGCAAGACGGATCGCGGGTCGTCGTGTGCGATTCGCTTTCCGGCCCGTGCCGCCGTGCATTGGGCGCATCATGGCGCGACGCGGATCTGGCAATACCGGTTCGGGGAATCCGATAGCATGTCGATGTTCCAGCATCCCGATTATCAATGGCGAGAGACCTGTTTCGTCTATTTTCATCGGGATCATCGCCCCCAACTCAAGCAAGTGATCAAGGCGTTGGAGGCCTTGGACGCCGGATTGGAACTGTCCAATCCTCAGGCCGACGAGCGAGGCTATTTCGAGTCTGTGACCGTGGTCGCTCCGGGCAATCACGCCGCCATGGATGTAGCCTACATTTGCGGCAGCGAAATTCGTGAAGAGGCCGCCAAGTTGGTGAGCGAGCTTTCGCGTGCCGATTTGCAACCGGATGAGCGAACCGAATTGCAACGAATTTTGGACTGCGACGGTCGTTTCGACATTCTCCATTTCGAACAGATCGCCAACGACGATGACGGCGACGACGGACCGGGCGATGAGCTTTTCGATCCTAGTGCTTTGATTCTAGTGCTGGGCGAGTTGTCGCGATTGACCAAGGGGGTTGCGGTGGATCCACAATCCGGCGTCGTTTTATGATCGAGGGCATTACGTCGCCTCGACGGAAAGGGCGGCAATTCTCGGGGATGGAAAGCGCGACGCATCAATTTCCGTGTGACGGATGGCGGCGGTCGACCGGACGAAGCGACCGCCGGTGAGGAAGGAACCTGCGAGGAAAGCAACATGTTGGCCAAAGATATCAAACGCGGCACCATTGTGCGGTATCAAGACGCGCCGTGCCTGATCGAATCGGTTCAAGTGCAAACGCCTTCCGCTCGCGGGGCGGCCACACTGTACAAATTTCGCGCTCGAAACTTGATCACCAAACAAAAGGTGGATATCAACCTCAAGGGCACGGAGGGGTTGGACGAGGCCGACTTCGAGAAGCGACCGGTAACGTACATGTATGCCGACGGGTCGCACGTCCACTTCTTGGACTCGCGCGATTACAATCAGTACTCGCTGGCAAAAGACGACCTGGCGGACGAAATCCACTATTTGAAGGAAGGCTTGGAGGGCATCTTCGCCCTGATCTACGAAGGCGAGTGCGTCGGCGTGGAATTGCCGGTCGCTGTGGAGTTGCAGATCGTCGAGTGCGATCCCTATATTCGCGGCGCATCGGCGACGGGACGCACCAAACCCGCCAAATTGGAAACCGGCTTCGTCGTGCAAGTGCCGGAGTATATGTCGCAGGGCGAAGTGGTGAAGATCGACACCCGAACCGGCGAATTCCTATCTAGGGCCTGAAGAATATCGCGATTCGGCGGAGGCCTTTTCAAACAGGTCCGCCGCATTCACTCCGGTGTTCGATCCTGCGAGCGAGAGGTGCTTTCAACCCGACTCAAGGCCCAACCCTCGGCGAAGACGGTCCGCAGACGCATTCCCGGGGTGATTTCCGCGGAACTGCGTAAGGGGCGTCCGTTCTCTTCGACGTGGGTGACCGTGTAGCCCCGCCTAAGGACGGCTAACGGGCTGAGCGATTCCAACCGATCAGTTGCGGCTTGCCAGCGGTGCCGTGCACGTTCGCAATTTCGCCGGACGGCCAGCATCAGTCGGGTATCCCATTGATCGGCACGCTGGGCGGCGACTCGCAAGCGATCGAGAGGTCGGAGGAAGACCGGATGCCGTGCGAACGAGTCCAATCGCCATCGCGCGGTTTGCAATCGCCCGCGGATCGCGCCCAACAGCCGATTCTCCATGCCCGACATGCGTTCCACGACTTCGCTTTTCGCGGGGAGGACGCGCTGAGCAGCGTCGGTCGGCGTCAATGCTCGCACGTCGGCGGCCAAATCGGCCAGAGTAACGTCGATCTCGTGGCCTACGGCGGAAACCACGGGAATGCGCGATGCCGCGATCGCCCGGACCACCATCTCCGTGTTGAAGGCGGCCAAGTCTTCCAGGCTGCCCCCGCCCCGCGTCAGAACGATGCAATCCGGGGAGTGTGACCAGTGGTTTACCCAGTGGAGTGCCTGGGCAATCTCTTCGGCTGCTTCCTCGCCCTGTACTCGGACCGGCACGATGACGACATCCGCGGCGGTTAGGCGACTGCGTAGGGCGGTCAAGAAGTCGTGGATGGCTGCGCCGCTGGGACTGGTGATGACCGCGATCGTGCGAGAAAACGCCGGTAAGGGGCGTTTGCGATCCGCTGCGAACAAGCCCTCCTTCGATAGCTTTTCCTTGAGTCGTCGCAGCGCCAACTCGAGCGATCCGACACCGGCGGGCGATATCCGTTGCACGACCAACTGGTATCTTCCGTGCGGCGGGTACACGCTAAGCCTGCCGCGGCACAAAACTCGCAAACCGTCTTCGATTGCAAATTTCACCGTGCTCGCCGTACTTGCCCACAACACACAGGGAATCTGCGCGCCCTCATCTTTGAGCGTGAAGTAGATGTGCCCGGATCTCGCCCGCGCCAAATCGGCGATTTCGCCCTCGATCCACAAGGACGCGAAGGCGGACTCCAACACCCCCCGAATCATAGCGGTGACTTCGGAGACGGTGAGGATGCCTGGAGACTCCCCGAGGTTTGTTGGATTGGCCACGATGACGCTGCCTTCGTTGCTCGATTGACAACAAATTCCTGTATCGATCGATGCGGGGCGGATTCCGGCGAGGTGATATCGAATCGGCAGTCAGGCCGAGATTTTGCGGTTGTCTCGGGGGCCTTGGCGTAGTGCGCCTTGGTACTCCATGTCGAATGCAGGGGGACAAACCTGCAATTCGCCGTTCGTTGTTATTGCGGCACAAGCGGCGGTCGGCGGATGGTGGGCGGCCTGACGCCGAAGCGGTCTTTCGCCGGGGATGCGTACTCCAGCGTTCGCCCAGCGTTCCGCTTCGTCGGTCAGCCGATTCAATTCGAGTTCGATCCGGCGACGATATTCCTCGACGCCGTCTCGGTCCAGATCGGCGGGAATCCGCCAGGCACGACCGGTCATCGCTCGCGCGCGAGAAAATGGGCGAGGGATGGCGAAGCGATCCCAGCTTTGCAGTCGCCAAGGCCGATGATAACCGAATCCCATGGCCACGATCGGCATATTCAATCGCGAAGCCAGATAGATGGCGCCCGGGGCCATGTGCCGACGCGGACCCCGCGGACCGTCCGGCGTGATTGTCAAATGTTGGGTCTTGCCTGCCGCCATCATGCCGCGGACGGCCCCCAGTCCGCCGCGTTTCGTCGATCCGCGTACGAAAGCGAAGCCCATCTTTCGGGCGGCCTGCGACAACAAGTCTGCGTCGCGATGCCGTGAAAGCAGCATGGTCAAGTTGCAGTGTCCCCGCAGGTAGAAGGGGAAGAGAATATATTCGTGCCAAAACACATAGAGATTGGGACCCGTGCACTCCGGAAACACGGGGTCCACGGTGGGGTCTTCGTACAGTACCCGATATCGCAGAGTCCCCATCCACGCTTTGAAAGCCGGGAGAATGGCCGCCACGGCTGCACGATTGCCCCATGCTCGCATCGACATCTCGGCCTCCTTGCCTTTATCTGCCCGTAACTTCAACAAAGGCGTCTATTTCGGTGATTGATTCCGGGCCCATGGTAGCAGCAGGAACCTCTTTCGTTCGCTCACTCGGGCCAATCGCCGCGGAAGACTTCGACCGCCGGTCCTGTGAGAAATACGGGTCCCTGCTCACTCCATTCGATGTCTAAGACGCCGCCCGGCAGGCGAACCGAGATCCGGCGGTTCGTGCGTCCCGTCAATACCCCCGCGACGCACACCGCGCAGGCGCCGGTGCCGCACGCGAGCGTCTCACCCGAACCCCGTTCCCAGACGCGAGCTTGTACGGCGCCGGCGGATTCCACGCGAACGAATTCTACATTCACGCGGCGGGGAAACGCCGGGTGACGTTCGATTGCGGCCCCTAGTCCGTGAACAAGATCGTCCGTCAATTTCTCTACAAAAATGACGCAGTGCGGATTACCCATGGACACGCACGTCACGGGCAGGGTTTTTCCGTCCACTTCCAGGGGACAATTCACGGCTCGTTCCAATCCCTCGGCAAGCGTCGTCGGAATGTCGCCGGGTTTCAAAATCGGTTCGCCCATGTTGACCCGAACCTTGTGCACACGATTCATTTCGAGCAGAAGGTCGAGGGACAGGACGCCGCGTCCGGTCTCGATTCGGAGCGGATTGTTGCGGCTGATTCCGCTTTCGTACACGTACTTGGCGACGCAACGCACGCCGTTGCCGCACATTTCGGCCTCCGAGCCATCGGCATTGAACATCCGCATCCGTGCATCAGCGACCTCCGAGGGAGTGATCAAGATCAAGCCGTCTCCGCCGACGCCGAAATGGCGATCGGCGATTTTCGGTGCCAATTCCGCAGGCGGTTGGGGCAGCTTTTCTTGAAAACAATCGACGTAAACGTAATCGTTGCCCGCTCCGTGCATCTTCACGAATCGCATGATGTGCTTTGCCTTGCGTTGCCGAACCTTGTTGCCGAATGGATTCTCGCCCCATCGCTTCTCAAAATCTACGCTCCGACTTGCCGCCGCAAAACCCGCTACGAAGCGAACGCGCGACTGTCGCAGCCCGGTGGCAGGGAAACGGACGTTACGGGACGGCGGCGGTCAACCGCTGACATCCAGCAGGTTTCCGCTCTGACCTGCGGGATCGGGCGGCAGCGACGTCCGCGGTGCGTCGTTGCCGTCGTCGGCATCCTCTTTCGCGATGGGTGATTCCTCCCAAGGCCGTCGTCCGTCGGCATCTCGTTCCGCGGCCTCGTGGTCTTCACCGTCCGTTTGGCCCACTCCGGCGCTCTGTTCCGCCTTCAATTCCACCGCCCGATTGCGGTCTTGATCGGCCGTTTCCTTGGCTCGCTCCGTATCGCCGGCTCGCACTTGCGCCAACGGAGAGCCTGCCGCGCCCGCTCCTACGGATCCCAACGGTCCCATGCTCATGGCAACCTCCTGGAATTCGCGAAATCGAAAATCGGATCGTCATCGTCCTTCAAGGTCGCGCGGCCCTTTTCGTCAGAGAATAGGGCTTCGACGCTGACGCGACTATGATCGATTCTTCGACCGAAACCGTGTTGGAGCTCTGAGCCGGCATGCCGATGGGCACCGGTCGGAATCTTTATGGTATCAAAGGCACGACGTCCCGCAATTGCCGCGAGTTCCGCTCGTCCCCTCTCAACCACTGTAGGGCTTGCCCCACACTGGGCAAGGGATCGCGCCGCACTTGTGGATCCTTGAGCGTCCCGCCCACGTGCACGAGGATGATTTGTTCGCTGGCCCCGCGAAAAACCTCCTTGACCACGGGGATTTTCAGCTCATTCGGCCCGAGAACCGAGCGGAAAGTCAACCGCAGATTGGAATCGAAGTCCATCTCGCCTTGTCCCACGAGACTTACGGCGTCGCCGCGAAACATCAGGCGATCCCAATACAGGTGGTTTCCCGCGATCTGAAACCGGCCTTCACATTCGTTGAAGGCGGTCCGATTCGGGCGGCGAATGCTGAGGATTTTCAGCAAGGCCACCACAAGCGGCAGTTCATAAATATCCGCATCCTTCAACTGGAAATTGCCGTAACCGGTCAAACCCTGGATGCCGCTTCCTTTTCCCTGGAAGGAAACGGCAGCGTAGATCGCGCCCCGAAGATTGGGGGCGTCCACCTGGTGATCTCGAGCCAAAACTCGCAAATCGGCCTGGCTCAGGGAGGCGGAGAACTGGTACTCGAGCAAGGGATAAAAACGAACCCAACCGCCGGCACGGAGCACGCCGTCCCAGAGACGGGCTTCGATGGGCTGCGACGGTTGTCCGGAATCCGGCGCCGCAGCGATGACGTGTCCGAGCAAGAGCCTGTCGTTTTCCAGACGGAAAGGGCCCCGCATTGCCGTGCATTGGATACCCCGAAACGACAACGAATCGAGGTCCAGTTCACCCTCGGTGGTGAATGTTCCCGCCGAATAGCCGCCCCGAAGCGTGATGTTTCCGTGGATGTTCTGGAGGGGTATCTCCGTCCCGGCCGAATTGCCGGCCAGAGTCACCGCGGCGTTCCAAGCGACGCGGAGTTGCGACGGCGTCACCGTCCCATCCGTCGACGCATCCGCCGCGGCGTTCGGCGGGTGGCCGATTTCCATGCTTCCTCGCAGGTTGATCGGTCCGCCGACATTGAGACGTGCCAATCCGTTGCTGACGGATTCCGGCACAGCCGTCATGAGGCTTCGATCCACCACCAGGCGATCGATCCACAAGTCCTCCAATCGTAATCGCCAGGCGCCGCCCGGATTGGTTTCGCAAAACGCGCGGGCTTGAAAGGAGCAGTTTCCGTGCCGACCGCGGAGGTTCTCGACGGATACGGCGCCGTTTTCGAACCGAAGCGTGCCTTGAAGGTTTTCCAGACGGTAGGGGAAAGCGACCGGTTCCAAGGCGGTGCGAGCATCGCTGGGAGTGGCCGAGAAGTAGATCTCGCCGCCGCCGTAGTTTCGGTAGACGTAGAGGCCGTCTGCGACATCGACGGTACCCTCGGGACGCAGGCTGTCCCAGACCTGCCGCCATTCCTCCTTGGGCAAGGCTTCGCGAAGATCGCCGTCCAAGCGGATTTGTCGCCCGTCGAAACGCAAGGAGAATACCGAGCCTCTTTCATCCGGAATCAAGTTTCCCGCTGCCTGGATCTGAGAATTGCCGTGCGTGCCTTTCAGGTCCCGAAATTCCCAGACGTCGCCGCGCTTCTCGATACGCCCGGTAATGTCGGAAATGGCGTACGGAAAGCCCGTGAACTTGACGGAGCACTGCCGCAAATCGATTTGTATTTGGGTGCGAGGCTTTGCGCCCGGCGCTTCTTGTCCAATGCCCAGCCAGACGTCGATCTTGCCAGCGGCATGCAAGGCACGCAACAATTCTTGCGTGCCAGGGTTGAGAACGGCTGAAAACAGCCGGTCCGTTAAGGGGATGCTTCGGCCTGTGACCGACAAGCGTGCTTGGGAGATGCCGAGAGGATTAAGAATATGTCCGCGAATCTCCACGGGTTGATTGTCCGCTCGCGCCGTGATGTTCACGTCCAGTCGGTCCTCGGACAAATCCAATCGCAAGTAGCCTTGGGCCTTTTGCAGGCGATAGGGGAACTCCGCGTAGGCGAAGGAGGCGTCGAGCAAATCCATTCGGATGAAACCGCGGGGATGCGAAGCAGCCCACTCGAGTCGGGTAGTCAGATTGACCATTCCGGCGGGGAAGACTTTCGACCATTGTCGCTGCAATGCCGCGGGCAACAGTGGTTTCAAACCCGGCGCCACTTCCAGATTGGTGACGGTTGCATCCAAAAGTAGCGGTTCGAACCTCTCGCCGAAGCGAGCCTCCGCTTGGCGAATCTGAATTTGAGTTCCGCCCCACACGGCCAGGACCTCATCCAATCGGACGGCCTCGTCGGTAATCCGAAATCGGCCCGCAACGTCCGTGAAGGGATGAGCTACAAGCGGCGCATCCCATCGCCCTTGGAGAAATTGCCCGGCAAGATCGAATCGCAGCGGTTTGGGAGCGGCCGAGTCGTAGAATATGCGAAATCCGAACGCCGCTTGGGCGCGAAGATTCGTCAACAGGGATAGCCGATCGGATATCCGCTGCGGCAGCGCGGTCCAAAACTCGGGCGACACCTCCAAAGAGTCGACCGTGCCCTCCAGATTCATCTGCAAGGTATGCGGATTGATTGTGCCCTCGATGTTGACGCGTCGCAGGAAGTCGCCGGTAAAAGTCCCGCTCAGGCGGCGAATGTGAGAATCCGACGAACCTGCGGATGGAGTACCGCCGGGAAGCCCCCAAATCCGCAATTCGACGTCCCGCAAGGCCAGGCTGCCCGGACCTGGGCGAAGTCCGAGGATTTCCAAGGTGCCGCTTTCGATTTCGATCGGCGGCGGATTACGACTGAACTGCGGCAAAGGCAAGAGGGACGAAAAATTCCAGGTCGTTGCATCGACCTGTACGGCCCGTATCCGCGGACGGCGTACACGAACCGTTTGGACCGTGACATCGCCCTGCCACAATCGTTCCAGCGTGGCCGAGAAACCAATAAACACTTCCTCGATCTCGCAGATCTCCCTCGTTTCGGCGTCCAGTCGCGGATCGCGAATGCGAATCCCCTTGAGCTGGATTCCCTCGCCCGATATCCATACCGCGGAGCGCAACCGCAGGTCGAGGTTCGGGTAGCGGGAGGAGAATTGTCGTTCGATTTCCGTCCGGAGGAGAGAATCCACCTGGTGAAAAAAGTAGAAGTAGGCGCCTCCGACCAGCATAGGGAGGAGGACAAGTGCCCATTGGAGCACGGTCAGTAGCGGTCTTCTCTGTTTGCGTATTTTTTTCACGGCGAAGGACGCTCGCCCGACTTGTGCTCATCGGCGAGAAGCGGAGGTATCTGTTCTCGATTGGCTCGATGCCCTGCCGATCGTAGGGTGTCGATCGTGTGGAGGAGAACCGGCGAGGCTGCAGCGATCAGGCCGAATATGACCGGTTGGCGGTATCGTACGGAACTGACGAAAACCGCGTGCAACAGCGTGAAATACACCGCCGGCAACCAGCAGGTTACAACGGCGATCCCTCGTGCACGACCCAGCACAAGCCCTGCCGCCGCCGGGATGATGACGATCAAGAACCCCGCCGCCATGACGAGATTCACGGGGAACGTATTGAAGGTCCGTTCGTTGGGAATCGGACTCCAAAACCGGCGTAGCTTAACAACGGCCAACCGCAGAAATTGATCGGGATTTTCCCTCGCCCAGCGCAGGGCTTCTCGGCGGAGACGGCGGTCCACCTCCAATTCCACGGCGAGCGGGTCGGTCGCACCGACGCCCAGAACTTGCTTCGTTTCCTCCACGGCGGTCTCCATGAAGTCCATGTTGCTACCGCCGTCGGCGTTGGGATTGCAACCGTCGTAAAGGCTCGGTCCGACCTGCGTCGTTGTCAAGATCCAGCGACCGGTCACCGAGTAATTGCGGATCCACCAGGGCAGTAGTACCACGACGGCTATCCCCCCCGCTAGCGCAAGCAGACGCAGGGGCACGGCCTTGCGATCGACGATGACTAGGAAAGCGAACGCGAAAGGCGGCCACAACAGCGCACTGGGGCGAATCAAGACGGCGATACCTGCCGTCAAGCCGACACAGGCCGCCCAATGCCACGCCGCCGGCGATCGCGCGAAGCGTATCAAAGCGGCCAGACAAGCCAGATGAACGATCCAGACCGGGCAGAAGGCCGCCTCACTGAGGATGGGTACCGAGGAGAGTACGCATTCGGGATGGATAGCGGCGACAAAGGCGGCACACCATCCCACGCGATCGTCCCACAGCAACGCGGCAAGGCGTCCTGTGGCAATGACTCCCAGGGTACCGAGGATCGCGCCGAGGACCCGCGCCGCGAATAAGGGCGGCGATTCCCCCGCGATCAGGAACAGGGGAGCCAGCACGAGGGGATAGCCGGGCGTCCGAAAGACGCGGCCGTATTCGCCGTAACGAAACGGCTCTCCATGTGCCGCGGCCCGAGCCAAGTGCCAATAGCTGACGCTGTCGCCGAAGACGAGTCGACCCTGAAATCGCCAATCCCAGGCAACCGCGGCGCCCAGGCGAACCGAGAGCGCAAGGCCGATCAAAGCAATCCAGAGCCGTCGCCTACTTGTATGCACGGATTCGCCGTTTCCATCCATGTCTCGGCGTCAGGGCCTACTCCTCGGAATCGCCGGGGTGGCAATCGGGGGAGTTCGATCCAACGATCCCCGAGGCAGGCTGCTGGAAACGAACAGTTTCCCGATTGTGATTTCAGCATGTTACCGTCAGAACTTCACATCGGTCAACATGGCTTCAATGTGGAGGTTTGGGAGGAGTATGTCAGCGGGAATGGCCGGAGAGTGTGGAAAATGTTCATAACGGTTCTGGACATCGGCGGTGCGTCAGGTATACTCAATCCCAATCGCATGAAGTGCTTGCACCGGTGTCAGTGCCAATGCCGCGAGTGCCCGGTGCGACGAAGGTCTTGTTTTGCGTCTTAGTGCAACATTTCCCCGAGGAATGAGAGGAGGATCGCAATGGCTGGAATGCTTCCGGACTATGTGGCCTCGGCCAAGCCCGTGCCGAAGGAAAATCGAACGCCTTGGTACGCCAGTACCGCACCAACCTATGCGGGCATTTTCCTTTGGTTCGTGTTTTGGCACCAAGTGCCCGTCATCAAGGAGTTGGTGGGAGGGAGCGGCATTCCCTTGACCGCCGGCGGCGCGCTGTCGCAGGGCATCGGAATCGCTCTTCTGGCCCTGGTGGTTTCCGCATTGTTGTGCCACTACCTCTTCTATCTTGTGCCGGGCAATTTGGGCGTGAAGACGGGCCTGCCGCTGTACATCGTGGGAACTTCGACTTACGGCGTACAAGGCGGATTCATCATGCCGGGATTCCTCATGGGGTGTTTGCAGTTCGGATGGTTGGCGGTCAACGCCTTTTTCACCGCCGGTTTGTTGTGTGCTCCCTTCGGCGTGGGTTTTGGCAGCCCAACCTACGCCGTGGTGGCCGTCGCGTTCATCGTGTTGGCAACGTTCATGGGGCTGAAGGGGATCCAGTACGTCGGGCGAGTGGCGACCTATCTGCCGCTCTTCCCGTTGACGATCCTCATCGTGTTGGCTCTGGTCTCGGTGGGCGGACTTGTTCAGTTCGACCATAAGAAACTGGTGGAAGCCGGCAAGGAACCTCTGCCTGCCGCGACGCAAACGGAATCGGGGGCGGAAGCCCAAGCGGTTCAAGCACCGAAAGCCGCCGATGCTTTGACCGTGTGGGGTGTGTTTGTGGCCATCTCCACCTATGTCGTCGGCTTCTTTGCCACCGCCGGAGCGGCAGGCGTCGATTTTGGAATGGGCAATCGCGACGAAAACGACGTCAAATGGGGCGGCCTGGTCGGCATTGCCGGAGCCATCATCCTGACGGGCGGTCTGTCTCTGCTCATCGCAGCGGGCGCAGCGGGGGCCGGTCTGCTCGATAAACCGCCGGTCTTGCAGACGTCAACGATTATGGGCAAGCTGGCTCCGAGTCTGGGAGAGGCCGCGCCGGGCGTCTTCTGGTATCTGCTGGCCATCGCGGCGTTTCCGCCTGCCTGTTTCTCCAGCTTCATCGCCGCGAACAGTTTCAAGACCACTTTGCCGAAGGTCAATCCGTTTGTTTCGTGCGGTATCGGCGCCCTGGTGGCGATCGTGCTGGTGTTGAGCGGTTACGCAGGGAATGCGGCAGGTGTGTTTACGATCATCGGTGCTTCCTTCGGCCCGGTTTGCGGCGCCATGGCGGCTGATTACTTACTGGCCGGGAAACGTTGGGCCGGTCCCCGGGCGGGATTCAATCCGGCGGGCTGGATCTCCTGGGTCGTGGGTTTCGTGGTGGGCGGCATCGATCTGGTGCTGGGGACGAGCTATGTGCCTTGTCCGCCTGTCGCTGCGTTCATCGTCGGGTTCGTGCTGTACGGGGTGCTCGCCCTAGCCGGGCTCGAGACGCAAACCCTCGAGATGCCCGCCAAAGAGGCCTGAGGCACGAGAGGCCCCTCTCTTGGCAACGGACCGCCGTTCGGGGATCAGGTCCGGGGCTTTTGGGGAAACGTTGTTCCCTATCGCGCCATAGCGGCAGGGAAAGCGAAAACGATCGTTGCAACGAATAGTGCCCTGGCGGAGCCTTCTTTCGGTAGAGGGCTTCGCCGGATTCTTGTTTGTTGAGGACCGACGATGCGAGCGACGACCTTTCTAGCGGTCTTGGCGAGCTTGGGTCTGTACGGCATGGTTTGCGGCGAAGCGCCGGAGAATCGTCCCAATGTGCTCATCATCATGGCGGACGACTGCACCTATAACGATTTGCCCATCTACGGCGGCAAGAACGCGCGGACGCCACACCTGGATCGTTTGGCTCGCGAGGGGCTGGTCTTCGATCGTGCTTATCTAAGCATGGCAATGTGCCAACCGTGCCGCGCCGAACTGTATACGGGCTTGTATCCTATGCGGAACGGTTGCTGTTGGAACCATTCGGCGTCTCGAAGGACGATTTCCAGCATGCCGCAGCATTTGGGGCGGTACGGATATCGCGTCGGACTGGCTGGAAAGGTCCACGTGGAACCGCGAGAGGTTTTTCCTTTTGAGCAAGTTCCCGGCTTTTGTCCCAATTGCGTGGCCAATCCAACGCCGCCGCATGACTTGGCCGGAATTCGCGAGTTCATGACGCGCCGGTCGGATCAACCGTTTGCCTTGGTGGTGGCTTTGGTGGAACCGCATGTACCCTGGGTGATGGGCGACGCGTCGCAATACCCCGTCCGTCGCCTGCAACTCCCCCCGCATATCGCCGACACGCCGAAAACACGGTCGGATTTCGCGGCGTACCTGGCGGAAATCACCTATATGGACGGGCAAGTCGGGGAGATTCTCGAATTGCTGGATGAAATAGGCTTGCGAGAGAGCACGCTGGTCCTGTTCACTTCCGAGCAGGGTGCGCAGTTTCCCGGTTGCAAGTGGACCAATTGGGACCTCGGCGTGCATACGAGTTTAGTGGCGCGCTGGCCGGGCAAGGTGCCCGAGGGAAAGCGAACCGCGGCACTCGTCCAATACGCGGATTGGTTGCCGACTCTGCTGCGGCTTGCAGGGATGCCGGATTCGGAAACCAAGGCGTTCGACGGTCGCAGTTTTCTGGGCGCGCTTCTCGGCCGAGAGCAAAAACACCGCGATTACGTCTATTTTGCACACAACAATTTTCCCGAAGGCCCGCCGTATCCCATCCGGTCCGTCTCCGACGGCGAGTGGCACTACATTCGTAACCTGACCCCTCAAGAGATCTATATCGAAAAGCACGTCATGGGCCTTCAGGGAGGCGGGGCCTTGAACAATCCGTACTGGCCGACCTGGGTAGGCTCTTCCTGGAATAGTCCGCGGACGTACCAACTTGTGAAGCGATATGTTGTTCGACCGTCCGAGGAATTGTACCGTACGACCGACGATCCGTTTGAGATGACCAATCTGGCCGAGGACCCGCAGTACGCCGCGGTCAAGTCGCGACTGTCGAACGAGTTGGATCGCTGGTTAGCGGGACAACGGGATCCTGGCATTCCTCTCGACACGCCCGAGGCACACAGCGGCATGAAACAAGGCCAACCGCTGTTCTGAACAGCCTCGTGAATGCGATTGGAAGGACTCGGACGGCGACGTTCGTTGCGGCTTTTCCAAGGATCGGCTTGCGACGGGGCCTACTCTTGAGCGGCAAGCGTGCCGGGCTTCCAGTTGCGGGCCAAATCCACGTCGTTTTCCACGTGGGAAGAAATGGCACGAAGATCGCCCCGACCCACACGATTGAGTAATTGCGGTTGATACCGTCGGTAAGCGGTATCGGCATAAGCCCGCCAGTGATCTCGTGCCTCTTCCAGGCGGGCCACGGCAGAAGACCGTCGCTCCTGTTGACCGGACAGATCGAATAGGTACAAGGCGACCGCCCCCTCGATCTTCGCGGCATAGTAGTTGCCCAGGTGCGCCATTGCCGTAATGTCATCGAGTGTTTCTCGAAGCTCACGATCATCGCCCGGGTCGATCGCCGCGGCGAGTCGCAATGCCGCCTCGGCATGAGCACGGAGTTGCTCGGCCACCTGTAAGGGCGTTATGCGGGGAGATTGGTCGAGCAAGTTTTCAAGAACGACGCCGCCTTCGCCTCGTGGTGTCGAGTACCGTTGCCGACTCTTGCCCATTGCCGCATCGCCGTACTGCCGCACGTCCAGGATGCCGCTGCCCGGCATGGTTCGTCCCGTAATGAAGTCCCGTACGGTGTGAAAACCCTTGTATCGGGTGGGATGGCTGATGCAGGCCTCCGGAAACCACTGAAAGTCGTAGTCTTCCCAGTGAAAACGGTTGACGAGAGGGATGATTTGCGAGGACTCCCGCAGTGCTTGGAACAATTCTGGGGCATGGGCTTGGCGAAACCTCGCCGTCAGCACACGCTCAAAATGCTCATCCGGCAACGTGGGGTCGAAGCTCAGGCGTCCCCAAAGCATGAACGTGTACCAAAGGCGTTGGATTACCAGCGGGCGGGGACCGTTCGGATCATTCTTCAGAAAGTCGCGTCCCCAGCAATAACCGTCGGGACCCATGTAGAATCCCGCCGTACGGTTTTCTCCGGGCATGGCGCGGATATAATCCCGGGCATAGTCGGGGTCTCCCCACTGAAAGCTATAAATGTCGTCGTTGCGGACGGTAAGCCACGTTCGGAGACCGGCGGGCATGCGCGGCAGAACGGTTTGAATGAAGGGTGGATTCGGCATCGAGTACATGTGGGCAATCGAATACTTGAAGCTGACGTCGAACGGGCCGGGGTAGTCCTTGAACGCTTGCAGAATTTCGTCCAAGCCCGTTTGGTGAAAGCGGTGAATCAGGCGGAATCGCCGCTCCGGTTGCTCGGCGAGGGCGTCGCGAATTCCCTCGCCGTAGGTCTGCCACAGCCATTGTTCGCGAGTCAAGCGTCCGTCGCCGCCTCGCTCCATCTGCTCGCCCGCCGTCACGCCGATTCCGGCCAAAAGCGGGTACGTACGCACCGTCTCGCGGACGCTGGCACGAAAGTAGGCGATCGTCGCAGGATTGTCCTGTTTCGCGGTGATGCCGTATTTGCCGTCGGTGCCCCATACGAAGATGTTCCATGTGAACCAATACACTTCGACGCCGCGATCGCGGGCGTATTGCATGACATCCCGCCAGAAGGCGATTTTCTCGTCGATCGTAATCCGCTTGACGACCTCGTGATCCGCCAACATCGCCGGACGAACCATGTCGCTTCCGGTCAACGCAAAGGACGAATCGAGGCGAACGCGGGTCCGCCACACATCGTTGAGCGCGATGTCGGGGAACTCGGGAACCTTCACGATCGACGGGAAGGGGTGAAGGTTCCAAAGAGAGAGCACGTTGTAGCGGTGGCGTGCCATCTCGTCCAGCATGTCCCGCCAAAAATCCATGCTCCACACTTCGGGAATGTTGGCCTGAAAGGAATCAGCCGCGTCCGAGTAGCTGGGCGTACGCAGATCGAGCGGAATGTTGAACTTGATTCCGCGCCGCTCGATGTACGGTCGACGCACGCCTTCGGCCAAATGCTTTAGGGATCCCAGCCGAATCGCCTCGGCGACGTCCAAGCCGCCGTACATCGCGCCGGTCGCATCGCCTCCGACGACGCGGACCGATTCGGCCGAGTCTGTTTCGATGCGATAGCATTGCGGCCCGAGTTCCGCCGGGTTGATTTCCAGCGTCACCGTTGCGCGGATATCGCGGTCGCGTGCAGCCCTTTGAATCTCTTCGACCGCAAAAGCCGTTTGCGGTCGATCGACGTCTCCCAGTACCTCGATCCGAGCCGATCGTGTTTGATCAGCGGCGGACGACGCTGCTCGGGCGAATGAGGGCGGCGTCCAGGAAATCAACGCAATTCCGAGAAAAACCCAGCTCGGCCGTATGTCGAAACGATAGTGATGCATTGTGCGATATCCTCACTCACCTCTCGCGAAGCGCCCCCTCATTTGCTGAATTTCGTGCCGGATGAATAACCCGAGCAAGACGGATTATATCTGCGATACAATGGGGCCGATACCGTGGCGGCGCGTGGGCCATCGTCCAGGTTTGCTCGCGGTCAGTTTCCGGGCTAAAGTCTAGGCTTAGCCAACGAGGTCGAAACCCATTCGGACGACGTGGGTACCTTTGGCCCGAACGTGCGCTGTTTCATGACGTGGATCGTTAACGAAAATGGGACGAAATCGATGGGCATGCACATACGAAACCTTGCGGCGACCGGGATTGGCCAAGGGTGTCGCCGAGTGTCAGCGTGTTCATGGCTATTGGCCATCGTTGTCGGCCTTGCATTTCCGACTGGGAACTTGCCTGCTGCAAGCGCGCGGTCGCATGAGTTCGGTGTCGCTAAACCCAACATCATCATCGTCCTGGCCGACGATCTTGGTTACGGCAGCGTAGGGTTCCAGGGCGCGCCGAGCAATCTAGTGGAAACGCCGAACCTAGATCGACTTGCCCGCGAAGGGATGCGATTCACCGACGCCAACACCCCGTCGTCGGTGTGTACGCCGACACGCTACGGATTGTTGACCGGGAGATACTGTTGGCGAAGCCCCTTGAAGCAAGGCGTCGCGAACGTCTTGGATCCGCTCTTGATTGAGACGGATCGCCCCACGCTCGCGTCGCTGCTGAAGCGGCACGGTTACCATACGGCCATGATCGGCAAATGGCACTTGGGATATGGCATGAGCAGGCCGGTGGATTTTACGGGCGTACTCAAGCCGGGCCCGCTGGAATTGGGTTTCGACTATCAATTCGCCGTCCCCCAAAACAACGGCGACATGACCGGGGTCTATGTTGAGAACCATCGAGTATTCGGCCTTCGGTCCGCCAAGCGAGACCCGAATCCGGGTACGACGTTCTACGGTTCCCCCTATCTGGGCTTGGATGCCCCGCAGCGAGACGATACTCGCAATATGCCTCTGCTTACCGACAAAGCCCTTGCTTGGCTGCGTCAAGTTCCGCGAGATGAGCCGTTCTTTCTGTACTTTGCCGCCACCGCGGTACATGAACCGATTACGCCGTCTGCGGAGGTGGCGGGGAGCACGGCGGGCGGACCATTCACCGATTTCATTCGCGATGTGGACCGTACGGTGGGACGCCTCCTCAAGGCCTTGGAGGAACGCGGCGCGGAAAGAAACACGCTGTTTCTATTCACGAGTGATAACGGCGGCGTACTTCCGCCCGCAAATCCCCAGGCCGCCGATCGCAATCCCGCGATCCGGCAGGCCGTGGAGGCCGGACTGAAGGTGAACGGCGACTGGCGCGGTGGGAAACACTCCATTTGGGAGGGCGGATTTCGCGTACCCTTTGTGGTGCGCTGGCCGGAACGGGTTCCCTCCGGTACCCGCTGCGATCGTATGATCGGCCTGATCGACGTTTATGCAACGGTGGCCGAGTTGCTCGGTGAACCGCTCGCCGCCCCTGATCCTGCCAAGGCGGAAAGCCTACCGGCACCGGACAGTATGAGTTTTCTTGCCTTGCTTTACGATCCGGATGCCCCTCCGCCGCGAGAATCGCTGATTCTGCACAACGCAAAAGGAGTTTTCGCCATCCGTCTTGGGCCGTGGAAATACGTCGAGGGAAAACCTTTCGCTAGGGTTACGCCGGCCCAACTCAAGAACCATCCCGAATATCATCCGCAACTCTACAACCTCGAAAGCGATCCCGGCGAAACGGCGGACGTGTTGGCGCGATTTCCGGAGAAGGCCGAGCGAATGGCAACTCTGCTGGAAAAGCTGCGTGCATCAGGCTTCAGCCGATAAGGCTCGCGGTCGGGGGACGACGACGATAAGCGACCGCTCGGCTTGTTGACGCGAGTCTTCGTCCCCTAGAATGACGGCATCGCCGACGTTATTTCCAAATGCCGGCGCTCTCGCCCCGCGAGAAGTAATGCGGTTTATCCGACCGGAAAGAGGCTTTTCAACCGATAACAACGGTACTCGGAGATGCGAGATGACGGAGAAGCACCAAAACGAGGTCTCGCGTGGCAAGTGGCTCAGCAAGGGGATTCTTTCGACTTCGGTCGCGGGAGCTGTCGGCGCGGCATTGCCGCACGTCCATGCCGCCGAAGATAACACGATACGCGTCGCGCTGATCGGTTGCGGCTTTCGCGGCACCGGCGCCGTCTCCAACGCCCTTTCCGTGGAGGGTGTGCCGGTTCGGCTGACAGCCATGGCTGACGTGTTCGAGAGCCGAATCGAGTCCAGCTTGAAAAACTTGACCGGTGCCGTGGAAGCACGGTACGACCGCTTGGCCCACGAGGGATACGAACGGCAAATCGAGGTTCCCAAAGATCGGCAATTCGTGGGATTCGACGCCTACAAAAAGGCGATGGACTGCCTGCGGCCGGGGGATATCGCCATTCTTGCCACGCCTCTCGCTTTCCGTTGGCTTCATTTCGGCTATGCGGTGGAGCGAGGGCTGAACGTGTTTATGGAAAAGCCGCTGACGGCGGACGCCGTGACCTCTCGCCGGATCTTGGAGGTCAACCGGCAGGCGAAGGCGAAAAACCTGAAAGTCGGCGTCGGTCTCATGTCCCGACACGCTCGAAACCTGCAACAACTCCGCCGGCGAGTTCTCGACGGAGAGCTTGGCGACATCCTGTTGATGCGGGCATACCGAATGCACGGACCGGGAGGGACGGCCTTTTCGCAAAGATGGCCGGGAACTCCCAGCGAGTTGTTGTGGCAGATTCAGAGATTCCACTCGTTCCTTTGGGCGGGCGGCGGGGTCTTCAGCGATTTCTACATCCACCTCATCGATCACTGCTGTTGGCTGAAGGACGCTTGGCCGATCAAGGCGCAAGGAATCGGCGGTCGTCACTTTCGCGGAGACTGCGTCGATCAAAACTTCGATTTCTACAACGTCGAATACACCTTCGCCGACGGATCAAAGCTGCGTTTCAACGGGCGCTGTATGCACGGGACCTTCGGCGCGTTCTCGAGTTTTCTGCACGGCTCGAAGGGGTGCGCGATCGCTTCTCGCATCAACGATTGCGGCGGACCTTCCAGCATGTACCGAGGCCAAAGCTTCGAAAAAGCGGACCAAGTCTGGCAGTCCGACGTCCCGCCGGGGGAAATCAGCCCGTATCAGAATCATTGGAATGCCTTGATGGCCGCGATTGTCGAAGACAGGCCCTTCAACGAAGTGGAAAGCGGCGTGATGGCCAGCCTCGTCACTTCGATGGGGCGCAAGGCTGCTCATACGGGTATTGAGGTCACCCTCGACGACATGCTCAGCAGTTCCGAGGAGTATGCGCCCGGACTGGAGCACTGGACGGAGGACTCGCCGCCACCGTTGCGGGCCGACGCTGAGGGCCGATATCCCATTCCGCAACCGGGAATCGTGACAGACCGAGAATACTAACTCGCCGTGCGACCGTATTGAAGCGGTCGCAGACGAATCAGTCGCGGCGGGTACGGCTACCAATCTTAAGCCGGGTTCGATCGCATCGCGGTCAACCGCCGGACACTCCGGCGACCGGTTCGAGTTTGACGTGGGTGTCGTAAAAGCTCACACTGCCGCCGACCGGGTCGAACATGCAGGTGTTCTTCACCAGTGGGTCGGTCCACATGGCGGCGTTGGCATGGATTCCCAGGGTGCGGCGTTTTTCACCCCGAATCACGACGCCGTCGATCTCCACGTCGGATGCCCCTGTGGCCCAGTGCCCGAACCCCAGGGCAAAGCTGACGACTCCGGGCCGGATGGTTTGCGTCAACACGATTTTGCCGATCATCGGCTTGCTTCCGGCTTCGCCCAGGTCATACTCGCCGCGGGCATTGGTGGCGCTGGTGACCCGGACAAGTTGCCCGTTGGCGAGGCCGAGGCGTTCCGCGTCCCGGGGATTGATCAAGATTCCGTTCTCGGGCATCAGGGCGGACAGCCACGGGTCGGCAATCGTGCGGCTTTTCGTTTGGCTGATCACGCGATGCGTAATCATGGCCAATTCGTAGTCCTTGCGGTACTCGTCGGGTTCTTTGCCCTCGAACGTGCGGATCGGTATATAGCGTGCATACCCGGGATTGTGCTGACCGGTTCCGGCGTGAATCGTGGAAGCCGTCTTCTCTTGGTAGAGGTTGAGTAGCGCCCCGTAGGGATTACCGGCTCGATCCCCGCGATAACCTTTTTCGTAATCGTCGAAACGGCCTCCGCGAGAGAGCACGTACACCACCTTGGGCCACATCTTTTCGCCGACGATGCTTTGCCAGCGAGCGGGGTCGAACACGCCGGCAGGCAGATGCCGTCGAGCGGCCAAGAATATTTCCATCTCGCGCGCATCGGCGTCGGGAACGTTTTGGGATCCGTCCGGCTTTTCTCCGAATGCCAGATTCGCCACGGCTCGCAGGTACAAGTCGTCGGGATGCTTCAAAGGCAGGCCCTCCCCGAAGCCTGTTTCACCGAATCCGGGAAGATTCAGCCGCTCCGCGATGCCGAGCAACAAGGCCTCGAAACTGATGGGGATCTTATGCCCGAATACGGTGCAGTCCTCCGGGATGGGTGCGATGACCGGTTGACGAACGGGTTGAACCTTTTGCGGGATATTTGGGTGGCTGCCCTGAAACTCCCAGCGTTCCAAAAAGCTCAAGTCCGGAAAGATGTAATCAGCGTACATCGAGGTGCTGCCGATCAAGATGTCGACCGCGATGTACAGCGGCAACTTCTCGGTATCGCACAGGACCGCCGTATTGGTGTGCCCGGCTGGCAGTGCGTAGTTGGGCGCTCCCATGTACGTGAACAACACCTTGACCGGGTAGGGGTAGGCATCTCCTATCGACGGGATGATTTCCTCGTAGACGTCGCTGGACAGGGGATACCAATTTCGCTTGGCAGGATAACCCGAGAAGAGCGTGGTTTTTTCGTAGTCGATGCCGTGCCGAATGGAACTGATCCCAAAGGCCGTAATTTTGTTGGGATGGGCAGTGAGGTCGAATAGTTTGCCTTTGCCCTTGATATCCCAGGTTGCGGCCTTGATCATGCCGCCCTTGGCGTCGAAGTTGCCCAAGAGCATGTTCAGCGTCATCCAGCTCAGTACGTTGTAAAAGCCGTTCGTGTGCTGAGCGGGACCGCGATGGACATCGACGCAAGCCGCTTTTCCGTAGCTGGTCAGTTCACGAGCCACGGCGATGAGGTCCGTCTCCTTGACGTCCGCCAAAGCCGCCCAATCCGCGATGGTCCGTTCACAGGCGGATTCGTAAAGAATCTGCAATGCGCTCTTGACGACGGTGCCGTCGGGCAGGGTGGTATCCACGAAGAGATCGCCGTACACCGGGGTCGCGTCGTCGTTGGGATCGACGGGCGTCGGCTTGCCGTCGACCATGACCAGCAGGAACTTCTCGGAGTATTCGCCTTTGCCGTCCGAAGTGGGGCGAGTTTGCGGTTCCACCAACGCTCCACCGTCGATCTTGACGTCCGCAGCACGCACGAACTTTCCCGGCACACCGTCGTGGATCGCCACCAACCACGAGGCGTTGGACCAACTGTTTTCGCCCGAAGCGAGAGCAGCGGCCTTGTTCGCGCAGCTCAAGAATTTGGCGTCGTAGCGTTTTTCCTCGATAATCCAGCGGATCATGGCCATGGCCGCCGCCGCATCCGTGCCGGGCTTCAAGGGCAACCACTTCCAGGCTTTGCCGGCCAACTTGCTAAAGCGCGGATCGGCCACGGCGATCTTGGTTCGACCGCTCACCAAGTTGCCCGTTAGTCGAACGGTTCGATTGGGTGGACCGTAGTTGGCTTCAAATAAATTGGCACCGACAAAAAGAATGAACTTGGCGTTTTCGGTATCGGCTTGCCAATAGAATTTTTGACCGTTCGTAAATTTCCCGTCCACGTACTGCTCGCTGACGGCCTTACAGGTGAAATACAGCGAGCCTTGGCAAACGGTCGTATGACCGTGAGCGTTGACGGTGCCCAAAGCCGCGGCGAAGCGCTTGTACAAGTCGCCGCGACCGTCTTTCAGTCGCCCCCATGCCACGACGACCTGATTGTTCTTGGGGCCGAGGTCCGGGTGGTCCGGGTCGATGAGCACATCCAGATGGGCCGCGTGTTTTTCCTTGAACGCCGCGACCAGAGCCTCTTTCTTGGCGGGGTCCTTCTCGTTCCAGATGGCCTTGATGTCCGCGTCCATGGCCCTTGGCGACATCCGGGGCTTTCAGGGCGAGGCAGGCGGCCAGTCCTTCGACTTGGCGATTTTCCTCGCCGGGGACGTGTCGAAAAAGCGTGCCGCCTTCACAGATTTCTTTGACGGCCTGTTCGAACGGAATCGTGATCCATTTGTTTTCCCCTCGCTTGCCCGCTCGCTTGAGCACTCTGCGAATGCGGTAAGGATCGTACGCGGTTTGCAAACCGGCCTGACCCTTCGGGCAGATCGCACCGTCCACCGCCGCGGCATCGCTCGGAGGGGTCGCGTAGGGGAGATGCGGGAGGAGCGTCCACGGGTTGTAAGGGTTGCCGTCGATCTTGGTGACAAAGCCGTCTTGTATCTTGCACTTGATGCCGCAACCCGTGTTGCACTGAAGGCAGGCGCTATAGATCACGGTCTCAGGTTGGGCCGGTTCATAAGGAGCATCCGGACGCCGACTATTCAAAATGGAGTGCTCTTTCCCGTCGGTATCGCCCGCTCCCAAGGCGGTGGCCGGATTCGCAATCGCCGAAAGCATACCACCGCCCAATAGCGCACCGCCCGCCAAGAATCCGCGACGTGTTTGATTCTTTGAGTGGTTGATATTCTTCATGTTGAGCCTCAATATTTTTCAGTCTTGCGAGCCGAAGCGTCGCGCCGCCAGATCGTTGATCTTGTTGCCGACGAAGAAAACCGCCATTCCTACCGCAAGCAGGAATAGTCCCACGAAATACTCCATGGGCGTAGCATGGTAGATGTACTTTAGCCGCTCGTGATGGAAGGCCTCTTGCAGTCCCTCCAGTTCTCCCACGGCCTGACCGGGTATTAGCACGTTTAAACGTGCGCTAATGAAGCAAACCGCCACGAGCACGGCAGCGATCCACCAAAAATCCTTTCTCCGTGTAAGAAACAGCGCGAATGGGAGGATACCTCCCAGAATGAGATGCACGATCCAGAAGACCCACCAGTATGGTCCGCGGAGGATCAACTCGATGGCGGGCGCGTGCACTTCGGGATTCCATAGGGCGATCGAAAACTCGGCGAATTCAAAGACGAAATACACCGCCAGGCCGATCAAAGTCACGATGCGCAAGCGATTCAAAGCCGCCTCATGTTCCTGAACGGATTCGGCGCCGGGGCCGAGCAGAGCACGCACGGCGAAAAGTGCGGCGCATCCTGCGGTAATCGCCGATGCCAGGAATAACATCGGCAACAGAGCACTATGCCAGAAACCTTTGGCCTCCACCACACCGAAAAAGGCGCCGCTTTGACTGGGGAACAGGATGGAGAACAGGATGGCCGGCGCTAGTAAGGGTTTGAGCCATCCCGAGTTCGGCTGAAACGAAAGCAGCCAACAGACTGCGGCCAAGATGATGAAAGCCGTGTACATCCAGGCATTCAGCGTCATCATGCTATTGAAATTAGGGGAAAGAAAGATATAAGAAGCGCGTTCCATGTGCCCTAAATCCAGCCAAACTCCCATGAAGGCCGGAATGATAGCCGCCACCGAAAGCACAATCACCATCCGCAACGTGGCTGGATGGCGAAAGCCGGGCCAATCCAGCAGAAAACCGCCGGCACCCAATAGGAAGGCTCCGCCCGCGATGCCGACGCCGTGGAAATAAATCGCCACCCACAAGCCCCACGGTACGAAGGAACCGTAACCCGCCGGCAAATGGCCCATGGCCCATCGCTGATAGACTCCCACCAAGCCGACGGCAAGGGCGATCAGCCACAAAGCCCAGAGCGCGTACTTGATCGGCGGCGAGATAGGACGGGAATACCCCATCGGTTCCACTGCATTTGTTGAGTGTGCCGACGTCATGTTCGAAACCTCTCTAACGATTTGTCGCAAAGCAATCCGCCGTGGATATATCTGACCAATTACGCGATGTAGAAGACTCGCGGACTGGTGCCTTTGTGCGGCAATAGCACGTAAACGTTATTCTTGGCGATCAATTCCGTCACCAACGCATCGGGGTCGGATGCGTCACCGAAGTATGTGGCGCGGCCGATGCAAGTGGTTACGCACATGGGCAATTGCCCGACTTCGAGCCGATGCAGGCAAAAATGGCATTTGCGGGCATTGCCGACCGGGCTTTGATGTTCCTTGCGACTCCACTCCTTGCCATATTCGTGGTTCGGAAGATTCTCGAGCGAGTGATCCCGGCCCTTGACTGCGGACCCGTCCGCGCCGACCGCGGCACCGTCCTCGTAGTGCAAGCCGAAGTCGCTGGTACGTGCTCCATAGGGACATGCGGTGAGGCAATACCGGCAACCGATGCACTTATCGTAATCCACGATGGTCACGCCGTCGGGGCGTCGCCAAGTAGCCTTGACGGGACAAACCGGCACGCACGGCGGCTTCTCGCATTGCATGCAGGGGCGAGGCGTAAACTTCAAGTGAACGTTGGGGAATTCGCCTCGTTCTTCGGTGATCACGGGCCGATACACCACGCCGGGCGGAAGCTTGTTTTCCGCAACGCAACCGATCGTGCAGGCATGACAACCCACGCACTTCCGTTGGTCGATGACCATGACCCAACGGCGTTGCTCGACGGGTTTGGCCATAGCCTTCACCAGATCGCGCTGCATTCGCAGCAAAACATCCTCGTCGAATCTCGGTTCGACGTTGCTCAGGACCGTCAATTGCCGCACCGTATCCTCGCCCTGCGGATCGCCGGTATCGCGATTCAACCTTGCCCGCGCGACCAAGGTGCCGGTGGCCAGCACTCCGACTGCCGTAAGAGCCCCGGCTTTGACAAGCTCACGTCTTTCCATGGTCATTTGCATACCTCCGCTGAACGCGAAACCAATGATGGCGTCCACCACGAAACGCCGTAAAGATTAGCATACGGTCCACGACAATGCAATCAGACAAAATAGACAAAAGTCTCCGCTTGCGTCTATACGAAAAAACCTGCTGTTGTGTTCCTCGGAATGAAATTAATAAACGAGAATGAGTCTCAGTTGCATGGGCCGATTAATAAGTCCCGCACGCACACAAATTTCTATAAAGGATCGTCCAAGCGTGCACGCAGTGGTCGCATGGGTAACGAACTCGGGACAGTCGTTGCGACGCATCTGACGAGATCAAAGACGTCACAAGCGGGTCGGGGGACCTATCCAGAACTGCGACGGGCGAAGACAGAAAAACTGTCGATTCCGCGAAGCGTGCCGCCAAGGGAATCGGCCGATATTGCCAAACGTTGGCGCGGCAAATAAAAGGATTTCGCTGCTTCAGCGAGCGACGCCCGATTCGGTCGCGTCGCCAAAAACGAGAGCTGAATGGCGCAAAGAGCTCGGGCGGCTGGAGTATCCCGAGGGGAATGGCAGAGGCGGCACCCCGACTTCTGAGGCGAATCTGCGAACCTCTGATCGTGAGAAGGCCGCAAGTATGAAACAGACGAGAAAACAAGAGGCGCCGGCCGGATTCGAACCGGCGAATGGTGGATTTGCAATCCACTGCCTTAGCCGCTTGGCTACGGCGCCTTGTATGCAGTGCCAGGAACGTCTCGTCCAGCTAGCAATTGCTTTGCCTTTTGGGCAAAGTCGAATCTCTTGAGCTCGCATGCCCGGCTAGCGGTTGCGGGGTCGTCCCTGCTCCGACGTTACACGCTCATTATAAGTTTCAAACCGTGTCTGGCAAATACCGACCTTGCCGATCGCTTGCGGTGCGACGAGCGGAGGACTCCACGCCGGTAAGAACCTAATCGGAACTCGAGCCTGATGACTCAAGAGATTTTACCACGGTCGGGGATTCTCGCAAACCCCACGGCGGATTTAGAAAATAGGCGACCCGCTCGGCAAATTGCGTTTGCATGCCTTTCCTTAAAGCGATTGAGCCATTGGAAGGATTTTCCGCAGGCTCGCGGATCGAAGTGGCGGCATTTGCCGGGGCCTGCCGGTCGTTGTTGGCGAGTTTCAACCGGGGCAAGGACGGGCTGCGAGCGCGAACTGGGGCGGCTTAGCGTCCTGATCTGCGGGAGCTTGAATTTCCTCTGCTGAATCCGCCTCCAGAAGTACCGGTGCCTACGAATCCCCGAAAGCCTCCAGGAAAACCGCCGGGGAATCCTTGGAATCCGCCGGGTTGACCTCCGAATCCGCGAAACTGACTGCCGGTGCTGGAACGACTGGAGCTGCTGCTTCCGGTACTCCGCGTGCCGGAGGAACCGCTGCTGCCGCGAATCTGGACGTCTCCGCCGAGCAGAGCGGTGAGCGCGGATCGGACCGATTCGGGATTCGCCCGCTGCAAGGTTACCACCTGCGTCGTCTCCTCGGACTCCGTTTCTGCCCGCTGATCCAATTGCTCGACCAATTGTTGCACTTCATTCAATAGTTTTTCGGGAGCTGAAACGATGAGAGAGTTCGTCCGAGTATCCACGCCAATCGACATTTTGGGCTGCTCTTCCTGCGGTTGCGAACGCCCGCCGCTTCCGCCTCGCCCGCCTCGCAAAAGCTGAATCAACTCCTGCGGCGATGGTGCTCGCTGCTGGCTGGACCCGGTTACCAGCCGATCTTGATACACGCTGCGAAGAATGGAGGCAATTTCCTCCGCTTGGGTGTTTCGTACCGGAATGATGACGGTCTTGGGTTGAACAGCGACGTCTTCAGGGCTGTCGGCGCGGTCCAGAACTCGAAGGATTTCTTCAACCAGCTTGAGGTCTTCGGGATAAGCTTGCACAATCAATGCATTGAGACGACTGTCCGGGGTGATTTGAATGCGGCTGGAAATACTACTGGAGGCGGACGAACTGCTGTCGGAGGAGCTTTCCTCGGCGCCGAGAAGGCTGCCCACGAGTCCGCCGCCGACGTTGCCGAACGCCGCTCGGGCAATCTCACCGACGAGCGACCCGCCGGTCGAACCGCTGTTGGTGAGGGTGCCGCCGCCTAGAATCTGATCTAGAATCGCGCCGGCCGTTTCCGCCTTGGCGTGTTTGAGGTAATAGACGACCAATTCTGGTCCGCCGCTTTGTTGGTATTGCCCTGCGGTCATCATGCGCCGAAGCAAGTCTTCAAGCTGGTTGAGGGCGTCCGGGTCTTGGGAAGCGATGATAAGGCCCTCCGGCGTGACGGCCACCACGACCGGCGGCGTCCCGGACGGCGAAGGCGGCACGGCGGGAGACGGGGGGGCTCCATCTGCCTGCGGCGGCGTTGGAGCCGAACCGGTCGGGGGCGGCGCCGAAACCGCGTTGGGATTCTCGGTTGGGGGCGGCGTCGGTTGAGCGTCGCCAACGCTTCCCGTCCCCATATCGCTCGCCTCCGCCGACTGACTCACCAGATGGAAAGGCGATTGAATCGCGTGCGGACTTTCAGTTTCCCACGTCAAACGATTGTTCGTTTGCGGTAGGGAAGTGGAACGGTCGGACTCGGATCGGTGTTCGTGCGAATGTTCGTGTCCGCTGGAGCCGTCGGGGACGAGTGGCTGAAAACCGCCGGGAGGCCCCCATGGGCCGGGCGGGCCGAATCCGCCCGGTGGTCCCCAACCGCCCGGTGGCGGCCAGCTAGGCGCGGGCTGGGGTTGCGTCGACTGATTGCTGGAAGAGGATGGGGCAGTTTGGGCGGATGATCGACTTGTGACGCTTCCCCCGACCAATCGTCGCGTCGTCATTCCCGCCGCTCCCAACGGGATGCGGAAAGATTCCAGTTGACCGCGTTCCACGGGTTGGCCGTCGGCACCGGTCGGTACGGCAGGTTCGGGCGGTGACGCGTCATCGGACACGGAACGCGGCGTAATGACCTGCAAACGGTTATCGCGCACGTTGGGCCAGACGGTTTGCAATTCCCGCAGCATGGCCTCGGCGACTTCCGGCGACATCGGTATGGTCCGGATGAGGTTCACATTTCCGCCGCCCGATCCCGGTTCAGGTTCGCCCATCTTTCGCAGCATTTCGCGAATCTGCTCGATATGAGCGCGGCTGCCGCGAATCAGAAGTTGCCGGGTCGTGATATCGGCGTCCACGGTCGGGGCGTTGACGTTGCTACCGTCCGCGGCGCCGAACAGCTTGTTGATGGCGAGCACCGCCAATTGCGGATCCACGACGCGAAGCGGAATGACCTCGACTTGCCCCGCCTCTCCCTGGAGTTGTTGCAGCGTGGCTCGAATCGTGGCGTGCTGGGCCGGTCGGGCGAAGGCAATCAGATTGCCCGTCTTGGGATCAATCGCCAAGCGGACGTCCGGCATGCCGACCAACAGCGTTTGCAAGACTTCGAGGACGGCTTGCGGGTCGGCGGCGGTTACGGGATAGACTTCCAGTTGCGGCGTGGACTCGATCCCCGCCCCGGATCCGCCGGATGCGGTGGGATCCGCCGCTTCCACCACTTTCGAGAATCGATCCAGCATGTCGGGCGTTCCGGTCACCAGAAGCCTGGCCCCGCCCGGGTCCAAAGCGAAACGCAGGTTGCCGTCCGCCGTGGCGTTTTGATCGGCGGGTATTTGAAACATCTGCCGAACGATGTTCAGCACCTGATCCACCGTGGACGGATTGACTTGGATCACGCGAACATTATTGGCGGCGGCCTCCGGATTCTCGATCGCGTCGATCACTCGG
Organism: Thermopirellula anaerolimosa; assembly: GCF_054657335.1. Taxonomy (NCBI): domain Bacteria; kingdom Pseudomonadati; phylum Planctomycetota; class Planctomycetia; order Pirellulales; family Thermoguttaceae; genus Thermopirellula; species Thermopirellula anaerolimosa. The sequence continues at coordinate 345,619 of NZ_BAAHYX010000006.1, forward strand.
CGGATCGTCCGCAGTTTGCCCGCCGTTTCGGTCACAAACAACTGTTTTGATTTGGGCAACACCAGCACGCTGCCTTGGGGTCCTAACAGCTTTTTGACCTCCGTTTCCGCTTCCTCGGGCGACATGCGTTGAAGCTGGAACAGCGTGCTTACCAACTCATGATCGCCCCGCTTATCCAGGTCCTCCGGCAGAACGGTATCGACGAGGTTGGGCGGGATGCCGTCATCGAGATTCAGGAGGATCAGCATACGTTCCTTACGAACGAGCATGTAACCCTTCATCAACAAAACGCTGTTGAGCAGATCGATGGCCTCCGACGGCGTAAACGCCCGATCGTCGACGTAATTGAACGTTCCGGAGGGCGGGCTTTCCATCACCAGCGATAGACCCGCCTGCTCGGCAAACCACTTCAATACTTCCTGCCAAGGTTGATAGCGAAAATTGAATCGAAGCCGAACGTCCGACGGGGCCAAGGTCCCTGCCGCCGCCGTCTCGGCTGTTGCCTGTTGGTCGACTGCCGGCGTTCCGGGAGGGATTTCGCCGGCGGACGGAACACCGGTAGTCGTGGTCGGAGGCCCAACCGTTTGAGCCGGCGGCGTCGGCGGTGTGGGTTGAGTCGCGGGCGGGGCGACGGCGGACTCTTTGCTCGCCTCACCTTGGCCGTCGGGTATGGACTGCTCGACCGTCGGTTGAGGAGCGGGGGCGTCTGTTGTCGACGGGGCGGGACTTTCCGTTTGGGAGGAAGGGGGCCCCGGTTGCATGGTTTGAGGGGGCAAGGTGTCTGCGGCGGTCACCGGCGCTGAAGGCGACGCTTCGGAAGGTGACGCCCCGGTTTGAGGCTGGCTTTCCTCGGCGGCAGGCCTGGGCGAAACTGCGCCTTCAGGCGGGGTTGCCGCTTCCGGGGACGCCGTACCAGTCGAAGCGGGCGACGTTTCCGCAGCCGCAGTGTCGGAATGCCCTTCACTTGGGGCTTGGGGCGGAGCGGCGGGTTCCTCGACAGGCGGCATCTGTGGTTCCGGAGCTTGCGCTACCGCGGCGGCGGACATAGTATCAGGCGTATTGGGTGGGGGGGCTGACGGTTCCGTTGGCTGTGTTGCGGCGTCCGCGGGCGGTTGTCCGTCGGCGGTTTCCGCGGCGGAAGTCGCGGGGACGCTTGCGACCTGCGCAGAGGCTTCGCCCATCAGGATGGCTCGAAGCGCGGCCCGTTGGGGTTCACCCAGTATGGCTGCGATGGGTTCGTCCAGCTTTTTCACCTCCTCGGGCGGGGCGTCGGGACCCAAGACGCGGAGCTTTTCCTCCCGAATTCGCACCGCCTCACGAACGGCCTCCTGCTGTTCGGGAGGGATTCGAAGGCGTTCCGCCATGACCGGATCGGCCAAGAGAGACAGCCCGTAACGTTTGAATCGCAATTGCTCGAGCTTGGCCCGTTGCTGCGGGCTGAGTACTGCCAAGCCCTTGTCTTCGGTTTCTTTGCGAAAGGGGGCGAGTTTGGCGAATCGCTCATCCGGAGTCAGACCTCGAAAATCCGAGGCAAGATCGAGGACCTCGGCCTCGCGATCCACGACGATTTGGTTGATCTGCGCCAATTGTGTTGGCGTAAGCCCTAGCTGTTGAGCTACTTCCGGCTCCACGGCCAATGCCAACACGCCGACGACCTCGCGTTCGGCGGCTTGGCCGACCGTCATGGAAAGGCCCGTCACCAGCGCAAACCATGCCGCCGCCCAAAGACGCCAACTACGACGGCCCCTGAAGGTCAGGGACGGCGAGCTTTTCGGGGAACGCATCGAGTCCTCTCCAAAAAATGGTCCGCAAATGCGCGCTGATCTTTTCCGAGGTTTTCCACCGGACCGTGATGCGGCACGAACCCAGCGCCAAACGTAGGAAAAATGGGGAAAATAAGGTGCCTGCTTGCGCGACGTGAAGTCGGAAAACAGCCACCATCCTCATATTATGCTCGGAAGTTGCCGTACCTCCAAAGCTCCATTCCAGAAAACGGGCGGTTCAGGCCGGCGATCCCTGCCGAGACCGTGATCAGGTGCGGTGTTCGGAAATGGCATCACCCTGTTATTGCCGCCACGGCTTTCCCATTACTATTAAACCCGACGGTCGTGGCCGGTTTCGAAATAGGCGAAATTCGGGGGGACTTACTGGACAAATCGGCGGCTCACTGCGGGCAACCACTCAAGAGGGTGGTTTTTGACTGGGGTTACCGTGGGAGTTCCAGCCATAGGGTGTGAGGGGCAGAGACGCTCACACGAGGCGGGAAGCGACGAAGTTCCGACAATCTCGGCTTTGCCAACTCCCAAGTTTGACATCTCCGTTGCCGCGCACAAACCCAAGGATGAGAAAAGCTAGCGATTCACGAAGATCAAATACCACGTCGTGGCATATTTCCCCAGCGGAATCTGCCAAGAATTCGATGACTCCGTGGCAGCGAAAGGATCGCCTATGGGGCGTCCGTCCGCGTCCAACGGGACGACTTCCACACCTTTGGCTTCGATGTTCGAAAGGGTGACACGTCCGCGAATGACCTCGATTTCGGTGGGAGCATGCCCCCAATCGTCCAGAGAGGTGCGGTCCGCATTCCATTTCTGCCCGGCATTTGCCACCGAACCACAGAGCGTCAGCAGCAGTTTGCTTGCATCGCGAACAGGTACCGGTTCCACGGCGGAAAGCGTGATCGCGGCGAAATCGTTCTCGACGCTGATTTGCATGTTGGCGGTTTCCGCCGAGAGGTCGCGACAGTGACCGATTAGGGCCTGCGAGCGCGGGGAGTTGACGACTACCAAGCCCCGGTCTTTGCCTTGCGTGAACCAAGTCAGTTCACCGGTATCGGAACGGATGGGATTCTCGACGACGGCATCCGGGGGTATGCGAGTTTCGCCGACGAACGATTCCACGCGCATCGCGTGCCGCAGCGGTAGAGCGGGCGGCAGACCCGGCGTAAAAAGGGGATTCCATTCCCAGCGATTCTTCAGACGGATGCTCTCTCGGACGTCCTCGGGGCTGTAAGATCGGAGGACGGCTTGGTCGGCTGCGCGGACGTCGCCGCGGAGAAAGGCCGGCGCGCAGGCCGCCAATTGCGTCATCTTGACCGGATCGAACGCCAGGTCAAAGTGACCGGCGATTCGTGGTTCCGTCCCCACCACTTCGGCATGGGCCAGGGTGTACCAAAAGATGCCGTCCCAATCTTGAAAGGCCCCGTAGGCAGCCAGGATGGGTATTCCCTCGCACGCGAATTGATGGGGGAACGGGTGATTTACCTCCGAGACGGTGTAGGGTTTGCCGGCTACCGGCGTACGTGCCAATTGCGCGACCGTCGAATGAAGCGGATCCACGACCATGGGAGTATTGGGAATCTTGAAGCCGATGGTTCGCCCGGTGTCGGGATCGCGAATGTACGAGGGATGCTGCCAATACACATGACCGTCCACCACATCGAGCAATGAGGTCGCCGCCACGATCGGATAACCCGAGTGCCCGTGTCCGTGATCGCTATTGCCCACGATCAGGGATTGAACGCCTAAGTCTTCGCGCAAGAATTGCCGCATGGCCATGAAATAATCGCGTTCCAATTCCATGTAGAAGCGGGCCTCGGTGTGGAATCGTTCCGCGGATGCGGACGAGAATTGATCCGGATTCAATCGTGGAATGGCCTCCCCCTCCGCAACCGAGGTCTCCCTTCGGATGCGTTTCAGCGTTTCGGGCGAGACGTTTTGGGTTAACCAGGCGTTGTATCGTTGGGTCAAGTCCGCGGCGTAGCTTGCGGGGATGTCGGTCCACGTTCCCGGGTTCTTCCGCGTATTGGTTCCCCGCAGTCGCCCGTCCATCCAGGCTTCCACAAGCGAGTTCTCGTTGACCAACTCGACGATGGCGACGCATGGTTCGCGGCGGTATTCGTTGCCGGTATAGGGGTTTTTGTGAGTCAGCAGTGTTCGGTCATATTCTCGCTGAAGTTCGAGGAGACGCGGATCAAAATAAGTCAAACCCTTGGCGAATCCCAGCAGTTCATAGTCTCGGACGCCGTCGCCGATCTTATAGGAACGCGCCACGTTGAGGTTGATGTCGCTATAGATGCCTCGGGCCTTGAGTTGGGCAACCATGTAATCCAACCGGTCCAAGTATTCCGGGTCGAGGCGGCGTGTATCGTCGCGAGATGGGTCAATGATGCCGTTCGGGGCGGGACGGTCGAAAAAGTGGAATCGCACGCAATTGACGCCCCAGCGTGCCAATCTTTCCGCCGTCGCCTCGGCATGTTCTTTGGGAGGCAGACCGCCCTTGCCGGAGAGGTTAACGCCCCAAAAACGAATCCGCTTGCCGTCCGCGGTCGCCAAATGACCGTCTCGGACCGTGACAAAACCCGATTTTCCGGCCGGTTTTTCCAGCATATAAGAGAAATCGATCAAGCATCCATCAAGCTTTCCCCAGCTCACGGGAAACGGTTGCAAGGCAGGCGTCGCGGTTTCCTCCGCCGCCCGGGCGGAAAGACAGAACAGGAAAATCCCCATCGCACCGCAGGCGCCGATTCGGGGCATCATGGAGGATTCCTTCGTGCTGGAGGGACTGCTCGGCAAGAAAGACGCAGTCGCGACCGGCGATCTTTGCATTACAACGCGCTTCTGCAACTGGCACGCCGGAACTGCGTCCGTGATGTTAACGTCGGTCATCCTGCTTGCCTAGCGGGCGCGGCCTCAGGCAAGAATGACCACGTCCGACGAGGCCGACATTCGACCGCGGGTTCTCGCCGAAGAGATAAAGGGAAGCGGCACCGCCGGTTACAGTCCGTCGCGGCGGGTCGATCGAATCGACTTACTGGGGCGTGCGGTCGTTCGGCTTTTCGGGCGGGCGGCCTCCGTTGCCTCCCATCTCCCCGGTCTTTACGATCAAGGCCGGCGAGGTGTCGTAGAGGGGCATGTGTCGGTAATAGACCTCCAAGGTGCAAATCGCCAAGGCCGTGGTATAGATTCGGCCACCCTGACGACCGAATTGATCGAGAGGATCCCAACTTCCCGCCAACGAGCCTGTCTTACGCTGACTGGTCAGCAGCGTCTCCTTCATGGCGTCGTTCCATTTCTGCCAGAAATCGCCGCCCATATGATGCATGACCTGCGTGGCGTAGTAAATGTAGTAGAACCACGGCATGGAGGTGTCGAGCTTTTGCGAACTGGGCCGGTTCTCGTTGAGCAGATAGTACGCCCCCGCTTTCAGTCCTTGATGATCCCGCGGCCAGCCCAAGTATTGACGGCAGAGAAGGGCCTCAGCCGTCATGGTGGGAGTTGCTCCCCCACCCGGTAAATAAGCGTAACGCCCGCCGTAACGGTCGGCTTGAGCGCTATCGAGGTATCGCGAGGCCCCGGCGAAAACGCGATCCGGCACGCGGAGGTAGGCCATTTTGCCGCTCCGAAGCGCCATCAACTGCCACCCTAAGACACTCGTGTCTCCCGCCTGCCCCGGGTCGTATCGCCAACCGCCGGCGGAGTGCTGCGCACGCACGATGAAGTCCAAGGCCTTTTGCGCCGGTTCGCGGAGTTGAGGATCCCGGGTCATAGCGTAAGCCTCGCACAGCACGATGGCCGCTTGGCCGTGGGCGTACATATCCCCGATCCCACTCCCTCGCAAATCGCCGTCCTCTTTCTGTTGACCGACAAGCCAATTCAGCCCTCTCAAGACGAGGGATTTGTACTCGCCGCTCCGATGCGTTTGACCGGCCCCCAAAAAGGGCAATAGCGCCAAGGATGTGCCCGCCACGTCCGACTCTTGCCCCAGACCGTCCTCATCCCCGACCGCCCCCGGTGCGCGGTGGAAAGCGTGCAGGCTCCAGCTACCGTCGCGGTTTTGATAACGCGATAACCAGCGAAGTCCGCGGGCAACAGCGGCCTCGGTCTCGTTTGTTCCGCCGCCTTGTTCCAATAACCGGCTTCGCACCGTGGGATCTCGTCCGGCGAACATCACGCCCACCGGGGGCGGAGCCAAAGGCGCCGCGACGTTGCTATCCGCCAGAAAGCTCGAGATGTTCAGGGGGACCGGATCGGCCACGGAGGGGACTTCCACCTCATCCACCCCGGGCGGCGCATCCGCGACGATATCGACCGGCACGGTGAGGCCGGCCTCCTCGAATTCCGCCGGCAGTTCTTGGCGTTCTTTCAGCAACCCTTCTTCACCCTCCAGGTCTCGGTAATTGATGGAGGTCGACAGGGTGATGGCGGCCCGTCGGCTCAAATCGGGAGTGGTGAGCAAGGCCAATAGTAGAAGGGCCACCATGTGAAAGATCAAGCTGATGAGCCAAGCCGGCAGGTCGCTCCAGAGAGTTCGCGAAAGCGTTTGCGGCCGCGCGGCAACGGCGGCGTTGCGGTACCATTCGCGACGGGAAGGCTCGCTGCGGCGGCGGGCCCCTTGGGGGACCAGGATCAATTCGGGCGACGCCCCCGGCGCCACTTCCGCCGCCCACCGACCGGGTTTCGCGTTCTCTGAACGCGACGGTTTCGGCCCCGGCGGTGTCGCCGGTGTTTTGGCGACCGCACGAGAGACGGTGGGTTGAATGGCGGAGGCCGCCTCGGCCGTCCTTTGCTCCCTCTCGGCCTCCCATTGTTGCAGCAGTCGCATGGCCTGCTGCTCTTGCTCCTCTGTCAGTTCGATGCTGAGACCGCAACGCCAGCAATCCGCCATCCTCAGCCAGAGGCGAATGGACATCGGCGCGCCGCATTGAAGGCAAGCGCAGGCCAGCACCCCGCCGTCCAGCCAGATTTCGGTGGGCGACTCTCGGGTTGCGGGTTGCGAGGATTCGACGCTCGCCGAAACGATGCGTTCGGCCGTGTCGCCCGAGGCGGCGGGAGAATTCGCTAACGTTTCCGCCGAAGAATCCTTCATGTAACCAATGCCCTGGCGACGAGGCCGACGGAAAAGACGAGCTCAACCCCCGAGGAGCCGAATGCGATTGCGACAAGGCGAACACCAGCCCTACCATCTAACCGCCGGGGACCGAACGCCTACGCTCGTGCGTCGGCGATGACCTCAACAATCCGGGGCGAGCCTCCTCGTTCATCTCGGCCGGCTTTTCCCACGCCCTGTAGTTGGTGATTCGTCGCTGCCGCCCCGACCTTGCACTCAAAATCATTCTACGAAAGGATTCTCGTCCGTGCCACGACGAATCGAGAAAAAACGACTCCGCGGCGCGGCGTTTGCAAAGCGATTATTTGCCACGAGGGGATGAGCAAAATCGACAGAAGGGTTGTACAAGACGTGGGCAATCCCTCCTCTTAGGAGGGGTGCCGATTCGTTGCGACGAGCGGAAATCAAACGTAGTATAAAAGAAGCTTCGTTTCGAGGCGATGGCCGACTGCCTTGCGGTGGGGCACGAAGGGGTCGGTTTTTTTCAAGGCACCGGAGCAGAGTGCATGACCACCGATTGGACTGCTGAAAGAACCGCCGAACGCGCGGTAGAACTGGGCTTGATCAGCGATTGGGAACTGCGGCGAATTTGGTCGGAGCTGGGGCGTCGCAACGTCCCCCTGGACGAATTCCTGCAATTCCTGGTCCGACGCGAGTTCCTTACCAATTACCAAATCGAAAAGCTCCTCAAGGGGGATAAAGAGGGATTCTTTTACGGCGATTACAAGGTGCTGTATCTGGTCGGAGCGGGCAGTTTTGCCCGCGTCTTTCGGGCAGTCAATCAAACCAACAATCAAGTGGTGGCCCTGAAGGTTCTGCGCAAAAGGTACAGCGAGAACCCCGAGTGCTTTCGCCAGTTCTTGCGGGAAGGACAACTGGGGATGGTCTTGCGCCACCCCAACATCGTGCCGGTGTACGAAGTCTCCTCCCACAACGGCACCCACTATCTTGTGATGGAGTTTGTCGAGGGACAAAATCTGCGCGAATTCCTGAAAATCCGCAAAAAGCTGGAACCGCTGGAAGCCACTCGGATCATGATCGACATCATGAGCGGGCTGGATTATGCGTTCCGTCAGGGTTTGACGCACCGCGACCTCAAGCTCAGCAACGTTCTCATCAGCAGCGAAGGCACCGCCAAACTGGTCGACTTCGGCTTGGCGACGGTGGACGAGTACCTGGAGTCCACGCTTCCCGAGGTTCCGCCGAATGCCCGGGCGATAGACTACGCCGCCTTGGAAAAACTGACGGGCGTCAGTCGCAACGACCCACGCAGCGACATCTTTTTCTCAGGCTGCATGTTTTATCACCTGCTCACGGGCATCGCTCCGCTGTCGGAAACCAAGGATCGGTTGAAGCGGATGAACAAGAATCGGTTTTATGAGATTCCCCCCATTCAAGAGCGGGACAAGAGCGTTCCCAGACTGCTGACGGGGATCATCAACAAGGCCATGTCCTTGGACGTGACGTATCGCTATCAGAACCCCGCTCAGATGCTGCTGGACCTGAAAACCGCCGCCAGAAAACTTGCTCAAGGCGAGGCGGATTCGGACCTGGAAACGCTGCACAACGGCGCGGTGTCCAACGACTCGCAACCGACCGTTCTCGTCGTTGAGTCGAACTATGAACTTCAGGAGTTGTTCCGAAACGGGCTGAAGAAGGTGGGCTTGCGCGTGTTGGTGGTTTCCGATCCGCAAAGAGCATTGGATCGCTGTCGCGATGAAGAATCTGCGCCCGATTGCGTACTCCTAAGCGCCGCGGATTTGGGCGACGCGGCGCTGACCTGTTTCAACCAATTGGGTGATGACCCAAGGACCCACCTGCTCCCGGCCATACTGTTGCTCGACGAGCAGCAAAAGCATCTCGCCGCAATCGCCGTGCGGAGCGATCACCGCCGCGTGTTGCAGATGCCCTTGACGATGAAGGCGCTACGGACCGAGGTCTTGGAGTTGGTGAACCTGCAAAAAGACTTCGCTCGGTGATCGGGCTTGGGCGGGGGCACGCCCCTCACGATTGTATGGTCGCAAATCTGCTCGAAACGTTGGGGCTTTGTCTTGCTGTAATTGTCGGCGTGGCCGAGAGTGAAAAATCTGCACGGTTCCATGCGGAAAGTTGGGGCTAGTCATGTCGCGGCGCGCTCCCCAAAGTATCTCTAGGTTCGCCTGCCCGTGCGACCAAGCATTGCTCACCCAACTTGCTTCATCGTGAATTTCGCGCTGCCTTCGATTGCGGCGGTGCGATTCGTTGCGAGACGGAGCGGGCGCTGGTAGGATGGAAGGTTCAAGCGTTTTGCCATTTGGCTTGTGAGAAATCACCATCCCGCCCGGGTTTTCCATATTGCCCATGATTCGCCTACTCCCCCCGCCGAAATCCGACGAAGATCTCTTTCGCGAAACAACGATGACCTTCGGGGAGCACCTGGAGGAGTTGCGAAAATGCCTTTTTCGCGCCATCGTTGGCTTGGCGATCGGGTTCGTGATCGGTTTGTTTCTGGGAAATCAGGTGGTCAAGCTGATCCAAGACCCCCTGGAAAAGGCCTTGACCAAGCATTACGTCAAGCTGTCGCAGAAGGAGGTGGCCACTCGTCTGACGAGCATGGCTTCGCAGGGGCAGCAAACGGCCTACTCGGCCGACGGCGCCGCCGAGTTCATCTCCTCGCAGCAAATGCTGGTCGATGAATATTTGATCTCGCCCCGCGACGTATTGATCCAGGTCCCCGGCAGTCTGCGACGAATTCGAGAGCGCCGAGAGGATAGCCTCCGGCAGTTGGCGGCAGTTAAGGCAAAACTTGAGCGGGCGGCCAATGGGACAACCGGCGAAAAGATCACGGCGGAAGACCGGGCCTTCCTCCTGCAATTAGGCTTGCAAACCGCGGCGGAAAGCGTTGAGAATAACGGAAACGGGACGCAAGACCCCGCCGCCGACAAAGATTCCCAGGGGCTTCAAAACTCTCCCCAATTGCGGGCGGCGATGGAACGCTTGGCTCAGAACGATTGGGAGACCGTCGTCGATGGGCCGATGTACGGCGTTTTGGCCGAGGCCGTCGGCTCGATGGAGACATCGTTACAAGCTACTTTGGATCATCTGGACAACTTGATCCGATCTTACGATCTGACGGAGGAGGCGGTCGGCAAGTCGCTCAGCGGACAGGTGGATAATCGCGAGTTGATCCACATCTTTGCCTGGCGTCCCGCCAAAGACGATTCCCGGGTAAGAGCCAAGAGTCTTAGTGCCCACGAGGCGTTTTCCATCTACATCAAAGCTTCCTTGTTGGTCGGCGCGATTCTCTCGGCCCCTTGGGTGTTTCTGCAAATCTGGTCGTTCGTTGCCGCCGGTCTCTATCGGCATGAACGCAAGTTTGTGTACACCTTCCTTCCGTTCAGCTTGGCGTTGTTCTTCGCCGGAGCGGCCATGGCGTTCCTGTACGTCTTCGAACCGGTGCTCACGTTTCTCTTTCAATTCAACGAGTGGATGGGCATCCAGCTTGAACCGCGAATCAGCGATTGGCTTTCCTTCGTCTTGATCTTGCCGCTCGGTTTCGGGATCGGCTTCCAGTTGCCGCTGATCATGTTGTTCTTGGAAAGAATCGGTATCTTCACCGTGAAGGACTATTTGTCCCAGTGGAAAATGGCCATCTTGGTGATCTTTGTGGCTTCGGCCATCTTGACCCCCCCGGATCCCTCAAGCCAGTTGCTGATGGCCGTACCGCTGAGCCTGCTTTATTTCGGCGGACTGCTGCTGTGCAAGTTTTTCCCGCGGAGTCGCAGCGGATTTAGCGACGGGACCGATAGCTCGGCCTCGACCGCATAAGGTGCCGGCATAGCGCCGATAAGATCGCCGCTTCTTGGGAAGCAAGGTGTCGCATTCTTCTCAAGAGTCGCATGTCTCCTGTTATTCGCATGCTTCCCATCCTTCCTGCGTGGCCGCAAAATCGAGCAAATTTGCACAGCCGGTAAGTTCGCTGAAGGCCATAACATTGGCTGGTCGATAACGTAGATACTATGTGGTGCGACCATTGCCAAAGAGACGTTCCGATTCTGCGACAGCCCGACGGCGGTCTGTTATGCCCCCAATGCGGGACATACCGCCGTTCGGCTGACTCTACGCTTGCCAAAGGGCGGGACGAAGCCCCTCGTGTCTCGGCATGCGAACTCGGGACCGATTCGGGAGACACCTCCGCGACCGGACCGATGCCCGAGTCTCCAACGCCCCACGGGTTGGATTCCTTTTCGATTTCGAGCCAAGATGGTTGGTGCAAGTTGGAGGCTCGATTGCGCGAGTTGAGGCTTGCCCTGGATGGTGTGATGCCGTTGGACGCCGCCGAGGACCGTGAGGCCGTTCGTACCTCCCGGCACGACCTGGCACATCAAGAGGTCTCGGCGGTACATTGGTCACGACCGGAGCGACGGAGTCCTGCTCGTGTGCCGGTTGATCAGCGGGATCGCGCGGAATCGTCCGTCGTATTCTGGGGCGCGCTCGCGCTGGGACTCACGTGCTTCGTTTGCGGCTCGATTCTCCTAGGTTGGTCGCTTGTTCTCAAGGCGACCGTTCTGGGGTTCTACGGCGTACCGATCGGATCGGTAGGGTTGGGCTTTCTGTTGGTTGCCGCGCTCTTCCGCCCGCGCAATACGGCAACGCGGAAGTTGCATCCGATGCCGAGGCAGCGCCGCACTGCCAGTCGCCTTCGGAGAAAGAGTGGCGGTTTACAGTACTTCTGACCGCCGGCGGGCTTTTCCGCGCCGCCTCGTCACCGCGGCGAAAGCGGGTGCAATCCGAAATCGAGAGTGGTACCCCGGCGACTGCTGCTTTGGGAAGAATCCGTCCGGTCGGCGAATCGCCGCAAAATTCGTATGCGACGCGGCCTAATTCTCCAGGAACAGCCTGACGTGTTGATCCCGCCCCGCCATCAAGGGCAAGGCCTGTCCGAAAAAGGTTTTTGCCTCTTCCATGCGGTTGTCGAAGTGGAGCATTACTCCCAGCAGGAATAATAAGTCGCCGTTTTGGGGCGATTGCTGAACGGCCTCCGCGAGGCGGGCAATGTGAGCACGCTTGGCGGGTTGGTCGTTGCCGTACAATTTATCGAGTCGGAAAGGCCCCTTCGGCCATTCGGGATGCATTTCGAGGCCGCTTTTCGCGGCTTGCGCGGCCTGCTCGTAGGCGCCCATCGCCACCAGCGCAAAGACTTGACGGAAGTAAGCGTCTGCCAGACGCGGTACGGCCTTCGCGGCGTTGCGGTACTGGCCGTAGGCCTCGCGATACTTCCCCTGCGTGAAGAGCCGATCGCCGTTTTCCAAGAATCGCCAACCGGTTTGCAGCATCCTATCATCGCCGAGGTTGCGATTGTCGGCGGCGGGGTCGTTTCGGCCGGCATTCTTCGCAAGCGGTTCGATCCGGCGAAGTTCGGCGTCGCGAGGACTCGGCCGATGGCCTTGCGGCACCGGACCGATCGGTAAGCCGGGCAGGGGGAAGTTCGTGACGAGGGGCACCGTTTGCCATTGGTAGTAAGTGTACGGTATCCCGCGAACCCCGCCGTATCCGCCTGACCCGCTTCCGGGGTCCCATCGCCACAGCCAAACAGTTTGTTGGCGGTAGTAAAGGGCGTACGGCACGGGCCCCGGCACCACGGTCGAGTAGGAGAAAGTGCGCGGAACCTGAAACGGCGGCACGACGTAAATAGGCGGAGCGGAATGGCCTGGATGCGAGCACGCGTCGTCGCCCCCGGGTCGGTAGTGTCGGTCGGAGATGTCTTCGGCCCGAACCGAAACCCGTGAACCGACGAACCCGCCCATCAATCCATTCAGTGCGACCGCCGCGTAGATCAGAAGAATGCCGCCGGACGATGGTCGGCCTTGCGACCTAAGTCGCCCTTGATCCTTTCGACCACCTAAGCGCGGCCCGGCAAGGGATCCGTAATCGAGCATAAAGGCCCCTCCTGCACCTGGTCGACTCCAACGGTGGCGCACCGCAGCATCGCCGTGGGTAGTTCGCTCAGAGAGGCCGAATCTTGGTCGCGACGATTCCCGTTGGCACAATATCATTGTACGCGACCGAGTCGTTGGGAACGAGACGCATTCGCCTGGGAAAGCGACGACGTCGCCGGGCATCCTCACTCTCGGATGGCTTCCCAGGCCTTTAGGGCCTGCGCTCGTGCTTCGCCATGCTCCACGATTGGCAGCGGATAATGATCCCCCAGGGTAACCCCTGCTTGGGCTAGGGCTTCAGCGGGCATTTCCCAGGGACAATGGATATACGACGTCGGCACGCGGCGCAACTCCGGAATCCAGCGGCGGACATAGACGCCCTCGGGATCGAACTTCTTTCCCTGAAGAATGGGGTTGAACACACGAAAATACGGCGCGGCGTCGGCGCCGCAACCGGCAGTCCACTGCCAACCGAGAGTATTGTTTGGCAAGTCGGCATCGACCAAGGTGTCCCAGAACCAACGGGCGCCTTCGTTCCAGGGGATAAGCAGGTGTTTGACGAGAAACGAGGCGACGATCATTCTCACGCGGTTGTGCATCCATCCGGTATGCCACAATTCACGCATTCCGGCGTCCACGATCGGGTAGCCCGTCCGACCGCGTTGCCATGCCCTCAGACGTTCGCGACTGGGTTGCCACGAGAATCGCAGAAACTCTTGCCGTAAGGGCGTATCGGGCGTGTGCGGGAAGTGGTAGAGCAAGTGATGGGCGAATTCGCGCCAACCCAACTCACTGCAAAATACACGAACATTCTCGTCTTGCTTGTCTTTCCTGTTTGGCGACTTCGAGTCGCGACCGGGAGAATGCCCGTTCACTGCATGCCAGACGCGACGGATACTGATTTCGCCGAAGTGCAAGTGCGGGGATAAGCGCGAGGTGCCCCGTACGTCCGGTCGGTTCCGAAACTCCGCGTACTCGGGCAAGCCTTCCGCGAGGAATGCGTTCAAGGCCGCGGTCGCCCCGTCTTCGCCGGGATTCCACGCGGCGCGAAGCCCGCCGGCCCAATCGATCGTCGGTTCCAAACCGAAATCGGCCAAATCGAGCGAGTGAGGGCGTGGATTTGGGGGCAGCAGGGTCGTAGGAACCGGCTTGGGAGGTTCGGGCGGCAGATGCGCGGCGCATGCTTTCCAAAACGGCGTGAAGACCTGATACGGTCGGCTCTGCCCGGTCAAAACTTCCCAAGGTTCCACGAGGAGCGAACCCTTGAAACTTTCCGCATGGACTCCGTTCTCGCGAAGGAGCCGCTTGATCAGGGAGTCTCGCTGCATGGTTTCCGGTTCGTATACGCGATTCCAAAAGACGGCGTCGCAGTCCGTTGTTTTTAGAATTTCCTGGATCGTTTCGATCGTCGGTCCGCGTCGCAACGTCAAGGACGCGCCTAGACGCCGCAGCGATTCGTCGAGTCGGAGCAGGGATTGATGGAGCCACCACCGCGAGGCCGCGCCTGGTGCCCAATCTCCTTCCTCTTCGGGCGCCCAGACGAAAAGGCAGACAACCGGTCCGCCGCGCTGAACCGCCGCGAGGAGAGCGGGGTTGTCGTCCAGTCGAAGGTCTCGGCGAAACCACACAACGGAACCGCTCATCGTTGTCTCCCGTCGACCAATCTTGGGTCGCGTTTACCGGTTCGTCTCTGCGCCGCCGACGCGGGCGGGACGCAGTTGGCCCTATCTGAAAAGCCCTGCACGGAATTCATCCCGTCCGACGGCATCGCGTCTCGTTCCGGCGGAGCGAGTCGCCGGTTCGCGGTCAACTTCACCGAGTTGACTTGTCCTCCGATCGGACACTACATTGTTGTCGGCAAGGCGGAGGACCGTCTTCCGTATCCCACCGACCCGGGCGACCGGACAACGGCGTCATTCCCACTTATGGCAGAGGCGACGAACGTGAAATCTCCCCTTCCATTATCGCGACGTTCCCTGCTCAAGACGGCATCCGCGGCAGCGATCGGCCCATGGACAGTTTCGCTTGCAACGGCGGTCGCTTCGGATGAAAAGCCCGACGGGACCGGCTTGCGACTGTCCGCATCCTCCATCAATTTTTCGCGATTGCCGATCGAGGCGGCCTGCCGCACAATCGCGGAATTGGGATTTGAAGCCGTCGATATCTGGTCGGCCCACGCAGGCTGTCCACATTTGGATGACGTGCAAAATCGACTCGGCGCCTCCGGTTTGCGCGAGCTAATGGATGCGGTGAAACTCAAGCTGTACGCCTTCTCCGTGTACGCCGGAGGTTATCCTAAGTATGCGGAATTGTTGGGACAATGCGGCGGCGGAGTGGCTATTCGCGGGAGTGCGGGGCCTTGCGATTCAGTCGAATTAATCCCCAAGATGAAGGCTTTCTTAGAGTCACTCAAGCCGGAATTGGAGTTGGCCGAAAAGTATGACTCTTACTTGGCCATCGAGAATCACGGAAGCGCACTCCTCGACTCATGCGACAGCTTGAAGGCGTTCACCGACCTCAACCGGCATCCGCGGCTGGGAATCGCCTTGGCGCCGTATCACATCCAGGCGCGTAGTGAAGATGTGGCTGAGGCCGTTCGCATCTGCGGCGGGCAACTGTTTTACTTTTACGCCTGGCAGAGGGCGGAGGGGATGGACCAACTGCCGGGCCACGGGCCGAGTGATTTCACCGCATGGTTGGCTGCGCTTCGCTCGGTTGGCTACCGGTGGTACGTTAACCCCTTTATGCACGACGAACCGGAACCGGATGTCATGGCGGCGGCCCTGGCCAAGTCCCGAGACTACCTTCGAGAACGTTGGAATGCCGTTCTAGTCGCCCAAAACTGATTCCCCATCCATTTTTTAGGGAGAAACGCCGTGAATCCTCGCTCGCATTGTCGGCTATGGACTCGCAGGGACTGGCTGGGAAGCACGGCATCGGGTTTGACCGCGCTCGGTTTGCCGATGGTCGTCCCGTCCGCGTCGGTTTGGGGTTACGAAGCCAACGAGCGGCTTGCCGCGGCGTTGGTTGGGGTGTCCGGTCGCGGTGAATGGTTCGTGCAGACAATTCCTACGATTGGTGCGAAGGTCGTCGCCCTTTGCGATGCGAACGCGCGGCGAGCGGCGGCGGCATTCGCGAAGTTTCCCAACGTACCGAAGTTCTCCGATTTCCGTCGCATGCTGGATGCGGAAGGCTCGCGGATCGATGCCGTCGTGATTGCGGTCCCCGACCATAATCACGCCGTCATCGCCGACACCGCGATTCGCGTGGGAAAGCACGTCTACTGCGAGAAACCTTTGACCCATGACGTGCGCGAGGCGAGGATTTTGCGGCTCAATGCGGTACACTACGGTGTAGTCACGCAAATGGGAAACCAGGGCACGGCCACCGACGCCTTCCGTGAAGGGGTGGAGTGGATTCAATCCGGCAGGCTGGGAGCGGTGAAAGAGGTGTTCGTTTGGAAGGACAGCGGCGGAGCGGGGCCTCGCCCGTTGCCGCAGGGAGGCGGTGCGCCGCCCGATGAGTTGAATTGGGACGTGTGGTTGGGACCGGCCTCGGATCGCCCCTTCGACAACGAGTGGCTGCAATGGCACACATGGCGGGATTTCGCCACCGGAAACCTGGGCAATTGGGGATCGCATTCAGCCAACATGGCGTTCATGGGACTCCGCTTGGAAATCCTTTGGCAACACGGCGGGGCAAGTTCGCCGATCGTGGTTCGGGCTGAGGTGGGTTCTCCGCCCGGTCCGACCCATCCGCGATGGGAAATCGTCGAATGGCGCGTACCCGCCCGCGAGGACCTGCCCCCGGTCGCCTTCCGATGGTTCAACGGCGCGGGATCGCCCGGTCAACGCGAGCATGTCGAATCGCTGATGGGCAAAAAGCTCGACTGGGGAGACGCCGGGGCGAAAAAGTGGGACGATCACGCGGGGTGCCTGATTGTCGGCGAGCGAGCCATGATTCACGCCACCGGCCACAACTCCAGCTACGTCTTGTTGCCGGAGGAGGCTGCGAAGACCCTCGAAAGACCGGCCCCCACATTGCCGCGGCACGGAAGTCACGAACGAGAGTGGGTTCAGGCCTGCAAAGGCGGGCGGCGTCCCATGTCGCACTTCGGCTACTCGGGACTGCTGACCGAATTTCTGATGCTCGGCAACGTAGCCACGCTATTCCCTGAGAGGGAACTGGAGTACGACCCAATCTCCGGTCGCATTCGCAACGACGTGGACGCGGACGCGGCGCTTTTGCGCGAGTATCGAGCCGGTTGGCAACTCGAGGAAACGTAGTCCGACCTCTGATCGAGGGGCGATTCCTCGTACAGGGGCGGACGCTCGGCCGACTCGTCGGCATCCGCCGCTGCGCGGTTCATTCCATTTCCTCGGTTGGGATGAACTTCCGGAATTCCTCCTCCGTGAGTTGGGGAACGCCCAGCGATTGGGCCTTCTGGAGTTTGCTGCCCGGGTTATCACCTACCAAGAGAAAGTCGGTCTTGCGCGACACTTGCGACGCGGCCTTGCCGCCGAGACGCTCGATCAGACGTTCCACCTCCTCGCGTGTTCCGAGTTGGAAACCGCCCGTGACCACGAGCGTCTTGCCTGCCAGGGGTAACGGACCGCTTGCTTCGACCGCGTCCTCCGTCAGCTTGACACCGCATTGACGCAGGTCTTCGAAGATGCGACGTCCGCGCGGACTGTGAAAAAATTCATGGACGCTCTGCGCGATGACCGGTCCGATCTCCGGAATGGCGGACAAGTCCTCGATGTCGGCGTCGAGCAGGCCGTCCACGGAACCGAAATGCCGGGCCAAGATGGTCGCGGTCTTTGTGCCCACGTGACGAATGGCCAGTCCGGCCAATACCGCCGCAAGACCGCGCCGTTTGCTTTTCTCGATGTTGCTGAGCAGGGTGCCGGGGAGTTTTGGGCCCATCCCCTCGAGTCGCGAGAGTTGTTCCCGATCCAGTCGGAACAGATCGCCGTAAGTTTTCACCAGTCCGCTTTCGACCAACTGTTCGATCAGCTTCTCGCCCAAGCCGTCGATATCCATGGCGTCTTTTCCCGCGAAAAAGCGGAGACGTTCCTTGAGTTGGGCAGGGCATTCCGGATTGCGGCAAAGGACATAGACGCCGCCTTCCTCGCTTGCAAGTTCGGAACCGCAGTCGGGGCAGAGACGCGGAAAAGGAAAAGGCGGAAGTCGGTAGCGACGACGGTGCCGTTCCACTCGGACGATGTGAGGGATGATCTTGCCCGCCTTTTCCACGACTACCACATCCCCCACGCGGACATCCTTGCGACGAATCTCGTCTGCATTGTGCAGGCTCGCTCGCGTGACGACGGTCCCGGCCAGTTGCACGGGAGCCAGGATCGCCACCGGGGTAACCACGCCGGTCTTTCCCACTTGGGCATCGACGGCGACCAGTCGCGTCACGGCTTCGTATTTTTCGAATTTGTAGGCGATCACCCAGCGAGGGCTTTTGGCCGTCGTACCCAAACGCTCGCGCTGATCGAATCGATTGACCTTGATGACCAATCCGTCGATTTCGAAATCCAACTCGTGCAATCGCTCGATGACGGATTCACAGTATTCCAGGGTCTCGGTCGTGCTACGAAAGCACGCGGCTAGAGGGGGCACCGGGACGCCGTATTCCCGCATCTTTTCGAGAAACTCGGAATGGGTCGCGACCGGGAAACCTTCGGCATATCCCAGGCCGTGGCAAAAAAACCGTAATCGCCGGCGGCGGCATATTCGGGGATCCAGCAGTCGAATCGTGCCTGCCGTCACGTTTCGCGAATTGGCGAAAGGAGGCTCTCCCAGGCGTTTTTGCTCCTCGTTCAGCAGGCTGAGATCGGTGTTCGTCATATAGATCTCGCCCCGAATCTCCAGCACGGGCGGTACGTCCCGACCCATCAATCGCAACGGGATATCGCGGATCGTCTTGGCGTTGTGGGTGACGTCGTCGCCGACCATGCCGTCGCCTCGGGTCACGGCGCGGCGGAGAAGGCCGTCTTCGTACCACAGGGAGGCGGCTACGCCGTCGATCTTCAGTTCCACCACCCATTCGACGTCTTCGCCGGGCAGCAGTTTCCGCACACGCTGCATGAAATTGTCAAGCTGATTCAAATCATAGGTGTTTTCGATCGACAACATCGGCACGCGGTGTCGCACCTTTTCCAGCCCTTCCACAGGCCGGTCGCCGAGGCGGCGTGTGGGGCTGTCCTCCGCAGCGTATTCGGGATGAGCCGCCTCCAGGTCGCGAAGTCGCTCCATCAGGCGATCGTATTCCCGATCCGATATCACGGGCGCCGCTTCGACGTAATACTTCCGGTCGTGATATCGAATCAGCTCGCGTAGACGCTCGATCTCTTGTGCAACGTCGGATGTCATGCCAAGCATTCCGTTCGAGGGTTCTCGGCGATCTCGTTGGAACGGCAGTCCGCTGAAGAAAACGGGCGCAAACCGTCACGGCGGATATCACGCCGCGTGATCTGCGCCGAACCGTTCGGAAAACCGTTGCCGAGGCTGCATCCCGGCCGATTTAGCGCCGTGACACTTTTCCGCGCAAAAACTCGACAGACGGCCCCCGCATTTGATCAATAATCTTGAACCACCTCGCCGTCCGCTATTTGTGCGAGCCGACGAAAGGTCACGGCATCGATGACGGCGGACACGAATCGAACCGATCCGTCGCAAAGGAGCACGCCGAATCCCCCGGGGTGCGCACTACCCAATCCGTTGAGCGGATTTTCCGGATCGAACTCGAGGTCATTCGGCTGGGTCCATACCACGGCGCGATCGGGGTTCACCTCCACTAACATGATCGTATTACTGGTACCGTCGCGGATGTCGGCGAACGTGCGCGGCTCTCGGCCCTCGAATAGCGTGCCCGGACCGACCAGAGCCAGATAATGGGCCATCCCGGGTTCCGTCGCTGCGCTGGGGTTTTTGTAGACCTCGGGCATGAGCGGTATGAGCGTCTTGTTGTGCTCGCTATCCCACGGTTCGTCCAAATGGAATTGTTCGTAGAGGTCTTGACATTCGAGGAAGGGAAGGATTTCGACGCGCCAACTCAGCAGCGGTCGGCCTTCGGAATCGAAGATGGCACGCGCGGGAAAACGCCTGTACACATCGTGGTAATTGTGCATGGCCAGCCCCAGTTGCTTCAGATTGTTGAGCGACTGCGAAAGGCGGGCGGCCTCTCGTGCGGACTG
Source organism: Thermopirellula anaerolimosa (assembly GCF_054657335.1). NCBI lineage: Bacteria > Pseudomonadati > Planctomycetota > Planctomycetia > Pirellulales > Thermoguttaceae > Thermopirellula > Thermopirellula anaerolimosa. The sequence goes on from NZ_BAAHYX010000006.1 coordinate 365,630, forward strand.
AACGGCGGGCAGGAGCAAGGCTACCAAGACGCCGATCGTCGCCATTTGCGCCTGCCTCCCCTCGTCGATTCGCTTGTAGACCGTGTTACCCTTCCGCTCCGGTTGGATAAACCCGAGATAGCGGTCCGTAATCCGCCGCATGTATTGGGCCATCGCCTGTTCTATCGGATCGTCGCTCTCAGCTTGGCGTTCCAATTCCTCTAGGGCGGTTGCCCTCACCTGCTCGAGTATTCCCGAGATGGTGTTTTGTAGCTTCAAGGCGTCGGTGTTATTGTTGGCGCGTATCGCCAGGTACATCGACCAGTTTCCGATGAGATCGATTTGGGCCTCCATGTCGGCTACTAGCGGCGGAACGTCTTGCAACGCGGCCAACGGCGGCGGAGGAGGATCTCGCATCAGAAAGCTCTGAACCATCGGTCGCAACGGCGCAAAATCCAAAGCCGCCGCAACATCCGGCAGGCGTTTCATATCGGCAATGATTCGGCTGACCTTGCCCGGTTGCGGATCTCGATGATTGGTCAGCATCTTTTGCAGCATGGCCTCCTGCGCGACGATCACCGAGTGGTCATCGGGCAGGAAGATGCTCGGCATGAACATCGGGTTCTCGGCACGGTAATACGGGCGGCCCTCCAGCGTCCGTTGCTCGGTGTTCCGCTTGAGCGACGCTAACAACCGGGAATCATCCAAGGGGGCGGAGGAGCGTAGTATCAGACCGAATTGAGGCGGTCCGAATTCGGATACTTCAACCACGCCCACCGCCCAATCGATTTGCATCGGATCGAGTCCGAACTCCTTCTTCCCCGCCGCGGAAATGACTTCCAAAGGCAGCAATTCGGATTCGGGAGCGGTGAGGACGCGGCGAGGATGCAGAATCAGGGCCGCCGTCGCCGTGGGGGGCACATAATCCACGTCCGCGGTCGATCCTTCTTCGGCCGACCGCGCGGCGTCCCCATCCAACTTTCCAAGCCCGTCGGTCTTGGGCGAGGCCTTCCGTTCGACTTTCGGCGCCGATGTCGGGCGCAGCACCGCCGGGTCGCTCGCGGCGGCGATCGCCGCCAACCAGTGACCGTGAATCAGGGCGGTCGTGAGCAACCACACCGTCACAGTTTTCCACGGACGCTTCATGACGCACCTCCTCTCAGTAAGGAGACTCCTCGCGGCCACGACGACCGGAGTGATTCGAAGAGCGAAACGCCTTGGCGGGATCTCCGCCCAGGTAATTCAAACCACGTTGGGATACTGCCAGGGCGATCGATAGTCCCGCTTGAGCATGCGGTTGGCTTCGTCGTCGCCCACGATCACCTCTTTTTCGCCGTCCCAGGCGATGCTGCGACCCAATTTCAAGGACAACATGCCCAGCAAACTCATGTTTGTGGAGCGATGCCCAATCTCGATGTCGCAGACGGGAAGGCGCCGTTGTTCGATGGCTTCCAAGAAGTCGGCCCAGAGCTCGGGGATGTTGTGGTTATCCTGCCCGTGAAGTTGTGGCTCCTCGTGGATCACGGACTTGTTCTTGTTGGTGGGATAGAAGGTCCAACCGTCCAGCCAACCGAGGTGGAGCATCCCTTCGGTACCGTAGAAGTAGCAACCGATGTTGTGCTTTTCGGCGTCGTTGCCGCCGTAACGGCGGTGTTCCCAGACGGCGGTAAACGACTCGAAGGTGAACTCGACGACTTGCGTGTCGGGCGCATCGTCCGTGGCCTGACGGATGAACCGCCCACCCGTGGAAGCGACGCGGCGAGGATATTTCTCTTCCGTCCACCACAGTATCTGATCCATCCAATGGATGCCCCAGTCTCCCAGCGTGCCGTTGGCGTAGTCGAGAAACTGACGAAAACCGCGAGGATGAATGGCCGGATTGAAGGGTCGCAGCGGGGCGGGACCGCACCAAAAATCCCAGTCGAGGCCCGACGGCGGATCGGCGTCCGGCGTGGGTGAGCCTACTCCGCCCGGATAATGTACGAAGGCCCGAACCATGCCGATCTTGCCCAAGCCGCCTTCCTTCAAAAACTTCTGCGCAGAGATGCAGTGCGGCGAGACGCGACGATGGGTTCCGACCTGGACCACCCGATCCGCCTGCCGTGCCGCTTGTACCATGGCCCGGCCCTCGTGAATCGTGTGGCTGATCGGTTTTTCGACATACACATGCGCCCCGGACTGAACGGCGGCGATGGTGATGAGCGGGTGCCAGTGATCGGGCGTGGCGACGATGACGATTTCCGGCTTTTCCCGCTCCAGTAGCTCGCGATAGTCGCGGTATTTCGCCGGAGCGTCACCCGTCCATTCCTCGACTTTGCCCGCGGCGGGATTGAGCTGGTTGCCGTCCACGTCGCACATGGCGACGACCTTGCATCGTTGCGACTCGACCGCGGCCTGAAGGATGTTCATTCCCCACCAACCGGAACCGATGAGGGCCGTGCGGAAACGATGCTCTTTCTCGGCTCCGATCACCGCCGGTGCGGTCCACGACATGGCTCCCACTCCAATGGCTTGCATGACTTTGCGTCGCGACAGTTCCACGTTCCAGTCTCCGGGGTTCACGGTTTGATGATGGGCGATTCCGTCGCGAAGCGGGCGGCCGGTCCGTCAAAACGTTAATTTGGAATCGGCTCCCGCCGGCACGCAACGAGCTACCGAAGATAGTGTGACGGTTTGACGCGGCGACTGCAACCAAAAACCGGCCGGCGCAGGGCACACATCGGCAAGACGCCGGGCGGCGAGTCCCCTCTCGCGTTACGTTGAATTCGCGTTTTCGGAAGGATAAACTTTGAGGGTGCCTGAAGACGGCGGTGTCAACGCGATTTGTTTGCGGGCCGCTGGGTGTGCGCAGAAATCATCGAAGCAGTCGCCCGTCGGACTCGGTTCGTCGGCAAGCGAAGTTAACAGCGCGAGAGGAGCAAACACGCGTGCGAATCGCAAGGGAAACGGATCAACGGTGTTGGGTGCGCATCTTGACGCTTGCCTCGTTGGCGATCGTTCTTGGTTCGTCGGGGTCGCTCTTAGCGACTGAAACGACCGGAGCGGCGGACGATTCTCCGAACATCGTCTGGGTGGAAGCGGAGCACTTTCAGCAACCGGGCGGTTGGGTCAACGATGCCCAATTCGTCGATCAAATGGGATCGCCTTTTCTCTTGGCGATCGGCTTGGAAGGTCCGGTGGCGGACGCTGTGACCTCGGTTTCCATCCCGAAAGCGAACAAGTACCGTCTGTGGGTTCGCTGCCGAGATTGGGTGCCTGAGTACAGTCCCGGAAGGTTCCAGGTCGTCCTCGGCGGCAAAACGACGCAGAAGGTATTTGGGGCGTCCAAGTCAGGAGAGTGGATTTGGGAGGATGGGGGAGAATTCGATCTCCCGGCGGGGAACTTGGAGATTCGACTTCACGATTTGACCGGGCACTACGGACGATGCGACGCCATCGTGCTGACGTCGGATGCCGAACTACGTTTGCCGGATGATCCTGCTAAGATCGCCGTCTTACGCGAACGCTACGGCGGCGTCAGTCGCGAGATTCGAGATGTTGGGCCGTACGACACCGTCGTCGTGGGCGGCGGTTTGGCCGGTACGTTTGCCGCCGTGGCGTCGGCCCGGATGGGTTGTCGCACCGCGCTGGTGCAGAACCGTCCTGTTCTTGGAGGCAATTCCAGTACGGAAATCCTCGTGAATCCGGAGGGTGACACCACGCGAGAACCGCTGGATCCGGGCGAGGGCGGAATCATCGAGGAAGTGCGCGGCGATGTGTTCGGTTATTCGGACCGATTGCTCAAGTTGGTTCAGAATCAGCCCAATCTCGACCTCTTCTTGAATACGCACGCCAAGGGCGTGGAATTGGCCGGGCCGAACAGAATTAAGGCGGTACTGGCCCTGGACGTCAACAGCGGACAGCGCTATCGATTCCTGGGAACCACGTTCATCGACTGCACGGGCGACGGGGCGATTGGTGTCTGGGCGGGCGCCGAATATCGCCACGGACGGGAACCGCGGTCCATGTACGGTGAGACGCGGGCGCCGGAGGTCGGCGATCTCAACAAGGGAACCATGGGCGGAACGCTTCGCTACGCCACGGAGCAGTTGGCCTCTCCGGTCGAGTTCGTGGGGCCGGAATGGGCCCGGCACTTCCCCACCTGCGACGACTTCAACCCGGGCAGACACCCGCAATTGCGATTCGGCGGTTGGCAATGGGTCATCGAATACGGCGGGGAATTGGACACTTACAAAGATGCTGAAGTCATCCGCGACGAATTGCTCCGCATTATTTGGGGCATGTGGGATCACGCCAAGAATCACTGCACGAAATTGGGAGACGAGGCCGACAACTTCAAACTTACTTGGGTCAGTCATGTCGTCGGAAAACGCGAGTCGCGACGATTGATCGGCGATTACGTGATGACGGAGCACGATATCGCCAATCGCACGCTCTTTCCCGATCGTGTGTCGTACGGAGGTTGGGGAATCGACATCCATCCGCCCAAAGGTTTTTACGATCCCGGGCCCCCGGCGATCTTTTCGCACAAGGTCAAGTTTTCCGTCCCGTTTCGGAGCCTGTATTCCAAGGACGTGGACAATTTGATGATGGCCGGTCGGTGCATCTCCGTGACGCACGCGGCATTGGGCGCCACGCGCGTGATGATTACCTGCGGACTGCAAGGCCAAGCGGTGGGAACGGCGGCGGGCTTTTGCAAGCTCCACGATACGACGCCCCGCGGAGTCTACGAACGCTACATCCGGGACTTGCAACAACAACTTCTTAAGGACGGTTGCTACATCATTGACCTGCCCAATCAGGACCCGCGCGACCTTGCCCGGGGCGCTTCCGTAACAGCGTCCAGCGTTGCACCCAACGACGTGTATCAACCGAGCGCAGCTTTGACGCGGCACAATCTGGATCACGATCGCGCCGTCATGTTCCGATGGCAAGGCGGGCGACTCGAATCCATCGCGATCCATCTGGAGTCGGCCGCGGCCAAGCCCGTCGCGCTGGAGGCTCATTTGTGCCAAGCCAAGGGATTGGGCGAGTTTCAAGAGGCGGAGCAAGTGGCCGCGGTCGAGGTCGCCGTGCATCCGGAAAGTCGCGGTTGGGTGAGCGTCCCTATCGGTTTGCAGTTGGAACCGGGCTATTACTATCTTTGGCTGCCCAAGACCGCCGGCGTGAGTTGGGGGCTGTTCAGTGAAGAACCGAACGAGACGGCGCGGGCCTATCGAGGCGGTGCTGAGTGGACCCGCATGCCGGGTTGCTATGCCTTCAAAACGGAGCCTTCCGGAGGGCAGGCCTTGCCCTTGGCCGAGGAACGCGCCGACCAGCCCTGGTTTTCGCCGCAAAACGTTGTGGACGGCTTTGCGCGAGCGATTCGCGGTGTTCCGCACTCGTGGCGACCCGATCCCGCCCAAGACTTGCCGCAATGGGTGGAACTGACGTTCGCCTCGCCGGCGGAGTTCGATACCGTTCACGTTACGTTCCAAAGTCGTCAACTCGCGGCAAGCGATTTTTCGCTCTCCGCCTTCAGGAACGGGGTTTGGGAACCGCTGATCCGCGTGTCGGACAATACGCAACGCCGTTGCGTGTTGACGGTCCCCGTTACGCGTGCGGAGCGTTTGCGATTGACGGTTGGAAAGGCTCCTGCCGAAATGGGGGTTTGCGAAATTCGCGTGTATCGCGCGGAAGAGCCCTAAGTGGTTAGGGCGTTTCGAGCAGAGGCTTCCGTTGCTCCGTTCGGTTCGGGCTAAAACGGGCGCATGAGGCGAATGTCCTGAGCGTTTGACGTCCTTGGTTGGCTCAGCCTCGGGCTGGAGGTGGTTTGTACTGGCACAGTTCGCTTGGAGAAAAACAACCATGTCTCAATTGAATCGGCGTGCGTTCGTAGCGTCTTCGGTGGGTGTCGTCGCGGGAACCATGGCGGGACGCGGCCTCTCCGCACTGGCGGGGACCGTGACCGAGGGACCGACCTATCGGACGAAGCTGTTTAAGTCCATGATCGGCAACCCCGATGAGGCGACGCTGAAGTCTCTCAGGGAGGCGGGTTTCGACGGCATCGAATCCAATCAGCGGCACGCTGCGGTCGATGAAGCCGGCGCGGCGCGCAAGCTGGCCGAGTCTCTCGGGCTCCGCGTCCATTCAGTCTTGTATGGCTGGGCGAATTTCAATACCGACAGCGTTTCGGCCGACATCGAAAGCGTGGCCAAGTCGTTGGAAACCGCCGCCGCCTACGGAGCGGACGCCCTGCTGCTGGTTCCGTGCCGCATCGGCGGCATGGCGATGCCGAAACCGTGGGAATTCGATATCGAGTTCGATGAAAAGACCGGCCACTTGCTCAAGGTGGTGTCGGGCGATAACGCTCCCTACCGGGATTATATTGAGGCTCATAACCATGCCGTCGATACGTCCACCGAGGCCGTCAAAAAGCTGATCCCGGCGGCGGAAAAGACCAAGGTCATCATCGCTCTGGAAAACGTGTGGAATAATCTGTGGGTTCAACCCGCCGTCTTCGCCCAGTTCGTGAAGTCGTTCGATCACCCGATGGTGAAAGCCTATTACGACATCGGGAACCATGTGAAATATGCACCGCCGCAAGAGTGGTTGCGAGCCTTGGGCAAGGAAATCGTGAAGTTGCACGTCAAGGACTTTCTCTTGAATGAGGACGGTCACGACGGAAAGTTCGTCCATCCTCGCGATGGAAGCGTCAATTGGCCGGAAGTTCGCAACGAGATCGAAAAGATCGGATACAGCGGTTTCATGACGATCGAAGACGGCGGATTGAGTTTGGACGAATTCAGCCGGCGTCTCGATCTCATCATTGCAGGCAAGTGAAAAGCACCGCGGCGGAGGAGCTTCCAATGAGATTCAGCGTAGGTTTGTTCTCGGCTTTGGCGGTATGCGCTTCCGCGATGGTCAATGCGTCGTTGCTTTGGGGCGAGGAGACATCCGCCAAGCCCAAGCCGCTGCGGGCCGGTCTGATCGGTCTGGATACGTCGCACGTCCTCGCTTTCACCGATTTGATCAATGATCCCGCGGCGGAAGGCGTCTTAGCCGAGGTCGAGGTCACGGCAGGCTTCCCCGGAGGATCGCCGGATTTACCGGCCAGTTGGGACCGCGTCGAGGAATACACGGCGAAATTGCGGGAAAAGGGGGTGACTATCTACGAAAGCATCGAAGCGATGCTGCCCCATGTGGACGTGGTTCTCGTGGAGAGTGTCGATGGACGTCCGCATCTCGAGCAGGCCCGCAAGGTGATAGCGGCCAAGAAACCGCTCTATATCGACAAGCCCATGGCGGCCTCGCTGGTTGACGTCCTCAAGATATTTCGCTTGGCGGACGACGCCGGCGTCCCGGTGTTCTCAAGCTCTTCCTTGCGATTCAGTTCCGGGTTTCAGGCGGCCCGGCGGGGTGAACTGCCGATTGGAACCCTGCGCAAATGCACGGCCTGGAGCCCGATGCACATCGAACCGCATCACCCGGATCTCTTCTGGTACGGGGTTCACGGTGTGGAGACGCTCTATACGATCATGGGGCCGGGTTGCAAGACCGTGGTGCGCGAAGGCCCCGAAAGGGTCGTCGGCACTTGGAGCGATGGTCGTATCGGCGTGTTCGAAGCCCGTCAGGGGTACGGTGCGGAGGTCGAGGGGACCGAAGGCACCGCTTCGGCCGGAACCTACGAAGGTTACAAGCCCTTGGTTGTTGAGATCTGCCGCTTTTTCAAGACGGGGGTCTCCCCGGTGCCGCGCGAGGAAACCATCGAACTGTTTGCGTTCATGGAGGCCGCCGACGAAAGCACGCGATTGGGCGGCAAGCCTGTGGAAATCGCGGACATTCTGAAGCGTGCGGAAGCGACCGCTGCGGATACCAAATGATGGCACGGATTGCCGGGTGACGTTGCATGGACCGACGGACGCGGTTGTGGTTCGACCGTTTGCTCGAGGACGTGTTGGCCTCGCTGCCGGATCGAGTGAAAGAGATGGTCTCGGCCATTCCGTTGTACGTGGAGGACTACCCGTCTCGAAAGTTGGCCCGAGAATTGGGGCTTCGTAGGCGATCCGAACTGTGCGGGCTGTTCTCGGGGGTGCCTCTTCACGAAAAGCGGTTGGACGAGCCGACGGTTATGTTGCCGGATCGCGTGACACTGTTCCGCGAGGGCATTTTGGCCGCTGCCGCGGCGGGCCGCGGTCGAATCACCGAAGAGGCCGTTCGCGAGGAAATCCGCATCACATTGCTCCATGAATACGGGCATTACTATGGTATGTCGGAAGAAGAGCTGGAGAACTACGGATATGGTTGACTCCAATCCCCGGCGAGAACTCCGTCGAACCTTTCGTGAAGAGCGAGCGCCGGGCTTGCGTCGCGTCCGACTCGTCTTTGGCTTTATGGTCATCGAGGCGGCGGCGAGTTGATGGAGGCGCGACGCATCGCGACCTCGACGTCTCGAATCAATTGCGTAAAGGAGATGCCGTGAAAGCCCGCCTGATACGCCTTCATGCCGATGACAACGTTGTGGTTGCGTCGGGAACGATCGCCAAAGGCACGACCCTGAAACTGGACCGGGTGCGTTTGACCGCAGCCTCGAACCTGCGCATGGGGCACAAGGTTGCCGTGCGACCGATAGCCGAGGGCGAGGCGGTGGTCAAATACGGCCACCCCATCGGGGTTGCCACCGTGAACATCGAACCCGGCCAGTGGGTTCACGTGCACAATATGCAAAGCGCGTACATATCGACGCGGGAGAGGCGAGGGGCCGACCCGATGCTCGCCGAGGCGGTCACGGACAGCGTGACGGAGGAAACTTCTGCACAGGGGACGGATGGAACCGCGAATCCTTGCAATCCCGATTTGACGGACGCTTCCGCTTCGCCGTGATGCCGCGGATGGGAAGTCGCTTTCGCAAGTCGTATCTCTCTCGCGATCGAGGAAACTCGTCATGACGGAAAAATTACCCATCACCGGCGTCGATCTCGCGCGTCCGTGGCAGGGATATCAGCGCGCGGACGGTCGCAAGGGCATCCGTAATCTCGTGCTGGTGGTCTATCTCGTGGAATGCGCGCATCATGTTGCGCGGGAAATCCAGTTGCCTTATCGCAAGTCGGGCGTGCATCTCGCCGGTTTTCCGGGATGTTACCCCAATGCATACGCGCGGCGCGTGCTAGGGGGCGTTTGTACGCATCCGAACGTCGGTGCCGTTCTGTTGGTCTCCCTGGGGTGCGAAAGCTTCGACGCCGAAGGCCTGGCTCGCCAAATAGCGGATTCCGGGCGACCGGTCGAAACGTTGGTCATTCAACAGGCGGGAGGCACCGAGAAGACGATTCGGCTGGGACGTGCCTGGGTCAAGCGGCAGTTGGAGGTTCTGCAAGAGACGCCGCGCTGCCCCATGACCGCAGCCGATTTGACGATCGGTACCATCTGCGGCGGATCGGACGCCACCAGCGGTTTGACGGCCAATCCGGCCTGCGGTCACGCTTTCGATCTTCTCGTGGATGCCGGCGGCACCGCGATCTTCGAGGAAACGGGCGAGTTGTTTGGGTGCGAGGGCGACTTGTCGCGGCGAGCGATAACGCCGGAGTTGGGCCAAGCCCTCGTAAATGCGGTGGCCAAAGCCTTCGAGTATTACGCCACGCTAGGGCACGCCAGTTTCGCCCCCGGCAACGCCGAAGGCGGTCTTACCACCATCGAGGAAAAGTCGCTGGGAGCCTATTTGAAAAGCGGCACGCGGCCGATCTCGGGACTTCTAAAACCGGGAGACATCCCGCCGCGACCGGGGTTGTATCTGCTGGACGTGGTTCCCGACGGCGAGGTCCGCTTCGGTTTTCCCAACATTGCCGACAACGCGGAGATCGTGGAGATGATCGCTTGCGGCGCACATGCCGTGTTGTTCACTACGGGCAGAGGATCGGTGGTCGGTTCCGCCGTGGCGCCGGTCGTGAAAGTGTGCGCCAATCCGGAGACATTTCGCCGGATGAAGGCCGACATGGACATCAACGCAGGGGAGATCCTGCTGGGCAAGTCGGACGTGCCCGCGATGGGGCGGCGTATTTTCGACTACTTGATTGAAGTGGCCGCGGGCAAGAGCACGGTGTCCGAGCGTCTTGGTCACCAGGAGTTCATTTTGACGTACAAGACGTTCGAGGCCTTAGGGCCTGCTTGCCTCCCCTTGCGTTGAGGACGGCACAACGCCGGTCCCGGGCGAGGCGTCTCGCGGATACGCTCGGGCGGGACGGCGGGAGGGTTCAAGCGGCGCCTGCACCGCGGACGTCTTCCCACTTGATCAGGCCGCCCGGCGTTTCGCCGCGTTCGAATTGGGTGATATTCTCGAGCGTCTGCCGAGAAATGTGTTCCATGGCCTGATGGGTGAAAAAGGCCTGATGTCCCGTGATGATGACGTTGGGGAATGTCAGCATCCGCATGAACACATCGTCCTGAATCACCTGATTGGAAAGGTCCTCGAAGAATAGGTCCGCCTCTTCTTCATACACGTCCAGGGCCAAGGCTCCGATTTTTCCCGATTTCAGGGCGCGGGTCACCGCCCGAGCGTCGACCAACGCCCCGCGACTCGTGTTCACCAGCAGGACGCCGCGTTTCATGACGGCGAGAGATTCCTCGTTGATGAGATGCCGCGTGGCCGGGGCCAAAGGACAGTGCAGCGTAATGATGTCGCTCCGGCGAAAGATCTCGTCGGTGGTCAGATACTCCACTCCCGCCGCGATCAATTCGTCGTCCGGCGTCAAGTCGAAGGCCAGTACGCGGCATTCGAAGGCGAGCAAGCGTTTGGCCACCAGACGGCCGATTTTGCCCGTACCGATGACCCCTGCGATCTTGCCTGCGATGTCCATCCCCAGGAGGCCGTCGAGCGAGAAATTGCCCTCCCGGACCCGATTGTACGCCTTGTGAATGCGTCTGGCCGCGGCGAGGATCAAGGCCATGGTGTGTTCCGCCACGGCCTGGGGTGAATAGGCGGGCACGCGGGCGACGGTCAAATCCAATTGGGCGGCGGTCTGCAAATCGACGTTGTTGTACCCGGCGCAACGGAGGGCGATGAGTCGGGTCCCCCCCCGCTGAAGCATCAGCAAGACCCTCGCATCCAAATCGTCGTTCACGAAAACGCAAACGCCCGGATAGCCCTTGGCCAAAGAGGCGGTTTGAGAATTGAGTCGGGCTTCGAAAAAGACCAGTTCATGCCCGAACGCAACATTGGCCGCGCGAAAAAAATCCCGGTCATACGTTTTCGTGCTAAATACGGCGACGCGCATTGCGGTTCCTTGCTGATTATGGCCGGTTCGATCCCCACCTTGGGATTCTCGGGCACGCCCTCGCACGGGTACGCGGCGTTCCACGAACGAACCGGCAAGTCATGGCGATAGCTTTTAACAAGATGTCCAATCGGTCGGAGGCATGCCACCATTTTACGGAAAGCCGCAAAACTCGGCGTGAGCGAGCGTTCGCTTTTCCGGTGCGGCCCTCTCGATAATAATAGTGGCATGAGCAATTTCCTGACGGCAATCCCGGTTTTCAACGAAGTCCGGCATGTGGGTCCGGTCTTGCGTGAGGTCCTGAAATACGCCACCGATGTCCTCGCCGTGGACGACGGTTCATGGGACGGGACGGACGCGATCTTGCGGCAGTTCTCGCGGGTCACGACGGTGCGCCACCCGCACAATCGGGGCTACGGCGCGTCCTTGCGGACCGCGTTCCGTTTCGCGATCGAACGCGGCTACGACGTGATCGTGACGCTGGATTGCGACGGTCAGCACGAACCCCGGAGGATCCCCGACTTCGTCCTAGCTTGTTCCGGAGACGTCGATATCGTTTCGGGAAGTCGCTACCTGGCGAATTTCCCGGGCGACGGCAAACCTCCGGCGGATCGCCGAAGGATCAATCAGATTATTACCGACGAACTGAACCAAAGGCTGGGACTACGCTTGACGGACGCCTTTTGCGGTTTCAAGGCGTACCGGGTCGCCGCTTTAGCGAAGTTGGACTTGACGGACGACGGTTACGCCATGCCGCTCGAACTATGGGTGCAAGCCGTCCACCATCAACTGCGGATCATCGAATTGCCGGTACCGCTCATCTATCTCGACGAAGAGCGATCCTTCGGCGGGGCGCTGGACAACGCCGACGTACGGTTGGCGGTCTATCGGGAAGTCTTGGAGAACAGCCTGCGAAGGGTGGGGCGATGCCAGCCGCTAGAGGCGTGTTTTTCGAGTGCTTCAGGTCGTTTTCCTAACCGGTAGTCCTGACGAACCGTGATGACATCGCAGATCGACGTCGCCGACTACCTCGCCTATCGACCGTTGCGTGCCCCGCAAGAAGACCGCGCGGTGTTTCTGCAACCGCCCTTGGATTTGCTCCCGAGGGTCGTTCACCGCAACATCGTCGGCAAGAGGGAATCGTCGCACGCGGCGTCGTTGCCGTTCGATGGTGCGTGGTTGCGCAGGTCTCGCGAAGAATTCGTTCGTGCCGCCTTGGCTTGGACGGGCTTATACGCCGATACGAGTTGGGCCGAGCGAAGGTGCGAACAAGCGGCGAACGGCGACGTTCCGCTGCTGCTCGCCGGACACCAGACCGAGATGTTTCATCCCGGTGTGTGGTTCAAGAATGCCGTCCTGTCGTCGGTCGCACGATCGCTCGGAGGTTTGGGCGTTAACATTTTGATAGACGGTGATTCGCCCAAAACGACCGCCGTTCGCGTCCCGACTAACGCGGGCGGGCGTCCCGCCGTGGTTTGCATCCTCCCCGATCAAAGCGAGAGCGGTCTGCCCTACGAAGAGCGATTCGTACGCGATTGGGAGTGTTTTCAGAGTTTCGGCGATCGCGTGCACGGGGTGCTGGCGCCTCTCGTTCCCACGTCGATGATTCGCGACTATTGGTCGCTGGTGCGAAGCCGCGCGGGGGAAAACCGCCATTTGCCCTGGTCTCTTGCCCAGGCCCGGCACATGCTGGAACGCGAGTGGGGTTGGCGCACGCTGGAAATCCCGCAAAGCGTCATGTGCGATCTGCCCGGTTTTGCCGCCTTTGCGGCCTTCCTTTGGAGTCGGGCGGCGTCGTTTTCCGACATCCACAATCGCGTGCTGGCTCGGTATCGTCGCATCCACCGCATGCGTACCGAAGCAAGGCCCATGCCGGACCTCAAACGGAACGACGATTGGTGGGAAACGCCTTTTTGGATTTGGGCCGCCGAGGAACCGAATCGCCGCCGGATTTTTGTTCGACGGTCGGGCCGATGTGTCCAAGTGTCCGACGGGGTCTCCGCGCTGGGGTGCCTGCGAGAGGATGATTTCGACGGGGCGGCGGCGTGGTGGAGCGATCTTCGCCGTCGCGGGACTAAGATTCGCGGTCGGGCCATTATCACCACGATGTGGGCGAGGATGGTCCTGGGGGACATGTTCTTTCACGGCATCGGCGGGGCCAAGTACGACCAAGTGACCGATGCCGTTATGTGGGAGTTTTGCGGTTTTCGACCGCCGAAATTCGCGATTGCTTCGGCCACCCTGCTGCTGCCGATCGGCACGGAGCGAGTCGCGTCGCGCATTTCCGCCGATCCCGGTGAATTGCGGAGGAGACTTCGGGAAATGACTTATCACCCCGAAAGATTCATCTCATGGGATAACCTTTCCGCAGACGAGAGGGAATGCGTACAAGCGTTGGTCGCGGAGAAAAGACGCTGGGTGGAACTTCCCAAAACGCTGAGCAACGCGGCCGAGCGTCATCGCGCAATTACGAAGGCTAATCGCGACTTGGGGGAGTTTCTGTCGCGGGAACGCGAACGTCTTTTGCAAGCGATCTCGGATGCCGAGGAACAGGCCCGGGGCGCGGCGATTCTGTCGTCGCGGGAATACGCCTTTTGCCTCTATCCGGAATCGCACCTTCGCGAATTCTTTGAGCGCTCGCTGGGATCTGCGGCGGAATCGGTCGAAGCGGACGATTGAGCTACGCTTGCGCCGCTCCGCTGTAGCGACGTTGCCCGCTACTCCGGCGTTTCCCGTACCGATTCAGTCACCGTGAAACTGGAGCAAACTGGTAGGTTGGTAGTCCGCCAGTTTCTCAGCGCCCTTCAGATCGACCAGTTCAATCAGGAAGGCGCAGCCGACAACTTTCCCGCCCGCCTTTTCCACCAAGCGGCAACAAGCCTCCACGGTCCCGCCGGTGGCGAGCAGGTCGTCCACGACGACCACGCGGGACTCCGTGGGCAAATCATCGCGGTGCATTTGCAGCGTGTCGGTGCCGTATTCCAGGCTGTAACTGTGGGAGATGGTGACGGAGGGTAGTTTCCCCGGTTTGCGAATCGGGATCAATCCCACGTTCAATTCCAGGGCCAACGGTGCGGCGAACAGAAAGCCCCTCGCCTCCGCGGCGGCAAGAAACTGCGGATTCCGATCTCGCACGGCGTCCGCCATCCGCTCGACGGCGAACCGCAAAGCCGACGGATTCGCCAAGAGCGGGGTAATGTCGCGAAACAGGATGCCCGGCTTGGGAAAATCCGGAATCGAACGAATGTATTGGCGAAGGTCCTCGACATTTTGGATCATGATTGCGGAAAATCCTTTCCAAGGAGATCGTGTCGGTTGTCCGCGGAGGTCGCCGTGTTAGCGGTAGGTAATGGCTTTGACCAATGGTTGCACGATATTTGGGATGACGTATTGCTCGACTGCCGGTTGCGCCGTCTTGATCAGCAAGTCCAAGGTCTGCTCGAAGCCGTCTTTTCCCGGCAACCAACCGTAGTGGCGCACCGTAAAATGCACGCTTAGATTCTCCGTGGTGTAATCTTTGAAGCGAATCTGGTCTTCGGGCGTGCGAGTTGAGATTTCGAGGCGGCACTGCAACCGGCAATCTTCATCCAAAGCCAACACGATACTCGGCTCGTAGCGGATCAATTGATTACCGGGAAGGTCGCGCAGGGAGTCCAGTGCCGGCAGTACGCCCAACGCTTCCGCCACCACTTGGTTATGGTTACCACGGTATCGGAAATCGAATCCGAAGAGCAGATCGACGTTCTCGCAATCCAATCGACTCAACGAGAGGTGAAAAGGCGCCGTTTGGGCGACCAAACGATGGTACTCGAAGGCTTCCGCCAGGGAATCGGGATTGAGGAATCCGGCGGTGACGCGTCGGGCCTCCAAGCTGCACCAGCGATACGAACGCTCGTTTCGATCCTCCTCCAGCGCCAACTCCACCTTCTCCCTAGCGAAGAAATTGGTCATCGCGGGATACGCCTTTTGCAATCGCTCGAAAAACGTGAGCAGCGTTTCGCGATTGGAAGGCAAGGAAAGCATGGTGTCGATAGCAAGATTGACGTAATAGTCGTCGCAATACGCACTGTAGCTGTTCATGGTCGCTGCGTGTTTTTCCAACCTCGCGTGCACAACCGGGACCGGCGCGAAACCGTCCCGATACCGTACTGCCGTCTGATCGCAGGATATTGATTTCGCCCGCCGATCTCCCCCACGACGGGCTAGTCTCTAGTCGTAGCTCAACACATTGATATAGAGTATAAGGGGCTGCTGCGATAGGTGTCAAAATCCCCTCTCACGAGCCAACAATCACACTCTTTCAGAGTGCCTTCCGGGCCTTCAAGCAACGCAGGCTGTCAGTCGATGGATACGAGATGGGTCGGCTTAGGAGCGATGGAAACGCCGCTGGGAGGCCTGGCGTTTCTGCTGTCCGATCAAGGGGTGGCCGCTGTTCGACTCGGATACGCCGATTGGGAGGCGGCACTCGATGCCGTGGTGTCCCTCCGAAAGGTGGATTCTCGCTTTCCGACGGGCCTATCTCGTCGCCAAGAGGCCCCTTGTTTGACGGTCGGCCTACTGCACTGGTGTGGGCTGGGCGAAAACTCGCAGCCAACCGAATTGGCTTCCCGTTTAGCTGACGAATTCGCGCGGTACTTTGCGAGAGAAACCGTCGATTTTGGAAGCATTCCGCTCGATTTCGGACAAGCCACGGTGTTTCAACGCCAAGTCTGGGGGGCATGCCGATCCATTCGGTTTGGCGAAACGATGAGCTATGGCGGGTTGGCTGCACGTATTGGGCGTGCCTCGGCGGTCCGTGCCGTCGGCCGCGCGCTGGGGGCGAATCCGATCCCGCTGATCATCCCGTGCCATCGGGTGGTCTCCGCCGACGGCGATTTGCGCGGCTATTCCGGTTTTGGCGGAACCGTCACCAAACGTAAGTTGCTGGAACTAGAGCGGGCGGCGATAGAGAAACCTACCCCTGAATGCGGTTGACACGTCGGTCAGCGTCGCGCGATACCGGAAGCGCGGCGTTTTAACAATGGCCGTTGCTGCAACCGCCGGCGCCTCGCTCCGCGAACGCCACCCCTTCGATCTCGACCAGCAGGTCGGGGCGGCAGACGTCGGCCACCGCATAGATCGTCGGCACATCGCCCATCCGTTTCTTGCAGATGGCCGCCACTTTGGGGTAGTCGGATTTCCGCTTGATATACACTCGAGCCAACGCCAAGCGATCCAGGGAACTGGACATTTCGGGCAGGCAGTGACGCCGGAGGTTGGGGCCGTCGATGAGGGCCTCGATGTTGTCCAGGGTCTCGTGCGTCTGGCCCTCGACGTCGCCCTCGTGCTGGGTTTCAGAGTCGGTGATGCTGGCGGTTCCGGAGATGAAGAGCGTGGCGTAACTCCCGCAGGAGAGTGCCATGGCCCGCGAAAACTTGGGACTTTTGGGGCTGTAGTGGCACCCGTAGCCGAATGCCGGCGTTTGGCGGGGATTCTCCAGCGGCATGGCGACGATATCGGAGCGGTCCGTATCCAATGCGATGCAACTCATCACTACGTCCCGATGATCCGCCCCGATTCCGGTGCTGGCCGGGTAAGCGGTACCCTGTTCCACCGGCATCCGATCGCGCAAGAACGGTATGCCTTCGTAGAAGTCCGCCCTTGCCCGATTGAGTTCCTTGTAACGCTGGGATTCGCCCTCCGGATCGACGATCCCGCCCAAATAGAGCCACGTGCGAATGACCTGATCGAACCGCACGTCAACCCGTTGCAACAAAGCCTGCATCCGTTGAAAGGCGTCCATCGTCCGATCGTACGTCGCTTCGGCGGAAGTTTGGGGTACCACGTTCGCGCAATGTACCCAGGAAATGTTGTTGTGTCGGGCGAGAACGAGTTGTTCACTGAAGCGGAGGATATCCACATCACCCTTCTTGCGACCTACGCCCAGTGCCTCGATCGAAATCAGCCCGCCTTCGCAAGGCAATTGCGGAACGTAGGTGGTAGCGGGCATTTCCGGGCCGTAGAAGTCCCGTATGATCTTACGGACTTCTTCGAGTTGGGAGTAATCTCCCAAAAAGACGACCTGATGGACAATCGATCCCAGCGTCCCCTCCTCGCGAATGACCGCTTCGATCGTCTTCAGGGCATCGTCGGCCTGGGTCTCCAGGCTTCCGCCGCACCGAGGAACCGCCGCGGCAAACACATGGCGGACATCGGTCAAGTCCACAACGGAATAGCCAACGCCGTCGCTACAGGTTTTTCGAATCATGGGTCCCTCGGAAGCTCCCCGTTCCCTAGTCCCGCTTTCAGTTTAATCGCACCGCGGCGGAGCGACAACAAAACGGCTTCCATTCGCGTTGCGGCAGTCGCGGCGGTGAAGTTGCCGAACCCTTTCAGGAGGCACAAAATCCCAAGATTTATCCCGGCCAACCGGGTCTACACCAAATCACTCGGAGGGGTTGACGGTGGGTGATCTAATTATTTAATGGCGCGTTTTCCGCACGGCGCACCACTTGCACGAAGGATCGTCGCCAAGGATACGCGAGATGCTCGGGTTCTAAGCGGCGGGAATATTACACTCAAAGGTAAACTTACTCCTATTCCCCCAAGTTTCGCGGGGCTGCGATGCTAAGGCGTGGACCAGGCGTCCAAAGGTTTTACCGGGGGAAGCTTGGCCGCGGAGCCTTCCGGCACGAAAGCAACCGTGATACGAAGCGGTTCGCTTTCCTTCTTCAAACGCACTACAAGTTTGCGGACGTCGGGTTGCTGCCTTTGCGGCGGTGGAGCGTCGGCTTTCTCGACGGCGAATTGGGCGTCATCGGGAGACAAGATCACCGCACGAATCGAAAGGTCCTCTTGCCGCAGAACCGCCTCCCGACCGTGCGATTCCACCTCCGCCGGGGTGTGCGCTTGCCACTGGATCGAACGTCCTTCCAAGCCTTGGATCTCGTCCTGGACAACGACAATCTTCTTATTCAGAACCGCCACCCCTCGCCGTACCCGGTCCGTGGACGAGGCGGCACCCTCGCCACCGGATTGCGAGGCGTAGGCCTGGGAGAGGTCCGCCACGGCGAACAGCCGATCTGGATGATCCGAAAAGGCCGTGATTGGGGCTTTGGCGCGGGGAGCCTGGTTTTGGCCGTCGACGATCAACGTGTTCTGGCCTGCCGTACCCAGACGGTAATAGGTCCATCGCAGGTTTCCGAAGTAGCCGGGCAGATTGTAGTTGTCGGATCCGAGATCCAGAATCCAGCGCTTCCCTGCCGCGTCCAAGACGAAACTGCCGAGTTCCAGGTGGCTGTGGTTGACGGCATTGTCTCCGCCTTTGAAGCCGACGAAGACGGCATCGTCCGTCCAGTCGCTGCGCATGGTGACGATATCCGCTCCGCGGAACCACCTGGCGATGGGTTCGCCCGACATACCGCCACCCCGCGGATCGTACCACCACAGATCCAGGGCCGATCGGCCCTCGAGGTAATCCCGTTCGTGCCATGCGTAGACCGGACGGTCGAATCGCTTGGCGAGATACAACATGCACGGGGCGCTTCCTACCCGAGAACCGCCGTCCGCAAAATTGAAACTGAGTTTGGTCGGGCCGATGACGTGCATCCAGAAATCGCCGGTGACGGAAAAGCCGGGCGAGTTACCCAGGCCGAAATCCGTTCCCAAAGCCGTCTCCAATCCCGCCAACATATAAACCGTGTATCGGGTGGCGTAATTCCAATAGCCCGGCCCTTCCGCCCACGCGCCGTCGGGGGCGTAGCTTGCCATGGCCCGGGGCAGCGAAGCAATCGCCGAAGACACGATGAAGGACGCCAATTCCGGTTCGTCTTCGGCGACGGCCAAAGCCCCCATGGTCAGACCGCCGTTACAGACTTGATTCCAATTCCAGACGGTTCGCGACCAACCACCCCCGCGACGATAGATTTTCTCTCCCTCCCGCAACCCCTTTTCCACGATTGCCGTGCGGATCGCTTGCCGATCTTCCGGCGAGAGGATTTCGTACAGCCAGTCGTACCCGATCGCCAAGGCATGCGTCATTTCGGCGGTGTCGAGAAAATGCGAGGGGTTCCAATCCGGAAACGCAGCGGCGGTCCGCATTTCGACGACGGCACGATCCGCGTATTTCTTGTCGCCCGTTAGGCGATAGAGAGTGGCCAAGGTGTAGATTCGATCGAGGCACAGCCGACTTTGATCCAGCAATCGAGGGCCGATGAGACGATGGCGTATGGGCGAATCCGAGAGGATGCCATCTCCCCGTTCACGGACGGATTCGAAGATTTGCCGCGCCTTTTCGTCGGTCCGCAGCAACTGCCGCAAAGAGTCTTCCGCGCCCCGCGGTGCGATCAAACGGGGATGCTGCGGAACGAGGGTCTTCAAGACTTGCTCGGGTGCGGTCGAAGCAGCGGGTTCCAAGGCGACGGCGATGCCGGTCGAGACAAGTGTTACGACCGCGAATATGGCCGGATTGAGGCACGTCGCGGCACGAAGTCGTCCAAGCCGACGGACAAAGCAAGGGAACGCCGCCATGAAAAACTCTCCTTCGTCTGATGCGACAGGAAGTCCGCTATAGGAACGGTAGGTCGTAGCAAAATGGGGCGGGAAGCACAGGGTCGGAAGCGGAATCCGCATGTGTAGGAGAGTGTAACCCTCGCCCGTATCGCGGTCAACTATTTCGACAAGACGATTTCGCGGCGGGAGAAGTGCTTGCGGATAGGATGGACCTTGGGACGCCGATCGGGAACGATAGCGCAGCTTGGCCGGGCGGCGGCCACGGCATGCAAGTGCGCCCTTGCGCCGATCGGAGAGCCGTGGGCAAACGACGAGCACAAAAGCGCCGCCGTTTCGATGAATGCGGCGGGCGACGGTCAAAACGAACGAAATCGCGATCGTTCCCGCCGGACACGACGAGCGGCGTCAATCGTCGTCACCGGTCGGGGGCGTCGGGGCGTTTCTCTTGCACCCAAAGGTAGTAATCGGCCAACTTCAGTTTGGAGGCCGCCTGTCGATCCAGAAACACGACGGCATCCCGGTGCAACTGTAGGGCCGAAGCGGTGACCATACTTGTGATCGGGCCTTCCACGGCGGCAGCCACGGCATCCGTCTTGGCCTCTCCGTGGGCGATCACGATGATGCGTTTGGCATCGAGAATGGTGCCCACCCCCATCGTGATTGCGAACGACGGCAACTCTTCATCGGGATCGAATTGTTCGGCGAACTCGGTTAACCGTCGTTTGGACAGGGTCTTGATGCGCGTCCGGGAACCCATGGAGCTTCCCGCTTCGTTGGCGCCGATTTGCCCTTCGGTCCCAATGCCCAGGATTTGAAGATCGATGCCGCCGCAATCCTTGATTCGCTGTTCGTACCACCGGCAGTAAGCCTCGTAATTGTCCGTGGTGCCAAGGGGGAAGTAGGTATTCTGTGGAGGAATGTTGACGAACTTGAAAAGATGCTCGTGCATGAAATAGCGGTTGCTTTGGGGATGATCGCGTCCCAAACCGACGTACTCGTCCAGGTTGAACGTGGTGACTTGGGAGAAATCGATCAGCCCCTCCTTGTGCATCTTAACCAACTCTTGATACAGCCCGCGGTGCGTGTTGCCGGTGCTCAGCCCCAGCACGGCGTTCGGCTTGGTATTCAAGACTTTGGTGACCGCCTTGGCTGCCGCCGCACACATTTCTTCGTAGTTGTCCTTGATGATGACTTCCATGGCGAGCCTTCCCGGGTTGTGGCCGCGAACGAAACCATCGGGTGGGATAGGGCCGACGTGAAAGGCGTCTTCAGACGTCCCCGCGATGCAAGCCCCGCCCCTGAAAAGGGTTACCGCGTCCCTCGCCGACGCGACCGAGTTTCATGATAGCAGTGTGAAATGTTTGCCGCTTGGCGTCAAGAATGCTTGGCCGCGCGCGGCGGATTCCTTTCCCAACAGCGAAGTGATCCGGATCGCCCGGCAGCGGATACTCACGACAGCGGCCGAACGATAATCCGCGTTCCGCGGATCTCAGTCACGACGACTTCGCGACCGGAATCGATGGGTTCGCCGTCCTCCGAAAGGACATCGAACAGACGCCCGGCTAGGCGGGCCTTGCCGCCGGGCAGTAGCGGAGTCACCGTCGTCCCGCGCTCGCCGACCAGCGATTCATCGACCGGCAGCAGACTGCGACGCCGCTCCATATCCTCCGCCTCTTCCTCGGACGGCGGCAACAGGACGATCCGCCCGATGCCCGGCGTGTGCGGTAACCATCGCCCGATCAGCGAGGCCACGACACCCGTTCCCAAGGCCGCGCCGGCAATCACCAAGAGAGATTGCTGGAACTGCGCCCATTGGTAACTATTGCGGGGCCAAATGAAGGTCTGACCGGCCAAGACCAACGATGCCAAGATCAAGGCGCCTCCGCCCAAGCCGAAGATGCCGAAACCCGGCAAAACGAACAATTCAACGGCCAGACACGTCAAGCCGACGAGAAACAGGATGATTTCCAACCATTCCGCCGTTTGACCCAGGAAGCGACTCCAGAAAAAGAGGACGAAACACACGGTCGCCACGAAGGCGCCCACGCCGATACCCGGTGTCTGCAATTCGATCAGAAGGCTGACGAAACCGATAATGACCAGGGCCACGGCGACGCCGGGAGAGGCCAACCCTTCGATCAGCATGTCCGACCACGTCGGTTCGAGGAGGGCGGGATCGTTTTCCAGGCCGTACAATTCTTTCATGGCCGCAAAGGAATCGA
This sequence comes from Thermopirellula anaerolimosa, assembly GCF_054657335.1. Taxonomy (NCBI): domain Bacteria; kingdom Pseudomonadati; phylum Planctomycetota; class Planctomycetia; order Pirellulales; family Thermoguttaceae; genus Thermopirellula; species Thermopirellula anaerolimosa. Next base: position 387,567 of record NZ_BAAHYX010000006.1, read on the forward strand.
CCGTCTCCTTGGCCAAGCCGAATTCCAGGGCTTGTTTGCCCGTCAATTGCAGGGGTTTGCCGGGTACGGAGATCGCGTCGCCCTTCACCCAATCCTCCGGATTCGGCAGCGTTTGCCACTCCTGCTCCGAGAAAAACTCGGTCAGGCCGGGCGAGGACTTCCGCGTGTAGCGAAAAACTTCGAGATTGGGGTCCAACATCGCGACCGGCAGCGACCAAGAGCGTTCGATCTTGGGGGCGACCGCTTCGCTCCAGGTTCGCCGGACCTGTGCCAAGTCGTCGGCGGTGGGAAGGCCGTCTCCTTCACCGCCCAGTCGTGCGTCCGGATGCATGATCAAATGATCGCAGGCTAGGGCTATGAGCGCCGCATCGGAAAGGGCCTGCCTGGGAACGTACGCCACGGTGCGAATTCGATCGCTGGGCAGATCCACGGCCAAGAAAGTCGCGAGTCGTAACGAATCGACCGGCGAACCGCCCGCGCTGTCGATGTTCAGGCAGACAAAATTTACGTCGCGTCGCAAGGCGTCTTCGATCAGCTTTTGAGCCCGTTGGACCGTCGCGGCGCGAATCGGACCGTGAATCCGCACTTGGACGGCCTGCCACATGCCGCCCGCTAGCACCTCCTCCTCCACCTCGGATTGCGGAATCGACAGGGCGACCAACAACTCCCGGAGGTCCGCGGCGGTGTAGTCGATCAGGTCCAAGGCCCGGGCTTCACGCCCGGTCATTCGGCCGAGTTGCCCTGCCGGAAACAAGACGACGGGTTTGCCCACCACGGGGCGTCCCAGCTTTTCGAGACCTTCCGGAGTGACGAATACCCGCTCCACATCGGTTTCCACCTGCAAAACCGTTCGGTCGGGGTCCAGCATTCCAAGGGCGATCTCCACGGGCATGACGCGACGACGCTGGGCAATCTCGCGGTAAGCGCTGAGCATGGGCGGCGAGACGCGTTTTTCGGCGATGCCCGCGGAACCCAGTTCGGCGTCGGGCGCGAGAATGATCTGGCCGCACGCCAGAATAACCAGGACGGCGTGGCCTTCGGCGCGATACGGAACATAGGCGATCGTCCGCACGCGGCTCAATTCGTCGCTCGTCAGAAACTCCGCCATGTCATAGCATGCGCCGAACTCGCTGCGCGACGCGAACTGCTCCTCGCCCCGATTCGTTTCGAACACGAAAATCAGGTTCTTGGGCGGACCGCCGCGGTCGTTCAAGACGTCGCGTACACACTGCTTCAGCCGAGATGCCGTCGGACCGGTAATGGGGAGCGTGATGCGGACGACTTGCGTCTTGTCCTCGCTTGGCCGAGTCTCAGCTTTGGCTTCGGTCGCCTCGGCGGGGGTGCCGGCTTCGGTTAGTGCGCCCTGGACGGGCTCCAAGAAGGCGGCCGAATGGAAGGCCGTCAATAGAACAAAAGCGGCGAATATCCCGACGCGCATGACTGCGGCGGGCCTCATCCCTGTGAAGCTTGCCTGCTGCGGACAAGTTCTCCGGCGCATATACTTGCTCACTTCCGAGGCCTTTCGTGATTCCGGTTCAGGGCGGCCTGTGAAACAAAACCGCACGGTACGCCGACACGCCCTCCCACCGGAAGATTCTGAGCCGATCCGACTTAGGCCGCACATCGATCGAAACCCGAACGCTGGGCAGGGGCCCTTTTCTCAACTCCGACCTGAGTTCGTAAGGATGAGCATATTATAAGATTGCCAAAGCGAGCACGATACGCTGTCGGCTGTGCCTGGGATGGCGCCCCGTCAGAATGATGGGGGGCCAAAAGCTATTCGCGAATCGGGACCGAATATTGAAGCAAGAGGAGTCCCGACCCTTGGTCATGGAATCTCGGGGCGCGCCCGCATGTCAGCGACCTGCCGGGACGTCCGCCACCTTGTAAACCGTCCGCACGATGGCGAAACCGAGACGCTCATAAAGTTGGATCGCGCCTTCGTTCTCGGCTGTGACCTCCAGAAAGGCCCGGATCGCACCCGCCTCACGAAAGCCGGCCAGGGCGAGCAGCAAGAGCGCCGAACCGATGCCTCGACCACGATGTCCAGGGGTTACGCCAACGTTCTGGACGGCCCCAACTCGCGTATCTTCATCGAGAATGCCCTGAATGGTTCCACAGTATTCAAGGTGACCGTTTGAGGAATCATCTTCGAACGCCGCCAGCCAGGTGGCTTCCGGCAAAAATCCGGGTTTTCGCCGGATCGCCTGCATCAAACGGCGACACCCATCTTCGTGGGTGAAACAGGCGAATACATTCGCATCGATCTCGTGCCGAAAGCTCTGGTACTTGACCCGAGCATGATGCTCCAACAGTTCGTCGCGCCAGGGCAAAAACAGATATTGGGGCGGAAAGACAGGCTGTGGCGGTTTTTCGGCCAGGTCGATTTCCATGCGGTAGCGTTTGAAGTAGGTCCAAGCCATGGGCGATGCCCCGCCTGCGCCGGCAACCTCGTTTCCGCGCTGCCATAGGATTCGGTCAAGCATCTAACGGTAATCTATTCGCTCCAAACCGCGCGGTCAACGGCAAGCGGTTTACCGCATGCAGGGGACGATCGTCTGTGCAACGTTTGGGCGGATGAGTGTGCGACGGTGCTTCCCGTTCGAGACGGTCGGCTTGCGGATGTGTCTATTAACGCCGTTATCTTTGGGTAGTCCGCGGGTAGGGGTGAACGGATGCATCCAGAAAGCAGCGATCCGAATGGACCCTTGGCCGAACTTGCTTTCAGTCCGTATCATTGTTGAGTCGATTCGTTGACATTGGATTAGCCGATTCTTTTGCCGACCGCGATCTATGGGCCGGTCAGGATTGACGAAGTTCTCCCATGGGCTTCAGGAGAGTGAAAACTATGACGGATCATCGACGCACCGCCGCACGAATTCGGAACGGAATGCTGATTCCCTGGCTGGCGACGGTCGTGTTGTCAGTTCTCTTTCCGCACTTGTCGGTTGCCCAGTTTTCCCTCAGTCCGGGCGGCGGGGGGCTTTTCGGTACTCCCAAGGTTCGCGTGAAGGCGGCTTTTACGGAGGCGACTTCGACCCGGCCGGCGCTGCTGTTCGTTCAGGCCGAGATCGATCCCGGTTGGCACATTTACTCCGTCACACAAACGGGGGACGGCCCACGCCCCACGATTATTCGTCTGAAGCCGGATCAGGGTGTTCGCGTCGCAAGTGCATTCGTTCCCGACCGTGATCCGGAGCGGAAGACGGAGGCCGCCTTTCCCGGCATCGAAGTCGAGACTCACGACGGCGCCGTGTGGTGGGTGGCGGCCATCGCGATCGACCCTAATGTCGATGTCAGCAAGCTGGCGATTCAAGGCGTCTTGAACGCTCAACCGTGCGACGCCTCGAGTTGTTTGCCTCCGCAAGATTTGCCGTTTACGGCGGCACGAGTAGCCTCACCGCCGATTGCGGAGGACGTGCTGGCCGCCCTTCTGCCGACGCTTCTTGCCGGCGGATCCCGATCCGGGGATCAACCGCCGGCGGCGAGCGACTCCTCAACCGGCGATACTGCGAAGCCTACCCCAAGCACGGCACCCCAGGGCGGTCTGATTTCCCCAATCCCTGAGGATTGGTCGGGAGACGATCTTCCTTGGCAGCCTTTCACGATGCGGACATTTTTGGCCTTGGTTGGGGATGAGTTCGATCCGGACGCCATGCAGGCCAACGTGGGATTCACCAAGTGGAGTTGGCAAGAGTTCGTCTTGAAAATCTTGGCCGGATTCTTGGGAGGCATCATCCTCAACGTGATGCCGTGCGTTTTGCCGGTGATAGGATTGAAACTGCTTTCCTTCATCCAAACAGCGGGAGAGGACCGTCGTCGCGCGTTCGCTTTGAATGCGTGGTATTCGGCGGGCTTGCTCTCCATCTTTTTGTTGTTGGCGATATTGGCCGTCTTCTTGAAGCTGGGATGGGGCTATTTGTTCAAGTTCGCGGAATTCAACGTGGTCATGGCGGCGATCGTTTTCGCCATGGCGTTGGCGTTTTTAGGCGTGTGGAGCATTCCCATTCCCGGTTTCGTCGGTTCCGGAAAAGCCGTGGAGTTGGCGCAAAAGGAGGGGGCCGTCGGGGCCTTTCTCAAGGGCGTTCTCACGACGATTCTGGCCACGCCGTGTACGGGCCCCTTCATGGGAGCGGCCCTGGCCTGGGCCTTTTCTCAGCCGCCCAGCGTTGTGTTTGCCGTATTCATGAGCGTCGGCTTGGGGATGGCAAGCCCCTACCTGGTGGTCGGAGCTTTTCCGGAGTTGATGCGATTTATGCCGAAGCCCGGTCCATGGATGGAATCTTTCGAGCGCGTGATGGGGTTCGTGCTCTTGGGAACGGTCGTGTACATCTTCACGTACCTCGATTGGCCGTACTTGGCTCCGACCCTGGGCTTGCTCTTCGCAATTTGGGCTGCGCTTTGGTGGGTGGAGCGGACGGGATTCACCGCAAGCTCATCCAAGAAATTTCGAGCATGGCTCGAGGCGGCGGCCTTCGTGGCTGTCATGTGGTTGCTCTTGTTTCCCGGCATCCGCGTTGACGGTCGGCAGTGGGGCGGCCTTCTGTCGGTCATGGAACACCGCTTCCTCAGGCGGGCGACCACCGTCGTCGATCTGAAGCTATTTCAAGAGGGCAAGCAGATTGTCTCCGGCGACCAAGCGGAAAAACCCATCGTTCCGCCCGGAAAATACACCATCCTGGTGGATTGTACGGCCGATTGGTGCGTGAATTGCAAGACTTTGGAGGCGACCGTATTGAACACGGAACCGGTCCGCCGCATCCTGCGGGAAAACAAGGTGGTGTTGCTCCAGGCGGATTGGACGCACGAGTCGCCCGAGGTCACGCGGTTCCTCAATTGGCTGGGATTCCAGCAGGTTCCGGTGGTGGTTGTGTTCCCGGCGGGGCGACCGAACGAACCGTTCGTCTTTACCGGCATGTTCACGCAGCGGGACATCGTCCAAGCGGTGGAAAAGGCGGGACCGTCCGTCGTGGCGCAATCGCGCGGTGAATCGATTGAGACAGTGGCCGCAACCTCGTCGGGACGGTGATGCGGAGGAGATTCAGCAACCGCCCACTATGTGCCTTTCCGGATTCGGTCCGGATCCGCGTTCCATTCACTCGGGCGACGGCACTCGGTTCCCGACCGCGATTTGCTCCGTTTGCGGCGGGGGGCGATGTTCCGCGTCGACTTCGTGAAATTAATCACGGGACGCGGATGGGCCTTGGAGTGCCGCCGCGACGACATCGTCGCTCGCCGGCTGCGGGAGTTGGTGGCTTGCTCGAAGCAGTTCGAGATACTTGCGGCGGTATTCCCAAGCAACCCAACCGATGTACAGCACCGCCGCGAAGGACGCGGTCATCCCCGAAAGAGCAAGCGTATTCATCAGCGAATTTGAATTCGCGGTTGACTTTTCCGGCGGCGGCGGACTGCTATCGGCAGGCGGTTGGGTTTCGCGCCCTTCTTGGGGTTGAGCGGCCTCCGCTTTTTGCGAGTTGGGTGGACTCGCCGTTGTCTCGGGTGAGGGCGTGCCCTGAGCGGCCCCTTGCGTCGAAGCAGGAGGCGAGGCTTCCATGGGCCGAGGGACGGCAGGTTCGGTGAAAACCAGGGGTATCGTCGGGGATGGCAAGGTCCCGTCCGATGGGGTGGATCGCTGATCGTCGAGGGCGGCAGGAGACCCGGGCACAGCAGGCGTGTCGGTGATCGCCGGACTAAAAGGCGGTGTTCGGCGCTCGACCGGTCCGCGTCCCACCTCAATGCGGTAGCTTCTGATCGACGGCAGGCCGGGCGGGACATCACTCGCCGCGATGATGTCGCCCAACTTCAAATCCGCCAACTCCTCCGGGGATACGCGGATCACGTATTCCATCCCACCGTCGGGCAAGGGACGCCAGCCGACCTCTATGCCCAGGCAGGCGATACCGAGAAGGACCGACAGCGCCGATGACATATGCTCCGCTCCTGCGGTTCACTCATTCGCTGGGACGGTTTTGCTCGAACCGGTGACGCTTGCGAGGCGAATGTCGCCTTGGGTTGCCGGTCCGCAGGTTTCCGTCAATCAAACGTCATTCTGACGATCCCCGCTCCCGACTGCAACGAAACCGGGCGCTTGAAATGTCGGATTCGGAACATTCGAGCTTGCCGGCACCGATCAGGCAGAGACCTTTGCACTAGCCCGTCGCAACGCATGCCCCAAAACCCTTCGGCTTTGCCGAGGCGTCATCGGGTTTTGGTGGCGGCCTGGACCTTCGACGCGGGCCGAATCTTGACCGGATCATCACGGACCGGCTCGCATTGGGATCGCGCCTGCAAATTCGACCGCCGCGGGACGCCGCCACACGATTGGCGCATCGCCAATCCCCTCAACATGGAGGGTGTGCTATTGTTAATTTGGCGAGAGTGATTAGCATGGATAATTGACGGCAAGTCTTGCACCGTTTTGTAGAGGCGGCACTGCGGATTTGAGGGCCGGGATTCATGTCTTCCCGTCGGGGATTGCGTTTGCGGCGAACCGGGTCACGTTCAGCCGGCTTATCGCAATGGGTGTTGAGCTGAACGGGTCGGGTTGTCGCGCGCGGTGTGCCGCCGGCTTGATCTCCGGTTGAAAGCAAAAGCCGAAACGATCATACTTTTTCCATTCTGTAACACCGGAAACAACGGGCGACAAAACTCAGCATAACTGCACCGCCGAGCCATCGGGCGCCGAAAGACAATCATGATGCGGCAGTCTCATGAGGTTCGGTTTGGGATTGCATCCGTGGGGAATTCCACCAATGCCTAAGGCCCTATGCGTGTTTGGTATGGTAGCGGCGGGACTTATGGTTCTTCTCTTCGGTCTCGACTTGGCGATTGGTTTGCCCTTCGGCAAAGCGAACGTCATCATGGACGTCGGTTCGCTGGTGGCGGCGGCTCTGCTTGGTTATGCCAGTTTCATGACATACCGCGAGATTCCGTAGGGCCGATGCTCGTCGCGCGCCCGGTTGCTCCGCCGCCGCTATTCGCTTTCTCTGGTTCTCCAACTTCGCCCGATCAACTGACCGCATCACCCGGGTGTGGTGCAGGTTGCTCCCGTGACTTGAGAGCGGTTGTAGTCGCTCACCTTTCCGACGGGTTTGAGGCATGGGGGCCGTCTTGACCTGTCGAGTTCATCCGTTCGTATCGGCAAATAGCGTCCACGATGCCCGACATGGTGTAGACGCTCGCCTCCACGGCAGGCTCGAATCCCAAACTGCGGAGGGTCTCGCTGGTGATGGGGCTGATCGAGGCCAGTTTTACGAGGTGCAAATCCTCGCCGAAGAGTTTTGCCAAAGAGGCCGCGATAGAGGAACTCGTGACGGTCATCCAGTGGACGGCGCCCTCGCGGATTCGCTCCACGATATCGGGTTGGGGTGTCTCGACATCGCGGTTGACGTAAGCCGTCACTTGCGTCACGTCGCGACCGGCCTGCTTCAGCGATTCCGCCAAAGTCGGACGCCCTCGACTTGCTCTGACCAGCAGGTACCGCCGTCCCGACTCCTGGGTCAGCAGGGCCCCGGCTAAGGATTCGGCCCGGAATTCCGGCGGAATCAAGTCGGCACGAATCAGGAATCGTTGCAGTTCCTCAGCAGTGCCGGGTCCGATCGCGGCGATTCGAGCTTGGCCGAAGGCCCGGGCGTCGCGGCCGAGTTGTCGCATTCGATCGAAGAAAAAGCGCACGCCGTTGGCGCTGGAGAACACGACCCAATCGAAAGTGGACAGTCCGGCGATGGCGGCGTCTACGTCGGCCCAATCGTCGGGCGGCACGATCTCGACCGCCGGGTGGGTCAAGACTTCGGCGCCCAGATCTACCAGCATTTCTCGAATCTTGTCGGTCTGATGTTCGGGCCGAGTGACCACGCAGCAGCGGCCGAAAAGGGGGCGATCGACGAACCAGGATCGGACCGGGGCATGGCGGGCGGCCTCGCCGACTACAATTACCGCCGGGGGCTTGACGGCTTGTTTCTCGATGACCGAGGCGATCTCTCCCAGCGAGGTGAAAACGGTTTGCTGATTGGGCCAACCGCATCGGCGAACCAAGACGACGGGAGTATCGGCGGGCTTGCCGTGGCGCATCAGTTCCTCCGCCCAAACGGATGCCGAGCGAACTCCCATATAGAACACCAAAGTTCCCGGGAATGCAGCCAGGGATTGGTAGTTCAAGGGCGCGCCGTGAAATTCATGAGATTGCTGCCCCGTCACCAAGGCCACCGCCGAGGCGAATTCGGCATGGGTGAGCGGAATCTCGCCCAGGGCGCCGACGGCGAGTCCGGCGGTGATGCCGGGAATGATCACCACGCGAGCGCCCGCCTTTCGTAGGAATTCCGCCTCGTCGGCTTGCCGACCGAAAACGACGGGATCGCCGCTTTTCAGACGCACCACCGTCTTGCCTTGATCGGCGGCCTCCAAGATTCTCCGGTTGATCTCGTCCTGAGTCCAGTGATGGCCGCGGCTGTGATGGCCAAGGGACACCTTCTCCGCCTCGGGCGGGGCGAATTCCAGCACGCGAGGGTCCACGAGATAGTCGTAAAGCACGAGGTCCGCTTTGCCGAGGATTTCGGCAGCCCAGAGGGTGAGTAGTTTGGGTTCTCCAGGTCCCGCGCCCACCAGATAGACGCAACCCCGGGTGGGCACATGCCCCGGAATGGCCTCCTTGGGGGAATCGCTGGGCGAATCGAACTCCCTGCCGGCATTTTCCGGATGAGAGGGAACCGGAGCGCCGGAGGCCGGGGCTGTGTCAGGCTTAGGGGAATCATTCATGGAATGTGCTGTTCGGCGAAAAGGCACTCACGGCGAGTCGGCATCCGCTTGTTGCCGCCGCGGCGAATGCACGGGGGAACCGTCCGTTACGCTGTTGAGTTGACATTTGCGGCAGTTACAATGATGATAGAAGCGGAAAAAGACCCTCGCGGCAGGAACGGATTTTTTCGGGCTACGCTTGAGGTTGCGCTACTTATCGAGGCCGCCATGGCATCAGAAACTCCCACACAAGCCGTCGACACGCGATTTCCGGAACCAAGCCCGGCAAAGCGCAAAAAGCTCAAGGAATGCTTTGAGTACGGCAACCGCATCGCCGCGCAGGAGAACTTCGACTACGCCGCCGACATATACACGGAGTGCGTGGTCGGCGATCCGGGCAATGCGATCTACCTCCAAGCCTTCTTGGCCAACCTCAAAAAGAAATACAACAACAACAAGAAAGGCAAGAGCTTTTCCTTCTTCAAGTTAGCGCCTTTACGGAGCGCTATCAAGAAAGCCCTGCAAAAGAAGGATTGGGTGAACGTTTTCAAGCATGGGACGGAAGCCCTGAAGGTCAATCCCTGGGATACGACGGTTCTGACGGCCCTTTCGGAGGCCTGCGAGCAGTGCGATTTCCAGGAAACGCAGCTCATTTATCTGAAGATGGCTCTGGACGCCAATCCCAAAGACGTCGAGATGTGCCGACGTTGCGCCAAGACCCTCGCCGATTTGGGGATGTACGATCAGGCCATCGCCATGTGGCATAAGGTGGAGCAACTCCGCCCGAACGATCCCGACGCCTCACGCAACATCGCCAATTTGGCGGTGGAAAAGACCATTGCGGGCGGCGGATACGACGAGGGGACGGGCGAATCCCGGCGGAAGGTGGAAGCGGCGGGCGGCGAGATCGGACGCACCGGCGAGCCTTTGAGCAAGAAAGAACGCTTGGAAGTCGAGATCAAGAGGCAGCCGAAGAACCTTCCGCTGTATTACGAATTGGCCGAGATCTACGTCCGCGAGGAGGATTACGCCAAGGCGGAGGACTTGCTTCAACGTGCCTTCGAGGCCACTCAGGACGTTGCGGCGAAGGAGAAACTCGAGGACGTTCAATTACGACGTTTGCGGGTCGAACTGGGCAAGGCCGAGGCCGAATATCGAGCGAAGCCCGACGATCGGAATCAGCAAAAACTCAATGCCGCGAGGAAAGCGCTCTGGGCGAAGGAGTTGGAGGTCTACAAAGATCGGGTTGAGCGATTCCCCAACAACCAAGCCTTTCGTTTCGAGTTGGGCGTTCGGTACCAACTCAACGGCCTGTACGAAGATGCGATCAAGCAATATCAGGCCGCTCAGAGCGATCCCCGGCGTAAAGGGCTTTGCTTGCTGAATCTGGGGCAATGCTTCGAAAAGATCGGTCAGCACCGTCTGGCAATGAAGCACTACGAGCAAGCCGTCCAGGAGATCGCGGACCGAGACAGCGACAACAAGAAGCGGGCTTTGTATTCCGCCGCCGTCTTGGCCTATCGCCTGCGAGCATTCCAGGAGGCCGAACAATTTGCCAGCGCCCTCGCGGCCATGGACTACTCGTACAAGAACATCGGCCAACTGCTGGACAAGATCGGCGAGAAATTGGAGCAGCAGCGTGCCGGAGCGTCCGCCGCGGCCGGAGGGGAAGAGCCGATCGAAGTGGAATTGCCCCCTGGACAGGACGAGGATTGACCCTCATAATATCGGTTTCCGGTGAGCGAAAGCCGTGGTGGCAAAGGCCGATGGGAGTCAGCGGCCGTATTGAATATCCTCGTTAACGGAACCGGTTGGTTCAGGTCGTTATGCCAAACACCAGAAGTGCCAAAAAGCGTTTGCGTCAGGATGAAAAGCGGCGGATGCACAACCGTTCCATCAAGCGGTCGGTACGCACGCAATGCCGTAAGGTCCGCGAAGCCGTTGCGGCGGGTGATGTCGCCCAGGCCGAGTCGGAGATCCGGAAAGCGGCCAAATTGCTGGATCGCGCCGCGGCCAAACGCGTCATTCATCCCAATTCCGCGGCTCGTACTAAGTCGCGATTGACGGCCGCCGTGGTGAAGGCGAAGCGAGCGGGGGCTCCCGCTTCCGCCGATGCGACTGCCTCTTGATCGGCGGAGACGGGCGTCTCGCCGGTCGCCCTCCTTTCGAAGCCGGGTCCAAATTGCCGCTGCGGCCTGTCTTGCCGCCCGTGTTGGAACGGGTTGCGTCGTTCATCAATCGAAGATGACTCGCGATGCGTCGAATACGGGTCCCTCGACGCATACGCGGTGGTAGTCCCACCCTTCGCCGGACACGTCTTTCTCCTCGCGAAGACGCACCACGCAACTGAAGCAGATGCCTAACCCGCAGGCCATGGGGGTTTCCAGCGAGACAAAGCACGGGACGCCGTGCGCAGCGCAAACTTCCGCTACGGCACGCATCATCGCTTCCGGACCGCAACTGTAAACACATGCCGAATCGGCGGGATACCGATTCAAGACCGCCGGCAGCATTTCGGTCACCAGTCCTTTTCTCCCGACGGATCCGTCTTCCGCGGACACGAGTAACTCAGCTCCGACGTCGGAAAACGGAGTCAAATCCGGCAGGTATTCCGCCGTTCTCACACCGTGGCACAGAACGACGTTCCGGACTTTGGACGTTCGCGGCGACGTACCATAGGCTTGCCTGTTGAGTGCCTCCTTGGCTACCGCCAAGAAGGGCGTGTAGCCGATTCCTCCCGAGACGAGGATCAAATGGGGGGCTTGGCAGGGAGCGAACCCATTGCCCAGGGGCCCCCAAATCTCGACCGTATCTCCCGGTCGAAGATGTGCGAGGAGTCGCGTCATGCGGCCCAACGTGATATAGACGATGTCCAACTCGCTCAGCGAGCCGTCCTCCGCGGCAACCGTCGTGTCGTACATGGCGAGCGGTCGTCCCAACAGCGGGTCTTCTCGGCCGGGAAGTCGCAGCATCACGAATTGCCCGGGCACGATGCTGCGCGCGATTTCCGGACACTTCAATCGGATACGAAAGGTATCTCGGGCGATCATCTCATGTTGGGATACATCGACCGATCCGCTCCAGATCCGGTTCCTCGAAGGCGACCTGTCACAAACATGGGAATGTGTCGAATCTGGGGAGGTCATGCGGATAATCCTGGTCGTCGGCGAAGGATTTTCAAAGGATGATTCGTCTTCGAGAGGACAAGCCCGCAGGCCTGTCGTCGATGATCGTCACGCTCTTCAGGAAGCACGGAGAGGTCGGCGCCGGGCGTCAAACGGGCCGTCTCGCGGTTTCTCGACGCAGGGCGGCGATTTCCTCTCGCGTCAGCGGTCTGGCATCGCCGGGCAGCATCTTGCCGAGTCGTATCGGGCCCACCGCGATTCGCTTCAGCCGCTGAACCTTGTGTCCCACCTTGGCCATGATGCGGCGAATTTCCCGGTTCCGGCCCTCGTTCAAAACCATCTCCAAAATGGTGCTTTGCTTGTGTTTTCGTCGCACCTTGATGCTCGACACGCGCGCGATGCCCTCGGCCAGATGCACCCCCCGCATCAGCTTGGCGAAGACCTCCTGATCGGGTTCGCCCGCCACTTGCACTAGATAGGTCTTCGGCAATCCGAACCGCGGATGGGTCAAGCGATTCGCCAATTCTCCGTCGTTGGTGACGAGGATCAAGCCCTCGCTGTGAAGATCCAGACGCCCTACGGCAAAGAGCCTGGCCTCCCTTTCGGGAACCAGGTCGATTACGCGTGTCCGTCCCGCCGGGTCGCGGTTGGTGCATACGACGCCGTCCGGTTTGTACACGGCATAGTACAAGGGCTTCTCTTGCCGAATGGGTACGCCGTCCACCGTGATCTTTTGCCGCAGGGGATCGGCGCGAAACCCAAGTTCCGTGACGACCTTGCGATCGACCTCGACGCGTCCCATGCGGATCAATTCTTCGCATTGCCGACGACTGCCGATTCCAGCGGCGGCAAGGATTTTTTGCAGACGTTCTCCCGGCTCATCCGCCGGGATGTCGAGGGCTTTGCGAATGCGTCGGCGGGATAGGCTCTTGGGCCGTCGATGTTTTTTCGCCTTGGATTGAGGCTTTGAACCGTCGCGTCGGGGCATGTTGGCTACCCTTGTGCCCGATTTCGGTAGGGAGTTTGGACGGTCGCCCTCCGCCGCTGTCGGCGTGCTCGGAAACAACGACCGCTCGGCCGTTAGGAATGCGGTGAAACCACTGTTTGAATCTTCCGACGGCGGCCAAACCTTGATGATAAGGTTTTACCGTTCGGGCGGACAGGTGAGCATGTTGCTGCGGCAGGTCCCGCAAGTCAGGCGGACCTTCCGAAACCGCCGAAAAAGAAAAACATCGCGATCGCGACCGCCGCGAGGGCGATGACGGCGAGAATCACGAGAATGAGGCGTGAGGACCGCCTAGATGGGCGAGGGGTGTGCTGTGCGAGGATCCGTTCCGCGGCAGGGGAAAAGGATTCCGGTTGAGGAAACTCTGCGCCGCCGAGCGAGGAGAACACGTGCCGGGCCTCACGCCAGTCTCTCCAACCCTCGCGCCAGACCAGGGTGTCGGGCGTGATGCGTCCCTCCTGCAACCACTGCCGCATGATATCCCCGGTTGCCGGGCCGAACTGGCCCCCAGAGGGTGGGCGGACATACCAGACCAATGCGACGTCCGCCAAGGCCGCATCGTCAAAGCCGGTTGCTCTTGCATGCGGAACATCTACCTCAGTAGGCGTCACGGAGGAATCGGGCGGAACGGCGACATGATCGGCGTTCGCCAACGAAATTCCCATTTCCTCTTCGGTAAGAGGTGTCGGGAACGAGCGATATTCCGGAACCGACTCCGAACCGGAAATCGTCGAAGCCTGAATTCCGTCGGCAGGGCGGACATCCGAAAAACGCGATACGGCGGGCCATGAGACCGGTGTCCCATCAGTGCCGCCATCCTCGGTCTGCGCCGACTGCGACTCCGCTTGGGATGCAGCGCCGGCGGAGGCGTGCTGCTTTTGCGCGCGCAAAACTTTAGTGCTAACCCGCGTGCTTTGAAGGGGGATCTGCACTTTGGCCCCGCAATACGGGCAGATTCCGCGCATGCCCGCCTGAAAGGCCTTCACATGCAACTTGTGGCCGTTTGGGCAGTAAAAGCGGATTCCCATAGTCGGCCTTGCTTGTTGGATGCCGCGCCAACCCTACGCAGCACCTCAGGGCAAAGAACAAGCATCTCCAAAACAAGTCCTGGCGTGCCGCGACCTCTCACGAAAGCGTCGCGGTGGATCATATTCCCGTTTCGACCCAAACCGCACGGGATCGTTGTCGGCGGACTGTTCCGGCAGAGTAGCCACGTTCCATACGTTATTATAGCGTCAATGAGCGTGCCGACTCAAACCGCACGGTCTTTCGACGACTTGTGCGATTGCCGTTATGCGGGCAGGCGGCGATCAGCTTGCTGCGATCGTCTCGGCGACCGCCGGTGAGAACGGTAACCCCTTTGCACTGAGAATCGTTTGCAAAGCGAGGCGGTCTAGGGCGTCAATCTTCCGGATTGGGTTGTTTACGCGCGAATCGTCGAGCTTTAATCGGGGAGTTGAATCGCTCCGTTGGCATGCCGGCTCCTCCCCAAATCCGCGCCCCTCATCGCCAAACCCAAGTCCTCCCTTAATCAAGCCGTTCCGGCGTCCTAACAATTCAGACCGGATCAAATGATGTCAGGGCATCCGATACCTTGTGAATTGGATCCCTTGTGCGGAAATCTTTTATGGGCAACGTTTTGCGGCATCGCGCGGCGTGGCTAAAATGGGAAGTAAGGGGACTGGCGATTGCGGCCTGGTGTGCCTCGTAAGGTAGCGATTAGAGCCGGAAAGGCAGGGGCCTGCGCTGACTGCCCCCCGTGAAGCCGGACACGCCTCGCGTGGTCGTACCGGTATGTCAGGCGGTGCTCGGGGCGGTACCTGGGGCAGCGCCCAGTATCGGGAAGCGATAATCATGACGATTTGCATACCAGACTGGGAATAGGTGCGAATGATCCGATAAGCCACACGGAACAGAAGAATCTCGCGTACTTAACGGTGAAAGGAGGGGTACTCCAAGCAGGCCGAGCCAGAGGGATTTCGCGAAATCTGCTTTTCGGGAGGGGATCATGATTGGCCGAGATCGAGCAGCGCGAAAATTGGAATTGCGAGATTGTCGCTCGTCGCGAAAAAGGGCGGGGCTGACGACAAAGACGTGTCGAATCGGGCGCCGAAAACCGAGTTTCGAAACGCTGGAGGGACGATGGCTTTTGGATGCCGCCCTGCCGAGCATCTTTCCAGGATTAAAACTTCACCTGGGTAATGTCGAGCCGTCATCGGTCGTGATGGGTGATCTCAACGAAGATGGAAATCCGGATTTGGTGACTGCCAACGCACTGGCCGACACCATCACCGTGTTTTTGGGGGAGGGCGATGGGCGATTTACTGCCGCACAGTATGCCGTGGGAGACTTCCCCCTCGATGTCGAGTTGACAGATTTCGACGGTGACGGCCATCTGGATGTCGTCGTTTCCAACAGCCGAGATAATTCTCTATCGCTGTTTTTCGGCTTCGGTGACGGGACCCTGGGGGAGGAAGCGCGGTGGTCCATGGCATCGTCTCCCCGTGATCTCACCATCGGAGATTTCGACGGCGATGGCCATCCCGATATTGCGGCGTTCGTCGTCAACAATGACGGGGTTTATGTGGCCATCTTCAGCTATCAAGGAGATGGCGATTTCGAGGTGATGTTCGAGTCACCTGCCGGCATCTCGCCCGACGCCTTAACTGCGGCGGATGTCAACTGCGATGGGCGTCTAGATTTGATGGTCGGGAATCTCGGCAGCATCGATGCGTACCTCGCGGGCGAGGATGGCACATTCCAAGCGGTGAGCACACCCACACTTTTCCGCTCGAACTCCGTCGCTGCGGCGGACTTCGATGGCGACGGACTCGTCGATGTAGCGGCATGTGAGAGAGGATCTCCCCACCTCATAGTTGGACTGGGTCGGGGGGACGGCGGTTTTGATCTCTTGCCCAGCCAGACTTTTGACCAGTCGGTTCTGCACGTGCTGACCGGGGACTTCAACGATGACGGAAGCGAGGACCTGGCCCTCTTCGACGCGGAAGGGACCATTCTTTCGCTGATAGGGCGCGGCGACGGGACCTTCGAGACGCGCATCCCACTTGGACCCTCGGTGTCGGGGGCGATCGCAGTGGGCATCGCCGGCGACGTCAACCACGACGGGCACCTCGACGTGGTGACGGCGAACGCCTACGACGTTTCCGTTATCCTGGGTGATGGGAGTGGGGCTTTCTCATATCGACGAGTGTTCGCAGCAGGACGTACCCCCTCGCGAGTTCATCGTGCCGATCTCAACAATGATGGCTGGCCTGATTTGCTCGTTGCCAACTGGTTGGGCGGGGATGTCTCCATCTTTCTCAACGATCGCAGTGGCAACTTTGTGGAGGATGGGCGTTATCCAGTGGCCCCCTACATGGGCGCTGTCACATCTGGGGATTTCAACGGGGATGGTCTGCCCGACTTCGCTGCCGTTGACCGCTTGA
Organism: Thermopirellula anaerolimosa; assembly: GCF_054657335.1. Taxonomy (NCBI): domain Bacteria; kingdom Pseudomonadati; phylum Planctomycetota; class Planctomycetia; order Pirellulales; family Thermoguttaceae; genus Thermopirellula; species Thermopirellula anaerolimosa. The sequence goes on from NZ_BAAHYX010000006.1 coordinate 403,877, forward strand.
ACGGGCAAGTGGCTGTGTTCTTGGGCCATGACACGGGCGGGTTCACGCCAGGTTCGCAATTTGCCGTCGGGCAGAATCCCTCGGATGTGGTCGCCGCCGACTTCAATAGCGACGACCGCCTCGACCTGGCAGTCTGCAACCAGGGCGGCAATGATGTCTCGATCCTTCTGGGGCAGGGCGATGGGACGTTCCCAACGCAAGCCCGCTTCCCCGTGGGGGAGAATCCGTTCTCACTGGCAACGGCCGATTTCAATGGTGACGGTTGGGTCGACCTGATCTCCGCCAACTGGGACAGTGACGACGTGTCGATTCTCCTTGGCAACGGCGACGGCACTTTGCAGGCCGAACAGCGCTACGCGATGGGGAACGGTTTACGTTCGGTGGCGTTAGAAGATTTCAACGGCGACGGCGTCGTGGATGTAGCGACGGGTAACCGACAAGATCATTCGGTTTCCGTCCGTCTGGGGAATGGTGACGGAACGCTTGGCATCGAGTCGCGTTATCCCGTGGGGAATTACGTGACTCACTTGACGGTGGCCGACTTCGACGACGACGGCCATCCGGACATCGCTGCGACTAATGGCGAATCGCAGGATGTAGCGATTCTTTTTGGCAACGGTAACGGGACCTTTCTTCCCGAAGTGCGTTTCAGCGTGGGGGAAAGGCCGGAGGCACTCGTCGCCGTGGATGTCGATCGCGATGGTCGCGTTGATCTCGTGGTCCTCGACCAGTCGGCCGACACGCTCACGGTTCTCAACAATCTCCTGCCGGCTCGCTTCGCCGTCCGCAACGTGGGGCCCGTTGACGATCTAACGATCCCCCAACTGAGTATCCCGGAACCGGTCGATACGGTCCTTCAAGTTACATCCGTGCGGAATGGTTTCCTGACGGTACTGGCCGAAGGCGTGAAAATCCCGGGTTCTCTCGTGCTTCGACTCTACGACGATAACCCCTTTGAGAATCCGGAAGCGACACTCTTAGCGAAGTCGGAATTGGCAGGAAACCAGGACCGGTTGGATTTTGAATATGCCGAGGGTGGACAACCTTACTATGTCACGGTTTCGGGTAACGACAGCGATTTTTCGCTTCGGTTTGTCAATTTATTCACTGTGGAACCCCAGGGAGAGTCCGGGACGCTGATTTCCGTTTTCGGCACCGACCGCGATGACTCTTTGGTCCTGCGGTTGGGATCCACCCCCGAGGTGCTAATCAATGGCGTTTCCTATGCACCGCAAGACGTTCCGGATTTCCTCAGCGTGCAGGGCGACCTCGGACCCGGCCAGGACATCGTCGTGGCCTGCGATGGTCATGGTGACGATGTTTTCTATTTACGTCCTGGCTCTCTGGAAGCGGTGATCCCAGCCCCTGTTCCGGTCATCGTGGATGCCGTTGCGGGCTTCGAGGAAGCCCACATCTACGCGACCGGCGGCGGCAGGGACACGGCCTGGCTGTACGACTCGTCGGAAGCCGGTTTGACCGATCTGTCGGTGAGGTTCAAATCCGAGCCTCAGTATAGGCACGTCAAGATGATGGCGCTGGGGATGTACCATCGGGTCAAACTATTTGAAGTGGTCCATGGGTTCGCGGTGGGCGATAACGACCATGCGGTGTTCTTTGACTCTTCAGGCGATGACACCTTCACCGGCGGCTTTGGCTCAAGCCGGATGTCCGGTCCCGGTTATGATGTGACGGCCCACAACTTTCAAAGTGTCACGTCATTCGCTTCGCTGGGGCGCGACACGGCAGCGTTGGTGGATTCCGTCTTCAAGGACGAATTCCACGCCAAGGCCCACAAGTACGAGATATTCGACCAGGTTACCGGAGGGGCACGATACCGGGTGACCGTGCGATCCTTCGACCATGTGTATGCCAACGCAAGCACGCCTGGTGCCAATCGCGATACGGTGAAGCTTTGGCCGACAACCGGGGATGACTTGGTGGTTATCAACGGAGACGTCCTGGACCACTTTTTCGTGAGTGGCGACGAATTCCGTTGGCTTTGCCGAACTGTGGGCTTTGAGTTCGCCAAGCTTCAACCCACCGCCGAGAGCAATGACCGAGTACAACTGACCGAACCTGTTCAGGTGAGCTTGGACATCGGCAATGGGTGGGAGGTGAACTGAGGCCTTCCCATTACGTCGCGACATTATTCTTTCCAGAGTGGGCCCTGGGACCTCGAGTGCCTCGCTTCGTTCGGCTGATCCGGTTTGAGGTGTTCCTTAAGCAGGTAGCTACCCGCAAGAGACATGCGATTAACAGCGTGCCGATGGCCGGTCGGACCAGCGTCATTGTCGTCTGCGTAAGGCGGGCGAATGCCTTTGGCAGAGCGTTGGAGTGCGAGGTCTTCGAGACGGGAAGCCCATCCCCGCAGCGATTCCGCCGGGTGGTTGGGCGAGCGGGGATTCGTTCGAGTCATGGGAATCGACCGCAGGTATCGGGTGGGAAGGCTGGGCGGTTCGCTGGTTCCTCACTTAGAGCAAGGGACATTTCTATTCGTGAGAATCAGGGGACATTTCTAGTCGGGGGTGACACGGTCCGGCGCCCGGCATTGTGTTACCCGGCAACCTCGGCTAAACTATTCGAGAGATCGGGGCGTGGCGCAGCCTGGATTAGCGCGCTTGCTTGGGGTGCAAGAGGTCACCGGTTCAAATCCGGTCGCCCCGATTACTTTTCGTTACCACGTCACTCATCCTGGGGTGGCATAGCCGCGGGCTTGGTGCTTGTATTGGACCGTCACCGGCAGGTTTGGAGAAAGCCTGCTACCTTGCTGCGCCCTCCCGCCCACTCGCTTCGGGCGCCCGTAGTCTTCATTCGGCGCATGAAGTTTCCTGCAACGCCTCTTTGACGTGGCAGCAGTCGGCCCTCTCCGTGAGTTAGCATTTCCGCAGGGAATGCCATGGCACGTCGTCGTTGATGTCTGCAAAGGTTCTGCCCAAAAGGGCTTGCTTTAGCCAAAAGGTGTCTTGCACCAACGATGCCAACCGCGATGTCCCGCATGGATGAATGCTCTTGACTTTCAACGAGAGCGTATTCGCGTTGTCCCCAATGCTGGGTGCTTTGCCGTTTGCCGGTCGGTCCTTGCGCTCGCTAAGGTTATTGACACAGCCTTCCGTTCTCATGAAACTGAACACAGTCCGCCGTAGCGGTCGCGCCGCTTCGTAGCAGACGGGCATAGCGGTCGGTTCCCGATTGCGGGGGTGCGGCGTCGGCAAATCAGGGTTTTGATCTGGGAGGAAAACAACGTGAGTCATCGCCGTTCCATCGAGCGTCGTTCCTTCTTAAAGCTGTCGGCCGCGGTTGCCTCGGGCGTGCCCGTCCTGATTCCGCGCGTCGTGTTGGGGACTGCGGAGACCCCCTCCGCGAACGAACGGATCGGCATCGGCGGGATCGGAATCGGTCGGCGAGGGCTGCAGGTTTTTGCGGAGGTGCCCAGCCTGGGGCGTATCGTTGCCGTCGCCGACGTCAATCTGCCGCGGGCGGAGGAAACGGCGGGCAAGTTCCAAGGCATCGCCTATAAGGACTACCGCGAACTGTTGGATCGCAAGGACGTGGACGCTGTCATTACCGCCACGCCCGATCATTGGCGGGCCTTGGTTTGCATTCACGCCTGCCAGGCCGGCAAGGATATCTACGCGGAAAAGCCGATGTCGTTGACCATTCACGAAGGCGGCAAGATGGTCGAGGCCGTACGCAAGTACGGTCGCGTTTTCCAGACCGGCAGCCAGCAGCGGTCCATGGCCGCCAATAGACTGGGCTGTGAATTGGTTCGCAATGGACGGATCGGCCAGGTTCATACCGTGATCGCGGCCAATTATCCCAGTCCTTGGGAAGGCGCGTTGCCCGCGCAACCGGTTCCCGCTGGATTGGACTGGGACATGTGGTGCGGGCCTACGGAGGTCGTCCCCTATCACCTCGATTTGTACACGCCTCGAGCTAAGCCGGGATGGATTTCGTTTCGGCCTTATTCGGGCGGGGAGATCACGGGGTGGGGATCCCATGGCTTCGACCAGATTCAATGGGCTTTGGGTACCGACGACACCGGTCCGGTAGAGATTTGGACGGACGGTGCCCCGTTCACCCCGCCCACGTATTCGCAACCCGAGACTCGGGAACGTGGCGACAAACTGTGCGCTTCGCCGAAAGTCTCGTTCCGTTATGCGAACGGCGTAACCGTGCATCTCGACAACGGTCCGGGCGGCGGCGCCATCTTTATCGGCGACCGAGGAAAGTTGATCTTGGACCGCGGGAAATTTACCACGGAACCCGCCGAGCTTGGGAAACCGCCTTACGACGATTTCCAGGTGCATTTGTATCGCAGCGATGACCACATGCGGAACTGGCTGGATTGCATTCGCACGCGCGAACGTCCGGTGGCCGACGTCGAGATCGGACATCGATCGGCGACGATCTGTCATCTGTGCAACATCGCCCGTTGGGTCAATCGCCGACTTCGATGGGACCCCTCGACCGAGCGGTTTTTGGATGACGACGAGGCCAATCAACACCTGGACCGAGTCCGTAGGGCTCCGTACCAATTGCCCGAGACGGTGTGACGGTCCATGCGGTCGCCCTTATGCGACGAGTAACGGCACGGGACGGTCTGATTTCAGGGAGCGTGATGCGTGAAGCTGGTCTTGGCCGTCATTCAACCCCCGAAATTGCAGAGCGTTCGGGAAGCCTTGGATCGTATCGAAGTGGGCCGATTGACAATCACGGACGCCCAGGGCTTTGCGCGCGGCACTGCGTTGGGCTGGGATGAGTCGTCGCGTCGCCGCGACGGCAGAGTCCTGCGAAAGTCGCTCCTGGAAATCGTCGTCAATGACGACTTCGCGGAGCGAACGATCAACACGATTGCCCGGGTCGCGAAGACGGGTCGCACCGGCCATCCGGAAGACGGCAAGGTATTCGTTTTGACGGTCGAACGGACCATCCGCATCAGCGACGGGGCGGTCGGCCCCGGCGCCGTCTAACCGGCATTTCTTACCGCCTCGATGTTCATGCATCCGGCGCTGCGCGCCTGATCACACGGAGTGCTTCGGGTGCGTCTCGAACGATTCGATTTTCCGGAAGGACCTGCGATCGCTGCTCCGCTCGATCATTCCGAAGCATCACCGGGTTGGGGGGATGAGCCGATCGGCGGCGAAGCGATGTATCTTTCGTCGTCGGCTTCTTCGACGTACACCTCGTTCCAGTCGGTACCATCGACGGATCGGCGGAGAAGTAAATAGATCATGGTCGTTGCCGCCCAAAAATAGGAGAATAGGAACGAGACGGCGACGGATTGTACGACGTAACGCCAACTTCGAATGGCTTCTACTCCGAACCGGCCCAAAAGGCCTAATGCCTCATCGCCGCGGGTCAGGCTGTGGATTCTCGTTGCCGACAAACCGGCCATGGCGGCGGCGTTGGTGAGGGAGATGAGGCTTTCCGCCAAGGCTGACACGATGACCCAAGCCAACCAGCCAAGGAACGCGGCCACGATTACATAAAAGGCCAGCGGCAAGGGCCGACGGTACACGTAAGAGAAGGCGGTGCCCACGGCGCCGAAACCGTCCTGACCGTCGGCACTGATCGACGCCGACAACAGCGGCCAACCGAACATCAACCCCACCAGCGTCAATGTGGCTGCCAAGCCGATCGCGAGTGCCACCGGCCAGAGCAAGCCGGCCAGGGCTAGACCCGGATCCGAAGTCAGCAGCAACAGTCCCCCCAACGTCAGGATGCCCCACAACAGCAAAACAACCAAGACCAAGCTCAGCGGGGCCAGGAAGTTATGAAGCCATCGAGAGGCGGCGAACCGCCACAAGTCCCGCCATGCGGGTCGATCTCCTCCCGCAAGTTCGAGCGCCGCGTGTCGGGTGAGCATGGAACCGAAAAGGGCCCAGACCGCGACAATCCACGTCCCCTGGAGGGCCAGGCGTACGCGATCGAACCAAGAAAGTTCCGCTGCGCAAAACAACGCGGCGAAAGGCGCGCTCATGCGCCGCCAAATACCGATCATCGGGTCTTCCAGGCGATCAATGCCCGGCATGACTCCCCACGACGATTTTACCCGCCACGTTTCCGGCACCAGATTTTCCAAGACGGACTTCGACGCCGCGAAACCGGCGACGGCGCCGGCGGGCGAAGGCTCATCCACGGCAAGAACCCCGACGGAAACCATGCGGGCTGCCGGGCGCACGGGCATGACGGCGTCGATGATGCCCCAGCCGAGATATGTCAAAATGACGCCGACAAAGGCCGTGACGAGGTTGCCCGGCGTGATCGCGATCCATAGGCAGTTCCAAAGACGCAGCCACGGGAAGACGTCCAGCCAGCGAACCTCTTTGACGGTCTGCGGATTTCCCATGCATTTAGTCTCTCGATATCCCCCGGAGGTATGGAGGGCTAAGCTCGGTCAAACGCAAGATGTATACGGCGATGAAGAGAGTACCGAATAACACGTTTGTAGGATACCCAGGCGGGAAAGAGGCGGCAAGTTGGTGCGGAAACGATCGTTCGATGCTTCTTTCCGTTCACGGAGGGGAAACGCGATGGAGACGGAACGCACGGACGAATCGATGCGGAGGGGTTGGGGCGGCCTCTGCGAAAATCGGAACTCGCCTTGGCCTCCTCTTGTGCATTCGGTACAACCTGGGCGAATGTGTTGGTGAGAGCAGGGCGACGCAACTGCCGCTGGTGACGTATTCTCAATGCCCAAAATGGGCTTCGGTGGCCGATCATGTGCAAGAGGCGGAACCTATACGTTGCCGTTCATCGTTTCGTGCCGATGCTGGTTATCGTCGTCGCGGTTTCCGGTTGTAGTTTTTGGCGCGGTTTTCAGCCGTTCAAGAGTTCCGCGAAGAACACGCAAGCGAGTCTACCGCCCGGCGTCGTGCTTCCAAGGGATCGCCTCAAGGCGTGGCAGGATTCCGCGAAAAAAGCCGGAACGCCGGAGGAACGAAGGGCGCTGGCTTCCCGGTTGCAGACGGAATTTGCCGACGAACCGGATCCCTTCATGCGACGGGAGATTCTGCGATTGCTCTCGAAACTGGACGTTGCCGCCGCAGTTGAGACGGCCAAGTCCGCCGCTAACGACCCTGAAGAGTCGGTGCGGTGGGATGCGTGTGTGGTGCTCGGGAACGTCGGCGGGGCCGAGGCCGTGGCGGTCCTCGCGGATGTGCTGCGACGTGAAACGTCTGCGGACGTCAAACAGGCCGCCATCAAAGCCTTGGGCAAAGTCAAAGACGCGAGTGCCGTTCCTGTCTTGGCTCAGTTCTTGAACGAACGCGATCCCGCAACGCAGTACTTGGCCATGCAATCCCTTCGCAAGGTCACGGGAAAGGATTTCGGTAACGACGTCCGTCGCTGGGAGGCATATGTCCGCGGAGAAAACACGGGGGAGCAACCCTCGGCTTCTTTGGCGAGCAAAGTGAAGGATGCGATCTTTTGATCGTTCAAGGGCGGTTTGAATATTCCCCTGCTGTCCGAAGTTGCCTACAACCTCGGGGCTTGGCGTTTTCTAGTGCGTGACTCCCTAAGTCGCGCGCGACTCATCGCTCTGGGCGACCTCGTGAGGCATAGTCCGAAGCGCCGCCAAGAGCCGAGGCAGGCCGCGTGCATCCTACTAGGACAGCAGCAGGTTTTTTGCCCCGCCCGCTTTGATTGCCAAAAAAATGTCCGTCGGCTAGAATCGTACAGCTACCCCGCTACAAAACGCCGCTGCTCTCAACGCTGGATCGCTACGTTGTTTGAGCTGATCGGCGTACGCCCGATTTCTTTTGCCGCAGCCCCTATTGCGATGCCAGACGACCCCAAGAATCCAACGAATCTCCCGGAGAAGAAAAACGTCGACGACAAGAAAACCTCCCCCGACAACCCGGAAAGCTTTCGCTTCACCGAGCAGTTGCGTTTTCTTCTGGAGGGGGGAGTAAAGCTGTACGATCAATTGGACGCGGCTGCCATTCTCATCTTCGTGAACGGTCCGGGCGATTGGGGGCGTTTGCGATCGGCGGTCGGTCAGCGTCGCGTGATTGTTGCGTCGGAACGATTGGCGTACTTGTCCGGTGCCGCGGAGGTCGGGTTCTCAACCGTAGCCGTGAACCTGCCGACGTCCTCCCCATATGAGCGAATCACGGAGGCGCTTCTCGAGTCCGTGACCGAGGAACTGTTGACCCGCGGGCAACGTGTTATTGCCCTGTTCGGGCTGTTCGAGCCATCCAGCGTGGACTCTTTGAGTGTGATCCGTCTGTCGGACCATCTGGCCAGGCTGACCGCGCGCGACCTTCGGGAGCTTAATACTGCAATTCCCATCGAAACGCTGAAGTTGGTAATCAATTTGGCGGTGGAGATCGGCCAGGAGGGACGTGAAGGCAAACCCGTCGGCGCGATTTTCGTCGTCGGTGATTCCCGCAAGGTCTTGTCACACACTCGGCCGCTGGGATTCGATCCCGTGCGAGGCTACAGCAAGCACGAGAAGAATCTATTCGATCCTCGCGTCCGCGAGGGAGTCAAGGAAATCGCGCAACTGGACGGAGCGTGCATCATTTCCGAAGATGGGACGATCCTGGCGGCGTGTCGGCACATCGACTGTTCGGCTTCGGATATCGTACTATCGAAGGGCTTGGGCGCGCGGCATTGGGCGGCGGCGGCAATTACCCGAAAGACCAAGGCTGTGGCCGTTTGCGTCAGTGAGTCGAGCGGTACGGTTCGCGTGTTCTTGGACGGCGAATGCCGTTTCCGCATTGAGCCTCAAATGCGGCGACCACTGCTCTGGCGCGAGAGCCCGCACGACTGAGTGTTTCGCGAATCGGGTGCCTCACGGGTTGAGCGACTCAGAGAGGGGGCAATCCTGCGCATCCGCTCCGCTTGCGGCGGACAGCCGCTTTGCTCATTGCGGATAGGCTAAGGGGACGGCCGAAGACGCTTGCGGAACCGCGGGTTCGGGAAGACTTTCGCGCAGGCGGGTGAGCAATTCCTCGGTGGGACGCTCAATAACGAGATCCAACTCGAATCGAGCATGCGGTTCGGCGGCACGCAGCACGCGCTGGGGACGGATCCAGAGGTAACTCTTCACGCCGCCGCGCGAGCCTTCCTCCGGCACCACGTACAGGAACAGTCCTGGATCGTTCGTGGGTCGGTGGCAGAATCCGAATTGGGCCGCCAAGTATTGGATTAACCGGTTGGCGTTGCCCGTTGTTCCGCGAAACGTGATGCGCTGCACCTCTTGACGAGGGTTGAAATAGTACGTCACGGAACCGGCCAGATCATCCTCGCGCGTTCCGGTGACGAGCGGTACGCGGTACCCCTGTAGTTGAATGCCCGCCGTCGCCGCCGTGACTCGCGGCCAATGCTGCACCAAATAGTCGGGCCGAATGTCGAAGCGAAAGACTTCGGCGAAATCCGCGGTGGGAACGACATACTCGGGAGTGGGAGTCTCGGTTGTGGTGGAGGGAACCTCCTCAGGCGAGCCTTCCATGGCCGGAAGAAATGCCGTAATCGATTCTCCGGAAAGAATGCCGGCCAGAACATCTCCGAGCTTGTGAGAACCGGGCAACAGGACCAGAGGCGACATCACAAGTAGTACGCCGACCACCGCCAGCACGAAGCGGTTGAGGACCGGACTTGGCGGCGGAGGCGGCGCGGGTTGTTTGTCGTCTTTGTCGGACATGCATCCACCCCCGAGCACGAAAATTTAACTTGCCGATTGACCGCGTCATGCGCGGTACGGCCGCCTGGATCGACGGGTTACACGGATCGTTCCGGTCTTGCGCGCCGAGGTTACCGTACGTAAATATCTTCGACCGGCAACCGGTGATGGGTGGAGATGGAGGGCGCTACTCCGCAAAATGGGCACGATCGGCGGGAAATCGCGCTCGTAGCACCTGTTTGCCCGATTGAAGCCCGGCTACCCTCTCCGAGAAAGCGGATTCGTCGTCGCAACCGCGCAGACCGGAAAAACCCTGCAACGCGTTCCAGGCGTTTGCTTCGCCGCAGACGGCCGAATTATGAATTCAGCAACTCGCGAAGCCGTAACGGCAAGACGAGAGATTCAAGCTGGGCGGGCAGCGGTAAGCTTAACTTACCATCGCGGCCAGAGCCACCATGGCAGATTAGGCAATCGCCCCAACCCGAAAGGGTTTCGCCAAGAATCGAAAGGAAGAGTCCAAGGTCCCTGCGGATTTCCCCACGGCCCGTAGGGCGTGGCGCCCGCACGGAACGGGAACTCCCACTCTTCGTAGGGCCTAAGGAATTCACCCAACCCCCAAGTCCGCACCACGTGGAGGTGATCGTAGCTTTCCGCGCCGCGGATCGTCGATCGCGTATGCCGATACCCGCTGACCACATAGTTAGGCGCAACAGGTGAGGCGATGGAGTTTTCGGGCTGAAATTGCGCTACTCTTTCGCCCTGAGGAGAGTGGCTGTAATACGACGGCTGAAAGATCCAGCTTTGGGCCGGCGCCGGCGAATCCGGAGCCGATGCCCATAAACCGATCGTCACGGCAAGACAAAGCCACTTCTTAGCATGCGTTTGCCTCGAACCAACGGCATGGGGCGCGTTGCAGGCGGGGCGGCGTTTGGCTTGTGCAGGGCTGCCGCCCAACACCATCCCGATTGTCCGCACCCATCGCGTCCGCATTTGAAAGCCGTCCGGCGAATCGCCCGTTCGAGATGAGAGAATATTTCCGCAACCGGCGTGATTCGGCCCAAGTCGCGCCGGCACGCCGTCGCGGGTCGCGTCAAACCCACCGAGGGCGGAAAGCCGCGCATCGCGTCGCAACACCGCCTCTCAATTCCAGACTAATTGGACTGCGGACGTTTTCCAACGAAAAACCGCGGTCGGGCAGTTCCAGATCGGGCATGCCGCGACGTTCGGTTGCGTCGGCACGGGACTTGCCGAAAAGGTGGGTCGGTCACACGCAAGGCATGCGTTCTAGCGCGACGGTTGTTCGACCATCAACTCTTCGCGGGCTGGATCGTACACGTAGCGGTGACCGGGCGGGAGTTGCGGCAATTTGATTCCATTTGCTTCGATGATCTCCCGCCAGAACTCCTCGTGCGACTGCGGCGCCCGCCCGTTGGTTGCCTTGAAGAGCTGCATCGCCTGCGGCACTTGGATGCGGAAGGCCACCATTTCCTGACTGCGAAAATAGACGTAAACGGGAGTCGTGAGGAACCCGGGTTGGCCCAAGGTACTCCCCTTTTGCCCCACTCCGACCTGGGCCGGCACTGACACCACCGGGGGCGCGCTCGGGGTCGCTTGCTCGGCGGCGACCGGAGGCGGCGGTTGCGTCTGCATGACGTCGTCGGGCGATGCGATGCCCGGCGGCATTGCGACGGGCCTACGCGGAGGTTCGGGAGTCGAGGGGGGCGGCGTGGGCGTCGTCGGTTGTTGGGGCTGAGAAACGTTTGCTCCCCCGGGCGCAGGCACGTCGGTCTTGACGCGGAAGGACTCGTTGTCCGCCGTACCGCAACCGATCAGCAGGATTGAAAGCCAACCGGCCAACCAGGCTTGCGTCACTCGCCTCATGGTAATTCTCCCTCGGAATGAGCCTTTCGACTCCCCGTATCCGGGCAGATTGGGGCTAAACCATCGTTCTTGCTAGGAACCGTCGCGCCTTTTGGACCCGCCTCGCGAAGTGCGCCGTGCAGATCGCAGGACGAGCGTTTGGTTGACCGCAGCGGACGCACCGTTTGGCGATGGTACGGGGCGGGGTATTAAGACGAAATCGCTTTGGTCGATTTGCTCCAGTGCCCTTCTCGCCGTCAAATCGTAGTGTAACGGCGTAACCGAGATTTTTCCTTGGGCCAGCGTCAACAAATCGGTTCCGGGGGCGTCTCGTCGCGGAGGCGGATCACCGGTCGCCCAGTAATAGGTTCGGCCCCAAGGGTCGGTCCGTTTTTCGTAGTTGCCGCCGTACCGTCCCACGTCCATGGCGACTACGCGCACTTCCGGCGAATCCTGGAATGCGGCTTGAAGCGGAATGTTGACGTTGAAAAGCCGGGCGCCCAGATCGCTCCAGCGAGAGTGAATATGCTGAATGATTTGCACGACGTGTCCCGCCGCTCGGTCGAACGGTGGGTTTTCGTCGAACTCCAAGGAAACCGCCACGCTGAGGATGCCGAAAAAAGCCCCCTCCACCGCAGCGGCCACCGTGCCCGAATACAGCACATTGATGCCCGCGTTCAGGCCGCCGTTGATTCCGCTAACCACAAGATCGGGGCGACGCGGGCACAACTCGTTGACCCCGAGCTTGACGCAATCGGCGGGGCTACCCTCGACCGCGTAACCGAAAGGTCGGTCACCCTGGTACACCTCTTTGACAATCAGCGGTCGCAGATAGGTAATCGAGTGCCCGACGCCGCTTTGTTCGGTGGCGGGGGCGACGACGCAAACCTCTCCCAAGCCGTCGAGAGCCTGTTTCAGTGCCGCCAATCCCGGGGCATAGATACCGTCGTCATTCGTCAGCAAAATCAGCACGTTGCGCTTTCCTCCGTGCGCCGTTCGAGTTTTTCCGCTTCGTCGGTCACTATACCACATCCCATCGGAACCGACAATTTCCGCGAAATTGCGATGGGAATGTGAGAATGTGAGCTTCAGCGCGAAGGAAGCACGCGAAGGAATCAATAGACCGAATAGTCCGCGCGTCTAGCGATTCAAGCCGGCCAGAACCGCTCGCGCCCAATCTTCGATCAAAGGTGAGAGATAGCGTGTCGGTTGCCTTCGCTCGAAGCGGATTTGGACCTCTTTCTCGCGATTGCCTTGGGCGGATGCCAACTGTTGATCAAACGTCTCGATGATTGCCCGGGTTTGCTTTCGGCCTTGGTCGTAAGCTTGGGCGGCTTCATTCCCCAGCGATCGGACGGCGTCGTCCAGGGATTGCAGATCGATGGGCAGGGGACGCTCACGCTCGTCGGCGACGCCTTCGATGAACTCCCGCAACTGTCCCAGCCAAAAGACGGTTCGCGGAAGGTCCAATTCCGTGGTTGGATAAGTTGCCTCGGCACGCCGCGGCCAGTGTTCGACGAAGGCTTGCATTTCGCCCAAGGCTCCGCGGTAGTCGCGACGGAAAACCTTGATCCAAGCGAGGAGCAAATAGGGCAACGGTTCGGCAGGGTGGCTGACCTTCAGCGGTTCCAGATAGCGGACGGCTTCCGGCAATTGCCGATTTTTGACCAGCAGTAAGCCGTACAGCAAGAACGGTTCCGGTTCCGATTCGATCCCTTTGGAGGCATTGCGGAACGCCTCGTCGGCGATTTGCGGGTTCACGTCTTGCATCGTGATCATGGCGGCGAGCGTGCGAATGGCGGCTTTGGAATCCTCGCTTAACCGCGGGGGGCGATTGTCCGGGAGAAAGATTTTGACGGTCTGCCGCGATCCGGCAGGGACTGTCTGCGGTAGAACCTTGTTTACGAAGCCCAGCAGTTCAGTGGGATCCAACTTACCGTCCCGGTTTTCGTCACCGTCGCCCTGGTATGCGAGCGCTACCGCCCGACCGAACGACGTGCCGGTCCCGTCGGCCGCGATGGTGGCGGATTCTCCTGCCGACGCTCCCGCCACGGCGGTGGCCGTACGAAAAGCGGCCATGCCGGGCGGACCTTTCACCGACTCGAGCGCCTCCGCGGCGGATACGCTGTTGGGCACGGGAGTGGGCGAGGCGGGCGAGACGTCCAGCAATAGAAGCTTTTTGGCGGCGGGAGAAGCTTCCAAATTGTCTGCCAGCCACTGAATTCCGATGCCCGTCGTTGACGGATCGTTGAGATCGGTGTTCTTGGCCGCCAAGAACACCTGACCTTGCGAATCGCGAACCGCCGTGCCCGCGTAATAGACCACGACCTCGCCGTCGGACGGAATGTTCTTCAGAAAGCTGTCCACCGCTTGTTCCAGGCGAATGCGACTGGGGTTCGTAAGGCTGAGGAGTTGATTTCTGGGGACGGCGTAACGAGTCCGCAGCGTGTTTTCCAATATTTCGGCCAAGGATGAGACGGCGGGCGCGGCCGGAATTCGTCGGTCGTCGTACTCGCCGACACAGGCGATGACGGCCCACCGGGTCGGGTTCTCCGGGCGAATCGCGTCGATTTTGAGGGCGCGTATCGACTCGCCGCCCGGCGTATCGTGGGTGATATCCACGCGGTCGCCTTCACGCAAGTCTTCCAGTGAGACGGTTTCTCCGAATAACGTGATCGGGCATTCGGAGCCGACCAGGATGCGCAGGGGCTGATTGTCTTCATCCCGGGTGATTTCGAGGCTTCCGGCAGCGTAGTGAACCTGCCGAACAATTCCCGCCAGACCCAGGGTGCGATAGGCGTCGATTCGCGAGATCTCCACGTCGTGGGTTATCGTGACTCGATCACCGGGTTGTAGATCCGCCGGTTTGACGATTCGGCTTTGAAACTCCGTTCGCCCGTTCAGCGTGACGACGCAATCGGCGGTGTAGGGCAGAGTGACCGGGTTTGCCGCCCGGCTCGACCGAAACGTCAGTCGGCCGTTCTTGGCATCGACCTCCGCCAATACGCCCTCCGTGGTAACCGTGCGGCGAACCGCAAGCCGTACAGCCGAGCGATCATCGTCCGCACCGCGGAACTCGACTTCGGCGCGATCTCCCGGGTGAATGTCGCTAAGCATGACGGTGCGTCCATCCAACTCGGGCCGACCGTTGAACTCGATGGGCGTCGTCTGCGCTACGCGGATGCGCAGCGGCGGTGCTTCACCGTCAACGGCGAGTGTGATTTGCGCGTCGGCCAGGGAAACGGCGGTGATTTGCCCGGCGACGCGTTCGGGTCGCACGATCTGCAATCGCTGCACGAGTCGTCCGTCGGTTTGTGAAGTCGAAATCGTGATTTCGTCTCCCGGTTGCAAATCTCGCATCAAGGCCTTGGCATCATTGATGAATACCTCGTCGGCGGGGCGGATGGGCACCTCCTTGGGAGTGCCGTCGGGCGTTTCCACGACGATCAGACGCTCGTTCAGGAACACCCGGCGCACGATTCCTCGCAGCGATTCGGGAGCCTTGGCGTCTTGGGTGGGTTTCGTGCCGCCGGGCAGCAGCATCAGTAGGCTGATGAGGAGCGAGCACACAACGGCGGCCACCGCCGCAATGCGGAGATACTTCTTGTTCTTGGCTTCGCGGAGTTCTTCCGGCCTCGGTCCCGCCGGCTCCTCAGGCGGCGGAACGGGGAAGCGGACGGACTGCGAAGTCAGCATCCGCAAGGCCTCCCGTGCGGATCCCAGTCGCTGAGTTTGTTCCTTGATGACCAACCGATCCACGGTTTCGGCCAAGTCATCCGGAACTCCTTCGAGTACGCGGCGAATCGGCGGGAGACGCTGGTCCGGGGAACTGTGCCACATCATCCAAGCGATTTGGCGATCGCGGCCGAACGCACTCAGCCCCGGGAAAAGCAGGGAAAAGTCCGGCCCGCAAAGTAGTTCGTAGGCGGTGAAACCCAAGGAGTAGAGGTCTCCGGCGGGGCCGACCTGGCCGAACTGAGCGCTGATCAATTCCGGCGCCATGTACTTGGTCGTCCCTTTCAGCAAGCTGCCGCCTTCGTCGGTAGCGCGGCGGGCAAGACCGAAGTCGCCTAGCTTTACCCGGCCTTGATTGTCCAATAGCAGATTGCTGGGCTTGATGTCGCCGTGAATGATCCCGTTGCCGTGCAGAAAATCCAATGCCTGTAAACTGCCGATCAGGATTTCCCGCAGAAAATCCACGTCGATGGGACCGGTCTCGGCGCTTTGTTGGAGGTTTCCCCGCATCAACTCCAGGACCAACCAACCGCGACTGCGGACGACGTCGTAAATCGTGATGATGTGCGGATGCTGGAGCGAGGCGAGCAATTGCGACTCTCGCCAGTACCGCTCCAATTGCTTAGGGGATTGAAGGTATTGAGCGTGGATTTCCTTGATCGCGACGTCTCGCCCAAGTTCTTGATCTCGAGCGCGAAAGACTTGAGCGAAGTCGCCGCTGCCGATCCTCTCGATGATTTGGTATCGCGACGCCGAAGCCATGCTCATCCTCTTACCGTCGCCGTAATCCTGATGGATTGGAGTTTCACAACCGCTGCCCGTCACGCATCCGACCGGTCCGCGCCGCACGACGTCGCCGTCCGCGAAGCGCCAAGGCCCCGGCCGTTCCGCTTCATTCTCGCAGCAGGATTCGCAACTGCTCTTCCAGCTTGCGATCCCGCGCAGCGCTGCCCGTCAAGCCTTCGTAAGGTGCACGATCCCGATGTGCGTAAAGCAGCAGCAAGAGTCGCCGATATAGCTCTTTTTCTCGCTTGAAATCGCCGCTGTTGTGGGCGCGTTGAGCCTCTCGTAAGAGAACTTGGTAGTCGGCGGGCGGCGTTTCGGGGTTGAGGCTCGGGATGTATTCGTCCATCAACACACGGCGTGCGGCATTCCGCGTCGTGGTGTTACTGTTCTCGCCGGAGTCGGGTTCAATGAAGACCAGGGCCAGCGACACGATCATGCTCGTGCATAATACCACGAAAAGCAGCAACGGATTGGTGGACCGCTGATTGGAAGCCTGGGCTTGGGTCTGGGATTCCTCCAAGTGCAGGCTGGGCAGACTGCCGTCGGCGGCCAAGGTCCAAGTCGGTTCGACCGACTCGGAGAGGATTTTCATGACGGCCTTTTTGCGTGCCCTCGCCGGTTCGGCCTGGGCCGTCGCACCCTGCGAACTCATGGTCGCGGTGCTGGAACCTTTGTTGCGAATAACGCCGTCGGGCGATTGAGATTGTTTGCCGGTTCCCGGCACATGGGGTGAGGGACCTGCTGCGTCCGACTTTGGGCTTTTTTCGCGGGCGGTCTCAGGCCCTTTTCCCGCTCCGGTGGAGGCCTCTCTCGGTTTGGAGTCTTTGGGCGGCGAGGCAGCGTCTGTATCCCGCTTCGCTGCGGTCGGCGACTTGCCGGCCATGGTCGGAGGGGGCGCGAAGGGCGGTTCCTTTTCCGAATCACCCACCCGTTTCCAACGGCTTAAACCGGCGGTTTTCCGATCGCCGCCCGAGTTCCCTGCTTTCTCGGTATCCGCAACCGTGGGAGGCGCTTTAGCCTCTTCAGCGGACGGATCGACGGAAGGGGGAGCGGCCATCGGGGCGCGATTCGCAGGGTGAGGGGGGGCGCCCTGACGCTCCAGCGTCTCCGGCGCGGCGCGAAACCGGTGGTGGCACCACGGACAACCGACCACTCCGCCCAAGGCGGCGCTGCTGACCGTCATTTCGGTTCGGCAAAGGGGACACTGAATTTTGATGGGCATGTCCTAAGCCCTGAATTTCCCGACCACGGCGGGCTGAAACGTGTCGAAGCCCGGCGATCCGACGAGTCGAAAACCGGGTGAGAATCGCCGACCCGTTCGCTGCCGATCGGACCAACCCGCGACGGTTTCCCTCGGGTTCCAAACCGTGATTCGATCCGCCATTGCCTCCTCCTTGCGCCGCGAACGTGCGGCCCGTTCAAAGCGCCAGTCCCAAATCCAGGTAATTGAGCAAGAAAGGCCCGATCAGAATCAGGACCGCCGCCGCCATCACCAGTATACCCGGAAGCAGCATGTTCACGCCCGCCTCGCCGGCAATCGTCTCGGCCCGTTGCGATCGTTTGATCCGGAGGACGTCGGCTTGGGTACGGAAAATGGACGCGAGCGGCGTACCCAAGGTCTCCCCCTGAAGGATCGATCCGATGATGCTGGTAATCTCGTCGTCGGCAAGTCGATCCTTCATGGCGGCGAAGGCCTCGTATCGCGTCTTGCCCAGTTGCATATCGGCCAGGACCCTTCCAAATTCTTCGGAAACCGGATGACCGCGGTATTCATCGACGGCCTGAGCCAAGGCATTGAGAAACGTGGAACCGGCTTCCATCAAAAGGGTGAGTAGATCCAGCAGGAAGGGCAACCTGCGCTTGATGTCGCGCAGTCGCCGCGCCGCGCGCGAGGCCAAACGCAGTCGCAAAATCCACACGGTCAGCAGCGATGTGGCCAAGGCAGGCAGCAATCCGCTGAGCCCCACCGCCCGGACGAAGAAATAAGTGTATATCGGCAGCAGAAATAGGGCGATCATCTCGAGTTTGCCGAGATACTCCTCGGCCAACCAGAACCGCGACAAACCCGCGGCGTGAATGTGGCGTTGAATCTCCGGCAACGCGTCGCGAAAGGCCGCCCGATTGAACCGCCCCAACATTTGCAACACCGGTTGAAACGATCGGAAGAACCAGTCGCTCCGCCGCAACTCATTGATGCGGCTGATGTCATAGCGCCATTCGGCGCCTTGCGGAAGATCCTCGGTTTGGAGCACCAGCCACAACCATCGCGCAATGAGGGCGGCGGACGCACCCCACATCAGGCAGGCTGCCGCCAGGAGATAACCGCTCGATTGGTGTACGTCTTGCCAATCCGTCATAGGTCCGTCAAAACCCGGATGTTCTTACCATCGAAACGCCCTGCTTCAAATATCGGGCCGCAACAACGCGCGTGCCCAAAGGTACGCGATGACATTCAAAATCGCGGCAGTTGCCAGGAGCAGATGCCCCAGCGGTTGCACGAACAATTGCGTCGTGTTGTCGGGATCCATGAAGTAAAAAGCCGCGAGGAAGAACAAAGGCGCAAGGGCCATATACACGGCGGATTTTCTGGCTTGAGCCGTCTCGGATAGGACCTTGCGTTCCAACCGTTGTAGTTCCAGCACGGAACCGGCGATCCTTTCCACCGTTTCGCTCAGCCTTCCGCCGTGCTCGTGCCCGGCCAAAACTGCTGCTGCAAACAACGAGAAGTTTTCGCTTTTCAGTCGCTCCTTGGCTTCCGTCAGAGTTCGATCCAGCGGCTTTCCCAGGTTGTATTCAGCGATGATTTGACGAAATTCGGCGTTGATCGGCTTGGGGCATTGGGCCGCCAGAATCTCCATCGATTGCGTAAGTGACAGGCCGGCGCGAACCGCGTTCGAGAGCGTGACCATGGCGTCCGCCAGTTGATCCTCGACCTTTTGCCGGTAGCTTTCGGCCAGACGCCGCAAGAGGTACCAGGGAGCCGCCAGGAGAAACGCTGCGCTCACCGTGCCGAAAACCAGGCTGTTCAGCCCGAGACTGAAGCCGAAGAAGACCAAAACGACTCCCAGCAGCCAGACTTGCAGCCAACGTCTCAAGTTGGAAGGTGATGCACGCAGGCGGCGCAGTTTGTCCCCGATGTCGTCTTCCATTCGGGAAAAGAAGGCGTCGATCCAATCCTGCGAGGCGTACACCAGCACGGTCGCGGCCGCGCCCGTCGCCACGCATCCCAGGATCAAGTCGGTTGCTTCAGTCATGGATGGTTGCACCAGCCTGTTTGCCGCTTCCGCGGTCGCCTTTCAACGCGAGTGCGCCGTTGGATGCCGCGGTACTGCGGCGCGATTCCAGGTCGTCGTATCCCTTTCGGTTGATTTCCACCTTACGTAAACGGCACGGACTCTTGAAAAGCCAGGTCGCCGGGGCGATTGCGTTTGTCGCCCTCGCGCCGATGGGCCTCGATGGGCTTTTCGGATTCGCCCATTTGTTCGTACAAGAATTCCAGGTCGAGCAATTCCTTGGTCACCAGCGATTCCACGAAGGTGGGCAGGTAACCGGTGGGCATCAAGGAGTGACCGTTCCGGAAATTGAAGATATCGTGGATGATGACGTCCTTGGTGTCGGGGTCGACGCCCACCACCTCGGCGATTTCCGTCACGGCGCGACGTCCGCCCGGCAAACGCGAAATGTGGACGATCAAATCCACCGCGGAGGCGATCTGCCTGTGAATGGAGTAGATCGGCAAGTCGGCGGCCATCAGAATGAGGACCTCCAAGCGTTCGATCACTTCCCGCGCGTTATTGGCGTGCACGGTGGTGAGCGATCCGTCGTGGCCCGTGTTCATGGCCTGAACCATATCCAGGGCCTCGGCGCCGCGGCATTCGCCGACAATGATGCGGTCGGGACGCATCCGCAGGGCGTTACGGACGAGATCGCGGATGGTGTAGGCGCCGGCGCCCTCTACGTTGGCCGGTTTTGCCTCCAAGGGGACCACGTGTTCCTGATGAAGTCGTAGTTCGATCGTATCTTCGATCGTGACGATGCGTTCCTTGAAGGGAATAAAACTGCTCAGAATGTTCAGCAGGGTGGTCTTACCGGCGCCCGTGCCGCCGCTCACCAGGATGTTCTTCCGGTCGATGACTGCCGCCCTGAGAAACGTGGCGGCAGCGCGGCTGATGGAGCCGAATTCGACAAGATCGTCCATGGTCATCCGTTGGAGCGGGAATTTGCGGATGGTGAGGCACGGTCCCTTGACGGCCAGGGGCGGGATGACCGCGTTGACTCGGGAGCCGTCGGGAAGGCGGGCATCGACCAGGGGTTGGCTCTTGTCGATACGGCGACCCACTTGGGCCACAATACGCTCGATAATGGCTTCCGTCACCTTGTCCGAGATGAAGCGGCGACCGGACTTTTCGATCACGCCGTTCCGCTCGATGTAGATTTGATCCTTGCCCACCACCATGATTTCGGTCACCGCATCGGCGCGGAGGAGGTCTTGCAGGGGACCGAAGCCGAAAATCGTGTCTTTCAAGTCCTTCTTCAAGGTTCGCAGGATGAGGTATTTCCGCAATTCGCGATGGAGATGAGGTCGAACCAGGTGAAAGACCTCGTTGAATCGTTCCTCCACGCGTTGGACCTTTTCGGTGGTATCGCGGCACTGCTCCAGGTCCAAGCGGTCCTCCATGAACTTCATGATGCCCATCAATTCGGTCTCGCGCTCGGGGACCAACGTCGCGGGCACGTCGAACTCGTTGAGAGTGATCCCCATCATTTCGCTCAAGGTTTGCGAACCCGATTCCATGACCAGACGATTGATGATGTGGTCCCGCAGGACCAAACCGGTGATCTCTTCGAGAATCGGTTCGTTCTCCTCCTCAAAGACTCGCAATTCCCGGCAGATGTCGTCAATATTGTTTTCCAGGAGGAGCGTGCTCTCGGTATCGCCGGCGCGGCCGGTTTCGAATTCGTAGAGGTCCAAGCGTTCCAGCAGTTTGCGGTGAATGCGCAATTCCAAGTCGGCGATGAGGCCGCGGAGGTGAGCCTCCAACTCTTGCCGGGAGAGCACCGCGGTCTTTTCGGCCTCGAAGCTTAGGGTGAAAGGCCAGATGCGGACCTTGGCGCCCGGTGAAAAATAGACCGTCTGGCCGCCCAGCACTTCCTCGTCGGCCACCAAACAGCTATTCAGCCCCACGTTCTCCAGTTGCAAGCGTCCGTCTTCGAGCAGTCGTACCACGGCGTGACGGCGTGATACCAGGGGGCTGGCCAAGACGACGTCGTTCGCCTCATCGCGACCGATGGAGACCTCGTCTCCGGGGATATCGATCATCGTGCGCCGACTGTCGTTGACCCGGTTATACCAGACTTTCATGTCTTATTCCCAAACGCCGTTTTCACCGTTTCACGCTCGAGCTCTCTTCAGTGAAGCGAGCTTTCGGCCTTTGCGACTTCGATCAATTAGCGGACTTTTGCCGAGCGTGTAGAATAACTCCCACCTGCCGGAAATTCGTGGCTTCGAGCATCTTCCAGAGTTGCTCGGCCTTGGGTTCCAGGCGACCGCCGACAAGCCGCACGCTAATGGTGAGTACATTTTCTTGAGACTGCGGCAATTGATAGGCCCGGTGGATATCGAGGTTGCTCAAGCGATTGCCGATCGCCAGTATTTTGAATTTGCCGACGATCCGCGGCGAACCCGCCGGCACCGTCTGTGCGCCGGTCTGAGGCGGCAGGAGACTTTGCGGGCCGTTCGGTGCTTCGGCGTCTCCGGATGCGGCGCTCTCGGCGGGAGTCGGCGCCGAGATGATGAACGATACCGTGTCTCCCGGTTCCAACAGCGAGGTCACGATCGTTCGCGTGTCGATCGGAATGAACATGGCGATCTCTTCCTCGTTGCCTGCCGGTTGCCCGCCGAAGACCAATTTCGGCGGCGGCGGGCGGAGGTCGTCCACGAGAAGAATCGATCCGCCGGGAACCGGGCGCGTCGTCCTCATGCCGACCACCGTGGCGCGATCGTCGGGATAGACGAAAGCGAAACCTTTCAATCGCCGGGCGGTAGCGGCGGGCAAGGGGACCGGCACCAAATCTTCGGCGGCCAGAATCTGCCCGGCTTCGACGTTGCGGTCCGCGGCGATACCGAAAAAGGCGACGGTCTCCACGCTGCCCGTCGCCCGCGTGATGTACGCCCAATTGAAAAGGGCCGCGGCGATGCCGATACCCAAGCCCAATATCAACCCGTTAAAGCCCTTCATGCGATGTTTCCGTAGCCGAAAGGTTTTCTTGCCGGGAGGAGGATCCTGCCGCGATCCGCCCGGTCTTGGGACGAATAAGGTAGCCGGTTTCCAAGAAGGTCCAATCTATTGTAACTTGCCGCGAAATCGCGACGAAGCCGCGTCGAATATACCCCCGATCAAGGTGGTTCGGACTCGCTGCCCCCGCCGTCCGACCCGAAGACGCTCGGCGGCGACGATTCCTGCATCACGAATCCGCGTGCCGCATCCCCGTCTTCCCGCAGGGTCACCAACAGGTAGTCGCTCGAGTCGTGATCCCCGGATTGGCTGCGTCGGTAGCGCCGAACGGCCTCGTTATTTCGAATCTGCCACCTCGCGTCGGCGGACCAACCGTGTCGATCCAGCCAATGATCGAAGTGCGCCATCCAGGCGGATCTGTTCACGTGGTTACCGCGAAACGCCCGTAACATGGTTCCGTCGCCGAAACGGATGGTGAATCCCGGTTCCGCGCCGACCGGTAACGGAATATCGGCGGTGGTGCGTCGACCCGATGGATTGGATCCGCTGACGGCCAGGGCGATGCGCCAAAGGTCGCCGTCCATGGGGACTATGAATCCCCAAGCAACGATTCGGGCGGCCTTAGTATTCGCAGAGCCGGCATCGTTCCCGCTGCCTGTGGAATCCAAATCCTCGGGTTGGCCCGGTTCGGCAGGGGCGTTCTTCACCGCCGACCGCGTGCCGAGCCAGATCGGAAGGGATTGATTAAGCCGATACACCGCCGACTCTTGCTCGCCTTTCAAAAACGGTTGACGCTCGGTCAAGTGGCGAAGGACGGACAGTTCCTTTTCGTTGGGAGGATCCGGCGGAATCGCGGCCCGTTGGGCTGCTTGTAGCATTCGGCGGGCCAAATCGTTCGTGACCTCCTCCTCCGGTCCCGAGGCGGTGTACAGAGTGGTCGTCCAGTCCGCGTCGACCCATTCCACCGCCGTCCAGCCCTCGTTGTTGGGAGACGTGACCGCCGTGACGGGGGGCGTCTCGGGCACACGCCACCACCTCAAAATCTGCGACGCAAAAACCAAGGCGGCGGCGACGATGAGGAACGAAACGAAAAGACGAGACGTCCAATCCGCGATTCGGCTTGCCGTCACGGACCAGCCCAGCGGCCTCTCGACGTTGGATTCAGCGAAATTCCGGCGGGCGTCTCCGGTTGGAACCGGCTTTCCGAGAGACGCCTGGTCCGATTTGTTCGATCTATCGCCGCGGGAGAGTGGGGGCATTATCGGCCGTGGTTCTGAAGGACGGCCAGAAAGGCGTCCAGCGTGTCGATCTTTTGTTGCAAGTCGGTAATCTCGTTTTGGATGGAGGCCGTTTGTCCGGGCGAGGGCGGCGGCACGGCATTGAGTTGGTTTTGAAGCTCTTGAATGACGCGGCGGTAGAGATCGCGAAAGGCTCTTGCCATTTGCTCTGCCAGGGAGGGAACGTGAGCTTGGCCCGGTCCGCCCCGGACCCCGGCGATTCGTTCCACCAAATCGTCGACGCTGTCTTGCGCCGTCTGCCGATCGAGGCTGCAAAAGCCCCGCAAGCCGGGATGAAAGTCGGGCGATCCGCCTCCCCAACCGAATCGCACGCCGTACGCGGCGAACTCATCGTCACGGTCCAAGACGCGGAGATCGTTGCGTAGCGGCATGGTGAGGATGGCCCGCGCAGCTTGGACGTATGCCAGCGAGTAGCTCGGCGGTGCGGTGGGCAACGAATAAATGGCGGGAATGCGGTGATCGCCGTTGTGGCTCATGCCCGTGCGCGAAAACTCCCAGCGATTGTCCAGCAATTCCGTCTCGGTATCCATCCGATACGGACCGAGGGAGGCCAAGAGCGGGAAGTCCCTCGTCAGTCCTGCGCGGCCGCTTCGGATGTGTCGCCCCGGATCCAGCAGGTCCCGGTTTACCGCAAAATCACCGATAAACGGACCGCGTACCACCGGCATGTCCACGCGAGGATCTTGCAACGTAGTCGCATCCGGGTCCCCGTGAACGCCCAAATTGGCTGCGGTCGGCCAATAGGCGGGTCGAGGAACGGCTTGCAGGCTCCGCGGATAGCGGCTTGCCCAAACCGTCTGACGCGCCACCGCCAACTCGCGGATTCGCCAGGAGGAAACCGTTCCGAAATTGATCATTAGGGCCATCACAAACAGAAGCAATGGCAATGCGATGACCAATTCCAGCGGCGCTAACCCGCCGCGATTTCCTCGCGGCTGCATCGTCCGGCATGATGCGACAGACCGACTGCGTGTGTGGGAAACGAGCATCCGGCTTCGGTTGCCGCTGTATGCGCGCCGGTGATATCGGTTGGAGGTTGCGCTCATGACAAGTCCGCCGATCAATGCGGGCTGATTTGCTGAATATCCCCGGCGGAAAGTCCGCTCAAGTTGGGAAGTTGCAGGCCCCATCCGGCAAACTCCGGCAAGGGCGGTCGCGTTTGCAAAATCGCCGGGAGCGTGTCGACCGTTGCGGGCGTCAATTGGCAGGTCCAGTGTTGGTTCCACAAGTCCCAATGCTCCGGCACGGGTTGGCGAACGACCTCCCAGTGACCGCCGCCGGGCGGCGGGGTCGTGTTGTCGTCTTCGGCAGGCAACTCGGGAAAATCGCCGGGGATACCGCCGAGGGGATTGTCCGAACCCGGCACGATGTACATCCAAACCAATCTTTTTCGCGGGACGAAGATGCGCACCTGGGCAAATGTCACCGTATCCGCTGTGAGAGGGTGACGGAAGACTCCCGGCAGCATCGCCCGCATAGGATGCCAATACGCCACACCGATGAAGGTGAAATAGCGATCGAGATGATCGTTGGCGTTGACGATTTCGTCGCGTGTTTCTCGAATCAAAAAAGGGAGATTCCGCGTTTCGTTTTCCTGCAACAACTGCTCCAGTTGCCCGCAGGTGAAGTTCCGCCAAAGACTCGAGAAACGACTCATCTTCGCTTCCCGGTCGAAGAAGTACATGGCCCGACTGTTCCACATGCCCAAGTAATGACGAGCTTGGCTGCGTCGCTGACGCTGTGCGGCGGCCAGATTTTGAGGTTGTTCCGTCGAGAAATCATTGACGGGGTCCACCACCGGCAGCGTCGGTTCCACCCACTCACCGGCACCCCCGACCGGTACGACGGAGGTCCGCCAGAGTACGCCCAGCATCTCGCCCCTTCCAAAATCCGGACGACCGTTGCGTCTTGCGACCTCTAGCGCGGCCTGCTGAGCGATATCGGGAAAGGCGGCCACGACCGCCCGCTGGTATTGCGGGATCAATTCTTCGGCCAAGATGAACTCCAGGGTGGGAAGTATCCGTTCGGATGCCGCCGCCGCCCATTCGCTGTACACCCGAACCAATTCTTGCTCCAGGGGAGTTTTGGCGGGGATGGCTGCGGCCAAAGGAGTGAACTTGGCGAAATTGGATTGGGCGAAAATCGGCGCCTCCTCATTCCAGGCGGCCAGAATTTCGGGAACGAAGGTTTCCGCATTCCGGTCGCGGGCTTCGCGCATGAAGGCCGTCAGGGCGAAGACGTCGCACAGAAGATGGTTGCTGAAGGCCAACGCATTCAGCCCCCTGGCAATCGCGACGCCGCCGGAATATGCCACGGCATCGGCGGCATTCTGCATACGAATCTTGTGGTCGGCAGCCTTGCCCGCATTCATCACCATCCCCAGCAGGATAGTGAGAAGCAGCACGGCGAATACCGAAACCAGACTCATGGCCCCGCTTTGATCGCAGGGCAGTCCGCGAATTCTTCCCAGTGACGCGGCAAGGGACGAGACTCTGTGGGCGGAGGGGCGAATATCGAGAGTCATGATCAGTGCCTCCGGCGCCCTCACAGTTACTATAGACGGAACAAAGCGCCGTGACGGGTCGACGCGGAAAATGTTACGTGCCGGACAGGAGGTAGGTGTACGGCACGACGGACTTTTCGCCTTCGTTGCCTAGGGTAATGCTTGCCGAGAGAGGATAAACGTAAATGCCGTTCCGCAGCTTGATACCTTGGGCGGTGGCGTCGGGGCGCCCGTCCGGCGAAGTGGTGGGACGAGCCAGAAAACGTCCGGGACCGGGCAGCATCGCCATGTCGTGTCGGACCGTCACTGTGACCGAATCTTGAAAGCCGAGTTCGTTGGCGTAGAACTCGCCCGGATCGTCCGGTAAGAGATACGGCATCAAGGGCGGATCTTGGTTGGAGTGGAAAAACCGCACTTCGATGTTCGTGAAGTTGATAGCGTAGGCCAGTTTATTCACCAATCGCTGTGCGATTCGGGGATTGCGATCGAAATCGGGCACGTTTTGACGGTAGACCGCTTGCAAGACCGCGGCGGATGAACTCGCAGTCACGGGGAGTGAAAGCCCCAAGTCGCGGGATGGGCAGATGGGCATCACGGCCAGCGTAGCGGCGGAGACGATCTTGGAATATTTAGGCCCGCCCGGCATCACGAGAAACGTCAAACCGCCGGACCCTGGTCCGTAATTGGGATCGCCGGGATCCAAAATCGGCGTTGTTTGATCGCCCGCAGAAGGGTCCAAGTAATACGTGCTGATGCGATTCTCCGGTTCGGTGAAACCTGCGCGAGCGGGAATCCAGACGATTGCCGATCGTGCCGCCGCGTAGGCCGCGTAATGGACGATCACCGTGCCGATCATGATCTGACTGACTTGCACGATGAACAAGATGATCAATACGAAAAAGGGCAGGGTCAGCACGAAGCTGAGACTCTGGACCGCACCTTGTTGATCGGTGTGAAGTCGCAACAGTTTCCGAAAATTGGGAACGGCGTGGGCGGCGCGGCAAAGCGGGATTAAGAGGAGAACCGCGACCGCCGAGACCGCAAACCATGGCAGACAGGCCCGGAAGATCGCCGCGGCTATCATGCCGATGCTCCCAAGTCGTGAGTGATAATTCGTCTCTCGGACTCGCACTGCCGGTGCTTGCCGACGGAACCCAGCCTCGCGACGGATTACGGGAACAAGAGCGGCGGCAAGCGTTCGGCAAGCTCAAATCGCACAATGACGACGGCCAAAAAGGCGCTCGGTGCCAAAAACAAAGGCGGTTCGAGTTGTTTTCTTTGCTCGGACGTCAAGGGGTTAAATCCGCCCAAGCGGACGCTCCAAAGCAGGTGCCGAATTACGGAAGTCAGCAGGCGAATCGGGCCGAGTCGCCAAACCAGCAAGATCAATCCCGCACATGCCCCGAGGACAAACGTCCAGAGCATGGCGACAACCCCTTGCTCCGGGCCCAAAAAGGCGCCGATCATGGCGATCAGTTTCACGTCACCGCCTCCCACGCGAAAAAACACGTAGCAGGCGATCATCACCAACCCGCAGGCCGCAAGACCCATGAGGCAAGCCGTCATACCGATCCAGCCGACCGCCGCCGCGGAGTCGTGCGACCACCAACCGGCAGCCAAGCCCAATGAGCCAACGCCGTTGAGCATTACGGCCGAGGCGATTCCCGGGTACGTGATCCGGTTGAATATCTTGCCTTGCGTGACGTCTGTGGCTACGGCAGCAGCCAGCAGGACCAGCAGCACCAGGGTCGCCAACATGGGCCGGGCCTTTTTGCTACTCGACCCGCCGAGATGTCGCGGTCTCGGGCTTACTGAATCGCGTTGGATCGCTCGGCTTCGAGGTCTTGTAGACCTTGCGTGAAGTAGCCTTTGACTCGCGGCCAGCCCACGCGAATGAGGAAAATAAGGATCGGCAGCGCGATCGCGCCGATAATGAGGATCGTCTCCAAGCTGACCGCTCCTCGCTCATCGCTGTGGATTCGCGCCAACAGGTTCCTGATGCCTGCTCTTGCCATAATGTCGGCCCTCGATAAGAGACAAACTTCTCTGCACCGTGTTCCGAAGAAGAGACCATCGAACGGATGAAGGGACTCCCGACATCCTGATTGCCTCCCCCCTGATTAACTATATCCGAATCGCCGCCGCGCCACAACAAGAAAACTTGCCGACGGCGGCAGGGAGTTCTCACATGAAAGGCCAAACTAGTAAAACGTAAACCATTTCGTAGGTCAGCCGAATGATCCGCGGACCGGCCCACATCGAGAATGCAGCAGCGGGGAGGATGACGCCCATTACCAGCACGTAATCCAGCGTGGCGGTTGCGCCGCGACGATCCTTGGGCCTGTAATCGCCGCGGCGTCTAGCGCTTCCCGTTTCTTTGCGGGCGAATCGCCTCATGACTCAAGTCCTCGAACTAATCGCCGACGATGGGGTTCGACGTTGCTCGACGCCTCTTCAGTCGAGTTCCCAAAGTTCCTTGGACGCCCGAATCCGGTGGGCAATACCCTCTTGCTTGGGGGCATCGGCAAAAGTAGGTCGGAGGCCGGTAAATGCCAGTTCCGCCTGTAAACGTCCGCCCACGTATCGTCCCACCAGTTTGGACGCGAAAACGTCTTGCACGCTGAATTGTCCGGCCTCGTTCAAGCCTCGGACTTCGGCGATGCGGGTTACCTTGCGGGAACCGTCTTCCTGAAATCGGGCGATCTGGACCACCAAGTGGATCGCCGCAGCTACCTGCATTCTAGCTACGTGAATCGGGATTTCCACGTCCGACATCAGCGACAGCGTCTCGAGTCGGATAAGAGCGTCTCGCGGCGAACTGGCGTGAATCGTCGTCAAACTGCCCGAGTGACCGCTAAGCATCGATTGGATCATGTCCAGGGCTTCGCCCCCTCGCACCTCGCCCACGATAATACGATCGGGACGCATCCGCAGCGAATTGCTAAATAGCTCGCGAATGGTCAAACCGCCGTGACCGTCCCGCCCCCCGTGCCGGGCCTCCAAATACACGACGTGAGGCTGCATGAGTTGCAGTTCGGACGTATCCTCGATGACCACAATCCGCTCTTCCGGCGGAATCGCCCGCGTGATCGCACCCAGCAACACCGTCTTGCCCGTGCCCGTTCCGCCGGAAATGAGGACGTTCTTCCTGAGGAGTACGCAGATTTCCAGGAACTCTTGGGCCGCTTCGGAAAGGCTGTTCAGGCGTACCAGATCGGCCAAGGAGCGTGCTTCGCGGGAAAACTTCCGGATGGTCAAGCACGTTCCATTGCGGGCACTGGGCGGAATGATGGCATGGACGCGCGAACCGTCCGGGAGGCGAGCGTCCAAGACGGGGCGGGAATCGTCGATCTCTCGCCCCACCCATTGAGCGATATTATGGATCGCCGACCGCAGCGCGTCCTCGCTGTTGAACTGAGCGGACGTCTTCTCCAGTCGACCGGCACGCTCAACATAGATCTCGGTCGGTCCGTTCACCATGATCTCGGTCACGGCGTCGTCGTCGAGGAACGCCAGGAGGGGCGCCAAAAAGTAGCGGGTGCTGGATTCGAAGATGGCGTGTCGGGACATCAGACGTCTCTAGAGCCGAATACCATGGTCGATTGTCGAAGAGTTGTTCGCGAAGGCTTGAGTACAACGCCGTCCTCCGCTCGACTGTATCGTAACGTCAACTGCGGCGTACAAGCAACCAAGAATGGAATCGCAAATCCCGTCAGCTTTCCGAGGTGCGTTTCGCCGGAGATCGGCCTGGTTGGCTCCAAAGGTACCAGATATTGGACCAAGCGGCACGGTGTTTGCAAAAAGGCGTGGTGGCGGACGTAAGTTCGGCAGTGAAGCAGCGGGGACGCCCACGGAATGATTCGTATTCGCCCTGCAAGTATCGCATGGAGGGGCCGCGTTTTGGTGGGGGTATTGGGTTCACCCGCAAGAGGGTGCCTTTCCCGGCTCTTTCAGTGATTCGCCTCCCTCGCAGGGGTTATTTCTTGCGGGAGTCTGTCTTGTCAGATGTGCGTTTCTTGTTATGTTAAAAGTTTCAGTCCCGATCAGTGTTGGACGGACGGAAGCCCGGCGGGAATCGGCATAGAATATAAAAAACCGTACCTCGGATCGGTTGCCAGCGTAGCTCAGTCGGTAGAGCACTGCTTTCGTAAAGCAGAAGTCAAGGGTTCGAGTCCCTTCGCTGGCTTTGGTGCGAGTTTGTCCCGGCGGTTCGCGGTCGGCGGCGCGCGGCGACCGTCTTCCCAGAGCGTTAATTCCACAGACGGGCGTGGAAGCGTTGCTACGCGACCACCGCTTCGTGATTCCGAACCCCTGCTCTTCCTCTCGATGTTGTCGCGGGCAGTTGAGATTCCCATCAGCGGCGGATTGGCTGCTTGAGACTGTGCGTAGCCGAACGGATGGTGTCACCCGGAGACTATGATGATCGAATCCACGGCATTCGATGTGCGGCAAACCGTTCTCAGCAACGCGTTTTTCGGACCGGATGAGGTTCACCGCTTAGCCGCCGCCATGGCGGAGGACCCGTCCCAATTCCGGCAGTTACGGGACGCGGTGGGAGAGTTGGAGCTTCGCGACGAGCAGACTCCCGCCAGTAATGTGCGTCTTGGATGCTGCTTGTACCTTCTTGGCCGCTATCCGCAGGCGATTGCCGCGCTGAAGAAAGGCGATGGCGGCGCCCTGGCTCATTTCTACCTCGGCAAGTGCTACGTGGCGGCGGAGCAGTACGATTCTGCTTTGGATGCGTTTGCCGCCGCAAAAAAGGCGGGCTATCACGCGGACGACTGTGCCGTGGCTCAGGCCGAAGCCCAGCGTCTTAAAGGTGATCCTGCCGGTGCTCTGGCGGTATTGGACAAACTCTCAGGCGCGATCGAGCAAACGGCGGAGTACCTTTATCAAAGGGGTGCAATCGTTGCGGCCCTGAAGGCGAATCCGGAGGAGGTCATTGCCCTTTACGAGAGGGCCGTGCAGGTGGACTCCGACCACCCGGGAGCGCTTTTTGGATTGGCCGTCGAAAATGATCGACGCGGCAACGACGACGAGGCGCTGCGCCTTTACGAACGATGCGTCTCTCGTTTTCCGCCGCATTTGGGCGCGCTTTTGAACCTCGGCGTGATGTACGAAGACCGCGAGGACTACGAGAAGGCGGTCAAGTGCTATCAGAGGATTTTGGAGTCCTATCCCGATCACCGCCGTGCTCGTCTTTACCTGAAAGATGCTCAGGCGGCAGGAAATATGGCGGTGGACGAGGATTCCGCTCGCAAGCACGATCGACTCGCCCAGATTCTCAGTACGCCCGTCAGCAATTTCGAACTTTCGGTCCGCAGTCGCAATTGTCTGCAAAAGATGGGGATTCACACGCTGGGCGACCTTTGTCGATGCTCGGAGCAAGAATTGCTCGCCAGCAAGAATTTCGGCGAGACCAGCCTCTCCGAAATCAAGGACATGCTGGCATCCAAGGGCTTGCGTTTGGGCCAATTGTTGCCCGAGCGCCGCGGCGAACCCGTTCCCGAAGAGGAGGAACCCGTCGAGGTTGGGGATCAGCCCATCCTGTCGAAGTCGGTCATGGAGTTGAATCTCTCGGTGCGAGCTCGAAAGTGTCTGGGGCGTTTGGGGATTAGTACCGTCGGCGAGTTGATCCGGAAAACGGGCGACGAACTGCTGGAGTGCAAGAACTTCGGGGTGACCAGCCTTAACGAGGTCCGGGAACGCCTGCGTGATCTCGGCCTGAAGCTCCGCGGCGAGTGAGTCGCCCGCTCTCTCGCAACACGAATCGTTCGCTAACGATCCGATGAAGGACGGCGGCATCGGCGGTGTTGGAAGCGGCGCGCGGGGGTGCCGAGGTCGGGGCTCAAACGCCTTTCTTTGCGTAGGAAAAACCCCGGCCGTCAAAATCAACTGCGTTCCCCAATCGCTGATGCCACGCCATGTCCGAGCCTTTCTTTCGGCTGCTTCATGTTGATACCCAATCGGGCGCAAGACGCGGCCGATTGGTGACTCCGCACGGAGCGGTCGAGACGCCGGCGTTTATGCCCGTCGGCACGCAGGGTACCGTGAAGGGTGTCTTGCCTGCGTTGCTGCGAGAGACGGGAACGCAGATGATCCTGGCCAATACGTATCACCTCATGCTTCGCCCGGGCGAGGACGTCGTGTCCGCTTTGGGCGGGTTGCACGAGTTCGTCGGTTGGTCCGGTCCGATCTTGACCGACAGCGGCGGTTTCCAAATCTTCAGTTTGGCCAAGCTCACCCGTGTCGACGAATCAGCCGCGGTCTTCCGGTCGCATGTGGATGGTTCCGTCGTTGTGCTGTCTCCGGAGCGGGCCGTAGCCGTTCAGGAAGCCCTGGGGGCGGACATCATCATGGCGCTGGACCATGTGATCCCCCTGCCGGCCTCGCGTGAAGCGGTGCTCGACGCCATGGAGCGATCCATTCGCTGGGCCGAACGTTGCCGGCTTGCTCAAAGTCGGCACGATCAGCGTTTGTTCGCGATCGTCCAAGGCGGTCTGGAGGAGGATCTGCGGATCCGCTGTGCTTGCGAGTTGCGGGCCATGGATTTTCCCGGCTACGCGGTGGGGGGGCTAAGCGTCGGGGAAACCCCTGCGGAAATGTACCGTATCCTCGATGTTACGACGCCTCACCTGCCGAAAGAAAAGCCGCGATACCTGATGGGCGTCGGTCGGCCGACGGATTTGCTGGAAGGAGTACGCCGGGGAATCGATCTTTTCGATTGCGTGATGCCGACCCGTAACGGTCGGAACGCCATGGCCTTTACGCATTACGGCCCCATTCGTATTCGCAATCAATGCTATGAAAGAGATTCGCGTCCGCTCGAAGACGGTTGCGCGTGCCCGGCTTGCCGGTTTCCGCGCGCATATCTGCGGCATCTTTTCATGTCGAAAGAGATGCTGGGGCCGATTCTGCTGACGCTGCACAACATCACGTACTACCAACGCCTCATGCGGGAGACGCGTGATGCCGTCGAAGCGGGGTGCTTCGCGGAATATTACCGCGAACGAATCAAGTATTGGGAATCTCCGACCGCGGAGGGAGCGGCGTGATCGAGATGCGAGTGCTTGGACGCAGAAGTCTTGGCGCCGCGACCGGATGCGACTCGCTCTTCTCCTCGCTTGTCGTAGTCGTCGCGGGAAGCACAGGTTTTCGTCGCATGCTCGGACATCGGTTCATAGCGGTGATTCATTTCCGCCACTTCGGCCGCGACGGCCGCGCGTAGATCGGGGGGATCGAGCACTTCCGCGTGCTTGCCGAAACTGAGAACCCAGCGGGCGATCTCTTCCGTGCCGTCCAAATCGAATTCGGCGATCAAGCTGCCGTCGCTCTGGGGAAGCAACGTTTGGGACGCGTGCCACTGTGACTCGGAGACGTAGCGCGCCACTTGGGGCGAAAACAGAACTCGCACGTGATGGTCGCCTTCGCCTTGAAAGATGCCGAAAGACTTGGCGAGATGCTCCTTCAGGCTGAAATCCTCGGGAATCTCGAATGTCTCGGCGGTGGTTTCGACGTTTTCCACCCGGTTCATCTTCCAGTGGCGAATTTCGTTATGCTTGACCGCCAAGCCCACCAAATAGAGTGCTCCACGATGGAACGTGAACCCATAGGGGCAAACGGGATACGTCGCCGTTTCCTTCGCTTTCAATGAGCGATAGGACAGTTGAACGACCTTGCGTTCTTCGACGGCGATGACCAACTCGTCGATCAGGTCCGCCATTCTGGAATAGTCGCAGCGCCCGAAGGTTGTGGCGTGGAACGCCCCCGCCAGTTGTTGTACATAGCGTAGGGCATCCGGCTTGAACATGGTGCGAATCTTCTGAAAGGCGCTTTGAGCGGCCTCCCAGAACATGGTTCCCGCCAAGGGTTCCATGAACGAACGCCCCAGGTGAAGCGCGATGGCCTCATCGTAGGCCAAGAAAACGCCCTGACTCGATGCGTCGCCGCGGAGTTTCCAGCGTTTTCGCCCGTATTCCACCACCGTCTCTTCAATGGGAAATCCGGCGAGAGCGAAAGTCTCCAGATCTCGCCGAATCGTTTTCGTACTGACGTTCAACTCGGCCGCAAGTTCGCGCACCGTGGCGCCGTAATGCCGCGAGGACAATATCCGGAGGATAGTCCATTGTCGCACCAAGGCGGCTTGCCGTGACATCTCCCACTCCGGTAGTGCTGCGTACGACCGGGTTGCGATGGCCGCGTCCCGGACGACTCTGTGAAACAGTCTCAACATCGTCATGCCGCAGCCCCATAAAAGACGGCAGTCGACGGAAGGCGCATTATAAGCTCCAGTCGCATCGTGCTTCAAACCGATCGCGACTTGAAAACCACGATGCACTACAGCCCGTTCACCTCATAAACAAAGACCAGCGCGCCCGGAGGCCCGTCGCGCGAGCTTCGCCGGACGGAGCGCGTCCTGCTCTGCCCTCGCTCGTGGACGGGCCTTTGGCGCGTTGGCGGAGACGGCGGATTTTCGTGAAACGACTCCGCACGCCATCCCGCAGTCACGTTAGCTCAGCCCTCAACGTTCCGGCCCCAACGTCTCGACGGCCTTTGTCGGCCCTCTGTGCCCCGCCGAAAGACATCATAATGCGTGGGGCGGACAGGGACGGTCCAACCCTGCGCTGATCCGGCGGGACGGCGCAAATCCGGCGGGGCAACCTGAAGTCGCTGTGATTTGCCCGACTTTGGCGCGGTGATTGCGAGGCATCTGCAATGTGTTAGAATTGCCAAACGTCGCTGGGCCGGGGGCACCCCATGCATTTCCTTACCAGCCCGAATCGCTTTTCCCATCCTCGGAGAAGATGCTATGAACCGCCTCGGACATCTTGTAAGTTTGGCCGTCTTGTCAACAGGCGTGATGCTGTCAGTTGGCTGGGGCAATGCTGCGAGAGCGGATTCCGCACGCAAATTGCCGGTCCCGTCGCCCTCCCATCCCGGCAACGTCTTTCTCGAGGGTGAGACCGTCATCGTGCCGGTCGGTGACGGTGAGTGGCACGTCTTGGATGCCGACGACCGTGTGATCGCATCCGTTGAAGCCACGGACGAAAAGGCCGCTCTCGGCACGCTGCCTATCGGCTTCTATCGGCTGAGACAAGAGACATCACCGGATGATTGGGTTTCCGTGGCTGTTTTGAGGGCCTTGCGGGCACCGACTCCCGAAACGTCTCCCATAGCCGTGGACGTGGCGATGAGTTGGTTCTATCCGGTCGAGAGAATGCCCGATGTCGCCGGACTCTGCGCCCTGGCCGGGGTCAATTGGGTTCGGGACCGACTGGCGTGGCGGGAAATCGAACCGCAACGCGGCGTGTTCTCGGGGCACACGCGCTATGACGCATCCGCCGATGCCCAAAGCGGTGCCGGTTTGAAGGTGCTTCAAGTCAACCATAGCTCGCCGGAATGGGCCAATCCCGATCACCGCCGTTTCCCGCTGGATTTGCGAGACTGCTACAACTTCCATCGGCATATTGCCGCCCGCTGGGAGGGCAAGGTCTTGGCCTTCGAACCTTGGAACGAAGCCGATATCCAGGTTTTCGGCGGTCACACGGGCGCGGAAATGGCGTCTCTGCAAAAGGCGGCTTACTGGGGGATCAAGGCGGGCAACCCGAAAGCCGTGGCATGCATGAACGTTTTCGCACTGCATAATCGTGCTCAACTCGAAGAGATTCAAGCGAACGAGACTTGGCCGTACTTCGAAACCTTCAATTTGCACCACTATGCGGCTTTCGATGCCTATCCTTCGCTGTACGCCGATTTCCGCGAATTCTCGGCCGGAAAGCCTCTGTGGGTTACGGAATGCGCCATGCCGCTGCGTTGGAGCGGAGATGAGGCCAAGAAGGAGTTGTCCGAGGAAGACCTCAAGGAGCAGGCTCGGCGGTTGGTCAAGGTTTTTGCCGGTTCTCTCCACGAGGGATCGCGAGCCACGTTCTATTTTCTTCTGCCGCATTATGTGGAGGGACCGACGCAATTCGGGATTATTCGGCCCGATCTAACTCCGCGACCGGCCTACGTGGCGTTAGCGGCGGTGGGGCGATTGCTGGCGGATGCCCGACCGATCGGTAGAGTGAAGCACGAGCGCTATCGAATCTACGGGTTCAGCGCAAAGCCCGATGGGCACGAGAGGATCGTATTGGTCGCCTGGAGCGATCAAGGGCTTGGCCCTTATTCTCTGCCTGGGACGCCGACAGAAAGCTACGATCATTTGGGACGCCCGTTGACTCCCAAGCAAGATGTGGAATTGAATACCTCGCCGCAATACTTTCTTTTTGACGAATTGCCGTACGCCGCGAGTGATCTCCAGTTGCCGCCGCCGACTCCCGAAAGGCCCTCGGGCCGGCCGTGCCCCATCGTCTTCCAAGCCGTTTGGCCGGAAAACGCGACCGATCTCAAGCAGTCGGCCTATCGAGTATCGGCAAAAGGGGCCGAGATACCGCTTTACGCCTATCACTTCGGCGGGGAGCCTGCCGCGGGGGAAGTAGCCGTTGATGTTCCGGACGGTTGGAAGGCTGAACTGTCGATGCCGGCCGAGTTACAACCCGGCGAGCGTTGGGAAGGCTACCTGGAATTGCAACCGCCCCAGGATGTGGACGCGTCCGTTCATGCCGTTCGGGTCTCCGGCGAATTCGGCAAACTTGGCAAAGCCGTACTGTCGTTCCGTGTGCTCGTGGAGGACGCGGGCAAATAGCCCGGGTATAGATTCGGTTCGGTCGGCAGGGTTCGGCAACTGCCGACTGCTACGGGGCGACGTCCCATAGTCGAAGCAGTGCGACCCCATGTCGCCCGACCTGGCGAGAGATTCCGGTCTCAAGAGTCCCGAGTTCGGTCTGCGGCCAGAGATCGCGCACCCGCTGCGCTTGCGATAAGCCCAATTCCTCCCACGTCACAGACATCTCTCGCGGGAACTCGCTCAGATTGAACAAGCCCAAGGCTCGAGATCCATCGGCCAAGGGCTTGACCAGAATCAGTTCGTCCTCGCTCCGTCGGGCAATGCGGGCCTGCTTGCCAAGCGGGTCTTGGTCCACGGCGATGACCTCTCGATTGCACAGGATGTTGATCGTGAAGTCGTCCAGCTTGGTCATGTCGCCAGAGAAGATCAGAGGCGCGGCCATCAGGCACCACATGGACATATGCGAGTACTGTTCATTGGGTGTAAGAGAGGTCGGGCGTCCTTCGCCGCCGGTCCGCGCGTCGCCGACCCAACCGATCAGCAAATAGTCGGGATCGTTCCAATGACCGGGACCGGCATATTCCCATAGGGTCGCGTTTTTCAGCCCCACTTGATAGATGCCGCGGCTCAATTGACCGCCCTCCAATCCGAGGTCGCCGGTGGTCCGCCAGCAATGTCCGCCTACTTCCGCGCCCCACTCCCACACGTTGTCCATGCCGTATTGGCACAGATTGAAAACGATATCGCGGTCCAGATTCTTGAGAATGCCGCCCATTAAAGCGTAGGGGCGCATAAAGTCTTCCCGGGCCTTGGCGGGCGAGACGCGACCGTAAGAACACCAGTCGTACTTCAAAAAATCGAAGCCCCATTCCGCGAATTTGCGGGCGTCGATCTCCTCGTGTTGATAACTCCCCACGTATCCGGCGCACGTTAAGGGTCCCGGCGAAATGTAGATTCCAGCCTTCAGTCCCCGCTCGTGGATGTGGGCCGTCAAGGCTTTCATGTCGGGGAACTTGCCGTTGGGGCGAACGGCGCCTTGATCGTCCCGCGGCGGTCCTCCCAAGACGGGGTCGGGCGAACCGGGCTTGACCATCCAGCAATCGTCGATGTTGACGTAGGCGTAGCCGAAATCGGCCATGCCCGAGCTAATCATGGCATCCGCGGCCGCGCGCATATCCGCATCGGATACGCGGTGATAATGGATGTACCAACTATTCCAGCCCATGGGAGGCGTGAGTGCTAACGTCTCGCCCACCACGATCGTCATACGACCGGCGTCCTCACCGAACGCGTTCTTGGCGTGAATCTCAAGAATGTATTCGCCGGGCTGATTCGGCGCCGTTCCCCGCAGAATTCCGCTTTCGGCGTCCAACGTAATTGAAGGCGGCAGACCGTCTGCGGCGAAGTGAATCGGCCGATTGCCTGTGCAAGGTATGCGATGCAGAAAAGGACGTCCCGGTCGGCATCCGTAGACGGCGGCGTTGTTGAGCAGGGGCTTGGCGGGCGGCGGGGGCGTCAGGATGACCGCATCTTCCCGCGGTGCGGCCACGGGAAGCGGCGGTCGGCCCTCGAATGCGAAACGGGCATCCGCCCAATCTGCATGATCGAAGTCTACGCCGTCGTCGGCCGATCCGACGTAAAGCACCATTTGGCGAATCCCTCGCAGATCGATCGCCAACGGTTTTGCCTCTTCACCGCCCCGAACGATGCCGCTGTCGAAGAGGACTCGCCCATCACCATAAACGCGAAAGACGACGCTGCCTCGCTTGCCGGCCGAATCATCGACTCCCACCAACGCGGAAAACTTCGTAACCCGTCCATCCAATTCCAAATGCATGACGGACGCGGCATGGGTTCCCAAGCCCGTCTCGAATTGCCGACCCGCAATGGTTATGGGCTTTTCGACGCAGTTCTTGTTGGGTTGCGGCTTGCCCCATCCCTGAGAAACGTACGTCAGGTCCAACTCGCCCAACCCCACCGATGAAGTTGTTTCTGAGCTTTCACCGAGCGCACGGGCCGAGGAGGCGATCAGACAGACGAGGAGCAACCATGTCAAAAAGCGGTACGTTTGCACGTTGAGGCCCTCCCTAGGTAAGCGGGTACGGACGCGTCCCGAAACCGATTCCCGAAAGCATTAGCGTCGCTGTTCTTCAGCGGCGACGCTCAAGACGTGAGATTGCATCCGTCTCTTTTTTCGCGGCCGAATGTACGGTACAGTATCGCAAGGAAATCCGGTCGTCAACTCACCAAAGGGGTTTCCCGGTGACGCGAGGGCTTTTTCGCAATCTACGTCGTCACGTGAGGATTCCGCGCCCCAAAGATTGCTCGACACGGCGCGTTTCATCACCTTCCCAACCTTGGAGCAGGCATGCAAGGCATCGGCCTTTCGAACGCCATCGACATCATCTATTTCGATCTCGGTCGGGTAATCGTGCACTTCGATGTGCAGCGCATGTGCCGCCAAATGGCTGCGGTCACCGAAGTGACGGCGGAAAATGTTCGCGAGGTTCTATTCGAAGAAGGTTTGCAAAGAGAATACGAACTTGGCCGGATTGACGAAGAGGAGTTTTTCGAAACGTATTGTCGGCGAACGGGTAAACACCCTCCGCGCGACCGACTGTTCGAAGCCGCCAACGACATCTTTTGGCTGAACCTCGCCAACCTACCGATCGTGACCCAATTGCAAGCCGCCCGAATTCCGCTGGGAATTCTTTCCAATACCTGTGAAGCGCATTGGCGGCATTGTTATGAGAAGTTTTCGATCCTGGAAGGCTTCCGCTTCCACGCCTTGAGTTGTCGTATCGGCGCCATGAAACCGGACTCGACGGTTTACCGTGCCGCTGCGGAATTGGCGGCAACCCCGCCCGACCGCATTTTCTTTATCGACGATATCGCGGCCCATGTAGACGGGGCACGGCAGGCCGGTTTTCACGCCTTCCATTATGCCGTGGAACCGGGCGGAGCCGATCAATGGGAGGCGACGCGCGCTTTAGCGGACGCGCTCCGCGGCCTTGGGATTCGCTTCAACTACTAAACGGGCAAGTGCCCATCACCGACAAACATCGCGGATTGCCTTGGTGCTGTCCGGACGTAGGATAAAAAAGCCCGGGCAAAGGTCGCCGGACCTCTACCCGGGCATATGCTTGTCATCGCGGACGCCGCGGCGGCGAATCCTAGAAAATGTAACGATTGACGATGTTTTCGAATAGCTCTTGCCGACCGCTCTTATTAGCGGCGGCATCACCCTTCTCCAACATATACTTCTCCAAAGATTTGAAATCGTGCTTGCCGGCCTCGATCTCGGCGCCGACGCCGGAATCCCACGAGGCATAACGCTCCCGGACCATGCGCTCGATCTCGCCGTCCGCTCGCATGGCGGCCGCTATCTTCAGGCCCTTGGCAAAGCAGTCCATGCCGCCGATGTGGGCATAGAAGAGGTCGACAGGCTCGAAACTTTCGCGTCGCACCTTGGCGTCGAAATTGATGCCGCCCGGGGCGATTCCGCCGTATTTCATGAAGACCAACATGATCTTGGCGGTCAGGTAAACATCGGTTGGGAATTGGTCGGTGTCCCATCCGAGCAGCAGGTCGCCCGTATTGGCATCGACCGAACCGAGGAAACCCTGCATCCCGGCGTATTCCAACTCGTGTTCGACGTTGTGAGTCGCCAAGGTTGCGTGATTCGTTTCGATGTTGAGTTTGAAGTGCTTTTCGAGACCGTACGCTCGCAGAAAATTGATGCACGCCGCGGCATCGAAGTCGTACTGGTGCTTCGTCGGTTCCTTGGGCTTCGGTTCGATGTAGAATTGGCCCGTGAAGCCGATCTCCTTGGCGTAATCCACCGCCATGTGAAGGAATCTGCCGAGGTGGTCCAACTCCCGCTTCATGTCGGTGTTCCACCACGACTGATAACCTTCGCGTCCGCCCCAGAACACGTAGCCGGACCCGCCCAATTCCTTCGTGACCTCCAAGGCCTTCTTCACTTGCGCCGCGGCGAAGGCGAAGGCATCGGCATTACAGCTTGTGGCGGCGCCGTGCATATAGCGCGGATTGCTGAAGAGGTTTGCCGTGCCCCACAGCAACTTGATCCCGGTGCGTTCGCTCTCTTCCTTAATGACTTTGACGACGGCGTCCAAGTTCTTATTGGATTCGGACAGCGTCTTGCCTTCGGGAGCGACGTCGCGATCGTGGAAACAGAAGAAAGGCGTTCCCAGCTTTTCGCAGAACTCGAAGAACACGCGAATTCGATTGACCGCGTTTTCGACCGTGTCTTGGCCGCTTTCCCAGGGGCGCAGCATGGTGCCGGGGCCGAAGGGATCCGCTCCCGTGCCTCGCATGGTGTGCCAAAATGCCACGCTGAAGCGGAAATGGTCCTTCATCGGCTTGCCCTCGACCAACTCTTCGGCGTTGTAATGCCGAAAGGCCAGCGGGTTTCGCGAGTCGGGGCCTTCGAACTTGATCTTTGAGATTTCGGGAAACGCAGCCATCGTCATCCTCCAATCGAAAAAAATCCTTGCTCGGCCTGACCGCCGCAATAGGAAGGGAACCCCTCCGTCGCGTTGTCGACCGCCGATTGTTTGGTCGGCCCGAGCATCCCAGCGTCGCCAATGCGGTACGTCGCCGCTATGGTGGCAGATTCCGAGATGACAATCAAGAGGGGGGCGAAGCGTCAGTCGCCGCGGGTAGTCCAACGAATAAGCCGATCGCCGAGGCTGGGGAAAAGCTGACTCAGGGCGAATAGCAGCCTAGCTTTGCCGGGAATCACAATCTCGGGGCGTCGTCGCTGGCAGGCATCCAGAATGCGCCAGGCCAGCGATTCGGGAGACACCGCGCGCACGCGGACTCCCGCACCAGGTTTTTTGGCGGACTCCGGCACATGGTCGGCGCCCTCCAAGGCGTAGAGCCGCTCGCCGGGTCGCGCCACGGGACCGGGACACACAAGCAACACATGCAGGCCTTGCTCGCCGAATTCCAATCGCAATTGTTGCGAGTAGGCGGCTACGGCGTGTTTGGTGGCGGGATAGGCCCCGACAAATCGCGCCGCCGCCTTGGAGGCCAACGAACCGATGTTGACGACGTGCCCGCGACGCCGAATCAACTCCGGCAAAAACGTGCGCGTCACCCGCACCAGTGCGATGAGATTCAATTCCATGAGTC
The DNA here is from genome assembly GCF_054657335.1 of Thermopirellula anaerolimosa. Taxonomy (NCBI): domain Bacteria; kingdom Pseudomonadati; phylum Planctomycetota; class Planctomycetia; order Pirellulales; family Thermoguttaceae; genus Thermopirellula; species Thermopirellula anaerolimosa. Next base: position 445,746 of record NZ_BAAHYX010000006.1, read on the forward strand.
GGCGGAATTGATCGGGCGTGGTGTCCAGCAATCCCCCCCGCATGGATCGACCGGCATTATTGACGAGGGCATCCAACTCGCCGAACGCGGAGTGGACGGCCTTGGCGACACGCACCACGTCATCATCCGAGGTGATGTCCGCGGCGATCCCAAGGACCGCCTGATCCGACGCCGCCCGGCTGCGGAGAGTCGCTACGGCCGCGTCGACGCCCTCCGGTTCCAAACCGACGATCGCAACGCGAGCCTGGGAGTCGATAAAGGCTTGCGCAATGGCCAAGCCCAGACCGCTGGAGCCTCCGGTTACGAGAACCGCCTTGTCTCGCCAGTATGCCGAAGCACGTTCCGTCGCCATGGCATGCCCTGCTTGCAATCAAGCCGTGCATCGTAAGGCGGATGGCGGAAAGCCCGTTCTCGGATTTCCGCCTCCGCTCATCCGTCTCGCCGTAAAGCTGAACGGCGGTAAACGACCCTGGAGCCGATTGCGCTGAATCATGTAGCGGCACGCGCGGCTTGAGGATGCAAACGCGGTGATGATCGCTCGCTTCAAAGGACGATCTGATACGGTTCCCGTTGCGGTCGCCGAGTCAGAGCGTTGGCCTCGTCGTCGCCGGGGAATTCGTACTTGTCGGGGTCCCACTTGACGACCCGGTTGAGCAACATGGAGATGTTGGCCATGTGGCACGAATTGACCGACTTCGTGTGGGTGAAGACGTCCGAAATGGGCAAGCTGCGATCCTTGACGCACTCGAAAAAGTTACGCATGTGGCTGCCCGGTTCTTTGCCGCGGTAGAGTTTGCGGACTTCGTCGTCCAGCCACTTCTTCTCGGCGTCGGTAAGGTTCTCGATCGGCGCGCCGGTGAGACTGCCGCGATTAACGCGGATCTTGCCAAGTTCGCCTTCGATGATCAGTTCGTTCTTGCCGCTGAGCAGTTTGATTTGGTTGCCGTTCGGAAGCAGCATGTCGCACTCGAACGATTTGGCAACGTTGTAGGAGACGGGGAGTTCCTGCCACGGGCGTTTTCCCAGCAGGGTATCGAGCATCAATTCCCGACCGAGGGGGAATTCGAAGTTGACGGGCGTGACTTGAATCGGCCCGGTTTCTTCCCCTCCCAAGGCCCAAAGCGCGATATCGGTGTGATGCACGCCCCAATCGGTCACTTGGCCGCCGGAGTACTCGAACCACCATCGGAAGTTCCAGCCGATCCTATTTTCACAGAACGGAACCTTCGGCGCCTGTCCCAACCAAAAGTCCCAATCGAGGAATTCGGGAGGCTCACCGACCGGGAAGGGACCGCCGGAGGTGGCCTGGCCGACGGAACTGACTGCCCGGAGTTTATTCCCCAAGCGACCGCTGCGGGCCATCACCACGGCCTTGAGAAACATACTGTCGAATTCGCTGCGTTGTTGCGTTCCGACTTGGAAGACCTTGCCGGTTTTCTTCACCGCCTCGCAGATCAGCTTGCTTTCCTCAATGGTGAGCGTCAACGGCTTTTCGCAATACACGTCCTTGCCGGCCTTCATGGCGTCAATCGCGATCTTGACGTGCCAGTGGTCCGGCGTGCCGATGGTGACGGCATCGACGTCTTGGCGGTCGAGGACCTTGCGGTAATCGGTGTAAATCTCGCAACGGCCTTCGTACGGTTTGGCGAAGTTTTCCGCGTTCTTGCGGTGGACGTCCGCGCACGCCACCATGTTTCCCAAGGAGGCGGCTTGACGCCCGATTCCGGTACCCCGCCCGCCCACCCCGATCGAGGCGACGTTAAGCCGTTCATTCGGCGACTCGGCCCAGGCGAATCGCCCGAGCCACATATGCGGCAAAGCGGTTCCGGCACCGATGGCGGAACCGACGCGGAGAAAGTCTCTTCTGCTGTGTTGCGACGAATGCATTGCGATACCCTTTGTCCGAAGACGGTTACGAAGAAATATCTTGGTGGGGGCCTCCCCAACTCTTGAAGTCTAATACGACCGGGATACACGTGCAATCGGCCTCGAAAACGGTCATCATAGTGGAGTCGCAGTCGTTTTTTGCGCTGTTGCTTTCCATGACCGCCGAATCTTGAGGAGCCTTCCGTGAGCTTTCCCGTTCGTCCCAGCCAAACGAAGATCGTGGCAACCCTCGGCCCGGCGTCCGAGACCCCGGAAATGGTGCGCGACATGATTCGGGCCGGAGTGGATGTGTTTCGCCTCAACGCCGCGCACGGCACGCTCGACGATCACCAAAGGCGGTTACAAACGGTGCGGCAAGCTGAAGCTGAGCTTGGTCGTCCGGTGGCGGTGCTTCTCGATCTGGCCGGGCCGAAGATTCGATTGGGCGATATATCGGGCGGAAGCTTGGAATGCCACTTGAACGACGTGGTGCCATTCGTCAAAGGCGCGACGGCGACGAAACCGGGTGAACTATCCACGACGTTCCCCCCGATCCTGGACGACTTGGAGGCGGGAGACCGCGTTCTGCTGGCGGACGGGTTGGTCGAACTTCAGGTCATCGGCACGTCAAAAGACGCCGTGAAGTGCCGCGTCGTTCAACCGGGCGTGGTACGAAGCCGACAGGGCCTTCACGTGCCGGGAGCCAAACTTCGCGTCCGTGCTATGGACGATGCGGATTTCGCCGCGGCGGAGTGGGCGGCGCTCCACGGAATTGATTTCGTGGGACTGAGTTTTGTGCGAAGCGCCGAGGATATCGACGAATTGCGCGATTATCTCAAGAGTCACGGGTCCGACGCCCATATCATCGCCAAGATCGAAAAGGCTGAGGCTCTCGACCGCCTGGACGAAATCATCGGCACTGCGGACGGCGTGATGGTGGCGAGAGGAGACTTGGGTGTCGAGACGGACATCGCCCGCTTGGCCGTGGCTCAAAAGCAAATCGTGAACGTCGCCAACAGGCACCGAAAGCCCGTGATTGTCGCCACTCAAATGCTAGACAGCATGCAGAATTCGCCTTTGCCGACACGGGCGGAGGTCACGGACGTCGCCAACGCCGTACTCGACGGGGCGGACGCTTGCATGTTGTCGGGAGAGACCGCGATCGGGCGTTTTCCGCTGGAATCGGTAGCCATGATGCACCGGATTGCATTGGCCGCTGAGGAGTACGTGCGTTCATCGGGCCGAGTTGTGAGGGAATTGAGTGCTCACGACGTGCCCGGCGGAAGCGACGCCTCCATCAGCGAAAGTACGGCCTTGCATGCGGGATGCATCGCCGCGGAGGTGGAAGCCAAATTGCTGATCGTAGCGACCCATTCCGGCAAGACCGCGCTCCGAATCTCCAAACACCGCTTCAGCATGCCGACGGTGGGAGTCTCCGGGAATCCGGCGGTCCTCCGGCGCATGGCGTTGTACTGGGGAATCATCCCGCTTCCGCAAGCTCCCGTGGCCGAAAGCGATCGACTGCTGGAGTTCGTCGCTCGGTGGGGAGTCGAGCAGCAACTAGTTCAGTCCGGCGACCTCGTGGTGGCCATTTACGGAACGGGATTGCCGGACACCAAGCACAACGGCGTCCTCGTACAGCGGGTGAGCGATGCCGATATAGGCGAGGACCATTAAGAATCGGTCGCTGCGTCGTGGAATCGGTCGGACGCCGCCGCTCCGTATGTCCCGCGGTCTTGCGGTTTTTGTTACCGCCCGGCCAAGCAATAACAATCGCCGAAACCCACATATCCGGCGCGATTGATCGGACCGCTTTCCTCGTCAATTTCGCGGCGGCGCGTATTCGATCTGACGGTCGCCACGGTACTTCGCATGGGATGGAAAGTGCCGGGCGTCGCTGATTTAGCCGTGGTATGGACGATGGAAAACAGAGCCGAATCTCATCGCGAAGATGCCGATTTCCGAACAAGAGAGCGCCTCACCAAAGTCGGTTTGGGCGTCGCATCGCGAAGGAGACTCGCCGCCATGAAAAAACAGACGATACGCGTGGTAACTCGCGGTACCGACGGTCAGATCCGGATTCGAGATTACGACAGCCCGGAGGACCTTCTCAAACGGCATTCCCAAGTCGGAATCGACGACTGTTGCACCGATCTGACGGTTCGCGGATTGCCGGTATTTCGCGGCCTCATCGGGCCGATTCCCGAAGCCCCCGGGATCGTTCGCTACGAGTCTCCGGAAGTCTTCGAAACATTGACCAAGGAGTGGTCGTCTCCCAAGCCCACGAGGACGCGGACCCGCACGCAACGGGGTAAACGCCAGTCTCAGACTTCGTAGGGCGCGAAAGGGTCGACGCAAACAGGTCGCGGGGCATCCGGCACGCGACCTTCTCGGCCCTTGTGAACGACGGGCCGATGAACGCGAGCTTCGTGCCACGGTCAGGTCAACGTACTTGCTTGGGCGGCACGTCCCAGGCCGTCAACTCCGCGTATGTTTGCCGGCGGCGTACCAACTTCGGCACACCGTCCTCCACGAGAACTTCGGCGGCATAGGGTTTCGAGTTGTAGTTCGAACCCATGACGAAGCCATAGGCACCGGCGATTTCGATGACCAGGTGGTCGCCGACTGCGGCGGCGGGGAGGCGTCGCTTGGTTACGATGCCGCCCTCTTCTTGCGTGAAGATGTCTCCCGACTCGCAGAGGGGACCGCCGACTACGGCCTCGACCACGTCGCGGGCAAGATTCGATTCACGCGGAGCGAGGGAAATGGGGTGGTACGCACCGTACATGATCGGTCGGGCCAAATTATTGAACCCCGCATCCGCTACATAGAACAAGTTGTCGCCTTGATGCTTGACGGCCCGAATCTCGCAGATGAGGAATCCGGCTTCGGCGACGAGATATCGCCCCGGTTCGATCTCCAATCGCACTGCGTGTCCGAAGGCGTCTTCCAGTCGCCTTCGCGAGGCGTGCCACAGTTCGAAATAGGCATCCAGGTCAATGCGGGTGTCGCCGGGACGGTAGGGGACCGGCAAACCCCCTCCCGCACTGATCGAGCGGACGCTGCGCCCCGCCTCCAAGGCCGCCTTTTCCATCGCGGTACAGACCTGAGCCAGGTGTTCCAAATCGGTACCGGAACCGATGTGCATGTGAATGCCGGTGACGCTCAAGCCGTAGTGCTCGGCCTCGACCAAGGCGTCGTGCAATTGCGAGTGCCAGATACCGTGCTTCGATAGGTCGCCTCCGGTGTTGGTCTTGCGACTGTGGCCGTGACCGAAGCCCGGATTGACTCGAAGCGTGATTTCCCGACCGGAGACGCGTTCTCCGTACTGCTCGATCATATCGCGGGAACCGCAATTCACGTGGATGTCGCGAGCGAGCACCAGGTCCAGTGCGTCGTGATCGAAGATGTCGGCTGTGTAAACGATCGGCGGTGGATCGCCGGAGGGCGTGTAACCCGCCGCCAAAGCCCGATGAATCTCGCCCGCACTGACGGCGTCCACCAAGGCCCCCTCGCGGCGGAGCAAATCGACGACGGCAAGGTTGGAGCAAGCCTTTTGTGCGTAGCGCACCACGTCGAACCGACGCAGTTCGGCCAAACGCGATCGCATGACGGCGGCATCGTACACGAACAGAGGCGTGCCGAACTCTTTCGCCAGATCGGCGATCGGTATTCCCGCCACCTTCTCTCGGATTAATCCCGACTCGTTGCCTGGGGAATAATTCATGCTCTGTCCGACTCCTATCGAAATCATGGCTGGTCGCGAAAATGAAACCGAGCGCCCCATCAAAGCAGCGGATTCTCGACGTATGTGCCGCGTCAAAAGGGCGCATTCACTCCGCTATATCTCATGATGATTCCTCGTTTCCGTGCCGACTTACGGTTGGTTTGCGTGATGAATTGCCGTCAGGCCGATACCGGCGAGCGTAAGGTCGGGGACGTGCCTTGCGCCGTCCAGATGCTCGGCGAATATCGCCGCGTGTCCCCCGGTAATGAAGACGTCGGGCGCTTGCCCGAGTGTCTCGGCCTGCCGGTTGAGCAACTCTCGGATCGCGCCCAGCGTGCCCCAGAAAAGCCCGGCACGCATGGCGGCCTCGGTATCCTTACCAATGGCGTTCGGGGCGGCTAGGTTTTCGACCGGCAAGAGCGGCAGCATGTCCGTAAATTCGTGGAGGGCGCGAGCCATGGAGGCCAAGCCCAAGAGGATCGCCCCTCCTAAAAACGCGCCGTCCATGGAAATTGTATCCACGGTGATCGCGGTACCCAGATCCACAACCAGCGCGGGACAACTCGGGCACCGCATCCGCTCCGCCGCCACGGCGTTGACCAAGCGATCGATGCCAACACGATCGGGATTCGGGAGACGGACGGACAGCGGCAAGTCGGCGGCACTCAACAGCACAAGACCGTGGGCGGGACGCATTTGCCTGAGGCAATCCAGCAGTTGACCGGCAAGCGGACGGTTGACACTCGCGATCCACCATGTCGGCGGTACGGTCTGAGTCTCGTGATCGTGGTCCCCCATGGCGTTTAGCGTGCGAGAGACCCATTCCACGATCTCGGCCGGATGCTGCGAGGCGAAGGTCGCTTCGGGCGACGGCATGGAAGGCCGGTCTCCCCGTAGGCGGAATATCCCGCATTTGAGGCGATGGTTGCCGATGTCTACCGCCACGAACATGGAACGATCTTTCTCGTAACAGGACCCGATTCGAACCGCGGGCGGGAATCAGATCCAGCTCAACGTTGCATGGAGTCTGAGTGTCGTGATTCCCAATCGTATGTGCCCGGCCTCAGTTGCGGACATGCGGTCATGAATTCGTCGTCTCGGCGCGTTGTCGGCGCAGCGTGTCCCAAAGGCGTTGCACCAATCGGTTGAGATTCTCGCCCGTTACCGCGGAAATCGGCGTCACCTCCATATTCAATCGGGAGGCGAGCCTCTCGCAAACCATGCGACAGGACGGCAGATCGGCCTTGGTGACCGCGACCACCTCCGCTCGCTTGGCCAATTCGGGGTCGAACTGCAACATCTCTTTGCGGATTAGGTGGTAGTTGTCGAGAGGGTCACTGCCGTCGTAAGGCTCAGGCTCGACGAGATGCAGCAGAACCGCCGCCCGTTGCACGTGGCGCAGGAACTCGTGTCCCAGGCCGGCACCGGCATGAGCGCCTTCAATCAGTCCGGGAATATCAGCCAAAACGAAACTTCGCTCGTGGTCGAGGATAACCTTCCCCAAATGCGGGTACTTTGTCGTGAAAGGGTAGGCCGCGATCTCGGGTCGCGCTTTTGTTAGCCGGCTCAGCAAGGTGCTCTTGCCGGCGTTGGGTTTTCCTACCAGACCGACGTCGGCCAACATGCGGAGTTCCAGTCGCAGACGCCGAATTTCCCCGTCTTCACCGGGCGTGCTTTGCCGAGGTGCGCGGTTGGTGGCCGACTTGAAAGCGGCGTTTCCTTTGCCGCCCTTTCCTCCGCGAGCGGCAACGACACGATCGCCGGATTCTCGCAGATCCTTGAGCAGTAATTGTCGCTCAGCATCAAAGACCAAAGTTCCCGGCGGAACGGGGATAACAAGATCATTGCCCGATCGCCCGTGGCAAAGTGCCCCTCGACCAGGCCGACCGTCCTCGGCTCGCCAGTGGTGACGGTGCCCTAGGGCCGTCAAATGATCGACGCCTTCTTCGGCGACAAGGATGACGCTTCCGCCGTCTCCGCCGTCTCCGCCGTCGGGACCTCCGCGCGGGACATACTTTTCCCGCCGGAAGCTCACGCAACCGTCGCCTCCGCGGCCTCCCAGCACGACGATTTCCACTTCATCCAGGAACACGGTGTCGTCGCGAGATACCTTAAACGGACAATGATTGCGGTGAACCGAAGCAGCGGCTCCCCTACCAATTCAGGAAGCCGACACCGCGCAAGAAAAAACGGGGCGGCCGAAAACCATCCCCGCAAATTGCACTTGGCCGAAACGCACGTTCGCTTTTTGGGAACCGCGACGGCGCTTCAATTGTTCTGCGGCAGCACGTGTACTCGGCGACCGCCACGATCGAAGGTGACGTAACCATCGACCAGCGCGAAAAGCGTGTAGTCGCGGCCCAAGCCCACTCCCTTACCGGGGTGAAACTTCGTTCCCAACTGGCGAACCAAAATGGAGCCCGCCGTCACGTACTGACCGCCGAAACGCTTCACGCCGCGATATTGCGGATTGGAATCGCGACCGTTGCGACTCGAACCTTGACCCTTCTTGTGTGCCATGGCGACATCCTCGAGCTATATCCCGCCTGATCGTCTGCCGGTGCGGACGGGCGTTCCGATGACATCATGTGGAAAGCAGCAAGAGTTTCGCACTACTCGCTCAGCGGGTCTTCCGCAACCGCCAGGCGTGCCACTCCGACAGGGATTACCCGAACAAGCAGGCGAAACTTATTTTTAGCGGAAAACCCACTCGTAGTCAACCTGCCCGGGGATTCCGAAACGAATCTGGCTTTCCTTGAGGATGAACTCGTCGCCCGGGCGCCAGAAATTCAATTGCAGGCACTTCCGGGTAAAGACGCGACCTTGGCCGATGGGATCTCCCGCCTTGTAGGCACCCGGAGGATCCTGCCAGCGGTACGCATTCGACAAGCCCGAAACAAAAATCGAAAAGCGATCGAGGGAGGGATCGATATCCTCCCAAGTGGCGACTCCCCAGTAGGTTTCGCCTACCGCGATTTGTCGCTCGTTCATTTCCGTGCCGTCGAAGAATCGAATGGCTGGGTCTTCGCGGCGTCGAATCTGGGATACGATAAGGGGATTGGGGCGGTCCGGATATTCCTTCCCGGATTCCAATATCTTCAAGGTGAATCGCGGCAAGAATCGTACCGTTTCCGCGACCTCTTCCACGCGATAAGTCCCGTCGGGCTCGGGGACCGGCTTCAAGGCCTTTCCCGTATTGGTCACGGCGTAAACCAAGTATAGGATGGGCTTGCGTTGCATCCGACCGCTTGCCTGCGGCATGTCCACTTCGATTAGTCGCGGCAGCTTGAATTTGAATTCGAGGCAGTACACCGTCCGACGAAAGTCGCAGTTCTTCGCCCAATCGAATGTCGGGTCCAGTGTTACAAGTTCGACAATGTCCGACCGATTGTGCGTCTCGTCGACCTGGACGTCGGGCGGGATGGTCACGAGCACGCCTGGTGCCAGGATACGCGGAGTACCTTCAATTTGAGATGACGAAGGCGGGACAGGGGCGGTAACGGCAACGGGTGCGGCGGGAGAGGCGGGGGTCGTTTGATCCGCCTCGACCGCAGGGGAATCCTCGGCGGCGGACAGTGCGGCATTATGTCCCCAAAAGGTGCCGGCCAAGATCACCATCCCCAAGAATGCCCGAACCAGCAAATACTTCATTCCGGTTAGCCCTCAAGGCAAGTACTCGGCCGAACCGCCTTCGACCTACGGAGGCACCACGATCGCCCGGGAGAATTCACGATTTCGCTGGCGACCCAACGTCGAAACGAACCGGATTGCGTCATTCCGACGCAATGGTCTCCCGCATAAATCCTAGTTTACTCGGGTTTCCTTGTTTCGCCAAATGTTGCAAGTGCCGTGCGCCGATTTTTCCGAACGATCCCCACTGATCCCGTCATCCCGGACAAAGCCGGTGCCCCGTACGACCACCGCGCCGCATCGGGCCGGATTGGGGCTTCCGATCGGCGGAAAGCCCCAATCGCCGCGAGTGACGGTACCTCAAGATTTCACACGATTGGACGGGGGCGGACTCCGCTAGACTCGCAGCGCTTCCAGATCCGCCAGTCGCCGCATCACGTCTTCCTCTTTAGGTTCCGTGCCCGCGATGACGCGACCGGAGTACTCGCTTTCTAACGCGTCCACTTGGTCCGCCACTGCCCAACGGCGCGTCGGAGTCAGACGATCAATGAAAAGCGTCCCGTCCAAATGGTCGTATTCGTGCTGAAACGCCCGCGCGAAAAGCCCCTTCAATCGCCCATGGACCTCTTCGCCCTGGAGATTGTAGGCCAAAATCTCGATTTCGGCGGAACGTCGCACCACGGCGGAGATGCCCGGCAGGCTGAGACAGCCTTCCTTGTCCTCCTCGTTACCCTTTTTGGAGACGATCTCAGGGTTGATGAAAACGAATTCCTCCTCCTTTTGGCTTGGGTCGCCGGACAGGTTGATGATGAAAAATCGGTAGGGCAAATCGACTTGATTGGCCGCTAAACCGATCCCTCGTTCTTCGTACATCAATTCGAACATCCGACGGACGATGGCCCGAAATTCGGAATCCACCTTTCGGATGGGCTTCGACTTATACCTTAGAGTGGGGTGTGGATAACGAATAACCCTCAAATCCATGTTCGCCTCTACAATTCGTTCCCTTGTTTTGAAGTGCCGGGGCTTCTTCCGTCGAGTTGCCTTAAGATTCATTGCGGTATCGCGAGTTGGTTTGGCCAATTGCCGCGACAGACGCATCAGGGATAGCGATTGTCCCTCGTAAAGGGGGAATTGAACGCGACGAAATCGCGATCTTGCTCTATTATACAGCTAGAGCCTCGGCGTTCCGTTACGGGTTGCCAGGTTCATGATAGCGCTATTTTATCGACCGAGATGCCGCGTGACGGCGCCCTCGATAGTTGAACCGGATTATCAGCTCGGTATGACGCTCGCAGAGGATGGCATTGGCGTTGTTTTCGTCGTACCGGATGCGTCATTCCCACGATTGCCTTCAGGGGAGTTTTCGTCGAATCTCCGACAATGGCGGCGGGACACGTTGTGACACCAAGTTGCGACAATCAGCGCGGACAAATCCTTCAGGCTGCGAGTCACGCGGGCGGTGCCTCGCCGAGCGGACCCCGCTGGGCGATTCCCGCCTGGTTGGTATCTCTTCTTCTCCATTCGCTGGCTTTTGTTGTGCTTGCCTGGTTTTTCAGCGACCGGCGACCCGCCGGATTGAGCGAGGAGCGAGCGGCGGATGTCGGCATCGCATTGAAATATCGAGACGGACCGCGCGACTATTTCATCGACTCGGAATCCGTACGCGAAGCAGCGCCTTCGTCGGCGAATACCTCAACGGGGCAACCGAATCTTGCCGAGATTGCGCAGGTTTCGCCCGCCTTTGATGCCAAGCAGTTCCTTCCGCAATCGCACCTCGGCGGTTTGGGGCCCAGCGCCGCGGAGGAGACCGGCGACGGGGCGCTGAGCGATGCCTCACGCAGCACCGGCGCGGGCGGATTCGGCCGATCTCCGGGAAGCGGCGGCAGCGCCACGCTCTTCGGAATTCGCAGCGAGGGGAGCAAATTCGTCTACGTCTTCGACCGTTCCGGCAGTATGGGCGGAGTGGGCAACAATGCCCTGCAATTCGCCAAACAGGAACTTCTGAAGAGCATCCGAGACTTGCAGTCCACGCAGCAATTCCAGATCGTTTTCTACAATCATGTTCCCGTGGTGTTCAGCCCGTCCGGTCAATCGGGACGCCTTTCGTTTGCAACCGATGAGAATAAGGCGCGGGCCGAACGCTTCATCGCGGCCATTCAAGCCGCCGGGGGGACCGAGCACGAGGCCGCGCTCAACACCGCGATTCGCCTTCGTCCCGATGTGATATTCTTCCTTACGGATGCCGACGAACCGCGCCTGAGCGAAGTGCAAATGGAAGACATCCGGCGTCGGGCGGCGGGCATCATCATCCACACGGTGGAGTTCGGCTTGGGACCGGCAGGCTCGAACCGGAATTTTATCGCTCGGCTCGCGGATGAGAACGGCGGCCAATACGTTTACATCGACATCACCAAGGCCCTTGCCTCGTCGCCTCGCCGCCAATAGAGCGGTCGGAAGACGAACGTCGTGCGTCCATGCTAACGCAGTCTCTCAAGCTATCGCCCGGAATCTCCCCAACTCCGCTCGACGCCATTCGAGGCCGATGCGGTTGGTTGTTGCTCCTTCTCCCGTTGCTTTGCCCTTGTTGTTTCCCTTCGGAGGGGCTTTCCGAAGAGGGTTCACCCGGTCGCGTCGAACCTGCGCAAGACGTCGTCGTGATTCGTGGGAGCAACGGCGAAAAGGTGAAATTGACCGGACAAGTCATCGAATACACGGGGGACGGTTTGCTATTTCGTCCGCGAGTGGGGACGGACCGTACCATCCCGGTGGAGCAAGTCCTCGCAGTGGAGACGAATAGACGGCCGAGTTTCCTCGAGGCACGAAAAGAAAAGGACGCCGGCAGAATCGAGAAGGCGATGGCCTTGCTGCGCGACTCGATGGACGCGGAGACTCGGTCGTGGGCACGGCGGGAAATCGCTGCGGAGATGGTGCGTTGTTTGCAAGCGGCGGGCAACGACTTGGCCGCGTGCGACGTTTTTTTGAAACTTATCACAGAGGATCCGCGGACGCCGTACATGGATTGCATCCCGCTGGCGTGGTCACCCGACCAACAATCGGCAGCGACCGAAAAGGCCGCCGCGGGTTGGATACGCGACACTCGACCGGCGGTTCAACTGCTCGGCGCGAGCTATCTTCTGTTGGGACCGGGAGGAGGCGAGGCGACCGCCCGATTGCGGAACCTGAGCCTTGGGCGAGACGGAGATTCGCGGATCGCCTTGATGGCCGGAGCTCAGTTGTGGCGGACACAGGCTCTGACCGCGTCGCCCGAGGATATCGAGCGATGGGAAACGATCGCCGAAAAACTGCCTTTAGCCTACCGCGCTGGGCCGTATTATGTGATTGCATCGGCGTGGGCGCACCGCTACCGATCCGACCGCGCTGCGATCTCTTACCTAAAGGTGGGGCTGTTGTGCACAGACCCTCGGCCTCTGATTGCCAGGTCTTTGTGGGAAGGCGCTAACGCCCTGGCAAAGACCGATTGGAAGGACGATGCTGCCAGGGTTGAGAGCCTAAGACAAGAACTGAAACAACGGTTTCCCGAATCCTCCTGGACGCGACAACCGTAGCGATACGATGAAAGAGAGAACCTGGGGTCTGCGGCACGGAACCAGAGGTGACATGAATACCGTCAAAGCGATGAGTCGAATTTTTTCCTCGGTGTTGCTGGCTCTAGTTGTCATCGGGAGTTGGTCGGGTTCTTGCCTGACTTCGCCCTCCGCGGTCGCCGCTGGGAGCGTCGATTACCCGGTCGCTGCGCGCGTTGGGGCTTTTATTGCGGGAAGCCTCGAATCGGCGCCGATCTTGCCGCTGCCTCCACCGGGGACCGCCGCCGAGAACAGCGGTTCCTCCGCTCCCTCCGGTCCGCCGCCTGTTGCCCAGGCGCCGACCGCTAAGCCGGATTCCATTGCGTCACCTGGATTGAATGTTCCGGAGACCGTCGCCGCACCGCCAACCGACCGGGGCGTCGCGGAGTCGTCTTCTCCGAACTCGGAGTCGAAACTCAGTTTGTGGGGGATTCTAAAGGCGGGCGGGACGGTTGGATTCTTGATCATACTGTTGTCCTTGGCCACCGTGGCTTTGGCCGTCGAACAAGCCCTGACGCTGCGGAAATCGATACTCATTCCCGAGTCGCTCGCGACGCAGGTCCGCAGCGCCTTGGCTGCGCGCGACGGAAAGCAAGCCCTCGAACTGTGTCGGCAACAACCTTGCCTTTTGTCGCATGTCTTGTTGGCGGGCATGGCCGAGTTGGAGGCAGGCTGGAGCGAGGTGGAAAAAGCCGTCGAGGATGCGTTGGCCGAACAGTCGGCCCGGTTGCTGCGGAAGGTGGAATATCTGTCGGTCATCGGGAATCTGGCCCCCATGCTGGGGCTGCTGGGCACGGTGGTTGGCATGATCCTAGCCTTTCGCACGGTGGCGGAAACTCAGGGGGCGGCGCGCGCGGCGGATTTGGCCGAGGCGATCTATCTGGCACTCGTCACCACGGTTGAAGGCTTGATCGTGGCGATTCCCGCCCTGGCCCTTTACGCCTACTTTCGCAATCGCACGGACGAAGTGACGGCGGAGGCCGCAAGCTTGGCGCAGCGTACTCTGCTGCCTCTGAAACGACGGCGATCATCCGTCAAGCCGCCGGCCGCGCCGGTCCCGGAAGGAGGTCGCTGATGCGGGCGCCATCCGTGGTCGGCCGACCCTCCGTGCGCATGAACATGACGCCGATGATCGACGTCACGTTCCAGCTCATATTGTTTTTCATTTTGGCCGGCCATCTGGCGCAGCAAGAGTCGCCGGTGGATCTGCGGTTGCCTACCGCCGCGACGGGTGAAAAGGCAAAGGAATCCGAAACACGCCGCATCTTGATCAATATCACGCCGACTTCCCAAGTACTGGTGGGTGGCCGGGTTGTCGATGAGACGGGCTTGCGAAGGGTGTTCGAGGCGGAAGCCGCGCGGGGGGGCGATTTGGAGGTACGAATCCGAACCGATCGCCGGGCGCCTTATGCTGCGGTGGCCCCCGTTTTGGTCTCGTGCGCCAGAGCCGGTATTTGGAATGTGTCGTTCAGTGTGGTGGAGAATGACTGAATCGTTGCCGATCATTTCCCGACGCAATCCGCGCGTTTGTTGTTGTGAACCGCGACGGCAACGAGTCAACTAGGCGATCTCATGGTCCGTCTTCGACTTGCGATCCATAGCGGAACGGCGCCCCTTGATCTGCCGATGACGCCGATGATCGACGTCGTCTTTCAGCTCATCATCTTTTTCCTGTGTACGACTTCTTTTCAGCCGCTGGAACTGAGGCTCCCCAGCCCTTTGAATCTGCCCGGCAGTTTGGGAGAAGCCGCCGCCCTGCCTCCTGAGTTGGAGCACTTGACGACCATAGTGATCCGGATGTTGCGCGAAAATGGGACGACGATTTTCATGCTCAATCAGCAGCGCTACGGATCGCTCGACGATGTCAGTCGCAAGCTGCGGGAGTTGGGAAGCATTCGGCGCGATCTGCCCGTCATTCTCGATCCGGCGGGAGAGGTTGCCATGGAAGATGTGATTCGCCTCTACGACGTCTGTCGTGCGGAGGGTTTCCGTCGGATTCAATTCGCCGCACCGGTGGAACCGTGAAAAAGGTTCTGGTCATCTTTTGGGTTACCTTGCTCCTCGGCCTATTCGGTCTCACGTCCGGAAAGGCGTTCGGGCAGAGCGTCGCCGTTGCCGATGAAAGCGAGGTCGATCGCCGATTTGTCGAGGCCTTGCGAGAGCGGTTTCTCTTCCAAACCGCCGAGGAATACTGTCGCCTTCGTTTGGCCGAAAAGGACCTCTCGGGCCGCGGGCGAGCACTCTTGTTCGTTCAATACCTCATCTGCCTCAGGGACCACGCCGAGTCCCTGCCTCCTCCGCGGAGAGATGAGCTATGGGAATTGGCCGCACGAACGACCAGGGAATTCTCGTTTTCGGAGTCGGTCGGTGATGACGCCAATTGGGCGACTTTGCAATTCGCCTTATTGCGGATTTCTCAAGGGCGACTCTTGCGAGAGGAACAGGAGTTGTTCGGAAGGCAGGGGGCTTCCACCGGCGGTAATCAGAGCGGCGAGATCGAATCGGTGCGGGCACCCCTGCGCGAGGCGATCCGCGACTTGCGAGAACTCGAGAAGGTCACTGCGGAAAAGCTGCAAGCAGTTGCCGCTGCGTCAGTGCCCACCACGTCCGAGGGTGTGTGGAGCGAAAGCGAATGGCTGGGATTCGAGAAGACCGTCCAATTCCACTTGGCGGCGGCTGAAATGGAACTGGCGCTGACCTATCCGGAGGATGGCCCGGATCGCGCCGCGGCGTTGGCCGAGTCGCAACGGCGGTTGCAGATTCTCGCGCAACTTCCGCCGGATCACCCTTTGGCTCTTGACTCCCGACTGGCTCTGGCTCGGGCCTGTCGCCTGTTGCGACAGTGGGACTTGGCGCGGGCTGCTCTGGCGGCGATCGACGAGACCTCGCTTTCACCTCGAGCATTGCTGCGGGTGCGTGCCGAATCTCTTCGCTTAGCTCTGGATTCGGGAGACGCAGCGACCGTCGAACGCATCCTTTCGCTGGGGCGTGAGTACCGGGGAGAGACGCTTTCCGCGTACGATTTCGCCCTGATGGAAGCCTATTGGACGCTGCGGAATAGCGCGGAAAAGGAAGAACGACCGACGGAACCTTGGAATCTCAAGATCGTGGAGATATTGGACGCCCTTCGCCAGGGGGGCGATCCTTATTGGGTACGGCGGGCCGAGTTATTCCTCGCGGGGCGCGGCGGATCAACGCTGGGGGACGATGACGCCATGAGCGCCGTAGCGGCAGAGAACGCTTTCCGCGCCGGTCGGATCGAGGAAGCTTTGGCCGGCTATGACCGGGCGCAAGCGGCGGCGGCACGCCGTGGAGGCGCAGTCGACGCCTTCCGCTACGGCCTGACCGCCGCCGCGATAGCAAGCGATCGGGGGGATCACCGGGAGGCCTTTCGTCGATTTGCCGAGTTGGCTGACCGCTTTGGCGACCAACCGCAGGCGGCGGAGGCGGATTTGATGGCGATTCATCACCTTGCAGTCCTCGTTCAGTCCGACCCCGCGCAATACCTCGACACTTTCCTCTCGCGCATTCGTACCTTCTTGAGCCGACACCCCGGCCATCCCAAGGCCGGAGAATTGCGTTTACGCTTGGCGCAATCGCTCGAATTGATGGGAAAGCGGCGGGAAGCGGCGGAGGAGTATTGGCAGCTTGTGCTTTCATTGCCAGGGCCGACGGACCCTCAAGAGGAGGCGGATCGAACTCGGCGATGGTCGGCGATGGACGGTTTCGCCCGCTGCGAAAGCGAGTATTTTCAGTCCATCGTTGCCGCAGGGAAAGATCCTGCCGCCGAAGTTGCGGAAGTTGCCGCACGACTGGACGCTTGGGTTCAACAGGTGCGGCAGGCCGACTCGGGCGACACGGCGATCCGCGATCCCGCCGTACGCGAAGCGATTCGGCTTTCGGCTCAGATGCGACTCGAGCATCATCTGCCCGCGCAGCAGGCCGCAGCAGGGCTTGCTACGGCAATCCAAGAGGCGGAATCGGCACAGTTGCCTCAACAGGAGTACGCCGAGATCCTTTTCCTGGCCGCCGTCGCTCGTATCCTGTCGGGCGACCGTACGGTGCCGCCGCTGAGTCCGGGAAGTTGGGACGCGGACACTTTGCGACGGGTGATGCAAAGCGGCGATTGCGTGCTTCAAGCGATTACGGACGAAGCGGCGAAACGCAGACTGGCCGAGTTTCTCGTGGGGTTGACGGACGGCCTGGAAGCTTCACGGCGGTCGTCGTGGACATCGGCGGAGCGGCAGGCTTTTGGGGAGAGTCGGGCGAGATGGTTGACCCTCGCGCGCCGGTTGGATGCCGCTTTGCAAGCCTACGGCGAGTTGGCCGAGCGATTGCCCGACCGCGGTGATATTCAAGAGGCGATGGTTCTCCTCTTAGTGCAAAAAGCGGATACGGCTTCGCTCGAAGCGGCGTTGAACCGACTCCTCGAATTGACGCGGCGAAGCCCGGAGGGGTCCGCGCGTTGGTTTCGCGCGAAGTACCTGACGGCGTGGTGTTTGGCACGACTCAATCGCCGTCGACAGGCCGCCGAATTGATCGCCGTCGTGGAGACCCTCTATCCCGACTTGGGCGGGAGCGAGACCCGGGAACTCTTTTTGCAACTCAAGCGGCAGTGCGAGGCCGCGAGCCAATGACCGGTGTGTGAATCGCTACTTCGCGGCGCCGACGATTTCAGCGACCTTTTTGCGCAGCAGGTCGTTCCAAATCTCATAGCCTCGCTGATTGAGGTGGAGGCCGTCTTCTCGCAAGAGGTCGCCGCGCGGAAAACCCTGATCATCGAGCATGGGCTTTTCGACGCTTAAGAAATGAACGTCTTGTTCGGGGTGGTTCTCCGCCCATTCCTGAATCTTTCGATTGGCCTCACGGATCTTGTCGATCAAACGCCATCGTGCGACGCTCGGTTTGATGCCGACGAAGATGATGGGGGCACGCAACTCTGCGTCACGAAGCTTCTTGACAAAGGTCTGGAATCGTTCCAGAACCGTGTCAGGATCAACCCCGGAGGCGAGATCATTGTCGCCCGCATAGAAGACGATGAGTCGCGGCCGATATGGTAGGACGATACGATCGGCGAAATGCGTCACCTCGTGGATTTGAGAGCCTCCAAAGCCGCGATTGAGCGTGGGCCATTCCGGAAAAGATTTCGCCGTGTCCCATAGCCGAATACTGGAACTGCCCACGAAGAGCACGGGGTCCTTGGGCGGCGATTGTAGCCGGTCTTGCTCTTCGAACTTTCGGATATCGGATTCCCAGCGGGTCGGATCGCTGGGACGCCCGGATTTTTCCGCGGCGGCAGGCTCCGCATCGGTCGGAGCGGGTTTTTCGCGGGGGCCTATCTGCTCAAACGGCGGGATGCGAAAGCCCGGCAACTTCGCGAAGACGGGTGCTTGCGGGTTCCATCGTAATTGGCCGTTCGGGTCGAGCAGGCCGCTGTCGTCGGCGGTGCCTAAGACGAGGTTTTCCTCGACGTTAATATAGGGGCGGGCCTTGGCCTCTACCGATTCCCAAGTGCCGCCCAAGCAAAGGTTGTGACGAATGACATTGCCGCGCGGCGCGGCCGGTTCTTGCTCCAAAATGGGAGGCAAGTCGGGATAGCGACCGGCCCAGAGGGTGTTCTGATAGGGCATGGCGCGGAGTCGCTCCGTCATCGTCGTATCGACGTGATACGACGCCCAACCCATGGCCCGGGCATCCACGTGAACCGCCGGTTTGCAATCGATGAACAGGTTATTTTCGACGAGGTTGTCGCGACCTCCGCCGATGAATGCGGCGCGAGTGACGCGAACGAAGATGTTGTCGGCGATCACCGTCCCGCAAAACATGTCGTCCAGATACACGCCCATGCATCCGCGATTTTGGAAACCTTGGATGTCGTGGAAATAGTTCTTCTCGATCCGCGTGCCGCGCATGGTCCAGTCTCGCCCGGAATAGACGGCACCGGCGTCGTTGGATTCGAGGCAAACGTGGTCGATTTCGTTGAAGGCGATTAGGTGGTCGTTGCCCGAGAATCCGACCGCCTGATGAGGAGCATGGTGAATGTGGTTGTGGAGGACGCGTTGTCCTACGCCGCCGATGGAAACGCCCGCTCGATACATGGGGTAGATGCGACCGTAATCGGAAATCTCGCAGTCGGTGACTTCGTGTTCCGAAGGAGTCAGGGTAGGCCGGTCGCCGCCGTCCAGGCTGACGCCGCCCTCTCCCAAAAGATAGAGTCGAGACCGCCGCACGGCGCACTGTTCACCGCCGCGGACTTGCACGCCCCAGCCTCCGCCGTTTTGCAATAGGCAGTTTTCGACGGTGACCCGGCGACTGTCGCGGATGGCGATCATGGTACCCCTGGCATGCTCCAAAATCAGGCCCGAGAGCGTGAGGTCTTCGACATTGTCAACTTCGAAAAGCGTCTGCAATATGGAAACGGTGGGGCGTCCGGATTTCAGAACGGCGTCCACGTCCGCGGTCTCTTCCATCGGCGGTAGAAAGTAGAGGACTCCCGACTCGCGATCCAAATACCACTCGCCGGGACGATCGAGTTCACACAGTAAATTGAAACCGTAGAACCACTGCCCCTTGCGGTAACCGTAGGTGTGATACGGGGGCCGAACCTCGATAATTCGCTTTTCGGGATCGATCGACGCCACGGAGTGGCGCTGGTCGGACCAGTCCCAAAACCAGTAACCGTGGACCCAAGGATCTTTTTCTTCCGTCCATCGCGAGGGACGATCGCCCTCGAAAACGAACTTTCCGACCTTGTCGCCGGGAATACCGTGAATCTTCATCGGTTGTTCCCCGAGGATATCGGCGATGTGCGTGAAACCTTCGTTGGGCCAACGCGCAAGCGTCATGGGGCGGTCGTCGAAGAATAGTTCCAATCCACCGCCGCCGGGCGAACCGAAATCGGTGATCCCCAAGTCCTTGAGAGAAGTTTGGCGCACGCGATCGCGCACCTCTTGGGGCAGTCTTGCTTTCACTTTGGGATCGGTGATCGGTTGCCACGCAGTCAGTCGCCGACCGCCGCTGAGGCGAACCTTGCCCGGCACGGCGGACCGAATGACGAGCGGAGGAAGGGGCTTGTTTTTGCCGGAAAGGGCTACCGTGCCGTCCAACGCATACTCGCCCGGTTGAATGACGATTTCCACGCGGGGCGTGTTCGCGGGTAATGCCGCCGCCAATGCAACGGCACGACCGATGGTCGCCACCGGTCCGTCTCCGGCATCCGGGTTGGGACGCTCCGATCGACCGGCCCAAGCATCGTTTCCGTCCACGGAGACATGAATGATCGTCGCCGTCGACTCGCGTGCATCGGTCGATCGGTCCTGCCGTCCGAAAAGAACCGCCAAAAAGAACGGCGCCAAATACAATGCAAGGAGTCGGGACGGAAGTGCCTCACGTCGGCGAGCCGATCGGGCATTTCCAGCCGGGCGTACGTAGTGCCGCTGCATGGTGCCATCTCCATTTTGGAAAACCAGACGTCGCTGCGTGCGGCGCGCCGATCTCGTGACCCGACTATCTCGGGTTCCAAGGCGCCGCAGTCGATAAACTTATTCTGCGATGTGCGGGATCAAATCGCTTCCGGGGTAGGGTGTTGCCAAGGCTCGCGGTAGGGGCGGGCCAAGCGTCGGTTGGCCTCTTCGTCCCCTGGGACTTGAAGGCGGTCGGAGTCCCAGGTCAGGGATCGCCCCAATTCCAGTGCCAGATTGGCGAGGATGCACGAGGACGACGAGATGAATCCTTGTTCGATGTCGGCTACCGGTTGCTCGCGAGAATCCACACAATCCAAAAAGTTGCGAACGTGCCGCCGCAGGGCGGGCGCAACATGCCGTTCCAGATCCTTCTCGGTCTTGTCTTCCGGATACTCGTCCAGCTCGTAAACGACATCCTGATGCACGACATCCCCGCGTTGCGGAATGAAATCGTAACGCATGACGCTTGCCTTGAGGGTGCCTTTGTCGCCATAGAACGTGGCCCCCCAAGGATAATCGCGATCCGGCGTACTCCCCCAAGTTCGATGTTGCCAAACCACGGTCACATCACCGAAATCGAAGGAGGCAAGCTGCGTGTCGGGAACGTTGGCCTTGCTCTCCTTGTCAACGTAGATTCCACCGCTCGATGCGATCCGCTGCGGCCAGCCCAATTCCAGCATCCACCGCACCATGTCCAACATGTGGACGCACATATCACCTAGGATTCCGTTGCCATATTCCTTGAAGGAACGCCAACGACGGGGGTGAAACAGCGGATTGTAGGGACGCAGCGGGGCGGGACCCGTCCAAAAGTCCCAATCCAGGTAATCCGGCGGATTCTCGTCCGGCGGGTTTCCGGAGGTTCGCATATGGTAGTAGCAGTAGACTTCCACCAAGCCGACCTTTCCGAGTTTGCCCTCGCGAATGATGCGGTCGCGGGCGTCGATGAGGTGCGGTGTGCTGCGACGCTCCAAGTTGATTTGGACGACGCGCCCATACTTGCGGGCGGCGGCCAACATTGCCGCTCCTTCGATGACGTCGGTGCTGATCGGTTTCTCGCAAAAGACGTCGGCGCCGGCCTTCATGGCGGCAATCGCCGCCAGGGCGTGCCAATGATCGGGCGTAGAAACCAGGACGACATCGAATTCGTTGTCGGCCAGCATTTCGCGGAAGTCGCCGTACGTCGCGGGCTTCTTGCCGGAAGGTTGGCGTCCTGCCACAATCTCGGCAGCCTCCGCCAGCATTTGCTTGTCCACGTCCGCCAATGCCACCACTTCACACGGTTCCACTTGCAGAAACCGCAAAAGGACGCTCTTGCCGTACCAACCGCTTCCGATCAATCCGAGCCTCCGGGGCTTGCGGCGCGTCAGGCCGACGGCATAGCCCGGTGCCGTGCCCACAAGCAAGCCTGCCGCCGTCGAGGTAAGGAATTCGCGTCTCTTCATCGTCAGGACTCCTTCGCTCCATTTCATGACCGGAGCATCTCTCCGGTCGTTTCGTGTCGTGCGCCCCCCGATGAGCAGTTTAACGCCCGACAGGGCCCGCCGAAGTGGCAACGTCGTGCCGAAAACGCTAATTAATCTTGGCGACCTTTTCGGAGGATCGCAATTCGAGCACCTGCAATCCACCGTTCGGTTGAGCGATCAAGACCGCCTCGGGAGTACGGAGGTTCTCGGGAATTTCCGTTGCTCGGCGGATTTCCACTTTGGCATCGGCGGGCGAGATCCATTGCTTCTCGACCTCTCCTACGCGCCACCGAAAGATGCGGACGCGGCCATGAAGCCCGTTGCTTGCCGCAGCGTTCTCGGCAATCGTTTCAGTGGTTTCCGAGACCTCTTGGCCGTGGGGAATCCAGGCGACTATCTTCTCTGCGGTATGGACCTCGCCGTTTTGGTTCGCTTGGGTTTGAAGCTCTACGATATAATCCCGTGCCGGCGTTAGGTGCATTCGAAGGACGGTTCCCGCCGGAGCGCCGCCCGCTCTCTGCGCGGTCCCGTACGTCAATTTGCCGTCGAGGCCGATGAAAAGCGTGTCGTCGAGGAGCGGATTCTCGGTTTGCAGTTCCACTTTGCTTCCCACGAGCGGCCGGCCGTCGAGCAGGAGTTGGGCCTGAACGGGATAATACGGTTCGCCGCCCGAAAAGGCCCAGTATAGCGCCACCATCACCACGACCAAAACCAGCGCGAAGACGCGAAAGTCCATCAGCCCTCGCCAGGCTCCTTCCGCGCGGAGGGCTTCCCACGGCGTCCTCCAGACCAGAGATTCACTCTCCGGGGTATGGCGATGCGGGAAAATGAACGACAGCAGCACGATCGCCACGGATTCCGCCGCAAAAAGAATAAAGGCCATGAAGAGGCTATTGATCGTCAAGACCTTGGACAGGGTTAGCAGAAAGACCACCAAACCGACCAGCGAACCGCCTACCAGCGTGATGAATGCCGCACGCGCGGAGGTTCCCCGCCAGAACACGCCCCAAACGAAGGTCACGGCGGTCGGCGGCGCGACGACGGGAAAGACATCGACCATGGCTTGGAAAATGGTGGTGTCTCGTTGCCCCAAGGCCATCGTCCATGCGATTGCCACGCACATGGCCACGAAGGTGGCGAAACGTCCGACCCAAACCAGGTTCCGTTCCGAGACGTCCGGCGTCCAACGCTTGTAAATGTCGTAGCTGAAAAGCGTCGCGATGGAGTTGAGCGCACCGGATACCGTGCTCATGAGGGCGGCCAAGAGGGCGGCGATGACGATCCCTCGGAAGCCCGGATTGAGCATCGTTTTGATCATGTGGGTGTAAGTCTGCTCGGTATTCGGCGACCCATCCGGCAGTTCCGGCAGGGGAGGCAGTTTGCCCGTGTTCACCAAGCCGAGGCAAATGACGCCGGGAAGAACGAACAAAAAGACCGGCAGTATCTTCAGAAATCCCGCGAAGAGCGGGCCGATTCGGGCGTGGTTTTCGTCTTTGGCTCCCAGCACGCGCTGCACGATGGTTTGGTCGGTGCACCAGTACCAGATTCCCAACACAGGATAACCCAGAAAGACCGCGTACCAGGTGATCCCGGTGGGGTCCGCCGAGGAGCGGAGGATCGTGAGATTCACGGGGTGAACGCTCTCCACCAACGCGTTCCACCCGCCTATCATGTGAAACCCGATCCAGGTGATGCAGGCGGCGCCGACCAACAGCACCACGGTCTGGATCGTTTCCGTCACCACCACCGCCAGCAAACCGCCGACGATCGTGTAGATCGCGGTGGCGCCGGCCATGGCCAAGACCGTCCAGAATCGGTATTGTTCCGGGGAGTCTACGAAGGCCGCCAGGACGGTGCCCTCCAATACGATGGCGCCCGTCAGTAGGGAAAACCCGATATGGACGACCACGGCGGAGAAAATCGACAGCACGGCCAGATAGTCGCGGCACGGGCGGTTGAATCGCCGTTCCAAAAAGTCGGGCAGCGTCGCCACATTGGCGCGCAAATAGAAGGGCGCGAAAAACAGGGAGAGGATCACCAGGGTGAACGCGGCCATCCACTCGAAATTGCCGTAGGTCAGCCCTGACGTGTAACCGTTCTGGGCAAAGCTTACCAAGTGAATCGTGGAAATGTTCGTGGCGAATAGCGCCATCCCGATCATGGGCCAGACCAGGGACTTACTGGCGAGAAAATAATCGCTACCTTTCGATTCGCGGCGTCGCAGGCCCGCCAAGCAACCCAGCAGCACAATTCCAAACAGATAGCCGCCTACGATCCAAAGGTCCAGGGCGGACATGGTGACGTGCTGCGGTGCGGTCGGCGGCCCGCCCGTTTCGGCGAAGGCTTGGGTGGATTGGGTCAACCCCAGCAGAATCATCGCCGTCGTCATGGCTCGGACCATAGCGCGAACGCGGTTTCTTCCGAAACCAACCATGGGTGCAAAACCTTTCTCGCCTTATGCAAAAACCGAAAGGAAGTTGGATTGCGATATTGCCGTGAATCGTGTTCTGCGAAACCCCGAAATATCATGCCCGGCGGGACGGTGCGAACTTCGTCTGCAACAGGTCGCGAACGCGGCAATGCGGCCCAATGTACTCCGGTTCTTTTCCGACCGCAAGCGTCCGCGTTTGTGCCTTACGAATCGCGTCGCCGGTCAAGGATTGAGCGGGGATGAACCACCCGTTGCTCCGATCCGGGGAGGCGAAGCCATGCCCTCGCCCAGGAAGAAGCCGGGATGCGGCGGTTGATTGTAACCGACATTCTGGTGTGCAACCGCCACACGATAAACGGGATTCTGCATCAGTGTGACGAAACGATGCGTTGTAGCGTGGGGGGAGATGAACAGCAGCAGGCGTTTCCCATCTCTCGACGGCCAGAGTACTTCCTCTCGCCAGTCTCCCAGGATGTCCGCAACCAGGCTGGGGTTCCCCTTGGTTCCGTTGATGGAAACACAGCCAAAATCGGCCGCATCGAGCAACAAGTGGCAACTCTCGCGCTGCGGTACCCATTTTTCGATCTTGGTGTGGTCCAGCAGTTCACGTAGGAGATCGCCGTCCCACCACGCGCCCATGTTGCACGAGGGCGGGCTTCGCTCGGCAATCCGTCGCCCGTGGCAATCGTACAGGCCTTTCAACCCGGCGCCGAAGGCCCAGCATTCCAGGCCGCGGTATCTCGGATCGATGTCTAGGGCCAAGCCTCGACCGACGTCGCGAGACGCTAAGCCCCACAGCACCTCGCCGGTCGCCGCGTCGCGCAGGTTACAGGCGTACGGGTGCTGCGGGCGTTCGTGGATGGCGAAGACCTCCAAACCGGGTCGATCGGGATCAATGTCCGCCACGTGAATGGCGTCGCCGTGACCTAGGCCGGTGCTGTACAGCGGTTTGCCCGTGTCATCGATGGCGCACGCTCCGTAGATAATCTCGTCGCGCCCGTCGCCGTCGACGTCCGCGACGGCCAAATTGTGATTGCCCTGACCGCGATACTCCGGACGCGGCGAGTCGGGGGCATCGCTATCGAATACCCAGCGGAGGGTGAGTCGCGACGCTTTCCAGTCCCAAGCAGCCGAGACCGTGCGCGTGTAGTAGCCTCGGGCCATCACCACGCTGGGTCGGCAGCCATCCAGATACGCCACGCAAGCCAAGAATCGGTCGGAGCGGTTGCCGTAGTCGTCGCCCCAGTCTCGGACATCGCCGCGAGGCGGGACGTAAGGCTCGCTCGCCAAGGCTTTTCCCGTTTTGCCCGAGAACACGGTCAAGAATTCCGGGCCGGCCAAGATCAGGCCCTGGGCGTCTCGGTGGTCTGCGCCGGGATCGCCGAGGACCTGGCCGGTGCCGTCGATCGTACCATCGGAGGTGCGGCAAACCACTTCGGCGCAGCCATCGCCGTCCAGGTCGTACACGATAAACGGGGTATAGTGGGCGCCTTCGCGGATGTTTGGCCCCAGATCGATCCGCCACAGGAACCGACCGGTCAGGGTGTAAGCCTCCAGCTTCGTCCTGCCGGTGGGACCTCGCTGTGAATTGTCCTTCGGTCGCATCTCTTGCTTGAGGATGATCTCGTAGGTTCCGTCGCCGTCGAGATCGCCCACGGACGCATCGTTGGGAAAGTGCCCGGGCAGGGTTTGCAGGGGTATCTCCAGATAAGGCTTTGCGAGCGGGGCAACGGGACGCGACTGTTCGCTCGCTTTCCCGTCGGTCCACGCCTCGACGACGTATCGGCCAGGCTCGCTCGGCGGGGCCGCGTCGATGAAGAACGTGGCATGATCAAGCGCGTGTTCGGTCAATCGGATCATGGTGTCGTCACCCGTGGTCCGGTAAACGTGAAATTGCGTCGTCGGCGAATCCGTGCCTAGCAACCGCCAGGAAATCGCAATCGTTCCGTCGGGGCGAACGACGGCGACGACGCCGCGATCCAGTCGCTCCATCAGGCGAACGGGTTCGTTTCCCGAGAGCGGTGACGGGGCCGAAAAGACTACCGCGATAGGTAGAAGCCAAATACTACGCAAAATTGGCTTGCGCAACGGGGCCTGAATGTGATGAACCATATCAAAGTCCTGAACCGCCTTCTAAGGCCGAAGGTGCGAAAAACGATAACTCGGTAGTATTTGCGGACTTGGATGCCGAACGTACACTGAAAGGGAGGCAGGGACCGTTCACTTCTCCGGCAGAGGGCGGCACATGGCCGCAACTGCGAGGTTCTAATCCCATGAGCATCGAATTTCTTTGTCCCAACGGGCACCGCATCCGCTGTTCCGAAGATCGGGCCGGCAAGCCCGCCAAGTGCCCGCGCTGCGGGATTAAGTTTCTGATTCCTACCTTAGAGGAGATTGCCGCCGCGGAAAAGGCGGAGGAATCCTCGGCAAACCCGTCGGCGGGAAAAGAAGGAAAAATCGAGTTTTTGTGTCCCAACGGCCATCGCCTGTTTGGGCCGGCTGATTTGCAGGGGAAACCGGGGAAGTGTCCGGAGTGCGGTAGCACTTTTCGTATCCCCAGCTATGAGGAGTTGTCGGAAATCGAACAGACGGCGGCCACTCAGGTGTCCGTTGCGGCCGACTCGGCGATCGAAGCCAAACGGAATTCGCTTGCGGTGGGACAGGGCTTGGGTGATTCCGCGGTCACAATCGACAGCGGTTTGCATCTGGACCTATCGGGCGGACGGTTGACGGGGGACTCCCAACGGGCTTCCGGATCTCGGGCGAAGGGTGCGGGCGTCGCGGAAAACGGCGGTATTTCACTGGCCGACGTCTTTCGGAACATTTGGGAGGCGAAACCGTCCGGGGCGGAGCTGAGGGTCGAGTTGGAGGGCGGGCGATCTCTGTTGGTCGAGCAGAATTTTTCAGCGTGGAGTGGGGAAAAGCTGCTCGTGGTGCGGGCGGAGGAGTCGCCCTACGGCAAGGGACTTGTGGTGGTTCCTTGGTCGGCCGTGAGGTTGGTGCACGTCAAAGGGATGGCGGAACCGCCGCCGGGACATCCCGCATGAATCAGCGGAGGCTCGGCGGGAGGGCGGGGGCGACGCACCCAAGCCGCCCACGCCGAAAGTCAGTTGTCGGATTCCTCTTCAGGACCGAAAAGATCGTGCTCCGTTAATAGGTGGAATCCTCGTTCGCGGAGGATTTCGCAGGCGGCAACCACGTCATTCACGGTGACAATCGCGATGGAATCGCTCTTGCCCGTCGTGGCGATGACCTGTCCGGCATGCACCTCCACCTTGTCCCGGGTCAACGGCAAGCAAATCTGCAACAAGGGCTGCGGGCCGGGGCCGAGCCGCACGGCCAACAGACGGTTTTCCACGATCGGTAAACCTGACCGCTCGAGGACCTCTCTGCCGGTGGAAGACGGATGCAGAATGAATCGGGCGATGGTATATCCCAACTCGCGTTGCAAAGAAAAGCTCACGAGGCGGCAATTGCGAGCTTCAAAACGCCGCAATAAATCCGCCAAACGGGAGGGGCCGTCATCCAGAAACACCGTGAATTGCCGTACACCCGGGTAGGATTCCCCGGACTTGCCGGTCTCGTTCGTGTCCTTATTCGGGACTTCGGGCATGGCTTCCTCGATTCTTCGTGGCGAGAGAAGGTTATTATAGATTCCGCGGGAGCGGTGCGACGAGTAGGTGGCAGCCGCCTTCACCGTCGAGTAGGAAACGGAAAAACCGGGAGATGGTGACGGGCAAACGTCTGGATACGGCGCGAGCCTGCGCTTCGCTGTGCCGGAGCGTTGGGCCGCGTGAACCAAGGTTGGGAAAGCGCCCGCCGAGGCAAAGCGAAACTCAGCGAGGGGATCGCGTTTTTGGTCATGTCTACGCCCGATCAGGATCATCGCGGCACGAGTCGCAGAGGCGTCGTGGCCGTGATTCGACGCGGTCCGCGGTTCCTCATCATCCGCCGCGCGGCGCAAGTCGCAGCGCCGGGAAAGCTGTGCTTCCCGGGCGGCGGCATCGAACCCGGTGAGACCGAAGAACAAGCCCTTGTGCGGGAACTATTGGAGGAATTGGGCGTCGGCGCCGTGCCTCGTCGCCGACTGTGGCGGCGAGTGACTCCCTGGGGTGTTGATCTCGCCTGGTGGTTGGTGGAACTCGATCCCGAACAGCGTATCGTGCCCAACCCAGCCGAGGTCGGCGAGTACTTTTGGCTTACGGCGACCGAATTGGAGCACCGCCGGGACCTGCTGGAGAGCAACCGCCAGTTCCTGTCCGCATGGAAGAACGGCGAGATAGATCTTGCCTAGAACGAGATGCCCGTTGAAGGCAAACGTCCGCGCCGCTCGCAGCCGCTCAAATGGCGGTTGATTTGCGGATTGTCTTGCCCAATACCGAAGCCATGCCTGCCGGTCACCGTGTGACGACGGATCGACCGCTATCGGTAAATGACGTTGCTCTGCGCGGGCAGGTGGTCACCAAAGGGCAGAACTTGGGGCTTCGCTTGTTCGGTTGCCGCCGGTGTGGCCGATTCCGTCGGAGCACTACGCGAGGTCGGACGATACTCAGACGGGTTCGCGGCACTTGGTGGAAATGCCTCGATGCGTGCCGGTTTCGGGGAATTCGGGGAAGCCAATCCAGCCTGCTCGATCGCATGACCGGGTTGCAGGCGGGCAGGCATCCCGCCGTTGTTGGGGGCGAAGCTGTCCTGATTGCTGGAAGGAACGGGGATGAGTTTGCCGCTTTCCAGGGTTATGGAGTGTTCGCTTTCCGCGCTCTTGCTAAACGATTCAGGGAAGAATCTTCCATTTTCATCCGCCAAAGGCAACTGAACCGCTCGGCCCTGGGCCTCCCATGCAATGGCTGACTGAACCAAGCCCGGTTCCGAGATTGCCGAGGCGGTCACCACACCGTCCGATGTGCCGGCCGATGATTCCATCGCGACCGCCGGAGACACCGCCTGCAGCAATTCGGGAGGGATGCCGCCCGGCATGTCCGCCTGGGCGTCACTTGGGCCGGTCGGTTGTTTCTCGTCGCCGTCTTTTCGCGTCACGGCGAATACCCAGTCCACCAGTTCACGATACTGTCGCGCGGAGGTGCCGGAGAAAATCGGCGCACTGGTGCCGCCGTGGGGTCGGGTTGGCACAGCCAGCAGCGGACTTGCGCCGGGGTCTTCGAAATTGATCCAACGGAACACGACTTCGAGATTGTGAGCGGTTTCCGATCGCGTGGCAGGCCGACCGAATGGGATCCGAATCAAGCGGCGATCTTCGGGAGAGTTCACGCCATGGCAGCCCGCCGTGGCACATTGATTGCTTAAAATCGGCTGGATGACTCTGACAAAATCGGGTCCGGCGTTTGCCGGCAGACCGCGAAGAAGGACCGACGGATCGCTTCGCCGAACCGGAGGGGCGGTCGCGCTGGGAGCATCGGTAATTCTGATCGATAGAGAAGGCCGATCGTCGCCGATTTCTCCGCGGGAGGGTGTCGGCGACGGCATCTTGGGTGAATCTACTCCGCTTGCTTGGGCCAACCACGAAGGCAGGGGTAGCGAATTATTGACGGAAGCGGAAAACGGATCGATCCCTTGCGGAGGCGACGATTCCGGTCTTTGCGATTGACGAGGGAGGTCGGCAACGGTCGCACGGGACAATTCAATCCGTCGTTCCGCTAAGCCGATCATGGGGTGGTCGGGCCGTAGAGATCGAACGATCTGCAATTCTTGCCGCGCCTGCTCCGTGAGGCCGTGTTCCATGCACCAAACGGCCAGTTCCAGGTGGGCATCCGCCTCGCCCGGCGGTAAGCGGTCGCGTTGTCTCAGGTATAACTCCAAAGTGGTACCAGCTACTTCCAAGATCTCCCGCCTTGGGACGAGGATTTCGCCGTAGCGGACCGCGATGCGGACATTGTCGCCATCGTCCAGCAAGCTACCTACGATGACGGCGCCGTTTCGCAGGAGAACCGCTTGTTCGGCGGTCGAGGGCGACTCAGTAAGGGAGACGCGCTGCTCGGCGCGGCCATCATCCCGGTACGCACACAGTGAGGCAAGAACGACAAGAGTCGCGCACACTGCGCCCCGGGGAACTCGGAGGCTGGTAGAGGCGGGCGGAGACAGGGAAGCTTGGACCTTCCGCAGGGCGCGCAACATCTGGTATGGATCGAGAATGGTGCTCATGATGGAGGAAAAGTACCGAATTTTTGGCGAGTGCCGCAAGGGCGATGATGAACGCCATGACGATTCCCCGTCGATGTTGCCGCCCACCCCCAAGGTGGCATAACTTGGACGCCCATCCAAGCAGGGGGATCAGCGATGTGGGAACGGGCACGTGAAAACTGATGGAGCGGGCGAGTGGAAAGGGAACGGTCGGATGGAAAGACGGGAAATCTACTACTCGGGGAGGGTACAGGGGGTAGGATTCCGTTACACGACGCTGCAAATTGCGTCAAGGTTCAATGTGACGGGCTTTGTGGAAAACCTGCCGGATGGTCGCGTTCATCTGGTCGCGGAAGGCCGGTCCGACGAATTGGACCACTTCACCCGCATGCTTGGGGAGCGATTGGAACTTTACATCTCGGCGACTCAGGAGACGCACGGCCCGGCGGCGGGAAATTTTTCCGGGTTTACCATTCGTGGCTAACCGAAAAATGCCCGTATCGGGTGGTGGGGGTGCCTATTCGATTGGCGTTTCCGCCCGTTTGAACCAAAATAGAGGGGATATCGTATTGGCCCAGTCGGCGGGGCGAACGTCTCGCGATTCGGATATCTTCAATGACTGGCGAGGTCGCCGCGATAATCTTGTTGGCGAAACAGACAGCGCCGTCAGAAAGGCATCAGGTTCGGAGCTTTGGCTTTTATGAACGCGTCGCAGATCGCTTCGGAATTTTGGCAACCGATTCTGGCGAGTTGGTTGGGGCGATTGGACACCCTGATCGCCATGCTTCCGGTCTGGATGAAGCCGCTTTGGATCGTTGCTTTGGGGTTACCCGCCGCTTTGGCGCTGATCGCCCTGGGCTTGCAAGCCCTGAGCCTCGTGGCCCCACGCATCACCGCAATCGCTCGGACTACCTCAAAGGAATCCACGTCCCAACCGCTTTTCTACGTACTTTTGGCGTTCGGAATCGTCGCCCTGCTGTTGTTTCCCGTTCTTCCGTTCAATACCTTCGGCGAGGATATCAAACTCGTCAAGGCCGACGGGCTTACTCTCATCAAGGTTCTGGCCGTGATCTTGGCGGTTTGGACGGCCAGTGTCTCCATCGCCGAAGAGATTGAGGGACGAACCGCGTTGACTCTGCTCTCCAAGCCGATTGCACGATGGCAGATGGTTGTCGGCAAGTTTCTCGGCGTCATGCTGCCGGTGATCCTGATGTTTCTTTTGCTCGGCTCGGTATTTCTGTGCAGCGTTTCCTTCAAGGTGAGTTACGATTCCCGCGAGACGTCGAGACCGGATCCGACCGTCCAAGAATGCCAAAATGAAATGTTGCAAACGACGCCGGGGTTGCTGCTGGCCTTCCTGGAGACCATGATCCTGGCCTCCGTGGCGACCGCAATCTCGACGCGTCTGCCTCTCTTGCCGAACTTGGTGATTTGCGCGACCGTTTACGCGTTGGGGCACCTTTTGCCCACTGTCGTGCAACAAACCGCCGACCGACTGGAATTCGTGGCATTCGCGGCCAAACTGTTGGCCGTCATCCTGCCGGGTTTGGATTACTTCAGCATCGAAACCCCGATTGCCACCGGGCAACCGGTACCGCCGGAGTACCTCGGCCTGAGTCTCTTATACAGCGGCATCTATATCGGTATGGCTTTGCTGCTGGCGCTGCTGCTTTTCGAGGAGCGCGATCTGGCGTAGCAGCAAATCGCCTTCGGGAAGGCCGGGGAGTCATTCCCTCCGGCCGAGTTTAGGCCGCCCCTTATCGGCCGTGCCGTCTATTCCAGGATCGCTTGTACGGCGATCTCTTGAAACGTCTTTCGCACGTCCGACTCGTCGGCGTTGGGAAGTCCCGCCCGCTGGATCAAAAGGATGAAGATCATTTCGCGCTGCGGATCGATCCACCCTTGAGTACCAAAGGCGCCGCCGTGACCGAAAGTACCGGGCGACAGCATTTGCGTGACGCCCTGGGGTTCGCGGACGATGCACCAACCCAGGCCCCATGCGTTTCCGGGAGTGAAGCCGACGGTGAATTCTCCGGTCTGAATTCGCAGCATTTCGGCAACAGCCTTGGACGAGAGAATCCTTGTCCCGCAAAGCTCGCCGCCGCTCAAGATCATTTGATAGAATCTCGCCAGATCGTTCGCCGTCGAGAATAGTCCCGCTGAGGGATTCGGCGCCCGGATTCCCGCATCATCCACAATCCACGAGGCAAATGGCTGGAGGGCATCTCCGCCGTCGGATTTCCGGTATACCTTGGCCGTGCGCTTCCGTTGCTCGGGAGTCGGCTGGAATGTCGTGTCATTCATTTGTAACGGCGTGAAGATGTTTTCCTGAAGGAACCGATCGAAGGGGCGACCGCTGACGACTTCCACAATGCGCCCGCAGACCGTCATGCCAGGACTGTAAGCCCAGCGTGTGCCAGGCTCGGAACTCAATCCGCCGGCGACGATGGCCGCCACCGTTTTCTCCAAGGTTTCCTCGGTCCGCTGACTGCCGCTGAATCCGGAGGTGTGAGAAAGCAAGTGCCGCACCGTGACCTGGTGCTCGGGTAGCTTCCCTCCAATTTTGAGATCAGCGAACTCCGGCAGATACTTTACGACCGGGTCGTCCAATGCGACTTTGCCCTGATCGACCAGAATCATCAGGGCGGTGGCGGAGATGGGCTTGGTCATGGACGCGATTCCGAACAGCGTATCCTTGGCCATGGGGATTTGTTGCTCGATGTCCGCCAGGCCGACGGCTTCATGGTGGACGATGCGGCCCTTACTCACCACCATCGTTACGGCGCCGCTAATCTCCTTTGCTTCAACGAACCGCTCCATCGCGGACGGAATTTTGGCGAGGGTAGCCGGATCCATGCCGACTTCGCGAGGATTACCCTCGGGGAGGCAACGCCCGCTCTCCGCGGCGTGCGAGACGCAGACGCCGACCGCCAAGAATACCGCAACGAAACTCAGTACTAAACGACCTCGCGTTCGTCGTGAGTGTTTCATCAGTTGGGACTCCGTATGCTCAGCGTGGTTTTGGAGAAACGTTCCTGACGCTCGGGAACCGTGATACCATGCTAATCGGCGGATTCAGCCGGGAAAAGAGCGCCTCGGGCGCCGGTGTCCCCGCCGAGACGAAATAGCCGGTCGAAGTTCAGGCGGCTGAAAACAACAAGGCGTGCCGATTGGCACGCCTTGTCAGTCGCTGACCGAAGTTTTGTGCGCAGCAACACGACCGCGGAACGGACGCCGCCGATCACCTTGCGGCTTTCTCGCCCTCGCTCGCCGCAGGGACGACCCAGACCTTGAGATCGGCGAATACCTCGCCGCCCAAGTGCACCTGGACGGTATACAATCCCAATTCCTTGAGCGGTCCTTGGAGACGCACTTGGTCGGGTACGATGTTGAGGTTTTCCCGTTTCAGCGCCTTGGAAATCTCGACCGGGCCGACTGATCCGTACAAATGCCCTTCGTCGTTGGCATTGGCCTCGATGGAGATGCTGACCTGCGAGATATTCTCGGCCAATTGCCGGAGATTGGCCAGCTTGGCTCGCTCCAGTTCCAACAACTTGGCCTTGTGTTTTTCGACCATCCTTCGATGATGGTCCGTCGCAACGGTGGCCAGCCCTTGGGGCAACAGGTAATTCACGGCATAACCGCGCTTGACTTCGACCACGTCGCCGGGTTTACCGAGGTGTTCCACGGTCCCCACCAACAACAGTTGCACTCCGCCGTGCGGGCCGCGCGGGAGGCCGCGGGAAGCATGTTTTCGTTTGTTCGATTTGGAAGCTGCCATGAGTCCGCCTCAGTCCTGTTTTTCTCTTCAGATTAGCTCTTTTCAGCCTCATCGCTCATCGCGGCGATGTGCTTCCGCATTGCCAAAGCTCAGCACGGCCGCCGATTGGAGCGTCATGAAATCGTCGTCCGGATGTCGATCAGAACGGCACGTCGTCGTCCGGGGGGATATCAGCGGGGGGCATATCGTCCGCAGCGGAATTGCCGCCGCCTGCCGCCGGACGTCGTTGCCGTGTCCCGCCGCTTGGGGCCGCATCGCCTGATCCACGCGAGCCCAACATCTGCATCCGCTCTCCCACCACCCGGAGTCGGGACCGCTTTTGCCCTTCCTGGGACTCCCAGGTGTCGAGACGCAACCGGCCTTCGATCAAAATGGGCGAACCTTTGGTAAGATACTCGCCCGCGACTTCAGCGGTCCGGCCCCACAGCGTCACGTCCACATACACGACCTCGTCGATCCACTCGCCGGACGCGTTCTTGCGCCGCTCGTTCACGGCGATCCCAACGTCGCAAACCGCCGTGCCTTGGGGCGTATATCGAACCTCCGGATCCCGGGTCAGATTCCCTAACAAGATGACGCGATTGTAACTTGCCATGAATCCTCCCCCAGCACCGGATGGACGTGTTTCTCAATCAATACCTTGTGATAACCCACCGATGCATGCGGTCAGGGGCGGCGAGGTGCCGCGCTCGGCTCGGTCTGCCGATCCGAGCCCCGCCGGATCAATTCTCGGCGTCGGCGTCCACCACCGCTTCCACGCTATCCTCGGATTCTTCGCCCGTGTCCGCGCCGGCGCGCGACGAAATCAACCCGCCTCGCGCATGCTCCACCAGCATGTCGATAATGCGAGGATCGATCCGCACGTGCATATAGCGGAGGATATTATCCGCGTGTTGGAAACGAGCGCGAACCTCGTCCAGTCGCGGGCCTTCGAGCTTGAAGTACACCAACCAGTACGTACCTTTCCGCTGTTTCTTAATGGGGTACGCGAGTCGTCGCTCTTCCCACATGCGGCTTACGAGTACCTCGCCGCCCGCGTCGGTAATGGCGTCGGTGATTTGTCGCACCGTACCGTCCGGATCCCGAGCGAATTTCCCGGAATCCAAGATGTAGAGCCCTTCGTAGTAATTCAAAATGGCGCTCCTTAAACGACCGGATGCACGGTAACCGTTTCCTCGGCATCCGCCCAAGCTGATCGACTTGGCAGGGTACGGTCGAACCTCTAATTATAGCGGTTCATACATGCGTCGATACCCTGCGTGACCCAAACCGCCACCGCGTCGCACGCCCTGGTCACGGCCTCACGGATGACTTCTCGCTCTTCCGCCGAAAACCGCATCAGCACAAATTCGGCTGCATCCAGGCCCTGCGGCGGCGAACCAATCCCCACCCGCAATCGCGGAAAATTCTCCGTACCCAAGCTACGAATAATATCTTCCAGGCCCTTGTGCCCGCCGGAAGAACCCTTAGGCCGCACCCGAATTTTCCCCAGGGGGAGGCTCAAGTCGTCGCACACCACCAGCAAATCTTCCGGACCGAGCTTGAAAAAACCGCAAGCTTCCGCCACGCTTCTGCCGCTGCGATTCATGTATGTCGTGGGACTCAGCAGCAGGACTCGGGCCCCGCTTAAAGTTACATCGACCGTTTCCCCGGCGAAACGATTTCGAGGTTTGCCGGCATCGTATCTCCGCGCCAACTCGGCAAGGACGTCATAGCCGACGTTATGACGAGTCCCTCGGTATTTCGCACCGGGATTGCCGAGACCGACCACCAACTTCACCGGCGAATCGCCTTCAGGTTGCCATCCGGTACCGGCAAGCCGCTGGATCAGCCTCGACCACCATGCCCGCAGCACCGAGGAGTCCTCGACTTATGCCCCTGTAACGAAATACCTTTCGTTGATTTGCGCGATCAAACCCGTTATTCCACCGATTCTTCCTCTTCCTTCTTTCGCCGAATCACCTCCGGTTCCACTTCCGTCGACGTCGTCCCTTCCGCGGTGGGTTCCTCTTCTTCCACCGCCACGCGGCATTCGACCACGACCATGGATGGATCAAGCTGGGTCGTCGCGCCTTCCGGCAACTTAAGGTCGGCGACGGTCAATTGCTGATTCAACCCCAGGCTGCCGATGCCGACGTGAACCACCTCGGGCAATCTATCGACGTCGCACTCGATTTCGAGCGAGTGAAGATGTTGTACCACGACACCGCCTTCTTTGATGCCCGGTGCTTCACCGCGAAGTTCTAACGCAACCTGAGCTTGGACGCGTTCGTGCGCCGAAACCCGTGTCAAATCGACATGGAGGATGTACTTTCCCCACGTATCGCGTTGCAATTCCTTGATGAAGGCGTTTTGTTGCACCGCCCCGGTCAAACGAACGACCCGGATTCCATGACGCACGGCGTTTGCAACCGCGTCCGAGGGCAAAAGTAGGCAGACGGTTTCCTGCTTGTGGCCGTAGAGCACCGCCGGCAGTTTTCCCGCCGCTCGCAGACGGCGATTGCTGCGTTTCCCACCCGGTTGCCTTAGTTCTGCAACGATTTCTTCCATTTCCGCAGGACCCTTCCACCAGTGTATCGCGGGCGACGCCCACCTTTGGGTGTGCTTTCCAGTCAGATCGGGAACCCTTGATTTTCAACAAAACGGCGGAAATTTCAAGGGCGGGTGAGACGAAGTCGTCCGGCGTGCTTGAGGCACCCGAATAGTCGTGAACGCAAAGACAATCACCGGTCGATCGAATTCGAAAACCGATGATCCCGTTGCCATTCCATACTCTGAAATCAATCGGTCTACCGGTACATGCCGAACAGGCGACTGACGGACTCGTTGCGATGAATTCGTTTGACGGCCTCTCCAAGCAACTCCGAGACGGTCAGCACGCAAATGTTCGGAAGCTGTCGCCCGGATGAAAGCGGAATGGTATCGGTCACGACGATCCGCTCCGCCGGCGCCGTGCTCAATCGCTCCAAACACGGCCCGCAAAAGACCGCATGCGTGGCCGCCAAATAAACGGCTTTGGCGCCGGCTTGCTTGACCATCCTGGCGGCCCCGGTGATGGATCCGCCCGTACTGATCATGTCGTCGAACAAAAGCGCCGTCTTTCCCTGAACCGATTCCCCAATCAGGTGGGCCTGCGTGGT
The DNA here is from genome assembly GCF_054657335.1 of Thermopirellula anaerolimosa. Taxonomy (NCBI): domain Bacteria; kingdom Pseudomonadati; phylum Planctomycetota; class Planctomycetia; order Pirellulales; family Thermoguttaceae; genus Thermopirellula; species Thermopirellula anaerolimosa. The sequence goes on from NZ_BAAHYX010000006.1 coordinate 482,975, forward strand.
GGATGCACCCTCACGACGCTTGTCCACGATGGCAAGCTTGCCCCCAAAAATAGGGAGGTGGATTAGGGTGCGTTTGATGCTTCCCTCGTCCGGGCTGACCACGACGATGTCGTCCAGCGGGATACCCAAGTTCAGAAAATAGTTGTCCAAGACCGGTGCCGCATAAAGGTGATCGACCGGAATGTCGAAAAAACCTTGAATTTGCGGGGCGTGGAGATCCATCGTCAGAATTCTGTCGGCGCCCGCTCGGGTAATGAGATTCGCCACCAATTTCGCGGTGATGGGGACGCGTCCCTCATCCTTGCGGTCTTGCCGGGCGTATCCAAAGTAGGGAATGACGGCCGTGATTCGGCCGGCGCTTGCGCGTTTGAAGCTGTCGATCATGATCAACAGCTCCATTAGATTTTCGTTGACCGGCGGGCAGGTCGACTGAACGATAAAGATGTCGCGACCTCGGACGTCCTCCTCGATCTTGACGGAGATTTCTCCATCGGCGAAATTGCCGAGGGCGATTCGTCCAAGGGGTAGTCCTAGGTACTGAGCGACCTTCTCAGCTAGTTCGCGATTGGATCGTCCGCTGAAAACCTTGATTTCGTACATGGTTCGCGTCTCTTCGCTGCGGCCGAATCGTCCGAGGGCGATAACACGTCTATCTTCGTATCGCTATTCCCTAATCGCCAGGGGGATTGTCTCGATTCACGACTCCCGCGATCTTCTGCTCGCCTATTCCCCGCCCGTGAAAGTGAAGGATGATAAACTGATGGAATGCGGTCTCGGAGGGATCGATCGCGGCCAATACCCGTTTTGATGTCCGTGCCGGAGGCCTTGGCATGAGTTTCCCCCGGTTGTTTGGGTTATGGATCGGCATTGCGGCGGGGTTCGCGATTTCGCCGCCTGTTTCTGTGCATCTCTGCGCCGAAGTCGTTGGAGAATCCGCTAAGGTCGCGGGGCCCGGCGGATCCAACACAGCTTTGCAACCCCCGGTTCAGTCCGACGCCGGCGAATTGGCCAAGCCGGGGGAAGGCAACAGTCTACCTTCGACACAAAACATCACGCCCTCTCTTGTCCTCGAGATACTCGCGGCGGAAGAGAGACCGATCGCCGAGTTTCTTCAGAAGAAAGGCGCGATTCTGGGGGTGGATCGACCAACCAAGCCCGCCCGAGTGGAAGTAGTCGATTTGTCGGGTTGCCGCATTACCGATTCCGACATTGCGGAGATGCATCGTTTGAAGGCGGTCAAATTCCTTATCTTGGACGACACGCCCGTGACCGATGTCGCCATGGCTTATGCGGCGGGAATAGAGAGCCTGGAGCGCATCAGCGTCAACGGAACTGCCGTGACGGGCGCCGGATTGGCCGTCCTCGGCGACTTGCCGCACTTGAAGGGCATCTCGGCGGCGGGGACGCGTGTTACCGATGCCGCCATGCCGTCGATTGCCGTCATCCCGAATTTGGAGGAACTGACGATTGCTGGGACGGCGGTCACCGATCAGGGGTTGAGCGAATTGGCCGCCGCGAAGTCCCTCCGCTATCTGGACGTGAAGTTCACTCGGATCGGCGACATCGGCCTGGATGCCTTGAGTGCCCTGCCCGAGCTTCGTTATCTCAATTTGCTAGGGACCCGGGTGACGGACCAGGGCGTGGCTTCCGCGGCGAAAAACGTGTCCTTAGAAGAGCTTTATCTGCCGGAGTGGATTACCGACGCCGGTCTGGCCCATGTTGCGGGGATGTCGGCGCTTCGATACTTGGGGATTCCCGGAACCGCAATATCCGATGGCGGTCTGGCAGCCCTGGGTTCACTAAAAAAGCTGCAAGGCTTGAACATGGCGAAGACTCAGGTCACCGATTCCGGCTTGGAATCCTTGGCGGGCCTGTCAGAGATGCAATATCTCGATGTGAGCGGGACCCTAATTACCGACGCGGCGGCGACGACGCTTCGGCGCTTCTCGAAGTTGCAGCTCTTGAATGTGAGCGGAACGAAAGTAGGCGATGGGATGCTTCGAGAATTGCGGGATTTGCAGGACTTGCAGAATCTGGGGTTGGAAGATACTTTAGTAAGCGACGCCGGTCTGGATGCGATCGCTGCGATGGCCGGGCTTCGTGTGGTGGGTTTAAGCCGCAGTCGCGTGACGCCGGAAGGCGTGCAGCGATTACAGTCGCAAAAGCCTGATTTGAAAGTTATCTACTAGGTAATGCTTGGCCGATGTAGGAGTTCATTTGTTTTCGCATACTTCGCGCCGAGTTGTAGCTGGGGTTACAACATAATAGCTCCCGCAAAATGCGGCGTTCTTTAAGGGGCTGAAGCTTTTGGGGTGTGAGGCACAATTCCTTCAGCGGTCAAACTCTTGAGAGGTTGGTCGCGGGTTGCGGCTTCGAGCACGGAAGCGAACCCCCCGTATGGTGGAGAATTGGCCCACAATCGGGACCCGAAATGTTGGGAGAGAAATATCTGCTTTACCGAGTTGCAATTTCGTTGACACGGAATTTCGAAAAGCTATCATACAGAGGAGACCCTCTGACGGGGAATCTGAGACACATGCGTGGGGCAAAATGGGGCTTGTCGGTGTGGATATGGCCTGCAACTGCGTCGGCTTGGGTTGCGGGCGAAGAGTTGATGTCTTTTCCAGTCGTTTCTCGAAAGGAGTGAAGTTATGACAGCCTTGGCCGTCGTCGCACGATGGCGCAAACGGGCGTTCACCTTGGTGGAACTGCTCGTAGTGATTGCCATCATTGGTATCTTGATCGCATTGCTGCTCCCTGCGGTGCAAGCGGCGCGGGAGGCGGCACGCCGCAGCCAGTGTTTGAACAACCTCAAGCAATTCGCACTAGCGGTGCAAAATTACCATGACGTGTACCGGGTGTTTCCGCGGCAAGGGTATGTTTACTGGGTCCCGAACTTCGGCGTCAACGCCGACCCTTGGCGGATTTGGCAGGGGTTCAGTGTGCACACCATGATCCTGCCCTTCATCGAACAACGCTCCCTCTACGATCAAACCATGGCGGAGGCGCGAGCCCGCCGCGCGACCGGTGCGGAAGCCAACTGGTACGACACCTCGGATCCTCTCCGCAAGACGGTGATCAACGCCTACCTCTGCCCCTCGGATATGAAGGCCCCGCAGACCGGTTGGTTGAACGGTCCCGGTTGCAATTACGCGGTGAATAGCGGTCCCTGGCTCATCTGGTGGGATCACGACAACCGTTGCCCCGGAGCGATCAAGCCGCAGAGCGAGACCTCGATGGCCGATATGATCGACGGCACCTCGAACACCATCTTGGCGTCTGAAGTGCTAAAAGGGGACGACAATGGTTCGCAGTATCTGCCGGGCGAACCGGTCGCTAATCAGATCCCTAGTTGGTTCAATCATGGCGATCCGAACACGTTCCTCTCGCCGCTGATCACCGGGCAAAACCCGCAGACGATCATCGACGCCCTGAATTCGTGGGGCGTGCAGTGCGAGGCGGGCAAGGGCAGTCACCTCAGCAACAACGGTTGGAACTGGATGGGCGCGAACTACACGCAGACGGTGTTCAACACCGTCGTTCCGCCCAACTGGCGGTACCCGACTTGCATCGCCGAAGGTCCTCCGGGCATGGCCTCGGACCGCGACGGTCTGTATCCTGCTCGAAGCTATCACCCGGGCGGTTGCAATCACGCCATGGTGGACGGTTCGGTGCGGTTCATCTCCGCCACGATGGACATCCAGACCTACTGGGCCTTGGGTAGCCGAAACGGTCGTGAACCGATCTCGAATCAATAGGATTCGGTGAGGCTTGTTATTTGAAATCGGAGGCGCGGGCACGAAGAGGTCGTCGTGCCTGCGCCGTTTTCCATTGCCGTTGTACGACCAAGGATCAGCTAAGGGGAATCGGTCATGATGGCGCACTGCAAGAGGCTCGTGGGTTCGTTGTTGATGGTCGCAGTCGTTTTGGCGGTCGGTTGTAGCAAAGGTGAGGCCGTAAAGCCGGTGGAACGGAACCCAAAGGAGGAGTTGACAAAGATTCTCCAGGACGTATCCGCCGGAAAGATGCAGCAATTGGGAAGTGCGTTCGGGCAAGTGATGAACTTGGTTGAAGAAATCAAGAAGACCGACGCGGCCCTGGGGGCCTCGTTGGAGGAAGACGGCAAGAAGCTCATGAGCGGTTCCGACCCCGCCGGGGCCAAGGGCGTTGCCGAGCGAATGCTCCAGAAGCTTGGGGCCGGCCCTGCTCCCGCCGCCGGACCGTGACACGATCTTTGATGCCGCCGCGGCGCAGACGTGCGATAGCATCGCGGCGGTCTATCGAGTCAAGCCCATGCCGTGCCGAATTGTGCGAACGCGGCATGGGCTTTTTGCGTAGTTCGCGTCAGGGATCATCGACGGCGGCGATTCGGCCGGGTCTTACTCTCCGTATCCCAAGTCGCGCGCCGTCTTCCGAAGAAGTTGAGGGAGCCATGCCATCTTTTCAGGCGGATTCCCACGAGTCGTCCATGCCAAAACCGGCAAACGACGGCGGTGATGCGTCGTCAATCGGGCCCGAGTCGTCGAAGACAGCAACGACAGGAGAGGATGCGCGAAGGTCGGCCGGCATAAACCAATCGCTCCGCTACAGCCGGGTCGTCGCGCTGGCCGGGGCCGTGGTTCTCTTTGCCGCAGCGGGCCTGGCGATCTGGTTGAATCGGCCGCGTCCGAAACCATTGGAAGAGGTGGCCGCCAAAGCCGAACCGGAAACCGCTGCGCTCATTCTGGAAACGTCGCACTTGGTGGAAGATACGTTGGCTTTGTTTCCCAATGATGTCTACGCATGGGACTTGGCCGGGCGGATGTATAGTCGTTTCGGAAAGACCGAGCAGGCGCGGCTTTGTTGGGAGAAATGTCTGGAGTTGGATGAAAATTTCGTTCCAGCGCACCAGGCGTTGGGGGTGGCGGCACTGGAATCGGGCGATTTGAAGGCGGCGGCGGAACACTACCGCAAGGCGTGGCGTTTGTCGCCCGAGTCTTCCGTCTATCCCACCCAATTGGCCGAGGTCTTGATTCAAGACGGCCAACTCGCCGCGGCAAGGGATGTGTTGCGGGAAGCCCTGCGGCGGCATCCGCGGGCCGTGGCCATGCGGGCGTTGCTCGGCCAGGCCTTGGTTCAGCTTCGAGAAGACGCCGAAGCGGTGGAGCACCTTTCGCTGGTGGTTCGGATGAATCCCGAGTACACCAACGGTTACTATCCTTTGGCGACGGCGCTGGATCGTCTGGGGCGGAGGGAAGAGGCCGCCGAGATGCGGCGTCTGTTTCAGGAACGCAAGCGGCAGGATGAGTTACGACATCGAGAACAGCTCAAGGACGCGGACATGCAGGCGGAGGCGGTGCGCGTTTCGGTCGCTCAAGCGTATGTTTCGGCCGCCAAGATTCACATTTCCGCGGGAGATACTCCGACGGCGGAGCAATACTTGACGAGGGCCGTGGAACTGGCGCCGCAATTTACCGAGGCTGCGCTTTTGATGGCGTGGTTGAAGAATCGGATGGGCGACCGCGCGGCGGCGCGCGCAAGGGTCGAGCGGCTTTTGGAATCGCAACCGGCGCACCTGGAAACGATCATGCAGGCGGCGAAGCTGTTTGCCGAGTGGCAGGATTATGACAGGGCGGAAGCCCTGTACCGCCAGGCGATCGAATTGACGCCGTATGAGGCGGGCGGCTATCTGGCCTTGGCGGATTTGTACGTTTCGACCGGGAAGCGTCCATTCGATGCCCAGGTCTTGGCGTTGAAGGCCGTTGCACGAGAACCCGCCGCAGCGTGCTTCGCTCTGCTGATTTCGGCGGCACAGCGAAACGGTGACCTGATCACCGCAGCGGCAGCGGCTCGGGAGGCCGTCCGACTCGAACCCGATAACCCGAATTATCAGCAAATCGCAAAAGCGTTGGGCGTTCAACCGTAAGATGTTTCGACGTTGGATCGTCACGGGCTGTATTGTGGCGGCGGCCGCACTAGCTGCGGTGTGGCTGCTTTTGCGCCGTGATTCGCCGAAGACCGAGCCTGAAGAGGCACTGGTCTTTCGCGACGTCACCTCTCAGACCGGCATTCGCTTCGTTCATACCGACGGCGGCAGCGGGCAACGGTATATCGTGGAGACGGTTTCCGCCGGGCTGGCGGTTTTCGATTACGACGGCGACGGCGATCTCGATGTCTACTTTCTGAACGGCGCGCCGTTGAGAGGAACGGCGGTGGATACACCGCCGAAAAACGCGCTTTATCGTAACGACGGCGACTGGCGGTTTACCGATGTCACGGACCGGGCCGGCGTGGGGGATACCGGCTACGGATTGGGCGTGACCGTGGGCGACTACAACAACGACGGTCTTTCCGATCTCTACGTGAACAACGACGGCCCCAACGTGCTGTATCGTAACAACGGTGACGGCACGTTTGCCGACGTTACCGAGGAGGCGGGAGTGGGGGCGGGAAATCGGATGGGGGCGGGGGCCGCCTTCCTGGACTACGATCTCGACGGGGATCTCGATCTTTACGTCGCCAATTACGTCCGGTTCAGTTACGATCAGCACCGCGTGCATGTCGTCAAAGGCTATCCCATGTATGCCGGGCCTCGCGACTATGCACCGGAACCCGACATCCTCTACCGTAACAACGGCGACGGTACGTTTACCGACGTCAGCCTGGAGAGCGGGATCGGGCGTTCGGCGGGATCGGGCATGGGGATGGTCTGTTGCGACTACGATGACGACGGAGATACCGACGTCTTCGTGCTGAACGACGTCTCCGGCAATTTCCTATTTCGTAATGACGGGGACGGAACGTTTTCGGAGGTCGGATTAGAGGCCGGTTTCGCTTACAATGGGAGCGGCGATGAGACTGGCAGCATGGGCATCGATTGCGGCGACTACGACAACGACGGTTGGCTCGACCTTTTCATGACCTGTTATCAGGCGGAGTTGCCGGTCCTGTACCACAACCTTCGAAACGGTTCATTCGAAGACACCACGGTCATCACCGGAGCGGGCAGCGGCAGCCTTCCTTATGTCAATTGGGGAACCGGGTTGATCGACTTCGACAACGACGGTTGGCGGGATATCTTTATTTGCCAGGGGCATTTGCAGGACAATATCGATCTTTACGACGATACCACCGCGTACGAAGTGCAAAACTCCGTGTTGAGGAATCGCGGCGACGGTACCTTCGAGGATATCTCGCGCCGCTGCGGCGACGGTTTGGCCCCCAAGTACAGCAGTCGCGGAGCAGCGTTTGGGGACCTGGACGGCGACGGGGACATGGATGTGGCGGTCCTCAATTCTCGAAAGCCGCCCACCCTGATTCGCAACGATCAGAAGACCGGCCGCCATTGGGTACAGTTGCGTCTGCGGGGAACGACGGCCGGCCGCGACGCGGTCGGCGCAAAGGTCACGCTGATAGCCGGCGACTTGCGACTCACCGACGAGGTCCACGCGGGCCGCGGTTACCAGAGCTATTGGGGGCCGTGGGTCCATTTCGGCCTCGATCGGCGTCCAAAGATCGACCGAATCGAGATTCGCTGGCCGCAACGCGATCATAAAGTGGACACCTGGACGGATCTTCCGGCCGATCGCTTTATCATGCTGACGGAAGGAGACCCGACTCCCGTCGTTCGAGCCAAACCATTCTGAGCACGTGTCCGGCGCCGAACTTTGTTGATACCTGCGAGGGTCGAGTGGCGAACTGGCAAAGCAGGTTACGAACCATGATTTCGGCGATGGCGGTCATGCTCGTCATCGTCGGGGGATGTCGCAGACCCACCGGTGATTTGAAGGCGACCGGACCGATCGCGTTGGAAGACGTGTCGGATCGCGTGGGCATCTCGTTCCGTCACACCGACGGCAGCAGCGGGCGCCGCTATATTCTGGAACCGATGAGCGCGGGCTTGGCCTTGTTCGATTATGACGGCGACGGTCGCATCGATATCTATTTTTTGAACGGGGCCCCGCTGCCCGGTTACGAGTCTTCGACGCCGCCTCGCAACGCTCTGTGGCGGAACAACGGCGACGGGACGTTCACCGACGTTACGAACCGGGCCGGTGTGGGCGATACCGGCTTTGGGCTGGGCGTGGCCGTTGCGGACTATGACAACGACGGACATCCCGATCTCTTCCTCAACAATTACGGTCGCAATGTGCTTTATCACAACAAAGGCGACGGAACCTTCGAGGATGTGACGGACAGAGTCGGCGTGGCCGGTCGGGACGATAGCGTGGGTGCAGGCGCTCTATTTCTGGACATCGAGGGAGACGGTGATCTCGATCTGTACGTCGGCAATTACCTGCGGTTCGAACCCAGCATGAACGTGGAACGGATGGTGGACGGCATGCGGCATTATCCGTCGCCTCGCGACTATCTGCCCATTCCCGACAGTCTGTTTCGAAACGACGGAAACGGCAGGTTTACGGACGTCAGCGAGGAGTCGGGTATCGCCTCGGTGGCGGGAACGGCAATGGGAATGATCGCCGCAGACGTGGACGACGACGGCGACACCGACGTCTTCGTGCTGAATGACGTGGCGGAGAACTTTCTGTTCATGAACGACGGTCGGGGGCGGTTCCAGGAGCGGGCGGTGGAGGCGGGTCTGGCTTACAATGCTCAGGGGGAGGAAAACGCCAGCATGGGAGTCGACGCCGCCGATTATGATCACGACGGATGGCTCGATTTCTACATGACGGCTTACGAAGACGAGCTGACGATCCTCTATAGGAACTTGGGCGGCGGTTTTTTCGAGGATGTCACGCGATTGACGGACGCCGGTCAGGGCACGTATTTCCATGTCAATTGGGGCGTCTGTTGGGCGGACTTCGATCAGGACGGCAATCCCGATGTTTTCGTCGCCAACGGCCACACGGAGGACAATGCGGAATTGCGGCGTACCGCAACCGCTTGGCGCGTGGCCAATCTCTTGCTTCGCAACACCGGCGATGGTAAGTTCGTGGATGTCTCGTCGCAGGCCGGCAGCGGAATGCGACCGGTCTTCGCTAGTCGCGGTGCGGGCGTCGCCGACTTGGACAACGACGGCGATTTGGATCTTGTCATCCTCAACTCACGTGAGGCCCCGACGATCGTTCGGAACGACACTCGAAATGACAATCACTGGGTGCAAATCATCCTCGAAGGGACTACGGCGAATCGTGACGGAGTCGGCTCGCACGTAAAGGTGTTTACCGGCGACTTGGTTCAATTGCAGGAGCGTCACGCGGGTCGCGGATATCAGAGTCATTGGGGAGATCGACTACACTTCGGCTTGGGAAAACATACGAAGATCGACCGCGTCGAAGTCCGGTGGATGGGGGGGACAACGGAAACGTATCACGATCTGCCGGTGGACCGGTTCATCCTCTTGAGGCAAGGTTCGGGCAAGTATCAGGTCCTGGATCTGCCGAAGGGGCGCTTGGGCCGATGATGCGGGGCTTTTGGAACGGGACAACAAGGGAATAAGGGAATAGAGTGCGAGGCAACAAATAAACGGATAAGGCGATGTAAACGAAAGCGGTGCGCGTTTTGGCAGGGGCTGCTGCCATGCGAAGCGTCCAACGGCTTCTCTTGTTCAAGTCCCCGGCTCGGCTCTCGCTGATCGGGGGCGTTCTTGTAATCACGGTACTAGCCGGCTTGCTCGGGCATTATCGGGTGGGCCTTCTTACCTTTCGCAATCCTGTCGCGGAGCACGCTCCCGCTTCGAAGGCCTCCGCGGTGGATGGCTTACGCGCCGTCGAAATGTTGAAGGAATTGCCCGACGAATCCGCAACGGTTCCCCGAAGCGCGGGCGATGTTCGCGAGGAAATGCGACGCTTGGCCGAGTGGCTGAAGCGTTGGTATCCCGACGCCGCCGACGCCGGCATTATCAGCGGTCGTTTGTGCTATCATTTGGGCGAGATGGATGCCGCGGAGGAGGCATTTCAGAGCGTGTTGAGGTTGGATTCCGATAACGTCCACGCCCATCACGGGCTGGCGTTGATCGACGTAGCACGCAGCCGTTTTGAGCAGGCCGTACCGCATTTTCGGCGAGCGGTCGCGCTCTCACCGGGCACCATCGGGCCGATGTTGGAACTGGCGGACGCGTTGATACGGACCGGGCGGATCGATGAGGCCGTGGAGTTGCTGGAAAAGGATTTTCCAAGCGAACTCGAGTCCGTGTGGCGATTCCAAATGTTGGGACAATGCTACCTGCATCGCGGGGATTTGCGGCGCGCCAGGATGATGTATGAGTTGGCGCTGCTTTTGGAACCGGATGATCCCGTCGCGCTGACCGGTTTGGTGACGGTCTTCTCCCGTTTGGACGATGACGAGCAGACCGCGATATATACCGAGCGTTTGCGCCGAGTTCGTGAACGGGAGCGGGAGGCCGCCCGGCAAACGCGGCGAACACACGACGATGCCACCGCTCTTGCCGGCAAGTTGGCCGAGGCTTACGGTGCGGCGGGACGGTTCTGCCTCGTTCAAGGCGATGATAAGCCGGCGGAGCGATTGCTCCTGAGAGCCCTCGGTTTACGTCCGGACGATGGGGAGACGCATCGCGATCTCGCCGAATTGTTTCTGAATCGCGGCGACCGGCGAAATGAGGCCGTGGTTCATGCGGAGGCCGCCGCATCCGCCCTGCGCGACGCAACGACGAACCTCCTTTTGGCTCGCGCCTATGATGCGGCCGGGCGTTCTCAAGAGGCGCTGGAGGCGGTTCGCCGGGCCTTGGCCGGCGGAGAACGTCGGGCGGATGCGCTTGCCCTTTATCGCCGGTTGACCGAAAGCCGTCCGCAAGACGCACCGGGCAATCGCTACTCTGAGGTCTCGGCCGGTTTCTCCGAGCGACCATGAATCTCCCCCTTCGCTTCCCAACGACGATTGCGCTCGGATTGGTGCTTGCCGTCTTGGCGGCGTGGTACGCATGGCACGGCATCTCGCAACGCAATCGAGACGCGGCCGATCGCCGGGCAATCGCTTCGAAGAAGGCGTCCGAGCATCTTGCCGCGAAAGGCGATGAGGCCTCGTCCGCGAAGGAGGCGTCACCGTCGGAAAGAGGCATATCGGCTTCGTCGCCGTTCCACTTCGTGGATGTCACGACGGAGGCGGGGATCGACTTTCGCCATACCGACGGCAGCAGTGGGCGTCGGTATGTCATCGAGCCGATGTCCGCCGGCCTACTGATCTTCGACTACGATAAAGACACGTACGAGGACATTTACTTTCTTAACGGCACACCCTTGCCCGGCAGCGAAGACCGGGAGACGCCGCGAAATCGATTGTATCGAAACTTGGGTGATTGGAAGTTCGTCGACGTGACCGAGGCTGCGGGGGTCGGCGATTCGGGCTACGGACTGGGAGTGGCCGCCGCCGACTTCGATAACGACGGCTTTGAGGACGTGTACGTGAACAATTTCGGCCCGAACGTTTTCTATCGTAACAGGGGTGATGGAACCTTTGTTGAGGCGGCCCAAGAGTGCGGTGTTCGCGGCGGTGATGCGATGGGGGCCGGCGTCTGTTTTTTGGACGCCGACCGCGACGGGTGGGTCGATTTGTACGTGGGGAACTACATCGATTATTCGTTCGACCAACACGTCGCGCGGTCCATCAACGGAGTCCCATCCTACCCCGGGCCGCTCGATTATCAGCCGATTCCCGATACCTTCTATCACAACGAAGGCGACGGCACGTTCCGCGATGCGAGCGAGTCTTCGGGCATTGGGGAGTTAGCGGGGACGTGCATGGGGCTGGTGGCGAGCGACTTCGATAACGACGGCGACACCGACATCTTCGTTTGCAACGACGTCAAGGAGAATTTCCTCTGGATTAATGATGGAACCGGACGTTTCGAAGAGAATGCCATTGTTCGCGGCGTTGCCTACGATGCCTTCGGGGCGCCTCAGGCCAGCATGGGGGCGGATAGCGGCGATCTTGACAACGACGGCCTAGCGGACATCTTTATGACGTCGTACCAGAACGAAACCGTCACCTTCTACCGAAACCTGGGAAACTTTTTCGAGGACGCGACTCCCACCAGTGGAGCCGGCGTCAGTTCGTATTCTTTTGTGACCTGGGGCGTCGTCATCGCCGATTTCGACAACGACGGTTTCCGCGACGTTTTCATTGCGTGCGGCCACCTGGACGACAACGTGGAACTTCGTGACCGTACGACCTCGTATTGGGCCAAGAATATCCTCCTCAAGAACCTCGGCAATGGGAAATTCGAGGATGTCAGCGAACGAAGCGGTCCGGGGCTTCAGGTGCGATTGAGTAGTCGCGGGGCCGTCGCCGGAGACCTGGACAATGACGGGGACCTCGATATCGTCGTGCTCAATTCTCGCATGCCGGCCACCGTCTTGCGCAACGATACGCCGTCGCGGAATCATTGGTTGCAGGTGCTGCTGGAAGGCCGTACGGCCAACCGTAGCGCCATTGGAGCGAGCGTGGATATTACCGCCGGGGATTTGCGAACCCGGGATGAGGTCCGCAGCGGGCGCGGCTATCAAAGCGACTGGGGACGGCGGTTGCACTTCGGCCTAGGTTCCCGGTCGATGGTGGATCGCGTCGAGGTGCGTTGGCCGAGCGGCAATCGGGACGTACTGGAAAACGTACCGGCCGACCGATTGATTTACATTGTCGAAGGGCAAGCCCCGGCGAGCGAGTAGCAGTTGGTCCGCGAGGCGCGCGTCGCTCTTCTTCGGATTGAAAACTCCGGAGTCGGGCACGCTCTCAAGGCTGGGCCAGGTAATAGGTGGGAGTGTCGCCAAGCTCCAGCGTTACGGCCGAACCGGATGCTTCGAGACCGGTCGTTTCTTCGCCGAGGTAGTTCAGCGCGCGATACTTGCCGGTGGGAATTTGCACCGTGACGCGCACCGTCCGCCCGTCGGTTTGACTCCATGCGGCAAGGGCGGGGCGACCGTCCTTTTCGAAAAGCAGGACGTGGCAGTCCGCCGCCTGCTCACCGCCGACCTCCAAGCGTTTTACAAATCGGTAGCCGGACAGCGCTCGATTGAGTGCCTGTGCCGCGAGATAGGCGGGCTTGGGATCGTAAACGGGATCTCGGCCGTCATGGTACGGGAAGGCCGTCATGCCGAAATGATGCTCCGGTTCCTTCGGGTCGGGCCCGTCGTCGTGCCAATCGTACCAGATTGATACCGGGATGCCTTCCGCCAGGTTGGTCAGCCATTGGCGAGGAAGGTATTTACCCTGACGCTGCTCGTCGTAGTTCTTCCATGCCGCCGAGTATCCCCACTCTCCCGAAATGATGGGAATCCTCTTTCCGGTCGGCGCGTACTTCGCGATCAACTCTCGCAACTTTTGATACTCGGGAATCACGGTCTCCGGGACGGTTTGGCGATAGGGGTGGACCGATACGGCGTCCCAGTATTCCAGCAGGCCGGCCTTGAAGCAATCCTCGAGGAATTCCAAGTCGATCTGGGACGTGGCCGGTCCGATGTAGATCTCGGCGGGGGCTTCGCGGCGAATCGCTTTCCCCACCTCGAGGGCCAGTGCCGCGTAATCCGCTACATTGGGTCTGGGTTTCCAGAAACCGATGTTGGGTTCGTTATACATTTCCCAGAGAATGCCGCGACCCTGAAAATGCTTTGCCGCGGCGGCGGCCCAGCGTGCGAATGCCTGCCGTCCTTCTTCCGAGTGCGGAGAGAGTCCGTCGTCGTAGTGCCGATTCGAATAATCCAAAATGAGCAGGGCCCGAATTCCATGCTTTTCCAGATCGCTTAACAAATGATCGTAGGCCGAAAAATCGTACACGCCCTTTTCTCGTTCCGTGCCGCCCCACGCGAAATCCATGCGGATCCACCGCATCCCGGAAGCGGCCAGCATTTCCATTTCGCCCGGTCTGGCATGCGTAAAGTGAATGTTGGCACCGAAACCGTCGGGAACCACCGCGGCGGGCCATTGGACTTCCGCCGACAGGACGGTGCCGGCAAACAGGAACAATCCGGCCGCAAAGATCGTTGATATCCTCATGCCATGGGCCTTTCTCTGCGAGTGGAGCTTGCGGTGGGGAAGGGGAGCCTTGTTAAATCTTGCCGGAAGGAGGGAAATTCCGGCGGCATCTTGTTACCGATTATGACCGAGCTTTATATTGGCGGCAAGTCGGCGACCGCGAAATCCGCGCGACGTAGGCCGGTCGTCGTCGAACCAGGTGCGACGGCGGATTGTTGGTGTTAGCATCGTGGAAGTAATTTTAAGCCGGGCTTCACTCCAGCCCCTGGGAGGTCGATCAAATGCTTCTCGACGGTCATGCATCACGACGTTGTTTCTTGGGCGGCCTGGGGGCGACCTCCGCCGCGGTCTTGTTGTCGGACTTGCTCGCTTGGGGAAAGGCCCTCGGTGCAACGGCAGGTGAAGACGGCCTTCATGTTGCCGCGAACGCCTATCCGTGGTACACGTACTATCGCCGCGAAAACCGCGACTTCAACGCCGACCTGGATGCCGGTTTGGCCGATGTGGCTGCCGCCGGTCTGCAAGGGTTCGAGGCCCTGCTTGGATCGCCTGATGACGTGGATCGCTACGCGCCGCTCCTCAAAAAGCACGGCTTGGAAATGCGGTCGTTCTACATCAGCGTGCCGCTGTACGACAAGGAGACGGTTAACGCCTCGATTGACGGTGTTTTGGCGACCGCAGACAAAGCCAAGGCGGAACTGAATTCCCGAATCGTGGTCATCAATCCCGCCCCGCTGTCCTGGAATCGGGAAGCGGGCCCGGCGGACAAGACGGATGAACAACTCGAGGTGCAGGCGGACGCCTTGAATCGGCTGGGTGCCTCCTTGCGGGAGCGAGGCATGGTGCTTGCATTGCACAACCACGACATGGAACTGCGCAACGCCGCGCGCGAATTTCAGCACATGATGCTGGCCACCGATCCGAATAACCTCACGCTTTGCCTCGATGCGCACTGGATGTATCGCGGTTCGGGCAACTCGCAAGTATTTCTTTTCGATATTGTGAAGTTGTACGGTAAGCGCGTGAGCGAGATTCATTTCCGCCAATCCCAAGACGGCGTGTGGACGGAAGTATTCGGGCCCGGGGACATCGATTACGCGCGTCTGGCTCGGGAATTGAGCGACATGGGCGTTCGGCCGCATCTCGTGCTCGAACAAGCCGCCGAGTCTGGGACCCCGCACACCATGGACGGCGTGGCGGCCCATCGACAAGGGCGGAAGTACGTGGTCGAACTATTCGGCCGGGCATAGCCGGAGGCCGAAGAAACCGGCGGAGAAGATTCGTCGGCGGGACTGCCCACAAGAGGATTTGTGTGGCATGTAACGCTGCTATAATAGGCATCCATCGCGCCCGGGACCGGGCGCTGCGGTGTTGTGATCGTTGTGGCGGGATGCTCGCGCGCAGACAAAGGGGTTTCCGCGGGCGACGAGGCTCAGCGTTCGGCATGACGCCGACCGCCGCGTCTTATCCCGTCGGCGACGATGGTCGGCGTGAAGTTCCTTTTCCCATCGCTTCCGGGAGGACCCAGATCGTGTCAAAGCCGGTGATGAGTCGCTGGTGGGTGGTGCTCGGCGCCATCCTCATCCAGTTGTGCTTGGGTGTCATTTACGCCTGGAGCGTGTTTACCAAGGCGCTGACCGAGGAACCGTTCGGTTTTCTCAAAACGCAAACTCAGGTCATCTTCAGCGTGGGCTTGGCCACCTTCGCCGTGGTGACGGTCATCTCGGGACGACTTCAAGGCAAGATTCCCCCCAGAATCATGGCCCTGGCCGGCGGACTTGTCTTGGGGGCAGGCTACATTGCGGCTTACTTCATGGGAGCAAGCTACGGAGGCTTGGTTCTTACGATCGGATTGGTGGGCGGGGCCGGAATCGGGTTGGCATACACCGTACCGATCGCCGTCGGCGTGCGATGGTTTCCGGATAAGAAAGGCTTGCTCACCGGTCTCGCCGTGGCGGGCTTCGGGTTCGGAGCTTTGCTCTGGATCTACTTGGCCGGCAGTTTCGGCGGTTGGATCGCCAAGTTCGGCGTTTCCGGGACGTTTTTGATGTTCGGCGTGCTTTTCATTCTTTTGGTGGGCACGGGGGCGATCTGGATGGTCAATCCGCCGGAGGGATATGTACCTTCCGGTTGGAATCCGGAAGCGGCAAAGGCTGGGCGACACGCGGCGGCCAAGGGACACGATTTCTCCAGCTTCCAGATGTTGCGGACTCCCCAGTTTTATCAGTTGTGGGTCATGTTCGCCGCGGGGGCGATGGCGGGGCTCATGGTCATCGGCTGTATCAAACTCTTCGGCACGGAAAGACTGCTTGAGCATTTTCACGCGACTGGGATGGATGACGCCGACGCCGTCGCCAAGGCCGCCGCTACCACCGAGCTGGCGATGGCCGTGTTTTTCGCGATAGCGAACGGGTTGGGCCGGATCGTCTGGGGAATCATCTCCGACGTCATCGGGCGAAAGGCGTCCTTGGGGATCATGCTCTTTCTTCAAGCCGCCGTGATGGCTTCGTTCTATTGGTTGGCCGCTTCGCCGACGGTTTTTTGCGTGGCGGCGGCCTTGATCGGCTTCAATTTCGGCGGCAACTTCGCCTTGTTCCCCGCCGCGACCGCGGACTTGTTCGGTAATAGGAACGTCGGCGCCAATTACGGTTGGGTGTTCACCTCGTACGGTTTGGGGGGGATTGTCGGGCCGATCCTCGGCGGTTGGTTCGGCGATTTCGCGAAGAATAGCGGCAGTCTGACGGCGTGGCTGGTACCGTTTCTCGTTGCAGCGGGCGCGTGCTTGCTTGCCGCTTTTCTGGCGGCTATGCTGAAGTCGCCGAAAGCGGCGTCGCAAGCCGTGGAAACCGCCGCAGCAGTTCTCCCGGAACGCCGCGAGTCCGTTTCCGTCAAGTAGTTACCGTTCGGTCTGCACGTGGTCGTTTTCAGGCTCCGCGGACCGATGGACAGGTCCGGAAGGGGCGCTGTTTGGTTCTGCGCGACCATTTTTTTGCTACCAATGACGAGGAGAATCCTTCCATGGAAAACGCTGCTTCCCAAGGTCGAGTTCCCAACCGACGTCACTTTCTTCAGGCCGCTGCCGCCGCCGGGACCGCGGCGGCGCTGCCGCTGGCACGCTCCGCCCACGCCGCGGGTAGCGATGTTATCAAGATCGCCCTGAGCGGTTGCGGGGGTAGGGGCACGGGCGCTTTGGCGGATGCGCTATCGAACAGTGTGGGCGCGAACGTGCAACTGATCGCCCTGCACGATGCGTTCGGCGAGCGGATCGAGAATTGCTTGCGGGCCATCGCCGCGCGGTTTCCCGACAAGGTGGACGTACCGCCGGAGCGTCGTTTCACCGACCTCGACGGCTATCAACGGCTTACCGAAACGGGTGCCGACATCATCATGGATTGCAGCCCACCGGGCTTCCGGCCCATGCATTTCGAGCATTACGTGAAAGCCGGCAAGCACGTCTTCATGGAAAAGCCGCTGGCGGTCGACGCGCCCGGCTATCGTCGCATTTTGGCAGCCAACGAGCAGGCCAAGGCCAAGGGGTTGCGTGTGGCGGTCGGCCATCATCTACGCCACGAATTGAAGCACAAGGAGATGATCAGCCGCATTTGGAACGGCGAGATCGGCAAGATCACTCATCTGCGGGTCTATTTCAACTCCAGCGGTGTTTGGGTTCGACCTCGCAAGCCGGATCAGACCGAGATGCAGTATCAGGTCAACAACTGGTACTACTTCACGTGGTTGAGCGGCGACCACATCGTCGAGCAGCACGTCCATGACCTGGACGTGATGAATTGGATGATGGGAAACCGCCATCCGGTTGCGGCGCAGGGGATGGGCGGACGCCAATTCCGCATCGGCAAAGACTACGGTGATATCTTCGACCATCATGCCGTCGAGTTCACGTACGAGGACGGCACGAAGGGGTTCAGTTATTGCCGACACATTCCCGGGTGCTGGGATAGCTTCTCCGAACACGCCCACGGCACCAAAGGGTACGTCAGCATCGAAGGGCACGGTCACGCCATCATCCAGGTGGAAGGCCGGGATCCTGTGCGAGTGGAGCGCGGACCGGACGGCCACGGTCTGGAATGGAACGACCTGCTCAAGGCCCACCTCAACGGCGACGCCTACAACGAGGTGGATAATACCGTCCAGGGCACGATGACGGCGATCTTGGGGCGTATGGCCACGTATTCGGGCCAAATCGTCACCTGGGACGAGGCGGTAGCTTCGCAACTGGATCTGTCTCCCAGCGGTTATAGCTGGGATGCCGAACCGCAACCGAAACCCGGACCGGACGGGATCTATCCCTGTGCGATGCCGGGCCAAACCAAAGCCTATTGATTACCTCGACGGGCCTGCCGAACAACGCGGCTCCTAATTCGGCGGTGAAGATTTTAGACAATTCCGCCTGTTCAGGTGCACAGACGTCGCCCGTTACGCCCCTTCCGCCTTGCGTTGGGACGGCGGTTGTTCCTCCCAGGGAGCGATGGAATCGTCGTAATCGCGATCGGAACGTGGATCGCGAAGCAGGGGCGGTTCCGGCCCCGCAAACGGACGCCGAGGGGCTTGCGTCTTGGGATCGGATGGACGGCGCGCGGTTTCCGGGGCAGACGGAATTTCGGATGATATCCCTCGGGTCGGGGGTCCCGGATTCTCGGAATCGTCAGTTTGGTCTTCCGAGGATGTTAGAATGATCCGACCGCCGGGCCGCGTCTGTGCAGGGGAGGCATCCGAAACGCTGCTCGAAGTTTGAGGCTTTAATGGTGCCGCGCCCGGCGTCGGTCGCGGGAGCTCTCCTTTTCCGGCTTCCCATTCCTCCACACTGATGAGTACCTCGCGGGCCTGGGAACCGTTGTAGGGTCCGACGATACCGTCCTCGGCCATATAATCGATCAACCTTGCCGCTCGCCCGTATCCGATTCCGAGCGCGCGTTGCAGCAATGAAACGCTTCCTCGTCCTTCGCGGATGACGATATCCACGGCGGCTTCGTACAACTCGTCGCGGACCTCGGTCGGGGCGGGCGCGCCGCCGGGAGAGGAGGGTTTCAACTGGACCAATTCCTGAACAAACTGCGGTTCGCGAACGGCAACGGCGTCAATCACGCGATTGATCTCGTCATCGCTGACATAGGTACCTTGTCCGCGAATGAGCGTACTGGTGCCCGGGCGAAGAAACAGCATGTCGCCGTTGCCCAACAGCTTTTCCGCACCCATTTCGTCCAGCACGACGCGACTGTCCACGCGAGAGGCGACCTCAAAGCAAATGCGGGCGGGGAGGTTGGACTTGATCAGGCCGGTGATGACATCGACGGTGGGTTTTTGCGTTGCCAATACCAGATGGATGCCCACCGCCCGGCTTTTTTGGGCCAAACGAATGATGTGCGTCTCGACTTCCTTGGCCGAGGTCATCATCAAATCGGCCATTTCGTCGGCGACAATCACAATGTAGGGCATGTGGGTCGGGATCCGGGCGCGTTCCTCCTCGCTTTCCGGGCGCATGCGTTCCATCAATTCCTCTTCGCCCAACTGGTTGTAAACGCTGAGGTGTCGTACTCCGGCACGGGCCAGAAGGCCGTAGCGCTCCTCCATCTTTTCCACTGCCCACGCGAGAATGGCCTCGGCCTTCCGCATGTCGGTCACCACCGGATGCATCAGGTGGGGGATCCGCTTATAGGGGCTAAGTTCCACCATCTTGGGGTCGATGAGCAAGAGACGCACGTCTTCCGGCGTCCGGGTCATCAAGATCGACATGATGATGGAGTTCAAGCACACGCTCTTACCGGTGCCGGTTCGCCCCGCGATCAATAGGTGGGGCATGGTGGAAAGATCGACGACCAGCGGAGTTCCGGCGACATCCTTGCCTAGGAATATGGGAATGCGCATGGCGGAGAACTTGGCGTGCGATTCCTCGACCACCTCTCGCAATCGCACAATCTGCCGTTCGCTGTTGGGCACCTCGATCCCCACCGTGTTCTTGCCCGGGATGGGCGCGACGATGCGCACACTGGGCACGCGCAGCGCGATGGCCAGGTCGTCCGCTAAGACGGTGATCTTGCTCAGTCGCAGTCCTGCTTCAAGTTCCACCTCGAATTGGGCGATGACCGGACCGGTTTGGATTTCCACCACGCGGACGCGGTATCCGAAATCGGCGAATGTCTTTTCAAGGATTGCCGCTTTTCGACGAACGTCTTGCTCCTGAGTTTCGAAACGGAAAGGCTCGGACTCGAGCAGAAGGTCGAGGGAAGGGAGCTTGTAATCGATTTGCGGCGCGGCGTGAGTGACCGATTCGATCTCTTCCAAAAGTGATTCGCGTGACGGTTTCTGCGGCTTCCGAATTTTGACGTCCGCGCGCCGACCGGCTGGGGCCGATACCGGTTCATCGGGGACCGGCGACGGATTATCCTGCGGCTTGGAATCGGCGCCCGGCTTGATGATGCGAACCGTCGCGTCGATCGGTTCGTCCTTGGGCAGCCTTTCCCGACCATCCGCGACGCGAGAGGCGGCCTTGCCGCGTCGGCCTTCTCCTACGTTTTTACCGTCCGGGGAGTCTTGCTCGTGGACCGGAACCGGCAGGCCGTACGCACCGGCGACAAGCAAGATGCCTTGCAGGAGGCCGTGCATCGGGCGGAAGAGAATGCGAGCGAATGCGCGAACTTGGGCGTTGCTCGCAACCAATGCCCCGGCGGCAAACGACACCAGGGCAACGAGCAACGATCCCGCCGTGCCCGCGTATTGCCGCAAGATCAAGGCTGTGAGCGCTCCCAAATAGCCTCCCGGACCGGCGGCGACTCCCGGGCTCCACGAAGTTACTAGGATGTCGGCGGCAGTCGTCAGTCCCAACAGAGAAAAGAACCAACCGGCGACTCGTATGCCCGGCCTGGTGAAAGGAACGCGAAATAGCAGGGTCGCCGTCAGCCCCACCAACGAAACAGCGGTATAGAACGCACCGATTCCCGTCCATTCGAGCAGATAATGGGCTGTGACGGCGCCCGCCCAACCGCAGACGTTGGAAGGTTTCTCGTTGGCCGGATAGACTACGTGAGACGGCGGATCCGCGGGATCGAACGTCGCCAGGGCGGCGATGAGAAACAGTGCGAGCGCAAAAGAGAATAGCGATAACAGGTCGCGCTGCAATTCGGATTGCACGGACATGATGAATACGGCCTCGCCACGGGAAGGTGGAGGTCGACGGGGATCCCTAATCATCTATCGGCAAACCGGCGCGGGCGGCGCAGTGTCGCGCGGGTTCGCGCGTCAGTCTACGCGATCCGATTTTGCGCCACGGTCATTATGAACCGGATGGACCGAGCACATTTGCGATCCGGATCATTCAGGCATGACGGCAAAAAGCCGGCAATCCTGCGGTCTCAGCAGACGGATCATCCTTTCCGGCGTTAAACTGTGGTGAACTCAGAGCGTTGCAGCGGCGGACGTTTTCGGGAAAGGACGTTGAACGATGAAAAGTTTCTCACGGCTTTTGGCGACCGGATGGGAGGAGAGGGGGATAGTCGTTCTCTTCCCGATTGTGACGGTAATCATGATTCTCTCGGCTTGCGGTGCCGAGATTCCGGCAATAACGAATGTCCAAAGTGCTCCGCTCACGCGGCGGGTACAGGTCAATCCGGATATGCTGCGGGGGGAGACGCCATTCTCGGGCAACGTCGCAAGTCTGGCGGACGAGCAGGCCCTGGTCGGCAATCCCCCAACCGGCAAGCCTGAGAAAGGCTGGGACTTCGACTATCGGCAGGAGCAGAGTCTTCCCCATTCGGTGGTGATCGACTTGGGCAGCGAGCGGACCGTCGCGAAGTTGTGGTTCTTCGACACTTTCAACGTCGGCAGGTTGCGTTTGGAGGTGGGGGAGCCCGGAAACTGGCGGGAGGTCGCAGTCGTTTCCACGGACCGCTTTCAAAGTTGGGTCGCCGTGCCGCTGGACAGGGCCTGCCGTTACCTGAGGCTGTCGCGATTGGACGGCGCGGCCAACATCGCCGAGATTGCCGTCGATGAATACACGCCGGCGGGATTGGCCGATTTAGAGGCGAGGCGTCGAGCGGCGCTAGAACGGGAGGCGGCGCTGAAGGCCGCCGAGGAGGAGGCGCGCCGACGCCCGAAGGTCAATCTCGGTCCGCCATTCGGAGAGTTGTCTTTGGTCGATGAGATCGATTGTTCGGCTGATCCGGCGACGCATGGTTTTCGCGAAGATCCGCCCGGCGTTTCGGAGGTACGAGAAATCCTTGGGCGACCCTGTCGGGTTTTGCGTCCGCTGCCCGACCAGGCCGGATACATCGCGTATCGTATCGGTCGATACAAACTGTTGCGGCCCGGTGCGACTTATCTGCTGGTGATCGATTATCCCGAGGATGCGCCGAGACATTGGGTCGTAATCAACGGGGGATGCGAGACGCGGCTCGGTTTTCACACGGGTTCCACGCTTCCGGACGCTTTGCACGCCAAGTACGTCGACTCCCTGCCGGAATCGGTGCGGCTACCGCTGTCGGGAGAATACCGCCGGTGGAAGATGCTGTTTCGGTTGCACGACCGCTTTCCCGAGTTGGGTATCCCGCGCGGAGAGGCCGAGCGACCTCTGGTCCCGGAGGATGGTTTCACGGTGGTTGTCGGCCAGTTTTCGGCTCCGAACATTCCCATGTCCAAAGGCGCCGCCGTGGCCGCAATACGCCTTTTCGAGGTGCCGGACGAAGAGCAGTTGGCGTGTCCGATTCGCTTTCCGCCCGACCCGTTACCGCGGCGGCACGTGTTTTGGCGCGAAGAAATGGCGGATGGAGTGATCGCCTCACGAAACGAGGAAAAGCGAGGGCTTCGCGATCCCTTGGATTGGTATCGCTTCAAGCTTGCCACGATGAAGTTCCTGGGCATTCCCACCTATTGCAAGGATTTGCTCGAATTCGGCGCGTGTCAGGGGTGGGATCCCAGTCCCTACGGCGGGAATCGCTGGGTGCATTTCAATGATTTCCACAAAGACATTTGGGAGCGAGTCGTGGAAATGATGGGGCAAGCGGGAATGGAGGTTTTACCCTACTACGAGTACGCGGGCAGTCGGGGAGATCAAGGACTGGGCTACCAGCGTCGGGCGAAGCCTCTGGCTCGCGATGACGCCTACACTCACATCTCTTGGGTTGAGAACGCCAACGCCGACGTTACCGACCCCGACACGTGGGAAGATTTCCGCAAGATGCTGGAATTGACCGTGGCCGGACCCTCGAGTAAAGCCCCCTTTGTCGGGGTGTGGTTACGATCGCGGGGCCAACTGCCCATCAGCTTCGCCGATGCGACGCTCCGCCGATTCGCGGAAGAAACGAAGCAGGATGCGGTACCGACGCGCGAACATTTGCGGAGCGACGCCGCGTTGTTAGGGCGATATTACGATTGGTGGTTCGAGAAACGGCGCGAGTTCTTGATTCGGGTGCGAGACTACATTCGCGCAAATGGAGCGCGACCGGACGCCGTGGTCCTATACACGTCATTGCTTGCGGAATCGGGGGCGTCGTTCCCGACTTGGGACAAGACCCTTGTCACGGATGATCCGGCGACGTGGGAATCGTTGTTGCAAACGCCGCCTCATCGTCAGGACAAGAAGTGGCGGGTGCTCGCGCTATCGGAAGTCGTCGAGCGGGGTCTGTACTTGGACGCTCTCCTCTCGCCGCCTTTGAATTGGGGCGGTTGGGAGTGGCACCATGCGCACCCGGCACCCGACCCGGAGCGATATGCCACCACGGAAGGCGTCTTGATGACCTACGCCTTCAATCGTTTCTATACCGTGCTCTCGCCGCCAACGTTGGCTCGTTTTCGGGGACCCGGCGGACTGGCGATCGTCCGGCACTATCCCCTGAATGAGGACATGATGTTCGATGCGCAGGACAAGCCGAAACTCGATTATTTTGTCGCCGACATCGAACATGCAGGCCCATTTTGCATGGCCGCCGAGGCACTCGCCGTGGCGAACGGGGACCCATGGTTCATCGGCTACCTAACAGGCAACTCGCTGGCCCGGGGTTTTCCCGAACATGTTCGTGCCTTCAATCAGGCGTTCTTATCGCTTCCGGCATTGCCGAGCGAAGTTGTTTCGGGACTTGCTTCCGACGCCGCCATCGTGGTGCGCCGCATCGAGGCCGCCGACTACGGCACGTACTTCGCCCTGGTGAACACCGATTGCCGAGTCAAACCCGGCGTAGTCGTTCGGTTACCTGAGGGCACGTATGAGAATACCGTTTCGGGAGAGATCCTCGATGCAGCACAGGCCGTGCTGACGCACGACTTCGCCCCTTACGAATTGTGGACGGTGCGCCGCCTGCCAAACCGCGAGCAGCAATAGACTCCCGGTCGAGGCGGGAGACATGCCGAAGGGTCTGCCGTCTTGGCGTGAGAACGGTACTCGGTCTAGCGACATCACTGAGGTGACCGAGCGACTGCGGCGTTCTCGATCGGGAGTGAGGTCGAACACGTCAAGGCCCAAGCCCTGCCGGTTCCGAAATATGCGGTTCCGTCTGCGTGGAAAACCTTTTGGTCTGGCTAAAGTGGCCATGCTTGCCGAACTCGCCGTCCAGGCAATGCCGGGCCCCCGACCGTGGACTATCAATTCAAACGGCCGACGAAATTGCCGTCACGGCTTGCCGCATTTTGCCGTGCATGAGACATGGACGCCGATACCGCGGCTCATCAGGAAAACGAGTTCTCCGGTCCGGGGAAACGGCCCGTTTGAACATCGTCGGCGTAGCGCCGGACGGCGTCCGTAATGATGGAGCGGAGGTCGGCGTACCTGCGGGAGTGCTTGGGAATGCGTTCCTCCGGCGAATAACCCAGCAAATCGTGATAGACCAAAATCTGTCCGTCGGTTTCGTTGCCTGCTCCGATCCCAATCGTGGGGATGGTTAACCGCCGCGTCAATTCGCCGGCGACGTCGGCGGGCACGCATTCAAGGACTACGGCGAAGGCGCCCGCCGCCTGGACTGCCTCCGCGTCGACCAGGAGTCGTTCCCGATCGCGCTCCACCCGGTATCCGCCCAAGATGCGTACGCTTTGCGGTCGCAGGCCGAGATGGGCCATGACGGGAATGCCGGCATCGGTGAGCGCCGCGATCAATTCCGCCTGCTCTTTTCCGCCTTCAAGCTTGACGGCCTGCGCGGCGGTCTCTTTCAGGATGCGTCCGGCATTCTCGATCGCGCGGGCCGCGCCCAATTGGAAGGTCAAGAATGGCATATCCACGACGACCACAGCCCGCCGCACGGCGAGGGAAACTATCTCGGCGTGGTAGATCATCTGATCGATCGTGACGGGCAAGGTGGTGTTTTTGCCCTGGACCACCATTCCCAAGCTGTCGCCCACCAGAACGCCGTCCGCTCCTGCTCGATCGACGATGGCGGCGGACGGATAATCGTACGCCGTGAGCATTACGATCTTGCGTCCGGAATTCTTTAGCCGGACGAATTTCGGTACGGTCAACTGCTCGGAACCGTCAACCATGGAGAGATTCCCGATCGATTCTCTTGGCGCACTCTTTTCGCGACCGGAGCGATTCATGAAGCAGAATCGCCACGTTCCGGCTTGCCATCTTCCCTCACCATAGCGGCGACTGAATGGGACAGGCAAGGCCGTGCGGGACGAACCGCCTCCACTCACTCGCCGTGATCGTGCCGCTTCGACAAAAAGCGGGTTCGGCGACAAATCCGTCGCGTTTCTTCGGTCGCGTCAGCGTGAAACGGGATGTGGCTTTCGTCCTATGGTGATCCGATTCAACTCGTCGCCGGGGATGAAGCCAAGGTACGTTCGATGGCGGCGTCAATGTTTTCGGGATCCGGACGACTGCCGCCAACGCCGAAAGTCTCGACGATTTTGCCGCTGCGATCGAGGAGTTTCAGGTGGGGCAAAGCGCCGTCGGATATTCCGAACTTTTCGACCGACTCTGAACTGACGCCGTACTTGGACAAGAGCGGGATGACATAGCCGCCCCTTTGCGCCAGCTTTTCCTCGACTCCGTTGACGTCATCCGGATCGTCGATCGCGACGGCGACCACAACCAAACCTTGAGGGCCGTACTTGTCCGCCGCCTCCAGCGTGTGCGGCAGCAATTCCAAACAGGGGGCACACCAGGTGCCCCAGAAATCGATCAACACCACTTTCCCTTTCAACTCGTCCAGCACGGCTTGAAACTGGTTCTCATCGACAACCCGAACTTGGGCGACGGGTGCACTGGGTTGGGCGGTTGTCGCTCCCGGCGGTGAGGCAGTGTCGCTGTCCGAAGAAGGCGCCGGCGGTTGTTCCGATGCCGGCCCGGCAGGGGCATCAGTCGGACGAGAACAACCCATCAAGTGAATAATTGCAACTAACACGAGCGACATGGCAACGTAACGCATTTCAAAACTCCTCCATCGAATTCACACGCTGTGAACGAATTGCTATTTCGAACAAGTGTGGCTTTTCAAGCCCCTCCTCGACCCGCGGACGCTTGAGGCATCGGCAACTTCGGCCCGTTCCCATTATTAGGAAACAGCGAGCAAAAGGCGAATGGCTAACCGTTGGATGTGTGCGATCCGCGAAGCGAAACCCTTGAACTCATGCTCTCCCTGCGACCGCGACGAGGACGCTGAGCGTTTCGCGAGGCGTTGATTCTCCTCATAATAAGGGATTCTCGGGTTTTCCGAAGCGGATCCCGTTTGCGGCCTCACGGGAATCCGGCGACGATGGCATTTTGATTTGCGCGGCCAAGGAGTCTGCCAACGGAAATGTTCGGCGTCTTTCCTCCTGGGCCCCGAACGAGGAAGCGTGACTGAGGAACGAAAATGGCGACGGTTCTCATCGGCTTGGGGAGTAATCTTGGAGATCGGCATGCGACGCTGTCGCGAGCCTTGGATATGATCTCCGCCCAGGCTTCGATAACCGTCGCGAAAGTCAGCCGTTTCCGAGAATATCCGGCAGCGGGGGGGGATGTTTCTCAGCTTCCGTTTCTGAACACCGCTGCCGTACTGCATAGCCGTCTGACGCCGATTGAGATACTGCGGGTGCTTCAGGAAACGGAAG
Organism: Thermopirellula anaerolimosa; assembly: GCF_054657335.1. Taxonomy (NCBI): domain Bacteria; kingdom Pseudomonadati; phylum Planctomycetota; class Planctomycetia; order Pirellulales; family Thermoguttaceae; genus Thermopirellula; species Thermopirellula anaerolimosa. The sequence goes on from NZ_BAAHYX010000006.1 coordinate 509,927, forward strand.
TCCTGCTCGGTCGCCAAAGGACGGAACGTTGGGGGGCACGGACCGTCGATCTCGATATCCTCCTCTACGACGACTTGATCGTGCGGTCTGCGAATCTCACCATACCGCACCCCCGCCTGGCGGGACGGTTTTTCGCTCTGGAGCCTTCCGTGGAGATAGCTCCTGATCACTTTCATCCCGTTTGCGGGATGACGTTGGCGGCAATTCTTTCCCATCTTCGCGCAGTACCGCCCTGGATTGCATTGGCGCCTCTCGGTTTTTGGGCATTTGCGGGCGATTCGCCTCCCAGCGAGAACGGCGCATTCCGTTGCGATGCTCCGCAAGGGGTTCTCGAGGCCTGCGAGAAAGCAACGATTCAAATTGCGGCGGAGTGTGTCGCCATGCTCCGCGCAAGATTTCGCGAGAAAAAATGGCCTGCGGCGGCGGAGCATCTGGGCACGACTGAGGACGCCGCCGCCTGTTCCTCTGCTAATAACGTACGGATGTGTGAGTTGGCATCAAGGTTACACGACATGTCCGGTCGCGGGTCGCCGTCGGTGTTACTGACGGGGACTTGGCAATTCCTTCGGTCGCGACTCTCATCGCCGGGCGGTTCGACCCAATCTTCGGCCGAGGGGACCCTGCCCCGCCTGGTCGTGCTCGGACCGACCGCTCTGCAATACCTTCCCCGGATATCCTCCGCGTGGAGATTTCCGAAGGAATCTCCGGCGTCTCATGGCGAAAACCCCGTTGGCGGCGTCGCGAGGGACGCCGAATCGGAGCGGACCATCGCGTGCGTGCGCGACGAAATCGACTCTTGTCGGGGAAAGGTGCCCATGGTTTTTGTGGAATCTCAAAAACCGCAATCGGTCGTCGCGGAGATTGCGGGCATCGTGGAGGGGAGCCTGCAATCCGCCCTTGGCTGATGCATCGGCGAAGAGGGGAATCGCACGTGCGTCTTGCCGAGAACCGGCGGTTGCGGCGAGACGTCAATCTATGCGAGAGTCATCAAGATAACTAGAATGCGCTTTTTCGTCAGGGAACCGGGTGCGGAGGGATGGCATGTCCACGGAACCAACATCGCCCCGTATCGTGAGCCAAAGCCACGAATTGCGGGTAGCTCTTAAGGGGCTTCGTCAGTCCGGGCGAATTATCGGCTTTGTGCCGACGATGGGAGCCTTGCACGAGGGGCACCTGAGTTTGGTCCGCGCCGCTCGCTCCGAATGCGATGTCGTCGTGGTTTCGATCTATGTCAATCCCACTCAGTTCGGACGGGGAGAGGACTTCGACCGATATCCGCGTGATTTGGAATCGGATACACGATATCTGTCCCAACTGGGTGTCGATTGGGTGTTTGCGCCGACCGATGGAGAGATGTATCCGGAAGGTTTCGATACGTGGGTGCAACCGGGAAAAATCGCCGAGCGTTGGGAGGGAGAGTTTCGACCTGGTCACTTTCGCGGCGTGGCGACGGTGGTGTTGAAGCTGTTCTGTATGGTTGGGCCCGATCGGGCGTACTTCGGAGAAAAGGACTATCAGCAACTGCTGGTCATCCGCCGCATGACCGAGGATTTCAATCTGCCGATCGCTATTGTGGCGTGCCCGACCGTCCGCGAACCGGACGGATTGGCGATGAGTTCCCGAAACGCGTATCTCTCCCCCAAACACCGTGAACAAGCACGAGTCTTGTCGCAAAGTCTCTTTCACGCAGCGGAGTGTGCGGCGTCCGGCGAGAGATCGGCCGACAACCTCATTGCGGCAATGCGGAAAACGATCGCCGCGGCCTCGGACGCGGTTATCGACTATGCCGCGATCGTCGATCCGAACACATTGGAACCGGTCTCTACCGTGACGACTCCCGTGCAGGCCTTGCTGGCCGTCCGCATTGGGGGAGTCCGTCTGATTGACAATCTTCGGTTGATGCCGCCCGAGGTTTCGGCTACGTCGCCCGCGAACGATTGAATCGAGAAACTTCAGCCATGTGGCAAACCTTGATCTACATCCCGGAGAAGTTGGGGGGGATTCCGCTCTTCGGATTCGGCTTGCTGTTCGTGATTTGGGCAATCGCAAGCCTGATCGTAATGATTTTGCAAGTCCGACGCGCCGGATGGAATGCGGACGCCGCGGGAACGCTCGTCACGCTGGCCGTGCTGGGGGCGTTGGTTTGCTTCGTTCTGCCGAACGTGATGGTGGAGATTCCAGGGACTCGCGCGGCCGATGGGGGACCGGCCTACGGCTTGCCTATCCGAGGTTATGGGACCATGCTCCTTTTGGCGGTGGCGGCGGCCCTTTCGCTGGCCATGCATCGCGCCAAGCGACGAGGCCTGGATCCCAACGTAGTGATCAACCTCGCGTTTTGGATCATTTTGCCCGGCATCGTTGGGGCCAGGCTGTTCCACGTGATTGAGTATTGGCCCATTCACTACGGTCCCGTGCTGCGACAACAAGGGCTGCCGGCGGCATTGGCCGCCGTGATCAATATCTCGGCGGGCGGACTGGTCGTGTACGGTTCCTTGATCGGCGGGCTAATCGGCGGGGTCGCTTTCATCCTGCGGTACGGCTTTCCTTTCTGGGCAACCCTGGACCTCATCTCGCCCAGCCTGGCTTTGGGCTTGGCGATAGGACGCCTCGGATGTTTTCTCAATGGTTGTTGTTTCGGTGGAGCGTGCGACTTGCCTTGGGCGGTGCGTTTCCCGCCCGCATCGCCCGCCTACGAGCACCAGTTGGAGCACGGCGATCTTTACATCGCCGGAGTCAAGTTGGGAACGGATCCCGATGCGCCGCAGGGGCCGCCCGTGATTCGCTCGGTTTTGCCCGGATCTGCCGCCGAGAAATCCGGCGTTCGGCCCGGCATGCACCTTCTGGCCGTCAATGGTCGCGCTATTGCGTCCGTCAACGCGGCAGCGGAACCGCGGGTATTGGCCCCCGGTTGTGCGTGTTGTTCGCAGGCCGGCAAGGCGGAGTCTTCATCGGATGCCAAGCGAGCAGGCGTCCGGTTGCTGCTGCAAGCGGTGACGGACGCCGCGAGGGACGGTCTGCCGGTCCGATTGACGTTGAGGACGCAGGACGGGCAAACGCTACGTTGGTCCGACGCGTCGCCTCTACCGGCGCGTGGCGAGCCTTTGCACCCCACGCAGCTTTACAGTTCGTTGAACGCGATTATTCTGCTATTCGTGCTGCTGGCCTTCGAGCCTTTTCAGAAACGCGACGGCGAACTGTTTACCTTGCTCATGGGGCTGTATCCCATCTCTCGGTTCGCGATCGAGATCATTCGCAACGACGAACCGGGAGCTTACTGCGGACTGACCATCTCTCAAGTGGTCAGCCTGGCGATTCTGATACTAGCCGCTGCCTCGTGGTTGTATTTGAAGCGGTTCGGTCGTCCGAAGGGTCGCCCGGCGGTTCAATAGCGTTGGAGCAAATCCAACAAGCGGCGGTCCAATTGGTGCCCCCGCCAATCCTCATATTGGATGTCGGTGCGTCCCGAGTCCAACACTCCGAAGGAACCGCGGAAGTTCCACAGGGCAAATCCGATGTCGTGGCTCTTGAGGATGTCGAGGACGTCCTCCATCCAAGCCAAGAAGACCTGGTGGGGCGTCTTGTTGAAGCAACCCGTCTCACCGCAATGCACCCCGATGCCCTTTCGGCGAAGTTCTCCCCACGGGGCAAAATACTGCTCCATTTGTTCTCGGCCGATGCGGACGGATCCGTCCGGGTTGCGCAGGGGCCACGTCGGCGTGGGAAAACTGGAATTCTTATCCACCCACGATGCCCGGTAATGGCTGATCTGGGCCGGATGGTAGGCATGAACGCTTTGTGCGATCCCCGTCGGGATCAGGCACTCGGCCACACGGGTCCCGACGCTCAAACCGTCGGCGAAGATCAGGCGGTCGGGGCTGATGGCGCGAATGGCGTCCACGGCACGTTTCATGATTCGACAATAGTCGTCCGCGGTCATGTATCCTTCGCGCGGTCCGGGGGCTTCGTTGACCAGATTGAAGCTCAATACCTCGTTGGGAATGCCGCGGTAACGCTTCGCGAACATCTCCCAATGCGCGACGAACGCTTGCTGAGCACGTTCGTCCTTCCACAGCACAAAGGGTTCCCGTTCGGGGTCATTGATGCAGTAACCGGGTGCACGGTGGAAGTTCAGTTGAATGTGCAGACCGTGCTTGCGACAGCGTTCCACCGATTGATCGATCAGATCGAGCGTACTTTCTCGGATATTGAAAACGTCCTCCGGCTTGAGCTTCTTCGTCGTCGGCCAGTCGCTGTCGATCCAGAGCCAATAATCCATGGGCAAGCGGACGAAGTCGAACCCCAACTCCGCGATCCAGATGCAGTCTTCCTCGGGCACGGCCTCGATTTTGGGGCGTCCGTTTTCGGTGGGCCGCCAAAATGCCTGAAAGAAATCTAGCAGATTGAAGCCCCGCCAACGCGGGACTCGGAATGCGGGGAAGCCATCTTCGATCGCGCTTGCGAGGGGTGAGCGCATGCGGTTCGATCCGCCAATCGTTAAACCGGCCGCGGTCGCCGCCGAGGCGGCCAGAAAATCGCGACGATGCATCCTTCCGAAATGTGGCATGACGAAGCCCTCTCAATCAGGTGGCAAGATTTCGGGTTTACGGTTCCCGAACGTACTTGGGCGAAACTTGGTGATGTACGGGCCAGGATGCCCGGAATTCGTCCTGGTACAGTCCGATTTCTTCGAAGGGGATGGGGCGAAAGACGAAACGCCCGAAAATGGGCGAGTCGCTGCGCAATCCGAATTGCTGAGTTTTAGGCGACACGAAGCCAACGTCGCCGCTGTAGGCGTGGTTATCCCAATAGACGTTGACGCCGCGATCGCGAACGGCGAAATCGCCGCAACTGATGACCAGATTGCGGAAGAGGAAATTGCGATCGGGATTGCTCGCCAAATCACCTAATTCGGGAAATCGTTCGGAGAAGGGTGGCCGACCAACGTCAAGCCCCCGTTTCTTGGCTGCCTCCAGCCACGCGGCGACCCGTTCCTGCCAGCGACTCTCTCCCCATTGTGAGAAGCTTACGGCTTGCTTGCATGCGATGAAAAGGTTGTTGTCGGCGATGTTGTCCTTGCCGCCGTGGATTTGTAGGCCGCCGAAATGACCGCCCGCTGCTCGATAGAACACGTTGCCGTAGATCCAGACGCCGCTGATCATGTCGTCGAGACGTATGCCCGCCTGGCCTGCCACGTTTTGCCCACTTCCGATATGGTGCCAGAAGTTGTATCGGAGCACGTTTCCACGGATGACCGGATCGCCGAACATGTCGATGCCCGACTGATCGTCCGATTCGTACACGACGCTGTGGACCTCATTCAATTCCACCAAATGATCGAAGCCTCCCAAGCGGATCCCGTGGTGCGGCGAATCATGGAAGAGATTGTGACGGATCAGGTTGCCCACGCCGTCCATGTTGACCGCCGGCGCGTAATTACGATCGACGCGGGTGAACTCTTGAACGTGGCAGTTTTCCACAAAAAGTCCGCCGGGAGTCAGCGTGGCAATGTCGCCGCCGCGGGCAATCACCCCACCGGCGCCGAGTGTTTGGAGGTCGCATCCCAGCAAGCCGTGCCCGGTACCGTTGATGAGGACGGCGCCGTTCGTGCCCAGGCGGGCCAAGGTGCAACCGGCGACCAGCACGTTCTTGCCGCCTTCGACAACCACGCCCTCAGCACGACCGCATTCGAAGGTCAGGCCGCGCAAGACCACATGGCTGGTATTTCGCATGTGAACGAACGACTCGGAAAGCACGGGAAACTTGACTTGGGCTTGCGACAGGTCGACGGGCGGATACAGGTACAGTATCCCGGTCTTGCGATCGAGATACCATTCACCCGGCGAATCAATCGCCTCGAGGGCGTTGAAGAAGTAATAAGGCATGCCTTCCGCGAATCCGTAGTTGGAGGGCATGGCGGTTGTCAGACGCCGGGTTTGCGGGTCGATCCGGTCCACGCGAATCATGCGACCGGCCCAGAGGTACCGCCAGTAGCCGAACAGCCAAAGATCATCCGCCGACCAAGCCGCCGGTTCAGGGTCGATTTGGAACTCGGCGGGCGAGTCGCGACCGGCGTCGCCAAGCGGCGTGGAGAAACCTCGGGTCCGCACGAATCCGTCGTTCGGCCAACGTGCCAGGGTGCCGGGTGCATCGTCGATGTAGAGATCGACCCAGGGGTTGGCCGGATAGCCGGCCAGAGCGAACCCCCGCTGCCGAATTGCCCCCAAATCCTTAACGCCCGCCGCCGCCATATCAAGTTGCACGACTTTGTCGCGGGCGTTTTTCGGTAGGCGATCCAAAATCTTGGGGTCTTGGACCGGCGAAAATCCGCGGAGCACGACGCCGCCGGTAAACACGGGCTTCTCGCCCTCGGCCGCCTGATAGATGACCGGCCGACCATCTTCTCCCGAATCTTGATCTTCCAATTCCCAGACCTTTGTGCGCGGGTAGATACCGCCGCGAATGACGACGGCGATTCCTCCCGGCGGCAGCCCCGACGCCGTTTTCAAGCGTCGAACGGCATCGCGCGCTCCCTCCAGAGTGGCAAAGGGTCGGTCCGCGGTGCCGGGCGAGGCATCGTCGCCGTTGGGGGCGACGTAAAGCCGGGTCGTCGGTTGAGGGAGCGTAATTCGCGTACGGTGCTCCAGAGGATCGCGAGGCGGCAACCCGCGTGCCACGCGATCCGCCGCGACCGCCGCTTCCCGAGCCTCCCAACGATGGATGGGAATCAGCCGATCGTCTCCGGCAAGGGCCTCGTAGGACTGTTTGGCGGCGATGTAATCCCCTGCCTGCTCGTAGGTCGATGCCCAACCCAGAAGCGCCAGGCTCCGTAATTCTCGAGGAGCACTCGGATCGTCCGCGATTTCGCGATAACGGGCACGCGCGGTATTCCAGTCGCCGGCGGCCCTGCTGCAATGCGCAAGCTGCAAGCGAACTTCCCATGTCGGCAGCCCCTTCTCGGTCTTGAAGGCGGCTAATTGCCGGTAGTAATCTTCCGCCGCCGCCGTCTCGCCCTCGAGAAAAGCGGCTTCTCCGGCTGAAGCCAACAATGTCTGCCGATCCTCGTCGCTCCAAGCTTTCTGCGAAAGGAGAGAGCGATACACCTCCAGCGGGGCGCATGCCCAGTGGATATTCTTCATCTGGACCACGATCATTCGGGCCGCGCCGTCGCGCAAAAGCGTCGGCGTCTGCGGATCCTGCATGAGGGCCACGAACTCCGCACACGCCTCCGGCAGGCGTCCTTGCAAGCGTGCTGCCATAGCCTCGCCGAACTTGGCTCCGGCGGACCAGGGGGCGTTCGGCGCAGTTTCTGCGGCAGTTCGATACTCTTGACGCATCGTGTGCCAGTCGCCGCGTGCCCCGGCATCGGTCGCCTTGGCCAGCATCTCCGCCAACGATGCCGACGGCACAGGTTCCCGCAAGGCGTGGGCAAGAATCTCCGCCGGTGCGAGTGGTCGGGCGAAAGCCGCCAATTCGTCCACTTCCATTTGCAGAGAGCCTATTCCGGCATCGGCGTAACCGAGGGTAAAGTCGGGGCTTTTGGGAACAGTATAAGGGCCTTCGTAGGCGCGGGCCGCGATCAAAATCCCGTTCCAATAGAGTCGCATTTCACGCGTGTCCCAGACTGCGGCAATGTGGTTCCACGCCGCGTCGGGAATGGGTACGACGCCGGTAATGCTGATCGCGTTTTGAGGCTGCGGACGACCGATCTCAAAGTGGATTCGCATGTCGGGATAGTCGCACCAAAGGCGGAAACCATCCCAGTAGCCGTTGCCTTGGGCGAAGACGGCGCCGTTCGTGCGTCCGTTGCCCAGTTCCTTTCCCTGCCCCAACTTGCGAAAGACGACTTCTACGGTAAAGCCTTTGTCGGCGGGCAGGGCGGCGGTGCGCATCGGCGCGGCGTCCAGTGACACGGCCTTGGCCCCGGCGTCTCTTCCGTTAACCAAGGCGGGCGCATTGGGGCCTGCAAATTGCAGGAGGTCGCGATTTCCGCCCAAACTCGGAGTCGCCCGATCTTGCGGCGAGAAATTCTCGAACGAGTAAAGCCACACCAGGCCCGGCGTTTCCCGGAGGCGTTGCTGATGCCGCTTCCAAGAGGAATTCGCCGCAGCTTCTTGCCCATGCGCGATCGGTCCGGATTGTACGAGTAAGACGACCGTGAGGCACATGAGCAGGCGCGAGACAAGAGCCGATCTCTTGAAATGACGGTCGGTTATTGTCGACCGCACGCCTTTGGGAAGGGATTTTTCGGATGATGAATTTGATGGACCGCTCATGGTGTAAACCTTTCATTCCATGTTACAGGCCGGCTTATTGCGATCGGTCTTCCGGTGGTTGACGGTAGGTCGTTCCCTAAACGGAATCGCGCATGATGGCGTGCGCTTGCTGGGGCGGAAAGCAGGTGGGACTCTTGGGATACCCGATCCGAGATCGACCCTGCCGGCACCTGGGGCTAGGTTGTGAATCGGTCACGGTCGAAGTCCACGTCTCGACTCAGTGGCCGAAATTGGTCGGTTTCCTCTTGCCACATGGGCGACTCTGCGCCGGGGCGATACGGCACGGAGTCCAGGAAGGCTCGGATTTCACCGTAGACCCATCTCTGTTCGTCTGCGGCGGCACAATAAATCGGCAGTTTACCATTCTTGTACACGATTTCCACGACGTGCGGCGTGAGAGCCGTGTTTATGTCCGCGGAATCCTCCTCCCGCGAAGTCGGTCCCGTTCGCAGCCGGACCGTTTGAACCTGGTCGCGCGAAAGACTCCAACGCCAAGAGAAAAACAACGCTTTGATACGAGTCATCAGCGTCGCGGCGTCCAAGTACACCAGTCGCGACGCCGTCATGGCCCAGAGGCATCCGCCCAGCATGGCGAAGCCCACCAGCCAAAAAGGAATAGAAAAACAAGCAAACAGGATGTTCTCGATTCCGATCGTGTTGTCCTTCATCCCGCCTAAAAGTCCTAAGGCTCCAATCGTCCAGAACGCGATGAAACCGAGCCAGAATATGGCAAAACCCATGACGGGAACCAAAGCCCACCTGAATCCCATCGCAGGGACGTAAATGAAAAGCTTGTCCGGTCTCCGCTCAATCAGAATCCGAGCGTCCGCCGGTCGTTCGATCGGTCCGTCGGAGATGGGCATTGATGCTGCCAGGGGAGATTTCCCGTCCCCTCGATGGGCGATTTCCGGGACTTGAAACAACTCGTTGCATTCGCGGCAGCGGGCCCAACCGGTCGAAAGGTCTACATCTTCGACGGGCACTTCCGTCTCACAATTGGGGCACGTGATTTTCATGACTGTTTCTCTGTCGGTAAGAAGACGCCGCCCACACTTGGAGCATTATCGCCTGGCGCTGGGAAAACGTCAAAATCCGCCGAGGCCAAATGCGTTTTTTCGCGAGACGGAGGAAGAATTGAATGTTGGCAGGTGAGCGTGACACCCCGTCATGGCGGCGCAACGGTAAACGAAGATGACTCACCCCACGTATTCTTCGAAAGAAAGAACGGATGCTTGCCCCCTCCAATGGAGGTACATTCCGGTCTTTGCCGGAATCGTAGGTTCTGCTATCATGCCGGTCGGTAGGCTGCGGTCCGATAGCGATGCGCCCATTTAGCGCCGACTCTTTGTCATTTCGTCAAGGAGGACGAACATGGAGACGGTCAAAACCATAGCCGTTCTCGCCGTCCTGCTCGTGGTGGGCTATCTCGGTTATCAGGCGGTGACTAAGCCGCCCAAGGCCCCGGAACCCGCGGAAGAGTCCTCGGATTGGTCGAAGGGCGGTAATTTGGATATCGCCGTTCCTCAGGTGCCGATGGAGCTTGCGGGCCAAGGTTATCGGAATATGGGCGACTCGTCGGCATCCGAGCCGGCGGTTCCTCCCGCCGCCATAGCCGGGTCCCCGGGGATGTCCGGGCGAGCGGAAAGCGCGGGAAGTGGCTCCGATTTTGTCGCCGCTCAACCCCGGGATCAAGTGGGACGTTTCGCGCCCATGGATTCGGCATCCGTCGCGGCTCAAGGGCTATCGCAGGGTAATGCGTCGGGCGAACCGATGCCGCAGCAAGCGGGCACTTTACCTTTCCGCTCATCGAACTCTTCCGCTTTCCCGGAACCCACCGCGGGACCGCAAAATGCCCAAGCGCCGACTTCCGACGGCGAAGTGAGAAAAGAGTTCGCGGAATTCTTGGAAACGGCACGGCAAAAGCTCGACCAGGGGGAATTTGCCACGGTGCATGAGGTGCTTTCGGTTTGGTTTGCGGACGGGCGGCTCACGCGCGAGGAAGACGCACAATTGACGGACCTGCTGGACCAGGTGGCCGGCACCGTCGTGTATTCCCCGCAATCCATCTTGGATCCGCCGCATATCGTTGCGTCGGGTGAAACTTTGGGACAAATCGCGGAGCGGTACGCGGTACCGTGGCGGCTTTTGGCGAAAATCAACGGTATTTCGCAACCGGAGCAGCTTGTTCCCGGGCAATCGCTGAAGGTGATTCGCGGTCCTTTCCAGGCGAGGCTCTATCTATCTCGCGGCGAACTGGTGCTTTTTGTGCAAAACCGCTACGCCGGTCGGTTTCCCGTGACCTTGGGCGCGGACGCTACGGCGACCCCCGGCGTCTACCGCGTCTGCGAAAAGATCGAGGATCCTAGCTACTACACGCCCACCGGGGTTGCGTCGCCCGGTTATGCCGCCAATCCGCTGGGCCACTTGTGGATTGGATTGGGGGGGCGTCTCGGCATCCACGGTCCCGGTCGCGCCGACCTGTCGCAACAATCGAAACCGCCGGGGGCCTTTATCCTCTCCGAAAAGGACATCCGGGACGTTTACGATATTCTCTCGATCGGCTCCGAGGTCGCGATTATTCCATAACTCCCCGACCGCCGAACCAAACGACTTGTTGCGCGGCAGAGTGATGTTGGGCTCCCGGTGGGATCGCTTTTGCTTTGGGGCCGTTTGCGACACAATGAATCTTTTACCGCCGGCGCTTTGCCGGTCATCCCCGTGTTCTTGGCCTCTTGGTGATTTCTTTGTTGGATCGTTTTCAAAGGTGCGTGCCTGTGTACGACCGCGACGCCTTGAGACAGTTGATTCTTCAGCGTGCATTGCGTTTCGGCCAATTCACCTTGGCATCGGGCAAAATCTCCACGTACTATCTCGACGGCAAACAGGTCACCTTGGACGCCGAAGGCGCGCGTCTGATCGGCGAGGGATTGCTAGACCTCTTCGGCGAAACCGAGATGCCGGACGCCGTGGGAGGGATGTCCGTCGGCGCAGACCCCATTACCTCCGCGGTCATTACGATGTCCGCCGTCCGTGGAACGCCGATTCGGGGTTTCTTGGTTCGTAAGCAACCGAAGGGACACGGTACCAATAAGTACATCGAAGGCCCGGTTCAGCCGGGCGAAAAAGTCGTCATCGTCGAGGACGTAGTGACCACCGGCGGTTCTTCGCTGGAAGCCATCAGCCGGGTGGAAGCATTTGGGTTGAAAGTCATCCGCGTGGCCGCCGTCGTCGATCGAATGGAGGGGGGCGCCGAGGCATTCGCGAAGCTTGGAATTCCCTTTTCCAGTCTCTTTTCGATTCGCGATTTCGGAATCGATCCTCCCAAATGAGTATTCGCGGCGGGGGGGCTTGAGCGTGGCGGTATCGTGATCGCCGTTGGATCGGTTTCCCGGGCCTCGATCCCATCACGAAAAGCGATGAGGCGGGCGAGCGAATTCGAGATTAGAACATCTGAGGCGGTAGAGGCGGCATCAAAGTAACACGGGAATCATGGAATTTTCCCTCCATCGCCAGTTGAAGGAACTCTACGCCGGGCCAAAAGCTCGCTTCGAAGATCGCGTCGAGCACTATCGCATCGACGTCGTTTTGCCCAACCGGTTGGTGGAGATTCAACTCGGCCCGTTGGCGCTGTTACGGCCGAAAGTCTCGCACCTGTTGCAGGCTCACGACGTTCTCATCGTGAAGCCCATCGTCGTCGCGAAACAAATCGTCCGTCTTCGGAAGCCCTCGGGCGCCGTCTTGTCGCGACGGCGCAGTCCCAAACGCGGTCAAGGATGGGAGTTCTTTCAAGACCTTATTCACTTTTGTCGTGTGTTTCCTCATCCCCGTTTGCGGATTCACGTCGCCTTGGTCGAAATCGAAGAGATGCGACATCCGGGCCCCCATCATCGCTGGGGACGACGCGGGTATCGCGTAACGGACCAGCGTCTTGTTGCCCTCCGCGAATGCATCGAGCTTCAACGAGGTCGCGATCTGCTGCGGTTGCTCCCCCACCGGCCGGAAGCCCCGTTCTTATCCCGCGACCTGGCAGATGTCTTGGGTGTCCCGCATTGGATCGCCCAGCGGATCGCGTACTGTCTGCATCAATGCGGAGTCGTTCGCCGGATGGGCAAGACGCGGGCCGGGTACGTATACGACTGGACCGACCATGACATCGCGAAACGGGCGGCTTGATTGGCGGCGTACCGGTCGCCATGATGCCCCACGTTACGGTTTCCGGAATTCGGAGCGATAGACGATTCCGCCTTGCAAACGGACGCGCCTTTCAAAGTGCGTGCGAAAGTCCATGTCGTTCTCCGCCGGTTTCTCCGGAACCGGCAGTGGGCCCTCCAAGCACACACAGTCCGCGATGATGGCAAGCGATTCGTAAAAATACTCCGCAACGTCCGTCCAAAAATGCAAACGACCGTCGCGAACGAGCACGCGAAAGATATCCCGGACCAGACTTTGCCGCATCACACGCCGCTTACGGTGTCGCTTCTTCCACCACGGGTCGGGAAAGTAGACGTGAACCGCATGCACGGATTGGTCGGGCAACCATTCCGCGAAGAACCTCAGGGCATCGCCGTGGATCACGGCGGCATTGGTCAGGCCCGCTTTGGCCAATCCGGCCGCAGCGTATTTCGCGTATTTTAGGGCGATTTCGGTGCCCAGGAAATCGACGTGGGGCGTCCCGGCGGCGGCCTTGCGTAGAAACATGCCTTTGCCGCTGCCCACCTCTACTTCGAGCGGGGCCGTTCGCCCGAAAAGCGTTTCGGGCTTCCACGGTCGCGGCAGGGAATCCAGTGCGTGGAAAGCGCGACTTAGATCCAGGGACGGATCGATTTTTCTCAAGATGGGACGACCCATGTCGTTTCCGCGACCTGGCTTGTGCTGAAAGCAGACGAGTCCGAATGTTGTTTGCGACCGACGGCACTCATCGAGGGGCAGCCGTGTTTTGTCCGGTCGGGCGTGATATGGCGATCGGCGAGGCGAATCAGAAATCGATTAGGCCGTTAAGAATTCGCGGCCTGACCCTCATCTCCAGCCAGGATTTTTTCCGGCGTCAAGGGAATGCCGAGCATGATGCCTTCGCACACCAGCGACTGCTTAACAAAACACTGGAATTCGCACGTCATCATGGTCGCCCGGGCCCGCAGCAATCGGACCACGATCACGAAACGATCGCCCGGTCGGACGATCCCGCGAAATCGGACGTCTTGAAACCCCCCGAACCCGACCATCGGCGCGTTCATCAAGCGGTGTTTCAGGGTGTAGTAGCTCGCCAATTGGGCGGCGGCCTCGCACATCAAGACCCCCGGCATCAAGGGCATTCCAGGGAAGTGACCGTTCACCCAAAACTCATCCTCGCGGAGGTCCTTAAAACCTACGCAGACCGCCTGCTCCGGGTCCTCGTAGCAGACGGCGGTAAGTTGCTCCATTTCGAACCGTTGCGGATTGTATTGGCGAATCTGGTCGATGTCCGCGACAATCGTTTCGGTGTCGATTCGAGCGGGGTCCAAAATGAACTGCTTCTTCGCCACGTCACAAGACTCCTTGCGAAAACGGATTGCGCATCCGTTCTTCACGTGGTGGGTTCCCTCCCGGTGCGACGATCTCGCCGCGATCGGACGGTGCAAGACCTCAAGGCCGAGTGCGCCGATGCCGCAAGCCCAAACTCAAATGAGGCTCAGGCTCAAGTCTTGACCACCCAACGCTTCTTTCGACGCGCCTTGGCGTTGGCCGGTCGCTTCCCATGATTCGCCTTCTTGATTTGTCGGTGCGGTTTTGTCATTGTCTCTCACCCGATCAGTTGCCCTATTGGTTACTCTAAACCCGAAACGCCACGCTGCACGCAGTGCCTTAAACGGTTTCCGATTGGAAACCTACAGTGTACCCCATCAGCAAAAAAATCGAAAGGCTTCCCGCGAAACGAACTTAGTCGGTCGCGGCAAAGCCTGGGGCGTTGCCGCGTGATGCCCCCCTCAGGCGACGGCCTATTTGCCCGGCATCGCAGGAATAATTCGGACAAAGGGCGCCTATCGCTGTTTCTTGGCTCACCAAATGTTGCCGGGCTTCAATAGGCTTCACGAGACGGTCATATGTGTACACCAGAATACTAGCCTATCGGCGGGGGTGTCCAGCGAATCCGATGAAAAGTTGCGTCGCCGTGACGGTTGAGGCATAACATATGATTAATTCGAATTTTATGACGAAACGCACCCAGAGTTCGTCGATCGAATGAGGGATTTACAGCTACACTAAATGACTCTTTAGAGGTATATGATACACCCCATAAATGGCTTTTTCTTTAACGGAACTTTAACAATTCTTTAACGAAATCCTAACAAACGTCTCCTAAAATAGGCGGTAGTTTAGGGGGGCTCGGACAGGTCGCCCAGGCTCGCGGTTTTAGGCCGCGTGTCGAGTTGCCGGTGGTTCTTTCAGAGGAGACGTCGAGAGATGAGCAGTCGATGTGGTGGAATCTTGAGGCCGATTTTGGCGTCGCTGATGCTGACGTTCGTCTCGGCCGGGTTGGGCTTGGGCCAGGTCTCGGTCGATCCCGCGCTTCCTGATTACAAGCCGCGGCAGGGCGTGTCGGGCAACATCAAAAGCGTCGGTTCCGACACGATGAATAACCTGATGACGCTCTGGGCGGAGGGCTTCCGGAAATTCTATCCGAACGTCCAGATCGAGATCGAGGGCAAGGGCTCCTCGACCGCGCCGCCAGCCCTGATTGCCGGAACTTCCCAGTTTGGTCCGATGAGCCGGGCCATGAAGTCGGCCGAAATTGACCAATTTGAGGCGAAGTTCGGTTACAAACCCACGGCTTTGCCCACCTCTTTGGATATGCTGGCGGTCTATGTTCACAAAGATAACCCGATTCGAGGCCTGACCCTGCCTCAGGTGGACGCGATCTTCTCCAAGACTCGCAAAGGTGGTTTCCCCACGGACATTCGTACCTGGGGGCAGGTGGGGCTGACCGGCGTCTGGGCGTCGCGGCCGATAAGTCTCTACGGGCGTAATTCGGCCTCCGGCACTTACGGTTACTTCAAAGAACACGCCTTGTTTAACGGCGATTTCAAGGATGAGGTCAAGGAGCAACCGGGCAGTTCTTCGGTCGTACAGGGGGTAGCTAGCGACCGTTACGCCATCGGCTATAGCGGAATCGGCTACAAGACCGCCGACGTCCGGGCCATCGATTTGGCGTTGGACGCCAATTCTCCTATGGTGCCGGCGGACCCCTCGCATGCCTATACGGGCGACTACCCCTTGTCCAGGTTCCTGTACCTGTACGTCAACTACAAACCGGGGACGCAACTCGATCCCTTGCGTGCCGAATTCATCCGGTTCGTCTTCAGCAAGCAAGGACAAGCCGAGGTCGTGAAGGACGGCTATTTCCCGGTTACCGCAGCGATTGCGAAGAAGGCCCTGGAATCGGCGGGGCTTTCCGCGGAGTGACCGCAATGAATCGCTGAATCGTGTGCCGACGTATGGTTGGAAGGGAAAATAAGGACGGGCCGCTAGCTTCCCTTCTCAACGCAAATCGAAGCTCCCGATGCCCTGCCGCCTTCGAGGTCATGCCCGTCCTCTCGTTGGCGGCAGGTGCTTTGTTGAGAAACGATTCATGGGTTCCCAAGAGAACGAGGTCCCGCCCCCAACGCGAGACGGCGATGCGCTAGCCTCTGTTCCTGATTCGACGACCGGTCGCCGTAGGTCACGGCTTCGCGTATTTCGCAACCGTTTGTGGGTTCGCTTCGTCGACGGCGTTGCCCGGTCGTTGATTACTGTCGGGGGAATCGGCACGATTATCGCCGTGTCCGGGGTGTTCCTGTTTCTTCTGTGGACGGTGATACCGCTGTTTCGGCCCGGTCGTCTGGAGCCGGTGAGTGCGGCGTCCACGGCAGCGGACCCACAGAGCGCAATAGCCGAGGGAAGCGGAACGCATTCATCGCCCGGCGAAGTGGAGTTGCCTCTTGCCACCGCGCAAACGGCGGCTCCGTCAGGAGTGGGGCAAGATCGCTTGTTGTCGACCGGCGCGTCCGGTCGCCCGGGCGGTTCCGCCGAAGTGTTGTCACCCTCTTTGAACGGCATGCCGTGCCTTCTCATTGGGGCCAGTGAATATGGCACGTGCATTTGGGCGTTGGGCGAGGACGGCGTGGTTCGACTCTACGCCGCATCTAGCGGGGGCGATGCAATAGTCGTGCAGTCGATTCCACTGTGGGCTGAGGATCAGTCGCCGTGTTGGGCCTATGATCAAAGAGCGGGGCGCGGAATTCTCGGCGACCACGATGGAAGCGTGCGACTGTTCTCCTTGAGCGTGACGGCGTCCCTGATCGACCAGGCCGAGGTTCCCCAAGACTTGGTCACCGCCGCTCCCGGGACGGTAAAGCCGTTTCGGGAAGGGGTCATTCAAAAAATCGGAGAGGGCCAATTCCGGTGGGAACGTTTGACGTGTGAAGTCTCACCTCCCACCAAGGTGAGCGAGTCGCCGATCGTCGCAATCGACCTGACGCTTCGCGGCGATGACCCGACCTTTGCCGCCCTTGCCGCCGACGGGACGCTGTTCGTTGAGTCGGTCCGAAAACAACTCAACCTTCTGACGGGCGAGGAAAGCGTTCGATTGACCGGAGGTTCGATCGGCCTCGGCGAAGACGGTAAGGATATTGGCGTGAGCAAGCCCGGCGTCTTCCTGACCGGAGCCATGGACAATGTCCTGATCTTGTGGCGAGACGGACGCGTGTTGCGATTCGATGTCCGCGATTTGACCGCCCCGCGGCTCACGGAAAGAATCAACCTCTTCCCCGACGAACCTGCTACCGTCACGGTCGCTCGATTCCTGATCGGGAAGACCACGCTTCTGGTTGGCGATAGCCTCGGTCGTGTTCACGGTTGGTTTACGGTCAATCTTTCCGACGGCGAGCGGGAGGGAGAAAATAGCGAGGGCGGCGTGCGCCTTGTACGCGCTCACACATATCCCGTCGGACCGTCTCCCGTCGCGGACATCTCCGTATCGCAACGTTCCCGATTATTTGCAGTTTCATATGCCGATGGAACCGTTCAGCTCTTGCACGGCACGGCGGAACAGTTGGTTGCCACCGCGAAACTGCGCATGGAATCGCCTTCCATCATCCGCCTCACGCCCAAGGAGGACCTGCTGGTCGCCGTGCAAGCAGAGGCGGTCAGCCTTTGGAATGTCGATGCGCCTCACGCCGGGATCACGCTGCAAACCATCTTCGGTCGCGTTTGGTACGAAGGCATGCCTCGGCCCGAGTACATCTGGCAGTCCTCCAGCGGTACGGACGAGTTCGAACCCAAGTACAGCTTGATTCCGTTGATTTTCGGAACGTTGAAGGCGACGCTGTTCGCTATGTTGTTTGCCGTGCCCTTGGCCTTGCCGGCGGCGGTGTACTCCAGCGAATTCGTGCACCCCGTGTGGCGATCGCGAGTCAAGTCCACCATTGAATTGATGGCCGGTCTGCCCAGTGTTGTGCTCGGCTTTGTCGCCGCATTGGTTTTGGCGCCGTGGATCGAGACGCGATTGGGTTTTGTGCTGGCGACGCTCTTTTGCGTACCTTTTACGTTGCTTTTGGGGGGGCACGTTTGGCTCTTCCTGAGTCCGCGCTGGTCGACTCGGTTGGAGCGCTTTCGGGTTGGCTTCGCGGCCCTCTTCGCGGTGCTGGGCGTTGGGCTTGCCTATCGTGTCGGCCCCGCCGCCGAGACTCTGTTTTTCCAAGGCAATTTTCGGCATTGGCTGGACGGCGGATCCGGCAGCGGCGCCGCTGGTTGGATGATCATCCTGCTGCCGGCGGGAGCCTGCGTCGTCGCATGGCTGTTGTCGCGACATGTGCTGCCGCGACTCCGAACGACATGGAGTGAGCGCTCGGCGACGTTTTGGGCTGCCTCGCAACTCGTCTTTTTCCTCATCGGAAGCGTGGCGACGCTTGCCTTGGCTTGGGCGGCGGGTTGGCTGATCACCAATGTCCTGGGTTGGGACCCACGGGGATCCCTGATGGGCACCTACATTCAAAGGAACGCCTTTGTCGTGGGCCTGGTGATGGGCTTCGCCATTATTCCGATCATTTTCACCATTGCCGAGGATGCCCTTTCCGCCGTGCCGGGGCATTTGCGGGCCGCGTCGCTTGGCTGCGGAGCCACGCCTTGGCAAACCGCGATGCGAGTCGTGATACCGGCGGCCACCAGCGGCTTCTTTTCGGCGATCATGGTCGGACTCGGCCGCGCCGCAGGCGAAACCATGATCGTGTTGATGGCGGCGGGGAATACCCCCATCCTGGAATGGAACATCTTCAACGGCTTTCGCACTCTCTCGGCCAATATCGCCGTCGAATTGCCGGAGGCCGTGCAGAACAGCACCCACTACCGAATGCTGTTTTTGGCGGCGTTATGCCTCTTCGTGCTCACTTTCGTCGTGAATACCGCCGCGGAAACGGTTCGGCTGCGTTTCCGCAAACGCGCTTCCCAACTGTAACGAACAAACCGGACGGATTGTTTTGTCATGAGCATGGTTACCGTGGAGCGGGAATTGCCGGCGGTGCAAACGTCGCAAACGCGACGGCGCTCGTCTCGGCCCGCCAATTTGATTGCCGCCCGAGGCGAACCGCTGGTTTGGCTCAGCGGGGGAGGTCTGGTGGTATCCTTGGTTATGATCGGCGGTTTGCTGGTGCTGATCGCCTATCATGCCATCCTCACGTTTTGGCCGACCGCCGTGATCCGAGTGGAACTCCGCGACGGAAGCGTGGCCATGGGAGAGGTCACGCGGCGAGAGCGATTCAAGCCGGAGGAGACCACGCTGAACGACCTGCCCGAGGAAGTACGCGATGCGTACCGGGACGCCATGCGGTCGGGCGAGGGATGGGTCCCACGGCGCTTGGTGCGGACAGGAAACTTCGAGTTGACCAATGAGCATTTTCGCTGGGTCGCTTCTCCTGAGATCGTACCGGGTTCGGAAACACGCCCCGAGTGGGCCTTGGTTCTGGAGCGTCTCGCCTGGGGGCGATTCTACGGTTTTCCTGAGGCTCTGCTCATCGGCGACCAAACGGTTGCCGACACGCCCGAGGCGGTTTGGACGGAGTTCCAACACAATTTCCCGCAGGTCGTTCGGCAAAGGAATGAACTGAAACAACTGGAAAAGGGCAGGCTGGGCGATATCAATCACGATATCGAAGAGGCGCGCCTGGAACTTCGCGGCGTGGAATTGAAATTCGGCAAGAAATCCGCCCAATATCAAGAGGCGGAAAAGCGATTCCAGGAAACGGAGGCGCGATTGACGCAGGAATACGACGACGTGAGTCGGCGGATCGCGGAACTGCGGGACGACATGGCTCGCTATACGCTGAAAATGAAGACTGCCGACGGAACGGAGACGACGCTCGGTTTGGCGGATATCGTGCGAGCTTATCCGGCCAATAGGCTGACGCTGTCAGAAAAATTCCAGATATACTTTCAGCGCATTTGGGAATTCTTGAGCGATGAGCCGCGCGAGGCCAATAGTGAGGGAGGGGTGTTCCCCGCCATCTTTGGCACGGTGATGATGACCCTTTTGATGAGCTTGGCGGTGGTCCCGTTGGGAGTTCTGGCCGCTTTGTACCTCCGGGAATACGCAAAGAGCGGCGTCGTCGTCAGCGCCGTGCGGATTGCAATCAATAATTTGGCCGGCGTTCCCAGCATCGTCTTCGGCGTCTTCGGGTTGGGATTCTTCTGCTACATCGTGGGCGGCGGGATCGATCGTTGGTTCTTCGAGGCCAGGTTGCCGAACCCCACGTTTGGTACGGGAGGCATTCTTTGGGCATCCTTGACCTTGGCCTTATTGACGTTGCCTGTGGTGATCGTTGCCACGGAGGAAGCCTTGGCTTCCGTTCCCAATTCCATGCGCGAAGGCTCTTACGCGTGCGGCGCAGGCAAGTGGCAAACGCTGCGGCGGGTCGTACTGCCGCAGGCGATGCCGGGCATTTTGACCGGAACGATCTTGGCCATGGCGAGAGGCGCCGGGGAGGTGGCCCCGCTCATGTTGGTCGGGGCCGTCAAACTCGCACCCGAGTTGCCTTTCGATCATCGGTTCCCGTTCTTCCACTTGGAACGAAGCTTCATGCACCTGGGATTCCACATCTACGATTTGGGATTCCAGAGTCAAAACAGCGAGGCCGCCAAACCGATCGTCTATGCTACGACGTTGCTCCTGATCCTGGTGATCCTCACTTTGAATTTGAGCGCGGTCTACTTGCGGAATCGCTTACGAAAACGCTTTGTCGTGGGACACTTTTGATCGTTCGCCGACAATTTGGTGATTTGAATGAAACGATTGTCGCGTCCCTGCGAGTTATCTGGGCCGAGATGCGGAAGCGGCACGGCCTGTCCCGCGAGGGACGCGAGATTGCGGTAACGGGAGATCAATGATGCGAGACTCGGTATTGCCCGCGTCGAATCGAAACGCTTCGTCTCAGGTGGAAACCGGAACCCCCGATGACCGACCGGAGTCGTTCGCACGCCGCCCCGACGTTTTGAAAAACCTGGAAGTCGGCGCGTCGCGACTGGAAGCGGTGGCTCGGGGCGAGAGTATTCCGAGCGAAATCCACGAGGAGATGCTGCGACTCGATAGCATCATGCAGATCGACCGGTTCTCGTTTTGGTACGGGCGAAAGCAGGCCCTGTTCGATATCAGCATGGGCATTCCCCGCGGAAAAGTGACCGCTTTGATCGGCCCCAGCGGTTGCGGCAAGTCCACATTGTTGCGATGCATGAATCGCATGAACGACCTGATCGACGGCATTCACGTTTCCGGCGAGATCCGATTGAACGGAGAGTCGATCGTCGGACCGTCCGTGGACGTCATCGAATTACGCAAGCGGACGGGAATGGTCTTTCAAAAGCCGAACCCGTTCCCCATGAGTATCTTCGAAAATGTCGTCTATCCCCTGCGGATTGACGGCGTGTCGAACCGGGCCGTTTTGCAGGAGATATGCGAAAGAAGCCTACGGTCGGCGGCCTTGTGGGACGAGGTCAAAGACCGACTTCACGAAAATGCCTTGCGGCTATCCGGTGGGCAGCAGCAGCGCCTTTGCATCGCCCGAGCGGTCGCCGGATCTCCCGAGATATTGCTTCTCGACGAACCTTGCTCCGCCTTGGACCCCATTGCGACCAACAAGATCGAAGAATTGATTCACTCGCTGCGGGGCGAGTTTACCGTCGTCATCGTAACTCACAATATGCAACAGGCGGCGCGTGTCAGCGACTATACGGCCCTGTTCTATCTGGGGCGTCTGATCGAGTACGGTCCTACCACCGCGATCTTTAGCAATCCTCACCTGGCCGAGACCGAGTCGTACATTACGGGGCGTTTTGGATGACATCTCGGCTCACTTGCCGATACAAAAGCGAGAGAACACGCGGTCCAAGATATCCTCCGTATAGACCGCGCCGACGATTTCTCCCAGGGCGTCGAGCGCAGCGCGAATCGAAGCCGCAACATATTCGTCGGCCAACGAATCGCCGAGACGGTCTCTTGCTTCATCCAAGGCGGATATCGCCGCGAGCAAGCATCGCTGCGTGCTCGCTCCGATCGCCGCAAAATCGGTTCGGGAATTTCCGATTTCCGTCAATCGGGCTACGATCAATTCCCGCAATCGGCCGATGCCCTCGCCCGTGGAAGAGCTGGTTCTGATATCAGCCTGGAAAAGCTCGGGGGATTCTTCCTTGGCCGGGCTTAAATCGCATTTGGTTGCCGCTATAACACAGCGATCACGGACCGCGCTGAGAAAACGTTGTTCTAACTCCGTGATTTCCCATCGGCAATCCGCACAAAACACGATCAAGTCGGCGGCGCTGACGGATTCCCGCGCAGAATAAGCCGCCGCCGTACTCAAGGCATCGGCCTTGGGTTCCGTCGCGATGTCGGCGATTGAAGCGTGCTGCGGCAGAGTTCCCATCGCTGTAACGGAAGAAGCCGGAGTGATAAGATTTTCTTCGCCGGCAGTGTCGATCAGGGTGATCGGGATGTTTTCCAGTTCCGCTTCCACCGCCAAATAGTCGCGGGTCGTTCCCGGCAAATCCGACACGATGGCCCGTTCGCCCTCAAGGATTGCGTTGAAGAGGCTGCTTTTCCCCGCATTGGGACGACCGCACAAAACGACTCGATAGCTCTGCCGCGCGTCCTCCCGGGAACGCAGTCGGGCAAGAATACGGCGAAGTTCGTCGGCGGCCTGATCCAGTCGCCTTTCCGCTTCACCACGAGGCAGGAAAGAGATGTCCTCTTCCACGAAATCGAGACCGGCCTCCAGGTCCACCAGCAAGTCGAGCAAGTCCTCACGCACTTGTTGAAGCGGTCGGCGAATCCCGCCCGCCAACTGCTTCAAGGCCGCGAACAGTTCCTCGTCGCTGCTCGCGGAGATGACGGCGGCGACCGCCTCCGCCTGAACAAGGTCGATCCGCCCTGCCAGAAAGGCACGCAGCGTAAACTCGCCAGGCTTGGCAGGACGAACTTGCAAACCGGCAAGACACGCCTCCAGCAAAACCGCACCGCCCCAAGTATGAACTTCAACGGACATTTGCCCCGTGTAACTTCCGCCTTCGGGCCAAAAAAAGACCGTGGCCGGCCAATTGCGGCGGATGTGAGCAGCGCGAAGCAACACGGGGATGGCAACCGCCTCATCCGGCGGCGGTGTTCCCGCAAGGTCCGGGGAGGCCACGATTCGAACGGTCGCGGCCCAGGCATCCGGGCCGGATATCCGAATGATACCCCTGGCGGAGTACCCGAGTGGTGATGAGACGGCGGCTATCGTATCTTCCCAAGTCGCGCCCATGATCTTGCCGACGTGCCATCGATTAACCGCGGCGACGAGCTTTACCGACCTTGGGTTTTTGCTGCGGCTTTTTTTCTGTGGGTTTCGGGGGCTTGCGTCCGTCTACCGTCTGCCGCAGAGTGCGATCCCATTTTTCGGCCCATTCCTTGACGGCGGCTTTCCAACGCGGTTGGGAAGGCTTTTTTGCGGCGGGCTCGGCGCCGGCAGGTTTCATCTGCAAAAGAACCTGCCGCTCGCCCAATCCCCATAAACTCGAGATGATGAAGTACAAGCATAAACCGCTGGGCACCTTGTAGAATAGAACGCCCATGAAAATCATCATGAACGTCATGACCTTCTGTTGCATGGCCGCCGTCTCATCGGCGGGCGGCGGCATCATCATCTTTTGTTGCCAAAGGAAGAGAACGATCGTCAGGATGGGCAAGAGATTGAAATACGGTCCCAACGCGAACATGCCGTGTCCGCGGTTGAACCAATCGGGCCATAAAAAGCTCCAGTTGAACAGCATGTCGGGTGCGGCCAAGTTGGCGCACCAGCGGACGGCCTCCGAAATCAGAGGCGCCTGTCTCAGCTCGACGTCGATCGCCAATGCCTTGTACAGGCCGATAAAAATGGGCAATTGAATAAAGAGCACCAAGCAGCCTGAAAACGGGTTGTAATTGTGCCGCCGAAATAGCTCTTGAATGCGTTCGTTGCGTTCTTGCAGGTCTTTGTGCTGCTCTTGAATGCGTTTGATTTCCGGTTGTAGCTCTTGCATCTTCTGCGCATTTAAGGTCTGTTTGCGGCTGACCGGAAACATGCATAGTCGTACCATAGCCGTCAACATCAAAATGGCCAGGCCATAGTTGAAGACTACATAATCGTGGAAGAAGTGCAACAAACGAGTCATCGGTTCGGCCACGAACCAAAACCAACCGTATTGAATCAAGCCGCTCAGCCCGTACGCGCTCAGCAGGTCTTGACGCTTGGGGCCTAGAAAGATATTGTACGTGTGACTGAGAGATTCGCCCGGGCGCAACGACACCGGCAAACCTGTGAGTCGGCACGAAACGTTGGTCAAGAACTCGTAATCGCGTTCCGGAGTGCCGATTCGGTAAGGACGAACGTCCTCGAACCAGAGTGAATTGGCGGACTCCTTTTGCGGTATGAGAACGGCCGAGAAATACTGGGCGTCCACGCCTACCGCCGTGACGTTTTCCGATTCGTCTTTCCACGGCACCCCCGCTTTGTCGCGGGCGATGGAATAACACGAAACCAGGCGCAGGCCGCCGCTCCCCAATTTGACGGCAACGTCGCGCAGGCCGACCGCCGACCAACTGTTGCTCATTTTGCGGGCGTACCAGGAACCTTCGGTGGGCAGGCCGTTGGGGCCGTCCAGTTGATAAGCCACCGCGACCTCGCGGTCACCGACGTTGAAACATTCCAGAGTTAAGGTCAGGTGATAGTTGGTCTCGTCCAGGTTGCTCAGTTGTTGGGGGTTTCCCTTGGCGATTCGATAAGTCTTGGTGACAACGAGTTTCTTTTCCGGAAGCCAAACGGCGAAACGAATGGTCTCCCGTGTACCGTTTTCCAAATCGGCGGGAGAGGCTTGCGGCCAATCCTGCGGGCGTCGCGGGTCCGCGTCCTCCGGTAGGACACGCCAAGTACGTCCACGCAAAGAGACGCCGGGCAATTCCAAGTCCAACTCCCGTCGGATCAACTCCTCCCGTTCGATGGGGCTTTCGGTCTTTTGAACTTTCTCTTCAAAAGCAAGACGGCGGTCCAGCAGGCGATCCTTTTCGAATTGGGCCAGCGTCGTCAGAAAGGATGGGGGAGCCGAACCTTCCGGCCGGATAAGCTCCAGCGGTTTTCGGCGCAGTGTGGCGGTAAGCTGCAATTGCTCGTTGTTGCGCAAAACGCCCAGGGTGACTTTTTGTCCGGGGCGTGTGCGAGCGAGAATGGCTTCCAAGGTCCGAACGCCCAGCACTTTTTGACCATCGACGGATTGCAAAAGATCGCCTGGGCGCAGTCCGGCCTCGGCGGCAGGCGTACCGGGACCGACGACCTCCACCGGGCAACCGTCACCGATCAAGCCCGGATCCTCAAAAATGCGGCCCAAGTAGCCTCCCCAATCCTCGGTGTCGCAATATCGGGGATTGTTCAACTCGACGCGGACGACCGCCGCTCCCTGATTCGTCAGCGTCACCAGCATGCGGTAAGGCTGTTTGGAATCCAGGGTTCCCAAAGTGTAGTAGGCCGGAAGCGGATCGGATGGGGCCGCAACCGCGGCTTGTTCCTCCGCTGCTCCTTGGTTCGGAGCGGCGCCATTGGCGTCGGATTCGGCGCTCGCCGACTGATCCGTCGCAACGGGTTTGTCTCCGGATTCCGGAGA
The DNA here is from genome assembly GCF_054657335.1 of Thermopirellula anaerolimosa. Lineage (NCBI taxonomy): Bacteria > Pseudomonadati > Planctomycetota > Planctomycetia > Pirellulales > Thermoguttaceae > Thermopirellula > Thermopirellula anaerolimosa. Next base: position 535,366 of record NZ_BAAHYX010000006.1, read on the forward strand.
ATCATCGGCTTCCGATACCGGTTTGGGGGATTGCGGGGCGTCGGGCGCGTCCTTCGCAGATTCGGCGGAGGCTTCTGCCGCATTGGGAGGTTTTTGGGCGAGGTCGCCGCCCTCTTTCTTGGAAAAGCGCGACATGAAATAGAAATTGGCAACGATGATCGCCATCGACAGGGCGAGGAAGAGAAAATACCGCCCAAGCTCCGGCCGGTTGCCTTCGTAAGGCTCTAACATCTACGAAAACTCCATCCGATGGGGGGTGAGCGTAGGCCGGGGCCTAACATTAGGTCTACGGCAAATCGTGACAGTCCGGCCACAGTCCGTTCAGGTTATCGTAAGTTCATGAATCTCTTATTGTCCGGGTAATCCGCCGTTAGTTCAAGCCGCAAAGCTACAAGCCGAGCCCTTTGCGTTGTTCCCATCTCGCGGCATGGATGGGACTTGCGAGGGGCCTGGAAAGGGCCTTCCCCGCAGGATGTGCGGAAAAGAGGCGGTTTTTCCCGCGTTGGAGCGATTTTTCACGATTTTTCGACCAAGCCTGCGAACAAGCGGGGATTTGGTGCGTAGTAAAGGTATGCGTTCACAAGGATCGGCTTGATCCAAAGCCCCTTGGGTGGTGCGGAACAAGAACTTTCCCTGCAAAGCACGCAAAGCGTTGGCTCAATCCCTTGTTCTCCGGCTCAGGAAGACCTCCATGCAAATCCCCAACCTCCGACCTCTCTTCGCCTGGGATACCCTGGAAGATAGTCCCACCATTCGCACCCTGCGGGAATTTCTAACGTCCATTCCCGACGAGGAGTTTCTCACATCTCTGGAGAGAGCCCGGGGCAAGGGGCGGAACGACTATCCGGTCCGTGTGCTCTGGGGGACGTGGCTTTTGACGATCGCCTTGCGGCATCCGACCGTGGAGTCGTGCCTGGCCGAACTGCGGCGGAACGCGGAGCTGCGGAAGCTGATTGGGATCGAATCGGAGGACCGGGTCCCCAACGCCTGGAACATGTCGCGGTTCATCGAGCTGCTGGGCCGGGAACCGTTTCGCAGCCTCCTGCAGGAGATGTTCAACACGATGGTGCGGCGATTAGGCGAGGTGGTGCCGGACTTGGGAGAGAACCTGGCCGGGGACGCCACGGGGCTGAAGGCGCGGCGGAAGGAGGGAGAGGCGGCGGAGGAGGAGAAGGCGGAAGGTCTTCCGCAACCCAAGGGCGGTCGCAAGGAGTACACGGACAAGGACGGGAACGTGACGCGGGTGGTGGAGTGGTTCGGGTTCAAGCTGCACCTGGCGGTGGATGTGAAGCACGAAGTGGTGTTGGGGTACAAGGTCACGGAGAGTACGGCCGGGGATACCGAGACGTTGCCGGCGGTTTTGGAGCAGGTGAAACGGAATCTGCCGCAAGGTCGGATCAAGAGTCTGGCCTATGACAAGGCGGCCGACACGAATCCGGTGCATGAGTTGTTGTCGCGGGAGGGGATCAAGGCGGTGATCGAGAATCGGAGTTTGTGGAAGGAGGAGACGGAGCGGATGTTGCCCGGCCACGATGGGACCTCGAACATCGTCTACGACGAGGCGGGGACGGTGTACTGTTACGATCGGGTGAGCCAACCGATGGTGCGGTATCGGATGGCCTACATCGGGTATGAGCCGTCGCGGGAGACGATCAAGTATCGGTGTCCGGCCAAGCACGAGGGGTGGGAGTGTCTGATGAGCAAGATTTGCAATGCGGGGAAGTCCTACGGGAAGACGGTGCGTGTGCCGCGGGAGATCGACTTGCGGCGGTTTCCGGCGATACCCCGGGCGACGCGGAAGTTTGAGCGGTTGTACCGCGGGCGGACGGCGGTGGAACGGGTGAATGCCCGGCTGAAGGTGTTTTGGGGGGTGGATGACGGGAACATTGTCGGGGCCCGGCGGTTTACGGCGGAGGTGGGGGCGGTGATGGTGGTGCACGCCGCGTTTGCGACGCTGTTGGCGATGGCCCCGCGTCGAGAGGGGACGTTGGGAAAGATGTGGCTCAGTCCGATTTCCAAGGCCTTGCGGGAAAGAGTCTACGGCAAGCCTGCCGCCCCGGGACATCCCGAGTCCGGCTCCGCCGCTGAGCAAGAGCCTTCAGGAAAACCCGCCGTAGCGGTCACCTAGGTTTTTTACCCCAGAGCGGCGGACGAATCGGGAATCTTGTCGGTGCTGAGCTCGTCTCGCAGGATGACGGTCTGCGCGGAGTGCGCGCGGAAGGCCGATCAAAGACCGCTTTGAGGCGTTTTCTTCCCTGGAACGCCGCCTTTTCTTCCTTCGAGTGCCGCCTTCCCGGCTCCAGAGTCCCCTCTTTTCAAGACTCCCCGCCCCACGTATTCACCTGATCCCTCTTCCGCGACTCTTCCCGACCTATCCAGTCTCGCGCTCTTAACTCACTCCCCCGCCAAAAAGTTTACAACGCAAACGGCTCGGTTTGTTCGATGGGTGGAAACCAAGAATGGGAGACGTTTAGCCATTGTCGTATGGAACGGCCCCCCAAAGTCGGTCCACGAATATTATCTTTACGCCCACGAGCTGGCGCACATCGTGGATCGAGACACGTCCGGCGACAGGATCAGCAAATCAGACGAATGGGAGGCGGCATGGGAATCGGAAAAGGAGGAAATCGTTCATTCCGTTTATCAGCCGGAACTGAAAGAGGCCATTCTAAGAAACCGTCAGGAGGCATTTGCCGCGTTGCTGGCCTTGTATTGGATCAGTCCTCGGATTTTTCGCACTCAAAGGCAAACCATACGTCGGTTCTTGGTGGAACGTCGTCTGGTTCATCGGGAGGGGGAGATGTTCCCAGCATAAGGGGAAAGTAGACAGAATCCGGGATTCGATCCTCAAACGGTACGTAGTCTGAATAGTCATGGCCCGGAACCGGAATACAGATTGACTCGATGTCTCCTGTGTCGGGGCAGCACCAGGTGATGACCTTCACCTTTTCCTTGTGCATGTCCCTATCTCGGACCACCACGTACCACCGGCCTTCATAAAACCGCCAGGGGCGGCGCCAGCGCCGCCAGCGATAGTGGGCATAGGCCAGGAAGACACGGTGCGCCAGCCGCTTGAGAGGGTTCAGAAGAGCCGAGAGTTTCACGGCGCCAACCTCCGGAACTTTTGGTGTGCCGGCTAAATCCCGTGGCGGCATTTTGGAAAACCCACCGCTTATATTATCGTCATGACGATCGCGGATGCAAAACCGGAAAACCGATCCACCGATGACCCGTTTCCCCGGGATAAGTTCGTCACCAAGCCGGGGGTGATCGTGTTCGCGGAACACAGCACACGCCTCCGCGACGGCACGCCCGTCACCTACGACCGGGACGCCTTGGAACGCATCGCCCGCAACTGCAATCGGCGCATCGAGGAGACCGGCAATTACGCGGCCGTGTGTATCGGCCACACGAACCACGTCGCCCCCTCCGCCCGGAATTTCCCGGGGGCTGTACCTATATCTGGGTGGATTCGCTGTTGGCGGAATCGTATCCCGGCCGGCCCCTTGGCTGGAATCTTCTCGATCCTCAATATCCTTGCGACTCCCCTAGGGGGTATTAGAATACGGTCGGGCGGTGTTTAACCGCTCGGCCGATTTTTTGGTTGTCACGTTTCTACTCTTGCAACTCATTGCTCCTTCGGGGTCGGGGCCGCGACGGTTGTGCCGCGACTTTGTCGCTCTTCACTTCGGCCCCAGGGCGATTTACAGGGCGCCGCGATTCTCGGGGTTCCGGCGACGTTGGGGGAATTCCTTTTGCCGGCATGCGCCGACTCCCCTGCCCTCTCTATCCGCCAGGCGACGCAAATCGGCGCCACACTCTTCCAAATTCGCACGAACCGTAGCGTGGCATAGGCGACCGCAGGCACGTATCATGGGGTCCGGCGGCGTCGTTCCCTTTGCGCTGGGCGTCCCGGCCTGAATGCTCCACATTGGGAACAAGATCGTACGCCAACGACTGAATCATGTAGTCCTGTCTCGTGACGTTTCGCGTTACCCAAGGTCGATTACAGGCAGTCTCAAAGAGTGCGACCGCGACGAAAGGATCTGCGAATGAGGATCAAACCGCATTTCATTACCGTAACGGCGGCCCTTTTGGGCGCGATCGTCGGAATGCTTGGATGCGTGGACGGGGCCACCAAGGTGCTCGCCGCATCGGAATCGCTCAAGTTGTGGTACGAGCGACCGGCCGACAAGTGGACTGAGGCGCTGCCGATCGGCAATGGCCGACTCGGCGCCATGGTCTTCGGCAACACCGCTCGCGAACGGATTCAGGTAAACGAAGACACGGTCTGGGTCGGCTCTCCGCACGACTACTCGCATCCCGGTGCCGTGAGATACCTCCCCGAGATTCGTCGCTTGCTGTTCGAGGGCAAGCAAGAGGAGGCCACCGCCTTGGCCGCCGAGCACTTCATGAGCATTCCCCTCCGCCAAATGGCCTATCAGCCATGTTGCGACCTTGAACTGGATTTTGGCGACGGCGGTCAAGTCGCCGCGTACCGCCGAGAGTTGGACCTCTCCGCCGCGCTGGCGGTGACCGCGTATCGAAAAGAGGACGTTTTCTTCACGCAGACCGTTTTTGCAAGCTACCCCGACCAAGTGATCGTTGTCCGCCTCACCGGCGACAAGCCCGGTTCGATCGCATTCACCGCTTCGTTGACAACGCCTCATCAAGAACACGAGGTTCAGGCGGCAAACGACCGGATCGTTTTGAGGGGTAAAGTGGCGGATTACTTCAACAAGGGCACGGACGAACGCCTCCCAAGCGCAATCCGGTTCGAGGTTCAGGCCGCAGTGTTGCCGGAAGGCGGCTCCGTCACCTCCGAAAATGGCATGGTCCGAGTGATCGGGGCCGACACGGTGACGATTCTATTGACGGCGGCGACCAACTACCTGGCCTTCGACGACGTGAGCGGCAACCCCGCGGAGCGTTGCCTAGAAATCGTGGAGAAGGCCGCCGCGCAGTCGTACGATCAACTCCTTGCCCGACACTTGGACGACTACCGCGGTCTGTTCGATCGCGTGCGATTCGAGTTGCCGCGAACCGATGCCGCCGAGCAGCCCACCGACCAACGCATCCGCGATTTCGGCAGACAAGACGATCCGCAATTGGCCGCTCTGTATTTTCAATTCGGACGATATCTTCTGATCTCGTCCAGTCGTCCGGGCAGTCAACCGGCGAATCTTCAAGGAATCTGGAACGAAAGCCTCAGGCCGCCCTGGGACTCGAAGTATACGACCAACATCAACGTGGAGATGAACTACTGGCCCGCCGAGGTTTGCAATCTGTCGGAGTGCGTCGAACCGCTCTTCGCCGCGCTCGAAGAATTGGCCGTGACCGGAGCTAAGACCGCCCAGGTCCACTACGGGGCTCCCGGTTGGGTTCTCCATCACAACTTCGATCTCTGGCGGGGGACCGCCCCCATCAACGCCGCGAATCACGGCATCTGGCCGACCGGCGGAGCGTGGTTGTGCCAGCACCTTTGGTGGCACTATGAGTTCACCCAAGATCGCGAGTTTCTGGCTCGACGCGCCTATCCCTTGATGAAGAAAGCCTGCGAGTTCTTTCTGCACTATTTGATCGAGGATCCCCGGTCGCCCGAGCATTGGCTGATCTCAGGACCATCCAATTCACCCGAGCAAGGCGGCCTGGTCATGGGACCGACCATGGACCACCAGATCCTTCGTTACTTATTCGCCTCCACCGCAAAGGCCGCCGAAATCCTCGACGTCGATCCCGAGTTCCGGCAACAGCTTTTGGAAACCCGTGCCCGCATCGCGCCGAATCGGATCGGCAAGCACGGGCAACTTCAAGAGTGGCTCGATGATAAGGACGACCCCAACAACAAACATCGGCACGTTTCTCACCTTTGGGGCGTTTTTCCGGGAGAGGAAATTACGCTGCGAGGCACCCCCGAGTTGTGTCGCGCGGCGCGTCAATCGCTCGAATTCCGCGGCGACGGCGGAACAGGTTGGAGCAAGGCCTGGAAGATCAGCTTGTGGGCACGATTGGCGGATGGAAACCGCGCTCATAGACTCTTCGCTGAGCTGATCACGCAAAGCACGCTGCCGAATATGTTCGACAGTTGCCCACCCTTTCAGATCGACGGAAATTTCGGCGGCACGATGGGCATCGTCCAAATGCTTCTGCAATCCCATAGCGGAGAAATCTCGCTCTTGCCCGCCTTGCCGGACGCTTGGCGATCGGGCAGCGTGGAGGGCCTGCGTGCACGCGGCAACGTACTCGTGTCGATCCGATGGGACGAAAGATCGATGGAGGCGAAGTTGATTCCCCAAACGACTCAACCCATTCGCCTGCGAATTCCCGAGAAGTTCTCCAAGCTGAAGATCGTCGATATCCAGGGTACTCCCGTCCCGACCACGCTTACCGAAGACGGTCTCCGGATATTCTCGGCTCAGCCCCAGGTTTACGTTGTTCGGGCCGCAGTGGACTAGCTTTTCTCGTCGTCCCTGTGAGGGGGACCGACTCGCGAAAATCCATTGACTGCCCCCGGGACTCCGGGAGACAATAATACATAGCAATAGGTGACGCTCGGTCGTCAGGCCTTTGCCCTTTTCCGGAACAGATGGGGGATGCCATGTCGCCCGCCGCCGAAAGTGTGGTCCGCAGGTTGGACTCCCTGCGACAACAGTGGTGGATTTTCACCCTCCTCAGCAGCCTGGCTACCGCGGCCTCGCTATCGCTGGGGCTATTCCTCGTATTCATGCTGGCGGATGCCGTCTTCCGCTTTCCTCAGTCGGTGTTGCTGGGGGCCTTTCTCTGTTGGGTCGCCGTGAGCCTCGGGGCGTTGGTGTGGGCGGTCCGGCGCGCCTCGCGAGGTCATCGCACCCTGGAGGCGACCGCCCGCCGGGTGGAACTGGAATTTCCGGAACTGGAAAGCAGTCTCATCAACATCCTGCAACTTGCGAGCGACACGCGGCAGGACAACCCGGCCTTTTGCCTGGCCGCAGTTCACCAAGCAGTTTCGCGGGCCAACAGCGTCCGGTTGGAAGAGACTCCCTTTCGCCGTACGCGGTGGGAACGTTTTCGCTACTGCATGCAAACCTCCCGCGACTTCTTGGAATGGAGCGGAGTCCTTGTCACGCTAATCTTGATCAGCATCGTCATGGGATTGCTCTTGCCGAACTGGAGTTCGGCCGCAAGCCGCTTGCTTCAGCCCTGGCAATTCGTGCCGTCGGTGGGACGCGTACGGATACTGTCGGTGGAACCCGGCAATTGCGAGGTCTTTGCCGGTTCGACCGTCAGAGTGGCGGCCAAAATTTCGATGCCCGGCCAAGGACCGTATCCGGGATTCCTCTTCGTAGCGCCGGAAGGAGAGCCCGAGCAAAAGATTCCCATGGCCGCCGAAAAGGAAGGCAACGCGTATGTTTGCACGATTCCCGCCGTGCTCAAACCGTTGCAATACCGCTTAGAAATCGGCGACACGCAATCTTCCGTGTACCGCGTCGGGATCACCGAGGTCCCCGCGCCGCAAGAGGTCGAGGTCACTTACAACTACCCGGCCTACATGGGACGCCCCTCCGACACGTATCGGCAGCGTACGCTCGACCTGCGGGCGCCGCAGTATAGCGAGGCCGTCTTGAGAGTGATGCCGAGCGCCGCGGTGTCCGGCGGGCGAGTGACGGTGGACGGTCAGGTCTTGGTGGGCAGCGTCGAGGACGGCGGGCGGGCGTTCGTCGTCAAAATTCCCATGCTCAAGGACGGCAACTTCACCGTGGCCTTGCAAAACGCCGCCGGGCTTACCGACCCCAATCCGCGGACCAACCGCGTCAGCGTGGTTCCCGATCGTCCTCCCGCCGTGGAGATCCTCAAACCGGTCCGGCAGACTTCGGCTTCGCCGGGTGAGACGATCGCCGTCAAGGTCCGCGCCGCGGACGACTACGCGGTCGGTGAGATTCGATTGGAAATGAAGGTCCAAGAGCAGTCCGGCGACGGGCCCTCTGCCACGGACGGCGGGGAGAATTCGACGGACGCTCAGGCATCCACGGACGACAAGGATGTGGTCCGCCTGCACTCATGGACGACGTTCGAGGGCACTACAACGGTCTTGATGGAGCATTCTTTCGCCTTGGAGCCTGAGAAGTTCCGCGCCGGGCAGACCGTGTTGATTCGCGCCGTGGCGGCGGACAAACGCAACTTGGCCAAGTGGGGATTGGACCTTCGCCCGCAAGTGACGGTCGGACCTTGGCACGCCGTGAAGATAGTCGCGGGCGAGGAAAAAACCGCCGCCGCACTGAAAGATCTGGAAAGCCTTCGTTCGGCCGTATTTCGCATTTTGGAGACGCAGATTCGCGCCCGGGCGACCATGGCGGCGCTGCAAGATGCCGCCGCACCGGACTTGCAAGCCGCACAGGCCGCCCTCAAGGATGTCCGCGCGAAACAGATCGCCGTCCAGTCGGGCACGCAGGAAATCGCCGCGACCATCAAGGACACCGACTCAGCCGAGCGACTCGCCTTCAAGCGTGTGCTCAACAACTTGGCCGTCAACGAAATGTTGGCGGCGGTCCAAACGAGCGACGCCTTGCTTCGGGCAACGTCCGCCGGGGAATCCAAGCCCTACGGAGAATTGACCTCGCTGCAAGATCGCATCATCGAGACGCTGCGAAAGTTGCTCGATCTGGCCCGACAGGCGCAAACAGAATTGCTGGCTGAAGCCCAGAAGCGTCCCGGCGGGGATCTTCCCAACGACGTACAGAAGAAACTCGAAGAGATCCAAAGCAAGCTACAAGAATTCCTGGAACAACAGAGGAAGGTGATCGAAGCCTCGGAGGAATTGGCGAAAAAGCCGGTCGAAGACTTTACGGAAGAGGACGAGCAAAAGCTCAAGGAATTGGCGGAGGTTCAGGACGACTGGTCTCGCTTCATGGCCGAGGCGCACAGCGATCTGAGCAAGTTGCCGGAACAGGATTTCTCTTCGGCCAGCATGTGCCAAGAGTTGGTGGAGATTCAAACCGAACTGAAAATGGCCGAGGACGCCCTGCTCAAAAAGTCCGCCGACATCGCCGTACCGCTCGAACAATTGGGCTACGAAATGGCGGAGGAGATCACGAGCAATTTGGAGAAATGGTTGCCCGACACCCCCGATCGCGAGCGGTGGAGTCAGGAAGAATCTCTCACCGACGCCGACAAGGAAGCCCCCATGGCCGAATTGCCGGGCCAATTGGAGGACCTTATCGGTGAACTCATGGAAGAAGAGGAAGACCTTTTCGATGAGATGGAGGACGTTTCCTCCAGCGCGGCCGACTCCCTGGATAAAGGAGCAGGTTGGGACGCGGCGGATGGTCCGATTTCGAACATGAGCGCGAAAGGCGTCACCGGGAATCGCCTCCCCAACACGAGCGAGATCGGAGGGCGTTCCGGAGAAGGACGTAGCGGCAAATCCAGCGGCGAATTCGTGAGTGATGAAGCGGTCGGTAAAGGCGGACGCAAGACGCCCAGTCGTCTCACCGCCGACCCGTACATGCAGGGGCAGATCAAGGATCACAGCAAGGACCCAACCGGCGGCGCCACCGGGGGAGGCAAGGAAAGCGGACAAGGCGGGCAAGGGTTGGAGGGTCCCACGCCTCCGGGCCACGGTCCCCGAGAATTGCAGCGTTTGGCTGGCAAACAGGCCGAGTTGCGTAACAAGGCCGAAGCGATCGATGCCCAAATGCAGGTGATGAACTATCACCGCACCGACATGCAGAGACTGATCGATCTGATGGCCGAGGTCGAGCGCGATCTCTTGGCCGGACGATACCAAAACGCATTGCGGAAACGCGAGGTTGTCCTGGAATCGCTTGCCTCGCAGAAGCAATATGTGGGCGGCGAATTCGAGGTAAGACAGGACGCCAGCGCCAACCTCCCCACCGATGTCCAAAAGGAAATCCTCGGTAGCGCCCAAGACCCAACTCCGCCGGGTTGGGAAGATTTGGTGCGAGGTTACTATCGCCGCCTGATGAACGGAGAAAGCGTCGCAGCGACTCCGGAATCCGCCGCTCCCTGATGGATCGACGCGGCGGTGATCCGCATTGCCGAGCGAGGCGAGGACGACGCTCGCGAAGTTTGCCCTTCGCCGGTCGCTCCGTCGCGTCCCATGATGCCCTTGACTCTCACTGCCAATGAGGATGCCATGTTCCGTAGCGCAACGCAGACGATCCTTTTCATGGGTATCGCGATCTGGGGCATGTCCTCCGTCGCTTCCGCCCAAAAAGTCGTGATTCCGTTCGACTTCGAATCTCAATTCGATCGCGGACGCTACGGCCAAATCGTGGGGGACATGCTGTGGCAGAAACTGAAGAAGGAAGGCGGGTTCATCATCCCCGGTGCCATGGCCGACGTGCGTGACTATTGCGAGATGAATGGGCTGCGGATTTCAGCAGATACCCCGTTGGAACGCATGGCAAAAATCGTCCGCGAGGACTTTCAAGCCGACATTGCCATTTGGGGTTCGGTGGAACGGGCTCCCGGCGCCTCCGGAGAAATCTACGATTTGGTCATCAAGTGCGTGGACTTTTCCGATGCCCAAAACCCCCGGGTCATCTACGAAAAGTCGGCCCGAACCAATTCCGTCTCGGAAATCCCCCATCTGTACGTCCAGGAGATGCTCAACGCCCTGTACGAGCGTCCCGCTTCAGGACCGCGACCGGCCGACCCCATCGCTGAGGAAAATTGGGAAAAAAATCCGAACCTGATTCTGGGCGGCGACTTTGAACGAGCGGTCCGCGGCGTCCCCGTCGGTTGGGAATCAACGGGCGGGCAAGACCGGCAGCCCTTGGGAAGACTGGTCGCCTGGGTGCCGGATTCGACCGACCCCAAGAACCATGTCATTCGATTTACCTTCGGCGCGGATGTGGGCGACACGACGGGGGTAATGTATTACAGCCTGCCGTTTCAGGTCCAAGAGGGGGCCACGTATCGCTTTCAATGTCGCTGGCGAACTACCGGTCCCAGCCCCAAAGTATTTATCAAGTGCTATGACGAGATGCCGAGCGAGTACGCCCGAGCGGGAGGGACACCTGCTTCGCCCGGCGAACGCCGCAACCCTGCTACGCCCCCAACCCGCGGCGCGCCCGCAAGAAATCCGTCGCAAGCGGCTACTCGGTCCGGTTCGGCCTCCGCGGTCAATTGGGATCAGATGCGTGAGTGCTACCGCAGCCAGCAGAATCTGAAAGGCCCAACAAATACATGGAACGTGCACACCGAGGATTTTACCCCGCGGCACACGCAATACACACCGCGATGGGGACGCGTGATGCTCTACGCCTACCTGGGTGCCGGAACCGTGGAATTCGACGACGTGATCATCAAGCAGATCATTCCACCCTCCCCGGGGGAAGGTAAAAAGGATCCGCGGCGATCCCTGGAAAGCAACGTCACGATTCGCGAAATGGAAGAGGCCGAACGCGGAAGCCGCGAGGACTCAAACGACTCTTCGCCGAAATGAAGCCGCAATCGGGGCCTGCGGACCCGCGTGGTTGATGAAACGTGATCTTCGGTCCGTCGAGCCTTTGACGAACATCCCGGGCGATTTGCAACGACCTCAATCGCGAATCGTCACCCCGAAACTGACGCCGGGCGGCGGCGGTCGGTGGTAGTGATATCGGCGATAGACGGGCGGTCCCCACCAATAGTCGTGGTATTCGTGGACGACGACCGGCGGAGCCGGTTCTCGTATTACCACGGTGGAGGGCGTTGAACTCGCGGGTCGCCGCGGAGGTTCCTGCATGGCCTTGATGACGGCCGTGCTGACGCCTTCCTGCTGCAATCGAATGATCTCATCGACCCCCGGCGGATAGACCATGCCGTTGTTGCGAATGTGGGTCAGGATCAGCTCCTCGGCGACCCCGGCCTTGGTCATCGCAATGACGTCGTCGTAGGTCACCCTGCCGGGCTGGAGTTCTCGCCCCAGTTGCTGGGCAATGGCCGCACGGTTTTGGGCCTCGATTTCGTCCAAGCTGTCGCCGATGGCGGCCCCGGCGATCGCCCCCACACCGGCCCCCAAGGCCGCGCCCGCCGCCGTGCTCCCGACGGCGTTGCCCACTACCGCGCCGGTTCCCGCTCCCAAAAGCCCCCCCAGCAGTGCTCCGCGGTCGGCGTGCGTGGACGTACACCCGGAAGTAAGAAGCAGACAGGTCAGCACCCACCAAGCGGTATGCCGCCCGGATTCGACCTTCTTCGTTGGCATGGCATTCCCTTACCCGTGGGAGTTGCTCGGTTCCATGAGCAAACGGCGATCTTTTGATGGAGAGAGCGCGGACGATCGCGCCTATTTCATGTATCGGCCAGGGCACCGAATAAGCTTATCGATCCGCGGACCTTACAAGCCCTTCGGAAAGCGGATATGGCTCAGGTCGCCCGATTCCGGATCCTACTGTGAACCGGTTGATCGTACGCATTTTGCCCGGCGACGTCAATGCGAATTTGGAGCATCTGCGAACCCTATGTAATTTGCGCCACACAGGACCCCAAGAATGCACACGCACGGCACGCAGCAGAAGTTGAGAATTAAGTGCGGCGGGTGTCGCGCATTACCGTGGATGAACATCCGATCATAAAACGTTATGATTTGGGCCTACGGACGCTCCGGCGACCCACGTGTCCTCGTCGCATTCCTTAACCGCAACCGTACTCTCGCCGCGAAGCGAAGCAGGGAGCGCCGGCCAACGGCGCCATTCCGTGCGGCCTTCCAAAAACATGACTTAACGCCCTTTCGACTCGACCGCAACGAGGCCGAACCGCCGGAGTGGGAAGTCGCCGCGTCCCCTTGGGGCACGGAGTCTTTTCGCCCGGCGAGGCAGAACATGGCGTCGAAGTCGTAGGTTAGGAAAAAGTTCGGAATCGTCGCAGTGAACTGTTGCGAGGGGAGGGCGCGCGTACCATAATGTATTTGGCTCCCAGGCCGCCCTGCCGGCGAATCGAACAACCCATGATACGATTGCCTTCCCCGTCACCTGCCTAACAACTTGGTCGTCGATCCCATGACGACAACCCGACATGTCCGTCCCTCGCACCGCCCCGCCAAAGCGGCACCGCTAGCCAAGCGGAGCGCCGAAGGCCTTTTTCATTCGTTCACGGAGCAACCGGTAATTGCGCCCGTCTTGAATTTCCTGATCGCAGCACCGCCGGCGGCAAACTCGTTTCGCAGCCCTGAGAGGTGATTCACGATGAACCGCAGAACCATCTTGTCCGTCGCGGCAATTTCGGCAATGACGTGCTTAATAGCAAGTTCATGTCTAATCGGCAGAACCGCGGCGGAGGAGGCCGCCGCGACTCCCGCAGATGAAGTCGCCCAGGCCAAGGCGGCTTACGAAGCGGCCGTACAAGCGGCGCGTGAAGCGGAGGCGGCTTTGGTACCCCTGCGCGAGGCGATGCAGAAGGCCGATGCCGCATTCGCTGCGGCAAGTCGGACCGCCAACGAGAAGCGACGAAGAGCCACGGAGGCCAAGGACCTGTCCGGTGAGCCGGGCGTGCAGGAACTAAAACGCGCGGAGGAGAATCTGGCTGCCGCCGAGAAGGAACTGGCCGAAGCCTCGGAGGCCAAACCGCCGCTGGACCAAGCCCTCGCCGAGGCACGAGCCGTCGCTCAGCCTTTGCAAGACGCTTACAATGCGGCGGAGAAAGCGGCCAAGGAGGCCGAGGCTGCGGCCAAGCAGGCTGCGGAAGCCGCCGACAAACATGAAATCGAGGCCAAAAAGGCTGCCGACCGTGCGAACGCTCTCCGCCGGGCGGCCGACTCGGCCAAGATGGCGCTGGCCCGCTTGCAACAGCTTCAACAGAGCTTCCAAAAGCAGTTGGACGCGGCAGCGGCCAAGATAGCCGAACTGGAGGCCGAGAAAAAGCCGCTGGAAGAAGCGTTGGCAGCCGCCACGAACCGTGTCGCCGCCGCCAAGGAGGCCGCGGCCCAGGCGGAGAAAGCGGCGCAGGAAGCCGAGCAAATCGCTAAGCAAGCGGTCGAGGACGCCGCGAAATCGGACGAGGAGAAAAAGAACGTCGCAGCCGAGGCCCAGGCCAAGCGCACGGCGGCCGAGCAAGCCAAATCTGCATTGAGCGAAGCGGAAGCGGCGCAGCGCGAGGCTCAACAGCGGGTGGAAGCCTTGACTCAAAAACTGGCCCGTCCCACCCAACAAAAGGCCATGGCCGAATCCACGTTGGCCAACCTGGCGAAACAACTGGAGGCCGCATCCGCGGCGGTTCAGACGGCCGAAGCCGCAGCGCAGGAAGCGGCAAAGACGGCGGAGGAGAAGAGGAAACTCGCGGACGCCATTCTTGCCGCCGCAAAGGCGGAACCGCCCGCCGATGCCAATGTGCCGCAGGAGATCCGTGACGCGGCCCAAGAATGGATCCGGCTACAGGCGGTCGCCAAGCAAACCGCGGAAGACGCCGCGGCGAAGCGCAAGGCCGCCAACGAGGCCAAGGCCGCGCTGGACCCGGCCGCCAAGAACCTTGCAGCCGCCGCTACGAAGGCTTCCGCCGCCGCTCAACGATTGTCGCAGGCCGAAACGCGAAAAAAGACCGCCGAAGATGAATTGGAAAACCTCAAAAAGCGCATCGCCGAGGCCAAGCAGACCTTCGAGGCGGATGAAAAGGCCGCCCAAGAGGCCGAGGCATTGGTTCCGCCCCTGAAAGAGGAGGCCGACAAGCGCCGCGCGGAATACGTTGCCGCGAAGCAAGCGTCCGATCAGAAGGCCGCCTTGGTCGATCAGGCCCGAATCCATCTGTATCGCCTGTCCGCGTCTCGGCGAATCGCGGCTTTGATGGAAAGCTCGGAACCGCCCACGCCGACCAACCGCATCGACGAAATCGTTTTCGCCAAACTCCAATCCCTGGGCATCCAACCGGTCTTGTGCTCCGACGCCGTCTTCGTACGTCGGGCCTACCTGGATATCATCGGCGAACTGCCCACGGCGGAGGAAGCCAAGGCCTTCATCGAAAGCACGGACAAGAACAAGCGTGCGGCCCTGGTCGAGCGATTGCTCGGCGACACGCGTCACGCCGATTACTGGGCCATGCGATGGAGCGACATCTTTCGAGTGAAGGCCGAGTTCCCCGTAAAACTTTGGCCCAACGCCGCGCAGGCCTATTACCGCTGGATCTGGGAGTCGTTGGCACAGAACAAGCCCTATGACCGCTTCGCGAGGGAACTGTTGACCTCGAGCGGAAGCAATTTTCGTGTCGGCCCCGTCAACTTCTATCGAGCCATTTCGGAGCGAACGCCGGAAGGTATCGCCTCCGCCGTAGCTTTGGCCTTCATGGGCACTCGCATCGACTTTTGGCCGGAGGAGCGCCGCGCCAATATGGCCGTGTTCTTTTCCCAGGTGGGATTCAAGCCGACCAGCGAATGGAAGGAAGAGATCGTCTTCTGGGATCCCCTGAAAACGACGGCGATTTCGGGCAGCACGGCGGCGGGTTTAGACTCGGTCGCCGCCGCGGTGACGGCCACCAACACCGTCCCGAAAGCCCTGCCGGAACCGCTCGCGGAAAACGGCCCGCAAGAGGCCGTCTTTCCCGACGGCACCAAGACCACGCTAGCGCCGGACCGCGACCCGCGCGAGGTGTTTGCCGATTGGCTCATTCGGCCGGAGAACCCGTGGTTCGCCAAGACGATTGCCAATCGCACCTGGGCTTGGGCCATGGGGCGGGGCATCATCCATGAACCGGACGACATCCGCGACGACAACCCGCCCGCCAATCCCGAACTCTTGGCCTATCTCGAACAGGAACTGACCTCCAGCGGCTTCGACCTGAAGCACCTCAAACGCCTCATCTTCTCCTCCACCACTTACCAACTCTCGCCGATCCCGCATTATCAGGGGACGGAAGGCATGGCAAATTTCGCATCGTACATCATGCGCCGCGTGGAAGCCGAGGTGCTGGCCGACACCTTGGACCAAATCACGGGCGGATCGGACCTTTACACGAGTGCCGTGCCGGAACCGTTCACTTACATTCCCAAAGATATGAGAGCGGTTACCATCGCCGACGGCAGCATCTCCAGTTCTTTCCTCACCTTGTTCGGTCGCTCGGCGCGCGCCACCGGCATGGAGAACGAGCGGGTCAACGAATTGGCGTCGCCGCAGTGGCTGTACATGCTCAATTCCGGCGCCATCCAGAACAAGCTCCAAAACGGCCCGAAATTGGCGGCATTGATCGCGGCGGGCGGCGGCACCAAGGAAATCACGGAGCGGCTTTACTTGACCATCCTCTCGCGGTTTCCGACCGACGATGAGGTTCAAGCCATGGATGAGTATATCAAGCTCGGGGTCGCCAAAGGCCGCGATGCTTGGATCGATTTGGCGTGGGCGCTGATCAACAGCCCCGAGTTCCTTTTGAAGCATTGAAGGATTCCACGTTCCGACTCGTTAACGGCACGGTGCCGTTTTTCCGTTCGCCAAGGCGTTTTGGGGAGGACCCAACTCATGGCTCAGCGTCACGAACCGAACAATCGCTCGCGGATTTCACGACGACGGGTGTTGCAGCGCGGTGCGTGGGGAGCGGCGGGGGTTTTCGCGGCGGCCCAATTCCGGGAGTTGAACCGCCTAGCGTTCGCCGTCGAGGCACAACCCAGTCCTGAGCAGAAAGCCGCCGATGAAAAGACGGCCCACGATAACGCAGCGAAGGAAAAGGCCAAGACCAAGAAGGGTATCAAGTCGGTTATCCAAATCTTTCTCTGGGGAGGAATGTCGCACAACGACACCTGGGACCCCAAACCCGGCACCGGTTACGACTATTTGGGCCAATTCGACAAGGTGATCCCCACGAATGTCGAGGGAATTCAACTCGGTTCCCTGTTTCCGTACCTCGCCAAGCAGGCCGACAAGTTCTCCCTGATCCGGAGCATGACCCACGGCAACAACGGACACGAGACGGCGGCCTATTTGATGCAAACCGGTCACAAGCCGGGCGATCGTTTGGCCTATCCGAGCGTGGGCGCGGTATTCGCCTACTTCAAACGCGAGGAATACAAGGGGCTTCTTCCGCCGTATATCGTCATGCTGCAAGCGGCGGGCAGGTTTTCCGAAGAGGGCTTTCTCGGCCCGGCGTACAAGCCTTTCGCCACGGGCGGCGACCCCAACGCCGATCGTTTTGAAGTCCAGGGTATCGTCAATCGAGGCGTCACCGATCAGCGGCAAAAGGCACGTCGAGAACTCCTGGATAAAGTCAATTTGCTGGGACATGGTCTAGCCGACGCCGCCGACATCGCCGAGGCCGAGGCCGCGAGGGAAAAGGCCTACGGTTTGATTCTGGGGTCCGGCCGAGATGTTTTCGACCTGAGCAACGAACCGGCCGAGTTGAGGGACCGTTACGGACGGAACACATTCGGGCAGGAATGCTTGGCCGCGCGGCGGATGGTCCAAGCTGGGGTACCCTACGTGACCATCAGCTTTCCCGGCGGATGGGACACGCACTCCAATCACTTTACCACCATGCGGCGCCAATGCCCGCAACTCGACCAAGGCTTGGCGACCCTTCTCCAAGACCTTCACGACCGCGGTCTGCTGGAAACCACGCTCGTATGGTGCACGGGGGAATTCGGACGCACGCCGAAGGTATCTTGGGAACCGCCGTGGAACGGAGGCCGACATCATTTCGGAAACGTCTTCACCGTCCTTGTGGCGGGAGGCGGTTTCGCGGGCGGTCGAGTCCTTGGCAAATCGGACGAGAAAGGCGAGAACGTCGCTGAGCGGCCCGTCTATCCGGCGGACCTACTGGGTACTTTCTACCTCCTGGCCGGCATCGATGCCGGAGCGATCCTTCCTCACCCGATGGGTTTCGAAGCCCGCGTTTTGGATGCCGAAAAGGAGGGGATGAAATCGGCCGGTCTGCTGGATGAATTGCTGTGACGGAGGATTGATCCCTTCCTGCAATTGCGGCTTTAGCCGAGCCTTTTGCGATCGATCCGGCGGATGGCAACCGCCGGACGATCGCTCGTATCGATGATTCGCCATGGGGAGAGATTCCATGAAGGCTTTCCACCGATTTGCGGCGGGATTGCTCGCGCTGCTCGCGTCGTTCGTGTCTTTCGCTTCTTCGACCCTCGCGCAGAATCAATACATCGGTTATGTCTATCCCGCCGGGGGACAGCAAGGAACGACTTTTTCCGTGAGGTTGGGAGGCCAAGCCCTGCTCTATCCGACCGGCGTCGTGATTAGCGGCGAGGGCATTTCCGCCCGATTGGTGGACTACTATCCCGTCTACGACAATCAGGAGATGGCCTTGCTCCGTCAGCAGTTGGCGGAACTGAAAAAGAAGGAAACCACGGTCGACGACGGCATGGTCGCCAAAATGACCTGGTACGAATTCCCGGCCCCCATCGGCCCGACGACCCTGCCGCAATTGGTGAACGCCGGCGCGAACGGCGGCGAAACACTCTCCGAAAAAGAGGCGGCAAAGCAGAAGTTGATCGAGAGAATCGAGAGGATTTTCGCGGAAGACGAGCGATTCCCCGCCGTGCAGGCCCACACGGAACTGGTATTTGTCGAGGTCACGATCGATCCCGACGCTAAGCCGGGTCGCCGCGAAATCCGAGTCGTGACCAAACGCGGCGTTTCCAACCCCCTTCCGTTCTTCGTGGATCAGGTCCCTGAAGTCGCCCGCAAGCCCATGAAGACGTCCCAAAAGCAGGTGCTTGGCAAGGAATGGCAGGCTCAGCGGAAGCGCCCGCCCGAGGAGGAGGAATTGCAAATCACGTTGCCTTGCACGATGAACGGCCAGGTCGCCGCCGGCGAAGTCAACCGCTACCGCTTCCTGGCTGCTAAAGGCCAGCGATTGGTGATCTCCGTGAAGGCGAGGGACCTGATTCCGTACGTGGCCGACGCCGTGCCCGGTTGGTTTCAGCCGATCCTTCGGTTGTGCGATGCCAACGGTCGAGAGATGGCCTTCGCCGACGATTTCCGCTTTCATCCCGACCCGGTGATCTACTTCGAGGTGCCCGAGGACGGCGAATACGTCTTGAGCATCACCGATGCCCTTTTCCGCGGGCGAGAGAGCTTCGTTTACCGCGTCACCATCGGTGAACTGCCGTACCTCACCGACGTTTTTCCGCTGGGAGGTCGGCTGGGCGAGCCCGTCCAACTCGAAATGAGCGGTTGGAATCTGGAGGACGCCGCGATCTCTCCGCCGCCCCAGGATGCCGCTCCCGGAATTCATTTCCTCACGGCGACTAAAGGGACCTATGTCTCGAATCCCGTGCCTTTCGCTCTGGATACCTTGCCGGAATGCCTCGATCAAGAAGGCAACGACGGCGTGGCCGACGCTCAAAAAGTGACGCTGCCGATCATCGTCAACGGACGCATGGACAAACCCGGCGACTGGGACGTGTTCGAGGTGGAAGGCCGTGCCGGTGAAACCGTCGTCGCGGAGGTGTTAGCGCGACGCCTGGGGTCTCCGCTGGACTCCTTCCTCAAGGTTACCACCGCCGACGGCAAGGTGTTGGGCGTCAATGACGATCACTTCGATGCGGCGTCCGGCCTGAAAACCGACCACGCCGACTCGTACCTCATGGTGCAACTCCCCGCCGACGGCAAATACTACGTTCACTTGGGCGATACCCGGCGTCAATCCGGCAAGGAGTTCGCCTATCGACTGCGAATCAGCCCGCCGCGTCCCGATTTCGAACTTCGAGTCGTCCCGTCGCGTGTCATCCTCCGCAGCAAAGCGTCCGTTGCCGCGACGGTCTACGCCCTGCGCAAAGACGGGTTCGACGGCCCGATCGCCCTAAGCTTCAAGGATATTCCCCCAGGTCTGGAATCTCCCGGCGCGACCATACCCGCCGGGAAAGAGGTCGTTTCCTTAGGCATAAAGACTTCGCTCGATGAAATGGAAGCGCCGGTGAACGTCACGGTCGTCGGCAAAGCGAAAGTGGGCGAGCAGGAAATCAGCCGCGAGGCGGTTCCCTGCGAGGACCGGATGCAGGCCTTCCTGTGGCGTCACCTCTTACCCGCCGACACGCTTCCGCTGCTGGTTTACAATCCCAACTATCAACCGCCCGCCGAACGCATTCGTCCTCCTATTCCCGACGAGATGCGTCCCAAGGACGTGAAGCCGACCTTGCAGAAGTCGCAGGTCGATACCTACCTGCGGCAGATCGAGCGATTGTACCAAGAGTGGTTTCTCACCGACGAGTTCGCCAATCGCGAAATCGCCAAGGTCGAGGCGCAATTGATCCAGTGACCGCGGCCTGACGGCAAACGGAGGTGCCGTCGCGCACCGGACCGCGCCGCTTTGCCGCTATCTATCGGGTAATCTCGTCGGCGACATCTCGTTGAGGGAATGATGGCTCGGTCCCGGTGAGGCCGCGGCCTGCGTGGAAGGAACGGATTTTCGCCCGGCCGGCGTCTAGAACGATCGTCACCGCCCCATCCCGCCGCGTTTCGTAAATTACGGAGCCTGCCGCGCGATAGCTTGCCGCCACGGTACGCGCCGGCGGTCGGGCGTTGCTCATCACCACGACTCGCGGGCGCAAGCGCTCCGCCAACGCCGGCGGGTTCCCATGACTGCTGCCGTGATGCGGCGCAACCAGCACCGAGCAAACCGCCTCGGAATGTTCAAGAATGCGATCGACCCCTCGACCGTCCAGATCGCCGGTCAGTAGCAGAACTTCGCCACCGCATTGCAATCGCAAAACCAAACTGCGCGCATTGTCCTCCCTTTCAGGCCAACCCTCGGGCGGATGCAGCACTGAGATACGGACGCCCTCCGTAGATCGAGCCTGCCACCCCTCCGCCAATGTTTTCAGCGGAATGCCTTTGCGACGGACCGCTGCGATCAATTCTCGCACGTACGGTTCCCTCGATTCGGTCATGTGGGGTTCAACATAGACGGTTCCGATCGAGAAGTACTCCATCAGCTTGGGTACGGCGTTGTAATGGTCCAGATCGGCGTGCGAAAGGACGACGGCGTCGATGTGGGTGACTCGTCGGTACCACAAGTAATTCGCGACGGTCTTCGCCGCCGCTCGATCTCCCAATAGTCTCCCAGCGTCGTACAGCAGCGTCCTGCCGTCTGGCAGATGAATCGGGATCGCCGCCCCATGCCCCACCGATAACACCGTGCATTCCAACACTCCGCGAGATTTCCGCAAGACGGCGAATTCGTAGGAGAAGAGCAGCAACGTCCACGAAACCAGAACTGCTGAGAGAACTCCCTTGCCGAAGCGCGGGTGCATCACGAACAATCCCGCGCCGCAAACGGCATACAAACCGATCAGCCACCAATCGGGAGGTCCGGGAAGCCACAGCGATCCGTACGGAACCGCATCACCGAACCCAACCACCAGGCGAATTGCGTCCAGCATCGCGTTGCACGCCGCCCCGAAAATCCACCCCAACGGTTGGCACCACGGACCGAGCAGCATCAACAGAAATCCGGCGACCAGGGTGACCGAAAGGGGCGGCAGCACCAGCGGCGTGAGAATCATCCCCATCGGCGCAACGATGTGAAAGCGCGCCATGACCAGCGGGGCGGTCACCGTACACAAGACGGCGCTGATGACGAAGGATTGCCCCGCAACTCTCCCAAGTCCCAACAAGAAACGCTGCCATCGCGGACGGGACTCGAAGATCAGCCTTTCCAGCGGATCCGCGGATTCGCTGACAATGATTCTCGGTCCCAAAGCAATCAGCACCGCCGCGCTGAGAAAAGACAATTGCGGGCCGATTCGAAAAAGGTCGGCGGGATTGCAGGCCAACACCACGATCCCGGCGAAGGCCAGAGAATTCCACCCGGAAGACCGCCGCAAAATCGCTTTGCCGAAAAAATAGGTGGCCAAGATGACCGCTGCCCTGACGGTGGGAGGGCGTCCGCCGCTCACGGCAAGGTAGGCCGCCACGGCGGCTATTGCGGCCAGGTATCGCGCACGCGGCCGAACTTGCAACCGGCGAAGCGCGAAGACCACCACACCGGCGAAAATGCCCACATGCAACCCCGAAATGGCGAGCAAATGGAGCGTCCCCGTCCTCAGCAATTGTTCCCGGAACTCATCATCTACCTCCCGACTCATTCCGAGTAACAAAGCCTTGGCCAATGCCGCATTCCGCGGCGAGACGTGCCGATCAATAGCATCGGCGGCGGCGACGCGAACGACCGCCAAGCACCGTCGCGGATCCCAGAGGGTTCCTCGCCGAACCGTATGGACGCCCTCCGCGAAAGTGCCATATACCTCCGCGAGGACTCGATCCGCTCGGCGATGGCTTCGCAGATCGAATTCCCCCGGATTGGCCGACTCTTTGGGTTGCACGATTCGCCCTGTAAGACGAACTCGATCTCCCGGCAAGAGCCTCGGCGTCACTCCCGTGACATAAATGTAACTTTTGCCGGATGCCGACCGCCAAATCGTACCGTCCCGTACGGCGGACACGTTGCATCGCAAAATCGTCGTCGGGTATTCCTCCCATCGAATCGGGAAAGGATATCCGCTTGGCTGGACGGGGGAAATGACTTCCGGAATCGCCGTAAGCACCGCCTCCATGCAAGTCGCGGCAGCGACGGGGTCTTCGATTCGGTCTGCCTCATACCCGGAAGAAACGTCGGCTAATCCCGCTTCCATGTCCGCCCCCGACTTGGTTTCGGGAAGGGCATACCGGCCGATCTCATCCGGAAGGAAAACGTTAGCGTAAAGATCATAGAGGGCGGCCCCCAAGAGAACCATCGAGAGCCAAAGCGAAAAACCGGCCGTGGCAAGCCGTTGTGCCCGCAGGAAAACACCCCACAATAGAAGAAGCAGACACCCCAACAATGTGTATACAGCAAGCCACTGCCCCGCTTGGTATACCGGCAAACGGAACGGGATGCGGCGAACGACTGCCGCGTCGAGGATAATACCCAGTACCAACGCGGAAAAGACGGGAACCAGCGGCTTATTCCACGGCGACTGCGGAATGGGCGGCGATTCCGGTCGTCCTGAAGGCCTTCGGCCGACGACCGTTTCATTCTTTCCCGACGGATTGCCCTGGGTTGCCCGAACGCTCACGCCTCGCCCCGCCCCACTTGTGTCGTAGGGCATTGTTCTCTAAATTGGTATTTTCGAATCAAATCCGGGAAGGTACGCCTTCAACCGGAGTGGGTGGAAATTGCGTTTGTGTGAATCACAAGTTTACCGTTTTCCCCCTCCTTGGCAATCCGTTTGCCCGAGTGTCGAGCTATTACAATGAAAAAGAAACCGGCCCTCATCAAGACCTACTTGGCCAAGCCGGCCACCGTGCGGCCGAAATGGTTCGTGGTTGACGCCGAGGGAAAAGTGGTCGGACGCTTGGCTTCCGATATTGCCATGATCCTAATGGGCAAGCATCGGCCGACCTATACCCCCCATGTGGACACCGGCGATTTCGTCGTCGTCACCAACGTGGAAAAGGTCGTTTTCACGGGCAAGAAGTGGCAGCAGAAACGGTATACATGGTACACGGGCTACCCGGGTTTGCGTTCCGAAACCGCGGAAGAGCGACTTGAGAAGAACCCGGCGGCGATCCTGACGGAAGCCGTTCGGCGTATGCTGCCGAAGAATCGGCTTGCCCGCAAGATGCTCAATAAGCTCAAGGTGTACGTCGGTCCGGAGCACCCGCATCAGGCGCAGCAGCCTGAGCCTTTGGAATTGGGCCGCAAAGGTACCGGCGGATCGGGTCGTCCGCTGATTGGGCGAAACTCCTAGAAATCGTGAAGTAACCGCTGAAGCGTGGTGTCGCCTCTACGTGCAGGACATGACAACGGTCGCTTATTCCGGCGAGATCGGCAAGACTGAGGTTGCGACGATTCAAGGTTTGCGAAGTTTTTAGACCGCGGCAAGGCTTTTTGGGGATAACCGGCGGACTATGGCATCGAAATTGATTCCAGGCAGTGGCGCAAACGACTTCGTGGGAACCGGTCGCCGCAAGGCCACCGCGGTGGCGAGAGTTCGCATCCGCCCGGGCGAGGGCCGGATCGTGGTCAACGATCGCCCCTTCGAAGAATACTTCCCCGTGGAATTGTGTCAACGGGCGGTCATTCGCCCCCTGGATGTTGTGGGACGACGCGAACAATACGATGTCATCATTCGCGTTCGCGGCGGTGGAGTTTCCGGTCAAGCAGACGCCGCCGGGTTGGGAATCGCTCGCGCACTGGCCAAACTGGATCCCGAAGTGGTAAAACCGCTTCGGGACGCCGGGCTTCTGACCTTTGACGCGCGAAAGAAGGAACGCAAGAAATACGGCCTGCGCGGAGCGCGGCGTGGCACGCAGTTCTCCAAGCGTTGAAGATTTTCTGCGAACGCCGGACCGGCAAACCGGAATTCCGTCGGCGGCGAATCGCCGGAACGAACTTTCAAGCTCCCACCTCCTTCACGAAACGGTCGCGAGTCCCCGTTGGACTTGCGGCCGTCTCGTTTTTCTGACGACCATCTTCTGCGGATTCTCCGGAAAAACTTTGGCACCGCCGCGAGTCCACATGCGTGCGGCCCAACCGAGTCCCCTCTATCGCTTCGACAGGAACCGCGTCGGCTTGACCGGCAATTGCGACGCTCATTGGTGCCGGATCCGCAATTCGGCCTCGGGCATCCCGGTCGGCATTTGCCGAAAGCACGGATCACAGCAGTCCTCGAAGGATTTTCGGCGGTTCCCATTGTGACAACGCGCGACGGAATCTTCGCCTCCGCAGGCTCCCCGGTCGAAGAATAGATGAAGAGGCACCGTGTGCCTCTCCCACCACGAAAGGAATCTCTTATCCTCCGCTCACGGTCGTGGAGGAGCATGGATGCCGCAAGGATTGCACCCGTTGGCGTATCGTTAGTCGGCGGCATCAGGCTCGGTTGACACGTGAATGGCGACGCACCCGCGCCGGCAATCCAACGGTTTCCGTCAACCCTCGGCAGCCGTGACTGTCGCCCGGCGGCGATTTTTCTCGGATCAAGCCTTACGTCGCATTCGTCAGCGATACCGGCGTCACACCGGGACCGGCAAGGCGGTCCCGAGTCCGACAGCATCGTTTCGAAAGCATTTCGACGCAGCATGATCGGGATGTCCACCCTGTGCGTCTTCGGCAGCGCGGAACACGACTGATCCCAAGGGTAATGGCGCCCCTGGCGTGGACGGCGAGTCTATTCGGCATCGCCGCCGCTTGGCCTTGGAGTGTCTCCGCGCCCCCCGAACCGCCTCATCCCGCGGTCGCCCGAATCATCGCCCTCGATCTGAAAGGTGCCTCATTAGGGACTGGTACGTTGGTCGCGGTGAGCGACGCGCACGGGCTGGTTGTGACGAATTGGCATGTGGTGCGAGACGCCCGGGGCGGTTCCATCCTGGTCTTATTCCCCGACGGCTTCGCGTCGCCCGCCACCGTACTGAAAACGGACCGCGATTGGGACCTGGCGGCGCTGGCCATTTGGCGACCGCGTGCCACGCCCGTAGCCATCGCCCGCGAAGCTCCCCGGCCCGGTGAGTGGTTGGCCATCGCTGGATACGGACAAGGGGCATACCGAACCGTCAAAGGGATCTGTACACAGTACCTGTCTCCCACGCTCAACCTTCCCAAAGAGCTCGTGGAATTGCGTGCGAGCGCCCGGCAAGGAGATTCGGGCGGCCCCATCTTCAATTCTCGCGGCGAGTTGGCGGGCGTACTTTTCGGGTCGGGAGGATCCGAGACTATGGGGGCCTATTGCGGCAGGGTCCGCGAGTTTCTTGCTCCCTTGAAGGAGACATTCTACCAGTTACCGATCCCGCAAGGCGTGTCCCCGCAACTGCTCGCCGCCGGACCGCCGACGCTGAATCCGGGCGAAACATCCGCTCTAACCACTGCTGCACCGAATTCCCCGATCGGCGGGACTCCACCGCTCGAAAACATTAGCGTGAACTCCGGACGAGCCAAAGGTGCGGCAACTTCCCCCGTTTCCGAATCGATTCCGCTGACTGCGGTTGCCGCATCCACCCTGCCGGGCGGTACGACAGGCTCGAGCTACGGGACGTACGGTTCCTACGGGATCGCCGGCCAATCGGCAGCTAACGGTGCCACCTCCTCGACGTATGCGGGCACTTTAGGGGCATCAGGCTCGAACGGCGCCGGAGCTTGGGGGAATAACCCCGCGAAAACAGGCTCGGGAAGCACTTCCGCCGCAACCTCCCTTGCCCAGTCTTCCGCCGGAAAGGGCGATATCCAGTGGCGACCGGGTTCAGCCGGAGGCTATTCCGGCACCAACGCCAATGCCAATGGAAATACCAATGGAAACGGTATCGCCGGCTACGGGTACGGGACATCCACGGCGTCGACGATTCCCGGCACGAAGACCTATCAAGCAAACGAAGGCTTGGCCGGCAATTCGAGCGGTCCTACCTCATACACTCCCTCGCAATCATCCGGTAGCAGCTATTCCTATCTCGATGGCACCGACTACAGGGGCAAGACGGCTTACGGCGACTCGTCGAGAGGCAACGACAGATCTACCGGCAACCTCGCATCTTCCGGGGGGGCGCCCTACGGGGCCGGCAATGTCTCCGGTTCGTCTAGTCCCGGCGACACCCAACGAGACTCGTCCTCGTCGCGGTACGGTTACCAGAGCTATGCACCGGGAGGAGCGTCCGGTTCTTCTCAATACGGCAGGAGTTCCTCGGAAGGCGATATCGCTCAGAGCGGTTCGCAAGCGGATCGTTACCTTCCCACCAACGAATCCCGTGAACCACCATATTCTCGGGGATACCAAGACCAACGCGACTTCACCGACCATCGCTCCGGCGGCGGCTTAGCAAGCGGTAGCGCCAATGGAAGTAACGGTGATTCCGGACGGTACTCGACTCCGTACGGTTCCTCCTCTTATGCCGATTCCGGTGGAAGATATGCGGAACGAAGCTCAACCGCGGAAAGCCGAGCAGGCGGGAAACCTTATACTAGTGATCTCGCGGATCGTACTTGGGATTATGACAGGGAAAGCAGTTCGGAATCTCAACGCAACCCTTCTTCCAGCGGAATAACGGCCAGCATCGGCGGAAGCGGATCGCGCAGCGGGTCTACGGAGCGTACGTCGGAGAGCTTTTCGACGCGCATTCCCGATTCCGGATCCCGAGGCACTTCCGACGCTCGCCCCA
Source organism: Thermopirellula anaerolimosa (assembly GCF_054657335.1). Lineage (NCBI taxonomy): Bacteria > Pseudomonadati > Planctomycetota > Planctomycetia > Pirellulales > Thermoguttaceae > Thermopirellula > Thermopirellula anaerolimosa. The sequence goes on from NZ_BAAHYX010000006.1 coordinate 562,404, forward strand.
TTCCCAGCGAAGACACAAACCGCTATTCCGGCGGATCGTCCGTCACACCAAACAGCCGCTCTGGTTACGATTCCTCGGATTACCGAGATTCGAAGTACGGCTATGGCGGCGACGCCGAAGATTATGACGACGGCACCGAGTACGATTACGGCAACGCCTCCGGCTACGCTTCGCAAACCGCCCGCTCTGCTTCCGACGGCTCTAGCAACTCGCAAGGCCCGCAGTCCTCCCAGGAGCGACACGGAATGAGGGGGTACGGATATGACGACACCAGAGATAAGTCTTCAGGCACGGCGTACACCTCGGGCGGTAGGAGCGACGAGTCAAGTTCCTACGGCTACTCCAACGAAAGAAGTTCCTACACAGGGCGGGCCGAATCTGAGCGAACCAGCACCGACTACGGCGGCATGAAGAACGGCGACGGCGCTCGTGCTTACGGCTATGGCACGACTGGCGAATCTTACGAAGGACGCGAGGGCGAGCGGACAAAGCCGGCCTACGGCACACCGTCCTCCGCATACGATCTCGACTCCGGCGCCACGCGCGAACGCGATAAGCGGGGCGATCGCAATTCAACAACGAGTAGCGCCGCTTCGCGAGACTCGAACTCGGGCTACGCATCGCCGCGTCCGTCAACCGACGACTACTCGTCGTCCACTTCAGGAGGCAAGGCGAGTTCCGGAGCGACAAGTTCAGCTCGATACGGCGGGCAAGATGATCGTTCCGACTACACCGGTTACACCTCGCGGCAAGAGAATGCTCCGGTAACGTCCGAATCCAGGACCGCGGCCATTCCGACGACAGTCACTTCGGAGTCCGACACCCCGTCTCAGACGTCGCACCCAAGCGGTGCCGCGACCGGGAACTCATCATCCGGCACAAACCCCACCGCCTCCTCTTCGCCGCCCGGCGATTCATCGGGCATCGGCATAGAAACCCTCTTGGGGTTGGTTGGATTGCTCATCCTCTTCGTGCAAAGCATGAGGTGGTTGAGCGGATTCTACGATCGGGCCTATCGACGCCGCCGTAGTTGGCGGACCAGCCGCCGGCGTCCTTACTATGAACGAGACGTCCGCCCAGTCTATCGCTCTTACTGGTAGGCGCACGCTACTTCGCCCACAGACCTAAAGACCGCGGCGGTTCGCGAGCCTGAAATCCCGCCCCGGCGTGCGGTGTCGCCCTACTCGTCCTCCTCGAAGAAAAGAAGTCGGCCGCAGGAACGACACCAGACCTGCTCCCCCAATTTCAACTGACTTCGCATATTGAGCGGCACGTGCTGATTGCAGCCCCCGCAAAACTCGCCCCGAACGGGGGCCAGGGCACTACTGCCTTTTGTGCGGACGGCCCGTTGGTACATTTCGCGAATGTCGCCGGAAAGCTGAGATTCCACATGTCGCAACTCCGCCTCGACCCGCTCGATTTCGGCACGAATCGTCGGCTCCTGTCGCGCGAATTCCTCGGTCCACTGGTCGGCCTGCCGCTTGGCCGCGGCCACCTTCTCTTCGCATTCGGCCACGTTTCGAGCAGCGGCCTCGGCCCGGTCCATGAGTTCCAGGACCTCGTCGGCCAACACGGACGAGGCCATTTCGTCCGCCGCAATCTGATCCTTGAGGACTTGGTATTCGCGGTTATCCTTCGCCTGCAACAATTGCGACTTCCTCCGCTGAATGTCGGCCAACTTCTGATCGTAATCCATTTGCTTACGATGGCCCGCCATCTTGAGGTCCTGATGCACCTTGCGAGCGTCTTCGAGGGCCTGCGCGGCCTCCTGCACTTGCCGAGCATAGGCCTGCGCCAAGCGCGGTCCCTTCATCATCCTTCCGCGCAGTTCCTCCAAAAGCTGATGCAACCCATGCAGTCGTCGAAACGTATCCGGATGCTTTTCGGTTTGGGAAGACATGATCGTGACAACCTCCTCGACCTGTTCAAGAATAAAAAAGGGCCGCCTCATGAGGCAGCCCGGGTCTCGGCCGCGTATCATTCGCCGCCGGAGAGGGATTAACCGGCGGCACCGTCGACGAAGGCGGACAGGTGTCGCGTCCGCACCGGATGCTGCAACTTCTGCATCGCCTTGGCTTCGATTTGGCGGACGCGTTCGCGCGTAACCTTGAAGATTCGGCCCACCTCCTCGAGGGTGTAGCTGTAACCGTCCCCCAAGCCGTAGCGGAGACGGATAATCTCACGCTCACGGTAGGTGAGCGTCTTGAGCAAAGTTTCGATGCGTTGACGCAACAATTCACGATGTGCCGCATGCTCCGGCTTGTCGGGATTGCGATCGGCAACCAAGTCGCAGAGCGTGCCGTCTTCGTCCTCGCCGATGGGACGATCCAGGCTGCTGGGCTGCCGAACTAACTCCAGGATACGCTCCGTCTCCTCGGGCGGCAACTGGACCGCCCCGGCCAACTCCTCGACGGTCGGATCACGCCCCAGTTCGTAGGCCATGCGCCGCGAGACGTTCTTCAGCGTGCCGATCAAGTCGAGGATGTGCGTGGGGATGCGAATGGTCCGAGCCTGGTCGGCGATCGCCCGCGTAATGGCCTGGCGAATCCACCAGGTGGCATAGGTCGAGAATTTAAAGCCCCGTCGGTACTCGAACTTGTCCACCGCACGCATCAATCCGGTGTTGCCCTCTTGAATGAGGTCGAGGAAGCTCAAACCGCGGTTGCGATACTTCTTGGCCACGGAAACCACCAAGCGGAGATTCCCCGCCGCCAATTCGCGTTTAGCCTCTTCGTAGTCTCGAAATTGAGTCTCCATTTTGCGGCAACGCATTCCCAGGCTGCGCGGACTTTCCTGCGTGCTCACCATCAAATCGCGAAGTTCCCGCCGCAATCGTTCCCGTTCGCCCACGCCGCCGGGAACGGTCTTCAATTCGTGGAGCCTGGCGCGAATCTCTTGCATACGGTTATGGATGTCCCGCATCTGCTTCATCATCGACCGGACGCGTTTGGTGCGGAGGCCCAACTCTTCCACGAGCACCAACATCTTGGCGCGGCGAGCCAGAAAACGCTTGCGGATGCGAGCCTTCAGCGAAATCGGAGTGCGTCGATTGATGAGGCGGTTGAAGTCGCGCTCATTCGCCGCCATCAACGCCCGCAAGGTGGGAAGATTGTGCGGCATCCGTGCAAGGATTTGCTCCTTGGTGAGTTGATCGGTCAACGAGACCTTCAGCGTGCGGTCGAAGGAGAGATGCCCCTGTTGCACCTGCTCCAAGATCTGCACGGCGTTTTTCATCACCAAATAGCAACCGATGACGGAGCGTCGGAATCTCTTCCTTGCCACCTCGATCCGTTTCGCCAAGGCCACTTCCTCGTCGCGGGTGAGCAAGGGCACCTGGGACATCTGGCTCAGGTACAGACGGATCGGGTCACTGCTCCAGCGCGACTTTTCGCCGGGCAGCAAATCTCGCAGCATGGGATCCTTGAGCAGGGCATCCTCGGGCCCCGCATCGGACCGGGCCGAAGCCGAGGCATTCGAGACGGGCGGCCTTCCGCGCACCAACTCGATGCCGGCCTCTTCCAAAGCGGTGACCAGGCGATCCAACCGATCGGCGTTGTTTTCCTGGTCCGGGAGATAAGCGATGACTTGATCGTAGGTGAGGTAACCTTGAGCCCTTCCTTGGGCAATCAGAGCGCACAATTCCTTGTCGCCGTGCTTCACGGGTCGTCTCCTTTCGCGCATCCTGCGCGTCGAGAGCCAAACGAATCGGGAATCGAGGGAAAGTTGCGGGAAAACTAAGCTGCGGGAACCCTCTTTCCCGACGCCAAAATCCTCACCCTTCCGTGGGCTCGGTAAACTTTTGGCGATTTCGTTCTTGTTCCACTATCCGCATCAGCAATTCGAGTTCTTTGTCGGGCTGCAAACCTCCTTGGCGTAGAACGCCCTGCAAATCTCCGCGGCGGCGAAAGGCCTCCCGTTCGTGAAACGATTTCAACAGATCGCGAATCAGGTCTTCGACGTTTTGCCCGGCGATCAGCTTTCGCCTGGCCCCCTCATCCAACTCGATAATAAGATTTTTGCGCTCTGGGTCGTCGATTGCCAAGAGCAATTTATCCCAGGAAGGCGGAATTCCGGAAAATTGCATCTCTCGGGCGGTCTCGAATACCGACCGTGCCGCCTCGGAACGAAAATCCGATGCCGTGAACGTCTCAAATACTCGTTGCGCTGCTTGCGGTGATGATACCATCACCTCCAAGCAGGTCCGCTCCCAAGCGTCGAGTGTGCCCTCCTTTTCCGCCGCCACGGCGGTGGGACTGCGTGCCGCTCGGCGATCCTTGGCCGTGCGCATTTCCTCCAACCGCCGTCGCAGCAGGTCTTCATGGATTCGCGTCATGGCGGCCAACCGCGCGACGATTTTCCATTCCCGGGCTTGTTGTTGCGCATTGGTCTCTCCGGCCAGCAGCGGCGCCTTGGCGATGACCGCCAACACGTTTTCCGCCGCCCGCGTCGCCCCGGCGACGTCACGTTCCAAGTCCACGCCTCGGGTCGCTTCGGCCACGGCGTGCTCCAACGCGTCCGTCGCCCGATGTTCCAATGCATGGGCAAAGGCATCAGGCCCTCGCTCGTGGAGAAAATCGCACGGATCCAGGTTGTCCGGCAGGGTCAACACGCGCATGTCGATTTGCCGGGCGACAAAAAGCTCGAGCACTTGCGCGGCACGCCGTCGTCCCGCCGCGTCGCCGTCCAGAACGAGCACGACGCGATCCGCGTATCGCTGCAACAACCGCAAATGCGAATCCCCCAAGGCCGTGCCCAGTACGGCCACCGCGTTGGCGAAGCCGAACTGGTGCGCCGCGATCACGTCGGTGTAGCCCTCCATGATCAGCACGGTACCGGTTTTGCGAATCGCTTCGCGAGCCAAATCCAAGCCGTACAGGAGTCGGCTCTTGTTGAACAGCGGCGTATCCGGCGAGTTGATGTATTTTGCCGGCGAGGTCGTCGCCCCGTCGGGCAAGACTCTTCCGCCCAGACCGACGCTCCGCCCCTGCGGGTCGTGTATGGCGAACAACACCCGACCCCGGAATCGGTCGAACCACTCCCGACCGGTGCTTTGCAGCAAGATGCCGACCTTCGCCAAAACGGACGGGTCGATCCCATCGCGACGTGCGAGGCGGAGAAGCCAATCCGGGCGCGGCGGCGAATAACCGAGCCGAAATCGCAGGACGCTGTCGCGAGATATCCGCCTTTCCTGGAAGTACTTGCGTGCAGTTTCGGCCTCGGGCGCGTCGAGCAAGCAGCGATGATACTGTTCCTCGGCCCAAGCCATTACGCGAAACAAATCCGTTTTCTGCTCGCCCGACGAACCTTGCGCATCGCGATCCGCCCGCGGCAAGGAGATGCCGGCCATTTCCGCCAGCATCTCGAGCGCTTCCGGAAACTCCACGCCCTCCATCTTCATGACGAAACTGAAAACGTCGCCGCCGATATTGCACACGAAACAGCGGAAAACCTGCCGTTCCGGGTTGACTTGAAGACTGGGGCGATGATCGTCGTGCCACGGGCAGAGGGCCGCGAATCCCCGGCCTTGCCGTCGCAACGGAAGATAACGTTCCACCAAGTCGACGATATCGACGGCTTGGCGGACACGCTCCTTGATCTCCGCGGAGTACATCCCAGGCATGGCTACGGTCGGCAAGAGAGACGGACACGACCTCGAGATTCCAATCAGTATACCGTCTCAGTATAGCGACTCACCCTCTGAAGCCATGCCCTCCTTCCGACTCGCCCCGGCAAAACCGGAATCCGCCCCGATCGCGTCAACGTTCGACAGTACTCCGTGACGACTCTGCCCTTCAAAGCACCTCACCCCACGCACACACCCTGTTCATCCCACACTACGCACAACACCCAAATTGCTAACTCTGCGGTGCAGGGTTGCCCGAAATGACGTGGGCAGTGCGTCCCAAAAACGCATGAGGGCGGCTCACGGAATCGCGATCCACCACAACAGGGCGTTCGATTACCCCAAGATTGGCAGCGGCTCGAACGATGTCCCTAGCACATCCTGCGAGGGGATGCCGAGTTTCCGCTCCAGAATGGTGGCGTACACCTGCCGGAAATCGACGGAATGCTTAACGCCGCCGTTTTCCATCTCTGCGAGATCGGGCTGCTCCCCCAGTACGGTTTGCCGCAGTCCTCCGCCGACCAGGAACATGGGGGCCGCTGCGCCATGGTCGGTGCCGCGTCGCCCGTTTTCACGGATCGTTCGGCCGAATTCGGAGTAGGTATAGATGATTACTCGATCGAGGAGGCGATCGCGGGCCAAATCTTCGACGAAGGTCGCAAGGCCTGCCGAAAGTTCACCCAGCAGTTCGCTGTGATTATTGGCCTGAAGAGAGTGCGTGTCGAAACTGCCCGGGCCGCTTCCGCCCATTTCCGTACAAAAGATGCGAGTACCCAGGTCGGCCCGAATGAGCCGGGCTATGAAATCGAGTCGTCGCGCGAATAACGTATCGGGATACGACGTGTTTCCCGACCTTGCCTCGCGCAAAGCGTCGGCAATGCGTTCGGCCGCTCGATAGGACGCGGCAATCCCCGCGTTGACGACGGAATCCGGCGTCTCCGGGGCCTTTCCTTGCGAGTGCTCGTCCGCCGCCGGTGAGCCGAATGTCGAGTCGAGCGTCAGGCTTGTCGGGTCGGCGGCCTTCACGCAGACGGAGGCCCGCCCAATCACCGTCAACGGCGTCGCGATTTCGCTAATGAAGACGCTTGGAGCGGTCGCTGGAATGGGAGACGTACCGGATACCTGCGATTGCACAAGATGATCCGCGGCACGCCCCAACCATCCCGTCTCGGGATCCGGGTTGTCCGGATCGGCGGTTTGCCAAATCTCCATGGCCCGATTGTGGTCGCCGTTGGGATGCGGATAGCCCACGGCGTGAATCACGGCCAATTTACCTTGTTCCATCAACTGGAAGACACCCTTCATATGGGCGTTGATACCGATCCCGTCTTGAAAGGGAATCACATCCTTTTTCTTCAAAGACAGGGTGGGACGATTCCGCAGGTAGATGTCATTCTCGTAAGGGACAATCGTGTTCAACCCGTCGTTTCCCCCGGCCAACTGCACGGCCACGACGAGGGTATCGTCGCTGGAAGGCGACAGCCTCTCTTGGGCAATGGCCCGCCGGAGAAAACCAGGCATGTCGCCGCCGAGCACCACGGCGCTGGCCAGTCCGCTTTGCAGAAGAGTTCGACGCGACAATGAAGCCATCTTGCACTCCTTCCACGGTCGCCGCGCGGCGTCGCCGACGGATCGACACGCGTTGTTCAAGCCGTTTGAAACGCCGGAGAGACGGCCAACAGATAGATCATGGATGCGGCGATGCGCTCTCGCTCGCCGGAAGATGCAGCGTAGCGCCTACGCAGATCATCCCATCGGGGACCGATTTCCGCGGGCACTTCCCCATCAGCCATCAGGTCCGTCACGATGCTCGGCAATTCGCCGCTCCAAGCCTCGATCACGTTTTGCGCCAATCCCCCGCCGAAGTTCTCGTCCGCCTTCAGCAACTTAGCGGCCAGGTTCATTCTTTGAATCAAGGCAAGCGGGGAGAAATAGTTGCCTGCCTCGGGCCAACCGTCCAGCGTCGTGGGTTGAAGGATGTCCTGCCCCATCGTCGTCAACTCGGTCACCACGCGAAGCGTGCCCGTACCCTGAAAGGCCCGCAATAACCCCGCCGCAAAATCCAAGGGGCGTCTTATTTTTTTGCGGCGAATATCGGCGGAGAAGAACCACTGCGAGGTCAGGATCAATCGCACCGTTTCGCCGACGGAACCGGTCCGCCGCAGGTGCTCGGCCACCGGCACCAGGAACTCATCGCTGGAAATTGGCAATTCGCAACAGAACCAGCGGTATAGCCGTCGCGCCGTCCAAGTCGCTGATCGAGCATCTTCGCCGATCAGTGAAGGGATCTCTTCGGCATCATACGCCTTCCTCTGCCCGAGTATCGTCTTCTCCCCTTTGTCGCGCTCATATTCGGAGATTCGCAGGCGTCCACGATTGATGAATCGACCGGAAAAGGCCCTTGCCAATTCCCCGGCCTGCGCCGAAAAATCTGTCTCGCGATACCCCAGACATGTCCGCAGGATCGCTGCGCCCACCCGATCGTTTGGAGCCGAACGATAATTGGCGGGCGCCCGGACATTCAACAAAAACGCCGGGTGAAGCAAGACCGCGGCGAGTAATTCGTGATAATCCTTCAGCGCCAAGCGCCGAATGGATCGCACGACATCGTCGAATAGGGCAAGCTCGCCGACCCTTCCAATGCCGAGGCCGAAGTGCTCCAACCAGAAAACGGTCATCCACTCCCCCAACGGAAAGGGCGAACGGACCAGCCGCCGAAGAAACCAAGTGCGATAGGCGTCGGCCGCGTTGGACCGTACCGCAGCATCTTCCAATGGGCGCATTTCCGCTTCAAACTCGTCGTACCGCGGAGGCACCGCCGCCAGTTCGCGAAACGCATCATCCGGCGTCCGACCGGCCATCGAGCCGAGTTCTTCCCAGGTGGCATTCGCGGCGACGCGACGAAGGAGGTGCGCGACATCGGCCCGGGTCATCGGGCCCGCACATGTGTGCCAAGCGTCCCGCGACGGAACGGCGTCCTCGGCAGAAGTTTCCGGGGCGGTCATTTCCCAAAGACGCGAGGTCATGGTGCAACCTCCGCAACTGCGTTCCGCTGAAAAGGGTTGATTCGCGCGGTTCACCGTTCCCGGGCTACTTAATCGGCAAGAACCGTTCCAGCGTCGACAGTCGGACGCCCACCTCGGCGTCAACCGCAGGCCGACCGTCTTCGACGGTTACCTTTAAGACCGACTTGCCGAAAAGCTCGAGCGCTCGTTTCAAGCTCTCCCATTCCTTTACCGCTTCGTTCCGTTCCCGACCCTTTTCGATCATGTTCTGCCGGATGATCGCCTCGCGATTGGCGTCGATCACTTGGGAAACGGCTTCCAAGTCGGCCTCGACCAAAGCACTCACTCCCGGCATCGCCCGATCCGAATCCGCGGAGGCTCGCAATGCGTCGATGATCGATTTCCCTAGGTCTTCGGCCGACGCCAGAATCAAGTTCTCGCCCTGCGTGATGATCACGGGCCGAAAGTTGAATCGCATCGGCAGAGGCTGCGAAAGATCTTCGTCCACCTTGGCGAAATAGGAGACCGTATACTTGACGCCCTGGTATTCCACCCGATCGAGAATCAGCCCCGGTTGCGCGTCCTGACCGCGAACGAAATTGATCAGCCCCAAGGCCTTCTGCCATCCTTCCTCGACGATCGGTCCGAATCGCTCGGGGTTTTTCATCCGAAAGACGACCGCAAAGGCCGGGATCTGGACCTCCGGCACGCCGGTTTCCGGCGTAAATTGTTGGTGAGCAACGACGACGCGCACCTGCGGTCCCAGTTCGGTCAAGACTTCATCCGTGAAGTTACGCCCCGTGAAGAAAATGCCCATCATGTTTTCGAAGAAGATCAAACCCGAGGTTCTCTCGGGGAATAGCTCGTTCTTTCGTGCATAGAATTCGTGCAGATCGCGATACATGGTCACCGCCATGATTCGACCGGGAACGTCAATGTTCGGCAAAACGCCTTCGCCCGCCGCGCTCGGCATAGCGAAAGCGAAGTCGCCCGACATCGCCGTGTCACCTCCGGAACGAAGAGCGAACTTCAAGCTTTCGCCCTCGTAGTCCAAACCCAAGGCCAGCCAATCGGCGCCGCTGAGCGTTTCCGTCAACCCGGCAAGCAGCAGCACGGGCAGCGGCGATCGCGCTTGCCGCAAACCCTCCTGCACCTGCGGCAATCCGCGAAAGACCTCAAAATCGACAAACAAGCCGACGTCAACTGCGGGCAAGGATGCAGCCGCCGCCTTGAATCGAGGACGATCCGCAAGACTTTCGCCGCCGTCTTTCGCTTGATCGATGATTCGCCGCAGCAGGTCGGCGCTGCTGCAAATCACCAATCGACCGTCGATGAGGGCGTGCGATTCCTGCGGTGAAAGGGCCCACGCTCGGACGCCGCGATACTCCGCCTCGCGAATGACATCTTGCTTGCCGCCGTTGCGAGGATCCAATCGCGCCAGATTCAATACGAAATCATTGACCTTGCTCAGGACTTGGGCGTCCCGCGATTCGAGAATGACGATGACTCGATTGTCGGGCAGCACGGCCAGCACGGCGCCGCCGCCTGCAACATCCTGAAGGATCGTCTTCCAATCGGATTGGAGTTGGCCCTCCAGCAGGGAAACTACCGCCCGCGATTGCCGCAACTGCTGATTCCGATCCAGGAGTTCCGCGAGACGCGTGCTACGCTGGAGCTCTTGAATCGCGGGCGTTTCATCCAGCTTTTTCAACAGATCGGCAGGGCGATGAACCATGACCGCCGCTACCGCCTCCGACGGTATCCATTTGCAAAGTTCGGCAGCCGATTCCGCCGCCGATAACCGTCCATTCGCGGCGACCATACCGCCGACAGCGACCGCAGTGACGCAGATCAGGACTCGACACAGACTCTTAACCGCGGGCTGAACCAACATCTTTAGTCTCCCAACACGGGCCTGGAAGAGTTCGGCAAATCGGCGGAACGGGGGGAGAACCCAATCACTGCAAGTCCCTCTCTCGCCGATGCGCTTTCGATGGTAATTACACCCGAGCGTACCGTCGGGTTTCAGGCAAAACGCCGTCCGCTCGAACTTTTTGCGATCACAAGTCTCGGAAATAGAAGATGAGCATTGTTAGACCCCACAGCAGGATTGTGAATCCGCCGTAGCTGAGGATCACTTTGGCCAAGGAAAGATCCTCGTACTTGTGAGCGTCACGGTAGAACCCAGGCTCCCGGTTCCGCGGTTCCGGACGGGCAGTGCCGGTCAGGCTGCGAATGAACTCCTCGGCTTGGCGTTGCATCTCCGCCTGAAGCGGGCCGGTCGCTTGGACTTCGGAATCTTCGGGTGGGGACCAATCCTTTCGCAAAATGCTCGGCATGGCCTGGTCGAGGCTAATCGGCGAGAACTCGGCCAGGCGAAACGTCATGAGAATCGCGTTGATCGGGTACCACACGAACAGGAGCACGACCATCGCCAACCAAGCATTCTTGAACAGCGTCCCCAGCAGAACGCCCACGGTGACAAGGAACGCCAGCACGACGAGAACAACGGCGAGCGCCGCCGCGAGACCGAACGCAGTGATCGGCTGCGTTTCCACGACCTGCGGTCGATCTCCCGCCACCACCGCGATGACCGCCGGCACAAGGACGGCAAGAGAAACCGCCCAAACCATCAACAATCGGGCGGCCCAGATTCCCGTCAGAAATTCCCAACGCTTGATTGGACGACTGAGAATCCCGTCCGCCGCCGCGTCCAATCGCCCCGCGGTTGAGGCATTCACTCCCAGTACGATGATGACCAGAAACCAGGGGAAGACCAGGAATGCCGCCAGCAAAACCGAAATTAGGATGGCGTCCGGGAGGACGGCCCACCCAACCATGACGGTCAGCAAGGCCAACAGAGCCGCGGCGACGAGCCAAAGCCGGACCAGCCAACTCTTCAGCAACGTTTGCAATTCAAACTGGAGCACCGCTCCGATCGGCATGAGTCGGGCGGGGAGAATCTTGAAATCGGGCAAAGCCATGCGACAAATCCTCTTGCAGTAGGTCCAGGTAGGCACTCTCGGTGTCGCCGTGACCCGATTGGATCGATTGCAAATCGACTCCGACTTCATTCAGCATGTGTAAGACCTCGGCCAAAACGGCCGCGCGCCGGTGCCCCTCCTCCACCGTCAGGCTCACGACGTTTTCGCCCAGCCAGCGATGCTCGGCGCGGCATCGCTCCGAGAGGGTCTCCGCAGCCTTGCGCAAGGCCTCATTGGAACCCGCCAGTTCCAGCGTGATGCCGTCGTGGCGCAGGCGACGTTTCATCTCCTGCATGGTGCCGCAGAATATCATCCGGCCTTCGTGCATCACTCCAACGTGATCGCAAACTCGGTCGATATCCGCCAGGATATGCGTCGCCACGACGACCGTCCGGTCCTGCCGAAGTTCCTGAATCAGATCGAGTGCAAAGCGTCGCGCCGCGGGATCCAATCCGGCGGTCGGTTCATCCCACAGCAGAAGCGGCGGGTCGGCCAATAACGAGGCCGCGATCCCCAGCCGCGTGGTCTCTCCCGTCGACAGCGTTCCGATCCGCTGATCCGTCACGGACAACAGCCCCACGGCGCGAATCAGCGCGGAAATGCGAGGCATGCGGACCCCGGCGGGAATGCGATGCAGCTTGCCCACCAGGTTCAAGTATTCAAAGGGTTTGAGGTGCGGCGGAAACTTGGGGTTGGTGGGCAGAAAACCGATCATTGCTCGAACGTCGGCGGCGTCGATACCGCAGGGACGCTCGAACACGTACGCTCGACCGGCGGAAGGACGGTGCAGGCCCAACAGCAATCGCAGCGTGGTCGTCTTGCCCGCCCCGTTGGGTCCCAGAAAACCGAAGACCGCGCCCTTGGGAACGGTCAGGCACAGATCGTTGACCGCGATCACCACTCCGCCGAAAACCTTGGTCAAGTGTTCCGTGTGAATCGCTGCATCCACGATCGTCGCCTCCGAATTCCGCACTACGAAGAAGGCCGCGGGGCCGACCGCAACCCGCGTTCCCGCGAATGCCTGGGGAAGCGATCGACCGCCTACATCGCCGTTCGAAACCAGTTTATCGCCTAAGAGCTTACACCGAGCAAACTACCGAGGTTTCAAAAAGTTTCGCCGGGAGTAGAAAATCGTGGAAATTTGGGCAGAGCCACAGACCCCGCAACCCATCCGACACCCATCACCCGGGAGTAAGCGAGGCGTCAACACCGAGGTCACGGAAAAGGTATTCGTCCCGGCGTGGCTAATCTTGAGGTTTGCCATCATAGAGGTAAGAGAATGCGGACGGAGGGACTTGAACCCTCACCCCTTGCGGGACAAGATCCTAAGTCTTGCGTGTCTGCCTATTCCACCACGTCCGCGCATTGGGTTCGCGCTCGGTCGCGAAGTACCGCCCGTTTACCCGAGCGCCCAAATATCGACACCCAATCCAATGCCGTTGATAGCCGCTCCTTTATCATGCGCTCGGCGGCTTTGCGGGGCAAGACGGTCCGTGAGCCTTATTCCTGAGGGATGGATCGCAGGACGTCGGTGGGGGCAAAATCGTCCGTCAGAATCGGCCCGGCCTGATCATAGTCAAGTTCGCTCTGCAATCGCTCAATGACGCCGGGCAAAAAGACGTTGAACTGCCGTTCCGCCTGCAACTTCTCCGCGCGTCGCAATAGTTCCTCGCGACTCGGCGGGGACGCCTCCATGCTGTTCACCACGATCACGTTGCCAAACGAGCCGTAGGCCCATTGATTGGCGAACACGCTCGCCATCGTCCGCCGCTGGTAATGGTAGGAAACGAATCCCGGTTGAAGATTGCTCACCACCACGCCGTTCGGTTCCAGCAAGCTTCGCACTAGCTCCAAAAACTCCTTGGTGGTCAGGTGGTAGGGGATATATCCGCCGCGAAAGGCGTCGAGAAAAATCAAGTCGTACTTGCTGCCGTCACGGGCCAACCGGCGGATTTGCACCCGGGCATCGCGGACGTAAACTCGGGTTCTTTCGTCCTCGACAAAGCCAAAAAACTTCTTTGCGGCATCGACCACCACCGGGTCCAGTTCGATGACGTCGATCTGCGTCGTCGGATAGTAATGGCGAATCGCCCGCGGAAGCGTACCTCCCCCCAATCCGACGAACAGAATTCGCCGTGGATTGGGCTGATGGGCAAAACCGGCCATCATCAACTCATAATAGTGCAAGGGAAAGTCGAGTGGATTCCGCAGATTGATGGCGGATTCCTCGAAATCCCGACCAGAACGCCGAAACTGCAACCGGCGAATCCCCCCCGACTCCACCACCCTTACGTAGTGATAGGGGGATTCCGTTTCAAGCAGGATTCGTTCCTTAGGCTGACTTCCTATTAGGGTCTTGGACGCCGGGAAACCGATCGCCCATATCCCGATCGCGATCGAGATGCCCCAAGCCAAGCCGATCCGGCCTGCCCGGTGCCCGCCGCAGCGCGCCTTATGCGGCGATGCCCCCAGCCTCGAATTCATAACTCGATGCAACATGGGAAGGCCTCGCACACCCCTCCGGCATTTAGGTTCCTCGAAGTCGGCCTAGCGATCGGGGCGTTCCTTCAGCTTGTTTACCGGTATCGCCGCAGCGGACGCCCCTGCGGCAAGTATATTCCACCCCACCGCAAGGATTATCGCCACCGCGACCAAGACGCCGCAAGCCATCCACAGGATGGCGTGGATGCCAAGCCAAGTTATCAGGTAAAAGGCGGTGTGAATGCAACCGAGAAAGCTCCCCACGGTGGAAACCGCGTATAGGGTCCCGGCGTTCGACCCGACTCGCTCCACGCTCTCGGTCAGCAGTCGAATGCAGTACGGCGACACCATCCCCAAAAAGACGCTCGGCAGGAAGAACATGGCGCCGGCGGCGAGCAACGCCCCCCAACGCTCGTTCAACCCGAGGTCGGCGAACCAACCGCTGATCTCCGGATACCATAACGCGACCGGCACCACCGACACCGCCGCGAGGAGTATCGTGGACGCCACTCCCCCTATAGACGGAAAGCGTGATGACAGACCTCCCCCGAGCAGGTAGCCCACGCTGAGAGAAAGCAGGAAAACGCCGATCACGCTACCCCATACATAGACGCCGCTTCCGAAGTCAGGCGACAGGATTCGCCCGCCGAGAATCTCCAACCCCATCATGACCCAACCGCACCCGAAGGCGGTTAAGTACAACAAGATTCTTCGGCCAAGGTTCATGGCGATGCCCTGCTGCGGGGATATCGGCTGAGCGGACGGCGTTGCGGTGATCTCGCGAAAAAACTCTCTCGTATTGACAAACTATTTGAGAAGTTGCGACCCCACCGCCGACCTCCACAGGGGTCACAACGACGACTGCGGGCAAGACGCCTGAGCCGCTAATCAAGAAAAACGGAAATCGCGGAGACTTCGCGCCTCCGCGCATTTCCGTTCAACAATGCGGTTCACATCCGGCGTTCACTCGGCGATCGGTCGGGCGATCACTCCGTCTTTCCGACGCCTTCGGGATGGAATACTGCGTGGCAATCGTCGCAACTCTTGGCCAAGGCTTCTTCGGCGGTGGCGGCGCCGGCTTGATCCTTCGCCCTGGCCGCCTTGTTCACCGCCGCCGCGGCATCGCGCATCTGTTCGCAGAAAGCGAACCACTTTTCGGAGTTGCTCGGCTGAATGGTCTCATCCAGGTTCGCCATGCTACCCTGCGCAATGGCGGCCAGCACGGCGGCATCGACGGCGATTCCTTCGGCCTGGCGGTCGAAACGACGCAGACTTCGCTTGAGTCGGGAATTGACAAGCGGCACTTGTTCCATCAACGCCTTTAGCGACGCCACCCGGACCCAGCCCGTCACCGCCTCGCCCTTAGCCGACTTGGCGGCTTGCAACTTGGCGAAGGCCGCTTTCGCCGCTGCGTAATCGGCCGCTTGGGCCACGGCTTGCGAGGTCTTAATCAATTCGCTCGCCGCCGCCTTGTACGCGTTATCCTCGTCGTGCAAGCCCAAAACGAGCGCCAAAACGGAAACGGTCTCCGCATCCTTGACCACACGCGACTGCAAATCCGCGAACTCATCCGCGTCCTCTAGCGCCTCGCCGATCCGTTCGATATACGAATCCACGGCAGCGACCAAATCTTGAGCCGGGGCAAAAGTCGATGCCTTGGGGGCAGGCGGTACCTCGGCGGCAAATATGCCCGTCGACATCGCCAGTATTCCCGCCGTCAATGATGCCAACAACAACGAAGTCCTCATGCTGATCCTCCTCGTCTGTCGAACAAATCTACGCCGCAATTGGCCGAATTGCGGCGGTACGATCGTCAACTTTGCTCAAGACCGGCGAGCTTTTCTCAAAGCAGAAACCTTACGGAAGGTCACCAACTGGGGAAAGGTGGCCGGTGGGACGCAGCGGGCCGAGATATCCCAACTCAAACGCAAACCGACCTCCGCATCAATCCGCGGCCCCACATTCTACGTTGCTCCCCCTCGTCGGGTTCGTCTCGATGCCCCTGCCTGCTTCGGCATCCTCGCCGGCTCGTTTGCTTCAGTTTGAACAACCCGCCTGCCCGTGTCAATGCGCGCGGTAATTAGTTTCTCACGAGATTCAGGTCGACACGGCGAACGTCGCCCTTTTCACGCCTTCTTATACGGCGTCTGCACAGACTTGTAAGACGAATGTCATCGGGTTACAGGCTTCTCGACCGAAGTTATACTAAGGTAATTGCGTGGAGTTACACAGACGCCGCCGGTGAAGCCTTTCCGCGCGGGAATCGCTCCCGATGTTCGGCAGGCCTCTTTCTCGCAGTGACTAGCTCGTGGTAACCGGCACTCACGGAACCGTTCCGCAACGACGGAAACATCGGTCTCGGCCATGGCAAAAGCAACGTACAAGTCGGCAGGGGTGGATCTCGATCTTTACCGCCAGTCAATGGCCCGAATACCCGGGTTGTTGTCCAAGACCAAGTGTGCGCGTGTCATCGACCTTCCGCAAGGATTCGCCGGTCTGTGCCGCCTGGATTTCCCCGGCCCGCTGTTCGCACGCAATTACGCCGATCCTGTATTGGTAGCCTGCACGGACGGCGTGGGGACGAAGTTGAAAGTGGCTTCCGCGATGGGGATCTACCGCACGGTCGGGATCGACCTGGTGGCGATGTCCGTCAACGACGCCCTGTGTTGCGGCGCGGAACCGTTGTTCTTCCTCGATTACGTGGCGATGCCCAAGGACGATCCGCCTCTATTGGCTGAGATATTGGAAGGGATCGTGGCGGGCTGCATGGAAGCCCAGTGCGCGCTTTTAGGAGGCGAGACCGCGATCCTCCCCGACATCTATCAACCGGGCGATTTCGACTTGGCCGGATTCTGCGTCGGAGTCGTCGAGCGCAAAAGCGTCATCGACGGCAAATCCATCGCCGCGGGCGATACCGTCATTGGTTTAGCCTCCACCGGACTCCACTCCAACGGTTACAGTCTGGCTCGAAAAGTGGTCTTCGAAATCGCCGGGTTATCCGTGGAGGACTGGGCTGACGAATTGGGCATGAAGGTCGGCGAGGCCCTTTTGAAGCCGACTCGCATCTACGTCAAACCCATTCGCGCAATCCTGCGCCATTACGCCGTAAAGAGCGTCGTTCACGGCATCGCCCACATCACGGGCGGCGGAATTCGAGAGAATCTTGCCCGGATCGTGCCGCCCGGAGTCCGAATCGTACTCGATCGCAATGCTTGGCCGGTACCGCCCATCTTCCCCTGGCTTCAAAAATTGGGCGACATCGACGATGCCGAAATGGAACAGGTGTTCAACCTGGGCATCGGAATGATTTTGGTGGTCAGCCCCTTCTTCGCCGCCAGCATTCAGAAGCAACTAGCTGCGGCGGGGGTGGAATCGTGGGTCCTTGGAGTAGCGGAAGCATCTGCGGAAAGCGGTGTCGTGTGGAGCAACAACTCCGCCGTCGCTGCGGCACCCCAACCGTAATCAGCCCCGGTGCCGAAATCCGAAATCACGGCCTCGTCCCCCGGGCAGATCACGCCGCTTTATTGCGACGCCCCTGAAGTCGCGTGGATCGTCGCCCGCCGGAAGCCTTCTCGGAATTCGCCGCGCCCTCGATTGGATAAGGCTCGGGAACGGCAAACCATTCCTCCGCTCCCTCCTGGGCAGGTCCTTTCGGCGACGTTTCGGACGGAGTGAATTCCTCCCCTGAATCGGTCGATTCGGATACCGCCTCTTGCAACGACGTTTGGTCCGCACGAATTACGGGCCGATTTTTTCGGGCCTTTTTCCTTCCCGATTGCAACTCTGAACCGCTTGGCCGAGGCTCGGCGACTTGAGATTCCCGTTCCACCGCAGTGCGCAATCGAGACTGTTCCTCCTCCGGTCGATCCTGCAATCGGCAGACCGCCGCTCCCGCCGAAGCAAAAACGCCGGCCACATGGTCGTGACACGTGAACAGCAGAACTTGCCGCCCTTCGCCCGCGAAGTCCAAGAGTGCATGACAGGCCGATTCCGCGCGGACCTGATCGAAGTTCACCAGCACGTCATCCAGGATAAGAGGAATCGGCTCGAATCGCCGACCGAAGTGCGAAGCCAAGGCCAATCGCAAGCACAAGAACAGTTGCTCGCGCGTACCCCGCGATAGCTGGTCCAGACCGTAACTGCGTCCTTCACGATCCTCCGCCAAGAGCACCCGCTCTTCCAAAGGCGTCCACACCCGCACAAAGCGACCGCCGGTCATCCGCCGCCAATACTCCGATGCTTCCTGAAGAAGCGCCGGCTGGCGTTCTTTTTGATAGCGAAGACGGACTCGTTCCAAGACCTTTTGCCCAAGCGACAACATCCACCAATCGCGGACGGCGTGAACCGTTTGCGATTCCACGCCGGCCCACTCCAAGGCACGCAACTGCGGCGATCGATCCGCCGTCAGGCTCTCGACTTGGGCCGACACTCGCCCCAAACGCTCCAGCAGTTCCGCAAAACGATGACGCCGGGCTTCCAGTTCCGCCTGCAACGCCTGCATGGCCTGCCGCACTTCGGCCACCGAAAGCGAGGCAAGCTCCCGCAGTTCCGTATCGCCAATTCCCCCCACCGTCGATTGCCACAACGCGGCCAGCCGCTCCAATTCCTCCCGCAGCGCCGACCGCCGCTCTTCCTCCTCGATCTTCGCCCGCAACTCGGAATAGCTCGCCACCCCGACGCGACGGTAGAGTCGCTTTAGCCGTAACTTGCTCTTCGCACGTAGGGAACGGCATTTCTTCCATTCCCGCCGCGCGGAAGACAAGACTCGGTGAATCCTTCGGCGTTCCTCTCGGGCATTCACCGCTTCTTCTATTCTGCCTGCCAGGAAACGAATCTTGTCCTCCGGCGAACCGTCCGGCATCGAGATGCCCGCATTTTTCGCCAATTCCTCGAGTCGCGATTCCACCTCGGCCAAACGCTCGACCAGCGACGGCAATCGTTTCGCTAACTCGGATTCCTTCTTATCCAGCGTCGCTACTTCCCTAAGACGCCGCCGCCAAACCGGCCAGCGCTGAGGCGACGGATTTCCGGATATCCCGCCGCTCGTCAACAGTTCTTGCCACTTTCCCAGCAAAACACGCAATCGTCGGCAAAGGGCTTGTCCCTGCTTGCGACATTCAGCAACGGCCTGCGCCGCGGCGCGCTCTTCGTCCATCCCATCCCGCAAATCCTGAAGTTCCCGAAGACGCCTTTCGACGCCCGGAACGGCCTCGGCGGGGCGTTCGGGAAGCGGAGCCAATTCCGCCTCCAGACGCGCCTGCTCGGACTTCAGCCCGCGCAGTTCGCCCTCCACAGTCTCGAGTCGACGCATCGTCTCGGCACGTACCTTTCCGGCCTGAGCCAGAAGCCGAGATCGCACGGGCGGCACAGTTGCCGCCGCAATGCCACCCACTAGTCCCCAGATCCAACTCAACCCGCTGAAACTCGGCACGCCCAAAGCGCCCAATCCGGTTGCCAGGAGCAGAGACAGCCCGGCAACGAAGGTGCCGCCCAAAGCGACGTTTTGCTGAAGCGTCAATTCCTCCGGCAGGTGTTTCAGCAACTCACGGCGAGTCGCCTCACGGTGCTCCTCGACTTCGTGCAACCGGACACGAACCTGCTCCCAACGTCGCAGCTTGGCAAGTCGATCGCCCAGGCGTTGAATCTCGCGAGCGACTTCTTCGGCGGCCATTCCGTCCGCGCGGTCGCGCAAGCCGGCGGCAATCCTCTCATGCTCCTCTTGCAGCGTCCGAAGACGCCGCTTCATTTCGCGAAGCTGAGCCACGATCTCGCGGATTTCTCGTCGCAATCGGTCGACATGTCGCGTCCACGCCGAACCTAACCGCGGACGCTTTATGACGGGTCTCTCTTCGCCGGCATCACCGGTCTCTGCATACGTCCCCCGATCGGCGTTTTCTGAACGAAGCTCGGCCGACAATTCGGCTTCGATGGCTCGCCGCTGCTCGGCCAAGGCCGCCATTTCCCGCCGGCACGCCTCCATCTCGTCGATCCATTGGCGAATCGCCGGCAGACTCAGTCGTATTCCCTCCACCGCCGGCGCAATCGACAAAAGGGCGCGCGCGGGCGGAATTTGACTCAGGTCGTGCTCCAACTCACGACGACGCGCGGAAAGCGTGCGCAAGCGATCGGTCAGACGCAACAGCCTCTTTCGCTCGCGCCGAACCTTCGTGACATAAACCGGTAGCGCAACCTCGGATCGCGGATGATTCTCGATAAGAGTGCGAAGTTCCTGCATTCGCTCGCGTTGCGGCGCCAAGGCGTCCAGCGTCCGCAGGGTCTCGAGCCGTCGCGTCAACTCCCCCGCACTCGCCTCCTCGGATGCCTTGGCCCGAAGCAATTCATCGCGGGTGCGACGCAATCGCGCATACTCTTCCGTGATCTGTGAAGCCTCTTCGACTTCCCGATCGAGTCGCCGACGTTCCGCGATGAGATGCGGTATTTCGCCGGCTTGCGTGGCGGGATTCAGCAGCGTTTTCCGCCGATTCTCGATATCCGCGAATAGCCTTTGCACAGCGGTGCGGTCGAGTCCCAGGCTAAGGTCGTAGAACTGATCCGCCGCTTGAGTTTCGTCCAGAGTCCGCAACCGGGCCAGTTCGTCCAAGGTAATGGCGAAAACCGAGCAGAAAACGCCCTCGTCAAACCCCGATAGCAACTCCCGAAATTCCGAATCCGAGAGCCGCTGCTCGTTCCAATGAATCTCGTGGGATTCTCCTTCCGAAATGGAAAACCGCCGAGCGAGAGTCAAAGGCTTGCCGCGAACATCGCAGATCAAACGTCCCGAAAGGACCTGCTCGCCGTTACACACGTATCGGGCACGACTCGCGAAGCCGAACACAACTCCGCGGATGAATTCCAGCAGCGTCGTCTTTCCCGCCTCGTTGTGTCCGTACACCACTTGGACGCCGGGCCCCAGTCCTTGAAGAGCGACGTCCTGCAAGACGCCGAAGGATTCAATGCGTAGTTCGCGGATAATCACGATGGATCCTCCGCCGCCCGGAGTCGTTCCAGAACCGTCACCGCGAGCAAACGTCCCAGCCTTTCGGAGTCATCGCAGTCCGCCGCGGAGAGCAGTTCCGCTTGCCATTCTTGCGGAAGCGCGCGGACCTCTTCCGCAACTTCGTCGAACAAGTCGCCTGCATGCCCAAGAGCCTGTCGCAGCAGTTCGCCGCGAAATGAATCTTCGCTCAGCCACTCGGCGGGCCATTCCTCCCAAGGATCCAGGTCGATACCCAGCGGCCACGGTCCGCCGTGCTCGCGTTCGCATCTGGCCCTCATTTCGCCCAGCACCCGATCGAAGACGCCCTCGCGCCGCCAAGCAATCATGCGAACCGGATCGCCGCAAGCGACGAACCGCAGCAAGGACTCGCCCGAACCGGATTGCCGCCGCGATTCCCACTCTTGCATGGATTGAGAGAAGAACTCCGCCTCGGAGCACGTCTCGGTCAGAAGCAACGGGACGGTCTCCCAACGCAACAGACCGGTGGTTTTGTGCCGCAAATCGCAGGCTCCGCCCTGATGCAGCGTCACCACCGTGACGGACGAACTGTCGTCCTCCTGCGGTCGGCGAGCCAACGGCGTGCCGGGGTCGTGCCGCGTCACCGTTCCGGAGAGATCCGTCTCTTTCTTGTGCTTCCCCCCGAGCGCCCAGTAGTCAAGCGGCACCAGACCGGGCAACTCATTGCGTTGCGATTGATGGCGCACCGCGATGACATAATCCGCTTCACTACCCGGAGAGACAAAGGCGTCGGCATCCGGTGCGGTCGCCCCCTCCGGCCAATGGACGAAAACGACGCGCGTCCCGTTTTCGAGATTCTGAGCGATCGTCCGAGGGCGCTCGCCCGATAGCAAGACGACGCCCTGGGGCACAAGCGAGGCTGGCACAGGTCCTGCGCGCTCCGCCGCACTCGTCGCCCAAACGACGGGGACACCCTGCTCGGCCATGGTTTCGCAAAAGGTAATCCATTCCTCGCAGAGAGCGGGCCCGGCCAATCGCCAATCCATCACATCGCCCGCAAGAAGGACGAACTGCACCTCCTCCGATGCGGCGGTTTCCATGATTCGCTGAAGAAGCCGAGAAGAAAGTCCCGACACACGCTCCACGACGGACCGCGGCGCGTCCACGATCGCGTGAATCGGGACGTCCAAGTGAAGGTCCGCCGCGTGGAGAAATCGCAAAGTGTCGGGCGCCACTCACCACCTCCCTGTAGCGAGTCCGTAATACCGCCGTCCCGCAATAGGCCCATGTTTTTCTGCGCGGTTTTTGCGGCGATCCAATATAGCAATTAAGGGCGGAACGCATCCAGAGCATAATTTGAGCCAAATAGAGAAAATCGGCAATGCGCCCGTTAGTGCCAGTCCCGCCAAGAAACCCCCGCTCCACGGAGTCACCTACGTCAGCGACGACGGATTCCGTCGAATCACGGCCATTCGAATGCACCGAAAGGATTTTCGCCTCGCCGGGCCCCCAAATCAACTCGGGACGCCGCCCCGGAAATACACCGGCATTCCCTAAGCAACGCGAGGCGATTGAAAAACGTTGCTGCCACGCCCTTCATAATCGGTCCCAAGCCGGCTCGGAAAAATACTGGGATTGCTCGAACTCATTTGCTAGAATACGTCCTGGGTAGAGGGTCCGGGAGACGCGTCACCTTTTCGGATAGGTGCTCATCCGTCCAGTTTTGTGAGTGCGGAGCCGAGGATCGGCAGGATGGCGTGGCCTCGCATCGCCGGGAGAGGAGTTGGCGATATGATTTGTTCCCTGGGTCGTTGGAAGACGTTGGGGTTCGTCGGTTGCCTCGTTGCGCTAAGCATCGTCGTCGGCATCTGCGTACCCGGTTGTTCGAAGAGCGATGATTCTTCATCGGCGGGCGCACCGAGCGGACCGCCGACTCCGCCGCCCGTCGCAACGCCTCCGACGCCGCCGCCGCAAGCGACCGCGGAACAAAAGCCCGAAAAGCCCGCGGAACCCGAACTCCCCAAAGACTTCGCCGAGTGGACTTTGGAACATTTCAAGAAGGCCAGGGAAAAGCAGGAGGCAAGACTTTTCGAGGCCGTCGCATATCTTGTAACTGCGACCACATCGAATCAAAAGCCCGCCGAGGAAACGGTCCCGATCCTGGCTTCTTTGATGGAGCAACCCAAGACCGCGCAGGCCGCGGCAGCGCCGTCGGGCAGTCCTGGCCCGTATGGTTCCGGTTCTCCTTACGGCAGCCCAGGATCCGGCAGTCCTTACGGATCAGGGTCGCCGTACGGAAGTCCAGGTTCACCGGGCCCCTATGGCAGTCCGGGATCGGGAAGCCCGTACGGAAGCCCCGGATCGGGAGGCCCGTACGGTCCGCCCGGTGCGGCGCCTCCCGGCGGTGCTCCTCCCGCTGCGCAAGCCGCCAAGGACCCGGAGTTTGAGCCGAAACTATTGAAAAGCTGCGTGGAAGGTCTCGTGCAAATCGGTGAAGCCGGGGCCGCGCCCGCCTTTGCCACGATCAACGACTTATTGGAAGGAAAGATCGAGGTCCTCGACGACCCTCTGGCCGTGGAGACGACCGTCAAGGGTGCGATCGATCGTTTGCAGAACGCCGAGTACGAAAAGTTGGTGGTCAAGCTGCTTTGCGATCCGCCGAGAATGCAAGCAACGCAAGGAGCAACACCTGGAAGCCCGGGCATTCCGGGTTCGTCGCCGTCGCCGTATGGGAGCGGGATGCCGCCGGGCTATGGTCCAACCGGCGCGCCGCCCGCCTATGGTTCCAGCGCCCCGCCTCCCGGATACGGCCCCACAGGCCCGCCGCCGGGATATGGTTCCACACCGTACGGATCGCCGGGTTCCGCCCCGCCCATGGAATACGGTTCCTCTCCGGAGTCGGTGCAAACCGAATACGGTTCCGAGTACGGATCCGAAGGAGCGCCTCCCGGATCGC
This sequence comes from Thermopirellula anaerolimosa, assembly GCF_054657335.1. Lineage (NCBI taxonomy): Bacteria > Pseudomonadati > Planctomycetota > Planctomycetia > Pirellulales > Thermoguttaceae > Thermopirellula > Thermopirellula anaerolimosa. The sequence goes on from NZ_BAAHYX010000006.1 coordinate 586,408, forward strand.
CCTACGGCCCGCCGGGAGGTGCGGCAGGTGCTCGAAAAGCGAAGCTCACCGGTCTGGAAATCCAAAAACTGACCTTCGATCTGCTGCAAGACCAAATGCCGGAGCGGATTCGCATCCAATTGGCGTCGCATGTCCTCAGCCCGCAAGCCCGACAATCCGATCGCCAACTCTTTGTACCCTTCCTCATGAAGCCGGTCCCGGAGAATCTCCCGGTGCTATTGGTTTTCGCCCAGAAGGGTGACACGAAAGACCCCGCCGTGGCCATGGTCGTGGATATCGTCACCGAGTTTACCTCCGCGGTGCTGGCTGCCGTCATGGGCGCGGAAGATGCCACCGGGATGGCTGGACTTGCCGCACTCGTAGGCGCCCAGAACGCGCAGCAAGGGCAAGGCGCGGTGTCTCTTTCGGGCATTCTCGGCGGTACCGCGCCCTCGCCGGGAGGGTCGCCTTATCCGCCCGGCTACCCTGGAGGAAGCATGCCGCCCGGTTACCCCGGCAGCACTGTCCCGCCCGGTTCCGGATATGGCAGCGGCTCACCGCCTCCCACCGCTTATGGTTCCACCGGCGCGCCACCCGGCGGATACGAATCGGAGGGCTACCCCATGCAACCCGGCTACGGTACCCCGGGTTCGGGCCAAACGGCGGGCAATCGCGTTCGGCCCCGGGAACGAAATCTGCGCATCACGGGTTTGCCGCGAGATTTGGCGCTCAAGCTGGCGCCCCGTATTTGGACGGACGAGGGTGTGGGATTTGTCGAAACGCGGATCGCGTCCTCGAAATCGCTGAAGGAGAATCCTCGCGAAGTCCTGCTGGCCGCGACACTGCCCATGGACTCTGTGCGCGCGCGGGTCTTCCAATTTCTCAAAGCCCACTCCGAGGAAGGCCCGGAGCCGCTTATGGAATTGGGGTTGGGCGCCAATGTGTTTGTGGATCCCGGGTTCCTGGTGTCCCTCAAACTGCTGCCGCGGGAAGAGTTGCCCAAGGCCAACACTCCAGCTCGACCGAGCCGCCCCATGCCCGGACGTCGACCGCCGATGCGTCCCGGAGCACAACCGCCCGGCGAGGCCGGTTACCCGGGTTCCAGCGGGCCGCCTGGAGAATATCCCGGTGCTCCCGGGCAGTTGGGGGCCGCTTCTCAGTTGTCGCCGAAGGTCCGATGGATGTTTTTCTCGGAGGATGTTGGCCGATCGCTGGGCGATTACTTCTTCAAGGCCGCGCAGCAGGTTGCTTCCAAGGATCCTGCCGCCGCCGAGCAATTCGCCCAAAAACGGGTCTTGGATGTGTTCCCGAACGGCAACCTAGTCGCGGAATTCCACCTGGATTGGCCCAATTCTCAGCTCCGTCAAGAGTTGGGTTCCGTGCGATTCGATCCCATGCGAATCCACTATCTGCGAGCCGAGGGATTCGGGCGCCCCAGCGTCGTCGCCGGGTTCTATCGCCGCAAACTGCCGAATGTCGAACCGCGACCTATCAGCGATGGATATTGGTTGGATGTCCTCCAGACTTTGACGGACGGGAAAGCCCGACGACAATCGATCGACGTCTTCATCACGCATGACGCCGGCGAAATCTCCGACAAGGATGAAGTCGATCTGGTCGTGGAGATCATCTCCGTCGAGATTCTGGCGCAAGACGCCGTTGCCGCGACGGAGACCGGCGACGCCAAGGTGCGGTAAGGTTTCCAAGTAGTTCCTTACGGGACCTCACTCGGTGCCGACCTGCCCGCCGGCGACCGCAGGCTCGTTGACTCGATGCGTCATGTATCGCCAGGCGGTCGCCAGGGCTTGGCGATCTTCGGGTGACAGGGAAAGGGTTCCGCTTCGTCCCGCGTACGCCGCCAAGTTGTAGAGTTCGCTCAAGCGATCGAATGCGTTCGGTCCCCTCAAACCGGACGCTCGCAGGCGTCGAGCATACTCCTTGGGAGTCTCGTCCGGATCACGAGGCATCCCCATCTGTTCGCCCCAGGCTTGCAGGGCGTCAAAGGAATATACCACGAGCCAGACGGGTGCTTGCCTCGCTGCCATACCGGAAGCAAACGGATCCTGAAAACGGGAGAAAGGAGGTGATTGCGACAACGCCGGCCCCGCCGCCGAGTCGTTGCCTCCCGCGGCCTTTCTTCGCCCGAACAACGACTCCATTAGCCGCATGAGCTGCTCACACCACTGTCGCAAAACCTCTCGAACCTCGTGTCTGTATCGCCAAGCAAGCCACGCCGCCGCCACCACGAATGCAAGCGCAATCAGCAAGCGCAACAGAAACGCGAATCCGGAGGCGACCTGGTTCAGGCTCACCTGGGGCAATGACTGCTGGAACTTCTTCCGGGTGTCTTCTGAGGTCGGATTCGTTTGCGATTCGCTTGATTGCTCGGTATTCGTCGCCGTCGCACCGGCGCGACTTTGGCCCGCGCCCTGAGGGCCAACCTGATCTTTCTCCGCTGAAGTGTGGTGCGTTCGCTCGTCTTCGGATCGCTCGCCTCCGTCGGGAGAGCGTTTTGTCACCTCTCGCTCTCCCTCCCGGGATTGATTCCGTTCCGACGCGGTTCGTTGTGGCGAAGAGGATTGAGACGGTTCGGCTGTCGGTTCGGCTTTCGCTCCCCCGGATTTCGATTCATTGCGTGACGACTCTGGGCCGGTCTCCCGTGCTGCGGTTCGGCCTCTTGCCGGATCGTTCTTGGATTCACCGGACCCGTCCCCTTCGCTTTCGGTGTCATTCTTGCCGCCACCGGCCTTTTCAGCACCGGATGTCGGTTCCTGCGATTGCGTATTCCCGGACACGCTTGTCGAGGCTTGCCGCTCCGAAGGCTTCCGCGAGGCAGCCGCGGCAGGGTTCTTTGAAGTGGGCGTGTTCGCAGGCTCCATGGCTCGCGCCGCGTATGCGGACGCCTTGCGCAGGGGAGACTTCAGGTAAACACCCCAACTCCAGGTCGGCACGGCGGGCTTCGGCAATAGCCAGGCGAGGAGCAACACTCCCACGATGACGGCGCCGCCCACGACGCCCCAACCGCGGACGGCATCGCCGGGCATGGCCAAATCCCTTTGGCGCAGATAAAGCCGCAATTGCAGCAAGCTGGTGGTCATTAGCAGGCCCAAGCCGGAGGCCACGTACGTCGCCGCGTAAACCGCCGTCCCCTGCGCAGGGCCGTTCAATCCGGCAACGGCAATCACGAGCAATCCGCCCAGCAACACATACAAGACGGTTCGGCCGGGCGGGCCCTGCGGTCGCTCCGGATAGACGCGGTCCCAGAACTTGCCTAAGGCCACGTTTTCCCGCTCACCGATCGGCGCCTTTTCGGAAGGATTTTGTGAGCCGCCTTCCTTTTCGGCGGATGCTTGCGGCACGGGCGAAGACGCCCACTCCTCCAACAATCCTTTGCCGCCCGATGGCGCCGCGTCTTCGTCGAGGAGCAGGCAATCCAACATGACATGATGACAAACCAACCAAATCGAAACGACGACGATGACGTGAAAGACGGTGGTCAAGGCGGGAATGCCTAAGATGTGCGTTTCCACGAAGCGATCGAGTGCCACTACCCCGAGAATCAAGAGCGGACTGAGATACAGGCCCGCTCTGACTCTCCCCATTTCGATCGTGATCCAAGCGATCAGCACGGCGGCGAATACGAATAGGCCGCTCACCCAGCGGAGGCGCATAGGAAAATCGCCGCGGTAGAACGATTCTTGCAGCAAGAATGCGAGGCTGCCCACCATCATCATGACCAACACCGGGTTCACGAGGCGGGCGAAAAAATCAACAGCGGTTCGGCGTTCCGGCAACATGGGTTTTCCACACGCAACGGGTCCGCGACCCGGTCGCCGCGTATCGGGCGGTCAACGATAGACATACCGGCTGCAAAATGTGGGCAAGTATTCCTCCGAAGGCAGATGCCGCGTCTCGATTCCCAGATCGGCGAGGCGCGCGGCGGCAACGGCAAAATCCACCTCCGAGGGATGGTTGAAGATTGCCACAACCTGAACCCCGCGACGCCGCACAGTTTCCAAAGCGGAAGCGGTTTCTGCGGTAAGCATCCCAATGAAAGCGACGGCGGTCGTCTCCATGGGAATCCTCGGCAACGTCTCTCGGATCAATTCGGCAAACGTGAGACCTGGGTACAATTCCACCCGGGCCAAAACCTCCAAAGCATGCTGAAGCTGTTGCGGGCCTCGTTGCGGCGGAAGGATCAGCGGTGCGGCCGCGCGTCCCGCCTTGCGACCCGTATCCTGAACTCGAATCGCCGTCAAACGATGGTGCGGATCCGGGTCCCAGCCTTCCTCTCTGGCACGCTCCACGGCGTCTCGACCGTTGCATATCAAGCCGAACGGTTCGTTCATCAAGTACAAGGCATGAGCCAAGGAAGCCGCCGCCGAAACGGCCAACTCCGAGCGTGCATAGGCCTGGCCTTCCGGATAACCGCTCGGAGACAAGTCCGGCAGCAGCGTAGCGCCGGCCAATGCCGAGGGTTCATAGACCTTGCTTTGGAACTGTCCGGTTCGGGCGGTCGCCGCCCAATGAATGCGTCGGGGCGGATCGCCGGGTTGATAGGGCCGGATACCGGCGATTCTCGTCGGGTCCTCGAACAATTGATACGCAAGCCGCATTTCGCCCAAAGGTCTCTTGGCGGCGATGTCGTAGCCCTCCAAGGGAACGACTTTGGGGTACACCAGCAGATACTGCGGCGGCGCCAGCGATCGGTACCGCCGCTGCAATCCGAACGGATCGCCGGTTTCTGCGAGAAGCGGCCCAATGCGGTAGAACCCTCGCCGCATGCATTCGATTTGATAGAAGAGACGCTTGCGACCGCCCTTGGGCAATCGCAAGAAGGCCACATTTCGCCCAAGTAGCCGCAACCGCGGCGGGGTACCGCGGAGATCGGCGCTTGGAATCAAATCTTCCACCATAAGCCAAGGCAGGGCCAACCGCCCGTGATTATGCAACTCGACGTTGAAGGCGACCTTGTCTCCGATACGCGCATCGACGCGGTTGCAATCCCGGGAGGCGGATACTTGAGACGCCCAGTATCGCACCAACAGCCTCGCGGCAACGGCGGTTGCCAGCAAGAGATAGGTGGCCGCAGCCAACGGAGCGGAGCCGAGAATCCAAGCCAGGACGAGCAAAATCGCCGCCGCCACGGCCCATTGGACGATGACTCGATCGGTCGCAGGCCGATCCGCAGGCTCCCAAGAAGCTCGCTTTTTCGACACATTCGCGGAATTCAAATTTCGGCTCCCGCCGACGACTATCCCGGCCGATATCCATTGCTTTCGCCGATTCGCTTCGACTGCCCGCTACGCCGATCCGGCGGTTTTCGGAGAGGGCGGTTCCACGATCGGAACGGGCACGGCATCCAACACCTCATTCAAAACGTCCTCCACGGACACGCGACGCAAACGACTTTCGGGCCGCAAGATGATGCGGTGGCCGAGCACGGCGTGGAAGATGCGTTTGATGTCGTCCGGCAACACAAAACCGCGTCCCAACATGGCCGCCACGGCTTGCGACGTACGAAAAAGGGCTATTCCGGCCCGAGGACTCCCCCCCAGTCGCACGTCTTGATGCTCTCGCGTGGCGTGCACCAACTCCACGATGTACTGCCGCACGCGATCCTCCACGTGCACCCGTCGCACCGCCTGCTGAGCGTTCAAGAGATCGGCTGCGGAAATCACGGGCCGAATCTTGTCGATGGGATGCTCCAATTGCAGTCGCCCGAGCAACTGAATCTCTTCCTCCAATTGCGGATAGCCGAGCGAGAAGCGGAGCAGGAATCGGTCGAGTTGCGCTTCCGGCAGCGGAAAGGTCCCCTCGTGTTCGATGGGGTTTTGAGTGGCGATTACCAAGAAGGGCGGGTCCAAACGGTACGTGGCACCGTCGATACTGACGCGGCCCTCGGCCATGGCTTCCAACAGCGCCGACTGCGTTCGCGGTGTGGCACGGTTGATTTCGTCGGCCAAAAGAATCTGACAGAAGATCGGCCCGCGGCGAAATACGAACTCGCCCGTTTTCGGGTGAAAGATCGAGGTTCCCAGGATGTCGCTGGGCAGGAGGTCGGGAGTGCATTGAACGCGATTGAACGTGACGCCCATGCTTTGGGCCAAGGCACGGGCCAACATCGTCTTGGCCACGCCGGGCACGTCCTCCAACAGGATGTGCCCCTCCGATAGCGCCGCCGCCAAAGCGAAAACGATCTGCTGGCGCTTGCCGATCAGGGCTTGCTCCACATTCGCAATCACCTTTCGGGCCACGGTCTGAACCGCCGCCAGGCTGAATCCGTCGCTCATCGCCTGCTTGCTCCCGGTTTCGATCGTCCTACGTTTCGCATCGGACGCCGATTTGACCAGCCGATCGCCCCGATTCGGTAAGAAAACCGTGTTCTCGTCGATCCACCGCGGGAACGGATTGTAGCGAATGCAACACCTTTACGGGTTTACCCACGGACGACGACGAGTTTTTCGTTCCAATCGCATTCTATGCTGGGCCTAACACCGTCACAAGTTTCGATACTTTGGTAAGATAGACAATTGGACGAAAACTCGTGCAGCCAAGCAAGGAAGAGAAAAGGACTCGGTCGCCGCGCGTACGGATCCGAACTTGCGGCACCAAATCGGAGTGTCGGGCAATGTCGAAGAAAGCTCTGATAACCGGAATCACCGGTCAGGACGGATCGTACCTGGCCGAGTTTCTGCTCGAAAAAGGCTACGAAGTCCACGGAATGGTCCGGCGCTCGAGCACGGAAGGATTCGACCGAATCCGCCATATTCGCTCGCGGGTCACGCTCCATCAAGCGGACCTGCTCGATCAACTCTCGATCGTGCGTCTACTGGATGCCATTCGCCCGCACGAAGTCTACAATTTGGCGGCCATGAGTTTCGTGCCCACCAGTTGGGAGCAACCGCTCCTGACGGGCGAGTTCACGGCGCTCGGCGTCACCCGGATGCTAGAGGCGATTCGCCAGGTGGACTCGGGCATTCGCTTCTATCAGGCCAGTTCCAGCGAGATGTTTGGCGACGTCCGCGAGGAACCGCAGAACGAAGACACCCGGTTCTGGCCCCGCAGTCCGTACGGAGTGGCCAAGGTGTACGGACACTGGATCACCGTCAATTATCGGGAGAGCTTCGGTATCTTCGGCTGTTCCGGAATCCTGTTCAATCACGAGTCCCCGCGGCGCGGAAAAGAGTTCGTCACGCGGAAGGTCACCGATGCCGTCGCCCGAATCAAGCTGGGAGTGCAAGACAAGCTCCATCTTGGCAATTTGGATGCCATGCGAGACTGGGGCTTCGCCGGCGACTACGTCCGCGCCATGTGGATGATGCTCCAGCAAGAAAAGCCTGATGATTACGTGGTCGCAACCGGCGAGAAGCATTCGGTCCGGGAATTGGTGGAAACCGCTTTCACGTACGTGGGACTGGATTGGCGGAAGCACGTCGAGATCGATCCGCGTCTGATCCGCCCGGCGGAAGTCTGCACGCTGCGCGGAGATGCCTCCAAAGCCCGGCGAATCCTGGGCTGGCAACCCGAAGTCTCATTCACCAACCTGATTCAGATGATGGTGGATTCGGATCTCGAGATCGTACGCCGCGAAATGACGGAGCGTTCCGGCGTGATGTAATTCTCGACGCATGGTGGGCAGGTTGGGCCTTGCATCCGCCGCCGAGCCCCTTCCGCAGTTGCAAGAGTCCTCGCCGAACACGCGGCAAATTCAATCGTTGCAGTATTCCATGAAACGAATCCGCAAATGGGCGATCGTCTTTCTCAAGGCGGCCATCTCCATCGGAATCCTCAGCTACCTTGTGTGGGACGCCGTGCACAAGGGCGAGGGGCTTTTTCGCGACGAACACGGCTTCAATCCTCTGCTATTGCAACAACTCGTACATCATGCTGCGGATCGCTGGTACCTGCTCTTGGCGGCACTGACGGCCTCGGCGGGAGCGGTCCTCATCACATTCATCCGGTGGTGGTTGCTGATCCGCGCTTTGGGAACACCGATTCGTTTCGGCGAATCCTTACGCCTCAGTTTCGTGGGTTTCCTCTTGAATCTTGCCCCCATGGGCATCGTGGGCGGAGACATGGCCAAGGCGATTCTCGTCGCGCGGCGATTCCCCGGCCACCGACCCGAGAGCGTGGCGTCGGTACTGTTGGACCGAATCCTCGGCCTTTACGTTCTTTTCATCACTGCGGGCATTGCAATTCTCTTGACCGGATTCTACCGGCAACCGCAGGCCATCGTTCAGACCGTGTCGGTGGCGGTCGTCGCCGTTTCCGCTGTGATGACGGTCGGTCTGATCGTGCTCTGGGCACCCGACGCCACCGACGGCGCTTTCCTCCGACTTCTGGAACGACTACCCCTGATCGGTTCGGCGATCGCACGGTTGGCGGAGGCGATCCGTCGCTATCGTCATAACCTGCCGTTGATCACTGCGGCCGTATTCATGACTTTTCCCGTGCACCTACTCACGGCGTGCTCGATCTTCTTGATCTCCAGCAGCATGTTCCCTAGCGTCCACTCCTTGAGCTACCACTTTGTGATGGTTCCCGTCAGCGCTTCCGCGCAGGTGCTTCCGGTTTCCATCGGGCCGACCGAGTTCGTGCTGGATCGTTTGTACGCCTCGATTCCTCTCATCTCGGGCGAGACCATTCCACCGGGCCAAGGCCTTCTGACCATGCTGGTCTACCGCGTGATTACGCTGATCATTGCGGCCATCGGCGTCGGATACTACCTTTCCAGTCGCCAAGAATGGACGACAGCCATGGACGAAGCGGAAGCCGCCGAGACGGACTCCGCCGTCGCCCTCGAATCTGTGTAGAGGGGTCGAGGAGCACTTTTGCCGGTCGCAAAGCCGGCCCGTCGCAGATTACCAATCAAGTCCGCGGCGTCTTCGGCTTGCGATCAACGACAAGGGACCCTAACGGGGCGAAGTGTTTCACCCCGGCCTGCCGCAATTACCGCCGCGCGTGCAGCTCGACGTTTCAAGGCTTCAGGGCGACGTTTCCGCGGTCACGATCGGCAGTCGGTCCGCGAGGCAACCCACCTCTCCTGCCAAGCCAATTGCCGCATCGTCGATGAGCGGGTCCATGAGCGCAAAGTCTCGCGGGGTATGCTCGTGCGGCGGGATTCCGTCCGGCAAAGGCCCACTCCAAGGCACGGCGCCCCAGGCGGGCGAACTTTCATTCTCCCACCGCCAGTAATTCTTCCAGGCTTCGAAGGGCAGCCGAAGCGTTTCCGTGCCGGAACCGGGCGCAATGCTCCAAAAAACGGCAAATCGCTCATAGAAATTTCGTTCGCCGCGCCAACGAAACCGCCCCAACGCTTCTTCCGCGCTGATTCCGACATGCTCGACGAACACCCCTTGCGGAGGTCCAACCCAAATCGAGTCCCTCGCGTCCATCTCCACTTGCGGCACATAGGGGCGGTATTCGCCGGGGACGACCCGGACCACGCCCGACCGAACCGCGCACGTAAGGTTCTCCGCCGTCAACCGGACGACGGATTCCTTGGCCGGCGGCAGTTCGCTACCAACGGCATCCAACAGTCTTCCGGTCGTACTCGTAAAGCAATTCTTGAGCGACACGGACAACGGTTGTCCGTCGCCCACCCATACCGCCGACGCTTCACCCCGCAACACGCAATTCGTCAGCGTGATGCCAACAGGCCTCGCGGCAATACCCGGTGCCGGCAATCCCCCGGTCAACAGGACGTAGGACTGCGGATCGCTTCGAACTTCGAAGATGCGGGCGGCAGGCGACCGTTCTTGGTTACTCCAATTCTTTTCCGCCACTGACACGACACAGCGTTCCAACGCGACTTGCGAACCGAAGTCCAGGTGCATGACGGACCAACCGTCCGGCCAAACGGAGGACACATTCTCCGCACGCAGAACGACGTCCCGAAACATCAATGATGCACCCGCCGCCGCGAAGAACGTCTTTTGTCGCTGAAAGAGCGTGCCCAGCGCCGGACGAAGCACCAACTCCGGTCGACGTCCCTCGGATGCCGCGATGATCAAGCTTCGGCCTCGGACATCGCAAGGCTCCACCTCCAAGGGACCGTCAAAGTCGAGTCGAATCTCGTCCCCTGCCTTCGCCGCCGCGAGTGCGGCCCCTAAGGTTGGAAATCGTCCGGGCGATTGCCCCTTCGGATCCACAACCAAGACCCCGCGGGAGGCTACGGTACCGGGTGAGGTGGAGTAGGGAATCGCTGCCGGACTCCCGGTCGCTCCGGAGGCAGCGCCCGCCAAGCCTTCGGGCGTCTTTCCATAAACCGGATCTCCTGATGCACCCAAGAGAGGCGACGCGGCATTCGCTAGCGCGGAGGGGGCGTTGACGACATTTCCCGGGGCGTCCTGCCGCAAAGCCCGGGGCAACGGCGTCCACGGCACGGTCGCTTGCGGATCGGGGGACGCTGCCGGAAAACCAAGCCCCTGCGACGGACCGAATACGTCGTCTTTGTGCAAAGCCGAGGCCGGGCCTTCCCACGACGCGCCGGAAAGCCGATTCGCCATCTCCAGCGACGTATCGTGCCCCTGCCCATTCACCGAAACTCCCCCGGTTCCAATTGTCGCCGGAGACTCCAATCCGCCACCGGATTCGGACCGCACAGCGCTACTGCTTCCGGGAACGGGTAATCGCGTTTGGCCGGACTCAGTCGAGGCACCGAAACCGGGCCCCGCAGTCGCTGCTTGCACCTTCGCCTCACCTGGCTTTGAGGCGGGTTCCACCGGCGTCGGCAAGGGCGATCGGTCGCGGTTGGGTTGCAACGGCAAGTCGTAGATATCCCCCCCCGGCAATCCCTGAAGCGTTGCCGGCGACCACCACCAATCCAAAGCGACGGTGCCCATGAAGAAAAGCAGAACGGGGACCAACCATGGCAGGTGCTTTTGCCAGGCACGTCGTGTCGGCGACTCGGGCGGTCCCCACACACGGGTCGCCGCATAATGCTGACTGATCTCGGCCAAGACCTCGCTCAGCGCCTCGATCAGCTGGGTCGCCGTTTGATAACGATGCCGCGGCGACTTCGCCATCATCTTCCGCAGCACCCGCACCAACGCCTCGGGCACGTCCTTTCGGAGTTTGCGAATATCCGGCGGTTCCTCGGCCTGGTGCTGCAAGAGTTTTTGCAGGACGGTGCCCGTCGGAAAGGGAGGACGCCCCGTCAGCATGAAGAAAAGCGTACAGCCCAAAGAGTAAATGTCGCTGCGGATGTCCGCAAGACGCGGGTCTCGCGCCTGTTCCGGCGCGATATAGTCAAACGTCCCCAGCGTCATGCCGCTGCTGGTCAAATCGCCGGATCGCCCCGTCCCCTCGTGCATCCGCGCCAACCCGAAGTCGATTAGCTTCACGCGACCGTCCGGAAACACTAAGATGTTCGAGGGTTTAACGTCTCGATGGACGACGCCTCGCGACCAAGCGTGTTCCAATGCTTCGGCGACCTGGATGGCATATCGGACGGCATCCCCAACGGGAAGTCCGCCGTTTTCCTCAACTAAGGCGCGGACGTTCTTTCCTTCGATGAACTCCAGGGCAATGAAGGGGATTCCCTGGACTTCGCCCGCGGAAAAAACTTGAACGATGTTGGGATGGTTGAGTCGCCCTGCCGCACGCGCCTCATTCTGAAACCGCGCCAACGTCTGAGGATCCGCGGCCTGAGTCGGGGACAGCAGTTTTAAGGCAACCGTCCGTCCCACAGAGGCCTCAAACGCCCGAAACACGCGCCCCATCCCACCTCCGCCGATCTGGTCCAACAGTTCGTACGGACCGATCATGGCCCCCGGCGTCAACTTGGGAGCAACGATTTCAACCCCTAAATCCGCCGTGCCGCCCAAAGCGGGCTGATCCCCCCCGGTGATCACCGTGGGTTGATCGTCCAATCGGTGCCGAGCGGAACCACCGTTGAGGGCGGAACCGGCGGCATCTCGCGATGGCGGCGTGGAGTGAGACATCGTTCGGATCAATACGGCCTCATGCCCCGTATTGCTCGTAAAAATTGACTGTCGCCGTCGGCTATCCACCCCCCCTCCCGGTGCGGCAAGTGACGGTCATGACGTTTTTTCGTTGTTGCGAGAAGACTATGGAGAAAAGGAAGCTGGGGCGCAATAGCCGAATGTCTTCCGCCCAACCCCAGAATCCTCATTATTAACCATTCTACTTATAGACAGGGAACCGGGTCAATCAAAGGACGGCCTGTCAAAAAACGCATTAAGGATGAGGACCACGCGGCCTTGCGCCATCACTTCGACAACATAAGCAGGCAAAATATTGTTTTGGAAAGGGGAGACCAAAACGGCACTCACGGTTCCGAATCGCCGCGCACGCGGCTTTCCCTGAGCGGGACGCCTTATTATCGTACGCCGCAGTGACTTCCTCCCGGTTTTCTCTACGTTTTCACGCAGTTTTTACGACGATGGCACTTCGGAATGAAGTGACAACCCTCCTTTTAGGTGGTTTTTCTATCGAAATCCCCCCTCGCGTCCTCTCCTTGCAACGTCGATCTTTGTCTCCACTTTTTACAAAAAACTTCTTATCGCGCGGATTCTTAGGCGTCGCAATATGTCACGAATGGCGAGCGACAGGATCGCTTGGGCAACATAGGAAAACTTGTCCGGATTCGTGGGTAGTCGGTGCCCGGCGTAAGCTAGGCTTGATAGTGAAAACATTCGCTCGCTGAGGCGACGGTGCGACATAGCTGCATTTGCATCCGAGCTTCACATCCGACAACCCGTTGCAATCGCCGTCGGTCGCCGCATTATTGGTGACGCACGATCGCTTCATTAACGACTGATACATTCGTCGATTTGGGAGTTTCCCAGGATGGCACAATTCCCCACTGCCCGCCCGCTTGGAGGCCCAACCCGCGCCGTGGACTCGAAAGAACCCTCTTTCGAGGAATTGAAGCAGCGCATTCACAGCAAACTCGTGGACAAGCTGGACCTTTCCAAGGTCGGCCAGTTGGCGGGCGACGTCTTGCGTCGCGAAATCCGTCTGGTCGTTGAGCACCTATGCGACAGCGAAAACACGATGCTCAACCGCAGCGAGCGCGAGCGTCTGATCGACGAGGTGCTCGACGAGACGTTCGGCCTCGGACCTTTGGAGGCCCTGCTTAAGGATCCCGCCGTCAGCGACATCTTGATCAACGGTCCCAAGAACGTTTACGTGGAGCGCCGAGGAAAACTCGAAAAGACGACGGTCACCTTCCGCGACAACGAACACTTGCTTCAGATCATCGACCGCATCATTTCCAAGGTAGGACGTCGCGTCGACGAAACCTGCCCCATGGTCGACGCCCGTATGCCGGACGGTTCGCGTTTCAACGCGATCATTCCCCCGCTGGCCTTGGACGGCCCCGCCGTCTCCATTCGTCGCTTCGGAAGAAATCCGCTCAAACTCGAAGACTTGCTCAACCTCAAGGCGTTTACTCCCGAGATGGTCATGCTGCTGGAGGGGGCGATCAAGGCGCGATTGAACGTCGTCATCTCCGGTGGTACAGGCTCCGGTAAGACGACGCTTTTGAACACGCTGTCCAGCTTCATTCCCAACAATGAGCGGATCGTCACGATCGAAGACGCCGCCGAATTGCAACTCCAGCAGGAACACGTCGTGCGGTTGGAGACTCGTCCTGCCAACATCGAGGGTAAGGGGGCGATTACCGCCACGGATCTGGTACGCAACGCCCTGCGTATGCGTCCCGAACGAATCATCATCGGTGAGTGCCGCGGTCCGGAAACCCTGGACATGCTTCAGGCCATGAATACCGGCCATGAAGGCTCGATGACCACGCTTCACGCAAATGCCCCCCGCGACGCGATCGCTCGTATGGAAACGATGATCATGATGGCGGGCTTTGAACTCCCGCTGAAGGCAATGCGAACGCAGATCGCCAGCGCCGTCAACTTAATCATCCAAGCCAACCGTCTCCAAGGCGGCGTCCGGCGAATTACCCACATCACCGAAGTCGTGGGAATGGAGCAGGACACCGTGGTCATGCAAGACATCTTCCGTTACGAACAAGAGGGGATCGATGAATCGGGGCGCAGCTATGGGAAGTTCATATCCACGGGAATTCGGCCGACATTCATGCCGCGACTCGAGGCTCGCGGCATCCGGTTGCCGGCAAATATCTTCCGTCAGCGCGTAATGCTGGAAGCGTAATAGAGGGGTACCGACCAAGACGAGGACTCTTTCGTTCGATAGATGAGAGGAACAGGCACATCATGAGTCCCCTGCTAATCGCATTCGCCGCATTCGTCGGTACGGCGGCATTGGTCGCAGCGCTGGCCATGCTCTTCACCCGGCGAACCGATGACCGACTCGAAAATCGCCTGCAAGTGTACGCCGGCGTTCAGACGGCCAAGAGCAAGGAAGAGTTACGCAAGCAGCAAAGCCTCTTGACCAAACCGCTGGAAAACAAGAGCAGTCTGGCCGAGGCGATCGTGGAGCGTTTACCCAGCCTGAAACGCTTGATGGAACAGGCGGACATACAAATACCGCCGGCACAGCTTGTCATGATCTCGGCGGTACTGGCGGGCGCAGGTCTGGCGTTGGGCCTGCTTCTGCGAGCACCGGCACTGTTGATTCCCCTGCTCGGCGGCGTGGGAGGCATGCTGCCGCTATTGTGGGTGCTGTGGCGAAGAAAACGACGTTTGCGGGCATTCGGAGCGCAACTGCCCGACGCCCTCGAAATGCTGGCCCGTTCGCTCCGATCCGGCCAAAGCTTGGCGGCGGGATTCAACATGGTGTCCACCGAGATCGGCCCGCCCCTGGGCAAGGAATTCGGCCACGTTTTCGAGGAACAAAATTTGGGTATGCCGCTCGAGCAATCGCTCCGCGACCTCGCCGACCGCATTCCAAACTTGGACCTTCGGTTTTTCACCATGGCCGTGGTCCTTCAGCGACAAACGGGCGGCGATTTGGCCGAGGTCTTGGAGAAGATCGGAAGCTTGATACGAGAACGATTCCAGATTTGGGGTCAGGTCCAGGCGTTGACGGGCGAGGGCCGCCTCTCCGGAATCGTCTTGATGGCCCTGCCGGTCGTAATTTTCTTGGCCGTTTACCAACTCAATCCCGACTACGTCATGATGCTGTTCACCGATCCGCTGGGCAAAAAGATGCTGGTCGGCGCGATCATCATGCAGATTCTCGGGGCCTTCTTCATTCGCAAGATCGTGAATATCAAAGTGTGAGAGCTTGTTCCCATGACCGATTTCGTCGCGATCGAACCGTTGCTCGCCCTGACTCAGAGCTTGGATTGGTCGAAGCTGCTTCCCTTTGCGGCGTTCGGCATGTTCGCGATTTTGAGTTTCCTGCTTTTGGAAACCTTGGCTGCACGCAAACCGCGGACCGTCGAGCGCCTACAAGAGTTGGCGCGACCGCAAGTACGTCGCGGACCGGGGGAACCCGCTGCGATTAAGAAGCGGGACGGATTGACTCGCGCTCTGGAAAAAGCCACGCCCGCCCTGGCCAAACCGCTCGAACCGAAATCGGAAATCGAGAAGAGCAAACTGAAGCAACGACTGGCGGAGGCCGGTTTTCTCGGCGACTCGGCGGCGCAAATCTACCTGGGTCTGAAATTCGCCGGATTGGTCGGCGGTTTGGCATTGGGGGCGGCGATCTTCCTCGGTCTATGGGGCGTTCGGCAAAATTCCTTGGTTGCCGCGGCTTTCTTCGGCGGCATTTTGTTCTATCTGCCCGAAATCGTGCTCTGGTACCTGGCTAAACGTCGCAAAGAGGCGATCTTCCTCAGTCTGCCCGACGCCCTCGACCTGATGGTTGTCTGCGTCGAAGCAGGGTTGGGCTTGGACCAGGCCATGCGCAAGGTGACCGAGGAATTGGGCACGTCCCATCCCGTCATCGCCAAGGAATTCGCCCTGGCCAATCTACAGCTTCAAATGGGGCGTCCTCGATCGGAAGTCCTTCACGAGATGGGCGCGCGTTGCGGCGTACCCGACGTCCGAAGTCTCGCGGCAGTCATTATCCAGGCCGAAAAATTCGGTTCCAGTGTCGCCCAGGCACTCCGCGTTCAAAGCGACTCCATGCGTACGCGTCGCCGGCAATTGGCGGAGGAACGCGCGCAGAAGACCGCCGTCAAGCTGATCTTCCCGCTCGTCCTTTTCATCTTTCCCGGGTTGTTCGTGGTGCTTGTCGGCCCGGCGGCGATCACTATGATTCGAGAGCTATTCCCGATGATGGCGGGCGCTCGCTGAGCCTCATGTCATGGGAAAGCGAGAATCGGCAAAAAGTTCGGGCGAAGCGTGACGGATCGCCATCCCACACCGAATTGCCGCACGTGCTCGCGCCCACTTCGGCGGACGCGTAGCGTGCTTCAACCACCCGCCGGCGCTCATCCCTTCCGCTCAGCAGTTACCTCGGTCGACGGCCTTTCGGGCCAACCAAGACTTGTAACCGCCGGATAGATTGCGGACGCGAAAGCCTCGCTGAGCCAAGATACGATAGGCATAATACGAGCGCTGACCCACGCCGCAATGCACCCAAATCTCGCGATCCCTGGGCAATTCATGAAGTCGTCCGCGGATTTCTCCCAGCGGGATATTGATCGCCCCCGGAGGCGCACCCGCCGCGTGTTCCCCCGGCGTTCGCACATCGATGACCAGAGGAGGTTGATCGGAAGAAACCGCGCTCCATTCGCTCCAATAGGCGGGCAGAACGTCCTTGCGGAGGATGTTGCCGGCCACAAACCCGGCGATATTGACCGGGTCCCGCGCGCTGCCGAATTGGGGCGCGTAGCAAAGTTCCGCTTCTTCCAGATCGTGAACGGTTCCACCTTTTTGAATGAAGGCGGAGATGACGTCGATCCGCTTATCGACTCCGCGCCCCCCCACGGCCTGCGCCCCCAGAATCCGCCCCGAGTCGGGCGAAAAGAGTAGCTTGATGGTCATGGGTTCGGCGCCGGGATAGTACGCGGCATGGTCTGCCGAGTGCGTGTAACTAACCGAGTAGGGGATATTCCGCCGCTTCAGTTGCTTTTCGCCGGCTCCCGTCTGCGCGATCACCAGTTCGAAAAGCCCAACCGCGGCAGTACCCTGGACGCCGCGAAAACGACTTGGTCGGCCGCAAATCGCGTCCGCCGCCACGCGCGCCTGCCGCGATGCCGGGCCGGCCAACGGGACTCGGGTAAATCCCCCGGTCACCACGTCCGGAACCTCCACGGCGTCTCCCACCGCCCAAATCGCCGGATCACGCGTGGTTCTCATTTGCTCGTCCACGCGAATGCCGCCCAAATCGCCGATTTCCAATCCCGCCTCGGCGGCCAAGGTGATCTCGGGTCGCACTCCCGTAGCCAAGATTACGATTTGGCAGGGAAACTTTTCCCCGTCGCCTGCCGTCACTTGGAGACCGTTTCCGGCCTCCTCGATCGAGCGTAGGGGAGAATTGAGGCGAACCACGACGTCGTGAGCAGACAAAGTCGCATGGATGGGTGCCGTCATCTCGGGATCCAGGGGAGGCATCAGTTGGTCGGCGCCCTCCAACAAGACCGTTGAAATCCCGCGGCGGACAAGATTCTCCGTCATTTCCAAACCGATGTAACCGCCTCCCACGACCACCGCTCGGATAACTTTCTTCGCTTCCAACCAGCGGTAGATGTCGCCGGCATCTTCCAGTAATCGCAGCGAAAACACGCCCGGCAAATTGACACCGGGTACCTCCGGCACGATCGGCTTGGCCCCGGGCGAGAGCACCAGGGCATCGTACGGGCGGGTAAAGCGGGCGCCGCTCTGCCGGTTGCGTACGTGAACCAGCTTATTCTGCCGATCAATGCGTTCCACCTCGTGATTCACACGGATTTCGACGTTGAAGTAGTCCCGAAACCGCTCAGGCGTCGCGACTAGCAATCGCTGTTGCGGGGTGATAACCCCTCCAATGAAATAAGGCATCCCGCAATTGGCAAAGGAGACGAATCCTCCGCGTTCAAAGACGAAGATTTCCGCGTTTTCATCCAATCGGCGAAGCCTCGCTGCGCACGAGGCACCGCCCGCAACGCCGCCCACAATCACCACCCGTCTCGAGACCATCGAAAAACCTCCGAATGTGATTTCGCGCCGTACTCCGCTTGGCCCGCCGTTTTTCAGCGGGATTCCGTTTCAACTCCACTGCTTCGACCCGACAGAGCAACCTTGCGAATCCGAACCAACAAATTTCCGCCAACCGACAGGACCGACAAATGCCCTGGGGGTCGTTTACACGCCTTACCGACGATGCGTGGCAATGCGCTATTGTAGCCCCGAATGCCCTGGGGGAAAGTCAACGAGGCGGCGCAGTTGGGCGAGCACCGACGATTGCAACGGCTATCTGCCGCCGAGACCCCTCGCGTCGTCGCTGGTCTCAAGCCGGTCATGGCCAACCGCTTTAAGGTCGGATTCGGAGGCCGGTAGGAATGGAAACGGTTTTCGCGAAAGCGCCGTCCGACTCAAACTTCGCTGACCGCCCAAGAACGATTTGCGTTCGCGGCGTTCGCGGCGTAGAGTTTTTTAGCGGAAATAGCGAGTGGTTTGCCGCCGCGTGGAACAGACAAGGCAAACCGCGGCGGCGTATTGGCCGTCTTCCCCAAATCCTTGTCCTGGTATGGCGACCCCGAGAGCCTGTTGGGCATCTCGACAGTCGCAGGGGTAATCCCGAGCGAGTGAACCCATGAGCGGGCCGTCGAGCCTCACGACCTCCGAAGCCGCGGACATTCAGCATTGGCTGAATGAGCTTTTCGGCGGTGAGGACGAATTGAGCGCCGCCGTACTGGAAACCTTCGAGAAGCTCGAAAACGCCCTGGAAAGATGGCTGGAAACCGAGGCGGCGGAAAACTCCCGTCGTCGGCAAGAAGCCGCCCATCAACAATCGCTGATCGAGTCCCTTCAAAGAGAACGCCGCTGGATCGAGGAACGTCAGGAGGAAATCCGTCGCCGCGAGGAGACCATTGCCCGCCAATTGGCGGAGTTTGAGACGACTCGCAAGCAATGGGAGGAACAGGCGGATCATTTCCAGCGGGCACGCCAATCGAACTCGGAATCCGATGCTCAGAGTGCACTTCGTCTCCAGGAACAATTGGCCGCCATTCTCGAAAAGCTCGAGAATCTGGATTCCTTGTCGGGAGATTTCAAGGAATCCCTATCCTCGGAACTGATTGGGCGAGTCCAGGAGATCCGACGCGAGTGGCTCGACGCCGCCGCGTCCGCGCCTGCGTCTCTGCCCGCGGAATTGGCTCAGACGCTCTCCGCCATTCGAGAAAAGCTCGACGCCTACCCGAATCCCGACTCGACTGCGTCGGAAATCCGGACGTTGGTGCAGGAAGCCATTGCAGGCCTGGAACAACGCATCGAAGCCGTCATCGGTTCGGCCGCGTCCTCGGACCAAGAGAGAACTGCCGCTCTGGAGGAGCAGGTCCGCACTTTGCAGACCCGACTGACGACCGCCGAACAAGAGCGCATCAATTTGGAAACGGAGCTTGAGTTTGTACGTCATCGCGCCGCGGAATTACTGGAGATGCTCGGCGAGCAACGCCGCCAAATGGCCGAGGAACGAGCGACGTGGTGGGCCGAGCTGAAGCGTCTGCGGAGATTGATGGAAGTCTTGCTCGATCACCAACTGGAGACTCCGGGAGGCTACCAAGGGGAAACGCGGGCGGACGGTGTTCAGCCCCGTGTGGTGGGATACGAAGAGATCGAACCGCTAAACCGGACCGGCACGGAAGACGTCGCATTGGACTCGGTTTCCCAGCAGTTCGAGCTTTTGCAACGTGACTTTTCCAGAAGACGTCGTTCCGGTCGCGAATGACGACGTTCACCGACTTGTCCCAAATCATCGGCGGAATTCACGTCGGCTTCGCCCGATACCGTTCCAGGCGGCGAGACAAGCCGCCGAGCGAATAGCCGCGTTGATGCGGCGACCGTCCCATATCGTATTTGCAGCCTCTTTTCGGATCAGCGCAAGCCATGAGTTCTCTAACCACACCGGGTGCCGTGGGCAGTTTCAGCACCAAAATACAATCGCACTTCGGGAACTGGATCCTCGGCCCGTCGGCATTCGCGTTCGGGCTGTTATGGGAAGTTCCCGCCCGGTTGGGCAATGCTATGGCTTCAATGAGTTTCGGTCTATGGCGACGCGGCAAGCAGGATATCGCTCCGAGACCTTTTCGCCCTCAGCGTGCCGGAAAGCAAGCGCACGCATGTCCCGACGCAATTGATGACCCCGATTCTCTGGCCCGGCAATTGCTCGACCAAGGGCGATTCGCCTTGATACTCAGGCCCCAGGTCGCCGGAACCCTCAGTCGCGGGGTTTTCGACGCCGCCTTCGCCCAATGGGAGCGGACCATGGCCCTGGTGCCGGACGGCGAGGTCTCCCTTTCGCGTGTGCCGACGGAATGGGAGGAAAGCGACGGCATGGCCGATGCGACGTCCGTCAAGGCGACTCCGGAAACCTTGGACGACGAACCGACGGTCCGAGAACAGATCGTCCGCGTGCGACGATACTTCTTGGATCGCTATCCCGTCACCAACGCCCAGTATGCGGCATTCGTGGAGGCCGGCGGATATGAGCAGGCATCGTTGTGGGACGCCGCCATTCTTCCCGCAGTTTTGGACTTCGTAGATCGATCGGGGCGTCCCGGCCCCAAGTATTGGGAGAATGGTTGTTATCCTCCCGGTACGGAGGATCATCCCGTGACGGGAATCAACTGGTACGAGGCTCGCGCCTTCGCCCGCTGGGTGGGCAAGCGATTGCCCACCGACGCCGAATGGACGCGTGCCGCGGCCTGGCCCGTTTCCTTGCCCGACGGCACCCGCATGCAACGTCGATTTCCCTGGGGCGACGCCATGGACTATTCCCGTGCCGCGTTGTGGGGATCGCAGCGTAACGGCACGGTACCGGTAACCGACTACCCCGGGGGCGCGGCCGTTAACGGAGTCTACCAGTTGATCGGAAACGTCTGGGAGTGGACGCATAGCGATTATCAACCGTGGGAGGAAGAGGACGCCCGCATCGTGCTGCCAGGCCCGATGAAGAGCATCCGGGGAGGCGCCTTCGACACCTACTTCGATCACCAGGCTTCCAGCGGATTTGCGAGCGGCGAGAATCCCCTGGCCAGGAAGCGGAACATCGGCTTTCGTTGCGCATTGGGCGTCGCGGACATTACGCTTCGCCATTGCCCCGAAGAACCTTCGTACGAACCGGAACCGGGCCATGTTGTCCCCGGCTATTCGGAGCAAGGCACATGATCAAGAGCGCAGTTTTGCCCTTGGAGTCGTACCGTTTGGCCGAATACGCGGTTCCCGTCGCCTGCTACGTATGCGGCGAACAGAACCACTTCGACGCCGAGTATTGCCGCCTTTGCAGCGCACCGATGGCGCTGGCCCATCAACTGCTGGCGAACAAGGCCGAACCCCGTGTAGCGCTCATTCTGGGCCCTAGCGGAGTGGGAAAGACCGTCTATCTTGGCATGTTGATCGACATGCTTTCGCGTCAACCCCAGCGGGTCCAACTTCTGGCACGCGGGGCCTTTTCCATTGCCGTGCAGCAATCGACCGTGGCCGCATTGGCCAAGGGACGCTTCCCCGGAAAGACCCCCAACGAACCCGATCGCTGGCATTGGGTCCACTGCCAGTTACGGCGCAGGCGCCGCCGCGTCGCATCCGACTTGATCCTGCCCGACATGGCGGGCGAGGCCATCCTGCAAGAGGCCGAACATCCCAACACCTACCACGTCATTCGATCCCTGCTCAAGCGGTGCTCTTCCGTTATGTTGCTGGTGGACTCGGTTCGCGTCCGCAACGGCAATCGGCAGGACGAGTTCTTCGCCATGAAATTGGCAAGTTGCTTGAGCGAATCGGCGGGCGATCCCAAACACGGATGGAACCGCAAACCCTTCGCCTTGGTCTTCACCAAAGCCGATCAGTGCGAGGAATGCCTGGAAAACCCGGAAGAGTTCGCCAGAACTCATGCCGGGGGGCTTTTGCGTTTGATACACGAGCGATTTCCGCTGACGGGAATCTTCGCCTCGGCGGTAGCGGGAGCCTGCGCTTGGCGTATCACCGCCGACGGAATCCGCGAGCATGTCCCTTTGAGAATCGAACCGCAAGGAATCGTCGAACCTTTTTTGTGGCTGTTGGAACACATGCGCATTTGAAACCGTCCACGATCACCGCGCACGCTTCCATCGTAATCTCGCGATTCGAACGACTATGGACTGGGTGGATCAAGCCGTCTTCACTTCGCAAGCCTCGACGCACGCCCAGGGCTACCACCTGGCCGCTGCGAGCGCCGACTTGACCGACGAGGAACGGCGAGCCTTGACCCGCTGGGGACCGTCCCATGACTCCGTTCCCGACCCCTTGCACCGGGCCACCGTCGTAAGCAGTTTCCGGTTGCCGTCGGGTCGCGTGGCGGTAGCCCGCACCTTCGCCAACGGGCCCGAATACAGTCGCCGAGGGGCCATCCGGTGGTACACTCAATTCCTAGTCCTCGACGAAGCGATCTTTCGCCGATTCGCAGCGAATCCTTTCGCGATTCTGACGGCGGCCATTGCAGGCGGTTGCCTGAACGTGCACGATACCCTGCCGCCCGTACTGCCTGCCCTCCGCTTGCTGGGTAAGGCGTCCCCGGTGGATGTGGCGGGCATCGAGTACGCCGCCGCTCTGGTGGGACCGCGTTTTCTTTTGGAAGTCCTTGAGCAATTGCTCACGCACAACGGGCCCCTCGTCCTCAGCGGGGCCGAACGTTACCAGCGGATCATCGCGGGCATCTTGAGCCTGCTGCCCGTCTCGTTTCGCGCCAACATCTCATTCACCACCGGCCTGATGCCATCGTCGCAAAGGCCCTTTCGCATCCAACCGTTTTACGGACCGGCCATCGAACTGGAACGCATCAAGCGCGAGAAAGAAGCGGTGGTGGTCGACTTTTCTCGATCGCCCGCAGAATTGCCCGCCGGGGCGCATCCCTGGACCAAATTCATTTCCTACGTGCTCAACGGTTCGCGCTGGTATTTACTGAAGGCGCTCTTTCGCCGCGATGACTTGCCGAAATGCGACGATCCGAACGGCCTTCAAGCCCTGGGGCGATTGTGCCTGGAAGAAATCGTGTTCTCCTCCACCACCCAGAAACCCAGGACCGGGACCGAGCGACACGAACAAGCCGCCTGGAATTCAGCACCGGACGTCGCGCCGCCGACGGAGCGTGTCTCGACTGCACCCGTCCACTTTCGCGACCAAAGAAAAAACTTGCACGAGGTTTCGCCCCTCGGCGATAGCGCCGATCCCTCCGACGCGTCGACCGCCGCCGAGCATTCTCAGGCAAACAGCCCCGATCCGGCGGCCTTGCGTCTTTGGAGCATTGCCGCGGAACATGCGATTCTCGCGTGGCAAGAAGGCCCGGAATCGTTCAGTCGCTTCAAGACGCAATGGTCCACGTTGCGATCGCGATTGCCGGGAGCGATCCCAGATGCCGTGTTAGGGGCCGCCGTTCGCAGATTCAAGGACGCGTTGTTGCCATCCTCGGCGGCCGAGGATGAAGACGCCGACAAAATCCGGCAAATCCAGGAGCTGATCTTGTTGCTCACGGACGACTGACGCACGCTTGCTCACCCACCACGTACGGCGATAATCAGGATCGCCCGTTTTCTGAAAGCAGCGCGTGAGCCGTTCCCAAATCGGTTATCAAGTGCGTCCACAACCTTAGATCGGGGTTCCGCATCAGCGGCAGGAGGGCGTCGGTCTTCAGCATGCCGCACTCGCTGCACGGGCCGGCGATCAAGACCACATATTTGTCCGGCGTGTTCGCCAAGCGGACCAAATCGGCGATCTCAAAGAGGGTCACCACCCGGACCGGACACTCATCGAAGATCGGCGCCCGGACGGAATACGGGCGAAACTGCACGTCGCCCACCCAACCGATCCGCTTCATCCGATCGATGTCCTGCCGCGTCACGGCGCCGTCTTCGAGCAGGGCGTATAGGAATTGACCGAGCATTCCGTGCGGGTCATTCGCGGACGCGAACGACGTCATCACGATGTCGACCTCTTCAGCCATGGCGAAGGAGCGGCGGACGCTGGGATTGGCTCGGACGCGATCGAATTCTTGCGACGAGACCAACGTCTCCGAGAACAGGCCCACATACTCCACCTTGGGCAATACTTCCGTGAAATAGCCGAAATACGTGACAGGCGCCTTGTACGGCTGGTCGGCGAGGAAGCCTCCGGCCGAGAGCGCGTGCAGCACCAGGGGCGGACATTCCAGGTCGGAATACACGCGCTGAGCCAGACGCCGCGCCACCATCATGGACGAAAAGCCGGCCCCCAATGCTATATGGACCTTTTCTCGCTTCCCTTTCAGACGGTGCACCAAGTCGTAGATCACGTCGGCCGCTGCGGAGCTGACATGGTGGGGGGCATCCGCGCCGCGGACGTTGACAACCTGCACGGCGTCCTCTTGAGCCCGGCAGCCCTCCAATGCGAACGCCTCCACGATCTTGCGGCTGAGAAACCGGTCCCGCGGCGGACACAGAAGCAAGTATTGCCTGCGCATCGCCTCCCAAAAAAGAGGATAGATTCTCTCCCGCGTGAGGTCATCTCGCGCGTAGGCACGTTTCACCCAGTCCGCGACTGCGGCAGCCGCGCCCCGTTGCCGGTTCTCTTGTTTCTCCGCATCCTCGGAGGCGTATTGCTTCCCCAAATGGGCAAGGAACCTCTCGCACACGGCGAAGACCAACTCATCACTCTCCTGAGCGGGATGCCATCGCTTTTTCCGAGTCGTCAATGCGGAATCCTCCCAAAAGACCTTGACCAGGCACCGCGACAAGTCGTTCAAACATAAAAGATTTCGCCTATCAGCTTACGCGGTTTCCGCCGCGACCGCCAGATTTCCGGTGCCAACACCTCAGCAAATGACTCAGCCTTGCCCCGAACCCCCTCCCGTGGGGATTGCCATGCCCGCTCGCACCTGTCAGCGGGACTGCCGCCGGAAACGGCAATCGGTGATCGTTCCCAAGGCAAAAGTCCAACTCGTGGCTATTTAATGACGGATTCGCAACCTGAAAAACGAGCGAACAGTCTACACATCGACTTGGGGCGGCTGAGGCTACCCCTACTTTGGGCCATTGGCTGTACAGTACTCAACGACTGGGGCCGAGCAAGCGACGACCGGGAAGCGGTTTGGATCGCCTTCCCGTCGATCAATCGTCGGTGGCCGAGCGTGACGGAACTCACTGCCGAATGGACACTTAACAAGTCGTACAGACGCCTTAAGTGACTGTATTGCAAGCACTTCCGCCATTGATGATCCGAGCGTCCTTGACGGTTTTCAGTAACACCTACGGTTGGCGAACGAAGACGACCTTTCGCCACAGTTTGAAGCCTCAATTTTCGTTTTTCGCCACAGTTCGAAAAGTTCCTGTGGCATTCCGCGTGATCGGCCTGTTGTCGGATCCTCTCGCCCGAGAACACGGCAAATCCTTGACCGCTCCGAATGATTCACGGAGCGGACGCACACGCCCATCCCAGGTCGGGTTCGGGTAGCGCGAAACGGAGTGGCTTTTTCGACAACAAACTGAAGAACGCACTTAGGAGGCACGGCAATGGAGTGTAGCGACATGGATGCACTGCGACTGGAGGAAGAGCGTCTCACTCGCCTATGCGAAGAAATCGAACAACAGGCTGCCGATCTTCTACTCAAAGGAATCGACTGGGCGCAATTCTTCCGTTTAATCCTGGGACGAGACGGTCTTGTCGCGAAGGCATTCCGCTCACCCGAAGAAATGGACTGGTTCACCGATTCCGAGTCGTATATCCGACTCCACGAGATGTGGGCGGCATTGCGACGCACCCAGGAGGGCAAAAAGGCTGTGGGCGAACCTCTGGTCGTCATGACGATTCGGGTACCCAAAAGCCTCCACGAAAGCCTGATCGACGAGGCCCACCGCCTGCAAACCAGCGTCAACAAGCTTTGCGTGGCGAAACTCGGTCGCGCGATCTCCGGAAGATTCGTGCCAAAACTCCCCCAGTTCCAAGAGAAAGACCTCGTCGAGGTGACGAAAACCGCGGAGACCTAAATCGCCCGGCGACAACGACGACCGCCGATTTAGCCGAAGTCGCTCCTATCCTCTCCATTCTGCCACCATCTTGAATGCCCAACAAATGGGCAGCCCACCAAAAATGCTCGAATGCACACCGCGTACGCAGAAATAGAGAGGCCTCGTAGCAGGGCGAGCCTGTACCGGTAGCGTTCCGTTCTAAACCGGCACATTAGGCCACGCCAAAGGGCAAGAGACTGCCCGGCGTCACGTCAGTCGCATTCCGCCCATTCTAAGAAAGTTCCACCTCGGGAAAGCGGTTCGCCGAAACGTCCTGTTCCGTTTCCCAGGGAACAGTTTCTCCGTTCATTCGGCGGCGCAGCCGAATCGCCCCCAGTTGAGGGAGAAGGCCTGCATACTCTTGCGGAAGGCGGCAATGGATCACGGTTCGTCCGTCGCTGCCGTAATGATGCGAGAATATCTCGCCGTGATGGGCCAAAAAAGCGGGAAGTCGCCCGTTCTCGACGCCCGTCTCGATCTCCAATTCCAAAAATCTCCGTGCCAGCGCCTCCGAGACGGTCAGCTTCAGCCGATCCAAGCCCTCTCCCGTTCGGGCGCTGATGGGGATTGCGTGCGGATATCGCTGGGTTAGGGCGTGCAGCGTCGCCCGATCCGCAACCTTATCGACCTTGTTGATCACCAGCAACGAATCCTTGGTCTCCAATCCGATCTCGGAGAGGACTTTATGGGCCGCCGATATCTGATGCATGATGGCGGGACTGCTGCCGTCCGCCACGTGCAACAATAGGTCGGCCTGCCTGGCCTCTTCCAAAGTCGCCCGGAAACTGGCGATCAAATGGTGCGGCAAATCGCGGATGAACCCCACCGTGTCGCTCAGAAGGACGGGTCCCCAACCGGGCAGTTGCCACTTGCGCGTGCGCGTGTCCAAGGTGGCAAACAGCGCGTCCTCGACGTAAACATCCGCCCCGGTCAAGGCGTTCATCAGCGTGCTCTTGCCGGCGTTGGTGTAGCCCACCAACGAAACGGTCTTGTGCCGTTTGCGGGCGACGACCTCGCGTTGCCTGCGTCGATGGATGGAATCCAATTCCCTTTTCAGTTCGTGGATGCGTCGTGCGGTCAATCGCCGGTCCAACTCCAATTGTTTTTCACCGGGACCGCGAAGCCCCACGCCGCCCTTCGTTTGCCGCTCCAAGTGCGTCCACATGCGTTTCAACCGCGGCATGGCGTACTCCAACTGTGCCAATTCCACGGCCAGTTGCGCCTCGTGGGTCCGCGCTCTCGTGGCGAAGATATCGAGGATCAACTCCGTTCGATCCAAGACGCGGACTCGCAGTTCCTTTTCCAGATTCCGGGCTTGAGCGGGAGAGAGATCATTATCGAAGATCACCAAGTCGGCGGCGCGACTGCGGACCAATTGCCGCAACTCCTCGGCCTTGCCTTTGCCGACATAGGTCGCCGCGTCGGGGGCGTCGCGTCTCTGAACGACCTGCCCCACCACACGAAGCCCTGCCGCCTCGGCCAATCCCACCAACTCTTCCAGCGGCGTTTCCTCCACATTTCGCCGGGGTAACAAAACGCCCGCCAAAACCGCGGTTTCCGGCAATTCGTCCACGCTCGATTTAGGTTCGCGATTCGACACGCGATTAATCTTCCTCCCTTGTTGACTTTACGTCTGAAACCTGCCCGTGCGGCGTTTCCATTCTATCCGAGTTTCAATTTTCGAGGCTTCACGGAGTCTGATCATTCTTCGTCCAAAGGATACTCGGCGGCCTCTTCCCAAACGAGGTGACGATAGCTCTCGTACCGCCGCTCATCGATCCAACCGTCTGCGACCGCGTTCTTCACGCTGCAATCGGCTTCATCCAGGTGCAAGCAATCCGGAAACCGGCAACGACTGAGATACGGACGCATTTCGACGAAATAGTTCGCGGTCTCTTGGCGAGTCAGATCCCAACACTGGAACTGCCTCAACCCCGGCGTATCCGCCACGTACCCGCCGAAGCGAAACCGAAAGATGCGTGCCGTAGTCGTGGTGTGCCGCCCTTTTTCATTCTCGTCGCTTACTTCGCCCACGGGAAGGTTCAGACCGGGGTCCACCGCATTGAGGAGCGACGACTTCCCGACTCCGCTTTGACCGGTGAGCACGCTGACCTTACCTTGCAGAAGCCGAATGAGGCGATCCAAACCAAAACCGGTCTCGGCGCTTACAAGCAGGACACGGTAGCCCAATTGACTGTAAAGTCCGACCAAAGGCTGCAATGCCGCCGGATCCACCAGGTCGATCTTATTGATGCAGACGATCGGCCTGATATTCGATTTTTCGGCCGAAACCAGGAAGCGATCGATGAGGTGCGGTTTCAATCGCGGTTGGGCGGCGCTTCCGACGACGAGCACCTGATCGACATTGCTGATGATAACGTGCTCTCGACCGCGGTATTCCCTGGAAAGCACGCCTCGCCGCGGCAGTACCGACTCGATCACGCCGTCCTGAGGTCCAACCTTGCGGAAAAAGACCAGATCGCCCGTCACAACGGCGCTTCGCTGGCGTGTCAGGAGTCTCTTCAGAACTTGCCGCAGCACGCAACGGTAGCTTTGCGAGGCCTCATCTTCGACCAAGCAGATCAACCCTTGGACGGCAACGACTCGCCCGCGGACGGCATCCCGGGACGAAGGTTCGAGAAAAACGGAAAAAGGTGAACCGGAATCGACTTTCTCCGCGTCCGCCGAATCCTGGGCTATGACGGTTCCTTTTCGGGTGATCGCCCCTTTTCGCGCCCCGGTCTCCTGCGAGGGGGTCGAATCCTCTAGGAGCGAATCATCAGCGACGTACCGCCGGGTGAGATTCTTGTCCCGGGCATCGCCCTTATTCTTCCGCCGAAAATCGACGCGAACCTTTCTGCGTTTTCCCATTCGCCTAAACGGCTTCTCCTTGCTACCTATTTCGACCGCCTTCCCTCCAAAACCGAGACATGGAAATAGATGTTGCCGCGCGGAGCCTCGCACGGAAATCTTTTGGGAACCGGTCAATATGGAAGCCAACGCTTCTCCGTCTCGCAAGTTACGGCGAAGGTCTGCGTCGTTGCGTCGCCTTCGCCGACTCCAAGATGTCGTAGCGTTCCACGTCCTTGTCCTTGCCGTCGCCGCCCGCAACCTCCGTCGACGGGACGGACTCTTCCGAAGGCTTGGTCCGAACCAACCCCGCCCGTTCCAATAGCGAACGGGAAAAGATATCCGTTTCCAAAACTTCGGGCGGTGGCGGGCCGACCGCACCCAACTCCATTGGCGAGTACCGAACCTCGTATTGATGCTTGGCGATGGATAAAATGCAACCAGGGTCCAATCGCCGTTCCCGGACGCGTGCGCCGTTGACCTTGACCCCGTTGGTACTGTTCAAGTCGCGAACGTACCAGTATCCGGATACCACAAACAGTTCGCAGTGCTGGGCCGAAACGTTGGAAAAACGCAAGACAATATCGCAACTCTCGCGTCGCCCCACCAGGATTCGTTTTTTCAACAACGGGATCGGGTCCCCGCCCCCAAGAGGTATTAGTTGGCCGTACATGGATGAGCTTCCCTGTTTCCGAAAAGTGCCCTTTGCTGCCCACTCCTTCTAACATTTGCAACCCGCTTTCAGTCTAGATCGGAATCGTTTCAGCGTCAATGAATCGGCACGTCGCACAGGCTTTACAGTCTCGCACAAATCCCCCAACCCCCGCATGGCGAACGGCGGGACGTCGCTACCACAATTTGAGCTTCTTCTACCGGCAGAAGTTCGGCGGGCCGGTTTGGAAAATCCCGCTCGACGCCGGATTCGGGTGCCCCAACGCGGATGGGACGCTCAGTCGTTTCGGTTGTACATTTTGCAACATTGCCAGTTTCAGCCCGGCGCGGCGTCACGATGCCCCAGACGACGTGACGGCCCAACTGATTCACGGAATCGCAAAGCTCCGGCGACAAAAAAAGGCCGAACGTTTCATCGCGTATTTTCAAGCCGGTACTAATACGTACGCGGATTGCACTCGGCTCGACACGCTTTTCCGCGAAGCGTTGCAGGTGCCCGGCGTCGTCGGGTTTGCCGTTGGCACACGCCCAGACTGCTTGCCCAACGAAATCCTGGATTTGCTGCAAGACTTCGCCCGACGGACATGGCTTTCCCTGGAAATCGGCCTCCAGTCGGCCAATGACACCACGCTGCGGCGGATCAATCGCGGCCACGGGTTTGCGGAGTTTCGAGACGCCGTGTTGCGAAGCCATGCCCGCGGCTTGGACGTTTGCGTTCATGTCATGCTGGGATTGCCCGGCGAGACTCCCGACGATGCCCGTGCGACGATGCTCGCGCTCTCCGAACTGCCGATTTCCGGGGTGAAATTCCACAACACCTATGTCTCCAAGAACACCACGCTCGCACGGCTATACGAGGCTGGAATGTACCGCCCTTTGGCGCAGGAAGCGTACGTCGAAACGCTGATCGATTGCCTGGAACTCCTTTCTCCGCACTGTGTCGTGGAGCGATTGACGGCGGAGACGACCGACGAGTTTCTCATCGCTCCCGAATGGTGCCGAGACAAAAACGGAACGTTGCGGCTATTGGAGCGGCGTTTGATCGAGCGTGACACGTGGCAAGGCAAGAAACTTTTGCGCCCCGGCGCGAATTCTTCTGAGGTTGGCACGCCTTGATCCCAAGAATCTTCTTTCCAAAAGAACACCCCTACCGAGCGGCGGCGCATTAAGCCAAATGTCCGAGGGCGCGACGATAAAGCGGGCTGAGCCTGACGCTCGGCCAACCCGTCGCTCATCGCGCCGTTATAATGAAATACGGCGGGAAGGGAGCCGAACGGGCCGGACGGTCGCCGGCCGATATCGATCGGTATCGGCGGGAGGAAAGTCCGGGCTCCGCGGGATCACGGTGATGGGTAACACCCACCGGCCGAAAGGCTAGGGAAAGTGCCACAGAAAACAGACCGCCGAGGTTCGCCTCGGTAAGGGTGAAACGGTGAGGTAAGAGCTCACCAGCAGGTCGGGCGACCGGCCTGGCTCGGCAAACCCCACCGGGAGCAAGGTCAAGCAGGGGGTATGGCCCGGTCCAACGGGTCGCGGCGGATCCCGGCCGAACCCTCGGGTAGACCGCTGGAGGGGACGGGCAACCGTCCTCCTAGAGAAATGACCGTCGCTCGAAGCCTTGCTTCGAGAACAGAACCCGGCTTACAAGCCCGTCCTGTCCCTTTCCGCCCTTTTTTCTCCAACATCCCTTGTAAGCCTCGACCGGGGCGAAGACATCGCCGCGGCAATGGCAAGCCGCAACACGCCCCGTGCCATCTCGGTAACCCACGCTCGTGCCGAAACCGGCATCCGCATCAGAGCTTTTGATGAATCAGCCGACCGAGGCAAGCCGAGATTTTGGTATCCTCGAACGCAAAACCGACCGACGTCAAACGCATCGGTTTGACGCGGCAACCGCTGAGCAAGACTTCGTCGGCCATTTCTCCGAATACTAATCGCAGGGCAAACCGAGGGACCGGCAGCAAGGTCGGGCGGCGGAGGACCCTACCCAGCGCCCGAGTAATCTCACGATTGGTAACCGGTTCAGGGGCCGTCATATTGAAGGCCCCCGATAGGTCCTCGCGATCCAAAAGGAATAAGATTGCGCGGACGACGTCCGGACGGCTAATCCAACTCCACCATGTTCTACCGTCGGCCAAGGGACCTCCCAATCCGAGGCGGAAAACGGGCAACAACTTTCCCAAGGCCCCTCCCGCCGTGGAAAGAACGTGCCCGAATCGCATGCACGCCACGCGAATGCCTGCCGACTCAGCCGACAGGGCGGCCGCCTCCCAGTCCCGACAAACATCACACAGAAACCCCTGCCCCGGCGGTGAGGTATCGTCGACCCACTGGTCGCCTTGATTGCCGTAGTACCCTATGGCCGACGCCGACAAGAAGACCTTAGGCCGCGGGCTCGTTTCCCGCATCGCCGCCACAATCGTCCGGGTCCCCAGGACGCGACTTTCGCGGATTCCATCTTTGACGGCGGCGTTCCAGCGTCCCGAGGCCACACTCTGCCCGGCCAAATGGATCACGGCATCCACACCTTGGAAGGCATTGCCGTCCACCCAACCGTCGTTCGGTCTCCAGCGAAACTCGCGGTCACGCGCTGCCGGTTCACGGCGAACCAAATATCTTACGGCGTCACCCCGTGCTTCCAGCGCGGCGGCAACCGCGCTGCCGATCAATCCGCTGGATCCGGTCAGAAGGACGTTCATGGCCGATCACATCATGGTGCGAGGCAGACCCCGACGAAATGTCCAAGATCAGTCGGTATGGAAGACTTCCGGAATCGGCATCCACCATTTACCGTCAGGCGTCCCGGGCAACCGAATCTGACAAGGATCCGTCTCCTTCCACCAGCGTTGCGTTTCGGGATCGGCCGCGATCTTGGCCATATCACCCTCAAAGTCATCACCGACGTATTCGAAATAGCTGAACAAGTAAAGCTTGCCCTCCAGTTCCGCCAAATAGATCGAATAGTTGCGGATGTTGGATTCGCGAATCCGTTTGAGGACGGTCGGCCAGGTATTGGCGTGGAGTTCGATATAGTAATCCTTCTTTTCCGGGCGTAGACCGATCACCTGCCCGATGCGAGTCACCTTGCCGCCCGGCTTATCCGAAGTCGCCTGATCATGAAATACGACCTTCATCGCGGACGGCGCTGCGACGGCACTACGGTCGAGCACCAGGCGGTGCCAAATCATCCCCAAACCGAATCCCACCGCCGCAAAAACCCCGAAAAGCACCCAACGTCTTACATTCCCGGCCATGATGCGCCTCCCAAAAGATTCAGGACTGGAAATCTTCGATTTGGACCGGTCCGCAAACTCGGTCTCGGTCGCCGAAAGCACGTCGAACTTTGTCGAAGCACAAGGGTATTCTGAATGCTTCCACGTTGCCCGTCAACACCCAGCCGAATACCGAACAACGCCATCGGCAATTTCCATAAAAAGACCGCGCCCATCTTTCGACGGGCGCGGTGAGTTGATTTACCTGAGACTCTTACGAAAACCGCTTTGCGACAACTTAACCGTTCCGATGACTCTCCCGAGATTCTTGAGCTCGACGAACGTGCGTCGCCAGGGATAATCGCTAAGGCAAACAGCCGAACTGCCCAGCAAATCACGGAGGAGCCTGACGGCCACCGATCAGTTTCCGGTAGTGCTAGCCGGTGCCTGGCTCGGAGTATCGCTCTTCGGCGGGGCGCAGCCCAACACCAAAGTCATCGAAATGGTCGCCACGGTCAACACCATCAGGATTCCTCGCAACATCTTCATCCCCCTTGCGAAAGGCCAACGGAAACACAAAGACCGAACTCTAAGTCTATCAACAACCACACTCGTTGACAATCGGGGCACGGACCGCGTTCGGCACGCGTCTCCCCCAAGACGAACACCGCGCCAACACCACTCCGGATTCCTCAGGGCCTCGCGAAGCAAAGTACTCCGGCGAAGCCAATCGTTAACACAAAAGCAAGTGCGCACACCTGCCCGGAACGAAATTGGAGACGATTCGGTAAACCAAATAAAAAACCCCTCAGCCGAAAACGGCGTGAGGGGCTATTGAATTGAACCCGGCGACACCTACTCTCGCACTTTGGGTACTACCATCGGCTCCGGAAGCTTAACGGCCGTGTTCGGAATGGGAACGGGTGTTTCCTTCCGGATATGGTCACCGGGAAATCCCATCGGCGTCGGGTATGACGACGAAGGGCCTTGTTTCAACATGGCGTGGTCTGTGTGGATCCGGCCGAGCGGCCGAAGCGTTGGATACATGCGGCCAAGCTTTCGCCCGTTAGTAACCGGTTAGCTCAACGCCTTGCAGCGCTTACACACCCGGCCTATCAACCTGGTAGTCTTCCAGGGGGCTTTCGGCAAAGCCTTACGAGACCTCATCTTGGAGAGGGCTTCACGCTTATATGCTTTCAGCGTTTATCCTTTCCGCACATAGCTATCCAGCCGTGCCGCTAGCGCGACAACTGGTACACCAGAGGTGCGTCCCTCCAAATCCTCTCGTACTAAGGAGGACCCTCCTCAAGTCTCGTGCGCCCACGGTAGATAGGGACCGACCTGTCTCACGACGGTCTGAACCCAGCTCACGTACCGCTTTCATTGGCGAACAGCCAAACCCTTGGGAGCTTCTCCACCCCCAGGATGCGATGAGCCGACATCGAGGTGCCAAACCGCGCCGCCGCTATGGACGCTCGGGCGCGATAAGCCTGTTATCCCCAGAGTACCTTTTATCTGATGAGCGATGACCCTTCCATACGGAATCACCGGATCACTAAGCCCTACTTTCGTATCTGCTCGACCTATCGGTCTCGCAGTCAAGCACCCTCTCTACCTTTGCGCTCGACGCCTGATTGCCGACCAGGCTGAGGGTACCTTTGGACTCCTCCGTTAATATTTTGGAGGAGACCGCCCCAGTCAAACTGCCCAGCTGACACTGTCCTCCGCCCGGATTACGGGAACCGGAGTTAGAACTAAAGTGCACCCAGGGTGGTATTTCAAGGATGGCTCCACCGAAACTGGCGTCCCGGCTTCACAGCCTCCCACCTATCCTACACAAGATACACCACAGCCCCATATCAGCCTACAGTAAAGGTTCACGGGGTCTTTCCGTCTAGCCGCGGGTATGTGGCATCTTCACCACAGCTACAATTTCACCGAGTCGCTGGTTGAGACAGTGCTCCGGTCGTTACGCCATTCATGCAGGACGGAACTTACCCGCCAAGGAACTTCGCTACCTTAGGACCGTCATAGTTACGGCCGCCGTTTACCGGGGCTTCGGTCGCGAGCTTCGCCTTGCGACTAACCCGCTTCCTTAACCTACCGGCACCGGGCAGGCGTCAGACTCTATACATCCTCTTTCGAGTTGAGCAGAGTCCTGTGTTTTTGATAAACAGTCGCCAGAGCCGATTTACTGTGACCCCCGCAAGCTATAAACCAGCAGGGGCACCCCTTATCCCGAAGTTACGGGGTCATTTTGCAGAGTTCCTTAACCAGCGTTATCTCGAGCGCCTTAGACTACTCGTCTCGCCTACCTGTGTCAGTTTTAGTACGGTTACCGCGTGTTCATCGCTTAGAAGTTTTTCTTGGACGTCTTTCCGATCTCATCCGGAACGTAATTGCCGTTGGCCCGACATCGAGGCTTACGGTCGCGGATTTGCCTACGACCGCCTCTCCGCCGTGCAAGGGACATTTCTATTCGTCCCTCGACCCTCAAGACGCCGTCCCTCCATCGCTCCCACGCGGTAGCGCAGGAATGTTGACCTGCTGTCCATCGTCTACGCCTTTCGGCCTCGACTAAGGTACCGGCTAACCCCGGGCGGAATTACCTTCCCCGGGAAACCTTAGGCTTTCGGCGAGCAGGATTCTCACCTGCTTTATCGTTACTCATTCCGGCATAATCACCTGTAGAGCCCTCCACCGCTCCTCACGAAACGGCCCGTATCTGCTCTACAGCGCTCTCCTACCACTGTGCGAAGCACAGTCCACAGCTTCGGTGCAAGACTTACTCCCGTTCATTTTCGGCGCAGGATTGCTCGACCAGTAAGCTATTACGCACTTTTTAAATGGTGGCTGCTTCTAAGCCAACATCCTGGCTGTCTCGGCAATCCCACTTCCTTAGTGACTGAGCCTTGCTTCGGGACCTTAGCTGGTGGTCCGGGTTGTTTCCCTCTCGACCGCGGAGCTTATCCCCCGCGGACTGACTCCCGAGATAGTCGCACCGGTATTCGGAGTTTGGTTCGGCAGGGTAGCCGGCGAAGGCCCCCAAGCCAATTCAGTCTCTCTACCCCCGATGCGTAGTGAACTCGAGGCTAGCCCTCAAGCTATTTCGGAGAGAACGAGCTATCTCTGCGTTTGATGAGACTTTCACTCCTCCCCACAAGTCATCCCCTCGGTTTTCAACCCAAGTGGGTTCGGGCCTCCACGCGGTGTAACCCGCGCTTCACCCTGCTCATGGGTAGTTCACGCAGTTTCGCGTCTATCGCCGACGACGAAGCGCCCTATTCAGACTCGGTTTCCCTATGGCTTCGGCCCGAAAGGCCTTAACCAAGCCGTCGACGATAACTCGCCGGATCATTATGCAAAAGGCACGCCGTCACACCATCGACATGTTGCCACGCCGAACGATGCTCCGACCGCTTGTAGGCATACGGTTTCAGGTTCTCCTTGCACTCCCCTAACGGGGGTTCTTTCCATCTTTCAGTCGCCCTACTTGTCCACTATCGGTCGTCAGGTAGTATTTAGCCTTACGGGATGGTCCCCGTGGATTCAGTCGGGGTTTCACGTGCCCCGACCTACTCAGGTACCTCTGGGATGAGACTCCGCTTTCGTTTACGGG
The DNA here is from genome assembly GCF_054657335.1 of Thermopirellula anaerolimosa. Taxonomy (NCBI): domain Bacteria; kingdom Pseudomonadati; phylum Planctomycetota; class Planctomycetia; order Pirellulales; family Thermoguttaceae; genus Thermopirellula; species Thermopirellula anaerolimosa. The sequence goes on from NZ_BAAHYX010000006.1 coordinate 622,805, forward strand.
GCTGTCACCCTCTATGGCCCGCCTTTCCAGAGCGGTTCAACTAGCCGGTCTCACTCTCCCATATTGAGGCCCTACAACCCCGCAGGGAAAATCCCCGCGGTTTGGGCTACTCCCCTTTCGCTCGCCGCTACTCAGGGAATCGATTTTTCTTTCTTTTCCTCCGGTTACTGAGATGTTTCAGTTCACCGGGTGTCGCATCACGAACCTATGGATTCAGTTCGTGATTATTCGGGAATCCCGGGATCAACGCTTGTTTGACAGCTCCCCCAGGCTTATCGCAGTCTTCCACGCCCTTCATCGCCTCCTGACGCCAAGACATCCACCGCATGCCCTTAGTAGCTTGGCCGCATGAATCGAACGCTCCGACCTTTTGGGTCGATCCGATTCGCCAAGCTTAGCAACGATTCGCCCATCGGCACCCCGACCGAAATCGGCCGAAGAGCCAATAGCCTTACGCGCTCGGCATTCAGATGCCACACTAGACCACAACCAAGTTGTCAAAGATCGACGGCCGATTGCAACGCACACTCGCGCTGTCCGCGACCAAAACCTTAGGCAGCAAACTCGACTTCCGAGGAGCTTGATACCCCACGTTTTGACCGCTCAACCGACGGGCGAATCTTGAATTTACCCGATTCGCTTTTCGTCGTCAACCCACCGTTTCGCCTTCGTTCGAGGCAAACTTCATTATACGGTTGCGGGACCGCACGGCAAGGGGTGTGAAACAACTTCGTTTTGCCCGACCACCGGTTTTCCGACCGTTTATCCGGCGGCGTCACCGCGTTTCCCACAACGCATGACCCCAATGTACCTGTTCCCATCGGCTTGGCAAAGGGGGACTCTTTACCTGGCGGAAAAAATCTCGGGAAGTCGGTCGCTGCCCGTAAACCAACGCCCCAAATAGGACCCCGATTCGACGTCGCCTCGCCGCCACGGATCACGCTGATCTTCCCTGCTTAGACCCTTTCGGGGCCATTCTCGTGCTCATCGATCGCAAGAGCCTCGCCAAAAGCCGTTTGGCGTTCGCGGCACGAATGGTCGCAACGGACAAGGGAAGCGTGAAAAGCCACGACTTGCGGACGCCGCGACGGCGCGACGTGACGCACGACGATTCCGTCTGCCCCGACGCGTTACGCCGCACCACGTCTTGTAAGACGGCCCAAACCAGCGCCGCCGCTTTCACTGGGCCGCACTGCGACCTTCCGCGGCACGCTGTCCGCCTGCCGACCACGTGCGAAGGGCCTGCCCGATTCGGATTTCGAGATCGGCGAGCATCGCCAACGCCTCTTCATGTCGCCGCTCGAGATCGATCAGCAACGCTTCATACTCCGGTCCTGAAATCGGAATACCTGCCTTGACCGCGGGACCGTGGACGACTTTCGCAGCGGTTGCGGAAATCATGATGCGCCCTCGCCGAACCCTTGGAAGCCTCTCCTGCTGAAACGGTATACCAACCGCATCCGCCGGCATCTCAACAGTCGCCTGGGCGCAGTGGTCGCCCTTGGGACGTATCGGCCCAAAGACTCCGCGGGTATTGCGCCAGGTACGCGATTCTGTACCTATCCGACAACCATGACGGGGGGAGCCGTGATAAACTATTCCGGTTGCAACAATTCGCGGGGCATTCGCCCACCTTGGTTCCCGCAAGTGCAAGGGAGAACGGCAACACGTTGCGACTGTCTCAGCGGACTCGTCGCGGTCGCAGACGGACCGCCGAACTTGGATTTTTCCCGTCTTGGCGAAGCTCGCCGATTCTGCTAACCTGTATGCCGGTCGATCGACAGCGTCGATAGGCCGCGAACGGTGGTGTGACACGGTTGTTGCAGAGCTGTTCTCTCAAGCTCGACTCTGGCCGACAAGGAAGGTTTGCCATGAGCCCCGGTATCTCTCACTTGCCGAATTGCCTCGTTCGCTGGATGCTTCAAAGGCATATGCCCGAGGTGCTGGGCATCGAAAACGCCAGCTTCGAGTTCCCCTGGACGGAATCCGAGTTCCTGGCCTGCGTGCGACAGCGGAATTGCGTCGGATTAGTGGCCGAGATCGACGATCAAGTCGTGGGCTACATGATCTACGAGATGGCCAAGAGCAAGATACGCTTGCTCAACTTAGCCGTCAGTCCGGAGTGGCGACGGCGCGGGGTCGGCCGTTACCTGGTCCAAAAGCTGGTCAACAAGCTATCCCTGCAAAAGCGCAATCGGATCACGCTGGAGGTTCGTGAAACGAACTTGCCCGCCCAACTGTTCTTCCGTTCACTGGGGTTCCGGGCCACATCGGTGCTTCGGAACTTCTACCAGGATACTCCGGAAGACGCCTATTTGATGAGCTATACGATCTCGGAGCCGGAACCGGTCATCCTTCCCATGAACCGACTAGCCAAGCTGGCCGGCTAACGGGAACAAAGCCTCCGGCGGCCTCCTACTCCCGCGGTCGATCCGCCGCCGCTGCGTCCGGAAAGGCGAAGGTTTCTCCGCGATGCGTCGGGCCGAGGGTTTGAGCCTACGGTTGCGCCGGCGCACGTCTAAGGCGACTGCCGTCCCGAAACTCGCTTGCCGAAGATGCGGGCGGCGGGCGAAACGATCGGCTCTTCGAGTTGCGAAAAGAACCGCAACCCGAGGCTCAGGCAAATGCTGGTGGCGAACACCGCGACAACGGCGGCCCAGGCAGGGCCGGTCGACAGCCAGGTCTCGGTGAAGCGGTTGATCGGCACATTGGCCGATACCGACGGCAAAAGGATCGTGTTCTCCACGATGGCTCGCACGTGAATCGGTAGTCCCGCCAACCCGATAATCACCACGTTATAGGCGGTACTTAGGATCAAATTCACCGTGCCGCCGAACCCGGCGGCAATCTGTGTGGGAGAAGCGACCTTAAACATGGGGAATCGGGCGCCCAACCCTACGGCGATCGAACACAAGCCGACGGCGGCGAGAACCGTGGCGTACTGGTGATAAGCGTGCACGGCGGGCGAGACTCCCAGCATCAAGTCGCTGATCGCCACCAAGCCGCAAGTCGGCGCCAAACAGAGCGCCAAAGCGAACCATAATTTGCTCCAGACGATGGTACTCCGGGGTATGGGCATCAGGCCCAACACCCAGAAGCGCGGGCCCTCCAGGCTGATGAGCGGGAAAATGAACCGCGTGGTAAACGTCGATAGCAGCAACACGATCACCGCGAGGTTCAGAAAGCTGATGATGTTGACCCACGCCACGAAGAACTGCTCGTCGTACAATCGCCTTATGTTGACGAAGTAGAAGACCAGCAGCCCCATGAAGATCAGAATCTGCGTCCACTGCACGGGGTCTCGTCGAAACAGTCGAACGTCTTTCAGCACGAGTTGTCGAACGGGATCGGAGAGGCCGGGAAACACGTTCAGGATGACTGCATCGATCCAGCTCTTCTTTCCGAGCTTGCGATTACCCGGCCCGGCGGCAACTCGCCAATAAGCCTCGCGATAGAAGGCTCCGGCGAATCGTCCGATCACGTAGTTCAAGAGCAGCGCGTTCGCGAGCAAGACCGACAGGAACAGCACGCCGTCCTGCCAGTTTCGCTCGGCCGAAGCCAGCAGGCCGCTGGACAGCCACCAACTGGGCAGAAATCGAAACTGCGTGATGCTGAGACGATCGAGCGTCCGCTGAAGCCACTCCAAACTGAAGGCATTGGTCGCCTGAGGAAGGGCGCGGACCCATCGTCCGACCACGACGGCGCCGATGATCCCCATGATGATCCCGACCGTCCACAGAAGGGTCTTGGATCGAGGGAAAAACATCGCCACTAGCAGCGAAACGAGGCCGCCGATGGCCGTCGGAATGTAAACGAACGTCACCAAGTACGGCAACAGCAACCAATAGTGGTACCAGGGAGCGCGAACCTCGACCGCGTAGGCCAGCAGCAAAGGGCTGCCCAACATCACAAAGGCCCAACTGCTGAGGAAAACGGCGTCCGTGTACTTATCCAGAAAAACCCGTTCGGCGCGGACCGGCAGCGTGAGGAGAAACTGCGTATCCTTTCCGCGAAACAACGAACCGTGCAGCATGATGGCCGACGAGAGGATCAGCATCAGCCCCAGGGTCAGGAAAAACGTTCCAAAAACGTAGTGGATGGTCTGTTGCACCAAGTCGGTGTAGGGAATGGCAAAGATCAGAAAGTGAAACCCCTCTCGAAAGAGGGCAAAAAGCCCCAGCCACAACAAGGTACCCAAACCGATGACGAGCCACACGCGAAACCACGCGCGGCTCAGCGTCTGGAGCACGACCGTTCGCGCCGCTTCACGCTTGGCCCATCCGAAGATCCTCGCTTCTTCCGCCGGAGAGGGCAACTCCCAACCGGGCGTGATTTCGGCGGCAGGGCCTTCCGAAGCGGTTTCACTGATCTGCGGCGATTCGTACTTCATCGCTGATTCGTGGGTTCTTCGCGCGGGTTTTGGGCTAAGGCCGTTGCCGAGCGTCGGCGGTGCTTCACTCTACTTCATGAGCCGGCGACCGACATCCGATCCGACGTCGGACCTTGCGGAAGTGCGGCATCCGAGACCGTCGGCCCCTTGCCGTCCAAAGAAACCGCCTCCTGGTCGCCGTTGGTCAACTCCAAGAAAATCTGCTCCAACGAGCGATGGTCGCCCTGCTTCAACAACCGCAACTCCGACACCGATCCGAAAAATATCAGTTTTCCCTGGTGGATGATGCCGATCCTGTCGCCGATTTCCTCGGCAATGCTCAGCGTGTGCGTGGACATGAAGACCGCGCCGCCTTGCGCGACTCTCTCGCGAAGCAAGTCCTTCGCCAGTCGGGCATTCTTCGGGTCCAGTCCGACCATCGGTTCATCCACGACCAACACGGGCGGATCGTGCAGTACCGCCGAGGCAAAGACCACCCGTTGCCGCATGCCGTGAGAGTAGCTCTCCGTCCATTCATCGAGAAAGCCGGATAACTCGAACCGAGCGGCCTCGCGCTCGATTCGGTCGCGAAGGACCTTTGTCGGCAGACCGCGCAGTCTGCCCACGAACTCTAAGAACTCACGCCCCGACAGCTTGTCGTACAAGAAAGGCTGGTCGGGAACATATCCCACCTGGCGTGCGGCCTCGCGGCCTTGCTGAACGGTGTCGTAGCCGCAGACGCTGACCTTCCCCTCACTCGGCCGCAAAAGGCCGACCAACATTCGAATCGAGGTCGTCTTCCCGGCCCCATTAGGCCCAAGAAAAGCGAAAAGTTGCGCGGCGGGAATATGCAGTTCCAAGTGCGAGACGGCGGTCTTCGTCCCGTACCGCCGAGTTACATCACAAAAATCGATCATGGCGCAGGCCCGTCGGTGTTCTGAAGAAAGCTGGTACGTGCTTTGCGAATCTCCGCAGCCCGATCTGCAAGTCGCCTCGCTTCACGCCGCGAAAGTCGCGAAAGCACGATGGTACTGTCCATCAGCCGCGCCTCCTGGCGGAGCACCGTTCCGTCGGGTGCGACCCAAACCCGTCCGCGCGGCGGCTTATTTTGCGACCCGCCGTTGCCCCCCGGATCGCCTCGGTACACCACCACCCAGGCCGGCACCGTCTTGCCTTCGTGGACGATCGGCTGACGCCCTTCGACTTTCGCGGAGATCACTTCGAGCGGTCGCTTCTGCACGACTTGGTTGGGCAGATTGAATGGGCTGTACACCTCCACCGTCCATTGCTGACCGTCTCGCAAACCGGGCAGTACGCTCTGCGGCGAGAACGAATCGCTCACCAGCACGTCCGAGCGAAAACCCAGTTCCGTGTCATAATTGAAATCGCCGGCCTGAAGATTGAGTTGAAGCTTATCTTTGTCCACGGTACCGCGGATGATCACCAGGGCGTCGGGCAGCGTGGGCGTCCGTACGCGCGTCTGAAACGACGACAGTCGCTTCAAAGGGTCGAACAACATCGTGGTCTCGAATTCCAGTTCCAACCGCGGACGGGCCTGGGAGCGATCGGCAAACAGCGTCCAAATGCCGGGAAACATCTCCCCGAGTGGAAGTTCGTCGAAATGCAGGAGATGCCGAACCTCGGTCAGATCGTCTTCCACCGGAATCGTTTCGGACACCGCCCAACCGATCGATCGGTCCCGCCAGCGTACGTTCCACCCGACCACGGCCTCCTCTCGCTGCGCATCGAGAATCGCTTCGTAACTAGGCGGCGAACCCACCAAGAAGACCGGCATCACCTTGGCAGAGACAAGCCAAGACATGGCAGCCAGCCAAAAAGCGATGACGGCAAAAGGATACCAACGCGTGTACGCCATGAGCAGACTCGTGGGTCCTCGGCAGCCGATTCGGCCTCCGCTTCCCGAATGGACAAGTGTACGTACTTCTCATGCTACCCGGCGATTACCCGGCGCGGCGTCCTAGGCGAGCGTTTCGCCGTACGGCTAGCATCGAGAACAGCCCAACGATCGCCCCAACCTCAACTTTCGCCCGCCAATTCGCCAGGCAACATCGATTTCGCACATCATTCTAACGATAATCTCCCCAAAATTCATCACCCTTGAAACGAGGTGTCTGCCTAACTTCTTGGGCGGCGTTAGGTCGCGGCGTAGCGGCTGTTCAGCCAACATTGTTGCCACTGCGTGTGCGGTCGAGGGCGGCGACCACCGCTAGCTCACGCTAGCGGCTCTTCCCAGCGTACACCCGAGCCACCAGCGTTCCCATGAGCCACCGGCGTAAGCTAGTGGTGGATGAACCCAACACACCAGGACATAAACCGCGACATCCCCACGCCAAATCCACCGCTAGCTCACGCTCGCGGCTTCAGGTCCTGTCTCGCAAGCAGGTTCTGAAGTATCGTTGGATTGTGGCGAGCTTGAGCATGGTCAAGAAGGTGACGGCGAGTTGCTCGAATCACGTGGCGATCCGCCGAGCCTGCTTCAGCCGGCCGGCGGTCGCGTGGACGGCTAGCGGAGTTCCCCGGCCGTCGGTAACCGCGTGGATTCTCGCCCCAAACCGCCCCGCGAGCGGCCCAATGCATGGTCGTCCGGTTCGTCGGGGCCCCCTTTTTCTCGGCTCCGTCGCCGTCGCACGAGTCCGGACTCTGCTGCCGTCGAACGTCCGCAAGTCTCATTCGATCCGGCCTTCCTCGTCCGGACGAATCTGAAGTCGTTCGAGAATCAGATCGAGCGTGCCGTCTTTTCGCCGGCGATTGAAACGGTTGCTGGCGGTCTGTCAAGGGCCTTAACGGTCGGGCAGCTCTCGCCGGGGAGAGCCGGTATTTAGAATCCACAGCATGGCGCTGCTGACCATCGTCCGATGGCCTCGCCAAGGCCGACCTTGGGTAACCAACGGTGGAAAAAATCCTCGATCAACCTTCACTGCTCGGCCGTGAGTTCGTAGCGTCGCATCCCTGGGACCTCCATATCCCGGGATCACATTTGCCCTTCCATATACCCTAACCGCCACCCAATTCCGCCCAAATAGGACTTACGAGACAGGACCTAGGAGCATTCGCCGGGCTCCTTGCGGACGTTGGGGGCCGCCGTTCGACGCAGCTTACCGATCAATCGCCGGACAAGCCCGACAAACTCCCGATTCATGGTCGCGAAATCCGGCTTGGAACCGCGGCGCGGGATCATCACCAAATCGACGCCGGTTTGAATGCGATTGCGATTGATACGAAAAACCTCCCGCATCAGGCGCTTCCATCGGTTGCGGACGACGCTTGTCCCGCACTTTCTGGAAACGACCGGGCCGAGTCGCGGAAATCCGTAGTCGTTTTCGCACGCGTAAATGATGAGGCAACTGCCGGACACGGAGCACTTCCGAGCAAAGACCCGATCGAATTCGCGGCGTTTCCGCAGCCTCAGAATCTTGGGGAAGCCGAGACCGTTCGGAACCGCTGGGCTGGAATCGCTGCGGCGATTCGTCGTCGGTCGTTCACGACGACCGCAGGATTCCGGGGCGTTGTTCGTCACCATCGCAAATCAACCCGGGGATTTCGGCCGTAGGCCCGCCCCAGGTCTGCAATCGCCTGTCGCTCCGACGATCCAAGGGCATCGACACGGTCGGGGGCCACGATCTGGATTTCGGCGTACAAATCGCCCGACTCGCCGTCCTTGGTGCGAATCCCGTGCCCGGGGACGCGGAGACGTTTTCCGGACGACGTTCCGGGCGGCACCTTGATGCTCAGCGTCCCGCGCGGCGTCGGGACGTCCACTTTGGTGCCCAAGACGGCCTCGGGTATTGTCACCGGGAGCTTCACGTAAAGGTCTTTGCCTTTTCGCTCGAAAAGCGGGTGCGGTATCACGTGAACGGTCAAGAACAGGTCGCCGGGCGGTCCGCCGGGAGCGGCTGTTGCGCCCTGCCCTCGCAGCCGAATACGTTTGGCGTCTTCGATTCCCGCCGGAATCTTCACGGTAATGGAGTCGCGGCGACCGTCCGGACGAGCAACGATCAGCGGCACTTCCCCCCCCTCGACGGCAATCTTGAAGGGAATGGTGATCTCCTGAGAAATGTCCACGCCTCGGGTCGAGGCGGTCTTCGCGCGACGCGATCCGGCGCGGCCCTTTCGGGTACGTCCCAGATTCGCGAAGATGTCGCCCAATCCTCCGACGCCGATATCGTCCGAGTATTCGCCCCCGCCGAAGAAGGACGCCAGATCATCCCAGTCGTTGAAGGTAAAGCCGGCGGTGCTACCCGGCTTGAACCCTGACCATTCCTGCCCCGCTCCTTGGAACGAACTCCCGTAGCGATCGTACATCTCTCGCTTTTTGGGATCGTTCAGAACCTCAAATGCCTCCTGAACTTCTTGAAATTTTCTCTTGGCGTCTTTGTCTTTCGGGTTGAGGTCCGGATGGTACTTCCGGGCCAATTCTCGATAGGCCTTTTGAATCTCCGCCTGAGATGCGTTGCGAGACACCCCCAGAACTTGGTAGTAATCGCGGGCCATGCGAGTGTTCTCGAAGACTCCCACCATACCGTCTTTATTCAACTCCCTTGCAAATCCAGCTCTGTATTATGACGAGTTTCAGGTGCGATACAAATCCCTGCAAAAACCCAGCGGACTGCCAAAATGGCATCTACGGCGGATTCGTCGCCGCTTTCAGGCCGTTGTTTGCAACTGCCGTTCCGGAAGTTCCCCGCCGCCTATGAAATCACTGCGAGTTGGGGACGGTACGCTCGCGGAACCCTCCGCAGACAGGACTATCGGCCCAAACCCCGAGGAGTGGATTCGGGGCGCATCGGCGTCGGCACGAACTTCGGGTACCCGGCGAGGGTGTGCCCAGGAACGCGGCGGTCAGTATCCCTGAACCACGTTGCCGTCGGAAATTGAGCTGAGGTACACGAATGTATCGCGATCGATGTTTTGGCTGATGGGGCGACACGAACCGTCCGCCATGGCGAACTGCACGACGCCTGGGTGACGACTGGTGAATTGAAACCAGCCCGTCTTGCCTTGGGCGTCGGTCGCCAACCCCCATGCCGAGGCCATCACGCCGCATCCGAACCACCCGAACGACCGCCCCGGCTCCTGGGTACCGCCCATGACCTCGCCGAAGAGCAGCGCGTTGCTGGAACCGTCCGTTATGGATGCAAACGATTCGTGGGATCGATTCCAGAAAACCCCGCGGTAAATGTCGGAACCGGCGACGCCGGTCACGCCCATATAGCCGCCGCTTCCCAAGTAGTTGGTCCGTCCGAGGGAGGCTCCGCTGCCGTCGGAGAAATTCGCGGCCACCAAGCTGACGTGGGGTGCGACATAGTGAAAATGCAGCAAGGCCACCGCGTCCGGGTTCGACCGCGCGAAGTCGGAAGGGCATAGCAGAAGCGGCGGTTGCATCTTGGCCGCCTCCCAACCGGCAGGCCGCTGCCAGTAACCCGCCCCGCTCCTGGATTCGTCGTATAGCGAGATTCCCCCGAAATCAGCCGCATCGGAATCGCTTGCCCTGCGGATGTTCTTTTGCTCGGTGAAAGAAAGTAGGAAACCGTGGACGCTCGTCCACTGCCCCGGATAAGGCGGTACCGCGGCTTGCGGCAGCGGTCCCAAATAACCGGGCGGGAAGGCCTTGTTCACTTCGTGGAAATTGTGTGCTGCCAATGCCAGTTGTTTGAGATTGTTCAAGCACTGACCGCGGCGGGCGGATTCCCGGGCCATTTGCACGGCAGGCAAGAGAAGAGCAATCAGCAGGCCGATGATCGCGATGACCACCAGCAACTCTACGATGGTGAACCCAGGGCGCCGGGCATGTGCCATAAGGATTCCAAATAGTTGTCGCGTACCCGTTTCGTTCCCGCGCCGGTGTTCATTCCGCCAGCCTTCATCATAGAATGCCGCAACCCGGGCTAACAAGTTCGCGAAGGGTTATCGAACTCGCACGGCGGGAATCCGTTCCGCACGCTGCCGGACCCACGCCGGATCCAAACGACAGGGAAGCAGCGCGCGGAGGTTATCTTGAGCCGCGGCCACGCCCAATCGGACGGCATCGGGGACGGTAGCGCCTTCGTGAATCGCCCACGCCGCCGCCCCGGCTAAAGCGTCTCCGCAACCGATCGGGTTCACGACGGCCTCGGGTTGGGGTGGATCGATCCGATAGACTTCGCTCCGCGACGCCAGCCAAACCGGAGCGGAGCCTTGCGAGACCAGCGTCCACTCGGCCCCGCGGCGACACAACTCTTGCATCCCATCGATCAAATCTCGGTCGTCGCGAAACGAGCACGACAGCGTGGATTCGAGTTCCTGCCGATTGGGCTTGATCAAGAACGGGCGGAGCGGCAATACCGCCATCAGGCCTGGGCCGCGAAAATCCGCGATCACGGGGCCTGGAAATTCCCGGAGCAACTCGTGATACGTCTCGGGCGGCGTCCCGCGCGGCAGGGATCCGCTGAAAACCAGGATTTCGGCCGTGGCTCGGAACCCGCGGAGGCGATCCGCGAACTCGGCAAGCTCCGAAGACGAAAGAGGGGCCGACTCCTCCACCAACTCCGTCACTCGGCCACATGCCCGTTCGATCACCGTGATGCACGTCCTGGTGGGAGCGGTTGTGGCGACGACTGCGCACGCTAGGTTCAACCCAGCCATTTCGCCTTTCACGTTTTCTCGGACGTTCGGCCCAAGCGGCATGACGGCGGTCACTTCGCCGCCCAGGAACCTCGCCGCGACGGCAGTGTTCGTCACCTTCCCGGAGATACATTCCACGGTCTGCGACGCGCGATTGACCTCGCCCGGCATCACGCGATCGAAGACCAATATCCGTTGCCAAGCCGGTGTCAGTCCCGCCGCCACAATCACAGAATGCCCTCCAAAACGGCCAGGATGTCGTCTTGCGAAGCCTCCCGAGGATTGCCGTTCATGCTGCTGCCGAAGGATCCGGCGGCGATCGCCGGGAGTTGCTCGGCCCGGACCCCCACTTCCGACAACCCCCGCGGAATAGCCAATTCCGTTAATACTTCCGTTAACGCTTCCAGGAGTCGATCAACCTGTTCATTCAGCGGCAACGAAGAGGGCAAATCGAGCACCCGGCGGGCCAGCACGGCGATGCGCGGCGCTTCGGTAACCCGATTAAACTCGAGCGTAGGCAACAACATCATGGCGCAAGCCAACCCGTGAGGAAGGCCGGCGTGTACGCCGAGCGATGCCGCGATGCCGTGAGCCATGCCCAAGCCCGAATTGGCCAAGCAAATGCCTGAAACCAGCGCGGCGTAAGCCATGACTTCGCGCGCTCGGCGGTTGGACGGATCTCGGGCAAGGGTCCGCAAGGATGGCAGGGCGGAACGCAAAGCCGATTCGGCCAAGGCCTCCGGAATCGGTGTGCGACGGCGACTGCAATAGCTTTCGATAAGCTGCGTGATCGCGTCCATGCCGGAATAAGCCGTCACCCGCAGCGGAGCCGAGACGGTCAACTCCGCATCGACGAGGGCCAAAGCGGGCAGGATGCGATCATCGCGGAGGCTCTTCTTGAACGGCGGATCGACACTGGAAATCACGGCATTCTTGGTGGTCTCGGTCCCGGTCCCGGCGGTGGTCGGCACTGCCACCACGGGAACGCACGGGCGGCAAAGTCGCAACCCGCGTCCAACGCCCTCGAGGTAATCGCGAATGGAGTCCCCTTCCGGATGGGTGAGACGGGCCGAGACGGCCTTGGCGAGGTCGATGGCGGCCCCGCCGCCCAGGGCAAGGATGACCGCATCGCCCAGGTCCGCCGACTTCCGCCACCGATCCGTCAAGGCGTCGACGTCCGCGACCTGAGGCTCACGGTGAATCTCAGCGATATCGGCGACGGTACAACCGGCGGCTTGGACCAACTCCGCCAGTTCATCGGCGACGCCGGATTGAAGTAAAGTCCGGGACCCCACTAGCACAAAACACTCTCGCCCCAGGGACGTAAGATATCGCGGCAATTCACGACGACGCCCCCAGCCGAAAACCACCCGTCGGGCGGTCGCAAAATCGAAGGGCGGCAAGATATCCAACGAATGGTCGCGGGACATGGTACTGAGACTTCCAGTTGCGTTGAGGAGCCTCCCGGCATGCGGACGACTCGCCGATCACTCTTCCAGCGGTTCGGGACCGCCGCGCGGCCAGCGCGCCGCCCCTGCTAAACCCGGCGGTTCGCTCGATTCATTGAAAGACGTGGGACGCAGCAATTCAAGGGACCGACCGGTCGAACGCGGCGCCGTCGCGCCCGCGGCTATGCGGCTTTCTCAAGCGGGTCCGGCCCCAGCGTTTGCGCCACCCCGTTGTTCGATACAGGCTTCTCGTTTGCTGTTCGAAGCGTGCCGAAACGAAAGACCCGACCCAATTCGCCGACAATACCGGCGGCCATCACTTGCTCGGCGAGTACCAGCATCGCGACGGGGTAGATGTGAAACATCAACCGGCGGAAGGCCGTAAACAGGTGGTAGGTAAGGGGATACGGTGTCACCAAAAACACCGCCAAGTAGGACGCCGCACCCAGCGTCGTGAGCAACCTTAGGAAGGTCGCTTCGGTCGAAACCGGGCGGTTGCGCTTCAGCATCAGCGACAAGAAAAGCGCCCCCCAGCCGAAGCCCCAAACGTTATTGACACACTCGGCGACGGCAAATGAAGCGATTTGTGGTATTCGCCCGACGCAATGTCCCAGCCAATCCCAGGACAGCGCCTGAAAATACGACCGGTACAGGGGTGAGCGCGGAATGTCGCCGTGAACCATTCGCAAAAGCACGATCATCGATAGACCCGTTACGGTGACGATGCCGAAATTCGTAAGCGACTTCCATCGTCGGCCGACGTTGACATTCGTGCCGATTCCCTCAGCAAGTAGCGATTCTCCCGCGGATCGTGCCGGGGCGCACCGTCTCCGCCGCCAGTCCACGATCCACGTCAGACCAAGAGTCGTCAAGATCAGGCCGCACCAAAGGACTCCCTCTTGCTTGACGGCCATCGCCCCGGCAATCGCCAAACCGCACACAAGGGCGTAGCGATAGCCCTTTTCGGTTGTCGATCGAGCAGCGCATACCGCCGCCGCCAAAAGGTAGGCCGTCAGGACGACATCCGCGGAACCCGACAGCCCCGCCCCCTCCGAGAATTTCCAGAGCCAGGGCGTGAGTGCAAAGAAGAGAGTGAGCCACGCCGCCGCAGTCCGGTCGAACCTCGCCACGTAGCTTGCCCAAAGAATGACGTTCGCCGTGAGGAATGCCCAAAACAGAAGCGGCAGGCCTTGATCGCTTGCGTTGCCGCTTAGCCTGAACACTTGGGCTTCCAATATCGGCACCAAAAGGGGATAGCCGGGCATGAAATGGAGACGATGGACGTCGCGGAAATCCACGTCGGTGAGCATCCCTTGCTCGGCCAGGACCTTGGCCTTCAGCCCGTAGATCGCTCGCGCATCGTAACCCAAAAGCCCCAAATGCCCCCCCACCACCGCTGCGGATAGGAGAACCGCTCCCGTTGCGGCTACGGCGATTCTCGCGGAGGGAGCCGCGTTTCGCCAGAGCGCAATCCAGTACCGGCGATCTCGAACGAGCAGCACGATCGCGGCCAAGGCAAGCCCGGCGTGGACGGACCAAACCGCCACCCAATACGCCACGGTCCAGCGTGCCCCAACGGCCAAACGCAAATACAAGAGGACCGAGAACAACAGGCAGCCCAACAGCAAGGAAGCACCGAGCCTCAGCAGCGATTCCGCCGTTTGCTGCCGATCGGCGGGCACCAAGAGTCGCGCAATGGGATAGCCCGACAACCACAACACGATCAAAACGGCTATGGTATACCCAAGCGAACCGGTCATAGGCAAATCATCATGGTCGGAAGAGGATGATTACGGCGATTTTGTTTCGGGATTCTTTCGCGATTCTTGCTGCACGGGATGGATGCCGCACTCGCATGGGCGACTTTCGTCGAAAGTGACGACGAAGTCGATGCCGTACCGTCGGATGAATTCGGCTTCCGAAATCGACTGAAAGCGGTTGGCTGCCGTCCAAAACCGATCCGTAGCCGCATCGGCGTTCGAGCGCCCATCGGTTCTCATTTCCAGCCAAGCGTGCTTGTGCCACCGCTCGGCCAGGGCTTGCAAGTCATCGGGCAGGGCGAAGACTCGCCGCGGGAACACGTCGTACGAGAAGACCATCCCCTCCCATCCGCCGCGGAACAAGATTTCGGCGTCAGGAGGCGTTTCGTCGTTCACCCTGCCAGTCCAAAAGGGAGCATTGGCCGCCCAGGAGCCTCGAAACTTTCGGACGGGACTCACCGATGCCAGACGCAGTTCCTCATCCGCAACGCGAACGTCCCAGGGGACCTCCAGCCAATAGCCCAAACCGATGAGCACGTGGGCGATGATGGCGGCAATCAGCAACCGGTGCGTCCGATCGGCCTTTAGCCAGAGGATGGAGAACCTCAAGCCGATGCGGCGTAAACGGCGACCGACGCGGCCCAGGGGTCGCGCGGACGTCATGGCCCAAACCAGCACGCCCGTCAAAACGCCCAGCAAAGGCCAGCCTGCGTGCCGAGCACCCGAGATGGGCACCGCCAACTCCGGGCGGACGGCGCCCAGCGCCCCGACCGCGAGATAGCTCAACGCGGCCAGCGCGGCGAAACCGGCGCCCCAATGTGTCAATTTCGTCGGTAACGGATGCGACCGGTAAGTGACCACCATCGCCCCTCAACTTGCTTGCGAGTTCGGGTTCAACCGTGCCATGGCTACAGTGTAACGGTCCCCACTCGATTGCCGGAACATCATTTTTCGGCGCCCCAACGGTCCCCGCCCGCTTGACGCCGCACCAAAGGACAGTAATACTTTTTGTGTGATCGTATTACCAGCCAGTCTCCCGGAGGTATTTCCATGAACAAAGCGCGCGTTCGGCGGGGTTTCACGCTTGTGGAGTTGCTCGTGGTCATCGCCATCATCGGCATTCTGATCGCGCTGCTCTTGCCCGCCGTGCAAATGGCCCGCGAAGCCGCCCGCCGTTCCCAGTGCTTGAACAATCTCAAGCAGATTTGCTTGGCCTTGCACAACTTCCACGACGTGAATAACGGGTTTCCCATCGGTTCGCCCGAAAAAGTCTGCCCAGGCTACGAAAGCATTCCCGCCTGGCAGTATCGCTGGGGACCGATGGCCATGCTCACCCCGTACATCGAGCAATACAACACGTACCAATCCCTGAATTTGGATGTGCCGCTGTACGGTCATACGGGTGTTTTCAACGGTCCCGGAGTGGGCGTCCATCCCGACAACGTCCAGCCTCTGAGTCTGGACATTAGCTTCTTCTATTGTCCCAGCGACGTTCGCCGCCGTGTGGAGCCGAATTACGGGTCCACCAATTACATGGCTTGTTGGGGGCGGGGTGCGCCGACGTCCTCCGGTACCGCCGTGTTCGACGGCGACGGACTATTCAAACGGAATTACGCCGTCACCTTTGCCGACGTGCTGGATGGCACCAGCAATACCGCCGCGTTCTCCGAGAGCCTACTTCCCAACGCGGACATGTCCTGGTCGGGAGGAATCGTTTTGTCGCAAAGCAACAAGGACCTGGTGATCGTGGGAGAGTCCAGCCGCTCATCGGGCGGGACGCTGACGAAAGAGTGGTGCATGCGATACGGACAACCGGTCGCGTCTCGCCCCAGTCGCGCGGCCCGATGGTTCGACGGTTTCGTCCTTTACACGGCCTATTACCACTGGTGGGAACCCAATTCTCAGGTCCCCGACTGCTCGAAATGGTCACCCTTGCAGTCCTTGTGGCAGATGGCCCGAAGCCACCACCCCGGCGGCGTCAACGTCGGCTTCGCGGATGGATCCGTTCGGTTCGTCGGTCAAACCGTCGATCTAGAGGCGTGGCGAGCCTTAGGCTCCATTAACGGCGGAGAAGTGACGTCCGGCCTGTGAGCAAGCGGACGGCCATTCATCGGCGCGAGCTTGCCCCACCCCCTACAGGCGATCCCAACCCTATTCCCCCCTTCAACCCGGCATTTCGGCGGCCTTCCGATCGCCCGCCACTCCCGCCGCGAAGGAGTAGAAACACACCAGGAGCAATAGCAGCCCGAATACGCCGGTGAAACAGACCAAAAGCAGCGAGACCACGCTGATCGCGAAGGCGAGTTCGCGATGTCCGGATAGGTAGCGCCAGGCGCGCCCCATGACCGCAAGGACGATTGCCAGCACCGCGATCACGACCGCGACCGTGGCGGCTTGCCGCAACCGGGCGACGGAATAGCCGGGGACCGCTCTGGCCTGAACTTCCATCTCGCCTTGCGGGGCGATGAAGCAATACAGCTTTCCTCTCGTGGGGATTTCCACGTCCAGCGTCGCGCGTCCTTTCAATCCAACGGCAGTGCCCTCGGCGGGAGGGGTTTCGGCCTTGCCCGCCCCGGCGCCGCCTTGAGTCACCGGCGCGGCGGCGCCCCCAAAGGCAACCCCGTCTTGCTTACGCTTCGCGGCATCGGTCGCCA
The DNA here is from genome assembly GCF_054657335.1 of Thermopirellula anaerolimosa. NCBI lineage: Bacteria > Pseudomonadati > Planctomycetota > Planctomycetia > Pirellulales > Thermoguttaceae > Thermopirellula > Thermopirellula anaerolimosa. The sequence continues at coordinate 639,657 of NZ_BAAHYX010000006.1, forward strand.
GGTTTTCGCTCGCTTTTTCCTGTGACTCGTACAAGCCTCGCTGCCGCATTTGGTAACGTTCTTCATAACGACGAGCCGTTTCGACGGCGTTTTGCTCCAATATCGAAGTGTCGCCGGAAGCACCGAACGCCGTCCCTCCCTCTCTTGCCCCGTTTGCGCCGCTGCGACGTTCAAGTTGCTCCATCTCTCGACTCTCGGCGACTTCAAAACGGCTTTGAAGTTGCCTGGCCGGGGCTTTGGTCGGCGAAGGAGCCTTCTTGCCCTCCGGTAATCTCTCGGCGGCGCTTTTCGGCGCAGCTTTGTCCGCCCCCGGCACGGCCCCGTACCACGACTGGTCGAACGATGCCCCCGGCCCCCGGCCTTTGCTCGCTGGAATCTCCCGCCGAAACGCGGCGACACTCTCGTCCGTCTTATCGCGGACGCTGACCGCTTGCTGACTCTCGTACAAAGAGCCGAGCAGAGCGCGATTATCGAGGCTGCGATTCGAAGTCGCCGCGGTTTCAGCCTGTCTCAAAGCGTCCGCGATCTCGCCCGTCGGATACTCCGATCCCGAACCGGGAAAGGCGCTGCCGAAATCAAACGCATCATACCCTCCGGCATCGGAGGGATAGGCACCGCGCGAAAAGGGCTTTCCCAACATCCGCAGATTCAATCCGGCCCGCACTCGGGCATAGTCGTCGCCTTGCTTCAAGGTCTCCATCAGATCAGCGGCGAGCTTTTGGCGGAAGCCTTCGAAACCCGATGCCAGTTCCCCTTCCGGAACCGTCCGCGCCGTTCCTCCGAAATCAAACAGCACGCGATCATCACTGGAGTAAACGCGAAGCTGCGACCATTCCGGCGTCCAGTCGGGCGTGCGAACCAAAGGCAGCGCCTTACGACGTTTCCAACCGACGACCCAATCCGAACCGCCGTATTTGACGATCACCTTGACCGGCAGATCACCCTCGGCGGTACGCGCCACGGGGATGCGAACCACGTCCGGGTCCGCGGTCTCGCCGTCGGCAACCGGCTTGGCGGGACGCCCATCAACGGAAGCGGACCAGAGTCGGGCGCCCTCCGGCAATCGGATGCGCAGGAATTGTTCCTGACGGTTCTCGATCCAATACTGGTGCGCACCGCGATACTCGCCGTTCCCATCCAGGGTCAGAAGGCCGTCCGATAAGCGGATCCGAATCCCGCCGCTGCGCTGCGTGGTTCGAGTCCGCGGACGAAATGCCAATCGCGGATTATTCGCCCCGGCGCGTATGATGTAGGCGTCGGTCAGTCGCACGGGCGGACCGTCCGGCCCGCGTAGTCGTTCCTCCAATTGAGCGCGCCGCTGGGACCCGGCCTGCTCCACCTCTTCGGACTCCGCCACGATCACCTCGTCGCGACCGGCGTTTTGCATTGTAACGGCCTGGATCCCCACGCGTACCGGCGGACCGTCGGGAATCTCGATCTCGGTCGGCACCGAAGCCCGGTGCGGCGCGTCGGTCACGGCGAAGTCTTGTTCGACCAAGATCCGCAACAATCCCATCAGCTCATCCTGAAACTCTATCGTGACCCGTACATCGGAATCCGGATTGTCGTCGCACGGTGTGACCGATTTGGAACGCAGCATGGGGGCGTGAATCCGGCAGTCCCGCATACCGGCAGGCAGTCGAAAGCGCAGACCGCGAATGCCCGCCTGCTCCACCGAAAACTCCAACAGCAGCGTCTCTTCCACGGCACGATCGGTAAAGCGCACGTTCCCGATCGTTTCACACGAGACGACGGGCGTTCGAGCGTGAAGACCGATCAGAGCCTCCGAGGACGCGTTTCCGAATTCCAAAGCCAATTGGGTGTCGCTGCGTTGATCTTCGGGCAACCATGCCAACCGGGAAACGAGGATCGGTAGGCAATCTCGCTTAGACTTCAATTCGACCCCATAGCGCGGCTCGACCCTGACTGCCATCTCCCCTTTCAGGGTTCGCACGCCCGGCACCTGAACCGCGGGCACGCTCAATTCGGCGGGCGTATCCTCGACCGACAACGTGGCACGCACCACCACCGGCACGTCGCCCAAGATGCCGTCCTGGAGAAAAACGCTCACGCGTGTCTCGGTATCCGTCGCCTGAACGTCCCAACTCCCTTCCCCCGGCAATTCCACCTGGTCGATGCGATGGATACGAGGGGGCAGCACGATGACGCCTTGGTAGAAGGGGACATTCGTCACATGCCAGACAATCCGCGCCTCCAACGATCTGCGAAAGGATCCTACGCGAAACACCGCTTGCACGTCGGCTGTTTGCTCGGTTTGGCGCACTCGAGACTGGATTAGCAAGCGATACGCATTCGAAAAGAACGAATAGGCCGCCTGCGGTTGCAAGCCCAACGGACTGGCGGGGGCGTTTCGCACGGCTAATTCGTAGTTGGCGGGATCGGGAATCGGCACCGCCGAGACGGCCTCCGTCCGCAACGGCGTGACCTCCAAATAGGGACTCCGCCGCACAATGATTCTTCCGCCGTGCGAGGCCGCGTCCGCCACCACCAACTTGGGAACCTCGAACTCCGCCTGCGTCTCTCCCGCTTTAAGCAACGATCGGCGTAGACGGAGCACGATCCTTTCTTCTCCGCGGGCCGCGGCCAACAACATGACGGCCACACGGCGCTCGCCCTCCGCCTCCTTCATGTCCCAACTCTTGACGTTTTCACCTTCCACTTGCTCAATGCCCCAATCCTTTGGAACGAGGAATTCGAAGCTCCGACGCTCGCCTTGACGAAATCGCAATGTGGCCGCCCAATGGCACAACAAATTTTCTTCGCGAACATCCACGACGACGAAGGATTGGACCGCCAAAGACGGATCGACAACGGCCTCGAATACCTGGGGGCGCCACTGGAGTGACAATGCGCCCGGAGGCAAAAGCGTCCCTTCTACCGACGCATCCGCCGCCGCGGTCACCGTCTTCAAGCGTCCGGTCCCGGCTGGAAACAGCACTTCGCTTCCGGCCTGCGGTACCGTCAATTTCAACAGCCCGGACGCCGGACACGGCAATACGGCCTCGGCCTTGCGCCAACCACCCGTGCGTTGCAGCGGGATCAGCACTTCAATGTCCACGCGGTGGCGGCCCTTGCCGGCGACGTACAACAGCGCGTTCATCGGCGTCGCCGAATCGCGCGCAACTAGCTGCCGCGCAGTTTCGACGGTCGGCGGCAGGGGCGCATCCGGTTCACCGGGTTCCAGTGCCGCGGCCTTGCCGTCCAACCGTACCGCGATCGGTGAAGCATTGCCGAACAGCAATGGGATGCGCACCGGTTTGGAAGCATATACGAATACCTCGAAACCGCCCTGAAGCCGCAAGACCTCGGCCGAGTCGAGAATGCCTTGGTACGCTACGCCGCCCACCGCGAAGGATCGCGCCGGTTGCGTCTGCCCCTGATTCGCGCCTTCGACGGCCTGCCACAGTTCGACGTACTTGGCGAAAGGAATCAACACGCGCCCGCCCGCCGATTCCCAGCCCTTAGCCGGATCGTAGGGGATAATGACCGCGTCGTCGGGTGGATTCAACGGCGGTTCAACGCCGAGAATTCTAACGGTCAATCGTCCCGACGGGTCCGTGGCCACGACCGCCGTATCGTCCGCACCGGTCGCCTGGGCGACAACATGACCGCCTTGCGACGCGAGCAGAACCGCAAGTGCCAGCATTCCGCCCGTCTTTATCCAGGAGGATCGTTTGAAGGGTCTCTTCAACTCGCGACGCAGCCACCCGTAAGCCGCCGATAGGTTGGTTCGGCTATATCTGTAGGCCCCGGCAATCGGCGGCAAGACGAACCAAGCCAGCCACACCCCCAAGACGCCCAACAAGAAGCCGTCGCATACGGCCATGAGGATTTCAAGGCCCGGCACGAGGGGAATCAAGGACGCCAGGGCCACGAGACCCAGCAACGGCCCGTGGCCGAAACGCCCTTTTCGCGCCGCCCGAACCTTGATAACCAAGGCCGCCATGCCTCCCAGCAACGCAAATGCTAAACCGAACACATCGTACGCCCGCACGAGCGTCATGTGTACGGTCGGACGCGCCCCCAAATTGGTCAAGTTCACGATCTGGTATCCCTCGGGCGTCTGCAACTCGATGGGCAGCGGCCCGAAACCCGTCTGCATTCGTCGCTTGGGGGGAACCGCCACGGGGCTTTGAGTCGATGGCGCTGCCTCCTGGGTCGCTTGCGGTTCCGTCGGGACCGGCGGCGCGGCGGGCCTATCGGCGGGCGGCGCTAGTCCCGGGGCGCGGCCTTCCGTCGGCGTTTCCGGACCAGCGCCGGGCATGGCCAAGACCTGCCCCATCGCCGTGTCCCTTTCCGACTGGAGGGCTAATCCCAGTTCACCCGCCGATTTCTGATCCTCGGCCGCCTCCTCCGCCATAGAAAAATGGACTTTCGGAGACTCGCTCTCCGCCTGCGGCATCGGCTCCGCGAACTCGGCTTCGGTCCGGTCCCGGGCCGACTCCCGAGCGGCCTGCATTCCGCAACCGATCATCCAAGGAAATTCCTTGAGAATGTCGATCGCGGTGAGCAACAACGGCGAACGATCGGCCTGAATCTGCATGGCGTTGCCGCGACTGCGAACCACCGCAAAACCCGGCGGTAGCAACACCTCCCATTGCAAGTCCGCGCAGGCAAGTTGTTGTGCCGCTTGTCCGGTGCCGGCCACCGCCGACAGCCAGACGCTTTGCAGTTCCGCCGTCCCCAGCAAACCGAACCCCCGCAAGCGCTGCCCGTACACCAGACGCAAATGCCGTAACGCTTGAACGTCGCCGGCGGGAATGTCCAATCGGTACTCGCTTCCCACCTGCCGCACTCGCAAGGGACGACCGTCCAACAGCGCGGTCCACAATTCGCCGCTTGGCGGCATCTCCAACCGCAGGGACGCGCCCCCCGTCAGCAGAAAGAAATCGGCCTGGCCCACCAAGGCCCCGCCGACGTCGAACTGCGTCCGAATCGCAGCCCTTTGAACCAGTACCGGCGGCGTCTCCATCACCTCGTGGCGCCGGGCTTCAATCCCCAAAGGCGGTGGGTTTCCGCCATAGCTGACGACGGCTAACAAACCCGGCCCGGGCTGGTATTCGGCGGCGGCCAATTCGCCTTCATCCACCCGCCGAGCCGAACCTACCATCTCCACCTCCAATTCCGAGGTGGCCTCCAGCGAAACGATCCCCGTCTGATAAACCACATCGTCGCAGGTCGCTAAAGGCAGAGGCGTTTCCTTGCCGTCGCCGGCTTGCCACTCTTGCCGCCAATCCACGGCCAGACGAACCCCGCCGAGGGCCGGTTCCTGCAAACGAACCGTCCAGTATCGCCGCTCGCCGCGGACCTCATGCGTCACCTGCTTTACCGCATGTCCTCCGCCCGCTGTTACGCGCACTCCCTCCGGCGCGGAAAGCGGCAGACTGAACGTAAAGGCATCCTCCCGGGCGCCCTCCACGCGATAGACCAGTTCGACATGGCCGTACAAAGCCACCGTCTCCAATCGAAAGCATTGGAACAATTCGGCGCTCAGTCGCGGTCGAGCCTTGACCACGTGGAATCGCGCCGAGAAAGGTTGTTCCACGATCCGATACGCTAAAGCGGTTTCCACCGCCGTAAGCCCGAATTCCCGGCGATCGGCCGCATTCAGGGGTACCAAACGATCGAGCGAGATCGGCGCGACCTCCAAATCGGTCGCCATGACCAAAGCCGCCGCCCCGCGCTCACGCGTCGCCGAAGCTACGCGGAAGGCCGGGAAAACGACCTCGCCCGACTCGTCCCAGGACCGAGCGGGCACCGTACTCACCGCTTGAAAATCAATTCGCGTCTGCTCTCCCACGGCGATGCCTTGAGGCAATCGAACGACAAGCCGCCCTGCTTCGTCGAGCCGACCAAAGCTTTCGAAATGCACCGCCGTACCGTCCGACAGCGTCACCCGGGTCACGTGCCAATCGGCCGGTCGCAGCAGCACCACTTCGTACAGTTTCTCCTCCAGCGGCGTCAGAAAAACCTCGCCCAATAGACTCAGTTCGGTTTCCTTCACCGTGAATACCAGGTTCATCAAGGCGTCGAGCTGAGGCTGTGGACGCTCCACGCGTACCGTCACCGCCGGATCTCCCCACGGTGCGTACCAAGCCCCGACCAAACGGCCCCGCAATGTCTCGTCCGTGCCCTCCGTCAAAGGAGCGAGCACTTCCGCGACTGCGGAACCGTCGATCCGCACCACGCCGGCCTCACGAAAGCTCTCCACCCGCAAATTCGGGTCCAGCATCAGTCCAACCACCGCCGCGTGCGAGGCCGTATCCAGCGGTTGGAAGAGAGCGATCGGCACATCCGTTTCGCTTGTTCCTGTTTGCACGCCTTGTACCCGCACCGTAATCCGCCCGGCGGTCGGTTCTCGCAAAGCGATCGTCAGTTCGCGACGATCCTCCGCCTGCTGTTCCTGCCATTTCGTCGCCGCGGAACAATCTACCGCGGTCACAGCGTATCTCTCGGGAATCGACAATCGCAGCGACGATACCGGTTGATCGAGGACGTCGAAGGCGATCTCCCCGCAAATCCTCCGCGCGGCTTCGCCCACCTCCACAACATTGACGCTTCGCGCGTGAATGAGTCTGCGATCCTGCCGCAATCGGCTGTTCAAGGTCAGTACCAACGTCGTCTCTTCGTCAGGAAGAACCAAATCGAAGCGGGTATCGCCATTCGATTCCAAACGCCGATCCAAGACAACGGCGCCGGATTTCAGTTCCACGTCTCCCGGAACGACCGCCGCGGTTCGGCAAGACGCGGCCCTGGGAAGCCGCACCGTAAGACTTTGCTGCACTGACGAAACCTCAAGCGCTGCGGCAGCCATGAACGTGAACACGTGCTCCCCTACGCCTTCCGCGAACAGCTCGATCGCGGTCGGCGCACCGTTCTCTTGCACGAGCGAGATCGCCGCGGGCTGGTCGTCCATTCTTGCCAAGTGCACGACCGCCCCGCGCATGGAAAGCGGAACCGTTTGCAGACCGTCGGCACGCAACCGCAGACGCAGCGTGCCCTGGATCCAGGCCCGATCGCGGTCGAAACGGATCTCGTACTCCGCATCCGTCAGTGCCCACGATCGAGGAGCGGCGGGAGCGGGCGGCGTCCTTCGGGCTTTGGCCAGAAGTTCGTCATATTCTTGGCGGGATAGAAAAACCCGCTCGGGACGGTTCTCCAGCAGGGTCGCCCATTCCTCTTCAGGGACGAAGATTTCTCGGACGTCAATCGCCGGACGATCCCCGTTCGTTTGCGGTCCCTCGTCGGCAAACCCGGGCGATTTCACAAGCGGCAAGACCAGCCATATTGCCGCGCAACTCGCGAGCAGCCGGTGCCGCCGCGCGGATGCCATTCGATTCCATGCCGCACGGGAAGGATTACTCTTGGTCATGGCGCTGCTCTCCTTCCTGCCGCGGATCGGTCTCAGAAGCGTTCGTCTTGGCCGAAGTCGGATCGGCCGCATCCGTTTCCTCATGGCCCGATGACCGCTTTTCGATCACGACATCGTCGTCATCCATCACCACCGCCGCCGATAACACGGCGTCTTCGCGCTTGCCGCCCAACGCGGATGCCGAATCCGCGGGCAGCGGGGGCATTTCGGCGGCTAGAGGGCCGCGTGTGGGCGGCGGTTCCCCCGTCACCTTAGCCGGAACAAAACCGCCGGGCGGTCCTTTCGGACGATTTCTCAACGCATCAGAAAACAGCCACACCACGACCACGCCGACACCGACCAGGAACAAGGTGCGGTCCGCCATCTGCGCCGCGGCAATCGGAAACACGACCGCCGCTATGCACCATGCCAGCGTGAGCCAAGCCAAGATCCACAACCGTGTCCCCCATCGCAAGGGAAGCAGCAACAAACCCACGATCAATCCGCCGGCAATGAGCAAAGCGTTCCAAAGTCGGTAGTCACACATGCGCAGCTTCAGGGCCCCGTGGACGCCGGAAGGCGGATCGATGGACGAATACACCAATCCCATTCCGTCCACCGCGAAATCTCCCACTTGCACATCCGTTCCCTCCGTCACCCAATCGATCAGCGAACTCGGATCGGCCGACGCGTGCACCATAGGCTGAAGCCCCCGACCCGGTTCCATCTCCCAATCGAATTCCTCGGTCCACGGTCCGGACCGGGTCAAGACGCGCATTTCCTCGGGAACGTACACGCTCAAATACACACGTTGAATCGCCGGGGCCAACGGTTGCACGTCTGGGTCGATGGGAAATTCGGGGATCATCAGCCCCGGTTTTTGAGCCGCGGTCTGGTATCGCAATTCCAGCACCGCGACTTCGTCGGGCGAGGTCTGCGCCAAGGGGACATAGTACACCGCGCGGCCCGGTGCGACCGACTTAGGACGCGTCGCTTCCGGCGCCAATTCGAGGTCGAAGCGTCTCCCGTTGAGCCGTTGTTCGTTCGCAGGCTCGGCGCCCGGCGGCAACGCCACAGCAAGTCTTTGCTGCATGCTGCGGATGCGATACAGGGCCTGTACGGCGATCCGATCGCCGCGCGTCATGACCATACGAACCAGCGCCCGCTCGATCGCCGCCTGTTTCGCCGGTTCGATGCGATAACGCAGCGCCTCCAACGCCAGGCTCCAAGTTCCCGTGAACTCGAACGCGCCGGCGGCCTCGGGCATGTTTCGGCCGCGCATCAGTTCCCGCTGAGGATCGATCGGCCGCAAGCCCGATGTCTCGCCCGCCTCACGCACCTCGATGTTCTCGGATTTCACGACGACGATTTGCCCCCACGCTTGGTCCGCGCCGCGCGGTTGCAGGTGCGGCACCGTCACGCGCAGACTCGCGCCTTCATCCAAGTCGCCCGCCACCGGTTCCTCCCAGGTGAGCCGAATGGTGAATTCGCCCAACAATTCAGTGGCGGCCGAGAAGCCGAAAGCGACAAAGCCGGGCGCCGTGTCCGCCGGTTGCGGCGTCAATCGCGTCTCTCGAATTTGCGGCGTTTGATTGCGGAGTTTGTTGGCAACGCTCTCCGGTACGTCGATACGCACTTCCTGGATGCCGCTGAATTGCACGTCGCCAAAGAACGTGCAATCGTAGCGGATCACGCGGTCCTCGATCCGCATGACCAACAGTTGCGCAAGATTCAGTTGCGGACGTCTCCGCTGGGCCTTCACATCCAACGTGGACGCAGCTTCCGTGAAGGCATAAGCGACCATCGGCGCAAGCCCGGCGGGACGATCCGGCGCCGCCGGTTGGGGCGGGATTTCCGAGAGCGAGATCAGGTGCAATCCCGCGACGGGCTTGACTTCCACCTGCAAATACTCAGGCGCGAACAGCGTGACCCTTCCCGTGCTCCGCTCCACCGATTCCGCCGCCACTCGGGGTAGCGGCAGACTCCATTCCCGGGGTTGCATCGGTCTATCCAAACGCTCCGCCTCGGGAAGTTCTCGCGTCAAGAGGATTTCCACCGTCGCCTGCCCCAAGGCTCGTTTGCGAAAGTTGATCGTCAACCGATCCTTCGCCTCGCCTTCGACCCGCCAGTCGGCGATCTCGACGGCGGGGACGTTTTCCGCCGCTCGCGCCTGAACGCGCGCCACCTCGAACCCGGGCGGGATCGCCCAATTCACCTGAAAGATGCCGGCCCGCTCAATATTGAAAACCCCGACAATCGAGAGTTGAAGAGCGCGCTCGGTTAGGTGCAACTCCACGGTCTCGTCAACGGTCACGCGCGGCGATACAGGCTCGACGAGCAGGGCCAATTGATAGGGAACCGCGATATAGCGAAAGACCCAATCCCACGCCTGCTGTCGATTCGCGGCGGGAAGTTCGGAAGGATCCGCCTGCATCAACGCCCGTGAATCCGAGATCTCTCCGCGCAGCCCTTCGCCCAATCGAACGGCCACATAGCCTTCGTGCCGCCCCACCCCGACGGGCTGAATGACGGGCAAGGCCGTCGATTTGCCGGTTTGCGTGGGAACGGAATAGATCACGGAAAGCCGCTGCGTCTTTCGCACGGGTTCGAATAATTCCACGTCGATCTGCTGGACATCGGGCGAATCCTCGGGAAAGCTCCGGGTCCACCGACGAACGTTGGGATCGAAAACGCCCTCGACCGAGCATCCCTTGGGTAAGTGAATTCGCAAGGAGGTCAATTCCGCTCGGCTGACCGAATAGTCCAGTTGCGTCTGGATTCGGGTCTGCGTGACGTCCACGAAGACTTCGACCCTCGCTTGGACCGAGGCCAGGGCCTCCAGCCCGGCGGCCCCTTCCGCCGTCGGCGTCCACCCGATCGTTACCGAGGAACCGGGCGCGGCGTAGGCCGTCACTTCGCTGCCGACTTTTTTTCCGCCGTCCGAATCCCCCGTCGCGGTCTCCGTGCCATTGGCGTCCGGATCGGCCCCGCTTACTTCCGGCACCGGCGGCGTAGCGGCGGGCGACACTTCAATACGAACGCCTTCTTCCGGCGTATGAACGTGCCACCGACTGACCGGGACGGGCGGCGTCTCGAATGTAACCGTTCGCTCGCCGGAATCGTGAGCTATACCTTTCGCAAATTCGAGGGCTAGCTGTACGTCACGCGGTTCGGAGTCTTCGTGATACACCAGCAAGAAGTAGCCTTGCTCGAAGATCAGGTCGGCCGCCGCGTCGCCGATGCTCGCCCGTCGGATGGACACGTCGGACATCCGCAGCGGTATCAAATGCCAGCCCTTGGTCAGAACCACGACGTCCAAGGTCATGGTCCCCTGCACCGCCTGCTTCCCCAATTCCAACTCGGTGGACGCCGACCGGAAGAGGAAATTGACGGGCGGGGACGCTTCGACTTGCGGGTGCAACGCGGACTGCGCGGCTTGCCACAATTCGCGGAATTTCTCGTAGGGCAGGAAGACGCCGCGTCCATCCTGCTCGAATACTTGGCGGAACTTCTCGTAAGGGACGTAAATCGTCTGCTCGCGAATCGTCGCATCGAGCGGCGGCGACTCTTCCGCGGCGCCCGACGTGGCCGAAGCAGGCACGGCGGGGACGTCGCCCGAACCCTCCTCCGCGAGTACCGGCACGGTCGCCAAGGCTGTTGCCACGCAACACGCCAACATCGACCGGATCAAGCCGAAGGCGCAGCCGCGCAACGTTCCCGTCGTTGACATGATCCGCCGACCCCGAAAGAGCGCGTTCATCGAAAGCATCCTCGTAACAGCGACGACGAAAGCCGTCCGCAACCTGGGGCAATTACCTGCGTAAACACCTTAGTCCGCAACGGGAAAAGCGACGATAGCGTCCCACACCGGGCGTACCGCCGCCGCTTAAATGTAGCTTTCCGCCACCCTTGTCGAAAGCGTCGGAGGGGCGATCTCCGAGTTTTTCCCAGAGTTACCAAAGCAATCCGGTTGCGGCGTTCCTATGCCCGTTCCATGAAGACGATTCATCGATGCGAGCAAAAGCGGAACCTGCGCTCACAACCTCCGACCATTCGAAGTTCTTTTTAGGGGGACCGTAAAGGAAACCCGAAGCCCGCCGCCGTTAGAGGGCTAGGGAAATGAAAAAGCAAGAATGAAGATAAAGCCAAGCGTCGCCCACGCAGACGGGGCTATGCCCTTGGATGATGTTACCGCGAGAAAAGTTCAGAACAACGAGCACGATTGTCCTGCCGCCGGTCGCCAGGCGGCATTCGGAGCGGCGATTGTTCGAGTTCAGAGCGACCGTGGAAGCAAGCAACGTAAAGCCCGCCTCCATGCCGTATTGCGGCGGGCTATCTGCATGAGGTCGATTCGTGTCGCGGAGAAGAACCGGGCCGAAAGGCTTCGGACCGAAAAGGTCAGAGCAATTCGCTCGTGGAAAACACCGCATCGTGGGGAGTTACGACCTCCGCTTCGTTGACGATTTCCACGTCCGGCAGGTCGGAAAGCGCGGCTTGCGCCAATTGTTTCTGGAAATAACTGCCAACTTGGCCGTGAATGATGATTCGACCGTCATCAAACCGACAGCGCAGTCGTCGCAAAGCGGGGTAGCTACTGCGATCGAAACGGAGTTGAGCGGCCTGAGCCCAATGTTGTTCGCTGGAAACCGTCTCTCTGCCGTGATGATTCACCTGTAACGATTCTCCCGCCATCGTCCCCTCCCTTTTCCGAATTCCCAGAATCCGCGTGATCGGCGGCCGTCAAACTCTTAACCCAAAGGTTTCACGCGAACTTGCCCGCGTCCCCGAACATGGACGGGAAACATTACGAATTCTTGCTTTGAGCTGGTAACTGTTTATTGGACCTGTTACCAAGAAATCGGACAACTCACAAGCAATCTTTCACCAGATATCACATCTTTCCCATTCACCCAAATGATTCTCAAATTGCCCGTCCATACTTTCGATACAGCCATCGCTCGCGAACTCATTTTGTCACCGCCGCCACTTACCCCAGCGTCTGCAACTTGCGGATACCAAGGGGAAGCCCGTGCCTGCCGCGATCAGGAGAAGCTTCGGGCTAATGCTTGGACCGATGCCACCGAGCGATCCTGTGCCGTTACCCTTTCGCACGAACCTCCGGAACCTGTTTGACCGACGGAGTTGAGAATCGTATCATTTATCCTGTCGTCGGGCGGAAGCGGGGACAAATAAAGTTTGCCGGCCTGCGTTTCGATTGCGGGTAGGACTCGCCGTTATTTCGGGCAATGTGCCGTATTCAGTCGAGGAGATAAATGATGAGCGTTTCGACTCGCCGCGAATTTGTTCAGGGCGTTTTGGCCGGCCTGGCCCTCGGGTCCCGAATGGTCTTGGCGCAAGAGAACAGCCCCAACGGATTGCCGACTCGCCCGCTCGGCAAAACCGGAGAGCGCGTCTCCATCATCGGGTTGGGCGGATGGGACATCGGCGCCGTCAAGGACCGGAACGAGGCCGTCGCCATCATGCACGAGGCGATCAACGAGGGGCTGACCTTCTTCGACAATTCTTGGGACTATCACGAGGGCGGCAGCGAGGAAGTGATGGGACAAGCCCTGTCGGTCAACGGTTACCGCGACAAAGTCTTCTTGATGACCAAGGTTTGCGGACGGGATTACAAGACGGCCAAGTCAAATCTCGAAGACAGCTTGCGGCGACTTCGAACCGATCGGATCGACCTGTGGCAATTTCACGGCATTCAATGGGATGATGACCCGGACCTGATCTTCGCGAAAAACGGGGCCTTGGAATTCGCCTTGGAAGCACAAAAGGCGGGAAAGATTCGCTACATCGGCTTCACCGGACACAAGCATCCGCGATTTCACCTGGCCATGCTTGCCAAGCCCTACGATTGGGCCACGGTGCAGATGCCGATCAATGTGCTGGACGCCCACTACGTCAGTTTTCAAAAGCAGGTCTTGCCGGAGTGCAATCGCCGCGATATCGGCGTGATCGGGATGAAGGCTTTGGGGTCGCAAAACGGTCGCATCCCGCGCGACACCGGCATCGACGCCCCCACGCTCCGCCGCTTCGCGCTTTCGCTTCCCATCTCCAGCCTGATCTGCGGCATGCAGTCCCGCGATAATCTCCGCCAAGACGTGCAAATGGCCCGAAACTTCAAACCGCTGACGGAGAGCGAAGTCGTGGCATTGCTGGAACGGACCAAGGAACCCGCGGCCTCAGGCGAAATCGAGCAGTACAAGGTCGGCAACTACGGTTGCGACTGGTGGCACAACCTACAAAAGTCTTAAAGCCGGCCGACCATTGTACCGCAATATGCCGGCAGCAGAATCTTTGCCCGGACCATACGGCGTCGGAACCACCCCGGCGACGTGAATCTCGAGAGGAATGATGCGTCGCATCGTTCTCGTCAATATGCCGTTCGCCAATCTCGGCTGGCCCAATCTTGGGATCAGCGTCCTGAAAGCCTCTGCGCTGCGGCACGGCCTTCCCTGCGATATTGCCTACCTCAACTACGACTTTGCGGAACTCGTCGGCGCAGAGGATTATCAATGGATCGCTGATTGTTTCGCCTTCACACTTGGCGGAGAACGGCTTTTTGCCGAACACTATTTCGGCGATCGGCTCCCGTCTGCTGAACTCTACCTCCGCCGGATCCTTCAACGGGCGGATCCCGAGTTCGGCGAAGAAGATCACGCCGCATACCGCCGATTGGCGGAGTTCGTTGAACCGTTTCTCGATCGTTGCCTCCAGGCCGTAGAGTGGTCGGAATGCGCGGTCGTCGGATTCAGCGTCACGTTTCAGCAGACGATGGCATCCCTCTGCTTGGCACGAGAACTGAAGGCTCGCCATCCGGAAATATGCGTCGTTTTCGGCGGAGCGGCCTGCGAAGGAGAGATGGGCCAACAACTCCTGGCCGAGTTTCCGGAAATCGACGTAGTTTTTACCGGAGAGGCGGACCTGACCTTTCCTGCGGTAGCGACCCAAATCCTTTCAGAGGGCCGCTGTCATCATCCGCCGCCCGGGGTGTTGGTACGCGAGCAATCGCAGTCCGAGTACCCCGGACGCGACTCCCCGGCAATTGCGCGAGCGACTGAGAATCACCGATTCATCGTTCCCACGCCTGCGCCGTTGCCGCCCGACGGAGGCCGCGACGACTCGAGAACGATTTCGTTGTCCGTGGGTACGGCCTCACCGCGCGCCGCGCAGATCGAAGACCTGGATGCCCTGCCTTTCCCGGATTTTGACGACTATTTTTCCCGTCGCCGCGCAAGCCGTCTGAGTGCCGAGGTCGAACCGCAACTGTTTTTTGAGATGTCGCGCGGATGTTGGTGGGGACAGAAGCATCACTGCGGGTTTTGCGGCCTGAACGGCGATTCCATGCGATACCGCAGCAAGTCGCCCGACCGCGTCTTGCAAGAGTTGCGGTACCTTTGGGATCGCTACCATGTCGCCCTCGCCTCCGCCGCGGACAACATCCTGGACCACCGCTATTTCGACAGCCTCCTTCCACGCTTGGCGGAAGCCGATCTGCCGATACGTTTCGCCTGCGAATTGAAGACGAATCTGACACGTCGGCGGGTGGCCTTGCTGTTAGCGGCGGGGGTTCGTGCGCCTCAATTGGGCATAGAAACCTTTATCGACACAGTGCTGAAAAAGATCGACAAGGGCGCCGGTGCGATCCAGAATCTGCAAACGCTGAAATGGTTCAGCGAGGCCCGAGTGGACGCCGAGTGGAACATCCTCTACGGCCTGCCCGGCGAAACGGCGGACGACTATCTCCGGATGGCCGACTTGATCGACAAGATCGTCCATTTCTCGCCGCCGCTTGCCGTCGGTCGGGCCCGCATGGACCGTTTTTCGCCCTTTTTCGAGCGTCCCGAAGCCTTCCAAATGACCGGCAAGAGGCCGGCGGCGGCTTTTTCGTACGTTTACCCGCTCTCGCAAGAATCCCTGTCCCGGTTGGCCTACTACTTCGATTTCGATTTCGCGGACGGATGGACGCCGGAGGAACACGTCGGCCCTCTTCTTTCGGCCGTACAACGCTGGAGACGCGACCACGCTTCCGCCTCCCTGTCCATGCGAAAGATGCCCGACGGGACGTTGATTCTCACCGACACCCGACCGTGTGCCGACCGATTTCAGCGGCGTCTTTCCGGATGGCAGGCCGCCGCCTATCAATTCTGCGATAGCGGTCGGTCGCTCCGGGCCATCCTCGAGTTCCTCGTTCGGGAGTTTTCGCCTCCCCCCTCGCGGGAAGCATGTGAAACCTGGTTGCGGGAATGCCGCGACGAGGGTTTGATGGCGGAATCGCAAGGGGTCTTCTTGTCCTTGGCCGTTTGGGCGCCGGATCAGTCCGACCTGGCGGCGATCGTGCTCCGCGACCGCAACATCCTGCCGACGGTCCCCACCTAGCCCGGGGTAGTTTTGGACATGGCCGGCGAATCGGCAACAGCTTGGCTCCGGCGGCAACATGCCTAGTAGAACGATCGATCGGCGAAGAGGTGTTTTGCAGTCGGCATGCCGGTCTCTAGCCGTAGCCGGAGTGCGAACGCAACGGTGCCTTCAGCCCCGATCATGTTGTTTGCTCCGAGTATCTTACCGAATTGCGTCCGCACTCATCTTTTCGCCGGAAACGGCTAACGGCGGGAGGGTGAACGGATCGACTCGGCGAGCGTCGTCGGTGACGTGGCGGAAGTTTCATTAGGTTTCACCGTGAGCCAAGGAGGAATGAAAATGTCTAGGGTTGTTGCCGCTGTGTTGCGAAGAAAAGCGGTCTTCGCGTTCTGCGCCCTGTTTGCGGCGGCGATTCTGCTGGGGGCGGCGTTCGCCCCTTGGGAATCCGCATCCGCTCAACTGAAATTCGCGACGCCTAAGAAAGACGCCGCATCGCCCAACCACGAATTCGCGAATCAACTGTCGGCAGCGTTTCGCGATTGTGCCAACGAGGTCCTGCCCAGTGTGGTGATGATTCGGACGTTTTCCGCACCCGCCGGGCGTCGCGGCGGTCCTTCCGCCGGGGACCTTGGGGAAGGTCTCGGCCCGAACCGGATTCCGAATCCGTTCCGCGGCACTCCCTTCGAAGACCTGTTCCAGGACCCGGACTTCGATCAGATGTTCCGCGGGTTTCCAGCCCAGCCTCGGGTGGTGGAGGGGCTTGGTTCAGGCGTAGTCATTTCGGAAAACGGCTACATTCTGACCAACGCGCACGTGGTGGACGGCCAAGGGAAGGTCATGGTCCGACTTCATGACGGTCGCGAATTCGAGGCCGTCGAGGTCAAGACCGATCCCAAGACCGACCTGGCCCTGGTTCGCATCGAGGGCGCCAAGGACTTGAAGGCGGCGGTGCTCGGCGATAGCGACCGCGTCCAAGTCGGCGACTGGGTGGTGGCCTTGGGACAACCGTTCGGCTTGGAAGGCACCGTGACGGCGGGTATCGTCAGCGCTAAAGGCCGAGGTCTGGGAATCGCGGCGCGGGAAAACTTCATTCAGACCGACGCCGCCATCAACCCGGGCAATAGCGGCGGTCCGCTCGTGAATCTCGACGGTGAGGTCATCGGCATCAACACGGCAATCTCGACGCGATCCGGCGGATATCAGGGCGTCGGCTTCGCGATTCCCTCGAACTTGGCGAAATGGGTAGCCGAGCGACTCGCCGCCGACGGGGTGGTCCGCCGGGGATACCTTGGCGTGGCAATCCAACTCATCGACGCCAACCTCGCCGAGCAGTTGGGAGTTGAAAGCAAGAACGGCGTGGTGGTCGCCGAAGTCTTCCCGAAGACCCCGGCGGAAGAGGCCGGGCTGAAGTCGGGCGACGTAGTCTTGTCCTTTGACGGCAAGCCCGTCGCCTCCCCAAACGATTTGCAAGGCTTGGTAGAGGAAGCCACGCTGGATCAACGCCACAAGCTGGAAGTGATTCGCGACGGCAAGAAGATCACCGTGGACGTTGTCGTTCGGGAGCAACCGGAAGACTACGGACTGGCTCGATCCCGGACGGGCAAGGCCGCACCGCGGTCCCGCGATTCCGCCGACTTCGATAAACTCGGCATTTCGGTTCAGGATTTGACCCCGGAATTGGCCGAGAGCCTCGGCGTCAAGGCCGAGAAGGGCGCCGCGATCACGCAAGTGGAGTCGGGGAGTCCGGCCGATCTCGCGGGATTGGAGGAGGGAATGGTCATCGTCGAGGCCAACCGTAAGCCCGTCGCGGGAGTCGAGGATCTCCGCAAGGCCATCCAGGAGCAACCGCTCAGCAAGGGTCTGCTGTTGCGGGTGCAATCGTCGATGGGCACGCGATACGTAGCCATCCGCGTCGCCGATTGACGCAAAATAGTCCGCCTGTCCCCCAAGTTCAGGCGAGGGCTGGGTAGAATCTCCCCGATTCTCCCGGCCCTTCCTTCTTTCTTGCATCGAAGCGATCGCATCGGCACCCGCCACCCAAAACAGGCTCAAAAAATCCCCGGCACCGCCCGATCGATAGTCGACCGAAGAAAATCTTGGACTGTCAATGGGAACCGACATTTCCCCATTATGGGGAGGGTAAGTGTGATTTCCCCGATCTTCTCCGGATGCTATAATAATCTTTGATTTGAAAAAGAACGTTGGTGACGAAAACTCGCGATTGCAACCGCGAGCTGTTGAATTTTTTGCACGTTCGGCTCCGGAGGTATCGGCGCAACACGCGCGAGGCACGTTCGTGAAGCTTGCAAGGCGGCCGCAGTTTCGACTCCGGCTTGCCTTCGTTTTTTTGGAGACTACCCATGGACGATCGTATTCCCATGACCCAAACGGGCTACAACAAGATCCGCGCAGAGTTGGAGCATCTGGAAACCGTCGTCCTGTCGGAGGTCACGCAACGAGTGGCGCAAGCCCGCGAAGAGGGCGATCTTAGCGAAAATGCCGAATATCACGGCGCCCGGGAAACGCAGGGTATGGTGATGGCGAAAATCCAATTTTTGCGGGACAAATTGTCCCGGGCATACGTCATCGATCCCGCCCGCGTACCCCGCGACGTTGTCGCCCTGGGAGCCACCATCACGCTCCGCGACGTGGACACCGGCGAAGAAGAGACTTTCACCCTGGTCGGTGCCGGTGAAGAAGACCTCGACGCCAACCGGATCCTCATTACCAGCCCGTTCTCGAAAGGGTTTATCGGCAAGAAAAAGGGCGATATTGTCGAGGTCACGGTCCCTCGCGGAACGCAGCGCTACGAAATCCTCGATCTTCGATACGAGGACTTAGAGGAGCCGGACGCCTCAAGCTCGCAAGAGTCCTGATAAATTTTCCAAGCCCAACCGCACTTTGCACCGCTTGGGAGATTTGTGAGGATCAGTTGCCGGAGGCAACATCGGCGAAGTATGCTTGATTAACTGACGGCATTGGCCGGCACATAAGCCCAAGGTCCGTCGGCGGCCCGGTCTCGTCAGGGCCGAGGCTCCCTATCGTTTTCTCTCCCCATGCAACAGTCAACGTGCGGTCCATGACGCAGATCACTGTAGAGCAAGTGCGGGAAGCGGGAGTCGTCGGTGCCGGCGGCGCCGGATTTCCCACCCATGTTAAGTTGGCGGCCAAGGCCGATACCGTCTTGATCAATGCCGCCGAGTGCGAACCGCTATTGCACAAGGACAAGGAGGTCCTGCGAGATTACGCTGACACCGTGCTGGAAGGCCTGGCTCACGCAATGCGATTGGTTGGCGCTTCCCGCGGCATCATCGGAATCAAGGGCAAGTATCACGAAGTCATCGAACTCCTCCAAACGCGTCTGCCGCTTGGTGTCGAGATCGTCCCCCTGCCCGACGCCTATCCCTCGGGCGACGAATTCATCCTCGTTTACGAGGCCACCGGTCGCGTCATTCCGCCGGGGGGAATTCCCCTCCACGTGGGTGCGGTAGTAATGAACGTGGAAACCGCGAAGAACATTGCGGAAGCGGCCTCGCACCCCGTCACCGAAAAATACCTGACCATCGCCGGGGCGGTGGCGGAACCCGTCACGCTCCGAGTGCCCGTCGGCGTCACGCTGGAGGATTGCGTGGCGGCGGCAGGCGGGGCGACCGTGCCGAATCCGCAATACCTGGTCGGCGGGGTAATGATGGGGTACCTAGAGGACAATCACCGCGCCCTGGTGGACAAGACGACGGGCGGAGTGATCGTGTTGCCGGAAGACCACGTCGTGGTGCGACGCCGACGGCAGGATTGGTCCCAGATCGCTAGGATCGGCCGCTCAGCTTGCGATCAGTGCAGTTATTGCACCGAACTTTGCCCCCGCTGGCTGCTGGGGCACCCCATCGAACCGCATCGCGCCATGCGAAGCCTCGGTTTCAACTTGGTGGGCGAGGCCAACTTCATCGGCACCTCGTTTTGTTGCGAATGCAATTTGTGCAGCCTGTACTCGTGTCCCGAAGACCTGGATCCCAAGAACGTCTGCACACAAAACAAACGGCGATTGGCGGCGGAAAAACGGCGTTGGGAGAATCCGCCCTTCGTGCCGGAGCGTGCCGAACGTCACTTGAAGAACCGCCGAGCGCCCACGGCGCGCCTGATGCGCAAACTCGGGCTGACCGCCTTTACCAACAAGGGTCCCTTGGTGGATCGCCCGATCGCCGCGGGCCGAGTCGGAATCAAATTGAAACAGCACGTCGGCGCCCCGTGCCAACCGGTCGTCAAGGTCGGAGACGCCGTTCGTCGGGGTCAAGTCGTCGGCGTTCCCCCCGAAGTGAATGGGAAACCCGCCTTGGGCGCACCCGTCCACGCATCCATCGACGGACGCGTCACCGCAATCGACGAATCGGCGGTCTGGATTTCGGCAGAGTGACCGCCCACTTCGCGGCGCATTTTTCTCCGTAGTAGAAAAGGAAGGTCCTTCCGATGTCCACCCCTCGGGCAATTGGCGCGATCGAGCTTTCCAGCGTGGGAATCGGTTACCAAGTCGAAGACGCGATGCTCAAGGCTGCCTCCGTGGACTTGCTGATCGCGCGGACGATTTGCTCAGGCAAGTATCTCATCGTGGTCGGCGGCGGCGTCAGCCAGGTCCAATCATCCATTCAAACGGGATTGGGTGAGGCGACCGATTCCGTGATCGATCACTTGTTGATCCCCAACGTGCACGAGTCGGTCTTCCCCGCCCTGGGACAATCCGTGATCTTGGCCAAGGACCATGCCGGCGCATTAGGGGTGGTGGAGACCTTCAGTGGGACCAGTGCGCTAGCCGCTGCCGATGCCGCCGCGAAAGCCGCCCGGGTCACGCTGTTTCGCATCCATGTGGCCATGGCATTGGGCGGCAAGGGCCTGATTCTGATGACCGGCGGCGTCGCCGACGTGCGAGCGGGAGTCCAAGCGGCGGCGGACGAGGCCCGCTCACGCGGATTACTCGTGTCCGAGGTCGTCATTCCACGCCCATCCCCGGAACTCTTCGCCGACTATTTGTAAACGGTGGAACTGCCGCCGACGGCGGGTGGAACGCATCTCCACCACGGGACGCGCACTCCCGATCCCGCCACCGCGTCCGATCTCAACCGGATGCCTGTGTCGCCCCGTGAAAATGCGAAATATGGAGCGAAGTTCCCTCCCTTTGCCGAATGACACATTCACCCACCGGGCCGAACTTCAACGTGTTGCGGAGGCGCCGCCGGCCTCTTCGGAAAACGGAACCAACCGCGTCAAATCGGCCTGTTGCGCGAGTTTCCAGGTCTGTCCGCCGTCGGGCGACACAAGCAAAGCCCGGCGATTGCCCGGATAATCGTTGCGATAGAACCAGTACGTAGACCAGCAATCGTAGGATAGAAACAACCTGTCCAAGCGATCGATGGTCAATCGATGGTAAAAGACGCTGTATTCCGAAAACGGCGGAACGACCAAGACCTGAGGCGATTGCCACTCGCCTTCCAGGGCCTTCTGCTGATGCGACAGCGTTGCGAAGATACTGAGGGGATGCGGCGGTTCCTGGGTCTTCCACAACCGAAACACCGTGTGCAACGTATCGTCTTGCCCGCAAACCAGGCCGATATAAGTCTGCCGCAGTCCCTCACCCAATATTTTCGGCTCCGTCCAACCGCCGCCCGCATCATTGGGCGTCAAGGACCGCGCATAGGGAAACGGCGCCCCGTGCGTCCCGCCAAGTGTATGCAGGTAGCCGCGGCTATCCATGGTGATGCTCGGCGTATTGTGCACATCATTGGCAGGCGGACCGTAGCCGACGAATGCGCGGGGACCGAATTCGCCCCTGGAACGGTCGTAGGTCGCAACGTACGTCGGAACGCCCGGCAATTTTTCCGCTGGATCGGTCGCCTCAGACCAAATCACGTGGACTCGATCCTCACGGGACACGACGCACGACGGACTGCCGGAGTGAGCCGAATGTCCGAGCACGCTCTCGGAAACGACGATCGGTGCCACAAAAGCGATCTCCTCCCCACGAAACTCCGGTAGTATCAATTCCAGTCGATAAAGTCGCCGCCAGAATACGCGAGGATCGGCCTGGAGAAACGCGTAGCGGAGGATCGGCGGCGGACCGTCCAACAGGTTGTGCCCGGTGAACACTTCGATATCGAACGTAGTGCCGCCCCCTTTGCCGGACGGCAGTGCGAACGCGGAAAAAGTCTTCGCCCCATCGCGCGATGCCAGCAAGCACGAGCGCCCGTCCACCCGTGCAACAACGTAGACCGTATTGCGTCGATCGAATGCTATCTTTGGGTTAACCGCGACGGCGGATCGCACGGGCTTTCCCGAGTCGGCCCAACGACTGATTTCAGCGAGATCTCGTCGATCCCAGCCGCGACCGTCCCACACGAAGAGGGCGCCGCCGTCGCTCACGTAGGGGCGGTTCTCCATATCGAAATACACCTGGCTCACGGTCGGATAGTCGGGCAAGTATCCGAGTTGTTCGTTTTCGTGCTCGTAGGGACGCAGGATCAGCGGCAAGCTCAAGGGAGATTCGGCGGGAGCCTTGCCCGATATGACCGTCAGCGCCGAGTACGTCGTCACACCCGAGGCGTCGTCGGGACGAACCCGGATGAAACACCGGCGGGTATCGCCCACCGATCCGCATTGATAGCGAATCGCAACGCTCTTGGTTTCGTCCGCCTTTAGATCGAGCAATTCGGAACCGTCGATCCGCGCGGGCCACGGATCGCCCGGAAACTCGATTGCAAGCCGCAGTTTTCTTGCCGCCGACGCCTTGTTCCGTACTTGGAATACGATTGTTCCTTCCGCATCGGGCTCACCGTACACCACGCGATGATACGGCGTAATAAGCCAACGGTTGGGTAGCCAATCGAACCACGCGTGCGGTTGCGGCGACCAGGCCGTCACGTCACGGTATCGGTCCTCGGATTCCCATTGCGTAACGCCGTCGATATGGAGAACCGCTTGCTGTTTGGGGAAATGTATGCGCCACGGTACGGCCTCCCGCGACACGTTCGCCGGGAAGCGGTGCGTTGCTTCGCCCGCCCGAACGGGAATCTCCGCGAGCAGGTTGTCGCTCGCGTCGAAGACTTTCAAGGACGTAACGTCATTCGGCAACCCCGTAGCATTCACCGCGAACTCGCCTGGACGAGGCAGGAACACGACGTCGCCGGGCTTGCCGGGTTGAAGCAAGACGATCGGTTCCCGATGGGCTTCATCGCGATGACCCCGCGCCGTTTCGACGACATAATGAGGGCAATTGGTGCGAAAACCCCAAGCGATCTCTTCTCCGTAACGATCCTGCGAAATCGTGACATTCAGCGCATACACGCCGGGACGATCCACCTCCAATCGCACGCTGCGAAAAGGCCCCGGCCCCTTGCCGGCGGGCAGACCGTCGTCAGGAATACGGGCCTCGGCTAGCACGCGCCGATCGGGACCGGCGAGTATGGCTCGCAACTCGGTCACGCGGTTGAAACGGTGCAGATCGCGCTTGTAGACCTCGACCCAAAGCGTCCCCTCCGTGGCGAAGAAGTACGCTCCCCCCGCTCCCCCGATCGCCCAAGGCACTTCCTCCTCGGCCAACTCCTTCAGCGAGGGTTGGTCCGTCGCGGAAGCGGGCGGCGCGACCAATTGCAACCAAAAGCCGACGCTTACAAAAAAAGCGATTATGCGGAAACTTGACGGCATCGCACCTTCTCCCAGACTTTGGAACCGGACCGACCTCAGACTATCGCGTCGGCGATCGAACGTGTCAGATTATAACACCGTCCAATCCCCGGCGGTTTCCAACCGATGGGCGCTCCGCCTTGCCAATATGGTGTTGCGAACCGTGCCACGATGGCTCGCATCCTTCGCTCCGGTGACTTGAATCCGCGGCGACGGATCGCACCAGTCGGCCCGGCGACTCGCACACGCGAAGCAAAACTCGGCATTTGCATTGGTTCGCTACCTTGAGAGTCAGTTGCCAGGAGCGCTCTCGAGTATCCCATCAAGGCGAGACCTATCGTGAGAGTGGACGCAAATAATGCCCAGTCAAGAAGCCTATGCACGCCCTCGGTGCGAAAAGACTTCCGTACACCCCCTACCCGGTCTGCAAATGCACCCACATGGCATCCATCACGTGCCGCCCATTCCAACCACAACGGTCCCGATATCACGCCTTATCATCGCGTTGCCGCTGGACTTCGCGCGGCGGGCAGTCCCGCGGCTTTCACTACGGGAACCTCCCGTATGCGTTAAGCATGGCGAGCGGCGTGAATATCTACCTTCACCGTCGGGCTACCTTCGCCGCAGCGCGGTTTTGCGGCGAGCGCCCTTGCCCGGCGCGGGATAGAGCGCTGATACTGCGCGCTCACGCGGCGACGGACCGATAAACCGGGCGACATAGACAACCTGTAGGCATTATTAACCCCGCTCATCCGCCCTTTGGAACCGA
This sequence comes from Thermopirellula anaerolimosa, assembly GCF_054657335.1. Taxonomy (NCBI): domain Bacteria; kingdom Pseudomonadati; phylum Planctomycetota; class Planctomycetia; order Pirellulales; family Thermoguttaceae; genus Thermopirellula; species Thermopirellula anaerolimosa. The sequence continues at coordinate 663,839 of NZ_BAAHYX010000006.1, forward strand.
AAACAAGGCTGAGATACTCGAGCCGCCCAGGCCGCAGTCGTTGTTCAAGGGTTCCTGTAGCAAGAGGCAATCGAGACCCATTTATCGTAGCGAACCCGCAGGCGAGGCATTTCCCAAACCAACAGGCGTCGTTTTCGCCGCCAGACGAGCCGCGCCGCCTGCCCCTTCATCACAAAACTGTTAAACTAGAAACGGGAATAGTCGTCCCCGGGCGGGGACCGAACTCCCACGCTCGAAGAATAGCGGAAATCATGAAAGGGGATGCCGGTTGGTGATTTTAGGTCTCATTCGGATAGCCGTTTGGACGATCGGCCTGACGGTCGCCGTGATCCTGCTTGCGGCGTGGGTTCTGGACCGTGCGGTGGCCGTGCCCGTCCTGGCGACCATCAAGGCGTACCAGATCGGACTCAGTCCGCTGCTGGGCCGAGCTTGTCGATTTCACCCCACCTGCTCGGCTTATACGTACGCCGCTGTCGGTCGCTACGGGGTCGTGATCGGCTGCCTACTGGGGGCGTTCCGAATTGTGCGATGCCACCCGCTTTGTCGCAGTGGGTTTGATCCTCCCTGATGGCCTGCCATGCGATGGCTTCCCCTTTGCTTGAAACCGTCCAAGACGCCGGTTCAGGGGGCGGTCGGGGCGATGCCGGCGACCGGTCAAGGCGCGCATCGCCCGTCAAACAGCGAGCGGCCCTTGCCCCAAAAGCGGCGGCTTTCAGCCGGTCCAAGTCCGCTCCACGAATGTGGTGTCGCCCCGAGACTCGGTAAAGACGGGGTGAGAGAGTATCTCGAGGTGCAAAGGCACCGTCGTCTTGATGCCTTCGATGCGCAACTCGGACAAGGCTCGCTTCATACAGGCGATCGCTTCCGCACGCGTGCGTCGATGCACGATCAGCTTACCGATCATGGAGTCGTAGTGAGGCGAGACGACGTAGCCGGGGTAGGCGTGGGAGTCGAACCGCACTCCCGGTCCGCCGGGGACGAACATGCGGTCGATGCGACCGGCGGACGGACGGAATTTGTTGGCGGGATCTTCCGCGTTCACGCGGCATTCAATCGCGCAGCCTCGGTGTTCGATATCCTCTTGCTTGAACGGTAACGGTTCTCCCGCCGCGACGCGGATTTGGGTCTGGATCAAGTCGATGCCGGTCACCATTTCCGTGACGGGATGCTCGACCTGAATGCGTGCATTGACCTCGATGAAGTAGTAATTGAATTGGCGATCGACCAGAAACTCCACCGTCCCCGCGTTGGTGTAGTTTGCGGCCTTGAGGATGCGGACGGCCGAGTCGCAAATCGAACGACGCACTTCGTCGGGCAGGTTCGGCGCGGGACTTTCCTCGATCAGCTTTTGATGACGGCGCTGCGTCGTGCAATCGCGCTCCCACAAATGCAGGACGTTTCCGAAGTGATCGGCGATCGCTTGAACCTCGACGTGCCGCGGATGTTCGATATACTTCTCCAGGTATACGGCGCCGTTTCCGAACGCGGCCTCGGCCTCCTGCTGGGCCTGCTGAAGGGCGGACTTGAGGGCGCCCTCGCTGACGGCGATGCGCATCCCCTTGCCGCCGCCGCCCGCCGCCGCCTTGATCAGCACCGGATAACCGATGGATTTCGCAACGCGGAGCGCCTCCGTCTCGCTTTCGATTGCGCCGTCGCTGCCGGGAACGATGGGCACGCCCGCTTCCTTGGCCAGGGCGCGCGCGCGGTTCTTGTCTCCCAGCATGGCCATGGCCTCATGCGGCGGGCCGATGAACTCGATTTGGCAGCTTCGGCAGACCTCGGCGAAATGGGCGTTTTCGGCCAGGAATCCGTAACCGGGGTGGATCGCCTGCGCGTTGCCGACTTCCGCCGCGCTGATCACGCGATCGAATCGCAGATAACTGTCGGCGGCCTTGGCGGGCCCGATACAGTAGGCTTCGTCCGCGAGTTCCAGATAGGCCGCCCCGCGATCCGCCTCGCTGTAAACCACGACCGTTTCGATACCCAACTCGCGACAAGCGCGAATGATTCGCAGGGCGATCTCTCCGCGATTGGCAATCAGAATTCTCTTAAACATGCCGGCTCACGCTGAACCCATCGAGGATGATGAAACACTGCCGCCCGCTCGGCTCCCGAAAAACTTCGTGCATCGCGACGGGCTACACGGCCGGATCCACCTTGAACAAAGGCTGGCCGTATTCCACCGGTTCCCCGTTCTCCACCAGCACGGCCACGATCTTTCCCGAGACCTCCGCCGGCAGTTCATTGAAAACCTTCATCGCTTCGACGATGCCGACCACCGTCTCCGGACCCACATGGTCTCCGACCTTGACGTAGGGAGGCGAATCGGGGTCCGGTGCCAAATAGAAGGTGCCCACCATCGGACTGCGGATGAGCAGGAGGTTGTCGGCGGCGGGAGCGGGAGCAGCCTCGGCCTGTTTCTCGTCCGATTCCTTCGCGGAGGGTGGAGCAGGCGCGGCGGGCGCGCCGCCCGGCGGCGCGATTGGCGAAGAAAACGGAAAAACGAACGGCATGGGAACGCCCTGGGGAACGGCCGAGGAAGTCGCTGTCGGCTGTCTTCCCTTGCGCAAACGTATTCGGATATCGCCGTCGCGGAGGTCGATCTCCGCCAATTCGTGGCGTTCCATCAACTCGACGAGCTTTCGCACGCGACGCACATCGAAAACGTCTTGACCGCTCGATTGCGGGCGACCGATGGGTTCTTCAGGGGATTCGGAATGCATGATTCAGCAATTTGCGGGAGAGTATTCAAGAGTTTCCAAAGACGTGATCTCTTCGCCCCGACGGAAGATCCGCTCAGAGGCTGACGTATATGTCATCCAAAGACTTCGGAGTGGAGGTCAAAACTTCCCTGCCGGAGCGGGTCACCAAAACATCGTCCTCAATTCGTATCCCACCCCATCCGGGAAGGTAAACACCGGGCTCGACGGTCACCACCATCCCCGGTTTCAAAACGGTTTTCGACTTTGCCGACAAACTTGGGGCCTCGTGGATCTCCAGGCCGACCCCATGCCCCAGACCGTGACCGAAGGCCCGTCCGAAGCCGGCGTCTTCAATCACTTTTCGCGCCGCCGCATCGACCTCCGCCGCCGTGACGCCCGGACCGATCGCCGCGATCCCCGCCTCCTGAGCGCGCAATACAAGCTGATAAAGCCGCTCGAATTTCGGACCGATTTTACCGGTCACCAGAACGCGGGTCAAGTCGCTCTTGTACCAACCCTCATCCGCGCCCCAATCGATCAAAAGGATGGGATGCTCGTCGACGCGGCAGTGTCCGGGGATGGCATGAGGCAGCGCCGCGCGCGGACCGACGGCAACGATCGTAGGGAAGGCGGCGCACCGGGCGCCGAGAAGACGCATGTGATGCTCTAACAGATCGGCGATTTGCTTTTCTTCGTGATCGGGTCGCAGGCTTGCTCGAACCGCCGCAAACGCCCGCATCGCTTGGCTCGCCGCCTTTTGGATCCGCGCGATCTCTTCGGAGTCTTTGACGATGCGCAGGTCTTCCACCCATTGCGAGGTCGAAACCCACTCCACACTGCCGGACTCGCGCTCCAACGATTCGCGGACATCGACCGTCACGTGGGAGGCCTCGAAGCCCACGCGGGACAGTTTCGCGCGTCGGACGACCCGCGCGGCGGCCTTCACCAAGCCGACGCCGCTCGGACGGATCATGACCTCCAGGCCGGGGCACTCTTCCGCGATCTGTAGCGTGAAGCGTGAGTCGCTGATCAAGGCTTCGCCGTCCCGCCACAGTAACAGATATGTATCCTCTCCGCTGAATCCGGAGAGGTATGTCACGTTTTGGGGTTTGGTGACGAGGAATCCGGCCAAGGAGTTCTTTTTCAACACGCGCCGAAGGCGATCCCGACGCTGTTGAAAGTATTCGCTAGTGTTTTTCATGTTCTGCCTGCTCGAGAAGTTGCGACGGCGTCCGACGACGTGCCCATGCTGTTAGCATACGCCGGACCGAGGTCTTGGGGGAGGCATGCCCTGCCGACGTTCGTTTGCGCCCGCGCTGAGACGACCGGCGTCGGCAGGTCGCGCGGGGGTTTCTTTCCATGCCTCCGCACGGGCGATATAATCGGCGAAGGCGTTGATGAGGATGCTTCTCGGATTGCTGCCGATAGTCGCCGCCGAAGGCCGCGACGCAGACGGGAGAGGCGGTCCGCGGCGGTACGCCGATCCGTGAATGTTCGGCGGATCAGGAGACTATGATTCAGCTAGGCGTCAATATCGACCATGTAGCCACGCTCCGCCAGGCGAGACGGACGTACGAGCCTGATCCTGTGGCGGCGGCGGTGCTTGCGGAACTAGGCGGTGCGGACGGCATTACGATCCATTTGCGAGAGGATCGACGCCATATTCAGGACCGCGATTTGCGGATTCTGCGTGAAACGACCGCGGTTAAGCTCAATTTGGAGATGGCCTGCGCCCCCGACGTCCTTCGAATTGCGCTGGAAGTGCGACCGGATCAGGCCACGCTCGTCCCGGAAAAGCGAGAAGAAATCACCACCGAAGGCGGATTGGACGTGGCAGGGCAAATGGATCGGGTGCGCGAGGTCGTCGGCAAGTTGCGTGAAGCCGGCGTCGTCGTAAGCCTGTTTATCGACCCGCAACCGCGTCAAATCGACGCTGCGGCCGAGCTGGGGGCCGAGGCCGTCGAGTTGCACACGGGCGGATACGCTAATGCCAAGGGTGCGGCAGTCGAAAAAGAGTTGGCCGCCCTGCGATCGGCCTCGGCCTTGGTGCATGAGCGCGGCTTGGTCCTGCATGCGGGGCACGGCTTGACCTATCGCAACGTGCAACCGATCGCGGCGATTCCGCACATGCACGAGTTGAACATCGGCCACAGCATCGTCGCCCGCGCCGTCTTGGTGGGCATGACGCAAGCCGTGCGAGAAATGAAACAATTGATGGTTGACGCCGCGAGATCGGTCGCAACCGCTACGACGTGATGAGAGCGGCGGCGACCGTTTCCGCGATGATCGTCAAGAAGTCCGAAAACGTCGGTCCTGCCGAGTCCTCTTGAGTTCCATCCTCAACCCAGCCCGTCCAACGAGAGACGTATGGCCACACGCGCAGAGCAATTCGCCGGTCTTTCAGTCGCCATGATCACTCCCTTCCGCGACGGAAAGGTGGATTATGCTTTGTTGGAGGAGCACGTCGAGTTCCAGGTTCAGGCGGGCACTACCTGCTTGTGCCCTGTGGGAACGACCGGCGAGTCTCCGACGCTGTCGCATCCGGAACATCGCGAGGTCATCGCCGCGGTGATCAAAGCCGCCGCCGGACGCATCAAGGTTATGCCGGGCACCGGGTCGAACAGCACTCAAGAGGCCCTGGAATTGACGCGCTGGGCGGCGCAAGTCGGCGCGGATGCCGCCTTGGTGGTGGCGCCCTATTACAACAAGCCCACCCAGGAAGGGTTTTACCGCCATTTCAAGGCCCTCGCCGAGGCGGTGGACATCCCGATTTGCATCTACAACATCCCGGGAAGGACCGGGAAGAACGTGGAACCGGAAACGATTCTCCGCCTGGCCGAACTACCCAATATCGCCATGGTCAAGGAAGCGACCGGTTCGCTGGATCAGGCCTCGCAGATCATCTGCGGCAGCGACTTGACGGTACTCAGCGGCGACGACAGTTTGACGTTGCCCATTCTCTCGGTCGGCGGTCGCGGCGTCATTTCCGTGATCGGGAACATCGTTCCGCGTGAGATGATCCAACTCACAGCGGCCTGGGATCGCGGCGACATCCCCACGGCGCAGTCTCTTCACAAGAAACTCTTCCCCTTGGCGCGCGACATGTTGGGACTGGCGACCAACCCAATCCCCATTAAGACGGCCATGCGGTTATTGGGTCGTGATACGGGCGAATTGCGACTGCCGATGACGCCTATCTCCCAGGAAGAGGAAGAGCGGTTGCGGCGGACCTTGCGGGCCTTTGGGTTGCTGAACTAACCGGCGGCGTTGATGCTCGGAATGTCGCGCAAGGTTACCCGCTTTGCCGCAAGCGCATAACCTAAGAAACTGCGGATGAGTCGCAGCCCCACCGGCGTCAAAATCGATTCCGGGTGGAATTGCCAGCCCACGACGTCGAATTCCCGATGGCAAATCGCCATCACGCGGTGCCGGTCCGTCCATGCGATGGTCCGGAGTAGGTCCGGCAGCGATTCGGTGGTCACGGTCAATGAGTGGTATCGACCCGCGAAAAAAGGATTCGGTAATCCGGCGAAGCACGGATGCGGAGCGTATCGAATCCACGTCCCGCGACCGTGGCACGGGTCGCTCGATTCCACAACCTCGGCGCCGAACGCCTCGGCGATGATTTGATGCCCAAGGCACACACCGAGGATCGGGACTTGTCCGGCCAACTCTCGGACAAGGGCGAGGCTATGCGGTTCGTCGCGGGGACGGCGCGGACCGGGTGAAAGGACGAGCGTCCGAAAGCCCTCTTGCAGCACCCAGTCCGGCTCCAGACGGTAGCTTCGCCGAACCGTGACGTCACAACCGGCAAGCTGAACATAACGGGCCAGATTGTGAACAAAGCTATCCTGATGGTCCACCACTAGGACGCGAGGCTTAACCCCGTCGTAAGACATGGAAACTTGAGCGGCGTTCAACCTTAGCGACCCCAAGAAGAGCCTCTTCTCGGCGGTTCGAGGGCCTTCCCGATGTGAGCGATTTGGGGGACCGACCGAGGCTCAGGCCGGCGCTGCCGCCTCTTCCTTTTCGCGCCTTTTGATGAGCGTTACCTCGTTACCCTGCGCGTTGAATTGCACTTCGTCCATAAAAGTGCGGATCAGGGAGAAACCGCGGCGTTCCTCCAGTTCCGGCGCTGCGCCGGGCGTCGCGGCATACTTCGCCACGTCGAATCCGGGACCGTCATCGCGCACGACGAATTTCGCCTGCCGACGGTCGATTTCCACGTGGACGTAGATCTTACGATCGCGGAACTCCGGTTGTGCGCGTCGCTGATCGACCAAACTGACTTCGTCGTCTCCCAAAAGACGATCCGACACGGCAGCGATCTCATCGCGAGTAATCTGAAGATTGCCGTGGAACAAGGCGTTCAGCACCGCCTCCTTCAGCGAAACTCCCATCTGCAATCGACCGGCAAAGTCGGTGAATTGCATTCCGGCCAAGGTTTGCTGCACCAAGGAAACCAGCGGTTGAATTAGGTCCGGTTCGTTCTCGAGCACGAAGTCGAACTCGATGCGTTCCAATCGCTGCAACAGCCTCTCTCGCTCTTGATTCTGCTCGGCGATGCGAAGAATGCTATCGGCCGTTTCGGGCAATCGGGCGGCCAATTGAGATTTTGGGACGTAGCTGGCGGCGCCGAGTTCCAAGGCCTCCAGCGCCAACGTATCGGTGCCGTACGCCGTCATCAGGATGACCGGCACTTCCGGATAGTGCTGACGCACCGCGCGGACCAGTTCCAGGCCGTCCATTTCGGGCATCGTCAAGTCCGTGACTACCAGATCCGGGAGCACCAGCTTCATCTTCGCCAGGGCTTCGGTACCCGTTGCGGCGTATTCGATCTTCCACGACCAACGCCGCTCCAGCAATGTTCCCACCAGTTTGCGATCGACCGGCGAGTCGTCCACCACCAGGATCGTAGTCATGGCTTCATCCCTCCTCGAATGATCAACGACAGCTTTTATAGCCGATGCGATGCCCGCTTTCCAGTGCGGGAACGATCACTCGGCTTTTTGGTAGTTTGCCGACCCTTGCCGGATTGCCGGCCTCGCCTTGCGGAAGCGGAAGGCGTTGGCATCGGTCGTGACGAGAACTCATTACCGACCGTCCGTCGTTTGCAACGAATAGCCGACCTCCAGAGCGGGCTCATCGAACCTTTCGCCCTCATTTTCACCCCGTGCCGCCGTTTGCGCGTCATCGAAAGGCTCTGCTTCGGCGTCCTCATCGACGGCGTATTCATCGCTTTCGCGCGGGATCGGCACGAACCAGGAGTAGATCAGGTATAGGGTCGGCACCAGGAACAGAACCAGAAGCGTGGAGAACGCCAGACCGAAGGAAAGCGTCACCGCCATAGGAATCAGGAACTGCGCTTGCACCGATTTCTCGAACGTGATGGGCGCCAGGCCGCCGATGGTGGTCAGCGATGTCAACAGCACCGGTCGCAACCTGCGTCTGCCGGATTCCAACAGTGCCTTTTTGATGGGCATCCCGCCTCGGACCCGGGAGTTGATGAAGTCGATCAGCACGATCGAGTCGTTGACCAAGACGCCGGTCAAAGCCACCAGCGCGAAGATTGACATCAACGTTAGCGACAGACCCATCACAAGGTGCCCCAAAACGGCCCCCACCAGGCCGAAGGGGATGATCGCCATGATCATCAGCGGCTGGAAATACGAGCGGAATTGGAAGGTCAGCAGGGCAAAGATGCCGATCAGAGAGATGAGCAGGCCGCGAATCATGGCGGTCACCGATTCGTTGGTCTGTTCCTGCGCACCCTCCCAACGAATCTGGATTCCGGCGAATTTGGGATCGGACAGCAACTGGGGCAGAAAATCCGTTTGCAATTCCCGAACCACCTGTTGGGCGTGCGTGCGGTTCTCGTCAACGTCGGCGGTGATGCTGATGGACCGCATCTGATCCAGGCGGTGGATTTGCGAATAGCCGCGTTCCACGCGGACGTCGGCCAGTTCCCGAATCGGGCGTTCCACGCCGTTGACGCGGATACGCATTTCTCCGAACTGAGCCAAAGAACGTCGTTCCTGCTCGGGATAGCGTACCATCAACTTGACTTCGTGCCGCCCGCGTTGAAGCCGCATGGCCTCTTCGCCATAGTACGCCGCCCGCACCGCGCCCGCCAAATCCGTCAACGATACGCCCAACGCCTTGCCTTTTTCCAAGGTCTTGATCTGGAATTCCCACTTTCCGGGTCGCGAATCGTCTTGGATGTCGAAGACGCCGTCGTATTCCGCCAGCTTCTCTTTGCAGCGTTCAACGGCCTCTTCCAAAGCGGCCATGCGATCGGGCGGCGCAAGCAAACGAAACTCGATAGGCATTCCGCCGGGCCCCATAGCGGCGCCCGCGAAGGTCACGCTCTCGGCCCCGGGAAAATTACGGCCCAATTCATTGGCCTTTTTGCGCCACATGTTGACGAGAGTCAGACTGTCGATCGCCCGCTCCGTCACGTCCACTAATTGCACCTGGACTTTCCCGGAGTGGCTTCCGGTGGGGAGTTCGTTGCCCACGCGCAAGGCGTTGACCGTCACGTCGCCGACCAGGCGATAGGTGGTCTGGATCAACCCCTTCGGGTGCTCGGGATGATTGCGGATGTACTCGGCATCGATTTGCCGAATGGCCTCCTCGATGACTTGCGTGGCGTGGTCGGTCACAATTTCCGGCGTCCCCGCCGGGAAATAGACGGAAGCCTCGATGACGTTGGAGTCCGTTTTGGGAAACGTTACGAAGGGGATGATGCCCGAGGCGACCAATCCGAGAGACGTGAGGAGAAAGGCAATCGCCACGCTGACGGCTACCACGGGGAAACGCAATACCAGCTTCAGGAGAGGCGTATAGGCGTGGTCGATCACCCAGCGCAGGGCGGCGTCCGCTCGGTCGTTAACGGCATTCGTGAACCTTTCGATCAGGGGCAGGTAGCTTGCCGCTACGGTCAGGAAGAGCAGGAGGGCTAATCCGATCCAAACTTGCAAGGATATACCGTACGGCAACGGGTAGCCGAGCAAGAAGGCCAGTCCGCCCAGCAGCAAAGCGACGGACGCCACCCTCCAAACCAACAAACCCAATCGCCGCATGCGAGCCGTGCCGTTCCTTGCGGCATCATCGCCTGAATATTCTTGTCCGTTCTGACTGTTGCCGCCGCTATTGCGGTGCCGTTCGTTGGCCGAGCCATGCGCCAGATGACAAGGCAGAACGAAGATGGCCTCGACCAAGGAAACGAGCAGGGCCGATACGACACCGAACGGCAAGAGCCAAATGAACTTCCCCATGATGCCGGGCACGAAGAACAACGGGCTGAAGGCGATGACGGTCGTCATCACGGCGGCAAAAACCGAGGGGATGACCTCGTAGGTTCCATCAACCGCAGCTTCGATCAATCCTTTGCCCATGTTGCGGTGCACGTAAACGTTTTCGCCGATCACGATGGCGTCATCGACCAACATTCCCAGGGCCATAAGGAACGCGAACATGGACATCATGTTCAACGTTTGATCGGTGCCGGCGAAAATGATACAGGTCCCGAGCAAGGAGATCGGAATGCCCAACGCTACCCAGAACGCCAGGTGCAATTCCAGGAAGATCGCCAAGAGGACGAAAACGATGATAAGGCCCTGCAAGCCGTTTCTGGCAAGGAGGTCCAGGCGATCGCGGACGTAAACGGAGACGTCGTCCCAGGTGGTAAGCTCGTAGCCGGGCGGCAGCTTCTTCTTCGCCAAGTACTCGCGCACGTCTTGCGTGGTAAGCAGCAAGTCCTCGGTCGAGGTGCTGGTCACCACGATAGCGATCCCCGGTCGTCCGTTGATGCGACTGATCGCCGAAGCATCCGAAAAACCGTCCACGACGTGGGCCACCTCGCCGACGGTAAGGACGGTTCCGTCGGGCCGGGTGATCAGCGGCAAGGCCGCGATCTCCTTGCCGGTCAGCCCCTTGTTTTTCCCTCGCAGAAGCACCTCTTGCGAGTCGCCGCGGAGCGTCCCGCCCGGTAATTCCACGTTCTCTCGGCGGATGATCTGGGCGACCTCTTGCAACGTCAAACCGTATTTGCGGAGAGTTTCCTCCGAGATTTCCACCGAAATCTCATAGGGTCGCACCCCCATCAGATCGGCCTGATTGACGTTGGGCAAGGCAATCAGCTCGTCGCGAATCTGTTCGGCCAATTCGCGCAAGGCGATTTCCGATTGGAGGTCATCCCCATCCGGTCCGATCAAACCGATCGTGATTGCCCCGCGACGGATGGTGATTTGCTTGATTTCAGGGTCCTCGGCCAGCAGGGGAAAACTGGGGATGCGGTCCACCTCCGCGCGAACTTCGTTCAGCACGCGTTGCGGGTCGCGGACGTTGGTATAGAGTTCCAGGATGACCGAGCCTAAACCTTCCCTCGCGACGGAGTTGACTTTCTTGATCCCCGTCACCGAGCGGACCGCCTCTTCGATCTTCTGACAAATGCCCTCCTCGACCTCGGTCGGACTCGCTCCCGGATAAGGCACCGAAATCAGGATGATGTCGAGGCTGAAATCCGGAAAGACCTCGCGACGAAGGTTGAGAAGGGAATACGCACCGACCACGAGAATCGCGGCCAGCAGCGTATTCATCGCGGGGGTATTGCGGATCGACCAAGAAAGCAGCGACTTCATGGGATCAATTGTTCCTGAACAGGGACGCCCTCGCCCATCCGAGCGATCGGCGTATTTTCCAAGAAGGGCGTGGGAGAGACGGCCACGCGGTCCCCAGCCCGCAAGCTATCGGGCGAAGCCAGGACCATCGCTTCGTCCTCCAACGTTTGAATCACCTCGACCGGCACCAGACGTAAACGTCCGTCGCGGATGCGAGCCACCTTTCCTCCCGGTTGGATTCCCCGGGCGGGCAACCGCAGCACCCTATGATCGGGAGAGACGTGAATCCGGATCGAGACGTACATTCCTCGCAACAAAGCGGGCGGGGCCCGATCGGGCACGGCATTCCGCCCATCGTCAGTCGCGCCGCCCAGCATTCGCACGGCGGTGGGATCATCGACCAGGACGCGGCAGGGAATCATGCGCGTCTGCTCGTCCAATCCCAGACCCTCATAGCCGTCGAGGGTTCCCGTCCAGGCGTATTGCAGACCGTTCGCCTCGTACACCACGGTGGCCGGAACCCTAGGCACCTCGTAGGCCGTGGTCCGAGCATTCGCGGCATTTCCGCCTTGTCGCAAGACGGCCCATAGCCAGGCCAACTGATCGACCCTCAGGCTGCACTTGATCTGCGCCTTCGAGGTGTCCTCGAAGACCAAAACGGCGGTGCCTTTGCGAACGTAGCTGTCCGCTTCCACCAGGTCCTGCACGACCACGCCGTCCGCCGGGGCCCGAATATCCGTGCGAGCAAGGTCCAATTCCGCCTTTTGCAAAAGCACCGCGGCTTGATCGCGCGCCGAAGCCATGCGTTCCCGGGTCGCTCGTTTGAGCCGCAGTTGGTTCTCCAGGTTCATGAGGGCGGATTGGGCCGTGATATAGTTTCGCTTCGCCGCGTCCAATTCGGCTTGAGTCATCGCGTTGCTGCTGAACAACGTTTCTGCACGCTGATAGTCCCTTGATGCGATTTGAAGTTCGTTTTGGGAAAGCTCGATCAGTCGGCCCGTATTTTCGATGTCAACGTCCAACTCTTTGACGGAGTTCTCGGCCTGCTTGACCTGTTCCTTCAATCGCTCGACTTCGATCTCGAAATCGCGTTTCTCGATGGATAATAGAAGGGTGCCCCGCTTGACGTAGGTACCCGCCTCGCACTCCGGGGTCTTCAGCACGATTCGACCGTCCACTTCCGCCGCCACCTGGATCTCGCGGTACGGCACGACGATGCCGTCCCCGGAAATCTCCAAGCCGGCTTCATGGGGTTTTACGACCGCTGCTTCCACGACCGGCAACGTCGCGGGCGGTTCTTCCCGGGCAGGCGGTTGTCGCAGGCTTTTCAAAAACAGGAAGCCCACTACCCCGAGTACTAGAATCAGCGGCGGGGTTCCGTATTGGATCAGCGTTTCCCAAAGGGACGATCTGTACGCGGTCGCATTGGCCATAAACCAAGGTCTCGTATCAAGGAGAAATGATTGCCGGTCAAGGAGGAGCTAATTGCGAGTTCGTCGGAGGTCGCTCGATCTTGATTCGGTTGAGTCCCTCCACGAGCTAATCGCCTGGAATGTCGAGGAACGGCACCGAGGCCGCGATGGGTTTGTGCTCCTCCAAAGCGGGTTCGCTTTCGCGTTCGCAATCCAAGTCATCTCCGCGCCACCGATCCACGAACGAGGGCGTCAGTCCCAACGCCGAAAAAACGAATTCCGTGATGTGCTGCGCAATGTGTTCCACCGTGAACTGAGGCCGGAGCGATTCCGGGATAATCTTTTCCAAAAGCCTTCCCGCCGCCCGATAGTGCGTGCACTGCGCGACGATGCTCAATGCGATTTGATAACGTCGGTGCTCCGGCACTCTTTCCGGCAGGATCCGTTCCAATATCCCTAAAAGCATGCGAAAATTGTTGAGCACGTGTTGCCGAAAAAACGCTTCGCAGGCGGGCGTCGGATCGAGCATTTCGCGCATGATGAGCTTGATCTTCCAAGATGGCGTATCTTGCCCAATCATATGTTCCAGCATGAGCCGGATGTAGTCCGCCAGCAGTTGCCCAGGATCGCTCTGCCCGGGATCGGAGGGTTGCCGTTCAAAAACGGCCTCTGCGCGAAAAATCGGGGCTGCAGCCTTGACAGCCTCCACGTAAAGGGCCTCTTTTCCTCCGAAATAGTAGTTGATCGCAGCGACGTTCACCCCGGCCCGATCGCAGATTTCGCGCGCACTTGCCCCGTCAAAGCCTCGCTCCGCGAACAGCTCCCCCGCTGCCAACAGGAGTCGACCTCGCGTATCTTCCACGAAAGACCTCCCCAAAAAATCTCTTATGGAGCAAATGAGCGATTAAAGCAATTGTATTAAACGGACGTTTGTTAGGCAAGCTTTTCTTTGCAATTTTTGAACTGGCGGAACGGAAACCGCCTCTCCTAGCTTTTAAGATAAGGGGTCCGTGTCGCTACGAGAGAATCGCGGCGATGCACGCGGTTGTGTAGCAGGCCAGCGTACCGGCAATCATGGATCGAAGACCCAGTTGAGCCAATTCCCTCCTCCGGTTGGGTACCAGGCTTCCAATGCCGCCGATCATTACGCCGATGGAACCGAGGTTCGCGAACCCGCATATGGCGTAGGTAGCGATTAGGAAAGACCGGGGAGATAAGCTGTCCCGCATCGAGGTCAACTGTTGGTACGCGATGAATTCGTTCAAAACCATTCGGGTCCCCAGCAGCGAGCCGACCGATCCTGCATCCTTCCAGGGGACGCCCATCAACCATGCTAGGGGGGTGAACATCCAACTCAAAATGCGTTCCATCGTCAGCGGTTCCCCGCCCGGCCTGCCTAGAAGTCCTAAAGCCCAGTTCACCATGGCGACTAACGCGATAAAAGCGATCAACATGGCGGCCACGTTGATCGCCAACTTCATCCCGTCCGAAGCCCCGCGGCAAGCGGCATCGAGCACGTTCGCGTCCAAGCGTTCCACACGCACGGTCACGGTTCCTTTGGTCAGCGACTGCTCCGTCTCGGGGACCATGATCTTGGCGAAAACCAAGGCGGCGGGAGCCGAGATGAGGGACGCCGTCATGATGTGTCCGGCATCCACGCCCATGGTCACGTAAGCCGCCATGACCGTCCCGGCGATGGTGGCCATGCCCGCCGTCATCATGGCCATCAACTCCGACCGCGTCATGGTTTCTAGGTAGGGACGCACGACCAGCGGGGCTTCCGTCATGCCGACGTACACGTTGGCCGAGGCTGCCAGCGATTCGGCACCGGAAACGTCCATGACCCACACCATGATGTGGGCCATGATTCGAACCAGCCATTGAAGGATTCCCAGATGGAACAGCACCGCCGTCAGGGACGAGACGAAGATGATGACGGGCAGTACCTTGAAGGCGACCTGGTGATGTTCCCACTCGGGGCCGAAGACGAACGCGGATCCCTGATCGACGAAGAACTGGAGTCGCTCGATGAACGATCGAGCGGCGGTGAAGGCTGCTCGCCCGAGGGGCGTCCGCAGCAGCACGATCGCCATCAGCAATTGCAGCAGCATTCCGCTGATGACGAGGCGCCCATTCATACGGCGACGGTTTTCCGAACCCAACCATGCCAGAAAGACCATGGTGAAAAGTCCGAGAATGGGAATCCATCGTTCCATGCTGCCGTCTCCTGGTCGAGGTGGCCGGTTTCTAGAAAGTATTTTTGCAGAAGGGACCATCGGAAACCGACTGCGTGTTCCCCCCTTCCAATCGAATTGGCCTTCCGATAAAAACGAGCGTCCGCATGCCATCATCGCGGTTGCGCGCCGCGGCGACCGCCCATTGTGGGCGTATTTTTGGGCCGATAAAATGGGGGCTTATTATCTTTTTGCTGCTGTCGGCAAGAGAGCAGGTCCATCATGGAGCGGCGATGCGCCGGGTCGGATTCCGAGGCGAACGTCGCGACGCGCATTGCAACCTTTCATAGCGGATAAAGCGGTACCGGCAGGCGATCGAGCACCGGGTTTGGGGAACGTACGACGGGGGTAAAGATGGCCAAGAAGAATATGGTGGTTGCCCAAAGCGGCGGGCCGACGCCCGTCATCAATAACAGCCTCCGCGGAATCATCGAGGCGGCGCGAGATTTCGATACCGTCGGCAGCGTGTACGGCGCCAGGCATGGCATTGAGGGTGTGCTTAAGGAAGAGTTGATCAACCTGTCTTCACAACCGCCGGAAGAGATCGCCCTATTGCGGTACACGCCGGTGGCGGGGTCCATCGGGACGTGCCGTTATAAGCTCAAACCGTCGCAGACCGAGGATTTCGAACGGGTCATCGACGTGTTCCGTGCTCACAACGTGGGCTATTTCCTCTACATCGGCGGTAACGACTCCATGGATACGGCGAACAAGATCGCCCAACTCGCCAAAGAGCGCGGTCTCGATTTGGTCGCCGTAGGAGTACCCAAGACGATCGACAACGATGTGGGGGATTCGGATTTTCAATTGGTGGATCACACGCCGGGTTATGGGTCGACGGCCAAGTACTGGACGCACGTAGTTCAGTATGCGAATGAGGAAAACGGGGGATCGTGCCCCGCCGATCCGGTCCTCGTGATGCAGGCCATGGGGCGAAAGATCGGTTTCATCCCTGCGGCCGCGCGATTGGCCGATCCGCATCGGGAAATGCCCCTGCTTATTTACTTGGCGGAACGTCCCTGCCCGCTGGATCGCATCGCCGATGAAGTCAACGATATGCTGCGGAAACGCGGGCGCTGCTTGGTGGTGATCAGCGAAGGTTTCCACGTGGGCGACGTGGGCGAGATCAAGGACGCTTTCGGCCATACTTCGTTCAGTTCCAGCAAACTGACGGTGGCGCAGATCCTCGTCAACTACTTGAATGAAAAAGGTCTAGCCGCCAAAGGAGCCGCGCGTGGCAACGTGCCCGGCACCGATCAGAGGCATTCGATGGCCTACGCATCGACCGTGGATTTGGACGAAGCATACAACGTGGGTCGCGTTGCTGCCGCCTTGGCCGCCGAAGGCGCATCGGGATTCATGGCTACCATTCTCCGTAATCCCGGACCCGCCTACACCGTGCGTTACGACAAAGTGCCGCTGCCCGAGGTCGCGAATAGCGAGCGAAAATTCCCAGCGTCCTGGATCGCTCCCAGTGGGAACGATGTGACCGATGATTTCGTGAAATACGCCCGCCCGCTTATTGGTGAAGATATGCTGACGTTGCCGATGTGCGACGGTCGGCAGCGGATGACGCGATTCCAACCGATCTTCGCTGAGAAGAAACTCCCGGCGTACGTGCCGCAAATGGATCGCAAAGGCTAGGCGATTGTCGATGCGAGACTTGCCCCGAGGTTGGGTTTACGGGCACCGAGTCGCAACAGACCGACAACGGAAAAGCGGGATTCGAACAACTAAAGGCCATAGCTAAGCGAAAATGAGGGTTACATGATCGATTTCGCGCCGAAGCACGATTTCTTGGTGGGCATCGACTCCGACGGTTGCGCGTTCGATACGATGGAGCTTAAGCACAAAGAGTGCTTCATCCCGAACATCATCTACTACTACGACCTACAAGGCGTCAGCAAGTATGCGCGCGAGGTGGCGGAGTTCGTCAATCTGTATTCCAAGAGTCGCGGTATCAACCGCTTTCCCGCCCTGATCGAGACGTTGCAGCGTCTCCGCCGACGCCCCGAGGTCAAGGCTCGGGGAGTTCCCATCCCTCTTCCCGAATCCCTCATGAAATGGATGAAGCAGGAGAAAAAGCTCGGCAATCCCGCCTTGGAGAAAGCGGTGGCGGAATCGGGCGACGCGGAATTGGGCAGGGCCTTGGAATGGTCGCAGGCCGTCAATCGGAGCGTCGAATGGATGGTGCACGGCGTTCCCCCGTTTCCCTGTGTGCGTGAATCGCTTCAAGCCCTGGCCGACAAGGCCGACATCCTGGTGGTTTCGGCAACCCCGGAGGATGCGCTTCGTCGCGAGTGGCAGGAGCACGGGCTGGATATTTACGTCCGTGCCATTTTGGGACAAGAGAGCGGAACGAAGAAGGATTTTCTGGCTTTGGCCGCCAAATACCCTGCCGGACATGCCCTAATGGTCGGCGACGCCCCCGGCGACCATCAAGCCGCGAAGGCCAATCAGGCCCTCTTCTTCCCGATCAACCCGGGCAACGAAGAGGCGAGTTGGCGGCGGCTTTTCGAGGAAGGACTGGAGCGATTTCTGCAAGGGACCTTTGGCGGCGATTATCAAGAGTCGCTGCTGTCGGAGTTCGACCGCTGTCTGCCCGTCGATCCGCCTTGGGTGGAAGAAGCCGAGTGAACCGAGATTGCCGGTTGGCGGTTTGGTCGGATTGCGAACACCTGAAAACATTGCCGTATCCCAGCTTTCGTGGATTGGGTATATTGACAGGTGTGCCTGATCCTCGGAAAGTCACACCCTGCCGCGGAAACATATTTTCCAGGCTTGCCCGCCTCTCACCTGTTTGGCACGATGGTCGTCCGACAGTCATGAAAGGGGCGTCGTGACTGCGAGACGGCGGTCCGTCCGGCCAAGGACTCCGGTTGATCGACGATCATGAATGAAACCTCGAATGGCATCTTTTATGCTTTCGGCCGATTTTTTTCCAAGGCGCCCGACGCGGTGACGCCGGTCGAACGCACCCAACCCGGCGGGAAGTCCGGCAAGCGTTCCCACTCGGAAACGTCTTCTGTGTCGAAGCCGGTCGGCAAGGAGTCCGGGGGTCAAGTCGGTTGGCTCCGCGAGGTGGTGGAGGCCATCGCGATCGCATTGGTTTTGGCCTTCCTCTTCCGATCCTTCGAGGCCGAGGCCTTCGTGATTCCGACCGGATCGATGGCGCCCACGCTGATGGGCCGACATAAGGATGTGATTTGCGATTCGTGCGGATTTCGCTTTCAGGTCGGGGCGAGCGAGGAGGTGGACAAGATCACGAATCGGCCGACCGGTCGATGGGTGATCGGCGGAACGTGCCCGAATTGCCGTCACACGCTCGCGCTGGGATCCAATCGATCGGCGAAACCGTCCACGCCTTCATTTAAGGGCGACCGAATCCTCGTCTCGAAGTATGCCTACCATCTCGCGGAACCGAAACGCTGGGACGTCGTCGTCTTCAAGTATCCCGGCGGCGCCACGACCAACTTCATCAAACGTCTGATCGGAATGCCGAACGAGACGGTTCGGATATTTCACGGCGATATCTTCGTTAAGAAGCAGGGCGAGGAAGAGTTCTCCATCGCGCGTAAACCCCCCAAGAAAGTCTTGGCCATGCTGCAACCGGTTTACGACGACGACAATCCGTCGCAGATCCTTCTGGATGCGGGTTGGCCGGAACGTTGGTCGGAAGAAGCGACCCCTGCGGCGGGAAGCGCGGCGGCGTGGCGGTTGGATGTGGATAAGCGAGAATGGGAATGCCGAGCCCCGCAGCAGGAAGTTGCGTGGTTGCACTACCGCCACATCATCCCCGACTGGGACGTTTGGCAAGCGATTACGGACGGTCGACCGATAGCGATCGACGCCGCACGACCTCAATTGATCAGCGACTTTGTGTCGTACAACACGAATGAAGCCGAGGATACGCCCTTCGCGCCGATCGGTCCGCCGCGCGGCGATCAATTGGGACTGCATTGGGTGGGGGATTTGGCCGTCGAATTCGAGGCGGAATTGCAAAACGTGCAAAGCGGCGGTGAACTTCGCGTGGAACTGGTGAAGGGCGGTCGGGTGTTTCGCGCCGTCATCGATGCCGTCACCGGGGAGGCCCGATTGGAAGGCCTCGGCGACGACATCACGCACGACATGCAAGCCGACCGGCAAGATCTGCGTTCGTTCACGACGCGCCTTCAAGGAAGCGGGCGGCACCGGGTGCGACTGGCCAACGTGGACGATCAGCTCATACTTTGGGTGGACGGGGGAGTGATCGTTTTCCCGTATCAAGTTCGCGCTTGGCAGGGACCGACGCGAGAGGATCTGGAACGACCGATACGAATCGGCGGTCGCGGGGTGGACATGAAAGTCCGCCATCTCAAAGTGTTTCGCGACATCTACTACATCGCCCACGACGCACGATCGCGGTCCTTTATGCACGACTTTGATTGGAGTGCCTCGCCTTACGCCCGAGTCATCTGGAGCGGCGACGCCATGGAACGGTTTCGCAAAATGGTCGGCGAGGTGATGTCCGATCCGCAGCAGTGGGATTTCTTCGCCACCGGACATGCCTTAGATTTCGAACTGAAGGACGACCAGTTCTTTGTCCTGGGTGACAATAGCGCCCAAAGCGAGGACGGGCGATTCTGGACCAAGGAACATTTCGTGCGGCGAGAATTGCTGGTGGGCAAGGCTTTGGCCGTCATTTGGCCTCACGCTCTCAATCATTTGCCCGGTACGTCGATCCCGTTCCCCCTCTTCCCGAACTTTGGAGATATGCGAATCGTTCGCTGAGCGGTCATGGGACAGGTCGAACGAAGCTCGGGCAAGGCCGCACCGTAGGGAAGGGTTAACTCAAGAGACGGAACTCATGAGCCTGTTACGATCGTTGTGGAGCACGGAAGAGATCGAAGCATCACCGCACATTCGTCCCACGCCGGGCGCGGTCTTGGCCGTCTGCGGTCTGGTCAAGAGTTACGGCGCCCGAAAAGTGGTGGACGGCGTCAGTTTCGAGGTCTGGCCCGGCGAAATTGTCGGCTTGCTGGGGCCTAACGGTGCCGGGAAGACCACGAGTTTCCGCATGACCTGCGGCCTAATTCGTCCCGACGAAGGGACGGTCTATTTGCTGGGCAAGGACGTCACGTCATGGCCCATGCACCGTCGGGCACGCGAAGGCGGCATGGGGTATTTGGCCCAAGAGTCCAGCGTCTTCCGCAAGCTGACCGTGGAGGAGAATCTGCTGGGCATCATGGAACTATTGGGCTTCGACCGAAAAAGCCGCGTGCTCCGGTGTCGGGAACTCTTGGATCAATTCAGTTTGACCCCGCTCCGAAAGTCGCGTGCAGGATCGCTTTCGGGCGGTGAACGCCGACGGTTGGAAATCGCCCGTGCGCTGGTCTCCGATCCCAAAATCATTTTGCTCGACGAGCCGTTCACCGGCATCGATCCCGTCACCATCGACGCCATCCAAGAGATCATCCGCGGTCTGAGAGAACGCGGTATCTCCATCCTCATCACGGATCACCAGGTTCGCGAGACGCTTCAGGTGACGGATCGCAGTTATGTGATTCGGGCGGGACGCGTGTTGTGCCACGGTGCACCACAGGAAGTGCTGGAGAATCCGGAGGCACGGAAATACTACTTCGGCGACGACATGCAACTTTCTTGATTCGGTGCCGCGGATTCGAGATCGGGGCGTTTCCAGCGGCGGGTCGTCGCCGTTGAGGCGGTCGCTCGACGTCGTGGGCCGAAGCATGATCGGCAAGCAAGGGCCTCAACGCCGAGTTGGGCGAATTGTTGCCGCCCGACGAAAACGCTATACTTTCGGTTTCGTGGGGCCAAGCGGTCGTGACGCTCTCCGTTCCGCCCGCGGCGCGGGGAAGGTCGCTTTTCCGGGTAGATATGTTCTCGCTGCCTGTCGGCGGCACACTTTGGGATGCCATTCCGCGGACGCGCGGCACGGAGGACGTCCGCAACGAAGATCGTGGACGAACTACAAGACGATATCAGGTCGGCATTGGGTACTAAGGGAGAGGAAAATCATGGCGGCAACGTGTGACATCGCGGTGATCGGTCTGGAAGTGATGGGGCGGAACTTGGCCCTCAATATGGAGAGTCGCGGTTTCACGGTGGCGGTGTACAACCGGACCACCGAGAAGACTGAAAAGTTCATGGAAGGCCCCGGCAAGGGCAAGCGCTTCGTGGCGTGCCGCACCCTGGAAGAGGTCGTCGCCGCGCTCAAGTCGCCGCGAAAAGTGATGATGATGGTCAAGGCGGGATCGGCCGTAGACGCCTTGATCGATACCTTGCTTCCGCTCCTATCGCCCGGCGACGTCATCATCGACGGCGGGAACACGCACTTTGCCGACACGGAGCGGCGCACGGCCTTTGTCGAGAGCAAAGGTCTGTTGTATATCGGAACGGGCGTGTCGGGCGGCGAAGAGGGCGCTCTCAAAGGCCCCAGCATGATGCCCGGCGGCAGCGAAAAGGCTTGGCCCTTGGTCAAGCCGATCTTCCAGGCGATTGCCGCAAAAGTCGGTCCGAACAACGACATTCCGTGCTGCGATTGGGTCGGGCCTCGCGGTGCCGGGCACTACGTGAAAATGGTCCACAACGGCATCGAATACGGAGACATGCAACTCATTTGCGAGGCCTATTGGCTGCTCAAGCACGTGTTGGGCCTGAGTAACGACGAGTTGTACGACGTCTTCGATCAATGGTATCGCGGGGAACTGAATAGCTACCTCATCGAAATCACGCGCGACATTTTCAGCGTCCGCGATCCCGAGGCAGACGGCTACCTGGTCGATAAGATTCTGGACAAGGCCGGCGCGAAAGGCACCGGCAAATGGATGAGTCAACTGGCCTTGGACCTGGGCGTTCCCAGCACGTTGGTCACCGAGGCCGTCCACGCGCGCAATCTCTCCGCGATGAAGGAAGAACGCGTCCGTGCGGCCAAGGCATTGACCGGACCGGCGCCGCAACGCTACCAAGGCGATCGCGGGCAATTCATCGAGGACGTCCGGCAAGCGCTCTACGCCTCTAAGATCGTCAGTTACGCCCAGGGATTCGTGCAAATGCGGGAGGCCGCCAAGGAACACCAGTGGCCGCTCAACTACGGCGGCATCGCCATGCTGTGGCGAGGTGGGTGCATCATTCGGGCGGTGTTTCTGGAGCGAATCAAAGAGGCCTTCGACGAGAATGCCGACCTGGAGAATCTCCTGTTGGCGGGCTACTTCCGCCAAGCCGTGGAGAAAGCACAGCAACCCTGGCGGCGCGTGGTCTGCGCTGCCGTCGAGATGGGAATTCCCACGCCGGCCTTCTCCACGGCGATTGCCTACTATGACGGATATCGATCCGCCGTCTTGCCGGCCAATCTGCTTCAGGCTCAGCGCGACTATTTCGGCGCCCACACGTACGAGCGGGTGGATAAGCCGGGACAAGGACCGTTCCACACCGATTGGCTTTCCGTGCGGCGGCCTCCCAAGACCGATCACGATGGCTGAATGCGAATAGGACCGATCAATTCCCGTGCGAGGATATGGCTATGTCGAGCAAGGATTACCTCTACGAGTTGTTCAATCTGGAAGGTCAGGTCGCCGTTGTGATCGGCGGGGCGGGTGAATTGGGCGGAGCGCTTTGCGAGGGCATTCTTCGCGCGGGCGCCCATGTCGTGGTGGCCGACGTAAGCGAGGACGCTTGCCGCCGTCGCGTCGATCTCCTCCGCAAATTCGGCGATCGCGCGAGTTACGCCTTGGTGGACGTCACGAATCGGCGGTCCTTGGAGGCGCTCTTGGAAGAGTCGCTGAAGATCCGAGGGCGGGTCGAGATTCTCGTGAATTGCGCGGGAATCAATGCGGGAACTTCCTTCCTGGACGCCGACCCCGCCCTTTGGGACAAGATCATGGCGGTCAACCTCAAGGGCGTTTTCGAGGCGTGCCAGGTGTTCATTCAGCACATGCTGCCGGCGGGCGGGGGCGCCATCCTGAACATCGGTTCGGTGACTTCGCATCTGCCGCTCTCTCGGGTGTTCGCGTACGCCGCATCCAAAGCCGCCGTGGTCAACCTGACCAAGAATATCGCTCAGGAATTCGGCGACAAGGGAATTCGCGTCAACGCGATTTGCCCGGGTTTCTTCCCTGCCGAGCAGAATCGTCGCCTATTGGACGAAGAGCGCGTGCGGAACATCATCGACGGCACGCCCATGCATCGCTTCGGCGAGCCTCACGAATTGATCGGCGCCGCGCTGCTGCTGCTATCGCCCAAAGCGGGTAGCTACATCACCGGGGCGGCATTCAATGTGGACGGCGGTTTTACGGCGGCATGGTTCTGACGTTGCCGCTTCGGTGGGCCGCAGCGGTGCACGACGACGGGGTTTTCGCCGGCAAATGCGGACGAGCGGAATCATTCGGTCGCCGATCTAGCCGGGCCGACTGAGGCTGAAGATCGGCAGCAGCAACGCCAGACCTATGGTCCCCACGACGCCGCCCATGACGATGATCATGGCCGGCTCGATTAAGCTGACTGCCGTTTTCACCGCGGTCTCTAGTTCCCGGTCGTAGAACGTCGCCGTTTTGGCGAGCACTTGATCCAGGTTTCCGGTCGCTTCGCCTGCCGCCACCATCTGCACCAAGATGCGTGGAAAGATGGAATGTCGCCGCAGCGCTTCGCCGAGGCTTTTTCCCTCGACCAAATCGCGGTTCACCTCGTCCCAAGCCGCCTTGTGCAGACTGTTTCCGGCCGTGTCCCCCGTCAGTTCGACGGCCTCCAGCAGCGGCACGCCGGCACCCAGCATTGTGCCCAGAATCCGAACGCAACGGCAGAGGATGATTTTCCGGTAAATGGGGCCCACGACCGGTAGAGACAATTGGAGGCGGTCCAGCCACTTTCGTCCGGCCTCGGTTTGTTTCAGTCCCCACCATGCACCGACCAGAGCCAGTACGGCGCCCAGGAGGTAGGGATAATTGCGAGTCACGGCATCGGAGGCTCGCAGCACGGTCTTGGTGATGGTCGGCAATTCCATGCGTCGGGACTCGAATACCGGCACGAATTTGGGCAGTACGAAGGTGAGCAGAAAGATCGTCACTGCGACGGCCACGACCAGCATAACGCACGGATAGATCATGGCAGCCCGGATTTTGCCGCGAGTTTCGTGCTCGGCCTGAAGGCTCGCGGCCACACGAACCAGCATCTCGCCCAGGGCGCCCGTCTTTTCTCCTGCACGAACCAGGGCCACGTAAACCTGGTCGAAGACGTCATCGTGCCGGGCCAAGGCGGCGGAAAGGTCTTCACCGCCTTCCACCCGAGACTTGACGTCCTCCAGAATGCTTTTTAGCAGGGGATTGCGTTCCTCTTCGATGGCTGCCGCCAAGGCCGGCGTGAGCGAGATGCCGGCTTCCGTCAAGATCGCCAGTTGGTTGGTCGCGTAGATCAACTCGCTGCGGCGAACGCGTCGAAAAAGCGACAGGCCGTCATCCTGTTCCTCTTCGTCCTCAGCATTTATTTCCAAGGGCAGCAGGCCTTCCCCTTTCAATTGGGCCGAGACGTCGCCTTCCGACTCGCCGCGGATCGAGCCTTCGATGATCTTTCCCAGTGGGGTCTTCGCACGGTAGGTGTATGCAAAGGACATGATCGCGTATTCCTGCTGTTTGGCGGACTCAAACCACACCGTCGTCACACGAGGGATCGCGAGGGGGAGCGATCAGCGAGGCGGCGAGGGTTTGGCGACGGGTCGGCGTCATGGTGGGACCGTGCACGGGAGGCACAGCGGTTTTTCACTCCTTCGGGAGGATCACTCTCATTCCAGTCGCGACAGTCCGGTCCAATCGCCGATGTCGCCGACGGCGTGCAAGACCTCTTCCACCGTCGTCAGCCCCTCTTGGACTTTCCGAAAACCGTCTTGTCGCAAGTTGATCATCCCCTGCGTCTCGGCGACTTTGCGGATCTGGTGCGCGCTGGCGCCGGCGACGATCAAATCGCGGATTTCATCGTTGAGAATCAGCAACTCGTGGATGCCGACGCGACCACGGTAGCCCGAATTGCGGCAGTTGCGGCAACCGACGCCCTTGAAAAAGGAGTCCGCGGCGTAGCCCATCCGCTCGAGGGCCTTTCGCAAAGGGCGAGGCGGTTCGTAGGGGTGTTTGCACTTGGGGCAGATTCGTCGCACCAGACGTTGCGCTAGCACGGCGTTCAATGCGGCGGCGATCAGGTAGGTTTCGATTCCCATATTGGCCAATCGCGTGACGGCGGAGGCGGCGTCGTTGGTGTGCAACGTGCTGAATACCAAGTGGCCGGTCAACGCGGCTTGGATGGCCGTCCGCGCCGTCTCCTCGTCGCGAATCTCTCCGACCATGATGACATCCGGGTCCTGCCGCAAAAGGGTTCGCAGGGCCTTGGAAAACGTCAAGCCGATCCGTTCCTGCACCTGGAATTGATTGACCAAAGGCAAGTGATATTCGACGGGATCCTCGACCGTGCAGATATTCGCCTCCATGGAGGAAATTGCATTGAGGCAACCGTAAAGGGTCGTGGACTTGCCGCTGCCCGTCGGACCGGTCGCCAACACGATGCCATTCGGCGCTCGAATCAGGGCCTTGAGTCGCGCCAGGGTATCCTCCGCGAATCCCAAGTCCTCCAAATTCAGGGAGACCACGCGCGTATCGAGAACGCGAATCACCGTCTTCTCGCCGCGTTGCGAAGGAAAGGTATTGACCCGCAGATCGATCTTGCGTCCGTCCAACAGAACGTTGACGCGACCATCCTGCGGCAGTCGCCGCTCGCTGATGTCGAGCGACGCCATGATTTTGATACGACTGGTAACGGCGTTGATGAGATGGGCCGGCACTTCGAGCGACTTGTACAACCGCCCGTCGATGCGGTAGCGGACGCGGACGCAGCGATCGGCCGGTTCGATGTGGATGTCGCTGGCCCCTTCCTTGACCGCGTTGTAGATGATGTAGTTGACCAGGCGAATGACGGGTGATTGCCCGGCCACGTCCGCCACATCGCCGATGTCCTCGATCGCCTCCTCGATCAACGTCACGTCGGCGTTTTCCGAGCCTTCGATGATGTCCTCGATTACGAATACCGCCGAGTTGGGAAGCGAGCCGATCATCCGCCGGATGTCGCGAACCGTCGAGACGACGGCTTGGACCCGAAGCTTCGTAAGCGACTCGATCTCTTGAATCAAGAATAGGTTGGATGGCTCAGCCACGGCGACGGTCAGCGTTTCGCGGACCTTGAACAAAGGCAGCACCAGGTTGTTCTCGATGTACTCCCTGGGCAATACGTCCACGATCTTGGCGTCGAAGAGACGCAGTTCCAAACGCGCGAAGGGCAGGCCGTACTCGTCCGCCAGGCATTCGGCGATCTGTTCCTCCGAGCAGAATCCCAACTCGACCAGAATCTCGCCGAGGAGCTTCGTGCGTCCGGATCGCCGTTGTGTCTCCAGGGCGGCGTGAAGTTGATCCTCTCGCAGATAGCCCCGCTCCAAAAGCAAGTCGCCCAACCGACGCCGCGGAGTCGCGGCGACCGCTGCTTCCGTCATGGAGAATGGGCTTGGTTCGGCTTGCATCGAGGTACGCCTCAGGGACGCCATGCGGCGTCGGGTGCTCTCGGTGTCGCGGGGATAGGGTGCTCGATTACAGCCCGGGCCGAAAACTCTTGACGGCTTCCACAAGGCCGGAGAATACTTCCAACTCCCGATCCACGCGCGTGATTTCCAGAATCTTTCGATTGACCGTGTTGGCGGTAGCGATCTTGAGATCGCCGCCGCGAGTTTGCAAAAGCTCGTGAAGGTTGAGGAGCATCGTCAAGCCTTGGCTATCGATGCTCTCGGTGTCGTCCAGATCGGCCACGACGCGGCAATAACCCATACCCTCGATGCTTTGCCGGACCGAGTCGACCGTCTCTTCGCTGAATTCCTCGGGCGTATGAACGACCAAGACATCGCCGAATACCTCGGTTTGGATGTTCATGGTGGCTACCTCGTCCGTCGCTGGTTCTTTTGCGTCGGTGCCGCGTTCGTGTGCATGGCCCGACAAAAAGACGGGCACGGTCAGGCCGATATTTCGATTTCCAGCACGCTTTGGACGCGGGCGAGAATTTCGCGAGGGCTGAAGGGCTTGGCCATGACGTCGATGACCCCCAACTCGTCCCGCAGCGTCTGCTTATTCAATTCGAAACCCTTGGCGGTCAACATGATGACGGGCAAGCTCGCGAATCGCGCATCCGCACGCAATCTCCGCAGCAGGCCGATGCCGTCCAAACGCGGCATCTGGCAGTCGCTGATGAGGAGGTGGGGGGATTCGCGGCAAGCGGCTTCCCACGCGGCCTCGCCGTCGCCCGCCGTAATGACGCGAAAGCCGGCGTTGCGCAATTTGAATTCCGCCGCCTTCAAGATCGCCGGTTCATCGTCGCAAAGTAATATCGTCTTTTCGTTCGACATGGTCGGTTCCCTGCAATGGATGGCATTCAACGCACGACCGCCGCGTTCTGTTGCGAAGCCCGCGGCAGCACGACGCTGAACGTGCTGCCCTCACCTAACCGACTCGCGACCGTTATGGTGCCGCGATGGACGTCCTCCACGATGTGCTTCGCCAAGGGAAGCCCCAGGCCGGTCCCGGAGGCCATGTCCTTGTTGCGATCCACGCGGTAGAAACGCTCGAAGATTCGTTCGCAATCCTCCGGAGCCAGTCCTACGCCCGTGTCGGAGACTTCGAAGAGCACGCCTTCATCGACGAGACGACTGCGGAGGGTCACCGTGCCGCCGTTCGGCGTGTACTTCACGGCATTGGAGAGCAAGTTGATGGCCGCCTGAAGCAGCAGGTCCTTGTCCGCCAGCACCGGCAGGTAGAGCGGACTCAATTCCCGACGGAGAGTGATCTGTTTCATGCCGGCCTGCGGTTCCACCACGCCGCTTGCTTCTTCCAGCAGATCGTTCAGCGACTGGGGCTCTTTGTTGACCTTGATGATTCCGGCCTCGATTCGGGCCAAATTCAAGAGGTTTTCGATCAGTCGCTGTAGCCGCGTGGTCTGGGCGTCGATGATGCCGAGGAACTCCTCTCGGGTCTTTTCATCGCCGGCGTCGCCGTCCGCCAAGAGTTCCACGTAGGCACGGATGGCGGCCAGCGGGGTCTTCATTTCGTGGCTGACCGACGACACGAATTCGGCGTGTCGGCGACGAAGATCGCAGAGGGCGGCCATGTCGCGGAAGACGATGACGTGGAACGACCGTTCTTCACTGTTACCGGACGAATCCCCCTGTAGCCCGGACCGGTACAGGTGAATATGAAAGCTCCGTTTTGTACCATCCGCATCTTCACACTCCCAAGACGCGCCTTGCTCGGAGGCGCCTTTGCGGCGGAGCATCGCCGTGAGGAGCTCCCACAGCGATTCCGCCCGCAGCATCGTACCCAAGGCGCGACCCTCAACCGAGTCGGAATCCATCGCGAATAATCGCCTCGCCGACTTGTTGGCGAAGCTGAGGTTTTCGGCGGCGTCGCAGATCAAGATAGGATCGGGTACCACATCGAGGACGTTTTTCAGACCGGCCAGTTCGGCCGCCAGCCGTCCATGCTTGATTTCCAAGGCGGTGTGAAGCTGATCACGTTCCGAGATTTTCAGGACGGCATCGGATAGTCGCTGCGCCAGCGACTGCAACAAGGAATCGAAGGGTTCCCCCACTTCGGCCCGTACGGCAAAATCGCGCTCTTCGTTGGCGTTCTCCGCGGCGGCGTTCAGGTCGGCCAGGCATTCGACTAATCGGTGCTCGCGACGGCGCATCAAGACGTAGACCGCCCTTGCCGCCGCGGCTGCCGCGAGAAAGGCCGCCGTCAAGGTGACCGCCGATACCATCCCGCCGCTCATCAGGGGCGACGCGAGTGCGCCGACCATTGCGTTTGGGACGGGCGCAAGTGGGGTTGCCCAGTGCAGTCCTTGCTCAATCAACGTCATGGACGAGAATCCTTAAACACCTCAATTTCCCCGGTTCGTAGGGGAGTCTTTCTTTGCGATGTACGGAGCCGACACGACTCGACGGATTCGACTCACGCAATAGCCTGTCTCAAACGACCGATGCGTCGCCGGGAGTGCGCACGGTCCGCGCGAAGCCCGGCGTGGAGGGAGGGTGTGGATCGCAAGCGGCGAGCGGTTGCCTCAAAGCCCCAATTGCGAGGCCTTCTCGAAGTAGCGTCTCGCCTCTTGCGGCTTGTGCAGCTTTTCCGCAGTACACCCCAAGAAAAGGTAGGTCAGAGGGAGGGAGTTGTCCAATTCCAGAGACCGCCGCAGGATCGTTTCCGCGTCGGAGAATCGCCCCAAACGATACAAAGCCAAACCCAGCACTTGGTCTAGTCGGGCATCGGGCGGCAATCCCCGAACAATCGGCGCGATCTTCTCGATCACCACATCCGGGCGGTTCACTCGCAACAATTGTACTGCCGCCGCATGAACCATGACCGGATCGCGTCCGTGCTTGGCTAAGAGATCCTCGAGCCTCATTAAGGCGGCGGGATCGTCGCCGGCGGCAACGTCGTCGATCACCTCGCCGAGCCTCTCTTCCCACGACGTAGAATCGCCCACCCGTTCACCGTCTCGGGACTCGGCGGAGGTCTCCGCAGCGACGGGGATCACCGCCGAACGCCGGGAAGTCGCGTCACCGGCGTCCGAGTCGGGGCGTCGTTGTGCCGCCGCGGCGAGGGCATCCTCATGTCGCTGCTGGATGTCCCGGCGAACTCGCTCCCGTCGCTCCAGTCTTTCCGCGGTAATGTCGGCGGCGGATGTCGGAGACGGTTTGGCAAGGGGACGGCATTCCGGACCGGGGGACGTGCTTCGACATCCGACCAAAAGGCCGAGGCAGCATGCGAGTACGAGCCCGAAAAAAGCGGGCGTCGAACCGCGGGCATCGATGACGGGAAGGTGGACCATCACGGGTGTCGGACCTCGCCGTTGGAATCGCGCGCGTTGCTTGGGGGCGGCGGTGGGGGTGCCGGCAAAGGAGACATCGGCGGCGTCGCCTCCAAGGCGTCCAATATCTCCGGCGGTAGTTGTTCGCCGTCCAATGCGGCGGGAGAAAGCAGGATGTCCCCCCCGGCGGACTCGGGCGGACAGATGCCTTGCAACGAATCTCGAAAGGCGATCGCTTCGATATTGCTGGGGTCGAATTGCACGGCGAGACGTGCGAATCGCAACGCGAGGAGGGTGTGCCCCGCCGCCGAGGCCTCGCGCGCCCGTTGCAAATAACGGCGTGCCGCCGATCGCTTGCCCAACGGGCTCATGGTTTCGGCATACGTTGCTTGTCGGTTCAGGTTTTCCGCGGCGCTACGTCCACCCTCGGCGGCTAATTGGTAGTCGCCCATGATGTGCGGCGTAATGAGGACGATGATCTCTTGCTTGCCCGTCGTTTCGGTCTTGTTGCGAAAGGCCGCGCCCACCAACGGAAGATTGCCCAAAAACGGCAGTTGCGAACTGGTCGTTTGCAAATCCTCGCGCATCAGTCCGCCGATGATCACCGTAGCGCCGTCGGGGACCATGATGTTGGTTGTGACTTGAGTGGTGTCCTTATTGGGAACCGTGAAGTTGTTGGTGATTTGCACGGCCCCCGTGGAAAGCTCCGGATGGACTTCCATGCGGATCAAGCCGTCGTCGGATATGAAGGGCCGAATGATGAGTTGGGCTCCGACCTTCAGGAAATCCACGGTCTGCGACGCGCTGGTCTCCGTGATGGTGGTGCTGACGTAGCCCAACTCCTTGCCGATCAGAATCTCCGCGCGGTGCTTGTTGAGAACCAGCAACCGCGGACTGGCGATGACGTTGGTGTCGCCGATGGACTCGAGCGCGGTAATGAAGCTGGAGACGCTCGCATCCAAATAGGCGACCTTCAAGCCGCCGTCGAAACTGACTTTATCCAGATCGGTGGGTGGAATGCCCCAGCCCAGACGAATATGCCCCTTATTGCGGAGCAGTTCGAAACTGATGCCGAATTGATCTCTGTCGTCGAGGTTGACGCTAACGATCATCGCCTCGATCGCCACTTGAGCCGGGCGGACGTCCACTTCCTTCAGGATGCGATCGACCTGGCGCAGGACGGTTTCGTAATCGCGAACCAGGAGGATATCCACGCCGGCGTAGGCGTTTCCGCCGGCCTTCGTGGGATCCGGCGCAATTCCGACCTCCGCGGCCGTAGACAGGGTGATCTTGCCGAACTCCGGCGTCAGGATCGGTTCGATGAGAGCCTTGATTTCTTCCGCGGTGACGTAATTGGGGCGGTAAATACGAGTGGCCACCGCGTCCTTCATTTGCAGCACGCCTTGGATGTCGGCGGGCGTGCCCACATAGACGATACTCCCTTGCCGGTGCATGGCCAAACCGTGGGCGGCGACGACGGCGGAAAAGGCCTCGTCGGGCGACAACCCGTTGAGCGAGGCCGTCACCGTTCCCTGCACGTTGTTCGACATCAGCACGTTCAGGTTCATTTGGCGCGCCAAGGCGTGCAAAGCATCGCGAAGGTCCGTATCGCGAAATTGCATCACAAGTTGATCGCCTGGGGCGGCGTTGGCCCGTATCTTGTCGCTTGGCGTCGCAAGTTCCGGTGCCGTCGGCGGCGGAACCACCTCTTGCAACGCTACGACTTGTACGCCGTCGATTCCCGGCTGATTGCCGGTTCCCGCGGCCTCGCAAGGGACGGCCTCGGCAGCGGGAGGCTGCGAGGTGAACCAAGACGCAGGTTTTTCGGCGGGGCGTGCTGCTTCCAATTGCGGATGTGTCCGGCCGATCGGCGATTCGGGGAATACGGCGGTCGGATACGCTTGATCGCCGGATGGGTGTGCCGTCGTCGGGAGGGAGAACGCTCCGAGGGTACCGTCCTGATGATCCCCATCGCGGGCGGGCATCGGTCTCGCGGAAGCATAACCGTTCTGACCGGCGGGCGGGATGTTCGCCGGTATCGACGTACCTTGCGGTTCGATTATCGGGCGGGTGGAGACCGAGTCGATTTCACCGGGAAGCAGTTCGTGATGCCGTATCGAAGGCGTCGAAGACGCCGGCCGCGGAGGCTGAAGCGGGTTGCCTTCGGGCGAAACGATGCCGGTGATCGTCGGTGCATGAGGGTCGTCGAACGGAGAGACGGGCAGGGAAACCGTCCCCAACGACAGGAGCACCGCCAAAGCGACGCCCGACGCGCCGAAGGCGGTCATCACGAGGATTTGCAGTAGTGCTTTCATGGTCATCCTTGACCGTGCATGTCATCGGCCCCGCGAGGCGGCTCCTGCCGTCACTTCCACCAAATTTCTAAATTGCCAATCGGTTGTCAGTTTGACGGGAACGACGCGGCGGGCGGAAGCGTCAGTTCATATTCCTTTTCACCGACTTGAATCGCCGTGCCTTCTCCGGAAATCTTGACGATGCGGACCGGGATTGCGAGTCCTTTTTTGTTCAGCGTGATTTGCGCCCCCTCCTCGACAACCCGGTCTCCCAAGACGGCCGATCGGCCGCGCGGTCCGATGATGACCGCCCGCAATTCGAGTCCCAAATCCGCCGGCCGAATGGGTTCGTCCTCAGTGCTGCCGTTCGGTTGCTTGGCGTCCTCGTCCGGTTTTGTTTCCACGGCCGCCTCGACCGCTCGTTCGAACGGATCGCGGCGGAATACCGGAGATTCGTCGCCTTGGCGGCCTTGCCGCGAAAGCCACTCCTCGAATCGGATCCACACGGGTGACACCGAACCGACTTCTGCACCCGAATTCGGATTGGGGGTACCCGGGAATGTGGGCAAGGTTTGCCCGATGCCGGTTACCGCCGAATCGGCCGAGCCTGTCGGCGTCATCGAAGTCATGCCGGCCGTGGATATCGTTGATTCGCCTGCCGCAAATATGGGGCGAAGGATTCTCCCACCCCATAAGTAGGAAGCGACAACGGCAAGGGCGACCAACACGGCCGCTTTCAACGGATTTCGTTTTGCCTCCTTTATCAGGATCTTTGCCCAATTTTTCTTCTTCGGCATGGATTCGCCAAAGCCGCCTATCGCGGCGGCCTCCTTTGCTTATTATCGGAAAACACGACTCATTTTCGCTAATCGGAATAATTGGAATTGATGGAAAACACTGACAGCACGAGTTGGCACGAAACCAAGTTCGATCCCGGTTCGCGTGCTAAGCGAACCGATTTGACGACGGTGGGGCGACGATGGTCGTCCAGGGTGCGCAAGAAGCGGATGATGTTTTCCGTTTTGCCCGACAATTGAAACTCGATCTCACTCACGGACATCCAGCCGATATTCTGCAACGAACGCGGCGCGACCCGGCTGAAATCGACGCCCTCGCTTTCACCCGTCAGCGTCGCCTCTCGCAGGAACGCGGCGAGGGCGACTTCGGGTGAGGCCGCTGACTGCCACGGTCTAAGAAACTTCTCCACGTTGTCGAGTTTCGCTGCGACCTGCTGAATGCGTTCCCTAATTGGCGGCGCCCCGGCTGAATTCGGCTGAAGCTCGGAGATTCGGCGTCGTAGTAGGGTCGTTTCCCGGAGTGTCGGGATCAGCCAGACGCCGAGATACACGACCAGAAGGACTGCCGGAATGAAGAATTCCAGCTTTCGTACATGATCGCGAAAGTTTACCATGGTTCGCGGCATTTGCAGGCATCTAGCGGATCGGCACTCGCAGGGCGCGGCGATTCGATCAAGTCAAACCGTCATTTCCGCCTATACAACTCTAGATTACGTCAGGCCCCGGCACGATCGCGCGGCCGTCGCTCCTACGAACGCGTTCCAAACGTTTTGTGATCGGTTTGCAATCCGGGTCACCGCATGGCGGCAACGGGAGGGGCGGCGTTCAGCGAATTATCCGCCGTGCTCGTTCCCAAGGGGCTTGCCTTCATGGTCAACGAAATACGAAACACGTTGTCATCGGCGTTTTCCGCCTCCGCCGAATTCTCGACGGAGCCCAGTCGCACCGAGTCGAATCGTTCGCTTTGCGACAAAACCATGACGTATTGGTGGATGGCGCGAAGTTCCCGTGCTCGGCCTTGTAATGTGATCTGCACCACCGCACGCTCCAAATCTTGTTTGAGCCTTTCCAGGGCGGCTTTGTCGGCGGCCTCTTGTTCCGTCCCTATCCCGTCGTTGAGTATGCGCACGGTTGGCGTTTCGGGGTTTTCGGCGGGGGGAACCCGTTTCCATTCGACGCTTTCCAGGACGATGTCATCCGACAGCAGGGTCATCAAGCCGAAGAGCACACGCGAAGGCGGCGTCTGATAACCGATTCGGGCCAACCAGTCGGCGCGCTCCTCTTTTTGGGCGAGTTGTTTGGCAACCGCTTCCAGGCTTCCGGCGGCCTGAGCGCGGCTCGTCGCCTCCGCCGTCAGACGAGCCTCTTGCTCGCGCAACGCGGCCAGCAAACGATATTGGTATCCGCTCAGCAAAACCAAGCCGATGAGCAGGCCCGCCGAGACGAGAACGGAGAGCTTTACGCTCTGCCGCCGTCGCCGCCGGGTCAGATATTCCGCCGGCAAAAAGTCTCTCTCAGCGTAGGAAATGACTGCCATAAGCGATTCCAATCACCGCGTATGCCCGAGTTCAAGGCTTTGTTCTTCAAGGCTTTCTTCGAAGGATTCGGCTTGGGCGGACCGGCCTCTCGTGGACATTTCTTTCCGCACGCCGTTGCTCGCCGTTTTCAGGCATCCCGTCAGTGCCAGGCCGAGTGCCGTCTCCCATTGCAAGGGGCGCGAAATCCGGCAGCGCACCTCGAATGCCCTGAGGGGATCGCTGAGTTCCACAGCGGCGTGAAGTTGCTGCCGCAAATAATCGCGCACAAGCTCGTCCGCTTCACTCCCGCCCAGGACGACCGTCGCGGGCGGTTCGCCGCGAAAGGTCACGCTGAAGTAGCGGACGGCCATGGCGATTTCACCCGCCAAACGTTCCAGCAACGGACGGATCGCCTGCTGGACGCTTCGCATTACCTCCGGATCACGGTGGCTTGCACGTCGGTCTCCGTAATTGCGGCGCATCCCGTGGCCCACTTCCGGACGGAGTTGAAGGTTCTTGCACACGGCGGCATCGAGTTCTTTGCCGGCTATGGGCACGCCCTTCAAAAACGCCGGTTGAAGGTCGCGCGCGATCATGATTTGCGTGAGACGGTATCCTAAGTTGACGAACATCATGGGTTGGTGGCGGTCCTCTTCTCGCCGGAATTGGCGGAGGCGGCACCGCAGCAAAGCCATCGGTTCGGCCTCGATCCCGTCCAGGTGCAGCCCGGCGGCCTCGGCGATGCGGACCAACCGCTCGGTTGTGTTCCGGCGGGTCGCCAGCACGATGACTTCGCGCCGCACCGTCTCCCCCTGGCGGACCGGCCCCACATCCAGATAGCGGATTTCGCCGGTTTCCGGCGCAATCCCCAGACGCCCTGCGCATTCTTGGGCCACCCAAGCCGATAGGGACTCGCGTCCGCCCTCCGCGACCCGGACGTTTTGCGTAATCAAGTCTGCGGCGGAAACGCAAAAGACGGCACGTCGCCCGTGGAATCGCCCTTTCGAAAGGGCCTGCCGCAGACCCGCCACCGTCTCCTGCACCCATTCGTCCTCGGAAGCAGCAGGGGATTCCTCCGGGCGGTTCCATCGCACCGCCTCGATGAGGGCCGAACCGTCCGCGGAAAGCTGAACCAATTTGAGCGAACGACTGCCGAGATCGACGCCGATCGGACTGAAACCTTGTCTCCACAACCGCATAAGACCGTCATCCGTTCTTGTTCTCGTTGATGACCGAACCTTGCTCCGGTACAAAGTGCGGGTCGTGCCAACGCCTAGGGGAACAGCCAGCCGGGCGGTCCCATGGCGTCGATCGGGCCGACTTGCACGGAACCGGTAACACCGTCGATGATGATCGTCACATATCGCGGCGACGGCGATTCCCCGTCCGTCAGCCAGATCATGGCCGTCCGCGCGGTTTCCAGCGATCCCGTCGGCCCGAATTCCACGAATTCCACAGGCTTTGCCGAGGCGTCGAAGGTGGCCGCTCCCAGCAAGTGGACCCGCCCGATCAAGGCGGAACGTTCACCGAGGTCGAGGACCCGCATCTTCGGATCCCCGCCGCTCTCCACGACGACATCCGCGGGCAAAACGTCCAAAGCAGGATTGTTTCCCGCGTGTTTCCAATACAAACGATTGCCGGGTACATCGAATACCACGCGGTACTTGCTATTGAAGGTGATTGCGTAATCCCTGGCTTGCCATAGCTCGGCCGCAACGATTTGCGCCGCGGCCCGAAGTTGCTCGTGACTGCTGGGCCGCAACGACGGCCAGGCCACGGCCAAGACGATCGCCAAAATCATGAACGCCAGTAATAACTCGATGAGCGTGAACGCCCACCGCGTACGCATTCGCCGAGTTGCCGAGCGTTCACCGCGTTTCATTGCCGCCGCCTTTTTCGGGCGGCGCCCGATCCGCCGGCGCCGTCCGTTTGAGGGCTTGTAGTTGCTCTTGAATCAATTTGTTTTGCTCCACCAGTAGGCGGTTCTGCTCCGTGAGCACCTCGTGGATGGCCCGTAACTGCGCAATCATTTCCATCCGTTGTTCGACGGCATTGGCGAAGGGCTGATTGGAGGCCTCCCCCATTGCCGGCGAACGTCCTCCGAAAAAGTCTAGCATGAGACCGGCGACGACGACCGCCGCCATTACAACCGCTACGAACGACATTTTCCTCATGAGGATTATTTCCTTATCGATACAAGTGACCAAATGCGCCGCCGGTTACGGAACGCCGGAATCCCATCGAATGACGGACCATCGCAAGCCGGGCGACGGATCGAGCGCCGTTTTGTCGCTTGGGCCGGGTGCGTAGATTGGTTCGCCGTATTGGAACCAGTGATATGTCGGTTCCTCACTCTCCGGTTCCAGGCGAATCCGAGGCGCCGGATCGAGTCCGCGAGCGTTACGCAACCAAAGCGGAAAATAGCGATTCTCGCCCGATGCCGTCGGGTACTGAGCCTCGAAGTCCTGGCGTAATCGCTTCCAATCCTGCTGATTCCACGGCGTCCGCGCATCGATGCGAAACTCGGGCGCGAAGACCTTGCCCTGTATCGTCAATTCCGTGCTCGCGGCGTTTTCTCGGACGTGAAAGTGACCGAACAAGCCGACCAGTCCTTGGATGGTTCGCGACGTTCCGAACGTGTCCACGTGCAACTTTTTGCCGCTGAGCGTCGGGATGCGCAGTCGGGCGCCGGTTGCACCGGGGGCCGGCATCTCGACGGGCTGAAGAAGAATATTGCTGCCGGTCACGGCAATATCTCCATCGGCGTATAGGCTACCCCGCACGGTGACGTTGCCGCGAAGTTCGATGTTGCTTCCGCAATAGTACAGCCCCAGCGGATTGGAGGCGGGATCCGCGCCGAGTGCGGTGTTCTGTAACACGTTGGGGAGGCCGGGGATGGTGTAACTCGGACCGCCGGGAAATAACCGATACGCTGTCAGTCCCTTCTGAAGGGTCAAATCCGGTTGGACGTTGGATCCTGCCGCCGACTTGGTCTCCACGCCGAGAAGAACGGATAGTGCGTAAACCGTTTCCGCGGGTTGCGAAGAGAACGGCAAGGTGACGGTACCGGCGAACGGTCGATAATCCGGATAGCCGTTCAGCATCATCTTGCGGAGGTGATCCATGTAAAGATTCCAGGCGGTCGTTTCGCTCGGGTACCCATCGGCGAGGGAAAGGCTGCTTTGAAACCGGACTTTGCCGGCAACACGGTAGGGCACGTTGAGCTTGCAGCCGCTGGTTAGTGTTTGATAAACCGTGTGCGAGGTGATGGCGTTCCAGTCTTGCGGTTGAGACCCCAGCGCCCGCGGGACCAACTCCAGGGTGATGCTCTTCTCACAGACTGCGGGATAGTCGGGCCTTCCCGGTTGCCAGGCCTTCCCGATGGACTTCATCGTGATGCGAAGAGGCAATCGAGAGTATTCCGTGTCACCGGGCGTGAGGCGTGCGTCGCCGGGCAGGAAACGGACTTCGAAAGATTGGTTGGCGCCGCAACCTCCCGCCAGCATGCCGTTGACGCCCGGCCATTGAGACGAGAATGCCTTCTGCATACCCACCGATATGCCGGTATCCGCCGCACGGCGTGCCAATTCCGCGAGGGTCCCGTTGGATTCGATTTCCGCGCGGCGGGCAAGCAGGTAGGATGCTGCGTAGGAGACCGCCAGGGCGGCCATCACGGCGAATAGAACAGTCAGCATCACGACGGCACTACGCGCCGCTGCACCGCGCAGTCGCCGGGGATTCTTGAGTCGTCGGTGTCGGTAGGAGACGGTCGGATGGCGCGGGATCATGACGGCTACCTCCGATCGGCCCTAAGGACGTACATCCGACCGACCGATCCGAACAACGGCACGGCACCGGACGCGGAGGCGTCGCCCCGGCGCGTCTGGATTTGTAGTTCTACAGCCAACCACACGTGCCGCATCCCGGTTTGTGGGCTGAACAAGCCTTGCGGCCATGCCATGGCCTCCCAAGGCACGGTAGAATCGTTCCATTCCGCGGAAGAAGGGCGCAGACGAATCTGAAAACGCAGCGCGCCCCGTCGGACGCCGTCGATCTCGAACGTCCGCAATTGATCCGACCAAGTCACGGTTTTTCTAAGACCGTCCAACTTGACCGTTTTCACCAGATTCCGCCATGCGGCCCCATCCTCGTATTCCGGCGCGGGGTTATTTCGGTGCGGCACCGTAACTTCCAACACTTCATTCGGTTGGGCGGGATTGGGATAGAAAAAGATCAACTCACAGACCCTGGGACGCCCGTCCGGTTCCGCAGGTTCTTGTTCGGGATGCCAAAGAACCAGGCATTCGGGAAACGTGCCCGACGGAGAGAGGTCGCCGACGACGCGGGCGCCGGGGAACAACTCGTTCGCGAAACTCTCCGAGAAGAGGCGGCGGATGCGTTCCAAGCACAATCGCCCGGATTGCAGTCCCTGAGCTTGATCCGTGTTTTCGGTGAACGCGTCTTCCGAGGTTTTCACAAGCGCCGCCGTGGCGGTCAAGATCATGGCCGCAATGCCCACGGCGATCAGAATCTCCAGAAGAGTAATCGCCTTGCGCCGACGTGGTGCGCCCGTGGCGACGGCGGTCGAAGTCGGTCGTGTCTTGAGATCCCAATCGGACATCACAGTCTCGCGGTATGCTGGGGGGACGGACGCTTCACCACGTTTCCGTCGGAACGTGGGCCACGATCTGGGAAGCTTGACCCAGCAAGATCAGCCCGCCGTCTTGCTTGCGGCGATATACCCGAACTTCAATCAGCCGAAAATCCGTGATTTGGCCTTGGGGAAGCGGCGTGGCGTAATTCGGGGGCGACACGTACGCGACGCGGACCTCTCGCCGAAAGCGGGCGAGCGCATCGGTCCGCGCGGCGACGGGACGATACCCGCCCCAACCGTCCTCTTGGCCCAAGGGGATTCCCCAAGCGTCTTTGGGCGGTTCTTCCACCCAACCGTTGAAGTCGTCGATATCGTCAAAACGGGAGCGATTACCCGTCGCCGCCTCATCAAAGCCGGGCCGCAAATAGACGTCGTACGGGATGGCATTTCCCTCGCTGTAACGGTTGCCCAGGATCTCGTCCAACAATTGGCAGGCCAACCCTTGGGCGATCATGCGGTCGCGAGCATCTTCCGAGAGGGCCAGGCTGGAGGTTATCGACAGCGTGATCGCCGCAGCCGCGACTGCGAAGACCGCCAAGGCCACCATCACCTCGACCAAGGTGAACCCCGCCGGGCGAAAAGATATCCGCCGCAACGGCGACGGAGTCCCCGCAGCGAGATACGTGGCATCACGGGTACAAACTGCGGGAAGCATGGCACGTTGGTCGCGATGGCAAGGCGGCGGGGATAGCTGAGGACGACGTCGGGCAAGTTTGCCGGTCAAAGCAACTATAGCTTGCGAGGGCGTCGCGACGAGTGTTCCGACGAAATGGGGTCGGGTTTCCCGCAACCACGCGAGTAGCGATGAGAAGACTCTCGCTAGGAAGCCCCGTAAATCTGCACGGAAAAGCCAACAGAGGCGGTTCCTCAGACCGCAAGCGTTCCGCCGGCCGGATGCATCAGGACAATTTCACGGGTTATGCCGACCGTGCGGACCTTTGGCGCGTCGCGCACGGTCCGGACGGTCGAGCGGCACTCCAAATAAAAAAGGTTCGGCATCAGGGGCCGAACCTTCGAATCGTTTCAGACGATTGGCTTTGGTCAAGTCGTGGGTCTCGCACAGATCGGACCCGACCGGGCGCGAGGCGACGACTCACTGCTACTTGCGAGCCTGGTTGCTTTGCGCCGCCGCTTGGATGTCCTCAAGGCTGCGTCCCAGCTTTCGGCGCGGGAGTCGTCCCGACGAGGCGGTCAATTGCTTCCACTGCTCGGCCTCGGGCATGACGCGAAGCGCCTCTCCGATCCGTTCACGGTAATCCCCGCCGTCCGGGGTGGTGCCCAGGTTATCCACGGCATCCGCAACGCCCAACAGCACGGCCTGTCGAACGCCCTCTCGTATCCATGAGAAGAAATTCATCGCTTAGCGACCTCCTTGCTTTTCGCCACTTGGAAACGACGTTGTGTCGGACCTCGCCCGCTCCGCGCGACGGCAGCGGCGGCGACCGACGGCCATTCGGCGAAAAGATACTTACCGGGAAGACGCGCGTCCAGATCACTTTGCCGGCCGATTTCTGCGCGCAATGCCAGAGTCGCCGTGATTGGGCGCGGAGGGGGTTCCTAGACGAGATCAATCGTTTTGCAAAACTGGAGGGACTCGCGAAGAATCTGCTCGTAATCCGTAGTTTCCAGATCCTCGCCGATCAGTTCGATCTCGAAAAAACCGTCGTAGCCGTTATTTCGCAGACGCTCGACGATTTCCCTCACAGGAACGATTCCCCGTCCCAGCAAGCAACGGTTTTGCTCCGTCGTCGGAGCGGCCCTGCCGTCACCGAGTTGGACCAGGCCGAGGTGAGGGACCATCTCTGGAATCCGCTCGATCAGGTCTTTATCGAAACCCAAGTGGTAGGTATCCAAGAGAAGTTTGATACGAGGCGAATCCACCGCGGCGAACAATTGCAAGTATTCGTCCCAGTTGGTGACGAACGTGAACTCCTCGGCGCAGGCGGGATGCATCGGTTCCACGGCGAGATTGACGCCGTATTGCTCGGCCGCCGGGGCCAGAGTCTTCAGGGCGTCGCGAAACAATCGGCGAGCGTGGTTGTGAGTGTGACCGCCGCGGGATCCGCTGTAGACCAACAGGCATTCGGCCTTCAATTCTCCCGCCGATCGAACGGCATCCAGGGCGTCCTCGACGGCGGCCTTGTAGGAACGACCGTCACT
Organism: Thermopirellula anaerolimosa; assembly: GCF_054657335.1. Taxonomy (NCBI): domain Bacteria; kingdom Pseudomonadati; phylum Planctomycetota; class Planctomycetia; order Pirellulales; family Thermoguttaceae; genus Thermopirellula; species Thermopirellula anaerolimosa. Next base: position 705,107 of record NZ_BAAHYX010000006.1, read on the forward strand.
TCCCGTAAAACCGCCCGCCCAATGGAGGCTGGACACCTTGAGTCCATACTCCGCGAGCAGTTCCGCGCCCTTTTCCTCGCCGAAGTCGGATAGCTTCTGCCGCCACACTCCGATGGCCGAAACGCCCAACCGCCGATAGCGTTCGACGTCTTCCTCGAAGGACCACCGAAAGGTTGTGGTTTCGCAAACCGAAAGTAACGCCATCCGTGTCATGCTCCGTCGCAATCGTTCCGTGAAGGGGATCGGTGAGCTTGATCCGAGCAGGCGACCATTCCCCGAGCAGCAAGTATGCCTGATTTGCCGCCCCGCGTAAAGAGGCGGTTTCCTCTCGCCTGACGACTCCGTCCGTATTCCGCGTTAGCTCTCAAGCCCGTTCGGTTCGCCGTGCCGCGGCGGGGTTACGGCGTCTTTTGGGCGAGATCGCGGAGATCCCAGGCATTCAACCACCGCGTTTTGGTGACTTGCAGACCGATCTCCGTCAATCGGTCATGGAAATGCGGCATGTGGCCCGCCCCGTAGAAAATGGCGATCCTTCGTCGGCCTTGCGCGATCTCGCGACGAAGCACCTCCAAAACGCGCTCATTGCGTCCGGCAATCAGGGTGGACCCCTGCGGCCCTTCCATGGCTTGGATTTGCCCCTCGGGGTCCTCAGCCAGTTGTCGCGCGAACGCGCGTTTCAGTTCGAGGTTGCGATTCTTGCTAAATAACGCGGCCAGTATATCGGCATCGCTCACCTTGGCCTTGCCCGAAGCGTTCTTGGCCATCTGATAACCCATCGACCGGAGTGCCATGGCCCAAAGACTCTCGCCGCGTTCTTCCATGCTTTTGGTGAATTCGTCGGGCGACAGATCGGCATGGACGAAGTTGTCGCGCTGGTAGTCGATGACGCTGAGCTGATAAGTCAATCCAAGAATCGTCGTCATGCCTCGCTGTAGAAAGGAAATGGGGTGATTGGATTGACCGCCGCCCGGCGGAACCCGCGTTCCCTCCGGCGCCACCAATTCGTACAACACCACGTCGTACTTCGCGAGGATGTCGTTCAGTTTCTCATAGTAGGCCCGTTCGCCCAAATGGATGACGCCTACCAAATCGACCTGAAGATCGGCGGGGATTTGCTCCATTCCCGGTTTCGTTCGGTACGTCACGATGGCCGTCTGCAATGCGATCGGCTCTTCCTTCTTCTCCAAGAGGCGAATGAATTGCGGTTTCGAATCGTCCGACGATTTCGCATCGCTCTCCGCTGATGCATGCGTGTTCGGCGCCACTTTTTCCGCGGACACCGCCGGGACGCCGCGAGCGCGGGGGGCGCGAGCACGCCGTGAATAGCGGGGTTGACCGATTATTGTACCCGTAGTCTGAGACCCGAAGAACGCAGTCGAACCCTGACAAAGGCCCGGCGACAGTTCGCCTGCGATCGTTCGATCGTTGCCGATTATAAGTACAGCGGCGACGGAAACGAGTAAGATTGCGACCGTGCCCCCATTCCAACGTCGACGGGCGGGAAACCGACGGATTTGCGGCGACATGCGATGATCCTTTAATGGGCCGGTCCGAGTCGGACCTGAACCGTTATCACACGGAAATCAACCTTGGAGAAAGTTCCACCCCGGCCAATCGGTTCCTTTTCCAATGTAGCTCACCTTATTCTATTCGCCACACACCCGAATCGCCACGATCGACGCGGCGATGACTTTCCGAGAAAAGGCATGGCGGATCGAGACAGGAAAATCCGCGGGAATGGGCAAGGTAACGTCGGTGATATGGAACGGCACGCCTATACCGGACCGAGAATCGGTACGAAAGGACTTACGAGAAAATCGGGGCCTTGCCGCCGGAATAAAAGAGGAGCCATGCTGAGGCGGGGCCGAAAACTTCGGCATATCGGGGCGAAAGCGAGACTTCTTTACCGCTCCCGATACGTGATGCGTCCCTTGCTCAGGTCGTAGGGGGATATCTCCACCCGGACTTTATCGCCCGGGACGATGCGGATGAAGTTCTTCCGCATCTTACCGGCCACGTACGCCGTGATGACATGGCCGTTTTCGAGTTGTACCCGAAAATTGGTATTGGCCAGCGCCTCCAGCACCGTGCCTGCCACTTCGAACCCCGATTCTTTTTCCTTCGCCATAAACGTCTCCCGGGAAGACCGCGAACCCCACCGCATTCCGGGCGGGCCGGAATCGGAATTCTTTATCGTAGCAACGATCTTGCCCGGTTCCAAGGGCCGAGCAAGCGCCGTTCTACGGCGGCGCCGTGCGGAGTCCCAGCGGAGGGTGTCCGAACGCCGACATCGTGATTGCCAGGCAAAGCGGTGCCGCAACGGCTGCCCGGACGCTGGTTCGCAGGACGTCTCAGGAGGCCGCGCCGACTTGGAGCTGGGCCGCCCGAACCGTATTGCGCATCAGCATGGTAATCGTCATCGGCCCGACGCCGCCGGGGACGGGGGTGATTTTGCCGGCCACCTGACTTGCCGAGGCGAACTCAACGTCCCCGGCCAGTTTGGGCTTGCCGGATTCCGTCGTTCCCACCCGATTGACGCCGACGTCGATCACCGTCGCTCCCGGCCGAATCATGTCGCCCGTCACGGCATTGGGCCTGCCCGCGGCCACGATCAGAATCTCGGCGCGACGCGTATGTTCTTCGAGGCTTCGCGTTCGGGTGTGGCATATCGTGACGGTGGCGTCGGCCCCGTCCTTCTTTTGCACGAGCATCATCGCGATGGGTTTCCCCACGATATTGCTGCGTCCCACCACGACCACTTCAGCGCCTCGAATCGACGTTCCCGAGCGAATCAACAACTCCTGGATGCCCGCCGGAGTGCATGGGGGAAACACGGCCTCGCCGATCATCAAACGTCCGACGTTGACGGGGTGAAATCCGTCCACATCCTTGTCGGGATCGATGCTGAAGACGACGCGATTCTCGTCGATATGCCGCGGCAAAGGCAATTGCACCAAGATGCCGTGGACTCGGCGGTCTTGGTTCAGTCGGTCAATGAGTCCGAGCAGGTCTTCCTGCGACGTTTCGGTCGGAAGCGGATAGTGGAACGACTCCATTCCCAATTCTTTACAGGTGCGGTTCTTGGCCGTCACATAGGAAATCGAAGCCGGATCCTGCCCCACCAGCACCGTCGCCAAACCGGGAGCGATGCCGTAGCGGGCAGCGAAGTCGGCGACTTCCCGCCGAATCTCCTCGCGGACCTGCTGGGCAATCGCTTTGCCGTCGATGATCTGAGCCGTCATGATCGCGAACTTTCTCCGCCGGAATCGGCCGTCGGTTGAATCAACCTAGGACTGAAATACCTTGCGAATCTCCGGATGCAATCCTGGAAACTGATCGACGTATTCGGCACGGTGCTTTTCCAACGCCGATTGACGTTCCTCGAAGACGTCGTGAGGCAAGAGTTTTTCCGGATGGAAAAGAATGGAGTCCACCAGCCGCACCGCCGCCGGCACGTGCAATTTGGTCCTGGGAGAGAACACCCATTCATCCAAGCCGCCGCGGAGGACGGAGTCTAGTATCCCCATGGTATCTCCCAACCGGATGTCCCGCATCGATTCCCCTTCGCCGACAAACCCGGTGTTCAGCAGGTAGCACTGAATGTGCGGATTGGTCTTGAGGATGTCGTAGAAAAGGTTCGCGTGCTCCGCCCGATCACCGGCCAGGAAGGGATCGTAGAAAAGGCAGTTCTTGATCTTGCCGGCCTGAGTGGGGTCGCCCGCCGAAGACTCCATGGACTGTCCCAAGACCATGAAGGCCGCCGCCTGTTCATGCGTGAGCTTGGCGATCGCCGGGATGATGTTTCCCCGCGTGATCAGAAAGAGGTTATCGACGCGTTCGGAGTTGATCTGCGAGGCCGCGTGCATGAAGTCCCGGCGCTCAATGACCGCTCGACCGTTCGAGGTCCGCTCCATATTGAAAAAGTCGATGCCGCCGTCAGGCTCGATCCAGACGTTTTCCAAGAAGGTCTCGCGTTTGAGCGAGGCGTAGTAGGCCTCCAACTGATCGCCCGGGTTCAATCCATCCGTCTTGACGAAGATTCCGCCCGGTTCAAAACCGTGAAACGACCCATCCCGGTGCAGCGAACCGCCGTCATCCTGGATGAGCCAGGATCGCTCGCGACCCTTTCGAGCGAGCACCTTGCAAGTGGTGCTGGTCTTGCCGTTGGCGCTCAACGCTGCGAATAGCGAGCAAGTCGTTTGATATTCACCGTGGGGCGTCTCCAGCGTGTCGCGTCGGCATCCGACATGCAAGAAGATCGCGTTGCCGTTTTGCTTGACGCGAAAGTCTTCGCCCGCAAACACACCCTTTTTCCATTCTCCGAAGTAATTGCTGTTGCGGACGATTTTGACCATCCGACCCGTGCCGCGGTCATGCGCCAGTCGGATAGTGATATCCTTGTCGGGCAGTTTTTTCTGCTTGTTAGTTTCGAATGCATCGTCCGTGAACATGATGACCTGATAGGTCGGTTCCTCCGTCGTGGTCGGTCTGAACAGTTTCAGTCCGGCGAAGGCCACATGCGCGAACCGCCGGGGGACGATCAGCCGCGCCGTGACGCCCTCCGCGCCGTCTCCCACTTGCACATCAATGCTGACGAGTTCGACCTTCTCCAGTGCCGCCTTGGCCGCTTCCAGGAGGTCGTATTCGGCCTTGCCGAATTTCGTGTCGATGTTGTTCTTCGTGAACATCGCGGCCCGGGAAGTCGGTTCGGAATCCACCGCTAGCGAACCGTACTTGGTTTCCCGAACCTCGGGTTCCTCCCTCGCCAAGAACCGCAGGCGCGCCGTATCCGGATTGCGAATCAGACGACCGTCGTGCTGAGCCTTTTCAAAAATCGACTTGGCGGTCTGGGCGAATTCCTCGAACATACGGCGGACTCCTCTAGTACGAAATTGCGAAAATCAACGCCGGTACGCACATCTCAAACCGGCGGGCAGCAATGCCACGGAAGGCACGGCAACGAACGCAACTCACCCGGCAGGAGTCGACCGAAACCTCAAACGCGCTTCATCGCTTCGAACGACGCCGATGCTATGGCGACGCTTGCGGCGCCCCATGAGAATTCGCATTTTCCCTCCCGGGCTGACGAGTATCCATTCTCTTCAAGCCCCAACGTCAAACCGTCAAGTATAATCATCTCGCTTCGAGATCACTAGTACGCCGGCGGTAAGACTTGCCATACCCGAATAGGAATGACCTGCTGCGGCGGGAACAGAAACGTCCCAGTCTACCTTTCCCTTGAGGCGATCCCGGCACCGTTGGGCGTCGTCCTAGGGAAATGCATCAACCCACCCTGCGGCGGCAGTTGAGGATGTCGTGCCGCGTGACGCGGGCTTGTCGCACTTCAAACGGCACGGCGCACCATCGAGGCGCAAAATAGAAGGCCGAGGAATTCTTCAATTCGACGAAAGGGTGCCGCCGCGGGGGCGTTTCGGATTCAGGTTATGAATTCAGGCGTCACAGCCCGGGGGACGGCGCCGCATTCGAAGCCGCGACGCAAAAACTCCGCGATGGCCGTTCGCCCCCGCGGACCGAAATCCAGCGTCCAATCGTTGACGTACATTCCCACGAATCGATCCGCCAATGCGGTATCCAAATCGCGCCCGTATTGCTGAGCATATGCGAGAGCTTCTTCGCGATGTTGAAGCCCGTAACGGATGCTTTCCAAGAGAATGCGATCCACGTCGCGCGCCACTTCCGGTCCCAAATCCTTACGGACCGCGTTCGCTCCCAACGGTAACGGCAAGCCGGTCTCGTCCGTCCACCATCGCCCCAAATCGACGATCAGTCGCAAGCCGCTTTGGGCGTAGGTCAGTTGTCCCTCGTGAATGAGAAGGCCCGCATCTACGGAACGATCGCCGTAACGCCCCTGGACTACCGCACGGGGGATTTCATCGAACGGCACGATGACGTGATCGAATTCGCGATTCAAATATAGGCGAAGGGCGAGGAAAGCGCTGGTCAGGCGACCCGGAACGGCAATCGTCGATCGCACCAGGTCCGGCGGTGGAGAGTCTTCTCTTGCGACCACCATCGGACCGTAGTTGTCGCCCATGCTGGCCCCGCAATTGCACAGAATGTAGCGATCCGACAGATGAGCGTAGGCGTGGATGCTGACGGCCGTCAGTTCCAATTCGCCCGCAAAAGCGCGGTGATTCAGCGTCTCGATATCGACCAACTCGTGAACGAACCGATAGCGCCCCGTGGGAATCTTGTTCTTGGCCAGGGCGTAGAACATGAAAGCGTCATCAGGATCCGGGCTGTGTCCCACTCGGATCAAGAACGAGGTATCGGCCATCCGCGAAACTCCGCGCGAGCGCGCCGCGCGGCGCGGGGACGTACCTACGCCTCCCAGGAAAGACCGGCGGCATCCTCCATGGGATAGTCGCTCGGGGAGGCGTTTGTCAAGTAGCGAGGGGGCGCCGGAGCGGCGGGTTGGCTAGCGGAATCGTCGACCGGCACATCCGTCGCGGACAAGGCTGCCTCGTCCACGCCGCCGGATGTACCCAGTTTGCGGCAGACCTCCAACCAGGTCTCGCGCTCGATGTGTAAGACGCGTAGCGCATCGTCCAGCAACTTTTCGTCCAGCTTCAAGCCCGCTTCCACCAGGGTTCGATACACGAACGTGTAAATGGCGGCAACTTGTTTCACCAGGTTCGGTGCGGCATCCATTTTCATGGCGGCCAACATTTCCGCCACGATTTGCTGTGCCTTGGTGATCGCCTCGAAGGCCGCGTCATGATCTTGTCGCTGCCAAGCCGTGCGTGTTCGCTCGATGTACCGGATGGCGGCTTCGATCAACAGAAGATGCAATCGCTGCGGGGAGGCCGTCAGCACCTCCGATTCCAGGTATCGATCACCATAGGATGGTTGCATGGGAGCGGTCCGACGTTGCGAGAATGGGTTTCGACGTCGCCCGACGGTGTTCCGTGTGCGCAATCACGGAATCCTGCCGAAGCGGCGATCCTTTGGTACTTACCTGCGGCATCCGCCGGGAGTTCTTGGGAAACGACGTCTCGTCGCAAAGCTCACGAATTGTTGGATTGGGACAAGAAGCTCATGTCCAGCGGCTTGATGGCCGACAGCACGTTCATTTGTCCCTGAAGCTTCGCGATGGCGGTTTCCATGCGGTAGAAATACAGCAGAAGCTGTTCCCGCCGCCTTTCCAGTTTGGCATCCCACCATTCCAGCTTTTGCGTATTTTCTTCGTATTTTCGCGAGAGCGAGATGAATCGCTGTGCCATCAGCGATACATCTTTCCCCGTCAATGCCTCCAGTAGCTTGTCGAACTTGGCGGCGAAACCTTGATCGGAGTCCGTGAAAAACCGTTTGACGGCATCCGGGCTTTCCGCGAATTTGTCCTTCAGTTTCGCGGAGTCGAACTCCAGCGTGCCATCGTCCTTGAATCCGATACCGAGTTCTCCCAAAGATCGAATATCACCGACGCCCGAAAAACGCCCGCTCAGGAGGCGGGTGAGATCGCTTTCCAATCGCAAGACCGTGGCGTCGCCCGTCAATATCTGTTTGGTGTCGGTATCGACATCGTATTTCGTAAGTTCCTGGAGGCGTTTGTAGTATTTGTTGTAGTTGTCCACGAACGCCTGGACGCTGGCCGTCAAGTCTGCATCCGTATTTTGCACGCTGATCATGACGGGAGTCGCGGAGGCCTGCTTGACATCCAGTGTGAGTCCCGGAACCACACCCGAAAAAGAGTTCGTGTGCGATGAGACGATGAGAGTACCGGTGACTTGCAGGGAACCGACCGCCAACTGGGCGTCTCGGGCTTCGGCGATGCGATTGAGGTCGAGCCCCAACTCGGAGGCGTCGATGACCATGCGCCCCAAGGCGCCCAGCCCTTCGCCGGTAAGATTGAGGCGATAAGGGCGCGAGGACCCGTCGAACAGCACAGTCGCCCGCAGACCGGCGTTCAGGTCGTTGATCTTCTGCGTCAAGTCATCGAGGGAATCTTCCGCAGAAAGTTCGATTTGCCGCGTGGTCGAACCGTCGATCACCCAGTATGTGGTCGAGTCGATCGTTTTTTCGACCGGCGCGGCCAGCAGGTTCAAGTCCTTGGCGGTCGTGGAAGTGCCTTCGCTAACCGAAGGTTTTCCGGCGCCGCCCGCCGTATCGCGAATCCAAATGCCGTCGCCCTGTTCGTTGATTTCAGCATAAACTTGGGCCGCCCCTCCGTTGATCTTGCGGATCACGTCGCCGATCGTCTGAACGTCGTCGCTTGTCAGATCGACCGTCGTGCGAGCGCCTCTGCTGTCCGTGACGGTGAATTTTCCCCGTGCAACACCCTTTCCGCCGTTGAACTCACTCAACTGAGTGCTTAACGAGACGGATTGCAGATGCAGGTCGCCGCTGTTGACCTCAGCGACGGCGGCATCGACGGCAATCCCAAGCTTCTGCGCCGTTTGCGTCGCGTCCGCGTCGGCGATTTTCAAATTTCCGCTTCCGGAAGTCGTATCCTGAATCAAGAGTCCCGTCTTGGCACGGTTCAGCGACGCGGTCACGCCGATTCCCGCCGAGTTGATGGCCGTGAGGACGTCTTCGACGGTCTCCGCGGAGGAAAGATCGACGACGGCTTCGGCGCCGCCCCGGTCCGTGATGGTAATCGATCCGAGGTTTCCCCAACCTCGGCCCCCGTTGAGGCTGGAGAGCAGGACCGACTGCAATCCGCCGACCAAGCTGCGCCCCGTAATGACGCCGTCCGCCGCCGTGGTATCCAGTCCCAAGTCTTGCAGAGTCGAGGTCCCATAGAGGGACGACAACTGAAATTGTTCCGTGCCGGAAGTCAGGTCGGTCACGACCAAACGCTTGCCGTCGGCCGAGATCTCGGCCCGCAGTTTGTCGGGCGAAGCTTGATTGATGGTCTGCACCACGTCCGCCAGCGTGCGTTGCTGTTGATGTTCGCTTCCGCCGGGGATTAGAGCGTTGAAGTCGATCACGCCCGTGGTGCCGTCGCGCAATTGGAATGAAATCTCAGGCAGGGAATAGTGAAAGCCGACGCCCATCCCGTCGTTAAGTTGCGATAGATGGGTGTCTCCGGTGACGAAAACAATGGAATTCCCGTCGGCGGACGAGGCGGCGACGTCGATTCCCGCCAATCCGAGCGAGGCCGCGGTGGAACCGCCGCCAATCTCCTGCACCCTCAGGTTCGTCACGCTCATACCGGTGCGATCGGTAAGGCGGATGTGATCGCCCACCGCTTCGGCCTGTACGCTTATGCGGGTATTGCCGTTGATGGCCGCCAGCACGTCCTCCAGCGTTTGTACGGTGGTCAAGTCAATGTCGGCCGATGATCCGCTGCGATCAGTGATGCGAATGACCCCGCGTTCGAAGCCCGCGCCGCCCCGGAGTTGGTCCAGCGGGGTACTGCGGGCCAGATCGGATCCGAAACGAAATGCGATCGCCCCGCCGCCCAGCGCCGCCGTGCTCGATTCGACGCCGGAGGCCAACCACTGCTCGCTTTGGGCCGTGCGAACCGGTGTGAATAGGTAGGAGCCTATCGGCGGCGTGCCCGTAATGGTAGCCGACAGGGAGGAATCGTTGCTGCTGGTGGCGAGTCGTTTGTCGTAGACGGCGGGCTTGCCCAGGTTCTTGACGACGTATTGGGTCGCGATGACCAGCGCCGACAACTCCGTGATGGCGGCCCGTTCCTGGTCGATCTTTTTCGTCGCCGCGTCCAAATTGTCGCGAGGCCGAGACTCCAGCTTCATGAGCTTGTCCACGGTGTCCCCAATGGGAACGCCGCTGATCAGCCCGATGCTGCTTTGAATCCTCCCCATGTTCAAGTCCTCGCAACGAAAATGATTCGCAAACGATAGAGTCTGCCAAATCCTTTATCGACGGATTCGGCCCGCCGGGTGAACCGAAGCCGTATCCCTCCCGCTAAACCCTAGCATGTGGGACGAGGGTGCGTTTGACACCCCCCTTAAGAGCCAAGTTCATAACTGTCGAAAAACCGTGCCTTTGGCACCGATGCGTGAATTTTCCGAAAAAGACGATTGGAGATTCTGGTTAAATTGTGCCGATAATTACTGCCAGCCGAATCGGGTTGCGGCCAAGCCGTTGCCTAAAACCAACGCAACTAGGTGTTGGTGATGCACTGAGCCGAGGGAAGCACGTCCTGCCGATGGAAAGCGGACTTTTTCGAAAGATTCCAGGCGGATTCGATAGCGCCGTTTGTCGCGCCGCCCCCCCGGGATGCGCCGCAGGCCGGCCCTCGGCATTCGTCGCAACTTGCACGGCGATCCTTTCGATCGCATTAGTCGGGTGCTCTCTCGTTCCGAGTCGCACTGAGATTCCGACCGTACACAATCCTTTTCCTCAGATTCACAAGGTTGCCGTACTCCCCTTTTTTAACTTGAGTGCCGAACCGACGCTGGACGGTCGCAAGGTGGCCATCGCTTACTACAACGAATTGCAGGAGGTCCCCGGTTTCGAAGTGATCCCGGTCGGAGTGGCGGAAAGGGCCATGGTGGAGTCCCGTTTGGCGCTGAACCGACCCGAGGACGCGCGTCGCTTGGCGGAAATGTTGGGGGCCGACGCAGTTGTCGTGGGAGCAATAACGGAATATTCGCCGTACTACCCACCGAGGATCGGCCTTCAGGTGGAATGGTACGCCGCGAATCCCGGATTTCACCCGGTTCCGCCGGGCTACGGATTACCTTGGGGAACCGACGAGGAGAAAAACATTCCCGAGCGGCTCATATTGGAATCACGTCTTGCTTATGCCCGGGAACAAATGAAGACGCAAACCCCTGCTTTCGGTGATGTTTTACATGCCAATATAGGGGACATGAGTTCTTCGCCCCTACCCAAAACTGAAGGCGGATCGTCGGAGACGAACGCCGGTATGCCCGATTCTTGGCCGGACCCGCGGGGATTGATACCACCTCCGCCGCAACCGACGCGCCCGGAATTGATCCCGTCGAACGAACCGATCCTCGTCCACACGCGAGTCTTCATGGGAGACGACGGTGATTTTACGGCGGCCCTTCAAAGCTATGCAAATCAACGCAATGACGCTCGGTTTGGGGGGTGGCAGACCTATCTAGAAAGAAGCGATGACTTTGTCCGCTTTTGCTGTCGGATGCACATTTGGGAAATGTTGACGGCACGAGGAGGCGCAGGAAAAAGTCAAGTGGTTTGGAGGCAGGAGAAAATCCGATAACAGAGAAAAGCGGGCGAACTGGGAAGGTTACCGAATCGAGCCACAGGCGGGTTACCACCGTCACGAGCTTCTATGATAGGAGACGCCGTACCGTGGGTCGCGAAATCAACGTCGTTGCCTTGATCAAAGGCGAGGAGCGATACATCTTTCTCTTCGACGACGATAGCCGGGCCGAAATGTTGCGGACTTTGGGCCGTTTTGCGTCGAACCCGGAGCTGAGTTTCTCGTGGTACGACGCCGCCGTGCTGAGCCAAAAGGTCCGGCAGGAGGCCCGCCGCCGCGCCCTCGCCTCGCGATTCAAGATGTCTCAGGTAACCGACCCGGATGACGCACTCTGAAGGGGACCGCGAGCCGAATAGTTGACCTTGAGGTCCGACTCCAACCCATCCATGTCCGTCGCAACGCCCGATTTCGCTTCCGCCGTTGCTCGCTTCTTGCGATATCTCGCCGCGGAGCGGGACGCCTCGCCGCTGACGATCAAGAGTTACCGCGAGGATTTGACGGCCCTGTTGGAGTACTTGAACGATGCGGGCGGACCGGTGTCGCCCGACCGCATTACGGTCGGCGATCTTCGCGGATACGTCGCCGCGATGCACGAGGCCGATTATGCGGCAGGTACGATCGCGCGGCGGTTGGCCTCGCTTCGCAGTTTTTTCCGCTTCGGGATGCGCGAGGGTTGGGTCAACGACAATCCCGCCAAGCCTCTCCGTAACCCCCGAAAGCCTCGCAATTTGCCGCACGTCCTTTCCACCGAGGAGGTCGGGCGGTTATTGCAGGCCCCCCCGGCCACCCATCGCATGGGTCTCCGCGATCGTGCCATCCTGGAAACGATGTATTCCGCGGGACTTCGAATCAGCGAGACGGTAGGGCTAAACGACGCTGATCTGGATCTGAACGAAGGAATCGTCCGAGTCCGCGGAAAAGGCAAACGAGAACGACTGGCCCCGTTGGGGTCGTATGCCGCACGTGCGGTACGTCACTGGCTAATAGCCCGGCGTTTGCATCCCAGTCTTACGGAGAGTACGGATCGGCCCGTGTTCGTCAATCGATTCGGTCGGCGACTGACGACGCGGAGCGTGGCCCGCATGCTGGCAAAATACCTCCGGCAAACCGGACTCGATCGTCGGACCACTCCCCATACGCTGCGGCACAGTTTCGCCACGCATCTTTTGGATCGCGGGGCGGATATTCGCAGCGTGCAGGAGCTCTTGGGCCACAAGAGTCTGGTGACCACGCAAATCTATACGCACGTCAGCACGGCGGGATTGCGGGCCGTTTACGAAAAGGCCCATCCCCGGGCAAAATAGTCGGCGACCGAGATTGGACAGGCCATCCCCCCCGCGCCGGCGCTGCCGAAGCGGTTACGAAAAAAGTATCGCGGCGCACGAAAGGGCCGGGCAAACTTGCGCCCGGCCCCGTGGATGGCTCGGCTCGTTGGTTCCGGTTCGTTTGAACTGATCGAATCGAACGGGAACAAGCAGAGAAAACGAACGCGGCTTATTTCTTGCCTTCGTCGAAGATGCCGGCTCGCAATTCCGGATCCGGTGTCGGACCGCCCGCTCGCCCGGCGAGATAACCATCCGGCGTCATCAGGTGCTTGTACACCAGCCAGTCGATATCATCTCGCAGGTAATCTCCGTGCCCGTCGCAGTAGAAAGCTACCACCATGCCGGGGTGCCGACTCGACGGTCGTGCGGTGTTGACGACCGGAGCAAGGAGGTCGCGAGGCGCGCTAATACATTGGTTGATTTTCGCGGGACGCTGATCCGTCGGATCGCAAGGGCCTGGCGTAACGTCCCAAACCATTCCCAGATCGCGCTCATTCGGCCAGCGCGGCGCGCCGGAGGAATCCTCGGGTTTCCACAAGGTTGCTTGGATGTTCTCAGAAATCAAAAGCGTGTTCGTGGAACCATCGTGGCGACTCAGGTAATCCAAGGACATGGCCTTCTTGCCGCCGATCGGTGCCGCGTGATCGAAGAAAACGCCATGCTCGAGCCCTTCGCCGGGATAGCCCGTGATGCCCGCTGCCTGATCGGGATCCGGGACGCCGCAGTTACCGGCGTAGGCACACATCGCCGGGTGGTCGCGACGAGGATCGCTGGGACACGACAGGAACTTCAATTCCACGACCGGCTTATTTAACCACGAGACGCTCTCGTCTTTCCAAATTCTTTCCAAGTCGGCACGTTCCAAGTACGGGAACAAGCTGACCATCCATGTCCCAACAATCGGATCGTCCGGGGTTCCGTCGTTGTTCTCGTCCGGATCCACGATGAAGCGATAGCCCGGAAACTCCCGCCGCGATGACTCGTAGTTCTGAAGCGCCAAGGCCAACTGCTTTTGGTTGTTCAAGCACTGTGCCCGCCGCCCCGCTTCGCGGGCTGCCTGTACGGCAGGCAGGAGCAAGGCCACCAACATCCCGATGATGGTAATGACGACAAGCAATTCGACGAGCGTGAACCCTCTTCTGCGCGCAAGTCCGCGGATCATGGGACTCCTCCAGGATTAGAAAGCCGGCACCTTGCCCAATATTATTTTCACACACCACGCCGCGGATTTCCAGACCTTTTTCGCGAATTTGTCGAAAAATCGTGTTCGCGCGTAGGCCCTAGCCGCGGCTCAATCGAGCGGGAAGCTTTCTTCCGTGGTCTGCTTTCGATACAGCGGCAGATGGCGATAGTAGACTTCCAAGATCATGCAGGCCAGTGCGGTACAGTACAACCTCCCGCCCCGATCCGTCTTGTGGCCGTCTGCGAAAAACCAGCTTCCCGTCTCATGCCCCGCTTTGGCCTGGGAATTGACGAGGAAATCTCGCATCTCCGAGTTCCACTTTTTCCATTCCTCGCCCTCCCAGTGTCGCAAGACCTGCGTAGCATAGTAATTGTAGTACATATCGGTCTTGGAGGGGCCGCGCTCGCTGAGCCATTTGACGCCGCGCTGGAGAGCGGGATTGTCCTTATCCCAGCCCATGTACATGCGGCAGAGCAATCCCACCGCGGTCGTGGCGGGACCGGCCCCAGGGTCCGTATAGCCGTAATTGGCCCCTTCGTTGCTTTGCACGGAATCCAAGAAGCGCGTCGCCTTTTGAATCGTAACAGGCGGGATTTGCAGGTAACCCATGAAACCGCTCTTCAGAGCCATGAGTTGCCACCCCACCACGGAGGTGTCGCCTTTCTGCCGCGGTTGATATCGCCACCCGCCGCCGACCGGGTCTTGGGCCGAGACAATGAAATTCAGAGCCTCTTGCGCAGGGGCGCGCAATACTTTGTCCCGCGTCATGGCGTAGGCTTCGGTCAAACAAATCGCCGCCAGGCCGTGCGAGTACATGCTGCCGCCGTTCTCGTAAAAACTTCCGCCCTCGGGAGAGACCTTCATTCGATTCGTGATCAGGTAGTACAGCCCTGCGCGGACGCTCTTGGAATATTCCCCTTCGCGATGGGTTTGGCCCGCGCCCAGAAACGGCAGCAGAGCCATGGCGGTAGCGCCGCTTCTCGCATCGGCCAAACTGCCCGGATTGCGGCACTGCCCGTTACAACCGCCCGCTTTGGTGTGGTCGAAGCTCCACCCGCCGTCGGGCATCTGGTGGTCGGCCAACCACTTCAAGGCCAGCGCCACCGCCCGCTCACTCCCCGCGCTTCCACCTGCCGTGGCCACCAGTCGGGCCTTACCCGAACCGCGTCCCGACATATCGTTGCCGGACAGCGCCCCCACCGCCGCCATCAAATCGGACTGATTGGCGTGTTCCAGGCCGATGGGGCTGAGTTCCACCACCGCCGTTGCCGCCGTGGCATCATTGAAGGCCGACACGTCTTGCGACGAGTCCACGTTCGAGGCTACTTCGATCGGGGAAAGGTCGGTTTCCAAATTGATGTCTTGAGGCGCGTCTTGGAGCAAATCCTCGACCTCCTCCACCACATCATTTTCTCCGGGGGCCACAACCAGTTGCTGGGCCGTGCTTTCCCGCGGTGCGGGAATGGTAATCATCGCCATGATCAGCAACGCCGCCGCGTGGACGACCATGCTGACGAACCAACTGGGCGTCCAATGGAGGATTTCACTCAACAGGTAACGAAACCGACTCTTGGGAGGGGCCTCTTCAATGACGACGCCGTCCGGCGACGCGGTTGCGGAGCGTTGATCAGCCTTGACACGGTCGGCCTCTTTCTTTGCAGGCGTCTTGACCTTGGCTGCGGCAACCGCCTTCGCCTTGGCTAGCGTCGGAGCCTTGGCGTCCCCCGTCGCGCCTTTCGCCGGATTCGGCGGATTTTCGGACGGAGGCGTCCCCTGTTTCGGGAAATCGGCCGAAGCCTCGCCGCCTGCCGCGCCGCCTACGGATCCGGTTTCGGTTGGTCGGGCGGCAGCGTCGCCTGCCTTTTCTTCGTCCCTATTGCCTGCGTTCGGTGCTGGAGGCACTTGAGACATCGAACACTCTCCAAAAGCCGCAATTCTCTATTCCGATGGACGAGCCTCACCGACGTGGACCGCTGCCTGAGCGTGCGATCCTCGGACACTCCCGACCGGCCCGACTTCGCCGACCTCGACGGTGGGCGCGAACGTAATCACTCCCGCCGAATCATCGACAGTGCGTGGTCGAACGGGTGTCGATTCTATTCTAAATCAACGCGGGGCACTCCGTACAGCCTTTTGACTCCGGCGGACGCGATTCGCGGCACAGGGTTTGGCTGCGACTTGACGGCCGACATAAAATCTCTCAATCCATTGCCTTGTGTACAACGTCGCGAATCGAGGCGAATCACAGCACATTCTTGCAAACGAACACGGGATGCGACGGAGGAATCGAAAAATGTCGGAATCGAAAACTCAGATCGTGGTACGTCCAAACGGTCCGCTGGTGGTCCAAGGCTTCTTCGAACTCGTGGATGCCGACGGCAAACCTTACCCCGTCACGCCCGGCAAACCGATCGGCCTGTGTCGTTGCGGGGCGTCTCAAAACCGGCCTTTTTGCGACGGTTCGCACCGCACGTGCGAGTTTCAGGCCGACGATCACGCCCCGGAGACGGCGTGAAGTCCGGTCGGCATTTTGACCGGCGATTCTTTTCGACCGAGTGAAGCTACGGACTTGCCGGTTTTTCGAAACCGGTCCCGTAGCGTTCGCGCCCGGGGCGTTCTATAAAAGCGCTCGCAGGTGGCGAATGCTACGTTCGGCCTGATCGATCGTGCCGCATTCCACGCTGAGGACGATGTCGCGCGGGGCTTTGCGGCAAAGTTCGATGACCTTGGCCCAGTCGATCACTCCATCGCCGCAGGCACATCCCACGGGCGTGCCGGTGACTTTGCCGCGTTCTTGCTCGGACTGGGCGATCGAAATGTCTTTGGCGTGGAGGTGGACCAACCGTTCGAGAACGCGTTCCAGCCAAGCGATTTCATCTTCGCCGGCCAGGTAGGAGTTCCCCGTGTCGAAGTTGATTCCGATGACGGGGGATCGCACCAGGCTCCAGATTCGGTCCAATCCGTCGGGGTGCTTGCTATACTGCTGATGAGGCTCCAGGCCGATGAGAATGCCACGCTGCTCCGCCACGAACGCGACCTCTTGCAACGTGTAGTGCATGAGGGCGAAATCGTGGTCTTCCGTCGTCCAACTCGCCTTCGGCCCCTCATCCGTGTTCACGACGGGTGCCCCGCACTCGGCGGCATAGCGAACGGCCTGTTTCAGATATTCCACGCTGATCTCAGGCTTGCCTAAAGGGCAATGAGCGGAGAGGCCGGAGAGTTTGACGCCGGCCTTTTCGCAAGCGCGTCGGATCCGGAAGGGATCGTCCAACATGGAGACGCTGTGGAAATAACCGGCCTCGGACAATAATTCCCGTCCCCAATGGACCATAGGCTCTACGTACTCGTAGCCCAATTCCGCCGCCTTCTCGACACCCCATTCGAAAGACTTGTCCGCATGGCGAACGAATTCCATGTTAACGCCGATGGATACTTTTCCCATGATCGAGACTCCTAGCCCGCGGTAAACCAGCACCGGACCCGGAAAGGAACGCCCCCGCCGACAAGACGCTCCCAACGGTCCCCGAGTTTCGACGACACCCCTTTGATGGACTCTCAGTTTGGCGGCAGTATAAGGTTCCGCGCAGCCGGAAACAAGGTTTGCGGGTCCGCTGAGCGGTTCCGCGGGGTCGCAAGCGAGAAGCCGATCATGAACCGGTCGGCATGCTTTCGCTAAAATGGGTAGACTATACTTGATAAAAGTTGCCTTCCGCGGAGAGCTTCCGATGTTGAAAACCCTTGACGAAAAGCTGGCCCGCATTCGCGCCGATCGCTCGTGTCGTGATTTCATTTTGGCCGACGCCAAGGATGCCGACATGGCCTTCGGGCTTTCGGCGCCGGGAAAAAGCCCCGAGCATCACGCAGGCGAGGCCCGATTTCGCACGTTGGACGAGTATCGTCAGATCATACGCGAAATCGTCGCGCAAGGGCTGGTGGATATCATGCTGATGAGCGCGAGCACGAATGAGGTGCTCACGATTCGGGAGCGTATTTTCGACGGTTCTCGCGTCACGCCCGCCGTTCGCGCCAACGATACGACCGACATCTGGCTGGCGGGCGGCGGCCTGGGGCAATACGATCGCCAACCTTCGCGCCCGTTTCGTACCGCAACGATCGACCACATCATGTGCGGAAAGGCCGCTTGCGATTCGGCGGAGCGGGCATTGGGGGCCGATTTGGGACTGTACTCCGTCACCTTCAACAACGACACGGAAGCCGATCTCAGAACGCTGGAAGCCTACCGTGCGTTCCGCCTGGAGGCGGAGGCGAAAGGGTTTCGCCACTTCTTAGAGGTCTTCAGCCCAAATGCACCGGGAGAGAACGCACCCGCCGATGTGGCTCGGTTCGTCAACGACCACATTGCCCGAACGCTCGCCGGGGTCACCAGTCGCGGGAGGCCGTTGTTTCTTAAGATTCCCTACTTCGGTCCCGAGGCCATGGAGTCGCTGGTCCGTTACGACAGCTCGGTGGTGGTGGGCATCCTGGGCGGTTCGGCCGGGACCACGTTGGACGCGTTCCACATGCTTTGGGAGGCCAAAAAGTACGGGGCGAGGGTGGCCCTGTACGGTCGCAAGATCAATCACGCGGAAGATCAGTTGACCTTTATCCGTTATCTTCGCTGGGTCGCCGATGATCAGATCGAACCGGCGGAGGCCGTGCGGGCCTATCACAGCGATCTGCGAAAGCTGGGCTTGACGCCGCAGCGTTCCCTCGAGGAGGACTTGCAACGAACGGTAAGCGCCAGTTCGTACTCGGGTCGCGCGGACGCTGCGGTCGCCGCCCGCGGAAAGACCGCAGTTAGTCGGCATCAGAACCGCACCGCAAATGACCCGTCCTCTCGAGTCACTATTTCCACCTGGCGAGCGCCGGCGGACGATCCGGACTTCAGCCGTCTCACTCCCGCCGAGAAGGCCAAGCTCAACCTGGAACGCTGGAAACGGATTCTCGGCTGAGCGTACTTTCGCCCCCGCCGTTTCGTGCGGGAGTTGGCGGAGCCGAATTCACCGCCCAGTGATACGGCACGCGGCTTCTTGGCGCGACCTCAGGCTGCCGCCCGCTCGATCGCTTCCGTCGGTTTTTCGCCCACGATCATCCAGGAAAGGCTGGGCGTCGGCATGAAGCCGTCGAACATCCGGAACAACGGCCAGAGCCGATTGAACCACCGCATCTGGCCGGGCGAAAGACGCCTGCGTCGCAGGATCCTTCCGGAAACAAACCACGCCGCGGCACCGACGCGGTTGAAAGACTTCTGGTGAATGACACGAAAACCGGCCGCTTCCAATTTGCGCTTCAGATCGTTCCCGTCATAGCGTCGGAAGTGTCCCAAGGCCCGGTCCAACGACCCGAACAATCGGCTATCCGCCGGCACGACCAGCACGCAACGTCCGCCGGGTTGCAACGCCTCGAAGAATCCCCGCAGCACTTGTTCGTCGTCCGGCAAGTGTTCAAGTACGTTGGCGCAGAAAATCGAATCCAATCTCTCGTGCTTCAAGGCCGCATATAAACTTGCATCATTCAAGTCGCCTTTTCGCACGGTGACGCCATGGCGATCGGCAAACCGGGCCTCCAAGATCTCGACATACTCCGGGTCATGATCCAGCAAGACCAGGGCCTCTCGACGGGCCAAGAGGCGGCTTAGGTTCCCGATGCCCGCTCCGGCCTCGAGCAGTCGACGTCCCAAAAAGGGAGACGCCTGTTCCACCATCCAGCGATTGTAGGTCGAGGCGCGGCTCACGGCCTCGAGCGTGGCCAGGCCATCATCGCGGGATACCCGCGTGTCCCAGAAACGGTAATACAGCAGGGCTGCCAGGGCCTGGACTCCGTCCCATGCACCGATCTTTTTGCCTTCGGCGTAGGTTCGACCGGCGTAAGTGATGGGGACCTCGTAGATCCTGGCCCCCAATTGAGCCAACCGGCAGGTCAACTCGGGTTCAATCGTGAACTTGCGGGAGGAAAGGTGCAAGCGGCGGAGGATGTCGGCACGGATGACCTTATAGCCGGTCTCCATGTCCGTCAGATTGAGGTCGTTGATGACGTTGGCAGCCAGCGTGAGCACCTTGTTCGCCAAGGTGTGCCAAAAATAGAGCACGCGTCGCGGGTGCCCCACGAAACGCGATCCGAAGACGGCGTCGGCCTTGCCGGACAGAATCGGTTCCAATAGTTGCGGATAGTCGGCGGGATCGTATTCCAGGTCCGCGTCCTGAATGACCGCCACGTCGCCGGTCATGTGTTCTATGGCAGTGCGGATCGCCGCGCCTTTGCCCTGATTCGCTTGGTGCCGGACGGCGCGTACGCGACGATCTTGTTGCGCCCAGCCCTGTAAAATCTCCCAGGTCCCGTCGCTGGAACCGTCATCGACGGCGATGATTTCAATTGCTAGAGAGATCGGCGAACGCAGCACGCGGCGAATGGCTTGGGAAACCGTCGCCTCTTCGTTGAAGACCGGCATGAGGACCGAAAGCTTCGCGAACCGACGAAGCCTGGCGCGGGTAGCATCCTCGCTCGAAACAGCGTTTGATTCCGCGGAACCCAACCGGACTTCCGAGTCGAAGACCACCGGTTCGCCTATTATTTGCGCCTCCGTGCGCCCCACCATGGACGTTTTCCCCCGAGAAATCGTTTCTCATTGCAACATCCGGTAATCTCCAGATTCTAGTGCGATGCGATTGACGCTCCAATAGCGATTTGCCCCTTGTCCGGCCTCCGCGGGAATTCGTCGAAATCGCTCGGCAGTTTGAGGATGCCCCGGTTGAGGGGCTTGCGCTATTGCCGCTTGCCTGGGCGACGGCATTGTGTTTACGCTCGAAAGTGCGAGACATTCGTCGCCTCAAGAATTTGCCGGGCGTGTTTTCCGAGGATCGAATTCGTGCGGCGTGATCCGAAAGTGTCCGGCGTGTGTGAGCGATCGCAAAGCCTAATCGCGGATAGGACTGCCTGGAATGCGGTTTCGAGATCGATCGGTATTTTGTCTTTTGCAACGTCATCTACGCCCCGAAGCCCGCGCCTTGCGGATCGCCCTGCTGGTATACGCGATATTCGGATGCTTGGGACCGATTCCGCTCGGCCTGCTCAATCGAGACGCTGTTGCCGGCCAACAAGAGGTCGGCGACGGCAGGCCCTCACCGAATCAGAGTTGGCTTCGTGAGGTTCCATGGTCGGCCGAAGACTCGTCGGCCTTCGTTTCTCAGATGTTGGAACCGATCGCTGAAGGCAGTTTCAACGTCCGCCCCGTCCGGCACGACGACGTGAGCCAGTGGGAGTTCAAAGGGACGTGCCGACTGGCAACTCCCTTTGAGGACGGCCGATCGTTGTGGCTCAAGCTGGTGAAGGCCGAGCGATTGGCGATTCTCATACGGAACCGACAGAGCGCAGTGCTCCTGCGTCTTTACCCCTCGTATCACCAAGCCTGGGCGGCATACGCGGTGGATAACGACGTGGCGGTGCCCTCGGCCGCGCGCCCCTTGGAACTGCTGGCTACCGACAATGGACGATATCGCCGTAGCGGCGGCGGAAGCGTGGCCGTACATTGGGCGTCGGGGCAGGTTGTTCTGAGTCGCGGCAATTTGCGATTGTTGACCGTTCCGTTTCCTGCAAAGCCCGGTGAGGTCGTGCTCGACGGCGATTTTCGCCTGCAAGACTGTCGATGGCATGATTTCTCTTCGCTTCCCGAGGACGACGTGCTTGCGTTCAATGCCGGAAACGGTGCTGCGATCTCGCCTCGCAACACGGATTCGCCGCCGGGAAAGTCCGGACCGGGTACTGCCCACGTGTCCGCGACGACCGAGGTGTTTCGCCCTCCGCTCGAATCGGCTGCACGGATGGCGTGGGAGAACTTGGGCGGCGAATCACCCGTCCCGCTCGAACCCTTGCCGGATGGTTCGGTTCGATTGGCCGCGCCGCCGGGTCGAGAACCGGCCTACGCAGCGTTCGCGTTGCCGGATGCGGTCCTGTACGACGTCCGCTTGGAAATCGGCCGAGCGACCGCGGGATCGGGGATATTCCTCGCGGATCAAGAACGGAAGCCGATCTGCGGTCTGCAATTCGATCGGACGCCGAGCGAAGGGATTCTGTGGCTCGGTTTCTCGGATGCCCGGCGAGGCGTTGAAACGAAAAACCGCGATCCCGGGCGAGAAATTATTCCCGTGACGCGGGGTAAACTCTACGTGCGACTACTGTGGGGCGCCGGTACCGTCAAATGGATGGTCAGCCCGGACGGCACTCACTGGAGCCTTTGCGGCCCCCACGCCGAGCGGATCGACCGCAAACCCATGATGCTGGGCGTCTTTCTCACGTCCGGCAACCAAGACCGCGTCTTAGAGTTGCGGGGGATAAGCTTGCGTGAGGACATACTTCTGCCGGACTGGCCGAGTCGCGAATGGTTGGGCTTGGTCCCGCAAGGAGTCGCCCGCGCCGAGAACATATACCGTTGGTGGCCAGAGGTCCGGATGGCTAGGCCGCTCGGCGCACCGGTCGCGGCGTGGACGGCGGCCTGCGCCTGGAAAACGCTGGCGGAGAATCCCTTTCCGTGGCTGTACCCCGATCTGTTGCGGGCATATTGGCTCGCGGTCTTGGATTCGGATATTCCGTTTGCGGAAAAGTTGCGAGGCAGTCGCATTCTGGCCGGCTACATGAACGCGCGCGATTGGGGCGTGTGGAATCTCTTCTACGAGCGGATGGAGGAAGCGGCCATCGAGGCCGCGCGGCGCGGCGAAAAGAACGTCTTCGAAGCCCACTCGGAACTCATGATAAGGACTCCCCTTTGGACCGAGTGGCAGAGAACGGCATTTTCCGATGCGCTATTCCGCGGGGAGTTGTTCACACATATCTATCACGGGGAAGATCAGGCCGCAGCGGACTTGGCACTGCAACCGCTTTTCTGGGCCGTTCCCGGAGATGATTTCGTAAGCCCGTCCATGCGGCGTCTTTCGCGGGGCGCCTTGGCCCGCCATCCCCGGTATTGCCCGCCGGGCTTGGCCATCGGCGCGGAATCCGCGGATCCGTCCGGTCCGGTCACTGACGATGATAAGGACGCCTATGCGTTCCGGCGCGAACTCGATGCCATGCTTCGAGAACAGGCCTGGTCCGAGGCTGCGGAACGCATCTGGACTGTGTGTGTGTCGAAGACACCGCCGAGTTTTTTCCCGCATCCCGATCGCGACGATCTGCTGCTCGGTATGTCGTGCTTAGTTCGCGTTCTCGAGGAGCGTCACCCCGAACTGAAGGAAGCTCTGTCGCATCGCTCTGAGGAGCAATCACAAGTTCTTGTTCGGGAGGCACAACGACGCGGCGACGAACGATTGGCCGTCTCCGTGGCCGAAGGGTTGCCCGGTCTTGCGTCGGCGGCGCAAGCTGCGGAATGGCTCGGGGATCGGCGCGCGGTATTGGGTAGGTTTGCAGAAGCCCGAAGCTGGTACGAAACCGCCGTCGCTTATTCCGCGAACGAGACCGATCGGCGACGCATTGCCGAGAAGCAGACTCGCGTATTGGGCGTTCCGAGCGGGGACAATCCTGACCCAATCGAAACGGTGAACGCGACCGACGCCGCTTGGTGTGACGCGGACACGGCAATCGGCGCGGAGTGGGAAGGCCCTGCCGAACGTGTCGTATCGCTGTTCGAGATCGCCGGCGATCGCATGGTGCGCCCCGAGTGCCTGCCGGAGCGCGACTTCGATTGGCCGGTTCGTCAGTTGGGCGTTACCGCGGCCGAGGATTGCCTGATTATCAACAATCAGCGCGACGTGGTTTGCTATCGCTTTACGGACGGCGTGCTGCTTTGGGAGCAGCGGTTGGGCGGCGATGACGGCAATCGGTCCGTTCCGCTGGCGAAAATGCGACCCATTCTCCACGGCGAGACCGTCTTTTGTAGAAGATGCACGTCCCGCGGCGTCGAGGTGGCGGCCCTGAGCCTTCTGGACGGCCAAGTGATTTGGAACGTATTGCCGTTGGATGGTGCCGTGAGCGATCCTTGGTTCGTGGGCAACGAGTTGTTCGTCTTGGCGGCCGATCGTTTGGGGGCCGGTCAGATGGGGGTAATGCTCGTATCTCTCGATCCCGAACGGGGTACGGTACTCCAGCGAATTGGACTCTTCCAATTGCGGAGAGTGTGGAGCGATGACTTGAACATCCTGGTGTATGCAAACGCCGGCACGTTCTTCGCGCAGGGAGAGGGCGTAGTGTTTCGGGCCGATTACTCGGGCAGGGTACGTTGGCTCCGGGAACAACCGTGGATTCCGCCGAGCGATCGCAGTTGGTGGCAGGCCCACCCGTGGTATGTCGCGGCCGCGACGGCGCCCCTTGTGCGCGGCGGTCGCGTGTATGTTCATCAACCGGGCAGTTGGACGGTGGAATCCGTGGACGTCGAAACGGGGGAGCCGATTTGGAGTCGCTCCGACGGTCGATTAAGGAGCATCCTAGCCGAGTGGAATGGTCGACTCTGGTTACAGACGGAGGACGGCTTGCTGGTCCTTGAGGAGGCGGACGGGCGAATGGAACGTTTTGCCCCGTTGCCGAACCTTTTGGGCGTAGGCTTTCTCGAAGGGACGCAACAATTGTGGTGCGCAACGTCGCGCGAGGTGCCCGGCAAGCGAGACGAGCGGGAATGGCGATTTCTCCGCCTCGATGCCGATACCGGGCGAGTCCTTGGCGCGATGAGCGTACCGGCCGAAGGAAAGGATTGGCAGTTCTTCGGACCGGTCGTCCCCGCGCCGGATGCAATCGTCTTCATGACGGCGTCGCGAAGTCAACCCGCCCTTCGGCGCTGCTATCGCATGGAACTGTCGCCTAAATCGCCGTCCCCGCTGTCTTCCAAGTATTGGGACGCCGACCACCGTGTTCGTTAGCGACAAGGGAAAGCCGATTCGCAGGTCGCGTGCTTGGGAACGTTGACATTCCATTGGGGGCTGCCAAAAATAGGCGCTAGATGCAGTGGCGGACCGCTGGCGTAGACAAGCCGTGTGAGGAACGACTCGCGTAGATTCGCCGTTGCCTCTCCCCATTCCAACCGGAACAGCAGAGAAGATGGCCTTGCATGTCAAGAAAGCCCTCCCGTCGCCGACACGCGGAGGGAGGTGGCTTAATAACGCGCCTCGCAATGCGCCGAGACCCCGGCGGCTAGGCCTGCGTCTCAATCGCTGCGGTTTGGCGCACTTCTTTTGCGCTCTAGTCGTCCTAAGCGCGTCTTGGGGATCAGCGACTGCTTCAGCCGACGAATGGGAAATCACACCTGCGGGTGAGCAGGCGTTGAATCGCGGTCTGAGTTGGTTGGCGAGAAATCAAGGCCCTGAAGGAAACTGGACTTCTGACGATCTGGGGTTGGTGAGTACCGGGGTGCTGGCCTTTCTCGCCGCGGGGCATTTGCCCGACCGCGGCGAATACGGCGGGCACGTTCGTCGCGCGATGGATTACGTGATCCGCGGCGCCGACTCTTCGGGATTGCTCAACATCGCCGAACCGCGCCGCGGCGTATACAACCATGGGCTATCCACTTTCGTCTTGGGTCAAGCCTATGGAATGACTCGCGATCCGCGGATGGGACCCACGCTCGATCGTGCGCTGCGTCTGATTGCCGACACGCAGTGCGAGGACGGCGGGTGGGATTATGTGGCGGTTAAGCAGCGGCAAGGGCACGATTTGAGTTTGGCGGTCATGCAAGCGCTGGCCCTCCGCAGCGCCGTGGACAGCGGGTTGGACGTTCCGCCCAAGGTGATCCAAGCCGCCATCCGCAGCGTGCGGGAACATTACACACCTTCGAATTGCCCGCGCGACGCCCCCGAAGAAGAGCAGAAACGGCATCCCGGCCAGTTCACGTATACGCGCGGCGGGGGCAATCCGTCGCCCGCCATGGCGGCGGCGGGCGTGGTGTGCCTTCAAGAATTCGGACAATATGACGATTGGCGAATCGGAAAGAACATCGAGGTGATTCGCAAGGCGGTGCGAGAGGCGGCCTCGCCGGATCGCGCGCGTCGGGAACGCCGTGCCCCCTTCGATCCGTACACGCTGTACTACGTCTCGCAGGCCCTTTACCAAGTCGGCGGAGAGCCTTGGCGGGAATGCTATCCGTTGCTACGGGATGCCGTGGTCGCTTCGCAGATCGACGATCCGAAGAACCCGACACGCGACGGGATGTGGTCCGCTCAAGGGCATGTCGGCGGAAAACCCGGTGATCTGTACATGACTGCCGTGTGCTGTTTCGTGCTGGCTATTCCCAACCGTTATTTGCCGATCCTACAGGAAGGCCGCATCGAAACCTTGGAGAAACAGTTTGGGACGCCGACGCCTTAGCCGCGTGCCCGCCGCTGTTGCGTCAGGGTTCTTGACCGCCGGTCGAAACGACGTCGTACAGTATCCGGTGATCCGCACGTAGTGACTTCATGGGGAACAGGGAACGATGTTCGTGGCGCCGTGGTTTTTGGCTGGAGGGTTGATCGCGGTCGCCGGCTTGACCGTCGTTCACCTGATGCACCGGCGGCGCTACCGCGTCGTGCACTGGGCGGCCATGGATTTTCTTTTGCAGGCCGTTCGCCGCAGTCGGCGCATGCTGCAACTCCGCGATCTGCTGCTTTTGCTGATGCGGGGTGCGTTCCTGTTGTTGTTCGCTTTGGGTATGGCGCGGCCGTACTGGCCGGGCCAAGCCGTCCCCGACTCGTCCGGCGCCGTGCATGCCGTTTTGATCATCGACAACAGCCTCAGCATGGATTACGGCGAGTTGGCGCGTTCCCTGCTCGACGATGCCAAGCGGCAGGCCGAGGCGCTGTTGCGCGGGTTGCCGCCGGGGAGTCGCGCGACCGTGCTGGCCGCTGCGGGATCGCCCCGCGAATGGTTATTGGGGGCCTATCCCGGGATCGACGACGCCGTTGCCGCCGTCCGCGAGATCGTCGCCGTCGATCGGACGCCGAACCTGGCCCAAGCTTTGGAACACGCGGGCGAGGCCTGCCGCCGTGTTTCCAGTCCCGCCGCCAAGCGAATCATCGTCTTCTCGGATTGCCAGAGCACGAATTGGGACGACGAGGGACTGCAAGCCGCGGCCAAGGGAACGGGGCGCGCAATCGAAGTGCGAGCGATCCGTGCCGCGGCGCCGAGCAATGCCTGGGTCCACGCCGTGTTCTTAAGAGACCGATTCTGTACCCGGCAAGACTCGGCCGTTTTCGTGGCTCAGGTCGGGTTTTGCGGTTCACGACCGCGACAAGGTGTTGAGGTTACGCTGCTCATCGACGGCGTGCCGGCGGCGTCTCAGACGGTGGACTT
Organism: Thermopirellula anaerolimosa; assembly: GCF_054657335.1. Classification (NCBI taxonomy): domain Bacteria; kingdom Pseudomonadati; phylum Planctomycetota; class Planctomycetia; order Pirellulales; family Thermoguttaceae; genus Thermopirellula; species Thermopirellula anaerolimosa. Next base: position 732,039 of record NZ_BAAHYX010000006.1, read on the forward strand.
GCAACCGAATCAAGTGCGGGAGGTGCTCTTTCCGGCGGTATCCTTGCCGGTAACCCCTAGCGCCGAAGGCGTGCAGTGGATCACGGCAAAGGCGGTCCTCACTCCCGACGCACTGACCGGCGACGACTCCCGAAGCGTCCTCGTCCCCGTTTTCTCAGGATTTCCCGCGATCTTCGTCGACCAGGTCGGTCAAGAGGAAGTCGCGGCGGAGGACCGTTTGGGAGAGACTTATCTGCTCCGCCGGTTGTTGACGGCGAGCGAGGGCGAGGATTCAGTGATCGACGATCGATCCTTGACGGTCGTCACAATGGATCAACTTCGTCGAGAACTTTTAGCCGGGGCAAGGCTGGTCGTGGTGGCGGGCGTGCGAGCGCCGGGCAAGCAGGCCGAGCTATTGACCGAGTACGCGACGCTGGGAGGAAACGTTTTGATTGCAGCGGGCGGCGAGTTCGACCCTGCCGCGTGGACTCGCGACACCTGGGATGCCGGCTTGCCTCTACTCCCGACTCCGCTGCAACCCGTTCCCTACGATTCTCGTTTGGCCGGCGGCGATTTCGGGGGCGTTTTGCAATGGGATGCCGCCTCTCTCCAGGATGAGTGCTTCCACATCGAGGGAATGGCGTCGGAGGAACTTTCCGCCCTTTACCGGACGCCCTATTTCTTCCAAATCGTCGAGCCTGAGCCTGATTCCGCTCGGGACGATTCAACGACGAAATCGATTGCAACGGCGTCGGGCCAGCCGTGGTTGACTTGGCGGGACGACGACACGGCTCCCCGTATCACGGTGGTTGCGTCTCGGTCGTCAACGGAACCGGCGGCGGGCGACCATTCAATTTCGGACGGCGAATCCAGCGCCTCGGAGGTCGGCAATGACGCCGCGATGGCGCGTACGCATCAAGTTTCCGCCCGATTTACGAATGGTGCTCCGTATCTCATCGAGCGCAGATTGGGCCGCGGAAAGGTGTTGTTGGTGACCAGCGGTATCGCGCGCGAATGGAATACGCTTGCCGCCACGCCCGCCGTCGTCGTTCTGGATCGCCTTTGTCGTCGGCTGATCGAGGAAACCTTGGAAAGGCGAAACTTTTCGACCAAGGACGCGCTCACCGTGCTGATCCCCGCTGCGTATCGGGCAGACTTTTGCCGGATTGTGAAGCCTTATGGGGCGGCGGAGCCGATTGCGACAGGTGCCATCGGTACGCGTCAATGGGGCGCGGAACTCGGGGCTTTGCCGAAGCAGGGGGAATACCGTCTTCAGTGGTTCGACGAAGCCGTCGCGTCCGCGAACGAAGGCCGAGTTTCGTTGGCTGCACCGCGCACGGAATTGCGGTTCGCGGTCGGTTGTCCCGCCGAGGAGTCCGATTTGCAATACCTCGACGACGCATCGCTGTCGTCGGCCGTTGGGCCGGAAATTGTTCGGGCCGCGGGGGGGCGTGCCGATCGCGCGGAATCGTCGCAGCTTTGGCGATACTTGATCCTTGCCGGGGTGCTTTTTCTCTTTGCGGAATCGCTGTACCTGGCGTTTCCCCGGTCGGAGGTGCGGCCATGAACGCCTCCGCCATCCTCGCACGCCTGCTCGGGATTTCTTCAGGCACCGTTGAAGACGTCCACATCGGCCTGACGGCGCCCTGGGTTCAAAACGGCTGGGGGCGGCTTACGATCGCGGTGGTTGCCGTGATGGCTTGGGCCGTCTTTTTCTACTATCGCCGCCAACGATGCCCGAGGGCGCTGATGCGGGTGAGCCTAACGGCGCTTCGTGCGGGAGCGTTGGCCTTCGTGGTAGCGATCCTGGCCGAACCCGTGGCCGTCGTCCGCCTCAGTAAGCCGGTTCGTCCCGCCGTGTGGTTATTGCTCGACGACACCCAAAGCATGGCGATACGCGACGCTTGGTCGCCTCGGGAAATTGCCGAACTGGGGCCTCTGATTCGCGCGTCCACGAATGACTCCGCAACCTCGCCCGGCGACGGAGTTTCAGCGCACGGCGTCAACGCGCCCTCCCGCTTGGACCTGCTTCGCGGTCTGTTCGCGGCGGATGACGGTGCATTCTTGCGGCAATTGCGTGAACGCTGTCGTTTGCGAGTCTTCCGTTTCAGTCGGCCGGACGGGGTGGATCATCTGGATATGGACGACGCCGACAAGGGGTCGGGTTCGGGGGCGACGGACGGCGGCGCTATCGGGCAGGGGCTTACCGCGGGCGGCGGCGTCACGGCCCTGGGCGCGGCACTGGCGGATTTGGGGCGGCGCAAGAGCGGTCGGGAACCGAGCGCCGTGGTCGTCTTGAGCGACTTCAATCAGAACGCCGGTCCGCCTCCCGAGCCGATTCTCGCGAGCCTTGGCGTACCCGTTTACACGGTGGGGTTGGGCAAGGCCGAAACCGAGGACATTGCCCTGGAAATGCAATTGCCGCCGCTCATGAAAAAAGGCGAAGCGGCGTCGATTCGCGTGAGCGTTCGAAGTCAAATGCTGTCGGGCCGAAACGTCACCGTTCGCCTTGCGGTCCGTCCGTATCGCGCGACGGAGGCCGCAGGCGTTGGAGCTTCGCAATCCGGAGCGGAGGTTCCTACCGATGAAGAGCCTTTGCAACTCGTCGGCGAGCAAACTCTCACCTTGACCGATGAAGTACGCGACCTGGAATTCCAATACACTCCTTCGGAGGTCGGCCACTTTGCTTTTGCGGCGGAGGCGGATTCCCTACCGGAGGAGAGCGTGACCGACAATAATCGCGTCGTTCGCGACAATTACGTGCGGGATTACTTCTTGCGATTGCTTTTCATCGAAGACGAACCGAGTTGGGAATGGCGGTTCATCAAGGAGGTGTTCCACCGCGATCCCTTAGTCGGCTCGGAGGGTTTTCGCACGTTTCTCCGCTCCGCCGATCCGCAGGTTCGCGAACGGAATCCCCTGTTTTTGCCCGTGCTGCGAATGCCTCGCAAAGAGTTCTTCTCGCACGACGTCGTGATCCTGAGCGACGTGCCCTCGGACATGCTGACGGACGGTTTTTGCGAGCAGTTGGAGCAATTCGTTTCCCAATTCGGCGGCGGCTTGGTCCTGCTGGCGGGGCCTCGATTCGGTCCCGGGCAGTGGGCGCGATCCTCCCTGGAGCCGATGCTGCCCGTGCAGATATCCCCGCAAGCGCGAATGCGTGATCGACCCTTCACTTTGACGCGAACGCCGGAAGCGGCCCTGACCGATTTCATGCGTTTGGGCGACACCCCGGAGGAGGATGAAAAGGCTTGGGCCAATTTGGGGAGCGTGCCGTGGTATTATCCCGTGGAACGCGTCCGACCCCTGGCCGGGGTCTTGGCGGCGCACCCCAGCGACTTGTGCCTCGACGGCAAGACGCCTCAGCCGATTGTCGCGATTCAGCGGTACGGGCGTGGGGAGGTCGTGTACATCGGCTTCAATGAATGGTGGCGTTTGCGGCGAAAATATGGGGAATTGTACTACCGTCGATTCTGGGGGCAGTTGATTCACCGATTGGCCATGCGGCACGTTTTGGGCACGCAGAAGCGGTTCGTAGTGCAGACCGATCACACGCGCTATCAAGCCGGCGACGAAGTATTGCTGACTGTGGAGGCCTACGGCGAGGATTTCCAGCCCCTGTCCCAGGAGCAGATTCCGGGCGGCGTTTTGCGAGGGGCGATCGCGCCGACGGCGTCGAGCAATCCGTCGGGGGTCGAACGTGAGGTCGTCTTGACACAGGTTCGGCCCGGTTTGTTTCAATCGCGGTTTTCCGTCTTCGAAGAGGGCGAGTTCACGGTTCGAGTGTTCGATCCGGTCGCCCAGGAATCGGCGGCGTCGGAGTTTCAGGTGACAGCTCGATCCATCGAGATGGCCGCCGCGACCCGCAACCGCGATTTGCAAATGAAACTGGCCCAATTGTCGGGAGGTCGGAGCTACGAGATCACGGAGGCTTCGCGACTGCTTCAAGACCTGCCGCGGGACCATCAAAGGGAGACGATCATCGAAGAGGTCGCGCTCTGGAATAGCTGGGCGGCGTTCGTGTTGGTGACGGCGGCATTGCTGGCGGAGTGGTTCATTCGCAAATGGGCGCAAATGGCATGAACGATCTGGGGCCGCTGCACGCCCTATTGCAACGCATCGGTCGGCGACGACGGATGCTCCGCTGGTCGATCGGGCTGAGCGGAATCGTCGCGGTCGTCTGTGCCGCATGGCTGGGCCTCTTTGCGATCGATTGGGGGCTGCAACTAGGCGGGTTGGAGCGTGCCGCGGCGATCATCGCGACCGTCGTCGCCCTGGGTTGGTCCGTCCGTCGATTCGTCCTGCCCTGGTTGTCCGCGCGCGAAACGGAATTGCAATTGGCGCTTCTGTTGCAGCGTCTTGAAGGGATCGACACCGACCTGGTCGCGGCCCTCCAATTCGCGGCTCGGGACTCGGAGCCTTGGGGTTCCTCGGAGTTGCAAGCCGCCGTGATTCGCCGGGTCGCGAGCATCACGCCCTCATTGCCGCTCCGAGAGGATACCCCTCGCCGCATCGTGGGACGCCGGCTTCTGGTCGCCGCCTCCGTTGCGGCCTGCACCGCCGCCGTCGCGTTGGTCTTCCCCGAGCACGCCCGCGTCTTCAACAATCGCCTGTTGCTGCGTGCCGACTCCTACCCCACGGCGACGCGGATCGACGAGATTCGAATCGCGGGCCAAACGGTCGAACGTGGTCGATCGCCGGCGGAGATTCGCTGCCCATTGAATACGCCCGTCGATTTCCGCGTGAAGGTATCGGGACGCATTCCCCAAGACGGCTGGGTGCAATTGGCGACCGTGGAATCGCGCGAAAGCAGTCGCCTTCCCTTGCTGCAACAGAACGCGACGCCGGGTGCGTTCGCGTCCAATCTGCCGATCTTGACGGGCGATTGCGAGTGCCGCATCCGAATCGGAGATGCCTCGGCCGGCCCGATTCTCCTAAGGCTCGTCCAACCTCCGGAGCTACGCTTGGGCTTTCAAATCCGCGAACCCGATTACGGAGACGGCACGGATCGTACTCTGCGATGGCAGGAGGGCGTCCTTCAGCTTGCGGTACCGGAAGGCTCTTGGGTCCGGCCTTGGTTGATATCGGATCGACCTCTGAATCGGGCCGTGCTGTATCTCGGAGATACGGCCCTGACTTTGAGTCGGGTCGCCGAAGCCCCGTCTGCCGCGGCGGACATGAACAAAACCGCGACGCCGCAGGCTGTCGGTTCTAGCCGGGAACGCAGTGGGAAGACGCCCGAATACTTTTGGACATTGGAACGGAACACGACGTCCTTGGCGGACGTCACGGAACCGGTTCGCCTCGAGTTCGTGGTCGAGGATCGAGAAGGTTCGGGGCCTTTGAAGCTGCAAGCGATTCTTCGCCCGCGCCCTGATCAGCCGCCTCGCATCGCGGCGGAGTCGCGAGTCTCGTTGGTCCTCCCTCAGGCTCGGCCGACCATTCTGTGTCGCGCCTACGATGATAGGGGGTTGGTGCGGATCGAGGCCCGCGCGGAGCGTCTGCGGACTGATGGAGCCGCGGAAACGCTCCACACCTGGACGCTATGGAACTCGGATGGCCGCGCCCGGCGTCAGTTGGAAGAGCAGTTTCCGTTGGACCTTTCCGCGACGGGCGCCGTCAAGGGCGACCGACTCCGAATCAGTCTGACGGCGGTAGAGCAAGGTCGCGACGGGCAACCGGGCCGAAGCGTCGATTCCGCGCCGATCACCTTGGACGTAACGGATGAGCAAGGAATCCTCGCCGCGATGGCCGAGTTGGACCGAAAATCGGCCGATCAACTCCAGCAAATGATTGACCGACAACTGGAAGTCGGAGGATCTCCATGACCGCCCATCACCGCAATCAACTGGGTCCCGAAAGCCCCGAAGTCGCGCTTGCCTGTGGGCACGGCGGCAGGCTACGCGGAGGTTGGAAGGTTGGCTTGGTGCTCGGGATGGCGTGGATGCTTTCGGCCTCGGATATCGTGGGGGCCCGTCCGGCAACGGCCGAAGTGCCGAATTCCGTCACCGCTCGCGACATGGCTCGCAAGCGACTTACGCAGCAGCAGCAGGTTCGAGAATCGGCCAAGCGTCTGGTGAGCGAGCAACTCGACTTGCAGATGCTGCAACTCCGCGAAAATGGCTTGGACAAGCTGCCGCTGTACGCGGAATTGGCGGAGATGCGGGCGAATTTGGATGCGTTAGTCGAGACTCACATGCAAGAGGTCGTCGCGATTCTCGATCGACTGCAAGCGGACGATTCCGTTGACGAGCGGGAATTGCTCGGCCTCGCGCGCGAGAAGAGTCGCGAAATCTTGGTGCGCCTGCTTATGGAGCGCCAACGACTGTTGCGCCGTTTGAAGATGGCTGAGCTGGAATCGCAGGTGCAGCGTTTGATCGAAAGACAGACCACCGTCCGAGACGGCACGGCAGCCTTGCCGGGACTGACGGAATCCGCTCGCCCCTTGGCGGCGGTGAATTGCCGCGAAGACCAAAAAGACGTCGCGGCTTTGTATGTTCAGATGACCGCCTTGCTGGAAGACGTTGCCGGTTGGGGCGCGGAGATCGGTCGCGAGGCCGCCGACGGTCTTGCTCTCTTGCGGCAGCGGCAGAGCGAGGCCGAACTCGCCGCGGCAGTACAAAGCCTTGCCGACGCGAATTGGTCGGCCGCGGTGGGGCATCAGAATCGCGCCATCGAAACGTTCGAGGAATTATTGGAGCGTCTGCGAAGGGCGTCGGGATTGTTGGAACGGAACGAGCCTGCGCAACGCAACGCGGTCCTGGAAAAATTGGCCGCCAGGCAAGAGGAATTGCGACGGCGGACGGAAGCCCAGGCCGCCGATCCGGAGAACGCGGACCGTCTGGTCGAGGAGCAGTTGGGCATCCAAAAAGAGTTGGAGAAAACCGCCGCGAAACTACCCGACGCGGTGAGGACGCCGCTCGATCGAGCCGCAGCGGCCGCCGCCCAAGCCGCCGAGCAACTGTTTCAGGCGAACGCCGCCGAGGCAATGCAGCACCAGGATCAAGTCCTTGCGAACATCGCGGAGGCGTTGTCGCGGACCGACGACGATCCGAGTTCGCGGTCGCCGGACTCCGCTGTCACCGTGTCGCGCGACCCAATGGCCGATCTCGAACAGACCGCCGAAGCGTTGCGTCGGGCGAGGGAGGAGCAGCCCCGGGCGTCTGAGTCCGCCCGAAGAAATGAACTGTCGGAGGCGGCCGATTTGGAACGACGAATCGCAAGTGAAGTCGCCTCCATTCCCGATGGTCGCGAACTGCCGGAGCAAGTGCGATCCGCCGTGGAAGAAGCGGCCCAAAAGGTCGGTGAAGCTGCTCACACGTTGAAGGAACAAGGCGATGAATCCGCCGCAGATCAATCCGAGACGATCAGCCCGAACCGGAGTACGGGGCCGAGGGATCCTACGGACGCATCGGCCGACCGTCCTGCTCCTTCCTCGAACGACGCCGACGGTGCCTCGATCGGGGATGCAAGCGAGTCGTCGAGTTCCACGCCGAATCCGTCCGCCGCGGCGGCCACGCGATCGGCGGAACAAGCCCTGGAAAAAGCGCTCTCCGTGGTCGAGACCGAGTTGGCGGATCGGGCGCGGCAACGTGCGGCAAGTGAAGTCGTGGCGGCGGCGGGCGAGGCCTTCCGTGCGGCAACGAACGGGATGGACTCCGCACCCTTATTCGAGCAGGCCCGGCAATCGGCGCGGAAGTTGGCCGATGTCACGGCGCGCCAACTGGAGCAGGCTCAAGATGCCGCCAGGGCGGTGGAGCAGCATTTGAACCGGGAGCCTGCCGCATCTTCGGAGGCGTTGCGACGGTTGGAGGAAGCCGGGTCGGCGTTGCTTGAGGCCGCCGCGGCGCAACAGCGGGCGGCGGGAAGGCCTCAAGCGGCGGAAGCGATCGTCGAGGCGCCCAACATGCAAGCTGCCGTCGCCCAAGCCCGCGAAGCTGCGCGTGCGATGGCGGAAAGCGACGCTTCGCCGACCGGCGACGTTGCGGGCGGCGAGGACAGGCAATCGGCCCGGCAGGCGTCGGACGCACCAACGCCGCAAAGTAGTGCTGACGAATCTCCGAATCAGGAGGACGAACGTCGAGCCGCGCAGTCGCAGGTTGCCGAGGCGTTGGGCCGGGCGAGAAACTCGCTTTCTCAAGCGGCCGACTCGACCGAGTCGGCGGAAATGGCGGCGGCACTGGCGGCCGCACAGCGGGCATCATCGGCAGCGGGACAAGCCGTCGCTCAATGGTCGGCTTCGCCGGCGCCCGAGGTGCCTGCGTCGGTCGCATCCCTGCAACGGGACGCCGCTGAGCAGATTGCCGCCGCGGCCGAGAACGTCCAGGAAGCCATGCGGAGAATGGAGCAGGCGGCGCTGCAAGAGCTGGCTCAAAACCGACGAGCCGCACAAGCGTTGGTCGAAAAGGCGATTCCCGTGACGCCCCAAGCCACCGATTCGTTGCATCAAGCGGAGTCGGCGGCGGCCTCGGGAATGCAGCCCGAATCGGGGTCCGCGGCTGCTCAGGAGGCTTCCCGGGGAAAGTTCTTGGATGCGGCGTCCGCCATTGCCGCCCGGGAAATGCAATTGAAACAAGCCCTGGAAGCCGCGAACCGCCTGCCGACCTTGCTGACGCCCGAAGCGGTAACTCCATCCGGGAATCAAATTGCATCCAACGATGGGTCGTCCGAATCCGATGCGGAACCGGTCTCGGCGGCGCTGCGAGCCATTCAGGAACTGGCCGCCGGGGCAGCCAACTCGTCGGCGGTGATGGATGCGAGCGCCACACCGAAAACGCCCTCTCGCGACAACGAATCCGGTGTGTCGGCGTCCGCCCTCGCAACATCCCAATCCGAGAACCGTACAGATGGAGCGTCTTCGAATAATCGGGATGCGGGCCGCTATCCCGCCTCGCAATCGACGGCTTCGCAGGGACGGATGGGCGGCGAAACCGATTCCGCGAATCGCAGCGAAGCGGAAAGCGCCGGCCCGATTTGGATGCCCAATCTTCCTCCCGAGGTTCGCGCGGCGATTCGCGCCGCGGCGGAGAGTCCGCCACCGCCCGCCTACCGGGAGCGTTTGCGCAACTATTTCAAAAATGTCAAGTAAACGTGGAACCCCCAACGAGGTCGCCATGAACCAACCGGAACTGAGTCAGGGAGACGTTGCTCGCGTCCAGCGTTGCCATCAGACCTATCTTCGCCTTCGCGAGGAACTGGCCAAGGTCATCGTCGGGCAGGAACGCGTCATTGAAGAAGTGCTGATCGCCGTTCTGGCTCGCGGTCATGCCCTTTTGGAAGGCGTGCCCGGCTTGGCCAAGACTCTACTAATCAGTTCGCTGGCTGAAGCGACGCATCTGACTTTCAAGCGGATTCAATTCACGCCCGATCTGATGCCGAGCGACGTCACCGGGGCGGACATCATCCAAGAGGATCCCGCCACCGGAGAGCGCGGTTACCGCTTTCTGCCGGGACCGATCTTCGCCAACATGATCCTTGCGGACGAGATCAATCGCACGCCGCCGAAGACCCAGGCCGCCATGTTGGAGGCCATGCAGGAGCGGCAGGTGACGGCGGGAGGCAAGGTTTATCCTTTGCCCGATCCCTTCTTCGTGCTGGCGACCCAGAATCCCCTGGAACAGGAGGGAACTTATCCGCTGCCCGAGGCGCAACTCGATCGCTTTCTGCTGTATATCCACGTGGATTATCCGTCCGCCGCCGAGGAATGGGAAATAGCCCGGCGCGTTACGTCCGAACGGCGATCCGGATTGGAACCGCTTCTTACGGGCGAAGGCTTGATCCAGTTCCAAGAATTGGTGACCCGCATCCCCGTCGCCGACCAAGTGTTGGGGTATGCCTGCACGTTGGTTCGAGCCTCTCGGCCCGGGTCTCCGGAAAGCCCGGATTTCGTGACCCGTTGGGTTGCATGGGGCGCAGGACCCCGCGGTTTGTTGACCCTCATCATGTGCGCCAAGGCCCGCGCCGCGCTCCACGGACGATACCACGCTACCATCGGCGATGTGCAAGCGATTGTGAAACCGGCCCTTCGCCACCGCTTGGCCGGCAACTACGCGGCCCAGGCGAACAATCTCACGAGCGATCGACTAATCGAAATGTTGCTGGAGGCGGTGCCTGCCGATGTGCCGTATGATAGGCCGAGTGACGACCTTGCGCTCGCTCAATCCGCCGTTCGCTGACCGCGACCTCGGTTGCGGCTGACCGGGGAAAACTCACCCAGGAGTTGAATAACCGTGTCGCAGGGTGTTTTGGCGAAATACTTGGATTCGGAAGCCCTGGACCGCATTGCGCGGCAGCGATGGGAACCCCGGGGATTGGTCCAGGGAAATCTGGCGGGCGGACATCGTTCGCCTTTGGCGGGGTTTGCCGTCGAATTCGTAGGACATCGCCAATACGTGTGGGGAGACGATCCTAAGCACATCGACTGGCGAGTCTTTTTCAATCGCGATCGCTTGGTCGTCAAACAGTACGCTATGGAGACCAATTTCGTCTGTCATTTCGTGCTGGACGCCAGTGCCTCCATGACGTACGGGACGGGCGATCAGCAAAAGCTCCGATACGCCGCGCGGTTGGCGATGACTCTGGGATACTTCATCCTCCACCAAGGCGATAAGATTTCGCTGGCCACCTTCGACCGGGGACTTTTGGCATTTATTCCGCCCGGAAATTCGCCCGCGCAATTCGTTCGGATGACGGAGCATCTGGAGACGCTCGATCCCCGAGAAAAGACCGATATCGGGCGAGCCCTCGCGGAGATCGGCGAGCACTTCCATCGACGGGAAATCGTCGTGGTGTTGAGCGACTTTTTTTGCGATCCGGCGGATTTAGAGAAGGCCGTGCAGCAGTGGCGCTACCAGCGGCACGAGGTCGTGCTGCTGCATGTACTGCATCACGACGAATTGGCGTTCGAATTCGAGGGCCAAGTGAAATTCGTGGGATTGGAGTTGCCGGACGAGCTGCTGACCAGGCCCGACGAACTGCGGCGCTCCTACCTCCGCGCTTTTCAGGACTTTCAGGAAAGGCTTGCCGCGATTTGTCAACGGAACCGCGTGGAGTACCTCTTGGTCGATACGAGTCGCCCGCCCGCCGACGTTTTGGCCGACTACCTGATGCAACGCTCGCGATTCCGCCGCGCACGTTGACGCACGATTCGGGCTTCGACGCCCATGCCCGATCGCGGTCGCCGTCCCCCTTTGACATGCAGCCTCGGCTGTTTTTATAATCAACCGGATAGCTGCGAGCGAAGTAGTAAAGATGGCTTCGTGGTCTTGCGACCGGGTCACGGCGTAGTCAAGACTCGCCACTGCGGCGTTATGGCAGTGATAATGACGGCGGCCAAACGGCCCGATCGGACAGGTAGCTCAGTTGGTAGAGCACTGGACTGAAAATCCAGGTGTCGGCGGTTCGATCCCGCCCCTGTCCACTTGAACGCAAAGGCATCTGGGAACGCGACATTCTGTGTTTCCCGGATAATCAGTCACCTGGACTTGTAGTCCAGTGCACTCACGGCAGGTGCCCGGATCGGTGACGACCGGGGGGCTTCGGCGGTGCCGGTTGGCCTAGACACACCTGCCATTTTCGAGTTGCATTGTAGCCGGTAGCGGCTAAAATGGAGGCATGAGCATGGCCGAGCTCTCGGAGTACGTTACTGTTGCGGAGGCGGCAAAGTTGCTGGGTCGCCACGAACGCATTGTGCGTAGGTACATCGAAAAGGGGTATCTACCTGCCGAGCGAATCGGACGTAGCTATGTCATCGAGCGGAGAGCGATTTGCGAATTTCAGTATCCTAAACCAGGAAACCCATTACTGATTCGCTGTAAGTAGCGTATAGTGCGGCGGTTACGGAATTTTTCTGTATCCGCTTTTTTTCTCTTGCAACATAGCCGACATCGGCTATAATGCGGAAAGTAAAAGCACCGGCACCTTCTTAGCCGCCTCTGCGGCGACTGAGCGGGGGCGCAGAAAAACCAGATGGGCGTCCAGCCCGCAATCTTGTTGCGGAGTGAGCGATGCGATTGGATCGCGTCCCGTCGCAATTGGTATCCAACAATTGTGATAGAGGAGACCTCGTCCCGACGTCGGAGGGGAATCCGGTGGGGGCCTACGCCGTCGCCTGGTTCCTCGACGACCGTCGGCCCTTGGTCGAGTGGATGACCAAGGCGGAGATCGACGCCAACGCCGAGCGGGGCGGATCGTTCGGCAGCGACTCCAGTCCCTGGGAGACGGACTGGGCGGAGATGGCCCGCAAGACCGTGATCAAGCGGCTCTTGAAATATCTCCCCCTGGCGGATCGACGGCCGGTGAACCAATCCGCCACGCGGCCCAAGGGGGATTTGTATGGTAACGAGGCACGAGCGACTCCGCCGGAGTTTGCCGCAGGGGAAGGTGAGGTGTCGGCGGCCGAGAGATGCGTGGAGCGGTATCGCGAGATGATCCGGAAGGCCGGAAAGGCCGACATCCCGACGATCGCGGCCGCGCTGCGTTCGGACGACTGTTTGGACTCCGCGGAACGCAGTGAGATGTTCCAGTTATTGAACCTGCGGCAAGAGGAATTGAAGGGAAACCGGACGAATAGCCAATCTCGTGATCACGCGGAAGTCGGGTGACGACGTGCGCGACGGCCTCGGGAGGATGCGAAACATGGCGAAGCGTGAACGGCAGCTCGACATGACCGAGTGCTTCGACATCGCGGACATCCGGCGGACGATATTCCACACCATGGCCGGCGTATTCGGGGAGATACGACTTGACGATGCCTGCCGCTGCGAATGCGGCGCGATGATCCGGTGAGTTGTCAATCCGAGCGCTGGGTGGGCTATTGTCTGGTGTGACCGCTGCGGGTGGTTTGCCGACCAGCGATGGATTTTCGCCGAAACGGAACTTGAGGACCTGGAAGAAGCGGCGCGCGAATAAACAGCGTCCCAACCGGATGAGGAAGGACGCATGGAACCCAGCCAAGAAAAGGAGTTGCCATGCTGGTGTTGACCAGGAGGAAGGATGAGCGGATCGTGCTAAAGATTGCCAAAGACGTCGAGGTCGTGATTACGGTCTGCGACGTTAACGGAAACAAGGCCCGGATCGGCGTCGAGGCCCCTTCCCGCGTGGCGGTCCTGCGGGAGGAATTGATCGAGCGGATCATCCACAAGGCCGAGGACGACAAGGGGGATCGGCCCGATGAAATTGGGTTACACGAGGCTCGGCGAGGGAGTTTCCATATTTCTGGAAATCGGTTCGTACCACTTTCGGATGATGCTCCCCGCCGGCGACCTGGCCTCGCCGTCCGGGCGCGAGATCGTCAACGCCTGGCTGCTGGGTATTACGACAATTCCGGGGCTGGAGATACCGCATCGTTAGGTCGAAGCCCTGATGGACGCATTAGATTCCGAGTTTCCGATCGCCGGCAGGCTGAGGAAACCCAGGCTGCGGTTATTTTGAGGCGACGGAGGCGCCCCAACGCCGGGATTTCTTGAGGTGCAGCATGGCCGGGGACTGGATTCCCATTCGGACGGATATTCACTCCGTCCCCGAGGTGCTCCGTCTAGCGCGTCTGACGGGGCGTTTAGTGGATGAGGTTGTGGGTTTGCTGGTCAGGTTCTGGGCGTGGGCTCAGGCGCACAGCACCGACGGAGCGTTTCCTGGGAGTACCCCCGTTACCCTGGCCAAGTGCGCGCGTATTCCCACGTCGTTCGTTCGTGCCGTCGTCGCGTCCGGGTGGTTGGAGGCGGACGAGGCCGGAGTTAGGATTCCCCGCTTCGACCGATGGCTATCCCACGCGGCGAAGCGGCGATTTACAGAGCGGGAGAAGAAGCGACGGCAACGCCGCGACGGGGCCGCCGCCGGAGAAGGGGCGAACGGGTTGCCGCGCGTCCCGGTTTTGTCCCGATCGTGTCCCGATCGTGTCGGGACTACAGGACAGAAGAAAGGAGAGGATATTATCGACGACGACGACGACGAAAAGAATCGGGGAAAAGGGGGGGCCGGGGGGGAAACCCGACGCGGCCCCGTCCCGAAACGCCGGGGACGACGGCGGGACGACGGCGGAACCCCCCAGCCAAGAACTCGCGATTCGCCGAGCGTTCGAGCACTTCGGCCGCATGTGGGGCAGGGCCGGTCCGTCCGTGAAACGCGACCGGGTGCTGCTCTGGAGGCTTTGTTCGGCGGCCTGCAACGGGAGCGATTGGGCGAGGGCCGTCCTAGAGACAGCGGCGGCCGCGGCCCCGAGGAATCCCGGGGCCTACCTTCAGCGGCTGATCCTCGAAATGGCGCCGAAGGTGCCCAATCCCGCGGTTTGGCTGCGGCGGTTCCCGACGCCCTACGAGGTCGCCCATCCGCCGCCGCGCGACCCGCGAAGGCCTCCGCCCCAAAAACTCGATCCCCCGGCCTCGGCGCAAGAGGTGCGGGCTATGTTCCGCGATGCGATGAACGCTGTACGGTGCAACGGACGACCGGGAACCACGTAATGACTGCCCGTAGGAATCCGCCGAGCGAACCTCCGGACGGATCGGAGAGAAGCGAATGGAATCCGAGGTCACGATTAGGCTGGAAAAGGCGGTGGCGGCCGTTTTGCAATCCCCGTCGCTCCACCGCCAATCCGTTCCGCCCTGCGGCGATACCCCGTTGCGGTTGCACAAAGCCCGGACGCGGGCCGTGCGGAACGGTCGCATCGCGGTCTTGGTGGCTGAACGGCCGACCTCCGACGTCCCGGAGGGGTATTTGGTCGTGGCGCTCTCCGATCTTCCCTATCTTGTCGCGAGCCTCTATGCGGAATTGATCGAGGCCGGCCGTGGCCGCAATTGACCCGACCGGCCGTCTACACTGAACGCATGATGACGCCGCCGACGCTGGCCGCCGCGACCCAGGGGCTGATCCGGCGAGGCTTTTCGCTGCGGTCGGTCGCCTTGCTGTTGCGCATCGACCGGGGAACCGCCTCCCGATGCCGCCGGCGTCCCGTGTCCGTGCCGGTCCTCCGCATCGCCCATCGCTGTCCCGGCTGCGGGGCGCTGGTGACCGAAATCGCGTGCTTAGCGTGTCGCATACGAAACCGGAGCCTGCCATGAGGATCGCCGCCCTTCTGCAAATCCTCCGCGCGTTGCGGTCGGCCCTCCGCTTTCCGTCCATCGAGGACGAAGCGGCCCTGCGGGAGTTTCTCGGAACCGTCCTTGAAACCGCCGCCCGACTGGCCGCGTTCACGCCGACGACCCTGGACGACGCCGCCGTGCGCGGTTTGGCCGCCGCGATCGCCGACGATCGCCTTTGGACGCTGCTCTATCGGCTGTTGCGGTGGGCGGCCTCCGAAAACGACCTCCTGGCCCTGGCCGACGCCTCCGGGCTATCCTCCGACGAACTCCTGTCGATCAGGAACGAAGTCCATGAAGCGATTCATCTTGGCGGCCGCCCTGACGCTTCTCCCGTGGCTTGATGCCCGGGCGGAGATTCGCCTCGAAAAGTCCGACCGCGGAATCACCATCGTGGTGGAAGGCGCGGATGACGCCGCGGTCGTGCCCGTGGCGCCCGGGCGCTGGGTTCTGGTCTGGGCCGCCGGGTCCCCCGCCAAACTCCAAACCGCCGTCGTCACCGTCGGACCGTCCGACCCGGCTCCGCCGACGCCGCAACCCGAAGCCGAGGCCTCGCGACTGGCCCGCGAGTGGCTGTCTCTGGTGCCGGACGAAGCGCGGGCCAAGGCCCCGCAATTGGCGGGCGCCTTCCGGGGCGTAGCCGTCCGCATCGCCTCCGGGGAACTCCGCGACCCAAACTCGATCATCAACGCATCCGTCGCCGCGAACCGCGAGACCCTGGGCGAACACCGCAACGCCTGGCTGCCATGGTTCCAGCGCTTGCGCGACTACATGAACACCCTAGCCGAAAGCGGCAAACTGACCACGCCCGAGGCCCACGGCGCGTTGTTCCGGGACCTCGCCTCGGGACTGGAGGCTAACGCCCGATGATCGACCGGCCCGAATCGCTCCGGTTTCTGGGAGGCTGGCGCCATGACCCAGCGCTGATCGACCGCGTCTGCGCCGCGGCCGGCGTCGGCGGCCTGTACGCCGACGCCCCGCACCTCAAAGACACCGGCGCCGGAAAGCGCGTCGTGCTGCTGGAGGCGCTTCGGGACGTCGAGGGGGATTGGATTCCATACCGCCCGCAGACCCGCGGGACCTGCGTCGGCCGGGCCGGGGGCCGCGCCGGAGACGTTCTCCAAGCGCTCCGCGTGAAAGAAGGCGCGGAGTGGAAGGCCCGCATTTCATCCGAAATCGTCTACGGGTTCGCCCGCGTCGAAATCGGCGGCCGCCGGCTGCGTGGGGACGGGGCCGTGGTGGCAAACGCCGTCGAGGCGGTCCGCCGCCTCGGGGTGCTCCCCCGCGGACGCTACGAGGTCGGCGGGCGGACGTTCACCATCCCCGACCACGACGACGACATGCTGGCGGCCCAGTGGGGAAACTCCGGAGTGCCGGACGAACTCGAACCGCTCTGCCAAAAGCACCTGGTCCGGGCCTGGTCGCCGATCCGCAATTACGCGGAGTGCCGCGACGCAATCGCCGCCGGATACGTGGTCTGGTTCGGCACGTCCCAAGCCTTTTGGCGGAGTCTGCCCGCACGGCGAGACCGAGACGGCTTTTTGCGTCCGACCGGTTCGACCGCCCATAGCTGGCTGGTCGTGGGGGTGGACGACACCGCAAGCCGCCCGCATGTGATTATGGACAACCGGTCGTGGGGGGATGACTGGGTCGAGGGGCCGACGGGAGACTATCCCCTACCGCTACCGCCCGGCTGCTACCGCGCCGACGCCGAGGCCTTCGACCTGCTGGTCCGCAAGGGCGAGGCCTACGCCGTCGCCGACCTGGACGGTTTCCCGATTCGCAAACTGGATTATTTGCTGATATGACCGCTCTAACTTTCGCCCTGGCCGTTGTCTTGGATTATCGTCTGGCCTTCCCCGACTATGCCATGCTGGGACCTCCTTCCGCCCCTCCGCACGCCGCGGCGCCGCTCGATCCTTCGGCGGCGCCCGCGGCGGCGGCCGATTGTCCCGACGGTCGATGCGCGTACCCGTCCCGCTCTGTCGCGCCGCGGCGAGGTATCTTTCGGCGAAGGTAAGCATCTATGGACCCCCTCACGTTCTGGTCCGTTCCGATTCAAGCAGGGTTCGCCGCGTTCTGTGCGGCGCTGTTGACGCTCTGCGCTTGGCTGGTCGTGCAAATCGTTCGGCTATCGCGGCAAACCATGTCCGTGGTCGAATCCAATACGGAGGCGATCACCCGGCAAATCCACCTTTTGCAAGTGGTGGTCGAGGATTGCCAAACCACGCGATACAATGTCGAACAACTTCGCCTGCGGCTGGAAGCCCGGCCTTGCCTCGCCATCTATGAGTCCACGCAAGACAAAGACGACGACACGAAACCGGGGACGAACGGCTGCTCGAAAAGCCGCCGCCAATAACACAACGGGGACGACGTCGGCACGCACGCGGGGCTTACAGTCCGTGTTCCTGGCCGCCTACGCAAACAACGCCAACGTGGCCGCCGCGGCACGCGCCGCGGGAATCTCCCGCACGGACCATTACCGATGGCTGCGGGATTCGGATTATCGGCGGCGATTCCTGGATGCCCGCGAATCGGCCCTCGACGGCCTGGAGGAGGAGGCCTGGAAGAGGGCGCGCGACGGATCGGATCGGCTCCTCATGTACCTGCTCAGCGCGTACCGGCCGCGTTTCCGCGCCGACGCCCCGCCTCCCGCCGGCCCCCTCGATCCGGAGCTGGTCGAACTCGATGAACAAGACCTAATCCGCGAGGCCCAACGGGAGGCGGCCGCGATGGGGTATGGCTCACTGGACGATGTTTGGGCGGATGGATGACCGCGACCCGCTGCACTTGCCGCCGGCCCTCCGCGAACTGGCGCGACGCCGCGCCCGCGACGGCCTGCTTGCGTTCACGCGCTGGACCTTTCCCGAGTACGCGCCACACTGGCACCACCGGCTAATCTGCCGGACGCTCGATCGTTGGCGCCGGGGGGAGGTGCGGAACCTCATCCTCTCCATGCCACCGAGACACGGAAAAACCGAACTGGTTTCGCGACGGCTCCCCGCCCTGCTGCTCGGATGCAACCCGGACGCGCGAATCATTATCGCCGCTCATACGGCATCCCTGGCCGAAAGCAATTCCCGCGACGTGCAACGCTGCGTGGAATCCGAACGCTTCCAACAACTGTTTCGCCTCCATCTTCCGGCGCCCGGGCGCCGCGGCGGGCGATACAAGCGGACCGACGCGCACTGGGAAATACCCGGACGCAAGGGATACCTTCGCGCGGTCGGGGTGGGCGGTTCGATCACCGGTTTTGGTTTCGACTGCGGCATCGTGGACGACCCGGTCCGCTGCGCGGAGGACGCCGAATCGTCCGTCGTCCGCGACCGGCTCTGGGATTGGTTCACGCGGGATTTTTGGACCCGCCGCGCCGCGGGCGCCCGCGTCTGCGTTACCATGACCCGCTGGAATCAAGACGACCTTGTGGGTAGGATTCTACGACTGTCGGGCCGCGGTTTGGGGAACTGGGAGGTGCTCACCCTCCCGGCCCTGGCTGGCCCGTCCGGGTCGTCGCACCCGGACGATCCGCGACGCCCCGGAGAGGCCCTCTGGCCCGAACTCATATCGGCGGAGGAACTGCGCGACATCGAGGCGACGGACCCGCGGGGGTTCGCCGCGCTCTACCAACAGGACCCCAAGGCCGCCGGCGGAACCGAGTTTCCCGAGGAGTATTTCGCCGACCACCTCTGGGTCCCCGTCGGGGAATGGCCGACGCGCGATCAACTCGATCCCCTGGTGATGGCCGTCGATCCGTCCCGCGGGCGCGACGACGCGGCGTCGGATTACGCCGCCATCGTCTGGGCGGGGATGCACAAGCACTCCGACCTGGTATTCGTGGATTGCGACCTGGAGGTACGTTCCCCCAACCGCACGCTCGAGCGCGCCCTCGGCCTGTTCGACACCCTCCGGCCCGACTTCGTCGCCGTGGAGACGAATCAATTCCAAATCCTCTTCGCCCAAGAACTGGAGCGACGGGGCCGGCAGGGGTTCCGCGTGTCCCTACCTTTGGTCTACATCCAAAACACACTGCCGAAGATTCTCCGCGTCCGGCGGCTGGGACCGTGGCTGGCCGCGCGACAACTCCGCATCGCCGACACGCCCCACGGGCGGCTGTTAGGGCGGCAACTGGCGGAGTTTCCCATCGGCCGGCACGATGACGGCCCGGACGCCCTCGAAATGGCCTGCCGCGTGCTCACCCAGCACGCGCCGCGCCGCGTGGAGAGTCTCACCTACCGCCCGGGCGGGCGCGATAGCCTGCGGTTCGAGTGGCGTTGACGGTGCGGCAGCCGCCGCGTCGGGTTCGATAGGATGGCCGATATGGGGTTCTACTCGGAACTGTTCCGCAATTTTCACGCCGCGGCCCGACGGGAGGCGGTGGACGACTTTCGAAACTCGGCGGTCGGCCGGTTGGCCGCCCTGGCCGGCGAGTCCCGCTACCGGAACGCCCGCGCCGGTCAACGATTCGTTCGCGCGCTCGAACGCGCCATCGGCGGGGGCGGCCCGTCCGCGATCGAGCGGTTCCGCTTCGGAACCGCCGCTTACGTCGTGGAAAAATACGCCCGAGAGGATAGCCCCGGAGGGGAAATCGTCCGGCAATGGTTGAAGGCGCTAGGCCCAGCCGGCGACTTGATGCTTAGTCTGTTCGGTGCGCCCCTGGGTCGCGCCAACTCCCAATCGGCGGCGCTCAACGCCGCAATCCGCCTTGTGCAGGCGTTCGGGATGGAGGTCCTGCCGAACCCCTCCGGACCGTGGAATCCCTCCCTTCGCTCGCGCGGCCGGGCCGCGGCGTGGCGCTACCTGCGCGACATCGGCGAATTGGACGCCCTCCAAGTGTTCGGCGGCGTGGAAGAACTCGCGGACCTGGACCCCGCGGTGTTCGAACCGAAGCTGACGATCCCGGACGTCGTGTCGCTCACCCCTCCGCAGTCCCGCCCGCCCGGGTTCGAGCATCTGCCGGAAACGCATCCGATTTGGACCGGAGAGTTTCAGGAGGTGCAAAGTTCCGACGTGCATTCCGTCGCCTACGACCACCGCGACGCAACGCTTTATGTGCGTTTCCACAAGAAGGAATACGTCCGCGAACTGGGCGACTGGGTACCGGCCGGGCCGGGGCCGATCTACGGCTATTACAACGTCCCCCCGAATATGTTCCTTGACCTCTTGCGCGCCGACTCTCCGGGGTCCTGGGTGTGGGACCACCTGCGAATCCGCGGCACGGTCGCGGGGCACCGATTCGACTACCGGCTGGTCGCGATTGCGGGGACCTACGTCCCGCGCAAGGCGACGTTCACCCCCTTGACCGGCGACTACGAAGGCGAGTACGGCGAGGTCTTCATGCCTCGATTGGTGCAGGGGCCGTCCGGGAAGTGGTTGAAATCGCGTAAAGCGTTCGAGGTGGTGCGGACGTTTCGACCGACGTCCCCGATCCCTCCCGGACGGGCGCAACTATTCGGAATCTAGAGAGACCAACCATGAGCAACGACGAAATGGCCCTTGTGAGCGCGGACGGCGTCGAACGCCGACCCCTGGGCATCCCCGCGCAATCCGGAATCGCGCCCAACCTGGGACAATCCCCGGTCCCCCACGTGGTGACCTTCGCGGGCGTCTACGGCGGCGGGTCCAAATCCTACATGCCCAGCGACGAGGCCCTCCAGCATTCCTGGTCCAATGCCCAATACCTCCGGCAGGACGTTGCCGTGATGGAACCGCTGGAGGTCCGGAAACGCGCTGTCGCGCTGCTGGATTGGCATATCGAGCCGGACGACCCGACGGACCCCGAGCAAAAACGCATCTCCGACGAGGTGACGTGGATACTGCGGAAAACGCCGCGGTTCCTCCAGTACCGCGAAACCCTGCTGGAGGCGATCTTTTTCGGTCGCTATGCGGTGGTCAATACGGCGGGATGGGTTGTGCGCAAGGGCCGACCGTTGGTCGGCATTCGCAAGTGGCGGCCCCTCCACGGGGACAAGCTGGTTTGGCGGTGGGATGATAACACCGGCGAGTTCGACCCGGACTGCGTGGGCATCCGCCTCGGCCTGTCGGCCGGCGGGGACGACATGATCCAGCGTTGGCGGTCCTGGGCGGATGCGAACGGCGGAACGATCCTCCCGACCTACGTTGGGCCGGCCTTTTTCCCGCCGGAACACCTGCGCGAGCTAATTACCATCCACCGCCACACCGTCGAGGACGGCGACTGGTACAGCCCCCAGAACGCGGCGCGGATTTTCGGGGTCGGAATCCGATCCCGCATCTATTGGACGTGGTACCAAAAACAGGAGGCCCTGGCGTGGCTGATGGAGTACCTGGAGCGGTCCGCGTTCGGCTTGGAGCTTTGGTACTATCCGGCAGGATCGGAAAAGGCCCGCGAGGACACGATCAACGCCGCGAAGGAGCGGATCGGGAACGCGCGCAATATCCTGGTCATTCCCCGCCCCGCCGGTCCCGAGGGGCAAATGTTCGGCGTCGAAGTGATCGAGCGGAATATGGCCGGGGCGACCGCCCTCAAGGACATCATCACGGAGTATTTCGGCCACCAAATCAAGCGCTACATCCTGGGGCAGACGCTGACCACGGAGGCCCACGCCACGGGATTGGGTTCCAACCTCGCGTCGATTCACCTCGATACGTTCCTCCAAATCGTCAAATATGATTCCATCAACCTGGCCGAGACGCTCACCACCGAGCTGGTCGCTCGGATCGTCAAGTGGAACTATCCCTGGTTCGACGAATGCCCGTTACGGCTGGTGATCGAGACCGAAAAGCCGGACGTGCTGGAACGACTCCAAGCCTTGCAGGCGGCCTATGGCATGGGACTGCCGATTCGCGCCCGCGACGTGCGGGAACTTTTGGGACTGGCGGAGCCGGCCGAGGATGAAGAGATTCTATCCCTCAATTCCGGTCGCGATGAGCAAAGGGAAGCGGGGATCGGAACGGGCGAGCCGGTGGGGACGGCGGAGGACCCCGCGGACCCTTTCTCCGGCTTGACCGGCCCCCGGAGAGCCAGCGAGAACTGAGCGGGCGTCGGGAACGTTATGCCCGCGAGAAAATCCCCGAGGGGACGATTCGCCCAATCGGTGGCGAATTACGGATCTTGTTGCGGAGCCGCTGGCACCGACTCCACGAAGCCATTCCATCGAGCGAGCAATCCCGTGCCGCTTGGCGGCAGCTCCTCGCATCCGAGATGAGGCATCGTTCGCACGTCGTTGAGCACCTCTCCCGGGTGTGGTCCCGCCTCCAGGAGACGGTCCTGCCGCAAGGGACGCAGGCCCAGCGACAGCGGCGGCGGCGGATCCATCGCCGGCAATTGAGTCAGGCCTGGGAATACCTTTGGCCGCGGCTGGGAGTCGGTTCCCAAAGCCGCCTTGCCCGACACCACGCCACCGCCATTGTCTGCGCGGATATGAGCGAAGTCCGGGCGTGGCATGACTATTTGGGGCGTCTTGTGAAGAGATCAACCCAGCAGCAACCGCCACGACCGGAAAAGGTCGCCGCCGTGGTGCACTGGGTCCCGCTCCCTCAGGGAGGACGGGCTGCCGTCCTGGTCATCGACGGTCCCGCCAGCACGGTCGAGTATCGCTACCTTTTGGCCCACGAACTGGCCCATATCGTCCTTAAAGAGGATGACCGGCCGATCCATGACGAACCGCAATGGAAAGCAATTTGGCGTCAAGAGAGAGAACACTTAGCCGAAAGATTCTTGGACACGCAAATTAAGGCCGACGTGAAAAGAGACGCCAAAGAAGCCCTCGCCTGGGCCTTGGCCCTTCACTGGCTGAGTCAGGATTTTGCAAGGACGCATCCTCGGATGAGTCGTTTTGTAAGTCGTCTAGACCGAGATAGATAGCATCGGGAGCCGACGGGGGGAGTGTTCCATCATCGGGGGGCAGTTCCCAGTCAAAATAACGCCGATAATACTCCCTTTCCGTGATCCGCTCCTCGGGGGGAATCTTGGCTGCGGCCCAGCCTGTGACATTGACAAGATCCTCTCCCGTCTCGGCATCGATGACCAGGCTGTAGTGGGCGATTTCCTTGTCCGCATCCTGGTCCTTGATGACGTAGAGGACGCGGTGTTGGAACTCCGGGGGATCCGCCCCGAAGATCATGAGATGCAGATCCTCACGGATCGCGTCCCATTCCTCTTTGACAGCGGCCCAGGTACGTCGAAGAGATTGCCGGAAACGCATCGTCGCGCCCTCCACGCGGAATCTGGAAGCGGCATTTTGCGGGACGGGCCGCCTATATTATCGTCATGACGGTCGCCCTTCGCAAGCAAAACTCCCGTTCCCACGCCGAGCGTTTCCCGGCGGAAGAGTTTACGAGAATCCCCGGGGTAATCGTCTTCGCCGAGCATAGCACGACGCTACGCGACGGAACCCCCGTCACCTACGACCGGGACGCGCTGGAAAAAATCGCCCGGAATTGCAACCGGAGGATCGAGGAAACCGGGAATTACGCGGCGGTATGCCTAGGGCACATCTACGAATCCGTTTCGGCCAAACCCCTGATCGGCTTTGCCGGTCCGTTCCGCGTCGAAGATCAAGGCGGCCGCGCGGTTATCGCGGCGGATTTTTGGATTTTCAAGGATGACGCCAAGCAACTGAAGCGCTATCCGCGGCCCAGCCCCGAGGTATGGATTCCGCTCGACGGATTCGACCCGGACCGAATCTTCCTCGACCCCATCGCAATGCTGGGAGCGGAGACGCCGCGGCTGGATTTGGGAATGAACTTCCTTTATCGCGCCGAGGGGAACGGGATGCTATGCGAGAAGTACGCCGCGCAGCCGTCGGCGTGGAATATGAGTCCCGCCGATCCTCCGCCGGAAACCTACACCGGAGACCCACAGATGGCCCAACTCACCCCCGAGGACATTCAAGCGATTCTCCACGCGATCGAGGCGACCGACTGGTTCAAGTGGATTCAAGAGCAACGGGCCGCCGCCAACAAACCCGAACCGGACGCGAAAGGCGAACCGTCCGACGACAAGGGACCCCCGCCGCCGATCGACAAAAAACGCCGGACCTACGCCGACGACGATAAGGCGGACGCAGGCCGCGCGCCTGCCCCGCCGGACGACGACGAGGCGCAGAACGACGACGACAACAAGCCGGCCGATGATGGAACCTCGCAGCGCCCGAAGCGGGTCGAGGAATATCGCTCGACCACGCTTTACGCGCGGCGCGAGGCGCTGCTGGAGGCGCAAAAGGAGATTTATCAACTGCGGCAGGGCTTGGAGCGGGAGCGGGCCCTCCGCGTGAATTCGGAACGCCGTTCGATCCTGCAATCCCTCGCGCAGCAATTCGACCTGGACGTGGACGAGGAAATGCGACGGGTCGCCTACGGCAAGGCGAGCGACCAGGAATTCACGCAGCACGTGGAAACGATCCGTCGCCGCTACCGGCCTCTCCCCACGGCGATGGACCTTCCCGTATGGGGCGACGCCGCGCCGGATTACGCCCCCGACGGTCCCGAGCGCTACGCCCGCAAACAGCGCGAGGAGTTGAGCCGCAAGGCGCTGGAATACGCCAAGCAAAAGATCAAAGCCGGACAGCATATTTCCTACGACGAGGCCTTGGAGGCGGTTTCGCGCGGCCGCTGACACGTAACCATAGGACCCCCGACCATGCTCACCGAATTGCAATTGCTGGCCAAGGGGAATATCCTCCCCTCCCGTTTCGTCTCGCTGCATTCGACCGACGAATCGTCCGCCGTCCAATCCGGCGATAACGCCGAGATCATCGGCGTGGCCCAACCCGGGACCAATAAGCCCGCCATTTCGGGTTGGGTCGATCCGACCTACGCCGCGGAATCGGGCCAATCCGTGATGGTCGCCGGAATCGGTTCCGTGGTGCTGGTCGAGGCGGGGGCGAACGTAACCCCCGGCAAGCTCCTCAAGAGCGATTCCCAGGGACGGGCCGTTCCCGTCGCGACCACGGGAACCACCATCCAAAACTACGGCGCCGTGGCGTTACAGGGCGGCGCCGCCGGAGACAAAATCCGCGTTCAGGTCGTGCTGGGCAAGGTCCGACCCGCCCTGAGCTGATTGACCTGATGAAGTATCGCCCCGCATAGCTTGGAGTGTGAACCATGCCCGCCGTGATGCCGTCCGCCTACAACGTCGCCGTCCCCAATCTGGACGCTACGAACCGCCTCATCGTGGACTTCGGGCGGAACCCGTCCGAGTTTCCGGTGCTCCGCTATTCGCAAATCGTCCCGGTCAAGAAGTCCACCGGGCTGTGCCTCAAGATGACCGTGGAGGAGGCGGGACGCATCCTCAACTCGGACCTGGCGGACTTCGTTTGGCCCGACGGCGCGGACGCCCCGATCGGGCTGGACAATACCGAGTCGTTCGAGTTCGTCCCGTATCGCTGCGAGCGGTACGCCCCCCACGCCGCCGTCGGGGACCTCACCCGCGACAACGCCGATTGGGACATCGTCAACCAAAACGCCTCGATCAAGGCCCGCCAAGCCATGACGGCGCGGACGCAAATGGCGGCCAATCGGATTTTCACGGAATCCAACTACGACGCGAATAACGTGATCGACGTCAATGCGACGTTCGGCGCCAAGTGGAACGCCGCGACGACGGCCAATATGGTCATCCGCAAGTCGATCAACGCCGCCGTTCAGCGGATCGTGTCGGCTACCTTGGGGGCCGTGAAGGCCAAAGACCTGGTCTTGGTCTTGGGCGATACGGTCGCCCGCGCGATCTCGGAATCGCAGGAGTTTGCGGACTACCTCAAGGGGTCGCCCGACGCCCTGGGCGCCCTCCGCTACCAATTCCGCGACGAGCCTTCGGCGGCCAACGACCATTTGCCCGGGGTGAAGCTCGTCACCACCCGGCACCGCTTCCGCACACTGGGTGAGAAGCGGAACGCCTCAGCGGCTCTGGTGTCACCCGATGTGGACGCCTACGCCGTGTGGGACGATGACGACATTTATCTGCCCTGGCACCTGGAGACGATGGCGCAGGTCTTCGCGGCCGGTATCTCCTGGTCGCGGCCCGCGGAGGTCTGGATCGACCGCCGCACGCACTTGCAGCGTAAGACGACCGGCGGGCTGTTCCACGGTTCGTGGGGCTTCACCCGCGAAGCATTTCTGGCCGTAGGGGGCTATCCCGCCATGCAATCCGGTTAGGACCAGGCCCTTGCCGGGCGACTGAAGAAGGCCGGCTTCAAACCAGTATCACCGAGTGAGCTGGTTACCCCATCCGGACTGACCGAGCTTGCCACCACTCCCAGTGCAAAGCCAGTACAACCACGCTCCCAAGCTTCCTCTTCCCATCAAGCCCCAGTTTTCCCCGTGGCCAGCGATACAGCGCCTTCCCCTGACGGCGGTGACGTTTCTTGCCTTTCCCTTCCTTCCTACATCTACCGCGGGCACACGTATCCCGGCGCCCGGCATATCTCGGCCCTCGGCAAGGACGGCTACGAGCGGCGAGGCGAGGAGACCATCGCCCCCATCTCCTGCGTCACGCCGCGGTGGTCGGCCTGCTGGGACGGACTGGCGCTGAGGGCAACGCCGCCCCAGGCAACGGCGTCGTAAGTACAGCCCTCGAGGCGGCCGCTCGCAGGATTCCCCAGGCGTTCTGCTCGCGTCGGCCGAAGCATCTGGGCCACTGTCGTCCGTCCATCTCCCGCTACCCCGCCGACTCGATCGACTCCAAAGCGTAGGGGGCAATCCGCACAACCCCGTGACAGATGCCCGTCAAAATGTCAGCTCTGGTTGGGTATCATCCCCCACTGCCGACCGGCCGGCACGAGGGATGTGAGCCGGTAGGCGAAAAAATCTTGGAGGGGGTACTTGACAACCCACACACACACACAGATAAAATCAGCCCGGCGATTCAAAATGGTGAGATCGCAGCTCACTTCAGAACAACGAGGAGGGTGAAGAAATGGTGCGACCACTTACGATGACGCTGACGATCGCAGGATTGATTTGGGTTGCCATGTTCACGAGCCCCAGACAAATCAGAAGCAATGACGTTTTGAAGGCTTATGGATCCGATTTGTTGGATTGTGACACGACGGGACTTTTTGACCAGCATTGCCCGACCGCCCCAGGTTCTGGAATTCAATGTCCTGCTAAGTACACCTACCGGAAGTGTAAAGCGAGTGAGGGTTCCGCAGACAATCTCCTCTGCAAGCCAGGTGAAGGGGCCGTAAGATGTGGTGCCGATGCCCGTTGCCAGACCGTCAACCAGGACGACACTAGCACGAACTGCAAGCCGAAGTCGTAATCGGGCTTGTGTAATCGGAAGGCTAGGTCAGCGGGCGGTAAACAGCATATGTTGCGTGGACCATTCGGGCGAAGGATGCTTACATGGCGCACCGATCTTGTAAGTCGGCCTCCCCGGGGGCTCGCGGGACAACAAGGGAGGCTATTTGGCTGCAGCTAATTGCCGGGGTGCGGATAATTGAAAAGGGCATTGGAGACCGAATGATAGTGCGGGTTCGGGGTGATTGTGAATGAAAAGGACCGCCTTTTCCATTTCCGGCGGTGGCGGGAGGACTGGGCAACGGAGTCGTAGCGATGAACTGTTTGTCGGCGGCCGGGCTTTTCTGGATGCTTTCGTCAGTGCTATCGGTTGCCCTGGTCGCGGATGGAACAAGCAAGGAAACAGTTGATACAGCAGTTAATACAGCAGGCGTCGTGCGGGAGTTGGAAGAAACTCTCCGAGAGTGCAGTTACCTGGAATTCGACGCTTCGGTGAAGGTGTATGAGCATTCGGTGGATTCTTCAGAAAGGCCGATAATGAGGGACGGCCAGTATCATGTTTTGCGAGGACTCAAAAATTGGAAGTGTCTTGGCAAAGTATTTGGCAGCACCGTTTATAAGGGAAAAGCTGTTGCGGAGACGACGCAATTTGAGCACCTGATTAAGGGAGGTGAATGGTTTACTGTCCTGATAGAACCATCGTCCGGAAAAGTGGAGTCTGTCCTTCTCGACAGGAACGTATCAGAGGAAGACCGGTCATGGGCCCTGCTCGAGGACGATTTCGTGTGGGTCTTTGGGTATCACCCAGGCAATTGGTTTGCGTCTTATTTGCCCGACGTGCTCCGACAGTGCGAATTGACGGCCAAACCCGATGTGTTGGATGGACGCGATACCTTCTTGTTGGAGGCCCAAGGGAGGTACGGTCACTATCAGTTGTGGCTTGATCCCAGCGAAGGGTTTCTCCCGCGGCGGATGGTATTGGTAAAACGTGGGAGCGATCTTTTTGGGAAGGAACCGGTATCAGCAAGTAAGGGGTTGCACGCCGTGGTGATCACTGTCGACGTTCGACGAATCGATCGCGTGAAGGATATACCGGTCATGGCGGAGTTTGTCATTGAGCGCGAGAAGAGTTACGATGATCGGCGTGTGGTTGACCGGAGTATGTGTTCCCTGTCCAATATCCGGGTTCTTTCAAACCCTGCCCAGGAGGACGGCTTTGCGTTGAGTACAAAGATCCCCAATGGAACACCTGTGCAGGTGCAGGATGCGCTTCACTTGGATTTCGTGTGGGAGGATGGACGGGTTGTCAACGTGGTGGATTCAAGGCTTGTCAGCCGGCTTGAAGACAGTCGCTTTCATCCGGGGGGGGCTAATTCGCGCTTCTGGCTGGTGGCGGCCAATGCAGGCGCGATCGGATTATTGCTGCTCGTCATGGCTTTGCGGAGATGGCGAGGCCATGCCGGCAGGCACTAGTTGGCGGGGGTCGGGGGTACGTGAGAAACCCGTGCGAGAAGAACGCCGGGACGGCACGTGGCCTGGGACGGACAGTGGGTAAATGAAACGTGAGCTTGGGCGGTTTACGGGTCAATGAACCGGGTAGGAAGACAGCTACGGGTTGGCTGGACGGTTGGAGCTTGCTGGCTGGCCATGGCTTTAGGGGCGGTGGTTTGTGCGAGCGAGGGCGCTGCCACCAACTACCAAGTGCCAAGCGGGGAGAATCAGTGGCAAGGCGAGTTGATGGCGGGCGGGCCATGCTGCGGCATCTATAGCCTTTATGCGTGCCTCCGAGCCATTGGCTGGGCGGGGGACATAATTGAGCTGCTCAAAGTCGAGTATGTTGGCTCTCCGCGTGGCAGCAGTATGCAAGAGCTGATACGTGCGACGGAGGACCAGGGGGTTTTTGCCTTGCCGGTGGAAGGGTTGGGTGCCGACTCGCTTCGAGAGGCCCCTTTCCCTGCGCTTTTGCATGTGAGAGGGCGGACGCGGGGGCGAGAGTACGAGCACTAGGTTGCATACCTCGGCGAACAGGAAGGCAAAGCAAGAATTGTCGATCCTCCGAGTCCGTGTGAGCTTGTCTCTTTCGCAGACTTGCTGGCACGTTGGGATGGCACATCGCTGTTTGTTGCACCTGTCGAATTCAGCATCACTCAGGCGGTCTGGCCGCACTATTCGAGGTTTTTCTTGTATTGTCTGTCGGCTGCTACGTTGTTGGCTGTGTTTCATCTCGTCGCCTTCCGTCGCTCGGTCGGTCGTACCGCTTCGGGGCGGTTGGGCCGGAGCATTCAGGAAGCTCTCTTCGTTATCGGGTTCGCGGTGCTGACTGCGATGGTGGCCCATACGGCTTTTAACACGGGGTTCCTGTGTAACAGAAGAGCTGTGGCAGAAGTGGTGCGACGATATCACACGGCGTTCTTGCCGAAGCTCACTGTTCGGGACGTTCGGCACTTACTCCAAAGTAACAAACACGTAGTGATCGTCGACGCTCGGTACCCGGACGACTTCGTTTTAGGCCACCTGCCGGGTGCGATTAACATTCCCGTAAGATCGAGTCTTAGAGAGGTGGAAAAGGCTTTGGGCGGGGTAAGCCGATCCGCGCCCCTTGTGGTCTACTGCCAGAGTGCTGGCTGCCCATACGCTGCTGACATCGCCGACGCTTTGACATTCCTTGGCTTTACGAATGTCATGCTGTTTCCAGGCGGCTGGGAGGAATGGTCAGGTGATGACTCAAGCAAGCAAAGCACTCAGTAAACTCGAGCGTGGTGCCATCCGGAGCAGCGATTCGAGCGTTTCTTCGCCGTCAATTGGCGGTTTGCGTTCGCTAGCCATTCGCTTGCGATCCGTGTCAGCGATTGTAGTTGGTCTGACTTTCCTGGCTAGTAGTAATCCACATTTAGAGAACCCTTATCAGTTCCTTGGCTCTGTCTATGCCTACGGGCTTGTCGGGCCCCGTTTCGGAGAAGTGGTGGCGATAATCCTACCGTATCTTCAGCTTGTGACGGCTATATGCCTGCTCGGGCGCATCCTTTTCGGCGGGGCTTTGCTGACAAGCTGCCTGCTGTTAAGTACCTTCTTCGCAGTCCAGCTTTCAGCCTTCGTTCGTGGGCTCAAGATTTCGTGTGGGTGCTTCGGCCCGGTTCACAGCAATCAGGTTGGCGTGTCCTCTTTGTTTTGGCTCACCATCCTGTTGATACTGTCTATCGCAGGCTTCGCCTCGCATCTGGCTGCGGCAAGTGGCTCAAAATCGGGATCGCGTTTTTTGAATTCAAATAGTATGCCGTTGCGGTTCCTGAACAAGGCTGCTTTGCCCTGATGGTGCGGTGTTAATCTACAATGCAAAAAGTGACCCGTCATGGCAGACTGAGTAACCGGGCTCTATGCTGGGGCTTGAGCAACAGCGGCACAGTCACAATCTTAATAGCAATTGTCCTAGCCATGCATGCGGGATTGTTGGCGTGTGCTGCCGCGAGGCATTCGCCTACCTGCGATGAGGTTAGTCATTTAGTTGCGGGGATTAGCCATTGGCATTTGGGGAGGTTCGATCTATACCGCGTAAACCCGCCGCTGGTCCGTCTCGTGGCCGGTGCTGCCGTGATCCCTGCCAAACCGAACACTTGCTGGCGATTTTATGACGAGGGTGTAGGCCAACGCTCGGAGCGAACCATCCGCAAAGACTTTGCCGTGGCTAATGGGTGTCGTACGTTCTCCCTTTTCTTCGTGGCTCGCCGGGCATGTATTCCCTTCGCCCTGTTGGGCGGCCTGATATGCTTTCTTTGGGCCAGAGAATTGTACGGGCAGGCGGCAGGCGTGATTGCACTGACATTATGGTGTTTTTCGCCGAATATTCTGGCACATGCGTCGCTGATCACGCCCGATGCAGGCGCAGCAGCTATGGGGGTAACAGCAGGATACGCGTTTTGGCGCTGGCTGAGGCAACCCGGCTGGGCGGAAGCATTTCTCGCGGGCGCAGCTTTAGGGCTGGCGGAACTGACCAAAGCGACCTGGATCGTGCTGTTCGCTCTTTGGCCGACGGTTTGGCTGGTGCGGTTCTTTTGGAAGAAGAATACCGGCAATCAGCATCAGAAGATGCTGCGCCCCGACCCGAAAACGACAGCCGCTTGCCGATGGCAAGCCTGCCAACTGGTGGTGATTCTCCTTTTGGGCGTATACGTGCTCAATCTTGGTTACGGCTTTGAGAGCACTTTCCAGCGGTTGGGCGAGTACCGTTTCGTCAGCCTGGCGTTGGGTGGTCCTCGAGACGACGTGGATCGCTTCGGCGAAGGGAGCAACCGCTTTAGCGGTACTTGGCTGGCCAACCTGCCGGTGCCGCTACCGAAGAACTATGTGATGGGCATCGACTTGCAGCGGTGGGATTTTGAGCGGAAGATGTGGTCCTACCTGCGGGGCCAGTGGCGTCTGGGCGGCTGGTGGTACTACTACCTTTATGCTTTAGCGATCAAGGTTCCCTTGGGAACGTGGATATTGATCTTGGTGGCACTTTTGCTCGGGTTGCTCGGCCGGGGATATGCCGCACCCTGGTCCGAAGAGCTGGTGCTGCTGGCGCCGATCGCGGTGGTGCTTCTACTCGTTAGCTCACAAACGGGCTTCAACCATCACATGCGGTATGTGCTGCCAGCGTTCCCGTTTGCTTTCATCTGGGCAAGCAAAGTGGCAAGGGTGTTTACCTTATCACCTGCCGGTTGGCCGCGACGGGTGCTTGGAGGAGTGGTTGCGGCCGCCTTGAGCTGGTCGGTTGCCAGCAGCTTGTGGATATATCCGCACAGTTTGTCGTATTTCAACGAACTAGTCGGCGGCCCAAGGCACGGACATGAGCACCTGCTCGACAGCAACATCGACTGGGGCCAGGACCTTTTGTATTTGAAGCGCTGGTACGACAGGCATCCGGAGGCACGGGCGATTCACCTTGCGGACTGGAATTGCTGGAATGCCCGAATAGCAGGTATCCAGTACGTGGAGGTCCCCCCGGGACTGGAAGCTACTCAAAACGGTTCGGAGAACCTGAGTGAAATGGGGCCGCAGCCCGGGTGGTACGCCTTGAGCGTTAACGAAATCCACCGTCGCGATGGCAGGTACGGCTATTTCCGGCATCTTGAGCCGGTGGCCACGGCAGGGTATTCGATTTACATCTACCACATCACTCCGGACGAGGCCAACCGGGTTCGGTGCCAGTTGGGCTTGCCGGAGTTGCCCTAGAATGGGCAGCCGACAGGAAAAGCAGAGGTAGGAAACGAAAACGCCAAACAAGAGGGGTGACAGCAGGTGTGAGGATGGCCGGGCGAGCAGCAGCCCGAGGAAATGTATCACAACGGGAACACTGACCGATGGACCTAGTGAAGTTCAAACCGCGCGTGGGCAAACCTGACTTGCTGAATCACAGTGGTGAAGATCCGCTGCTTTCGGTAATCGTGCCCGTGTACAATGAGGCGCGGACCATCGAGGAAGTTCTTCGCCGGGTGTTGGAGGTGCCGTACGACAAACAGGTTATCGTGGTGGACGACGGCTCGACGGACCGCACGCCGGTGGCGCTGGAAAAGTGGAAAGGACATGCACAGGTAGTACTTTTACGGCATTCGGACAATCGCGGCAAGGGAGCAGCGATTCGCACCGGGCTGGAACATGCGCGGGCACGGTTCGTGCTCATCCAGGATGCCGACCTGGAGTACCATCCGAGTGACTACGGG
Source organism: Thermopirellula anaerolimosa (assembly GCF_054657335.1). Taxonomy (NCBI): domain Bacteria; kingdom Pseudomonadati; phylum Planctomycetota; class Planctomycetia; order Pirellulales; family Thermoguttaceae; genus Thermopirellula; species Thermopirellula anaerolimosa. The sequence goes on from NZ_BAAHYX010000006.1 coordinate 765,007, forward strand.
CGGCTGTTGCAACCGCTCCTTGCTGGCCAAGCCGATGTGGTTTACGGCTCCCGGCGGCTGGGGCAAAAAGTGTTTGGCCGCAGTGAACATTCGGACCGGAATAGGAGGGGCCTTTTCTGGGTGGACCGCTGGTTTGGCCGCCTGAGGGAACTGGCCAATCCGTTCTATCACGGGGTGACGGTGCTGAACCTCCTGGTGCGGCTTTTGTACCGGGTGCGAATCACCGACGAAGCCACTTGCTACAAAGTGTTTCCCACGGAGGTGCTCCGAGCAATGGAGCTGGAGTGCGAGCGGTTCGAGTTTTGTCCGGAGGTGACGGCCAAAGCTGCGCGGATGGGCCTGCGGATTGTGGAAGTGCCGATCCACTATCAGGGGCGTAGTGTGCGGGAAGGCAAGAAGATTCGCTTTCGCGACGGCTTGGCGGCAATGGCCACCTTGTGGAAATACCGCCGCTGGCAGCTGCGGCCGGCTCGGTCTGTCGGCGAGCTTGCGCACGGCATGGCGGCGACCTGTACGGTTGGGAGTCGGCGGCAATAAGAAAAGGCGGGGCAGATGGTATGTTCGCAACAAGAATCGGTATAACGGAATAGGCGGGCAATACCGGACGATAGGGCGTCTTCGGGGGGCTCGTCATGTCGGCGAACAGAACACGGCGCGCGATGACGCTTATCGAGCTGCTGGTGGTGATCGGCATTATCGGCCTTCTTGTGGCCCTGCTCTTGCCCGCTGTGCAAATGGCCCGGGAAGCTGCCCGGCGTGCACAGTGCCGCAACCATCTGAAGCAGATCGGGCTGGCATTGCTTGAACACCACAACACTTACCGATTTTTTCCGGGAAACGGCGGCTGGGATCCCACTCAGCAGATCGAGGCGGTCGACGGCACGATGACCTACATTTCCACCACCGACGAACTGGACCCCAACGGCCCCACGATTCACTACTGGGGTGTTGGTGATCCACGTCGGGCCGGTGCGGACCAACCAGGCAGTTATGCCTTTTCGATCCTGCCTTGGATCGAGCAGAAAAACGTCTTCGACCGGCGCGACTGGAAGGTACCAGTGGTCGTTTATGCTTGTCCCAGTCGGCGACCGCCGATGGCCCTGACGGCCCCTTTAATCGACGAATATGGCAGCTATGCGAGTGGGGGCTGGCCTTGGGCGAAGACCGACTACGCTGCCAATCTGTTGGTCGTGCCCAATCGTCCCCAGGTGGTGCGTCTTCCCGACATTGTCGACGGCAGCGCGCAAACGCTGCTTGCCGGTGAAAAGTCGATGGATCCGAAAGACTATCTTACCGGCACGTGGTATTTCGACGAGCCGTTTTTCGCCGGAGGATCGGTTGGCACGGCCCGATCGGGCACGAAGGTGTTGCCGGATAAATATGGTGTGAATTTCCAAAATCACTGGGGTTCGGCACATCCGGGAGCGTGCAATTTCCTTTTCGCCGATGGGCATGTAACGGGCATTTCTTATACGGTGGAGCCGAAGGTCGTCGAATCGCTGATGACTCCCAACGGGAACGAAGTAACACCGTCGTTCTGAGCTGTCGGTTCGCATTCGTTCGGCACCCGTGTTTTCGGCCGATACGAGTTCGGTGCCGCGGATGCGGGCACCTTCCGGAAACGCCCGGTCTTTGCAATAGTGCTTTGTTTGCCCGGAGCAGACCGGATGCATCAAGGCAAGCAGCAATGGCGAGTATATCTGCTGCTCGGGATCATAATTGCCGGCGGCTTGGCACTTCGTTTGTACCGGCTGTGCGATCGCAGTATCTGGTTCGACGAGGCTTTCAGCTGGCGGCTGGCACAGTATCCTCCGGGTGAGATGTTACGCCGAGTGACACTTGACAACAATTTGCCGCTGTATTTCGGGCTGTTGAAGGGCTGGGTGGGTTGCTTCGGCGATTCTTTATTTGCCATGCGTCTGCTAAGTGTTTTGCTGGGCACCGCAGCGATTGCAGCGATGTTCCTTTTTGTGCGCGAGGCGCGCCGCTGGTGCTGCAACGAAGCTCGGCAAAACAACAGCCCCCGGCAGCAGACGGAAACGGCACTTGTCGCATCGCTTTTTTTGGCGGTCAGTGTCTTTCAAATCCGCTGGTCCTGGGACATACGCGCCTATGCCCTCGGCACGCTTCTTGCGCTGCTGACGAGCTGGACGTTACTTACAGCGCTCAGGTCGACAAAACATGCCTTCCGCTGGTGGCTTAGTTATGCGGTGCTGGCTTTGCTGTTCGCCTACACGCATTACTTTGCCTTGTTTACGCTTGCGATACAAGGTGTATTCGCCCTGTATTTGTTATGGGATCTGGCCGGCAACAACTTGCGAGACTTGTTCCGCAGTCGCAAAGGCCGGTACGCTGTTGCATCCTTTGTGCTGGTGGCGGCCGGTTGGGCAGTGTGGATGCCTTTCTTCTACCGCCAGTTTCACCAGGTACAGGAGAGCTTCTGGATTGCGTCCTTGCAGCGGTGGGAGATTGCCCATACGGTGTATCGGATGTTCATGGAACCAGAAGAGGCCACGTTGAGCCTTACAGCTTCGCTGTGGGCACTAGATTTGTGCGTGCTGGGCTGGGTGGTTTTCCTATGGCGGCCTGATCGCGTTCGGATCTACGTGGCGGCCAGTGCATTGGTGCCGATCGCAAGTGCGGTACTGCTAGACCGGCTGGGTGTCCATCTGTTCTTTCTCCGCTATTTTCTTTTTGCCCACATGTTCTTTCTTGCTGCATTGGCCATGCTGGTCGGGAGAATCCCTCTGGTGCCGGAACGGCATGTGGTGATTGGGGGGCTGGCGGTTAGCGGCTTACTGCTTGTTTGGCAATTTCACGCAAAAATAAACCTTCCGCAGCGGCCGGGCACGGAAGCCGCCGCCCGATGGATTCTCGAGCATGCCGAGCCCGACGATCCGGTGGTGGTCAACTCCGCGTTTTGCTATTTGCCCGTGTTGTACTATCTGCGCGATCGCGGTGGCTGTTACTTGTATCGTGCAAATAATGATGGTCGGGTGCCGCACTACTTGGGAGCGGCGGTCATCGAGCCGGAAGAAATGGTCACACAAGAACAACTCGCAAGTTTTGCGGGGAACCGAATATGGTTTGTTGAATCGACCAACCGGGTAGGAGCGGCAGATTCTTTTCCCCCGGCTGATCCAAGACGAATCATTCGCCAAATGAACTTTCCCGATGTATTCGGCCTGGGAACGATCCGTGTGCACGAATACGTCCCCTGGAAACAGCAGACCCCCATACCCAAGCGTCAATGGACCACTAGCCAGGCAGGGTGGCAGCAATGAACTCTGGCAGAAGCGCTTTTAACTTGCTAAGCATGAAGTGGCACTGGATGGCGATCGCCGCAGCAGTAGTTGGGGTGATGGCTTTGATCTGGGCTGTAGTTGCCCATCGCAGCGGTCGCTCGTTTGCCAATGTGCTACTCGGTTGCAAGGAAGTGGAAGGCGTGCTCGATTCCGGGTTTCACTACCAGGAGTACGACCAGGGACAACCTTTTCGCTGGACCAACGGTCACGGGAAACTGCTGGTGCCGATCGACCCGAAGCGTTCCCCCCAAAGCTTGTGGGTCAGCGTGATGACTTTCCGTCCGAAGCCCGATCCGATTCCCTTCCGCATCGTCGTGGACGGCAAGGTGCTTTACGATGGCATGATCCCATCGGGCAAATGGGAAATCGACCTTGACCTGCGATCTCGCCATTTTGGCAAGGAAGTGATGATCGAACTGCTCAGTAGCACGTTTGTTCCCAAGGGAGTAATGGACGGAGGCAAAAACAACGATCCGCGCACACTGGGCGTTCAGGTTCGCGGCCTAATGCTTAAACGCAACAACCGATAGCTCGCTGGTGCGTGACGATGTGCGGATGGTGGGCAGATGTTGTAACGTCTTGTTGTATTGCACTTTTACTCCGCGTTACCATCTGCCGTCTCACCGGAGCCGTGCGTGGTTTGGGGCACCTGATGCCGGAATGAGCAGCCGAAGGAAAAACTTCCACCACGATGCAGCGGCAAACTATGTCAAAGAAGGCTCTCATCGTTGTCTTGCTTGCCGTCATCGGCCTTGCGCTCTGGTGGCGCGGGCCGGTCTGGCTCACGGCGCTGACACCACGGACCTACCAGGGCAGCCCTTTCCTGCCTGATTTTTTCCAGGACTGGGCTTCAGCGAAAAATTACCTGAAAGGCGTGCCCGTTTACGACCCGCTGGAAAATGCGTTGGCCCGATATCTCGGCCAGCACCGGCGTCCGGGTGACACCGTTTTCACCGAGGTGAACGCCCATCCACCCGCTTCCGTGCTCTTGACTTTGCCTTTCGCCTTGCTCGGCTACCAGGATGCCTTCGTTGTTTGGACGGAACTGTGCCTGATCATGCTGGGCCTGAGCATTTGGATCGTACTTTGTGGGCTGGGGTTCCGCCTCGACCTCCAGACTTGCTTGACGATCTTCCTGCTGTTACTGTTCTGCCATCCGCTGCTAAGCCACATGCAACAGGGCCAATGGATGATTCCGCTTCTGTTGTTGCTCTCGCTCAGCTGGCACTGGGAACGAACCGGTAAGCCTTGGCTGGCTGGAATATCCCTAGGAATAGCTGCGGTGTTGAAGTTGATTCCGGGCTTTCTCTTTTTTCCGTTTCTGCTCCGCAGGCGGTGGCGGGTGGTGTTGGGGGGCGCGGCAGGATCGTTAGGATTGTCGCTACTCACAACAGTAGTGTTGGGCTGGAATGCCACCGGGACGTACTTTCGGGAAGTGCTGCCGCACGTAGTGCGATACCGTGGGGCATGCCACAATCTGTCGCTGTGTGGCATCTGGTACAAACTGCTGGCCCCCTTGCCTCATTGGATGCCCGTCGAGTTCACGCGCGGCTGGCAAACGCCGGCAACAGCTACCGCCATATGGCTTGCGGTAAGCGGTCTGCTCGTTGCCTTGCTGGCCTGGTGTATATGGAATCGGGGCGATGATGCCGATGTCTGTCTTTCGCTTTCGATCGTTGCCATGCTGCTTGTCTCGCCGGTCACCTGGGACCATTACTTGGTGCTGCTGGTGCTGCCGCTTGCCGTTTTGTGGCAGCGATTGCCGCGGCACACAGCAGCTTGGCCGGCGTATCTCTTCTGTGCAGCAATACTTTGGCTGGAACCGCTGGCAGTGATGCAACACGGCTTGATCCTTCTGGGAGCCGCACGTAGTCCGCAAACCGGCCACTGGCTCGTCGGGCCGCTCGAACTGTTAACGGCAATCTCCGTTCCCACTTATGCCCTGCTGGGTTTATTCTTCCTGCTGTTGCTGGCTCCAACCAGTGCGCCACTGGCCCGGTCGGCAGCGGCGGCAAACCTTGTGTCCGATTCGCTAAATGCCTCTGCCGAAAAGCGGTCCATGGAACATCCGTCCGGGGTTTGCGAACAGGTAGGTGGCATTGCGAGCTACCTTGCCCAACAAGAGCTGCCGCCAAAAGGGTTGCAGAGACACGAACTTTCGCTGATCCAGATATGTCGAAAAGCGGCACCGAAAACACCTGCCCAAAGAAGGAATTGGCCGATCAGTAACTGCCCGGCAAGTCCAACGGACGTTTTCGCCTGGCTGGAGTTTGCCTGCTGGACGCTGCTCGTGCTGGCACCGATCCTCCGCTGGGTCAACGGCCCGGCCGTCTCTAGCGATCAACTGGTGGTCCGTGTGGCACTGGTGCTACTTGCAGGCACAGGAGCCATCGTTTTGCGAATCATCAACCGGCGTCGCAAGCAACCGAGCTCGCTCGCAACCGAAAGCAACACTCAAAACAGTGGCGAAAACCACACCGGCTAAACGACCATCACCCGGCAGGCAAATTCGGCCGGCCGTAGGAGTTGGTAGCTGGATGCATGCCGACGTTTGCAAAGCCGAGTGCCAAAGAGCAAGCGAAGCCGAAGATCGGGCGATGAGTTCGGAACACTCAAAGCCAAAATGCGCAGTGAGAATGCCTGAAGCAACTGGAGATATAACCGAAAGTTGTGGCCGGGAGGGAGTTGAAAGAGGCGGTGTGCTTGGCGAGAAAGGTGTTTACGAAGCATCCTTTTTCCCCGGAGCACACCACCATGCGAGAAGTTACTGCATCGACGATTACGTTGCCAGAGGCGAGGCTTTCCTTGGACGAGATTCTTCGCCAGGGAGCCCAGCGACTGCTAGCCCAGACCATTGAAACGGAAGTCGCCCAGTGGATCGACGAGCATCAGCACGTGACCGACGACCGTGGCCGTCGCCGGGTGGTCCGCAACGGCTACCTGCCCGAGCGGAAGCTGGTCACCGCCGCGGGCGAAGTGGCGGTGCAGCAGCCTCGCGTGCGAGATCGCCGGCCGGAAGAGCAGCGGGAGAAGTTCAACTCCAAGCTGCTCCCACCGTACCTGCGGAAGACCAAGAGCATGGAGGAGTTGATCCCCTACTTGCACCTCAAAGGCGTCAGCACGGGCGACTTCCAGGAGACGCTCTCGGCGCTGCTGGGGCCGGATTGTCCGGGCCTATCCGTGACCACGATCACGCGGCTCAAGAGCGTCTGGGAGCAGGAGTACCGGGAGTGGTCCTCCCGCTCTTTGGAAGGCAAGGCGTATGGGTACGTGTGGGCGGACGGCATCCACGTCAACATCCGCTTGGAAGAAGATCGGCAATGCATCCTGGTGCTAATGGGCGCCGCGAAAGACGGCCAAAAGGAACTGATCGCCATGACCGACGGCTACCGGGAGACCGCCCAGTCCTGGCGGGAGTTGCTCTTGGATGTGAAGCGTCGCGGTTTGACGATCGACCCCAAACCGGCCGTGGGCGACGGAGCGTTAGGCTTCTGGAAGGCGGTCGCCGAAGTCTTTCCCTCGACCAAGGAGCAGCGCTGTTGGGTGCACAAGACGGCCAACGTGCTGGACAAGCTCCCCAAGGGGAAGCAAGCCCAGGCCCAAGCGATGCTCCACGAGATCTGGATGGCCGGCACGCGCCAAGCTGCGAACCGGGCATTCGACGCCTTCTTGGAGACGTACCAGGCGAAGTATCCCAAGGCCACCGAATGCCTGGCCAAGGACCGCGAAGAGCTGCTAGCGTTTTACGACTTCCCCGCCGAGCACTGGAATCACCTGCGGACGACCAACCCCATCGAGTCCACCTTCGCCACGATCCGCCTGCGGCATCGCCGCACCAAAGGAAGCGGCAGCCGCCTGGCTTCCTTGACCATGATGTTCAAACCGGCCGAAAGCGCCGCCCGCCGCCGGCGACTGCTGGACGGCCACAAGTTGCTGCCCGACGTCATTCGCGGAGTCGTCTTCCAAGACGGCCTACGCCTCGACCAAGCCGCCGCCTAATTCAATTCATCATCCACAAGTATTGATAATATCTCCCAGAAGGAAGCTCCGAGCAACTTGTCGCACACCAGGTCCCCGAATGTTGTCTCAAGGATACCTTGTCGGAAATCGTTCGTGGACCAGTCGTATTCGAAAACTGAGTCGGCGTCGATCTTGTCCACCCACTGCCAATCCATTTCCATGTTTCGCACATCCATCTTTAGTTTCCCTTTTTCGCCATCGACGGGCGTCAGACGCACGTCAAAGCGCCCCTTCGCTTCGATATCGTGCGGCCCCCCAAGCCAAAATGATGGACCCATTACAACAGATTTTATGCTTTGGTCTTCCTTTATCGGCGGCAGGTCGCCCACGAACGGGCGAATACTTATCCACCCATTCGTCTGAATGGTATACCATTTACCGTTGGCGGGAATGTTGAGGTATTGAGCAATCGCACCGAGAAACTTGCGCCGCGCTTGCTTTGGGAACCCCTGAACAACCTTAGCGACTGCGGCGGCTCGAGTATCTCGGCGTTGTTTTCGGCTCCAAAGGGCGGATAAGCGGAGTGTATAAGGCCTATATGTGTTCTATGTCGGCCGGTTTATCGGTTTGTCGCCGCGTGAGCGCGCACTATCAGCGCTCTATCCCGCGTCGGGCAAGGTCATACTCCGCAAGATCGCCCAGCGGTGAAGGTAGATATTCACGGCGCTCGCCACCACCAACGCATACTGGAGATCCTTGAATATCCCCCGAAACCGTGTCTTCCTCAAGCCGACACGTGTTTTATTATCTCAAAGACGTGCTCCCCATCTCCGGGTCGCGACTCTTCGCCTCGTTCTTCGTCGAGGTCGGGGCGTGGATCACCGTGGCGTCCACGATCGTCCCCTCCCGCACCTTGATCCCGTGCTCCGCCAGATGCCGATTCACCGTCTCCAGCAGACTCTGCCCCAGGTCGTGCCTCTCGATCAGGTGTCGGAACCGACAGATCGTCGTCTCATCCGGCGGGGCGTCCTTGCCCAGGTCGAGACCCAAAAACTCCTGTACGGCGTGACTATCGTGCATCAGTTCCTCCGTTCGCGGGTCGGAGAGGCCGTACCAGATTTGGAGGAAGTAGAGCTTCAGCATCCAGATCAGCGGCTTGACCGGTCGGCCGAGTTGGTCGCTCTTGGGATAGAACGGCTCGACGAGTTTCACGAGTCCTTGCCACGGCATGACTCGGTTCATCATTCGGAGGAACTCATGCCGTCGGGTGGGTTTGCGCATCACGTCGAAGCCGCCCGTCGCCAACGTCCGCTGCGATAAACCGTCCTTCCTCGCCATAATCACTTGCCCTAATGTCTATGCGCCTCTATCTTGGTTCCCAATTATGGTCGTATTATACTGTTGTCAGACGGCGGTTGTGCAGAGGTTCCCAAAATGGTTTTTGACAAGACGCGGTAAGCCTCTGCCGCGATCTCGTTTTTCTTTTGGGACCATCTCTTTTGGCGGTTCGGATTGTCGCGAAACCGCTTACGGCAGGTCGCGAATAATCCGGACGACCGGGACTTTAGTCGCCGGGACTTAGCGGAGCGGAATAGCCGCAGATGCTTCTTGCGGTCCGGTTTGCCGAAATGACGTACGGTCTACCAGGTTGTTTCGCGAGAGAATTCGACTACGCGCCCAAATCTCTTTTGAGATTAGAAAGATCGGCGCGTAACGCCTGAACCTCCTCTTTGAGCGTGTCTATTTCGGCACGCGCTTCCTTGAGTTGCTGCTCTAACTCGGACACGCGGTTCAGCGTTTCGGACGATGCGCTCGCGGCGGGAATGCCGGAGACGGATCGCGAAGCCGTGACTTGCGGTGTTGGCAAACCGCGCGAGACCGTCCTCGAAGGCTGAAGCGATTCTTCGGCATTGCCGGGATCGTTGTCGTCGTACGAAGTGGTAGCGAGGGCCTGAAATTGCGTCTGAATCCTTTCGAGTTCCCGCGGCGGATGGAAGGAGTGGGTCACCGTGTGACCGCGACCCGGCGGGGTCAGACGACGGAGCAAGCCCTTGCTTTCCAAGGAGTCAAGGACGGTACGAAGGGCGGGCAAGTCGGGGATCGACTCCATGCGAGAGACGTGCGATCGCAGTTCGCCCTCCGTCTGTGGGCCGCGGAGGAGCAACTCGCAGAGAACGCTCAGTTCCAGTTTGTCCACGCCCAGCCATTCGTAGGCGTAGTGACGAAACTTGTCGACGCGACCGGCGCCTTGGATGATGCCGACCGCTCCCACGCGACGCAGCGTTTCCAAGGCCGTCTCGACGGCAGGCTCGTCAAGCTGCATGACGGGGTCGCGATTGCTCTTTTGATTACAGGCGGTGATGGTGGCGTTGAGAGTCAAAGGATAGGCGGACGGCGTGGTCTTGGCCTTTTCGATTAGTACGCCGAATACGCGTCGTTCGATTAAACTTAACGTGCTTCCGCGACCGGGATACTCGCGTTGTTCTCCCGCCCTATCGCCTTCACTCATGGGTGCGTCCTCGCCTTCATGCAACCATCCAAAGACCGGCTACCGGGATCGTTTCAGAGGTTTTAGCCCGGCCTTCGCGAGAATGAATTTGACGCGACCGATTCGGCCGCCGAAATCCACGGTGGCCTTGCGGTTGTCGCCGCTGCCGCTGAGCGCGACGATGCGACCCACCCCGTGCCGTGGATGAGCCACCAGCATATCCTGTACGTAATCGTCGGTGCGAACGGGACCTGAAGCGGCCGACCCGACGAGGGCCGCGGCGGTAGTCAAGCGCGGCCCGGGGCCGACGCCGTTGCGGCGAAGCTGCGGTTGAGGTCGCTCGCGGTCCCAACCCGAACGCATCGCCGTTCCCGCAACCTCGGCGGCGCGACCGACCGTTTGCACGCAGTCCTTGGGCAACTCCATGAGGAAAGGACTGGGGATGGTCAACCGGCGCTGGCCGCGGAAATCCCGCGTCGATGCGTAGCTGATTTGCAATTCCTCCATGGCTCGCGTCATGCCGACGAACATCAACCGCCGCTCTTCCTCCATTTGATCGTTCGATTTCAAACTCCGCTCGTGGGGCAGAATCCCTTGTTCCACGGCGGTAAGAAAGACGACGGGAAATTCCAGGCCCTTCGACGCGTGCAAACTCATCAGCGTGACGCGGTCGTCCTCCTCCCACGCATCGACGTCGTTGACCAGGCTGACCTCCTCCAAAAAGGCATCCAGTCCGCCCGGTTCGGGGTGCTGTTCGTCGAATTGCCGGGCATAGGTCAGCAACTCTTCGACGTTGGCCAAACGCTCTTGATCCTCTTCCGCGGACGACTTGCGGAACAATTCGCGATATCCGGTCTCGGCAAGCACGCAACCCAGCAATTCTTCGATCGGGCCGGAGGCCGTTGCGGTCAAGTTGTCGATGAGTTTGACGAATTCCGCGAGTTTGGTTGCCGCCCGAGTTTGCAATCCCGGGATGCTTTCCGCTCGAGCTATCGCCGTCCAAACGTCCCAGCCCTGCGATCGCGCCAGTTCCAGCACATGCGCCACCGTCGTATTGCCGATCCCGCGAGGCGGGTTGTTGATGATTCGCAGGAACGCGACTTCGTCTCGCGGGTTCTGGATGAATTTGAGGTAGGCGACCAGGTCCTTGATCTCGCGTCGCTGAAAGAATTCCACGCCGTTGACGATTTGGTAGGGAATGTTGCGACGCCGCAGCGCAAGCTCGAACTCTCGTGAGAGCGCGTTGACCCGATAGAAAACGGCAAAGTCGCGAGCCCGGCGGCGACCGTCTCGGATCGCGGACTGAATTCGGCTGGCAATGTCCTCGGCCTCTTCCGTTTGATCGCGGTAGGCGACGAGTCGCACGTCCGCCCCGTCATCGTTCAGAGTGAAGAGGTCTTTGCGTTTTCGTTTCACATTGTGCGCGATGAGGCCCGCCGCCGCCCGCAAAATCTTCTTGGTACTGCGGTAATTCTGCTCCAATCGCACGACGCGCACTTGAGGGAAATCTCGCTCGAACTCCAGGATGTTGTTGAGATCGGCGCCGCGCCAACCGTAAATCGACTGGTCGGGATCGCCGGTTACGGCAAGATTGGGGTGATCGATGGACAGCGCGCGGGCGATGGCGTATTGGACGAGATTCGTGTCCTGGTATTCGTCCACCATGACATAGCGATGCCGGGCGTCCAATTCGCGGCGGAGTTCCGGATTGCGTTGCAAGACGATGGCCGTATTGAGCAGCAGGTCGTCGAAATCCACGGCGTTCGACCGGCTTAGCCAGCGTTGATAGAGGGGATACACCTTTTGCACGATGGAGCCCATGGGAGAACCGTCGCGAGGGCTGTATTCGTGCGGTTGGATGAAGGCGCTCTTGGCCGATCCGATAGCGGCGGCGACGGTATCCGGCGTGTAGTTCATCAGGTCCACGCCGGCCTCCGCGATCACACGCCGCAGTCCCTTCAGCGAGTCTTCCTTGTCGTAAATCGTGAAGTTGGCTTGCAGGCCGATGTGCCGACCGTAACGTCGCAGAAACTGGGCCGCAAAACGGTGGAAGGTGCCCAGCCAAACTCGGGTGCCGGGAGCCAATTGTTCAACGCGGCTAGCCATTTCCGCCGCCGCCTTATTGGTAAAGGTCAAACCCAGGATGTTTTCTCCGGGAATGCCTTGACGAAGCAAATAGGCGATGCGATGGGTGACGACCCGGGTCTTTCCGCTCCCCGGTCCCGCCAAAATGAGAAGCGGTCCGTCGACGTGGGTGACCGCTTCTCGCTGGGAGGGAGTCAGCCCCGACAGTAGATCGGCGTCATTCATGAAATGGCTTTGTCCGTTGTCTTCCCGTGCCAACGGCGGCGTCCGCTGAGGCGTTGCGACCGAATGCGCGAAGGCCCGATCTTCAGCCGACCTGGTCCCGATTCGCTTTGCAGAACCGCAGCATGAAATCGCGAAGGGCGACCACTCCTTCCCAGGGCATGGCGTTGTAGATCGACGCGCGGCAACCCCCGACGGAGCGATGGCCTTCCAGATTGTAAAGTCCCACCTTCCGCGCCTCGCTCAAAAACTTCTTCTCGATGTCGCCGTTGGGGAGGCGGAAGGCGATATTCATCGCCGAGCGACTGCCGGGAGCGGCATGGACCGTGTAGAACCCGCCGCACGATTCGATCGCATCGTAAAGCAAGGCGGCTTTCTTCTCGTTGAATTCCTTCAACTTTTGCAGATCGCCGAACTCTCGCAATACCCAGTCGGTAACCAATTTGACCATGTAAACGGCGAAGACCGGGGGAGTGTTGAGAAGCGAGTTCTGTTCGGCCAATTGGCGGTAATTGAGCATTACGGGCAAGTCGTTGGGACAGCGATCCAGCCAGTCCTTGCGGATAATGACGACCGTGACGCCGGCGGGGCCGAGATTCTTCTGAGCACAGGCGAACAGTATCCCGTAGCGACGAATATCTACCGGACGACTGAGCAACTCGGACGAAGCGTCGCACACCAGGGGTATCCCGTTCGTCTCGGGTTCGCGAGGAAATTGGACGCCCGCGATCGTCTCATTCGAGCACAAGTACACGTAAATCGAATCGGGATCAATGTTCAACTGGTCGTCGGTGGGGACGCGGTCGTAATTGGTCGCCTTGCCATCCCAAGCAACATGGACCTGGCCCTGCACGGCAGCCTCGGACGCCGCCTGCTTACTCCAGGTGCCGCTGACGATGTAGGATGCCTTGCCGCCCGTATTGCGGAGAAAATTCATTGGGACCATGCCGAACTGCAATTTGGCCCCGCCCTGTAGGAACAAAACCGCGTATTCCTCGGGGATTTGCAAGAGGGTGCGAAGATTGCGCTCGGCCCCCTGAATGATCTCGGTGAAGGCCGCCGAGCGATGGCTGATTTCGAGGACCGACATGCCGACCCCGGGTAGTGCCAAAAGGTTCTTCTGGGCTTCCTCGAGCACCGGTTCGGGAAGAACCGCCGGTCCGGGCGAAAAATTATAGACTCGCTGCGTCATCGCTTCTCTCCTCACTATCTTGGGCTGTATTCGGGAACGATTGCGTTTCGGTTTCCACGGCCCGGACCGGCTGAAAACCCCGATGCCGCGGGGCGACTAGATCGATCGACCGCCGTGTGACAGGACCGGATACCCTTCGGACGGCGGAAGAATCGCCGGCGTTCGCGGTCCCCGACGGCGTCCTGCTGTGCTCGCGCTCTCCGCTAGGGTATCCGCCATCAGCACATTCTGCAATTGGGGGGAAAAGCCGAAGGGGGCACCTATCAGACGGGACGTTGCTCGATGCCGTTTCCGTACCCCGACAGAGCAAGGCGTGGCCCAGACAGCTTGCACGAGGAAGCATCGAGCGATGGGCGACCTTCGGGGAATCGCGCGGGTTACGTCGCCCAAGTAAGTCTCCGCGGACAGCGACGCGCGGAAAATGCCGCTGCGATGCTCAGGCGAATAGCCGCATCTCCGGCTGTCCCTTTCCGTCCTGGGTGACGTAGAAGGGACGTCGTTCCACTTCCAACGCCGTACGCGGCGAAATGCCCATCGCGGTGTAGATGGTGGCGTGGAGATCGGTGACGCCGATCGGGTCCTTGACGGCCATGCACGGTCTTTCGGGCGCCGATTCACCGAAGACCTTGGCCCGGGCGATGCCGCCGCCGAACATCAAGACCGAGCTAGCCCCCGTGAAATGGCGGTGCAGGCCGTAATGGATCATCTCGCCCATCACGTCGGCGGGGGCGCGAGACTGATCCTTGGCGTTGCTTCCCGGCACACCCTCGACCAGCATGTCGCGGCTGAATTCACTGGCCAAAACCACCAAAGTGCGATCCAACAATTGCCGTTCTTCGAGGTCGCGGATGAGCCTGGCAACAGGCCGGTCGATCAGTTCCTTCATTTTGGCGTAGCGTGTGTGGCCGTTTTCGTGGGTGTCCCAGCCCTCGAAAGGCACGTACTCCGTGGTGACCTCGATGAATCGCGCTCCAGCTTCGACTAAGCGCCGGGCCAGCAGGCAGCCCAGTCCGAAGCGACCGGTATTGTATTCTTCGTAAACGGATTTCGGTTCCAGGGAGATGTCGAAAGCTTCGCGCTTGGGGGAAGCGAGCAAGCGGTAGGCGTTGTCCATGGCCCGCAGAATCGACTCCCGGTGAAAATCACCGGCTTGTACGTAGCGAGGATCCGCCTCGGCGAGCTTTTGATAGAAGCGGTACCGGTTTTCGAAACGAGAAGGCGTCATGCCGTGCGGTGGGCGGACCGCCTCCGCGCCCTGTTCGGGGTACGGGATCACGAACGGACCGTACTCGCCGCCCAAAAATCCCGCGGTGTGGAAAGCCTTCAACTCCTCTTTCTCGCCGATCCCTTCCAGACGCTGACCGATCACGATGAAGGGGGGCACGGCGTCATCGCGCGGACCTAAAAGGCGGGCCATCCAGGCGCCCATGTGCGGTGCGGCGACCGTTTGCGGCGGCACGTAGCCCGTGTGCCAGTGATATTGATGTCGCGAATGCAAAATGTGTCCCAAGTCGGGCAGCACATGGGAACGGATCAACGTCCCGCGATCAAGGATCTGGGCGATGTTTTCCAGGCCTTGAGAGAGCTGAACACCCGGCAGGACGGTGTCGATGGCGGGAAACGTGCTCAGAATCTCGGAGGCGGGCAAGCCGACGCGGAACGGGGCATAGCGTTTCGGGTCGAATGTGTCGGGGGCGGCCATCCCGCCGGCCATCCATAGAAGGATGCAGCAGTCCGCCTTGGCCGCCGGTTGATCTTGCAGGGCGGCGCGTTCGTTGCTCTCGGTTCGCGGGGAGGTCCAAGCACGGGGTGCGTCGAGGGTCAATGTGGCGGCTGCGCTCGCGGTTGCCCAACGCACGAAATCGCGACGCGTCCAACGGCGGGGGTCTTGGCCGATTCCGCTTCCTTCGTGATCACGTTTCATAGATCTCTCTCCCGGCAAGCGGCGGCACCGCCGCCATCGTTTGCGGTGGGTTGTCGCGCTTGCCTATTTCTTGAGATTTCGTTCCCATGGTAGCCCGGGGACGTTCCATGCCGGTCAATAGACCGTCTGGAATTCCGGCAGCATGAACACGGCCCAAAGGAAGTCAACGATCCCGTTTGCGTTCAAGGCGGCGACGGTTTCCGGGGCTTCGGAGCCTGCTCCTTCACCATCCGCTCGCAAAATACTTCGCGCAATCTCGATGTCTCGGTCGGTCGGCGGACGCGTGAGCGTGCTCAGAAAGACGTGACGAATCAACGCGTCCGGCGATTCCTCCTTGAAACGCTCCTTCAGATACCCCGCTCCTTGTTGCAGCGCTTCGTGGAACTCGGGGCCGATGGCAAGGTCGAGTGCTTGAAGCGTCGTCACGTCCTCCGGTCGCGTGGTAACCACCACGTCGCGCATCGGCCTGCCCAGTGCCAACTGCAAGCGGTCGGCCGCTGTGAGCGAGGCGCGAAACCAAGTGGGTTTCTCCTCGACGGGCGGCGGAAAGGCGGGTTTCTCCGGGCCGGTTCCGGTCAATCGCCGCAGAGTGTCGACGAATTGCTCCGCCGTCAAACGCTTCGGATGGGGTCCTTCGAAGATGTAGCCATCCGCCGAGTCGGGATGGAAAGGCACGGAAACCGCGGCGTAGATTCGGGAAGTGCCAATGTGTTCGATAAGCTGTTTCAGGTCCCAATCATGTTGGATCAAGTAGTCCGCCAGGTAATCCAGGAGAGATTCGTCCCAGGCCGCTCGCCCCATTTCATCGATCGGGTGGACGATTCCCCGGCCCATCAAGCGGTGCCAAATGCGATTGACGATCGTCCGTGCGGTTCGACCGTTTCGTGGATCGGTCAGAAGCTCGGCATACCGACGCAACCGCGCCTCTCGGGGAGCGCCGGCGTCAATATCGCCCAATTCGGGATAGACGAATCGGGCTTCGGCGATCCGCCCGGTCGGTTTGTCGCATCGGAAAATTTCGAGCGGTTCTTCCGCCGTGATTGCGGCCAATCCGTAGGCGTCATTCAGCGTCCAATGATCGATGAAGCTATCGTGGCACGATGCACACTTCATGTTGATCCCCAGGAAGACCTGGGCGGTATTCTGCGAGAACTGCAACTCCGTCCTTTGACTGGCGTTTACGTTGCCTCGCCACTTGATGCCTCGCATGAAACCTTCCGATTCGGGCTTCGGCGCGACCAGCTGCCGCACGAATTCGTCGTACGGCATGTTGTCGTACAAAGCCTGATACAACCAACCGGTGATCGGTTTGCGTCCGCCGTCGATGTAGCCCGTGCCCGTGTAGTCGTTTCTAAGCAGGTCATTCCAAAAGCTGAGCCAGTGCTCGGCATATTCGCGTTTGGAATCGAGTCGCCGTTTTAGCCAACGCGCGTTTCTATCCGGCGAATCGTCCGCGCTAAAGAGCGCAATTTCTTCTTCCGTGGGAGGCAGTCCGATCACGTCGTAACTCATGCGCCGGAACCATTGGAGCGGTTCGGCAGCGGGAGGAAACTCCATGCCGTGCCGGTCGAAATAGGCCCCGATCAACCGGTCGATGGGATGCTTGCGATCCGCGGTCTCCGGGGGGAGTGCCACGGGACGCAACGACAAGGGGCGAACCTCGTCCGCCGAAGGCCCCGAGAACGCGAAACCCGGTTCCCAGGGCATGCCCGCGGCTATCCATCGCCGCAAAAGGTCGGTTTGCTCCGCAGTCAGGGGCGGACCATTTGCCGGCATCCTCTCATCCGGGTCGCGACTCATCACGCGACGAAGGAGTTCACTTTCCTCCGGTTTGCCGGGGACGACGGTTCCCGACTCCAAAATCAACTCGCGAGTGTCGAGAGATAACCCACCCTCGCGTTGGGAACCTAGGTGGCATTGACCGCACCGCCCCCGCAAGATCGGTACGATTTCGTGAGCGAAATCCACACGGTCGGAAACTCCGGAATCCTTGGGCGTTCCGGCCTCTCCGTCGCGAACCGATCCCTGCTTGCCCGCTGACTGTAAGCTCTGGGCGGAAACGCCGCCGGCTGTCGCAGTATTCGATGGGGCCTCGTCGGCACGAGCGTCCGGAATGTTGAGCCAATCGGGCACCGGCACGGCCGTCCCCACGGCCAAGAGGAGTCCTGCCGCAACGACAAGACATCCCAACTTACGCCACGTGATGAACCCGGCTGCGACAACACATGGCCGTCTTTGCATTCCATAAGCTCCAGTCGATTGTTGAGGCGAGGGCCGGTATAGGCGAGCAATTGGAGTTGCAACTGAGACTCACTCCACGATGCCACCCAATTTTTGCCGTTGGCTCTGTATTTGTCAAGCAGTTCTGTGATAAATCATCCCGTCCGTCCGGTTTTGCGGCAAAAGAATCGACTTGCGGCGGAACGTGCGGGCGAGTCGATCTCGCGGCGCCTCGGCGTGACCTATACTTTTCACACAGGTCTCACGCGGGCGGATCGGGGCACTTTTTCCGACGCTAGAGTGAGCAACACTGTGTGACGGGAGAATGAGGCCTAATAACAATGAATCTGGACGATTTGTGCGAACTCCTCGATCGCGAGGAAAGGCAGGGCCACTGGTTGCCTGCAAGCCTGCGAGAATCCGTTCCAGAACTTCCGATCACACTTGTCGGCGTCTTGAATGAAAAACACTCCTGGGTGTCGATGTATTCGGGGACCGAGGCCGGACGCCACCTTTCGGACCAGGTGAAGGAGTGTTTGAAATCGGAAAAGGTGCCCCGAGCCGGACTCATCCGCCCCATGTCCGGCGAAGATTCCACGCTCTTTGCCGTCCCGGTGGAGTGTCGTTGCATCCAAATGTGCCGTCACCTGCCGCAACCCATCCGCGGAATTTCGGCAGTCGTTCTTGGGTGGGACGCTTCAAGTGTTGAAAGATTGGCCGCTCGATTACGACCGACGCTCCGCGCCGTGGGTTGTTCAGCCCTTCTCGCCGAAGTTTCCGAGCAATACGCCGCCTGGGTCGCCCAGCTTCAAAACGAGCGGGCGTCACTTCAGCAATCCCAAATGGAAGCGGTGGCCCAAGCGCTGGAAGAGCACGAAAAAGTGCTATTGGCGGAGGAAAGCCATCGTGCCCTGCGGGAGTTGATGGAGGCACGGGACGCCGCCCAACGGGCGAAGGACCAGTTTTTCGCGAATCTATCCCACGAGTTGCGGACGCCCCTCCATGGCATCCTCAGTTATGCGGCATTCGGAATAAAGAAAGCGGAAACCGCCGAACGGGCCACGTTGTTAAAGTACTTCACGCAGATCGAGAGGAGCGGCCAGACCTTGCTCGCGTTTCTCAACGATCTTTTGGATCTGGCCAAACTCGAAGCGGGCAAGATGCAATATGAATTCGCCCGACACAATCCGGCTCAATTGATGGTCCGCGTGTTGGATGAACTGAACTCAGCCTCCGAGCATCGCCGCATACGTTTTGAGTTTAACCCGCCGCCGGAACCCCTCGAGGCGTGGATGGATGACAAACGAATCCAGCAAGTTTTTCGCAACCTCATCAGTAACGCGATCAAATTCTCCCCCGAGGGCGGCACGATTCGAATTACCATGGTGGCCGAGGATGAACGCTGGACGGTAGCCGTAGCCGATCAGGGGTGCGGCGTCCCGCCAAACGAGATCGAGAGTATCTTCGATCCCTTCGTCCAGTCCAGCAAGACGCGCACGGCGTCCGGCGGCACGGGTTTGGGACTCGCGATTTGCCGCGAGATCGTCCACTCCCACGGGGGAAAAATCTGGGCCGAGAACCTTCCCGAAGGGGGGGCCTGCTTTTGGGTTCGTCTGCCTGTACACCCGCCCGCGGAGTTAGACACCGCTGGGGAAGAGCGCACCGCCCCGATTTCTTCGCGCGAACCCGTGCCGGGGGAACTCCGCCGGTGACCTGACGGGGACCGGGTGAAGGTTGGAAAGACAACATCCCGCGTCTTGTGAACCATGTGCGTGCCAGGATCAGCGGTGCTAAACCGTCGGATTTTTTCTTTGATCCGGGCGAAAAAAACGGTCTGGACGCGATGCCAAAAGGGACGCTAAACTACCCGCCGACTCGGCAGGCTGCGTCCGTCGCATGGGCCGTGTATACATCTGATCCGGGGTTTTGGCGAACGCGACGGATCGTCGTTGGCAATTCAGTTCCGCAAGTTGCTGCCGTGTTGCCGGCCGAGTCGGGTTAACCGGGCATGGGTGCCGTGGTCAACGTGCCGCCCCGTGGCAGGAGGGCGGGTAGATTCGACTGAGACGATTAGCCCGACATCGGGCTGCGATGTTCAGGAGGAACTCGCGATGCGTTCCCTTAAGCCGATGGCTCGACGCCTGCTCGCGGCGGTGTTCTCCAGCCTGGCGGTCGTGCTTTTCAGCCCGTTCGTCCTATGCCAAGAGCCTGGTGATTCTTCGAATAAAGACGACGTCGGCGTTCCATCATGGGGAACGGCAGCGTCGGATACGCAACCGCCGTTGGAATCCCCGGCGGGACCCACACTGACACTCCGCACGGAAGGCTCGCAGTCGGAGAGTGCTCAATCCGCCGATCCCGCTGCGAAAACCGCCGTCTCCGGCGAGTCCGGCCCCGGCGAGTCAGTCTCAGGAGACGGGCGAAGTTCCACGTTGGAACCTGCCGTCGATCCGGTTACGAACACGGAAGTGACCGTCGATCCCGCCGCGTTCAATGGAATCACGCCGGGCGTTTCGACGATGGAAGACGTCCGCAAGGCATGGGGCGAACCCACGGCGCGCGCGGAGCAGGACGGCGATTTGCTGCATTTGTACGCAGTCGGGCCTTTCAATCGAGTGGAAACCCATTTCCGCGACGGCAAGGTCAGCGGCATCGTGATCCATCTTGAGAAGGCTTATCCCGCGAACTTGGTTGCCGAACATCTTCAGTTGGCCAACGTCAGACCGGTCTTGGTATCCGATCCGCAAGGTATGGTGATCGGCCAGGCCTTTCCGGAAAAGGGTGTGTTATTCAGCTTTGCGCCGGCGGGTGAGGCGGGCAAGGCTTCGATGCTGGTAACGCAAATCGTGTTGGACCCGATCTCGGCGGAACCCTTTGTGCTGCGAGCCGAGACGTTTTTGGAGAACGATCCGGAATCGGCGGAGAAAGACTTGCGGGTCGCGTTGCGATTGGACCCCGGTCACGCGCGGGCACATTGGCTGTTGGCAAGGAGCTACATGTTGCTCCAGGCTCCCGGTACCGGTTTGGCCGCAGCGCAGCAGGCCGTGGCGTTGGCGCCGAACGATCCCCAGTTTCGGTTGACCCTGGCTCAACTCTTGGCCGCCGCGGGCAGTCGCGAGGCTGCCTTGCGGGAATTGCAAACCGTGGCGGCAGCGGCGGAGAACCGCCCGCACATCAAGGCCCGGGCCGTTTGTGCATTGGGCGACTTGAGCGCCAACGCGGAACCGCCGGACTACAAGAAAGCCGTAGAGTACTATACCGAGGCCATCAAGATCGCGCATCCCATCGCCTCCGATCCCCATCCGGCCTACCGGTTGGCCGCCAAAGAGGTCCTCGTAGACGCGCATATCGGAGCGGCTCGGGCGATTGCCTGGGGACCTTGGGAGCAAAAGGAAATCGTGGTGCCGCGTTGGTTGGATCGTGCCGGAACCGCCGCTGACGCCCTGGCCAAGGAAGGCGGTTCGCCGCTGTTTCGCATTCGGGTAGCCGCCGCGGCCTTGAGTGCTTCGGTAGGGGTACCAAGCGGCCTGGATCCCCAGCCGTGGATCGCCCGTCTCGAGGAGGCGGCGCCCTCGGCCCTAGCGGAGGCGGGCGGCGTGCGGCGATTGCAAATCCAGTGGGATATCGGCGTCGCGCTCTACGACGCCGTCCAGTGTTTTCAAATCCGAGGGGATCACGACTCGGCGCTCCGATACGGCTTGGAGGCCGCCGAATTGCTTGAGAACGGCCAAGAGTCGCGGACGTTGCAACAAAGTGACTACTACCTGATGGGCCGCCTGTACTTCCGACTGGGCGCCATCCATGCCATCGCCAAGCAGGACCACGACTCGGCCGTGAAACTGTTTGACAAGGCGGTTCCCATGCTGCAAAAAGCGGCAACCGGAACGACGGGCTTGTCCGCCGGACGGTTGGGCGAGACCTTCGTCAGCATGGGCGTTTCCTATTGGGAATCGAATCAGGCCGCCAAAGCCATCGAATTGACCGAACAGGGCATCAAACTCTTGGAGACCGCCGTGCAATCCGGCGCCATGGATGCTACCGCCTTGGAAGTTCCCCATTCCAATTTGGCGGCCATGCGACGCCAAGCCCGAACCGCATCCGCCACGACTTCGTCGCCGGAAGGGGAAGCCCCATCGATACCGCGGTAGTAGTCCGTCGGTTGGAATCGACCGGGTTGTTATTGGCACGGTTTGGCGGAAAAATGGCGGGCAACGCATGCGGGCATGCTCCACACCGCGAACCGATGTTCGCGAGTCCGCAGCGTCCACTCCCACGAGGGTCGGTCATTGATGCAAGCCGCGGAAACGCTCGTCACCGTCGCTACTTACAACGAGCGGGAGAATCTTCCGCTTTTGGTGGAGGCGATCTTTTCCGCCGCCCCGGACGTCCACATTCTGGTAATTGACGACAACTCTCCGGACGGAACCGGCCAATGGTGCGATGAATACGCGGCACGAGATGGGCGTCTGGGTTGCATCCATCGCGAGGGCAAGCTGGGACTGGGGACCGCGACGCTGCTGGCCCTGCGAACGGGGATCGAGCAGGGCTACCGATTCATCCTCAACATGGATGCGGACTTCAGCCATCCGCCCGAGAAAATCCCGGAATTGATCGCTGCGATGGAACCTCCGGGAAAGCCTCCCGCCGACGTTGCCATCGGTTCGCGTTATGTGGACGGCGGGGCAATCGAGGGTTGGCCGCGGACCCGACGCTGGATGAGCGCTGCGGTCAACTTCTACGCGCGCTTGCTGTTGCGACTGCCGGTCCGAGATTGCAGCGGGGCGTTCCGGTGTTATCGAGCGTCCGCATTGCAACGAATCGACTTCGCAAGCGTGCGATCGCGCGGGTACTCGTTTCAGGAAGAGATTCTTTATCGTCTGCGACGGGCGGGCGCCGTCTTTCGCGAAGTTCCCATCACCTTCACGGATCGGCGGCGAGGGCAGTCGAAGATCAATTCGCGCGAAGCCCTCGAGGCCCTCTGGATCATCGCCCGGTTGGGGCTGCTGGGATGAACGCGATCCTCGCTCCTGCCCTGTCGTCCCCCACCTGACTCTTTGCTCGACTTGCCTCATAATGACGGTTCGCGTGCGCGGCATACCCATGCTGTGCGTAGGCCGACCGTGTACGGCGGAAACGAGGAGACTTCGATGAAGGATCAAGAGATGCCGTCGCTCACCGAAGGGGTATTCCAGGGCGATTGCCTCGACGGAATGAAGGCCTTGCCGCCGGAGTCGGTGCATCTGGTCTTTGCCGACCCTCCCTTCAATATCGGCTATCAGTACGACGTGTACCGCGATCAACTCGACGATGAAGAGTATATCGACTGGTGCCGCCGGTGGACCGGGGAAGTGGCGAGGATTCTTCGTCCGGACGGAAGTTTTTGGCTGGCGATCGGTGATGAATACGCGGCCGAATTGAAGGTCATGATCCAGCAGCACCATCGTCTGGTATTGCGGAGTTGGGTCGTGTGGTATTACACGTTCGGCGTCCATTGCAAGCGGAAGTTTACCCGCTCGCACGCCCACTTGCTTTATTGGGTCAAGGATCCGACGCGATTCACGTTCAACGACGCCGACATTCGGGTGCCCTCCGCTCGGCAACTGGTTTACGGCGACAAGCGAGCCAACCCGCAAGGACGCCTGCCGGACGATACCTGGATTCTGCGACCGCAAGACGTTCCCGACGGCTTCCGCCCCGACGAAGATACCTGGTACTTTCCTCGCGTTTGCGGCACGTTTCGCGAGAGGGCGGGATTCCACGGGTGTCAGATGCCCGAGCAATTGCTGGGGCGGATCATCTCGGCATGCAGTCGACCGGGCGAATGGGTGCTCGATCCCTTCGCGGGTAGCGGCACGACGCTGGCCGTAGCCAAGAAGCTGGCGCGGCGATATTTGGGCTTCGAGTTGTCGCCGGAATACACCGCCAATATCCGGCAGCGATTGGAGGCGATTCAGCCGGGATCGCCACTGGAGGGTTCACCGGACCCGCTGAAGAGCGTGCCCTCCACGGATCAAGGTCGCCGCTTGGAGGACGTGGAGCAAAAGCCCCCGCGGCGACGTCTTGTGCGTCGGCGGAATACCTCTCCTGCGAGTCCTTCGAGGGATTCCACGCCGCCGGACCGCCGCCGCTGACTTCAGTCAAGCGGACAAGCGGTTGATTTCACGGTGGCGCGAAGGAATACTCGACCGCAGGCTTCGAGCAGGGGCGGCAACCACGCTACTTCTTGGGTACGATCGTGAAGGTGACTTCCAGGTTGGGCACCGGTTCGGTGAAGCGCAACCCCAGTCGCGTGGGCTTCTTCGAATACCGAATCGGCTCGTCGATTTCCTCCGACTTCAATTCAAAGGGGCGGCCTCCGGCGCCGATGGTGACCACGACGGCGGCCTTCCCTTCCCCGATTAGCAATTCGTTTTCGGCCGACCGCTTCCAAGGGGAAAAGGTCACGAGCGACTCTTCCAACTCCTTCGGGGACGAAAACCGGACGCTATCGGTCACCGTGAGGCTTCCCCCGTTGCCGCGACGAAAGACGAAGGTCCGCTTCAACGACTGCAATTCGGGCACCGGGTAGGCGGACGTCAGATCCATTTCCACCAAGTCGGCTTCGTCGCTGAACTCGGTACGCAAGATCTTTCCTTTCGCGTTGCCGCCCGGTCGCTGCAATTGGCCGGCTATCACGGGGACGGAATGACCGTAGGAGTTCAAGAGTTTACTTTGGTAACGGCGAGAGTCGAAGGTTCGGGCCGTGTAGACCTCGGCACCGGGATCGACCAGCACCGCTGCGCCGCCGACCACCACAAGGAAGGTGCCGACGTCGTTGTGATTGTGATGTTCGGCGTTGTGTCCCCCTTTGAGCGCCGCTGCCAAGTCGTCGGGCCGATCGGGTGTCGGCCGCGCAATCAGGACGCCGGCATCGGGAAACCAATCCCGCAAAGACCTTTCAAGTCGATCCACCTTCGCCGCCGGCGGTCCGCCTGCGTCCGGCATGCCGAAAACGGACAATTCGGCCAACGAACCGGATGGGCCTGTTTGCGGTCCGAGATACCGCTTTTCCAAGTCGGTCAAACCAAAACCCCAACGGCGACTGAGGTAAGCCATCAATTGCGGGTCGGGCTTGGAACCGAACGTACAATCCGCGAAGGGGGGGTAGAAGTCATGCGTGATTTCCATCCGGTAGGCGAATCGAGCGGGCGCCGTGGCGGCGGGATCGAGGATGAGGTCCGCCTTGCCGCCCGACGCTCGATAAAGGACGTCGGAGAGAATGACGTAATGTCCAAAACCGTAGTTCCAATAGCCCATCCCCTCGGAACAGTACCCGTCGACGGTAAAACCTTGGAGGAAATTGCGGATGAAGTGCTCGGCGGAGGCCGCGAAAAACGCCCGGCGTTCCACGTCCTCGACGGCGGCCATGGCTGCGCCCGTGGTATTGGCCAAACATACGGCATTCCAGTTATTGGTCGTGGTCAGCCACCACAATTGAGGTCGTCCTTCACGGACCGCGCCTTCGAAGGGCTGAAATATCCGCCGCTCCAGGTTGGCCATGACGAGCTTGCGGACCTCCGGAGAGAGCTTGTCTCCCAACCAGTTCAAAGTCAAAGCCAATTCGAAACCGGTCGCGGAACTAACCAAGTCGATCTCCACCGTCTTGCCTTCAAAGTTGGCTAAGTTACGGTCGTGGGCGGGCAGCACCCAAGTCTTTTCCTCGCAAAAGGCCTGGAGCGTTCGCCCGATGTCCTTGAGGAAGCGGCCGCGGTTCTCAAGGCACTCCGCGAGTACCAACAGGCTGTGTCGCCGACGCCGCGCAGATAGCACGGATTCGTAGCGTCTGCGCGTGCCGGTCTTGGAAAAATCGAGATACAACTCGTCCGTGGCTTCAGGGAGAGGCTTCGCCGCCTCGATTGCGGCTTTCGCCGGAATATCCTTGAAACCCGGCAGTTCGGCCAGATGATCCCAGACTTGGCGATTGGCGATCGGCGCGCCGATCCCGCCCGCCGACTCGGGCAACATCGATTTCCAAGCCGCAACGCGTTCCGGCGAAGGAATCGTTTCCTCGGCGCAGACGCGGTCCGCAACGGTTGCGGCAACCCAGCATACGATGACGGTTCCGGTTATAAGAGTTCGTCCCAACGGCCGGGCAGCGAGACGGATCATGGGCGCGCAACTTTTCATGTCATGGTCCTTGCTGATCAAAGGTGGGATCGAGTGCGGCAAAGGGAACGGAGGGTTGGCGTGGTTTTGCGACCTGATATTCGCATCAAGGGTGAGGGCCGGTTGAGAGGTGCCGGGAGGCTCTCGTTACGAGATGCTTTCCTCACGCACGTGCCATTTTAGATGCGGCCGAACCCCGACGCAATCGAGCGGCTGGCAGGCGTAACAGCGTGCCGCGGTTTGCGAGGGGAGAGTGTTCTCCGACCGAGTTGCCGCATTCCTATGTTTCGCGGATGCCGCACCCGGGCCGCTTGATTGACATGAACCGCCGTGGCGAACCTATAATGCAACCTTCGACCCATTTGGCGACGGTACGATGAGGATGGAGGCAATGCGAGAAATTCTTTGGCGTGTCTTGCTGGCCGGTTGCTTTTGCTTTGGTTTGGCGCCTGCGTCTGTGCTGCTTGGTGAGAACCTTTGGGTGGAAGGCGAATCGCCTCAGTCCCAAACGATGAATCGCCATCCGTGGTGGTACGATCAGGTCAAGAGAGAGCACCTGTCGGGTGGGGACTGGATCAGCAACTTTTCCGAGGATAAAGAGGGAACGGCGACCTACAGCGTGGTTTTGCGAGAGGGCGGCGATTACGCCCTTTGGTTACGCGCCAATCCCGTGAAAAGTCATTTGGCGTTTCGCGTGGATGAAGACCGGTGGCAAGAGGTCTCTTTCGACGGGGCCTCGGAAGTTACGAATATCGCGGCAGACGGCAAGCCCGACTTACGATTCATCGGTTGGGTCTTCGGAGGCCGGCTTTCCCTGAAACCGGGTGAACACCGGATCACCTTCCGGATGTACGGAGACCTTCAGAACCACGGCGGTCTTGACGCTTTCGTATTGACGAACGAGGTCTTCGCTCCGCATGGATTGTCCAAGCCCGGCGACCCCGCCACACAAGCGGAACGCGTGGACGAGCGGGAGACCTGGGCTTTTCAACCGCCGCCGGACGCGTTTTCGTCCGAGGCGTGGCTCGACCTTCGATCGTTGAACGAAACGCAGGCGGGCGAGTCAGGTTTTATTCGGCTCTCCGCGGACGGCATGTCTTTTCTCCGCGGTGACGGTCGGCCGATCCGTTTCTGGTCGGTTGTGAGCGACGGGTGGCGAATGGAACCGGAGGCCATGCGTCGCCACTTGCGGTGGCTGGCCAAATTGGGCGTGAATATGGTTCGCGTTCACGCACAACTCTGCGTGGAAAAGGAGGGCGCCCGCCTTACCGATGTCGATGAAACCGTCGTGGACGGCATCCAACGCTTCGTGGTAGAGGCGAAAAAGCAGGGCATTTACGTTACGATTTCGCCCTATTGGTCGCACACGCAAAAGATTCCCGCAAGCTGGGGGCTGGATACCTACACCGGGCAATCGGGACCGGAAGGGTTGATCTTTTTCGAGTCGCGATTGCAGGACGCCTATAAGACCTGGGTGAAGGAGTTGTATTCGCGGCCGAATCCGTATGCCGAGAATCATGCGCCCCTGCGCGATGAACCGGCGGTAGCCGTCATCCAGGTGCAAAACGAAGACAGCCTGCTTTTCTGGACGTCGCAAGGGATTCTCGAGCCTTTTGCGGGCAAACTCCGCCGACTGTTCGCCGACTTTCTGGTCAAAAAATACGGATCGTTGGAGGCTGCACGCAAGGCGTGGGGCGAGGCTCGGCACAAGGACGACGATTTCGCGGCCGGGAAGGTCGGTCTGGAAATTATCTGGCGATTCACATCGCAGGCCCCCAAGCCCGACCGTGCCTGGGCGAAGCGACTGGCCGACCAGTTGGAATTCATGGCCCGACTGCAATACGGTTTCTATCGCGATATCGCGGCTTACTACCGCGAGACCCTGGGTTGCAGGCAACTCATCAACGCCACCAATTGGCGGACCGCCGACCCGGTCTTGTTGGAGGACGTGGAGCGTTGGACCTACACCGCGACGGATGTGTCGGCCATCAATCGTTATACGGGCGGCGTTCACAGCGGCCCCATGAACGGATGGCGAATCGACCCCAATCACTTCTTCATCAGCCAATCGAATCTGTTGAAGCCGGAGGAGTTTCCGGGGGCTCTCAAGCAGACGGTGGGACAGCCGATGTTGATCACGGAGGTCTCGTGGACCAGTCCCTCGTTGTATCAGGCGGAAGGCCCCATCATGGCGGCGGCCTACATGTCGCTGACGGGAGTCGATTCTTTTTACTGGTTCGCATTCGGCGATGAGACCTGGCACGCCGATCCGGTTTGGCCTTATTGGAAAGTCGGCAAACTGAACTCGCTGAAAAAATGGTCGAGCGCTATCCCCACGCACGCGGGCATGTTCCCTGCCGCTGCGCTGGCGTACCGATTGGGCTTCATTCAAGGCGCGGACCAACCCGCCGTGTACGAAGAGCGCTCTCTCTCCGGGATGTGGGAACGCCGCGTGCCGATCATCTCGGAAGCCGGCAAATTCGATCCCAACCGAGATCAAGGCGACTTCGCCCCGAATTCCCCCATCCGCCAGGAGGTGGACCGCTTGGCCTTCTTCGTGGGGCCGGTTGTGATCAAGTTCGAGGGAGACGAAAGCAACAGCCGAACGGTTCCACTCGACCGTTATATCGATCGGACCCGCGGCGTCGTCACGAGCATGACGGGCGAAATCTCGCTCGACTATCGCAAGGGAACATTGACGGTCAATGCGCCGCGATACCAAAGTTGGACGGGCTTCTTGAAGGCTGCCGGCGGGCGAATGGAACTGGCGGATACCGTCATCGAGTCGCAAAACGACTATGCGTCCGTCACGGTGGTCCCGCTCGATGAACGCCCGCTGGCCGCTTCGGAAAAAATCCTGGTTCAAGTCGGCACCACGATCCGCCCCACCGGGTGGATCGAAAAAGATGCGGAAATAGAGTCAGACGGCGTGACTTTGCGAGGAAAGCAGATCGTCGATACCGGCCGCGCACCCTGGCGCGTCGCCGCCGCCAAGGTACGATTGACGGTGAAGAATCCCAACGTCAAGAAGGCGGTGCGATTGGACGTCAACGGCTATCCCGCCGGTGCGGTGCCCGTGGAAAGCGCGGACGGCGGCCTCTCCCTCGAATTGCCCGCCGACGCCGTCTATGTTGTTCTGTCGCCCTAAGTCCGGTCGGCGGGAAAAACTCCACGCGCGATCCGGTCGCAATAGAGAGGGCGTCCTTTTTTTCCGTTGTTCAGCGTTACATGGGAGACGGCCATCATGAAAGAGGCATTTAATCTCCGGACCCGCCCGACGAATCGAGGTATGCGGCGTCGCGATTTTTTAGCAACCAGCCTAGCCGTCGCCGCCGCGGGCTGCACGATGTCGAAAAACCCGGAAGCCGCCGAGGCGGTCGACACCGTGCAAGGCCGCTGGATTCCGCTCTTTAACGGCGTCGATCTGAACGGTTGGCGCGCGTCCGAGAATACCGCAAGTTGGCAGGTCCGGGACGGCGTCCTCTCCGCCGACGGGCCGCGAAGCCACTTGTTCTACGTCGGCGACGCGGTCCCCACGCCGTTCCGCAATTTCGACTTTGTCGTGGATGTGATTACCGAAAAGAACGCCAATTCGGGGATATTCTTTCACACAGATTTTGTGGAAACGGGATCGCCGCCGAAGGGTTACGAGGTGCAAATCAACAATTCGTATCCTATGATCGGCGACAACCCGGAATTCAGACGTACCGGCGGACTATTCGCCATTCGCGACCTTTACAAGGCCTGGCTGCCGGACGACGTTTGGTTTCGCGTCCGCATTTGCGTGATCGGGAAACGTGTTCGCGTTTGGGTGAACGACGTTCCCACGGTGGATTATGTCGAACCGGACGACCCGCCGCGGGCGAAGAATCGCACGCTCCGTCGCGTTTCGCAAGGGACCATCGCGCTTCAGGCTCATGATCCGGGCAGTCGCATGCGATTCCGTGATCCGCGGATCCGACTGCTGCCCGACGACGCCGACCCGTTTGCCGAACCGCGGGCATCCGAGGAAGGTTACGGGTTGAAGCCGGGATTGATCGATCGGATGGCGGCCCTCGGTTTGCCGATCACCGATTTCCATGTTCACATCCGCGGCGGTATGACGGTGGACAAGGCCGTTCTTCGCCAGGCCGTGACCGGCGTCAACTGCGGCGTTCTGGAGAACGTGGGGCGCGGATGGCCCATCGACGACAACGAAAAGCTCAAGGCCTTTCTGGACGGTGCCGCGGGCCGACCGGTGTTCGTCGGCGTGCAGGTGAACGATCGTGATTGGGCCGACGTGCTGGCGCCCGAGTTGATCGCGAAATTGGATTACGTGCTTGCCGACACGATGATCATGCCCATGCCGCACGACGATAGCCCGCCGGTCAAGTTGTGGATTACGGAGAATTACACAATCGACGATCCCGACGCATGGATGGAACGGTACGTTCGGCACAATCTGCGGGTTCTTTCAGAGCCGATTTCCATCTTGGCGAATCCGACTTGGCTGCCGCCGCCGGTCGCCTCTCAGTACGATCGCTTGTGGACCGAGGATCGAATGAAAAAGGTCATCGGCGCGGCGGTGGATCGCGGGGTGGCCCTCGAGATCAATGCCTCCAGCGGATATCCGCCCGTGAAATTCTTGCGCATGGCCAAGGATATGGGGGCCAAGTTCTCACTCGGCACGAACAACTTCGACGACAAACCGATCGACATGAGCCGATGCTTCGAGATGATCGAAACCCTGGGGCTTCGCTTTGCGAATATGTTCCTCCCCCGCCCGGGAACGTGATTGGTTGAAAGGCCGCATCTTCATTGCGACGGTTGCCGACCGCCGCGCGGCGAAGTCGCGGCGATTGACTTCCGTCTCTCCGGCGCGAAGAATCGAGAAGCGGGTTTCCGTCGACGGTCGATCGGCAGTCCGCACGAGTTGTCAATTCGCGGTTTTTCGCGGTGCGTCTCCACCCTTAACCGAAGCCGGGTGAAGTCAACGATGAATCAAAGCAACGTTCAGGCCTCCAAAGTTTCGAGCGTTACGAAAACGCATGATCCTGACGGCTTGCCCCATGATGAGCTTCCCGCCGAGTTGCTGGAGAAAAAAGAGCGACTCTTGCAACTGCTGCGTAGCTTTGGAAGCTGCGCCGTCGCGTTCTCCGGCGGTTTGGACAGCGCCGTCCTGGCCAAGGCGGCGCATGCGGCCTTGGGGGAGCGGTCGGTGGCGGTGACCGGCGTCAGCGCAAGTCTCGCCGCCGGAGAATTGGAGGACTGTCGCCGCTTGGCCGCCCAAATCGGTATCCGCCATGTAATTCTGGAAACCGACGAACTGAGCAATCCGCTCTATCAACGCAACCTGGCCGACCGTTGCTATTTTTGTAAGACGGAGCTTTTCACCAAGATGGGCGACTGGGCGGAAAAGCTGGGAGTCGCGGTCGTCGTCGACGGTTCCAACCGCGATGATCGGGGAGATCACCGCCCCGGCATGACCGCCGCTCGCGAACACGGAGTCCGCAGCCCCCTCTCGGAGTGCGACCTATCCAAAGACGAAATCCGTCTTTTGGCCAAGCACTGGGGGTTGCCGATTTGGGACAAGCCCGCGTCGCCGTGTCTGAGCAGTCGCATCGCCTACGGCGAACAGGTCACGCCGGAGCGATTGGCCATGGTCGAGAGGGCCGAGCGCTTCCTCCGCGGCCAAGGTTTTCCGCTTCTTAGAGTGCGTTACCACAAGGGCGATCTCGCCCGAATCGAGGTACCGGTCGAACAACTGCCTCGACTATTGGAACCTGCGCTGCGGGATGCTTTGGTTCATGAATTGACCGAGGCGGGCTTCAAGTTCGTCACGCTCGATCTGATGGGATTCCGTTCCGGCAGCCTCAATCAATTGGTTCCCGCGGAGAGCCTTCAAATCATGGAGAAACGCTAGCCTGAGACGCCGGTCTCAAACATGGGCCATCGATCGGCGCGCTCATTCTGTGAGCCCACCCGGCAAATCCGCAACTGAGGCCCCCAAGGGTGGTGCATTTTCGACGGTCGCCGCGAAACGGGCTAGCGCGGCGGAGAAGGCGTAGCGATTCCTCCTGACGGGTCCCACTGCCACCAGGCGGCGGACGCGGCGCTGTTTTGAACCGTTCCCGGTGTTGGAGACGCGCCCGGTGGGGACGAAGCCGACATCGGGAAATTCGGCCCGGTGACCGGCGGTGACGGCCGAACGGGAGCGACGACGCCTTCTTGACCATTTTCCGGCGCTATTGGGACATTGCTCCCCCCGGATTTGGCGGTGCCTTCGACGGGTTGTTTCGGTCTGTCGTGATTGCCCAGAAAATAGACTTCCTCGGTTGCGGATACCTTGCGTTCCGGGCGATCGAAATTGACGAAAGGAATATCGAGCTTCTCTCCGGCGATCTGCGTCCCCGAGTAGATGTCTCCTCTCTGAAAAGGCCCCGCTCCAAGGATCCATACGTCCTGTGCCCAGCTTTTGGCAAGCACCTGACCGGACTGCCACAGCGGTCGCCCGCTTTCTCGTTGATAGGCGAACAGCAGGATCTTGGTCACTGCGGTTTGTTTGGTCCGCTTCACGAACGGAATCTCGGGTATGTTAGAGGGTGCACCTGCCGCGGCAAGGGCCGAGGGTAGGTTGGTTTGGGGGACGCCGATCAATAGGCTGTGCATGTCGGTGCCGACCGCGCCGGAGCGAACCTCCACGATGTAGTCCGCCTGTTCCTTTTTTTCCGTCAGAATAGCCCCGCCCGCCAACAATTGCTGACGAAGGGAACTCACCAAGTAAGTCGAGTCCACCACGTCTTTGAGATAGCTGTCGTCGAGAAATACTTTTTTCCCCACGAGTGCCCGAAAATCGATCTGACTCACCGCCTGGTCGATCGATGCGGAGATCAAGAGTTGTTCCGTCGCGGTGCGTCGGGTCTCGGTCCACTTCGAGGTGCCGCATCCGACACAGACGGCCGTTGCCGCCGCAAGGATGACGGCGGTGTAGTAGGGCGATCGCCTGCGCAATCGTGAGCGTGATTCCATGCTTCCGACCATTCACAGCCCTTCTTTCGGGGGGGTGTTTCTCAAGCTGAATCTTTGGGGCGGGAGAGTATAGCGTTCAGCTCGATGCGGCGAAAGCCGGGTTTTGTCCGCAATACGGACCGAACCGGCGACCGGTCGGCTGCGACTTGGGCGAGAAAAAGGGAAGAATGTGGAGATTCAATCGTCGTCCGGATCGGGTACTTCGGACGAGAATGCCTCATCTTCGGAAAAGAGCGACGGTTCTTGGGTGGGCTTTGTCGGCGGCAAGACCTGCGTCGGTTCCGCCCCAAAGACGTCGATCGCTTTTCGGACCAAGGGATTTTGCATGATATCGAAAAGCTGCTGTTGCTGAGAGACGGGGCCTTCGTTTCGACCCTCCAGCGGCGACGTTCCCTCCGTCAACACGAAGTCCACGGTGGTGTTCCGCCCGCAAATACGGCGCAGGGCTGCTTCGATCCGGGCTTTATTCTCCGGCCGACAGCAAAAGCCATGGCTGAATTTGGCTTGCGGCCGAAACAGGACCTGAAACCGTCCGCCCTCCAATCCCTGGACGCGATCGAATTGCCTCGCCTGTTCCGCGAGCAAGACGGGCAGCGTTTCGACGGCTTGCGTCCAGATTTCGAGCGCGCGATCAGGGTCCGTCGCGGCCGCTGAACCTTGTTGATCCCTAAGGGGGGCGGATTCGGCGACGTCATCGTCTCCCGCCGCCTCTTGCGGTCGCGGTGCCGGAGACCCCGAAGTCGGGGGGATTGCGACGCTTTGACTGCGCGATCGGCCCAGCGTGCGGGCGGGAGGCTCGGTCGGCCTCACGTCACGTGTCACGGGACTTACGGCGGATTGACCATCCGGGACCGGCGCCGCCCGCGAAAACGCGCTCGCCAAAGGCTCGCCGGGACGAAGGGCCGCGCCGGATGCGGGCGCCGACGCCGCGACGCGTGGATTTCCGGCAGGCTGGGATCGCAGTTCGACGAGGATCCGGTGCAGATCCTCCATTTCGTCCAGCATCACCAGTCGCACCAGGGCCAATTCCGCTACGATGCGATCGTGCGTCACCACGCGCATTCGGCTGAGCGCGTAATCCAAAATCTGCATGGAGGCCATCAAACGGTGCAGTCCGAGAGTTCGCCCGATGTCCGCAGCGCGGTCGGCTTGGTTCGGCCCGACCGTCAAAAGAATATCGCCCTTGCACCCGAGGGAGGCTGCTAGACAATCTCGGTAGAATGCCAGAAGCTGCTCCATCAAAATGGCAGCGTCGGCGCCCGCGGCAAGCACGCGATGAAGCTCGGTGAGCGCCGCTCCGGCATCCCGCGCGGCGATGGCCGTCACAATGGCCTCTACGGCATCGGTCCCGGCCAGGCCGAGCAGACGGTTCGCGTCCTCCAGGGTGAGGCGATCGGCGGCGAACGAAAGGAGTTGCTCCAGGAGCGATTGGGCGTCGCGCATGGATCCGGAGGCCTTTCGGGCGACCAACTCCAAGACGCCGTCGTCCACCGCCACGCTTTCGCTTTCCGCGATCGCCCGCAAACGATCCACGATTTCGGGGGTACGAATCCCCGCGAAATCGAATCGCTGGCACCGCGACAAAATCGTGATGGGAACCTTGTTCGGCTCCGTCGTGCAGAAGATGAATTTGACGTGCTCAGGCGGTTCTTCCAACGTCTTCAGCAAGGCGTTGAAGGCCTCCTTCGTGAGCATGTGGACTTCGTCGATGATGTAGACCTTGTAGCGGCTGCGACTGGGGCGCACCGCAATGCTCTGGCGGAGTTGGCGAATCTCTTCGATTCCGCGATTGCTGGCGCCGTCGATTTCCAGGACATCGACGTCTTCCCCATTAGCGATGCCAAGGCAGATTTCGCATTGATTGCACGGATCGGGCGTGGGGCCCTGCACGCAATTGAGCGCTTTGGCGAAGATGCGAGCGGTGGAGGTTTTTCCCACCCCGCGGGCGCCGGTGAAAAGATAAGCGTGTCCCACACGACCGTGCCGGATGGCGTTCGACAGGGCCGCCGCAACGTGCTCCTGTCCCACGAGGTCGCGAAACGATTGCGGACGGTAACGCCGAGCAACGACCAGATAATGGGAACCGCCCGATCGCTGCGTGATTTCCGCCTCGGCCTGCGATGCCCCGGCTTTAGGATCGGGTTCGGCTTTGGCTCGACGTGGACTCATGGATTACGTCCACTCGGGAATTCCGAGCTTTTCTGCGCGGGGACGTATTTGCCTTCGATCGAAACCCGAGTGCAACCCGGCCGGGCAAGGCGAACTTGGGCCGCTTGCGCCTCGGCGTTCCGTCGAATCCGGTCGGCGTCCGGCGAGGAGCCCACCGCACATGAAGATGACCGCTTATGGCTGCTGACTTTCGTCCCTGACCAGGTTCGCGGCTCCCCATTGCGGGGACCCCTCGCCGGGCGTCGGCTCGGCAGATGGCATTCCGCATACCTCCTTCGAGGCTTTCAACTGTTTTACGCGATACGAGAGGGGCCGTCAAATGGGGTGTGCGCACGAAACCGGAATCCGTCGCCCGGGATGGGCTACAGTGCAGCAGCGGATCGCCCCGATAGGCGGCCTCTTTCAATTAATTATGGTATCGGTCTCGAATTTCAGTGAAGGCCGTGCAACCGCTTCCGTAGGGTATGATCCAACCCTTACCGTGAGCCTGTGGGCTATGATTGAGGGTGTGGATTACTTGCCGAGAGGTGTTGCAGTTTTCGCTCGCTAGGACCTCAAGATATGTCGCGCGCATTCGGATGCATCGTGGGTGCTCGGCCGAACTTCATGAAGATGGCACCGTTGCTGCGAGCACTGGAAAAATACGACGATGTTCACACGCTGCTCATCCACACGGGGCAACACTACGACTCCCAGCTTAGCGACGTGTTCTTCGAAGATTTGGAGATGCGGCGCCCGGACATCCATTTGGGGGTGGGATCCGGTTCGCACGGTCGGCAAACGGCGATGGTGTTGGAAGCCGTGGAGAAGGTATTGGTCGATGCGAAGGCCGCGGGGCATCCCTTGGATCGCCTGATTGTGGTGGGGGATGTCAACTCCACCATGGCCGCCGCGCTGGCCGCCGCCAAGTTGCAGATTCCGGTGGCGCACGTCGAAGCGGGCTTGCGGAGCTTTGATCGCTCCATGCCCGAGGAAATCAACCGCATTGTCACCGACGTCATCTCCGATCAGCTTTTCGTATCCGAACCGTCCGGAGTGGAAAACCTGCGTCGAGAAGGGCATTCGCCGGACCGGATTCACCTTGTGGGAAATGTGATGATCGACACGCTTCGGTCGCTTTTGCCGAAGATTCGGCCGCGAGAGACCCTGAAGCGGTTGGGCATGGATGTCAAGGATTTCGGCGTCGTCACGCTGCATCGACCGTCGAATGTCGATCAGCCCGACACGTTGGCGCCGCTCCTGGAAGTCTTGTCCGATGTGGGTGACACGTTGCCCATCTTGTTCCCGATTCACCCACGCACGCAATCGCGGATTCGAGAATTCGGCTTGGAGTCGTTCTTGCGGTGGGAGGGCGATCGAAGGGGCGGGCTGATTCCGCTGCCGCCGCTGGGGTATCGCGATTTTCTGGCCTTGACGTCGTCCGCGAAAGTGGTGATCACGGACTCGGGCGGTTTGCAGGAGGAAAGCACGGCGCTGGGAATTCCGTGTCTGACGTTACGGCCGAACACGGAACGCCCCGTCACCGTGGAAGAGGGAACCAGCACCCTGGTCGGCAACGACGCAACGGCGCTCCGACGACTTTTGGAGGACGTCTTGAGCGGTCGCTACAAGCAAGGGCGATGTCCCGAACTTTGGGACGGGCACGCCGCGGAGAGAATCGCCGCGATATTGACGGCCTAACCGCCCCCGCGTTTTCAAGGGCCGAGCTGCGCTAGGACGGGCGGTCCGGCTTGAGCGGTTCGGGCATCGGCAAATCCAGCAGTTGCACCAGCAACATGAGTACGCCGAGCAAGATCGTTAGGATGGGAATCTCTCGATCGAGTTCCAAATAGCCGGTCTGACGCAAGACCGAGCAGATCGACGCCGCGAGGAAGAACGGTCCCAGCACCACTGAGAGTTTGTTGAAGCCCCCAAGGACGAAGGACAAGATGCCGACCGTCGCCAGGCCGATCGTCCACATCCAGTCCACGCCGGGAATGATTTTCAAGACATTCAGCAACCACGTTACCCCCAGCACGATCACGAGGATCGGAACCACGAATCGCTTTGTCGATGACATACGGATCATCTCCCGCCGGACAATCGGGCCGGACTCGGCAAGTCTCACCGCCGGTCGTTGGGTTCACAACTCCAATTCCCGCGCTTCGCAGGGCGCCGGACTCGATTAATCTATCCGTCGGGGACGGCGTCATCAATTCGGGCGAACGAAGATAGCGAAGATACGAAGATTCGTGTTCGCTAAACCTTAAGGTGAGGGCGGTTTGATGCGAACACGCTTGGATGCCCCCGCTTGCGAATTGCCGCACGACGACGTTTTTTCTATACTTCGATTGTGGAAATAGCGGCGCATAGTCCACAAGAGCGGTTTTTGTCTGAGGAGGTACGATCCGGTGACGGTGATTCGCGAAATCTTGGTGCGGAAAGGGACGCACGTTTACACGGTCGCCCCCGACGCTACGCTTCAAGACGTTGTGGACGAACTGGTTCAGCACAACATCGGGGCGGTTTTGGTTTGCCATCGCGATCCCGCCGCGGGTGAGGAAAAGTTGCTGGGAATCGTTTCGGAACGCGACGTTCTGCGGCGCTGTGCGCTTTCAGAGCGACCGTTGCGAGATTGGCGGGCGGAAGAGGTGATGTCGCGGAATCTGGTGACCGCCGGGCCGGACGATTCCGTGGGCGACGTACTCAAGGCCATGACGCTCAATCGCATCCGGCACTTGCCCGTTCTTCAAGAAGGCAAGCTGGTCGGGATCGTCTCCATCGGCGATCTCGTAAAGTCGCAACTGGACGAATTGGCGGTGGAGAACCGCTTCATGAAGGACTACATCCAGGGTTGAGCCGGTCCGTCCGCTTTCCGCCGTGCGTGGGACGGCGCGAAACGCCCGCTGTAAAACATTTTGCGCCGCATGCCTTGGGGGTGTCGTCCGCGTCACGCGCCGCTCACTGCCCCGCGGCGGAGTAGTGCTTGTCGGCGAAATCCAAGTAGCACCGCCAGTCGTATTCCGTGAGGTCGTGTTTCCCGCTGCGGACGTGGTATCCGATCGTCCCCATGATCGGTTGGTCGGGCGGCGGCATTTCGTCGGCGGGCAAACCATCTTTTCCGAAAAGTTGATAGACGGGCGAGGCCGCCTTAGCAGCCAAGAATTCCCCCTTGGGATCCGCCCAAAGGTCTTCGGACGCACTGGCGACATAGACGGGCCGCGGGGCTATCAGCGCGATCAATTCATGCTGATCGAACGGAAGTTCGTCCTCGCGGTTGCCGTACTTCTTGAAGTTCTCGCAAAACCAATGGGGAAACGCGATATTGATGCGTGCCACCGTCTCCCCAAACCGGCGTCGGCTGAGCGCCGCCCCGCCGCAACCCGAGTCGTTGGAAATCACGATGGCAAACCGCTCGTCTTGCGCTCCCGCCCATAGCGCGGTCTTGCCCAAACGAGAGTGACCCAGCACGGCAACTTTGTGGGCATCGACGTCGGGATCGGTTTCGAAGTAATCCATCGCTCGGCTCAGTCCCCAAGCCCACGCACCGATCGAACCCCATTCGTCCGGCGCGGGCCGGGTCTGCCCTTCTTTGTAAAACAGGGGATGAACGCCGTTTTGAAAACCGTCGTCAAAATCGGGGTCCAAATCGCCGTAATAGATCGTGGCGAGACCGTAGCCGCGACTGAGAATCAACTCGACGGGCCAACGACTTGCCGAGGTGCCGCGCGACGCCTCCGTGGCCCGATTGTTGACGACTCCCTTGTCGGGATTGTTGCGCATCCAACTCTGCGAAATCGTTATGCCCGGGTCCGCGTGAATCGTGTGGTTGCCGAAGAAATTCAAGCCCAAGAATATCGGCACGGGTCGCTGTGCCTGCTTGGGCAGGTAGAGCAACAGGTCCATTTTCGGCCCCGCGTCCCTGGCCGCGGAAAAGTATATAACGATTTCCTTTCTCACGGCGGCGCCCCCTAGCGCGTTCTCGTCCGTCGATCGGACTTGGAACGAGAGGGCGTCGGGACGCCCCGGCGATTTGCCGTACATCTCCCGGGCGAAGAGGGCCAAAAGCTCCGGGCGGCGCTTGTTCTTCCAGGTGTCGGCGTCCCGAACGATCGTGCCGTCTTGGCAAAGCAAGGGATCGGGCAGGGTATAGGACGGAACCAGGTTCTCGTCGTAGTTCACGGCGGCCTGCTCGGCGCATGAGCTTTGCCGGGCAACGCACGCGAGTATTGCCGCCCCAACAACCGTCCACAACATGCCGAGTCGGTCAGCCCGTTTCATGAGCGAGGTTCCTTGCGACCGGTTCCTGTCATCATCACCGCGCCGGCAACCGCCGGTGTCCCGACGACGCGAGACGCGAAGGCCGTCTGCGGACCGAAAACCGGCCCCCACCGAGTCGTGCCGCGTCGCGGATTCAGAACGGCCAAATGCGGGGCGCCAGCGTCACCGTCACCACGGTGTTCAGGATATTCACGGGAATCCCTGCCCGCAAGTAATCCGAGAATCGGTAGTTGCCCGGTCCATAGACCATCAGATTCGTTTGATACCCCAACGGCGTGGCGAAGGAGGCCGAGGCGGCCATCATGATACTGACCACGAAGGGTATGGGATTTACCCCCAGCGTGTTGGCGGTGGCCAAGGCGAAGGGGAACATCAGCGCAGCGGCGGCGTTGTTGGTGACCATCTCCGTCAGCACGGACGTCATCACGTGGATGGCCAGCAGCGAAAGCCACGGATTGTGACCGGCCAGGTCGATGAGGGAACCGGCGATGAGAGAGGCTGCTCCCGTCTTTTCCAAAGCTTGTCCCACCCCCAGCGCCGCGCCGATCGTCACCAAAAGCTGCCAATCGATGGCGCGGCGTGCCTCGGTGAGGGTGCAGCAGCGGAATAGGATCATGGCCGCGGCGGCCAGCAGAGCGCCCTTGAGCATGGTGATCCTGCCGAGCGAGGCCGTTACGGAACCGATTTGGATCGTGACGTCGCCCAAAGATTCACTGAGAGACACGACCAAGACCATAATCGCGAGAATGATGAGGGCGGCGGCGGCTTTTTCGAAGCGGGGCGGACGAGAGTCTTCCAGGCGGCTGAGCAGATAGAAATCCCGGCTATGCCGATGCGTTTCCATGAAGGAGGGATGTGCCTCTAACAATACGGTATCCCCTCGCCGCAGCACGATGTCGCCGATCTTTCCCGGCAATCGCTCTCCCTCGCGTGCCACGGCAATCACCACCGCGTTGTAAACGGACCGGAACCGACCATCGCGAATGGTCTTGCCCACCAAGGGGCAGCGGTCGCTGATGACGGCTTCGATGAGGCAGCGTTGCGAACGAGGCGCATCCAGCTTGAAGACTTGGTTCGTGGCGGGAACTAGCCCGCGAATTTTTTGCAGATCGCGCACCGATTCCACAACGCCGACGAATACCAGTCGGTCGTTCGCCCGCAATTTCTCTTTGGGGGACACGGCGGGCAAAATGTTTCCGTCCCGGTTGATTTCCGCCAGATAAAGCCCCGGCAAATGGCGCAAGCCCGCCTCCTCGATGGTCTTTCCCACGAGCTGACTACCGATCTCGACCTCCATTTCGGTGGTGTATCGTCGGGGGTCCTCCCGAACCGGCGCGGTGGGCTGGCGGTTCGGGAGCAAGAGACGGTGCGTTGAAACGACGACGAGAATGCCGGCAACGGCCAAAGGAATGCCGACCCAACTGATGTCCAGAAGGCCCAATCCGCGCGGCAAAGCGACTCCGCCGGCAGCCTGCGACTGATCTGCGGCCCGAATCAAGAGACCGTTCACCACCAAATTGGTGCTGGTTCCGATGACGGTGCACGTCCCGCCCAAAATGGCCGCGTAACTAAGCGGCAGGAGGACTTTGGAAGGGGTAATCCGGTGCTGCCGCGCCCAGTCGGTAACGGCAGGAGTCAGCATGGCGACGATCGGGGTGTTGTTGATGAAGGCGCTCATGGCGGCGGTGGGGGCCATCACCCGGAGAATCGCGCCGGCGGTGGTTTTCGGGCGACCGAATATCCGCTCGGCGAGGGCGGCGACGGCTCCCGTTTCGGTCAAACCGGCACCGACCACAAACAATACCGCAATGGTGATCATTCCTTCGTTCGAGAATCCGGACAGTGCCTCGCTGCTGGTAAGAACTCCTGAAACTAGGAGAACGACCAAGGCGCCCACCAGGGTTGCGTCCGGCGGAATCCTGGTCAATGCCAAGACCAAGAAGACTCCCACGAGCACGCCAAGAGAGAGGACGACTGCAAAGGTCATTCGGCAAAGTGTCCCGTCAAAATCGGCCGCGCTTCACCGGCCGAGCGATCCTCGACGAACCCCTCGCAGTATACCCGAAGGGCAATCGCAAAAAGCGTCCACGTATTTACCAGTTTATTTCCCGGCAGGTTCGGTGCACAATCGAAGGCAGCACGACGGTCCTCCCGAGCGGCTAAACCGTCGTGACGCCGCCGAGTGCACTCCCTCCGGCCGGCGGGGTGGTCGATCCATCTTCCGGTTTCAGCAACAGGAATTTTTGGAATGTCCTGGAAATCTGCTGGAGAGTTGTCACGACCACTTCCGTGCCGAATCGGCCGCTCAATTGTCAATTAGTACTATTATGATAATAATACTTATAATATAGCCTGAGTTAGGTGTCAATGCCTGCGCCCGGTTGGGATGCGCGGACAAGCGTAGGCATCTTCCACCCTCGTACTCAAAGCCGGATTCAGCCGGGCGGTTCGCACATGCCGCGGTCGCACGACACGATACAATAAAGCTTTCGTTCCACAGACTGCTCGGGCCCCGATTGCAGAGGCTCGATTCGGCTCCGTCGTCGGCGATGGCGGCCATGAACATTCACCTTGTAAGTTGAGATTCGTGAGGATGAAAGACAGTGCCAAGCCGGTTCCCCAGACGTCGTTGGATCGTCAACCCGCTGATACCGCTTCCGAAGATGTTTCTCCGGACGCGGGCGGAAATGCTTTGTCGTCCATGGAGGATCGGGTAGACGCCGCCGAACCGTCCGGGAATCGGGTCGACTTGAAAGCGATCGAAGAGGCGGTCCGGACGATCCTCCGGGCCGTCGGCGAAGACCCCGATCGCGAGGGGCTTCGCGAGACCCCGGCGCGTGTTGCGCGGATGTATGCCGAATTGTTCAAGGGACTTCGATCCGATCCCCGGCGCCATTTGCAAAAGGTGTTCACGGAACGCTACGATGAGGTCGTTCTGGTCAAGGATATCAGCTTCGAAAGCACCTGCGAGCACCATTTGATGCCCTTTATGGGCAAGGCGCACATCGCCTATTTGCCGGGTGGCAAGGTCGTCGGATTGAGCAAGTTGGCACGTGTCGTGGAGGACGTGGCGCGTCGCCCGCAGGTTCAGGAAAGAATGACGGAGACCATTGCCGACCTTTTGGTGGAAGAACTCGAAGTCCGCGGGGTCGCGGTCGTCGTGGAGGCCGTGCACACGTGCATGACCGTACGGGGAGTGCGGAAGCCGGGCAGCGTGTGCGTGACCTCCGCCATGCGCGGCGCCTTTCGCAACAACCCGTCCACACGGGCGGAAGTCATGACCCTGATCTTCGGCAACCACAAATAGGACCGATCGTCCCACGGGCCGGCGGCGACCGGAATGAGCACGACCTTTTCGGACCAACAAAGGGCGCGCGTTCACGAAGACCTTTCCGGTCTCGTGCGGGGCGATGTCCTGTCTGATCCCGTACAACTGCAAGTGTATTCCGGTGACGGCAGCATCTTCGAGATTCGCCCGCTTTGCATCGTCCGTCCACGGTCGATCGCCGACGTGACGGCCTGCGTGCAGTACTGCCGGGAGCATCAATTGCCGATTCACCCGCGCGGCGCGGGCTCCGGAAAGGCCGGCGAATCGCTTGGGCCGGGCGTGGTCATCGACTGCTCCACGCACCTCCGACGCGTGCTGGGGGTGGAGCAGGGCGGTCAATACGTCCGCGTTCAACCGGGGATCGTCCTCGAGCGTTTGAATGTGATGTTGGCCCGGCAAGGGCGGTTCCTCGATTGCGATCCCGCTTCCGCCCTGGTCTCCACCGTAGGCGGCCTGATCGGTCGCAACCCGATCGTGGCACGCGGCGTACGCCGGACCCGATTCGGCCGTCATGTGCGCGAAATTACCCTGGTACTCGACGACGGCACTCGTGTGCGTTTGGGGCGAGAGGATGTCGCCAAGCATCAGGCGACCGCCGCAAACTCGCGCAAGAGTCGATTGGTCGCGGAGGCGGCAGCCCTTCTCCGTCGCCATCAAGACACCTTGAACCGCGAACGGTCGCGGGCTCCCTTCTTAGGCGGCTACGGTGCGTGGGATGCCCTTCAAGA
This sequence comes from Thermopirellula anaerolimosa, assembly GCF_054657335.1. NCBI lineage: Bacteria > Pseudomonadati > Planctomycetota > Planctomycetia > Pirellulales > Thermoguttaceae > Thermopirellula > Thermopirellula anaerolimosa. The sequence continues at coordinate 808,041 of NZ_BAAHYX010000006.1, forward strand.
CGAACGGCTGGACCTTGCGCAACTTGCTGCGGGCGCTGAAGGCACCTTGGGAGTGATCGTCGAAACCGTTCTGGAAACCGACTCGCTTCCAAGGAATGCCGCCGCTGCCCTGCTGCTTTTCGATTCCTTGGAGCGGGCGGCCATAACCGGAGAAGAGATTCTCCGCTACCATCCCGCCCTGTGCGAACTTCTGGATCGGCGGCACCTCAGCCTGGCTCGCCAATCCGATTCACGATTGGAGAGTTTGATTCCGGATCAGGTGGAAGCCGCGGTCGTCGTCGAAATCGTCGGCGAATCGGAACGCGTGGTCCGAAGCGAGCTTCAGGAGCTGGTGGAGGACGTTCGCGAAAGGAAAAAGCTCGCTATCGGTTCGCGATTGGCGTTCGACGAACCGGAAACGGCGTTATTACGGAGGCTTTGCAATCCTCACCAGTCGGCGTTCGTCAGGGGCGGTTCCACGCGGCCGATTCCGGTGCTGGATGATTTCGCTGTTCCGCCGGAGAATTTGCCGGCCTTCTTGGCATCCGTTCAAACGGAATTGCGTCGCCGCGGCGTCACGGCGGCCTTGCGTTGCCGATTAGGCTCCGGAATCGTGCTCTTGCATCCGTTCCTAGATATTCCCGATCGCCGGTCGCTCGAATCTCTGAAAGATTTGGCCGATTTCATGGCGTCCGCCGCGGTTCGATTGGGCGGCGGATTCGGGAGTTCCGAAGGGCTGGGAATTCCCCGGACCCGCCTCTTGCGGAGGCAGTTTCCAAAACTGCATCTGCTTTTCGCGGAGATCAAGCGCACCTTCGATGCGGGGTCGTTGTTCAATCCCGGCAAGGTCGTGGATGTGGATTCCACCTACGATTGGTGGCCTCATGTCCGTTCGCCGATCGTCGAGACGGCGACTCGAGAGCATGACGAGAATGCGGCAGGGGCCTGTGTTCGGCGACCGAACGGGAATCCGGATCCTGTCGGTCGTGATCCGATTCGCAATTCTGCGGACGGGGACTCCGTCGCGAAGGGTTCCCCGCCGGCGGTTGCAGCGGACGCAGCGACGCACGCCTTTCCCACGTCCGAGCAGAAGGAACACGCTCCCGGCGAAGAGTTGCCCTCGTTGCTGGTGACGCAGTTGGATTGGGAACCCCGGCGACTGATTGCGGATGTTCAAAAGTGCAATTTCTGCGGCCTGTGTCGCACGCAGTCGTCGCTGGAACGCATGTGCCCCATCTTTCGAGTCCTGCCTACCGAAGAAGCTTCTCCTCGCGCCAAGGTGCGAATGCTCCACGGCGTATTGTCGCACGACTTGCCGCTCGAAACCTTGACGGAAGAAACGGCCAAGGCGATTGCGGATTTGTGCGTCCATTGCCACATGTGCCGATCGGAGTGCCCCGCCGAGGTGGATGTTGCGCGTCTGATGTCGGAGGTCAAAGCGGCGTACGTCGCAGCGCACGGCATATCTACGTCCACGTGGCTGATGAATCGGATCGACCGGTGGGCGGCGTGGGCATCCGCGGTTTACCCGGTCGTCAATTGGGCGTTGGGCAACCGTCAAGCCCGCTGGCTCTTGGAAAGGTTTTGCGGGGTCGCCCACGGTCGCAAACTTCCTCGCGTCTATTCGCCGAGTTTCCTCCGCCGCGCGGCCCGTCGGCGATTGAATCAGGCGACCCGTCGCAACGGTCCTAAAGTGGTCTACTTCGTCGATACCTATGCCAACTGGTTCGACCCGGAATTGGCGGAAATGGCGGTTGCCGTCTTGGAGCACAACGGGGTGGCGGTGTACGTGCCGACCGACCAAGGATCGGCGGGGACGGCGGCTATCGCCTCCGGGGAACTGGACCTCGCGCGGCGACTGGCCCGCAACAACGCCGTGATCTTGGCGGAGGCGGTGCGACAAGGCTACCACGTGGTTACGACGGAACCCGCCGCCGCGGTGACCTTGACCCGAGAATACCCGCAACTGTTGGAGGATGAAGATAGCCGCCTGATTGCCAAGAATACCAGCGATTTGGGCGACTACCTGTGGCGTCTGCATCTGTCGGGCAGGCTACAGCTTGATTTCAAACCCATCACCCACGCCCTGGGGTACCATCAACCGTGCCGGTTGCGGGCGTTGGGCAAAGGATCACCGGGCGCCAAACTGATCCAACTGATCCCCGGACTGACCGTCGTTCGTACTCACGAGGCATGTTCGGGAATGGCGGGCACCTACGGGCTCATGCGCGACAACTTTCGAACCAGCCTGCGGGCGGGTTGGGGGTTGATCAACATGCTCAGGGATTCGGCCCTGGAAGGCGGAGCCACCGAGTGCAGCACCTGCAAGATCCAGATGGAGCAGGGCACGACGAAACCCACGCTGCACCCCGTCAAATTGCTGGCCGCGGCCTACGGACTATTCCCCGGCGGAACCTCTCGCCTGTTTCGCCCCAGCAAGGAATTGACTCTGACCTGACCGGCGACCCGGGGGCCCGACATACAATTCCGCGATGTCTTTTTTCCGGCGCGCGGAGCGACAGGGCAGTCGGCGGGATTACAGCAAACGTTCGCGCAGCAATCGCAGCGTCATCAACAGCAGCGTGAAGAGCACGACGCAGACGGCGGCGACGAGTATTAAGAGAGGGCCTAGGGCGAAGACCGGCAGCGTCCACGTCCACAGCGGCGACCAAAAGACCACGGTCGCCGAGGCAGCCAGGCAAAGGAACGGTCCGAACGGAATCTCGGTCCGACCGTGCAGCAGCAAGATCAGCAGCCCGACTCCGAGCGCGGCAAAAGGCGACAAAAAGAAGAGGATGATGCCGGGTTGCCATCCGAGGAAGGCCCCGAGCATCGCCATGAGCGTGACGTCTCCGAACCCCATCGCCTCGCGATCCAAGACCATGGATCCGACGATGCGGATGAGCCAGACCAAAGACGCGCTGGCCGCCATACCCACCAGGGAGGAAAGCAGCGATCGCCATGCAGCGCCGCCGAAGACCCAAACGAACAAGATCAGCGCCGATCCCGCGATTCCCATGACCAAAAGACCGCCGGTGACCCGGGAGCGGAATAACCTCGCCCAAAAATAGACGAATGCCTTGCGCCAGCCCTTGCGACCGTACCAGCGGCGCGGCAAGAGTGCGAATATCCAGAGCCACCAGCAGAACAATCCCACCAGCGCACCCCGTCCATGCGGTTGACCTTCCAGCGACTTGGGGAAGACGAACGGCGAACTCAACGTCAGAAATTCGCGCGCGTGTGTCGCATCCTTCCCTGCTTGTAAAGGGACGCTCCCGGCAAAGGTCGCCTCGAAGGGAGGCGGCGGTCCCGTCAAAGTTCGATTTTCGTCGACGATCAGCGAATGGGACGATAAGGCCGGACCCACGGGCAAGTGAGAAGTCGGCAGGATTGCCGCGAGCGTCAGTCCGATCAAGGTGCCGGGAATCGTCACCGAGTCCGGGATAATCTGCTCATCTACGTCGATTAAGGACGCCGTGAGCATGAACGCCATGAGAATGGCGTGTTTGAAGAAAACGTAGTGAAGCGTCATTGCGTCCGGGAGAGCAAGGTCTTCGCCCAGCAGTCCGCGCGACTCGACTTCCCACCAGTAGAGGAGAGGCAGGCCGGCCGCGCTCACAATCTCCACGAGCATCGGCCGAAGCCAGAAACCGCGCCCCAGCGTGGACTCTTTTCTGCGCAGAAACCACCAACCGAAGATCGGCAGAAAATCTCGTCGCAGCCTCGCGGATCGACCGTCTCCGATGCACCACGGGCTGAAGGGACGCGGGGTCCAAGCCAGTGCGTAGACGGCCCAGTTGACGACCGCTCCCAAGGCCGCTCCCAAGACGAAAAGCAGCCCCGCTCGGACGGGAAAAGGCAGATCCATGAGCCGATCCACGAGGTCTCAATTCCTTTCTTGGCCCAGTTCGATGCGGCTGAGAATCTCTTCCGCCAAACTTTCCGGCGACCGGTTTTCCGTGTCGATGATCAGATCCGCGGTTTGCCGGTAGATCGGCTCGCGTTGCGCCAGCAAACGAATGATTTCGTCCAATCCGCCCGTCGCAGTGAGGGCCGGCCGTCGGGCAGCGGTCGTGGCGTCCCCCTGCATCCTCGCGTGAATGGTCTGCGGGTTGGCTGTCAGCCAGATGACGACGCCCGACGCCTTCATGGCTCGACGGTTGTCCTCCCGCAGCGGAGCACCCCCGCCCGTGGCGATGACGACGAAGTCGCGTCCGCACCATTCCCGCACCGTTTTCGATTCGAGATCGCGGAAGGCCGGTTCGCCGTCTTCGGCGAAGATTCGAGCAATCGGCTTCCCCGCTTCCCGTTCGATCTCCTCGTCCAAATCGACCCAGGACCACCCCAGCCTTGCAGACAAAAGGCGTGCCAGCGTGGTCTTTCCCGTAGCCCGATATCCGATCAGGATCAGGTTCATGTCCGCTCCGCACGTTGTTGGGTCAAACGATCGAGCCTTCCGTGTATCAAATCATGGGAGCAAGGGGTGCGCGGCGAAGCCCGTCTTGCAACGGTTCGTTGCTCCATTTGCGGCACGCCGTTCACGGGACTCGCCGACTGCACACGCTACCATTTGGCCGCGGAAGTGGCGCGTTTCAACACTTCTCGCATGAGTTCGGCCGGTCCGTCTCTGCCGGTGAACAATTTGAACTGCATGCACGCCTGACGCACGAACATTTCCACACCGGTAACCACCTTGCAGTTGCGCGCCCGGGCGTCCTTGATTAGTAACGTATTCTCGGGGTTGTAAACGGCGTCGAAAACCAGCATGGAACCGCGCAGATACTGGGCTTCGAAGGGAGTTTCGTCGACATTGGGGTGCATCCCCACGGGCGTGCAGTTGGCGAGGACGTCCGGTTGGACGGAATGGCGATCGTCCCAGGGCACGTGCGAGCAGCTCAGTTTTTCCGCCAAAGAGCGGGCCTTTTCCTCGTCCCCGTCGCTCAATACCACTTCGCCGCCCGCCCGAAGGATGCCGAAGGCCACGGCCTTCCCCGCGCCGCCGGCGCCCAAGACCAAGGCCTTTTTGCCTTTGAGCGGGCTGACCCCGCCGACCGGACCACCCAAGGCGGCCTCGATGGCCTCCATCGCGGCGCGACAATCCGTGTTGTATCCCAGCCTTTCCTTATCTTGGAACACGATGGTGTTGGCGGCCCCGACCCCGCGCACCACCGAATCGGCCTTGGTCAACTTGGTAAGGACGGCCTCTTTATGCGGGATGGTGACGCTCAAACCCTTGATGTCCCAAACCGGGGCGTCTTCCAAAAAGGCGTATAGCTCTTCGCGCGGGACGCGGATGGGAATGTACACCTTTTTCATGCCGAAATGGCGGAATGCGGTGTTATGAATCAGAGGGCTGAGGCTGTGTCCCACCGGGTCGGCAATGACGCCATAGACCTCAGTCGCCCGTTCGATGTCGTCGTAGCTGTACACGTTCTTCATCTGCTCGAAACTTAGTTGTCCGGGCGCCAGGGCACGGTCCACATGGAACGTGGCGTAGGTGAATGGGGCACCGTATTTCCCAGCCAAAATCCGGGATGGAATTCCCATGTCTCCCATGCAGAAAGCCACGGTCGGAACGTTCACTTTCGAGAGCAATCGGAACATGCGGGTATTGTCTTGGGGACGGTTGGCCATGGTGCAAATCTTGACCACGTCCGCATCCAATTGCGCCAACCGTGCATGCAGCGACTCCAGATCGTTGGGAGTTTGTCGAAAGTCGTGATAGCTGATGATCCTCTTGGTAGCCCCATAGCGCGGTATCGAGGCCGCGACGTCCTCCTCGAGATCGACGTAATCGGCTCCCTCGGCGATGGCGGTGCGAAGCAGCAACTGCCGTTCCGCTTCCGTTCCGGCGAACCGCCCGCCGTCGCGCTCCCGGCGGCACGTCATGACGACGGGGCAGGGCCGGTCTTGAAGCAGACGCTTAATGTTGACCGACCCGCGAATGTAATCCAGACGAATTTCGACCAAGGAAGCGCCTTGTTCGGCCAGATGCCGATGCTCGGCGATGACGTGGCGATGACGACCGCGGGCGATACTGACGCAGATCATGAAGATGCCGTCCTCGAAGTTGTGGATGATCCGATAGGCGGAAGTGAAATGACCGACTTGAAGTGCCGCGGCACGGGGTCATGCCGCCGGTCGAGGCCTACCGTTTTCGATTATTCCTATCCTTTACACACGTTTGAAGTGTTTGTCGAGTTCTTCGCGACTGAAGATCAAGGCGGTCGGACGTCCGTGCGGGCAATGGTGGGCGTCTAGTACGTCCCGACTTTGCTCCAGGAGCGCGGTGATTTCCTCTTCGCTCAGCCGATCTCCCGCCTTGATCGCCGCCTTGCAAGCCATCGAATGCAAGATTCTGTCGATCAATTCGGCACGCCCCGGGGCGCGGTCCTTCGCCATCATGGGTTCCAACGCCATACGTAGCAATTCGCTCGGCGGAAGGCGACTCAGCATGGCGGGGCGACTCAGAACCAAGACGGTGCTGCCCCCGAACGGTTCGACGCGCATTCCCAGTTCCGCCAGCACTTCGGCCGACTCGAGTGCCGCGGTCGCCTCGGCGGGACTGAGGTCCACCGGTTCCGGCACCAGGAGCTGCTGAGACTCCAGGGGGCCTTCCTCCGCGCGGCGGCGGAGTTGCTCGTAGAGAATCCGCTCGTGCAGGGCATGTTGATCGATGACCACCACCCCCTCGTCGCTCTCGGCGATGAGATAGCGATTGTGGACCTGAATGGCCTTCGGTTGCCGGGGCGAACGGTCATGGACGCCGTCCAGGAAACTGGAAACCTCTCCGATCGCCGCATCCGCCGGGGCATCCGGCGACATATCTTCGGCGAAGCCGCCCGAATTCGTATCGCGCCCGGTTGTGAGTGGATCGTGCGCCGTCCTTGCCGCATCGTCCGAATTCGCCCCTTCAATCCAGACGCCAACGACGTCGGTTTCCGCCGGTCTGCCGAGGGATGTTCCCGCTTGTGCCGACGATTCGCCCGCGGCAAGCCAGGGCGCCGCGCCTTTCGCCCAATCGACAACCCGACGCCGCATTTCGAGAATCTTTTCGCGGTCGTGGGCTTCGTGAGGGTCGGCGATCTCCGGCATGGGGACTCGGGTGTTCAAATCACTCGTCAGGAACCGCGTCCTCAACGTGCCCAGCAATTGCCCGTAGAGCCTGCCGCCGTCCAAAAATCGCACTTCTTGCTTGGTGGGGTGAACGTTCACGTCGACCATGTCGGTCGGCATTTCCAAGTAAAGAAAGGCCACCGGTTGTCGTCCCACCGTCAAGAGTCCGCGATAGGCCTCGGACAACGCGTGCTGAAGGCTGCGATCGCGAATCGGTCGCCCATTGATGAACAAGAATTGTTGACGCGTGTTCGAGCGAGAAAGCTGGGGATGGCCCACGAAGCCATGAATCTTGACAGGCCCGTCCTCGCTTGCCACTTCGATCAAATAGTCCGCCAGTTCCCGGCCGAACATCGATGCGATGCGATCGACGGTCCGCTCCACGGGCGGCAATGCCCAGACCGATTTCTCGCCATGCCGCAGGGTGAAATGGATGTGCGGGTGCGCGAGCGCAATCTTGGCAACCGTTTCCGCCACGTGTGCCGCCTCGGTCGCCGTGGAACGAAGAAAACGACGTCGCACCGGCGTGTTGAAGAAAAGGTCGGCCACTTCGACGGTCGTTCCGACGGGGGCGCTACATGGGATGATCGTTCCGCGGACGCCGCCCTGCACGGTCATCTCGTGGCCCGCTTCTTCTTCGGCAGGGCGACTGCGGATCAACAAGCGACTCACTTCGGCGATGGAAGCCAATGCCTCGCCTCGAAACCCCAAGGTCTGCACGTGGAACAGATCATCGGCGTCGGCGATCTTGCTGGTGGCATGGCTGGTGACGGCAGCCTCGAGATCGTCCTCGGCGATGCCGCAACCGTTGTCGATGACGCGAATCACATCGATGCCGCCGCGTTCGATGACGACGTCGATCCGCGATGCTCCGGCGTCGATGGCGTTCTCGACCAATTCCTTGACGGCGCTGGCCGGGCGCTCGATCACCTCGCCCGCGGCGATCTTGTTCACGACGCTTTGAGGTAGACGATGAATTCGGCCCATGCTCGAAAGGAATCCGACTAGTGCAACATCACCCGATCCGACGAGCCTCCACCCAACATTCTAGACGAATCCGCACGATCGAAGGGCGGTTGGATGGTTCGCCGACCGATCCTCTCGGCACATCCCCGAAAACGTTTCGGCAAGTGCCGCGGACGGGCAGGTCTTAAAGCTGGTACTCCTTGATCTTGCGGTACAACGTTCGCTCGCCGATTCCGAGCAGACGAGCGGCCTCCTCGCGATTGCCGCCGGTGGCACGGAGGGTTTCGGCGATGAACATCCGCTCCAATTCCTCGAGCGGTCTGCCGACGAGGTTAGCCAGCGAAACCTGGTGATTCGCCGCGACGGGGGCCGAGCGATCGGCCAGTTCCTCCGGCAGATCGTCTACGTCCAAGATGCCGTCGAAATCCACTACGGCCATGCTCTCGATGACGTTGCGAAGTTGTCTTACGTTGCCCGGCCAGCGGTAGGTTTGCAAGATCCTCCGCGCCGCGGGGGAAACTCCGCGAATCTGTTTTCCGTGCTTTTTTGCGAACATCCGCACAAAGTGATCGGTCAAGACGGGAATGTCTTCGGGGCGCTCCGCCAGGCTGGGCAAGCGTATCGTCACCACCTTCAAGCGGTGGTAGAGGTCGGCTCGGAATCGCCCCGCCTGAACGGCCTCTTCGAGATTCTGGTTCGTGGCGGAAAGGACTCGCACATTGACCTTGATCGGCTCGTTGGAACCGACGCGCGTGATTTCTCCGTTTTCCAGCACGCGAAGCAGTTTGATCTGCGTCGCGATGGGCATGTCGCCCACTTCGTCGAGAAAGAGTGTGCCGCCGTGGGCGTACTCGAATTTGCCCACCCGGTCGCTGCACGCGTCGGTGAAGGCCCCTTTGACGTGTCCGAACAACTCGCTCTCGAGGATGTTCTCACTGAGGGCGGCGCAATTGAGGGCGACGAAGGGTTTGTTTTTCCGCGGGCTGTTTTGATGGATGGCCTGAGCGACCAGTTCCTTTCCCGTACCGGTTTCGCCCAGAATCAGAACCGTGGCGTTGGTCGGGGCGATCCGCTTGAGTTTTTCGATCACTTCGCGCATCTGCGGACTGTCGCCGACGACGCCCTCGAATCCGAATTTCTCATCCAATCGCCGATGCAGTTCCAGGTTGGCCCGGCGAAGCGCGACGTTTTCGGCGGCCTTTTCCGTAACCGCCCGAAGTTGCGCGAGATCCAGCGGCTTCAGAAGGTAATTGAACGCCCCCTCGCGCATGGCGGTGACGGCGGACTGGATCGTTCCATGTCCGGTGATCAAGATCACTTCCGATTCGGGTTGCTCTTGCTTGGCGAGGCTGAGAATCCCCAGACCGTCGATGTCGTTCATCACCAGGTCCGTAATGATGACGTCGAATTCTTTTTCGCGGATGAGCCGCGCACCCTCCGGTCCGGAAGTGGCGGTGGCACACGCGAATCCCGCCCGTTCCAAGACTTCCGCAACGGTCTCGGCATGAGCGCGATCATTGTCGATGATGAGAACTCGGGTCGGCGGCGGTCGATCGTTGCCGCGTCCCTTTTCGCCCGCGATCATGGCGTTCCTCCTCTAGGCGGCAGTCGACTCGTCCCGTTGGCGGCCCAAGTCGGCCGACAAACGCGGCGGCGTCGGGAGCGTGATGCTGACCTGCGTCCCCTTGCCCAACTCGCTTTGAATTCGCAGGCTGCCGCCGTGGGCCTCGATGATCTTACGCGCCGTCGGCAACCCCAGGCCGGTGCCGCCCTGTTTGGTGGTGAAGAAGGCCTCAAAAGCCCGCTCCACGGTTTCGGGCGACATGCCGCGACCGGAGTCGATCAGGTCCACCGTCACTCCGTCGGGACTGGGGAACGTTCGCACGACGAGTTGTCCGCCGTCGGGCATCGCTTGCTGGGCATTGATCAGCAGGTTGAGCAAAGCCGACTGAAACGCGTCAGGGTCTAACAGCACGCTGGGGATGTCGCCCGTCAAATACTCGATGATTTCCACGCCGGCCTCCTTCGCCCTAGGCGCGAAGAATTGCAAGGCTCGGCGAACCGCCTCGTTGAGGGCGGCGGGACGCAAGTTGAGCCGATCCGCCCGGGCAAACCGAAGAAAATCGTCCAGGATCATCTGGAGACGATCGCATTCTTGCTGAACCATTTTGACCTTGTTCAGCGTTCGGCGCTCCTTCGGCGTTTGGGGTTCCGCGAAATCCTCGGCCAAAAGCTCCATGTTGAGACGGATCGTGGAGAGAGGATTCTTGATTTCATGGGCCAAAGCCCCCGCCAATCGGGCAATTTCTTGATAGCGGTCGAGAAGTTCCCGTTGGGATGGCCGGTCCGACATGTCGCGACGTCCCTCCTGCCGGTTTCGATCTCCCCACACGAAGGTCGGGCATGCGGCGAAACCACAATCCGTTAGTGTATCGCTTTTTCGCGCCGGTGTCAGAATCCGGAGTCTCGAGTTGCGACAACATGCGCCGCATTTCCGAATCGCGGATCGATCGACGCAAGTTATAAAAAAATCGCCGCGCCAAAAGTGCGGCGATGCGGGCCGAGCGACCCCAATAACAACCGGCGGGACGAGGCCCCAAATCCGGTGCGGGCCGGAATATCCCCTATCTCCGGCGATTCGGTCCTGTAACGGCAAGCTTAGCGCCGACGGTGCCCCGGGCCTTGACGCCGATGCTGGTGCGAGGGAGGCGGCGGTGGAGCGGGGGCTTCGCCCTGTTCCCCGCCTCCTTCCTTTTGATTCAACTCTCGGAGCGCGATCTTGCGGCTCAGTTTTACGCGATCCTGATCGTCGATCGCGATGACCTTGACCGGCATGGCGTCGCCCACCTTGCAGATATCGGAAACGCTCGCCACGTATTCATCGGCCAATTCACTGATATGGCACAAACCGTCGCGACCGGGGAGGATTTCGACGAAGGCCCCGAAATCCTTGATGCTGGTGACACGACCGTCGTAGATCTTGCCGATCTCGATCGAAGCCGTCAAAGCCTCCACTTGCCGCATGGCGGCCTGAGCGTCTTCCGCCGACGCCGCCGAGATGGTCACGGTGCCGTCGTCTTCCACTTCGATGACCGACCGGGTCTTCTCTTGCAACGCACGGATGGTCTTTCCACCCGGCCCGATCAAGGCACCGATCTTGTCGACGTCGATCTTGGTTCGCAGCAATCGGGGAGCCCAGGGAGAAATGTCGTTGCGCGGACGCGGAATCACGGCCAGCATCTTGCGCAAGATTTCGATTCTGGCCTCTCGGGCCTGTTTCAGTGTAGCCCTGATGATGGCCTCATTGATGCTCTTGGCCTTCAAATCGAGCTGGATTCCCGTAATTCCATTCGGCGTACCCGCCACCTTGAAATCCATGTCGCCGAAATGGTCCTCGTCGCCGATGATATCGGTCAGCAGGGACCATTGATCTTCCGACTCCTTGACCAGGCCGATCGAGATGCCCGCCACGGGATTCACGATCGGCACGCCGGCGGCCATCAACCCCAGGGTCGCCCCGCAGACGGTCGCCATGCTGCTCGAACCGTTGGACTCCAAGATGTCGGAAATAATGCGGATGGTGTAGGGGAATTCGTCGGGGCTGGGCAGTACCGATTCCACGCTCCGCTCGGCCAGGGCGCCGTGGCCGATTTCGCGACGTCCCGGACCGCGGATCGGTCGGCACTCACCCACGCTGAACGGCGGGAAGTAGTAATCGAGCATAAACTTCTTACTGTATTCATCGATGATGCCGTCGACTCGCTGCTCGTCGCGAGGAGTTCCCAACGTCACGGTGATCATGGCCTGCGTTTCGCCGCGCTGGAAGAGAGCCGACCCGTGAACCCGCGGCAGGACGTCCACCTTGCAGGTGATGGGACGAATCTCGTGCAAGGCTCGACCGTCGGGACGGACGCCGTTCAAAAGGAGATCTCGCATGACGCGGCGTTCCAACTCGTGCCAAGCGGAGTCGAATTGCTCGACCGTGAAATCGGCCTCTTGCCCCTCGGCCGGCATCATCTCAGCCAAAGCCTGCTCTTTCAGCGCCGAGACCGCCGCCGCTCGCTCCATTTTTCCCGGCGTCGTCTTGGCCGTCCGGAAGGCGTCGTAATATCGCGACTTCAAGGCTTCGTAAAGCGGGCCGGGCTTGACCGGTTCGAATTCGATCTTCTTCGGCTGAATTTGTTCGACCAGCCTCTTTTGCAGCCCGATGACCTGCTTGATGAACTCGAAGGCCGCCGCAATGGCGTCGGCGACGACGTCCTCGGGCACTTCGCGGCCGAAACCTTCAATCATCAAAACGCCGGCCTCCGACCCCGACACGATCAGATCGAGATCGGCGCGGTCACACATTTCCTCGGTGGGGAACGGAACCACCAGACCGTCGATCAAGGCCACCCGAACGGAAGCCAGCGGCCCTTCGAAAGGTATCGGCGAGATCATCAGCGCCGTAGCGGAACCGATCATGGCGAGGACGTCGGGATCGTTCTGCCGATCCGCGGCCATGGTCATGGCCTGGACCTGCACCTCGTCACGATAGCCTTCCGGAAAGAGCGGCCGGATCGGCCGATCGATGAGTCGCGAGATCAGCACTTCACGCGTGCTGGGGCGGCCCTCGCGTTTGAGAAATCCGCCGGGAAACTTACCTGCTGCGGCGTACCTTTCGCGATAGTCGCAACTTAAGGGAAAGAAGTCGATTCCCGGCCGAGGCGGTCCGGCGGTGACGGCACACAACACCACCGTGTCGCCGTACCCGACTAAACAACAACCTGCCGCTTGTTTCCCCAGTTCTCCCGTTTCAATCCACAGAGACTGGCCGCCGATCTTTTCTTCTACCCGTGTCTTCAACTTTTCTTACCTTTGCAATCCGCGATGCGACGGCGATTGCAAGGGCACTTCCGGGTTTTCGTTGCAAAGGAACCGAATCGAGAAGGGTCAGCTTATTCCAGGTACCCAACCACGGAATTCGCGAACCATCGATCGACCGACGCTATTTCCGCAGTTCCAGTTTTTGTACGATTTCGACGTACCGCTCGGGCGCCGTGCGTTTCAGGTAGTCCAGCAAACGGCGTCGTTGCCCGACCAGCATCAGCATGCCTCTTCGCCCGGCGAAGTCCTTGCGGTGCACCTTCAGATGCTCGGTCAAAGACTTGATTCGCGAGGTCAATACGGCGATCTGTACCTCCGGCGAACCGACGTCGTTCGCTGACCGTCGATACTGCTCAATCAACTCCCGCTTTCGTTCCCTGGTGATCGTCATCTGAAACCCGCAAGTGCTGTCGACCGAAAAAATCGTTCCTTTGCAACGGTGTCCCGTGTGCCGATGCCGGATTCACCGTACCGCACCAACTCACTTCACCATAGCCTGACAAACGCGTCCAACCATCTTAATGTACTAGGAATCCCCCCATCTGAAAAGGGCGTCTGATGCTTCCGTCAAACCGAGGGAGCCTATTGCTAAACATTGGGGGGGTAGGTCAGCCCAACAGAGCCTTCGCCCTGGCTGTTTCCCGGCTATAACGACCGAATTTGTAAAGGAAGGTCTTGCGTTTTGTTGCGCTTTTGGCGACCTTTGCAAGTCGAGCGTACTTTTGTGCAAGGGCTTGCTTCACCTTTGCCAATCGTTCCAATTCCCGTTCTCTCGCGTTCATGGTCTTCTCCACATCGTCGTTCGCGGCTTCGATCTACTGAAATATTCAGGGCTGATGGACAAACATCTATCCTTTCAGGATTACTCTTCCGCGTCAAGGACGACGGGCACGTCGATCCGTTTTCCCGCTCGGATTACCGTGAAAACCGCCTTGTCGCCGGGTTGTTTCGCATCGAGGATGGTTAAGAGATCATCCACGGATCGAATCGGCGATCCATCGACGGCAACGATCAGGTCGGCAGCGGAGCGGTCGATCTGAGTGGACTCGAAGACCAGCGGTCCTTGCCGTCTGCGGGTGCGAACGACGCGAAATCCTTGAAGACCGGCGCGTTCTGCCGCTCCGCCGGGTCGCAGAACGGCGATCAGCAGGCCTTGTTCGGTCTGCAAGACCTGCACGATTCCAGCGTCCGCCCGCACGACGCGACCGTTGCGGATCAGTTGCTGCACGACGCGCCGGACGTTGTTGGCGGGGATGGCGAATCCGACCCCGGCGCTTTCTCCGGTCTTGCTGGCAATGGCCGTGTTCATGCCGATCATCATGCCGCGGCTATCGATCAAGGGACCGCCCGAGTTTCCCGGATTGATGGCGGCGTCGATCTGGATCATCTGTTTCAACGATCGACCGCTTCGCGGATTGGGCAGCGTCCGATTCAAACTGGAAATGATTCCGGTAGTGAGCGTGCGTTCCAGGCCGAACGGATTGCCGATAGCGAACACGCGCTGCCCGACCTTGAGGTCGGTGGAATCACCCAGGGCCACCGGGATCAGCTTGTCGGCGGGGGCATCGATTTGCAGGACGGCGACATCCGACGGCGGATCGACGCCGACCAGACGGGCATCATAGGACGTTCCGTCGAACAGCGTCACCGAAATCGCATTGGCGTCCTCGACGACGTGGTGATTGGTGACGATATGCCCTTGTCGATCGATGACCGCGCCGCTGCCTTCGCCTTCCGTGATGACGTCCAACAACGGAAAACCGCCCTCGCGAACTCCCCGCGTGCGGATGTTCACCACGGCCCGATTGGTCTTTTCGTAGACCGCGATATTGACCAATTCATCCGGCGTATAGCGACCCGGCGGCGGAAGGACGGCATCCCACGGGGAGGCTTCCGCGACGAAAAGCGGAGGGTCTTGAGCTTGAGCGCGGGCGGATGGCGAGGGCGGAGTCACCGGCACCAAGGGTACGCCGCCTGATTCGGCGAACAAGAAGAGGCAGGCTCCCACCGCCGCAAGCATGAAACTCCACGCGAAAACGGCCCAGATCCTATGTCGCCGCGACATTATTTTCGCTCCTATCCGCCGATGCCCAAGGGCAATATTCGCCCGCCTTTTCGACGCTCGTCTTCCCATCGAACTCTCTTGTTGTACGTTCCAAGCCGGCATTTGAAAAGTCTGCATTCCACCGCGAGAAGCGGGGCTTGAGCCGAGAGAAGAGGGATTTCGGCAGGAGGCGACCGGCGAGCGGCGGATACCCGACGAAATCCGGTCGCATCGGCTCGGAGTTGCCGCGCGGTGGGTCGACGCCGACGGACTACCAATAAGGTTTTTACTCTACGCATGTTCATTAGCTGTCACTGCCGGCACCACAACTTCTTGGGTTCGTCTCAAAAAAAGATCAAGATATTGTTTGTCGGCTTGACCTTTATCGCGACTACCGTAAACTGCGTTTTATGCTTCGTTCGGACTTCCGAACAAGACGGCCCAGGATCACGGATTGACTAGGACTTCTTCCTGAAGGAGCGGGGGATTCTCTCAATCGGCCGTTTCCGCCGGTACATGGATGGCTCCCCGGCTCTTCCCGCATCAAGGTTTGTCGATCCGCTTGACGCTTAGGCGTACGACCGGCGCTGGGGCGACTTGTCGGTATGTTTCAAGCGGGATTGCTTGGACCGGGGACCAGGGATGGACGAACCTACTTCTTGCAAGACGGCTCGGCGCCGCTTTCTCGTCCTCGCCGCCCTTCCGGGCTGCATCCCGTTCCGGACCGCTTGGAGCGGTTCGGAGTCTGTTTCAACCCATCTTCTTTTTTCTTTTGCGAGCGGTCGCAGGATGCGGCCGACAGGAGGACAAGATTATGGCCGTCAAGACGCAGGATCTGAATCGGGACTTCGCGGCGAGGGAGAGCGACAGGACCGGTAAGCCGCTGATCGGGCTGAACATGGATTATTGTGCGGCCACCCGACAGCGTCCCGCCATCGGATATCTAACAGCCGGCTATTTCGACTGTATCATGAAGGCGGGGGCGATTCCCGTCGTGATTCCTCCGCTCTATCAACGAGCCGACGTGGAGCGCGTTCTGGATCAACTGGACGGCTTTGTTTTGATCGGCGGCGCCGACTTGGATCCGCGCCGAGATCGGTGCCAACTCCACTCCACCACGCACCTCATGGATCCCCGCCGCGAGGATTTCGATCGCATGCTGGGCCGGGCGATCTGCGAACACCGCAAACCGGTCCTCGGCATCGGGGCGGGCATGCAACTTCT
Organism: Thermopirellula anaerolimosa; assembly: GCF_054657335.1. Taxonomy (NCBI): domain Bacteria; kingdom Pseudomonadati; phylum Planctomycetota; class Planctomycetia; order Pirellulales; family Thermoguttaceae; genus Thermopirellula; species Thermopirellula anaerolimosa. Next base: position 824,236 of record NZ_BAAHYX010000006.1, read on the forward strand.
CAACGTGGTAATGAACGGCACCCTTTCGCTCCACATTCCGGACGATTTCGAGAATGCCATGCCGCATTTCGATCGCAACGACCCGGAGCACCGCCACACACTGACGGTCAAGCCGTCCTCGTTGATCGATCGCGTTTACGGCGAAGGCGAAATTCGCGTGGCCAGTCGCCATCACATGGCGATTCTCGAGCTGGCGGAACCCTTCCAGGCGACGGCCTGGGCGCCGGACGGCATCATCGAAGCCTTCGAGAGCGCGGATCCCGATTGGTTCGCGGTCGGCGTTCAATTCCATCCTGAGTGCGAAGCTGCATCCGCGCTGGACTTCGGGATCTTCGACGAATTCGTCACCGGCGTGCGCAACGGTTCGCGGCAACTGATGCGACTCGTCGCCTGAGAGTCCGTGCAGGCGGAGTTTCTTGATCTTCGGCGTTATTCGGTCAAGCCGATCATGCCGAGTAGCGGCCCACAGTCTCGCTGTAGCCCCGAGAAAAGGGAGGCTTCAGCGGCGGAAGCGCGCGGTTTCCGTTGTGGGCCGCGGCGTCCTTTGCGTGGCAACACCGCGGGCGGCGGTAATAGCCTCTCGCGAGATTACTAGCGCATGGGCCGGAAAACGATGCAGACCGGTGCCCCGACTTGCACGGAGACGCCGGTTGGCTGCAATCGACCGGTGGCCTGGTCGACGGCAAAGACGACCACGTTGTCGGTGTCCTGATTGGCCGCCAGCATAAATCGGCCCCCGGGTGCGAGGGCGAAATTGCGCGGTACCTTTCCGCCGCTCGGGAATCGGTCGATCTCGCTCAACTTGCCGGTCGCCGAGTCGACGGCAAAGGCCGCGATGCTGTCGTGACCGCGGTTGGAAGCATAGGCAAACCGGCCTGAGGGGTGAACCTCGATTTCAGCGGTGGTATTTTGCCCGTCGAATTCGGGAGGCAGCGTCGAGATTGTCTGTAGCAACCGGACGGGAGCCTCGTCCGCGCATGCAAACACCGAAACCGTCGAGGCCAATTCGTTGACGACGTAGAGAAACTTGCCGGTGGGGTGATACGCGCAGTGGCGCGGTCCCGAACCGGGCGGCACGGCGACGCCCGGCGGATTCCACGCCGAGAGCGTGCCCGTCGTCTCGTCCAGTCGATAGAGCAGGACTTGATCGATTCCCAGGTCGGGGACCAATAGGATTCCGCCGCCGGGCGAGAAGATGGTTTGATGAGCGTGCGGACCTTTTTGCCGAGATGCGTTCGGTCCGGAACCTTCGTGTTGAATCACGCAAGAGCGGGGAAGCAAGCGACCGTCGCCATCGAGGGGCAAGACGCTGGTGCTTCCGCTGCCGTAATTCGCCGTGACCAGGCAGCGTCCCCCGGGCGAGACCGCCAGATGGCACGGTCCGGCGCCTCCTACGGCCTCTTGATTCAATTCGCGTAGTTCGCCCGAGGCGTCGTCAATCGCGAACGCGGTGACGGCGCCCCGTTCCGGTCCCTCCGTCTGCCACAACTCGCTGACCGCGTAAAGGCGCGGCAACGTGGGGTGAAACGCTAGGAAAGATGGGTTGCGAACCTCGGCGACCAGCTTAGGGGCGGACAGCGTTCCCTGGACCGTATCCATGTCGCAGGTGTAAATGCCCCGGCTTTCTCCTCGAGTGTAAGTTCCGAAATAGATGCGATACACGGCGTTCCCTTCCGCTCGGCATGGTTGGATCGAAGGCACGGCAAGAGATAGGGCCGAACCCATCAGCAGAATTCGGAACACCGCCTGAAATCCTTGAAAACCATTCAGTTTCATGTTGCAGACTCCCGTTGTTCGGTGCTTGCGAAAACTTGGAAACACTGTGACCGATCACGCCAGCGTGAAATCGGGCAGGGGAACGATTCGACCGCCCTCCATGGCCGATTGGTGGGCACAGATTCCGACGCACGTCCAATTCGCGGACTGAACCGCGTTAGGCCACGGATCGCGATCTTCCACCAGCGCCGAAACGAATTCGTGAACCAAATGGGGATGGGAACCCCCGTGACCCGCCCCCTGGATGAAGGAACGGTGCTGCGGATCCTGAATCGCTTGGGTGAACGGTCGGATCGGTTCCGGCAAGAGGTGCGCGTAGTCGGGCACTTGAATCCTGCTTGGAATCTCCGGTTCCGGCTTCTTGGCCGTGTGCAGGATGTGCGGTTCCCCCTCGACCAAAGTCCACTCGAAACTCTGTTTGCTGCCGTATACGTCGAAACTTTCGCGATATTGCCGGGCCGTATCGTACAGAAAACGCCAGATATGGGCGGCGACGTCGGAGTCCTTGATTTTGATATGACACGATTCCACGGCGAAGGGATTTCCCGACTTCTCACGAATCGTGTCGCGAACCTTCCCCGATCCGAAGCAGGAGACGTATTCGGCGCGACTGTTCATCAAACCCAAACAAGGCCCCACGACATGGGTGGCGTAATGCATGGGGATCATGCGTTCCCAGTATTCGGGCCAACCGTCCATATCTTGGGTGTGGGATGCCTGAAGGTACTGAATTTCGCCCAATTCACCTTTTTCATACATTTCTTTGATGAATAGGAACTCCCGGGAATAGACGACCGTCTCGGCCATCATGTACTTCAGACCGGTTTCTTGTACCAAATCCACGATCCGCCGACAATCTTCGATCGTGGTGGCCATCGGCACGGTACACATGACGTGTTTACCCGCCTTGAGGGCCTCGACCGACATCCAGGCATGATCGGGAATCGGGGAGTTGATGTGGACGAAATCCACGTTCGGATCCGCGAGGACGTCCTCGAAGCGGTGGTATCGCACGGGCACGCCGAAAGTATCGCCGATCTGTTGCAGTCGTTCGGTGTTCCGTTGGCAGATCGCATACATTTCAGCTTGCGGGTGCTTTTGGTAGATGGGAATGAATTCCGCTCCAAAGCCCAGGCCGATGATTGCCACGCGGACGTTGTTCTTGGCCATCTGAGTTTCTCCCATTTCATGGATTCTCGCCTGCCGTCGCCGGAAATCCCCGTATTCCGCTGCCGCCGGCAAGAGACTCATCTTGCGGTCTTTGCCTCTTGCGCCCGGCTCGTCCCGCTCACGGCATTGCGTTCGCTTTCGCGAATTTATGGTCGCGCGATCGATGCCCGAGCCTTTTCTGCTTGCTTCTTCCATTGGGCGGCGGTGCCTAATAGATTAAAGGTTGAATCAACCCGCCGCAACTTTGAGCACGTCGCTAAGGGGGAGAGGTGCGGCGTCGCGTCGTCGTGATCGGTCGGACGTCGCTTCGGCGGTGGGCGGGTGCGCTCATCAACACGAGGAAAAGAACATCTGTCGGCATTCTAGGGAAGGCCAAGAGTTATGACGGGACGCATGCGAGGACGGCACGAGGCCGACCGCTCAACCGCGGCGGCGACGGTTTTTTCGGGCGTTTTGGGGATCGTTTTGGTGCTAGCGGCGACGGGTTCCCCGGCCTTGGGACAAAACTTTCGGCGGGGGGGGCAGGAATTCCTCTATCTTCGACCGATCGCATTGCCCGCGGACGCATCCGCCCCGATTGTCGTGGTCGAGTTCTATCATCACGGCGCCATTTCCAGCGACGGGAAGAACGTGATCGTGGCGACCGGCAACGAGTTGCCGCCTATGCGAGTGCTGCAACTGGGTCCGGGAGATTTCTGCCGTCTTGCGTTTCAGACCATATCTACTCGGGCGCCCTATGAGATTCTTTACGGAGGACCGGCGTTTCCTGACGACAGACGCCCGGCCTGGACCGCCGAGGACGGGCTGTTGCTGGAGACGCGGGAATATCGGGACTGCAACTTGAACAGTCTGGATTCGGTCCGTCAAGCCTTCGCAGCAGCCAAGCCCTTCGGAGCGGACTACGTGACCGGCATCCAACACGCGGGGAATCCGTTCACGCTGAGTCCTGCGCCCTATTTCAGCAGATACTCGGGCGTCTTGAACATCGCTCGCGGCGGCGTTTACGGTTTCTTCACATCCAGTCAGGATTGCAGTTTCTTGTTGATCGACGGCAAAGTAGTGGCCGAGGCCCCCGGACGCCATCCGCCGACCCGCTGGGCCACTCCGGACACGCGGCGTGATATTCGACTCGAGGCCGGGCGGCACCGTTTCGAGTACTACCACGCCTCCACGACTGAGGCCGGGATGGCGGTAGCCGCTTGGGAGGTCGATCCCAAGGCTCCTAAACCGGCGGCCCCGACGGCCATTCCGCCGGAAGTCTTTCGCGCCGACGTCATCGTTCGTCCGCAGGTCGGCCCGCCTTCCGCGCCGGATCAGCGATTTCTGCCGGACTTTAACTTCCGGATCGTCAGCGACGTGCCTTTGCCCGACAACGACGTCCCCATGATCGCCGTCGAGTTCGCGGAGGCGGGACCGAGTGCCCTGGCGGGATCGCCGCGCATTGTTTGGGACTTCGGGGATGGACAAACGGCGGAGGGCGCCAAGGTGGGCCACGTGTTCCTGCGACCGGGAATCTACTCGGTCCGATTGTCCTTGATTCGGGCGGGCCGCCCCTTCCAAATAACGAATCGCATCCAAGTCGACCGGCCGAGATTGAAGCCGCAAGACAAAGCCCTGACTTTGGACGACGTGACGGCCGTCCTGGAGGGTTATCAACCGGCGAAGTTGGACGCGCCCTCGCTGCTGCAATTGGTTTCCGCCTATTTAGCCAAAGCCGATCAGTATTTGCCGCCCCCGCCCCCCAACACGATTTTCGTTGATGAGGATCAGGCCGCGACGTCGAAGCCGCAAGACCTGAAGACCCTCGCGCAGCAGCGAATCAAGTACCAACAAGCCGCACTCGATGCCGTCAAGACGGTTTTTTCGGGACCGGCGGAGGGTACCGGCGAAGAGTCGGTTTGGCTGCAATTGGCGGCGCTGGGAGAGTCGTTGGCGAGGGAGGTTTTCGGGGATGCCGCAGCGGCGGTTGCAATTCGGCAGGGGTGCTTGGCACGAGTCCGTTCCCCCGGCGCCAAAGCCGAGTGCCTCGTGGCGGTAGCCGACATCATGATCAACGATTTGGCTGATCCCAATGCCGCCAAGCCGCAATTGGATGAAGCGGAAAGGCTCTTGTCCGGCAATGTGGGCAATTCCGCCGCGAACCGGGCTTATCAGCGAGTCCTCGGTGATTACTACGCCGCGGTGGGAAACTCCGAATCAGCCGTGGCCGCCTATCGCCGGGCCGAAGAATTGGCAAGCGGTCGACGGAACGATATTGAGCGGACCGCCTGGCGCGGCGCGCATAGTCGCTCCACCGAAGAGTTTTTACAGAATGCCGAATGGGAACGAGCCATCCATGAGATTCGGCTTTGGCAAGATGAATTTCCCGCCGATATGATCGAGGGCTATCTGCCCCTTTTGACGGCGAAGTATTGGGCCGGTCGCAAGCGTCACGACCTCGTGACGGCGCTGGCGGATCGCCTGCTTGCGGTCAATCCTTATTCGCCCTACATCGAAGAATTGTTGGTGCTGTCGGCGCAGAGCGACGTTGCGAGGGGGCAAGTCGATCGCGCCGTCGCAACGTTGGAGTCCCTGCTGAAAGACTACCCCGGCAGTCCTTTGGTAGGCGAAGCGCGGCAAATGTTGGAGAAACTGCGTCAATCACCCAGTCGGCTGCAATGAGCTTGCGGCGGAATTGTCGCGGCATTGGCGGAGAAACGAGACATGATCCCATCGACGGAACAAGTTCGAAATATGAGCCGCCGCTCACGGCATTACCGGCTTTTGGTGTTCGCGTTATTCCTGTGCGCATGCGTGCCGTTGTGGATTGAGGTCCCGGCCCGGGCCGCCGATCTCACGCTGCGAGTCGGCGGTGACTTGGCGATTCGCGCCGTGGGCGCCGTGCGACGCTGGGATCAGGACGGGAATCCCACCCGTGAGGTGGACCCCAAGGCGAAGATCGATGCCCCGGTGTTCGACGCGACGGGTGAAAAGTCGGGAAATGTCTGGGTGCTGCGGAACCTCAAGCCGGGCCGATACGATCTGATTCTGTTGGGCGAGGGGCGAGTGCGGATCGACGGGTTCGATTTCGCTCCCGTTCTAGAGTTCGACCCCTTCTTCAAGGGCGACAGCCAAGTGGACGAGGATGCGCGGGCATGGGTGGAGGAGGATATTCGGGCGTCGCGGCATTATGAGAATAAGGTCGAACCGCTCTATTTCGGCGGCGACGAAAAGACGATCCGCGTCCTGGTCATGCTGATTCGGGATTTGCCGACCAGTTACGAGGGGGATTTCCCCGGCGCGGCGACGATTCGCCACGAGATTTGGCAGTATTCCTGGGCCTACGGCGGTTGGAAGAAGGAAAAGCGGACGCGGGTGCTGGATCGCTGCATTCTCCACCGAGATGAATTACGGCAATGGACTTGGTTGTGGGACCCAGGTTTGGGCGGAATCGAAATCGGAAAGGAATCCGTCGAAATCGAGTATCGATTGCCGGACCTGCGGACTAAGTCTTTGAAGGGGCTGTACCCTTACTGATCGGGGCTTCCATTGTCTTCGATGGCCGTGGGCGACGATCCGCCCGCGGAGGGGTTCGGGTTTGTGTCCGCCGCGAAAAAATCGTCAAAAGCTTGCGTTTGCAGGTTATAATCTGAGGTAAATGCTTTGTCGCGATCGGCCGCGGCACGCCGCTTGGAGCGTCCTCCTTTCCCAGCGGTGATTCGGCCCCGGATTTGGCTCGAGATTGCATGGCGATTCACGGGGAAACCAGCTTCGAGATGTGTGCCTTGGCCAGTAGGCTGGTCACTCAAGCCCATCTGGATGAGGCCAAGGTTGCTCTGGGGGCGGGCCCCGGTTTCGCGGCGGGTTCGGCCGTTTACGAAGAGCGATTGGCCCAGAAGTTGGTCGAGTTGGGACACCTGAACGCCTGGCAGGCCAAACAACTCCTGGAAGGCCGCACCAAGTTCAATCTTGGCCCGTACCGAATCATCGATTCGATCGGGCGGGGCGGGATGGGCCAGGTCTTCAAGGGAGAGCATACGGTTCTGCATCGCGTCGTGGCGGTCAAGGTTTTGCCGCGGCACAAGTCCAACCCCGAGGCGGTCCAGAACTTCTTGCGCGAGATTCGCGCCCAGGCCATGCTGGACCATCCCAATTTGGTCCGTGCTCTGGATGCCGGGATGGACGGCAACGTGGTTTATCTGGTCACCGAATACGTGCCGGGCAATGATTTGCGGAAGTTGATTCGGCAGTTCGGTCCCTTGCGAATGCACGCCGCGGCGTCGATCATCTCTCAGGTTGCCGCCGGGTTGCACCATGCCCACCAAAAAGGCCTCGTCCACCGCGACGTCAAGCCGGGAAACATTCTGGTGACGGGGCAAGGCTTTGCGAAGCTTTCCGATCTCGGACTTGCCGGTCCCGCGGGACGCGACGCAGTCCACGATCCTCGGCACGGCAGGATCGTGGGGACCGTCGATTATCTTTCGCCGGACCACATCCGCCATCCGCACAATCCCACGCCCGCCTGGGACATCTACTCGCTCGGTTGCACGTTGTACTACGCGGTGACCGGGAAGGTGCCTTTTCCGGGAGGCGGTACGGCCGACAAGGTGCGAGCCCATTGCGAGTTGAAACCGCTCGACCCGCGACGACTCAATCCCGAACTGGACGCGGCCTTCGTGGACGTAATGGCGGATATGATGGCCAAGGATCCGAACGATCGGATCGGATCGGCGTCGGAGGTCATCGCGAGGCTGTCCCCGTGGGCGGATATCCCGTATCCTCTGGACGAATCGGCGTGGTTACGGTCGGCGGCCGACCGCCCTCGAAGAAGACGACTGCGCGTCGCCGTGCCTCTTTCTTGGGACAAGCTCCACCTGGCCGAGACCAAGCCGAACCTGCCGGCCATCAGCGGCGTCGTTCCTCTGGAAACGGAGACGAACGCCGATCCGAACACGACCGGCACTCTCATCGAACCGTCGGCACTCCCGATCGGACTATCCCGTACGCTGAAACCGGCGGGGGCAAAGGGGGTAGTCGGTCCGATGATATTCTTCGTTGTGTTGCCGGCACTGCTCATGACGGCGGTCTTCGTGTTCTGGAAGTTCTTTCTGCATCAACTCTGAATTGCCGTCGCTGAGCCTGATTTATTTCGCATCGCTCACCGAACCCCGGCTTCGGAACACAGCGCGATCGTTGTGAACCGACCCCCTAGAGGACTCTGCGCGGCAATTCAGTGCCGCGTGCCGTGGACAGGAGGGGAGCGACATCATAAGATGGCGTTTCGCCTCCATTCCGAAGTGAGGGGCGATCCGGAGAGAAACGCGGGGCTTCGTCGCGCGATTAAAAGTGGGTGCGTCCTGCTCGCATGGACCGTCACTTACCGCAAGGCCGGAGCGGGGCGTGTTCGAATGCCGCTTGTGATCGCACGGTTTGGGACGCTATGCTGCCGAGGGTTCTCGAGACGGCGAGAAGGGACCGCCGGGCTGATGCGTGAGTTCGCGAAAGACTTCCAGCGTCATCTGATCGGCATACTCGGCTTGGCTCTGATCGGATGCGCGGTCTACTATCTGATGGTTCCGCCTTCCAGCGAATTTCACCTCATGTCCGAGGCGGCGTGCCGTCGCATGGGCATATTGTGCATCTTGCTTTGGCTTGCCTACCCCGAGGTCAAAAGGCTTCCCGCCTGGTTGGCCCTTTCCGTCCCGTTTGTGACGGCGATCGTGGTGTTTCGCCCACGCTATGCGCTAGTGCTGGGGCCTCTGGTACTGTTGATCTTGTTTCTTCGGCCAAGAAAGAGCGGCAAGACGCCGCCCAAGGAAAAGGCGCGGCGGAAGACCGCCGATGACGGGTCGTAAAGTTCGTCGAAGCGGGTTTCAGTTCGGCGTGTCCAGATAAGGATCTTGCCCCATCTGCCGCTGCATCTTCTTTCGCTCGCGTTCGAAGTGCATAAGGGCCTGGCGATCCCGAAAATGGCGGCGCTCGATTTTGCGTTGGGCCTTTCGAAACAGGGACGCCAATTCGGGAAACAATCGTTGGGCGCGTCGCCCCAGCGCAGCGTATCGCTCAGCACGCTTCGGTCCGAGTCCTTTTTCCAAGAGTTCGTCTTCCAAAGACAGGAATTGGCGGAAAGAACCCGGGTCGCCTTGTCGTCCGCAACGCCCTCGCAACTGCCAATCGATGCGGGCGGCGTCGTGCATCTCGGTACAAATCACGTGAAGCCCGCCGAGTTCCGCCACACCGGGACCCAAACGGATATCCGTTCCGCGACCGGCCATGTTGGTGGAAACCGTCACACGGCGCATCTTGCCGGCCTCGGCGACGATGGCCGCTTCCTTTTCGACGTGATGCGCGTTCAATACTTCATGCTCGATCCCTCGCTGCTTCAGCAAACTGGAAAGGAATTCCGACTTCTCGATCGACCGCGTCCCAATCAGTACGGGACGTCCCAAGGCGTGCATTTCGCACGTCTCATCGACCACCGCCTTCCACTTTTCCTCTTCGGTGCCGAAGATCAAATCGGGCAGACGCTTGCGGATGCTGGGGCGATTGGTGGGAATGATGATGACCGGGCACTTGTAGATGCGGCGCAATTCTCGACTGGAGTCGCGACCGGTTCCCGTCATACCGGCCAGGTGGCGATAGCGAAGGAAGAAGTCCTGCACGGTCACGCGGGCGGCCTGTCCCGTGGCGACTGTGACCTCCACCCCTTCTTTGGCCTCCACCGCCTGATGGATGCCGTCTCGCCACTTTCTTCCTTCGGCCAAGCGGCCCGTGAACTCGTCCACGATCACGATCTCTCCGTCGCGTACTACATACTCGCGGTCGCGAATGAAGTCGCGCGCCACCTTAATCGCCCGCTCAAGGTATTCATAAACGTGGAACATACCGACCGCCGCCATGGCGTCGGGCTTGGGCAGTTGCCGCGCTTTGCGTCGCCCCGCCCGAGTCAGTTCCACCGACTTCTTCTCGTGATCGTACTCGTAGTCTTCATCTTCCAGGAACTGCTCGGCCACGCTCGCCGCCCATTTGTAACACTCCACCGCGATCTTTTCCTCTTCCGTCGGCAGGGCGCTGATGATGAGTGGCGTTCGGGCTTCGTCGATGAGGATGCTGTCCGCTTCGTCCACCAACGCGAAGAACGGTTCCCGTTGGACGGGTTGCTCTCCGCGCTCTCCGCTCTGATCGGCGAGCATGCCGCCGATGAGATCGCTTTGTCCCTCGCGGATCTTGCGCAGGAGCAAGCGGTCGCGCAAGAAGTCGAAACCGAACTCTTTGGCCGTTCCGTAGGTGACGTCGGCGGCGTACGCTTTTCTCCGCGCCTGTTGCGCCATATCGGTCTGGATTACCCCAACGGTGAGACCCAGGGCCTCGTAGATGGGGCCCATCCACTCGGCGTCGCGTTTGGCGAGGTAGTCGTTGACCGTGGCCAAATGGCAGCCCTGCCCGGCCAACGCGTACAGGTACATGGGCAGCGTGGCGGTGAGCGTCTTACCTTCACCCGTCTGCATTTCCACAATTGCGTGATGAAACAGGGCGATTCCGCCCAGGATTTGGACGTCGAAATGCCGCATGTTCAATCGGCGGCGCCCCGCCTCGCGGACCAAGGCGTAGGCTTCGGGGAGCAGACGACCGAGCGGTTCGCCGCTCCGAGCGCGGTAGCGCAGGGCCAGGCTCTGCTTGCGCAGGTCGGAGTCCGACAGGGATTGACATTGTGGTTCCAGTCCCTTGATTCGAGACACCAAGGGCTTCCAGTGCGATATCCACGCATGAGAGGGGATCGGAAGAACGGCGGCGAGATTCAGTCCGGCTGACGGCATGACAATTCTTTTCGTACCTGACGGATTCCTCGATGGTGGGGGGCCGCTTAGTGGCTTCATCGTGGATTATAGGGAGTCTCGCGGGAAACCGGGATGCGACTCGGTCGGCGACCGACGACGCCGGGGGCACGCGGTCCGATTCGCGACCGCCGCCGGTTTTCCCGATTGTCACGGCGATTCCTGAGCTACATTTCATTACCCAACCATACCTTTTTTCCCACCCTCGCGGAGGCTTTCCCGGCGTTCGGCCGACTGCCGCCGCTTTCGATCGCGATGGTGACACGACTATGGACAATTCTCGACAATTACGGCAGCGACTCTTTGTCGATCCGGAGGTGCAGGCGGCACTGATTCTCCGGGTCGTGACCTATTGGATGCTATGCCTGGCCGCCGTAGCCTTGATGTTGGTATGTTGGCAGATCATCGCGGGCCCACCGCGACCGATCTTCGCTCATTTGGAAGACTTGTGGTTTCGCTTTGGGCCGCCGTTTTTCGCTTCTCTCGTAGTATTGCCGTTGATCTTGATGGACATCATCCGACTGAGCAACCGGTTTTCGGGGCCTCTGATTCGCGTGCGGCGCTCCATGCGGGCTCTGGCACGGGGCGAAACGGTTCCGCTTTTGCGATTCCGGCAGGGCGACTTCTGGAAAGATTTCGCCGACGAGTTCAACGCAGTCGCGCAGCGCGTTGAGGAGTTGGAACGGATTCTCCAAGCGGGCGGTATGGTCCGCCGGGATTCCGAACGCAGCGACTCTCCCGCAGTCGCGGAGAAGCAGGCACGGTTGCCTCGAGAAGAATCCGGTTCGATCCGGCCCATGGTGTTATCAACGGGTGGAGCGGATTATCTGCCGCCCAGTTTGGTGGACCAAGGGTGATCGGGGCAGTCTCGGCCTGCATGGTCGGTGCACGTGCCAGGGAGCAACCAACGCCGGTCGTGCCGCCGGATCGCGCATGAACCCACCGAGTTTCCATGATTGCCGCCGCTTCTCAGCGGCGCTATACTCAAAGCAGTGAACAGTGGCGCGGCAACCCGGCGCTTACTCCCGCGATGTGCGGATGGCGATCGTTTGCCGATCACGGCGCAATGTCCGTTAAGGCCGTCTCGGCCCCGGTGGCGATCGCGAGTGCATCCGGTCTCGGATTCCGACGCTACCTGCGTAGTCCCGTCGCTTCATTCCAACTATTTGAGGGAGACTGCATCATGTTGAGTCGTCGAAGCTTCGTTGGTACGTCCGCCGCCGTGATCGGAACTCTGGCGGCGCCGCGTTGGCTGGTCGGCATCGCGTCGGCCCAGGATGCCAAGTTGGCCCAGGGTGCTCCGCACGCCGAAAAGCTGGGATGGCGGTTGGGCTGTCAGGCCTATAGCTTCAATCGTTTCAGCTTTTTTGAAGCCATCAAGAAGAACGCCCAGGTGGGTTTGCGCTATATCGAGGCGTATCCGGGCCAACGTTTGGCGCCGGAAGGCGACGCCAAGTTCGATGAATCCCTCTCCGCGGAGGGACGACGCGAGGTCAAGGCGCGACTCGCCGACGCGGGAATCAAGTTGGTGAATTACGGCGTGCGAGGACTGGGAGGCAACGCCGACGATAATCGCCGGGTCTTTGATTTCGCGAAGGATATGGGCATCGAGACGATCGTTTCCGAACCGCCCTTCGACGCGTTCGACGCCATTGAACCTTTGTGCAAAGAATACGAAATCAACGTCGCGCTCCACAACCATCCGAAGCCTTCCATCTACTGGAACCCGGATACCGTCCTGAAGGTCTGCGAAGGCCGGAGCAAACGCATCGGCGCCTGCGCCGATACCGGTCACTGGATGCGATCGGAAATCGTCCCCTTGGAAGCGGTCAAGAAGATGGAAGGACGCATCATCTGCTTCCATTTCAAGGACTTGAATCAATTCGGCGGCGGAGCGCACGACGTGCCGTGGGGAACCGGCAAGGCGGATGTGCCGGCACTGTTGCGGGAGATTCACCGCCAGGGTCTCAAGGCGGTGTTCTCCATCGAATACGAATACAACTGGGAAAACTCGCTCCCCGAAATCGCCGAGTGCGTCAAGTTCTTCGATCGCGTCGCCAAAGAAATTCTCGAAAGCTGAGCCTTGGCCGCGGCGTGGGCGTAAACGATCGGATCGCCGCTCGGCGATCCGTGGCGTGCCGCGATTCTTAGGGTGTCCCGATCCCGCTGCGACGCTTTCATGCGGCGCGGCGGGATCTTTTTGGGGGAGGGTTGCACGCCGACCTTGTACTACGGGGCCGGAATAAGCTCGACCTCGGCGATGGACGCGAACGGCTGGTTGCGGATTTCCCGGAGTGCAACGATTCGGAGGAATCGCGCCTTTTGCGGATCGGCGAAGATGATTTCCCTCTCCACCGCTCGGTTATCCCAGGACGGCTTTGCCACCGTAGTCCAAGTGGTGCCGTCATCGCTCACTTGGATTTCGCATTCCGCCAATTGTCCGTTAGGGTTCCCGTCTTGACGAGGCAAGAGGCGAAGACCTCGGAGCGAAACCGCTTGCCGCAATTCCAGCGTCCAATGATGGGGAAGCGGCGCGGGACTGGGATTCCAGGCGGTGTGCCACATGGTCTCGGTATTGCCGTCCACGGCACGCTCCGGTTCGAATCCCGGTTCGCTACTATCGGCGGTTGCCCGTGCTTCGAGTTGTTCCAACAGGCCCGGGGTACGCCATAATCCATCCCACGCGGTTCGTTCCAGCGAGACCGTTGGTGCGAATTCCGACGAGGCGACGTAGCGGAGTAGACAGGATAGCAATTGCCTCGCCGCAGGCCGTTCGTCCAGGTTCTTCGATAGATCGATACTGCACGCCAGCAAACGTCCTTTGCCCACGCGCGCTTCCCAAATCAATCCCAGTTTTCGAGCGTCGCACCAGTCATCAATCGGTTGGATGATGGGGCGCAATTCACGCGGCAGACCGTCCAGGACCATCGGCTTACAGAAGTCCAGCAACTCTTGCCACTGCCAATCGGCGTGGAAGGCCGTCGGGAAATCCTTCAGGGCCGGGTGCTCCGGACGGCAGACGATGCCCACCATATGAACCGTTTGCGTAGGAAACGTGATCCGATTCCAAAAGATGGGCTGGAACGTGCCTCGCGTTCGACCGGCGACACGCCCGGCGGGCACCATCAGGATCACCCGGTTGCCTTCGTTTGCCGATTGCCAAGCCGTCTCGGGGTCGTCGCTGAGCGTTACGCCGCTGGGAATCTCGATCGGCGGAGCCTTGGGATAGATCCAAATCTTCCAATCGTTTTCGATCGGTGTGCCTTCCAGTGTCGCGGTCAACGTCAATTCGGCGGGGGCTGGCAGATCGGCAGCCAAGACGCTCGATTCGCCGATCTTGCTAACGCGCCCCGTCGGGATGTCCGAGGCCGTCAACTCGCCCTCCACGAACACGCGTTCCTTATCGTGGAGTCGCCAGTTCACGACGACTTGGTCGAGCGGGCGAGGTCCGTAGTGGGCTGCGTCCAACTGAAACAGGATCGTTTCGTCCGCTGTGAATACCCGTTTTTTCATTCTGACCAGCAGCACCGTGGAGTAGCAGAACCGACGGTATTCCTCCGGCGAACAGTACCCTTTGGATTCCCAGAAGGCGTCCAGTACGCCCACGGGAGCGGTTCCCTGTCCGGGGAAATCATGAAGATCGAGCAGTTGGAAACCCGCCATGCCGGGCGTCCTCAAGGCCGTTTCGATCTCCTGTTTGTAAAGCGCCACTTGGAATCGTCCGGATGCCGCGAGGAATTCTTCGGCTTGCTCCCACAGACCCTTCCGCTGGAGAATTTCGCGAAAGACCTCGACGTTGGAACCACGGAAGAAGCCCGTATATTTTTCCGGTTCCGACACGACGTTGGGATAGGCGCACCACTGGCCGATCTCGTGACTGACGACGGGAATCCCTTGCTTTTCGATGTGCTCGCGGTAATCGTCCCAAGTTTGCGGCGCTTTATCCAACTGGAGCGGTCCCCAGGCCTGCAAACGGGGAGCGTGTTGCACGTGATACTGATTAGCCGGAATCGTGGGCCAACCGGATCCGGCGGTATAGGCGTGTCTCCCATCGCTCCGCCGTTGAGTTTCGACCCAACGGGTCAAGAACGCGTCGCGGTTGCGTCCTCCCGGTTCATTCGACGCGGCCATCAAGAGGAGGGAGGGGTGATTCCCGTAGTATTTCCGGATGCGGGCGGCCTCGCTGTACACGAAGGCGTCGACGGGCGTGCCGTCCCCGAACGCCGCCCAGCATGAGCATTCCACTTGGTAGTACATGCCCATCTCGTCGGCAGCTTGAAAAGCCGCCTCGGGCGGACACCACGAGTGGAACCGCAAGTGATTCAGGCCGTAGGACTTGGCCGTCGCCAAAATCCGACGCCACGACTCCACATCCATCGGCGGGTGTCCCGTGCGGGGGAATATGCAGCACTCCAAAGTTCCCCGCAGAAAGATCGGGCGCCCGTTGACGGTGAATTGCGTCCCCTGGATGGCGAGGTCGCGAAATCCGAACGCGGCGGAGACGGCGTCGGCGATTTCCGCGTCGGAGTTCGCATCCGCGGTAAGTCGCGCGGAAAGCTGATACAACGCGGGGTCGAATTCGTCCCATGGTTTGGCCGTTTCATCGAGACGATAGTCGAGCGTGACCTGCCCGCCGTCTTCATCCCACTGAACCGGGTATTCCCGAGCAGGATAAGTCTGTGCGCCGGCGTCGTTCGCGCCATTCCTGGAGACGGCTTGCAAGGTGATCGTCCCCCGACCTCGCGATCCGGTTCGGTTTCCCAGCGTGATTTTCGCCTCCACCGACTTCCTCGCATAACTGGGGAATATCTGGAGTTCCTCGATCCAGACGGGCGAACTACTCCGCAGTTCCAACCGCCCCACGATGCCGTTCCAATTCCCCTGCGTCTCGTCCGAAATACTATGGGCGCTGGTGCCCACGGGAATCAGGTAACTGTTATCGACGCGAATCGTGATCCGGTGCCGACCCGGCGTGAGTTCATTCGACAGGTCGTAGACGTGCGGCGCGGCTAAGGAGTCGGCGAAACCGATCGCGCGGTCATCGACCCAAACGTCGGTCCGCCAGTGAGCACGCTCGAGAAAGAGAGTCACTCGGCGACCCGCCCATGTTTGCGGAATCTCGACCTCTCGCTGATACCACGCCGGTCCCACGTAGTGCCTTGGCGGCGTGAGGAAGAATGGGCAGAGGAAGTTCTCGTCCGAAAAGAATTCCGCGAAGCGGGGATCGTTTTGCAATTTCAACCCTATGCCCGCCAACCATTTGCTTTCCCGAGTGGGCGGAAAACCGTAACCTTGGGCTTGGAGCATGCCGGGTAGCTCGATTCGATCAGGCAGGGTCTCGGAATACCACCCTCCTTGCACGCCTTCATCTTGGGGATCCAGGCGGAATCGCCATGTTCCCTGCAAAGGGAGCACATCCTCCGCGGCCACGCACATTCCTTCGAAAAACGAGAGACCGACGCACGCGATCGTCGCCAAGACGCAACACCATCCGCGATGCAACATGGCTATACTCCCCAAAGTTCCCCAAAATCCCTGCGGAATAGACGGCAAAAAACCGGACTAGTCGCGAGGCCCGGTTGGTGTTTCGGTTCGAAGGAACCGGCGTTCAATTTCTTCCAGAGTCCTTCCCTTGGTCTCGGGCAGAAAACGCAGGATGCCGATGAAGCCCGCCGCGCAGATCGCCCCGTAGAGCCAGAATACCCCGTCCGGCCCTAAGGCTCCCAAAAGCAAGGGGAAGGTCAACGTCAAGGCCGTGCAACCCAGCCACAAGGAGAAAACGGCGATGGAGACGCCGACTCCGCGAACCCGGTTTGGGAAGATCTCGGAGATGATGACCCAGGTTACCGGGGCCAAGGACATGGCATAACAGGCGATAGCCGAAACGACCAGCACCAGCATGTGAATGCCCGTGCTGTGGAAATGATAACCCAAGCCGAGGATGAGGTAGATTCCCGCCAATCCGCCCGCCCCCATCAGCATCAGGCTGCGGCGTCCCCAGCGATCTACGGTGTAGATGGCGACAAACGTGAAGATGAGGTTGATGATGCCGGTGATGACGATGTTCAACATGACGGCGCTGACGCCGTAGCCTGCCGCTTGGAATACCTC
This sequence comes from Thermopirellula anaerolimosa, assembly GCF_054657335.1. Taxonomy (NCBI): domain Bacteria; kingdom Pseudomonadati; phylum Planctomycetota; class Planctomycetia; order Pirellulales; family Thermoguttaceae; genus Thermopirellula; species Thermopirellula anaerolimosa. Next base: position 841,107 of record NZ_BAAHYX010000006.1, read on the forward strand.
CTGCGCATAGTTGAAGATCACGTTGATCCCGCACCACTGCTGAAAGACGGCGAGAAACACCCCCAGCGCGACGATGTGTAGGATTCCCGGTTCGAAGAGTTCGCCGATACGGACGCGACTTCCCGCTAGCGACGACAGGGACTCGCGAATGTCGCGGAGGGCGTTTTCGGCGTACTGCGAACCTCCAACGCGAGCGAGAATCCGTTCCGCGGCATTATCGCGACCCGCCTTGACGAGCCAACGCGGGCTTTCCGGTACGAAAAACATGAGCAGAAAGAACAGGGCGGCGGGGACGGTTTCGGCCCCGAACATCCAGCGCCAACCAAACTGTCCGTTCCATGTACCGCGGATGAAGTCGGCCAATTGACCCTCCGCGATTCCGGATGGGACGGGTTGAGCGATGGCCCAGTTCGTAATCTGCGCGGCGAGAATGCCGATCACGATGGTGAGTTGGTTGATGGAGACAAAGACGCCGCGAACCTCGGCGGGGGAAACCTCGGCGATGTACATGGGCGAAAGGTTCGAAGCCAATCCGATGCCGATGCCGCCGAGGATTCTGGCGGCATTGAACGAGAGGTAGCTTTCGGCCAGCGCGGTCCAGACGGCGGACGCCGTAAACAGCAGGCCCGCCGCGATGAGAAGGCGGCGGCGTCCCCAACGGTCGGTAAGCATTCCGGACAGCACCGCCCCCACCAGGCACCCCGCCAAGGCGCTGCTTTGGGCCAATCCCTGCCAAAAGCTCTTCGGCGCGATATGGAAGTAAGGTTCGTAGAACGGCTTGGCGCCGCCGATGACCACCCAATCGTAGCCGAAAAGCAACCCGCCCATGGCCGCCACAAGACAAACGGACCAAAGAAAGGTCATGTCGTAGGTGGGGGATCGAGTGCCGGAAAGTTGCGAGCGATTCATGGTGCTCTCGACGGTTCTCCGCCGGATTTGCGTTTCGGTTGGGGCGAAATCGGTCGCGCTGTCGCAATGCCGCTCACAGCGGCGTGCCGACGTCGCCCACGGCGTCGGCGGCCTGACGCAGTCGCCGAACGATCTGCTGATGAACGGCGCCGGCATCCACGGAGACGGCGACTTCGAGATTATTGTGGCGCCACGCGGGAGCGGCACGACGATCGAACACTGTGGCTCCCATGGTCAATTCGCCGGCGGTCTCCACGTCGCCCGACATCTCGACGAAGCGGAACAGTTCGGGGCAGGCGACGGCCATCAGTGCCAGCGTGTCGTGCAAGTGGATGGTTTCGCGGCCCAATTCCAGGCGGTAATTGCGGAACTTCGCCGAGAGCAATTTGCGAAACAAGGCCCCGACTTTGTTGGTTTCCTCGGGAAGCTCGTTGAGGAATCCCAAGCCTAGGGCCAGCTTGTTGCTGGCATCGAGCGGAATCAGGGTCTTGGGGGCGGCGGAGGAGAATACCACGCGAGCGGCCACGGGGTCGCAGTAGATGTTGAATTCCGCGGCAGGCGTGATGTTTCCGCCCACCTGCACGGCCCCGCCCGCGATTACGATCCGGCCCACCAAGGCCGAAAATTCCGGGTCGCGTTGAATGGCCCGCGCGATATTGGTCAACGGTCCCAGCGCGACGACCGTGACGGCGTGGGGCGAACTGCGAACCTCGTCCGCGATGACCTTCTCTGAAGGGTGAGGGGTCCGCAACTCGGCGACCGGCAGGGCGGCCACCCTCAAATCGTCGGCCGATTCGGCGAAGCGCCCCTTCACCGGCAGCCCTTGATCCGGGTCCGAGGCGGCGCCGATGCGGGGGGTCCTTTCCGGGTCGAAATACGCGAGCAAGGCCTGGGTGTTGCGGGTCGCAACGGTCGGTGATACATTGCCCCCCACCGCCGTTACCGCAAGTATTTCCCAGGTGGGTTCGAAAAGGCTGAGGCACAAGGCGAGCGCGTCGTCGATACCGGGGTCGATGTCTAAAATAATCTTTCTCGCCATGCCGCACCTGGTTTCGTGGGGAGTCCTTCCATTCCCAGTGACATTGTTCACGATTGTAAGAATGCCGGGCCTACATCGCAATGCCTTGCAGTTTCCCGGCAGTAACGCGATCGAGCGAGACGCGGACGCCCAGGCTCAAACGCTTTTGGTTGGACCGCCCATGTGACGGCGGATTCGCGGTCGCAATGGAATCAGTGCGGGGGCTCGGGTGGTGGGGCGGCTTTTGATAAGGTGAATACCATGCTCCATGATGCTTTGAGTCGACTCGAACGGGGAGTGGACCTCTCGTTCGAACAGGCCGCGTCCGTGATCGAGGCCATGATTTCCGGAGCGTGCGAAGCGGAAATTGCGCGGCGGATCCTGGCGGCCATGCACTCTAAGGGCGAGGCGGTGGATGAAGTGGCGGGCGCGGCTCACGCCATGCGGAAGCACATGGTACGAATCCGCGCGGAATCGCCGATCGTTGTGGATATCGTGGGCACGGGCGGAGACGGCGCCGGCACGTTCAACATCAGTACCGCCGCGGCCATCGTCACCGCCGCAGCCGGGGTGCCCGTGGCCAAGCACGGAAACCGGCGGATCACCAGTCGCAGCGGCGCTGCCGACGTGCTGGCCTTGCTGGGCGTAGCCGTGGATGCCGACCCCGGTTTCGCCGAGGAGTGTCTCAACGAACTGGGTATCTGCTTTTGTTTCGCGCCCCGATTTCATCCCGCCATGCGGAACGTGGCCGAGATCCGCGCGAAACTGGGGCACCCCACGATCTTCAATCTTCTGGGACCTTTGACCAATCCCGCCGGGGCAAACGTTCAGCTCTTGGGCGTGGGACGCGAACACCTCCATCGCATGATGTCGGAGGCCCTATGTTTACTGGGGACCGGGCGTTCCGCGGTAGTCTTCGGCGGCAGCGGGATGGATGAGATCGATCTCAGCGGATTGACTCGAGTCATCTTGGTGGAAGACGCCCGCACGCGGAGTTTCGGCTGGACCTGGGAGGACTTCGGGCTCAGCCCTGTGAAGCCCGATCAACTGCAAGTCACCGGGCCCGAGGAAAGCGCGTCACTGATTGCTGAGGTATTGGGCGGGCAGCCTTCACCCGCCGCCGACGTCGTCGTCGCCAATGCGGGCGCGGCCTTGTGGTTGGCGCAAAAAAGCGAGAACCTGGACGACTGCGTGGAGTTGGCGCAGCAGGCCGTGCAAAGCGGTGCCGCCTCGGACCTTCTCAACCGTTGGATCGCAAAGAGTCAGTGCGTGCGGTGAGCGCTCGGTTGTTGCCACGGCGAGGGCGGCCCCGTTTATTTTCACGCAGCGGCATTCGTACCTTTTTCGCCGGGATCCCCCCTGATGGCTAGCGTTCGCGGCTTGATTCGCATCGATTAGGATCGTCTCCGTGGATCGAAAGACCTTTCGACTGGTTCTCTTGGTGTCTTGTTGTCATGCATTGGTTCATGTATACGAACAATCGTTCTCGAGCGTTGAGCAATTGATCGCCGATGCCTTCGGCGTCAGTCAAGCGACGACGGGCCTCTTGGGGACGTCCTTTCGTTTGCCGTTCGGGCTTTGTGCCCTGGCCGCCGGATGGCTGGCCGATCGCTGGGGCCAGAAGGCGATGTTGGTCGTCTATTTGGTCGGGTGCGGCCTGACCAGCTTGTTTCTGTTCTCGGTGGGAAAGACTGCCGCTGTAACGCATAACATCTCCGTTCTGTTCATCGCGCTGCCGATTTTGGGGCTTTTCGCCTCGATCTATCATCCCGCCGGATTGGCCTTGATCGCCCAACGTACCACCCCGGAGAACCGTCCGCTGTCCCTCGGGTATCATGGCATTCTGGGATCGCTAGGCATCGCGACGGGGCCGCTTTTGGCGTCGTGGGTTTTGTATTCGGGTGGAAGTTGGGAATCGTTCTACCTGGCGCTATCCGTGCCGGGAATCCTGCTGGCCGCCGTCGTCTTTTTCGCCCTTCGCGACGACCGAGCGCAGCCGGCCCCGGTCACCCAATCTTCGGCGGATGAGCAGGCACGCTTGCCCGGGCTGTCCGTCCGCGGCGGATTACCGCCGCAAAACGAACCGCAGGATGGTGATCGTGCGCAAGCGGCGGTGGGGCCGATCATCGCGGATTCTCCCGCCGCACCGCTGTCGGAAAACGCCGGTCCCTCCGTCTCGGCGTCGGCCGAAGAAAAGCCCGCCTGGAGTCGTTACTTCCTGCTCATCGCGGCCACGACCTTGGCGGGATTTGTGTATTCCGCGGTCATGACCTTCCTGCCCCGCTATTTGGACGACTCCGGCCTATTTCCTCAGTTGCCGCGGGAAACGGTGCGGAACATCTTGAGCGGAGCCGTCCTCTTACTGGGAATGATCGGCCAATACACGGCGGGGCGTTGGGCAACCCCGCGGACCTTGGAGCGCATGTTGGCCGGAGTGTTTTGGGCGAGTCTGCCGCTTTTGATCGCGATGGGCGCGGTCTCGGGGGCATGGCGGGTATTGGCCGCCGCCGTCTTTATGCCCGTCTTCTTCATGCACCAGCCCTTGTATAACAGCCTGGTGGCCAAATACGTCCCGCGACGCCGTCGCAGTATGGCTTACGGATTGAGTTTCACCCTGAGTTTCGGCGGAGGCAGTATCGGCCCCGCTGTCATCGGTTTCATCCAAGCCGGGTCGGGAGATTACGGCAACTTGGTGAGTTACGTCGTATTGGCACTGACGATCGGTGCGGCGGCGGCCATGGTGCGATTGTTGGCGCAAAAGGCCTCCGCAACCCCGGGCCGCGGGCATTGAGCTTTTTCCAACGATGACCTTCGCGCCGATCGAGTGGCGAAGTGGTATGACGTATTCCAAAGGATGGGCCGTCGCCGGGGATACGTTTAGGCGGTGACGGAATCGTAGGGCAGGTTGAGCAGGTCGGCGACCTTGCGGAATACCTCGGCGTTGCGGCCCACGCTCAACGCCCCGTGATGCGTCGGGGCCAAGGCGAACCAGGCGTCCATCATCGACGCGGGCGGGAGCGGGAATCGCACATGCGACATGGTATTGCCGATACGGAGGATCGGGGCTTCGATCGTTTCTCCCTCATTGGCGATCATGCGCAGACGTCCACGATCATCTTGCGTTACGTTGAGCATGGTGACCGGCCCCTTGCGTACGGAAGCCTCTACGCTGACCCCCGCCCCCCATTTGCCGTGATATAACCCCATGCCGCGCAAAATCGGTCGCCCGTCGGCTATGCCGATATGGAACGGGCCGTCGTGGCCCAAGATGATGGTCCCGCGATCGTAGTCGGCGGCGACGATTTCGCTGTAACTGCCGCCCACACCGAGAATGTCGCTGATCTTCATAGCCACGGCGGTCTTCATGTCTCCCTCGCCGCTGCAAGGGATGCCCTGGGCGGTCAACAGGGAGTAGCCGAGGATCGCGGCCTCTTGCAGGTGCTCGTATTCGTTGCCGGACGCCCCGCGGTAATAGTACGTCAGCGCATCCAGATCGAACTCCGCGACCAGTTTTTCTTCGGCGACCGCCAGGCGACAAGCGGCCTCCAATTGCTCGGGACGGGGCTTCTTGGCCAAAGGATCGGACGGCGAGTCCTCGCTGATTTCGAACATCCCCTCGATTTCCGCGAGTTTGCGGCGCTTTTCCGCGTCCGTCACCGTCTCGGCCAATCGCGCCAAGTCGCACATTTCCAGCACTTCCACGTGCATCCCCGTCTGTGCGATGATTAGGGTGAAATCGCTGTACATGTCCAACATGCCGGGATAGGTGTGGCCCAGGAATCCCATTCTTCCGTCCCGCAGCGTCCGCACGACGCCCGCCGAACGAATCCAGTCGGCGATCTCGCGCCAGGCGGCGATCGCCTCCGGGCGGGCGACCGTGTTCTCATCCGCCACGGAGATTGCCGGCGCGGCCTCGAGTCCCAACAGACCGCTTACCACGCGGAATGGAATGCCGCAGCGACGAAAGGCGTTCGCGATCTCCGGCACGCAGCAGCTTACGCATTGAGCCAGCCATTCGCCGGTGCCGGTCTTGTCGTAGTTCATCGCGGCGGCGGGTTGCAAATTGAGCACGACCACGGATCGACCGCAGTCCTGCGCGATGGTGATGTGAGACGCACTCATGCCGTACGTCGCCGCATGGCAGAAAACGATGTCCACATCCTGACGCCGGAATTCGTCGGCCACGCGCCGGGCCTTGGCCTCGTGGTCCACCATGCCCGCATAGTACACGTCGCCCCAAGCCTTCATGCGCGACGCGATGAACTCGCCGTATCCGAGCAATCGCTCCAAAAGCCCCGGAAATTGTTCCCAGTAGCGTTCGTGTCCGATCGAGTAGAGCCCCACCCGGGCGCGCTTGCCTTCGCGTAGTCGCGGCAGCGGTCCGCCGCTCTCAAGGCTCATAAGAGATCCCCAAGTCGCCGCGCCGAGTCCGGCCCCCGCCGTCCCAAGAAATCCGCGCCGCGTCATGTCGCTCATTTTTCATCTCCCAAGACTGCTGTTCGCGATCTTCCCATGGCGGCCGAAACGCAGTCCTCGACCGCGATTGCCTTCATTGTGTTTGCGAGCCGACCTCGTCGCAAGAAAGCGGTGTCGGAACGGCCGCCCGCGAGGAAAGCGCAAACAAAAACGAGGAACCGGAAAGTTTTTCCGACTCCTCGTTCCGTTTGCGTTGTGATTGGACGGTCGTGGAAACGGACGTGCAAATCCTCGCCTTACGGCGATGATTGTCCGTCATCCAAGACCTCAGAAGGGCTGTTCCACCAAGGGATCGCAATCACCGATGGCCCATTGATTCTGCGTCAAGTCGCCGTCTTGCAGACGTCCTTGGTCCATGCCGGCGGCGTCGGTGTAGGACGAGTCGGAAGCCCCGTCCACCAGGCAATCGGGAACCTGAACGTCCCAAGGATGCGCGATGTAGTACGACTGATCCAAGGAGATCACGGCCTCCACGACGTCGCCCAATTCCGTGATGACGGCATCACGGACCGCGCTGAGTCCGCCGACGACCCCAATCACCAGGACGGTGATGAGGAGAATCCACTCGAACGTCAAAACGCCCTCATCCGATTTCCATAGATCTTTCAACACAACCCGCACGATCGGACCCTCCACAAAGAGAAACGAGACGAACCGGGAAACGCGACGGCACATTCCCTGCATATGCCATGCCAAAAGCGGACCGAAGCGGGGGCGTCTTTCGCTCTGTGATCATATCTTGCGACTGGACGTTGGTTTGCGTCGCAGCCGGATTCCTATTCGCACACAAACGCCGCTGCCGCAGATGTTTTGCGGTTTTAACAAGAGGCGATCGCAATCGAGTGTTTGTTGCCTCTCAAAAACATTCGCCGCCTCGCGTCCCGGGGGCGCACTGCGATCGGTCTCCCGTTTTCGGCCCTTGCCGGGACATCGTTCGGGTGTGGAATGCCCGGGGGTGCCGACGCGCTCTTCGTCGACAACGTATCCGCGTGCGGTACCCCGTCGTGGGACGAAAGCAATCGTTCGGCTTTTCGCCGGGCCGATCGCTGCACGCGTCGGATTCTGAGCTAAGTTTGCTTAACCAAGGACGATGAACGCGCGAGTTCGGTGACGACTCCGGGTTCGTACCAATTGTGTTTGGCACACCGGTCGGCGCGCAGCGAGCCCTTCGTTCGCCCGGACGATTGCGAAATCCCCCCAGACCTTGCCCGCGGTTGGACGCAATACCAGGAACCACGTCGAGAGCCAAAGCTATGAGCCACCTTTCCCAACTGCTTTTGGAAAAAGAGATTCTCCTGGAGAGCGGGACCAACGAGTTGGAAGTTCTCGTTTTCAACGTTGCGGACTATACCTTCGGCATCAACGTCGCCAAGGTCCGGGAGGTGCTTCCCGCGCCTGCGATCACGCAACTTCCCAAGGCGCATCCGTCCATTCGAGGCGTATTCAAATTGCGCAATCAAGTGATTCCCTGCGTCTCCCTCATGGATCACTTGGGGATTTACTCGACCGGAGAGCATTGCGAATCCACGGCCATATTGACGGACCTCAACCAACAGCAAACAGCCTTTTTGGTGGACCGCGTGGAGCGAATCTATCGGCTCAGTTGGGAAAACGTCTTGGCGGTCCCCGGGCTAACGGCGTTGTCTCGCATGCCGGTCACGGCGTTGACCCGGTGCGGCGACCGTCTGATCTTGATGCTCGACTTTGAAATGATTCTCGACGAGGTAACGAATCAGTATTTCCGAACGCATTGCGTGGAAAATGTCGATCAGGTGCCGCGCGATCAGGCGCTCATCGTCTTCGTGGAGGATTCTCCCACGGTTCGCGAAGCTGTGGTCAGCACGCTCCGCGAGAGCGGGTATCAGCAAGTCATTTCCTTCGAGAACGGCAAGGAGGCCTGGTCTTGGCTGGAAGCGGCGGCGCAAAAAGACGAGCCGATCTGCGACTTGGTGATCGCCGACGTGGAGATGCCGCAAGTGGACGGGCACCATCTCACCAAACGGATCAAGTCGGATCCGCGACTCCGGCATATTCCCGTTCTGCTGTATTCTTCGATCATCACCCCGGAGAATCGCAAGAAAGGCGAGTCCGTGGGCGCCGATGAGCAAATCGCCAAGCCCGACCTATGCCGGGTCGTCCAATTGGCGGACGATCTGATCAGGAAGGCCGGGCACGGGAGCGGTAACTCTCCCGACGGCGCCGCAAACGCACGGGAAAACACGCAACTCGAGGAAGAACCGGGCGATCAGGTCTTCGCGTCCAATACCCAGGCATCGTCTGGGGAAAAGCCTGCCTCAGACCGGTCCCAATCGAAGGCGGAACGCGACCGCGGGGAGTCCGCCGCGGTGCCCTCGCCCGGGACGCCCAGCGCGGAGGCTTCCGCAAGCGGGGAATCCCCGGCGAATGCAACGGCAAGCTGCGACCAATCGGCGGTCGCGGAGAGCGAGGGCGATGAATACCCCGTACCGCCGGGTAAGAACCGCCGCCTTTGGCAAACTTTCATCCAGGAGTTGGACGGTCGGCGTCGCGCCTTGAGCGACCTGATTCGTCCGCTGGACGTAGAGTCGCCGGATTTCGATGCCTTGGTCGATATGGCCAGGATCTTGCATACCGTCAAGTCGGCCTCGATGGTGGTTCCGGTGGATGAGGTCACGCGCTGCACGCACCTTGTCGAGGAACTGGTGGTCCGGTTACAGCAGGCTGCCGGTAGTGTTTCAAAACAGTGCCTGGAACGCTATGTCGCATGGCTCGATATGCTGGTCAGTCCTCCCGACGGCGACGTCACGGCGGCGCTTCGCTCCGGCACCCCCCTGGCCGAGGATTTGGAGAGGATGCTGGCGGGCGCCAACAACCGAGAGGCGATGGCAACGGCTTAGCGTCTGCCTTTCCTAACCGATTACCGTCCCTGCCTCTCGCCGCGGCGGGCGGGATTGCCATCTTGCGGGGACACTCACCTGATAGACGCTTTTGGGTTGGCCGGGTAGACTGGAGTCTTTATTCCCAACCCGCCGGCTTGAGCAATCGTCTCTGGGAGCTTTGTGAATTCTCCGCCGGGCGCCGCGGGTTCGGCTCAGACGTCCGGCGTAACCGTCGCACGAGGGAGTGTCTTCCAACGGAGTTGGCTTGCCATGAACATGGACGCAATCGTATCGCTCTGCCGCCGCCGTGGATTCATGTTTCAGTCGAGCGAGATCTACGGCGGTCTGAACGGATTTTGGGATTACGGCCCGTTGGGAGTGGAGTTGAAGCGAAATATCCGCGAGGCCTGGTGGCGCGATATGGTGACCTCGCACAATGAGTTGGTCGCTCCGCCCGGTGCACCGTCGCCCTTCGCGATGGTCGGATTGGATTGCACGATCATCATGCACCCGCAGGTCTGGAAGTGCTCCGGACACTACGACCTGTTTCACGATTACATGGTCGATTGTCGCGAGTCCAAGCGACGCTACCGGCACGATCAAGTGCAGGGCCGTTGGGTCCTAAAGGACGACCAGCGCGTTTTCGTCGCGACGGAACTGGTGGGTGCCGAGGCGGAAGAGGACGTCCTTCATAAGGCCCTGAAGTTCTTCGGCCTTCGCGCGAAGGATGCCGAGTCGCTGCGTTGGGAAAGTCCGCTGATCTCGTTGACCGCCGTCGAAGATTTCAGTCGCGTCTTGGCGCCGGACGCCAAGACGCTGGGGACCCTCACCCCGCCCCGCGAATTCAATTTGATGTTCAAGACCTACGTCGGCGCCCTGAGCGGCGAAGAGAACACGGCCTTTCTGCGACCGGAGACCGCCCAGGGCATTTTCGTCAATTTCAAGAACGTTCTGGATAGCACTCGGGTCAAGATTCCCTTCGGCATTGCACAGATCGGCAAGAGTTTCCGCAACGAGATTACGCCTCGCAATTTCACCTTCCGTTCCCGGGAATTCGAGCAGATGGAGATCGAGTTCTTCTGCCGCCCGGAAAGCTCTCGAGCGTGGTACGAATATTGGCGCAACCGTCGGTACCAGTGGTATGTCGACTTGGGGTTGAGTCGGGAAAGGCTGCGCCTCCGCGATCACGAAGCGAGCGAATTGAGCCACTATTCGTGCGGTACGGCGGATGTGGAATACGCCTTTCCTTTCTTGGCCCCGGGCGACTTCGGAGAATTGGAAGGCGTGGCTCATCGCGGCGATTTCGATCTCCGCAGTCACATGGAGGGCAAACTCGTTCGTCAAGGCAATGATCTGGTGGTGGAGTTGGGTCCGGACGGGCAACCCAAGCACCGGGGCAGCGGTCGCGATTTGGCCTATTTCGACGACGAGACGCGGGAAAAATTCATCCCGCACGTGATCGAACCTTCTGCGGGGGCGGATCGCGCGGCTTTGGCCTTCCTCTGCGAGGCTTATCAAGAGGATGAGGCTCCCGACGAGCATGGCAAGCCCGTCAAACGGGTGGTCTTGCGATTGCACCCACGCTTGGCCCCGATCAAAGCGGCGGTGTTCCCCTTGGTCAAGAAAGACGGCATGCCGGAGATCGCGCAGGCAATCTACGCCGCGCTGAAACCCCTGTGCAACGTCTTCTATGACGAAAAGGGGGCGGTCGGGCGGCGGTATCGGCGGCAGGACGAGATCGGCACGCCGTTCTGCATCACCGTGGACAGCCAAACCTTGGCCGACGGCACGGTAACGATACGCGATCGCGACACGCTCAAACAGTGGCGGGTGCGTACGGACGATTGTCCCGCCGCAATCCTCGGTCTGATCTCGGGAACCGCGCGAGTCCCGGAGTGATCGCGTCCGGCTTCATCGGAAGGTCGCACGTTCGCTGCCGCGCGGACTGATCTTACGCTTGCTTCCGCCGTTTCCCCTCCGCGCCCCAGGCACGCCGTCTGCGGCTTGGGTGGCGGTTTCTCTCCTCGATCCGCATCGAAGCTCTCTCATCTCTGCGGATGATTGCAACCTCAAAAACGTTTCTTATTGATCGGACTTGGTCGCCTCAAACGGCGGTATGGAGGCAAGACCGCGAGCGCCGATTCGTGGTCGGTCAAATTCCGCGAGAATTGCTTGACGAGGTTCCGGCTTAGCGCTACACTGACGGGCGAATTGAAACGGACACCCGCCGGTGCGTTGCCCGCCTTCTTCGCTCGAAAACGAACCATCTCTCGAAAAGGTTTTGCCTATGCGACCCTTTGGCAGACAGCGATTGTCGTTGAGCGACACTCCGTCCGGTCGAATGAAAGGAAGCTTGACGTCGGGCATGCGTGTCGCTGCGTTTTTGATGGTGGGGGCGGCGTTTTGGATGGGTGGTACCGGCGCTTCCGCAGGGGCCGACCAGGAACAGCCTGCGCTACGAGTCGCGACGTTTCGGTGCGATGTTACTCCGCCGATCGGAGGGCAGCCTTTGATCTGGCTCGACACACCCGAGACCATCGAAGACCCGCTCTGGGCGAAAGGGATCGTGCTGGAAGCGGGCGGCAAGAGGTATGCCGTTTGTGCGCTGGATTGGTGCGGGCTGTGCCATTCGAGCTACGACCTTATACGCGATGCCCTGGCGGCGGCATTGGAGACTTCTGCTGAAAACGTCTTCGTTCACACGGTGCACCAACACACGGCGCCTTACGTGGATGGCAACGCCCAGCAACATATGGCGGCGTATCCCGAGTTGCCCCTGTATGTGGATTCTGCCTTTCTTCATCGATGCGCGGAGGGTATCGCGTCCGCCGCCAAGGAAAGCTTGAAGCGTTTGCAGCCTTGCGACCGAGTGGGAGTCGGCAAGGCCGTCGTGGAACGAGTGGCATCCAGCAGGCGGATTCGCGACGAAAACGGCAATTTGGTGGTGCGCTACAGCAGCGGCGGCAGGGACCCGAAAATGCGGGAATTGCCCGAGGGGAGAATTGATCCGTATCTTCGCACCATCACCTTGGCGAAGGGAGATCGCCCCATCGTCCGTTTGCATTTCTATGCGACGCATCCGCAGAGTTTCTACGGAGACCGTCGAGTCTCGGCGGATGTTCCGGGGATGGCCAGGGAAAAGCTGGAAAAAGAGGAGAATGTGTTCGAAGTTTATCTGACGGGTTGCGCGGGAGACGTGACGTTCGGCAAGTACAACGACGGCACGCGCGAAGCACGCGACGCCCTCGCCTTGCGACTGTACGAGGGCATGAAGAGGGCGGTGGAGTCCACGCAATACGTGCCCGTCGATCGTTTCGCTTGGATCTCGCATCCCGTGGTCTTTTCGCCGCGAAGCGAACCGGGACAGACGGCGGAGGATCATCAGCGCGTGCTGGCGGACGCGAAGCAGAGTCCTCTGAATCGGACCTTGGCCGCCGTCCGCCTCAGCTTCTTCGATCGCCAAGACAAACCGTTTGCCGTCCAGGGATTACGCATCGGGCCTGCGGTCGCCCTGTTTCTTCCCGGCGAGTCGTTGCTCGAGTTTCAGGAGTACGCGATTTCGCTTGCGGATGACAAGAGTTTTCCCGCCGTAGCGGCTTACGGTGATTTGGGTACCGGCTACATCTGCTACGATGCCGCCTTTCAAGAGGGCGGGTACGAACCGACAGCCAGTCGCGTGGCGCCCGGGTCGGAGGGCGTTTTGAAGGAGGCCATTCGCTCGGTCATGGACGCACTGCGATAGAGAGAGGAAGTTACGGCCTGCGAACCTGGTACATGAGACGCTGACGGGTTCCAAGGATGAACGGTGGTGCGAGGCCGAAAACGTTGCCTTTCCGGCGAGTCGTTGGGCCTTTGCTTTGGGCCGGGTCGGTGTGGAAGACCATTGATCAGCGGACCGGAAACTATTCGAGAATCAAAAACCGGGAGAAGCATGATGAATCGTCGCACGTTTTTGGCGGCAAGCGGTAGTTTGGCGCTGATGAGTTCCGCGGCCCGGCGTTCTCGCGCCGCTGTGGTCGATAAACCGGCGCTGCTGGGAGGCAAACCGGTGCGCACCGAGCCTTTCCCCGGTTGGCCGCCGACCTCGGCCCCGATGGAGCAAGCCGTGGCCCAGGTCGTTCGGTCCGGGAATTGGTACCGCAACGGCAACGTGGAAACCTTCGAGAGCCGTTATGCCGAGTTGAATTCGGCGAAATACTGCGTGGCGACTTCCAGCGGAACGACAGCCCTGTTCACTTCGTTGGGGGCCTTGGGCGTCGGACCGGGCGACGAAGTCATCGTGCCGCCCTTCACTTTCATGGCCACGGTATCGGTCGTATTGCTGCACCACGCCTTGCCGGTGTTCGTGGATTCCGATCCGGAAACCTTCCTCATGGATCCGGGCAAGCTGGAAGCCGTGATGACGGATCGCACGAAGGCCGTCGTTCCCGTTCACATCGGCGGCAACGTGGCGGACCTCGATCGCATCGGCGTTGCGGCTCAAAATCGCAAGATCCCGATTGTGGGCGACGCTTGCCAGGCCCATTTGGCCGAGTGGAAGGGAAAGTCGGCGGGGAGTTGGGGGACCACCGGTTGCTACAGTTTTCAGCTCAGCAAAAACCTATGCTCGGGCGAAGGCGGCGCCATCATCACCAACGACGAAGCCGCCGCCGACGCCTGTTTTGCGTTCCACAATTGTGTGCGACGGCGGAGCGGCGCGCGAGGCGAACTGCAATACCGCGGCGGTCGCAACGGCAACTTCCGCATGACGGAGTTTCAGGCCGCGGTCTTGCTCAGCCAACTTCCCGAGATCGAGGCCCGTGCCGCGACCCGATCGGAAAACGGTGCCTACCTGACATCGCTCCTGCAAGAGATTCCGGGCATCCGTCCCGCCCGCATGTACGATGGCTGCACGCGGAACGCCTATCATCTCTACATGTTCCGCTATTCGCCGGAGGCTTTCGCGGGGCTTTCCCGCAACGGTTTCGTCAAAGCGCTCCGAGCGGAGGGCATCCCGTGCAGTCCGGGCTACGATCCCTTGAACAAGGCGGAATTCATTCGCGACGCGCTATCCTCGCCCGCCTATCGCCGCGTTTACGGCGACGCGGAACTGGCGCGCTGGGCACAGCGCTGCGAGTGCCCGGAAAACGACAAGCTCTGCGCCGAGAGCGTGTGGTTGTATCAAACGACCCTTCTTGCAGAGCGGTCGGCCATGGATCAAATTGCGGAGGCCGTTCGCAAGATTCACGCCCACGCCGCCGCCTTAGCGTCGGCATGAGAGGACGGCACGAGGAATCGGGGCGGTGAATCGCTCGAACCGGTCCCCGATCCGTGAATCCGGACGGATTGACGAACATCGTGCAGCACGCACAAATCACTTGACAAAACTCTGAGAGTTAGGGAGTGCCATGTCCAAGTCGCATAACGTATCGAGGCGTAAGTTCTTGGCCTCAGCGTCGGGCGCAACCGCCGGTGTGATGTTGGCTCCGAGCGCCGGCCTTCGAGCCGCGGCGATCGGAAACGCGGCGGAAAAACTGGCGCTGGAGGGCGGGCCGAAGGCCGTAACGCTCGTTCCTCAAAGCCGGCCGCGCTGGGGTGAACCGGAGTTGCGACAACTGGAAGAGATGCTCCGCCAAAGTTCGCTGTTCTATTGGGGAGGCCCTCAGACGCAACTGTTGACCGAGCGGTTCCAAAAGATTTGTCCGGTCAAATACGTTCAGACCTGTTCCTCCGGAACGGCGGCCCTGCACATTGCCGTTTCCGCCGCGGGTATCGGGCCGGGCGATGAGGTCATCACCACGCCCATCACGGATATCGGTTCGGTCATCGGCGTCATCTACCAGCAGGCCGTCCCGGTATTCGCGGACCTGGGTCCCTCTACGTATAACCTCGATCCCGCGGACGTGGAACGACGGATTACCCCTAAGACCAAGGCGATCATCGCGGTCCACTTGGCCGGCAATCCCTGCGACTTGGACGCCCTGAAGGCCATCGCCGATCGGCACAAACTGATTCTGATCGAGGATTGCTGCCAGGCCTGGGGGGCCAAGTATAAGGGGCGTCCTATCGGAACGGTCGGGCATTTCGCCTGTTTCTCGCTCCAGAACTCCAAGCACGTCACGTGCGGCGACGGCGGCGTGGTCGGCACGAACGACGAACGATTCGGCCCTCTGTTGCAAAAATTCGGAGACAAAGGCGGTGATCGCCGCAAATGGGGAGGATTCGACGCCTTTGCGACGAATTATCGCATGAGCGAACCCCAGGCGGCAGTGGCCGCTGCGCAGCTCACCCGATTGGAGTCAATCGTCTCCGTGCGGTCGAAGCTGGGAAACCTTCTTACGGAGTTGATCGCGGATGCCCCGGGCGTCGCGCCGCACGGCGTGCGTTCCGATGACCGCGCGGTTTACTGGTTCTATATGTTTCGGCTCAAGGACGACGCGCTTCGCTGCAACCGCTCTCAATTCATTAAGGCCGCCGCCGCGGAAGGGGCCAATCTCATCGGCGGGTACATCGCCAAGCCGCTGTATCAAGAACCGGTGTTCCTGAACCACGGCTTCTTCGCGGGGCGTTGGCCCGTCAAAGAATTCGGCCTCACCGACATGGATTTTGCGAAGCATTCCTGCCCCGAAGCGGAGGCAATCTTGCAATCTTGCGTCCGCGTGCTGATCACCGAGAATATGACCGAGGAGTATATCCGGCAACTGGCGGCGGCGATTCAAAAAGTCGCGCGCTACTACGCGGCATAGAGTTTTGTCGCACGCGGCGTCCGAACGGTAGTCTCCAAACGAAATTCTTTTCCAGTGTCTTTGAGAAGCGGGGGTTTGAACATGGACAGCCACACTTCCAATCGTCGAGAGTTCTTGGAAACCATCGGAGCGGCCGGCGCTGCCTCGCTCTTAAGCGCCGCGACTTGGACATCCCGGTCGGCGGTTGCCGCGGAAGCGGAAAAGCTCGCCATCGACGGCGGGACGCCGGTCCGATCGGAGACGTTGTCCGCCTCGCCCTACGGACCCCAGTTCTACGACGAGATGGAGGAGAGCGAACTGATCGATGTGATCAAGTCTCGCTCACCCTTCCGTTGGTGGCACGGAGATTCCAAAGTCCTGGAATTCGAGGAGGCCTACGCCAAGCACATCGGCGTCAAGTTCGCCCTGGGCGTGACCTCCGGAACCACCGCGTTGTTTACGGCCATGGCGGCGATGGAGATCGGACCGGGCGACGAGGTCATTTTGCCCGCCTGGACCTGGTTCGCCGACTACGACGCCATCGTTTTGGCGGGGGCCTTGCCGATCTTTGCCGAAATCGACGAGTCGTTCAACATCGATCCGAACGATATCGAGGCCAAGATCACGCCGCGCACCAAGGCCATCATCGCCTGCCACCTCCAGGGGACGCCGGCCGATCTCGATCCGATTATGGAAATCGCAAATCGCCACAAGCTCTACGTTCTGGAAGATTGTGCCCAGTGTTGCGGCGGCAAATACAAGGGCAAATATGTCGGCTCGATCGGTCACATCGGAATCAATAGTTTTCAGCTCAGCAAGACCATCACCGCCGGCGAGGGCGGAGCCGTGTTGACCAACGATCCGGTTTTATTCGAGCGGGCCGTTCGCTTCCACGATGTGGGTTCCATCCGCTCGCCCTACAGCGAGTCGCTCAAAGGGGGCCTGCTGGCGGCCTTTGCCTCCTGCAATTTCCGCATGAACGAGTTCACGGGAGCGGTGCTGAAAGCACAATTGACCAAGTTGGAGACCATTTGCGAGCGCGTGCGCAAAAACAACCGCATCGTACGGGAAGGGATCGCCGACTTGCCCGGCATCAAGTTCCGCAAATGGCCGGATAAGGAGGGCGACATCGGCGTCGGAGTGTTCCTCGATCTCGGCGATCGGGAAAAGCGGGATCAATTCCTGCGTGCGCTGCGGGCGGAGGGCATTGCGGCAGGCGGTCCCGCCGGTTCGGCCATCCTGCCGACTATCGACCGCATCGAAAACAAAGTCACCGTGCATCCCGCCTGGCCCTCATTCAATTCACCGGAAGGCAAGGCCGTGGAGTACGGCGCCAAGTGCTGTCCCCGCACGATCGACATTATCGGTCGCTTCGGCGGCGTCATCATCGACCCGAATTTCGATGAAGACGACTTGCGGGATATCATCAAGGCCGTGCGAAAGGTGTATCCCCGGGTCGCCAAGGCCTGACCGTACGGCGGCCTTCGATTCGGCGGAAGCCCCTTTGGATGAAGAGTGTGCTCACGCGTTGCGGGATCGTGAGCGAGCGTCGTCCTTGACCTCGCTGGGGGGCCGAGGTGCGCCGATTTAACAAGTGAGGTCCTCAAGATATCTGGAGAATCGTTTCATGCGTCGCGATCAATTCTCGGAAAAGGGAGCGATGAATCGACGGGGTGCGCTGCAACGCATCGCCGGTACCGCCGCGGCGGTCAGTTTGACCGCCTTGAGTTCGTGCAAGAGATCGTCGGACAAGGAATCCAAAGTTCCCGTCCCCGATGTCGTCCCCGGCGCGGCGAAGGGGGCAAACGAACGAATCGGAGTGGGGATCATCGGTTGCGGTCGTAGGAACGGCCAATTGGCGATCGGAAAAGGCGGTCAAGGAAAGCCGCCGGAATACGCGAAGATCGTAGCCGTCGCGGATTTCAACCTCAAGCGTGCGGGTCAATGGGCCGAGAAGTACAAGGCCAAGCCTTTTCAAGAGTATCGCAAATTGCTGGAACTGAAGGAGGTCGAGGTCGTCGTTTACGCGACGCCCGAGCATTGGCACTATTTGCCCTGCATTCATGCCTGTCAGGCGGGCAAGGATATCTACGGCGAGCAACCGCTCAGCCATACCATCCGCGAGGGCCAAGTCATGGTCCAGGCGGTGCGGAAATACAATCGCGTTTTTCAGACGGGCGAACAGCAACGATCCCATCCGAAAACGCGCAAGGCCGTGGAGATGATCCTCAACGGTTTCATCGGCAAGGTGCACACCGTCATCGGTTATAACTATCCCAGCCCGTGGGATTACCGATTCGCAGAGGAAACCGTGCCCGGCGATTTGAATTGGGATGCCTGGTGCGGTCAAAACGAGGTCGTTCCGTTCAATATCAATTCCTACGTACCGCGGGTGCCGTACAATCGCGAGAATTACCCGGCGGAACCGGCGGAAAAGGAGGCGGTCGGTCCCGGTTGGATGTCCTTGCGCCCCTACTCCGGCGGCGAGTTGCTGAATTGGGGTTGTCACGGGTTGAGCATGGTCATGTGGGGATTGGGTATGGATGACAGCGGTCCCGTGGAAGTCTGGGTGGAACCGGAGGAAAAGCTCGCATCTCTTACCTACGAACAACCGGAGAACCGCGAGCGAGGCGATCAGCTCATGAGTTCGCCGATCGTCCATTACCGTTTCGCCAACGATGTGATCCTCAAGCTGGAAAGCACCGAGTCTCGCTTGGGCGGCGGCGGCACTTTCATCGGCGACAAGGGAAAGATCACCGTCTTTCGAGACGGTTACGAATGCGATCCCCCCGAACTGGACCAACAACCCCTGCCTTCGGACGCGATCCGAGTCTATGAGAGCGACAATCACATGCACAATTTCTACGAGTGCGTGAAGTCGCGAAAGGATCCGATCATGAAGGTGGAAAACGGTCATCGTGTCGCGACGCTGTGCCACCTGGGAAATATCGCGCGATGGCTGGGACGTCGATTGAAATGGGACCCTGAGAAAGAGGTCTTTCCCGACGACGACGAGGCCAATGCGCTGCTGGATTGCCCCAAACGCAAGGGTTACGAACTGCCTGAATCCGTTTGACGCGGTCCGTCGAAGGACTGCGAGCGCAAAAGGCGGTTTATGGCGCTGAAACCCGACTGCAAAACGCAAGGAAAGGCAATCCGGAATGAAGAAAGCAGCGATTGGGATACTGGTGGTCGGCTTGACTTTACCTTTTCTCGCAGGTTGTCCTCGCTCGGTGGAGGAAGGCCGTGGAACGAAGCAGGCTTCTGCGGGGACGACTGCTAGCAAACAGGCCGGCGGAGAGAAAGGATCGACACAGACCGTCAAGAGGGAATGGGAACCCGGGATACATCGGATGGGGCAAGGTACGATTCCCGGCGCCTCGTCGGTCGTCGTGGTCCACCAAAGGCCGCTGCTCTTCACGCGGCAATTGTCGCTGCAAGCAGACGGCGGCGGTTCGGTCGAGGGGCTGGTCTCGAAGCTCGCGACCATCCTGGAGGCGGGCGGGTCGGACCTCAGCCGTTTGGTGCGGTTGAACGTTTACATCTCTGCCGCGGAGGATGGGGAGAAGTTTCCGGCGGAGTTGCTCAAGGCCTTGCCGACGGGGTGTGCGCCGGTCGTGACCGTCATTCAGACGCCCCTGCCGGATGCCGCCGAGAAGGCCGCGATCGACGCCGTTGCGGCGGTGGAGGGCGATGTGGAGGCGGTCGCGGTGAAATCCCTGACACCGGAAGCCGACACACCCCGCCCGGCGGACTATTCCGCAACGCCGCAAGACAGGTTGGTTTTCTTGTCGGGTCGCCCGGAAAAGGGAGATACGGCGGAAGCCGCGAAGGCGTCCATTCAGGGACAACTCGCGCTGGCCGACGAGTTGGGGTGTCGACCGGCGGACATAGTTCAGGTTCGCGTCTTTTTGACGAAAATGGATGATGCGCCGCTGGTGCTCGACGCCGTCAGGGCGGCCTTTGCCGATAATCCGGTGCCGCCGGTCAGTTTTGTGACTTGGATCGCTTCAGCGCCCGTCGAAATCGAAATGATCGCTTGGCGAGCCAAAACGGGAAATGACGGCGCCGACGACGTGGGGCCGATCCGTTTCTACAACCCGCCGGATGTGAAGCCATCCCCGAACTTCAGTCGTGCGACCGTGGTCCACAGTCCGACCCTGATCTTCACGGATGGATATCTTGCCCGGCAGGATGCCGATGGGATGGGGCAGACGCGAGACGTCTTCTCTCAGTTGACGGAGTCGCTAGGGTCGGTCGGCAGCGATCTTCGCCACGGGGCCAAGGTCCATTATTTCGTGTCCGATGATGACGCGTCGAAGGCCGTGGACGTGCTCCGCAAGGAGTACCTCGATCCCGCCCGACCGCCCGCCGCATCGAAGGCGAAAGTACCGGGCCTGGGGCGATCCAAACGAGGCGTCTGCATCGATTGTATTGCGGTGCCGGGCGAATCCTGAGGCCGCGGCTTTCCCTGTACTCGTTTGATGACATACCCGCCGCCGGGTCTACCTTGGGCCTGGCGGCGTGTTGTCATTTGTGAACATTCTCCTTGCGACGTTGTCCCGTCGAAACGTCTTCCCGCGGGTTTCGCGTAACGGTCTTACCGTTTGAAACGATTGCGCCCCGATAAGGCAGGCCTTCGTCTCCCCGGTCGGGGTTTGTTTTCGGCTTTGGAACGTCATGTGCAGCGATCGACCCAGTCGCGTGAAGGCGGTGCCGGTCGCCGCCCGATCGACAGCTAGTCACTTCGACCGGAGATAAGAGTCGGAATCGCGGTCGTGGAGATGGCGAAACGCCCAAGGACACATGAGGGCGACGCAGTTTTACGAGACTTACAGGTTCCGGCACGAGACACGGCCCAGGATATCGCGGAGAATGCGTGCTATGCAGTCGATTCGTTCTCGGAAGTCCCGGCGACACTGCCGGCGAGGGATGTTGAGCTTCGAGTGGATCCTATTGATTTCGATCTTGGTGATCGGCATCATCGGCGGATTGGCGGCGGTGCGAAACGCCCTGCTGAGCGAACTCAATGATTTGGCGCAGGCCGTGGAGGCCATCAATGTTTGCGGCACGTGCGACCCGTCGGCCTGTCCGCCCGGCGACCCTAATTGCTGTGACGGGTGGTGGACTCCGCCCGGACCGTGAGCCTGGCGCATGCCGTCGACGCACCGCCGCGGGCGAAGGGATGGCGTCCGTTTTTCCGGTCATGGGGAATTGACGGCTGATGATGAGCGACATTCACCGGCACGAATCGAAACCTTCGGTCGAAGAGGGGCCGATTAAGCTCCAGCCTGACTCGGAAGCGACCAATGTTCGCCCACGTCGGTTCCTTCTATTCGCCGTTCTGATGGCGGCGGCCCTGTTAATTGCCGCATTGACGCACGGATACTGGCTGCCGTTGGCGTCCTCTCCGCTCCTCGCGCGCCCGATTCCGCAGGGCTTTGCCCCCACCGTGATTTGGATTCACAGTGGGGACGGTCACTCCCTGCCCGGCCAAGACACGCTCAACGTCTTGGCGGAACTTCAGCACCGCCACTCGGCGGACATCGTGGTCACCGTGGGACGCCGCAGTCGCGTGGTGGAGATCGGCGCGTTGCCGCCCATGGATGAGCTGATCCGTCAGGCGGCGGCACGCCGCGGCATTCCGGCCGACCGGGTGGTTGGAGCACCGTATCGCGTTGGGCAACTCTGGGGCGCGGCCGAGTGGATCAGGGACTATTTGAAAGAGAATCCGCAGGCTCGAGTCCTTTACCTTTGCGAGGTATTCGCCGGCGCGGCGACGGAACACGTCTTCGATTGCGCGTTCGATGACGATTGTCGCGGACGCGTCGCGGTCCTGGAAATTCCCGACCGTCGATTCGACGCAAGGCAGTGGTGGCGGACTCGGGCGGGCGTCAAGGCTTTGATGAACGGTTACTTGTTCGGGATGCACGGTCTGGCGGTACCGCATCCCCCCGAACCTCCCGAGTTTGCCGTAAAGCAGCTTATGGATCGCTTCCCGCCGCCGAAGGGAGGTGCGCCGTGATCCGTTCCAGGAGGATCGGTTGCGCAATCGCCTCGGTGCTTGCGGTGGCTGCGGTGTTCCTGTTCACGCGACCGCCGTTCCTGCGGGCAGCAGCCCATTTCTTGGATGTGGGAAGTCCGCCGCAGCGCGCCGATTACGCCATGGTTCTGGGCGGCGGAATCGAGACGCGCCCCTTCGCGGCGGCGGCTTTGATGCGTCATGGCTGGGTCCGCGGTATCCTGATCTCCGAGTTGCCGCTTTTGGAGGATGCCGACGACGCGATTCTCCCCGCCGAACACGATCTGACGCGGAGGATTCTGACGATCCTCGGCGTGCCGGAAAAGGCCGTCGTCGTGCTCCAAGGCAACCATGCCTCGACATTCGATGAGATATTGTCACTGCGGGACTTTCTTGAGGCTCACCCCCGGGTTACGGTGCTGGTGGTGACCGACGCGCTGCATACCCGGCGAACGGCGTGGAGTGTGCATCGCGCCTTGGGGGCGGACGCCGAGCGCGTGCGATTCGTCTCGGCCGTCGGGGGCGGATTCGATCCCGACCAGTGGTGGGTGTATCCGGAAGGGTTCTACTTCGTGCTGAGCGAGTACCTCAAGCTGGCGTTCTACCTCGTTCGCTACACGGATCGCGGGACGTTGGTCGTCTTGAGCGTGTCGGCCCTGGTCGTGGCGGCATTGCTGCTCATCTGGATGGCTCGGCGACTTCGCCGTCCTGCACCGGGCAAAACTCCCTCCTAACGCCGTTCTCGCTCGGCAAGACCTCGCTCTGGCAACTCCACGGTGTCGTGGGGCAAAAAATTACGCCCTTTTGCCTCAATAACCTATCTGCCAAAGTGCATCTCCGGCCTGTTCACGGGGGATTCCTGACATGTTAGAATACGGGTGGTGACCGTTTATTAGTATGGAGGGGTTGCGGTCTGGTAGTAGGTAGCCACCCTAAACAGGGGTGATATTCGGGCAACATAGGGAGAAATGGCCATGTCCACGGAATTTGCTTCGCCGCAATCGGGACGAAGGATCCGAGTCTTGTTGGCGGACGACCATGCGATGGTCCG
Organism: Thermopirellula anaerolimosa; assembly: GCF_054657335.1. Taxonomy (NCBI): domain Bacteria; kingdom Pseudomonadati; phylum Planctomycetota; class Planctomycetia; order Pirellulales; family Thermoguttaceae; genus Thermopirellula; species Thermopirellula anaerolimosa. The sequence goes on from NZ_BAAHYX010000006.1 coordinate 864,145, forward strand.
AATCGGCCTCAATGCGATGTTGGTGGGGACCGAGATCGACATCGTCGCCGAGGTCGAAAGCGGTGAGGAGGCGATCCGTTACGCCTTGGAAAACGATGTGGACGTGGTTTTGCTGGACGTTCGCATGCCCAACGGTGACGGATTGTACGCGTTGGGACGCATCAAATTGGAAAGACAAAATCTCCCGATTCTCATGCTTTCCACCTTCGATAACCCGACCTATGTGGCTCGTTCGGTCGCGTTGGGCGCCAACGGTTACCTGCTCAAGAGTTGTTCGCGCGACGAATTGGTGAACGCGATTCGCACCGCGGCCAACGGAGAAAACGTATGGACGCGAGAAGAACTCCGCCGGGTCACGGGGGCCTTAGCGACGCCGCGATTGGGCACGGAAGTGGACGTTCCGCTGACTCACCGCGAAAGCGAGGTGCTCAAGCAACTCGCCCTTGGGCTGACGAATAAGGAAATCGCGAACCAACTCGGTATCAGCTACGAGACCGTGAAGGAACATGTCCAGCACATCTTGCGAAAAATCGGCGTGGCGGATCGCACGCAAGCGGCGGTTTGGGCGGTTCGAAACAAATTAGTCTGACCCAACCGTTCCGATTTTTCGTCACATCCGTAATTTTCAACTCTTCCGCGTAATCCGCACTGTTTCGTGTCGGACGTCTGCCGAGGAGCAGGCTGCGCACCGAGGAGTGATCTGCCGCGCGGCTCACTCCCGTTCCCGATATGCCATACTTGAGAAACGCCACGATGGCGAGCGGATCTCATCCGCGTCGCTTTTGCCAAAGTATGCGGAACGGGGAAAGCTCCGCGCGGTGTTTTTCCGGCGGCGAAGCGATCACCACAAACCGAGGCGGGTCTCGCGGTGAATAACTCCTACGAATTCTCGAACGGTGCGATCTTGCAAGACACGTCAGGCTACCCTTCCGGGCAGTGCGCGGTTGAATTGCCGCCGAAAATTAGCGCGACGCAATCCGCAGTGACTCCGCGGGATGCGACGGACGCCCCTGAAACAGGGGTGAAACGCGAGTCGACCGGAGAGAATTCGGCGGTATCGCCCGTACCCATCGTCGAGGTTTTCGGGCTGCCCATTGCACGGTGGACCTTCGACGAAACGGTCGCCGCCGTGGAACGTTTGATTGAGTCGGGCAAGCCGAGTTATTTCATCACCGCGAATTTGCACTACGCGAGGTTGTGTCACCGAAATCAGGCATTGGCGGACGTCAACCGCCGCGCGGCTTTTTTGGTGGCGGACGGGATGCCGCTGATTTGGTGGTCGCGATGGCAAGGTACGCCTTTGCCCGAGCGAGTGACCGGCGCAGACTTGGTTTGGGCGTTGGCGGAGGCGGCGTCGCGGCGTCAATACCGCGTCTTTCTGCTCGGGGGTCGGCCCGGCGTTGCGGATCGGGCCGCCTCGGTGCTGCAAGAGCGCTTTCCCGGTCTGGTGATTTGCGGGACGGCGGCACCGCAAATCGATCGCCTGACTCGCGACGAAGAGCAGGCATTACTGGACACGATCGCCGAGAGCGAGGCGCAGCTTGTTTTTGCGGCTTTAGGCCAACCGAAGGGAGAGTTGTGGTTAGCGCGGAACCTCGGTCGATGGGGGACCGCCACGGCCGTCCAAATCGGTGCTTCGTTGGACTTCATCGCGGGCACCCTACGCCGCGCGCCGCGGATATGGCAACGGATGGGGTTGGAGTGGGCGTACCGCCTCATCACGGAACCGAGGCGGTTGCTGCCTCGTTACAGCGCCGACGCTTGGTTCCTGCTCAGGGCCGTGTTGAAGGGATCACTCCGCAAGCGGCGCTGAATCCGGTTGCTTGTGAGGCGAGCCTCCGCCCGCGCGGCGGCGATGCGCGCAGGCCGTCGCCGATCGTTCCGCGGTCAGCGTATCAAGGGACGGATGTACCGCCGGAAAGCTTCACCTTATCGGCGCCGTCGGGGGCGATTTCCACGGGAAGCAGCCATCGAGCGGTACCCATCCGACACAGTCCGCTGCCGCCCGTCTCGCAATAGAAGTACGTGCATCGCACGTCGATGGAGGTCGCGTTTCGCAAGTCGTCCGCGGTCAAAGTTGCGCGGAGGGGCAACTCCGGCGAGTCCACGCGAAACGTCCGCGTGATGGTCGCATTTCCGTCATTTGCGTCGCTTCGGTGCTGAATCGTCGCCCGAATCTCCGGCGGAAAGCCTGCATTCAGTTTCATGCCTGCCGGTAATTGAGGCGTCATCTCCAAGGCGACATCGCCGCCGTGCAAGCGACGAAGTTGTTCCCGCTGAGGCGCCGCACCGTCCCAAGCCTCGTTGTCGCCGGACTTTTCAAGCTCCGGGGGAGCCAAGCCCTGGATCGTTAACGTCTTGAGTACCGGCCTCGCGCCCAATTCAATCACTCGGATGGCATGATTGTTCGTGTCGGCGACGAAGAGACGCCCTTTCGCTGCGGCGATCCCGCCCGGTTCGTTAAATCTCGGCGGTTGATCGGAGTTGCCGGAAACGCCGTCCCCGAGCAAAGTCAGCGTTTCACCGCTCTTCGGATCGATGCGTTTGATCTTGTTGTTGTAGGTGTCGGCGACGTAGAGGTAGCCGTCGAGATAAGCCACGCCCAAGGGATGTTGCAAGAGCACTTGATCGCGAGGTCCGTCGCGATCTCCGAAAGTGAAAAGCCTGGCGTAAGAGAGAGCGGCGGTTCCGACGATGGTAACCACCTCATCGTTGTTCTTTAAGGGAACGGCGCGGATGGAACTGCCCTCGCTGTCGGCGACGAACAAGCGAATCCCGTCCGAGGCCAATCCGCTGGGTTGGGCGAAGGATGCGTATCCCATGCGGTAGGCGGCGGGCGGTAGACGTCTTCCGTCCACGATGTCCTCGACGGCGTTGCCGGCATAAACGCCGATTCGTCCGTCCTTGAGATTCATTCTCCAAATTTGGTGGCAACCCGCCATGGCCACGTAGAGAAAATCGCCGTCCAGGTACAAATCCCAGGGACTGCTGAGATCAGCATTCTTAGCGGGTTTCGAATCGATAATGGGTGCCTGCCGCAATTGCCGCCCCGTCCCGGCGATCGTCGTTACGGTCCGCGCGGCGAGATCGATGCGTCGGATGGCATGGTTTTCCGTGTCGGCCACGTAAAGCTCGTCACCGCGGGCAGCCATTCCCTGCGGTTGGGAAAACTGCGCCTCGTCGAAACCTCCGTCTTTCAGGCCCGCCCTGCCGTTGCCGATGACGGCTTGAAGCCTACCGTCCATCCCAGCAACGACGATTCGGTTGTGACTGCTGTCGGCAATGAACAGTCGCCCGGACGACTCATCCACCGCGACTTTGCCCGGGAATCGGAGCGGAGTTCGGGGCGAGCGTCGTGCCGCGGTGTCGAATCGGACCGGCGTGCGGTCCAGGAGGTCCTGTTTTTCATAGAAAGGCAACCCATGGGAAATCAATTCGTCTAGGGCTTCAAAGGTGGTTTCGCCGCTTGCCGCCCATACCGCGTAGCCCTGCGGATCGATCAGCACCAAGGTGGGCCAAGCGTTGACGCCGAACGTCCTCCAGATCCGCATGTCGCGGTCGTTGATCACCGGGTGCTCGATACCGTATCGCAACACGGCCTCGGTGATGTTATCCGCGTCTCGCTCGGTTTCGAATTTCGCCGAATGGATGCCGATCACGACCAGTTCGCGCGGATACTTCTGCTCAAGCTTTTTCAGTTCCGGCAAGATGTGCATGCAGTTGATGCAGCAATAGGTCCAGAAATCGAGGAGCACGAATTTTCCGCGAAGTTGTTGCCACGAGATCGGCCCTCCGCTGTTGAGCCAGACCGCATCATCGGGCAGGGGAGGAACGGGCTTGCGTATCGGAAAGGGGGGACGCATGGGAGCACTCTCCGCCATCGTATTCGCGCTGAGGCAACCGAGCAGCAACACCGGCACTAGCGCCCAAAGGCACCGTCGGAGGTCGAACCGTTGTATCATCGGGAACTCCCCTACAATCGCTTACGTCGCACAATATCGTTTCGAAAAACCGGGGCGCTGAACCGCGCGGCAATGACCGCCCCTCAACACAAGCAATCCGACGACCTCACGCAATCGGGGCGTGCCGTCACTTGGTCGATACTGCGGCGAGGCGTTGCAATTGCATGGTACGGGCCGCCCAAATGATTAGGCAAGGGCTTCGCGGATGATAGATCGGCGAGAACGACCGATGCGTCCGCGAGAGGTCGAAGGATCGCGATGCATGGCCCTCCGCCTGCATGCGCCGCGGCGGACTCTTTGGCGATCGGATGGCATCGACACATCACACGGACAGGGTGCAAGCACCGGAATGCCGCATCGCAGCCCGCGCCGTACAGCCATAGCAAGCGACCTGTAGCCGCGAAGTCTCGCCCGTCGCTACTCAGCCGCGGGCGCGGGGACGTTCGATCCACGCGGCACCGCGTTGGGGTTGTATCGCGGATTCGGCAGCGGCAAGTTGGGGTTGTATCGCGGATTCGGCAGCGGCAAGACCGCTTGCGTATCGATAAGGAAATCCGTGATCAGGCCGTCCAATTCCTTCACCAAATCCGGGTGCTCGGCGGCGACGTTGCGACTCTCGCCGATATCGTCCTTCAGGTTATACAGTTCGTAAGAGTGCTCGCCGCGCTCTCCACCGAAAAAGATTCGTATCAGTTTCCAGTCGCCGTGGTGAACAACTGCGGTCGGCGGAAGCGTGTCGGGGACTTTGGGACTGTGCGGAAAGTAGGTGAAAATCGGGCCGCGATCGTACGCTTGGCCGCGGAGTGCCGGCGTAATGTCCTTCCCGTCGACGGCCTGGTCCGGGGTCGGCGGCAGGCCCAACAGGCTCAGGACGGTGGGGTACAAATCCGTGCTTTGGATGACGGCATCGGATCGCGTATCGGGAGTCGTCACGCCCGGCCAAACGACCACGGCGGGAACGCGAATGCCGCCTTCGTACACCGTCGCCTTCCCGCCGCGGAGCGGCGCATTGCTGGTGGGGGTCGTGCCGTCCACTTCGTTGTACATATTGCCGCCGTTGTCTGAGAAGAAGATGATCGCCGTATTCTCGGACAATCCAAGGCGATCGACGGCGTCCAAGATCTTGCCGACGTTCTCATCCAGGCTCTGCACCATGGCGGCGTAGGTGGGGCAACGTTGCGGACTAGCGGGATCGATCAGCGGGCGGTATTTGTCGATCAACTCTTTCTTGGCGTCGAAAGGAGCATGAACGCTGAACTGCCAATAATTGAGGAAGAACGATTGGTCCTTGTGAGATTCCAGCCACGCGACCGCCTCGTCGCCCATCCGATCCTCGATATGCTCGCCGGGCGACCTCTCGTGAAATGCCGGAAACTTCCAAGGAGCCACGTAGCTTCCCGCGGGACCGGGACCGGGCCAATGGGGAATGTCCACGTCGAACCCTTGCTCCAAGGGCGAATATGGTTCCGGGCCGAGATGCCACTTTCCGAAGTGCGCCGTGGCGTAGCCCGCCGCTTTCAGACGCTCCGCCAAGGTGACATATCGGGTGTCGAGTCGCGTGACGCTATTGACGACGGTGGCCTTTTCGGAGGGCGCGGCGGTAGGGCGAGCCGCCGGTCGAAGCACGACTTGCGGGAGGTGGCAATTCGGCGCCGTGATCCCCACGCGCGCGGGATGCATTCCCGTCAAGATGCTCGCCCGAGTGGGAGAACACAGCGGGCTTGCGGAATAAGCGTGCGTGAAAAGAACTCCGCGGCGAGCCAGACGCTCGATATTCGGCGTTTGATAGAGCTTGGTCGTTCCAAACAACGTGGTGTCACTCCAGCCGAGATCGTCGGCCAGAATCAAGATGAGGTTGACCTTGGCGGGAGGTTCGGCGGCGAGACGGCGTTGCGAAACGGAGATAGCGATGCCGAAACAGAGCAAGAAGGGGACCCACGGCCAAATCCAAGGCCGACGCACGAGCGGTGCCATGATATGCCTCCCCGAAATCGAGTTGCGGAAACAACACGCGGTGGGCGGGTGATGGACCGCGGAAAATGCCGGCTTAGCGGCCGCGTTTCGTGATCGGTTGCGGCGCTACGATCGATCGCGTCCTCGCCCGGACCCTCCGCGACGGCGGCGGTTTTCCATGTTCTTTTGAATGACGTGCGCCACCGTCTCGGCCCAAGTGGGAACGGCCTTATGGGCCGACTTGCCTTCGCCTTCGACCGCCGCATCGCGATCTTCCGCCGATTCGTCTTCGGAATCGGCAGGAACGGAGGTATCGCGGGGACGACGCTGCCGCCCCCGGTCGCGTCTTCCTCCCGCCGATTTCTCAGGCTCGACCGTTTCCACGGCGACCATCTCGGGAACCTCAACCGCCGAGTCGAGTTCATCGTCGTCGTCACCGTCCGCCGCGGCTTCCGCGACAATCGAAGGCAGTTCGGCTTCGAAAGGTTCCGAAGCGACGGCGATCGGCGTCTTGCGTCGTCGGCGTCGGCGTTTGCGTTTCGGCCGACCCTCTTGCAATACGGTTGCCGTGGTAATGGTGTCGGCGGCCACGGCGGACGACTCGTCCGCGAACTCGCCGACCGCCGCTTCCAGCGGGGCCAATTGCGACTCCACGTCTTGCGGAATCTCGGGCGGCGCCACCACGGCACGCTCCAGTTCCAAGCCCGTCACCGAAGTCGGTTCCACGGCGACGACCTTCTCATCCACGTTGGTGGCGTCCGCGTCCGGGAGCGTCATCGCCACCATCTCCGCCTCGGGGAGGGCCGGCGGTTCCACGGTTCGGCAAACCGGATCGAACACGACGGCATCGGTCTGGGGCCGTTTCAAAGGCCGTCCGGCGTGCGTACGCCGAAGTTCGGTTTCCTCGCGTTCAGTCTCCTCCTCGCGGACGCGGCTCGCTTCCTGAACCGCCGGCGGAGTGGCAGGCTGAGGCGGGACCAGACCCAATTCGGCCGTGACAACTTCCCAATTACCGGCCTTGCGATCCCGCTTCCAATCCGCGCGAATGGGAATCCCGATACTGCGGACGGCATCGCCGGATGCCTCGACCGCGGGCGGCGTGGTCAAGGGCGAATCGGACTTCTCGACCGGAGATTCCGAAGTTACCTCAAGTGGCGGGGGTTCGTGGCCCGCGTTCTCCAACGATGGGCCGGAAGTTCCGGAAGCCGGTTGCCCTTCCGCCGGCGGAGCGATGCCTAAGAGTGACGCCAACTCCTGCCAGCGGTCGCGTTGCGGTTGATCGTTCGCCATGACGTCGTCCTCGAAATCATCTATTCGCGTCGCCGTCATTAGCTATGTACCATGACGGCGCGGGTTACCACGGGCGATTGGAAAGGAGGGCTATAGCCGTCGGGATGACGCTCAGCACGCCGAAGGACGGGCCTCACCCATCCCACTAATATACGGTGGATTGCCATCCAAGCGAAGTGCCCTGAACGTCAGATGGTCCGATGGAGCTAGGGCGAAGCGGGGCTATTGGTGAATCCAATCGAGCCAAGCCGCCGCGAAAGGGACGAAAATGAAGAGCGGTCCCCAGGCGGCCAAAGCGGGACTGATCGTCTCATTGGCTCCCAAGTACTCCCATGCCAGCACCACGGTCGTGAAAACGATGACGATCGCCAAGCCCAACCCCAGGGCGAGAAACACGTTGCGCTGCTCCCGGCGCAAAAGGAGCGGAAGCCCCAGAAACAGAAGCGTCAAGTCGCGGATCGGTTGGACCAAGCGACTGTGAATGCGAACGCGAACGTCGGCGCCCAGGTCCAAGCTGGGATTGTGCAAGCCCCGAATCAACGTGGCCGTCGAGGAGTACTCCAACCAAACGCGGTCGCCGGCGAGTTGATCGTAATCGATGTCGGTGACCACGAAACACTGATCCTTCCGCAACCAGGGGGCGTCTTTCGGCGTGATGATGACCGGCTTCCCTTTCAGTTCCAGCGATGGTTGCGAGGCCAAGTCCGTAGGGCGAATCACCTTGTCCAACAGGAAACCGCCGGGGCGATCGGGTTGCGGGGGCGAGTAGTAGGCGTTCTCGGCCTGCAATTGTCCGCCGTAGGTGTCGAGTTCCGGCGGCAGCAGCAAGCTGGGCTGCGAAATCCTGCGATCCTTGCGAAAGCCCGCCTTCCCGCGAAAGAGAATCTCCGTCTGATTATCGTAGCGGGGCTGAATGGGCTTGCCGTTTTCGCCGAACGGGTCTTTGCTGGTCCTCGCCAAGGCGTCTCGAAGTTGCGGCAGGACGATTTCTCGGAGGACGACCCCGAGCAAGATCGCCAGGACGGCCCCCAGCAGGATCGGGCTGATCACGCGGAGGCGGGAAATGCCCGCCGCTAGAAGGGCCGTCATCTCGTTATGCCGTTGGAGCCAAGCCACCGTAAACAGAGCGGAACTGAGAACCAGCAACCCCAAGACGCGTTCCAGAAACGCCAGGGAGTGCGGTCCGTAAAACGTAATTGCCAACCGCAACAATCCCCCGGCCTGCGACGCCCCACGCGAGAACTCGTCCATGTTCGTGAAAAAGTCGAAGACGACGAAAACGAACGTGAGGCTGAAATAGGCTAAGAGGAACGATTGCAGAAAGTGAAAGAAAATGTATCGATCGATGATCTTCATAAAGGCCAAGCTCTTCCGCCGAAGCGCCGAACCTTCCGATGCGGACCGAGCGGCGACTTCGGCTTTCTAGCTTTTCCCTGGGGATTCCGATGCCGTTTCCCGTATTCGCTGGGCGGCGCGTCCCATGGCGGCGATGCCGCGTCTCAACCCATCGGGCGACGGCATGGAGTAACTGATGCGGATGCAGTTCTTGGGGACGCCGTTTCCCTCGTCGGGAAAACAGCTTTCTCCGGGCAAAAAGAGCACTCCTTCCTGAACGCAGGCTTGAAAGAAATCTCCCTCGATCCCGGTATCAAAACCGGGCGGCAATCGGACCCAGACGTACAGGCCGCCGGAAGGTTTGACGTAATCGATAGGGACGACGGAGCGGAGCGATTGCTCCAGGGCCGCCGCCGTCAGTTCAATTTTCGCGCGATAACGGCGGCGAAGTCCTTCCACGTGAGAGTCGAAACCGCCGTTTTCGAGGGCGGTGAATACCACCATCTGATTGAATTGGGGCGACCCGAAATCGAGATTGCCCTTGAGTGCCAACACGGGCGGGAGCAAATCGGCGGGCAAAAGGCCCCAGCCTACACGTATTCCCGGGGAGAACGACTTGGAGAACGTACCCAATAGCACCACGCAATCGCCGTCGTCGTACGAACGCAGGGAGGGCGGTCGCGCATCAACGCACTGCAAGTCTCGATAGGCAGCATCCTCCAAGACGCGAATCTTGTTTGTGCGCGACCACCGCCGAGCCAGATCCACGATTTGGGGGCGTCGAGATTCCGCAAGCGTGATACCGGTAGGATTGTCGCAATAGGAAGCAATGTAGATGGCCTTCACGCGATCCAGTTCGCCCCGTCGCGCTAACCAGGCGAGACGCTCTTCCAAGGCCTCCGGGATCATGCCTTCCGCGTCGGTTTCCACGCCCACCGCTCGACCGCGGAGGTTTTGGACGATTCCCAAGAAGACGAAATAGGTGGGCGATCCGCATAAGACGATATCGCCTGGGTCGAGCAGGGCATCCAAAATCAGATGGAGCAACTGATTGCTGCCCGCCGTGACGACCACCCGCTCCATCGAAGCTCCCAATTTTGATTGCGATCGACCTTCGGCGGCCGCCAGTCGATCTACAATGGCTTGACGCAGAGGGGGAAAGCCGATGGTGGAACCGTATTGCAGGGAGGCGAGTGCAACGTCGCGCCGGGACAGGATGGCCTGAACCGCTTGGGCCACCTCCTCGACGGGCAGAGAGTCGTGCTCCACGAAACCGGCGGCCAGCGAAATGATATCGGGATTTGCCAGAGCCTGCGCCATCAGGATGTTGGCGACGGGGGCCCCTCCCGCGGCGGCAGCGCGTCGGCTTATGGTTGCGGCGGGAACGTCGCTCTTGCCGGCGGGGCATGGAGAACCTTGGGAAATAGGCATGAGCGGATCGGATGGTTCCATCATGTTTGCAAACACAAAAACGTGCGGCGGGTTCGCCTTCTGCAAATCAGTTGGTGAATACGATTGGTTTCGGGGCGTGCGGTCTTTCCGTCGACGCGCATTCCGCTTGCCCGGGTGGTGCCTCAGCACGCGGCCGACCGTTTCCAGCTACTTGTGCGTGCGACTCAATCGTAAACTGTTTCGCGATTCTCCCGCAATGGAGTTTCCTCCGCGGCGAGGGAAACGGTCACCATGTGAAGTAATTTCCCAAAGGAATCGGTCGAGATGGGGATCGCGCACAATCAGTACGGGAGGGCATCGGGCGAAAGAGACTCAAGGGTGGCAAGATCGATCCGATCGACCTCAACCAGCATTTCCGCTGGCGCCGGCACCCTCCAGCGAGATAAGCTGCAATCCGCCGGCCATGTGGGCCAGGGTTGTCTTGGCAAGGTAGTGATGTACTTGGTTGTGAACGGAGTGCAGCAGGTCGCCCAACATGCAATCTCCGCCGCGGCACAGAGGCTCCCCCAAGAGGCAATCGGGAGTCGGCAAGGGGCCTTCCACCGCCTCGTAGATTTCGGCCAGCGAAATCGTCTCCGGCGCCCGAAGCAATTCGAAACCGCCGTGGGGCCCTCGCACGGAACGAATAACCCCGGCCTTGACCAGTCGCTGCATCACCTTGGCCAGGTGATGGGCCGAGGCCCTCAACCGCCGTGCCAGCTCTTCATTCGACCAACGTCGCTGCGTCTGGGCCATCAACCCCATGGCGTGCAGGGCGAGCGACGCCGCTTCCGAGATACGCAACATACCGGCCATCATCCCCTCCCGGACGGACCAACCCATTTCCTGTCGCAAAAAAGTATTTGCGAGTCCATTTTACCGAATTATAGATTCCAGGGGACAAAAAGAAAGACGGGACGCCTAATGGGGCCCGCGTACGGTGGAAGTGCGATTGGAAAGAGGTAGTTAAGCGTCCTCTGCGGATTTTTTCACTTCCTCGATCGCGCGCAGTTTGTAGATCAGCGTCCTTCGACTGATGCCGAGTTTTCGAGCGGCGAGCGTGCGATTCCCGCCGCACTCTTCGAGGGTTGCCAGAATGGCCGCCCTTTCCACAAGGTCCAATCGACCGGATTCGGAGCCTTCGTGCCGTTCCACGGTACGGCTGATTTGCGGGGGCAAGTGCTCGGGCAGGACGACGTCGCCGCGGGCCAGGAGACACGCCCGCTGCACCGCGTTGCGCAGTTCGCGGACGTTGCCCGGCCAGGGGTGGGCCAACAAAGCGCTAGCGGCCTGCGGCGAAAACCGAACGGAGCGGCCCGCGAATTGCTCCGCGAAACGACGTGCCAGCGGCAGGATGTCTTCCCGCCTTTCGCTTAGCGGCGGCACCCGCAACTCGAAGACGTTGAGCCGATAGAATAGGTCTTCGCGAAATCGCCCTTCCGCGACGGCCTCCATCAAGTCGCGATGGGTGGCCGCGATCAGGCGGAAATCCACCCGCACCGGCTGGTCGCTGCCTACCGGGGTAATTTCGCCGTTTTCCAGCACGCGCAATAGTTTCGCCTGAAGGTGCAGCGGCAACTCTCCGATCTCATCCAGAAAAAGCGTCCCGCCGTGGGCGGCGCGAAAATATCCCTTTCGATCCGCTTGGGCTCCCGTGAACGCTCCCTTGACGTGACCGAAAAGCTCGCTTTCGATAAGCGTCTCAGGCAATCCGGCACAGTTTGCCGTGATGAACGGACCTTGCGATCTTCGGCTCCAGCGGCAGATCAAACGCGCGATGACGTCTTTTCCCGAACCGCTAGGGCCGAGTATCAGTACCGGGGCTTCGGTGGGCGCCACCAAGGCCGCGGTTTCCAAAACGCGACGAAAGGCGGGATCGGCGAAAACGATGTCCGAGGGCAACGGCGGCAGTTCGGCCGTTTTCCCGCGATCGTGACTTTCACCCAAATGATCCAGAATCGCGGTTTTCAACTCCTCCAAGTCGACGGGCTTGGCCAAGTAGTCGCAGGCGCCGCTTTTCAGGGCGGCGACGGCGTCCCGCACGTCGGCGTAGGCCGTGATTAAGAGAACGGGCAAGTCGGGCCTTTCCTCGCGAATCCGCCGCATCGCGTCCAAGCCTGACATACCGGGCAGACGGACGTCGAGCAAAACAAGGTCCGGTGATCGACGGGCGACCAGTTCGACGGCTTCCTCGCCCGAACCCGACTCGATAACCGTCAACCCCAATTGTCGGACCGACTCCGCAAATAGCCGCCGTTGCGAGGGTTCATCGTCCACTACCAAGACGGTGCCGGCGCGTCTTGTCGATTTGGCGGAGGTCTCCATCGCGGGTCTCGCGTGACTTTCGGAACCTTGTCTCATGTCGCCGTTTCGTCGGGATCGGCGTCGCCCTTCGGTTGCGGTTTGATTTTCGAATCGGAAATGACCAAACGAAAGACTGCCCCGCCGCCCTGTCGCGGGCGATATTCCACACTCCAGCCATGCAGGTCGGCGATTCTTCGCACGATGGCCAGTCCCAATCCCGTGCCGTCCGACGTCGTGTAATAAGGCGTGAAAAGCCGCGGGCGCGATGGCTCGGGAACCCCGGGCCCGCGATCTCTCACCTCGATCACCTTTTTGTGAGGCGATTCCGAAAACGCCTTCAATTCGATGGTGCCGCCCTGGGGCGAATACCGCAAGGCATTGTGAAGCAGGTTGAACAGCGCCTGCCGCAACAAGTTCGGATCGGCCGTGATCCGGGGAATCTCCGCTTGGGCATCCAGTCGCAAATCCCGTGAGGCCGCGTCGGCATCTAGGAGCGTCTTCAATTCCTTAAACAATGCCTCCAAATCGACGGCTTCCAGGTGCAAGTCGTACGGTCGGGCGAAGCTGAGGAATTGATTGATCCGCGCGGTGATGCGGTCGCATTCCTCCATGATGATGCGTGCCTGCGACGCCACGGAAGAAGAGGGCGTCTCCGTTTCCGCAATGCGTTGCGCCCAACCGCGGATCGATCCCAGGGGATTTCGGGTCTCGTGGGCCAAGCCCGCCGCGGCATGACTCAATTCCTCCCAATGACGGCTTTGCAGTTCGGCCAATCGTTTTCGATGACTCAGGGCCAATACCCGCAGGCCAAGAATCCATCCGCCCCAAAGCAGGACGCAGGCACCGACTCCCGCCGCGATCAATCCCCAACGCAATCGCACCAGGCGGGCCGCTTGGGCATCAAAGGCCGTTCGATCCAAGAGAATGACGCATTCGAAGCGTCCGCCGTTCATAAAGACGCTTTCCTCAGGAGCGGCGAACGCCCCCCATCGTCCGCGACCGAAACCGCGACCGGGGCCGAAGGGCCCCCCGCCTGTCGGCGACAATGGGGGGATGTCGATTTCTCGTCGAGAGACAAATCCCCGCTCGGACCAGGCATCACGTCGGTTGGCGATCGTGGGAATCATTTCGCCGGCGTGAATGATTTCCCTGCCCGATGCATCGACGATGGAGACGCCCAAGACGTCTTGCGACGCGACCAACTCTTCGAGAAACGTCGCGATTTGTTGGTCGAAATAGGCGCCCAAGCGGCGATGAGAGCGGAGGTTTCCCGAGATTGCGCGGTGAATGGACTCGGCTTGTCGGCCGAGCGCGGACTCGGCTGCGCGACGGTCTTTCCATAACTCGCCATATTGCCACACCACGATTCCGACGGCCAAGGTCGCGCAAACCAAGGCAGCCCCGGCGTGCAGCGAAATGAGGAGCGGTCGGCTTGCCCTGGCGCCAATCAGACTCATACGGCGTCTCGCTTGCCAAGATTCGGCATATCAGCTTCGATCTTGATTGTCTCACAAGAGGTGGAAAATGCCAAACCGCCGGGCGAACCGGTTGCGTAGTAAAAAAGGGCCGTGGCGTCTGACCGTCACGACCCCTTCCTCTCCCGCTATCGCGCGCTAGTTTCACGTGGCCTGTCCGGCCTGCTATCGGTCAAGCCGGCAAATCATGCGTTGCGTCTCGCCCAACTTGTCGGCGAGTGGGCCGAGCCTTGGCATCGGCCGACGGTCACCACGGTTACCACGGTTACCACCGTCGTCCCGGTCCAGGGCCGAAACCCGGGCCGAAATTCCGAGGCGGACCGTAGCCGCCTGCCGCCGGTCCGTACCCCATGGCGGGACCGCGCCCGCGTCCGTAACCTGGGCCGTAGCCCGGTCCCATCGGGCAGGGGCCCATCGGTCCGCGACCGAAGCCCGGTCCCATACCCATGCGGGGCCCCCCATACGGGCACAGTCCGGGTTGCCATGCCGGCGCCGTTCCCGGAGTCGGACGCAGGGACTGCAACTTCGTCTGAAGCTCAGCCAACCGAGCGGGGTCTGCGTTAGGCTTGGCTCGTTCGGCTAACCACTCCGACATGACGGCGTGCCACTCGGCGCGCTGCGCCAACCAATCGCTTGCGACGGCGGGGGGCGGGGATGCCTGCGGCGCCGTAGGGGAATCTTGCCCCACCGCGACATGCCCTAGGCCAAATGCCGTCACCAACACTGCACCCCAACACAAACCAACGTATCGACACCTCATCGCAACTTCTCCTTTTTTGGGTAGGATCGCTCGAACTCTCCGGGACGGCCGTCCCTTTTGCAACGCCCTCGTCGACGACGGTAGGGTAAGTTGCAATCGCCGTGCCAAAGGGTGCACGATCGCGGCTAGCGCACCCAAAGAATGGCCGTGCGCAAGCGGTAGCGATTACATCCCGGCGGTCAGGCGTTGAGAATGGCGAAAAAACCGCAGCGGAAGCGAAGAATCCCCGATTCGGTGAGTTCGGGTGCCCCCCGACGATTAAAAGAAAACGATCGCGTTTCATTCCGCGGGTAGCGACCGCGCGCAATAATTGCACAGCGATTCGCCTCCGGCGTGAAAGAATGTGCCGTGCGACGGCCGTCGCTCTCAGTCGCCGTTCTGTGGCGGATGAAAGCGGTACAACATTTTCTCGGTAAGTACCGCATCCACCGGCGTATCGCGCGGCGTTCGCGGCAGGTCTTCTACCATCTGGCACTCGAAGGCCAAGCCAAGCTTGAAGGCGGTTGGACGCAAGCTCAGCAAGAAGCGATCGTAATAGCCCTTGCCCTGCCCAAGGCGGTTGCCTCGGCGATCGAAAGCCAGCCCCGGGATGAGCACCAGGTCGATTTCTTCAGCGCGGGCCTGCCGTTGCGGGTTCTCGCGCAACTCCGGCGGCGGTTCCGGAATGCCCAACGTGCCCGGGACCAACTCTTCCAAGGTGCGCAGCCGAAACAGTCGCAAATCGATTCCCTGGCAGTAGGGTACGATGATCGCTTTCTCTAAAGAAATCAATTGAGAGATGAGGTCTCGCGTGGCGACCTCGGTGCCCACGCTTACGTACGTCATGACGGTTCGTGCCCGGATCAGTTCCGGCAATCGCAACAGGCGAATATGGATGAGCGACGAGGCTGCATGGCGCAGGGCAAACGCCCGTCTGCGCTCCCTCATCCTATGTCGAAGTTCCTGTTTGCGAATGCGAACGGCGTCATGGTCGTCATGAGGCATCGACGCGCACCTGAATGGGATCGATGGAGAAGGGGCGTATTCGACGGTAACCGGGACTGCGACAATCGGCCTTGCGCGCGACCTCGCACCGCAGCACCACGATTCACAAGACTTTCCTCGCGGTCAAGATAACCATAGGCGTTCCCGCCGCCTAGAGTGAGATGCCGTCGGCTTCGCGGTTTATAAGTAATTCAGAAGGCTCAGTTGGTAGATCTGAGCCGATGCCTTCAGCGCTGCCTGGAGCGCCGCTTGCCTGCCGGTGAATTCGGAGACCACTTCCACCAGGTCCACCTCGTAATCATTGGAGAGCACCTGACGGAGTTGCGTATCTTCGTCGTCGAGGCGGGTCTTCAAAATCTCGAGCGCCTGTTGTTTCGTGCCGAATTCGGCGCGGACGAAGTTCGTGGCGACGTCGGCCTGATCCAGCATCTCCACAGCGCGCTGAACCTCGGGAACGTCGTTGCGGTCCAACGCCGCCGCCAGACGAATCAACGCGGTGAACAAACCCTCGGTTTCCAGAGGGTTGACGTCGCGACCGGTCAAGTACGACGGCGCACCGCCGGTCAATGTGGGCGGATTCCCGGGATCAGTCAAATCCACAGGACCGGTGCCGTCATTTCCGTCGGTGGGATCCAGGACGACCTCGAAGGTTTGGCTCGCCGTGGCATGCCCTTGAAAGAGTTCGATGATGCGATTGGCGGTGGTGATTCCCGGTTGAATCTTGAATCGAAGGATTCGATTCGCCGCGTCGTAGGAAAAACTCTCGGGATCGGCCCCAGCGTCCTCGAAAACGACTTGGAATCCGTTACCCTCCGAGGTGGGTCGCCGCGTGCGGAAGATCAGGTCGCTGTTCGGGCTTGCGGAGGCGGCCTCGGCTACGGCGATGGACCCGGGACTGGAGACCGTTGCGGACTCCGCTCCCTCCGGTATCAAACCGAGGTCAATAGCCGCGCGGCTCATTTGGGTACGGGTCACCGTCAAAGTGCCGGAGCCGATGCTGTCGTCAACCAGTTCGATGCCGTTGCCGAACCGCGACAGTCTCGCGATCAACCACGGGTCGCCGCCGGGAGAGCGCGGCGGATTGTCGGGATGATGATTGATTCGATCGAGTACATCTTGGATCGTCGCCGCCCCCTGCACGTCGATCTCCAGCGTGACGCCGTCCGCCCGCTGAATCAGGAAATCGATACCGCCCGAACTGCCTCCGGAAGTCGCCGTTTCACCCAGTTGCACCAAACCGGTGCCGTCGTTGGGAACATCGTTTTCGTTGTAGAGTTCGAGCGAAAAATGGTCGCGTGCGCCGGGGGAGGCGGCAAAAAGGTCGACCACCCTTTGGGCCGTCGTGTACCCGGGGGCGATCCCCACGGCGATTTCTTTGTTTGTTTCGTCGAAGGTGAGTATCTCGGAACCGGGAGGCAAGCCGGAATCGTAGAATCGAAGTTTGTAATCATTCCAGTCCGGTCCGGACTCACGGGCCTTGAGTTGGAGGGCATTGTTCAGGCCCGACGAATCCCACACCGCAGTAGCGTATTGACCCTCGCTTTGATAATCTTGCACTCCTCGCCCATGGTTCAGGTCGCGCAAAAAGACACCCTCGTGAAACGAGCGTATCCCCAACTGTGCGGCGGTGTTACCACCGTTCTCTCCGATCGCGAAGTCGTCCCCACTGATCCGGGAGCGGACGTTGATGCCGGTGCCGTCGGACGCTATTTCGGCCAACAAGCCCGCCCCCGACGTGTTGAGGCGATTGAGCAGGTCCTCCACGGTCACGGCGTCGGCCAAGGAAATGGTGTAGGTTTGGCCGCCGTTGACGACCTGGATGCCGGAACGGAGGTCCAGGTCTTCTCCGCTTCCGTCTTGAGTGGTCCCCGCCCACTGGCCGGGGTCGGTGGGCGACACCAATCCCTGACCCGGATAGGCGTCACGGTCGGTGGGATCGAGCGAAGCGCGGAAGGGAAGGACGCCGGCGTCATTGGCTCGGTTCAGGGCATCGACCACGTGGCCCGCCTGGGTATGACCTTCGTCGATGCGGACCACGATTTCCTTGGCGACGGAGTCGTAGGTTACGACCTCCTCGCCCCAATGGACGGTCGGATCGTCTTCGAGCCGAATACGCACATCGTTGAATTCCTCGCCGTGATGGACGGCTTGGATCGTGAAGTCATTGTCCGTCCCGGGAAAGCGAATCACGGCGCGGGCAAAGGTCCCCAGCGTGTCCGCCAACCGCGTGCCCGGCACGAGTCGCGGATTCAAGTCTTCGCCGATGATCGGTCCCGTCCCCACGCCGATAGGCGTGAGGATTCCGAGTTGGCTGGCTGTTACCCCTTGACCCACCTCCCGTACCGACAAATCGCCCGCGGCGGAGGCCAGGCTTAGAATTAAGCCTCGCTGGCCGACCTCGACGTTCAGCGGCATGCCGCCCGCCTGCCGTTTGATCATCAAGGCCGCGTCGCCGATCGTGTGCGCCCCGCTAAGATCGATAATCGCGGTTTGGCTTCCGTCCGAGACCGCGATACTGCCCAGCGAGACGCCGTCGCCGTTGTGAAGCTGGGACAAAGGGGTATCGAACGTGAGCGCCGGATTGAGGTCCGCTCTACCGGTGATCTCCGCGGAAAGCGATCCGAACACGCGACTGCCGGGGATGTTCGTGTCGAACAGCAGGTCGACGTCGGAATAGCTCTGAAGGACCGTTTCGTTTCCGTCGTAGCGAATCAGACCGTTGCCAACGGTGGAGAAGGGACGCACCTGAGTCTGGCTGCCGGCGAAAAGATAGCGTCCTCGAAAGTTCTGATTGCCGGCGTCCACCAATTGTTGGAGGGCATGGCGAATTTGCTGCGCGGCGGCCGCGCGTTGTTCCTGGGTGCTGGTTGTGCCCAAGACCCCAAGGGCCGTGCCCCGTGCCTCGGCGACGATCTGCGATACGCGACTCAAGGCCGCATCGGAAGCATCCAAGAAGGATTGGCTCGTGGCCAAGTTGGTTTTGACCTGAGCCTTTTGCTCCAGCAGGCGTTGGAGAGAAATCACGCGGAGCGACGCAATCGGCGCTTCGCTGGGAAACTCGTATTGGTAGCCCGTGCTCATCTGCACCTGCAACCGATACAGTTCCCGCTGGGTGTACTGCACCTGCGCCATCAACCGCTGGCGGATGAATTGGTCGGTCACGCGCGTGGTGGGAACGCCGCTAATGGCACCCATACCGGTCCCTGCAAGCCGCTGATGTCAACTTACGTTTATTCCAAATGGATTGAGAGCGAAATAAGCACCCCGCTTCCGCCCATGCCGACGCCGCACGGGTGCGGATGGATTGGGTCTACGATCTTTGGTTGCAACTCGCGAATGGTCAAATATTCACTAAAATGTCCAGCAAATCGGTTAAAGTCTTGATGTATCGCGCCGAGGCTTGGAATTGACGTTGAAACATGATCATGCGGATGGCCTCTTCATCCAGATTGACGCCGCTGATCGCCAATTTTTGCCCTCGCAAGGTACTTTCGAAGGTCCGTGCGGACTCGGCCTCCGCCGTGGTGACCGCGGCGCCTTGCGTGACCTCCGCGATCATGGAATCGTACATGGCCGAGATACTCACGCCGCCGAAGCTCGCCAGGGGTTGATCGATGAAAGCGGCCAAAGTGACGGCGTTTTGCGTGTCGGCGCCGATTCCGCCGCTGCTCGCCGCGAAGGTCTTCGGTGCGGCGGCGACCACCGTATTGACGGCGATGTCTCGCGCATTTCGACCGACAAAAAACGTGTTCAGTCCTAAGGCCGCCAAGATTCCGCTGGTATCGTTGGCGAAGGCGAATTCGGTGTCCGGAGCGGTCGCGCGGATACGAAGCTTGCCCGTGGAAAGGATCGTCGCCTCCAATCCGTCAATGGCATTGATCTGGTCGGCCAAATCTTCCAAGGTCGTGTCGTCGTCTTGGATTCCCGTAAGATTGACCCGAATGGCATGAGATTGCGTAACACCGCTGTTGGTATTTCGCAGAAGCAGGTCGAAACCGCCGTTGACGGGCGTAAAAGGCAATCCCGCCGCATCCAAGGGAACGTCGCGTTCCGTGACCGCGGTGGAACTCGTCAGGTCCTGATAGCCCGACAATCCCTGGCCGCTGGAGTAGATCTTGTTGAATTCGAAGATGAGCGCGGAAGCCAATTCATTCAGACGATCGACGAAGCCTCCGAGCACCTCGTCCCGGGATTGGATCAGGCCGTGCAGTTCCCCGCCGGCGGTCTCCAAATTCGAGTCGGTTTCCGCCAGGTGCACCTCCGAGATGGCGATCCCGCGGTCGGTGGAATGCGAGACTTCGACCTCGCGTCGCGTGCCCTCGTAAACCAAGAATAGTCCCCCGGAGTAGACCGCCACGCCGCTACTCGGTTGTTCCTCAACCCGGATGTCGATCAGGCCCGCGAGTTCCTCCAGGGCTTGGTTGCGGCGGTCGCGGAGACCGACGGCGTCGCTCTTGGATACGCTGCCGCCTTCCATTTCGGAGATGCGGATGTTGAGTTGCTGAATCTCGGAAGTAAGGCGATTGATGCGATCGGCGACCGTTTCCACCCGCTTGTCGAAGTCCTGCCGAATGGTGTTCACGCGTTCGTACAGGCGTTTTATGTTTTGGGCCAGCGTCCGTCCTTGAAGCACGACTTGGTTGCGATTGGCGGCGCTTTCCGGTTGATTGAGAACCTCGGAAATGGCCGAGAAGAATCGTGTGAAGTCGCTGCTCAAGTCCGTATCATTCAGTTCCCGGATCAGTCCCTCCAATTGCTGGTAGGCCTGCTCCTGAACCTCGGCGGAGGATCGGTCGCTGACGGACCCGCGGAGACGTTCCTCGAGGAAGTGATCGATCTTTTGAACGATGGCCTCGACTTCGACGCCAAGCCCGAGCGTGAACCCTCCGAACTTGTACGAGGCCGCGGGCTGAAGAATGACCTCTTCGCGGACGTAGCCCGGCGTTTCCGCATTGGCGATATTCTGCCCCACCACCTGGAGAGCGATTTGATCCGCTCGCAAGGTGTTGTTGGCCATGCGGATGGAACTGAATAGGGACATAACCCAACCCAAAGGTAGCCGGTCGCCGCTTTGCTAGCGGGCCGCGTTCATTTTCCTAAACCTCCTGGTCCACCAGGGCGCCGCAGCTTTCCACGCGTTGGCGTGTTTCGTCCTTATCATATGTCGGCTTGGGCCGACCGCCGGTTGCGATAATCTCTAGCAATTGCGAAAGATGTATGATGGCTCTCTGCGTGAGCATCCAGTTTGTCAACGCTTGTACTTGAAGCAGTCTCGCCCGACCGCTCGCCTCCAGCAATTGCCTTCGCTGCGCCACGCCGCCCCCGGCGGCGGTCGCCAATTCGCGGATGCCGCGGCAAGGCAAACCTTCACGGTTGGCCTGTTCCAGTAACGCCTCTCGTCTTGCCACGAAGGATTGGAGACGTTCAACGATTCGGCCTTCTTCCTCCGTGGCTTGGGCAAGGCCTTCCATGTCCGCGGTCGCAAGTGCTCGCCGCTTGCGCTCCAGGACATCCAAGGAATGCCGTTGCAGGTCGGAGAGTTCGTTCAGCAGTGAGGCCAATTGCGTGTCCCAATTACTCGACATGCATCTCGTCCTTGCGATGCGGCCCGATTGAGTTGGGCTCCGAATGCTTGCGGTCCCGCGCCGGTCGATCCGGTGATCGACGACCGGGTTCAGCGTCCGTGAGTGCGAAGCTGAAACAATTCGTACATGGGGTTCGCGAGTTTCTCGCCGGCGGTGTCGGCAAGTTTTTCCGATAGCACGGAATCCAATTGTTGCTGGAAGACTTCCTCCGCCATTCCGCCGTGGAAATAGGGCGTCTTGTGCACGGATTTCCGCAATTCCTTGAGCATCAATCCAAAGAACGTTTGTCCGACGAAGGATTGGAATGCCTTGCGGACATCGCCGTCATCCTCGGCGCTGGATGTCTCGACGACTGAGTTGCCGTGCGGCGGGGCGGTGATTTCAGCCTTCCGCAGGGCCGCCGCTTGGTTCGAGAGTGCCGTTTCGAATCCGCCGTCGATCCCTGGCCGGGCACGCGATCCGGCAGCGACTCGGACCGGTAAGGCGGCGCTGGCGTTGGGAAGTGGGCGGATGGAAGTCATGGAATCCAACCTCGCAATCAACGAAGAACTCGGGAACCTCGACGATCGCGTTACTGAAGAATGAGCTGCGCGCGGAGTTTGCCGTTCCGTTCCAGGCCTTTGATGATCGTAATGATGTCTTGCGGCGGCGTATTCAAGGCGTTCAGGGCATCCACCAGCGATTTCAAAGTGGGATTCTGAGGTTGTTGGGAGTCCACGGCCACGAATTGCGCGAGCGCTCCGCCGCCGGCCTGAATGACCATGTTTTTGTGCGTCACCACGACGGGGCCGATTTCCACGTCGCCGCCGATCAGAATGGTGCCCGATCGCTCGTTGATGACGACGCGCGGCCCGAGCGGAACGTCCATCAATGGAAGTTCCAGCAATTGGGACACGAATAGCACCGGGTCGTCGGCGTATTGACGGGGAATGAGCACCTCGATGTTGACCTGATTGACGGCCTTGGCGACGGGTACGCCGCCGGTTTGCACGCTCATTTGGCTGTTGATAAGTTCCGCCGTCTCTTGCGCGACTTGAAAATCCGCGTAGGCCGGTTCGAGCACCAGGGTGACGCGTCCGTCCTTGACAAAGGGGTTGAAGAAGTCGGCCTCGAATCGGCAACCGCCGTGAATCCGACCGGTGGTGCTCATATCCGCGGAATCCAGGGTGATCGGGCCTTCCGCGAGGGCGTACACGCGTTCGTCTTGCGGATTGGGACCGACCAGCGGCGTGAGGAAGAGCATGCCCCCGGCCAAGCTCTTGGCTGAACCCACGGAGTGCACCGTGCAATCGACTTTGTCGCCCTGCCGGACTCCCGCGGCGGGCACCACCGCCGTCACCATCACCAAGGCGACGTTCTTCGCGTCCTTCAATTCTCCCAAGCCGTTCTTGCCGAGGGGGTTCCCCATCATCTCAAGGGCGACGCCCATGCTCCGCACGGTCGGGAGAAAACTGCCGCCGTCGCCGGTTCCCTTCAATCCCACGACCAACCCCAGACCGTGCAAGGTGTTTTCTTCCTGGCCTTTTACGCGGCAAATCGTCTTGAGGGGTACCGCGCCGAAAGTCTCTTGCCAGGTACCCAGCACGCCGAAAAGAACGACCGCCGTCATCAACACCGTACTCCCGGAGAGGCGACGAGCGAATTCACGGCGTACCGGACGGCGGATCGTCGCAATGGGAGACGGGAGTCTGCGTTGCTTGCGGCTCATCGCTCAGGTCTTTCGTGTCGATTCGTCAGGACCGCAATAGAGTTCCAGTAGCAATCGGGGCCGGTCAAAACGGTTGATGTTCGTCCATCCATTTCAAGAGCCAACCGCGACGGTATCCGTCCCGCACGTGTCCGCCCTCACGCTTGACCACGCGGAGATTGGCGACGTTTTCGCTGAGAACGGTGTTGTCGGGAAGGATCGTTTGCGGATCGATGGTGCCGGTGACGTAGATCTCCCAACTCTCGTTGTTGACCAAAATGGCCCGGCGGCCTTCAATCACCAGCGTGCCGTTCGGTCGAATGTCCACCACCTCGCAGGCCACGCGCAGTTTCATCGCTTCCCGAGTGGATAGCTCGGATTGGGCGCGATACTTGTTCTCCATTTGGGCCGCGATGGTCGGATCGCCGTTCGACTGCGGATCGGGTACGAGGCTCCAGCCCTTCAGAAGAATCCAGTCGGAGAGCACGAATTTCCCGTCCGCCTTTTTGCGGCGATCCATGTTTCCTTCGGCGATGACTTGAGTCTTCTCATCGACCAGGACGGTGATCAGGTCGTGCAAGCGGAGCGTTCTGGGTTGCTGCGGCGGTTGGTAGGTCCACGAAAAACGACTCAAGGTCGGGGCAGGTGCGCCCTCGACCGACATCAAGCTGCTCGATTGGGCGACCGCAACCTTGGTCGCCAAAGGCAGGCACGCCGCCGCAATCAAGACCGCGACGGCACGCCGCCGTATCGAACGGAAGTCGCGGTTTTCATTTCGTCGCTGATGTATCCACAACCAAGGCATATCCGGTTCTCGCTAATCAATAGTTCGCAACGCCGCGACTCGTTTGGACACTCGAGTTGATTTGCGACTTGAGACCTCCCCGGCACATCGGGCGAGCATTCACTGCTCGCGCGTCCGGATGCTTCCGGCGAGGACCTCCACTTCGCGAAATCCGATGACCCGAGCCATGATCGGTTTTCCGCGAACCTCCAAGGTTTCCACGGGAATCCACTGTCCGCGCGCGGCGTCGTCCTTGGCTCGGGCATTGGTGCGAATCACGATGCCGGGCGCCCGGGTGTACACCGTAACGACGTCGTTCCGTCGCACTAGAATCGGTTCCCGAAGCACGCTTCCATCCAGTACGCGGCCGGCGGAAACGCTAAGGGTCAGTTGCTTGCCGATCGCCTCTTCCAGCGAATGCAAGGGATTGCTTTCGGGACCTCCCGCAGCTTCGTAGCTCAAACCGACGTCGGCGGGGGTCAGAATCGAGTCCCGCGCCAAAGGCCGGGAAGCCACAACCACCGGTTGCACGGCGAGCACTTGGGCCTCGATCGAAAATCGCGTCCTTTCTCCGGTCGCGGTGACGCACACCAAAAACCTTCTGCGATCCACTCCCAAGGCGGAATCCGACTCCACCTCGACGCGAGCATCGGGCGAGCCAAGCCAGCGTGCTTGACGATCGTCGAGTTCCACTTGCACTTGCCAGACCGGCCCCGCCGATTGTGTGCGATTCAGGTATTCACGCAGGGCGGCGGCGGCCTTTTCCTCGGCCCGCCGTCGAACGGCGTCGCCGACCGTCTCGTCATTTCGGACCAAGCGAGTCGGCGCGGAGGTGAGGGCGATCATCGCGGAACCTGTCCAGGTATGGGGACGTAGATCGATGCCCCGCAGTGCCAGGATGTCTTGAATCTCTTGACGCGAGACGAATCGCCGTTCTCCGAACGGCGGGGCGGGAAATAGCGGAATCACCGCCAACGCCGCGTCGGCGGTCGGGTCCGATCCGCGAATCTCGAACAGGTCGCCGAGAGTCACGACGGGTCCGCCGCAAGTCACGGCGGTGCGCAGAGACAATTCGGCGGTTCGCGCGGCGGGTGCCGCTGCGACCATCCAGGCGAAGAGCAACGCCGCACAAGCGGCTTGCCGCACAAGGCCGCCCCTCCGCAAGAATCGTTCCGTCCCGTTTCTCCTTTCGGCCGTCATCAGTACCTCCTCATGTTGGCGACCAATTGCATCATTTGGTCGCCGACCTGAACGGCTTGGGAATTCATCTCGAAGGCCCGCTGCGTGGTGATCAAGTCGATCAGTTCCCGCACCGGTTCGACGTTGGACGCTTCGAGTGCGTTCTGCCGCAGCAGTCCGCGTCCCTCTTGCCCCGGCGTACCCGCCGTGGGTGCTCCCGAGGCGTCGGTCTGGGCGAAGAGGTTCTCACCCAACTTGAGCAATCCCTCGGGATTGATGAAGGTTACGAGTTCGATGTCGCCGACGGGCGTCAGTTGCGGGTTCTCCGGTTGCTGCACAAAAACCCGACCCTCGGGAGTGATGGAAACGGCGGTCGCGTCCTCCGGAATAACGATGGGCGGTTCGAGCAAGCGTCCGGTGTGTGCGGAGCCTAGTACGAGGTTGCCGTTGGCATTGATGGAAAAGTTCCCTGCTCGGCTGTAGTAAATTTGTCCCGAGGGATCCAACACCTGGAAAAAGCCGGGGCCTTCGATGGCGACGTCGAGTTGATTGGAGGTCTGCTGGAAGGCCCCCTGCCGGAAGTCGGTTTGGATGCTGGAGAGCCGAGAGCCTAAGCCGATCGAAATGCCCGTCGGGGTGAATTGACCTGAGCTGTCCTCGGCCCCCGGAAAGACCTCGTGGCGATAAAACAGGTCCTCGAAATTGGCCCGCCCGCGTTTGAAACCGGTGGTCTCGATGTTCGCCAAGTTATTGGCGATGACATCGAGCTTTTTTTCCATCGCCGTCATGCCGGTGGCGGCCGAATATAGGGTTTGAACGCTCATCGTCCCTCACACCTCTCTTGCTCAGCGAATCCAACCCGCTCGAACGATAGCAGTTTTGCCTGTTGTTTAGTGCGGCATAGGGAATTAAGCGGTCTTCAGCACTCGGTTGAACAGGCCGGCCAGCATTTGATCTTGGGTCTGAAGCATATTGATGTTGGCTTCCAGGAGACGCGAGGTCTCGAGCAGAGCGACCATTTCGTTGGTCGGCTGAACCGCGGACATCTCCAAGTAGCCCTGAGCGACATGACGCTCGGGTAATGGAACCGCCTCGGCCTCGTTGCGGACGCGAAACAGATTCTCGCCGACGGGAACCACATCGTCGGGCGACTGCGGTCGAACCACGGCGAGGTTCTGCGCCACGCCGGCTTGTCGCACGACGCCCTGCGGCGATACTTCCCACGGTCCCAAGTCGCGAGGATTCAGCAGAATCTTTTGGCCGGTATCGCTCAGCACGTAGTAGCGCTCGCCGCCGAATTCCGTGACCAATTCGCCTTGTTCGGTTAGCCGAAAGCTCCCGGATCGCGTGAGGAAGGTCTCCTCACCTTTTTGGACAAGGAAGAACCCTTCTCCCCGCATCGCGAAGTCCGTAGGGGTGCCCGTCTCTTTCAACGGACCGGGGACCAACTCCGTTTTCGTCATGGGTACGATGACGCCGCCGGGCAAGTCGTCCGGACCGCCGCTTCCCGGCAGTTCGTAGCCTCGTGCGACGGATTCGGTGTAACGAGCCTGACAGACCGCCAATTGGCGCTTGAAGCCGGTCGTGTCCACGTTCGCCAAGTTATTGGCGATGACTTCCATGCGGCGGTTTTGGGCATGGGCGCCTTCGGCGGAAATGTACAATCCGAACGGCATGGCGTGGACGACTCCGAAAAAGCGTTGACGGCGGTAAGAGTTGCCGATCGTGGAAACTATTCCGTCGCGTTTCGCGACCGTTGCATCAGCAAGTGCCGTTCCGCAGATTCATTCCTCGCTGCGATCCTCGCGTTGCGTTTCCGTAAACATCTATAGAGAAATGCTTTATGGAATGACGTGAGAGTCGTGATGTGGGGTTCGCGAACGCTCGCCTCCCGGCTGGTTGCGGTCCGGATCGGCGAAAATAGCCGTCTTTGCCGTGGGATCGGCGAGAATCGCCGATGACGGATCGGGCCGTCCGGTCGCAGTCGAGGCTCGACATCCCGTGCAGCAGGTTTTGTTAGGGGGGCCTCGAGGCGATTTGGGCAGGGCTTCGCTACGCGAGGCTTCTGGTGGTAGGTTAGGGCGAGGTGAGCGAACCGCCTAAGAGCCGGAGTCGCTCGGCGATTGCGAGGATCGGGCGGCGGCAAGGATTTGGTCGGCGCCTTGGGTGAGGCAAATCGCGGCCGCTCGGCGACCCAACTCCTCCGGGAAGTCCCATCGGCCGATAACCGAGGCTTCCAGTTTTCGAGTGCCGTCCACGGAAAGCACCCGGCCCGTTAAAAGCAACGTACCGCCTGCCCTCCGCGCCCAAACAGCCACTGGGGCGAGACAACCGCCGCCCAATTCGGCCAAGAAAGCCCGTTCCGCGGTGATGGCTGCGAAGGTTTCCGGATCGTTGAGCGGAGCCAGCAAGGCCCGAGCCTCGAGATCGTCGCTGCGGGCCTCGATCCCCAACGCCCCTTGTCCAGCGGCGGGCAAGAGGTACTGGGGAAGCAGAGGAGATCGGGAAAGATCGTTCAATCCCAGTCTCACAAGCCCCGCCTCTGCAAGAATCAGCGCATCCAGTTCCCCGCTCTGCAACTTCCCCAATCGAGTTTGGACGTTGCCGCGAATGGGACGAATGCGAAGATCGGGGCGAACGTGCAGCAACTGAGAGATTCGGCGGCGACTCCCCGTACCCACGACGGCACGCTCGGGCAACTGTTCCAAAGATCGGCCTTCACGGGAAATCAATACGTCGCCCGCCGGACCCCGAACGGGAACCGCCGCAAGTACAAGCCCGGGAGCGTTCTCAGTCGGCAGGTCCTTCAGGCTGTGGACGGCAATGTCGACCTCGGTCGCTAGCAAAGCGTCTTGGATCGCCTTGGTGAACACGCCCACCGTGCCCAGTGCGTCCACCGACTGCCGGTTCCACTGATCCCCGTGCGTGACAATCGGGATCACTTCGACGTAGGCGCCGGTCTGTCGTAGAAGATCGGCCACATAATCCGCTTGCCAACGGGCCAAGGCACTCCCTCGGGTTCCGATTCGAAATGTCCTCACGCAGCTTCCTTTCTCTGGTTTCGAATCGCAACGATAATTTTGGGAAACTCGCCGGGGAGCCTCGCAATCCGAAAAGTCACGCGGTCCGCGGAACTTCCGGCGGTCGCTCGACGGGGTGGGCCAGTTGCTGCGGGGGCGCCACCACGCCGCAACTCACGATGAACTGGATGGCCTGGTCGATGGAGATATCCAGATCGATCGTGTCCTTCTTCGGCACGTTGACGGTGAACCCGGTCATGGGAGCGGGCGACGTCGGAATGAAAACGGCCAGGATCGGTTCGTTGGCGGCAGTGCGGATCTCATTCAGGCTCTCTCCGGTTACCAGCCCCATCGACCAGATGCCTCGGCGAGGATATTCGACGGCAACCACCCGGCTGAATTCCATTTGCCGTTGCGCCAATAGGAAATCGCTGACCTGTTTTACCGATCCGTAAATGCTTTTCACCAGAGGAAATGAGAAAAACGCCGACTCTACGGTTGCCCAGGCCATCCGTCCCACTCTCGCCGCGACGAACTTACCCAATAGATACAACACTAGAATCAGGACGGCGAGCAGGAAGGGAAAAATGATGTGCGGCTTGAGATACCGAAGTTGAATGTAGGTCCGATAACATTCCCGCGCGTCGGAGGGAATTTCTTCCTCGCCGAGTTCGGCGGCCAAATACTCGATAATGGGTTTGGGGATATACTTCCCCCCTCGAAGACGGGTATAACTTTTCCCGTCGAGGACGACCTCCGGTTTGCCCCGCGACTCGACTGGAATCGCCGCAGCGGGCTTGATGTCGGCGATGTAAAGGAAGATCAAATCGCGCGTGCCGTCGCGGAGCGGACGAAAGATGTAGAGATTGATCGTGGTCACGATCCAGATCAGGATCACAAACGTGAGCAGCGGGGGAAGAACGGTCGCCAAGCCGCGCCAGACCGCAATTCTAAAAGGGTCCAGCGGGCTAGGACGACGCACCTTTTTCCCGCTCGACCGAGCAGAGGCGGGCTGGGACCCGCCTTCCGACGGGGGCATGGAAACCGGGTATTGATTTGGGCCTTCCACAGGCGGCGAGCCTTCGGACATGTCGCTGTTACCTCCTTCCCCTTCCGTTCCTCTACCGCTGATGACACGGCGTTTGAAGCGTGCGGCACGCTAGGGTGGGATCCGCGAGGGGGTTCATCTAAGTTTAGATTATGGCGGGCATATGGGGTAGCTTGGCCCGGTTCTGATGTCGTTCCCACCTGCCCCGTTTGATTGGTTCGCTGCGAAGCGACACGCCGCCCCCCACCGTCGAAGCCTCTCCGGTACCGTCGGCGGTCAATCAAGCAATCTTGCCGGAGTCGCCTTGAGCCCGTGCCAAAACGGTCACGGCGACCTCCACGGCGCCCGATTTGCGCAGGATTCGGGCGGCCTCGTGGCAGGTCGCGCCGGTCGTCAGTACGTCGTCCACCAGCAAGACCCGGCGCCCGGCCAAGATTTCCCTTGGCTTGCTAACGGGCGTCGGCGCTGTGCCGCTGATGAGTCGAATCGGCAGTGATAGCATCTCGGCCAGTCGCCTCGTGAAGCCTACGCGGATGCCGAAGGCCCCGCGGACGTTCCGCAAGCGAGCCTTGCGATTGAGGCCGCGCTGCCGACGCGTCTTGCGTATCCGGCGCAACAATCCCGACTCGCAAGGGACGTTGATAAAGGCCGCAACCTCTTGTGCGATCCATTCCGGTCCGCACATTCCCCGCACGCGGACTTGCGATCGGTGGAGCGGGATGGGAATCACGAGATCACAGTTCAACGCGCGAAGTTCTTCGCCGCGGATGTCGCAAAGCAGTCGCGCCAGGGCTGAGCATAGCGCGTCGCCGTCGGACGATTTCGTCTTCAAGACGGCCTCCGCCATAGCCTCCTCATAAGGCCCTAGGGCAACGACGCGACTGAAGGCGAATGTCTCTGAGCGACACCAATTGCAATCCGTTTCCGTAGGAGAAGGATCCGCAAAGCCTCCGCAGCGGGGACACGTCCGAAAATCCCCGTCCGTGAGGCTTGCGATGCACCCTGCGCACAGCATGATGGACCGAAGGGGCTTTGTCGGTTTCGTCGCTGCGGAGTTCCGGGCCGACCCATCTCCCTCACCCCGCCTGACTGTCCGTAGATCGGTCCGGCACAATTCACAGACCGGCGGAAAGACGAGGTCGAGGACCGCGTCGATTGAACGGCGTCCGAACAACACCGCCGCGTGCAGATTCACGACTGTGACCTTCGACTTACCACATGCCAATGGAACGCTGACGAAACGGCAACGGCCCAATCAATGCGAGTCGTGAGCGGAACCTTGAGAATAACGTCGCAGTCGCAAAACGCGACACAAAATCCAGTCGAACGCGCTGTCGGGCAACAGTCGCCGAGCTACCGTGAACGCTTTGGCGCTGCCGGGAGTTGCGTAACGCCGCCGCGGGCGTTTCGATTGCACGGCGCGCAAGACGGTTCGAGCCACGATTTCAGGACCGGGTGCGGTGCGGTAAGCCTCCACAACGGCCTCTCGAAATCCCCTCCTCGCCGGATGGTAATCCGATGGATCCTGGGCGGCGTCCAAAAGAGCTAAGGCTGTGGCGTCAAAGTCGGTTTTGATGGCGCCGGGTTCAATCACCACTACCCGAATTCCAAGAGGAGCGGTTTCCAGACGCAATGCGTCGGAGATCGCTTCCACCGCATGCTTGGTCGCGGAATACCAACCGGCAAACGGAAGCGCCAGTTTTCCGACCACCGAGGAAACGTTGACGACGGTCGGAAGTTCGCCGCGCCGCAGTAAAGGAAGCGCCGCCCGAGTAACACGCCCTAGGCCGAACACGTTGACTTCGAATTGCCGTCGGACGTCTTCGTCGGAGGCTCCCTCAATGGTACCGTACAACCCGAAACCGGCGTTGTTGACGAGAACATCGAGTTTTCCGGCGGCATCCGCGATTTGTCGGGCGGCATCCGCCACCGCACGGGCATCGCCGACGTCCAAAGGCAGCGGCACGATATCGTTGGAACGAAGTTTCTCGAGCTTTTCGCCGCGGCGGGCCGAGGCGAAAACGCGGTAGCCGGCCTGGGACAAGTGCAGCGCGATTGCTCGTCCGATGCCGCTCGAGGCGCCCGTTACCCATGCAATGCGTGCCATGGCAGGATTTCCCTTCGAAAGCAATGCGGAGAAAGACAGGCTCACACGTTGAGCGGTCTACCGGAAAACACCGCGCTTGTCGATTGACCACGATCACTGCGTCGTTCGCGCAACATCCGCCGCAATCATTTCGGTTTCGTCCGGGCCGGAGGTGCTGCGATTGATTCGCGATTGGAATACCCGTTTATGGTACGACGCAGGGGACGTGGAGAGTAGCCTTCACGATGTTACCGCTTCGCCTGCGGAAAGGCTGAGTTTGGCGCGAATGAACCTTAGAAAGTGTGTCAAAACCCACAGGTGTATTTCAATTTCCCGTCACCCTCGGCCCCCTGCCACGGCAGAACGAGGGAAGAAGGTGCGTTTTAATACACTTTTAGGCCGTGCTTGCCGCTTGCCCGCTTGCCTGTCCACTAACCCAAGAGCGCGCTGCTTTTGGTCGAAAAAGCAATCTTTACCGCGCGGCTTGTTATTGCGAGCATCGAGCGATTGTGCCGGACGTCCTAGACTCGCCGCCTGCTGCCTGCAACAATTGGTTTTGGAAAGCGGCGGAGGCGGTCCTCCGCCACCGTGGTTTGCCGGCAAGATGTCGCATGCTATGCAACGATGCGCGGGCCATGGAGCGATTGTGAAGGAAGTTCGGCACAGGAGGAGGACACTATGATCCGATATTGCGCGGCTCTGGTCGGCTTGGCGGCACTCGGTTTGTTCAGTCTGGGTTGTGGCAAGCAAGTGGAAAAGCAACCGACCGTCGATGGCGCTCCGCCGCAAGCTCAATCTCCGGAACAAACCACCTCGCCCAATGCACCGCCTCCGCCCGCCGGCAGAAGCGGCGATGCGGATTCCGGTATGAACGTATCACCGACCGCGCCGGCGGAGAATCCGAGCGAATCGACTCCGGCGGCGGACTCTCAAACGGCAAGTAGCGACGAAGCGGACGGAGAGGTCCGACCGGGACGCGTGGCGGGAGCGCTCTTCCGTGCCATTCGCTCTTCGGTGCCGATCCCAGGTAATTTAGGCGGGACGGGCAATGCGGCTCCACAAAACGCTGAGGAGGCGCCGCGATTCCAACCGTGACGATGCTTCAGTTGCAGACTCGCAAATCAATTTGCGAGTCGCGTCGGCCTCTCTGACGCGTTTGGCGCCGAAGCGGATAACCGGCTTTGACGGGGCAACCCTTTCCGTACGCGGTTCATTCAATTGAGGGCGGCTTCGATCGTCAAGAACCGGAACCGCAGCGAATTTCGTCGATGGCGAATTCAACGCCCGATTGCGTGGAAGGGTCCAATCGGAGCGAAGTGATCAGCCCACGCCAGCGCCGAGATTCTCTTACCTTCAACACGTAATCGTGAAACCTGCCGTCTCCAACTATCTTGAACCGCACGCTATTGGCTTCGCTCTGCGGCGAATTGGCGGTCGCCCAGAACAATTGGCCCACGTCGTCGCGGCTTGATTTCATGCGGATGACGATCTCTCCGACGATTTCGGCCTCGATTTGCACTGCGGGGCTGTAAATGATGGGATCGCCGCCGGTCGTCTTTCCGATTAAGACCCCGCCTTCGACCCTGGCTTGAAGCAACGAGTTGGGCAGCCAGCCCCCCAAGTCGCCGTCGGTGTCGAATTGCCAGGCCGTCTTTAGGGAAGGCGGCGGCAAGTCGTACGGTCCGCGACCGATGTCCGCCGGTACCAGAGCAGGCGGCCACGGACCGGGCGGACAGAATGCCCGCCGCAACTCCTCCAAGTCGCGGAAGCCGCGCTCTGCGCAGGGTTCGATGTAGCTCCCTTCGCCCCATTCGTTCCACGGTCCGATGGCGATGATGCGCTTTCCGGTTTGATCGGCATACCGCCGTGCTTCTACGCACAATTGGCCGAATGCCTCGGGCGTACGATCTGTTATCACCAGCGAGCGCGTGCCGTGCCAGGGTTGCGAATCCCAACCGGTATCTACGATCGGCATGTACAACAGGCCGGAGGCCCGAGCATCGGCTTGCCGCCAGACCTCGGGCGACGTTGCGACAACGTCGGCGAAGGGAAAGCGTTTGGAACCGGCGTTTTGCGCCGCGATTTGGAATCCGTGATACGAGGTGAAAGCCTCATAGCCCTCCGCCTTGAGTTGGCGGCAAGCGGCTTCGCTGTCGTGGGAACTCATGGCGACGAAATAGATGCCCGGCAGACCCGCCTTGCGCGCCATTTCCTGCGACATGGCATAGAGCTTCGCCGCCTCTTCGCTTCCGCCCACGTCATTGCGGATGTTGGCCGGCGCCCAAATGAATACGGCGGGCCGGCCGTCGATGCGGTAGTATTCATCCATGCCGAAATAATTGTCGATCCAGTACTGCGTCACTTGACGCCAATCCTCCGCGGAGTGCGTATTGGGCGGATTGTGGTTGGCCCACATAACCGCCCATTTGAGATACGGACGAAAGCGCGACTTCATGTAGGCATTGTGGAGCCAGTGTTCTAAGTGCCGATTCCCTTGGGACCAATACCAATCAACCATGAAAAACTTGATGCCGTGCTCGACGGCCCACTTGATCTGCCAGTCGGCGCACTCGGGATTGGCCTCGTCGTACCAGCCGAGAACCGGTTTTCGCATCGGGTAACCCAGAATGGGTTGCCAACGCGACATTGAATCCCAACCGGGGAAATAGAATGCGCCGATGTCGTACGGACATGCGACCGGTTGCGGGGCGGGAATATAATCCTGCTTCGTCACCGGCGGCGATTCGGTAAACGGTATTTTCGCCGATGCGACCACCGTAGGGTGATTGGCCGAACGAAGCTCCACCGCGGCATCGACGGTCGTCGCCCTCCCGCATTCCACGGTCCAAGAAATGGTCCGAGGGAGCAGGTTACCAAGCCGATCGACTCGCTGCTCGTTGCTGCCGATGATTCGACAATCGCTCGGCAATTTCAAACTCGCGACCAAGTCGCGGACCGCCTCGCCGCCGAGATTGTGCACAAGGAGCGACACCTCGATGGGGCGACCGACCCGATTCACGCCGTTCGTTGAGCCGAAGAACGCGACCTCAATTTCCGCCGGACCGCGGGGCCCGTCGGCGATCTCGACGGATTCCAAAGTCACCGAGGCATCCGCTGCGTCCGTCGGTTGCACTCCCAAAAGGATCACGCGTCCCGACCAACCGTTCATCTGATCGACTTCGATGTGATACGAGTGCATCTTCCCATCGGGCCGAATGGGAAACGGGAGCGATTCCATCCCAAAACGATCGCCGGAGACGGCCAAAATGCTCCCGGCGTTTCCCTTGTTGACAGCCATTCGAATGGTAACGTACGCGTTTTGATCTGCGGGGATGGACAATAGTTTGCTCAGGACCGTGGGCGACTTGCCCTGGGATCGAAGCAGCAGCCCTTCGGCGGTCACGTCGGCGATGACAACGTCGCGCCAGGCGATCCAATCTTGGGCGTCGGCGGGAAAACGCCAACTCGACTTTTCGGAGGTGTCGGGGGACGGGTGCTCGGCTACGCGAATCCATTCGATGGCGAACCTTCCGGCGGCGGGCGGGTCGAGTCGCAGACGGATGATCTTCTTCGCCGCATGCCAAAAGGGATAGACTCGGTACACGTGGAATTCGCCGTCGGAGAAGGCGTCGAAGCGGCAGACTTTCTCTTCACTGAAGCCGCCGAAACGCCCCTCCAGCGTCTCGGTCCAGAAAAGCTGCCCGGCCCCTCCTCTCGCCGTTTTCATTCGGAATTCGACGTATTGCAAAGGCCCGGCCGAGATTTCGAAGATCGGACTGAGTAAGATCGGATCGTCGCCGACGGTTTCTCCTTGCAAGAGGCCGTCGCGGACTTGGACATTGCGCACATGCCCTCCGCCGCTCCAGCCCTGAAGCTCGCCGGGTCGACTGAATCGCCATTCGATCAGGTTCTGATCCGCGTTGGCCGTCCATCCCTGCGACAAGAGAACGGACGCCGTGAAGCCGACCACAACCAGGCCGATGATCTTCCGGTTCAAGTTGAAGCGACGTGCCGACATCGTGCTCGTTCCTCTCGTCAGGTGGGTGATACGCCGGTGCGTTTCGCTGTTCCGGGATCGTTCGTCGCGTCCTCGACCGAACGCGATCGCATTCGCTAACGATCGGTTTACTTCGCGGGGCCGAAGGATGCAAGTGTGCTGGGAGGAATGCGGGAAAGGACGCGTACCGTTTGGCGCGGGATTCGTATACGGCTTCGTTCGCCGCACAGGTTTGAGTCGGCGTCGTTCAGCGGATTGAAGGGTGATGACGGAGGTCTTATAGTGAGTGGCGGACCGAATAAGGCCGCTACCAAGATCCGGCAAATTGAATCCGGTCGCAAACCACACAACCTCGACGGCGGGAGTCAATCGGTGGCAATGCTTCGCGGATTTGCGCGATGGATTACTTCGGCTTTTGCCCCAAGGCGTTGGAGTCAAGCGATTCGCGTTGCCGTTCGTTGGGCGATGTTGGGGGCAGCATGGGGCGCAAGTTGGTCCTGCACGATATTCGGCGAGTCGCCGACGCGCGGGTCGGCGGGGTCGCCTCCAGTGGTTCCGGCCAAGGCCGCATCAGGTTTGACGGTCTATCGCCTGAGGACGACGCGTCTGGCCGTCCAGGACCTCATCGAAACGTACGGCGAGGCGTACCCTAACGGTCGGGATTATCTGACACAACTGGATGCCCTCGAGAAAGACGTCGTCGACGAATCGGTTGCTTCGCAACGGTTGGAGAGGCTGCGGCGCGAGGCCTTGGTCTCCAATCCATTGTTGCGAAATCTGCACATTTTGGCGGTGCGGCGTCGGAGTCTCGACCTATCGGCCCCCAGACCCGCCCGCGATGCTCGCTATTCCGCCAACCCCGGCTTGGAGTACGGATTTCCTTCGAATCACGAATGCAACAGTTCGCTTCCCAAGCTCGGCTACGACAATGCGATAGTGACATTTTCGGCCGATCGGGATTCCAAAGTGGAAATCGTCTATGCCCCGGACGACGGCGGCTATGTGGGAGAAATTGATCTGGGCTTCGATGGGCGGCATCTGCTCTTCACAAAGTCCGACGCCGTCAACTGGAAAATCTACGAGATGGCGGCGGACGGTTCGGACTTGCGCCAGGTCTCCCGCATGCCGGACGACGTGGACTGCATGGATCCCTGCTACTTGCCCGACGGTCGCATCGTGTTCGGTTCCACGGCGGGCTTCCAATCCGTGCCCTGTTGGCACGGGCGGAAGCTGGTCACCAATCTCTTTGTCATGTCGCCCGACGGTCGAGAGGTGCGGCGTCTGTGCTACGATCAGGACCATGACTTTCATCCGGTCGTGCTTCCCAACGGCCAGGTGCTGTACCATCGTTGGGACTACACGGGAATCAACCATATCTTCATGCGGCAGTTGATGGTGATGAACCCCGACGGGACGGGGCAACGGGCGGTGTACGGCAGCAACTCTTGGTTTCCCAACGCCTTATACTTTCCCCGCCCGCTCCCCGGACGGTCCCATCAAGTCGTGGCGATTCTTTCAGGCTATCACGGGCCGCACAGGATGGGGCAATTGGTGGTCCTCGACTTCACGCGCGGTTGGTACGAGGAAAAGGGCATCGTGAGGCGGATCAGCGGGCGTGGAGATTCGATCCGTCCGATCGTGCGAGACAACCTCGTCAAGGACGATTGGCCGAAGTTTCTGCACCCGTATCCATTATCCGACAAGTATTTTCTCGTCTCGTGTCGGCCCGACGCCAAGTCGTCGTGGGGCATCTATCTGGCGGATGTTTTCGATAACCTCATTCCTTTGCTCATCGATCCGGAATACGGCTTATTCGAACCGACGCCGCTGCGTCCCCGCGAAAAGCCGCCGACCCTGCCTGATCGCTTGGATCCCTCGCAAAACGAAGCGGTCGTCTATGTGCATGACGTATACTCCGGGCCCGGCTTGGCGGGAGTGCCGCGCGGTACCGTCAAGCGTCTTCGCATCGTGGCCTACGATTTCGGTTATCCGGGCTTGGCCGGACCGGACAAAATCGGCTGGGGCGGACCGTGGGAGGTTATGCGTATCGTCGGCACCGTTCCCGTGGAGGAGGACGGATCGGCGATCTTCCGCGTACCGGCGAATACCCCTCTGGCCATACAGCCATTGGACGAAGAAGGCAAGGCCGTCCAATGGATGCGAAGCTGGTTCACGGCCATGCCGGGCGAAAAGGTCTCCTGCGTGGGCTGCCACGAGCCTCCCGCTGAAACCGGCAACGTCCGAATCGCGGAGGCCGCCTTGCGTGAACCGCGGGCGATCGATTTCTGGTACGGACCGCCGCGCGGCTTGGATTTCGCCCGAGAAGTGCAGCCGGTGCTCGATCGCTATTGCGTAAGCTGTCACGACGGGACGCAAGCGGCGCCAGACCTCCGCCGCGAGGAATTACGCCCGGATTATCGGGGGCGGCGAATCTCGGAATTGGGCGTCCAAAGGCTGCATCCTCGCATGGCCGAGGTCACCGGCGGGGTACTCAAGTACTCGCCCGCTTACGAAGCATTGTTGCCGTATGTCCGCAGAGTCGGTATTGAGGATGACGTCCGTTTGCTGACCCCCGGCGAATACCACGCCGACACCAGCCCCATCTTTCAACTGCTGAAAAAAGGGCACGGCGGTGTTTCGCTCGATGCCGAGGCGTGGGATCGTCTGATTACATGGATCGATCTGAACGCCCCATGTCATGGAACCTGGAGTGATGTGTTTCCCATCCCCGACGGTGTGCATGAGCGGCGTCTGGCGATGCGCGTGGCGACCGGAGGTCCTGCCGAAGATTACGAGAACGTTCCGATGGTGCCGCGGCAGGACACGACGCCCGTCCTTCCGCAAGTATCCCCGCCTCCTGAAACTCCCGAACTCGACGGTTGGCCGTTTTCCCCCGGCGAAGCCGTACGTCGTCAGGCGGCCCATCCGAATGCGCGTGTTTTGATGCCCTTGACCGAAGACGTCGGCATCGAAATGGTGTACATCCCCCCGGGCGAGTTCGTCATGGGAGATGCGGACGGCCTGCCTGATGAGCGACCGCTCAGCGTGGTCCGCATCGAAAAGAGCTTTTGGATCGGTTCCCGGGAAATCACCAATCGGCAGTTCCGCGCGTTGTTTCCTTCGCACGACTGCGGCTATTACCAGAAGCGACATGCCGCGGCGGATGACGTGGGCCTTTACGTCAATGGTGATTCTCAGCCCGTGGTTCGAGTTTCCTGGGTCGAGGCCCGAGAATTCTGTCGCCGCCTTTCGCAACAGTGGCAAGTACGCGTCGACTTGCCGACGGAGGCGCAGTGGGAATACGCGGCCCGCGCGGGCAGCGACACCGCCATGTGGTTCGGTGGCGTCAATGACGATTTTTCGCCGTTTGCCAATGTTGGTGATTACGCCTTCGCCTACGGTTGCGATCCCCAAGTGACGGGCGGGGTTGAGCACCTGATTCCGGAGGGAGCGTTGATTGCCGACACGCGGTTCGACGATCGCGTGATTGTGACGGCACCGGTAGGGTCCTATCGCCCTAATCCCTGGGGCCTATGGGATATCCACGGCAATGCGGCGGAATGGACTCGCTCGGATTACGCACCTTATCCTTATCGTGAATACGACGGACGCAATGACGGCACTCCCGCGGGACGCAAGGTGGTTCGCGGCGGTTCGTTCTTCGATCCGCCGAAACGGTGTCGTAGCGCCTTCCGTTCGGCTTTTCCCGTTTGGCAGCGAGTTTTCAATGTGGGCTTCCGCATTGTTCTAGAGACGGATGCCGTGCCGATCGACGCGACGCGCGGCAATTCAACGCGGTGATTGGATGGCTTGAGAGCAAGCGCTGGCTCATTCGTTGGAGTAACCCCGGAGGAGGCCCCATGAAAGGCTCGCCAATGTCGCTGGTCG
This sequence comes from Thermopirellula anaerolimosa, assembly GCF_054657335.1. NCBI lineage: Bacteria > Pseudomonadati > Planctomycetota > Planctomycetia > Pirellulales > Thermoguttaceae > Thermopirellula > Thermopirellula anaerolimosa. The sequence continues at coordinate 902,913 of NZ_BAAHYX010000006.1, forward strand.
TAACACTGCTTTTGATTGTTGGGGGGGCACACCTTGGGAAGGCCTCAGCGGCTCCGCCGACGTCGTCGCTCCCCGCCGGCGCCGGTTTGGCTGCGCAATATCCCGGCGATCACGGTATCGGCCGCGATCCGCGGGTGCTGCTGGCGGAGGACTTCGAAGGCGTCTCGATAGAGACTCTTTCGCGCCGCTGGGAAGACGTCTCGAACAAAGGCGGTCGCGTTCTCGCGATGGTGCCAGACTCTCCGGCGGGAAGCGGCGGTGAGACGTCGCTGGAAATGACGGCCTTGTTGGGGGAAAACACGGGCGGACACCTCTACCGTCGTTTTCGCCCGGTGGACAAAATGTTCGCGAGATTCTACGTCAAGTTCGCGGAAGATTGCCCCTACATTCACCATTTCGTGCATGTGGGCGGATACAACCCGCCTACCTCATTTCCTCAAGGAGGTGCCGGTGAACGTCCGCGCGGCGATGAACGCATCACGGTGGGCATCGAGCCTTATGGCGACTACGGCCGATATGCGCCGCCCGGCCTGTGGAACTTCTATTGCTATTGGTCCGAAATGAAGATCTCCGCCGACGGTCGGTATTGGGGGAACGGATTGAAGCCTGCTCGCCCGTCGTTGGTTCTTCGAGGGCGTTGGCAGTGCGTTGAATTGATGGTTCAGCTCAATTCGGATCCCCAAAAGCGGGACGGCGAACTGGCCCTTTGGCTCGACGGTCAACCGGTCGCCCATTTCCGCGAGGGCGCTCCTCGCAGCGAGTGGACCGGAATGGGCTTCACCTTGAAAGAGAACGGCGACCCCTTCGAGGGCTTTCGATGGCGGACGGACGCCGAATTGAAGCTCAATTTCTTCTGGCTTCTCTTGTACGTGACGGAAAACGCTGCGAGGCAAAACAAGGTGGAGAATCCGAACCCCGTCACGCAAGTTCGCTTCGACAACATCGTCGTCGCCGAAGACTACATCGGTCCGGTGGCCAAGGCGCCGGATTGAGACCGCGACCGGCTCGCAATGTTAGGATCGCGGTTCGCCGCCGCGCCGTTGCTGGAACGCGGATTCCTGCCCGGTTGAATCGCATGCCACCGCAAGCCGAGAGACCAACTCGGCGTACGTTTCCTCGGGGGTTGTGTCCGGCGAGATGGGGATTGGTACGGCCTTGCAGCCGGCCCGTCGATAACAGGCTAACAGGGGTTCCGTCTCACGGCGATACCAATCGAGCTTTTTTCTCACCGCGTCAGGGGCGTCGTCGGTGCGATCTCCGCGATCCCCCCCTCGATTGGTCCGTAGTCGCTCCAGAATCGTGTCCGCGTCCGCCGTCAGTTCCACGATTAGGCAAGGTTCAAACCACCATTCCACCAACTCGGCCTGTCGGATGTTGCGAGGCAATCCGTTGAGAACGACCCCAACTTTGGTTTCACCCGAGGACGATCGCCCTCCGTGGGTAAAAGCTTTCAGGATACGTTCCGCGATCCAAAGCTCGTCATCGCGCAGAAGGCGGTGGTCTTGCAGGATGCGGCTTAGCGTTGAACGCTCGTCCGTTGTGAACAAAGCAGGCGAATCCAAGCCGCGAGCGGCCTGCCGTAGTTCTTCGCCGAAGTCCAAATGCCGCCAATGCCGCCCCTGGAGACCCCGGCATTCCAGGATTCGTCCCAGCGGAGTCTTTCCCGTGCCGGTAGGTCCGAACAGTATCGTGGCCGGCGTTTTGTCCGCCCGGGAAGTCGCCGTTGATGAGGTGTGTTCAGGCATCGAGTCAGCAGTGTCGGCCGATCTCGTGATCACATACGGAAGGAACCGCTATTGTCGGCCGAATACGGAGAGGGTACCGACGAAGCCTGCGATCCGTATGCAGCGCCGGTCGTCGTCGATCCGGCAGCGGGCTGCGTTGTCGAATTCCGCGGCACGTAAGATTTCGTACTGCCGGGCCGATACTCACCGGCGGGGAAGTTGGACGTGGGAGCGGGGACGAAGTTGCCGCCGGTAGTTTCCGCGGGGGCGGCGGGATAGCTTCCGGTTTGCGGATAGGGCGCGTTGTAGGCCGGTGCTCCTGCCGGTAGATAGCCGGTGTTTCCCGGTTGATATTGGGAACTGCCCGCCGGAGTCTCGCTAACACCGGGCTGATAGCCGGTTTGCCCCGGGACGTATCCCGTGACGCCGGGTTGGTATCCGGTCTGACCGACCGTACCGGACGTACCCGCATTGCTATAAAGATGGGCGTATCGATCACCAACGAGCGCCGCGGGGTCATTTCCGGACATTCCGGTGCCAATGCCGGGGGAGGACTGGGTCGGCGTCCTCTTCATGCCGTCCGAAGAGGAATCCATCGAGGCCACGCCCGGACCGTCGGCGGAAGTGCCTGCTCCGCTCAAGCCGTAACGTCCGGCGCTAACGTCGTAGCGTGCTGCGGGAACCGGATTCGTCGCCGCGCTGGGAGCGGAGGCGGACGTATTTGTAACGGGATAACGGCCCGTGTCGGCGGCGGAGGTGCTCGGATAGGAAGTGCTTGGATAGGATGGTGACGGGTATCCCGCGTCCCCTGGGGCCCGAGTACTCCGAGCGGTGCCGGAAGTGGAAGGGTAGCTATTGGCGTCGTAACCGGCTTGCATACCCGGATAGGTGGTCCCTGTGCTGGGATAGGCACCGCTCGTGCTGGGATATGCCGGCGCCTTTTCGCCGCTCGTTGAGGCGTAGGCCGTGGCTGGAGATCGGGTGGCGGGCAACTCACTCGGCGTCGCGAATGCCGACGGCTTTTGCGGATAGGGCTTGGCCTCGGCGTCCGCTTTGTTCCATTTGAACGGATTGACTTGCGACAAGGAAAAGCCGCCCGGTTTGGTGGAGGAGCAACCCAGCGTCGCGACCAGGTAACCGACGGCCAACAGTCCTCCGATCCAACGAGGTTTCATGTCCTAGCATCCTTGCGCGAGAGTAACGGCCGAGGCTCCGCCATACGGCCAGCACCATTGCCACCTTCATCGGCTCGCAATCGCACGTCCGTGAAGTCCCGGCCTTTTTCTCTACCGGATTCACAGAAGGGCGTCAAGTCCAAAGCGTCGCGTACTCGAGATCACAAAAAACCAAAAGCGACCGCCCCTTCGAGTCACCGGGAACGGGTTTGCGATTCAACGCAGCGCGACTTCTCGCTCGCGGGAAGAGTGCTGTTCCGAATCAATGATGAGATATTTGCACCCGGCCGGGCCCGGCTTTCAAGCCCCACTCTCCGTCCCCGGAAAAAAGAGCCGAAACTTCCACCAAAATCGACTGGCAGAATTCAGCATCACCGATTCTAGAAATACTGAGCAGCAAGTGAACCTGCGGAGTTCGGCGCTCAAAGCACGCGGCGAGTTCCACATCTTGCCGCCGAACCCCGGCCTGCACGAATCGCCTCAGTTGATGGGGCGATCATCTCGGCGGAGCGAACCCTCCCCTTCGAAGTTACCGCTTGCAGGGAATCGCGGCAGGGAGTTGTTGACTTGCAACACAAAACTCCCGCGAAATCGAAGCTTACGCGTGAAATCACGGAGCTTCACACCGAAACTGTGGAAGCACGCCCGGAGGGATTCGAACCCCCAACCGGCGGATTAGAAATCCGCTGCTCTATCCCTTGAGCTACGGGCGCAGATCGGCAAGTCTGCTAGGTCGGGTCGTACCGCCTACACCGGTTTCTACCTCAGATTCGGATGGCCCCTCGACGAAGCTACATGGAGTCCAAGTCCGCCTGAGGCGGAACCTTGGCGAAGAGGAATCCGTCCGCCCCTGAGAAATCACGTACTAAGCGAAAGTCTACAGGCGGGCTTTGGGGTGGTCAATCCGGACGCTTCTCTCGCCTAGCTGCCGGGGGCGGGGGGCAGTCTCACTCGAAGAGATTGCCACAGACCCTTGGGCTTTGTCGCTTCCTCGCGGAAGAAACCAAGCACGTCCGGAATGATAGTGATGTCATTTACCGGTCGAAACCCGCATCGAACTCCGTTGGTTTCGGCGGGCTTATTCTGCGGGGCGTCGAATCTGCCTACTCGCTATCGTGATCAAAGAGCAGACCGAAGCGGGCCGGGTGTCGCTTGGCATGGCACTCCACTATTCGACATCCGGCCAGTCGAGTTTTTCTTCGGCGGCCAATTTCCGCAGCTTTGTCAAAGCTCGGGATTCCAGTTGTCTTACCCGTTCCTTGGTGACCCCCAATTCGGCGCCGACCTTCTTCAGAGTAAGAGGTTCGTCCGAGTTGTCCAAGCCGAATCGCCGCACGATGATCTGACGTTCGCGCTCGTCCAGACGCTGCAAGATGTTGCGGACTTGCGTCTCGCGCTGCATTTGGGCCGACTCGAGTTCGACTTGATCGCTACGCTCGTCTTCAGTGACGTTGAATAGCTCGTTTTGGGCGGTCCGGAAGCGGTCACGGTAACGATGTTCGTCCGGAATCGTGCGGGCGAAATTCTTCATGATGGCCCAACTGGCATACGTGCTGAACTTGTTGCCGCGCGAATAATCGAACTTTTCCACGGCGCGGATTAACGACATGTTGCCGTCGCTCACCAATTCGAAAAAGTTCTCGGCGGGGCCTACGTGCCGCTTGGCAATCGACACCACGAGGCGCAAATTGGCCGAAATGATCTCGTTCTTCGTCTTGACGGCTTCCTCGTACAGACGCTCGATTTCGGCCATCAGACCGCGGTCCGGTCGCTTGCGCGACTTCAGCCCCTGCTCCAATTTCTCGCGGAGTTTGGCAGCCTTGAACTTCAGGTAATTCATCTTTCGGAAAAGGTGAACCTCCTGAGCCTGCGTCAGCAATGGGACCTCGTACAGGCTCGCAAGGTAGGGCGGCAAACCGGCTGGCAGTCGCCCGACGCGCGGGGCGTGATCCGAAGGCGGCGGCGGGCCGAGAATCTCGCGTTCTCGGGTCGGAGTCACCCGTTCGAACTCCGCGCTGGGTATGTAATCGAGCGGCAGTTCCCGGATCCGCCGGGCAGCCATCTCGTCGATCACGCTGATCGCGCGCGACCGCGTAATGCAATACCGCTTAGCGATCACGTTCAACGACTCGCCTGCGCGGTGATCGCGATAGATTCGCCGCTTCAAGTCCTCCGAGAGCGGACTTTGCGCTTCCGGAAAGATCGCGGCGCGCGGGTTCTTCTGGTCGAATTGTCGCAGGATGTATCGGATGGTTTCCATGCTTCTCCCCGTTCTCGCGGCCAATCTCCGCGTCACTTCCGGTCGGCAGGCCCCCGCCTCGGCAAGACGCCTTGCACGGTCGACGATCTCCTCCTTCTCCTCGGGCGTGAGTTGGCTGAATTGAGTGGCCTTTTCCACTCGCTTGGCCTCCTTCTCCCGAAAACGGCGCACCGTGCTTTCCAGAAAGCCCACCCGGTGCCGACCGTCAATCACGAATCGCCTGCTGACCAACCCCGCGCGACGCCACCGCGCCACGGTCTTCGTTGCCACGTTGAACTCCTTGGCCAGTTCGTCGACCGTGTAGATTCGCTCTGGAATCTCCTCCGGAGAGAGCGGAACCGTCTCGGCTAGGTCCTCGATCAATTGGATGAGGTCATGTCTCAGGTCCGCGCCGGAAAAACGTACATCCTCACTCGAGTCAGGGCGAAAACGCGTGATTTTGTAGCAGACCTGCCTGTAGGTGTACCAACGGGAGGGATCGACCTCAGTCAGCAATTCCTCGGCCCGGGCGATTTGCTTGATCTGCTTGTCGCGAGGGGCGAAACGCGTCAATTGGCGGCAAAGTTCCGCCATGACGGGTATGCGATATTTAGCCGACCGAATGGCGTTGGGCATGGTCGCACCTTCCCCGGTAAGAAAACCTCTCACTCACGATTCAGTTGCTTTAGTACTCAGACGTTTCAATTGCTGTAAGGGTTCGAGTTTTTCGCAATTCTGCCAGCGACATTTGTCTTTTCGGACCATGATACCACTTGGCCGCATTTTCTGCAACTATCGCTTCGGAAAATTCGACAAAAAAAGGAGTCGCCTCGTCGAGCCCCCGACCTGGCTCGTGAATCAGTCCCCCCTTCTACCCATAGGGTCCGATTCTATCCTGGATTGCCGCCCACCGACCTGGCCGTCCCGGTTGTTCGCCCTTTGCTAGTTGCCGGAGTGCTGGAAATGGTTACACAAATCAGCGCTCTTTGCGGTATTTACCCTGCCTAGACTTCCCACTCTACCCACATTTGCATAAAGAATCCGAACTCCCCCTCCGAGCAGGCGAATTCGCGTCGCCGACGTAACGGACGGTATCGTCTCATGCAGCGCCTGTTCCATCGGCTTTTCGCTCGCCCAAATCTCGCCGATTCGGCCTGTAAATTACCCAAACCTCCTGCAACTCCTCCTATATTTTCCTTTTACTGCCCTCTTGATGAGAACGGCTACCAAAGTTGGCTCCTGGAAACCCGGAGCGAACGAGGATGTGTTGAATTCCACTGCACCGCGCGCTTTTTCTTGGCCTGTCAAACGGAAATTGATCGGCCGATCACGGAGTTTATTCGCTGCCGGGACGATCGGATTGCTCCGAAGGTCTGGGAATCGCACTTGCCGCAATGGCCGCACAAAAGGGGCACAATCTCTCTCCCCAAAACAGTGTAGGGTTAGCCTGGCTTCGTCCTCCCGTTTTAGATAGACTCCGCGGGCGTTTTCGAACGAAATTTCGGGTTTCCGGACAATTCGCCGTCTGTTGAACGGCCTCGAGGGCACACCGGTTGACGCATTACCCCCTCGATCTCTTACGCAGAACTTCCATCAAAAGACTGAAAGATCGGCATACCATGACCGGCGCTCGCTCAGCAAATACCGCTTGGGCCCTTCGGGCGGCGGTCGCGATTGCTCTACCTCTTTTAACCCCGATCCCAGGGTGTCGGAGTTGGGAAAAGCCGCATTGGAACAACCCGGGGCCCGCGGACGTTCAGCGGCAGGCGGCCGAGCGGTACGACCCGTATCCGGAAACAAACGTAGGACAGGAAATCGTGGGCAGTCGTCCCCCCGGTTACGAACACCCTCTGAGTGAACCGGAGCGGGTCCGTCGCAAGCCTTGGCTGCCGCAATTGTGGTGATAATCGCCTCCCAATAACCCCCACGGTTCACGCCGTCGGCCGTCTTGCCCGGCCAGAGCTTACCTCGTCCACCGGCGATCGTCGACGCGGTCGGTCCGTCAACTTGCTGGGAATCGTGAACGCATTATACTGTCGGCGGTTGCCGGTCGCGCCGACGGTGCTTCCCGATTTGCGTGGCCATCCTTTTGCGAAGCGATCGAGCTTCAGTTGCATAACTTGGCGGGCTACCGGAGGCAACTGCGGAATCGGGATTCGGGCGAGGCCGCCAACAGGTGGGATGCGGGCAATCGGGTGGCCAGTATCGAGCGGTTCGAGCGAAAAATCGTCCGCGGAAAGTGGAAGATCACGTACCGTGGCACCGACCTCCGCGCGCACGGCAGCGAAGCCGTAGTGGCGACGGACGTTCGCCGGTAGGCTTATACCCGTCCGAAGCGCGGCCGCCGGTACGACTCGAAGCCGCTGTTATCGGGCCTATCCCGCCGCCGACAGTGTTTCTTAGCCGGGCCGAGTTGGGAAAGGTTGGCCGCGGCGCACAGGCCGTCGAGGTGCTGGACGCCGCGGCTTGCTTCGGTCTGCGTCGAAGGGAATAAGGGAATATGTGTTCGGATGCGGTTGAAACCGGAGGTGCATTATGTTTCTCGAGAGACCCGTCACGAGGCGGCGTATGCTCGGGGCTTCGGCGATCGGCGTTTGCGGCGCGATGGCAACCGTGGCCATGCGGCACTACGCCGCTGCGGAACCTTCCATCGGCATCGGAACGACGGCGGACCCACGCATCCAAGGTCCTTTCTTGATCCTTTCCACGCCTTTCACCGCATCCGGTGCCGTCGATTACGATGCCCTTGCCCGAGAGGCACGCTATGTCGACCGGTGCGGGTGCCCGGGAATGATTTGGCCGCAGTCGGGCGACAGTATTGACCTATTGACGACGGAAGAAAAACTCCGGGGCATGGAGGTGCTGGCCGAAGTCGTGCGCGATCTGCGGACCACGGCGCTCTGCCTTGGCGTGCAGGGCAGGGATACCGACGAGATGCTGGTTTTCGCCGAACATGCCGAAAAGTTGGCGCCCGCGGCGATGATCTCGCGTCCGCCCGACTCCGGAAAGACGCAAGAAGATATGCGGCAATACTGGCGTGCCCTGGCCGCGGTCACCAAACGACCCATCATCATCCAAACCACCGGCGGCGTGGCCTACCGCGGGCCGGTCCCTTCCGTTGAATTACTGATCGAGTTGGCCGAGGAGTTCGCCAACTTCGGTTACGTCAAGGAGGAGGCGGGGGCGGTGATCGATCGCATGCGTGCTCTGCTCGCAGCACGCCCGCCCATTCGACGCGTGTTCGGCGCCCGCGGCGGATTCGGTTGGCTTTACGAGTTGCGTCTCGGTGCGGAGGGGCTAATCACTGAACGTGCTGTCTATGCCGACGTTCTTACCCGTATTTGGCGGCTTCACCAAACCGGTTCCGATCCTGATGCCTTGCGGGATGCCTACAGCAAGTTCCTATTGATGATCAATCTTGCTAGGACCCATCCCGGCGATTTGCGCGGCTACCAATTGTACCTGTGGAAGAAGTTGGGAGTGTTTCAGACGATGGTCTCGCGCAACTACGGCCCCGGAGGCAGCATTCCATCTTCCCCAATCTGCTCGGAACAAAAGCTGACGGAAGAGGAAATCGCTGAGATCGAATTTCGCTTCGAGGCACTCAAGCCCTACCGCTATGCGGGGAGCATGGACCTATCCGGGTAATGCCGATCGACAAGCCACGCTCCTGCCTGAGTGGGCCGGTCGCGCAGTATCCCCGGCACGACCGCTCAGCGTAACTGCCCCATTACGAGTCGTCATCTCCAAAGAGAGGAATCGGCCGATAAGGCCCAAGATTCCGAAAAGCGAGGTCGCGATCACTTGAGACGCGGAAACGAGCCTGAATTATCCCCCGGGAGTGCCCGGCCGACGAGAATTTCCTGACGGTAACGTTGGCCCAGGGTGTGCTGACAAGCCGGGGTGGGGGCGCCTCGGCGGACACGCGGGGCGCAGAAGATTACGCGTTTGCTCCGGAAGGAAGGCTAACAGGCCACCGCCCATCTAGGCGACGCCGGAGCTTGTGAGAGGGAGCGACCGTTCCTTGCTCTTGCCTCTCGAAGTAGCGGCGGAGGGATTCGAACCCCCGACACGCGGATTATGATTCCGCTGCTCTAACCAGCTGAGCTACACCGCCACGCTTAGCAGCCGTCTCGTCACCCGGTTGATCGTCCCATGTTAGGAGCGACGGACGACAGGCCCTTCCACCCAACCCGCGACAAAGGAGACAACGTAACTTCGTCCTTCATCCGAGTCTATCATCCGAATGCTCGGAACTCCTGAATCCTAATTGTAGCCTACAAACGTTTTTGCTCAGCGGCAAGAGGGTTCCCGAAGCGAACATCGCAGCGTGGCGATGCAGTCTCGCGGCCCAGGTTCCCTCCACCGCAAGAGGACCGCTTTCCCGGGAGACTCGTTTCTTTATGCGTGCGTTTTGCGGGCTGGACGACAGGCTTGTACAATCGTGCGGCTGGATCATCCCCGCAAGAGGCCGGAGTGCCAGGGGACGCATGATGATGACGCTCAACGCCTTCACTGAGTGCGTGCCAGCCTTTTCCAACCCAAGCCGGCAACTGGTTTTCGCAGGTCACTCACAAACTGTTTCACGAGCGGTAAGACAGGGATTCTATTCCTTGCAAGTATGATTGAAGCGATCATCCAGCAAGAGATCAGGATGCCTTGGAGAAATCGACACGCACGGCAGTCGAAAACTATCCCAAAAGAAAGCTCCCGATCCCAACTCAGCACTCCTTGCGGAATGGCTACCGGCTCACATCAACACCGCGTACCACGTCGGTCTTCGCCTTAGTATGGCTGACTGTGACTTCCCGGACAACGTCACTACGTATCTGTGGGGACCATTTGATGGAGTCCAGGCGGTGAGGTGATGGCGACGAAGGGAGGAACGTGAGCCGCGGTTTGCCGTACGGCAATGGCCGAGTGTGACCGACGCCGCCACGTTATCCCGGTCGGTGCTCCCGCACCGTCCCTCGTTCCCACGCCAACGTGACGCGTTCCACACGGCTGCCCCCGGTTGTCTTTGTGAGGCAGTAATGTGTGCCTACACCACGATTACCGCCTGGCTGATATACGACCCGGTCGCCTTGAGCACCGGCGGGTAGAAGCCGCCGTCGTTAATCTTGAAGACCGTTCGCCCATCTTACTTACCTAGCTGGACCTGCCCTTTTTGGCTTGGAGTAGCGGGGCCAACCCAGTCTTAACCCGGAACCTGGGCACGCGGAGAGACAACCGAGAGTTAGGTATTCTCGGCGCCAAATTCGCCGCTGGGGTCGCCCGACGGGATGGCTCTAATTCCGGAATCGAAACCGGTGGGCGACGCAGTCGGCCGATCGTAACCCATTGCTTGCAACGGCTTTGAAACGAAAAAAGCCGAGGCGTTGAGCCTCGGCTTTGTGCGTTCACCCCTGGGTCGGCGGGAAGTTTGCTTTCCAGGATTCAAGTTGCGGGGACAGGATTCGAACCTGTGACCTCGAGGTTATGAGCCTCGCGAGCTACCTGCTGCTCCACCCCGCGATAATGGCAAACACTCACGCACTTGGCGGACTGCCGACTGCGTGAGGATTCATGCACTTCTCTCAATATACATGATTCCGTGGGCGGGTCAATGCACCCCGCGGCGCAGCTCAACCTTTGCAAAGCCATTTCCTCTCAAGGAGCCTGGCGCAGTAAGAGCGATGAGATCGGTGAAGGAAAAACCGGTCTCAGAGCGTGCCTTCAGATCGGGCTGCATAAGTATCCTCCCCTGTGCGAGAGGGTTAGGGTGAAGAGAGCGTGGTCAAGAAACCGCCGATTCTTCTCGCATTCACGACGGTCACCCTCACCCGGCGACCCAGCCGCCCCCCTCTCCAGAAGGTAGAAGAGGCCATTTGAAGACCCGCTCTCAGAGCAAAGGGCGGCGCTGGACGATGCGGATGACCATCCGAAGTGGGGACCGCGACGCTACGCGGGCGTTTGGCTGTACGAAACATCTTCGACTGGGACTCGGCCCGTCAAGTTTCGGCACGCCTCCCAACTTTGCGAAATCCCTTGCAGCAACCTTTACACGGTGCATCTATTTTTCAGATTTGCCGCTTTCTTGGCTCACCCTGCTCCGTAATGCTCTTCCCTAACGATCGACAGCGCTATCGGCGCTGCCTCCCTGCCAGCCGATCCCCGGAATCCGCAAAGAATTGGAGACGGCGCAGAGGTCACCGCCGTTCCCCTGAAGATTGCGAAACCGGTGCGGACCGGCTACAGTTGAAGCATGGTTTTGCGGCAACTTTCCGGGAGCCGACGGCTTGCGTCGTGAGCAGCGCGCAGTTGTTGGGGAGAAGTTGCCCGATACGATGTCTTTTTGTCTTTTTTTCGATGCGAGGTGCTCAGCATGAACCGATACTACGATTCGCCGAATCGACGGGGGTTCACCCTCGTCGAACTGTTGGTGGTGATCGCCATCATCGGCATTTTGATCGCCCTTCTGCTGCCCGCCGTTCAGGCCGCGCGAGAGGCCGCCCGGCGGTCGCAGTGCATCAACAACCTCCGTCAGCTTGGCATTGGCTTCCAAAATTATCATGACGTGTGGGGACAATTCCCCCTGCCCGGTATGATCGCCAACCAATTGGGCTGGACGGCGTCCATCCTAGCCGTCATCGAACAAAAGCCCATTTACGATCAAATGGACTGGACGGCGGGCGCCTACACGATGTCGGGCAAGATTAAACATGCGGCCAACCGCATTCCGCCATACATTTGCCCCTCGGCCATCCAAGTGCGAACCGAATACGCTTCCGAAATATGGCCGAATCCGGGCGGCGAGAAGGTGTACACCGTTCACTACTACGGGATTCTCGGTCCCTACGGCACGAATCCGATTACCAATCAGACCTACCGTTGCCGTAATACGACCGAGGCTTTCGGCGGCGAATGCGATCAGGGGATCCTTTGGCAATACGCCAGTCGCATGGCCGATGTCACGGACGGAACATCGAATACGCTCTTGTTGGGTGAGATTTCCTGGTCGCAGATGACGAAGTACCGCGCATGGACGCGGGGAAAATACAACGACAGCCGAGGAACCCTGTACCTTCTTTCCAAGTATCTTCGGTTCCCCATCAATTCTAAGAACGAATCCATTTGGAACGGAATCGCATTCGGCAGTCTGCATCCCGGCGGTTGTCAATTTGTGAGGGCTGATGGCTCGGCAAGCTTTCTTTCGGAGACGATGGATTACGGAATCTATCTCGCTTTGGGTAGCAAAGACGGCGGCGAATCCGTCCAAACGCCGTAGTCGCATAGATTATGTGTCCATTCTGAAAGGCGCCCAATCCGAGCCGACGGGAGAAATTGTCGCGATGACGCCACGATATGCCGGAATCCGCCCGATCTTTGTTGCCTTGAGTTGCCTGGTCGTCACGTGCCAAGGTTGCGGAAAAGGCGACGTCCGCCGAAATCCGATATCCGGCACCATCACGTACCGGGGCGAACCGGTCCCGGCAGGCTCCATCACGTTCATTCCGGACGCCTCACAGGGGAATTCCGGACCGGCGGTCACCATTGCATTTGAAAACGGTCGCTATGATTCCCGTGATGCAGGTATCGGCCATATCGGCGGACCGCACAAAATTCGCATCACTGGCTTGACGGGCAAGGATTCCGGTGACGAGTTTTTCCCCCAAGGAACACTCTTGTTTCCCGATTATGAGACTTCGGCCGACCTGCCCCGCGGTCCCAGCGAGCGCAACTTCACGATCCCGGATGACTGGGTGTTGCCTGCGATCGCGCCCCAACCCTATGAGGGGCCATAGCAACCGTTGCAATCCGACGCGATTCGTGATAGAACGATCCTCCGGAAATCCCGGCGGAACGGCAATTTGTATTCATCGCGGGAAGCGTCGATGAATAGCGTCTAGCGCGACTAAGCTTCGATAGCGGCGCTAAGGCGACGAAGCCCCACCTGCCGGTATCCGCAAGCGATTTCGGCACTACATGGTTTGTTCTTCACTGGCTAGGAAAGGGTTCGACATGCAAGACACGTCCCTTCAAGGTAATCGTCGGCAATTCTTGGCCGGCACCAGCGCCCTGGCGCTGGGCGCAGCGGCATTGGCCCGTGGCATTCCCGCCGTCCATGCGGCGGAAGACAATACCATCCGGTTGGCCTTGATCGGTTGCGGTGGGCGAGGTTCCGGAGCGGTGGCCGATGCCCTGAGCACCCGCGAGATGGGCCCGATCAAGCTCTATGCCATGGCCGACATCGACGAAGCCCGTATGAACGGAGCGCACGACGCCTTGCGGGAAAAGTTCGGCGAAGACATCGACGTGCCGCAGGATCGTCGCTTTTCGGGTTTCGACGCCTATAAGAAGGCGATCGACATTTTACATCCCGGCGACGTAGCCATGTGCACGACACGGGCGTACATTCGTCCCATCCATGTGGAGTACGCGGTATCCAAGGGGATCAACGTCTTCATGGAAAAGCCGTTCGCCCCGGACCCGGTGGGCTTGCGTCGGCTATTGAAGGCCGGCGAAGAGGCGGAGAAGAAGGGAGTCAAGATCGCCGCCGGTTTGCAGTGCCGACACTCCCCCGCGCGGGCCGCGCTGATCGAAAAGATCAAGAGCGGGGCGCTGGGAGACTTGATTTGCATTCGCGCCAATCGGTTGGAGGGACGCTCTTGGTTGGGACGCGTGGGTGACAAAGCAAATGACTTTTTGGAACAACTGAAGTTCGGGCGAATCCACCTGTTCTGGGTCGGTTCCGGCCATTTCGTCGATTATCTGATCCATCAGATCGATGAATGCTGCTGGCTGATGGACTCGTGGCCCGTTTCCTGCCACGGCATGGGCGGGCGCGAAGTCGGCAGCGACGACCACGGCCAGAACATGGACGTGTACTCGCTGGAATACACGTTCGCCGACGGACGCAAGGCTTTTTGCGGCTTTCGTCGCGCCATGAACGGCCACTCCGAGTTCGCCACGTTCGTGCATTGCTCGAAGAAGGCGGGCCAGTTCTCCGGTAACGTGCATGCGGCGACGGTCCACATGTTCAAAGATCAGCGGATCGCGAACGACAACATCGAATGGTCGCCGGAACCGGATCAATACAGTCCCTGGGTTTACGAATGGCGAGATTTCATCACCAGCATTCGGACGGATCGTCCCCACAACGAGTGCAAGCGGGCCGTTTACTCGGACTTCGCCACGCTGATGGGTCGAGCGGCGGCCCACTACAACCGTATCGTGACCTGGGACGAGGTCTTCAATTCCCAGTTCCAGTTCTGCAACTATCTGGATCAATTGAATTACGATTCGCCGGCCCCCGTCACCGCGGACGAAAACGGCTACTTCCCCGCTCCGGCAGCGGGCCAATGGACCGAACTGTAATCGCTCGGTCTTGATCGCGTTGTTGGTGATCGTTCATAACGGCATTCGCGCGGAACGCCGCGCGCTGCCACGGCAGTCGGCGGGCCGCGCTTTTGTTTGCTGGAAAGGCGACCATGTCAAAAATAGTGACGACGTATCCGTTGCTCATCACCGTCATCGTCATCGCTTATGGTCGGGAATCGGTGCGAGCCGAACCAAACCCCGCGGGGCGACCGCCCGCCGTCCCGCTGGTGGTGCATGATCCGTACTTCAGCATTTGGTCGTTCGGCGATCGTTTGACCGACGATTGGCCGCGGCATTGGACGGGAAAAGTGCAAGCCTTGTGTAGCATGGTCCGGGTCGATGGAACGACGTTCAGCGTGATGGGCCGCCCCTCGCCCGACATTCCGCCCATGAAGCAGATCAGCCTGCGAGTCTTACCAACGCGCACGATCTACCAGTTCGAGGGCGGCGGCGTGCGCGTAGGTTTGACGTTCTTCTCGCCCATTTTGCCCCATGATCCGGACGTCCTTTCGCGACCTCTCACCTATATCGTCTGGGAGGTGCAATCCATCGACGGATTGAGTCACGCGGTTCAGGTCTATTTCGACAACACAGCCGAGGCGGTCGTTAACGAACCGCAACAGCGCGTCCTCTGGACTCGCGGTTCGGCGCGCGGCGTGGTCTGGATGCGGATGGGGACCGAGGAACAGCCCATACTGGCTGCCTCCGGCGACGATCGTCGCATCGACTGGGGCTATCTCTACACGGCGGTACCTCGGGGAATACCTTTTCGCACGGTGCTGCACGAGGCGGGCAAGACGCGGGAGACGTTTCGAACCGAGGGCGACATTCCCCGAGCGGATGACAGGGATCAGCCGCGCCGGGCGGACAATCGTTGGCCCGCCGCCGTATGTTGCTTCGATCTGGGAGAGGTCGCGGACGCCGCCAAGACATGCCGGATCATGTTGGCGTACGACGATCTCTTCTCCATTCAGTACTTCGGCGAGAACCTGCGACCTTACTGGCGACGGAGCGGATGGGAGGCGGAGGACTTGCTGCGTGCGGCCGACGACGAGTACGAAACGCTCCTCGAGCGTGCCGTCGCCTTTGACGAGCAACTGATGGCGGCGGCGGAAAGCGTGGGCGGTCTAGGATACGCCAACCTCGTGGCGCTGTCGTATCGGCACGCCGTCGGCGCGCACAAGCTGACGGTCGGTCCCGATGGAAAGCCCATGCTTTTCAGCAAGGAATGCTTCAGCAACGGCTGCATCGGCACGGTCGACGTACTGTATCCGGCCTCGCCGATCTTCATGCTCTTGGATAACGAGTTGCTGAAGGCCACGGTTACGCCGGTTTTCGAATATGCCGCCATGCCGCGCTGGCGATTCCCATTCGCCCCGCACGATTTGGGCCAATATCCTCTGGCCAACGGTCAAGTCTACGGCGGGCGCGAGGAAAGCGAGGAGAACCAGATGCCGGTGGAAGAATCGGGCAACATGATCATCGTCGCCTACGTCGTTGCCCGGAATGACGGCAACACCGCGTACCTGGCCCCTTACCGGCCCTTGCTCCAAACCTGGGCCGAATACCTGAAGGCCAAGGGCTTGGACCCCGAGAACCAGTTGTGTACGGACGATTTCACGGGCCATTTGGCGCACAACGCGAATCTGTCGGTAAAGGCGATCGTCGCCCTGGCGTGCTACGGCAAGTTGTGCGAGATGTGGGGAGCGACCGCTCAAGCGGACGAGTACTTGGGCTTGGCGCGATCGTACGCGGAACAGTGGGTGAAACTAGCCGACGACGGGGAGCATTTCCGACTGGCCTTCGACAAGCCCGGAACTTGGAGCCAGAAATACAATCTGGTGTGGGACCGACTCCTCGGACTGGACCTGTTCGGGCCGGAAGTGCGGGCCAAGGAGATCGCGTTCTACAAGGGCCAACTTCAACCCTACGGCCTACCGCTTGACAACCGTTCGCTTTTCACGAAGACGGATTGGGAAGTATGGACGGCGACGCTGGCGGATGACCGGAGCGATTTCGATGCCCTCATGAACCCGGTTTACCGTTTCGTGGACGAGACTCCCGACCGCGTCCCGCTGACCGACTGGTATTGGACCGACTCGGCCAAGGTGCGAGGCTTTCGGGCCAGACCCGTGATCGGCGGCGTCTTCATCAAGATGCTGGAGTCGCCTGAAATTCGCGACCGCTTTGGGGCCTGGAAGTAGCGCGCCCGAACTCATGGCCGATCCGGAGCAAGTTCTCCTCAGCGCGAGCGGGCAAGCTTTCGCAGCAGGTCCAGGTTGATTGCGTCCCAATCTCGACCTTCCGGGTCCGTGCCCTTCGGCGTTTCCAAATACATGGGGACGGTGACCAAACGGTCGTCACGTACCAGACGGCGGAAGGCGTCTAAACCGATCTTGCCTTGTCCGATGTGGGCGTGTCGATCCACGCGACTGCCGAAGTCTGCGCGGCTATCGTTGATGTGGACCGCTCGGATTTTGGACAAACCGACAACGGCATCGAACTCGCGGAGAACGGCGTTCCATCCTCGCGGTCGGTGGAGCGGATACCCTGCCGCGAAGACATGGCAGGTGTCGAAGCAAACGCCGATGCGCCGCGGATAACGCACGGTCTCTATGACGGTCGCGAGGTGTTCGAATCGCCAGCCAAGGTGGGTACCTTGACCGGCGGTGGTCTCGAGAAGTAGCTGCGTTTGGAGCTTCGGCAGGCGCTCGTGGATGCGATCGATCGCCCGAGCGATACGATTCAGTCCCGCCGCTTCGCCGCCCTCGATGTACGCGCCCGGATGAGCCACCACATAATCCAACCCCAGCAGGTCCGCCCGCTGAAGTTCGGCGGCCAAGGCATCGATCGAACGGTTCCAAAGCGATTCGTCCGGGCTGGCGAGATTGATCAGGTACGAGTCGTGCGACACCGCCGCGCTCATGCCGCTATTCCGCATTGCTTCGCGGAAGGCACGCGCCTGTTCCTCCGTAACCTCCGGATCGCGCCACTGGTTGGAATTCTTGGTGAAAAGTTGGAGGCATTGGCAACCGACCGCCGTCGCTCGCTCCACGGCGCGGCGGTAGCCTCCCGCGATCGACATATGCGCGCCGAGAAGCGGAAGATCACGTCGTGCCACCGGCGTTTCTCATTCCGGACGAATTATGGAGACGAAGTCGAACCGAACGCGAGGAGCGGCAAGGTAAGCTTCAAGGCAAGCGAACGGGTTGCCCCAGCTTCTTGGCCCAACCCATCGTGGACATGAACTTGGGAGACTGCGCCGGATCGTCGTCGAAGTATTCGAGTATCCCCCAACTCCCCCACTTCGACCAAGAGCCGACAGAGCTGAAGTAGCAGAACAAATCGCCGCCGCTTTCCTCCCATGCTTGGTAATATCGCTCGTAGATGCGTCCCATACGCGGGTGGCGATTGGCCTGATGAAACAGGTCCGTCATCTTTTCGAAGTTTTCGCCGCCCGCCACGCCCACCAGGTGCTGGCCCCCTTCGTAGGCGATCAGACGCAAGCCGTATTTATCCGCAACCTCCTTTTGCCCGCGAATCCAAGAGATCGCCTGAGGCAGCGACTGCCCTTCCACGTGATTTAACAGTTGCTCAAGAGACCAGCCTTCCACCGTTGCGGCATTGATTCCTTCGCCCTCGGCGGGAACATTGAAGGAGATATACGGTGCCACGGCCAAGGCGTCGGCATGGCGATAGGCATCCTGGAACTCGCAGATGCGCTCCGAGACGTACGGATTGGCGCCTTGGGTAGGGAGTACCCGCACAAGCCGTTCTCGACCGCCGAAAACCTGTTCCCAAATGGCAAAGATTTGCACGGAGCGATAGGCCGTGTAACGCCAAGCCGCTTCCCAAGGCTTGTCCGCGAAACCCAACCGCATGCCTTCTTGACCGGCCCAGCGACTCTGCTCGAACATCCCATTCCAGACTTCGTTGGAATACTCGACGTAAACCTTGAGCTTGGGATCAAGGCGATCCTTGACCATTTGGGCGAAGTTGCGAACGTACTCGTCATCCGCCAAATGCGGCATGCAAAACCAGGCGTCGGTTTGCTGCCGATTGCACAGGTCGATCATCCACTCCAGGGGAATCCCCTTTTCAACAAAGGTGGCCATCTGCGGCGTGGGACGCTCGCTCCAGTGCCGAATCTTGGAGTTGTTGGTTTCCATCCAGTCCATGAATCGCAAGCAAGCCACTCCCTGCCACCGCTGAAGAAAGACCGGATGAAAGGGGGATTTCTCGTAAGACTCCTCGAAACCGGGCATGATTACCCGAATGTTGCGGACGTAATCGGAAGGGTCGGTCTTTCGCAATTGAAGAAACAACGTTCCCTTGCCGGCATCGACGTCGGCCAGGATTCGGCCAGGCTCTTGCGAGGCGATCTTGCCGGCCCCCGAAACTCCCAACTCGCCTTTCCCTTCGTAGAGGATGACGTATCGGCCCGACGGATAGTGCCCGCCTTCGATCGTGCACATCAGGGTCTCGGCGTAACAACCGGGCTGAAGGCTCTTGACCCAACCGTACTCATCCAGCTCCAGTTCCGGACCTTTGCCCCAGGGCCGCCCCTCTTGTTGACTGACCCAAGGCCGGGACAGGCGAAACACATCGACGAACGGCAATTCCGTATTCCAATCAGCCGGGCCGTTCAGATTCATCCCCAGTCGAGGTTCGGGTTTGGGCGAGGATGCACCACCCTCCTCCGCGATAACCGCGGACAGACCGAGCCCAAAGCCGATGCTCGCCGCCGCCGACATCACTGCGAGCGAGCAGAACACGCAGAACAACAAATTCTGCTTGGGCAGACGTGGAAATATCACCCGGCACGTTCGGTTCGACATCATGACGCGACTCTCTGAAAAAGAGAAAATTGCTTCGCACCCCCAAATGTGTTGCACAACCCATCGCCGACGTCGCTAATCGCGCACGGGCAACGGCAGCTTTTCATTATTACAAGAATCGAAGTCGCGGCAACGCGCGGTTAGGCGGTTATCGTCGTCCGAAAAGACGACGACGCGGAACGGTCGGGGCGTGCCGCACCGCCGCGGAACCGCTCGCACAAGCGGCATCTCCGGGCCGACCGAAATCCGGAATCCAAAGCCGCTCACCGCCGCGGAGCGCGGATTGATGAGCTACGATGCCCGGTGCCGTATAGGCCACGGCCTCATACACATCCACGGCAGGCCTTCGCTCATGCACCAGGGCGTCGATGAATTCGTGGGTAATGAAGGTGTGCGAGCCTTCGTGGCCCGAATCGTGCCGCAACGGTTCGGGCAGCATGTCCGTCTTCCACCACTGAGGAATATCGTACTTCTCCACCTTGGCCGCCGCCCGCTGAAAACCGCCGGTGTCCAATTCCTTCAATTCGCTCGCGTGAACGATGGTGGCGGGTTGGCCGTAACCGTTGGCGCAAAGAAAGCTCATCCGATCGCCGTACCATTCCGCCCGCTCGCCGCCGACGTGCGAACCCGCCCACCAGACCTCGACTCGAAACGAGTGATCCTTCTCGGTGAGAAACTCCGCCGTTTCGTTCCAAAAAGGATTCGCGTAGGCGTTGTCCTTGAGGACGGGGGAATCGTCTCCCCATCCGATGCAACTCACAGCCTTCAACCGCTCTCCCGTGACGCCAACCATATGCACGGTGCAGTGCGTGGGATAATGCATGGGTGGAAAACCGTACCGCCACGTCCGTTTTCCGTTTTCGAAAAACAGGTCTTCCAACCCGGCATGTCGGTACATCGAAACCGCGGCGTACAGCTTGCCGAACCGGCCTTCTTGGAAGAATTGTCGGGCCGAGATGGTATGCTGCTGCCAATAGCCCGTCTCGGCCATCATGTACGTCAAACCGGTTCGTCGAACCGTATCGACGAGTAGGGCGCACTCCTCCAGCGTCATGGCGGCGGGAACGGCGGAGATGACATGTTTCCCTGCCCGCATGGCCGCCACCGCGTGCGGAACGTGATTCGGGGCTTCCGTAAAGATGCCGACGGCCTCGATGTCCTTGCCCTCCCGAAGCATAACCTCCAAGGACTCATAGGCACGTTCGCAACCATAGACCTTTTGCAAATTCTCCCTTCGCTCGGGACGGAGATCACTCACTCCGGCAACGATGCACTGCGGGTGTTCGTGCCATTGGAAGGAGGCTCCGAACCGACCGCCCACGATGCCGATCCGCACCTTGCGTTCGGCAGGCTCCGCCGCATGCACGCTCCGCGCCAAGAAAGCGGAAGACAAAGCGGAGACACCGATCGCCTGTACGGCACGGCGGCGGGTCCACGAAACGCATCCGGAATTGTTGTCCGCCTTCGAAATGTCGCGATCCACCTTCTTTGGGTTGCGCATAGAAAAACCTCCGACGGAGCGTCAGCCAAGGAGGACCCGCGGCGATACAAGCGATGGCTTGTTCCAATGCTATTTGCGAATAGCTCGCCGGATTTCCCTACATTGTGATCGCCGAAAGCGGGAATTCAAGCAATCCAGGCGACGGGGGACGCCGGGCAGAGTCGCGTACCATCAGGCGTGCCATGCCCAGCATAGACACACGAGAACTAACGACACGCCCTTTAACCGCCGGACCGCCGCGCATCACTCGCAAAAACACGCGAGCCGACT
The DNA here is from genome assembly GCF_054657335.1 of Thermopirellula anaerolimosa. Lineage (NCBI taxonomy): Bacteria > Pseudomonadati > Planctomycetota > Planctomycetia > Pirellulales > Thermoguttaceae > Thermopirellula > Thermopirellula anaerolimosa. The sequence goes on from NZ_BAAHYX010000006.1 coordinate 924,020, forward strand.
CGGGGGTTGAATTGAGAGGATCACCTGCTCGCCAAAGAATCAGGCCAAGCCCCGGGCCTTCTCATAGGCGGTTATCTTGTCTTCGTGTGCCAGTGTTAGGCCGATGTCGTCCAAGCCCCGCAGCAGACACTCGCGCCGGAATGCGTCGATCTCGAACGGCACTCGGAATCCCCGGTCGTCCGTTACCAGGAGTTGCTCCAAGTCCACCGTGAGGCGATACCCTTCCGTGCCCTGGGCGCGGCGGAAAAGCTCATCCACGGCATCCTCGGGCAAACGAACGGGTAGAAGTCCGTTCTTAAGGCTGTTGTTGTAGAAGATGTCGGCGAAGCTGGGCGCGATGATGGCGCGGAATCCGTAGTCCGCCAGCGCCCAGGGGGCGTGTTCGCGACTCGATCCGCATCCGAAATTACGGCGAGCCAAAAGCACCGTCGCGCCGCGGTACCTGGGGTGATTGAGAATGAATTCAGGATTGGGACTACCGTCTTCAAGATAACGCCAATCAAAAAACAGAAACTGCCCGAAACCGGTCCTCTCGATCCGCTTGAGGAATTGTTTGGGGATGATTTGATCGGTATCGACGTCGGAACGGTCGAGCGGAACCACCAATCCCGTATGCTTGACAAACGGTTGCATGTCGGAATTCCTTGAGCCAGAAAAGCGGTAAGTCGGTTAGCCGGCACCGGGGCGGAAAAATCGGACCGGTGCGATCACGGCACGGTGTGTCAACGACCGTCCCAAGCGCGGATGTCCACGAATTTTCCGGCGATAGCCGCCGCGGCGGCCATGGCGGGCGAAACCAGATGAGTTCGGCCGCCGCGTCCCTGCCGTCCCTCGAAATTGCGGTTGCTAGTCGCGGCGCAGCGTTCTCCCGGTTCCAGCCGATCGGGATTCATGGCCAGGCACATACTGCAACCCGGTTCGCGCCATTCGAAGCCTGCATCGCGAAAGATGCGATCCAAGCCCTCTTTCTCCGCCATGCGTTTCACGAGGCCGCTGCCGGGAACGACCATCGCGTGGACGTGCCGGGCGACCCGGCGCCCCTTGGCGATGGCCGCCGCCGCTCGCAAATCCTCGATTCGACCGTTCGTACAGGACCCGATGAACACTTTGTCCAACCGAATCTCCCGAATCGGCATGCCCGGTTCCAGGTCCATGTACCGGAGGGCATCCTCGGCCGCCTTGCGATCTACCGGATCGTCGAATTGCGAAGGCGACGGCACGGCGTCGTTCACGCCCACGACTTGCGCGGGGTTGGTCCCCCAAGTGACCTGCGGTTGGATTTCCCCCGCATCGAAGACCAGGGAACGATCGTAAACGGCCCCGGGATCGCTCGGCAAATGCCGCCAGCATTCCACGGCCCGATCGAAGTCCTCGCCTTGCGGCGCGAAGGGGCGTCCGCGGAGATAACGGAAGGTCGTCTCGTCCGGGGCGATCAGTCCCGCCCTGGCCCCGGCCTCGATCGACATGTTGCAGACGGTCATTCTCTCTTCCATGGAAAGGGCGCGAATCGCCTCGCCCGTGTATTCCAAACCGTATCCCACGCCGCCCCGCGTCGTTAAACGGCCGATAAGGTACAGTATCAAGTCTTTCGCCGTCACGCCCGGTCCCAATCGACCGTTGACGCGGATTTCCATTGTCTTGGGCTTGTACTGCAACAACGTTTGGGTAGCCAGTACGTGCTCGACCTCGCTGGTACCGATACCGAAGGCCAAGGCTCCAAACGCCCCGTGAGTAGCCGTGTGACTGTCCCCGCAAACGATCGTCATGCCGGGCTGGGTGAAGCCAAGCTCGGGACCGATCACGTGCACGATCCCTTGGTTTTCGTGGTTCAGGTCGTACAACCGAATTCCAAACTCCTCGCAATTGCGCCGCAGTGTGTCGATCTGCTGTTTGGAGATGGGATCGACGATGGGCAACGAGCGATCCGTCGTCGGCACATTGTGATCGACCGTCGCCACGGTCCGTTCCGGTCGCCGAACTTTACGCCCGGCCAACCGCAATCCCTCGAAGGCCTGTGGACTGGTGACCTCGTGCACCAAATGCAGGTCGATGTACAGGATGGCCTGCTTGCCTTCCTCGGCGTAAACGACATGCTCGTCCCAAATCTTCTCGAGTGTTGTCCGAGGTCGTGCGGGAGAATTCATGGTCCGAAACACTTATCCTTCGACGAAAAACCCAGATATCGGCTGATCTCTATTCCACAGAAACCGGCGGCCGACGAAAGAGGACCGACGAGTCATAGGCTCAGGTCCTCGGCAGGCCGGGTTCATCTGCCGGGCTACGCCGGCCGAACTTTGGCGGGACCTCCCAACAGATCCCGGCAAACTTTTGATTGTACCTTCGATCGGACCCACGGGGCAGGATACCGTGTCGCACTCACCACATACCGGGTTGAGCGATCCATGCGATCAACGGGCGGCCAAGTCGAAGGCCGAGGCGTGCCGTTCCGAGGGATCGAAAGTCTCGGCGTCGCGAGGACGATCGAGTCGCCTTTCTTTCCACCATGCGGCGGCCCGTTCGCGACTCCACAGTCCGGCGGCCTTGCATCCGGCCAAGGCTTGACCCAACTCTTCCGCCGTCTGGAAACGATCGCCGGGATTCTTTTCCAGACAGCGGAGCACGATTCGCGTCAAATCCTCGGGCAAATCGGGACGCAATTGCCGCGGCGAGACAACCTCGGCCTGCACGTGGGAAAGAATGACGCGGATCGGCTTGTCGGACTCGAATGGTGGACGGCCCGTCAGCATGAAATACGCGACCGCTCCCAACGAGTAAATGTCGCTACGGGCGTCGAGATCGGTGTTCCCCATCGCCTGCTCCGGCGACATGTAAAGGGGTGAACCGGTGACGGAACCCTCCGCGGTGAGACTCAAGTCCTTCATATCCGCGATCGGTTTGACCAATCCGAAATCCAAGACCTTGACCACGTCGAAAATCCCGCCCCGTTGCGCCACGAAGATATTCGACGGTTTGAGGTCGCGGTGAATGAATCCCAATTGATGGGCTTCGCGAATCGAATCGCACGCCTGAATCAACAAGAAGATCATCCGCTCGGGCGGAAGCGGTCCGAACTCGCGAACCATCGCTCCCAAGTCCAAGCCGGGTAGATACTCCATCACGTAGTAAAACACGCCGTCGCCGGTCAGCCCGTAGTCGAAAATCTCGACCGTATTCCAGTGGGAAAGCCGCGCCGTGGTGCGAACCTCGCGTTCGAATCGGGCCAACGTTCGAGGATCCCCCAACCGCTCCGGGCGAATCAACTTGACCACGCACGGGCGCTTCAAAAGCACGTGCTCCGCCAGGTAGACCTCCCCCATTCCGCCGCCGCCCAAGCGCTCTCGCAGTCGGTATTGGCCGAATTGGTGGGCCTCGAACGACTCCCGCCGCAAGGACTGAATGGAATCGACGCCCAACACCGCCATGATGCCGGAGACCAAGAACATCAACGGAATCACCGTCATGTGTTCCGTCCGCATGGCGTGGGCAATGTCAGGGTGGAATAACCGACCCGCTACCAAAATCAAGATCGGCACCGCTACCAGGATCCCGATCACCAGTGCCGCCCGCCGCACCGTGTTTGGAATGAACAGGGCGTAGGCGAAGATCAACAGCATCCAGCTTCCGCTGTTGAACTCGAAAAAGCCTCGCTCCTGACAGGAATGCGCCATGCCGAACCACGAGCCGAAGGCCAAGAACAAAGCCGGAACCGCGAACGCCGCCAATTCCAGCGAACGAATGACCCCGTAATCGCCCTGACACCTTCCCCAGGTGAGCCAGGCCCCCGCCCCCGTCAGAAAGACCGTGCACAAGACATGGAAAACCAGGTTGTATCGTTCCCACCCGACCTGCGGTTCAAAAAGCAGAAATTGCCAGGGCAGGAACACGGCGAAACCGGCAGCCATGATCCACACGGCCAGACGCAAGCGGCGATGCAGCGCCTCATGCAGTGCGCACGTCCAGTCTTCCGACGATCCCGATACCAGGCGAACCGCGGGACACCGAGGCTCCGCGGATTTGGCAGGCCCTTGCGACGCGGAATCTCCCCCGCTCGCCGTGCTATCGCGCGGCGCTAGGTCGAGCGTGGGCTCATCGCCCGCGGGTATCGAATTCGGCGAGTCGGAGACCATCAAATACCAACCGTTCCACCTACGTTCCAACAAATCGTTTTTGGTTACTTACGTTGGTCGCCCCGACTACGTTTTCCGAGGCCGCATTCGCAACACACCGCCGATCCCCAAATATTCGTCCGCCTTCGCACGTTCTTGAACGCTCGGTCCGGCGAATGATCCCGGAAGACGTGAGCCTCTCCACGGTTTGCAAAGGATCTTGCGGCTTTAACGCCGCGCTGTATCGCCAACCCTCAACTATGGGGATCAAGGACCACCTTCATGCCGAGGGCCTCGATCATCCGGTAATCTTCCTCCGGGGGTTGGCCCTTCGTCGTCAGATAATCGCCCACGAATATCGAGTTGGCGGGAAATAATCCCAACGGTTGGAGGGGACCTAAGTGCAGTTCGCGACCCGCGGCAATCCGCAAGTTCGAAGGCGGGCTGGCAAAACGCAGCAGCGATAACACTTTCAAACAATAGAGAGGCGACAGGTCGCCTTGGTTCTCTAAAGGCGTACCCGGAATGGGTATCAAAAAGTTGATCGGCAGCGATTCAGGCCGCAACTCCCCCAACTCCAGGGCAAAATCGACCACATCCTCGAGGGATTCACCCATCCCAATGATACCGCCGCAACACAATTCCAACCCCGCCTCTCTCGCCGCTCGCAGCGTGGCCAACCGGTCCTCATAGGAGTGCGTAGAACAGATTCGATCGTAGAACCGGCGACTCGTATTGAGATTGTGGTTGATACGGTCCACGCCTGCCGCCTTGAAGCGATCAGCCTGCTCACGATCCAAAAGTCCGGGGGACACACAGATTTTGATATTCCAGCGGGATTTGATTTCGCAGACGACGCCGCAAATGGCGTCCAATTCCCTCGGCTTGGGGGATCGGCCCGCGATGACTATGCAGTACATCGTGGCCTGGCGTTCCACCGCCGCCTGAGCGCCCCGCAAAAGCTCTTCTCGATTCACCAGCGGATACTTGTTGATTTCGGCCGAGGATATCCGCGATTGCGAGCAATAGGCGCAGTCCTCGGCGCATATCCCGCTCTTGGCGTTGATGAGCAAATTGAGTCGAACCAAATTGCCGTGAAATCGCTGCCGCACGCGGTAGGCCGCCGCCAACACGTCCAATATCTGTTCATCGGGAGAATTCAGAACGGCCAACCCCTCTTCTCGGGTTAATCGTCCTCCCTTTATCGCCTTCTCGGCGATTTCGCGCCACGGCGAGGAAGCATCGTTCCGATCTGTAGTCAAAAGTACGTCAGTGGTTGTCATGGGGCAAAGTCCGAAGGCTCATCGACCGATTAAGCATCTCCGTATTGTACGCTGCCGTGCCTCAACGACCAACGGCGGCAAGACGCACAACGAGGGAACGGCCCGCGGTTAGTCGCAATCCGACCGGTCGCCCACCGATCCCTCGCCCGGGCATTTTTCGCCCCACCAGGCTCGGGAAGAAGGTCGCCGCAGAGAACGCCCCGGCAAGCCGACACTCGCGAGGCAACCGAGACCCATTGACTGCCAAGATCGGTTTCTGGTATTTACCCCTTCGCGATTCGACCGGAGATGCGTCGCGGTATTCCGTTCCCTCAAGGATTCGGAATCTGCGCCGCTTTCCGTCGCCGTTTTCCTCCTCGGCTGAGCGGACTGATTCACACGATCGACCGCGGCGCCGTTAGTCCCCCGTCTGCTGGAACGCAATGCCCCATGACGACAAAACCGGCCACCGATCCCACCCCCAAGCACATTGGAAAGTCGATCCTCGGCTCACCCCTAATCTGGGGCACGGCAGTCTACTTGTTGTTTCAATGGCTCTTGACCACGCATCTGCCGGGAATCGAGTTCCTCCGCCGCTACACGGCAAGCCATCCCATCGAGCACGTTGAGACCTATCTATTTTTCTTTGGACTGACGTGGCTGGGTCTCCGCTTTTCCAATATTGCGAGCCAACGCCAGCGACTTGCGCGTCTGCGACTGCCCCGCCGCGCTCCGCTCGACGACGTCGAGCAGGAAGCTCGGTCCGTTTTGGAATACCTCGATAGACTTCCGGCGGTTTTTCAGACCGACTACGTAGTGGAGCGATGGAAGCAGGTGCTCCAGACGATGCTTCGCGGCGACGACTCGCCCGAGGAACATTTGGTCATTCTGAACGAGCAAGAGGCCCAGCGACGGTACCGCGACTACGGCCTCCTGCGGTTGATCGTTTGGGCCGTACCGATCCTGGGCTTTCTGGGAACCGTGGTCGGCATTGCGCTGGCCCTGGGCAATCTCTCGCCCAGCGAGTTGGAAGAAACGCTGCCGCTAGTCATGTCCGGGCTGACGGTGGCCTTCGATACAACGGCGTTGGCGTTGGCGCTGTCCATGATTTTGATGCTGGCTCAATTCCTCGTGCAACGCTGGGAGGACGGCCTGCTCGACCGCATCACACGCCGTACCGAGGACGAAATCCTGCAACCCTTCGCCGTCCGGAAAGCGGGCGGCTCGGACAACGAGGCCGTACGGAACGCCTTGTCCCGCTGGAACGATGCCGCCGCGGAATGGGCCAGTCATTCCGTCCAGGTTTGGGAACAAAGTCTACAGCGCGTGGAGTCGGATTGGCGACAGAGCGTCCGTAATGCCGGCGAGTCTTTCCGGAACGAACTAGTCGCCGCCTTGGAGGCCGGTCTACGAGGTTTCGCGCAAGACTTGGCTCAGGTCCAAGAGGCCAACGCGACCCAGTGGCAAGAGGAAATCCGCCGCCGAGAGTCCTTGATCTCCGCCCAACTGGCTCAGTTAGAGAAACTGACGATTCGCGTGCAAGAGCAAACGGAGGCTTGGATCTCGCTTTCCCGAAGCGGATCGGAGTTGCGAAAACTCGAGGAGGCCCTGCAACGGAACTTGACGGCCATCGCCTCGGCCAAGCACTTTGAGCAGGCGTTGGCCACCCTGGCTGCCGCCGCCAGCCTCTTGAGCGCCCACTTGCAGCGGGAGTCCGCCGAAGACGCCTTTCGTTCCGATGTCATACGTCCCACAAGCGAGGCCGCATGACGCGACGCCCCTTCGTCCATTCGATTCAAGGACGGGAGGGCAATCCGGTTTCGCTCTTCCCGTTCCTGGCCGTGCTCATTTGCACGATGGGCACGCTGATTCTGCTTTTGGTGGTCTTGGTCCGTCAGGTCCGGTTGCAAGTCGAGCATCGTCGGATCGCTCAAGAACCGACCGCCGAACTGCCTTCGCCCGAGGAATTGGGCCGTCTTCGCGAAGATCTGGCATGGCAACAGGAACAAATTCAGGCGGCACGCCGGGCAACCCAGGAGCAACTGAACGTCGCCCGGGCTTTGCTCGGACATAGCGAGGAATCGATTCGCCGACTCCGCGAAGAGTTGTCAACCCTCCAAGAACGACTTCGGTCTCTGGAGAATACCGGCGCCGACGTCGACACAGAAGCGTTGCGGGAACAACTACGCGCCGCACAGCGCGAGATCGACGCCTTGGAACGGCAACTCGCGGAGCGCAACGAACCGGCCCCGCGCCCCGTCTCCTACGCCGTGGTTCCGTACCTGGGAAAACACGGCACGGCGCGCCGTCCGATCTATCTCGAATGCCGGGATGATGCGATCATCTTGCAGCCCGAGGGAATCCGGTTCGTGCTTTCCGATTTCCTCGGTCCGCTCGGACCGGGGAATCCGCTCGATGCCGCCCTCCGCGCGGCTCGCGAGTATCTCGTGCGATCCGGCCGAGTCGATCCTACGCAGGAGGGCGACGTCTACCCCTTGCTCTTGGTCCGACCGGACGGAATCGAAGCCTTTTATGCCGCGCGGGCCGCGCTGACCTCGTGGGGCACCGAATTCGGATACGAATTGATCGAGGCTGATTGGACGATCGCCTATCCTCCGCCTGAGCCGCAACTGGCGGTCGCAGTCGGCGAAGCCGTCCAGACCGCCCGCGAACGCAAGGACCTGCTGGTCAAAGCCGCTCCCGGGCGTTACGGAAAGGGCGCGCCGAAGTACCGCCTATCCCCATACCTCGGGGGTGTCGTGCGTGAAAGCGATGGAGGCGATGATGGTCCCCAATACGGTCCGACCGGCGATTCCGCAGGGTTCCCCGCCCTGATGGAACCGGATGGCGGCAAGACCGCGGGCGAAACCCCGCTCTCCCCCACGGATACAGGGCCGACCGCGGCGACTCCGCATCCGCTCGTCGGCAGCGACCTGGGGGAGCTAGCCGGCGGTGCGACAAAAGCCGGGCGCCGCGGCGGGGGGGCGGAGGAGGTGGCCGGCGGCCAAGATCTCGCGTCCGGAAATCCCCCCGTGTTTTATCCTCAGCCGCGACCACCGGGCCGCGGTACCGGTACCCGACCACAAAACGGCAATCCACTTTCCGAAAAGTCTGGAACATCGTCGGAAGGGCGAACCCCAGGTTCGACCGCTGTCGGCGGCTACCCCGATGTCAAACCTTTGGCGGCCAGTCGCGGTGCCGGTTGGGCCGCTGTCGGCCACGAGCCTGGTGCGATCCCGGTTACTCGCCCCATCCGGATCGAGTGCTACGCCGACCGCATCGTATTGGTACCGGAAAAGGGACTGGATCGTCCTCGGGTCTTCACCTTCGCAGAGGGTTTGGAATCGGCCGTCGATCGCCTCATCGCGAGCGTGAACGAGTATATGAAGTCGTGGGGAATCGCCGGAAACGGGATGTACTGGCGGCCCATCCTGACCGTTCGAACGGCCCCCGACGCCGCGCCGGTCTTCCGTCGATTGCAAATTCTGCTACAAGACAGCGGCCTGGAAATCGAGTCAGCCGCGGGTCGTTAGCCGCCGTCCGCAAGGAGTACCCGCGGCACGAGCGTCACGCGTCGAGCGTAACAACCAAGGAACGCACGGATGCAGGCTCCGGAACAAGAGCATGAGCTTACCGCCGGTTACGATTCCTTCTTGGACATCGTAACGAACATCGTCGGCATCCTAATCATCTTGGTGATGGTGGTGGGAGTTCGCGCGTCCAAGCTCCCGCCGCAGGATTCGTCGCCCAAGGAACTACCGGAACCGTATGCCAGAGAATTGGAAGAGCTTCATCGCCAAAGAAATATCGTGGAATCGTTGCGGACGGACGTGCTGCGTATCCACGAGACGATTCGGCAGGTGGAACTCGATCGCGCGGCACGGGAGTTCGAGCGGCGAAATCTCGCCGGTTTGGTCGCTCAACTCGGCAAGGCCGTTCAGGAACGCGCGGCGCAGGCTTCCGACCGGGATCGGGAACGGATGGAACTGCAAACCCAACTGATCGAGTCACGAAGTCGCGCCGACCAATTGCGCCGCGAATTGGAGGCGAGTGCGAGCATCCAGACGGACACCGTCGTGACCCTGGTCAACTATCCGACTCCGCTCAGCGTCCCCGCCGACGGGGAAGAATTGCACTTTCAAATCCGTAACGGTCGCGTGGCGTACATCCCCTTGGACCGCCTACTCAAGGAACTTGTGGTCGACGCCAGACAGAAGATCTATCGTTTGCTGGAGGTACCGGAAGTGTCCGGTACGGTCGGACCGCTGGGCGGTTACCGATTGCAATACGTTTTGGCACGCCGCAACGTGCAAATGGAGGACCGCGGCGGCGAATCCGTCCAAGGCGCTATGGTGCAACTCAAGCGTTGGGTCCTGCAACCCGTCGCCGACATTGGCGACCCGGCAGAGAATGTTCTCCAGGAAACGTCGGAATTCCGCCGTCGCTTGGCCGGCTATCGCCCGGAGAAGACCATCGTCACAATCTGGTGCTACCCGGACGGCTTCGCGGATTTTCGCAGACTCCGAGACTACCTCCATCAGCAGGGTTTCAGCGTAGCCGGTCGCCCCCTGCCGAACGGTTATCCCATCACCGGATCCCCAAGCGGTTCCAAGTCGGCGGCACAGTGACGGTCGGCCATCCGGGAACGGATCGTTGCGACCAATCCCTTTTGTTGTTGCGGCAAATTCTGTTTTCCCGATGGACTCGCGTGCGCCGGGGGCGTCAAACGCATTCTTGTATAAAGAGCGGCCGCACGCGGAATACGCTACCGCACGGTCTTCCGTCGCGCATTTTCGGTATCGCAAAATCCGCAATTACCACGCTGTGTGCCGCCGAACCTGCCTCCCGCCAACAGCATAGGGAGGGTTGCGATTCTTGTCGAAATCTGACTATTGAGAGGCATTTTTAAGTCCGTTCACCGCGAGTGGGACTCCGGCGGTCCGGGTTACGGCGAGTCCCGATTAGTACTTTCTTGGGGAGGGTACCATGAGACGGTTGGCTTGTTGGCTTGCAGCAATGACGCTGCTTTTCGCCCTGCCTTGCGCGGGCGCGGAGCAGGCTCGGCAAGGTCCGCCGCGCAACATCATCTTGATCGGATGGGACGGCGCGCAGCGCGCCCATGTGCAAGAGTGCTTGCAGAGAGGGGAGTTGCCGACGCTCAAGCAACTCGGCGAAGAAGGGGCGCTGGTGGATATCGACGTTATCACGGGAGCTACCGACACGAAGGCCGGTTGGACGCAAATTCTCACGGGCTACAACCCGGAGGTCACCGGGGTTTACAGCAACGCCCGATTTCGCGACGTTCCCAAGGGATTGAGCGTCTTCGAGCGTCTGAAGGCCCAATTCGGCCCCGATTTCGTTTGTGCGGCCGCGATCGGCAAAAGGGAGCATTGCGGCGAAATCCGGGAACCGTTCAAGCGCAAGCTGACGGACGAGGAGGCCGCCCGGTTGCAGGAGCAGCTTCAACAACAACAGGAGCGCCAACGGCAACAGCGCCAGGCCGCACCAAGCGGCGGGCCCAAACCGCAGGCGACCCAAGCACCTGCCGATCGCCCGAAGCAAGCGCATGCCGGTACCGGTCGCCGTGCCGCAGGACAACCCGCTCAACCCGGCGCCGGTAAGCAAGTCGTCGGCCGAATCGTTGAAGAAAACGGCGAGAAATATCTGGTATTCGAAGGCTCCCCGTACTACACCATGCACCAGGCGTGCGATGTTTGGGAGTACGGCCTGATGGAGGATGAGAAGGTCGGCACCTTGGCCTTGGAACTGCTGGAAAAGTACAAGGACAAGCCGTTCTTCTTCTTCATCCACTTTGCATCCGTGGATCACAACGGCCATCGCTTCGGCGAGAACTCCGCGGAATACAACAACGCGCTCATCTCGAACGATGAGTGGACCGGCAAGATCATCGCGAAGCTCAAGGAGTTGGGCCTGTACGATCAAACGCTGGTCTATGTCACGGCCGATCACGGCTTTGACGAAGGCAAGACCGGGCACAGTTACGCGCCGTACGTCTTCTTGGGCACGAATGATCCGTTGGTCCAACGTAACGGCATGCGGCAGGATATCGCTCCGACGATCCTGGCCCGCTTCGGCGTCGATCTCGGTAAGCTGACTCCGCCCCTGGACGGCGAACCGTTGACGCAGGCGGCGACCAAACCGGTACAAAAGGCCCCGGAGACGAAGCCTGCGGTGGGGCCGAAAACGCCGAAGAAGGCGGGACCCGCCGCATCCGGCGGCAAAGGCGCTAAACCGCAGGCGGGAGCCAAGAAGCCTCGCAAAGCCGGAGCGACCGCGCCGCTGCCCGCCGCCAAGTGACGCCCACGCCGCCGGGCGGCACGGATGAATCCCAAAGATGACCGGGCGGTCGCTAAAGTCCGAACGCGGACAAGCGACCGCCCTTGTTGCGTCAACATCGAGAGGCGGCTGCGGGATCGGGCGTGATGAAGTCGATCCAAGGGATCCTGCCGCAAAGCCTTTCCACTCGCCTTTTCAAAGAATGCGGTGCCGAAATGATGAGACGCTTGGCGCCCATTCTGCCCGGCTTCGGTTGAAGGCTGAAATACCAGTCGAGATAGCTGAGCGGACGGCGGTAGCAAGCCTCCCGGAGCGACTCCAGATCGCGCTCTAACGGCGGTTTTCTTCCTTCGTCGAGTTCCACCACGATCCACAACGTGCAGTGGGGATTGCGATCCAGAACAAAATCCACCCAGCGACGCATGGCCGCCCCGTGCCGCGAGAAATCGCGCGACAGGAACCGCAGAACGTGCGCGACGCCGACCGTATCGGGCGACAAGGCCGGCGGGGATGAATCCAGATCGATCACCCATTGCGTTCCGCGGCGGGACGGATCAACCTCGGTCGCACCATCGCAAGATTCCGGCGGAGGGACGTTGGGAATCGGGTCGAAGTCGGTGCCGAACAGCGACTCCGCCTCCCGCATCAAATCCGCGATCTCTTCGCCCGAGAGGGTGGGCGTCCGAAAAACGTGGTACGGTGGGTGAGGTTGAAACTCGAGTCCCAACTCGCGATGCCGACGCCGAAAATCCGTTCCCGGCAGCACCGCCAACCGGAACACTTGAATCTCGCTATACAGCCCCGATCGCGCCAGGTATTCCAAGCCGCGGCGGACGGAATCGGCAGTGTCCCCGGGCAAGCCGACGATCAAATCCACACGCGTGCGAATGCCCGCTTCCAACATCGCCCGCACGCCTCGCTCGAATGCCGGCAGGTTCACCGTTCGATGCATCAAGGCCTGGGCCGTGCGATCAACGGACTGTAGTCCCAATTCGACCTCCGCAAATCCGGCCTCGGCCATGAGGCGAGCGTGTTCCTCGCGAATGCCCTCCGCTCGCAATTCCGCGGAATACGTGAACGAACGATCGCCGTTTCCCTCTACCAGCAGCTTCAAGAATTCCGTGAAATCCCGTCGCTGGTTCAGCGTAGGATCGAGGAGAAAGACCTCGGAGACGCCGGACCGCCGGGCCTCCGCCAAATTGGCCGACACCAGTTCGGCGTCCATATACGCCAGGCGATCGAAACTTTTGGGATAGAAGCAGAAACCGCACTTGAAGACGCAACCGCGGATGGTCTCCAGGAATAGACTGTCGTAAACTCCGGCGTCGAGAACGCCGTCCAAGTAAACGCGACCGATGTCATTCAGATGGGCCAGTTGAGGTCGCGGCGGGGGAATCTCCTGCCTTCGTCGACTCCATAAGCCCGCGATCTCCGGTTCGGCGCCTTTTCCGTCGCCGGTTTCGGTCCAATATCGGAGCAAATCGGCAAAGGTCTGCTCACCCTCCCCCATCACCGCATAATCGACCGCCGGATGCGCCAGAACCCAAGCATTGTCCGCGGTAATCTCGGGTCCGCCGAGGACCACGCGGATATTCGGCAGCAAGCGCTTGACCTGTTCCGCCAGGTAGAGTGACCTTTCGATATTCCAGAGGTAGCACGAAAGCCCCAGAACGTCCGGACGCCGGTCCGCGACGGCACGCACAATGGCCGCGTCCCCCCAACCGTCGGTGCGCGGCGAGGAAAGGATCTCGACCTCCGCCGCGATGCCTTCCACCCGCCGGGCATAGAGCTTCAGGTAAGCCGCAGCCAAGGGGACATTGCCCCGCACGGCCTCGGGACCGAAGGGAGGAATCGGCAATTGCAGCAACAGAACCTTCACAATACCAACCGGTTCGCGTTCAAGGATATTGACTCAACCCGGAACAACCGCGGGATATTCGCGCGGCCGGGTATCCGGCGTCTTTCAACGCGGCGTGGCGTTCGCCTTGCAAGAAGCGAAGCCCGTCAGGGCGGTGCGTCCGCTCTTTTGGAAAGTATACTCGAGGCGACAAGCCCGGATGCCGTGGAGAGTGTCGGGACGTGCGTCCTGCAAGCCGGGCTATCTCGGCCCAGCACGCAAGGCACCGCCGTATGACGCCGGGCGTGTTTTCAGCAAAACTGCCGGGCGGCTTCCTTGGCCCAGTAAGTCAAGATGATGTCGGCCCCCGCTCGATGGATGGAGGTCAGTATCTCGCGAATCACCGCCGGTCCGTCAATCCAACCCGCCGCTGCCGCCGCCATGACCATGCTGTATTCGCCCGACACGTTGTACGCCGCCAAGGGTACGCCGGGAAAGCGGTCGCGGACCTGTCGAATGACGTCCAGGTAGGCCAAGGCCGGTTTGACCATCACCATGTCGGCCCCTTCCGCCAAATCCAGTTCGACTTCGCGGAGGGCTTGCCCCACGGACGACGCGGGATCCATTTGATAACTCCGCCGGTCGCCGAACTGCGGGGCGCTCTCGGCGGCATCTCGAAACGGCCCGTAGAAAGGTCCGGCATATTTGGCGGAATAACTCATGATCGGCACATGGATGAATCCGGCCGAGTCCAACGCCCTGCGAATCGCCGCCACCATCCCGTCCATCATGCCGCTAGGTGCAATCACATCGGCGCCCGCTTGGGCGTGGAGCACCGCCTGCCTCCCCAAAAGCTCCAACGTCGCGTCATTGTCTACCGTGACCTGCGTCCCGGCTTGCCCCAATCGCCCGCAATGCCCGTGGTCCGTGTATTCGCAAAAACACAAATCCGTGATCGTCAGCAAGTCCGGAGTCGCTTCCTTGATCTTGCGAACCGCTCGACAAATCAAGCCGCTTTCGTCGAGCGCATCGCAACCCGATTCGTCCTTGCGACTTGGAATGCCGAAGAGGATCACGCCGCCCAAACCCAATTGATAGGCTTCCTCGGCCTCTTCCGCGAGATGATCCAGCGACAATTGGAATTGGCCGGGCATGGAGGCGATCGGCCTCTTTTCTGCGTCTCTGTCGTGGACGAAGAGCGGCTGAATCCAGCGCGCGGGGTCCGGTCGAACCGCTTGCACCAACCGGCGAACCCCCGGATGGTAGCGGAGTCGCCGCATTCTCACCGTCGGGAATTGGCCCGGAGCAGGCCGTTCCGGCCGAACGCGCCCACCGTCATCGAGGAACATAGGCTCGCATCCTCATAAAGCATCTTCACAAACAACAGCGCGGATCTACGATTGATCGCCGCCCGGCGCCTGGTTTACGGGAACGTCATCCTGATTCTTCACGGATGACCGCCGCGACACTTCCCGTGCGAATGACGGAAGCCCTGCCGATGTATCCGGATTCGCTTAAATCCGAATCGTCATCAATCTCTGGGCCAAAGGCGCATTTTCGTAGGCCAAGTGCCGCGAAATTCGAACGGTCCCGGCGTTGAGCGTTCCGCATCGCGCGGCACCCCAAAATAATCCGACGTCACTGCTGCCGCGGAACCGTCGGCCGAATCGAACGGGGCCTTCGCGATTGCCGTGAGCCCCAGGCGTTCGCTGTTTACCGGCGGACAGGCGGCGTTTGCCACGGCGGGAGTATAGCGAAACTCCCAATAGATGCCGTCCTCTTCCACAGTAACATGGAAACCGGGATCGAAGGTGGCCTCCCGAATTGCCGAATACTCTTGCGGGTAAGGTGTCGCGCCACGCCAATAGACGTTGCCGTCCACCCGGTTGGGAAAGCCCGTAGCGGCATAATGCGCCAACCCATACTCGGGTGCGGGTTTTCCCTCGGAGGTATCCGGCGGCCCCGCGAAAATGTTGTTGAAAAAGCGATTGTCGCCGTTTTGAGTGAATGCCAGACCGACGATTTCCGTGGAGTGAGGCTTGAAGAACGGGGTATCACGCCTCGGCTCGGGTCGCACCGTCAGACGTCCCGCGAAAATGTTGTGCACGTACGCGCCGCCTTGCGACATATCGAGCAGGGCCGCGGGAGAGAGGAACAGGTTGTTGTCCACCAGGAACGGCCCATGATTGACTTCGACGAAAAGGTCCATCCGTACGTTGTTGAAGAAGAGGTTCTCGCTGACTCGCGTCCCTTGCGTCATCCAGTCCAACCACAGGCCTTTCTGTGAATCGTGGAGGCAGTTCCCGCGGATAACGGTATCGACGGCACCGTGAAACTTGATGGCCGCGATTTCCGCGCCGTCGAATTGGCGTTTGACCCAGATGTTGTAGATGTGATTGCCGCTGACCTCGCTAAAGGCGCAGCCCATGCTGCCGCAAATGCCCGCCTGTTCGCAATCGTGAATCACGTTATTCCGCACGATGTGCGAGCCGATGCGTTCCTTGCTCCAACCGTTTTGGATGGCGCGGACCACGACCTCGTTGTACACCACATGGCCGGGTTTGTCCGGCTCGGCCAACCACGCGTTATGCCCGCTAGCGCGATCCTTTCCCAACGTGATCGCCGTGCATTTAGAATGGCTAATGACGTTATCTTCGATGATCCAACCTTTGCTCCAAAAGGTGCCGATCAGGCCGATTTGCTCCGCGGTGGGCGCCGCCCATTGCGTGGCCGCTTGGCTCATGCGAAAGCCGCGAACCGTGATGTAGTCGATTCCCGTTTGCGTTGGATAAAAGCAAGCGGGACGAACGTTGATCTCGACGAGTTCTTGGTTGGGATCGAAGTCGTGGAATTGCGCGTAGATGACGGTTTCGTTCTCGCCGACTTCGGCATACCACTGATAGGTTGAGGCCTCGGCATCCACGGCGTCGCGCAGCGGTTCAGGCCGCCTCAGTGCTTCCAATGAAGGCACTTCGAAAAGCGACTTGCCGTTGAGATAGACCTCGCCCGTGTGATGAACTCGGCCGCGATCGGAAAACCAGTCGCCCACGATCTTGTCCGCGTAAGGGTTGTAGTCGCCGAAAAACGTATTGGGCAGAATCACCTTCCAAACACCGTCGCCCTCGGGCGTCCAATCCTTGACGACTTCGGAACCCTTGATCCATACCTCCTCATGGGGCGCGGCCTGATAAACGATCCGCATTTCCTCCGATGATCCGCCGCGCGGAGGACGCACCCATTCGCGGTACACTCCCGAGTGCACCGTAATCACGTCGCCGGGTTGGGCCTTTTCCGCCGCGGCCGAGATTGTCCGCAAGGGCTGCGCTACCGTGCCGGGGAGGGAATCGTCGCCGTTGACCGCGACGTGATATTCCCGGGCATCGAGTTTTGCCGGCACGGCCGAAACGGCACAACCGACCGCGATGATCAGAATGAACCGGAATGACTTCATGGTTGCTTGGCTCCTCTTGTTGTTTGCCGGCGAGATTTCAGCCGCATCTTACGATACCCAGGGGGCGGATTGCAGGACTTGTGCCTTTTCTTTCAACCGGAAAAACTCGCGGGCATTCTCGTGCATAACGGGCGGGATAAGTCCTAAAGCGTCCTCCTGAGATATCCAGCCCTCCTGCACGAGTTCCTCCAGCGCCAAGGCGATTCCGCGCCGGGCAATCGCGGCGTGACCGAGCACCGGTTCCACGACGAAGTAGTCCCCCCCAAACGTGAATATCTTATTGGCCGGCGCCGTCACCAGATACTTCTTCAAGAAATCCTTCGCCGCCACGGGATTGATGATCCACGACCAGCACATGTCCACATACGCATTCGTATAGTGCTTGGCGACGCTGATCAAGTCCTCGTAATACGGATAGCAAATGTGCATGAACACGAATCGCGTGGTCGGCGATGCGCGACACAAATCGCAAGCCGCTTCCGCGTTCCGCGCGACGCGGGACAAAGGCATGTAGTTGTCGCCTGCGTAGTAACCGGTGTGAAGCTTGACCGGCAGATTGTGCTCCGTCGCCTTGCCGACGGCGTACCAGAACAGATGGTCTTCGATCGTCTTGCGTTCTTCGAGCGAAAGCGGATCGCCTCGCAAATGTTTGGCGAAAGGTCCTTCCGCTTGTTCGGGCGGAGTGGGTTGATAGTCGATATTGCGACGATAGGCGTCCTGACTCTTCACCGCTACGGCATACCGCGCATACTTGTCGAACCACCAGTCGATGACGCGGTGCCAGTCGGCCAACGACCGGACCTCGATGCCGGGCGGACCTCCGAATGATTTCAGGTCCGGACCGGCGAACATACCCACGATGCTGAGGTCTTGGAAAAGAAACCGGGGTTGCTTCGATTCCCGGAAAGTGCCGGTATTTACTTGGCACGACTCGATGCCGGCCTTCTCCTGAAGGATTCGCCCGTAAAAACCCGGGGATCGTGTTTTTCGGTAGGCATCGGCCACCGCTTCCACCGTGCTCGCGGACAAATCGGATATCCCGTAGAGTTCTTCCATAGCGATCCGCACAGCGCGACCGTAACCGGTATTCTTCACGGCGAGCCAATACGGCGCCAGCACGTTCCACTTCGCCGCCGGATCCAAAGGTTCCTTGAAGAATCGGGCATACTCCTGTTGCGTCATTCCGGCCGCGCGGAGATCGGAATCGAGGTAATGGCGCAAGATGACGGTCCAATCTTCGCTCGGTCCGCCGCCGGGACCTTGCAAGCAATCCTGCTCGTCCGGCAGGTGTTCGTGAGTATCAATCAGAGGCGCGCCCATGACCGCATCCCGAATTGCGGTCCCTGACTTGGGATCGGCGATCTTGGTCGATTCGCCCGCCGTTGACCCAGTCGCAACCCCGCCGCAGAAAGCCGCGGTCCCCAAGACGCCCAACCCCTTCAGACCGTCGCGACGCGATATTTCTTCATTGGGTGACATCACGCATCCTCCCGTAGGTTTGGGCCGTGCAAACCGGCGTCGCCGACGGCGGAACGACGGTCCTGCCTGCTTCGCTAGGGGACGTTCAGCTCCGACAAGACATCTTCGCAGTTGACAATCTTTTCCAACAAATCACCGGGAACGTAGAAATAATGGTTGGAGGCCTCGAACCCCAGCCTGGAATCGGCCGAGGCCAGGACGAAAAGCCGTCTTGCCGCCGCCAATTCCTCTTCCACGACGGTCCGAAGCTTGCTCTGCAATTCACGTCGCGACGCCGAGTCGGACGCCGCCTCCAGCCACGCGTTCCGCAGCATGACGAACCGCACCTGGTTGCGGACGGAGGCGAAGTGAAGATATGCCGCCTCCGCCACTCGCAGGTCGCCTTCGAAATTCGCTCGCTTGTCAGGGTCCGTCAAATCGCCCGCTGCCCGAAATTCGTCCAACCCCTCACGCCAACCGTTTACCAGTTTTTCCCATTGAGATGCAAAGACCTCCTCGGGATACGGGCCGCGCCAGCCCTTCAAATCGTCATACGGCAATCCCGTCATGGTGGCTCGATAACCGCTCGGTCGCAGCCATAGCAAGTTCGCCGGCCCCATGTGTTGAGGACCGTTATAGACGACTTGGCCGCTGTACGGGTATTCGCGAAACGCCCGACTGAAGGACGCCCAAGCTCGGCGAATTTGCGGAGCCGCCTTGGAACCGTAACGCTCCGCGGACACGGCGTCCAAGACTTCGTCCGACGTCGCT
This sequence comes from Thermopirellula anaerolimosa, assembly GCF_054657335.1. Classification (NCBI taxonomy): domain Bacteria; kingdom Pseudomonadati; phylum Planctomycetota; class Planctomycetia; order Pirellulales; family Thermoguttaceae; genus Thermopirellula; species Thermopirellula anaerolimosa. The sequence goes on from NZ_BAAHYX010000006.1 coordinate 943,202, forward strand.
TCCTTGTTTGCCGCGAATCGCGATGCCACGGCCAAATTGGGCGATGGATACCCCCCCAACGTCCACGTCAACATCATGCCGTCGATTTCCTGACGGTTCAAATTGGCACAATGCTCGGCCACCAGGTCCGCAACGGGCAAGAACGGCACGGTGGAAAGTTCCCAAGTCAAGTTGAATTGGACCTTGGCCGCCGTCTTCAAACCGAGTCGGCGAGCCAGTTCCCAGTGGCGAACGGCGCGCGGTCCCGGACCGGGCACAGAAATGCAATACTCGCCGACCGTGCCGCGAACTCCGCCTCGCTCGAAAGGTTGCGACCATTCGCTGACGGACATCAACCAGACCGACTTCGGCAACAGCGGGATCAGGGAGGATGCGTCCTGATGTCCGTGCCAACCCCAATCCCAAACGATCACGCGAGCCTCCGGATTTCCGGCGTGAACGCCTTGTTCGACGAGGCGATTGACCTCCGCAATGATCTCGTCGTCGGTTCGCGCTGCGCAGCGGGGGCACTCTTGTCGATGAAAATGCGAGGCGCAGTTCGTGAGGTTCTCGGAAGCGGTGATCGTAAACACGCCGGCCAGGTCCGGGACTCGGCGAAAGACGTGCGTCAGCGCATTGCGGAGCCAGGCTTGCACCTGCGGGTTCGATGTACACATCGCCGTGAACTCGCCCTCCTTCACGCCCGCCATGTCCGGACGGTCGGCGAAAAACGCATGCGGCATTGCCCGGGGTTCGTTGATATAGAGATAGATGCCGATGCCGTGGCGTTTCGCCCGCGCTGCCAGCATTTGCAGGTTGCGCAGCCGAGTTTCGCACCCCTCGCCGAACTCGGGAAAATCCTCGCCGCCACGCGCCAAATTCCGCAGCACAACGTGCATCCAAACGCCGTTGATGCCCAAATCCGACAAGCGTTGGAGCAAACCGTCCGGATAGGGATTCAACTCGGGGTGCATGAGCGGATCGCCGTACGGCGCAAAGTAGGAATAGATCAGTCGCAATCCTTGCCGAATTCTGTCCGGCGGCGCCACCGTGACGGGTCGTTCGGGCCGCGACAATTCGTCCACGAATGCGAATCTCGGTTCTTCCGCGACTCCGTCACTCTCGGCCCGATGCTTGGCCAGGATCGCGCGGATGCGGGTCTCGGCTTGTTGAACCGGGGGCGTCCGAGGCATCAGGCGAACCGTTTCGCACTTGGGCTTCAGATTGCCGAGCTTGACGAAGAGGAAGTCGTCCTCCCGCAGGACGTACGCCAATTCCTGCGGCGTCATATCGAGCAGTTGCAGGAGCTGGTCGTAAGGCAGAAGGTGCCAGTTCCGCCGAATCAGCGTGATGTAGCCGCGACGCCGGAAAAGGTCGGAGGAAACGTCGCGCGGAGGCAAACCCATGGCCGCGGCGACCTCGCGGACTTCATCGCCGGAGGTCCCTAAGACTTGGCCAAGATCATCCGCGGATACCAGTCCCCAATTCCGCCAAATCACGGCGTGAGCCGCGTCCGGAAAGTGGGGCAAGCTCAATGCGTCGGGATTCGGGCCGACCGGAAGGATGTTTTCGTCCGCGACTGCGCGCGAGTCCATGCCGACCAGGAGCCCCGCCGCGCACATCAGAAAAAGCCGAATCCATCGCATCCCCATCTCGCTTCTCCACGGCCCAACGACCGAAAAACATCTCCGCCGAAATCGCTCGCAGGCATGCCGAGGGTGTGAATTCGAGCCTCACCCGCCCGCGAGCATTCCGACCGCCATCCGGTGAAGAATGCCGGTTTTGGCCCCGACCGAACCGTGGCAACTTCAGCCCTCGCTCGGTACCTGCCGCCGATGATTATCGGGGCACGATCGCGACTACGCAACCGTGGAGCGCCGTTTGAAACGAGAAGCCCGTGCGGCGCTAAGACGACCGTCCGGGAACGGGGCGACCCATCAAGCGGAGCAGGAGCTTGATATCCTCCCACGCCTCCTTCTTCATATTGGGAGAACGCAATAAATAGGCGGGATGATAGGTGCACACGACTTTGGCCGAACCGTACTCCCAAACCTTGCCCCGCAGGCGTCCGATCGGTTGCTCCGTTTGCAGGAGGTATTTGGCGGCGGTCGCACCCAGGCAGCAAATGAACTGCGGTTGAATCACCGACAACGTGGCGTCCAGCCAAGGGCGGCAATGGGCGGCTTCCTCGGCGGTGGGTGTGCGATTGTCCGGCGGACGACAGCGCAGGATATTGCAGATGTACACGTCCTTGCGCTGCATGCCCATGCCGCGAGTGATCATGTCGGTCAGCAATTGCCCGGCGCGACCCACGAACGGTTCGCCCTGCCTGTCTTCGTCGGCCCCAGGCGCTTCGCCGATAAAAACCAACTCCGCATACGGGTTGCCCACGCCGAAGACGGTCTGCGTACGGTAATTTACGAGTTCAGGACACTTTCGGCAGGCTGCGACTTGCTGCGCCAATTCCTTCAACAAGTCCTCGCGCGTCCGCGCCTCTTGCGCCGCCTCGTGATCGGCCTTTGTTTTCGGCATGTCAACCGGGGACGACGCGCCCCCCTCCGCTGCTTGGTCCACTCGGTTTCCGCCCGGCGCTAGAGAAGCGGGAGCCTCCAACGTCTCCGTTGCGACCGATTTCTCAACAGACGTAGCGGCACGGTCGCACCCTTGAGAACACACCGAATCCGCAATCGTCGGCCGCGGCCAAATTCGCACACCGGCGGCGTACAAAGACTCCATCCTTCGCAGCAACACGCGTTTCGCATCTTCCGCCGACATGAGGAACCTCGTGCCGAATCCGGTCGTTCCCGTTTGAGTCGCCCCTGATCGGCAACATCAGCCATTGCCGCCCAATCTCTGATTTGGCCGATCGTTGACGTCACCGTCACGGGGCGAAATCGAATTCCACAGCCTCCAAGCGGCCTCGCCAATACGGATGTTCGCCGTCGGGCAGCACCCAAGCCACTTCGCCCGCCGTGGGGACCGTGATGCCGTGGTGTTCCCGATAGTCCCAAAATCGCCCCTTCCAGGGCGAGCCTTCCACACGACCCGATACCAACCGATCCCGCGATTCCGCTCGTACCTCGGACACAAGATCGTCCGCGTTGAATGCGAACGTCATGCGAACCGTATGTTTGCCGTGCGTCAGGGAGGCTTCGGCGGCATGATCGTCGATCTCTCGCCACTCGACGCCGCCGCCGGGAAGCAGCACCGTGGGATACCACGGCGACTCGGCCAAGAACCGCAGCAGCTCCCCGCATGCCACCTTATCATCGTCGTTCACATGAACGACCCGAAACACGCCGAAGACCGCGGCCGAGAGCATTCCTTCTCCGCCGAAGTAAGCGTCGTGAACTCGCACGGGAACCCAAGGCGCCGCCTGAATGCAGGCGTTCCAGTCGAAGGCAGGCCCCGCCACGATCACCCATTGATCGGCGGAAAACGGACGCCACTTTTCACCGGATTCGCTCATATTGAAGGTGCCCGTCTGCCGCATCCGCAATCGGAGAATCATGCGGTCCTGCTTTCCAAGCACGCGATTCAGGTATCGCTGCACCGGCGGCGGCAATCGGTTTCGGGTTATGTCGCTCGGAAACGCGGGCGTCGTTCCCACATCGTACGCCGTCATCCTCGCGTGAATGCGATCGGTGAAAGCCTTCCAGCGATACAGCCCGATAAGGTGAACGCCTCCGATGACGGCGGCGAACAGAACCAGTACCGCAGCGCCCACGGCAAGATAGAACATCGACCGCCCTTTCCGTTGCCCGCTATTACCGGGGCCGAAACGATCCGGGAACGACAGATGCCGGGACCGTGACGGGATCACGACGTCTTCCGCCGCCGATGTCGGTTCCATGCCGCATCTTCGTATTTCGACTTCACCCCGTCGATCGCGGCTACTTCGTCGCGCGACCAATCAATCGGCTCCCATCGGCAACCGAGGCCTTCCTCCAGCAGCGGCACCCATTGCCCCGGAAAGTCCCGCTCCCAATGGACGAGCAATTCCGCCGCCGGCGCGCCCTGCGGAGTTCCCGCCCCGGGATTCGCTTTCATGCCCGCCGGCGTCCCATCCCGTCCGTTGACACACAATTCGCGCAAACCCGGCAATTCCGGAGTGAAGGGCGATTGAGCGAACAAGATGCTCCCGTGTTGCAGCACGGCACCGCGTTCCCGGCGCTGTGCGCTGCCCACGATCTTGGTCTCGAAAGCACCGTCCGCTGATTTTACCAGGATATCGCCGGGAGAACGCCGCAGGAAGCACAAGAAGGGGCACTTGCCGCGCGTCCGCCCGACGCCCCGATCGCCCGACGACGCCGGGGCCGTTCCCCGGCCATCCGGCCTTTCCCTCGGTTCTTCGGCAAGGCTGCCGCAAGCCGCCCCTTCCGATTGGGAATCTTGGGATTGGAAGATGCGGGCGGAGAGTCCCAGGTTCGTCAGCAACTTCACCAACGTCCGGTGAACGCCCCCGTACAGCGCCAACCGATCCTGTGCAAGCGGATGCTCGATCGGGAGCGTCAAGGCGTAGGTCCACTCATGATGATGCACAATCGCTCCGCCGCCGCTCAACCGTCGCACAACCGGCAGAGCTTTGCCGAGCGGGTGCGCCGACAATTCCTCGGCGGACTGGAAATATCCCAGCGACAGCGTCGCAGGTTCCCAGCGATAGAGACGCAGGCAGCCTCCGCCCGTCTCCGACGTCGCGTGCAGCAACCACTCGTCGGCGGCCATGTTCCACGGACCCTCGCGCGGCGGGTCGACTATCAGGCGGAGTCGGTATTGGGCGTCCATTTGAGAATCGGGTTTCGGGCCGCTCGGACCTCGTCGGGACGACTGATGGGAGTCGTGTGCGGCGCTTCATGGAGCAACTCTTCCGGTTCCTCCGTGATACGAAACAGGGCTTCCGCGAAAGCGTCCAACGTTTCCCTGGTTTCCGTCTCCGTAGGTTCCACCATCAGGGCGTCGCGGACGATCAAGGGGAAATACACGGTGGGAGCGTGGAACCCGTAATCCAACAGTCTTTTCGCCAGATCCATGGCCGAAATGTTGCGAGTCGCCTTGAGCTTCATGGCCGAGGCCACGAACTCGTGCATGCATCGGGCACCGTGCGGCACCGGCAAGATGTGTCGCACCCGTTGCAGCAAATAATTGGCGTTGAGAACCGCTCGTTCGCTGACGCGCCGCAACCCTTCCGCTCCCTGCGTTCGAATGTAGGCGTATGCCCGCAGCAGTACGCCGATGTTTCCGTAGAAACTGCGGACTCTGCCGATGGATTTGGGACAGTCGTAGTTCAGACGGAATCCTCCCTGCCGGGACAAGATTCGCGGTACGGGCAGGAAATCGGCCAAATGCTTCTTCACCGCCACGGGTCCGGCGCCGGGACCTCCCCCGCCGTGCGGCCCGCTAAAGGTCTTGTGCGGATTGAAGTGCATCATATCGGCGCCGCAATCGCCCGGACGCACGATGCCCAGCACCGCGTTCATGTTGGCGCCGTCCAAATACACCAGTCCCCCTGCCGCATGGACCATATCCGCCACGCGGGCTATGTTCACATCGAACAGTCCCAGGGTATTGGGATTGGTGATCATGAAAACCGCCGTACGGGCGTCCAACTTGGAGGCCAAGTCCTCTAAATCGACCATGCCGCGACCGTCGCTGCGGACTTCGACGGCGTGGAATCCGGCCATGGCCGCGCTGGCCGGATTCGTTCCGTGCGCGGCATCCGGGATCAGTACGTTGGTGCGGTGTTCGCCGCGGTCGCGAAAGTAGGCCGCCGCCATCAACAGGGCCGTCAGTTCCCCCTGGGCTCCCGCCGCGGGCTGCAACGTGACGGCGTCCATGCCCGCGATTTCCGCCAACATTCCTTCCAGGGTGTGCAGGCACTCCAGCAGTCCCTGCACCGCGCCCTCGGGTTGATATGGATGCAGATTCACGAAGCCCGGCAACCCGGCGACGCGATCGTTCCGCTTGGGATTGTACTTCATGGTGCACGAGCCCAGCGGATAGAAATGCGTATCGACCGACATATTCCGCTGGGACAAGTTCACGAAGTGCCGTATCACTTCCGGTTCGGCAAGCTCCGGCAGCGGCGGCGGTTCCGCGGCCAGAAGTTCGGCGGGAAGCAACGATTCAAGCGACTCCGACGGGACGTCGCACTCAGGAAAAATCTCCTCCGCCGTTCCCGGCTTGGACATTTCGAACAGCAATTGCGTCGCTTGACGATTCTTCATTTCCGCTCGATTTCCTTTTATTCAACTCGCCGCCACGGCGAGATTTGGGCCATCGTCGCGTCACCGGACTGCATGCTGGAGCGCGGCGGATCGTTGCCGACCGCAAGCGAAACAGTGAGCCAGCGTGTCGATCTGCTCGCGTGTCCGCTGTTCCGTCACCGCAAAGAGGATGGCGTCTTGCAGGTCGGGATACCAAGACCCCAACGCTACGCCGGCGAAGAATCCCGCCTCCAAGGCGCGTTCCTGCAAGCGCGCCGCCTCCGTCGCGTTTTCGGCTCGCAGTACGAATTCCTTGAAAAACGGCGCGTCGAAGGCCATCCTTAGACTGGTTCCCTCCGTCCACGCCTTGGCCGCATAGTGCGCTTTATTGAGGCACAGATGCGCCGCTTTTCGGAGGCCGTGCGGACCGATCAGGGCCAGATAAACCGCGGCCCGAACGGCCATCAAATGCTGATTGGTGCAGATATTGCTCGTGGCCTTTTCCCGACGGATGTGCTGCTCGCGCGTCTGAAGCGTCAGGACCCAACATCGTTTCCCGTTGCGGTCCTCTGTTTGGCCGGCGATTCGGCCCGGCATTCGCCGCAGGAATCTTTCTCGGCAGGCCAGGATGCCCAGAAACGGCCCGCCCCACTGTTGCGGAATCCCTAGCGATTGTCCTTCCGCGGCTACCAAGTCGGCGCCAAGGTCGCCGGGTCGCTTGAGTATGCCCATGCTGATGGGATCCGCGACCACCACCGCCAGCGCACCCGCTTCATGAGCAGCCCGAATCAGGCGATCGAGCGGTTCCACGCATCCGAAGAAATTGGGCTGCTGGATGACGACGCAAGCCGTCTTGGCGTCGAGGTGTTTCGCGAGGGATTCAGGCTCCATCCGTCCGCGCGGCGTCGGCAGAAGGGACAAGGCGACGTCCACGTTGGCCGCGTAGGTTTGCAGAACCTGCCTGTACTCGGGATGCAAGCTCTCCGGAATTAAGACCTTGCGCCGGCCGGACTGGGCGGCGATCGCCATTAGCACGGCCTCAGCGGTCGCCGTCGCCCCGTCGTACAGGCCGGCATTCGAAGCATCCATGCCGAAAAGCTGAGTCACCAAGGTCTGATACTCGAACAGAGACTGAAGATTTCCCTGACTCACCTCCGGTTGATACGGCGTGTACGACGTATAGAACTCGCTTCGCGAGGCCACAAAGTCCACAACTGCGGGGACGAAATGGTCGTAGCAACCGCCGCCCAAAAACGAGACGGCACGGTCGCTGCCCGTATTGCGGGCCGCCAAGTTTTCCGTGTGCTGCTGGAGAGCGGCCTCACTTAAGGCGGGCGGCAGATTCAGCCGGCCCTTAAACCGAATCTCCGGCGGGATGTGGGCAAACAAATCATCGACCGAAGCAATGCCCACGGCCTCCAGCATTCGCTTGATATCGTCTTCACTCTGCGGCAAATATGCCATTTCGCGTCACCCTAAAAAAGCTGCGCCGGAATCGAAGCCGCGACCGTCATAAACCGGCCCTTGATCTCATGGCCGAACGGAAGGAGGCAACACCGGGCGACCGCCGAACTGAAAAGACACCGAGGGACAGGCCGCATCGGATTCCATCGACCGTCGCCCTGAGACAAACGGGTGGGCATTGAACAGTTCATGAAACAAACGGCTTTCGCCAAAGTGTGCAAAAGCCCGCGGACGTTGAGGATCGCTCGGCATGCACGCCGAATTCTCGCCCGGCGAACCCGGCGTCCCTCAATGACCGGCCTCGGCCTCGTCGGCACACAATTTCTCGTAAGCCGCCTGATCCAGCAATTTTTCCAATTCCTGCGGTTGACTCAACCGAACACGTATCATCCACCCGGCCTGATAGGGGTCGTCCGGCAGGGCCTCCAAGCGTTCGGCAAGCGCTGTGTTGGCCTCGATGACGGTCCCGGAGACGGGCGTGTACAGGTCGCTGACCGCCTTGACGGATTCGATTTGACCGAACGGTTCTCCCGCCTTGAGTTCCTTTCCGACGGGCGGCAATTCGATGAAAACCAAATCCGCGAGCGCCTGCACGGCATGATCCGTGATGCCTACGGTGGCGATCGACTCGCCTTGATCTCCCGGCGCGACCTTCACCCACTCGTGCGTTGAGGTAAACTTGTAACCCGATAACTGCACGTCGCTCACCCCCAACTCGAAAACCAGGAAAAAGACGGATCCGATAGTATCCGTCGGAAACGATCGCGACCTACCGCCAACACGACACCGCCGGCACGTGCGTCGCAAACTTGGTTTGTCCCCGCCGCCCGGCGGTAATTCGTCGCATCGTCCGCCGGCACCGCCGAGAGAGTTTATTTTATCGGTGCCTGCCGCGCGGGAACAGCTAGACTCCAATCAAAGATTGGCTCGAAACCTACCATAATCCTTGCTTGCCGGGAACGTGCGACATCGCAAAAATACATCCGGCCAGCGGCGCCTCGATTACAGTCCGTCAAGGGAAATGCTCGTCGCTCGGACCCATTCGCGAACTGAGAAGAGATCTCGGCAATCGGTCATTCCACCCCTTCGACATCCCCATCAAGGAAAAACGATGGAAGAGTTGCTCGCGCTGATCGGATTGGAAAGCGAACTGCACACCGCAACCTCCGCATTACGGCGAACCGTGGAACGTGACCGTCCCGCGGTAGTCGGGGCACTCCACGTCACGTGCTCGGACGAGGCCGAATGGGAAACGGCGGCGGCCTTTCAGCGGGATTTCGTGGAACGCCTGCTCCCTTCCCTGAAAACAGGTCAGAAGGCGGCATTCCGCTCCGTTAATCTCGGATCACGCTACGAGGCGGGCGCTTGCGGCGTGATGGTAGATCACTTTGCGGCAGCAGAAGCGGAGCACTCGGCCCCGGACGGACTCCAGACCTACGTCGTGAAGGTTAACGCGCACGTAGGATTGCTGGAAACAGCAGACGGTCCGGTGTTCGGGCAATTCTTGCGGTTCGGCCGGCCCTCGTCCTGCTGCGGGGCGTTGACGGCGGCAGTCGGCGGCAATCACTCCATGCCGGCCTTCGCGGAGATCGCGAATTCCTTGTCGACCATCCCCGACGACGCCGCGGCTTACGTCCAAGAAAACGTCCCGCAATCGCTGCGCATGTTGTATTTCGCAGTCCTCCACGCGCAGCGGCAAGCGTATTCGGCTTCCTTGGAATTGGCCCGTGCCGTTTCCGAATTGCGGGAAAAACGCGTGCGATGCTACGTCGCGGCGGGAGTTGCGGTCAATCGCTCCGGTCCCGACACCGAGGTCGTCGTCGGCGTTACCCGCTTCGACAAAGCACCGGGCGCAACGCCCTCCGAACCTGAGTCTCACGGGCTCGGCACCGATCCGCGGCGCTATCGAGTGGGGTTCGATCTTTCCCGATTTCGCATCACCCGTCAATAATCACTGGTGGAATCCCCGATTCATAACCCGGAACTCCCGTAGAATCAGCGTAGCTTCACGTGGTCGGGGCGCGTGGCCGAGAAGTGTCCAAGGAGTGCGACCGGTCTTCGCGACCGCGCACGCTCAAATCAGCCTCAGATCAGCCAAGGAACAAAACATGCCGCGACTCATCGATCTATCGCTGCCGTTGCGGGACGGCGGCCCCAGCTACCCGAACGATCCCCCGCTGCGAATCCAACCTTATCGCACGCTTGCAGCGGGCGCGTGCAATGTCTCGGTGATTTCCATCGGCACCCACCAGGGCACGCATTTGGATGCCCCGTGGCACTTTATCGAGGGAGGCCGACCGCTCGACCAAATCCCCCTGCATGCGTTCTACGGACCTGCCGTCTTGGTGGATCTCGCGCCGGGAGCGGAGCTTCCCGCCAAGGCGACGATCTCGCCCGAGATGTTGTCTCGACACGAATCGGCCTTCACACCCGGCGGGCGGGTGATACTGCGGACGGGGTGGTATTCCCACTTCGGCCGACCCGAGTATTTCACGGACCTCCCCTCACTGACGGCGGACGCCGCACAATGGATCGCCGCCAGGCGTATCGCCCTTTTGGGCATGGACATGCCCACCCCTAGCAAGATCGCCGGAAGGGAGTGCCACCATACGCTGCTGGGTCCGGGCGCCGAGATCGTGATCGTCGAGGCCTTGACCAATCTCCACGAATTGCCGCGCGAGTTCATCTTCATCGGCTTTCCGCTCAATTTCATCGGCTTGGACGGTTCGCCGATTCGCGCCGTGGGTGTGGTGCCGGATTGAAGAAGACGGCTTTCGCCCCGTATCGGCGCATCGCTTCCGCGCCCGACCGGCCTCCGCTTCCGTTCATCGGACCCTTGGCCGGTTCACGCCCCGCGCTAGAATGAAAACGAACGATTCGGCGTCGGAGTTCACGCGGCCGACCTCGCTCGGCGTGTCGATCCGGGGCGGTGATTCATGAGCAAATACGGAGCGGCCTTATGCCCCTAGCGGCGGTCAAACCGCGAACCCTCAAGGAACTGCGAGAAAGCGGTTGGAAATCGAAAAGCGTCAAACAGGAATTGCGGGACAATTTCGTCCGGGCGCTGGCCGAAGGCGACGACCTGTTTCCCGGCATCGTGGGTTACGACGACACCGTCATCCCCGAAATCAGCCTGGCCATCCTGGCCGGCCACGACATGCTGTTCTTAGGAGAGAAGGGTCAGGCCAAGAGTCGTTTGATGCGCCTTTTGGCTCGCTTTTTGGACGAAGAAATCCCCTACCTGGACATCCCGGACGTCCCCGTCCACGAGGACCCGTATCGCCCGATCACGGTCAAGGGGAAGCAATTTCTCGCCGAAACGCCGGACGACAAAGTACCGATCGCATGGTGGCCCCGAGATCAACGCTACGCCGAACGATTGGCCCCCGGCACCAAGTTCGCGGACATCATCGGTGAAATCGACCCGGCGCGTTTGGCGGGTGGCGTGAGCCTTTCCGCGGAGGAAGCCCTATTCTTCGGCCTGATTCCGCGAATGCACCGCGGCATCTTCGCCATGAACGAACTCCCGGAACTGGATGAATTGGTCCAGGTGGGTCTGTTCAACATCCTCGAAGAACGCGACGTGCAAATCCGCGGCTATCCCGTACGATTCGACTTGGATCTCCTCATTCTTTTCTCGGCCAACCCCGCCACCTACAACCGCAGCGGAAAGGTCATCCCGCAGCTCAAGGATCGCATCGGTTCGGTGATCCACACGCACTACCCGCTGGATCGCCACTCCGCGGTCATGATTACGGAACAAGAGGCCGACATCCCCCTGGACGGCGAGTATCCGGTGGTCGTCCCCTATTTCATGAAGGAAATCATCGAGCAAATCAGCATGGCGGCGCGACGCTCGAAGTACGTCGACCACCAGTCGGGCGTGAGCGCGCGGTTGAGCATTGCCAACTACCGCACGATGATAGCCTCCGCGCGACGGCGCGGCGTGGTGTTGGGAGAAAAGCCCGCCGTCCCGCGAATCAGCGACCTGGCACATCTTTCCTCCTCCGCGTTGGGCAAACTGGAGTTGGACTTGATGGCCGGACACCAGATGACGGAAAAGCAAGTCCTCGACGCCATCATCGCCGAAGCGATCCGCGACGTGTTTCAAGAGTACGTGGATGAGCACGGATTGGCGGAGATCGCCGAGGTATTCGGCCGCGGTACGAAGATCGAGGTCGGCGACATGCTGCCGTCATCGGCCTATGCGGAACGTTTGAAGCGCGTGCCGCCGGCCTGGGAAAAGGCCTTCGAGATCAACGTGTCCACCGATCCGGCGGTCCGCGCCTCGTGCGTGGAGTTCGTATTGGCCGGCCTGTACGTGACGGACCGAATCTCCCGCGCCGAGTACCGGGGAAAAGTGACTTATGAGATCTCCTGAGCGTCGGCCCGGCGGGGTCGTTCACGTCTATCAAAAGTACAACCCCGTCCGCTTTCCCAGTCCGACCCAACCGATGCCGGACTTGGTGTCCCCGGTTATGGAGCACATGCTGGCTTTCGGCAGCCTGCGGGACCTGAGCGAGGAGGAACTCGCTCGCGCCGTCAAGCTCGACCCTTCGATGATCGCGGGACTCGGTCCGTCCCTCGACTCCATCATCGAAATGCTGAAACAGAAAAAGGCCAAAATCCTGGCCACGTACGAAACCGACGGCGTGCGGGCGGAGGCGGCGCAGGCCTATCGCAAGCTGGGAGAAAGCCTCCAACCTCCCGAGGGGCTCCGCAAGCGGTTTGAGCGGGCATTCCGCGAGGAACAGCTCATCGATTTGGAGCGTCTTTGGTACCTGTGCGACGACGAAAAGAGCAACTTCGCACGGCAAATACTCCGCTTGTCGCAACGACTGGGCGACAAATATCTGATCGACGAATTGGCCGCCAAATACACGTTCACGGGCAGGCAGCGGATGACCGTTCCCCAAGCCCTGGAAATCAAGGAGATATTGGAATCGATCGATCGTCTGCTCGCGCAACTGGAGGAGGCCCGCAAGAATGCCCGGATCGGGGTCATCGACATGGAGGCCCTCGAGCGTTTCGTGGGCGAAGAAGACGTGGGCAAACTGCGCGGATTCATGCGGCAAATCCAGGATCTGATTCGGGAACTGGCCGAACGTCAGGGGCTGGAACGCGGCAAGGGCGGTTATCAACTGACCCCCAAAGCTCAACGGTTGTTTCAAGGCCGACTCCTGGAACGGATTTTCAGTTGCTTACAGGCGGCCCGATCGGGGCGACACCAAGGCCCGATTCAGGGGGAGGGCAATGTCGAGTTGCCGCAAACCCGCCCCTACGAGTTCGGCGATTCTCCCGCCCACATGGATATCGCCGGTACCTTCGTGAACGCCTTGATTCGCGGCGGCCCGCGCATCCCCGTCGATCTGCGGCAGGACGATATCCTGATCCACCGTACGCGAAACAACCCCAAGTGCGCCACGACCGTTCTGATGGACATGAGCGGTTCGATGCGTTACGGCGGTCTGTACGTCGATGTGAAGAGGATGGCCTTGGCGCTGGAAGGATTGATTCGCAAGGAATACCCGGGCGACTACCTCGACTTCATCGAAATCTACAGTTTCGCCCGCCGGGTCCATCCCTCCGAAATCACGCAATTGATGCCCAAATCGGTGACGTTGTACGATCCCGTAATTCGGCTCCGCGCCGATATGAGCGACCCGCGAATCACCGAAATGGATGTCCCCTGGCACTTCACCAACATTCAGCGCGGGCTGCAACTGGCCCGGCAATTGTTGGAAGTTCAAGACACGCCGAATCGCCAGGTGATCCTGATTACGGACGGTCTGCCGACGGCCCATTTCGAAGGGCGATACTTGTATCTGCTTTACCCGCCCCACGAACGCACGGAGGAAGCAACGCTTCGAGAGGCGCTGCTCTGCCGCCGCGCCGGCATCACCATCAACATCTTTCTGCTGGCGGGTTGGAGCCAAACGCGGGAAGACGTGCAATTCGCCTACCGTCTGGCGGAGTCCGCCCGGGGCCGTGTCTTCTTCACGGCGGGCAAGGACCTCGACCGTTACGTCGTCTGGGATTATCTTCAAAGAAGGCGTGATATTGTCGCATAACCCTGTCCCCGCATCCCCGAAAACGGCAACTAGGAAAGAAGGACACGAGTGAGAGAAGGTATGCGCTGGATGATCTACGGGGCGAACGGCTTTACCGGTCGCCGCATTGCCGAGGAAGCCGTTGCCCAGGGACATCGCCCCATTGTGGCCGGACGCAACCGTGAGGCGGTCGTCGCGTTGGCCGAGTCGCTGAACTGTCCTTACCGCGTTTTCTCGCTGGATTCTCCGGACGATTTGGCCGCCGCCTTGGCGGGATTGCGTCTGGTTCTGAATTGCGCCGGCCCGTTCTCTCGGACCGCGCTCCCCATGATGGAGGCCTGCCTCAAGGCCCATACGCACTATTTGGACATCACGGGAGAGATCGACGTCTTCGAGCTTGCGGCCTCCCTGGACGTCGAAGCGAGAGAGCGAGGAGTGACCTTGCTGCCGGGGGTCGGCTTCGACGTCGTCCCAAGCGACTGCCTCGCCGCCAAGCTCGCCGGCCGAATCGAGCGGCCCACGCACTTGGCCTTGGCCTTGACGGGAATCGGGACGGTCAGCATCGGTACGGCCCGCACCGTTTGGGAAATCTTGCCCAAGGGCGGGAGGATCCGTCGCGACGGCCAATTGAAACGCGTGCCGCTCGCCTACCGAATCCGCGAGATCCCCTTTCCCTTGGGATCGCATAAGGCGGTCACCATACCTTGGGGCGATGTCGCCACCGCTTGGTACACGACCGGAATCCCCAACATCGAGGTTTACTTGGCCATGCCGCCCAAGACCTTGAAGGTGATGCGCTGGGCGGCGCCCCTGCTCTCACTTGGAAAAGTGATGCCCTCCAACCCGATGGTCGAAACCGCCATCCGCAATCTCCTGAGCCGGACGCCGCCGGGTACGAACTCTGAACCACCATCCGGCACGGACCGTGATTCGTTGAACGGCTACAGGAGTGAGTTTTGGGGAGAAGTGCGAAACGAGGCAGGCGACACCGCCACCGCCTCGATCATCACGCCGGATGGTTACACCCTCACGGTATCGACGGCGCTGGCTTCCGTGGATCGTATTCTAGCGGAACCGCTGCCGCCCGGCTTCACGACGCCGGCACGCGCCTTCGGGTCGGATTTCATCGACTCCATGCCCGGTGTCGAAGTTTTCGACGGCGTGGTGGTGCCCGTTTGAAGCGACCCCAAATAGAGCAGCCCGACACGCCTGTTCGCGAGCCGGGCTGCTTCCCCCCTGGGCACGTTAGGTGTCGTCGTCAAGGCTATAATGATTTCGCGACCGTGTTCGGCCGTCACTCCTCAATGCCATTTAGCGAAACGCTTGTCGGCTATAGTATCGTCCTACGGAGTGTCCAATCTTGACACATCTTGACGGAACAAGACCGACATCGCTTCCCGCCGGCGATGCATCCGCTTTCATTCTTCGCACCACGGCATACGATGCCGCCTAATCGCGACGCGAAGATCTCAATCCAAGCGGGTAGGCGCCGACGCAACGCACGCTAGGCGACGGACGATGCAACCTGTTGTCATTGCCTGCGATGGAGGTCGCGGACTTCTCTCGCATGGATGCGATTTCTAGAATGGAACCAGTCCGGGAAAGACGCGACGCCGCTGCGGTGTCGCGGGTAATGGAGAGGATCGGAGATTGCCGCTCAAGCGCAACCGATCGTTCAGAAAGACTTTTCGCGAACGCAACTTTTGAATAGGAGTTTCCCGATGGTTCGTACCGCCAGCACCATGCTTCCTTTAGGCACCAAGGCACCGGATTTCGCGTTGCCGGATACCAACGGCAAGATCGTTCGGCTCGCCGACTTCGACGGTGCGAAAGCCTTGCTCGTGATCTTTCTCTGCAACCACTGTCCCTACGTCAAGCACATCGCCGACAACTTGGCTCGTATCACCAAGGAGTACATCGCCAAAGGCGTTGCCGTGGTGGGAATCAATTCGAACGACGCCACGGCCTACCCCGAGGATTCACCGGAAAAAATGAAGGAAGAAGTCGCCGCACGTGGCTACGCATTCCCGTACCTGTACGACGAAACTCAGGAGACGGCCAAGGCGTACCGGGCGGCCTGCACGCCGGACTTCTTTCTCTTCGACGCCGATCGCAAGCTGGTTTATCGAGGACAACTGGACGACAGTCGCCCCAGCAACGGATTGCCCGTCACCGGCAAAGATTTGACCGCGGCGGTCGAGGCCGTGCTTGCGGGCAAACCGGTCCCAGCGGAGCAAAAACCCAGCCTGGGCTGCAACATCAAGTGGAAGCCCGGCCACGAACCGGAGTACTTTGCCGGTTGACCCCCCGGCTCTTCGTCCCGACTAATCCAAGGTCAACGCGTGGCGGAAGTCTCGCCCGCGTTCGCCTTTTCCATGGAAGCCTGCATCGCTTCGAGTTCTTCCTTCTTGGGTCGATCCACGATAAACCCGCCGGAAGAACCGCGACGGCTCACGGCGTTATTCTGCGCCCGGCAACCGTATTGGTCCGTGCCGCCGTAGTCGACGACGAAACTGAAGTTTCCACCGCAGGTGGGAAAGGGGTGATAGCTAATGCTGCCGGAGGCGTAGCCTTGGCTGGTCCCCTTGTAAACATCCTCACCCGCGAAGTCGTACAGAACGCCAAGTGACGCTTGGGCTCCTTGACCTTGCACGCCCCCGACGGTCGCCAGGTATTGATCGTTCCCATCGAGTTCGATGAGAAATCCGGCCGACAAATCCCACCCGAACCCCGTGCCCATGATGGTTCCGTCGTAGCTGTCGTCGCCGGCATCGTCGATGAGAAATCCGACCGCATAATGGCAGGCCCAACCGTTGCCGAATCGCTGAAAGCGCTGTTGGGTTCGTGCCGAACCGTTGTAGGCATTACGGGTAGCCCCCAGTCGCTTATCGTTTCCGGCGAAGTCGCGGGCAAAGCCCATGCCCAGCCAATAGCCGCCTCCTTGGGCAAAATAGTCGAATTCGTACTCGTCGTCGCCCGCGCCTTCCAGAATCACGCCGATTCCGCCGTTGGCGACGCCGCGAATTCCCGCCCCGACGCCTTGCCCCCAGCCGTCATAGCCGGGCGTTTCCGGATAGGAATCGTAGAAGTTTCCGCCAATGTAATAGTGGTCGTCTCCCGCCGCATCCTCCAAAGCCGCAAAACCCCACGGTCCGGCCATTCCCTGCCCCCACATGGCCGCTCGATAGTCGTCCTTTCCTTCGCGGTCGATGAGCAATCCCACTCCGCCCAAGGCCTGCCCTTGTACGCGGCGGAAACCGACGTATCGATCGTTTCCCGCCAAATCCACAAGCATCCCCACACCCACCAGGGCGCTGCCTTGCGCGATATCCCGCGCGGAATAGACATCGTTGCCGGCGACATCGACCAAGATGCTGCCTCCGACTACGGCCCCCCCTTGGATACCGGGTTGCGTGCCCTGGTATCGATCGTCACCGCCCAGGTCGATCACAATCAAAATCGGCCGCGCGACGTTGACGGACCCCTCCACGTACACATCGTTGCCGCCCAAGTCGATTACCACGGCTACCTTTTTCATCTCATCGAGGCGGTAGACGTTGCCTCCCTTTCCACCCACGACGATGGTCCCGGCCTCGGTTTCCACGACGGACACCACCGGTCCCTCCGCGCCCGGTACGGTACCAGGCGAGTTCCCGTCGCCCGAGTAACTCGAAAGAGCGGCATGCAAGGCGGGATCGGCGGCTTGAGCCAACGTCTCGGCCAAATCGAATAGCGCTGCCCGATCCATCTTGCCGATCAGCCTGCACAACCGCACGCCGCTGCCGCGACTGTTGATCGTATGCCCCACGGAAGTGCCGGTCGTGAGAATGGAATATGAATTCCGGGAAAGCTCGCTCAACTCGGCCTGTTCCAGCGGTTTGACCGCTCGAGCCATCGCCGCGTTCGCCCGAAGAAGAATCTCTTTGACCATCTCAAGGGCATCTTGCCCGTTGGATGGCGCGGCCCAATCCTCTACCGCGGGTGTCGCCGAAACATCCATCTTCGGACGAGCCGTTTGCAAACCGTCACGCATGCCGTCCGCAGTTCCCAGTCTGAATCCTGCATGAAGCTTTCGCGTAAACTCCTCGGCCTCCACGGGACCTCGCAGCGGGTCCCTGAGCAACTGATCGAACCACGAAAGCCGAGCCAGCCCGTTGATCTCGGAACCTCCGTAGGGCCCCGCAGTTGCGTTCAATCGCGAGGCCGCATAACTCCGCCACTGTTCGAATTGGCGATTGACGCCGCGGGAAGCGAGTTGTTGCTCTACCTCGGGGCGAAGCAGTCGCGCTATCCCCGCCGCCAATGAATTTCCAATCGCATCGGAATCGGCGGAATCCTCTTCAGATTCTTCCGTGTGCCCCGGTTGCGACATTCCGCTCTTTTCGGCTCCCTCTTCCGCCGCAGCGGCGGGCGGTTGGTTTCCCTCCTCCGCTTCTGAATGCTCTTCCATTTCACCGGGATCCGGCAACTCCAACTCGGATTCCTCTTTAGAATCCACCTTTTTCCCAGCGGAACCGGCATCCCCTTCCGATTCTTCGTCGGAGGACGTAACCGCAGCGCCCTCCGTTACCGCCGTGGTGCGAACTTCCGCGAGACGTTCCACGACAGAGGAATGATTACCGTTGCCGGAGACCTGAGATCCCCAATTCAAACCGCCGTCGAGAAGCGTGGACTGCGGAACGCGGTCCGCCTGAAAGGCGTCGGGGATGAATTCGGTGCGGGTGCTGGGATAAAGCCGCGGTATCCCATCAATTCGCAGCCGAGTCGTCCCAAAATCCCCCCCCATCGAGAAGCGGGGCGCCCCGGATGCAATCGCCGCAACCACAATCGCCAATCCGCAAGATGCCGAAACCAACGCACGACGCCACGTATTCATGCGGAAATACTCCTAAGTGCCATCAGCGACGGATGTCCATACCCGTGAGGGGGCCGAATACGAATCGCCCGATTAACCGGGTTGTTCCAGCGGCAACGCCCCGCGCGCACCGCGGGAACGGCACGGAGGACGGGTTGTGCGAGATCGTCCCCGGAAGGCGGTCCTGATTTACTTCGGAAAGCAATTGAGCGGCGGTCTACTATTGTGGCGATACTTCGGCTTCATCTGTTTGGAAGGATTATGCCGGGGCACGACGCGGCGACCGAACATCTCTTCGCAAACCACCGTCCCGAATCGCAGCAATGCACAATTCTTGACGATTATGCCACAATTGCCTCGCACGCACGGGATTGTATCCCCACGATCGCACCCGCGCCAAGCACTCGGGAAGTCGATCCGCAAGCGCCCAATCGACCAACTTGAGCGTCAATAGTAGCCCCTTGATCTTCAGTTGTCCATGTTTGACGAGCGATTCCACCGCCCTCAGGGTGTAATTCGGGGCCACGTTCAGGTCGGCGGCCAACCAGCGAACCTTGCGAAATTCCTTTCGCGACGCCTGATTGGTCCGCTGCCGCAGATGCGTGAAGTTGGGATGCGCCAACACGTCAGGGTGCATCTCGGCGGGATCCACTCCCAGGACGTGGAAGCCCCGCTCCAGCAAGGCCTGTGCCGCTCCGCCCGGCGCGCTCCCCAATTCGGCCCAAACCGTTCCCGCCGGACACGGCGGTTGCGACCATCGCAAGGCTTCCTCCATTTTGAGCCACGCCCGGGAAACCGCGTGCGGCGGCAAACACAACGGCGGTCGTCCGCCCGGAAAGCCCTCGTGAAACGCTTCCGCGCGATGGTAACCGACCCACCACAACTGCGGTTCGACCAAGATGCAATCCGCCACCCATTCGCCGACGTTCGCGACGTCCGTTTCTGCCAGCGACGCCTTCGCGCCGGTCTTGTCCCCGACGCACGCGAAGGCAGCCAGCAAGTCCTTGCGGAGAACGGCTACCTCATCCGGCCAAGGGAGATCGCAGTCTTCCGTACCCGGCAACACCCCGGCCCGCGGCCACACATGTAAACGCGTCACCGGTATCGATTCGAGCAACTCCCAAACCGCTCGGCATGCCGTCTCGCGACCCAGCGCGGCGGCATCCACTTTTCCCACAGTGGCTCCCCAAGCTCGGGCAAAGGTGGAACGTAGTCGAAATCCCGGTCCGGCCGAGGCGTCGCCCACGAACTTGAACGTGACGAAACCCGGCCTCGCGAAGGCCGAACGAAGCTCGGGGTGCTGTACGGCAATCTCGGATTTGAGCGCGTTCTCGGCCCCGATTTGACAGGTTGCGAAAAGGAATTGCGGCGTAGCGGTCATAGCTTCAGGATATGCTTCCGACCCGCCTGTGCCCAGGCACGCCGCGGGTTGATCGCCGGCGTCGAACGGTTGGACCGCCGGTACATCCGGTTCAGTGATTCCGCCTTCCCGCGATCGACGCGCAGATGACGCCCAGGTCTGCGGCGCCGCTCATGCTCTGCGCAGCAGGCGCCGTCTTGCAGAGTGCCTTCGCGTCACGATGATCCGCTATTTGCCGACGGCGACCGTCGATTGCGTTCGCTGTCCGCGGCGCGAAACGACCGGCGGAGGGACGGCTTGAGGCCCGCGATCGGTGATCTTCCAAAGCCGGCCCCAAAGCACTAGGAAGGAGGGCACCAAGATGGTGCGGATGACGAAGGTATCCAATAGCACGCCCAGCGCCAGCGCGAATCCCAATTGATGCATGGTGCGGAGCGATCCGCTAATCATCGCGATGAAGGTACCGGCCATGATCAAACCGCAACTCGTGATGATACCGCCGGTCTTCCTCAGGGCCGACTTCAAGCCCTCCATGAATCCCAGCTTTTTCTGCTCTTCCAGCACCCGGGTGACCAGATAGATGTTGTAGTCTTCTCCGACCGCCACCAAGATCACGAAAAGGAAGGTAGGCAGTTTCCAATCCAACCCGTGGTAGGTGCCTTGGTACAACCACGCGAACAACAGATGCGTGATCCCCAGTGTGACGAAATACCCCCACACCACCGAGACGACCAGGAAGATGCTGATCAGCGGGCGTCGAAGAATGGTAATCAAAACGAACAACACCGAGATCGGTACGAGTTGTTGGATCAAGTTCTGGTCGCTCAGGGTCACGGCGCGGAGGTCGCGTATCCCCGGCGGCGTGCCCGTGAAGTAAAACTCCGCCTGATACCACGGCGAATCGGGGTCTTTAGCCATGTCTGCGAGGTATTGCTCCATGTGGTCGAGCAACCGAATGCTCTCGACGGAAAACGGATCGTACGGAAAGACCACATCCAAGCGAGCGACCTTGCCCCGATATTCCCCTTCCTGCGACACATAGATGGCCTTGGCGCGACTGCTAATCACGCCTCGCCGCAAGCCGCCGAAAATACCCGATCGCCCGCTTCTATCCCCCAAGGGGTCCACCAGGCTGCGGACGCTTTGAATGGGCCGGATCGTCTCTCCCTTCTCGTCGGTATACTCCATGTCGTACAGGGCCTTGACCAGTCGCGGCAGGCGGTCGTAGCGATCCGGTCCCTCATTGAAATCAGCGTTCGGCTGATAGACCAAGATGGTCACCGGCCCTGTTTCACCCGCCGGAAAATACTCGCGCAGCAAGGCCGTCCCCTGAACGCAAAGTCGATCCGGTCCCAATTCGCTCAACAGGTCGTAGGTCAGCGGGACGTTTTGGGCGAACCAAACGAAGGGTGCCATCACGAGTACGGCGGCAACAAAAATCAGACCCGGCCGCGTCGTCACCGCGCGGCCGACGCCGTTCCAAAAGCCCTGAAACCGCCCGCCGGTCGTGCCGCGTCCCAAACGGATGTCGTCGCTCTCCTCGTCGCCGCTCAAGTCGATCTTGAACGGCCAAAAGACCTTGCGACCCAATAGCGCCAGAATGGCCGGGGCGAGCGTCAGGCAGGCGAGCAAAGCCACCACCAGGGCCACCGCGATCGCCGGACCGCCGTTGCGGAACTTCCCGAAGTCGGAGAAGACCATCATCCCCAAACCCAAAATGGTGGTCAAAGCCGAAGCCAGCAGGGCGTTACTGACCTGAAACAAGGCCTTCCCCGCGGCAACGGTGGTTTGCAACCCCTTGCTCAATTCCTCCTTATAGCGCGCGATCAGGAACAAGCAGTAGTCGGTTCCGCTGCCGAACAGTACGACGACCACGAAAATCTTGGTGGTCTTGAACACCGCGAACTCGAAGGCGTTGGTGGAATAGCTGATGCCGGCCAAAATCGCCAAGGCGTCGAAGGCCGTAAAGACGGCCACCGCGATGGCTATCAAAGGCACCGCCGCCAGCAGCGGCGCGCGATACACCAGCAGCAAGATCAAAATGATCAAGCCGATCGTGGCGTACTCCGTGTTGCGAATGCTCTCCTCCGCCGCGAACAGCATTTCGGTCCCAACGGCACCGGAACCGGTCAGTCCCAACTCCAATCCCGCGGGTCGGTCCGGCGCATTCTTCAAAGCGGCGAATTTCTCGTAGATATCCGCCAAAGGCTTCATGTTTTCGACGGCCATGATCTCGCCCTTCATCTGAGCGATGATCAAAAGGGCTTGGCCGTGCTCGCTCGCCGGACTAAGCAGCTTCTTGCCGATCACTTCCGTACGATGACTGACGATATTGACGATTGGAGAATCGCCGCCCTCCGCGGGCTGATACGTCGCCACCACGCGGTCGGCAAACGCGAAATCCTCTTTAGTCAGAGGCCCGTCGCGTCGCGCCAACACGAACACCACTTCACTCTTGGAATTCACCTCGCCGAAAGCGGCGGTCCGCAGTTTTTCGCCCTGCACGCTCGCCGCGGAATCGGGCAGGTACGCAAAATCGCCGTCTCGAGCGACGTCGTCCCAATTCGGGGCCGACAGGCGCAGGATCGCGAAAAGAATCGCCCACGCGAGGAAGACCAGGTACCATCGCCGTGTTACGAACTGACTGAAGCGATCTAACACGTTGTCACCCGATCCATGTTCAAGCAAGTTTTTCGGAGTGCGTCGCCGCGCCCGGCGTCCGCGATCGCACCGCAACCGGACCTCTCCACTTATGGTATCAAATCTCTAAGGTTCGCCAAGACAAAGAAATGCGACAACGACAAAGGTCACGCAGTTGATTTTCTTTGCTTATACTACCCCGCCTGCAACGCAGCGTTTTCCCGTCGCATGATTCAGCAACTACATCGCGACGAAAAAACGGGCCTCGATCCGAGATCGAGACCCGTTCGTTGGTGATTTCGCCTTGCGGCCGGGCAACGATGCTCGGCGACTTTTAATAGTTGGCGTTGGCCCCGCCGCCGTCCACGTTACCCACCATGTGCAGGTGATCGTGATCGATGTACACGACTTCCACGGCGTCTTCGTTGCGAATCATATGCGGGATGGGCCAACTCACCCAAATCTGCTCGGTGAAGTAAACGGTGCACTTCCAGTGAACGTGATGCAATTGGGCGGGTCCGACCAGAGGATACACCCGCGGCGGATCGACCGAATCGGTCATCAATTCCTTCACGATTCGAACGTTATTGCGCTGAACCTCATGCAGGAAGGGCAAACCTCCTTCGGACGGTCGCGCCTTTTCCAACGCGCGCATGATCTCATCGTCGGACGGTTCATCAAGCGCCGTGTGTGGAACGCCCTCCACCAGCGGCGGAAGAATCGGCATTTTCTGATACCGTTCCTCTTCCCAGGCCCGATCTTCCAATTGGTCCGAAAAATAGGGCGAAACCGGAATGGGGTAATTCAAGACGCCCCATTCCATAGGACTGACGGCGGTACCACAACCGGCGGACCCGAGCAAGAGCAGCCCGGAAACCAAGCCGAAACCTAAACACAGACCGGTTTTGCGTGCCATGTATCGCTCCTCGATGGTCACCCCGAATGGCTGCCTGTTGTTGTCGGCGACTCGTGCTCCAGTCGGCCGAGTCGTTACCAAGCTCGCGCCCGAACGGTGAATCCTCGCCCGCTGTTTTCCGTAGAGAGTCAAGCTACTTTTCTTATCGTGACAAACTGCTCCGAACTTGCGGGTTTTTCCGAACGACGGGGTGATTTCGGCAATGACGCGGGTAACGTTCGCAACACAGGAGGACATGTCGCCCCACCACCCCGCAGAAGCCCGAACGCAATCACCCTACCTTGCCTATTCTTCTCTATCAGATACCATGGCTGCGTCCGGGCGGGAACCCAGCAACAGGAGGATGCCCTGAAACCTCATAAGAAACGAGCGGCACGTGAAAGACTGGCCGGCGGCGGAATGCTTGGCTGCGGACTGGACGATGATCGCTGCCATCCCTGATAGAGCAGGACCCCCCCCCACCTAGGCGGGCATTTGTGATCGTGAGAATCAGGGGACATTTCTAATTGGGGCTAACAGCCCTCACCGAACTCGTTTGAGTCGTTGCGCAAGGCCGCCATCTCGAATCCTCACCCCCGTTCGTCTATTCCTCTTGATCGGTCATAATGATTGGGATCATGGAAGGCCGAGAGACGCGATCTTGCCGGAGCGGCGACTTCGACGATCGGGAATCTCGGCGTCATGAAGTGAAAGCGATATCACTCGGCGAAATTTCCTGCTCGCCGGTGCGGTTCAGAGATTCGGAATCAAGTGTCTCGATGAGCGTACGGCCTTCTTTCAATGAGTTTCTGCAAAAGGGCGTGGTGGTTTTCGACGGTCCCATGGGGACGGAAATCTATCGGCACCACGTCTTCACGAATCGCTGTTTCGACGAGCTTTCTCTCTCGGAACCAAAGCTGATCCGGCAAATACACCAGGATTACTGCGATGCCGGAGCGGAGGTCTTGACCACGAACACGTTCGGCGCCAATCGAACGCGACTGGAGAAGTACGGACTGGGAGAGCGTTTCGAGGCCGTGATCCGCGCGGGCGTACGGTTGGCCCGGGAGACCGCCGACCAGGCCGATCGGCTCGTTTATGTAGCCGGTTCGATCGGACCGTTGGGCGCTTCGGCACGCGACGAAGACGCCAACCGACGATTGATTTTAGAACAAGTGGACGTCATGACGGAGGCGGGAGTCGATTTCATCCTCTTCGAAACGCAGCCCAATCGCGAAGCTTTGGAGCTTTGCGCGCGGGCCATGCAGGAGCGACCGAGCGTGCCCTTCGTCCTGTCGGCGGCAGTGTACGAAGACGGCGAATCGGCGTCGGGCGAGACAGTGGAGCGTCTCTTGGCCCCTCTTCCCGACGGACTGCCGCAACCGATTGCGTGGGGTTTGAACTGCGGTTCCGGGCCGCACGGCATGCTGACCGCGGTCGATCAAGCCGTGAAGATCGCCCGTCGTCCGCTGATCGTACAACCTAACGCGGGGACGCCGAAGGAGGTGGAAAACCGCCTGATCTACTATTGCTCGCCCGAGTATTTCGCGGAATACGGCAAGCGTTACGTGCAGTTGGGGGCGGCGGCGGTCGGCGGTTGCTGCGGAACGACGCCGGAACACATCCGCGCATTGTGCGAAACGATCAAGCCGCTAGCCCGAGCGCGGACCAAGCCGATCGCGGCGGTGCCCACGGAGCAGGCCGAATTAAAGCCGCCCGTCCCGGCGGCGGATCGTTCTCGATTCGCGTCTCGCCTGTCGCATGGTCGCTGGGTGACCTCGGTGGAGTTAGTTCCGCCGCGTGGGTACAACCTGGACGAGATCGTGGCCAAGAGCCGCCTCCTGCATCGTCGCGGCGTCGATGCGGTGAACATCCCCGACGGGCCGCGGGCAAGTTCCCGGATTTCGCCTCTGATTACCGCCGATCGAATCCAGCGCGACGCCATGATCGAGGTGATATTGCACTTCTGCTGCCGGGATCGCAACTTGATCGGCATGCAAGCCGACCTCTTGGCGTGCGCCGCGTGCGGGATTCGCAACATCCTCTTCGTGACGGGAGACCCCCCGAAGCTGGGGAATTACCCGCACGCCACGGGTGTGTTCGATACCGACTCCATCGGAATGGTACAGGTGCAAAAGCGACTGAACCAAGGCGTGGATTTGGGCGGCCAGTCGATCGACCCGGCTACGGCAGCCTTCATTGGCGTGGGCTTGGACCCTACGGCCTTGGATCAATCCCGCGAACTCGATCGCTTTCGGCAAAAGGTCGAGGCCGGAGCGGAGTTCGCCATCACGCAACCGGTCTTCGACCCCGACGCGTTGCTGCGGTTTCTCGACCGGGTGGGGCACGACATCCCGATCATCGCCGGGATATGGCCGTTGGCCAGTCTCAGGAATGCGACCTTCATGAAAAATGAAGTGCCGGGCGTGGTCATTCCGGATTGGGTGATGGATAAGATGGCGTCGGTATCCAGTCGGGACGATCAGCTCAAGATGGGGGTGGAGATCGCCCGGCAAGCGGTGGAACGGGTTCGGGACCGCGTGGCGGGCATTCAAGTCAGCGCCCCCTTCGGTAAGGCCGAAATCGCCTTGGCCGTCATCGAGGGCACGGAGCCTTGAGACGGGCGACTGCGAACGTCGGTTACGGAATGGGACGAACCGTGTTGCATCCCGCGCACCGAGCGAATCGGGACAAACTATTTCGCCGGGAGGTTTTTCGCCGTGGAGGACGACTCGCCCGCTCGGCACGATCGCGACGCGAAGCGACGTCCGCTGGTGCTGCATGTCCGTACCGTGACGGGAACGGGCGGCGGTCCCGAAAAGACGATTCTGCGATCGCCGCCCTATTTGCGAGCGGCTGGCTGGGATGCACAGTGCCTCTATCTCCATCCGCCGCAGGATCCCGGCTTTGAAGTCTTGCGTCGCCGTGCCGACGCCTGGGGAACGCCCTTGCTCGACTTGCCGGATCATGGCCCGTGCGATTTGCGTTTGGTCCGCGAACTGGTCGGCGTGTGCGATCGATTGAGGCCCGACATCTGGCACGGACACGATTACAAGAGCGATCCGCTGGGGTTGGTGATGCGGCGGGCGCGAAAAGAGATCTTCCTGGTCAGTACGGTCCACGGTTGGGGCGTGCCGGGTCGCCGGGTCCGATTGTATCGCTGGATTCATCAATTGAGCCTGCGCGGCTTCGATCGGGTGATTTGCGTCTCGGAGGATTTGAAGCGGCAGTGCATTCGGGCGGGAATCCCGGCCCGATTTTGTCGGGTGATCGAAAACGGCGTCGATACCGATCTTTACGCTCGGCGTGAGCCTAATGAGGCGGCTAAGGCCCGACTCGGTTTGACAGGCGACGCTTTTTTGGTGGGCGCGGTGGGCCGCCTATCCCCGGAGAAGGATTATCCCACGCTGCTGCGAGCGGCGCGGCGTCTTACCGAGGTCGGTTCGCCCATCCGCGTGATGATCGTCGGCGAGGGCCCCGAACACGAACGTTTGGCCGCCTTGATCCAACGGGATCGCTTGCAAGGGACGGTAACGCTGGAAGGGTTTCAGTCCGACACGCTGACCTACTATCAAGGCTTCGACGCCTTTGTCATCACCAGTCTCGACGAGGGCTTGCCGAACGTGCTGCTGGAGGCCTTAGCCTGCGAGGTTCCGGTCGTTTCCACGCCGGTGGGCGGAATCGGCCGAGTGATTGAGGACGGCGTCAACGGTCTGACGATCCGACCGGGAGACGACATCGGTTTGGCCGAGGCTCTGCGGCAACTCCGGGACTCCGATTTGCGGCAAAGATTGGGCCGGGCCGGTCGGGCCATCGTTCAGGAACGTTACTCGTTCGAGCGAAGAATGCGACGCGTGATGGCGGTATATCGGGAGTTGCTCGAGACGAGAACTCGTTAATCGGGCCCATCCGCCGTCGTCTCTTCGACGGATTCGGATTGGGATTCGAGGCTCTTTTTCCGTCGCCGAGCCTTCCGTAGCCTGCTCGCCTCCCGCAAACGCACCTGCTCCTCCGGCGGGCAGACGTGAAAGCGGACGCGGAATGCGCGGTAACCGTCGGCTTCCGCCGTGGGGTAGAGTTGCGCGATCTCGGCGCGCAAATCTGCGGCAGTTGCAAAACCGTCGGGGCGAGCATCGTCATCGGTCAGATCTTCGAGTCGGACTTCCGCGACCTCGTCGATCACGATATAACCCGCCCCCGGAATGTAACTCTTTTGCCCCTCCTTCATCCGTCGCCATTTCCAGAGTCGAATCGTCTGGGTCTTCGTCCCGTTACGAATGGCGTCCATGAACTTCTTTTTGAACAGAAGCATCGTCGAGCTTTCTTCCCGGGCGACTTCCCTGAATTGAAATCGATCTCGATAAATCCGATGCCGCCGTGAGGCGGGCCGGCTGATCGCGGCCGATCAAGCGGAGGCAGGCTCGGCGACCGCCTTTGCAACCGATGCTTTTGTTGGCGAATCCTCGGCGGGTTTTTGTCCCACGAAGATATAGTAGGGAGCCTTGGCAAAGGGGAGATAAGGGACTTTGGCGCGGTGTTCTTCCAAGAGGACGGTATCGAAATGCCGCTGGAGATACGGAATGTGGTCGGGCGACGGGAAGACGTTGTCGTAATTGAACCAGAACGTCCAGAACAGTCGCGAAAACGTGCCGTGACGCCGCAGTCCCTCGGCCGGAAATTTTCTCGAAACGTAAAAATCCACGACGCCGATCCTGCCGCCCGGCTTCAGCATGGCGAATGCGTTTTCCAAGGCCGCAAACCAGTCGGGGATCATCGTCAGCGAGTAGGAGAACGTAACCACGTCGGCGGGTTCTTCAGGACGGAATCTCGTGGCGTCCGCGACATGGGTGACCACGTTGCTCCAGCCTCGGTCGGCAATTCGTCGCTTGGCGACCTCCAAGAGCGACGGTGATAAATCGACCAGGTGTATTCTTCGTAGATTTTCGATTCCGGGGCCGAAATTCTCGGCGTTGGCTCCGGTCCCGGCACCCAAATCGACCCAAACGCCGTCCTGAGGAATCCCCAACGCCCGCCACAACTCTTCGCGCCCCTGAAGCAAGCGTTTTCGGAATGAGTCGTAATTGTCGGCTTGCGCGGCGTAGAAGGATTCCAATCGCTCGGCGTGATCGGCGCCGCGACCGGGATGAAAGACCATGCGATACAGAATCTTGATATCCGCAAGCACGCCCATGATGGGAATAATGACTCCTTAGGGGCCGCAAACCTTGTGCACGCAGTTACCGCGGCAACCGCCGAGGGCGACCCGCCGCAATGCGCAACATAAAGCACATCTACACGTTGAGATCCGCGATGTAAAAACTGCCGTAGGTGTGAACGCGGCACTTGGCGTGCAGTTCTCGCGCCCAGTCGTGATGGTAGGTAAGCTGTTCGCCCAGCATCGTCGGGCGACCTTGGAACTCGATTTTCACGCGATCGACGAAGTCGGTACGCAAGCCCCCGCTCCGCCAGATGGCCCGCGCCCCTGGCGCCGCGCGATCGAAGATGGCTTGCCACTCCCGTTCCAGGATCGGGAAATATCTTCCCGACAACCAGTCCATGTGATCGAGCAGGACGAATCGCGAAACGGGGGTGTCGTGCGAGGCCAAAAAGCCCTCGACCGTGTCCGTGTGGATTTCGATGCGATCCACCAAGCCTGATTTGAGGCGGTTGAAATTCTCCTCCTTCAAGTATTCCGGGCAGCACGATCGCGTGTAGCTACCCATGATGTAAACCCGCCAGAAATAGTTGTCGGCCAGGGGTAGCTTGGCGAAGACCGCCTCGACGGCGTCTTGCACATACTGCGCGATACCGCCGGCATACTGCGATTCGATTTGTTGGCGCTGCGCGCGGGGAACGCCGACCAGCGATAGCATGGTGTCGCGACTGACGAGAAACCGTAAAACCGGCGTCCAGACCTGCTCCCGTAGATGCTTCTCGTAGATTTCCCGTTGCTCGTCGAGCGATTGGGCGTTCAGTATCCGCTCCACCCACGGGCGGACTTTGGCGACTCGGGTGAGATAGGTGTTCATCACGCGGGCGAAAGCCCCGGCGGTACCGCGGAAATAGAAGGAACGCTTCTTTCCGAAAAAGCGGTGAACGTACTTATCCCAAAAGCGACGGGCAAAGGGCGTCAACTCGCGGCGCAGGACGTCGTGATACAGTTCGTCCATGTGCCGAAAGCGCCCCTCCCCGAAGATCAGAAAAAACGTTTCGAAATCCAGCTTTCGGATTCCGGCGATCTTCAATTCCAAGAGCGCGTTTTGCCGCGGATTCATGTCCACCGCATAAACCCGCCGAGGATTGCAGAGAACGTAGTCCAACGCATTGCAACCGGCGGAGGTGATGACCAAAATCGTGTCGTCGGGGCCGATGTTCAGCGCTTGCCGATCGAGGCGAGGGTCCTCCCAGCAGGTGTTGTACACCAGGTTATGTCGATGCACGAGGTTGAAAACCCGGCCGCTTACCCATTCCCCTACGGACATTTCGTGAGCCCTTTTTTTGTGCGATGGAAAAGCCCCGCCGCGGAGACCCCGCATTGACGGGGTCTCGACGCATCTCAACGTAAAAACTCAATATACGGGAATCCTTGCGGTTAACAAGAACGGCGAGGATTTTCTTCGCGCCCTCGGTGATCGCCGCTTCGGGGCCGCTTGGGATTGCCCGGCGCGGCGGGGAATCGAGGTCTTGGCTCCCCGGCGACTGCGGCGGGAAAGAACCGCCCGTTGTCCAAAGCGATCTCGAACCTGTTATAATGCCGGGCGAACGGCGCCGGTGTTGCCGCGCCGTGCCCACCCACGTTCGTCGGTCCCTGCCCTTTGCGAGGAGAGGTCTTCGCCCATGAGAAAGCGTTCGAAGTCGATCCCACCCTGCGGTATTTCGTCCCTTCGCGCCGGTTTCTTGGCGGCAGCGGTCTGTTTGACCGTCTCACCGGCGGCATTAGCTCAGGCGGGCGAGGGGATTCCGGCGGAATGGAAGGCGGCGTGGGAGAATCCGCCCCTGGAATGCCGTCCCATGCAGATCGTTCACGGTGTGGCCCCGCGGTTTGCCAGGGCCGACGGCATGGAACAGATCTTGGGCGAAAAGCGAGACTCGGCGGTCTCGGACGAGGGCATGGAGTATTTTCTGCGCCGCGGTCGCGGCGGCATTGTGTGCAACGTTGCCTTCGATCAATATCTGGAATCCGAGCAGCATTGGCAAACGTTGATCCAGGCGGTAGACACATGCTCGAAACTCGGCATGCAGGTTTGGATCTACGACGAAAAGGGATATCCCAGCGCATCGGCGGGGGGACTGGTGCTCCGCGGGCATCCGGAATTCGAGGCCCTGGTGCTGGCCTTCTCCGGCACCGATCTCTCCGATCCCGCCGCATTCTTCCTCAGACGCGCCTATGAGCATACCCATGCGGCCAACAATTATCACGCCAAGCGCCGCTACCCGAACCTTCTCGACGATCGCGCGACGCAGCGATTCATCGAGGTGACGCACGAGGCGTACTTCCGGCGTTTGCAACCGCACTTTGGAACCACGATTCGGGCGTTTTTTACGGATGAGCCGTCGTTGATGGCCGTGGACCTGGGACCGATCCCGGAACCCGCCGGCAGCAAGGTGCCCGTCGAAGATCCCGTCGACCCCAATGTGCCGAAACTCCCCACCGTACCTTGGGTCTACGACTTGGCCGACCGTTATGCGGAACGATATCACCAAAACCTGGAGGAGTGCCGCAAGTCGCTGTTCGCGGGCGACACCGAAGAAGATCGGGAGGTGCGACGGCGCTACTGGAGCTTGGTAGGGGATCTGACGGCGGAACGCTATTTCGGCCGGATTCAACACTGGACCCAGGCTCATCGGACCGCATCGTCCGGGCACAATCTGCATGAGGAGTCGATCATTCACCACGTTCCCCTCTACGGGAACGGTTTGAAGGCGATCTCGATGATGGACATACCGGGGTTGGATATGCTGTCGTCCGATCCGCAGGCGGTCATGCACTCGGGATGGCAAACCGCCGCCATGCCCCTTTCCGGTGCGCTGCTGCGAGGGAATCGGCGCGTCATGACGGAAGTCAGCGACTTCGCGCAAAAGATGTCGGGGGCCGGTCCCGCTCCCTTGGACGCCATGCTGGCAACCGCGGCCTGGCAGGCCGCCTGGGGCGTCACGGAATTCACGCTTTATTACAGTCCCGAGGATCGCTCTCGCGAGGAGAACTTGCAATACGGGCTATTCGTGGGACGGTTGAATACCGTGCTTCGCGACGCCATGCCTGTTCGGCAGGTGGGGCTGTATTACCCGATCCGCGATCTTTGGACCGAGTATCGACCGGTGGCGGGACCTCTACGTTTGGACTCGCAAAGCGAGCGGGCGCAACGGTTGGTAAGCTCGTACTATCGTTTGGGGCAAAGCCTGCAACGGCGGCAGATTCCCTTCGTTTTGACCGATCACGACTTTTTGGCTGCGGGAAAAGTCACCCCGGAAGGCAGGTTGCATCTCGGCGGCGTGGAATTGTCGGCCTTGCTCGTGCCTATGGATGCCGAGTTGCCCCCGGAGGCGGCAAAGGTCGTGGCCGAGTGGGAGGCGGCGGGCGGCAAAGTCATTCGAGATAATGCGGAGCGACCGATCGGCGTCAATAACGTCCGCAGTGAGGTCGTGCCGGACGTGGTAGTGGAACCCGCCGACGACGCCTTGACGCTGGGGCGGTTCTCCCGCAACGGACGCGATATCCTGCTGCTGGTGAACGTCGGTCGTTCCGAATGGTCGGGGCGCGTTCGCTCGTCGAAATCGGGCGCTTGGCTGGTATTGAATCCGCATTCGGCCGAGTCCGAGAGTCGGGGAGCGGACGCGGAAGGCGTGTCCATAACACTGCCCCCGCGAGAGACGCGAATCTTGGTGCAATGACGCGTTTTCAAAGATGTGCCGGATGTGGGCTTTCCGCCGATTCCGATGCGTGGGCGGGCGCCGCGAATCTTTCCTAGCTGGGAGGTTTTTCATGTTGCTTCGATATTCTGGTGGATTATGGCGGAGAGCAAGGCTCCTCGCGCTGTTTTTTGGGGCGTGCGTGATTCTGCAATTCGCCGTGAATCGACCCGCTACGGCAGTCGGGGTTGCGGAACATGTCATCTTCGTAGCGCCCGACGGCGACGATTCCGCAAACGGTACGGCCCAGGCTCCGGTGGCATCGTTACCCCGGGCAGTCGAATTGGTGCGGCAAAAGCGGCGGGAAACGGGAGGCGATCCGGATATCCGAGTCGTCCTCAAGCCCGGTCTGTATCGCCTGCGGGACCCTATCGTGATCGGCCCCGAGGAATCTCCGGGACCGGGGGCACTGGTAATCTCCGCAGATGATTCGGGGTCGGTCGTGATCAGCGGCGGTCGCTCCATCGTTGGTTGGCGCGAATCCGGAGGCCGCTGGATAGCGCAGGCCGGCGCCGCCACGGGGGAACGCACGGTCTTTCGCGAGTTGTTTGTGAACGGTCGCCGTGCCGTGCGGGCTCGAACGCCGAACGAGGGATTTCGCCGCGTCGATCGCTCGGGACAGGATCGCCGTACCAGCCTCTTCATTTACGCCGAGGATGCCCCGCTGTTTGCCGGCAACCTGGATCAAGCGGAGTTCGTGTACTTTCACGATTGGTCCACGTCGCGGGTCAAGATCGCCGGATTCGAGCCACGGACGTTGGAGGTCCGTTTCTCGCAAGTGGTCGGCTGTTCCGCTCCGCACTACGCCATCTGCAATTGGCCGCACCCTCGCTACTACTTGGAAAACGGCCCGGATATGCTCGACGCGCCCGGCGAGTGGCTCCTGGACGAAAAGAGCGGGGAAGTCCGTTACATTCCGATGCCGGGGGAGAGACTGGAGGAGATCGAAGCGACGGTCCCCGAGGCGACATCCTTGCTGACGGTCAGCGGCGACCCGGCGACCGGAAGGCCGGTCGGCAACCTGCGAGTGGAGGGCATCACGTTTGCCCATTGTCGCTGGGACTTGCCCGAGGCGGGCTACGCCTCCGGTCAGGCCTCAGTGTACGAACCGCGCGTGCCCGATCGTCCGGGACGCGAGTTGTTGCCCGCCGCGGTCACCGTGGATTATGCCGCGAATTGCGTCTTCCGCAACTGCCGATTCACGCAACTGGGCGCTTCGGGGTTGTGGTTGCGGCGGCAAGTTCACCATTGCAGCGTGGAAGGTTGCGAATTCGAGGACATATCGGGTAACGGCATCAATATCGGAGAAACCGTGACCCGACCGACGGCGGAAGCAGGGCCGGCGTGGTCTTCACCTTATGGCAACGCTTGCAGTTTTGGCAACCGTGTCTCGGATTGCCGTGTGATGGGGTGCGGCAAGCAGTTCTACGAGGCGGTGGGAATTTGGGTGGGGCTGTCCGCGGGCAACGTCATCGAACGCAACGAGGTGGCCTATTTGCCCTATACGGGCATTTCGGTCGGATGGAGTTGGAACGATTCCCCGACCGGATGCCGCGACAACCGCGTCGTCGCCAACCACATCCACCATTGCATGCTGGTATTGCACGACGGAGGCGGTATTTACACGCTGGGACGACAACCCGGGTCCGTCTTGGAAGGCAACGTCATTCACGATATCCCGGCCAACGAAGACGGGGCCGAGAGCAACGGCATCTTCATGGACGAAGGCAGCAGCGATATTCTGGTGACGCGGCAAACCATCTACGCGACGGGCCGAAGCCCTATCCGTTTCCATCGTGCCTTGGAAGTGACTTTGCGCGGCAACCGTTTGGTGTGTTTGCCCGGCGTCCCGCCGTTTCGATACAACAGGACCGACCCGGCCACATTGGTGTTTGAAGAAAACGAGGTGATCGAGGCCGCGTCGTGGGAACCGCCGCCTGAGATTTCCGCGTCCGCGGGGCCGCGCGCCAATCCCTGAGCAAACCGCCGTGGCAGCGTCGGGCGGACATCATGCGGCGAAGACAAGTATCCCGCCCGATTCGAAGTAACGGTAAGCGTTGAATTGATTGCGGCCTGGTTGCACGCGGTCTAAGATGGACAGAGATAATGAAGCCTGGGATCGGTCCTCGCGGGTGCCGATCGGCCCCGTGTTAGTTCGCCGTTTTGCGTGTCCCGCCTGCGTTGACCAGCCTCGCGTGTACGAACATGTGCGAATTCATTGGGCTGCCGTTTTTGTCGGGTCTCCGGCTGCGATGAACGTCACCTGCGGCCTCGCAAAGGGTTCATGCTTGCATGCGAGATCCATCCGCCTGGTGTGACCGGCGAGCAACGCGGCGGTTTTTCGCAACCGTGATGCCCCGGGGCGGCGTGGTGAGATTTCCCGATACGACGGCACTCGGTCTGACTCCAAAATGAATGCGTGCTCGCGAATCGTCATTCGCGTGATGTTGTTTCGTTCGTGGTTCCCTGCAACAGAAGGAGAGTTCTACCGTGAAGAAACTGAGCATCTTGGCTGCGGCTTTGTTGACTGCCGGCATGATGGCGGCGACGGTCCGGGCGGAGGAGGGCTGGATATCCATTCCCGTCAAGCCCGGCTTGGATGGCTGGAAGTACAAAGGCGATGCCGAAAAGAGTAAGTGGAAGGCGGGAACGGCCTCGCTCGATCCCGCAAATCCCGCGGCCTTGGCCTACAAAGAGGGCGGGGCGGAACTGGTCAACGTGGAAGGACACGGCGTGGATATCTATACCGAGCAGACGTTCGGCGACGCCGTGATCGAACTGGAAGTGATGGTCCCGAAGGGGTCCAATTCGGGCATCTACGTCATGGGCGAGTATGAGATTCAGGTCCTGGACAGTTACGGCAAGACCCAGTTGGGAATGGGCGACATGGGTGCCGTGTACAGCATGGCCGTACCCAAGGTCAACGCTAGCAAGCAACCCGGCGAATGGCAGAAGTACCACATCGAATACCGCGCGCCGAAGTTCGACGCGACGGGTAAGAAAGTTGCCAACGGCATGTTGGTCAAGGTGATTTTGAACGGCCAAGTCCTCCACGAGAACTTGGAATTGACGAGCCAAACGCCGGGCGGTGTGACCGGGAAGGAAGCACCGCGCGGACCGCTCATGTTCCAGGGCGATCACGGTCCGGTTGCGTACCGCAACATTCGGGTCAAACCGCTGGACTGAGCGAATCTCGCCGTTCGCCGATCGTGAGAGGCGCAGAACCACGCCAGAGTCGTTAGGTGCGCCAAATCGCGCTCGGAAGCGAAAAATCTCAATCCAACACAAAGGGCGAATCCGCTATGTCCTCATGGCGGATTTCGTCCACTTTTTCTTTCTTGCCCCAGCCGGCATAGAGGCGATTCGGGGCGTTGAACACCAGGCCCGGCACGTCGCTGATGTTCTTGTAGGCGTGAACCACCCCAGGCGGAATCACGGCGAGGGTGGGTTTCGACGTTCCGACGACGATCGCTAGGCGGCAACCGTACGTAGGACTATCAGGTCGGGCGTCCCAAAGATAGAGCTTGAAATCTCCAGGTCCGAAAAATGCGAAAACATCGGTTTGGTCTGCATGTTCGTGCGGACCTCTGGCAACGCCGGGGAGCGTTTCGCTGACGTAGGCCATGACGGGGTGAACCTGCGGATCAAGCTCGTCGTGGCGAAACAACTCGATCAGCCATCCCCTGGCATCGCTGAATCGGCGGAGGGGACGCAATACGACGTCGTGAATGGCGGCATCTCGATACTTCATGGAAATCCGCAATCGGTTGAGGACGGTCGGCCTACCGGTTCGTCGGTGCGGGACGTGCCGCGGGCGGAATCTCCGGCAGGGACGCATCGGCAATCGGAATGAAAAGGCCTTAGTATAGCCTACCCGCCGACCGCCGCCGAGTTCTCCGGTTCATCGGTTTTTGCCGGTTCGGCATGCGACGGCATGGGCCGTTTTTCGTAGCCCAAGTTGCGGAGTACTTCCAGAATCTCGCTACAGGTGGGAAACATGCGTCCACTGCTGCGCTTGTAGGCCTCCAAAGCTCGCATGAACTCGATTTCGTCGGCCGAATAGTCCCGTTCGCAGGTGGTGGGGTCGATCTGCCGTCGTCGGGGCACCTTCGCCCGGCGTTCGAGTTTTCGGCGCTCCACGGCGACGGGGATCTGCTTTTGCCTGCGATCTTGGCCCGATCGCCTGTCACCCACGCGTCGATCAACGGTGACGATCGCATCGCCGGCACGGGCAAGAGATTCATCGGCGACGGCAGCGGTCGCGGATTTCGCTCGGGCGGGTTTGCTCGGGGACTTTGTCCGCCCGGCGCGAACGAATACCGGAGCGCCCGGTCGCGATCGGCTTTTTTCGCGGGACGGTTGGTCTTCGGCAGCCTGCTTTTTCTGATTCGACTTCGATGCGGTCTTCTTGTCGCGAGCCACGTCCTGAATCTCCTTCCCTTGCGAATCTGCGTCGGACGTCTTTCCCGTACGGGCAGTCCCCCCACGCCTTACTCGAGACCGCGACGTTCGACGCCCGGGAACTCCCAAGAGTCGCTTCCCTCTTGGCTGAAAGCGTCCCAAGTCGGGTACGAGGTGACCATGCTGCCGCACCATTTACGGACCATTTGGCCGGGAATGCCCCCCTGATTTATGGGGCCAGGTCCACAATGCGGAAACGGCAGGGACTGCGACGGTGGTCGCCCGTGGTGGGAAACTGGTGTGATAATTGGTTCCGATTGGTCAATCTAGGAAAAATGATTGGCCAGGAAAGTATATCACACGATTAGAGCGACGCGGCGAGAAACCGGAAAAGTTTTCCCAAACCAAACACTTTTCCGTCAGCGCAAGAAGGAAAGAACAGTTCCAGTTGGGGTGTCGGATTCGCATCAACCAAGCGGAGTGGCAGATTCCTCCCGAATCCGGACAGGCGAATCTGGCGCGGAATACTCTCCGCTGGAGATAAGAGGCTAACGCTATTCGCCCTCTCGGCGAATGCCCATGGAATCGGTTACTTGGTGAAAGATTTCCCGCAACTCGCTGGGAGAAACGTCTTGCAGTTGTTTTCCACGCTTTTCCAGAGACTCGTTCACTTTGATGGCGGTCTCTTGCATCATGGCGTGCGTGTCTTGGCTTCCGCCCCAAAGGACGAAATTCTTACCACGCGTGATTCGGGTCTGGCCGTCGTCTCCATCCAAACCTACACCCACAATGCCCGCTATTTTCGACTTGCGTTTTCGGGGCTGACGGTCCGACGACTCCTCGCGCTTTTTTGCCAAGTTGCACCTCGCTGGATGTCGGGTCAGGTCCTTCGGAAAAGGTTTTTCAGGACGTTGGCTGCGGCAGAATCGGAGCTGGCGGGTTGCGGTTTCTTAAACTTGCCGGATTCCTTTTTCTGGGCCTCCGTCGTCGATGACGTCGTATCGTCCTCGTCGCTGAAGATGCTGGCCAGGGCCTTGCGAGTTTCGGGATCGACCGGCTTTTCGGGGGTATCGTGAGGCGGATTGGTGTCCGTCATCGATGACGGACGCGCACTGGGCGGAGGCACCTCGATCGTCTTCGTTTCGGCATGAGCCTCCGCTTCTTTAGAATCGTTTTCCAACCACGAATCGACGTCGAAATCGGTGGACGCCGCCTGTGCCGCGGTCCGCGTGACGGCCTCCATGACGGATTCGACCTTCGGCTTGGACGGTTTCGCCGGCGCGGCGGCGGTTCGCACCGTGAACTCCAACACGCCCACCGTGAGCGTGTCGCCGTCCTTCAGCATGATTTCCCCGCGGACTCGCTGACCGTTGACGTAGGTGCCGTTCTTAGATCCGAAATCGCGAACGGCGACGTAATCGCCCTCCACGATAATCACACAGTGATGTCGACTGACCAACTCGCTGGCAGGACGAAGCTGGCAGTCCTCGGCCCGACCGATGAAAAACTTCGGACCGGCCACCGGAATGGCCTTACCGGCAAATTTCCCGTTCGCGACGACAAGTTTCACATCCATCGCCTAACACCTTTATTCGTTCTAAGGGCAATGCGGAATCTTCCGCATGGAACCGACAGTCGACCCGGGATCGTTCACCAAAGAACGACCCCCCGGCCAAGCCGAACATCCAATGATGCCGGTTACCTGCCCCAAACGATCGGGAAAATACGCCTTCCGCCGTTCCGGTTTGCCCGTCTTGTCAGGCAATCAACTCATGGATGCGACTCGAGGTCGGCATCCGATGGGATCGGGAAGCTCGCAAAATCGGCTTCCACTGAAAAATCGACAAAGATATCACTACCCCTGTGCATCGTACCAAAGAGGGAGCCGACAGTCAAAGCATGATCCGATGTCGTAAGACTCTTTTTTCTCTTTTGCCTAAAATGCAAAACGGACAACCTAACTGGGTGGAGCTATTTAACTCTCTAGCATGGATTATCTGCCCGCGTCTGTGCGTCTTGTCGAGCGGTCCGCGGCTCTTGGTGTCTCGAGTTGCCGTGGCTGTCAATCAGGGATGACGGCGAATGGGATGCGGATTGCATTCCATGGCCGCCGCAGCGTACGTGGCCCGCTGTTGACTCCCTCATTCTTACGGGTCGTGAAGCGGGAGCGTTCGCCGTCACTCCGACGGGTTTTCCAAATAGGTGTAACCTTCCAAGCCCGACTCGTAGAACCGAAGCAACCGTCCCGCCTGCCGATCGTCGATCCACCCCCTGCGGATGGCCTCTTCCAAGCTGCTTCGCAAGCGGACGACCAGGGTGTTGGGGTCGAATTCCACGTAGGACAGGACCTCGCGGACCGAGTCGCCGTTGATCACGGTTTCCACCACGACGTCGCCATCCTCGTCCAAATCGACGTGAACGGCGTTGGTGTCTCCGAAGAGGTTGTGCAAGTCACCTAGGATTTCCTGGTAGGCACCCACCAGAAAAACACCCAGGAAATACGGTTCCCCGCGGAATTCGTGCAGCGTCAGCGTGCGTTTGACGTCGTGGCGATCGATGAAGCGATCGATCTTGCCGTCCGAATCGCAGGTGATGTCCGCCAGGATGGCTTGGTGCGTAGGCTGTTCCGTCAATCGGTGGATGGGCATGATGGGAAAGAGTTGTTTGATGGCCCAACTGTCGGGTAGCGACTGGAACAGCGAGAAATTGCAGTAGTACGTTTCGCTCAAAAGGGAATCGAGTATCTCCAGTTCCTCGGGAACGTACTCCAGTTGATGCATCATGCGGTGGATTTTGCGGCAGATCGCCCAATAGAGGTTTTCGGCGAAGGCCCGCTGCTCCAGCGACATATAGCCGTTGTTGAACAGCGTAATGCTGTTTTCCATGGCCTCTTGCGCGTCGTGGAAACTTTCCAGCAGATTGCGGACGTTCAGCGAATCGTAGGTCTGTCGCAAATCGTGAAGGGGTTGTTCGGCGTCCTCGGCAATCGCCTCGGGAAGGCCGTTTTCGCCGCGGTCCGCCACGCCTAAGACGTTGAAGATCAAAACGCTGTTATAGGAAACGACGGCGCGACCGCTTTCCGAGAAGATCGTGGGGTGCGGTACTTCCGTATCGTCGCAAACGGTCTGAATGTGGTACACCACGTCGTTAGCATACTCTTGCAGCGTGTAATTGACGCTGGATTCAAACGTCGTCTGCGAACCGTCGTAATCGACGCCCAATCCGCCGCCCACGTCGAGATACTCCAGGCCGGCCCCTTGGCGATACAGGTCGGCATAGACCCGGGCGCCTTCGGTGAGGGCGGCCTTGATGTGGCGGATGTTGGTGATCTGACTTCCCAAGTGGAAATGCAAGAGCTTGAAGCAGTCGGCCATGTCCTGCTCTTTGAGAAGCTGAAGGGCACGCAGGATCTCGCTGACGGTCAGACCGAACTTGGAACGGTAGCCCCCGGAGGACTGCCACCTACCGGAACCGGTGGCAGCCAGTTTGACCCGCACCCCGATGTTGGGCCGAACTCCGACCTCCTTGGCAAAGTGCAAGATGAGTTCCAAGTCCGTGAATTTTTCCACGACCAAGAAAATATTGCGCCCCATCTTTTGAGCGAGCATCGCCGTCTCGATGAAGCGTGCATCCTTGAATCCGTTACAAACGATGGGGGTCTCGTTATCGGCCAGGGCAATGACCGCCAACAGTTCGGGCTTGCTTCCGGCCTCCAGACCGAAGTGGTAACTGGATCCGTAGCGAAGAATTTCCTCCACCACCTGGCGCTGCTGATTGACCTTGATGGGATAGACTAGGTGGTACCCGCCCCGGTAGTCGTGTTCGGCGATGGCTTGACTGAATGCCTCCTTCAGGTCGCGAAGTCGATGCTTCAAAATGCCACCAAATCGCAAGAGCACGGGGGTTTGGAGGCCGCGGACGATCAAGCGATCCAGTAGGTGTTTCAAATCGATGGCGCGTTTCGGGTCTTTTTCCGGGTGAACGCAAACGTGTCCCGCCTGGTTGACCGAGAAGTAGCCCTTCCCCCAACTTGCGACCTCGTACAGTTCCTCGGCGTCAGCAACGGACCAACGTCGCGCCTGCAACTCGATTTGGAGCATCGATCTTCACCCCCGTTTCGTGTTTGATGGTGCAGCTAAGCCGAGGAGAAACGCCTTGAATTATCGCGACCCTTGCCGGAGGTTGGGCGGCGTCCCGATTCCGAACGAATTGCCGTGCTTTTTCGCCGGTTGTTTCCCACGGTGGAAAGAAGGTGAATTCTTTCACGGGACCGCGACGCAGTTATTATCGTATGGTATTCCTTTTCCGCCGGCTGAAAAGGGGGCAAAAGACGTGAAACCGCCGGGACTCTGTGCCGTGAGATTTCCGGAGCGGTCCACGCCGGCAAGCCGCCTTAGGTGCGTTGCGAAGTCTCGTCAGACTCGAACGTCCTTCCAACCCCCGTGGCGAACTCGCCAGACCATCAAGACCGCTCGCACGTACAAATCCGTTACCATGGCGTACCACGCCCCGACGACCCCCAAGCCCAATCCCGTAATTTGAGCCCCCAGTAGCGGCACATGGAGGGCGTCGAGGGCCAACCAGTGTGCGGCGGGCACGCGAATCCCCAGCAGGCCGATGAGGCTGAAAGCCAGCGGCCAACGGGTGTCGCCCGCCCCGCGGAGCGCGCCGCTCAGCACAATGACGAGCGTCAGCGGAGGCATGGCCACCGCGATCGTGCGGAGGAGCGGGGCCGCCGCCAAGGCGATTTCTCTTTGATGTTCTCCCAGCAGCAGCGACGCCAACGTCACCGGATAGAGGTAAAACAGCAGGCCGGCCAAACACATGAAGATTCCGCCGACCAGGCACGCCATCCAAACCGAGCGTTCGGCCTTGGCCTTGAGTCCGGCGCCCAGGTATTGGCCCGCCATGGTCGCGGCAGCCACCTGAAAGGCGGCGGCGGGGATGAACGCCAGCGACTCCACGCGAATGGCAATGCCGTGGGCCGCCGCCGCGCGATCTCCCAAGCTATTGATCACGCTAAGGAACCAGAGTTGGCTGCCGACCACGGACAGGGTATCCAAGCCGCCGGGGATGCCGATGCGGAGAACCCGCCACATCAGCCGCACATGCGGACGAAAGCCGCGGACGTTCAATCGCAAACCGTGAACCCCTCGCCACAGCATCGCGGCGACCGCGAGTCCGCCGACCGTATAACCGCAAGCCGTGCCGAAGGCGATGCCGTCCCAACCCCAACGCGGGAGCGGGCCCAGTCCGAGACAGAGGGCCCAACTCACGCTGATGTTTACGAAATTGACCACCGTCATGACCAGAAGCCCTTGCACCATGGCCCCGGCGCCTCGCAGGCAGGAAATTCCCACTGCGTTAATCATCACCATGGGCATGACGGGCATAATGTAGTGCAGGTATCGTACGGCGCATTCCGCGGACGGTCCTTTGAGTTGCAAGACCCCCACCAACCATTCGGCGAAGAGCAAGCCGAATGCGGCACCGGCGACCGCCAACAGCATGCCGATGACAAATGACTGCTGAACGGCCCGCTGCGCCACGGCGGGTTTTCGGGCGCCGACGAAACGGGCAACGAGCGCGGCCGCCCCGGTCGCCACCACGCTGAATATCGCGTAGAAGAGCCAAAGGAGGTAAGCCATCAAGTTGATGGCCGCCAAATGACGCTCCTCCAAGAAGTAACCCGTCAACGCCGTATCGGATAGTCCGACCAGCATCGCAAGCAGTTGCTCGGCAAGGACCGGCCAAGCCAGCCGAAGCAGCGGCCGAACCACGCCCGGCTCATCGATCCAATCGTTTCCCAAGTTGGACATGGATATCTCGAGTGCCGCGGCTTACGGCCGACGGGCGATTCTGACGATCTGCGAAAAAGGTCGGCCCACGGGGGAATCATCACAGAGAACGGCACGTAAGGGTTCCGCCACGGACGCTTGGGGTTGCGTCGCACCGTCTTGCGGGCTTTTGTCTCCGTCATGCCGAGCGATTGCCGGATTCACCGCCCGGGCTTGCCGATCCCTCTGTTCCGAAAGTTCCCAAAGTCGCAAGTATAACGCAAAACAAGCGCGGTGAGTTCGCCCAAAGCCGACTTCCGAACCGCGTCGTACGGAAATGTTTTCCG
The DNA here is from genome assembly GCF_054657335.1 of Thermopirellula anaerolimosa. Lineage (NCBI taxonomy): Bacteria > Pseudomonadati > Planctomycetota > Planctomycetia > Pirellulales > Thermoguttaceae > Thermopirellula > Thermopirellula anaerolimosa. The sequence goes on from NZ_BAAHYX010000006.1 coordinate 986,083, forward strand.
GCAAGGTCGAGCCGACCGGGGACGTGATGTGCCGTCAGGCGTTTTGGGTGAGGCTTCGGCCGTAGTCCGCCAGGGCCGTCTCGAAAGCATGGTAGGCCGATTCGCCGAAAAGGACGAATCGTACCAATTTCGGTCCGCCGTGCTCTCGAAGGAACTCCCCCACCGTCTTCACGGCGATCGCCGCGGCCTGAGGCAGGGGGTAGCCGTACGCACCGGCGCTCAAAGCGGGAAAGGCCACGCTGCGGCAGTTGTGTTCCATTGCCAATTCCAGAGACCGCCGATAGGCCGAAGCCAAGAGTTCGGCTTCCTGCGATTTTCCGCCCGAATACACGGGACCCACGGCGTGGATGACGTATCGGGCCGAAAGATTCCCCGCCGACGATATGACGGCGGAACCGGTAGGGCAACCGTCGGGGTAGAGTCGTCGCGTCTCTTCCATGATTTGAGGACCGCCGCGGCGATGAATGGCACCGTCCACACCGCCTCCGCCCGCCAGGCGACTGTTGGCCGCATTGACTACGGCGTCCGTCGCCTGGTCGGTGATGTCTCCTTGTACAAGTTCGACGACGCAATCGCCGATCGTCATCTTCATGACGGGCCGCTCCTTCTGTACGGATGCGGATGGATTGAAGTACGAACCCTGACCGGAGACTCAAGAAGAAGCGGGACGAATCGAGCGCCCGCCGACGTCCTCTTGCCCGTTATTGGTCGGGATGCCGGTGCGGTTCACCGGCGGGCACCCCGGCCAGTACCCATTCGCCGCGATGGACGCCCTTCAATCCCTTGAGCCGCGCGACCAGTTCGCGTATGCGGGAGGCAGGTCCTCGCAGCACGACGACTTCGAGGCATAAGTCATGCGTCAAATGCACGTGCATGGTCGAGACGACGACGTCGTGATGCTCGTGCTGCAACTCCGCCAATTGGTCGCGGAGTTGCTCGCGATGGTGGTCGTACAGCAAGGTCAGCGTCCCCGCGACGTCGTGAGCGTCTTCCAGCCAGGCGCGGCGGGTCAGCATTTCCCGCATCAGTTGGCGGACCGCCTCGCTCCGGGTCGCGAAGTGCTCTTCTCGGCAGAAATGATCGAACCGTTCGAACAGATCGCCTTCCACCGACACCGAGAAGCGAACGATTTCCGACACGGTCGGACCTCCCCTTACGCAGCTTGAAGGGCGGCAATCCGGGGCCCAAGCAACGGAAGTCGGGGCTGCCGTAAAAGCGTGGGCCGGTTCGTGCTTTTACGACGCGGACAACTCGGCCATGACTTCCTCGGGAATGTTGAAATTAGAGGACACGTTTTGCACGTCGTCGTGCTCGTCCAATTCCTCCATCAACTTGAGGACCTTTCTGGCGGTGTCGGCATCGAGATCCACGTAATCCTTGGCGATGCGGGTAATCTCGGCCGACTCGCAGGGGATTTCCGCGTTTGCCAACGCGTCGTTGACGGCAGCGAACACGCTCGGATCGCAGGTCAGCACGAATCGGTCCCCCTCGCGCTTGACGTCTTCCGCGCCCGCCTCCAGGGCCGTTTCCATGAGCTTTTCCTCGGAGACCTTGTCCGCCGCGATGACGAACAACCCCTTGGTATCGAACATCCAAGCGACGCAACCGGCGGATCCGAGTTTGCCGCCGTGAAGATCGAAACACTTGCGGATTTCAGCCGTCGTGCGGTTGCGGTTGTCCGTCAGAACGTCGCAGAGGATGGCCACGCCGTTGGGACCGTAGCCCTCATAAACGACTTCCTCCAAGGCGGCCCCTTCGATCTCACCCGTACCGCGTTTGACCGCGCGGGTGATGTTGTCCTTGGGCATACCGGCTGCCTTAGCGGCGTCAATAGCAACGCGGAGTCGGGCATTGAAGTTGGGGTCGCCGCCCCCCGTCCGCGCCGCGACGATGATCGCCTTGGAAAGTTTGCTCCAAATCTTTCCCCGCTTCGCGTCCACCGCCGCCTTTTTGTGCTTAATGCCGGCCCAGTGCGAATGACCCGCCATATCTGCGAATCCTTGCTCGTAACGGAAGTTTCTAGTGGATTGGTCCGAAACCGAAGATCGCGATCCGCCCGCGAGCGGTCGCGCGGAAGGGCCTTGGATGCCTACCCTGCGAGTCTGCGGCTGTTCGAGGATCGTCGAAATCGCCGCCGACGCAAACCCAATCATTAATATAGCAAAGTTCGGGCCGGGCGCTGATGACCGGCGCCGAGAATAGCGAAGGAAGGCTCCGTCGGCGGAACGGCGACAATGAAGAGGGGGCCGTTTCGGTCGATCCGCGGTCAGGTCCGGTAATCGGCGTTCAGACGCACGTATTCCGGGGTCAAGTCCGTCGTCCAAAAGCGACCCATCGCGGTTCCCTCTGAGAAGACAAGCTTGATATGGGTATCCTTTTCCGCCCGGATGGCCGCGGAAACCTCAGCGTCGTCGAAGTCCACGGGTGAACCGTCGCGATAGAGGAGGTGCCCATTGATGTACAATTCCACCTTCATGGGGTCGAAGTTCACGCCGGCGTAGCCCGCCGCGGAGATGATGCGTCCCCAATTGGGGTCGGCACCGTGAACCGCCGCCTTGACGAGGGGACTATTGGCGATGGATCGCGCGATGCGCAGTGCGTCGTCGCGAGTGCGGCAGCCTTCGACCTCGATGATGACGAGGTGGGTCGCTCCTTCGCCGTCGGCAGGGATCATCCGCGCCAATTCTCCGCACAGTTCGTGCAATTCGCGGGTGAATTCCTCCAGAAGATCGCCGCTCAAGGGCGGACCGCCGGAGGCCCCGTTTGCCAGCAACAGCACCGTATCGTTGGTGCTCATGTGGCCGTCCACGTTGATACAGTTGAACGTATCGTCCACGACCTCACGGAGGATCCGTTGGGCCGTTTGGGGATCGATTGCGGCATCGGTAAAGACGACGCCGAGCATGGTGGCCAAGTTCGGTCCCATCATGGCGGCGCCCTTCACCATCCCGGTGAGTTGGACCTCGCGCCGCGCCAGGGAAATGGTGCGTCCGGCCAATTTATAGACGGTGTCGGTGGTCATCATGCCCCGGGCCGCCAGAATCAACGCCTCCTCGTCGTTTCCCAACCGGGCGGCGGCCAATTCGATGCCGTGGGCGATCTTGTCCATGGGCAAATAGACGCCGATCACGCCCGTGGACATCACCAGCACTTGATCCTCCTCGACGCCGACGGCGCGGGCGGCCAGACGTGCCATGTGCCGGGCGTCTTCCAGTCCCCGATCGCCGGTGCATGCGTTGGCGTTGCCGGAGTTGACCACGACGACGCGGATGCGATCGCTCGGAGTCCGTTCGCGGTCCAACCGGACGGGAGCGGCGCAGACCAGATTCTGCGTGTAGACCCCCGCCGCGGAGGCGTTGGATTCCGACACGATCAGCGTCAAATCCGGCTTACGGAGATCCCGTTTCAGACCGCAATGCACGCCGGAAACGAGATATCCTTTAGGTACGCGAACCGACATGGTCATTCTCTCCTCGACATACCGCGGTCGGCGCCGTGGGAAATCAGTTCCAGGACGGAAAACGGGGCTTAAAGGGCCGTCGTTTCCGAATATCCGAACATCAGATTAAAATTTTGGACGGCGGCCCCCGCCGCGCCTTTGATCAGGTTGTCGATACAACTGATGGTAACGACCCGCCCCCGCACAATGCGCGCCGTAATATGGCACGCGTTGGTGCCCAGCGTGTCCTTCGTGCCCGGCAAACGATCGACGACTTGCACGAACGGTTCGTCCTTGTAGAACTCGCGCAGACAGTCCAAAACCGCTTCTTCCGAAACGTCGCCCTGCGGACGCGAGTAAGTCGTACTAAGGATTCCGCGATCCATGGGAATCAAATGGGGCGTGAAAATGATCGACGTGGTTCGCCCGCCGAATTCGGAGAGGATACGGTCGATCTCCGGCACGTGACGGTGCCGACCGACGCCGTAGGCCGAAACGCTTTCATTGCACTCGGGGAAATGCGTCGTCAGTTTCGGCGACCGCCCCGCTCCCGACACTCCGCTCTTGGAGTCGACCACGATATCCTCGGCGGAGATCAACCCCGCCTTGAGGAGCGGGCTGAGAGCCAGAATCACCGAGGTGGGGTAGCAACCGGGGTTGGCCACCAACTCCGCGTCCCGGATCCGGTCGCGAAAAAGCTCCGGCAAACCGTAGGGCACAACGCCCAATCGTTCGGGATCGGGGTGCTTGTGCCCGTACCACTCTTGATACACGTCCGCCGATGCCAAGCGATAGTCGGCGGAAAAATCGACGACTCGGGCGCCGCCGCGTAATAGCTCGGGAATCACCTCCGCCGAGGCCCCGTGCGGCAGGCAACCGAAAACGCATTCCGCGCGGGCCGAAATTTCGGCCGGGCTGAGATTTTGAAGCGGCAAGTCCAGCTTTCCGGTCAAGGAAGGGTGAATCGACGAAATGGGCGCCGTCTCTTGGCGACTGGTAACCGCCACGATCTCCACGTGCGGATGCCGCAAGAGGATTTTAATCAATTCGAGGGCTGTGTAGCCCGTGGCCCCCATGATTGCGACGCGTGTTGCCATTTCTCGATTCTCGATTTTCTCAATAATCCGGAGGGCCGGAAAACTATTGACGTCAAACGGCGGATGCCGCGTTCTCCCCCGAACGCCCGTTCATTTTGGTGCGTGAATCGCGCGGCTCATACGATGCCAAATTCACTGGGGCAATCAGGCCGCGACCCCATGATTTCGCCGTTTCACCGCGACTACCCCCCCTTGCAAGGGACGCCTATCCGCCTCTCCCGCTTGAGACTTCATGAGGTTGCGACAATTTCCGAGCGAAATAAGGAAAGCGACCCGCCACGCCCCCTTGGTTTGCCGTGCCGCTTGGGTCAACCTTGAAATATACGACGGCATTCCCGTTCACCACAAGGGGCGATCGATTCACCCGGTCGGCCTCGCTGGTCGCATTGTTTGTACGGACCGGGGATTTTGTTGTCCGGTCCATCCAACCGCAAACGTTTTGCCCTCCGACAACGCCATGCTGGACGACCAAGAGAAGGCTCTGTTGCGGACTTGGGATCGCACCACCTATTGGCACGCCTTTACGCAAATGGCGGAGTACGATCCGTTGATCATCGAGCGGGCCGAAGGGTGCCGCCTCTGGGACATCGACGGGCGTGAGTACATCGACGGCGTTGCCAGTCTATGGTGCAACGTTCACGGGCATCACCACCCCGTTTTGGATGCAGCGCTGCGGGAACAGCTCGAAAAAGTGGCACACGTTACCTCTCTAGGATGCTCTAATCCCACCACAATCAGGTTGGCGAAGCGATTGGTCGATTTGACGCCGGACGGGCTGAATCACGTCTTCTTTTCGGACAGCGGAGCGACTGCCGTCGAGGTGGCGATCAAGATCGCCTTTCAGTTCTGGCGGCAATGCCCCGATCCGCGACCGCGCAAGACCTTGTACGCGGCTTTGGGCGATGCCTACCACGGCGATACGCTCGGGGCGGTCAGCGTGGGGGGCGTGGATCGGTTCAACGCCGTCTTCCAGCCTTTGCTGTTCGAGGTTCGCCGCCTGCCTTGCCCCGACACCTATCGCCCGCCGGAGTGTGCTTCGCGAGACCTGACCGATTTCTATCTATCGCAGGCCGAGGAGTTGTTCCGCCGCGAGGGCGACCGTATCGCGGCCTTCATCGTGGAGCCTTTGATGCAGTGCGCGGCGGGGATGGTGGCTCATCCGCCGGGTTATCTGCGAGGAATCCGGGAATTGACGCGGAGGTATGAGATTCTTCTGATTGCCGACGAAGTGGCGGTCGGTTTCGGGCGGACCGGCACCATGTTCGCCTGCGAGCAAGAGGACGTATCTCCGGATTTTCTTTGCCTCGGCAAAGGCATCACGGGCGGATATTTGCCCGTCGCCGCGACACTCACGACCGACGCCGTCTACGATGCCTTTCTGGGGGATTACGCGTCGCTCCGCACGTTCTTCCACGGACACACCTACGGGGGAAATCCGCTCGGTTGTGCCGTCGCTTTGGCGAATCTGGACGTATTCGAGCGGGAGAAGACGCTGGAAAAGTTGCCCGCGAAAATGCAGCGACTGCAAGCCCACCTGCGGCGAATCGCGGAGCGACCTCATGTCGGTAGCGTGCGACAGGTGGGCTTGATGGCGGGCGTGGAATTGGTCCGCGACCGCGCGGCAAAGGAGCCTTACCCGTGGACGGAACGCCGCGGTTGGAAGGTCTGCCAAGTGGCACGGGAATTGGGTGTGTTTCTGCGCCCTTTAGGAGATGTCGTGGTCATCTTCCCCCCGCTGGCAATCTCCCTCGAAGAGCTGGATCGCATCGGCGAGGCGGTGGAAGTTGGCATCCGTCGCGTTACGGAGGAGGGCGGGTGACGGTGCCACGTTCGGGATGGCTTCCGACGCGACGATCGCCGCGCTGATGCCGGCAAGTTTCGAACCCGGACCAAATCGACTCAGGCCGCGCGGTTTTCCGGACAACCGACGTCGTGCCCCGTCGCCGCCGATTCCCGGGCGGTCTTCGGTTGGGTCTTCCAGCGGCGATGGATCCACCAGTATTGCTCGGGCGCCGAGCGGACGATCGCTTCCAACTCGGATGTATACCAGCGAGTGATGTGCTCCACGGCAGCGCGGGGAGGGAGGCCGGCCAACTCTCTAGGGTCCAGCAGGGCTTGCATGCCCATTTCGAACTTCAGGGGTTGGCCCAGACGCTTGACGTAAACGACGGCGAGCGGGGCGTCGTATTCCAAAGACAACAAGGCCAGAGCCTTGTAGGTCGAAGCGGGACGCCCGAAAAAGGGTACGAAGCAGCCCTTTCGACCGGCGTCCTGATCAGCCAGCAGAGTGAGCGTTCCACCGCGCTCGAGGGTTTCCTCGATTTGGCGGTGCCCACCGTTCTTGGGAATAATAAACTGGCCGGTCGCGCCTCGAAAGCGGTTGACAAAGCGGTCCAGGAATCGGTTGTCGAGGGTCCGCGCGACGGTGTGCGTCGGAAATCCGAGCATCCCCAACAAATAGCCGCCCAGTTCGAAATTGCCGAAATGTCCCGTCACGAGGATCACGGGGCGGTCCTCCAGCAATAACTTCACCAAGGGGCGGACCTCATTCAAGTGGATGAATCTCCGCCAGTTCGTTTCGTGAATGACTCGCGAGGAATGCGCGATTTCGAACACCATCAAGAAAAGGTGTTCCCACATGCGGCGAATGGTGTCGGCGATTACCCGGGGCGATGATCCCGGGAAAGCGGTCGCGAGGTTTTCCTCGGCAACCCGGCGGCGGATGTGCAGTACGTCGGCAAAGAGCCATGCCAACCCTTTGGCGAGCGACGCGAGGATGGACAGCGGAATCGCCTGGACGATGAGGATCAACGTCCGAACGACAAGATAAACGAGATAATCGATGACCGTCCGCGAGAGGCGCACGGCAGAACCTCCGTGAATGCCAATCCGTTAGCGATTCCGTGCGATGGGACGCAGCGCGACCTCACCACCCTCCACAGCATAACCAACGCCGGGAGTAGCGAACAAGGGCGGTTTCGCGGCCGCGTTCCGGTCGTGGGACCGGTGGACGATCACACGTCGCAGATGTGGATCGCCCTTTCGAGCGATTCCAGCGGGTTAGGATTCTTGGGAACGAACTCTTGCCCGACAAAACCCTTGTATCCCGTCTCGACGATCGCCCGCATTACGGCAGGATAGTAGATTTCCTGCGTTTGGTCGATTTCGTTCCGTCCCGGGTTTCCGCCGGTGTGGAAGTGGGCAATGTACTGGATGTTCTCGCGGATGGTCCGAATGAGATCGCCTTCCATGATTTGCATGTGATAAATGTCGTAGAGAAGCTTTAGATTCTCGGAGCCGACCGCCTTGCACAACCGGGCACCCCAGGCCGTGTGATCGCACATGTAGTTGGGGTGATTGACCTTGCTATTCAGCAATTCCATGACCAACACCACCTTGTGCTTTTCGGCCAGGGGCAGAATGCGCTTCAGTCCGACGACGCAGTTTTGCAGGCCTTGTTCGTCGTCTAGGCCCGGTTCCCTGTTTCCGGAGAAGCAAATCAGATTGGTTAATCCGGCTTCTGCGACCAAGGGGATCATCTTTTCGTATTGGGCCGCCAACTCGTCGTGGTTTTCGAGCTTGTTGAAGCCCTTTTCGATCCGTGTGCCGGACGAACACATGGCGCAGGTCAAGCCGTGATCCAGGACGGTCTTCCAATCGTTCGGGCCGAGCAACTCGATGGATTGGATACCGATTTTCTTGCTGAATTCGCACAGTTCATCGAGCGGAATCTTACCGTAGCACCAGCGACTCACCGAATGCCGGATGTTGCCCTTGAGTCCTCCCTGGGTTTGTTCGGCCACGACATGAGGACCCCGCAGTCCCGCCGTTGCCGCCACACCTGCCGCCATAGCTCCCAACGCCGTTCGCCGTGACACGGAATCTCGCATCTGTCGTGCTCCTCTGGTAGGTCTTTTTCGGGATCGCAACGCTCCGGGGAGACGCTGGGCACCCCACCCGAAACTGGCTCGCCCTTTCCCAAGGCTTCGATGGACTCGCCTTGAAAGCGATTAAAAGCCGTGCCTCATTTTAACGCACTCATGTCCGCAAAGCGAGAAACCCGCGCGAAATCAGACGAGCCTGAGTCTCGGCCTTGGGAACCGCACGTCGTCGGCCCGGCCATTTGCGCCGCGGTGTTTCGGCATGAAAATCCTCCGGTAGGAGAACACGAAAGCGAGGTTTGGGTAAAGTTTTCCGATTAGATCAACGATAACAACAGAGCGCAGTATCAGTATGCCCTGACTTCTCACCCGCACGAAGGGCGTTCGAGATCGTGATGAGGTCGCTTCTTCCCGACGATTTTCCCGGCATTGTTCAGAGCATTCGCGAGGGCGCGGCCGAGATTGCCGGTGCATTCCTTCGCGGAATCGATGTCGCGGTACGGATTCAAGATTCCGCCGTGAAGATATTGGAAACGGTCGAACTGCCCCGCGTCGCCGGTCCGGGATTGCAGATATTTCTCGGCACGGGCGCCGAGGGAGAGGGTGCGATTCTTTGGACGCCGCTTCCCCCGGAGACCCAACCAAGCTGGCTGGAATCCCCCGATGCAACCGGCGAGTCGCGTCTGGCCACGCTAGCCCAGGAGCTAAGTGTGCTTCTATTGCCCGCGGATTGTTCGGGCGAGAAACTGGAAACGCGGTTCCAGGCCGATCTGGCCGGAACCGCTTCCCGTTGGGCTACAGGGGAAGCCACGCGAATCCTAGAGATTCCGTGCGAAATCACTTCGGGCGAGCAATCTTTCGCCGTCTGTTGGTATTTCGTCGGACCGGTCCAATCTTCCGTCGCCGAAACTGCCGGGCAACCCTCAGGGGAGGACACCGGGGCGGCGTCCGGCACCGCCGCGGTCGCCGGTACTAAGGCAGCGACTCCCGCACGCTCCGCGCCCGCGGCCTCCCCGGTCGAGGGACGAAGCGCGCATCCTGCATCTCAGCACGATCGGGGCCCCGCAGCCCAAAAAGCGGAGCCGCGCTCGGTCCGCGATCTGCCCCTCATTACCCGAAGCCTGCTGCGGATCCGGGTGCCCGTTCAGGTGACCCTGGCCGAGACGCGACGCCCGCTGAGCGAAGTCCTCCAATTCGCGCCCGGGGTGATTATCCAGTTCAACAAATCGTGCGACGAACCCTTGGAACTGCAAATCAACGGCCGGACGGTCGCCGTGGGAGAGGCGGTCAAAGTGGGCGACAAATTTGGGTTGCGTATCACCAAGATGACCCCGCCGCCCGAGCGATATATTCGGCTAGCCCCTCCGGCAAAAAAACAACCGTTGCCGTCGCACTCTTCTTAAGACCAATCTTCCTCCTTTGGGACTTCGGAAACCCGAACCGATCGGCCCGTTGCTTCCGATTCGTTCAGCTAGTCGATTTCCATTTCGGCTTCCTCGCCTGCCAGGGTGTCTGATCGTCCGGCGCACCGCAGGGTTCCCCGTTTCTTCGCAGGAAGCGGCGACCGCGGCCCGCCGGCCCTCACGAGCCATGGAACTACCCTGATCGGGTTGGACGGAGTAGGATAACGGAAATCTAGGGGAAATCGCGGCTTATTGCATGGCGGTTGCCCAGCTTGTGAGCGGTCGTCGACGGAGTTGCCGAGCAGTTCCGTCTCGATGCCCTCGTTGCCGGCTGGCCGCATCGGCCTGGAATCAATTTGGACGGAAAGATATGGCTGAAAAGAAACAACTCGGTGCTTTCGGCGCTCGCGCGGAAATCGACACAAGTTTGGGCAAAATGGGTATTTATCGGCTGCGGCGATTGGAAGAGCTGGGGCTGACCCGATTGGACCGGCTGCCGTTTTCCATTCGGGTGCTATTGGAATCGGTGTTGCGCCATTGCGACGGTTTTGCGGTCACGGAAGATGACGTTCGGTGCCTCGCGGGCTGGGCGGATTCTCGCGGGCAAGACGGAAAAGATATTCCCTTCAAACCCGCCCGGGTCTTGCTGCAAGACTTCACCGGCGTTCCCGCCATCGTGGATTTGGCGGCCATGCGTTCCGCCGTCGCTCGATTGGGCGGCGATCCGAAGCGGATCAATCCGCTCATTCCCGCGGACCTGGTGATCGACCATTCGGTGCAGGTCGATTTCTTCGGCGACGCCGACGCCCTCCGGCGTAATGTGGAACTGGAGTTTCAACGCAATCGCGAACGCTACGAATTCCTCCGTTGGGGGCAAGAAAGCTTCGATAACCTTCGGGTCGTGCCGCCGTCGGTGGGCATCATCCACCAGGTGAATTTGGAATACTTGGCTCAGTGCGTTTTCGTGGGGAAGGATGCGGGCGGAGACGTCGCCTATCCCGATACGCTCGTCGGCACCGATAGCCACACTACCATGATCAACGCGTTGGGAGTGCTGGGCTGGGGAGTCGGCGGCATCGAGGCCGAGGCGGCGATGCTGGGGCAACCGCTTTCCATGCCCGCCCCGGAAGTCATCGCCCTGGAATTGACCGGTATACTGCGACCGGGAGTGACCGCCACGGATCTGGTGCTCAGCGTCACCGAATTGTTGCGGCGCGAAGGCGTGGTGGGCAAGTTCGTGGAGTATTGCGGCGACGGAGTCGAACGGATGCCGGTGGCGGACCGCGCCGTGCTGGCCAACATGGCTCCGGAGTACGGGGCCACGATGGGGTTCTTTCCCATCGACGCTCGCACGCTGGAATACCTCGCACAAACAGGGCGGAGCGAGTCGCACGTGGCGATGGTCGAACAATATTGCAAAGAGCAAGGCCTGTTCCGCGAAGCGAACGCTCCCTTGCCGGACTACACCAAGGTGTTGCGACTGGATTTGGCCGCCGTGGAACCGTGTTTGGCCGGGCCGAAGCGTCCGCAGGATCGCGTCCCCTTGAGCGAGGTTTCGATCCGGTTTCGCAATACCCTGACGCAACCCACCCAAAGCCGAGGTTTCGGCTTGGCGGCGACGGACGTGGATCGCAAGGCCGCCGTGGCGGTGAACGGTTCCCAGTACGAACTGCGACACGGTGCCGTGGTTTTGGCCGCGATCACCAGTTGCACCAACACCAGCAATCCTACCCTCATGGTGATGGCGGGGATTTTGGCGAAAAAGGCCTTGGCACGCGGACTGCGGGTGCCGCCTTTCGTGAAGACCAGCCTGGCCCCGGGTTCGCGCGTCGTGAATCGTTACTTGGCCGCTGCGGGCTTGGAAGACGCGCTTGCGGCCTTGGGTTTCGCCACGGTCGGCTACGGTTGCACGACCTGCATCGGAAACAGCGGTCCGCTTCCCGAACCCGTCGCGAAGGCCGTTCGTGAAGGCGAACTGATTGCGGCCGCCGTTTTGAGCGGCAACCGCAACTTCGAAGGCCGCATCAATCCTTTGGTCAAAGCCAATTACTTGGCCTCGCCGCCGCTGGTCGTGGCCTTTGCCTTGGCGGGCACGGTGGGAATCGACCTCACACGGGAACCGTTGGGCAAGGATGCCTCGGGGCGCGACGTTTTTCTGCGAGATATTTGGCCGAGCGAAGAAGAGACTGCCGCCGTGCTTCGCGACGCCATGTCGCCCGAGGTCTTCCGCCGCTGCTACGCGGAAGTCTTTTCCGGCAACCCCATGTGGAACTCGCTGCCGTTGAAAAAGAGCGAGCTGTTCGATTGGTCGGAGGAAAGCACGTACATCCACGAACCGCCGTTTTTCAAGGACCTGACTTTGGATCCGCTGCCGCCGCAGGCGATCCGCGATGCCCGAGTATTGCTGGCGCTGGGCGATTCCGTCACGACGGACCACATTTCGCCCGCCGGAAACATCGCCAAGGACAGTCCGGCGGGCCGATACCTCATAAGCCGCGGGGTGCCGCCCGAGGAATTCAATAGTTACGGTGCGCGGAGGGGTAACGACCAGGTCATGGTCCGGGGAACGTTCGCCAACATCCGATTGCGTAATCTCTTGCTTCCCGGAACGGAGGGCGGCGTTACCAAGTATTTCCCGACGGGCGAAACGCTCTCGGTGTACGACGCGGCCATGCGCTACCAGGAGCAGGGAATCCCCACCGTCGTTTTGGCGGGAGCCGAATACGGCACCGGCAGCAGTCGGGATTGGGCGGCCAAAGGGACCGCCATGCTGGGTATTCGGGCGGTCTTGGCGCAAAGCTACGAGCGCATCCACCGCAGCAATCTCGTCGGCATGGGGGTCTTGCCGCTGCAATTCACCGACGGCGCCACGTGGCAATCGTTGGGACTGCAAGGGGACGAGACATTCCACATTCCACTGTCGCCGGAGGATATTCGCCCTCGCTGCGAGATCACGGTCGAGGCCGTCTCTCCGGAAAAAGGAACGATAAGATTCCCGGTGCGGGTGCGAATCGACACGCCGGCCGAGGTGGAATACTATCGGAACGGCGGCATTCTGCCGATGGTCGTTCGCAAACTCGTGCGGTGACGGCCTGTGCGGCGAGTTACGACCGGGCGTCCTCGGACGCGGTTCGCCTCGCATTCAGCGACCGAGAAACGGCAAGCCCGCTCCGCGAAAAGTGTGGCGCACGCCGTGGCGGCTCGCCGCGGTCGAATCGCAAACCGGGCGTCAATTGCCGCGTGCCGGACTCCGTGACCGTAACCACGAAATCGTTGGACTCCGTCAATCGGGCCAGGAGGCGGGCGGCATCTTCCGTCCGCAAGGCTTCCGGTCGCAATTCGTAAACGAGTGCGCCCAAGAGCGATTCCCCCACCATTTCCGAGATGCACAGCAGGCCCATGCGATCCGGACGCCATTCCGGCGGCCAATCATCTTGCTTCAGCCACGAACAGGCGAAATCGCGACAGAGGGAGGGGCGCGAGGGATAAACCGAACACCCGCGCGCTCCCAACAAGGGGCAGGGTTCGCACTCTCTTTTAGGAAGGTTGCCAACGACTCCGGCAGGGATTGCCAAGCGAACGCAGCAAGCGTTGCAGTCGCCGCACGCTCGGGGCGCGTCGTCGCAGACTTCGCCGCCTGCCGGGGGTTGCCTGGTTCGATCCGTCTTGAAGGCTTGCTCGTCGTCCATGGCAAGATCGTTCGTCGGGCGTACGGGGGCGACCGGCACAACCCGCGTAGGTCGTACAATCGGAGCAATCCGTTCCAGGTTCGCAGCATCCATCCCCGGTCGCCGAATCGGTACCGCCCGGCGAACCGGGCAGCGGCATGCGCCCGGCTATCATCCTCATCGTATTTCGGGAAGCCGGAACTTAGGCGCAAGCGGGAATCCCAGTGGATTCCGTCGCCGCCCCGCGAAAAAATTCCGATTACGAACAATTTGCCAACCGCGAAACATAAGCTAGCTTTCATATTGAGCAAACAGCTTTTCGCGTCTGTCTCGTCCTGGTCGGTTCGCCTGTCTCGTCTGCTTGAGGGAGCTTGGTATGTCAAGTCGCACCCACATGCTTGCGTCGCTCCGGTTGAGCGGCAAAAGGGACAAGGGGCGTCGCGGCGCGATCCTTGTTCTGACGGCCCTGTTCATGGTCTTCTTGATCGGGCTGCTCGCTTTCAGCGTGGACCTGGGCTACATGATGACGGTTCGCGCGGAGTTGAAGCGGGCAACGGACGCAGCGGCTTTGGCGGGCGCCGGCGCCCTTGTCGACGGTCCCCAGGCGGCGGAACTGCGTGCCTTCGAGTTCCTGGCACGCAACCCCGTGGCGAGTCGCACTCTGCTGGACGGAAGCGATTGGAAGGAGCGCCTGGCCGAATTGCGGGCACAGAACCAGGACAACTTCGAGGTCCAATTCGGCCAATGGGATTCGGAAAGCCGTACCTTCGCTACGTCGGCTTTCAGTCCCTCGGCCATTCGCGTCGTGGCCAAGCACAACAACGCGCCTTTCTTCTTCGGTCGCGTTTTCGGCCACGATACCTTCAATCTGGAAGCGGAGTCGATCGCCAAGTACCAACCACGGGATATCGCCCTGGTGCTCGACTTCTCCGCCTCTATGAACGACGACAGCGAATTGCGACGGATCACCGAATTCGGCAAAGGCACGCGGAGCATCGTGGAGGCCAATCTGCTGCAAATCTACCAGGAACTCGGCTCACCGCAGTACGGTTCCCTCCAGTTCACGCCGCAGTACTATGTGCAGACCGGCAAGGCGCCCACAACGGGTTGCCAACCTCAGATCGTCGTAACGTTCCGCGAAAGCGACGTCTTCGTCGTCTCGACGAAGGACTTGTCGAACGTGGTTTTGCAGTTCTCGGACGGCACCAAGCAGAAGTTCGACGGACTGACAGGCAAGACCGGTACGTTCAAAGGGACGGGCGGTAATGCCAATAAACGCATCGATCGTTGCTGGGTCAAGTCGGGCTGCAACGACAGCGGCGAAGGTCCCGGCTACGGTGAACGTTTCGAGGACACCGCCGCGAATATCAAGGCCTATTTCGGTCTTACCAACGTGCCGTATCCTTATCCCTCCGGGAGTTGGGACAATTACATTTCCTACGTCAAAAGCAGCAGCTACGTGAAGAATGCGGGATATCGAAAGAAGTACGGTTTCGTGACGCTGATCAACTATTGGCTGGAGCAAAAGCCGCGATATCAAGAGACCCCCAGTCTGTGGATGGTCAGCGAGCAACCCGTGAAACAGCTCAAAGAAGCCACGCGGATGTTCTTCGATTACATCCAGGAGGTGCCCACGAACGACCGGGTTGCGCTGATCATTTACAATTCGTCCAATCAGACGGCCCTCGTCGAACATCACCTGACGGACAACTTCTCGACCGTGCTCGATACCGTCCAACAGCGGCAGGCCGGACATTACGACCACTACACCAACATCGGGGCGGGATTGCAACACGGTATCGACGAACTGCTTGCCAACGGGCGCGAGGGCGCGTTCAAGATGATCGTGCTGATGACGGACGGCGTGGCCAATCGGCCGGGCGGCACGTCGCAGGCCCGAGCCTTTGCGATGCAGCAGGCCGAGCGCGCGGCCGCAAACCGCCTGCCTATCTTCACCCTTGGCGTAGGCATGGAGGCGGATACCAATCTGCTGGTCCAGATGGCAGAGATGACCAAGGGGAAATACTTCATCGTCAGCGGCGGAGAGTATATCGTGGACTACCAGCCCGACCTTGTCCAAAAGTTCCGCGAGATCGCGGATCATCGGCCCTTGGTTCTCGTGAAATAGTTCGCAAACGACGGCAAGACAAGCCTCCTTCTCAGCGACGCTTCCGGGGCGGAGGTTGCAAAGCCCGGAGGCGGGTTCGGGTGCCTTGGCGACAGGCGCGGACCTCCGTTGAATCCGGCTGCGGTGGCCGGTGTTCAGCGGAGGTTTTCCGCTTTCTTGATCGGCCCCCCCGATTCTTGCGAACCGCCGGAGACGCATCGACCGAAGGCCGGCGGCACGGCCTCGGGCTTACGACGACCCCCAAATTCGGTTCAAGGTCGAAACGTTTCCCTTGGCCGGCGTCCGATGCGATGCCGCGCGGAGGTGGCGTGCGACTTCGGCGGCCCCTTATAATCGGAGGCGTTGCGCAGACTCCGGAAATCGGCCGCAAGGGATTCACTCATACTCGAACCGGGAAAAAGCTACCATGAGAACGACGACACGGTTGGCGGGGATTGGTTCACTTCGAACGCGGATGATTGGCATCTTTTCGAGGGCGATCGGCTTGCTGCTACCTTTCGTTCCTTCCGCCGCGACTTTGGCCGCGGAGTCGCCGCAAGATGCGATCACGCTCCGCGCACCGGGAAGGATCCCATTCTCGATGAGGCTGACCGAAACGGGGCTGTCCGGGGCGTTCGAGGTCAACTCCATCGAGGACGGCGGCGCCTGGGGTATCGGTGAAGTGCTTCCCGGTCCGGACGACGAGGGAATGCCCCTGGCGTCCGGTCGTCTCGTCGTGCTACCGCAAGACGGTCTCGGCGAAACGCCTTCCCCCGCGAGTGATTCCGATTCCAAGGAATCGAACGTCGCCGAAGAACCGCCGATGCTTCGCCTTGGCAAACCCCTTGCCTCCGCCGAGGCCGCGATATTCCGGTGGAAGGAGACTTCGGATACCACGCTGGAGCTGTCCGAGGCGTCGCGTCCCGTTTTGGCGTATAACTTCGGAGTGATTACCCGCGAAGACGTGCCCGAGAGCGATCCCCGGCGGAGTCGGTCCTGCTACGTGCATCCATTGCGGGGACTGGACGGCGAAGTGCTGACCGACGATTTCCCGAAGGATCACTATCACCATCACGGCGTCTTTTGGACCTGGCCGCACGTGGTCATCGATGGGCAAGAGTACAGCCTTTGGGAGGACAAAGGTCCCCTCCGCCAGCGATTCGTTCGGTGGTTGTGCCGCCGGGAAGGCGCGACCGCGGCGGTTTTGGGCGTGGAGAACGGATGGTTCTTAGGTGACACGCAGGTTCTCACCGAACGGGTGTGGTTAACCGTCTATCGCGCCGGCGAAGCGCGACACATCGATGTGGATTTGTTCTTTACGCCGCTCGATCGGGAGGTGACGCTCTGGGGGGCCGAGGGCAAGAGTTACGGCGGGTTGACCGTGCGTTTTCGTCCGCGACCGGGCGAAAAGCCGAAGATCACGGTTGCCGACGGTTTGACCGCCGACGACCTTTATGAGACGCCGCTGACCTGGGCGGATTTTTGCTCTCGGTTCGGAGAGGGGGAGTCTTGGAGCGGTGCCGCGATTTTCGTCTCGCCGAAGCATCCCGACTATCCGCCCACCTGGTTGACCCGGCACTACGGTCCCCTGTGCGTGGGCTGGCCGGGGATTCATTCCCAAACGCTTGCCGCCGGCAAGTCCGTCCACCTGCCGTACCGCCTATGGATTCACCGAGATTGCGTCTCGGCGGCGGATATCGAGACGGTTTATCAAGCTTTTTGCCGCGCCTCCGAGGCCGGACCGCGCGCGGAGGATGCCCGATGAAGCCCGCCGTAGCGTCTTCGCTGAATATCAGCTTCGTGACAAGGACTGCGTGCGCAAGCGGTTGTCTCGCGCGGGTCTCAAGAGCGGCCTTCGCGGCAGTCTGCGTGATAGTTGCGGTTACGATCGGTATTCCGTCAGCCTCCGCCGAAACGGGCCTCCGCCCGCTTCCCTATAACCACGCCGGCCTAGTCGTGGATTTGGGGGTGGGGCTTTGGGCGTGGCCCATTCCTTACGACGTCAATCGAGACGGTAAGCCGGACTTGATCGTCTCCTGTCCCGACAAGCCCTCCAATGGGTTGTGGTATTTCGAAAACACGGGCACCTTGGCGGACGGCGCGTTGCCGATCTTCCGCAAGGCCGAATACCGCGGTCCGACGCAGCACTACGTTATGCCGAGCTACGTAAACGGTGAACTCCGTGTGCTGACGCCCGGCAAGGTCCATCCGGATTTCTTGAATAGCGGCCTGGCGTCACCGGCGGCGTTGCCGATAGACGCCGGATTCTATCGAGCGGTGGGGACCCAGCCCAAAGGGCCGAAGGTGCGGCACAACCAATGGCGACTGGTCGATTTCGACGGTGACGGAGATCAAGACGTAGCGGTCGCGATCGAGGACTGGAGCGATTACGGTTGGGACGACGCGTGGGATTCCCAAGGGCGTTGGAAAAACGGCCCGCTCCACGGCTTCGTCTTTATCTTTCGCAACTTGGGGAGCGACTCGCAACCGCGGTTCGGTGATGCCGAGCCATTACGGGTCGAAGATAAGCCCCTCGACGTGTTCGGGTGCCCTTCTCCCAATTTTGCGGACTTCGACGGCGACGGCGACCTGGATCTGCTGTGCGGGGAGTTCCTGGACGGATTGACTTACTTCGAAAATACGGGAACGAGAGAAGAGCCGAATTACGCGACGGGGCGGCGGTTGACGTTCCCGGACGGCAGTCCGCTTCACCTCGATTTGGAAATGATCGTCCCGATTGCGTTCGATTGGGACGGCGACGGCGACTGGGACCTGGTTGTCGGCGAGGAGGACGGACGCGTCTGCCTGCTGGAGAATCTGGGCGGCTTGGACGAAAGACGGACGCCGCGATTCGCGTTTCCACGCTATTTTGCCCAGGAGGCGGACTCCGTGAAATGCGGCGCGTTGGCGACGCCGGCGGTGTTCGACTGGGACGGCGACGGGGACGAGGACATTCTGTCCGGGAATACGGCGGGTTACATCGAGTTCTTCGAGAATCTGAGCGGTCCCGGCATAGAAACGCCGAAATGGGCCAAGCCGGTGCGTTTGCAGGCGGGCGGCCAAGTCTTTCGCGTCATGGCCGGTCCCAACGGATCGGTGCAAGGCCCCGCCGAGGCCAAATGGGGTTACACCGTTCTCACAGTGGCCGATTGGGACGGTGACGGCTTGCCGGACTTGGTGGTCAATTCCATTTGGGGCAAGGTGGTGTGGTTGAAAAACGTGGGCACGCGGACTCGCCCGGAATTGGCACCGCCGCAACCGGTGGAAGTGGCTTGGGAGGGATCGCCGCCGAAACCCGCATGGGTGTGGTGGCAACCGCAACCCGGCGAATTGCTCTCGCAGTGGCGAACCACGCCCGCGGCGGTCGATTGGACCGGCGACGGCTTGGTCGATTTGGTGATGTTGGACGCGGAGGGCTATCTCGCCCTGTTCGAGCGGGTGAAGCGCGACGGTAAGGCGGTGCTCCTGCCACCGCGGCGGGCCTTTTTCGGTACCAATCTCCAGGCGACGGACTCGCAACATCGCGTTTTGGATTCGAAGCCGGGGCCGTTGCGTTTGAACGCCGCAAGCGCGGGCGGTTCCGGCAGACGCAAGATCTGGATCGCCGATTGGGACGGCGACGGCAAGCTCGATCTGCTCGTCAATTCGACCAGCGCCAATTGGCTCCGCCAAGTTCGCAACGATGCGGAAGGATGGTACTTCGAGGATATGGGCCCGCTGGTCCGCGAGAACGTGAAAGGGCATACCACCAGTCCGGCCACTGCCGACTTCAACCACGACGGTATCCCGGATCTGTTGGTGGGGGCGGAAGACGGACGGTTCTACTATTACCGGAATCCGAGATCGTCCGGTGGGCCGCGGTGAGCGGGATGATCTCCGGCGATGGCACTCCCGCTCGCGGACGCTTTGGGATACGCGTGAATCATCGTTCCTGAAGCCACCGGGGAACGCGCCATCGCGGTGCCGCTCCCGCACAATTGCGCGGGCTTCGTCCGGACAAATCCGAGCAAGGCGACATGAACGCCCATTTCTACTTTTTGGACTGGGTCGTGTTGGCGGCCTATTTCGCGGCGATGACGGCCCTGGGGTTCGCGCTGCGAGGCAAGGCCCGTTCGAGCGAGGGCTTCACTGCCGGGGATCGTTCGATGTCCGGCCTGCTGTGCGGATTGTCGATCTTCGCCACCTACTTGAGCAGCATCAGCTATCTGGCGCTTCCCGGCAAATCCTTTGCCGCCGACTGGAATCCCTTCGTGTTTTCGCTGGCCGTGCCGATCACGACGTGGATCGCGGTTCGGTGGTTTCTACCTTACTACCGAAAATACGGCGAGGTCTCGGCCTACGCGCTTTTGGAAAAACGCTTTGGAACATGGGCCCGGGTGTATGCCGGCGCTTTTTATCTGCTGTTCCAACTCGCCAGGATCGGGATCGTTCTGTATCTCATGGCCCTGCCGATGGCCGTCATCTTTGGTTGGGACATTCGGGCCGTCATCCTGGTTACGGGAGCGTGCGTGGTGGGATACAGCCTGATGGGCGGGATTCGTGCCGTGATCTGGGCGGACGCCATTCAGGCCGTGGTCCTCCTGGTCGGGGCCGTTTTCGCCTTGGCCGTGATTTGGTCGCGACTGCCGCATGGGCCGACCGAAATGCTATCCCAAGCCGCCCGAGACGGCAAGCTGTCTTTGGGAAGCATGAATCCGCTGGTCGTATCCCAAGCCACTTTTTGGGTCGTGCTGGCCTACGGGATCGTGGAGAATCTGAAAAACTTCGGCATCGACCAGAGCTATATCCAGCGGTATATCGCCGCCCGGAACGAAAAAGAAGCCAAGGCCGGATTGTGGCTAGGGGGATTGCTCTATCTTCCCGTGAGCGCCCTTTTTTTCATGATTGGAACTTCGTTGTTCTACTTGTATCAGTCGCGTCCCGGCGAAATCCCGGAGGTCAAGCAGATCGTCGCCCGACAGCGTTTGCTTCAGCAGGGCATCCGCCCGCCGACCGACGAGGCAAACTCCTCGCCGCAGGCTCGGCGCTTTGACGAACGCGTGCGGCAAGTCGCGGAGGGCTTGGAGTCACGCGACATCGGAGATCGGGTCTTTCCGCACTTCATCGCCAAGCACCTGCCGCCGGGAGTGACGGGACTGTTGATCGCCGCGGTTTTCGCCGCCGCGATGAGTACGGTATCGACCTCGCTCAACTCGTCGGCAACGCTGGTCATGACCGATTTCTATCGCCGCTTTCTCGATCCAAACGCCCAAGATCCGCGTTTGGTCTTCGTCCTTCGGGCGGCGACCACGGCATGGGGGATCCTCGGCATCGCAACGGCGCTGGCGCTGGTTCGCTTGACCGAAAGCGTGCTGGATGTCTGGTGGACGCTTTCCAGCGTCTTGAGCGGCGGCATCGTGGGGCTGTTCTTGCTGGGTCGAATCAGCCGCAAGGCCGACAACCGCAGCGGGGCTATCGCGGTTGCCGTGGGCTTGGCGGCGATCGCCTGGATGGTCCTGTCTTCGAGCGATTGGTGGCCTGCGGCGTGGAGTCGATTTCGCAGCCCGTTTCATGCCTTCTTGGTCACGGTTCTGGGTACCGCCGTGATCTTGGGCGTGGGGATGCTCGTCTCGTTTCTGTTGTCGAAACGCCATCCGAACGACTCTTCCACGGGTATCAACGAAATGCAGACGAGTGCGTGACACACTCTGGTTTTCGGATCGAGTCGGGATGCCGCCGCGAGCGTGTTCGATCGACGATCTATTTGAACTTCTTTCGCAAGGCGAAGTTGATGAGATGCCAACCGGTGCCGTCGTCGATCAGCAAGACACCCTGAGGGGCGAAGTACTTCGCCAAGACGTCGAACGGCGGTAGCTCGTGCTTTTCCAAAGCTTCCAGAAAGGCCTTGGCCGGCGGGTTAAACTCCGCGGCCTGACGCAAGGCTTGTCGTCCTTCCTCGCTCCGGGCGCTCTCGTACAAGGCGCGGATTCCCTCCTCGGGGCGACCGTAAGCCATCATCGCAACCTCACTTGATCCGGCGAGCTGCCGCACCTTGCCCAGCGTCAACTTGAATTCCAGCGTGTCCCGAAGCGATTGGTCGGGGTTGTCGAGCATGGCGAACATTTCGCCCAGTAAAGTAGCGCTGTCGGTCACCACGACCGTGTCTTCCAAAATCGCCACGCAGGGGTTCGTAAACCGCACTTGCGGGGGAAGGTTCTCCGGGCGGCGACGGGTAATCTCGTAGTATTCCCTGGTACCAAGACTCTTCCGCTCCATGCGGTCGCCCAGTTTTTCGGCCACTTTTTCCACCAAGATCGACGCGGCGGCGGGGTCCGAAACGTGCAAGATCAGGGCCGATGCCCGACTGTTGATGCGGACCGGTTGCTCGAACCATGTAACCAAGCTGACGCGACCGCTGGTGATGGGCAGCACTTCTTCCGTGAGGTTCAAACCCAAATTGCGTTCGATCCGCTGAACCACAGCGCGACGGAGGGCTCCCTCACCGCGAAAGCCGTCGAAAAGCTTTTCTACGCGGGAAAGGGTGGTCGGCAGGTCGATGTAAAGCGTCGCATAGCGGATCACGGAACCGGGTACAAACGCTTCGGGAATCGCCTCCCCCTTCTTGAGGGCGGGGACGTCCAGCACGCCCGTACGCGGATTGTCCATGAAGACGTGGATTTCGGAGATCGAGTCCCATGCCGCCACATCCGCGCTCATCGCCATCCCCAGGGAGTTCAGGCCGTCCAACCCCAGCACAGGCAGAACCGCGAGGGCGAATCCCGCGGAAGGCTGCGCGACGGCGATACCCTCCATCAATTGGATGGGGTCGGCGAAGACCACCAGATGCAAAGTCCCTTGGGAGGCCTGTCGGCATTCCTGCAAGAGTCGCTGGAATTTTGGATTGTCGGCCAAGACTTCGTCCGAGGATTCGCCCCCGATCCGCTCGGCCAAGGCCCTCACAACCGCAGGATCGTTTCCCGCGAAAAGCGTGGATTCGGAGAGGAAGAAAGAGATACCGTTGTCGGTACTGTCTTCCGGCGTGTCGGGATCTTTAAACTGGGTAATGTCTATTCCCGCCGCAGTGGATCGGGATACTGCCGCTCCATTCTCTGTGGCGGCTTGCTGCGCGCGGTTCACGAGCTTGCGCAAATCCTCTATTTTCTCACCGGCATCCAGCATGAAGAGGAAGGATGGGGACTTCGTGGAGTTGGCCACAATAGCGAAAGATAGTTCGCCTTGAGGGATCGCCAGCATGGCGGGAATGGAAAGTCCTACTTCGTTTTCAAATTCCGCTCCCGCTTGAAGCAGGCCTCCCCAGAAGTCGCTCAGAAAGGGAGCCAATTGCGGGTCTTGCAACATGCGACCTGCCGAGGATTCGAGGAACGCCTTCTTCAATGCGGGGACGCTGGGAATAGAGACGAACACCACGCTGTCCTTGGGGAAAACCTTGGCCGCCCGAGGAAATGGGGCCTGCGACGTTTCCGCCGCGCCCCCCCGTGCCGCCGCGAGTGCGACCGAAGTCAGCGCGAAGACGAGCAATCCGGCGGTAACTCGACGGTGATTCATGGTTTTCCTCCCGTTGACGTTTTTCCGCAGTAGTCGGCCGCGCGGACGATCGCGAATCGGCCGACAGCTATTCGATGCGGCAAGCCGCTTCTTGTCGGAGTGAATACTTCTTTGTCCTCGCTGAGGCCGGAAATATCTTTTTCGGTTTCCGAACACCTTTTCGCCTGTCCGGGATCGGAAGTGCGTGCCTTCCGCCTTGTGTTAGCATACACCTTTTGCCCGGTCAGGGTTACTGCGCCGGTACCGGATCCGCCAACCGACCGTGGCACTTGCGTATCGTCGCCCTTGCGGTCGGAGTGAGAGCATGCCCTGAACCAAATCCCCGCCCGATCGAAATGTTTCAAAACCGCAACATCGGCTTCGACAAAGTACCACGGGGCCCGGTCGTTCGGGCGTCGGTGTCCGGTCATGGCCGAAGCGTGCTTCTGCCGGGGTTGCAAGCGAAGTTTTGGAAGGGCCGTACCTGGTGACGGCCCATAGTGGTTACCGCTGAAATCCGGGACTGCCCACGGTGTGTCCTACAATCAGATAGGTCGCAAGCGTCCGCCGGCGTAGTTAGGCCGAGGCGTCGCTGCAACCGGACTTCCGGAATGAGATTTGCTAAGAAACTCTTTGCGCCCCAATCGCGTCCAAAGTCAAGCACCATTGTTCGGCCGTCAACTTCACGAAAACGTCGTGCCAATGCATCCTATTCCGCGGACGAACCGATCTACCCCGGTTTCCGGTCGAGTCAGGCTCAAGGGATCGCGCCGGCGGCGATTTCGGCGGGCAATCCTCGAGGCCCTGGAACCGCGACTCCTGCTGAGCGGTAATCAGCCCCCGACGCTGGCGGCGATCCCCGATGTCGTGGTCTATGACGGTGCACCGCTCCACGTGGCGCTCGATGGCTTCGATCCCGACGGCGACGCCTTGACCTACGAAGTCAGCGTGTCGAATGCCGGAGTGGTGACGCCGGTGGTTTCTCAAGCCAATCGCAGCCTTCGCTTGAGCGTCGCGAATTACGGCGACATGGTATTCCAACTCTTCGAGGACTTGGTTCCCAACACTACTTCCCGAATCATTGAGTTGGCGCAGCAGGGATTTTACGACGGACTCCTGTTTCACCGCGTCATCAACGACTTCGTCATCCAGACCGGCGACCCCACGGCGACCGGGAGCGGCGGCAGCGGTACGACCTTCGACGACGAGTTTTCTCCCCTGTTGCAGCACACCGGCGGCGGCATCTTGGCCATGGCCAAGAGCATCGACGACTCGAACGATTCGCAGTTCTATATCACGGCGGGACCGACGCGACATCTGGACTTCAATCACACCGTGTTCGGATTCCTGACCGAGGGCGAGGCGGTCCGCCACGCAATCGAACAGGTGCCCGTCGACGCATCGAGCAAGCCGACGACGCCCGTTGAAATCACTCAAGCGACCGTCTTTCAAGATCAAGAAAACGCCGTCTTGCGACTGATCGCCCCGGAGGGCATGACCGGCCAAACGCAAGTGACGGTGACGGTGCGCGACGGCAACGGCGGTGAGTTTTCGCGAACTTTCACGGTGACCGTTCTGCCGGACACGGTGGACAACTATCCCTATCTCCTGCCGATCGACCCGATTGTGGTATCCTCGGGAGGATCGGCCACGTTTCAGATCCCCGCTCAAGACGTGGACGGGGGTGCCATTTACTACGCCGCCTCCGCCGCGGGCGATTCCTCGCCGCTTACGGTGAACGTCGACTCCGCGACGGGAACCGTCACAATCACGGCGGCGGCAGGATCTTACGGCGTCGCCGGAATCTATGTCGATGTGCGAGCCCAAAATCCCAGCGGATATTTCTCGGGCCGAGACGTGTGGGACTCGCAGATCGTGCCGGTGTACATCACGCCGCCCGCCCCGCAAACGGTTTTCTTGTCTTCCGGGACGGATACCGGCCTCAGCAGCAGCGACGGCATTACCAATCGCGATAACAGTCCCGGCGCCGCCCTCCGCTTCAACGTCTTGGGCGTGGTTCCGGGGGCGGACGTCACGCTGCTGATCGATGGGCAAGAGGTCGTGCAGGCAGCGGCGGCATTCTCGGATATCACGCTCGAGGTGCCGGAGTCTTTCGGCGCTCTGAGCGAGGGCACGCACACTGTCACGGTTCGGCAAACCCTTACCGACATCCCTGTGAACGTCGGTAATTTCCACTCGACGACGACGCTCAACGGGCCTGCCGGATCGGCCTACAACTTCACTATCGACAAAACTCCCCCCGTCGTGACCTCGTCCCCGCCCGCGGCTGTGGCCGTAGGACAAAATCTGAGCTACGACGTGCAAACCGCGGAAGAGGCGAGCGGCGGAGTGCGATACGCGGTCGTCTCGGCCCCGGCGGGTTTGACCGTCCACTCGCAGACGGGCGTCGTGAATTGGTCGCCCACGACGGGGCAGGCCGGTATGCAGACGATCACCATCCGCGCCACGGACGCGGCGGGAAATACCGCCGATCATACGTTCACGGCCCAGGTGCGAACGCCGCCACAAGTTACGGGAATTCCCGGGCTGAGCATCCCGATCAACGAGGGGGAGACCGTGGCCTTCACCCTCGGCACCAACGGCGATCCGACCTACGGGCCGTACCGCTTTTACTTGGTCTCCGGGCCGACGGGCATGACGGTCGACGAGAGCACGGGAGCGCTCACCTGGACTACGAACGAGGCCTCGGGACCGGGCACATATACCGTGACGGTGGAGGTTCGCGATTCCCAGGGGGCGGCGGGACGCAGCAGTTTCCAGGTCGTCGTTTCGGAAGTGAACACGCCGCCCGTCTTGGATCCCGTGGCCGACCAAACGATTCAGGAAGGGGAATCGCTCGACTTGGTGCTGAGCGCCCACGATTCCGACTTGCCCTCCAATTCCCTTCGTTACCGTTTGTTGGGAGATGTGCCCGAGGGCATGAGCATCGATCCCGTCACCGGGGCGTTGCATTGGCTACCGGGTGAAACCTTCGGCGGCAGTACGGTGGAAGTGGAGGTCGAGGTTGGGGATCGAGAATCATGGTCCGACCCGGCCTTGCTGACGGATCGAATCACGCTTCGCATTCACGTGGACGAGGTCGATTTGCCCCCGGTTTGGCAATCCGTGCCGACTTTGACCGTGTTTCCCGGCGATACGCTACGACTTCAATTGTCAGCCCAAGACCCCGACATTCCGACCGCTGCGATTCGTTACTCCGCCGAGTCGCCCTTGCCGGACGGTGCCTTGCTCGACGCCGAGACGGGGCTTTTGGAATGGCAGATTCCCGAAGTCTTCTCGGAGGATTTCCCCTCGGTTCTGCGTTTCCGCGCCACGGAGGAGAGCGCGAACGGGCTATCCGCGGTGGTGGAAGTCCGCCTGATCTTCATCGATCCGCGCGCCGCGGTAGCGCCGGGTAGCGCCTACCGGGAAGCCGATTTCGCCGGGTTGCCTGATCCGGCGGGCAATGTCTCCGGCAATCCGGCCAATCCGGCGGGCGGGACGGCGTCACGGTCGTTTCAACCGCTCATTGGGTCCGGCGGGGGCGGCGGCCTGACGCCGACGAGGTACATGTTATTCACCGGACCGGGCAGCGGTGGGACCGTGCCGCAGCAATCGGAAAGCGTTCCCGCCGGTTCAAGTGAGCAGGGCAAAGACCCCGGCGAACGACCGACTCCGCCGGAGCGATCCGCCGCGCCGAATGCTCCGACGACTCCCAGGCGGGAGGGACGTAACCGTCAGGCCGATTCCGGCCTTGAAAGAAACGCAGTGAGCGACGAAATCTTGGTTTCTATCGCCGTGGACGAATTGCTTGCCCGATCGTCGGCGGACGAGGAGGACTGGAGCCTTTGGGTAGCTGTTTCATCGCCGGCGGAGGGGACGGACGGAACGACCGAGTCGCCGGTCGCCGGGGATGCGACGGGTTCAAGCGATGCGGCGGAGCAATGAACGGCGGACGGTGCGAATGACCGGCGGCGACAGACCGAGCAGAAGCGTCAGGCCGACCCACAGCGTGTTGAAAACTGGCCCCCAATCGCTGTAAACGGCGTGCAGCGGTGACCCGGCGACTTCCGCGACCAGCGGCCCGGGGGCGCGCCGCGGACCCTGTTGCAAGATTCGTCCGGCGGGATCGATCACCGCCGAGAATCCCGTGTTGGCCGCGATGAGAAACGGTTTTCGGTGCTCCAGGCCGCGGAAGACTCCGCAAACCAAATGCATGTCCAACTCGCTGGATCCCCAAAACCAACCGTCATTGGTGAGATTGACCAAGACGTCCGGTTCCAGACCGCGGGCCCTCAATTGCCGCACTTGGTTTCCGACGGCCTGAGGCACGGCGCTTTCGAAACAGATATTCGGGCAGAACCGCAGACCCCGGACGGCAAACACGGCGGCCTCCCGCCCCGGCGTGGTGCCGCGACTCAACGGCGTGATTCCCTGTATCCAGGGCAGGCGGTCGGCGAACGGCACGTATTCGCCGAACATCACCAGATGCATCTTGTCGAATCGTCCGGCGTAACGATAACGGAATTCGCCGCTTATCACGCCGGTCGAACCGTCGGTTTCGTCGTGGCGGGCCGTATCATCGGCGCCATGCCGCGCCGGTTCCTTGGCGATGAAGGCTGCCGAGTTGTAGAATTCCCGACCGGTCTTGCCGAAGAACTGCGTCTCCACGCCCAGGATCAACCCGGTCCGCAGGTTGGCCGCCAATCGTTCCATGGCGTTGCGGCTTTCTCGGACCGCCGATGCCAGCGCGGCGCGGAAGTCGGCTTCGCTCATGCCGCCTAATTCATCGGAAGGGGGCAACGCCGCGTCAGGCTCGCTCTCGTACAAAAAACCGCCGTACACCGTCTCGGGCCAAATCATCACGTCGATATCGCGATGGGATCGCGCAACGTCTTGCGACAGGCTCAGATAGTGCCGATGAATGCGTCCCATCTTTTCCGGCCCGTCGTTCAGGCGGATGTCCTCCGAACCTTGGATCAAGGCGACTTTGACGGCACCGTCGGTCGGCCATGGCCCGAGCGCATCGAGGCGCCGGCGTCCGTACATCAAGACCGCCGCGAGAATAACGACCCCGCATCCCAGGCCGAACAGACGGCGTTGCCAACACTTTCCTAAGGGACCGACCGATTCCGCGTTCGGCATCGAAATCGAGTCGAAAATCGGTCGGCCAAGCCATGGGGCGATGCGGTTCCACGGAACGACCCCGTAAAAGCAAGCGGACACGGCGACGATCAAACCCCCCACGCCGTAATCGCCGAAGAGGTCCGCACTTTGAATCAAGGGAATCCACCGGTATTGCGTGTGCGCGAGGTTTGCCATGCCGAAACCGGTCAGAAGATTCCCGCGGCAGACTTCAAGGCCCATCCAAATGAGGGCGGCCGCTACCGGCAAAGGCAAACGCCAACTGCGAATCGCCGTTCGCGTGAATCCGACGAAAAGCGGGATGTAAACGGCCAAATAGGCCGAAAGCGCGACCCATCCAAAGGCGGTGGCCCAATAGGGGAGTCGAAGCCAATGCAGAGCGGCCAACCAAAAAAGCAGTCCTCCTCCGTAGAGCACGGCATAGTCGCGCCGATTGAAGGACCGCCTTGCTTCAATGAGAGCAAACCAGGGCCACAGGGCGATCCACGCGATGGGGGACCATTGCAGGGGAGGATGAGCGGCCCACATTAAGCCGGCGCCCAGCACGGCCAAAACGACCGTGGTTCGTCCCGCCCGCCGGACGTCCGCCTCACCCACGCCGCACCCTCGGTCGTTGTCGTGCGACGCCGAGTCGGCTTTTGCCGTCGGTGGTCGATCGAGTGGCGGTCCTTTGGGGCTCGCTGCGCACATAGGAAATGCCTTGAATCGGCATTGTGGTTGAAATGGGGGGAGCGTTTCCGGACCTCCTTGCCGGCCCACGGTTTGCGACGCAGGGTCAGCCAACCTCAAGAAATTGCCGCAGCATTTCGGTGCCGCACTCCGTAAGGAAACTCTCCGGGTGGAACTGTAGCCCGAAGATCGGCCACTTGCGATGTCGAATCGCCATGATCTCGCGACCGCCGTCGGGCAGATTCGACCAAGCCGATACGATGAACTCGTCGCTCAGCGTTTCGGGAGCGATGATCAGGCTGTGATACCGCGTCGCCGTGAAGGGGTTTTCCAATCCCACGAACGGCGTGCGACCGTCGTGATGGATTTGATCGGTCTTTCCGTGCATCAGACGGGGGGCGCGGACGATCTCGGCCCCGAAGGCTTGCCCGATGGACTGATGCCCCAGGCAAACGCCCAAGATGGGAATGCGCCCGCTGAACCGCCGAATGCACTCCACGGATATTCCCGCTTCGTTGGGAGTGCACGGCCCGGGCGACACGATCAAACGATCCGGGCGTGCCGCTTCGACCTCGTCCACGCTGACGGCGTCGTTTCGGTACACGGTCATGGGTAGCGAGGCGTCGATCTCGCCCAGACGCTGGACCAGGTTGTACGTGAAGGAGTCGTAATTGTCGATGATTACAATCATGTCGCGATGGTGGGATCCGGACACGGTCGCCGGACTTGAACAGGAAAAAAAGGTGCCGAATATCAGTTTCGCGAGGAAATCGCTGCTGACTTGATGATACGCGAAGACGCGGGACTCTACGAGAGGTTGGCGAATGCCCCCGCCAGGCCCGCTTGCTCCCAAATCTTCGGCAAGGGCGCCGTCACTTGGATTGGTTCGTAAGTCATGGGTTGCAAGTACGAGAGCGATCGGGCGTGCAGGGCGATCGGGCGGAGTCGCGGGTCCGAATTGGCGTCGTCCAGGTTCGTGGTGCCGCCGTAGGACAAGTCTCCCAAGATGGGATGCCCGCGAGAGGCCAGTTGCAAACGAATCTGGTGCATGCGTCCCGTCTCGAGTTCGATCTCCAGGGCGTCCCCCCATGCCGTCCGGCCGATCACGCGGTAGTTCAGGATCGCCGCTCGCGCCTCGGGATGGTCCGGCGGCACGATTTCCGCACGCGGTTCGTCGGGCACCTTGCGAACGAAATCTCGCAGAACGCCGTGACCGGGTTTCAGACGACCTTCCACACATGCCCAATAGATCTTGCGAACCATGCGCCCCTGGAATTGTTCCGTCAAACGGCGGGTCGCTCGCGCATGACGTGTGAAAACAATGGCTCCCGTCACGGGACGGTCGAGGCGATGGGGAACGCCAAGGTAAACCGTCCCGACGTCTTGTTTGCTCGCGGCAAGGTAGGCGCGAACCGCCTTATCCAAAGCCGGAATGTGCGGCGGACCTTGGGTGAGGATGCCGGCGGGCTTGTTGACCGCCAGGCAAGCCTCGCATTCATGAAGAATCTCGAACGACGGCGGCGCCATAACTTTCCAAAACGGAATATGAAGCCGAGCCTCGGCTCGATGACGATTCACTCGGCGATCGACTCCCGGGCCGGAGCCAGACGCGGGTCGTCGAGGTCCAGGCGATAGAGAATCTGATTGTAATCGTACCGCGGAGTGGCGGAGGCATGGTCGGCGAATTGCCGCGTGTAAGTGGCTTCGAAGAACAAGGATGGCGACCCCTCCGGCGTGAATTCCGGATGAATTGCCGGGTTGTAGAACGTGTAATTGTCGTGAGTGACGATCTTGACGGCCTTGCCCCACGGACCGGTTGGGCGGCTCGCTTCGGCATACCACAATTCGCCGAAAGCGGATGGCTTGCCGAACTGCTGCGTGAACACCGCGACCCAACGTCCCCGCCAAGGATGCCACGCGATCGCGCCGCGATGCGGCACCACTTTGTTACGGTGCTCCGCGTCCCAAAGGAACTGCGGCGATTCCAGGGTCTCCCATTGGCTTGGATCCTGCCACGCCTCGAACGTCGCGGGACACCGCAACGAGGGAAAGGGATCCCCGAACAGCACCCATTTGCTGTTCGCTTCATCCTCCCAGAAAACGGCGTGACCTTGCGGTAGCGGCGGCGGTTGCGGTGATTTCTCTTCGGCCTTCTCCCAAAGGATTCGTACCGACTCGAACTTCTGCCGCGCGTCGTTCCAGAGGGCCAACCCCCAGCGGTAGGCCTCCAAGGGTGGGCGAATCTTGGCGTAGGCGCAGCCCAAGTGCTCCTGCCCCTCGCGATCGCGGAGGCACACCACGCCGCTGATCCAGGTCGGCCCCTCGCCCGGCATCGGGGCCACGCCCCGGGGACGCCCGGCGGTATCGCGAAATACCTCGTACGACACCGATATTGGAGGTGCGTCCACTTTCCCGGGCATGATGTCCGTTGTGGCGCCGGTGGTCTGGAAAATGCCCAAGGGGTAATGGGCTAAGTTGGTGTCTCCCCAGAACCAGAAGAGCTTGCCCCGATAAACTGCGTTCTGCACGCTGTCGCATCCCAGGATGCCGGTCTCCGGGTCATCCACGACGAGCCCCAAGCGACGGCTTTCCGCCAATCGCCCGGCTCCCGTCAATCTTCCCAGGCGTCTGGCGGGCAACGTCCGGCGTACGGTGACCCGCAACGAAGTGCTAGGCTGCGGCGTCAGTCGCACCCCACGGTTTCCGAACCCGTCCGCGGGGACTTCGTAGCCGTGGCCGATCACGTCGAACCAGACTTCGCGGTTCATCAACTCGGGCAGGTCGAACGCGATGATTCCCGCGTTATCCGTCACGAAGCGAACTTGATGCACGGTTCGCAATTCCACGAGCGGGACCGGCCAACCTTCTTCATCAATTACTTCGATCCGGCAAAGCTCCTCGCCGCGCGCCACGCCGAAGGCGAGCAGAACGAGGAAACCGGCAAAAATTCGCACGAACGGCGGAGACATTGGCGTCGGACGCATCATGGAGGCGAGGCTTTCGGTCCAAAGGGAGGGAGGTTTTCCACTTTCCGCGAACGCCGACGTCTTGCGACGTCGTCCCGACCGCAGGCATTCCAGGGGGACGTTGGGAATTGCAGTTGTGCGACGCCCATCCATTTCGCCGGACGATGCGCGATCGTCGCTAAGATCACTATTTCGACGCGCCGGCAGTCGGACGAGTCCAAACCGGGGTCTCGTCGATGGCAGTTTCGATTCGCTCCAGCATTTGCGAGAATTGCCGACCCGTCAAGCCGCCGAAGTCGGCTTGCAAATCTCTCGCGGTAATGCCCTCGGGAAAGGTCGCAAGTTGGGGCACAAGCTCGGCAACCGTGAAATCGCGTTCCAAGGTCTCAAGCGAAATGATGTTACGCTTCAAGGCGTCGGCCAGTCGTACGCCCGAGTAGTCTGCCGCCAAATCGGCGAAGCTGAATCCGGATTGCCCTTGGCTGTCGCGCCATTCCTTCATCAAGCCCAGACTTTTCGCCGGCCCTGCTCCCGTCAATTCCACCAGGGCCATCGACACGGCGAAGTGCTGCGCCCAGTCTTCGCGTCCTTGAATCGTCACGCGTCCCAAAAGTTCGATGCGGCGTGCACGCTCGGCACGGGATTCCACGCTGCGCCACACGACGCCCACGACGGGCTGATCGAGCAGCAAATCCGTGGAATCCGCCAGCACGCCCACGGCGATCAAGAATCCCGCGACGGCGTGCGGCCGCTTGCTCTCCGGTAGTCGTTGGGCGCCGCGCGCCGCCTGCCGTATCGTCCACTCGAAACGGGCGTCCGAATCGGTCACACCGGCAATTCGCGCCGGTGCCGCCCTCGGGGCGTTCCCTGCTTCGGACTGAGATGCCAAGTCGGCCACGATTCCGCGGATGATGAAGCGGGCGGCCTCGACAGTCGGCGACAGAGTCTGCGAGCCACGGGTTCCGTCGAGGTCCTCCGACTCTGATGAATCCGTACCCGGCAAGTGCCTGCCCCTCGAAGGTGAATCGGACCGGTCGTTCGCTTGCGACACCAGAGCTAAGGCCTGCCGTGCCGTGGCGTCCGCTTGGGGAAGCGATGCCGCAATACGGTACGCTCCTTGCAAGGCTTGCATCGTTTCCAGCGAAAACTCGGCGGCGCTGCGTCTTCCTTGCAACAATTCCTCCGCCGTGCAGTTGAGGATCAGCGTGTTGAGCGGATCAAAGCCCACCTGAAAGCGCTTGCCTCGCACCAAGTCGGGGCGTGTCTTGGGAAACATGACGGTTTGGTTGCCGGCAACGTGGACGGCGCCGAGGTAGTGACCTAGCTCGTGAATCAGGACGTCGAGATGATCCGCCTCGCCCATCCTGACGCCCGTGTCGGCGATCAAGATATGTTTGGCCAAAATCCCGCGCGATACCCCCAGGTGTCCGCCGATCGGTTCGGCACCGAACTGACTGCTGTATCCAATCGCCAAATACGCTTCGCGCGGTTCAATTTTGGCCGCGAAATCGTCCAAACCGTCCTCAAGCTTCTTGAGAGAATTCTCACTCAACCAAGTCCCGGTCTCTTGAATGCGGAACTCGATTCCACAGGTTTTCCGAAAGACTTCGTTCGCCGCTTCGATTCGTCTTCGCAGTCGGGTGACCCAAAGTTGCTGTGAGGCCGTCTGCTCTTCGTCGACGTAAACGGCCACGGGAATCGTCTGGACGACGGAACGTCGTGTCGTCCAATCCGTCACTCCCCAAGCCGAGAAACCGGGAAACGCGGTGAATCCCGCGCCGTCCAAAAGGGCATTACTTTCCTCTTCGGTCGGGGTGTGATCGCGATTTGTCCACGCGGCGAGGCTTGCCGGCGGTTCCTCCAAAGAAGAGTTCGAAACCCAAATCAAATCGGACCCGATAAGTCGGCGGTCGATGGATTCGGATTGTGCGGCGGTCCTAAGTTGGACGTGCGGTCCTTGTCGGCGCCCATCCGGTGTCGGAAACCGCAAGACCATCGTGCGATTCGGTTCCAGCGCGACCGTCAATTCATTTTCCACATCCTCCCCGGTCGCGCCGGACGAAGTGATTAGGAACGTTTGCATTTCCGGCGTCAAATTGGCCAGGACGACACGAGAGTGAGGGTCGTCCGGCCTCGGTCCGGTTTCTGCAAAGACCGGCGTCGCAGCGGCGCAGCAAAGGACGAATTCAGAACAAAAAACGCCGAGCATCCAATGAGCGATTGCTTTGCCGTTGTGCAATTCCGACCTGACGCGAAGGGACCTCATACGGGCGCCCTGGAAACAGGATGATTACAAAAACCAAGGAGACACGGAACGTCACGTGAGGGAGCGTACCCTGCTCTGCGGGGCATCGCGGCCTGCCGTTCAAAATCAGTTTAGCGAAGAACGAGGCCTCCGTCTCCAGAGAATACCGCCGCGTTGCCGGTACGCCTCGCTAAAACGCCGAGCGCGTAAAAAATTCCGCGCGAAGGGAAGCAACGGATGCGCACAAAAGAACACAACTCTCCGCTTGCAAGAGAGAAGCGGGAAGATAAAGCGCACTGCTTTTAGATTGTAAGGCCGGGCGGTCCGGGAGGTTCCGGACGCAGTGCGGTTAACGAGTCATCATGAGACGGGCGCGTCTTGCTCGCCGTTCCGCACGCAGACGGGCACGACGACGGATTTCACTCGGCTTTTCGTAGTATTCACGACGCCGCATTTCTCGCTTGATTCCCGCCCGTTCGACCAACTTTCGAAACCGCCGCACTGCTTCCTGAATCGACTCACTCTCACGCAAAATCAACTTGACCACCCGGCATGCTCCTTTGCAAAAAAGGACTCTCTTGAAGAATCTTCCTCGACCGCGAGACTTCCCGACCTGTTGGTTGGCAGCCTGACAGGTCCCATGAAGCCCACGGGCGACCCGACAACTCATCAATTTCGTTTTATCGTACCCCCTCGGCGGACAACTGTCTAGCGGTTCGAAGAGAGGGATTCGGAGAACGGGAATTGTTAACCACGAGTAGAAATGCCCCCCCGATTCTAGGGATTATGGGCCACCCATCTACGGTGTGGTATGTGAGGCAGAGGCAAACGACGCCTTCCCGAACTTGCGGTGCTTATCCGCGACTCCGCCGCGAAGCATTCCACCGCCGGCGTTGGACCCTAGTCTCCCCGCTTCTCCAGGCTGAGCGTCAACGCCTTCTCCTTCAGCGCCGGGTCCACTTGGCGATTGGACGCGCGACCTCGCAACCGGTGCCCCAATCCCGCCGCACATGAGACGCGATAGCGCTCACGTGCGCTTAGCCTGGCGGTGGCTCACCCCCAGGATTTTCCTCGCAAGTACCGGGGCAAGGCTTCTGCCGCTTTGACCCAACCGAAGACCTCCAGTCCCGCCCGCTCTTTCGCACTCATGGGTGATGTCAGCAAGGCCCCACTTTTCGGGAAAGGTCGAAGCGGAGGGGTGTTTCCAATCTCGCCGCCAAGGGGCTTTTTCTATTCGGGTATGACACAAGTTCGGAGAAGACTATTCGCCGGGCGACGGTTGGCAAGACCGATCGGTTCATGCGAAAAGGCGGATTCAGAGTGACTTCAGGGTGACGCGTGGGCGTTGCCGGCCGTCTCCGTCCAATCCCCGATCGTCACGGTCTTCAGCTTGCCTTGCCGGTCCACCAACAGCGTGAAAGGGAACGCCGTTCGTTCAATGATTTCCTCGAAGCGGTCCGGTTCGCTCAGCGGTTCGCCGTTGACGGCGAAAATGTAATCCCCGGCCTGAATCCCCGCCTGTTCCGCCGGAGACCCGAACAGCACGTGCGTCACAAGAATCCCGCGAGGTTCGGCATCGTCCGGTTGCCATTGCATGCCTAATCGCAACGGCGATCCCTCGAGGGTCAATTCCCGCGTCTCTTTCGTACCGTCGGGTCGGGCAAGCGTCATCCGCACGGCGGATCGCCGCGTCAATAAAAGATGGGCGGTCAATCGCTCCGAGGACGTGACCGGCACATCGTCTACGGATTCCACGAACCAGCCCGGTTCCAATCCCGCTCGCGCTGCGGGCGATTGCGGGCGAACCTCCGATATGCGAACGGCCAGGCCTCCCGACTCCGGCGGGACATCCCCGGTGACCATGCCCGCGCGATCTCGCCACGGCTTCGGTTCCTTCAAGAGTGCGTCCCAATCCTTGGCGGACTCATTCCCTGCGGCGTCTCGAAACGTAATTGATTCGTCACGGTCGGCCAGCGTGTAGGCCAGTTCAAAGACCAAGCGGGCAACGGTTTCCATGCCATCCACGTTGATCTTTTCCGTATCGTCCGTGGCGGCGTGGTAGTCTTCATGCATGCCCGTATGAAACAAAAGGTAAGGCACTCTCTTACGAAAGAATGGGGCGTGATCGGTGTCCCCGCGATTCCACCAGGAATACGCCAGCACCAAATCGGTGTCCCGATTCAAGCCGCTCAGCATCTCGCGGAGACCGAAGCCGCTCCGAACCCCGTACACCTCCACGCGATGATCCCGCAGTCGCCCGATCATATCCATATTGACAAGGAATCGAACCTTATCGAGCGGGCGCGTCGGGTTTTGCACCCAATGCTTCGAACCGAGAAGCCCCTTTTCCTCGGCATCCCAAAAGGCGAAGAGGACCTTCCGCCGCGTCGGTCGTGAGAGCAGCGTAAACGCCTCGGCGATTTCCAGCACCGCCGCCGTGCCGCTGGCGTTGTCGTCGGCGCCGTTGTGAACGGCCCCCGGTTCGTCGCGCACGTTTCTTTTCGATCCGTAGCCCACGTGATCGTAGTGCGCCCCTACGATGATGATTTCCGCGTCGTCGGCCGCATCGGTCGGCCATTCGGCCAATACGTTGCGATAACCGTCGCCGAAGGGCTGGAAAAATCCGTCGCTACCGGCGGGGCGGAGTCCCAGCTTTTCGAGTTCGCCGCGAAGGTACTCCGCCGCGGCTTGGCCCCCCGGTTTGCCCGCCTCGCGTCCCTCGCGTGCGTCGTCGGCAAGAAAGGCGACGGAGTCGTGCAGCTCTCCGCCCGTGATCGACATGACGGCCGCGCTATCAACCGCATCGCCCGCCCGCGCCCCCGGCATGAGCGCCGCGCCGCCGATATGGACCGCAATGGCTATGGCCGCGCCAAAAGCGATCGAGGCCGCCGCTCCGCGACACCGATGCAGCGTTTTCGAACGACCGCCAACGCTGCCCGGGTGATTCTTTTGCCGAACCAACAAAACCCTTCGTAAGTTTGCAAACAACCTCAGAATCCTCCTGGTCCGTTAAAGGCAACGCCGGCGAACGCTCGCTCGCCCGTCATTCGGTCTCCGAAAAGTCGAAGTCCGGCCCATGAATCGCGGTCACAACGCCGCCGTCCGTCACGACCCGTGATTGTTCGACGGCGGGGCCTTTTACAACGAAGCCGTTCTCGGGCAACACCCAGTGCCGCCCGTCCGCGGCCAGTTCGTAAGGCTCCGGGCCGAAATTGACCACCGCCCAGGTTCCGTCGGAAAAGGTCGTCTTTTGCACGCGACGATCCTCGGTTAGGAACTCATGATCCAGCATTTCGGTCCCGGCAATAGCCTCGTGCAAGATGCAGGTGTTGCGATAGGTTCGCAAAAAGACGTCGCGATGATTGCGCCAGGAACCACGCCGCGCATCCGCCCAAAGGAGCGGAATCGTGCCATACAGGATATTGTACGCATCCTTTTTGGGTGTGATTTCCGGAGCCGCCTGCAAAAGGAAATCGCTGGAATCGCCCCAATACCACGTGGTAACGACGCAATCATGAAAGACCAATTCCCACAGGGGCACGCGATACCGGTGCCCAATGCCCCACTTTTCGTATTCCTGCCACGGCGGCAACTCCTGTCCCCACGGGCTGTGGAATCGCTCGTCCTTGGTCTTGGGCGCGATGAGGTGCCCCGCCGGCCATGAGTAATTCCCGCCGCTCATCATGCCTTCGAAGTAGTCCGTGTACGGTACCGCCCACCAAATCCCGTGCTCCCCGCCGACTACGAGTTTCTGCGAACGGACATAGGCCAGCAGTTCCTCGCCGCACCGGCGCTTGTCCGCGCGCGTCAACGGATGCTCCGGATCGTAACACTCGTACAAGTCCTCGGCGGTGGTCACATCGATGAATCGCCCCAGGAAGGGATACTCGCCCAATATCTTGGGGATATCCCTCCGCGCAGTCCGCAACCAGAGCGCAGGGCACCGCTTCATGAACTGTGTCTTTTTGTCGAACGTCAACCAGGCCGTCATGCGCTCGCCGTCGGCTCTCAAGACGACGCTCTGCGGAATGAAGTCGTGCGAACGATCAATTTTGTCTTCGCTATCGACCGCCGTGATATCGGTGTAGTTGTCGTACTCGCTGGTGATGTAGCCCAACTCGTTGACCTGCCGCATCGAATCCGGCGGCATGCGTCCCTGCACCAGCAGACGCCGCACGCCGGCGTCTTTGGCAGCCTGAGCGAACTCGAGTGCGGCGTATCCCCACACGTCGGGCGCACCGAACAGGCGGCGGATTTCCGGGTTCGCCTTCACTTTTTCAGCAAACGGTACGATCAACCCTAATTGGCTCGCGTATTGCCGATATCGCTTGGCCAGGGCGACATATCCCCCCTCCGCCGCAAACGCATACGTGAGTCGCCGAGGATAGGAGAACGCTCCCTTGGAATCTTGCCAGATAGCTTGCGGCAGGAAGAGCGAGCGGCCGGCCACGTCGCGTTTTACCAATTCGACGGCCCCGTCATCGCTCGTCTCGAATAACACCAGAACCGCCGGCCCTCTCGTGCCCTCGCAAACGCCCACCCACGGCATGTCCAAACGCGATGTCGAGAACCAACGTCGCGGCAGCGATTCGGTATCGGCGGGATACAGGTGCCCATTGCAGTAGTCCGCCACCGCGATTCCCAAACCGTCCACGTCGGCCCCCAGCGGGTCCCAAAACCGACTCGCGCCGATCTTTCGGGTGCGGTCCTCCATGTCCGCCGTAATGTGCAAGTCAGCCGAATCGGCGGGCAAGCGGATCGTCACCTGCGTGTAAATGGGTTGATTCTCGGTCCAACTAAAGGCGGCCTCGAACTGCAAGGCGTCGCCCGACTCGGGAACCGCGGCGACCCGGCGAAACCGAGGCGACTCGGACTTGTATTCGGTGGCCGAAATCCATTGCCGTCGGCAGCGTTTGTCGAGAACGGACCACGCCCCCGTCCGTGGGTCGATCCGCACTTTGAGTGCTGCGTTTTCAAGGAACCACGTTCCGTCGTCGTTTTGGCCGACATGCGTCGCCGGAAGAGAGTCTTCATCCACACCGGCGCCAAGGGCCGGCGTCCCCCTTTCCGCCGAACCGAATACGGCAACGATGCACGCGACAACCCAGCACATAACTTGGCAAGACTTACGCCGCAATCGTTGGGACATAAAACACCTCAGGGCTTGGGCTGTGATAGCGCAAAGCGGTCGCAGACAGACACCGTCGCTAGGGTGCAAGCAATTATGGAGCGCGTGCCCGGCGCAACGCAACTCGCGCCAACCGATGTCGCCGTTGTCGGGCGAAATCTCGGTTCCGCCCGCCGACGCCGTTCACCGAAGCGGCGGGATGATCAACAAAGAGGAATTACAGATCGAAGATGATGCGGGATTCGTAGCCGCGTTCGGTTCGGGCAATATGAAGCTCGTGATAGGTTACCGCCTTGATTTCCATCCGCGGGCGATGCCTCTCGGGATCCAACCTCTCACCCCATGCCCGGCCGTGCAACCCGGTTGCGACAAACCGCACGCTGAACCGCCGAAAAACCATGCGTCGGCCGTCAAACACAACCAACAATTGGGCCAACCAGTCGTGCAAAAGGTCCTCCCACGCATCCGAAAGCCGCGTCGGCGCGGCACACGGCGTGCCCGACTCGCCTGGGTTGGGGCGCGTCGGCATGTCAAATCCCTCGTTCGCGGCAACGTCAAACGGGAATTCCGTCTCCTCGCGCACCGCCGTCAAATCTTCCACGAGCAGCGAGAACATGCCCTCCGCCGCTTCTTGGAACAGTCCTTCCAGCGTGGCAGCCTGGATACGCAATCCGATATCGGCGGTGTGGTCGATGATCTCGAACATGCCACAAATGTCACCCGGTTCACCCCGGCGTGAAAGACACGCGGGGCGTACTCGCGCCGCCTTGTTGGCCGCGTCGGCGTTTCCTTCGAGATTCCCGGCGTCGTACGCCGATCGCCCTTCCCTGTCGCCGCTGGGAGTGAGTGTCAGCAGGCTTGTTCCGTTCACAGCACGGACACGGGTATCGCGCGATCTCGCCCGCGACGGACCTTGCCGGAACCGAGGGATGCCGCGTCTTTGCCGCACTCTTTTTTTATGCTAGCCGGGCGACTATGCTAGTCAAAGCCGCTGGGCAATTTCGTCCCCACGGCCCGGATGACCGGACCGGCAGTAGATCGCGTTTTCGGATACCGTGTGTGTTTTCCAGAAAGGAACGTGCCATGAATCGACGTTGTTTTATTTGGGCGGGCGTGCTGAGCCTGATGTTCGCCGCCGGCGGTCTTGCGGCGGAATACAAGGCTTTGATCGTGACGGGCCAAAACGGCCATAACTGGCAGGGGACCACGCCGGTCCTCAAACAGTTGCTTGAGGAGACGGGCCTGTTTACGGTGGACGTCGCCCAGTCTCCGGCAAAGGGCGAGGACATGTCGGGATTCAAACCGTCATTCCAGGATTACAACCTGGTCGTGCTCAACTATCAAGGAGACGCCTGGCCGGAAGAGACCAAGGCGGCATTTGTGAACTATGTCAAGAACGGGGGCGGGGTGGTCGTGTACCACTTCGCCTGCGCCGCCTTCCCGGACTGGCCCGAATACAACGAGATCATCGGTCTCGGCGGTTGGGGCGGTCGCAACGAAAACTGGGGCCCTTACGTGCGTTGGCGTGACGGTCGCGCCGTCTTCGACAACTCCCCCGGTCGGGGCGGCGGGCACGGTCCCATGCAACCGTTCCAAATCGTCGTCCGCCACAACTTGCACCCCATTACCCAGGGCTTGCCCGAAAAATTTATGCACGTCCCCGACGAACTCTACGGTTGGCTCCGCGGTCCGGCCAAGAACCTCACGGTACTCGCCACGGCCTTCGCTCCTGCCGACAAGGGCGGTTCCGACGAGCACGAACCCCTGCTGTTCACGGTCCGGTACGGCAAAGGGCGCATTTTCTTTGAGGCGTTGGGACATACCGCCAAGGAACTGAAAAGCGTGGCATTCATCACGACCTATCAACGCGGCGCAGAATGGGCGGCCTCCGGCAAGGTCACGCAACCCGTCCCCAAGGATTTCCCAACCGCAGACCAGGCTAGCGTTCGAGAATAGAAAATCCTTCCGTCTCGGTAAACCTTGCATCCCAGGTTGCACGGGCCGATTCGAGAAGGCATGCCAATGATTGCCATCGCGCGGCAACGACGGTTCCCGTTGTTGCCGCTTTTTATTGCCCAGTGCCCGCCCGCTCCGGCGTCCAGGCCGGCCCCGTACAATCGCGATCGCGCTGTCCGCCGCGTCCCCCTGATATCCCGACATCAATCAACCAGACAAGAAGGGACGGCGTGCAAGTTTTCCGGCGTCTTTGCGCCCGGCAAAACGATGCTTCACTTCCGCGCGTGAGCGCGCACCGACCGTCGGCAGCTTGAAGGTTTCCGGCGTCTGCCAAAATGGCACTCACCCGAGTTGTGCTCCGCACCAACCGATTCGATCCGATTCGTAATCGTTCTCATAAGTATTTATTTAATATTATCTTATGTCTTTCTCCTGCCGTTCGGAATGGAGATTGCTTAAAGCGGAGCATTCCGATTGAGCGGCTGCCACGAAGACGGCGGACGATTCGCCGTGCCCTGCGCGACTGCACTGCGTGGCCCATAACGTCTCGGCAACCGAAACGGATTTTTGGCGCACACACACGCTTACCGGTGGCGGTCGGAACTTCGGTTGATCGCCTGTGGGGACGTTGCGACGGAGGGAACGGCTTACAGACAGGGCCTTTCTACAGGGCGATTTGCGGAAACAATTCCGGTCGACCTTCCTGAGTGGGGTTAACCTATCACAGATTTGAGGAGGAATCACTGTGGCGAAACAACTGCTATTCGAAGACGTCGCGAGGCAATCGCTGGCGGCGGGCGTGAACAAATTGGCGGCCGCGGTCAAAGCGACGTTGGGGCCTCGCGGCCGCAACGTGATGCTCGACAAGAGTTGGGGTTCCCCCAAAGTGACGAAGGACGGGGTCACCGTCGCCGAAGACGTCGATCTCGAGAATCCCTACGAGAATCTGGCGGCCAAGCTCGTTCGTGAAGCCGCCTCGAAAACGAACGACGTGGCGGGCGACGGCACCACCACCGCCACCGTCTTGGCGGAAGCGATCTTTCAGGAAGGCCTGAAGATGATCGCCGCGGGCGCCGACGCCATGGCCCTGAATCGCGGAATCCAAAAGGCCGTCGATGCCGCCGTCGAAGCCATCCGCAAGATGGCGGTAAGCGTGGACGAGAAGAACCGCAAAGAAATCGTCCAGGTAGCCACCATTGCCGGGAACAACGATCCCTCCATCGGCGCCGTCCTCGCCGAGGCCTTCGTCAAGGTGGGTAAGAACGGCGCGATCACGGTCGAGGAAGGCAAACAGGCCGAGACGACCGTCGAGTTCATCGAGGGCATGCAATTCGATCGCGGCTTCCTCTCGCCGCACTTCGTCACCAATCCGGAGACGCAAACCTGCGAACTGGAACGATGCCTGATCTTGGTGCACGAAGAAAAGATTTCCAACGCCCGGGCGCTGGTGCCCTTGTTGGAAGCGGTCAGCAAGGCCAATCGCCCGCTCCTGATCATCGCCGAAGACGTTGAGGGCGAGGCGTTGGCGACGTTGGTGGTCAACAAGCTCCGCGGTATTTTGAACGTTTGCGCGGTCAAGGCCCCGGCTTACGGTGAACGCCGCAAGGCCATGCTGGGCGACATCGCCATCCTGACCGGCGGCAAGGCCATCTTCAAGGACTTGGGCATCAATCTCGAATCCGTCAAGCTCAGCGACTTGGGTCAGGCCAAAAAGGTCATCATCTCGGCCGACGATACCACCATCGCCGGCGGCGCAGGCGCCAAGGAGGAAATCGAGGGGCGCTGCGAGATGATCCGGCGCGAGCTTCAGACCACGACCAGCGACTATGACCGCGAAAAACTGCAAGAGCGGTTGGCGAAATTGTCGGGCGGCGTCGCTCAGATCTACGTCGGGGCCGCGACCGAGACCGAATTGAAGGAACGCAAGTTCCTGATCGAAGACGCCAAGAATGCTACTCAGGCCGCACTGGAGGAAGGCGTCGTACCGGGCGGCGGCGTGGCGCTTCTGCGTGCCGCCAAAGCCGTGGAAAAATTGGAGTTGACCGGCGATGAGGCCTTGGGCGCCAAGATCATCGCCAATGTTCTGGAGATTCCCTTGCGAACGATCGCCGAAAACGCCGGTCAACAGGGCGCCGTGGTGGTCAACCGCGTTCGCAAGATGAAGAAGAATGAAGGCTACGACGCTGACCGCGATCAGTTCGTCGATATGATGGAAGCCGGCGTCATCGACCCGGCCAAGGTGGTTCGCGTGGC
This sequence comes from Thermopirellula anaerolimosa, assembly GCF_054657335.1. NCBI lineage: Bacteria > Pseudomonadati > Planctomycetota > Planctomycetia > Pirellulales > Thermoguttaceae > Thermopirellula > Thermopirellula anaerolimosa. Next base: position 1,029,564 of record NZ_BAAHYX010000006.1, read on the forward strand.
GCTTCAAAACGCAGCCAGCGTGGCCGGCCTGCTGTTGACGACTTCCTGCCTGGTGACGGAGATTCCCAAGAAGGAATCCGACAAAAAGCCCGCCGGGCACAACCACGACATGGACGATTACGACTATTGATGCACTCGGGCCGTCGTCACCCGCCAAACGGGCGGCGCCCGAAGGAAAGGCAACCAGGGAGAGAAAGGCAGCAACCGGAAAGCTCTCTCGACGGATACAGGTTGGTTCGAACTGGACAGGACTCAATAGAAAAGGGTGGTAGAGATGAAGGATATCAAGTTGCGCCCGTTGGATGACCGGATCGTCGTGGAGCCTTTGGAGGCCGAAGAGACGACCCCCGGCGGCATCGTGCTGCCGGATACCGCCAAAGAAAAGCCGCAGCGCGGAACCGTGCTCGCGGTCGGTCCCGGTCGCCTGCTGGACAACGGTAAGCGGACCGAGATTTCAGTAGCCGTCGGCGACGAGGTCATTTTCGGCAAGTACAGCGGCACGGACATCGAAATCGACGGTCGTGAGGTCAAGATCCTTCGCGAAAGCGATGTGTTGGCCAAGGTCGTAAAGTGAGGTCGGGCGTCCGGTAAAGACGCACGGAAACGCATCGCTCGGATACAGATCATAAGGAGCCGCAATCGTGGCGAAACAACTGCTATATCAAGATCAAGCCCGCGCCAAACTGCTACGGGGCGTGGAAAAAATGGCCGATGTGGTCGGCGCCACGCTCGGACCGGCGGGCCATAACGTGATCCTCTCCAAATCCTTCGGCGGACCGCAGGTGACCAAGGACGGCGTCACCGTCGCCAAGGAAGTGGACCTGGAGGACAAGTTCGAGAACATGGGAGCCAAGCTCGTTCGCGAGGTGGCCTCCAAGACGTCCGACACGGCGGGCGACGGCACCACCACGGCCACCGTGTTGGCTCATGCCATTTACCGCGAAGGACTGCGGAACGTGGTGGCCGGTAGCAATCCCACCGCCATCCGTCGCGGCATCGAACGCGCGGTGGAAGCCGCCGTCAACCATCTCCACTCCATCGCCAAGCGGGTCGAGAACAAGTCCGAGTTGGCCAGCGTGGGTACCATCAGCGCCAACAACGACGCTGCCATCGGCAATCTCTTGGCCGAGGCCATGGAAAAGGTAGGCAAGGACGGCGTCATCACCGTCGAGGAAGGCAAGTCCGCCGAGACGACCTACAAGATCGTCGAGGGCATGCAGTTCGATAAGGGCTACCTGTCGCCGTACTTCATCAACCGCATGCCGGAGATGGATTGCTACTTGGAGGACGCCTTCATCCTCATCCACGAGAAAAAGATCAGCAATTTGCGTGAGCTGATCCCCGTCTTGGAAAAGACGGCGCAAATGGGCAAGCCCTTGTTGATCATCGCCGAGGACGTGGAAGGGGAAGCGCTGACGGCTTTGGTGGTCAACAAACTCCGCGGCATTTTGAACGTGTGCGCGGTGAAGGCCCCAGGCTTCGGCGACCGACGCAAGGCCATGCTGGGCGATATCGCCATCTTGACCGGCGGGACGCTCATCAGCGAGGACCTGGGGATGAAACTCGAAAACGTCGAGTTGTCCCACCTCGGTCGAGCCAAGAAGATCACCGTCGATCGCGACAAGACGACCATCGTCGAAGGCGGCGGAAAACCTGCCGACATCAAGGCCCGCGCCGATCAACTTCGCCAGTTGATCGAAACTACCGACAGCGACTACGACCGCGAGAAATATCAAGAGCGATTGGCCAAGCTCTCCGGCGGAGTGGCGGTCGTGCAAGTCGGAGGTTTGACCGAGGCCGAGATGAAGCAGACCAAGGCCCGCGTGGAAGACGCCTTGCATGCGACGCGCGCAGCGGCGGAGGAAGGCATCGTGCCGGGCGGCGGAGTTGCCTTGCTGCGGTGCCGTGAAGCCGTGGAAAAGGCTCGCAGTGCCGCCCGCGGCGACGAGAAAATCGGCGTGGACATCGTATGGCGAGCCTTGACCAAACCCTTGGAAAAGATCGCAGCCAATGCCGGCGTGGACGGTGCCGTGGTCGTCCAAGACCTTTTGGAAAAGGAAGGCAACGTCGGTTTCGACGCCTTGACCTGCAAGTACGTGGACATGTTCAAAGCGGGCATCATCGACCCGACCAAGGTCGTTCGTTGTGCCCTCGAGAACGCGGCCAGCGTCGCCTCGCTGATGTTGACCACCGAGGTGCTCGTAACCGACGTTCCCAAGGAGGATGAAGAGGAAACGGTCGCGGAAGGCGTAATCCGCTGATCCGAGACGAGTTCGGCGCGGATCGTCGCGCCGGAAATAACGTTGCCGACACGTGAGAAAGCAAGCCAGGGCCGTCTCCCGGGAGGCGGCCCGAAGCTTGTCGCCCAGTTGCCGTGTCCGCAAAATTTGCGATTTCCCACACGATCGAAAGTTGACGATGCCTGTCAGAGGCCGGTTGCGACGGCGTTTCGCGAAACCACAAGGGGAGCTACACTTGAGAGGGTGAAGGTTCTTGGGATGCTTCCTCGATTGCAATCGATCCGCAAGGAATGAGCGATTCGATCCCATTCGCTCACCATCCCCGACCGGCTTTCGCCGACCCTCTCACTAGCGACCCGTTGTTATCCAATCTCCTTGAGCCTGACATGGCGACCATGTCCGAAAAAAAAGACTATTATCAGGTTCTTGGCGTTTCGCGCAACGCCTCGGACAAAGAGATCGCGGATGCCTATCGCAAGCTGGCCTTGAAATACCACCCTGATCGCAACCCGGGCGACGAGGAGGCGGTGGCTCGATTCAAGGAGGCTGCCGAGGCATTCGAGGTTCTTAGCAACCCGGAGAAGCGGGCGGCCTATGACCGATACGGTCATGCGGGACTGTCGGGGAACTATCAGGCCCATCAGTTCCGCGACATCAACGAAATCTTCTCGGCCTTCGGCGATATCTTCGGCGAAGGGATTTTCGGCGAGATTTTCGGGAGCATGGGCGGGCGCAATCGCCCGCGGCGAGGCGAGGACATCCTCTGCGAAATCTCGCTCGATCTGCACGAGGCGGCGGAGGGAGCCTCCAAGACCGTCCGCTTCCGCAGACACGAGATTTGTGAAACATGCCGCGGATCGGGCGCCAAGCCCGGCACGAAACCGGAGACCTGCCATTACTGCGGCGGTCGCGGACGCATCATGCAATCGGCGGGGCTATTTTCCTTGCAAACGACTTGCCCGGCCTGCGGCGGTCGTGGCACAACCATTCCCCACCCCTGCACCCAATGCAAGGGAAACGGGGCGGTGATCGAGACGGTCTCGCGAGAGGTCAACATCCCCCCGGGCGTCGATTCCAGCACGCGACTGCGACTCCAAGGCGAGGGCGAACTTAGCCCCAACGGCGGTCCCCGGGGCGATTGCTACGTGCTACTCCACGTCCGCGAGCACCCGTTGTTCAAGCGGGACGGGCAGAACCTGATCTGCCGCGTGCCGATCACGTACACGCAGGCCGCCCTCGGTGCCGACATCGAAGTCCCCACGCTGAACGGTCCCGAAAACCTCAATATCCCTCCCGGCACGCAGAGCGAAGAGGTCTTTGTGCTGCGAGGGAAAGGCATGCCGAATATGCGATCCCGCCGAAAAGGAGACCTTTTGGTGCAGGTGTTCATCGAGGTCCCCAAGACTCTCAGCCCCAAGCACGAGAAACTGCTGAGAGAGCTTGCGGAGATCGAGAATGCCGACGTCATGCCCAAACGAAAGGACTTTTTCGGCATGATCAAGGAGCTTTTTTCGAAGCGTGGATAAGATAGTCCCAAGACATGCCGCAGGATGTCGGTGCCGCGAGCTGAGACGAGCGGCTTGAGTGTGTGGACGAGAAGACGGTTCGCCTGAAGGTGTATCGTGACGAAATGGCAAGGGAGCGAGGACACGACGATGGCGAAACGATCTCAAGACCGGAAACCGCAAGAAAGCGCCCCTCGCGATGCCGGCCCTTCGCAGGGTGAAACTTCGCGAGAACCTTTGGTATCGCAAACGGAAAGCAAGATGGATTCAGTGGACTCTTCGGAACAAACCCCAATCCCCGACCGGACTCCATCGGACGACGCCGGCTCGGGCGAGGTTGACGGCCGAACTGAAATTGCACGACTTCAGTCGGAAGCCGAGGCCCTGCGGCGGGAGGCGGACGAGCACCGCAATCGCGCAATGCGATGGCAAGCGGAATTCGAGAACTATCAGAAACGGGTTCAGCGGCAAATGGCCGACGATCGCCGTTACGCCGCCGCGGATCTGATTCGCGACCTGCTGCCGGTCTTGGATAACCTCCAAAGGGCCATCGACTCGGCGGAAAAGAATCACGATCTTTCGGCGCTCTTGACGGGCTTGAACATGATCGTGAAGCAATGGCAGGACGTGTTGGAAAAACACGAATGCCGCCGGATCGAGGCCTTGAACCAACCGTTCGATCCGAATTTGCACCATGCGATTTCGCGTCAACCGACCGGCGACTCCCCGCCCAATACCGTCATTTACGTGACGCAAGAAGGCTACACCTTGCACGATCGAGTGGTGCGACCGAGCCAAGTCGTGGTTTCCATGTCGCCGGACGGCGAAGGCGAGCAGTCCGGTTAAATGCGAGCACAGATTGGCCGCCTGTAATGGAACCGCCTGATCCGGTCAGACGGGCGTTCCGCCGAAGATCCTCCGGTGCGGCGCGACCGGCTTTCGAACGGACGTTGCGTCGATTCCTAGATACAGAGGCTGCGAGAATCAGAACTTACCCCGACCGTCATACACTTTCATAACCCGGAGATGCAGCTATGCCGACCTATGAATATGTTTGCGATGCCTGTGAACATCAGTTCGAGACGTTTCAAAGCATCACCGCGGCCCCGCTGGTCAAGTGCCCCGAATGCGGCAAAAAGAAACTGCGCCGTTTGATAGGGACCGGCGCGGCCATCATATTCAAAGGTTCCGGGTTCTATTGCACGGATTATCGCAGCGACTCGTATCGGCAAGCCGCCTCGAAGGACAACGGTAAGTCGTCCTCGAACAACGGGTCCGGCAACGGCTCGAGCAATGGATCGGGCAAGGGCAAAACGTCCGCCAAGAAGACTTCCAGCGAGGCGAAAACCTGACCCTTCTTGTCGCACCATGCCGTTCCTCGGCGCGACACACCAGGCACGGCGAAAATCGCTTGGAATCTCGAATCGTTCGGGAAAACCGCGTGTCGAAGCCCCCGGGCTTACGCGAGGCCGCGCCGTCCGACGTCGTTGGTGCCGACAGCGTCATACGCACCGGGGCTTAGGGTGCAATCGGCGGCAACGGTTGCACTTCGGCCACCGGTTCGGCCAACACCGGCGGTAAAGGCGCCACGACGGAACCGGACTTCGGTGATTGGATGGTGACTTCCTTGCCGGTCTTCGGGCTCGGTTGTGAAGATGCGGGAACAAGCTTAGGCGGCGCACTCCGCGACATCTCGGTGCCGGCATCGAACTCTGAACGAGACCCCCTTCCTCCCGGCGGCGACCACGAAATGAGCGGCGGCGTTCCCGGGTCCGGCGTTCGGTCGGTGCTGGCGGTACCGTCATTTCCGAAGGCCGGAGCGGAGGTTCCCTTCGACTGCGGGGAAAAGAACGGCAGACGAAACGGACTCGCGCGGCGTCCGTCGTTGTTATCCGAGTCGGTTTGAGACGGCGCAGCGGCATCCTTCTCCGCCGACCCCGGTGCAGCCAATTGCTGGGTCAGCGAGACTCGCTGCTTCGCACGCCCCATTCGAGGTTCCTCAGAAATCAATGAATTGTCGTTTCGGGTGCGAAGCGTCTCCAACCACTGCCGGGCTTCCTCGAAATCGGGTTTGCGTTGCAGGGCAAGATTGAAGTACCGCGCCGCGGCGGTCGTATCGCCCCTTTTCTGGAGCAGATACCCCAAATTGTAATAGGCCTGGGCTTCATCCTGGACCGCTCGAAGCTGCTGTAAAGCTTCTTCCGTCCGTCCGGCTTCCACAAAGATCACGGCAAGATTCGTGCGATACAACTCGTGCCTGGGATCGAGGTTCACCGCCTTTTGCAAGGCGTCGGCGGCTTCGGAGAGCTTTCCTTGCCTCGCCAGGCATAGGCCGAGGTGGTTCCAGGCGGCGGCATTCTCGGGATGATACTTGACCGCTCGTTGATAAGTTTCCAATGCCTCCTTGTAATCCCCTTCGCGATCCTTGAGTCTTCCCAACCCCAGCAAGGCATCCAAGTATTTGGCATCCATTTGAAGGGCGCGGCGATACTGTTCTTCCGCCTTCTCGAATTGGTTGGATTTCTCATGCAGTTTTGCCATGGCGACGTAAAGTCGCGGGCTGGGCTTGGCTTCGGTGGAGAGCGAAGTTGGATCCGCCGTCTGCACCGGTTCCGAGTAGCTTGCCGCAACCGCTCCGCCGGACTGGGCAGGCTTGAAAGAGAAAAGGGACGTCCCACCGGAAGCGCCGCCGAAGGGCGATTGGACGGCATTTTGCGTCGGCGAGACGCTGCGAGAGGCGGTGCATCCCGCAGTCATCACCGGGATGAGAACGCCGACAACTATAAACCCCAGCTTGGCCTGTAATCGAAGCACGGCAGTACCCTCCGTGGCGTGAAGTGCAAGTGCGGCGGTAACCGTCGCCGGACCGAAAACGACGGTCTCCGAACCGCATGGTCGGGCCATTTCCCGGCTCGACGACTTCGTTGTCAAACCGCAGGACTTCCGGAAAATCGAGCGGTGGCCCGATTCCGCAATACCCGTTTTCTTGTCATCGGCAGATCTTTCCGAAAAATCGAGAGAAGTGCGCGACATGGGATAAATGCGATAAGTTTATCGACACATTCGTTTCCCAGAGTTACGCTGTTTCGCGGGCCGACGGGCCGGAAGATAGGAAAGATGCGTAGCCGCCGCAAATCCGTCGTAGATTCTCGCCCCGCGCTGCCGATACTCGAAACAAGGGCACCGGAGCGCAACCGGGCGACCCCTGCCGCGGCTTTTCGCCCCGTCCGCAGTCGCCCTCGCGGCAAAACTTTACGATGGAACGAGACACGCTCATCGACCTAAACGAGGATGGTCACTATGCAAAGGTCATGGATGATTCTTGCGGCTTTGGCAGGCATGATTGTCGCGATTCCCTCGCCGCAGGCTTCGGCGCAAGGACTCAAAGCGTTCTTTCACCGCATCGGGCAAGACACTTATCGCAACAACTCTTGGCCCGACTGTTTTGTCCCCAATGACCGTTTCGCGGCCAAGGCTCCGCTGGAACTGATGGTCCAAAAGGGGTGGATGGGCCAGAACCTGATTTCAGAGCAGCATTTTGATCAGGAGACCGGCAAGCTGAACCAGGCGGGAAAACTCAAAGTCGAGTGGATTCTGACCGAGGCGCCCAGCACGCATCGAACCATTTACGTGCGTCAATCTTATAAGGCCGAAGAGACGCAACAGCGTGTTGCGGCGGTGCAAGAATGGGCGAACGAGGTGAACGGTCCCGAGGGGGACATCGACATCCAGACGGTAAGGATGGCTCCGCCGGGTTGGCCTGCGGAAATGGTCGACTCGCTGGAGCGGAAATACATGGAGACCATGCCCGCCCCACGTTTACCGAAACTCGAAAACGGCGGCGGCGATTCGAGCAACTCTCCTTAAGCCGTTCTCCTTAAGCCGTGCCGGATCGTCACGCGATGCGGGAGGCGCGATTCAATTCCGCCATTTGATAGCGGAGCGATGGGCAGCGATCCAGCAGATTCGTGATGGTCCGCAGATCACAATCCGGACCCAAGGTTTCGAGAATGATCTGGTGATACTCCCAGTCGTCTTCACTACTTAACGTGAGGCGAAGATCATCTCGATCGATTTCCTCGGGCAGCGGAATCCATCGCACGCGGAACCGTTCCGGACGCTCGTAGATGTAGCGAGTGGGATGGGTCCGGTGTTTGGCGGACTGGACGTTCCGGGCGACATCCAACAGCGTCTTGGCGTTCACCCATTCGCCGAACACTCCGACCGGCGTGGCCATCGCGGGCGTGCCATTGTGACTGCGGTAGCCCAGGTAATCGACCGGGTCGGACACACGACGACTTTCCTTCACCAACCGGTCCAAGAGCACCGGATCGAAGAGCGGGCACGCGGTTTCGATCCGCACAAAGTGTGCGGCGGGATAGGCCTCCAGAGCGGACGCCAATGCCCCCAAAGGATCCGCCGCCTGAGCGACAAAGACCGGCACGTCGAGCGGCGTCAAATGCTTGACGAACTCGTTGTCCGGGTTCGCCGTGGTGACCACGATCACGCCGTCCAATTGCTGGCTGTCCGTGGCGCGGCGCGCAACCCACTCCAATACCGACTTGCCGTTGAGCTTACGAGAAGCCCTCGCCCTCTCCTTGGGAAGCGAGAAACACGCATCGACGATACCAAGGTTCTCTAACATCCGGCCCACCTCCTTTCGGCTCTCCGTCTCCAGTCGCTCACAGATGCCGGACCTGCGTTCGCCATTTAATATAGGGGTTGCAACGAACCTCCGTCAAGCAAAATCCCCCTGAAAATGGGACCGCCCGCAGTGTCCAATTCGAGTCGCCGCGGGCGGTACGGATCAAGCTTATCACGAGTCATCGACACGAACGATCTGCGGCCTTGTGCCGCCGATTGTGCTTCGGTGCGGATGCGTCTTCGCGCGCCTTCCCGGTCGCTCGTTCGATTCCCTAACGACGGTCGATCAACCTTCGTCGCCGGCGCGAAGTCGAGCCAGCACGCTGTAGTCCTCCAAGGTGCTGGTGTCGCCCACGGTCTCGCGACCGGAAGCGATGTCCCGCAGCAACCGCCGCATGATCTTACCGCTTCGCGTCTTCGGCAGGGCCGCCGTAAAGTGGATGTCATCGGGGACGGCCAGCGCGCCGATCTCTTTGCGGACGTGCTGTTTCAACTCCGCCCGCAACTGGTCGGACGGTTCGAAGCCTTCCGCCAGGGTCACGAACGCGCAAATGGCCTCGCCTTTGACGTCGTGCGGTCGTCCCACGGCGGCGGCCTCGGCCACGGCGGGATGACTGACCAGGGCGCTCTCCACTTCGATCGTACTGAGTCGGTGCCCGGAGACGTTGAGCACGTCGTCGATCCGCCCCATGATCCAGTAATAGCCGTCCTCATCGCAGCGGGCGTTGTCACCGGCGAGATACTTGTGGGGTACGTCCGACCAATACTGCCGCTTGTAGCGTTCGTCATCGCCCCAGATGCCGCGGAGCATCGAGGGCCAGGGTTTGGTGATCACCAGCCATCCGCCCGTACCTTGAGGAACGGGTTTGCCGTCCTCGCCAACGACCTCCGGAACGACTCCCGGCAAGGGCTTGGTGGCGCTTCCCGGCTTGAGCGGCGTGCAACCGGGGAGCGGAGAAATCATGATCCCGCCGGTCTCGGTTTGCCACCAGGTATCCACGATAGGACAACGACCGCCGCCGATCTTCTCGTAGTACCACATCCAAGCCTCGGGATTGATCCCCTCGCCCACGCTGCCCAACAGGCGGAGGCTTGACAGATCGTGCTTATCCACGTGCTCATCGCCCCATTTGATGAACGTGCGGATGGCGGTGGGAGCCGTATACAAAATGTTGATCTTGTAGCGTTCGATCATGTCCCACCAACGGTCCTCGGCAGGGAAATTCGGAGCGCCTTCGTACATGAAGGAGGTGACTCCCGCCGAAAGCGGACCGTACACGATATAAGTATGGCCGGTGATCCAGCCGATGTCGGCCGTGCACCAGTAAATGTCGTCGTCGCGGACGTCGAACACCCACTCGGTCGTCTTCTTGGCGTAGAGATTGTAACCCGCCGTGCTGTGTTTGATTCCCTTCGGCTTGCCGGTGGAACCGCTAGTGTACAAAAGAAACAGCGGCGCCTCGCTGTCCATGGGTTCGGCCGGGCAATTCGCGGAGGCGTTCTCCATCAATTCATGCCACCATAGATCGCGGCCTTCCACCATGGGGATGTCTTGACCGGTCCGCTTATAGACGATGCACTTCTCCACGGTCGGCGACTTCGCCAAGGCGGCGTCGACGTTGTCCTTGAGGGGAACGATCTTGCCGCGCCGCCAACCGCCGTCCGCCGTGATCATCAGCTTCGCCTGGGCGTCATTGTTGCGGTCCGCCAACGCCTCGGCTGCGAATCCGCCGAAGACGACGGAGTGAACGGCGCCGATTCTCGCGCAGGCCAGCATGGCGATCGCCAACTCGGGCACCATCGGCATGTATAATGAAACGCGGTCGCCCTTTTGAATGCCCAAGCCCTTGAGCACATTGGCGAACTTGCACACCTCGCGATGCAACATTTCGTAGGTCAGAACGCGGACGTCGCCCGGTTCACCTTCCCAGATGTACGCCACCTTGTTGCGACGCCAAGTGGTCAAATGCACATCGAGGCAATTGTAGGAGATGTTCGTTTGCCCCCCCACGAACCACTCCGCGAACGGTTCGTTCCAATTGAGCACCTTCTCGAACGGCTTGAACCAGTGCAATTCCTGGGCCAATTCTCCCCAAAACCCTTCCAGGTCATCTTTGGCACGTTGCCACAGGGCCTCGTATTCCGCCATGGATTTGATACGGGCTTTGGAAGAGAACTCCTGAGAAGGCGGGAACAGGCGGGCCTCTTTCATCACGTTTACGATACCTGATTGTCCCTGCGCTGCCATCGATGGCACCTCCCTTTCCGGAAAGAGGAATGGTTACCGAACGGAAGAATCGACTCACGCCGCCGTTCGCTGCAATGTCTGACTGATTCTAGAGACCGCTGATATGGGTGTCAATAATTTCGAAAACCGCCGGTTGGCGCCCTGCGAACTCGAAAACGCAAGGCCGGCGACCCATGTACGTCGAAACGCTGAAGCGCCGGGCAAAGCATTGGTTTTACTGTGTGGGTTGAGTATATTGGCGTCAACCTTGTCCAGAGTTGACGGGCGGTGCGAACCCGCCTGAACCCGTGGGTTCCTCGAACTCCATCCGTCGGGGAGGCCGGCCATCATGACGAAGAATCGCGTACAAAGAAGAATCATGCTGAACGTTTTCTCGCGGGTCCTGCCGGCTTTCGCGGCTTTTTGGCTCAATCCCGCCTTCCTCGCCCGGGCCGCTTCGCCCGCCGCGGATACGCCCAACTTCGTAATCATCTTCATCGACGACATGGGTTACGCGGACATCGGGCCGTTCGGAGCCGAGGGCTATTCCACGCCGCATTTGGATCGCATGGCCGCCGAAGGCCGCATCTTCACCGACTTCTACGTCACGCAAGCCGTTTGCTCGGCCTCTCGCGCCGGTCTCATGACAGGATGCTACAACGTTCGGGTCGGCATCCTTGGAGCGCTGAATCACACAGCGAATCATGGGCTGAGTCCCCAAGAGGCGACGATCGCCGACATCGTGAAACAAAAGGGTTACGCGACGGCATGCTTCGGCAAGTGGCACTTGGGCCATCACCCCAAGTTCCTGCCGACGAGCCACGGGTTCGATGAATACTTCGGCTTGCCCTATTCCAACGATATGTGGCCGTTCCACCCAACCGCCGGACGAAATTACCCCAACCTGCCTCTCTTGCAACAAACCGAGGTGATCGACGACGACGTGACGGGCGACGACCAGAAGAATCTGACGACGTGGTACACGGAACGTGCCGTCGACTTCATCGAGAGGAATAAGGATCGCCCGTTCCTGCTTTACGTGCCGCATTCCATGGTCCACGTTCCGCTTTACGTCAGCGACAAATTCGCGGGCAAGAGCCAACGCGGCTTGTTCGGTGACGTGGTCATGGAGGTGGATTGGTCGGTGGGGCAAATCCTCGACACGCTCCGCAAGAATCAGCTCGATCGCAAAACGCTGGTGATTTTTACGACGGATAACGGCCCCTGGCTGTCCTACGGCGATCATGCAGGCTCGGCCAAACCGCTTCGAGAAGGCAAGGCGACCATGTTCGACGGCGGTTGCCGCGTGCCCACCGTGATGTGGTGGCCGGGTACCGTCCCCGCCGGTACCGTGTGCCGCGAGCCTGCCATGACCATTGACTTGTTGCCGACCATCGCGGAGATCATCGGTGCTCAATTACCGCCGCACAAAATCGACGGAGTGAGCATTTTGCCGCTGATCCGCGGCGATGCGGAGGCCAAAAGTCCTCACCAAGCCCTTTTTTTCTACTGGGGCCGGGAACTGCATGCAGTTCGCATGGGCAAGTGGAAGCTGCATTTTCCACACAAGTATCCAACTTTGGCGGGGCGTCCGGGCGGCACCGGAGGCATGCCCGCACCCTACGAACAAGCGTCCATTGAGCTTTCTCTTTTCGATCTGGAATCCGATCCCGGCGAAACGAAGAACCTCGCCGACCAATACCCGCAAGTAGTTCAGCAGATCGAGGCGTTGGCGGACTCGATGCGAGAGGATCTCGGCGACGCTCTGCGGAACATGCCGGCCAAGGGCGCTCGCCCCGCCGGAACCTTGGAGGAAGGAGAGCCGCGATTCCACTGGCGACCCGGCCAACCCCTCGACCGCACGGCATCGTTCCCGTAATAGCCGTCCGTGTCGCGGCGGTTTCGACTGATCGGTAGGACTTCTCCCCGAAAGCCCTACGCAGCAAGCCCCGCGGCGTGCCGACAGGATGGGCATTCACGCCTTCGCGACGCGGGCGCGCTACGCGCAGCCCGTTGTCTCTCGAAGGTTCCGCGCTACAATTCCGCGACTTGCCTATCCGATTTGTACCGCTCCTGCATTGAGGCCCGGCCATGCAACACCCCGAGCCGAAACTCCAAAACCCGTTCAACCGACTCTCGATCCTCTTTCAAGAGTTCTTACGACAAGAGGCGGCAGGCGGCGTCATTCTCGTGGCTTGCGCGGTCATCGCCATGGCCTGGGCCAATTCGGCGTGGTCATCGTCCTACCATGAACTTCTCGCAAGCGTCATCACGGTCAAATGGAGCGGCGTAGGCGTGGAAAAGCCGCTACTGCTGTGGATCAACGACGGTCTGATGGCCGTCTTCTTCTTTCTGGTCGGTTTGGAAATCAAGCGCGAGATCACCGGCGGCGAACTGGCGGGCTTTCGCAAGGCGGCCCTGCCCGCCGCGGCGGCTATCGGCGGAATGGTCGTGCCGGCTTTGTTCTACGTCGCTTTCAACTGGGGCGGCGAAGGGCTGAGAGGCTGGGCCGTGCCCATGGCCACCGACATCGCCTTCGCCATCGGCGCGCTTGCCCTGGCAGGTCCGCGGGTGCCGGTCACCGCCAAGGTGTTTCTGGTGGCCCTGGCGATTGTGGATGATATCGGCGCCGTGCTCGTGATCGCCCTGTTCTACACGAACCAAATTCACACCGATGCGCTCGTTTCGGCGGCGTTGGCGCTGCTGGTGTTGGCCGTGCTCAACCGCGCGGGATGCCGTTATGCCGTACCTTACATCCTGGTCGGCGTGGTCTTGTGGTACTTCATTCTGAAGTCCGGTGTCCACGCCACCGTGGCGGGCGTTTTGGCGGCGCTGACGGTACCCGGCAAGCCGCGAACCCCCGAGGAAACCGGCGGTCCCGATAGCGCCGTCCCCCATGGCGAAGAAGCCTCCCGCGCCCACTCGGCACACCATTCCCTTCTTGAACGGATGGAGCATGCACTGCACCCCTGGGTGGCCTTTTTCATCATGCCCGTCTTCGCTTTGGCCAACGCCGGCGTAACATTGGAGCCCGGCTTTCTTTCCGGCTTCGCTCACCCAATCAGTTTGGGCATTATGACCGGCTTGTTTTTCGGCAAGCAGATCGGAATTTTCGGAGCGTCGTGGCTTGCCGTGCGATGCAATCTGGCGGAGTTGCCCGCCGGTGTCTCGTGGCGTCAGATTCACGGGCTGAGCGTCATTGCCGGAATCGGCTTCACCATGTCGCTCTTTATTGCCGCGCTCGGATTCGGGCCGGGCCAGTCGCTTGATACGGCCAAGACCGCCGTTCTCACCGCTTCGTTACTGGCCGGCATCGTCGGTTGGTTGCTTTTGCGATTTTCCCCCGCAACGCACGAGCAGGCCTGAGGGACCAACCCCGCACCGTCGGCAAGCATCGTGGAGAGCTTGAAGAGGCTGGGAAGAGTCCGGGAATCCCCGCGGGATCGGTCGCTGCGGTTGCGCTAAGTCGCAACGACCGCGTCTTGTCCGCTCGCAAGCTCCCGTCCCCAACTCAGGCAACCGGACCAAGCGGCGCCAAGAAGCGGCGGTATGCCGCCGAATCCCCCTGGACGACCAACACGTACGTCAACGGCGCGTCGTTCCAGGCCGCAACTGCGGTACGACTGGTTCGCAACAGGGGCCGACTCGGCACCGTACGAGGCAGGCCGGCCACGTTTTCGACCAACGCGAAAAGGGTCGCCGAATCCCCTGCCGAAGAACGCATGTCAAACGCCACAACCGATCGTTGCAGCAGTACCACCGATCGCCATCGGATGTCCCTTCCCAAGACATCCCGGCTAAAGCGGTACGGGTCGGCGGGCGGGCGGCTTGCCAAGGGAATACCGGTACCGAACGCGTGCTCCTGCAATTCGAACTGGGCGCCGGCGGCCTCCATGATCTCCCCGGCCTCCATGGGCCGCGTGGCGGGTTGTCGTCGAGTCAATGACACGACCACCGCGGCGGCGGTTCCCCCGGCAACGACGCCCGCAGTCCATCGCAGCCAACGCCGACGCGACCAATCCCCCCTTCCCATCTCAATCGCCGCGGACTCCGCTCCGACAATCGGACTACCTGGCCCGGCGCCGTCGCTTGCGACCATCATACCCTCGCTCGCGGGATCGGCTTTCGCCTGCCGCAGGACCGCGGCGACGAGTCGCTCCTGAAACCCCTCCGGCAATCGAACAGCGAGAAGTTGACGTCGCACGGACCGGTCGAAACCTCTCCATTGCTCGGCGTCTTTCGCCACGTTGGGCGAAAACCCGTTTGCCGCGAACGAGTCGTCCGGCAAGGAGTCACCGCGGAAGTCCCGTTCGGGACGTCCGGGCGAATCCGGTTGCCGGGACTGGTCTTTTCGCGGATTATCGCTCATGCGCAACCTCTTAATCCCTCCGTGCCTACGATCGGGTTTGCTTCCATCTTTTGCGGCGACGATCCCTGTCGACCGCCGTACCCGTCCCAACCTTCTTACGCAGTACTTACCAACTTACAAATCGCGAATCTTCGTCTCCCAATCAATCTGGCGTAGACGGCGAGACCGCCACCGACCCCGCCAACTTGGCTCGCAATTGCGCCTTCGCTCGCGACAACCGACTCATCACCGTGCCGATGGGCAGACCCAACTGCTCGGCAATTTCTCGATAGGAGAGTTCCTCAAAATAAAACATCAAGACTACGACACGAAAATCGTCCGGTAATTCCGCCAGAGCCTCCTGCAATTGCTCCTCGTCGAACGCCCAATGCTCAGGTGCCGACTCGTCGTCGGCGATTTCCGCGGCTTCCGGCAACTCCACGGTCGGCAAAGCTTGGGACGCGCGACGCGAAGCCAAAAAAGAGTTTCGGGCGACGGTCATCAGCCAAGCCCTCACCCTTTTCGGATCGCGAATCTGGTCCCCTTTCCGCAAGGCGGTCAAAAACACCTCTTGCGTCAAATCCTCGGCTGCCGAAGTCGAACCTGCCAAACGATACAGATACGCGAAGACGACCTCCGCGTGGTCGCGTATCCAAGCCTCCAAAGTTGTCCGCCAATCCTGGTCGGTCATGCAGACGTTATCACCTATAACGATGCGCCGCGGTGGAGAATTATTCCCTCATCAAGGCGATTCGCCCGCCGGACGTGAAGATTCCGAATTTCGGCCAAAAATCTCGGGAATAACCCGACCCTCCCGCGCATCATACCCTCAGGAGCGACCTATGGTTAAGAGGTCGCGTTTCGGTTTTTCGTTGTTTGGGTACCCGAATAGGGGGTTACAGCACATGAAGAAGTTCGCTGCGTTGTTGGTCGTCCTGAGCCTGGGTCTGTTCACGGTTGGTTGCCCGAAACCGGCCGAAAAGCCGGCCGAGCCTGCTGCTCCCGCGGCGGCGGAAGGCCAATCCGAGGCTGCTCCCGCCGAAGGTAGCGGCGCGGCTGAAGCCGCCCCTGCCGAGCAAGCCCCTGCCGAGCAGGCTCCCGCTGAAACTACTCCGGCCGAGGGTTCGTCCGCCAATCAATGATCGCACTCGACAAGCCCCGGTCTCGATCCGCTCGAAATCGTGTGGCGGCGGGGTGATCGCTTCGTGGTGCAGGTCGCCGACGATGCGATACTCCCGGATGAGTGCTTCAAAGTTGTCGGAAAACAAACGGCGATGACTCGCAAGGGTCGTCGCCGTTTCCTTAATTTCACCCGATCCGCACGTCTCTCAGCGTCCCCGGCGTTTTCCCTTCCGCCGAGGGCCGAACAGCGGTTTCGATTCTTCGTTTCGCGCCGATCGGCGTTTTCCACTCGATGACTTCAAGGGTTGACCGATCTTGCCGCGCAGTTCCGTGATGCGGTCCCGCAATTCGGCGGCGCGTTCGAACTCCAGGGCCTCCGCGGCGGCAAGCATCTCCGCCTCCAATTCGTTCAAGTACTCCTGCGTTACGAACTTTTCCTCGTCTTGATGGAGCAATTCGTAGGTCTTGGCATGGGCCGCCGCCTCCGCCTCGATGCCGCGATGAAGATTCTTCCGGATCGTCTCCGGCGTGATGTTATGCCGCCGATTGTATTCCTCCTGTAATTGACGGCGGCGACGCGTTTCCTCCACCGCCCGCTGCATCGAGTCCGTTACCTTGTCCGCGTAGAGCAAGACCTTGGCGTTGATGTTTCGAGCGCAGCGACCGATGGTCTGGATGAGGGAGGTTTCGCTTCGCAAGAATCCCTCTTTGTCGGCGTCCATGATGGCCACCAGCGAAACCTCCGGCAAATCCAAGCCCTCGCGCAAGAGATTGACGCCGACCAAAACGTCGAACTGTCCCAATCGCAGATCGCGCAGCAATTCCACCCGTTCGAAGGTGTCCAATTCGCTGTGCAGCCACTTGCACCGCACGCCTTGCTTGGCGAAGTAGTCGGCCAAGTCCTCGGCCATGCGCTTGGTGAGCGTGGTCACTAGCGTGCGTTCGCCCTTCTCGGCCGTTTTCCGCACGACTTCGAGCAAGTGCGGCACTTGATTGCGTGCCGGGAGAATCTCGATTTCGGGATCGAGCAAGCCCGTCGGTCGAATCAGTTGTTCCACAACTCGACCGCCGCTCTGTTCCAACTCGTACGGTCCGGGCGTGGCGGAAACGAAGATCACGTTGCGGATTTTCCGTTCCCACTCCTCAAACCGTAGCGGGCGGTTATCCAGGGCCGACGGCAATCGGAACCCATGTTCCACGAGCGTCTTTTTCCGACTGAAGTCCCCCCCGTACATGCCGCGAATCTGCGGTACCGTAACATGGGATTCGTCCACGAAGAGCAGAAAGTCGTCGGGAAAGAAGCTGAAAAGCGTGTCGGGCGGACTGCCCGGCGCGCGACCCGCCAAGTGACGACTGTAATTCTCGATCCCCGGGCAATAGCCCACCTCTTGCAGCAACTCCATGTCGTAACGCGTTCGCGCGCTCAGGCGTTGCGCTTCCAAGAGTTTGCCCGCCGATTTCAGTTCGGCCACTCGCTCCTCCAACTCGGCACGGATCGACGCCAAGGCATTTTCGATGCGCTCCTCGGGCAGGACGAAATGTTTGGCCGGATAAATGAACACTTGATCCAACCGCTCCAGCACTTCGCCCGTCAACGGGTGAATGGCCGACACCTGCTCGATCTCATCCCCCCAAAACTCGATCCGATAGGCGAATTCCTCATACGAGGGAAAAACCTCCACGCAATCCCCGCGGACCCGGAACTTGCCGTGCTGAAAATCAACGTCCGTACGCTCGTACTGGATGTCCACCAACCGCGAAAGCATGGCGTCGCGATCCAGATAGGCTCCGCGCATCACCGAGACCATCATCGAACGATAGTCCTCCGGCGAACCCAGACCGTAGATGCACGACACGCTGGCCACAATCAGGACGTCGCGGCGCGTCATCAGCGCGCTGGTTGCCGCCAAGCGGAGGCGGTCGATCTCTTCGTTGATCGAGGCGTCCTTCTCGATGTAGATGTCGCGCTGCGGAATGTACGCCTCGGGCTGATAGTAGTCGTAATAGCTGACGAAATAATGGACGGCGTTGCGCGGAAAGAATTCGCGAAATTCCGCGTACAACTGAGCGGCGAGCGTTTTGTTGTGCGACATGACCAACGTGGGACGCTGCGCCCGCTGAATGACGTTCGCCATGGTGAACGTCTTGCCCGAACCGGTCACCCCCAATAGCACCTGCGCCCGCCTGTCCTCTTGCAATCCCCGACACAATTCCTCGATCGCGCGGGGCTGATCGCCTGCCGGTTGGAACGGGCTGACCAGTTCGAAGTCCCGCGACGCGCCCACAACTCGTTGCACCGGCATTTCTCCCAATCCTGGCGGCATCCCAAGCCCGATCCACGCACACTCACCACGAACCCGCCGGTCGCCCGGGGCCTCCTTCCATTGTACGCCGGAAAGCCGCCGGTTATGGCCCCCAACCATCGCGGTCTGTAATTCCTCTGGGGATAGCCACTCCAACCGCGGGAGCGGTATAATAAACGCCGACGAAAGGTGACGGAACCGACCGCTCCTTTTCAATCTTCGATAGCGTGGATCGCCCGCCCGGTCATCACGGACGGGGCGCGGCATTTTCCAAGGGCAAAGTCGCACGGAAACCCGGAATTTGGAACACAAGGGACCTCGGGCATGTCAACACCCCTCCTGCAATCGGAACTCCCCGGCCTACCGGTTCGCCGAGGCAAGGTTCGCGACATTTACGACTTGGGGGATTCATTGTTGCTGGTAAGTACGGATCGCATTTCGGCATTCGACTGGGTCCTGCCGACGGGCATCCCCTACAAGGGGCAGATCCTGAACCGCATCTCGGCCTTTTGGTTCGGCCTGATCGACGAGCCGAATCACATCATCACGACCAACGTGGACGAAATGGGCTTACCCGCGACCGTCGATCTCGCCGCCTTGCGCGGTCGGACGGCCAAGGTCAAAAAGACGAAAGTCGTCCCCATCGAGTGTGTGGTCCGCGGTTACCTGTCGGGATCGGGCTGGAAGGAGTATCAAAAGAACGGCAGAGTATGCGGAATTCCCCTGCCGCAGGGCCTAGCGGAGAGCCAGGAACTCCCCGAACCGATTTTCACCCCCGCCACCAAGGCCGAGACCGGCCACGACGAAAATATCTCGTTCGAGCAAGTGGTCGAAGTCGTCGGTCGGGACACGGCGGAGGAATTGAAACGTCGCAGCATCGCCATCTTCGAGCGGGGAGCGGAGTACGCACGCGAACGAGGGATCATCATCGCCGATACCAAGTTCGAATGGGGGTGGTACGACGGCGAACTGATTCTGATCGACGAAGTCTTGACGCCCGACAGTTCCCGGTTCTGGCCGGTGGAACAGTACGACCCCGGACGACCGCAAATGTCGTTCGACAAGCAGTTCGTTCGCGATTGGCTGGAACATGTGGGTTGGGACAAGAATAGCCCGCCTCCCGAACTCCCGGACGACATCGTAAGCAAGACCCAGGCCAAGTACATCGAGGCCTTCGAGCGACTGACGGGCACACGATTTCGACCCGAGTGACGCCGCAGGCCCGCCGCTCGCCCATCGACGCGCCCCGTTCGGCGCGTCGCCGCAGTATGAACCGGTGCGCCGGCGTCGTTCCCGCGTGGAGTCAGCGGTACGGCCGAATTCGGCGCAACCCAGCGCCGGTCGTCGCCGCCGCTCCCGATGGTTCGTCCTCTCCGTCGCCGGTAGTGGAGCCGAGCCAAGCCCGTCGGCCCGACTCGAATCGGCCTGTGCCGTTTTCGGGGGATTGAATAAAATGGGCAAATGCGGCTTGTCCGCAAGTCGCAACTGAAATGTACCGAGCCACCTCGGGTCTGCGGATGGCAGGTCCGCGGCGACCTCCACCCCGAGTTGATGCCGCGCCGTGATGCGATCAAGGCGAGCGAAGGGAGCTGTGTAGCAGCGTCTTTTCCTACGGCAGCGCAAGCATCATCACCTCCCATGACTTTTTCAGCGTTACCCAGAATTCGGACCCACGCATGCTTCGATATTGGACGGCAGGCGAGTCTCACGGAAAAGGCATCTTGGCGGTCGTCGACGGCTTTCCTTGCGGGCTTGCCTTAGATACCGCCGTGATCGACCGCGAACTGGAACGCCGGCAAGGCGGTTACGGTCGCGGCGGACGGCAGCGTCTGGAACAAGACCGCGTGGAAGTCCTGTCCGGCACCTGGCGCGGCATGACCCTGGGCAGCCCGATCGCCCTTTGGGTCAAGAATAACGATTACAAGATCGAGAAGATGGACGATCTGGATCGCCCTCGCCCCGGGCACGGCGATTTGAGCGGTTCCATCAAGTACCTCAGTTCCGTCCGCGCCATCCTGGAGCGTGCGAGCGCCCGGGAAACGGTCGGTCGGGTGGCTGCCGGCGCCTTGGCCCGTCAATTGCTCGCCGCCGTCGGAATCGACCTCCTCGGCTACGTCGTCGGCTTGGGGCCGACCGATCTGCCGCCCCGGCAGGGCAGCCTCGAGGAACTACGCGCCATCCGCGATCAATCGCCACTCTACAGCCTTGCGCCCGAAAAAGACGACGAGGCCGTCCGGTTCATCGACTCGTGCCGAAAACAAGGCGACACCCTGGGCGGCATCGTCGAAGTCCGCGTCGAAAACGTCCCGTTCGGGCTGGGAACCCATGCCCAGTGGGACCGCAAACTCGACGGGCGACTGGCGCAGGCCGTAATGGCCGTGCAGGCGATCAAAGGCGTGGAAATCGGACTGGGGTTCGAGGCCGCGCGGAGGCCGGGCTCCGAAACCCACGATCCCATCGCCTATGATCCGAGTCGCGCCGGTGAACGTTGCCTGGGATTCGTTCGGCCCACCAACCGGGCGGGCGGGATCGAGGCGGGCATGACCAACGCCCAGCCTATCGTGGTCCGCGCCGCTATGAAGCCGATCAGCACCTTGGCCAAACCCTTGGAGTCGGTTCACCTGCCCACCAAGCAGCCTCAATCGGCCGCCTACGAACGCAGCGATGTCTGCGCCGTTTCGGCCGCCTCCGTGATCGTCGAGAACGTGGTGGCCTTCGAGGTCGCCGCGGCCTTGGTGGAAAAGTTCGGACAAGACAACATCGAAGAGATTCGCCGACGCATCGAGCTTTTCGAACAGATGGCGCGCAACCGTTAGCTTCCGCTTCGGATCCTGCGATCGGAGGTCCTGGCGGCAAGAAACACGCAACCCATGAGCGCATGGAGGCGTCTCATGCACGAAGGGACGAAACGCTTGCTCTTCCTGAGCGGACTTTTCGCCGCCTGGTTATTGCCCTGCTTCGCCATTCTGGCGATCCTCGTCGGACGCATCCGCCCGGCCTACCACGACTGGTGGCGCATGCAACTGACTGCGGCGACGGGCTTCCGCGCCGAATTCTCGACCCTGGAACACCCGCTCCCGCAAACCGTTCGTCTACCTCGGGCAACGTTCCGCGACTCCCTCCGCAACGAACTCCGTGCCGACTGCGAATCGCTGGTTCTCACAACCGATTCGGACCTCGTGCGGAGTGCTTGGGCGCGCACCGTTCAACTGGACGCCGGGACGCTTCGAGCTTGGGCGGATCATTTGGCCCGCCGCTTGGCGCAACCGCAATTTGGCCCGGCACCGTCTTGGCGAATCTCCGCCGATCGCGTCCTCGTCACCCGCGGCACGGAGATCATTTGGCGCGGCGCGGCGTTTCGAGGTTGGACCGCACTGCAAGAGGGATGGCCTGCCTTTCTGGCAACGTGTCGGCCCGACGCCGGCGCCTCCGACACGCCCCCGATCTCGATCCGGATCGCGGTTCGCCCGACAAACTCCGGCGGGCTCGAGCGCGTGACCACGTTGGATACCGGCGGACGCCGCCTGCCGCTGGACCTGTGCCGGGCCGTTCTCGGGCAAAATCCGTTACGCGACACTGAGACGCGGACCGAATTCAAGGGGACGATCACCGTCCGCGCGACGGAAGGCATGCCGGCACGCACTCCCTTTGCGCCCGACCCGAACTTCGAGGAGACCTTGGTGTCCGGGGAACTGCACTGGGGCCGGAATCTACGCTCCGGTGAGTATCGCACGCAATCGCACGATGAACCGTCGGGCGTCGTCCGCATCGCCATGGACCGCCTGCGCCTGCAAAACGGCCGAGCGGTGGACGGCAAAGCCGCCGTCGTCGAGGCGGACGGCATCTCGCCCGAGGCCGTGAACGGCTTGTTCTTCCTTCTGATCGGCGGCGAGACGATCATCGAACCGTCGGGCAACCCTGCGCCGCTTGCTCGTATCCCCAATGGGCGATGACGGATTCGAACGCGGTTCTAGAAAGTGCGGTCGGGAAAAGAGTTGCGGCATGATGCCGCACTCTGGTGGCTCCGCATGCGGCTCTCCGGATTGTCGCGTGGTTTCATCTCCAAATTCAGCACCCGGCGGTGTGGATTGTGACCTTGACCTAGTCAGCGACCTCCCGTGCAGTGCTTCGGATTGTGGCGACACCGCTTCGAGGGACTCCGGCCGCCGCGCCACGGATTGCGGTCGGGCCATCTCAGGTGGCTGTGCGGGCATCGGCTTGGGGCGCAGCGTTGCCACGCCCAAAGGTCTGCCGCCCGAGCTCGTCGTGATTTGGCCGACACTCACGGATGCGCAACGCCAAGCCGTTTTGCGGGCACTCGAAAGATTGGGATGGCGGTCGGCGTGAAAGGTGTTCGGCCTTGCGGTGCGGCAGCCGGCTGTCAGGTTCCCGCAAATAACGGCCGGGGTAAAAACCCTTCCCTGGCCAAAAGATTGGAAACTGTTGTAGGACGCGTCGCGCACTCCAGAGTACGGGTGAATTTATTCCCAAGTAAGAGAGGTTGGCTCCCCATCGGCGGGTCCGCCAGACCAAACACGCAGGGCGAGATGGACCCTGAGCTTTGACATTCGGCTCAATGGCCGTCATGTAGATTGGGCACTCACTACGGTGGGATGCCTTTTCACGAGATCTTAATTAGGGAATTAAAATCTCGCCTCCACGGTGCACTCCCAAGAAGACAATCCTCTCAGGAGACAAACCTCTCGGGCTTTCCGGTTGATGAAAACGGGCGGACGACCGGCCGCGGTTCAACGCCGCCGGGGTAGCGCATGTGGGTCGGCTTTTTCCGGACGTAGATCAAAATGGGGCGGATGTGAGTCCCGAGGGTAATTCCGACATTTGGGGTTATTGGTAAGGCGAGTGCCAAACCGGCAGGTGGCCGTTTGCCTCCGCGGATGGCAAGCTCGACACGGAATCGTCCGAAGCCATTCTCCGATCCCAGTGCCGAAGAATGGGTGTTTGCAAGGCAACGTCTTGCAAAGAACGGTTTCGCACAAGAGTTGGGGGCGATTGCCACGGTCCAGCCGGCGTCGGCATGAGTAATTACAGGTCAAGCCCCCCAAAGGCAAGCTCGGAAAAATGCGTAATACCCACACGGCATGCGATTAGAGAGGTTGGCACCGCCTATTGCGCTATTCTTGAGGTCCGTTTTCGAGATAGCGGTGGGTTATCATGACGAGAGCTCCTTTTGGGCGGAGGACTGCGAGCAGAAGCCCGTTCCTCATGGCTAACATAGCCCGGTGGGCGAGGGATCGCCGAGATGGAGTGCGCCGATATACAGAAACACGGTGAGTGCCATGACAAAATCTGACAAAACCCGACAGTTGCGCATCGCGCAGCGGAACGCGATTGAACTTTTGCTGACCGGTAAGACCGACCAGGAGGTGGCGGAGGCGGTGGGGGTGACTCGGCAAACCGTGTCGGTGTGGCGGAACCAGGACGTTTTTTTTAGGACGGCACTGGAGGCCCGGCAGAAGGAAATCTGGGGGTCCCACGTGGATCGGCTGCGGCAGCTTGTCGGTCGGGCGGTGGAGGTGTTGGAGGCCAATCTGCTGCAAGAGGAGGATCGGGGACTACGGCAGTCGGCCGCGGTCCACGTGCTGAAGTGCGTGGGGCTGTATGGGACCAATTTGCAGCCCAAGGCATACACGTTCGGCTATTCGTTTTCACAGTGGTCGGACGAGAAACTGGAAAAGGCTTTGCGTCGGCACGGGAGAGCGAGGGCGAGTGGGGAAGCTGGGGAATAAAGCGACCGGCGAGCCACCCCATTCGGCTCGCCGGCGGATGGTCCGTGGAGAGCGCGGATGCGTTGAGGAAATGTGGCGAGTGAGGGACAGGCGGTATCTCACGGGTTGCAGGGGTGGTCCGCATTGGTGCAATTCCGCTTGTGAACAACGGTCTTGGTTTCTATCGAGGCCGTTAGTCTTTTCCTGATGCTCTTCTGCTGTCTCCTGCGTACCGTTGCGGCCAAAGGCGGTTTATAATACGCCTCCAGAGCAGGTCGACCGGTCGTTCCTGTGGTCGAAAAGAGCAGGCCGACGGGGATTTCTCTTTGCGCGCTTCCGGTCGCACCGCGGTATCCGTTGAGGGGCGTATTAATCGCGAGTTTAGGACGAGCGGCGAAAATGGGGAATAACGAGAAAATCAGCAAGGGGCCGGAGGCTTTTCTCAAAGCATTAGAACATCTCCTAGAGCGGGGGCAAGGAGTCTCTGCGGCGTGGCGGGCCTTTTGGGAAATGGAGTTGCGGAGGCAAAGACTGCCTGCGGGGCATTGGCTGCCGCAATGGAAGCCGCATTATGATGCGTTCGCCAAGGCCGTGGATGCCTTTTCTGAAGCGTTTCTCGAGGTGGACAAAGTATATCCTGAGGAGCGAGAGTTCCCGCATTTTTCGTATTGGGGGGACACGGTGAGTCTTCCTTACGAGCTGTCTTATTTACGAGATCGAACGGCGCATTTGCTGGGTATTTTGCGAAGTGCGGAAAGGAATGTGTGGTTTATTGCGGACTTGGCTGACGCGCTAATCGGCAAAGATTGGGGCACCAGGATTGAGGATACTTCTGCGCGGTGCTGGGATGACGACATGGCGACGCTGGCATCTGGCCGGGAGAAATATCGGCATTGGTGGGAGCAGCAGAATCGTGACCGGTTGCGTGCGGCACTGCTGGGAAGGACGCCCGGCGAGGAGATGGAGTCGGACGGTTCCCAGGAGAGGCGGCCTACGAAACGGGCAAAAAAACGCGGGCGGCACGCCCTGAGCGCGGAACAGCAGGCGCTGTACCAGAAGATCCGCGAGGCCTGGCAAGCTTACAGGCGGCACACCAACAACTCGTGGAAAGATTTTGCCGAGGAGGCGCGAGGGCGGTTTGGCGAGTTGTACGAAAAACTCTTCGCGCCGCGGAGGTGGAATGTGCGGGCTGTGAAGCGAGCACTGAGTTGGGTGCGGCGCAGCAGGGCTTCGGAGAAGGAGGACGAGAACGACGCTTGAGCCATCAGCAGGTTGCACGTTGATTGCACCCTCGCCAAAAACCAGCCAGATGGATCTTGAGATCCGAGTGCAGCTCCGCGGTACGTGCCGCTGGGGGTTAGCGGCGTTCCTGTAGACGAGGCCAACGAGATTGCGAGGTCGTGGAAGGAATGGCTGCTCTAAGCGAGAACGAACTCAGATCGATTAAGACCAACGATTGCCGGTTGGCCCCGGGCGATGTGGTTGAGGGCTTGGAACCCTCAGAACTCGTCGAGGTTCGGCGCGTTGCTCCCTTCGGCGACAAGACGCTGGTCGAGGGGGTCGGCCTCCAGTCCCGCCAGCTGGTAAAGCGTCCCCTCTCAGACGACGAGCTGGCGGCGCTGGTCAAGGTGCGGGGTGAGCAGCGCACGTTTGATGGCGATGCCCAACTCTTCCTCCTCGGTGCCGAGGCGGAACGCATCCGGGTCGCGCACCAGTTTGACCCGCTCTTCGCGGTCAACTCTAGCATTATCGATCCGCTCCCTCACCAGGTCGAGGCCGTCTATCGCTATCTGCTGCCGCTTCCGAGAATCCGCTTCCTGCTCGCCGACGACACGGGGGCAGGCAAGACCATCATGACTGGCCTTATGATCAAGGAACTGCTCTTCCGCGGGGCGATCCAAAAGGTTCTCATCATCACGCCGGGCGGCCTGACCAAGCAATGGGCAGAAGAGGAGTTGCAGGAGAAGTTCGGTCTTGCCGCGCGGCTTGTGAATCGCGCGTCTTTTGAAGCGGAACCCGGCCAGTTCTCACGCTACAAAGAGGGCATCTTCGTCACGACTATTGACTTCCTGGCACGGAATGAGGGTTGTCTCAAGGCTGCTTCCGAGACGCAGTGGGACCTTGTGGTGGTGGATGAGGCCCATAAGCTTTCAGCCTACGAATACGGCTCCAATCTCGATGAGAGCGAACGGTACAAGGCGGTGAAGGCGCTCGCGTGCAAGACCGATCATCTGCTTTTCCTGACCGCAACTCCGCACCGTGGGCGAAAGGACACCTTCCGGCGGCTCCTTTTGCTCCTCGATGAGGACTTGTTCCAGAAGGACGAACACGTCGCCGACCGGATTCGCGAGCAGGCAAAGCCTGACCGAAAAGCCGGCGACGAGGACTTTAAGGACGAGCGTTCGATCAGCAAGGCACGCAACCGATTCTTCCTGCGTCGCCTCAAGGAGGAGATGGTCGACTGGGAGGGGCAACCTCTCTTCAAGCCACGCCACACCAAGACCATCGGCTACGACCTCACCCCAGAGGAGAAGACTCTCTATGACGAGGTGACGCGGTACGTCCGCTCGAAGCGTAAAGAAGCCAAGGCGAAGAAGAATCGGAACGTCGAGCTGACCCTCATGGTCATGCAACGCCGGCTGGCTAGCAGCCTTTATGCGATCACGCGGACTCTGGAAAACCGGCTACGCGCTCTCGACGAGGTCCTCGCCATCCTGCGGGATCGCAGCCGATCGGAGGCGGAGAAGAAGAAACTTCTCCGGGCAGCCACCGATCCCGGCGATCCGCGGGACATAACGGAATACGAAGACCTGACCGAAGAAGAACGCGAGTGGATCGATCAGCGAATCTTCCGTCAAGTCCTTACCGACGATCCAGACAAAGTCGAGGAGGAACGCAACGAAGTCGCGGGCCTGTTGCGCCTGGCGCAAGGTCTCAAGAACCACACGGAAGCGAAGTTCGCCGAACTTCTTAAGGTGCTCGATTCCTCGGACGTCATTCGGGCGGAGGATGAAAAGCTGCTGATCTTTACGGAGCACCGCGACACACTCGAAAGCCTCGCCAAACGGCTCGAGGAGAGAGGATACACGGTCGCTACGATCCATGGCGGCATGGACATTGAGACGCGCAAGCAGGCCCAGAGAGTGTTCAGAACGCGGGCCAAGATCATGGTCGCCACCGACGCGGCCGGCGAAGGCATCAACCTCCAGTTCTGCCGCTATCTCATCAACTGGGACATCCCTTGGAACCCAAACCGACTCGAACAACGGATGGGGCGTATCCACCGGTATGGTCAAGCCGGCGACGTCTGGGTCTTCAACTTGGTCGCCCAGAACACTCGCGAGGGCGCCGTGCTGCAGAAGGTTCTTTCGAAGCTGGACGTCATGCGCGAGCAAATAGGCTCCGATCGGGTTTACGACGTGATCGACGAATGGCTGGCAGGAGTTCCTCTCGTGGAACTGATCGAGCGCGCCATCGACAGTGAGGACGAGTCCGGCGGCGTCCGGGAAACCGATGAGGCCCTCGATGTGGCCTCCCGCGAGAGGGTGGATCGGCTCGTGGCGCTCCAGAAAAAGACCTCTCTCGCCTCGCGGCTCGATTTGAGAGCGGCGCGCGAGCTACGAGATGTATCGGACGAGCACCGGCTGCAGCCCCTTTTCATCCAGCGGTTTTTCGAGCGGGCATGGACGGCTTGTGGGGAAACAATCCGCAAGGACGATTACTTTCCGGTCTGGCACATCGGCCCGACGCCGACTGTCCTTCTCGAACTGGCGCGCGAGCGGAGGCAGCCCCTGGCCGAGAAGTACGATACCCCCTTCGTTTTCGACAAACAGTTGGTCAGCGTCGCCAGCAAGGTGCGTGTCCCGGAACGCACCAAGCTCATGGGCCCCGGACATCCCCTGTTCGACACCTTGATCGAGTGGGCGATCCGGGAGTCGCAACAGGCCTTCGCCAAGGGGGCGACCCTCGTGGACCCGAACCTCGCCAAGCCCCAACGGGTGTGGCTTGTCCGTTCGACCATCGAGGACAGTCGGGGGGCAGGCTTCCAGCCTGCGAGCTCAAACAAGAGGGTCGCCCACGAGCGGCTGGCCCTGGTAGTTCAAGACCACATGGGCCTTCGCACGACTTCACCCTCCTACCTGCTCAACTGCCTCGCCCCCGAGACAACTGTGCCGGTACCCGATATGGAGTCGCGAACACTCGACGAGATCCAGGCCTGGGCCTACGAGCAGATCACCGAGCGGCAACTCGCGCAGGTCAAGGCGATCCGCGCCGAGGAGTGCAACCTTCGCCGAGAATACCTCCACACGGCTTTCAAGGATCTGATCCTCGAATTGCAGGAAAAGCTGAACGACCTCCAGCAGGCACAACTTTACGGCGAGGATACCGCCGAGGAAACGGAGCGGCTTCGCAGGCGGATCGAGGAGTTGAAGTCTCGCAGGGAGTATCGGCTGAAAGAGCTGGAGCTCATGATGAAGCTGACGGCGGACCTCCCGGAGATTCTGACGGAGGCTGTGATCGTCCCTGCCCCGGTTGCCACGGTCGAGACGGATGAGGCGACGCCGAAAGGCGTTCCAATGCGGCGCGACGACGAGGTCGAGGCCTTTGCCATGGATGTGGCCATGCGCTACGAGCAGAGCCGCGGCTGGACGCCTGTGGATGTGAGTCGTGACGGCGAGCACTACGACATTCGCTCGGAAGGGCCGAACGGGGAGAAGCGCTTCATCGAGGTGAAAGGCCGTGCCCGCTCGGGTGCTATCGTCCTCACCGGCCCCGAGGTGGACAAGCTCCGCCAGCTCGGGGAGCGGGCCTGGCTCTATATCGTCACCTTCTGCAAGGACGAACGCCCCCGGCTGCGCATCATCCGGGACCCCATTGCCAGGCTCAACCCGCAGGTGTTGTACCGGCAGGTGCAGTACCTCGTCGAAGAGGGCGACTGGGCGCGGCAGGGCGACTTCATCGGAGAGATTCCATGAGCAGAACAAGTAGAGACGCGGTGCGGTTCAGCAAGATCACGCTTCGGAACTGGAAGAATTTTCCCGACGTGCACGTTGCGCTTCAGGGGCGTGTGTTTCTGGTAGGACCGAACGCATCAGGCAAGTCTAATCTGCTTGATGTGTTTCGATTCCTGCGCGACCTGGCCTCGCCGGGGGGTGGTTTTCGCGAGGCGGTGAACCGACGTGGCGGAGTGAGCGCCATCCGTTGTTTGGCGGCGCGCCGGTATGCAGATATCAGCATACAAGTTGTTGTTAAGGGATCGGAGAGCACTCCACAGTGGGAGTACGAACTGACATTTTACCAGGACAATCAGCGCCGACCGCTTATCAGAAGTGAACACCTATTACGCAATGGGAGCGTGATCTTCGAACGGCCCAATGATGAGGATGAAAAGGATCAGGAACGTCTCACCCAGACCTATCTTGAACAGGTAAACGTGAATCGCGAGTTTCGCGACCTGGTTGCCTTCTTCGGCTCGATACGGTACCTGCACATCGTCCCACAATTGGTGCGCGAACCAGATCGGTCTGTGGGTCGGACACAAGATCCGTATGGGGGAGATTTTCTCGAACAGATCGCCAAGACACCAGAACGCACGCGGAATGCGCGGTTGAAAAAAATTCGCGACGCTCTTCGCGTGGCTGTCCCGCAGCTTCAGGAGATTGAACTACGGCGTGACGTCCGCGGCACCCCTCATCTCAGGGGGAAGTATGAACACTGGCGGCCGCAGGGAGCCTGGCAGACGGAAGAGCAGTTTTCGGACGGTACCCTGCGTCTGATGGGGCTGCTCTGGGCAGTCATGGAAGGAGGTGGTCCGCTCCTGCTCGAAGAGCCGGAACTTTCGCTGCACCCGGAAGTGGTTCGCTTTATCCCCCAGATGTTCGCGCGCGTACAAAGACGGACAGGTAGACAGATCATTTTGAGCACTCATTCAGCGGAATTGCTAGGTGAAGAGGGCATTGGGCTCGACGAGGTGCTTTTGCTGCGCCCGAGTTTAGAGGGCACCAAAGTGACCCTTGCCAGCGATCTGGAGGAGATTTCGGAACTCTTGAAAGCAGGAGTCACGCTGCCCGAGGTCGTCATGCCCAAAACGCGCCCGGAAAAGGCCGACCAACTGACGTTGTTTGGAGAGCTTTGAGGTATGCCCGGGGATTTAGTCATTACTGCCGCCGTTGAAGGAATCGTAGACGAGGCCGTCGTTCGAACGCTTATTCAACATGTGGGGGCCACCCCGGGCGAGATTTATGGCAGGAACGGCAAGCAAAGTCTTCGCCGAAAGGTTCACGGCTACAACAACGCAGCCCAACACTCCCCTTGGGTGATCTTGGTGGATCTCGATCAGGACGCCGAATGTGCTCCAGCCTTGCGTGCGACATGGTTGGCCGATCCGGCCCCGTGGCTCTGTTTCCGGATCGCCGTCCGCGAAGTGGAAGCCTGGTTGATGGCGGATCGCCGGGGCATCGCCTCGTTTCTGCGGGTAGCTCTCCGAGAAGTTCCGGTTGATCCTGAAAGCTTGATCGATCCGAAAGAAACCATGGTTCACCTGGCACGCCACTCGAGAAGCCGGGAGATCCGGGAAGACATGGTTCCGCGTCCCGAAAGCGGAAGGTCGATCGGACCTGCCTATGCCTCCCGACTCATCGAGTTCGCTACGAAGCATTGGTGTCCGGAAAAAGCCGCCGCGAATTGCGAAAGCTTGCGACGAGCGATCGCGTGCCTGGAACGGCTCAAGGCATCCTTCGGAGGAAGACATGTTTGAACACTGCCCCCGCCTGATCGAGGTCGCGCTGCCGATCCGGGAGATCTCGGCGGAGAGCGTGCGGGACAAGAGCCTGCGGCATGGGCACATCTCGACGTTGCATCTCTGGTGGGCGCGGCGGCCCTTGGCGGCGTCGCGGGCCGTGGTCTTCGCCTCGCTCGTTCCCGATCCCGACGATCCAAGCTGCCCGGCGGAGTTCCGGGACGCCGTGGAGCGCCATCTCAAGACGCACGTCCCGGCGGAGCTCAAGTACTACACGCGCGGGCGGAAGGTCTATCGGGACGAGGATCCGTACCGGCCCTATGAGGGCATGCCGGACACGCTGCGCAACCGCCTCCTCATGTTCATCGCCAAGTGGTCGCCGGAGTCCCTGGCGTTCGAGGCGGGAAAGGCGAAGAAAGAGCCTGACCCGAAATGCCTTCTCGACGATCGCTCGCTCGTGAAGTGGGAGACGTCGGCCCCAGAGAACCCGCAGGGGCGCGAGGTCCTTCGCGTCGCTCGGGGGCTTGTGAGAGCCGCCCACGGCGGCGAGGTCCCGACCGTGCTCGATCCCTTCGCCGGCGGCGGTGCGATCCCGCTCGAGGCGGGAAGGCTCGGTTGCCAGGCGATCGCCAACGACTACAACCCGGTGGCCTATCTCATCCTGCGGGCGACCTGCGAGTTTCCGCAGAAGTACGGCAAGCCGGGGAAGCGCAAGGTCGTCGTCGAGGAGTTCGGCAAGAGGGTCGAGCTGGAAGTGCAGGTTCCCAATGTCCTGGTCCATGACGTGGAGAAGTGGGCGAACTCGATCCTGGAGCGGGCCCGGGAGAGGATCGGCCACCTCTACCCCCCGGGTAAGGACGGCCGGCCGGTCGTCGGTTACCTCTGGGCGCGGACCGTGCCGTGCTCGAACCCCTCCTGTCGCGCCGAGATTCCACTATTGCGGAGCCTCCTCATTTGCAACAAGAAGGACAAAAAGGTTGCCCTCACGATGCACCTCATGCCCACCTCTTCCCCTCTCCCTCCGGGAGCGACTCCACATTCTTCCCCTCTCCCTCCGGGAGAGGGTCAGGGTGAGGGTCTGGGTGAGAGCCAGGCTGAGGACAACCCCAAAGGCCAAAAGCCAGCCTTGGCCCCACAATTCCTCGCCTTCATTCGCAATTTACGCCGGGAGCAAACCGACGCCGAACGCCTTTTGTGGTCCATCCTTCGCGACCGCCGCTTCTTCGGACTGAAATTCAGACGCCAGCATCCCGCAGGTCGCTACGTCCTCGATTTCTATTGCCACGAACACAAAGTCGCTGTGGAAATCGACGGCGGCCAACATTTCACCGAGGAAGGAATGCGTCGGGATGCACGGCGCGAAGCGTTTTTGAAGTCTCAGGGCATTCACGTGTTGCGGTACACCAATCTGGAGGTGTTGGAGAATCTAGAGGGTGTGCTGGAGGATATCGCGAGGAAACTGGGGGTGATGACTGGCTCCGTTCAGCCCTCACCCCAGCCCTCTCCCAATGGGAGAGGGGGCCAGCCCTCACCCCAACCCTCTCCCAAAGGGAGAGGGAGGGTTTGGTTTGGGATCGCGGAAGGCGAGGCGATCACGAGGACCGAGGGCACCAAACGCGAGCGGGGACCGGCGATCTGTCCTTTCTGCGAGCAGCCGACCTCGGAGGCGGAGCTTCGCCGAGCCGGTCAGGCGGGCCAGATGGGCGAGCGGATGGTGGCGGTCATCGTCGAGGGCAAGGACGGCAAAGAGTACCGGCCGGTCGAGGAGGCCGACCTCGCGGCGTTTCGCGAGGCGGCGAAGATCGAGGTCGAGCGGCCCGGCGAGCTGATCCTGCCGGAGATCAACGCCGAGGGTGCCGACGACGTGGCGAACTCAACGGGCATTCGCGTCCATCTCTACGGCATGAAGACCTGGGGCTCGCTCTTCAACCCGCGCCAGCTCGTGGCCATGCAGACCTTCGTCGCCTGCCTGCGCGAGGCGCTGGAGCAGATGCGGGAGGAGATCCCGGACGAGGAGTACCGGAGGGCGGTGGGGGTGTATCTGGGGTTGTTCATAAGTCGTATCGCTTCTCGTTGTTCCAATGTCGGTCTTTGGAATAGCAAAGGCGAGAACGTCGAACATCCTTTTGGTCGCCAAGCCATTCCCATGACTTGGGACTATCCGGAAGTAAATCCATTTTCTGAATCGACGGGGGGTGCATTAGGTCAGCTTGCCTGGATGCTGGGTGTAATCACACACGAGTCGATCCCTTCCTCGCATGCACAAGTACATCGCGGCGACGGTGCTGCGCTTTCGCTCCGGGATGCTTCCTGCGATGTCGTCGTCACCGATCCCCCTTACTTCGACGCCATCGCCTACGGCGACCTTTCCGACTACTTCTATGTGTGGATCAAGCGCGCCATCGGGGATCTCGTTCCAGAGGCAGCCGCCACACCACTGACGCCCAAGACGGACGAAGCCACGGCGCTCAAGCACCGTCACGGCGGCGACGGCGAAAAAGCCGACGCCCACTTCAAGTCGAAGCTCGCAGCGGTGCTCGCCGAAGCGCATCGCCTCCTCAAGCCTGGCGGTGTCATCGCCATTATGTTCGCCCACCAGTCCACAAAGGCCTGGACGGCGCTGGTTCATGCGATCTTTGAGTCGGGGCTGACCGTGGATGCGACATGGCCCATTGACACTGAACGAACCTTCGCGCTGAAGGCCAGCATGTCGGCGCTGGCATCGTCTGTCACCGTCCTCTGTCGCCCCCGAATCGTGGGCAGTGCTGCGTCCTTCAAGCAAGTCCGCAAGGAGATCGAGCAGGTCGTCAAGGAGTCGGTCAAGCGCTTCTGGTCCTACGGCTTCCGCGGGGCTGATCTCATCGTCGCCTGCTACGGGCCGGCGGTCGGCGTCTTCGGCAAGTACGAGCACGTGGAAAAAGCCGACGGCACGCCCGTCGGAATTCCCGAGCTGCTGGACCTCGCCAAGCAGGCGGCCCGCGAAGCCATCGCGGGGGAGTTCCGGGGCGACAACATCTCCACGCTCTACTACGTCTGGGCCAACCTCTACGGCACGGCGGAGCAGGCCTGGGACGATGCGCGGCTGGTGGTGCAGATCGGCGGCGCCGAGGAGAACGCCATGGAGCGCGCCCACGAGCGACTGGCGGTGGTCATTCAAGACCACCTGGGCCTTCGCACGAGTGCGCCCTCGTACCTGCTCAAC
Organism: Thermopirellula anaerolimosa; assembly: GCF_054657335.1. NCBI lineage: Bacteria > Pseudomonadati > Planctomycetota > Planctomycetia > Pirellulales > Thermoguttaceae > Thermopirellula > Thermopirellula anaerolimosa. The sequence continues at coordinate 1,063,620 of NZ_BAAHYX010000006.1, forward strand.
TGCCTCGTGCGATAGAATACCGACCTAGGGACCGAGGAATTGTTTACCATAACCTCTCGAAGTGCGTTGGTAGAGTAGATCATGCCTCAAATCTTCGACAACATCGAGAAGGATCTCCTTTCTGCTCTCACCCAGGCGATGGGCCTTTCGGAACGCGCGGACTTCTGCGTCGGATACTTCAACCTTCGCGGGTGGAAACAGGTGTCTTCCCAGGTTGACAGATGGCCGGGCGGCGACGGTCAGTGCTGTCGGATCCTGGTGGGGATGCACCAGATGCCGCACGATCAGCTCAAGCAGGCATTGAATCCCGTCAAGGGCGAGCAGGAAACCGATCAGGCCACCGCCAATATGATGAAGCACAAGCTTGCCCAGCAATTCCGCGACCAGTTAACTCTGGGTCTTCCGACCAACGAGGACGAAGCCGCGCTTCGCCATCTGGCGTCTCAGATCGAAGCCAAGAAGGTGGTGGTCAAGCTGTTCCTGCGCCACCCGCTCCACGCCAAACTCTACCTTCTCTTTCGGCAAGACCCGCTCAATCCCAAGATCGGCTACCTCGGCAGCAGCAACCTGACCCTGGCGGGGCTTTCCAAGCAGGGAGAGCTCAACGTGGACATCCTTGACCACGATGCCTGCGATAAGCTCGCCAAGTGGTTCGAGGATCGTTGGAATGACCGGTTTTGCTTGGACATTTCCGAGGAACTCGTGAAGATCATCAACGAGAGTTGGGCGAGGCCGAAGCCGATCCCTCCTTACCACATTTATCTCAAGATTGCCTACCATCTTTCCCGGGAGGCCAGGGCGGGGCTGAGCGAGTTTCGGATCCCGGCCGATTTTGGTAACAAGCTCCTCGAGTTCCAGAAGGCGGCCGTGAAGATCGCCGCACATCATCTCAATAAGCGTGGTGGCGTGATCCTCGGCGACGTCGTAGGGTTGGGCAAGACCCTCATGGCCACGGCCTTGGCGCGTATCTTCGAGGACGACTACGGGCTGGAAACACTCATCATCTGCCCCAAGAACCTGGTGTCAATGTGGGAGGATTACCGGCAGCGGTATCGACTCCGGGCCAAGGTGCTGTCGATCACGCGGGTTCTCCAGGAACTTCCCAATCTGCGTCGTTTCCGCCTGGTCATTATCGACGAAAGTCATAACCTGCGTAATCGCGAGGGCAAGCGCTACCGTGCCATCGCGGAGTACATCGCTTCGAACGATAGCCGTGTCATCCTTTTGTCGGCCACGCCGTACAACAAGACCTATCTCGACCTTTCGAACCAGCTCCGGCTTTTCGTTGACGAGAATGACGACATCGGCATCCGGCCGGAAAGACTTCTCCGAGAACTAGGGGAGACCGAATTCATCCGCCGACACCAATGTCCTGTCCGCTCGCTAGCGGCATTCGAGAAGAGCGAGCACGCCGACGACTGGCGTGAGCTCATGCGCTTGTACCTGGTCCGCCGCACCCGGAGTTTCGTTCAAGACAACTATGCCAAGTACGATCCTGTTAGCAACTCCAAATACATCGATTTTGAGGACGGCCGGCGAGTGCACTTCCCTGCGCGCGTGCCGAAGACGATTAAGTTCAAGATCAATCCGGGAGAACCCAAAGACCAGTACGCGCACCTCTTCGCCGATGACGTTGTACAGAAGGTGAACGACCTTAAGCTACCCCGCTACGCCCTGGGCAACTACCTGAAGCCGTCGCCCCGCAAGCCGCCCACGCCAGAAGAAGCAAAGGTTCTGGCCGATCTTTCACGCGCCGGAACGCGTCTCAAGGGCTTTTGCCGTACGAGCCTCTTCAAGCGTCTTGAAAGCAGCGGGCATTCGTTCATCCTATCGATCCAGCGCCACATCCTCCGCAACTACATTTTCCTCCACGCCATTGAAAATGGGCTGCCGCTCCCGATCGGGACGCAGGACGTAGGGCTACTCGATACGTGGGCGAACGATCAGGACAACGACCTTTGGGAGGAGGTCGGGGACGATAATGAGGACGCGCCCGAGGACTTGGACAAGCCGACTTACGGCCCTCTCACTGAGGTGGAGGTTTGCAGCCGAGCTGCCGCTGTGTATCAAAGCTATGCTTCCCGATTCCGGCGCCGCTTCAAGTGGCTGAGGCCGGACCTTTTCGATCAGGCACTGGCCGAGGACCTACGCAGGGACGCCAAGGCATTGATGGAGGTTCTGGATTGCGCCGGGACATGGGTTCCCGAGCGGGACGCCAAATTGGACGAACTTGTGACCCTTCTCACTAAGAACCATCCGGAGGACAAGGTGCTTGTCTTCTCCCAGTTCGCCGATACGGTCGAGTACCTCGAACAACAGCTTAAGGCACGTGGTCTGGGGGCCGTCGCAGCGGTCACAGGCGCAACCGATGATCCGACATCCATCGCATACCGTTTCAGCCCCGTGAGCAATGAGCGGCGCGACCGCATCGCTCCAAAGGACGAAGTGCGGGTTCTGCTGACCACGGACGTTCTGAGCGAAGGGCAGAACCTCCAGGATTGCAGCATCATCGTGAATTATGACCTGCCCTGGGCCATCATCCGGCTCATCCAACGCGCCGGCCGTGTGGACCGCATTGGCCAGAAGTCGGAGAGGATCCTCTGCTACTCGTTCCTCCCCGCGGACGGCGTGGAGCGAATCATCCGCCTCCGCGAGCGTGTGACGGCGCGGCTGCGTGAGAACGCGGAGGTCGTGGGGGCGGACGAAGCGTTTTTTGAAGGCGAGAAGGACGACTTGCCGCTCATTAATCTGTACAACGAGAAGGCGGGCATCCTTGACGGGGAGGAAGACACTGAAGTTGATCTGGCCTCCTACGCTTATCAAATTTGGAAGAATGCCGTCGACCGGGACCCTTCCCTTGAGAAAATCATTTCCGATATGCCCAATGTGGTGTACTCAACAAAGCCCCATCAACCGACAGCCGACAGGCCGGAAGGCGTGTTGGTCTACCTTCGGACTGCCGAGGGGAACGACGCACTGGCTTGGATCGACAAGCAAGGGAACAGTGTCACCGAGTCGCAGTTCGCCATTCTCAAGGCGGCCGAGTGCGATCCCGACACACCCGCCTTGCCGCGTGCCGGGGATCATCACGAGCTGGTCGCCAAGGGCGTCAGGCTGATTGTGGAAACTGAGAAGTCGGTCGGCGGGCAATTAGGCCGCCCATCGGGCGCGCGGTTTCGCACGTATGAGCGGCTCAAGAGGTATGCAGAGCAGGTCAAGGGAACGCTCTTTGAATCTTCCGAACTGCTGAAGGCCATCGAAGACATCTACAAGTCCCCCCTGCTCCAATCCGCCACCGATACACTCAACCGCCAGCTCAAAAGCGGCATCTCGGACCAAGACCTGGCGGCCCTCGTCATCGGATTGCGGCAAGACGGCCGCCTGTGCCGCGTGGAAGAGAAGGGCGAGTCAGGCGAACCCCAGGTCATTTGCTCGCTCGGACTCCGCAGACCGGAAAGCGACGCCGGAAAACCAGGAAACAAAGGAGAAGTGTGAACACATGAAATTCGACGTTGCCGCCGTCAGGCAGTGCCTCAAGTCCTTCGACTTCAAGACCCTTTTTCGGGAACACCTGGGATGGGACAACCATCACGCGACGCTGGATGTCTCCGTCGAAGGAAACGTGTACAGACTTACAGCAGTTGCTCAGAAACGGGGATTCGTCGCGTTCTTGTGCCCCACAATTCCCGACCGAGCCACTCGCCTCAAGATCGACCAACGGGTGACCAAATCCGTCCGCGAGCACTTTGTTATCTATACGGATGAGAAGGGCGGCGAGCAGGTCTGGCACTGGGTACGTCGCGAATCAGGAAAGCCTCTCGCCAGCCGGGACCATCGATTTCACATCAAGCAAACAGGTGACCCTCTCATTCAGAGGCTCAACCAAATTGCCGTGAGCCTCGAGGAAGAGGAGCAAATCACCGTCGTGGATATAGCCGGCCGCGCCCAGGCTGCATTTGACGTGGACAAAGTCACCAAGCGGTTCTACGACTGCTTCAAGGCCGAACACGCAGCCTTCCAAAAACTCATCACAGGGATCCCCTCGGACGACGACCGCCGGTGGTACACGTCGCTCATGCTCAACCGACTGATGTTCGTGTACTTCATTCAAAAAAAGGGCTTTCTGGACGGCGACACGGACTACCTGCGCAATCGCCTCTCGATGGTACAGAAGATCCGAGGCAAGGACGAGTTCCACTCCTTCTACCGCTACTTCCTGCTGCGTCTGTTTCATGAAGGGCTTGGCAAGTCCCCCGAGGAACGAAAGCTCGACCCCGAGTTTGAAAGCCTGCTCGGCAAGGTCCCATTCCTCGATGGCGGATTCTTCGAGGTCCACGAACTCGAGCAGCGCTGGGGAAACATCGACATCCCCGACGAAGCCTTCGAGAAACTCTTTGCCTTTTTCGACCAGTACGCCTGGCACCTCGACGAACGCCCCGTCCGTGCCGACAACGAGATCAACCCGGACGTGGTCGGCTACATCTTCGAAAAGTACGTCAACCAGAAGCAGATGGGGGCCTACTACACTAAGGAGGACATCACGGAGTACATTAGCAAGAACACGGTCATTCCCTTCCTGTTCGAGGCCGCGAAGGCAAAGTGCGCTATCGCCTTCCAGCCCGATTCCGCCCTCTGGCGCCTCCTGCGCGACGACCCGGACCGGTATATCTATCCGGCCGTCCGCCATGGCGTCATTCGGGACGACGGCTCGATCGTGCCGGAATCGGACCTGCCGGATTTCGTCCAGAAAGGAATGCACGACCCCCGGGCCCGGATGTTTGACAAACGCTACAACCTGGAGCAAGCCCCGGCGGGCGACCCAATCCGGCTTGTCACCGAGACCTGGCGCGAGTACGTCTATCGGCGCAACCGCTGTCTGGAAATCCGTGAAAAACTTCAGCGTGGCGGGGTGCACGAGATCAACGACCTGATCACGCTGAATCTGGATATCTGGCAATTCGCACGGGATGCCATCATCAACTGCGAAGGGCCAGAACTTTTGCGTGCTTTTTGGAACGCAATTCAGCACGTGAGCGTGCTCGACCCCACCTGCGGTTCCGGCGCCTTCCTCTTCGCGGCCCTCCGCATTCTGGAAACCCTTTACAGCGACTGCCTCGAGCGGATGGAACGATTCGTCGAGGACCTCGAGGGGAAGAAACATCACCCGGAACAGTTCAGTGACTTCAAGAAGGTCCTGGAGCAGATCGCCAAGCACCCCAACGAACGCTACTTCATCCTCAAGTCCATCATCATCAACAACCTCTTCGGTGTGGACATCATGGAGGAGGCGGTCGAGATCTGCAAACTGCGCCTGTTCCTAAAGCTCGTCGCGCAGGTCGACACGGTCGATCAGATCGAACCCCTCCCCGACATCGACTTCAACATCCGAGCGGGCAATACGCTCGTCGGCTACGCCTCCCTGGAGCAGGTTCGCAAGTCGCAGGAGGGAACGTTCGGCTTTGCCGCCGACGAGGTGAAACGCATCGAGGAGGAGGCCGAACTGGTCGAACGCGCGTTCCAGCAGTTTCGGGCCCAGCAGACGACATATGGCGGCCGAGTGACTTACCGCGACAAGCAAGACCTCCGCAGTCGTCTCGACTTGCTAAGAGCCCAGCTCGACCATTTTCTGGCCGCTGAATACGGCGTCAACCTGGAAAAGCCCGAGGACTTCGAAGCATGGAAGAAAAGCCATCAGCCTTTCCATTGGTTCGCCGAGTTCTACGGCATCATGCGCGACGGCGGCTTCGATGTGATTATCGGGAATCCACCGTATGTCGAATACAGCAAGGTGAAGGAAACGTACCGGCTCATGCGATACCGCACAGAGCGCTGCGGCAACCTCTATGCTTACGTCATTGAACGGTGCTTCGATACCCTCCGTACAGGTGGTCGTATTGGGATGATCGTTCAGTTGCCCATTGTGTGTACCGACCGGATGATACCACTACAGGAAGAATGTCTTGGTGAAAGCAGTAACGTCTGGTTTGCAACATTCGATGACCGGCCAGCACGACTGTTTGATGGTTTGGAGCACATCCGGGCAACAATCTTCACGTCCCAGAAGGGAACTATAGAAAGAGAGATTCGCTGCATTTTCTCGACAGCGTACAATCGATGGTATTCCGATGCTCGTTTGCAACTGTTCGAGGTGCTTGCGTTCTCGGAGATTTCCGCCCACCTGATGGATGGTGCAATACCGAAAATCGGCTACCCCACCGCCAAGACGGTCAGAGAACGCATTGCAGGTTTTACATCCGTCAAAGATAGTCTGGCCAGCACTGCCAGCGGCGCGCGGGCTTACTTCCATAACGCCCCACAGTATTGGGTCCGTGCGATGGACTTCGTGCCGTACTTTTGGAACGAGCGCGACGGTGAGCAGATTTCGACGCAGGTTAAAACCTTGCTTCTGCCGTCCAAGTCCGATGCCGCCGTTGTAGTCGCAGCGCTAAACAGTTCTCTTTTTTACTGGTGGTTCCTGATTCTCTCGGATTGCCGCCACCTGAACATGCGCGAAATCGAGAACTTCCCGCTCGGTCTTGAGCAAATACCCGGGGCGCTGAAAACCCGCCTGGCCGAGTTGACCGCCAGCCTCATGGCCGACTTCAAGCGCCAGAAGGTGCGCAAGGAGTGCTACTACAAGGGCACCGGCAAGGTCGTCTACGATGAATTCTACCCTAGGCACTCCAAGCACATCATCGACGACATCGACCGCGTCCTCGCGAGACACTACGGCTTCACCGATGAGGAACTGGATTTCATCATCAACTACGACATCAAATACCGCATGGGCGGAGACGCCGGGGTGGACGAGGAATGACCAGGCGGCCGCGTGGGGTCAACGATGTCCTCCAGCCAATCCGCGTGGAACGGGGCGACGGGGCGTACCCGGCTTCGTTGACGAAGTTCCTCGGCGACCGGGCGCCGGAGTGCATTTTCCTCCAGGGGAACCCCGAGCTCCTCCAGAGGGATCTGCTGGGGCTGTTCTGCTCGATCAAGTGCCCAGGCAGTATCATTCTCAAAACCTACGATCTCTCTAGGGCGCTGCGGGACTCAGGTATTCCCGTCGTCGGGGGTTTCCATACGCCGATGGAAAAAGAGTGTCTCGCTCTTCTCCTGCGTGGGGCCCAGCCCATCGTAATCTGCCCGGCGCGCGGCTTGGAGAGAATCCGACTGGCGCGGGAAGTCAAGGAGGGCGTTCAAGCCGGTCGCGTCCTGCTTGTCTCCATGTTCGGGACTGGGCATCCCCGGGCCAGGGCTGAATTGGCGGACCAGCGGAACCGTCTCGTGGCGGCTCTGGCAGCCAGGATTTTCGTCTCCCACGCCGCCCCGGGCGGAAAAACCGAGGCTCTCTGCCGCGAGATCATCGCGCTGAGCAAGCCCCTGTTCACGATCGACGCCCCGGAGAACACCAATCTTCTTGCTTTGGGCGCGAAGGCGCTGCTCGTCAACGAGATCATCTGTGCTTCGTGAGCGGGCCGCGCTGCTACCGGCATCACCGCGTGGCAGCGGTTGCACTTTCTTCCCCTGCGGCAACTCTATCCACGCGACCGCAATGCCTTGGGCCACCGCCTCCCCAACGGCCGTTGCCAAACGCCTCCTTACTTCCGGCATGCAGAGGCGCACAAATTCCGTCAAGGACGCTGTGAATTTGTGCGCTATTTTCTTATCTGCATCGTAAGTGCTTATCTGACATAGATTTGCGCCCAATCGTCAGGGCGCACGAAATCGGCTTGGAAGCAGCACGAATTTGTGCGCGCACACCTGCGGATAGACTGCGAGAGTAAGACGTTGCAGGTTCGTATTTCAACCCGCAAGAGGAGGTATGTGGATGACCGAACGCCTGCTAACCGCCCATGAGTGTGCCCAATTGCTCCGTGTCAGCCGTCGCCATCTGGATCGGCTCAAGGCCGTTGAGGGTCTGCCGTTCGTTCGCCTGGGTCGGCGGGTTCTCTTTCCTGAAATTGCTGTTCGACAGTGGCTGCAAAGCCGGATCGAATCCGTCGACCTCGGGCCCCAAGCACACCAGGACTTGACACCGGAACGTGGCGGGGACTGAAGTCCCGCGTCGAAAGCGGTGCTTAGGCCCCGCACTCCAAAATACAAAGTTCCATGGAGGTGACTCTTCGTGGGCACCGTGAATCCTGAGACCAGTCGGGACCTCCTTTGCTACCTCGCCCGCGGTTATCGCGTGCATCCGCTCCGGCCGGGGCAAAAAACGCCCCTCCTCCCCCACTGGCCCGACAAGGCGACCAACGATGGCGCCGCCCTCCGTGAGTGGGCTCGCCAATTCCCGGGGTGCAACTGGGGGGTTGTGACGGGCGGGGGCTTCTCGGTGCTCGATATCGATCCTGCCGCCCTGGAGGCCGGCTGGCCGGGAGAAGCACGCCGGCGGGAGCTGAAGGCCACCGGCTGTCCTCTCGTGCAGACTCCCCGAGGCGGCTTTCACTTGTACTTTCGAGCCGACTGGCCGAACTCGGCGAGTAAGATCGCCCCCGGAGTGGACACCAAAGGTCCGCGGGGCTATGTGGTCGTGCCGCCCTCTGTGGTCAACGGGCGGTCCTATGTGTGGCTCCGTCCTTTGGCGGCGATCGCTGAACTCCCGGGCCCGCCGGCGTGGTTAGAAGCCGAAGTCGCGGCGGGAATCGCCCAAGCCCCGTCTCAACCCCGCTCCGCGGAGTGTGCTCCAGGGAACGTCGGCGAGGACCTGGAACTGTTGTTTGAGGGGACGCGAAACCTTGGGCTAACCCGACTGGCCGGCCGCCTGCGTCATCGAGGGCTTTCGCAACGGGAGCTGGAAGCCGCCCTGCTGGCGGCCAACGAACTGCGTTGTCGGCCGCCGCTTCCGGTGAAGGAAGTGCTGGCCATCGCCCGCAGTGTGTCGCGGTATGCACCGGGCGCGGCCGGCACCGTCTTTTCCCGAAGTGTCGCCATGCAACGGGCGTGGCGAGCTTCCGTCCGAGCCTATTCCAAACCGAGAAAAGGAGACGCGCGATGAATTGGTCCGACACCGGCCTGGAGATCTCGGTCGCCCCTGCCGCTCGGGGTTCAACCCGCCTCGTCGAAGTTTATCACGGTCCCCACACGATTCGGGAGCGCGTCGATACCGATTCGATGAGCGCCGTCCGCAAGTTCGCAAAATACACCGCGGACTATCTCAACCTGATCCAAGATGACGCCGACTTTGACGAGTTTTTTCGCTGGTTTTACGGCACCGTCACACAGGCCGCCGAGGTCGCCGATGAAAAGGCCTCGCAAGAGGCAGCACACCATCTCGCCAAAACCGCCACAGAACGGCCCAACAACGCCCTCCCGGGTCAGGGACGCCCCGTGGAGCTGCGGGACCTGGAACCGTGGCTGGATCCCGTCGATCTTGGGAAAACACTCCAACAGTGTGCCCGGTACATCCAGAAATACGTGTACTGCCAGGCTGAACAGGCCGACGCCGCGGCCCTCTATCTGGCCTGGACCTACTGCTTCAGACATTTTGAGGTGGCCCCCATCCTCGTCATCACCAGTCCCACCAAACGGTGCGGGAAAACGACCCTTCTTCGCCTGATTCTCCACGTGGCGAATCGGCCGATCCCTGCCGTGAATATCAGCCCGGCCGGCGTTTATCGGGTGGTGGATGCTTTTCTACCCACGCTCCTCATCGACGAGGCGGACACCTTTCTCGGCCGCAATCCGGAGCTGACGGGGATCGTTAACTCGGGGTGGATGCGGGACAACGCGTACACCCTCCGCTGCGACCTGGAAACCGGCGAGCCGCGGATGTTTTGCACCTTCTGCCCCAAGGTGATTGCCGCCATCGGCAGACTCTCCGACACCGTCGAGGACCGCTCGATCATCATCACCATGGAGCGCCGGCCGAAAAACGTACCTCTCGCCCGGGTCAGAAAGGCCGCCAAGACGGAAGGTGAAACTCTTGCCCGACAGTTTCTCGCCTGGGTGATGGAGCACCAGCCGGAAATCCAAGAAGCCGCCGAAGGCGAGCCTCCCTTGCCGGAAGAATTGGATGACCGCGCCTACGAGAACTGGCGCCCCCTGGTCATCCTCGCCGAACTGGCCGGGGGAGACTGGCCCGCTCGGGCAAGACAAGCAGCGCTATGGGTGTCTATGGGAAAGGTGGAAGCACCTCCCCAAGATTTAGGGACCCGACTGCTGGCCGACGTGCGAGAGGTGTTCGGCGAGGCTGACGCTTTGACATCAAGTGAACTCATTCAGCGGCTGACGAACTTGGAAGAAGCCCCTTGGTCAACGTTCTCCCATGGAAGGCCGATAAGCCCCCACAAGGTGGCGTCTATCCTGGGACGGTTTGGTGTCAAGCCAGTGAAGCGGAAAAATGCGAATCACTACCTCCGCGACGACCTCGAAAGGGTCTTCACCCTCTACCTTCCCCCTCAAAGTTCCACAAGTTCCACCGGAGTCGTAAGTGCTGATTTGGCAAACAAGTTAGGTAGTGGAACTTCGTCTAAACCCCTATCCTCTGCCGCTTCAAAGTTCCACCCCATAAGTGATTGTCTGAAAACAACTTACGACAATGGTGGAACTTGTGGAACTTTGAAAACGGATCCCGAGGAAGAGTTCGAGGAGTTTGAGCTATGAGCGACGCCATTCTGACGACACTTTTGGCCAAAGGCCTGGGTTTTGTCCTGCAAGGGGAGAGGCTCCGAATTCGGGCGAGAAAGGGCGTGGTCACCCCCGAGGAGAGGGTTTGGCTGGCCAATAATCGCGGGCTGGTGATCGCGTATGTGAGAGCACAAAAGGATCATCAAACCGACACTCCGCACGCCGGCCCCTCCCTGCCCACCAACACCCCCCAACTGCTGCTGGAGGCCCTTTGGGAGGCCGGTTTTCGGCTGGAACTGGTAGCATCCTCGAACGCCCCGTCTCGTTACATCCTGATGCCCAGGGGAGAGGCGGAGACTGACTCGAAACTGTTTGAACTTTATGACCGGTACCACGATGAGGCGGTGCGGCTGATTTTGAGCTTGCTCCCCAAAAAGGATGGCCGGCCTAACGTTCCGTGGTGGAATACCCGCGGGCGGACGCCAGCCTCTGCCTCTCAGTCGTTGTCACCGCTTTCCCAATAGCTTCACATTATTGGAGAGAAGGAGACGGATTGATGGCAAGTCTTTCTCGCGATGGCAAGGGTTGGCGGATCCTTTTCTGGGACAGTGATGGGAAGCGGAAGACGATCCGGCTGCCTCGCGGGCTGGACAAGAAAGGGGCCCAAGCCCTTAAGCTCAGGGTGGAAACCATCATCGCAGCGAAATTGGCGGGCACTCCCCTGCCTCAAGATCTCGCGCTTTGGCTGCGCGAAATCAGCAACGAGCTCCACGACCGCCTCGTCCGCACCGCTCTTGTTCCGCCCCGAGAAAACCGATTCACAGTCAAGGATTTGGTGGACCTCTGGCTCCACGAAGCCGAAAAATCTCAAGCTAAGCCGTCCACCTTAGTAGCCATGAGAGTCGGGGCGGCCAAACTCGTGGAATTGTTGGGCGATCGACCGGCCGCCATGATCACCGTGGAAGACGCCCTCCGCTATCGCGATCAGCTTCTCGCCTCTGGTCTTCGTCCAGCAACGGTGTCCCGAAGGATTCAACATGCCCGCCATATCTTTCGCGAGGCTCAACGACGAGGGCTAATCACCAAGAATCCATTCGAGGTTGTCAGACCGCCCAAGCACAACCCGGCTGATCGCCGCAGATACGTGACCGTGCAGGAGACGCAACTTCTCATCGAGGCCGCTCCCAATTCCTCGTGGCGGCTCCTCATTGCCCTCGCTCGATACGCCGGCCTACGAATCCCTTCCGAAGCCCTCTCCCTCCGTTGGGAGGACGTGCTGTGGGCCGACAACCGGCTGGTTATTCGCAGCCCAAAGACGGAACGAACTGGCAAGCCCTATCGCGTGATCCCCATGTTCCCCCTTGTGAAGCCTTACCTCGAACAAGCCTTCGAACTCGCCGAAGAGGGAGACGTGTTCGTATTCCCACAACTATGGCGGCAGCGAGCCCAAGGGGCAACCGGTTGGGTGAACTGTAACTTTCGGACACAGTTCGAACGCATTATCCGCCACGCAGGCCTGGAGCCTTGGCCCCGATTGTGGCACAACTTGCGGGCATCCTGTGAATCGGACCTAGCTCAATCGTTTCCGTTGGCAGTGGTGACCAAGTGGTTAGGAAATACCCCTAGCATCGCCCTGCGTCACTACGTTGACCCGACCGACATCGCATTTGAGCAAGCCGTTCACTGGCATCCGGAAGGACCAAAGCGAACGGCGAACATGGCGACTCCCCTGGAAAAGAGGCCCAATGCGCTCGAACGCTCCATTCATCAAGAAAACGCTGAAGCAGGGCGTCAAATCCCTACAACAACGCCCGAAGTGATCCCATCTCTTCACAACGAAGCATCGCTCCCTACACACCTTCCCTTCCGACAAGCCGCTAACGCCCAACCTCGGGCTGCCATTGAAAAGACCATTCCCATGGAAACTGCGGGCCTGTCCAAGACGTTACAGGAGAAGACGTTTAGGCCACGGCCACAGAAAACGCTCGAGAGAGAGGAAATGCTGAGCCGGGACCTTGTCTCACAATGCGTTGGGGAGCTTGCCACGGAAAAGGCAATCCCCACGGACAACCCAGCCTTGCGCGGCAAATACACGGAGAGGCGTCCCCACGCTCACACGCCCCAAAAAGGCGGTGGCTCCGAATCCGGCTCCACGGTGGCTCCAGAGACGGCGCCGCAATCGACCGCAAGAGAACGCATTGCCGAGAAGACTACGCCAGAAGTGCCCGCAAATATTGAACTTATGCGCCAACTTGCGCTGGACGCCCTCCCCTTGCCAAACCACCCAATGGGCGATGACGGATTCGAACCGCCGACTTCCACGTTGTAAGCGTGGCGCTCTAACCAACTGAGCTAATCGCCCAACGACCGTCATTCCCTCCGCTGAGTTAATGGCTTGACCCGCTGAATCCGTCAAGCCGGTGCGTTTCGGCACGCCTACGTCACGAGGATGGGGCATCGTCCTCGGGTCGCGGGGCCAGCAGATCCTTCAGTCCGTCCATGAGGGGCAGATTCATGCCGCCGCTCAATTCCTGAAGCAGTTCGGCATGCCGGGCCCGGGCCTTCCGCACCGCGTCCTTCATCGCCCCCAGCACCAACTCCTCCAGAAGCTCCCGGGAGTTTTCCCGCAAGAGTTGCGGGTCGATGCTGATCTGTTTCGGCTCCATCGTGCCGTCCAGAACAATCTGCACCAGCCCGCTCCCTGCCGCACCGGTCAATCGCTCTTCCGACAATTTTCGGCCGAGCGACTTCATCCGCTCGCCGATTTCCTGAGCATTGCGGAGCAAGGCGGCGAGGGAAGAAAGTTCCTTCAGCACGGATGGTCCCTCCAATCAAAGGCCCCACGCGGGCCCCGCGCGGTACGCATCTCTCAGCCGGCCGCCCGGATGCTTGCCCCCGGGTGCCAACGTGCTCCACCTTTTCGATTTTACACGGTTTCGCCCCGCGGTCGTAGCCCCATCCCCGAGCCACCAGCGTGAGCTCGTGGTGAGTAACACTATCGAGCTAGAGCCACCAGCGTGAGCTGGTGGTGAAGCCCGGGGTAACGCTGAAACACCTCCAGCTTACGCTGGAGGCTCCAACGCCAAGGGCTCCAGGGAGAACGAATCGCGAAACCCAGAGCCACCAGCGTAAGCTGGTGGTGGGTAGTGTGAATTGGTGTTGAGCGTTGGGTGGTGCTAAAACACCTCCAGCTTACGCTGGAGGCTCCAGGGAAAACGAATCGCGAAACCCAGAGCCACCAGCGTAAGCTGGTGGTGCATCACTGGGTGGTGGAGCGCAAAAAAAGCCACCAGCGTGAGCTGGTGGCGGGTCTCGATTAGCCTTGAAACACCTCGGGCTTACGCCCGAGGCTCTTGATTACACTGATGCATCGCGACGCACAAGGCTCATGCTCGCGGCCGAGAATCATCTCGGCGCCGTATCCCAATCACGCCTTGCGGCGGCGGACGAAGCCCAGCCCTGCCCCGGCCAGGGCCAACGAGGCCAAACCGATCATGGAAGCCGGTTCGGGAACGTAGTTGACTGAGTAATTTCCGTCATCCTTCGTGGCAATCGTCCCACCCTGGCTCGCATACGAATACCCAAAAAAGTTTCCGTTGTTGTCGAGATCCGGAGCTTTGTCAAGCATGATCTGCACGTCTGATGCGGCAAAAATCGCATTGTTCGACAACAACGGTTTGAAATCAGCGATGTTTAGTCCAGCTGCCGTATACATGATAGATAGTTCACCAGTAACCGAATGCTTGTACCCACCCAGAGGATTAGTGTCCAACTGAATCGCAAAAATGTCAGACTGAGAACTCCGGCCGACGCCGAACAACACAGTAGAATTCGAAGCCAGAGCGAGAATGTCGCTTTGCATTTGACCTGAGGTCGCAATCGAAAACGATCCCGTTAAACCATCAAACGGGTATGTTGCGCTATTAGCTGGCACTGCGAACGGGTTGTTGCCCGCTCCAGACCATTCCAAAACGACCGCGATGGACTTATTGAAGGTCCCAGATGCGACACCAAGTAAGTTTTCCAGCGTATACGTGCCGGAGGTTACGGCGTTGTGATACACGACGCCGTTACTAATGCTGGATATCTCCGCAGAATAAACGACGTAAGCAGTGTTCAACGTAGCAGTTGTGTTCACAAAAGCAACCTGCGCGATTCCAAAACCTACGTCGCCGACATCTACGATACCGTTGTTATTGACATCGACCAGAAAACCGTGGCTGTCGTCCTGAATTATGTCGTCTGTAAGGTTTTGAGACGACATGGCCGATATGACTCCCGCATAAGCCGATCCACCGATTGCCACAGTAAATGCAAGTACCGCCAACCATAGTGCGATTTTTCTCATGATCGGACTCCATGAAACCTAGATTTAATTCGGATACAATGAACAGCAAATGCTTCGGAAGACCCCGGCGAGGCGAAAATCTACGCTGGGCGAAGCAGTTCGAAGATCGGACCGGTGGGCAAGATGAGATGTGGCCGATCGATGATTCGACCGGTGAGGGGCGGGGTGAAGTTGTGGAACGTCCAATAAGCGATGGCGACCGGGGCGCCGCCGCTTGGGCCGACGCTGGTGAGCACAGAAGGGCTGCTCATGCCGGGCGCGGATGAAAGCCCGACATGCTGCGAAGTCCAAAATTGCCAGAATGGACCCTGAAGCGGTTCGGGCGGCGCCTCGGGGGTTTCGTGAACCGGTGCGGCCATGCCAGCCGGGGCCACGCCCGTAACATCCTGCACCAGCAGCGCCTGCGTCAAAGCCTGGGTATCGCCGGTGAGAAGGACCTGAGTGGGGGCGTTCAGCACACTGAGCAACCCGGCATGGACCGGCGAGGCAACCGCCGCTGCCGTAAGCAGCGCGGCCGCTAGGATGGCCGATCGTCGCCCAAGGATTGCCGTAATCATCGCCGTGGTTGCCGATTCTAGGTAAGCCTGATTGCCCCGGGCAATCACCGACCTGCCAGCGGTCGGGATCCACCCATTCATCGGTCCATTATATGCGGGTCGAAGCGGAACGCAAGCAAAATTTTTCGGATTTCGCAAAATTTTTTCCAATCGGGGGGTAAGGCGCGGTGAGTCACCGGCGTGAGCTGGTGGTGGGTAACACTGTTTAGAGCCACCAGCGTAAGCTGGTGGTGAGTAGTGTAAATTGGTGGCAAGCGCTGGGCAGTGCTGAAACACCTCCAGCTTACGCTGGAGGCTCCAGCGAAAACGAATCGTGAAAATCTAGAGCCACCAGCGTAAGCTGGTGGTGGGTAGTGTGAATTGGTGGCAAGCGCTGGGCAGTGCTGAAACACCTCCAGCTTACGCTGGAGGCTCCCATAATGAGCAACTCCAACGCTGGAGGCTCCAATGATGGGGGCTACAATAACGGAGGCTCCTAGCGAAACGAATTGTGAAACTTAGAGCCACCAGCGTAAGCTGGTGGTGGGTAGTGTGAATTGGTGGCAAGCGCTGGGTAGTGCTGAAACACCTCCAGCTTACGCTGGAGGCTCCCATAATGAGCAACTCCTGCGCTGGAGGCTCCTAGCGATGGATACTCCAGGGGGCAATCAGCGACAATCTCGCGTAACCAACGATGCGGGGCGGGGGCGATGCAGTATTGGCTTCTGACCTGGACGGTTTACGGCACCTGGTTGCCGGGCGATCCGCGGGGGTCGGTGGCTTCCGTGCGGCGCGGCCCGGGGTCCAGGCGTGAACGCGACCGATACGGCGAACCGTTCGAGCCTCCGATGCCGGGTCTGCAAGCGACGTCGGCGCGGAATCAGGCCTTTTCGACTGCGGCATTGCAGCCCGATCTCGCCCGACCGTTGCTCGAACAATTCCGGCAGACGGCGTATGTTCGGGGATGGCGTTTGGAGGCCGCGGCGATCATGGCCGATCATGTCCACGTCGTGGTCGGCATTTCGGACGATTGCCGCCCGGCAGACGCCTTGCGCGATTTCAAGGCCTACGGTTCTCGCGAGCTGAACGCCCGGACGGAAACGGTGCGGCGCTGGTGGACGCGACGCGGTTCGCAGCGATTGCTCCGCGACGAACGGGCGGTGGAAGATGCCGTGAATTACGTGTTGCGGCAGAAAAGGCCGCTCTTGGTGTGGGTGAAGGGCCAAGATACAGGTGAGCCACCAGCGTAAGCTGGTGGTGGGTAGTGTAAATTGGTGGCAAGCGTTGGGTGGTGTCGAAACACCTCCAGCTTACGCTGGAGGCTCCAATTATGAGAGAATCCAAAATTATGAGAGAATCCAACGCTGGAGGCTCCCATAATGAGCAACTCCAACGCTGGAGGCTCCAGCGAAAACGAATCGCGAAAATCTAGAGCCACCAGCGTGAGCTGGTGGTGAATAACGCGATCCAGAGCCACCAGCGTGAGCTGGTGGTGGGTAGTGTGAATTGGTGGCAAGCGCTGGGTGGTGCTGAAACACCTCCAGCTTACGCTGGAGGCTCCCATAATGAGCAACTCCTACGCTGGGGGCTCCAGGGAAAACGAATCGTGAAAATCTAGAGCCACCAGCGTAAGCTGGTGGTGAGCGATTTGAGGCGGCGGGCGGCGGTGGAGGGACCGGCGCGTGGCAACAATTCCAGGGCCTCGCGGACGGCGGCGGCCTGTTCCTCGGTGAAGGGGATCGCTTCGCCCGGCATGGGCGGCGAGGGGACCAATCGTTCGACCAAGGCTTCCAGGATTGCCGGCACGTCCTCGGGTCGGTGGGCCGACACCTCCACTCCCGGCGGGCGGTCGCCCGGCGCGGCGGGGAGGTCCGACTTGTTGTGTAGCAGGAGGGCCTGGGGATAGCGTCGCGCCAGGGCGTCGTGGTCCGGTTCCCATCCCTGCGAGCGGTCGAAGACCAGGATGACCAGATCGGCGTTTCGGGCGGCGTCTTCGGCCCTTTGCACGCCCAAGCGCTCGACGGGGTGCTCGGCCCGTCGCAGTCCGGCGGTGTCGATCAACTCGATCGGCCAACCGTCGGCGGCGATGACGGCGGAGACGAGGTCGCGGGTGGTGCCGGGCATGGGATGCACCAGCGCTCGACCGTATCCGGCCAAGGCGTTGAGGAGGCTGCTCTTGCCCGCGTTGGGCGGTCCCAGGATGACGACCTGCCAGGGCCGAATCAAGTGTCTCCCCAGCGGAATGCGGGAAGCCAGGCGACGCAGGCGATTGGCCGCTTCGGCATCGCCCCTCTCAAGACCTGCCGCGATCTCCTGCACGGCGGTGCGCAAGGCCCCGTGGTATTGGTCGAGCAGGATATCGGCGGTGCGGGTGGTTCGGGCCTGGGCCAAGGCGATTCGGGCGGCAGTCGCGATGGGGTCGCTCTCTTCGCGGAGGAGCCAATCCTGCCAGGTTTGCCGGACGAAGCCGTCGGCCGAGGCCGCTCGCACGAGGTTTTCCACTACGCGGATTCCCCCGTGGCAATGGATTTCCAGCACGGTTTCTGAGGGGCGGTAGAGCACGGCCTCTTCCGGAACCGGGCCGCCGAAATCCCAGCGGACAAGACGAGGCCGCGGACCCGGCGGAAGGTCGAGGGGTCTGCCCGACCGACCGCGTGCTCGGCGAGGGACGACCGTCGCGACCAAGGGGCCCTCCAGGCGGATCACGGCGATGGCGCCCGCCGCTTGGGCGGTGAGGACCGTCACGGTGTTTCCCGCCGCTGATGGGTCTTGCGGAGCGACGGGCGTTGCCGGGGCTTCGGGTTGCATCTCGATATTCGGAAACCAACAATGAGGTCGAGCGGCTTCCCGCGCGGGAAGCCGGAAAGTCGGGTCCCATACGACGGGGGAAGGTTGGGGCGTGCCCATTCGCGTCTACTGTCCGGCAGGTCACCGCATCACCGTTCCGCACGATTTCGCGGGCCGGGAGATGGCGTGTCCCGTCTGCGGAATGACTTTTATTATACCGGCGGAGAGGGAGACGCCGGTGGATGGGGGCGGGGCGGGACGTTCACCGCCGGTTGACGCCGGCGGCTCTGGAAATGCAACAACTGTTGACGCTGGGGAGGCTGGGAATGCACCGCCGGCTTACGCCGGCGGCTCCAAAACGGACGGCGGCTCCAAAACGGACGGCGGCTCCAAAACGGAAGGCGGATCCAAAACGGAAGGCGGATCCAAAACGGAAGGCGGATCCAAAACGGATAGCGGATCCAGAGAGGGTGGCGGATCCGGAGGGACGTTTGTAAATGAGGCGGGGGCGTATCGGGCGAGTCGGGGGGACGTGGCGAGTGCCCGCTGGGCGGTCGTGTGGATGTGGACGGTGTGTTCGCTCACGGCGATTCCGGCGTGCTTTGCACTGTCGGCAGAGGCGCGACCGGCCTGGGCGGGTTGGCTGTTCGCCGTCGCGGTCATTCAAGCCTGTGCCGTCGGCGCCACGCTGATCTTTCCCGACTGGTCGTCGCGCCGGGCGGCGGGGTGGGGATTCGCGGCCACGGCGGCCATCTTCGCGTACTTGACGGCGGTGGTGGGTCTCAGCCCGGCCTCGCGGTCTCTACCACTGGGTTTGGAGGCTTGGCGGCGGGAGGCTATTCACTGGCTACTGTCGCTCATGGCAGTCCACGGCACGGCAGCCTACTTGTGCTTCCGCTCGGCCGCACAGTGGAAGCGCCGCGTGGAACTTCTCGCTCGACCACGGCGCAGGCGGCCTGCTCGGATCACTCCGTCAATTCGATCCGAAGCGTGAGCATCCCTTGCGGCGGGAGCGTGCTGGGACCCGTCACGGGCTGCAAGGGGGCTTCGGCGATATTGCTTAGCCAAACGCGACCGGTCTTGCCGGGTGCGAATTCGACGGCGACCTCGGCAGGATTCTCGCCCGGGTTGAACAGCCGAACGATCCAGCCTTCACCCCGACGGACGGGCTTCAGCGTCTCGATGACTGCGCCCTCCGCTTGAATGCGGAAGGGAAGTGCGAAGCCGGTCGGGACATCGGGACGAACCACGACGGGCAGGAGGGGTCGACTCGCTTCGATACCCAGCTTGGCGGCGGCCTGGCCGTCGTACCCTCCCGCATGCGGTCGCACCATATAAACGAACGGCGTGGGACCTTCTTGGTCGGCCTTGTAGTTCGTCTCCCAGTAGTTGTTCATCACGTAAGAGTACAGCGTACCGCTCGGCTCGATGGACTCCAGCCATCCGCTGGGGTCGAAGGGCTTGGGCACATCGGTGCGAATGGCCCCGATCTCGACTAGCGGGGCGTGAACGGTGACCCAGGTCACGCCGAATCGTTCATTGGAGAGGTCGGCCCAGCGTTGGAGAGTGTAGTAGTTTTTGCAAGCGCCGGGCAACTGGTCGGTTTCGGGTCGGACCACGGCCCAAGCCGTATCCAAACGAAGCACGGCATCAGGCACCTGGAAGGGAAAGGCGACATGGACGCCTTCCGGCGTGCGGACCTTTTCCTTGTCGGGAATGACCGTGACTTGCAGGGCATCACCGCCGGCGAAGAGGCGATAGACGCGAGTGAGGCTGCGGCAACCCGGGGCGGGGGAGCGGACTTCCAGCGAGGCGACGAGCGGACCGGTTTCCAAAACACGGACCTCGACGCCGCCCTCCGCCCGTTGCGCTGCGGCGGGATCACGTCCCGCCACGTAGAAGAAATCGGCCAGGGCCTGGCCGCCGGCGCGGTCCACCACGTCGTGGCCGGTGGGGCGGTGAACCAGTTTGGCAACGCCGCCGGTTGCGGGGTCCACTTCGACCGTCAGCACGCCGTTTTGCAGGGTCAGCCCCTCCGCTCGGGCGACTTGGTCGGCGGAAAGCTCGGCCTCCGCAGGGGGACCGGACTTCAAAAGGAACCGGCGGCTACCGAAGGCGGGGACGGCATCGGCCCAGAACAGGAGTCGCCCGTCGGCCAGTCGAGCACTGGGGACCGCCTTCCCCGATTCATCGTACACGGCAACATCGGTGGGACCGGCGGCGTCTAGCGTGACCGGACCGCTTCGGTCCCAACCGCACGAGTTGAAGACCTCGACGGCGGAGGGCGAGGATTCGGCGCTCAACCCTTGGACGGCGGCGGAAAGCAACTCTCGCGACTGCCGATCGCCGTCCACCGCGAACTGCCGCTTGATCGCCCACTGCGATTGGGCGAAGTCGCTGTCGGGTTCGGTGATGCTGTTGTGAGCGCCCCAGGTATGTTCGTCGTATAAGACGACGTTCCGCCAAGCCTGATAGAAGTGTTCATCGGGATAGGCTTTGGGATTCAGCACCGCCCAAAGGGCTTCGGCTTGGGAAAGCCGTTCGGCGGAGTCGCGATTCATGGCGGTCTCCAAGGCCGACGACGCCGCTCCGTCCTCCCAGTAGGGCGTAAAATCGCCGGAGACCGTAGGAATGGAATCGCCGTAGCGTGCCTCGAAGTCGCGCATCATTTGCGAGCAGGTGGAGATCACAAGCCGCGGATAGGCGAAACGGGCATTCCATTCCTTGACGAAATCGGAGACGGCGACGTCCGGCGGGGCATTGTCGCCCATGCAATGCCGCAGTTGTACCAAGTCGTAGGGATAGTCGGAGTTCTGGAGATCGCTCAGATAGTCGAGAAGTTGATCGCCGCCCAAGAAGCCGCGCCAGTACCCGCGGCGGGGAATCCAGCAGAGGACGCCGTGCTTGCCGTCGGGTGACAGCCAGCGGAAGGCCCGATCGCCCCAGACACGAAGCGTGTGACCGATACGGTGCCCGCCGTTGGGGCCGATGGAGAAGTACTTCACCCCCGCCTGTCCGAAGACCGACATCAATCCCCAGGTGTAGCCGGGGACGTCGCTAATCATGGCGGAATCGATGGTGAGGCCGTAATCACGGGAAAGCCGTTCGGCGAAGTCCACCAACCGCACCAATTCCTCGGGTCGGCAGAGGGCCGTCAATTCGTTCCCGTAGAGGGCGTCGAGTCCGATCACCCCTTCCCGGACCGCGTTCAGAAATGCTTCCTTTTTAGCGTCGTCGGCCTGCCGCAGGTAGCTATCCACGGCCCAAAGGACCTCGACGTTCCACTTGAAGCGGGCATCGGGCGGGTAATCGGCGGATCGCGCCGCGGCCTCGATCGCCAGGTCGATGAAATGCCACTGGTCGCGTTCGACCTTGGTTTGCACCTCGGTGTAGCCGATATCCACATGGGAGTGCGGCAGCAAATACACCACCCAAGGACGGACGGGTACGAGCGTGATCTTCCGCTCGACCATCACCCGCTCGCCCTCTTTGACGAGGAACGCGGCTTCAGTCGGTTGATCGACCCGGGGCACCGGCACGACGATTTCCTGCGACCCCGGTTCGATCGTACCCCGCCAGACTTGTCGGCCGTCGAGCCAAGCCGTGACCTCCCTCGCGTCGGTGGCCAGCGTGGCGACTTGAATGCCCTGGGCCAAGTCCTCGCCGCTTTTCACCAAGACGGGCAAAGCCCGAACGGAGCGGACGAAAACGGTATCCCGAACCTGCCCGAGCGAGGCCCCGGCAGGCGCCAGCATCTCGATGCCGTCGTACAAGAACCAACTGCCTTGCTCGCCCTCCAGGGTCAGGATATTGGAGCCCTGCTTCAAAAGATCCTGGGAAATCGGCACCTCGATCACGCACTCCTTTCCCTTGGATGCGTCGCCCATGATGGTGTCGTCCGGACCGCCGGCGGGAAGTTTTTGCCGGAATACTTCGGTGCCGTTGATTCCGACGCGGAGGATCGGGGGTGCGCGATCGTGCGTGTCCGTGAAATCGAGGACCAAGCGATACTCACCGGCGGGACGATCGTCCATCGCAAAGAGGATGGTCGCGACATGCACGCGCGATCCCGCCCAGACATCCGCCGGACCGGGATGGGCATAGGGCCAGTCCTTGGCAGGATCCGAAAGGCCGACGATGAAGACCGGGTCTTCCTTGTACTGAGAGAATTGGTTGGGCGCTTGCGAGAATTCGGCCGAGTTATTGTCGCGGGTGCCGATCCGCCAAAGAACCTCGGCGGGTTGCCGGGCCATTGCAAGAGATGCGCTGGTGGACGCCGCTCCGAGCGTACCAACCGTAACTGCAAGCAGGCCGACCTGTAACGCCAGGGCGGTGATCCGACGTTCGCGTGCAATATACATGGCGTCTCTCCCGGTCGAAAGCGGTGGAGTTCGTGCGTGGATCGAATTCATGCCGGCCCACGCGGCGATTTCAGGTATCCGTCGAGGATACGCCAATGTACCGCCGTTGAACGGTCCGAGCAACAACGCGGCGGAATGCCGGCGCCGAAGGCGATTGGGTGACGCAGATCGCGCTAAGAGGCGGAAGAAAAAAAGAAGGAATGAAACCGGCGGGTTATCCGGCGATCTCTTGCCAGCGGAGCACGGTTAGAACCGTAGGCGGAGGTCGCTGCTGGATGTCCCGGCTCAGATCCGGCTCAGATGTAGTACATGGCGGTGTCGTAGCGGCGGGCGTCGTCCAAGAGTTGAGCGAACGTGATCGCCTCCAGTAGTTCTTTTTCCTTGCGATGGACGCCGCGCCAAGCGTCGATCAGGGCCTTGACGGCGGGAGAGTCCGGCGATGCACCGGTAACCATGGCCTCCTGATCGTCCCGGTTACCCTCGATGATGTCCATCACGCGACCCAAGGTCAGGGCACCCGGCGCGACGACAAGGCGAT
Organism: Thermopirellula anaerolimosa; assembly: GCF_054657335.1. NCBI lineage: Bacteria > Pseudomonadati > Planctomycetota > Planctomycetia > Pirellulales > Thermoguttaceae > Thermopirellula > Thermopirellula anaerolimosa. The sequence goes on from NZ_BAAHYX010000006.1 coordinate 1,086,756, forward strand.
ATCCTCCCGCGGCACCGCGCGTGCTCTCCACGATGCCGGCACCCTTCAATTGCAGGAGTATCTGCACCAGGAAGCGCGCAGGCACAGTATGCCGTTCGGCGATCTTACGGATGCGGACGGGTTCGCCGGACTCGTAGCGTGCCGCCAGTTCCAGCAGGGCGACGCATGCGTACTCGGTCTTGGCGGAAATCTTCATCACGGCCTCATCCAAGATTCATCCAGGGCTGTCCGGTCGGACGAACTCTCCAGCACATCCGCTTGTTCAAAGGTTTCCGAATTGCGCGGGCGGTAGCGGCGGTGGATCATCCGCGAGATGCAATCCGCATTCCGTTTTCCCAGTTCCGCTCCACCTCCCGGCCCGTTCATCCTCCCCCAATAGCACGGGCCGCGTGCAGGGCCAACAGCCGATACTCGGGTAACCTTGATCGTGCAAAGGGTTATAGGGGATGTTTTCGTCCAGAATGCGTTGCCAGACCTGTCCCTTCTTCCAGTTGACCAGCGGGTTGATCTTGACCAATCCGAATTTCCTGTCCCAACCGACGACGGGGGCATTGGCACGGTGCGGACTTTGATCGCGGCGAATCCCGCTGATCCAGGCCCGATAGCCGACAACCTCGCGCCGCAACACCTGAATCTTACGATCGAAGCAGCATCGGTCCGGGTTGGTCTTGTACAGCGGTCCGCCGTGTACTCGTTCATACTCCTCCACGGAGGTCTCGGGCTTGGCCAATTCGACCTCGATGCCCAACTCTCGCGCAATCCGATCCCGCAGATCCAAAGTTTCCTGAAATTGATATCCGGTATCAAGATTGAATACCCGCACCCGAGGCTCGATTTTAGCAAGGATCGACAGGATGACGCACCCCTCCGGTCCAAACGCCGTGGCCATGGTCAGTTGCGGGAAAAAAATCTTCACGGCCCATGTTAAGATTTCTTCCGCGGACGCTCCTTCGAGCAAGCGACTGACCTCCGCCAAGCGATTCAAATCGTCTTCGCTCGGCGACCCGACCTCGCCGGGAGCACGCACGCATTCGATGCCGGGAAAACGCCAATCGAGCAGGGAAGATGATGGCGATTCCCGGTTCGCTGCGCTCGTGGAATTGTTGACGGTCGATTCCTCAGTGATTTTATCAACCATGGTCACAAAAATCATGTCTTAATCGAAGTCGGTCGCGTCGAAACGTTGGCGGTGAAAACTGTTGGAGCACCGTCGCGCTGGGGGGCCGTTGGGTAACGACAAATGGTTACGCAATGATGTCATCGTCAATCCAACACGTGATATTGTAGTAAGTTTGTCAACTAAGTCAATTATCAGCGCCCCGCGAATCTCGGAGTCGGCGAAACGAACTGTTATCTAGGAAGTTCCTCGTCCGAACGGCACCGATCCAACATCACCGCATTCAGCGGTAACCGATCATTATCGGCCGGTCAACATTTCGGAACGGGTGACCGGTTGAATCTCCCGTCCCGAAGTCTCATACAATAAGGGAGGAGGGAGGACGTGCCATGGATTCGCTTCAAGGTCGATTCCTGATAGCCGCACCCCAATTGATGGATCCGAACTTTATCCGCACCGTCGTATTGGTGTTGGCTCACACCCCTCAAGGGGCACTCGGCGTCGTACTCAATCGATTGCACTCCAAGACGGTGAAGGACTTGTGGGAGCAGGTTTCGCAAAGTCCCTGCAAAGTCGAACGCCCCTTGAATGCGGGCGGGCCCGTCAGCGGACCCGTTCTGGCCCTGCATCGGCGAAGCGACCACGCGGATGCCGAGGTCTTTTCCGGATTGTACTACTCGGCCCAGCGAGAAAAGCTCGAACAACTGTTGGCGGAGGAGAGCCAAGACGTACGTGTGTTTCTCGGGCACTCCGGTTGGGCGGGCGGTCAATTGGAAAACGAGTTGGCACAAGGGGCCTGGCTCGTCCTGCCGGCCAGCGTGGAACTGGTCTTCAGTCCCGTGGAAGGCCCGGCCCTTTGGCAACTGCTGCTTCACACCGCTGGGCGTACGGTCCTAAGGAACCTCATCCGACCGCCCCATGTCGCCCCGGATCCTACCTTCAACTGACGCACGCAAGCGCGACGTCTTCAATCCGGTCCGGCAATACTTGGCACTTCGGTTGCGGCGATTCGCGATCCGCCAGGAGAATTTGGGAACCAGGCGGTAATCCGCGGCAACGTCGGCTAGAGGCGAGATAGAGCGGACCGCAGACTGTCCGCCAAGACTTGATACTCGGCATCCATCTCCAATCGGTCGCGGCGGGCAGATGCATTGTCCGCGGCGGGAGAGTCCGGGGACGCGCCCGAGTCTTCTTCGCAAACCGGTACGGTTCGGCGCCCGTTGTGCATGTACGTGCAATTCCTCCCGTTGTATTTCGCGGCGTACAGGGCCTCGTCGGCGAGACGGATCAAGGCCTCGGGTGTCTCGTTTCCAGTGGGGCACGCCAAGCCGCAACTCACGCTCACCTGTACGTATTGACCGTCCTTCCCCACGGTGATCTCCGCGACCGCCCGTCGGATTCGCTCTACGGCGCGTGCTCCGGACTCCAGGTCGGCGTTTGGGCAAAGAATCGCGAACTCTTCTCCGCCGATTCTCGCCGGGAAGTCGGTTTCGCGGACCGTGCGTCGAATTGCCCGGGCCACGCGAATCAACGCCTCGTCACCCACCGGATGACCGAACCGATCGTTGATTTGTTTGAAGTGATCCAAATCCAAGAGCACCACGGCGAACGGTTGGCGCGTGCGTCGCCACAAAGCGAATTGCCGCGACAATTCCCCATCGAACGCCCTGCGATTGGCCAGACCGGTCAGCGGATCGGAGTTGACCTGGCTCCACTGCTCCTCGATTCGCTTGGCTTGCTCGGCGAGTTGCGACTCCGCCCCCGCGAGTCGGTCCTGCAATATTTTATTGGCGGCCACAAGACGCCGAACCGCGTCCAAGACGGCCTCATCCAGGGCATCGGCTTGCGGCATATGGAGAAAATCTTGGCTAGCGCTTTCCAGGAACCGGCGATAGTCGGCCACGTCGCTCTCGATACGTCGCGTGATGCCGCGAATCCGCTGAAGCATGGCGCGACGTCCCCGCACGGTCGAGCGGCGCGTGTACCCATCGACCCCGAAATATCGGCTCCACAGCCGACCCAAGACGATCCCGACGGCAAGTTGTACTGCGCCGAACAGAATCCCCAAAAGTACATAGTAGAAAGCGGTCGGCATAAATGACCTTCCGGCAAACCGTAGGTATCGCGCCGCCGACAAGGCAAAAGGACGCTAAGTCGGAAAACCCGCGTCGGGTCATGTTCAGCCAATCGAAACGCCGGCGCAACCCTCTTCCCGTAGCTTAGCTTTTTTGCGGGCGAGTGTCATCTTATCGGGGAGGCGTACAACGCGTCGCTTTCGCGCGGCCTTGAGAATTCGGGCAGACGGTTCCCCCTCGCGGAGCCAAGTATCTTCCCGAAATCCGTTCGTCGCGCCCTGGAACGGCGCTGCAACCCGCGCGAGGCGGAGGCGCCTTCCGACAACCGCGCCGTGGAAACGGACGTGTTGGGCCGCTCCCCGGGGACTTCCAACGGCGGTTTCATCCGCTAATATGGGGTCGTACGTTCCCCGCCTTTTGTTTCAGGAGGTCACTCCCGTGCGACCCGCCTCGCTCAATCTCTCGCAAAGCAGACGCATTCATCGGCTCGTAAGCCTTGCCGCGACGACCATAGCGATCGTTGGCACAGTTCTGTCGGCCGAGCCCGGTCGGGGACAGGAATCCGCTACCCAAACCTTGCCGGACGGCGTCATCAACGGTCAGTTTCGCGAGGGAACCGCGCAACCCGATGGTTGGACGCTCAGCGGCGAGGGCGGCACTTGGGTCAATCACGAGATGTTGGAACTGAAAGGCAGCGCGGAGTCGAGTGCGGCATGGATTGCGCGGCGGCACATCGTCGCGCCCGGCGGCTTGTATCGGCTTCAATTCTCGGCCCGGCGATTGCAAGGCGGGGGCGGGTGCATCGTATCGGGTCCTGCGGACGTGAACCGAGACTATTACGACGTAGGCAACGAGTGGCGGACGTTCGGCCACGTATTCCGAGCGGCCGACTCCTCGCCGGAAGACGTTCCCTTGCGACTGGGTTATTGGGAGGCCCCGGGAACGATCCAGTTCGATTGGGTCCGCTTGACGCCCGTCGTCCCGGTTTATCAACGAACGCCGGTGGGCCCGCTGGGCGGCGATGAAGCAGTGCGCAACGGCAAATACGTCTTTCACACGCAGTTCGGCGGCAATGGAACAAACCATCACCGCGTTTTGCTCCGCGCGACGGCGGGATTCAACACCCACCGTTGGACCTTCGGCAACGGCGAGGTGATCTACCGTTTTGCTTTGCCGGGACGGAAGTTCACGGCGGGCAAGGCCCAATTCGAAGTCGGCTATCACCAGCGCGGTACGATCGCGGCGGAATGCTCGGCGGACGGCAAACAATGGACGCGCGTTGCCGCCGTTTCCGGGCTGGGTACCGCCGAAGGCGCCGTCCCCGACGCATTGCTGCCCGCCGAAGTGATCTACTTGCGGCTTCGCGGAGAGGGCGAATCGCCTTCCGCTCAGGTGTACCAAATCCTTTTCGAAGCGGATTTGGATCAGCCGACCGAGGATGTGGAAGGCCGAACTTGGTACGCCGCTTGGCAAGGCGACACCGACCCGAGCGCAGTTTTGGAATCCCTGGAGTGCCGGGGAACTTCGTCGGGATCGCGGTCTTTGTACGGCGTCCTGCGCGGCTCGATTTCCCAATCGAAAAAGGTCGAAGTAGCGGTTTCCGTCACGGACCCGCAGGGACAAACGACGACCCCGGTGCAATCCGAGGCGGTTGTGAATTCGGACGGACGCGCGGAATTCGACGTGCCCCTGACCCTGGGATCGCCGGGCACGCATCGCGCGGAGGTTCGTTTCACGGCTGGCGGACGAGCTTTGGGGAGCCTGGAACTCGAGGTGCCGGTTCCGGAATTCGAACGGGCGGACTATGGGAACATGATCGCCGACACCCCGGTAGCCGGCGTGTGGTGGTGCGAAGCGGGTTGGAAAGTACCGCGCGATCGACCTTTGCCATCCTCCGAGAAACCAATCTCCGAGGTTCGCTTGGAAGCCGCCCAGGGCGACCACGAGGCCGTTCAGGTCGTGTTGCAACCGAAACACGACTTGCGGGGACTACGGGCCGAAATCTCCGATTTTCGCGGTCCCGACGGCGCCGCCATAGCTTCCGGGAGCGTTGACATCTTGCGGGTGTACTACCACTTCGTGCATTCGCCGACGGATGCGACGGGCGTGCGCGGGTGGTGGCCCGACGCATTGCCGCCTTTCGAATCGCCCCTCGATTTGCAGGCCGGCCTCAATCAGCCTCTTTGGATTCTGGTGCATGTTCCTCGCGACGCCGCCGCGGGGGAATACCGCGGTACGCTGCGTTTGACGGCCGAAGATTGGCGGCTCGAAGTGCCAATCGCACTTCGGGTGTGGAATTTCGCCCTGCCCGAGCGCAATCACATCGAAACCGCATTCGGTTTCAACCCCGGCACCGCTTTTCGCTATCACAACGTTGCGAGCGAAGACGACCGGCGGCGAGTCTTGGATATGTACTTTCGCAACTTTGCGCAGCACCGAATTTCGCCCTACGATCCGGTGCCGCTGGACGATTTCAGTGTGAAATTCTCCCCTGATAGCGATCCGCCGCGGGCGGTCTTGGATTTCTCGCGGTTCGACCCGGCGATGGCTCGGGCCGTAGATGAGTACCGTTTCACGGGAATTCGCTTACCCATCCAAGGCATGGGAGGAGGTACCTTCCACGACCGTTACGAACCATCCATCGCGGGACTGGGAGAGGAATCACCGAAATACCAAGCCATGTTCGCCGATCAAGTGCGACAACTGGAGCAACATCTGCGCGAAAAAGGTTGGCTCGACATGGCCTACGTCTATTGGTTCGACGAACCGGACCCCAAGGACTACGAATTCGTGCGAAACGGGATGGAGCGACTCAAGAAATATGCCCCGGGTCTGCGGTGTATGCTGACCGAAGAACCCGTCAAGGATCTGTTCGGCGCGGTGGACATCTGGTGTCCCGTCACACCGAATTACGACCATGAAATTGCCGAGAGTCGACGCGCCGCGGGCGAGCATTTTTGGTGGTATGTGTGCACCGGTCCGAAGGCCCCGTATTGCACGCTTTTCATCGACCACCCGGCGACCGAACTGCGGGTATGGCTGTGGCAGACATGGCAGCGCAAGATCGACGGCATCCTGGTCTGGTCCTCCAATTATTGGACCTCTTCGGCGGCCTTTCCCGACGGGTATCAAGACCCCTATGAAGACCCCATGGGCTACGTCAGCGGGTATTCGACTCCCAAGGGCGTCAAGCGTCACTGGGGAAACGGCGACGGGCGATTCTTATATCCCCCGCTCTCGGCCCGCGTCCCCGGCGGCAACAACGGCCAACCCATTTTGGACCCTCCGGTCTCCAGCATCCGCTGGGAAATGCTCCGCGAGGGCATAGAGGATTACGAGATGTTGTACCTTTTGCGCGAACTCTTGCGCAATCATGGGAGTCGATTGTCGGCCGAGCAGCGGAGCCGATATCAATCGCTGCTCGAGGTCCCGCCGGAAATCACGCGCGACATGACGACGTTTACGACCGATCCGCGTCCCATCCACGCGCGGCGCGCGGCCGTCGCCAAGGCGATCGAGAGCATCTTGACCTCCATCGACGGGAACAAAACCACCGCTCGATGAAAGCCGGAAGCGCCGAGTACCGCGACAACTCACGCGCGGATATCCGCGGCGTCGCGCAGCTTTTTTCGTAAGCGGCACAATTTCGCCCGCAGGGGGCCTGCCGGACAACCGAGCAACCTCGCAATTTCCGCGATCGTCATGCCCTCCAATTGGAGTTGGAAAAGGCGGCGTTCCTCATGCGTCAGTTTGTCGAATAGGCGGGAAAGATAGTCCTCGTTCTCCAACTCCATGACCGCGGGATCCCGCTCGCCGCCGGCGACTTGGGAGAGAGAGGCTTCCGGCAAGGAAGGCACGTTTTTCCGCCGTTGTCTCCGCCAATAGAGGGCAACCTTGCGGCGGATGACCGTGGCTGCCAGGGCCACCAATTGCTCGGGCGAATCGAGTTGGAACCGCCCCGCCCGAAGACCGGGAATCAGCATCCGCTTCATCGACTGCACCAGGTCCAGAGTATCGACCTGCGAACGCAATAGAGGGCCCAAGGACACGCGCGCCACGATCTCGAATTTGGGTTCGCAGCGCTGGAGCAAGTGAGCGAGCGCCGCATCGCACCCGCCCGCCGCGCGACGGACCAATTCTTGAAAGTCCATCTCCGCAAAAAGCGGCGACTCGTCTTGCGGATGCGGTTCCGGGTTCATGGCGTGCTAAGATCGGCGAGTCAACCCTTGAAATGGGCGTGGGGCGGCGACAACCCGGCGCGTCGCTGAATCAGCGCGACGCTGAGGCGGGGACGCAACGGTCGCCTACTAATTATAATGCGGAAATGCCTCCGCGGTGTCGGTGGCGAGCGGGAGCCGATTCCCCTCAAGGCCGCGACGGCGCCGCGTTCCGCGGGCAGTCGCATTGCAGAATTATTTCACGTCAACGTGGCGACGACCGCAGACCGGTCTGCACAGACGCCTTGAAACAACGAAAGCTTCGCTAATGTCGGGCGATTCCCCTGTCCTTCGCGTCGAACGTCTCTCGCTGTCGCTGAGCGGCAAGGAGATTCTGCGCGACATTAGCTTCGCCCTTCATCAAGGCGAGTACGTTTGTCTGGTAGGCGCCAACGGTTCGGGCAAGACCACGCTGCTACGGTGCTTGATCGGTTACTACGCTTCGTATTCCGGCAACGTTTGGTGGTGGGGGCGTCCGGGAAGAACTTTTTCGCAAAAACACTTGGCACGCCGCGTAGCTTACGTCCCTCAAGGCGAGGGTCGGTCCGCGCCGTTCACGGTCGCGGAATTCGTCATGATGTCGCGGTACCCGCATTGGAGCCCCTTCACTTCCCCGCGACCGGAGGATCGGCAGGCGGTCGCCCGCGCCCTGGATATGACCGATGCCTCGCACCTGGCCGCGCGTGTGGTCGCGAGCCTCAGCGGCGGTGAGCGGCAGCGGGTTTGTCTTGCCGCCGCCCTGGCTCAGGAGGCCGACGTCTTGCTGCTCGATGAACCGACGACGTTCCTCGACTATCGCCACCAAGAGGATCTTCGCCGCTTGCTGACCCGATTCAATCGCGAATGCGGCGTGACGATCTTGGCCGTAACGCACGATTTGAACGCGGCGGTGCTCTCGGGCAAACGGGTCATGGCCTTGCGTGATGGGGCGACGGCTTTCCAGGGGACGCCCGACGAACTCATGCGGAGCGACGTACTGGAACGCATTTACGCCGCCAAACTGGTTCTGACGCCGCATCCGACCGCCGAATTGCCGATGGTGGTGCCTTCCGTGCCCGAGGAGCTATCGTGAAGCGTGCCGACGTGCTCCTCGTGTGGGTCTTGCTCGTGGGGATCGCGGTGCCGGTCGTAGCGCCGCTGATCGGCCCAAAGTTGCTGTCGCCCACGTTGCTCTGGTCGGGAGAGGGCCTCGATGCCCGCATCCTCCGAGACATTCGCATTCCGCGCGTGTTGACGGCCTTTACGGCGGGTGCCGTGTTGGCATTGGGTGGAATGGCCTTTCAGGCGATGTTTCGCAATCCGCTGGCGACGCCGTACACGCTGGGGATCGCGGGCGGCGCGTCGTTTGCCGCCGCCTTGGCCATCCAGCTAGGATTAAGTGCGTCCCTTTTCGGCGTGTCGAGCGTTTCCTTGGCCGCCTTCGTCGGGGCCTGCGGCGTCATCTTGCTGGTTTTCGGCCTGACTCGCCTCCGCGCCGATTTCTCCACCGAAACGCTGCTATTGGCGGGCGTCACACTGAGCTTCTTTTTTTCCAGCATGATTCTTACGCTCCAGTATCTCAGCGATCCCACGCGGACCTTCCGCATGTTGCGTTGGATGATGGGCGGACTGGAAGGCACCGCGGGCTATCGCGACTGGCTGGCCGTCCTGATCCCGGCCTTACCCGCCGCTACGGCGCTTGGCGCCATGCGGCACGAAATGAACCTGCTGACGCTCGGAGAAGAATGGGCGATCGGTCGGGGCGTCGCCCTGGCACGTACCAAGGCCATGCTCTTGGGCCTGGTCGGATGGATGGTCGCCTCCGTCGTCGCCGTATGCGGTCCGATCGGTTTTGTCGGCCTGATCGTACCGCACATCTGTCGCTTGCTGGCGGGACCTGACCATCGCCGACTGTTTCCGGTAACGCTGGTCTTCGGCGGGGCATTCTTGGTCATTTGCGATACGGCGGCACGAACCGTCTTGGCGCCGACCGAGATTCCCGTCGGTATCGTGACTTCGCTACTCGGGGGGCCGTTCTTCTTGTGGTTGCTGGTGCGAAGGTCGCCCGTCTCGAACGTGCCGTGATTTCGCCGACCTCAGCGAGGTCGTCGCCGCGAACTCACGGGGTCGCCGCTTTGCCGTACAACTCCTTCAGCATTTCCACGACTTGGGCCACTAACAATTCGCCCGAACCTTCGGCACAGCGGGCACTGATCGCCTCGTACTGTCCTTCGGCGTAGGCCGAGCGGTGAGGTATATAGCCCAGCGAACCGTTCGCCAATTCCACGACAAAGGTGTGACGGAAGGGAGAAGCAGCCTTGATGTTCAGTCCCAGCGTGACGAAAACCTCGCCCGGCAAAGCCACCCAGGCCAAGTCGTCGCCCAAGGTTATGACTTGAACCTCGGCGGCGAGCGGTTCGCCGTTACGGGCGGCGATATCCAAGACCTTGTATGCGAAAACCTTGTCCAAGAACGGGGCCTTATCGCCCTGACTCGTGATTTCACGAGCTCGTTTGACGTCCTCGTCGGTGATGGGGGCCAACGGCAGAGGAACAATGCGGCTTGCCGTTTGCAGCGGTCCCTTCGACGTCGGACGCATCCGCATCAAGGCCTTGAAGACGTCGCCGGCCAATACGGTGCCGATGCGGCCGGCCTCCGCCGGTCCTTTTTGCGCGACCGGCGAACGCACGTCGATGTGATTGATGTCGCCGCACGCGCCGTTGCCGAAGAGCGTGACGAAGTCGGCCCCCTTGTTTTCGGCAAGTCGTCGCGCGAGCGCCCCGGAGTAATCCGCGGAAACGAGCGTGCCGCCGGTGGTATCGGCGTGCAGGGCGAAATTGACGTACGCGGCGGCGGGACGGCGATCCGCCGTTTCCACATACAGGACCAGAAGTTCGGGATCGATCGGCCCCACCGGGCGGATGATTTTTGGATTCAGCTTGCCGGGATTCCAACCGACCGTCCCGTCGCTCATCCAGAAGCGTCGATTGTACGAAATGTCGTGCTCCTCGTAGCGCGCTACGAAAGTCGAGGCCGGTGTCCGCCCACGGTACGCTGCGACGACCGCCTCCGCGATCTTGGCGGGAAGTTCGGCCGCGTAAGTGGAGGCGATATCCGAGGCGCCGCCGTCGAGGGCGTCCCGTTTCGACCCGCGCGGCAACGATGGGCCGGTATGCGTGTGCGTGGCGGAAATCAGGACGGCCTCCGGGGGGATGGGCACCTCCGCCGCGACCCGTCTCCGCGCTTCGTCCGTGATGGTTTGCGGAATGCTGATCAAGTCGCAGGCCACGAAGGCCGCCGCCTTTTCTCCGTCGTCGAGGACCAGGGCCTTGGCGAAGAGATCGTCGAGGACGCCCTCGCTGCCCCGAGGAGAATAGTAGCCCGCCATGGGGATTCCGTTCGGCGGCGTAATGATCGCGACCGCCGCCCCCGCCTGAAATCCCTTGGCCGGTTCCTCGCCCTCTGCCCGGTGTGGCGAAGTGAACAACACTATCATACCCAGGACCCAGCAAGCAGCGGACATCCGCGCCGATTCCAGGTACCTTCGCTTCCGTTGTCGCATGGATTTCGCTCCCGCCGGCGGTACTGGTCTTTTCGGCCCACAGTCTCCCAAGCCGAACTTTGGTTGAAACGCAGCCTCACTTCGCAGACAGGATCGCACAAGGGATTGCCCGGGTCAAGCAGTTTCCCGGTTCACTCATTCCCGGTAACCCGAGCGCGGTGAATTTCCGGCTTGCGAGCGAGAAGATTCCCGAGCGAGAAGACCCCACCTTACCAAGTGTCCGAGCACCGGATGGTAGGGAGCCACACCCAACGGGTAAGACGCTCTGGCAGGAAACTCTTCCTTGGAACGGTGACAGGCGGGCACGCACGAAAAGTGGCAGGGTTGAAACTCGACTCGAGCTGGTGAGGACTCGGCGGATGCCCGTGGCCATAACAAAAGCTACGCCGGGGCGTCCCCGACGTAGCTACCGGTTGCTTGAAGATGGTACGGTTACGCAAAAGAAAAAGGACCGGAATCCGGTCAGGCCGAGGGACGACGGTAGTGCTGGTAGGCCAGCAGGACCTCATAGAGATCCGTCGAAAGCGTGATTTCCTCGTCCTGAAAATCGGTAAGCCAAGTCCGCTCCGACCGGACGGCATCCACCAAAAGGGGGAGAACCTCTCGCAAGGGCACACTAACGACGGACGTCACGTTGACCGGTTGGGCGGTTTCCTCCTCTTCGGAGGGGCCGTAATACACGCGGAGATGCGACGGCATCATGCTGGAGTTTGCTCCTTCCTTGGAACCACCGACTTTCGCCCCCGACACGGACTCCGGCGGAAACCGCTCGGAGCGGCGCAGGCGGAAGTCGCTTTACGCATCCTTCGCGCGTCATGTATCGGCAGCAACAACGGTCGGCCTTAACGTTTTTTTCCGCAGACGCCGCACTCGCCGTGTTATCTGACAACATAGGAAATACCGGGAAAAAGGCTAACACCGGCAAATTCCGGGCGTGTTCGGTGCCCCGGCGGAGTCGCGGGCCCGATTTCCGGCATGCCGAAGACGAACGGCGACAGCGTGTACCGCCCTACTGCTCGAAAATCATCGCAACTCATTGCCGCGCGGCACGGAAGCCGAAACGCGGCCATGCTCGACCGGTCCCGGGTTGATGGACATTCCTTGGGGCCAAGCCAAGTTATCCAAACGAATCGCCCTCGTTCGCCCTTCTCCTAGAAGCCCTACCTCGCGTAAGATAACGGATAAATTGCGCGGTTCGATCGGATTGGCACGATCGCGGCATCCTCATCCGCGATTTCTCGTTGAGCATTATTCGAAGCGAACCCGCCCGCCTGGGCAGGCCTCCTTTATCGAGCTGGGCCGCTCCGCATAGACTCCAGGTTTCTTTCGGTCCGGTTTTTCCGCTACGGTCCCCTATGATCTCGCCCGCGTCGAACCTCTCCCGAGCAACCACTCTTCCGTCCACAGTGCCGGGCGATCCGACAAGGGGCAGCACGGAAAAACCGCGCTCCGACCCAGGGGAGGACGTCGTACCGCTCCCTCCTTCGCACAGCGGACTCCCGTTGTCGCAGGACGGCGGCAAGTCGGATCGCGTGTACGATTTCTCTTTCTGGTGTGCCTACGCCTCGAATACGCTAGTCTCGATTGCCGCCACGTTGCTCTGCCGCTATGCGGACTTCGTCAGTTTTCTGGGCGGGGATGAATTCCACCTGGGCTGGATCGTCGGCGTCGGCATGGTGGGTAGCCTGGTCGCCCGGTTCGCGGTGGGTCGGAGCATCGACCGCTACGGAGCCAAGACGGTCTGGGTACTTTCCACCCTGGGAATCATAGCGGCCTGTTTCGTCCATCTTTGGATCACCGACTATCGTTCCCCTTGGATATACGCGGCCCGAGTCACCTACGTCTTGATGCTGGCCACCGTCTACAGTTCCTCTTTAACGCTCATGTCGGCCCGAGCGCCCCGCGGACGTCTGGCCGAAGTCATCGGGATATTCGGATCCGCCGGGTTCGCCGGCGTCATCCTGGGCGCACCGCCGGCGGACTGGCTGTTCTCCGGCGCCGTGCTAACCCGGCAACTGATGGACGAGATGTTCCTGATCGCCGCCGTTCTGTGTGCTTCGTCACTTCCGCTCACCTGGATCGTTCCGCCCGGAGTCGAATCGCGGACGGCGACGGCGCTGCTCCCGGCGAACCGCCCCGGGCGACGCCGAAAGACAGCGACGGAGCCGATCTTTGCAACGCTGCGCCGATACTCGCCCGGACCGTTGATTGCCATCGGCATCGTGGCGGGTGCCGCCTTGAACATCCCGCAAACCTTTTTGCCGCGATACGTAGCGGGATTCGAGCACAACGTCATCAGCTCGTTTTTCGTCGTGTACGCCCTTACGGCCATCGTCGTCCGAACCCTCGTGCTGCGAAAGCTGCAACAACTGGGATTGGAACGAATCATTATCGGCGGAATGGGGTTACTGACCCTGGCGTTTCTCCTTTTTCTGCCTGTGCGAGAACCGATGGGACTGCTGCTTCCCGGCTTTGTTTTCGGCCTGGGGCATGCCGTTCTTTTCCCGGCCATCGTGGGATTGGGCAGCGGCGCGTTTCCCAAGCGCCATCGGGGATTGGCCACCACGCTAATGCTGGCGGTATTGGACGCGGGACTGTTCTTGGGCGCACCCATCGTAGGCGCGCTGTTGCGGGTGGCGGAGTATTGCGGACTGCCGCGATACCCGGCGATGTTCTTCAGTGTGGCGGTGGTGCTTTTGGTCGCCGATGGGCTGTACGCGCGATTCTACCGACGGAGAAAACCCCGGTCGCGGGCACGTCCGTACGTCGCTGCGGTTGCGCCGCCGCCATCCGCCCCACCCGTTCCGCTTAGCCCGCCTTCCGCCCCGGTCGAAGCCGAGTCGCCGGGTTTGGGCCCGACCTCCATCGCTCCGAGTTCCACGGACGCGCAACCGGCGGAACCCGTCGCGGCATCCGGTTAGAAGACAACCGCGAACGCCTGGACGGTCCGCTGTCGTGATCGTGCCCGTGCGAGGCTTCACGCCAAGTCGCAAGCGACCGCCGCGGCCTATTGCACCACAAAGTTGACCATCCGCTTCGGCACGACCACGGCTTTCACGACGCGTTTGCCTTCCAATAGAGCGGCCACTTTAGGGTCGGCCTTGGCTGCCTCTTCCATCGCTTTGGCGTCGGCTTCGGCGGGCACGACGATGCGACTTCGTAGTTTCCCGTTGACTTGAACGGGAATCTCGACCTCGCTTTCCTCGAGCACCTCGGGATCGAATTGCGGCCAGGCGTGGTAGGCCAAGCTCTCCTTGTGGCCCAGAAGTTGCCACAATTCCTCCGCCATATGCGGTGCGAACGGGGACAGCAGCAAGACAAATGCCTCCATGGCACTCCTCGGTCGCGTCTCTTGCTTGAGGAAGAAATTGACGCATTCCATGAGTCGGGCGATGGCCGTGTTGAACTCCATCCGAGTCACGTCTTGAGTGACCTCGCGAATGGTGCGATGGATCATGCGGGCTTGGTCCGCAGTAGGCGCCGCGTCCTGGACGGCCGGGTTGATGCGCAAGACTTCGGCACGTTCATCCACGATCATTCGCCAAACGCGATCCAAAAAGCCGCGGACGCCGTGAACGCCGTCCATGCTCCACGGTTTGGTCGATTCCAGCGGGCCCATGAACATCTCGTACAACCGCAGCGAGTCGGCCCCATACTCGCGGACGATGTCATCCGGGTTGACAACGTTGCCCCGACTCTTGGACATCTTATAGGCGCGGGCATCCACCCGAACCCCCGGGCATTCCCGGAGCACAAACACGTCGCCTCGTTTTTCCACCTGATCCGGTTGCAGCTTGACGGGCTTCACCGGTGTACCGGTCACTTTGTGCGCAAAGCGGGACTCGCCCACCTCCCGAACGTCGCTCTCGTCGACCCAACGGCCCTCGCCGTCCTGGAACGCCGAATACTCCATTTCGCCCAGAATCATGCCCTGATTGACGAGTTTTTGGAACGGTTCGGGAGTCGTGACAAAGCCGCGGTCGAAAAGTACCTTGTGCCAGAAGCGGGCATAAAGGAGGTGCAGCACGGCGTGCTCCGCCCCGCCGACGTACAAATCCACGGGCATCCAGGCCTTTTCCAACTCGGGATCGACCAAGGCCCGATCATTGCGGGGGTCGATGAAACGGAGATAGTACCAACACGAACCGGCCCATTGCGGCATGGTGTTGGTCTCCCGTTTGTAGCGTTTGCCGTCGATCGTCACGTAGAGCCATTCGGGCGGCGCTTTTTCCAGCGGCGGTTCCGGCGAATCGTGCTTGGCGTCGAACGTCATATCGGCGGGCAAATCCAAGGGCAAATCCTGCGGACGTAAAGCCCGAACCACGCCGGTGGGGTTTCCCCGCTGATCCAACTCGTGCAACAACGGGAACGGTTCGCCCCAAAAGTGCTGCCTACTAAAGACCCAATCGCGGAGCCTGTAGTTCACCGCTTCGCGCCCGACTCCTTCGGCGGCCAAGTCCTGTGTAATCCGCTTCTTGAATTCGGCGGTCGGCGTGCCGTCGTAGTCGCCCGAATTGACGGCGGTGCCCTCTGCGGTAAACGCCGCCTTTCCCGCCAGTACGTCCTCGCGCGCTACGTCTCCGCGATCGCCGGGATCGACCACCGGAACGATCGGCAGTCCGAACTGTTGCGCAAACTCGAAGTCGCGGGTGTCGTGAGCGGGCACCGCCATGATCGCCCCGGTCCCATAACTGATTAACACGTAATCGGCGATCCAGATGGGAATGGGTTGCCCGTTGACAGGGTTGATCGCGTAGGAACCGGTAAAGACGCCGGTCTTCTCTTTGGAAAGCTCGGTCCGATCCAAATCGCTCTTCCGCGCGGCCTGTTCGCGATAGGCTCGCACGGCATCGGCGTATTCGGGCAGCGTGAGCCGATCGACGAAGGGATGCTCGGGCGCCAGGACCATGTACGTGGCACCGAACAGGGTGTCCGGTCGCGTCGTGTAGATGCGGACGCACGATTCGTCCGGCTTGCGGGGAAAGCCCGCCAATTGCCGATCGCGCCGCCAACCCGCGTATTCCTTATCGGACGGCAACCCCGGCTTGGACCAGAACGTACCGATGAAAAAGTCGACCTCGGCCCCCACGCTGCGACCGATCCAATTGCGTTGCAAAAGTTTGACACTCTCCGGCCAATCCAGCAGATCGAGGTCCTTTTCCAAGCGGTCTGCGTAGGCCGTAATGCGAAGCATCCACTGACGAAGCGGAAGGCGGACGACGGGGTGTCCTCCGCGCTCGCTGACCCCGCCCACCACTTCTTCGTTGGCCAGCACCGTCCCCAAAGCCGGACACCAATTGACGGGCACTTCGGACTGATAGGCCAAGCGGTGCTCGTCGCGGTAACGTTCCACGGCAAGCGGTCCTGCGGCGGCTACCTCCGGCGGGATGGGGAGTTCCGAAATCGGTCGCCCCTTCCCCATCGCTGGATCGAACCAGGTATCGTAAATCAGCAGGAAAATGAACTGCGTCCAGCGGAAATACTCGACATCCGTAGTCGCGAATTCCCGGTCCCAGTCGTAGCTGAAACCGATCATTTTGAGTTGGCGGCGGAAGTTGGCGATGTTGCGTTCCGTCGTGACGCGCGGGTGCGTTCCGGTGCGCTTCGCGTGCTGTTCCGCCGGCAACCCGAAGGCGTCCCAACCCATCGGATGCAGCACGCTGCGCCCGTTCATTCGATAGAACCGGCACATGATGTCCGTGGCCGTATAGCCCTCCGGGTGTCCCACGTGCAGGCCGTCGCCGCTGGGGTAGGGAAACATGTCCAAGACGTACATCTTGGGACCGGTCGGCAGACGCGGCGTGGCGAAAGTCTTGTGCTCCTCCCAATAGTGCTGCCATTTCGGTTCGATTTCGGCCGGATTATAGCGCGGCATGTCGGTTGGTCCCTCGAAAAACTGTATGGAACACGTTTGTCTTGAATCGCGGGCAAAACCGCGGCCCGGGTTCTTTACAAGGTCGTGCCGACCCTACGGGCGGAAGGCGGATCGCCGAGTGAGACGGCCGCGCGAACGCGGTCGGCACAAAACGCTGATTCTACCCACCGCAGGGGAAAGCGGCCAAGGGCACGGCCACGGCGACGGCCGAAAGGAAATCGGGGCCGCTCCCACCATCGACGACGGCAGCATCCACCGAACTGCAAAAAAGAACCGCCGGCACGATACCGGCGGTCGAAGGAAGTGGGATTGCCCAAACAGTGGAGGTGCGGAGTTCTTGGCCCTGCGCCGCACGCCGACGGACCTTCTGACAGTCGCATCAGCGCGGCAGGCGAACTCGTCCGTCGTTCACTCCGCCCCGCCAAGTTGCCGCTTGGCAAGCTCTCGGTCCATGATGAACAGGCCGGACGGACTCCCGCCCATCACCTTCAATTGCTGAACCAGACCGTCCACCGAAGCTTCCTCTTCCACCTGCTCGGTGACAAACCATTGCAGAAGCGCCTCGGTGGCCGGATCGTTCTCCTCCCGCGCCAATTTCACCAAATCGTGAATCCGTTTGGTGATGTACTGCTCATGCTTCAGCGCGTCCTCGAACACCGTCAACGCATCGGGCCAGTCGCCCGTGGGCTTTTCGATGCTCTTCAGTTCGACCGTTCCGCGCCGCAGTAAGATATAGTCGAAGAACTTCAGGGCGTGGTCATTTTCCTCCTGCACCTGGACGCGGAACCAGTGCGCGAAGCCGGGCAGGTTCATGTCCGCACACCGGGCGGCCATGGCCAGGTACAAGTACGAAGAAAAATACTCGGCCTGCAACTGATCGTTCAACGCCTGCAACATCTTCGGACTTAGCATCTTCAAACTCCCGTCGGTGATCAATCACCGCAACCGTTTGTTCCTAAACCTTTCACCCATCGCGGATATGGCAAGTCCGACCTCGTTGAGAATCGGACGGAATTTCCCAGTTCACAAGCAGAGTACATCGTATCTCCGCTCCAGGAAGAGTTATCACCTCATTCTTGCGTTACCTCCCGCCGAGGCAAGTCCCACTCCCTTCGATTCCGAAACGTTGAGACGCACTTCCGCAGAAGGATATTGGTCCTAAAAAAACAGCGAACCGCGGAAGGGCAAGGGAAACGCAGACATCGGCGTCGCGAGAGCTTTCCTTCATTCGACTTGGATGTCGGCGCCATAAAAAGAAATGCCCCCCTGCCGGCCAGGGGGCCACGAGTTCGGCCCCGCGGATTACCGCAGGGGCCGGGTCGAACACATTCATCGGCCCATTGTTGCGGGCCGCCGGGGCACTCCGGGCGGGAGTGCGTCATTTCAGGCCGTCACGTCTTCACCGTGATGCGTTTCGCTTGAGCGGACTCGTCCTTCGGCACGGTGATCCGCAGCACGCCGTCCTTGTATTCGGCTTGAATCTGTTCGGCTTTCACCGCCGTCGGCAGACCCACCGCCCGTTGGAACCTTCCGTATTGACGCTCCACGCGGTGATAGGTCTTGCCTTTCTCTTCATGCTCGTGCTTGCGTTCGCCGGAGATCCAGAGTTGTCCGTCCTTGAGTTCGACGGCAAACTCTTCCGGCTTCATGCCGGGGAGATCGACGCTGATCTCATAAGCCTGGTCGGTCTCGGCCAGGTTGATGCGAGGTGCGAACCAGGCCGTAAGTTCGTTGCCGTCGGGAGTTCCGAAGAACTCGTCCATCAAGTCGTTCATTTCTTTGCGGAGAGACTCGAACATCCGCACCGGATTGCCGGTCCAAGGAACCAAGGTACGTGCCATAGCCTCACCTCCTTTCCACTGCCACCACCTTCTTACCCGCTTATTTTCAGCCCCGACCATGAAACCGAGTCGGCCGACTCTGTCGAGCGATTCGCAACCGTCACTGCCGCTGATTCCGCGAACCGCTGCCGACGCCGCTTTCGACTCGGCTTCGGGGCGACACCGATTGATTCGCGGCTGTTCATCGCAGCCGATTCTCTGGCTTTGCAAACTGCGTACCAATGCCTGCGTGAGTGCCCGTCCGACGCGGCCGGAATTGCGAACCATGAACGCAAATATTGAATAAAATTGCACTTAAGAATGAAGATTCAATCGCGAGTCTACGTCTTCCGGAGGTGCTTCCTTGGGTTTGACGCCCGCTTTTGACTGCCCCAAGGCTGCCATTTTGACATGAAAAGAAAACATAGAAGTCATATCGACTACATACACTAGGAGATCCGAGTCATTGGGTTGACTCGCCGATGGGGTAATGGAAAAACGCTCAGAACAAGCCGCGCGAAAAGCGCAACCTCGGGCTTCCTTACTTTGGCGTCGAGGACCTTCCCACATCGAAACGGCGGCAAAGGCGTCGCCCGCGCGGTAAGCTTGCGAGGATCGCCAATTTGCGCCTAGAATTAGCGGTTCGCATGTTTCTTGGATACGGTACGACAGCATGACGGCGGAAAGAGCGAAAGGCGTGGCGGTGCTCGGTTCGACGGGCAGCATTGGCCGCAGTGCCTTGGAGGTCGTTGCCGCCTCTCAAGGTTGCCTGCGTGCCTCGGTTCTGGTTGCGCGCCGTCAGACTTCCTTGCTCTGGCAACAGGCACGGCAATTTCGCCCCGATTTCGTCGTCGTTACCGACCCCAAGGCGGCGGAGGCTCAAGATTGGTCGGGACTTCCTGAAGGCACCCAGCTTTTGGTGGGAGAAGCCTGCCTCCTCGAGGTGATTTCTTCGCCCGGCGTGGATATCGTCCTCTCGGCATTCGTGGGAGCGGTGGGCCTCCAAGGGACCATGATCGCCATTCAGCAGGGCAAACCCGTCGCTTTGGCAAATAAGGAAAGCATGGTCGTCGCCGGTCCCATCATCACGCGGATGGCACGCGAACGTGGGATCCCGATCCTGCCGGTGGACAGCGAGCACTCGGCGATCTTCCAGTGCCTGCAAGCGGGGCGGCGTGAAGAGGTTCGCCGTATCGTCTTAACCGCCAGCGGCGGACCTTTTCGCATGCGAAACAAGGCCGACTTGGCGCGGGTGACGGTGGAAGAGGCCCTAGCGCATCCCACCTGGAACATGGGACGCAAGATCACCATCGACTCCGCCACCCTGATGAACAAGGCCCTGGAGATCATCGAGGCGCGTTGGTTGTTCGATATCGAACCCGATCGCATCGGCGTGATGATTCATCCGCAATCCATCGTGCATTCGATGGTAGAATTCAACGATGGGTCGGTGGTCGCCCAATTAAGCCCTCCGGACATGCGACTGCCCATCCAATACGCCTTCTATTGGCCTGAACGTCGCGGCGGCATCGCTCGCAAGTTGGATTGGTCACAGGGTTTGACCTTGCAATTCGAACCTCCGGACTATGAAAAGTTCGGAGCACTGAAACTGGGCTTGGAGGCGGCGGAGGCGGGAGGAACGGCGGGCACGGTCCTCAACGCCGCCAACGAGGCCGCCGTGGACGCGTTTTTGAACGGACGCTTGCGGTTCGATCATATCGTACCCGCTTGTCGAGACGTTGTGGAACGTCACGCTTTCCAACCCGATCCCTCCTTGGAGCGGATTCTCGAACTGGACGCCTGGGCTCGTGAGGAGATAAACCGTTGGATTTCGGCCTGATTGTCACCGCGGTCAGCTTGGCATCCGTGCAATACGTCCTCATGGTGGTGGTCGGTCTGGGACTGATCATCTTCGTGCACGAGTTGGGCCACTTCTTGGTCGCCAAGATGTGCGGCGTACGGTGCGACAAGTTCTATTTGGGCTTCGATTTTTTCGGTCTGAAATTGTTTCGCTTTCGCTGGGGTGAAACCGAATACGGGATCGGCATCGTTCCGTTGGGCGGTTATGTGAAAATGTTAGGGCAGGAAGACAACCCGGCTCGTTTGCGCGAGGAACTGGAACGGGCCAAGTCGGGACGGAACCCATCGGCCGAACGCGAGGAATCCCCGGAGAAAGAAAAGGCTTCCGGCGACTCAAGCCCTGTGTCGGACGGTCCCGCCCCCAATATCGAGGCCTTGCGCGATGCCCTCTATAACCCTCGCAGTTACCTGGCGAAGAGCGTGCCGCAGCGGATGGCGATCATCTCCGCCGGCGTCATCATGAATCTGATCTTCGCCTTTCTGGCGGCGGTCACCGCGTATTTGATCGGCGTTCAAGAGACGCCCTGCGGCGTCGGCGATTTGGCCCCCGGCGAGGGAGCATGGCGTGCGGGGCTGTTGCCGGGCGATCGAATCTTGGCCATCAACGGAAATCCCGCGGTGCGGTTTCAGGATCTGCAATATGCCGTCTCCCTGACGCGGCGGGAACAACCGGTGCAGATGCGCATCGACCGTCCCGGCGTGGGCGAGTTGAACGTGGTGATCGTACCGGACCGCATTCGTATTGTGCCCACGATCGGCGTCACCAATCCCTTCTTGCCCGTGCTCAACGACGGCCTTCCGTACTTCCCCACGGCATCGGCGAGCCGGGCCGAACCGCCGTTGGCGTCGGGTGATCGCATCATCGCCGTGGACGGCAAGCCCGTCGAGGGTTACGCCGACATCCACCGCGCGTTGGCGTTACGATGGGACTCGCCGGTCCGCCTGACCCTGCGACGTCCCTCGGAAAAACCGGGAGAAGAGGATATCGTGCTCGACGCTTCCTTGCCGGAACAACCGGTGCGCGACATCGGCATCCGACCCGCTTGGGGCAAGGTTTTGGCGGTGCGCGCCGGTTCCGTTGCAGAGGGCGCCGGGATTCAACCCGGCGACGAGGTGCGGGATATCCGTCTCCCCAACGGAGAAACCTGGGACCGCGACATCTTGAGGCTTCCCGACCGTCTCCAGCGAATCGCCCCCGCGGAAGGCTTCGTCGAGATCACGTTGGTCTTGGAACGCGGCGCCGCCGGACCCGCAAAGGAAACCGCCTCCGATGGTTCATCATCCGGCGCTGCGGGCAATCGAAGGACCGTCGCCCTGCGACTCCGCAAGGCGGCGAGTTACGCCGATCTGTACACACCGGACAGCGGCTTGGAAATCCCGCAGTTAGGAATCGTGATCGGCATTCTGCCCAAGGTAGACGGTGTGGCCCCCGGTTCGCCAGCGGAAAAGGCCGGCATCCGCGCCGGGGACAATCTTCTCGCCGCCCGCATCGTTCCGCCGAAACAACCGCCCGACGTGCCGGGCATGGACGAGCTGCAAATCCGCGAGATGGACGTGCGATTCGACGCCGAGTCCGGCGAGGCGAAGGGAAGCTACGCCTTCTTTTGGCGGGAACTTCAGCGCGTTTTGCCGGGGACCTTGGTGGATGTAACCGTTCGGCACGAAGGGTCGAAGGAGGCTACGGTCCTTGCCGGACTGGAACCGCAAACGGCGGCGGATTCATCGTGGACCTTTCCCGATCGCGGCCTTCTGTTCGAACCCGAGACGACGAACTTGCGGGCGGACGGATTCGCTCAAGCCTTGGGTTGGGGGGCGGCGGAGACCGGATCGGCCGTCACCATCATCTACCGCATGCTCAACCGCATGGGCCGAGGTGATGTCTCGCCCAAGGCGTTGGTCGGTCCGATCGGTCTGGTGGGCGCAGCGTATCGCATTGCCTCTCAAGGTTGGGGACGATTCCTGCTCTTCTTGGCCTTGTTGAGCGCCAACCTGGCGGTAATCAACTTCCTGCCCATACCCGTCTTGGACGGCGGTCACATGGTCTTTCTGCTGTACGAAGGCATTCGCGGAAAGCCGCCCCACGAAGGGGTATTCGTGGCGCTATCCTACATCGGTTTGGCGATCCTTTTGTTTCTGATGCTGTGGGTCTTCGGCCTCGATCTCGGCTTGATTGCCCGCTAGGCATCGCGGTTGCGCAGAACCGAACCATTCGCTCAACGGCGGCGAAACCGCATGGCGGGTTGTCTGCGGCCTATTTTCCCGATTGATTCCAAAGCAACCGAATCAAGTCGGCGGGCAAGGCGGCGGCTTGGCGGAAGATTCGGCTTCGTGCCGTCGTTTCACGGTATCCGTAGAGGTGCCGACGCCGGCGACGCGGATCGGCTTCGCGAATCGCGGCGTCCAAGAGGGTTCGCATGCCCGATCGGACGTTCCACTCCCGATCCGCCGCTGCGCAGACTCCGCGGATTCGATCAAGAGGCACCTCGAGGTCATCGGCCAACGTCCGCAAAAAGGCCGCCGCAGCGGTCGCCTTGGGCCCAACGGGGTGGTCGAGATCGTAAGGTGGATTCCATTCCGTTAGCGGGCGCAATTGGTCGATGAATGTCCCCGCCACGAGGATGGCCGGCGGGATTTCCTTGGGATTCTCCGCAAAATGCCGTCGGAGTCGCGATAGGAATTCGCGGTCCGCCTTGCGACCGGCGTTGCGTGCCGAACACACAAGGATGACGACGTCGCACTCGCGAATTTCCGGCAGAAGTCGCCGAAAATCGGCTTCCGATGCATCATCGCCGTAACCCGGCGTGTCGAGCAAAAAGACCTCGGCCGAGGTGTCCGCGGCAAACGTCCCGGTCGCGGCTTGTTCGGACGCCCCGCCATCCCCCGGCATCTCACTCCGCTTTGGTAAGCGATAGGCAAACGTTCCCGCGGTGCAGGGCACGGCATCGACGGGCGCTTGATGCGCGCCGATCAGGGCGTTGACCAAACTGGATTTGCCGGCCTTCTTCTGGCCGACCACCAGCACGCGAAACGGTTCGACGCACGCCTCTTGGTGGGCTTTCCGAAGCGATTCCGCCTGATCGGCGGTCCTCCGCCCGGCGGGCGAAACGAATTGGCTCATTTCTCCTTCGTCGGGTGTCATGCGACCGGCGTACAACTCGATTGCGTAATGACCCGCCCGGCGGACCGCGTATGCCTTCAAACGCCGCACAGTATCTTCCAGCGAAGCTTGCGTCGCTTTACCAAGCATGAAGAAGCGAAGCTCGCGGAAGAGCGAAGTCCCCGGCGTCAGGGGAATCGAGGCCAGTCGGTACAAGAACCACGCCCACTGAGAAACCTGCCACCAATCGCGAATCCGCAGCCAATCGCCGATAGTGAGAACGTGCGAACCCGGTATCTTCTCGCTGACGACGGTTCGTAGATCGACCGTTACGCGCTCCACGAGTGTGAGAGCGTCGGGGAGCGGCACTTGCAACATCGCCTGTCTGCTGTCGGTGTGGTATACCCGGGCGACGTCCTCCAGCAGTCGCAACAGCAATGCCTTCGCCTCCTCCGGAGAATCCAGGGGGATCTCCCCTTGCTCGACTTGGATGGCAATCTCCTCCACGACTTCGCCGGCACGCTCATCCATTGGTGAGCGGCCATACGGTGTGGGAAATTGCCAGGCGGCAAACCCGGCGGATCGCGCCTTTCGCAAGAAGTGGACGCCGGCCCAGGCAGCGGCGGTGAGCGCGACCCACCCCGCCAGGAATTGCCACAGATACCCGCGGTCCCAAAGCCAAAGGCTGCCGAACACGGTGAGCAAGAGATAGGGGACCGCGGAAACGGCGGCGATGACGATCCACATCACCCAAGACGATTGCCAAGAGGATTTCATAGGGCACCCTGCCGTCCCACGTCGTCTCGTGCGAACCCTTGCTTAAGGCGAAGGCTGAGCCATTCCCGCGACTGCTTGAGTTCCTCTTGATAAAGCTCCCGCAAGACCTCCGGGTTCGGCACCGCCCCGCGGCGAAGGTCCCCGTAATATCGGCACATAGCCACCCCGAGGGCATAGGTGGATCCGGCGACGAATCCCGCCGAAGCGATGGATCCGACGAAGGGAATCCAGCGTGTCAGTTGCTTGGCGAGATACCGGGTCGCAAAGCGAAACCCCAGGGCGCCCATGATTTCCAGCACACGTTCGGAACTCCAAGGCTGTTCGTAGATCGCGGCCAGCTTCTTGGTCATGAGCAAGGGAATCCCGATGACGGCGGGCAAATCCGCAAAGGGCCACGGCACGGCGGCGGCCGTTCCCGCGGTCAAGGCGTACCACACCACAAACGGGTGCGCCTTGCGAAACAGGGCGTCCGCAAAACCTTCGTACAGCTCGGGGGTGCCGCGGATCGCTTCCCGAAGTCCCCACGGGACGGCCTGCTCGATCGCCTCCCAAAGGACGTCCAGACCGTAAAGGACCGGTTCGTACCCATCCTCCGGAAGCGTGAAGTCGACTGCCGCAAACCAGACGTTCGGTCCCGAAAACCACGACCGCTGCAACCGCAGAGCACGAGCCAAGTCGCCAGGCACGGTGGCGGCGAAGTTATCTCCGGAGAAAGGATAGGGCAGGATATGTTTCGGCTCGCGCCAGGGGTAGCCTTCGTGCAAACAAGTTTGCACGATGACCATGGGCCGGTCCGCCCGGCGGAGTTGCCACTCCGCCGCGGCACGTCGTACGGCATCTTGGCCCGGATCCATGGCCTTCATTACTACCATCAAGCAGTCTTGGTGATGTCGGTTCGATTCTTCTTCGAGCAAGGCGTCGGACGCAGTCGCCTCTTCGGCATCGCCCAATCCCGGCGCGTCCACGAATTGGACGAAGAATTGCTCTTCCGACGGAAATCGGTACACCCGCGTGGTCTTGGTGCACGGCCGAAATCCGTCGCCGATCTCCTCGCGCGATCTCCCGGTCAGGGCATGGATGATCGAGGTCTTGCCGGCCTGGGTTTTGCCGACAAGGCGAAACGTGAGAACCGGCAATCGATCGCGCAACTTGCTCACGGTCTGCTCGGCCTCGTCGAGTTCCCTCGGCGAGGAGACCGACTTTTTCCAAATGTGGTCGAAGATGCTCATGCGACCGCGGGATATTGCCCGCCCCAAGGTTGAAACGATTCCGACCGTTCAGCGCGATCGGAGATGCCCGGCCCAATCCCCGCGTTAATATGGTTCCACCAGGAGGAAATACCGAAACCATCCACGGTCGTCCGATACCGGATCCAGAGTGGCTTCGCTCGGTCGCCGCGAATCTTTTTCACCGCGCATCGCTTGGTTTTCGCATCTCCGGGGACTATGCTGGATGATCGACCGTGTCGGTGGACGAAAGTCGGCGTCGGAGCGTCCGGCGTTCCGTTTGGTCGAAGCGTCGACCGTTACGCAGTATCCGTTTGAGCGTGTTCCCGCCGAATGGGTTTTCGGCGTGTGTGCTTTCCGTAATCGGTGTCCTGCCTCGTTTCCACCACCAAGGAGATTCGTTATGAAGCGTCGCGATTTCTTGGCATCCGCCGGTGCGGCGGCGATGTTGTCCGCATTTCCGCTGCGTTGGACCAAAGGGGCATTCGGTGCAGGCCGGAAGATTCTTTATTTTACCCGTTCGGCTGGATTCCAGCACTCCGTAGTCGCGCGCAAGGACGGGGAGCTTGCCTTCTCGGAAAAAATCCTCGTGGAATGGGGGAAAGAGTACGACATCGAAGTGGTTTGCACCAAGGACGGTCGCGTTTTCGACGAAGACCTGGACCAATTCGCGGCGATCGCGCTGTATGCCACCGGCGATCTGACCAAACCGATTAAAGATCGCGACGAACCTCCCATGACGGAGAGCGGATTGAAGCGGTTCTTGGACGCCGTTGCCGCGGGCAAGGGCGTGGTGGGTTTCCATGCCGCCAATGACGCCTTCCACAGTCGCGGCGACGAAGTATCGCCCTACATCCGAATGTTGGGGGGAGAGTTCTTGTCGCACGGTCGACAACAAGAGGCCGCGATGAAAGTCGTTTCCCCCAAATTCCCCGGCGTCGAAAAGCTGGGCGATTCCTTCCGCATGTTGGAAGAATGGTATGCCATGAAAAACCTGGCCTCCGACCTGCACGTGATCCTGGTGCAAGAGACGGAGGGGATGACGGACGAATGCTATCAGCGTCCGCCTTACCCCGCCACCTGGGCGCGCATGCACGAGAAGGGCCGCGTCTTCTACACCTCGCTTGGGCATCGCGAAGATGTTTGGACCAGCGACATCATGAAGCAGATCACGGTGGGCGGTTTCGCCTGGGTACTCGGGGAAGTCGACTTCGACCCGGTGCCCAATATCGCGCAGGTGACCCCCGGCGCGAATCAGTTGAAGCGCTAGGTCGAGCGACCGTCACGCGACCCGACGGCAACCGCAAGCGAGACCGTCGTCGCCTCGCGATTGCTTGATGGTGCGAAGAACGCGAAGACGGGGGACGGATCCAATGGGAACGGGACCGTCCCCCAACTTATGTGGCTGTTTCCATATCACGCTCCCGGCCAACCGGTAGGGATTTCCGCGGTTGGTTTCGTCATTTTCGCGCCATGCTTATTACGGGTATTACGAGTGAGTCTTGTCTTGCTTAACGGGACGTTCCAGTATTAACGGGGGAAAATCACGCCATGGTCGAACGGTCGCGACGCGACATCCTGCGGATCGGTTGTGCGGCAATCGCGGGTTGCGGGCTAAGCAAAAGCACGGTTTTCGGGACCGAATCCACGCCGAACGCAGCGGACCGAGGGACGGAGAAGCCCTTCCGGTTCTGCCTCAATACCAGCACGATTCGCGGATACAAGCTCTCGCTCCCCGAAGAGATCGACATCGCGACGCAGGCTGGATACGACGGCATCGAGCCTTGGACGCGGGAAATCGAGCAATATCTCGAGTCCGGCGGAAAACTGAGTGACCTGCGGAAAAGGCTCGACGACGGCGGCCTGCGGGTAGAGAGCGCTATCGGTTTTCCCTCGTGGATGGTGGACGATGAAGAAAAACGCCGCGCCGGTTTCGAACGCATGAAACTGGAAATGGACTGGATCGCGCAATTGGGTGGAAGTCGGATCGCGGCTCCCCCCGCCGGCGCCTACGGTCCGCCGATTCTGAATCTGGACGCCGTGGCCGAGCGATACCGCCGTCTATTGGAAATGGGGCGGCAAATGGGGGTAACACCTCAGTTGGAGATTTGGGGCGGATCGGCGAACTTGGCCAAACTCAGCCAGGCCGCCTACGTCATCGTCGAGTCCGGCGATCCGGATGCGTGCGGTCTATTCGACGTATTCCACATCTATCGCGGCGGTTCGAGCTTCCGCGGCCTGGAACATTTCAGCGGCGATTCGATGCACGTGTTCCACGTCAACGATTACCCGGCCGACCCGCCTCGCGCGAACATTCAAGACTCGCAACGGGTCTTTCCCGGCGACGGAATCGCCCCACTCGGAGAGATTTTCGATATCTTGCGTCGAATCGGCTTCCACGGGGCGCTTTCGCTGGAACTTTTCAACCCCGCCTACTGGAACGATGACGCTGCAAAGACCGCGCGAACCGGTTTGGAAAAGATGAGACGGGCCGCGGAAACGTCCCCGACGACCTGATCCGGCCCTCCCGGGAACGGGTACGCACCACGAAAGCGCAAGAAAACGCAAGGTCTTTACCGCGAGTCGGCGAAAAGACCTTGCGCCGAAGTGCCCTGGAGAGGACTCGAACCTCCAAGGGGTTGCCCCCACATGGTCCTGAGCCATGCGCGTCTGCCAGTTCCGCCACCAGGGCTAAACCACGTTGCCGAGATTTCCATCTTTTGTCGAGGGCTTGTCGTCGCACTGCCGCGCGACGGCATCTCGAACACTCACCGACACGGGAATCCGGCAACACCCCTATTTTTAGGACAAGCCGCCCCGATTTGCAAGGGCGTCCAGGAAAACATGTGTTACCCACGAATAGAAATGTCCCGTGATTCTCACTAATAGAAATGTCCCTTGCTAGGGGTTCAAGGAACTGCCGAATCGGGCGGCCATCCTCCGCGGCTTCCCCAGACGTCGCCGCCGCGATCTTCCCTCCACCTGTGGACTGCGGCTTGCCGCTGACTGTGGAGTGCGGCGGCTTGCCACCGCTGTTCAAAGCCGTAGCTTTGCTGCCGCACTCCAAAACCGCCCCCGCACTTTAGACCTTTTGGAGGATTGATAGGGACATTTCCGTTCACGCCGCAAGGGGGCATTTCGATTCACGGATGACGGGTCAGGGCACGTTGCAATTGACGGGTCGGGGAGAGGTTCATAAGATGATTTGTATGGACGCCTTCGTGCGTCCGGGTTTAGGTGTGCGTCAATCTCATGAGCGCACGTTCGGTACATGGTTTTTCGTGTTCGAGCAATGAACGGGTCCGAATCGGAAAGCGGCGGTAGTTGCCTCGGTCACTGCCGCATCGCCCCAACAGCGACACATCATCACGCCTGTTTCGCCGTGCGCGTCCCTACGCGGCAAGAGCGGTCACGGGGTTAACGCTCCCCTCGCCCTCCCGGCCGCCGGTCCGCGCGGCAAGGAGGAGCGATCATGCTGAATCCTCTCCTCGTCCCTGAACTCCGCGATTACCTCCGCACGAACGACGTCGAAGGCATCCGCGAGTTCTGTCGGTTCTGCCACCCGGCCTCCATCGCCGAGTTCATCAGCCCGCTGGCTCCCGAGGAGATTTGGAAGATTCTATCTCTGGCCGATCCGGAAATTCGCCCGGAGATTTTCGCCCACCTCGACCCCGAGGTGCAAATGAAGGTCACGGACGTCATTCCGCGGCAGGAACTGGCGAGCCTCATCACGGACCTGCCCCCGGATGATCGCGTGGACCTGATCAAGCGGATGCCGGAAGAACGCCGCGAAATGTTGATGCGTCTTTTGGCGCACGCGGAGCGCGAAGACATTCGGCGGTTGTCGTCCTACGAGGAGGGGACGGCGGGCGCGGTCATGACCTCGGACTACGC
Organism: Thermopirellula anaerolimosa; assembly: GCF_054657335.1. NCBI lineage: Bacteria > Pseudomonadati > Planctomycetota > Planctomycetia > Pirellulales > Thermoguttaceae > Thermopirellula > Thermopirellula anaerolimosa. The sequence continues at coordinate 1,116,255 of NZ_BAAHYX010000006.1, forward strand.
GGCCCTGCCGCCGAACATCACCGTGGCCGAAGCGATCCAAAAGCTTCGCCTGGAGGCTCCCGACAAAGAGACCATTTACTACGCTTACGTCGTGGACGCCAATCGTCGTTTGCTCGGCTTCGTGTCGCTCAAGGACCTGATTCTGGCCCTGTCCCACCAGACCGTGTCCGACATCATGCACCGCGACGCGATCTTCTGCCGGGTCACCGACGACCAAGAGGAGGCCGCTCGCATCATTCAGAAGTACGACCTCCTGGCCCTGCCGGTCGTCAACGAGCAGGGTCAATTGGTGGGCATCATTACCCACGACGACGCGATGGACATCATCACGCAAGAGCAGACGGAGGACATCGAAAAACTGATGGCCATCGGAGGCGCGCACTTGGCCGGGGCCTATCTCCGCACCAGCGTGTGGTCGCACTTCAAGAATCGCGCCGTGTGGATCGTAGCCCTGGCCGCGCTGGGTCTGGTGTCCGGAATGATCATCCACCGTTTCGAAGACACCTTAACACACATGCTGATTTTGGCCCTTTACATGCCCATGGTGGCGGATACGGGCGGAAACACGGGCAGCCAATCCGCCACCGTGGTGGTTCGGGCCTTGGCTCTGCGCGAAATCAACCTCCGCGACACGTTGCGGGTCTTGTGGAAAGAGTTTCGTATCGCGATTCTGTTGGCTTTGGTGCTGGGCGTGTTATCGTGGGCCAAAGTCATGTTCCTCTCCCAAGGGGCGGAAATACCGCCCGGCTATTCACTGGGAGGAATCGCTTTTTGCATCGCCTTTGCGCTCAGCCTTCAAGTCGTTTCGTCGGCCTTGGTGGGATCGGGATTGCCTCTGCTAGCGACGGTCTTCAAGTTCGACCCCGCCGTGGTAGCCAGCCCCGCGCTGACCACCATCGTGGACATCACCGGCCTGTTCATCTACTTTAACACCGCGCGGTGGATCTTGGGGTTGTAGCGGAGAGGGATTGGGCCGCGGACGCGCGGTGGGGCGAAGACACCGCCGGCTTACGCCGGCGGCTCCGACTGGGCTGGAAGCTCGAACGGCGTCAATTCCCCAAGGACTGTAGCGGCGCGGGGATGCGACCGCCGAAATGGATGAAGGCGTCGGAGGCACCGGCGTTTCGCACATCGATGACGGGGGCGGCCCCGAACAATCCGCCGAAATCCACCCAGTCGCCGGGTTTGGCTCCCGGGACGGGAATGATCCGGCAGGCCGTCGTCTTGTCATTGATGACGCCGATGGCCATTTCGTCGGCGATGACGGCGGCCAGCGTCTCGGCGGGGGTGTCTCCCGGCACGGCTACCATGTCCAAACCGACGGAACACACGGAGGTCATAGCCTCCAGCTTCTCTAAGACGAGGTGCCCGTTGCGTACGGCGTCGGCCAAAGCGGCGTCCTCGCTGACGGGAATGAAGGCGCCGCTCAACCCACCGACCGAACTGGAGGCGAACAATCCGCCCTTCTTCACGGCGTCGTTGAGCATGGCCAAGGCGGCGGTGGAACCGGGCGCACCGATGTGGTTGATGCCCAGCGTCCGCAGAATCTCGCCGACGCTGTCGCCGACCATCGGCGTGGGGGCCAGCGAGAGATCGACGATGCCGAAGCTGACGCCCAATTCAGCGGCTACCTCGCGGCCGATCAATTCTCCGACCCGGGTGACCCGAAAACTGGTGATTTTGATCTCCTCGGCCAGGTCGCCCAAGGTAACGCGCCCGCCTTGCTCCAATCTCCGCTTCAGAGCGCTGCATACCACGCCGGGACCCGACACCCCGATGTTGATCGCGGCCTCCGGTTCGCCCGCTCCCATGTAGGCGCCGGCCATGAAGGGATTGTCCTCCGGAATGTTGGCAAAGATCACCAGTTTGGCGCAGCCGAAGCCCTTTTGGGCAGCGGTAGCCTGGGCAATGTCTTTGAGCACATGTCCCATGGCATGAACCGCGTCCATGTTAATGCCGGCCTTGCGCGAAGCAACATTGACCGAGGCGCAGACCTTGCCGGTCTTGGCCAAGACCTCGGGCAGACTCTCGATCACTACGCGGTCGCCCGCGGAAATACCCTTGTGTACCAAGGCCGTGTATCCGCCCACGAAATCGACGCCGCAGGCTTGGGCCGCCTTGTCCAGAGCAGCGGCCGCCTGCAACGCGGCGCCGCGACCGTGGCCCGCCAAAAGCGACGAAATCGGCGATACCGCCAATCGCTTATTTACCACCGGAATCCCGTACTTGGCACCCACTCGGTCGCAGACTTCCACCAATCGGCTGGCGCGCGACGTGATTTTCTCCTTGAGCTTGCGACAGAGGTGGTCCACTCCCGGGGCCGCGCAATCCTCGATGTTCAAGGCCAGGGTCACGGCCCGAACGTCCAGGTGTTCGGCATGCAACATCCGAATCGTGGACATGATCTCGTCGGTACGAAGCATGATCGAGAAATTCCTTATTGCGAGAGCAAGAAGATTTTTCGGGCGGAATCGAAAAACGTTTTCAGCGATGCGACGGATTGCGGAGACCGGTCCTTCCCCACGCGCGGGTTCGTCACGGAGCGTCGGACTTGACCGCGGCGGGCATGATCCATCGCAACTGGTTCGTCGCCACGAACACGTTTTCGTGCTGAAGTCGCACGGCAAAGCCCAGTTCACTGCCCATCTGTTCCAAATCGGCTTGCAACATGCGGATTTCCCAATGCTTGGGAACCTCCAATTGGCCGATCAAAACAAATTCGTCGCCCGACCGATCGCCGAACAAATCCATGATGTTGATATCCTTGCCGGCCAGATACTGGCTGAATCGTCGCACGATGCCGGGCTGATCCTTGCCGAAAGCGGTGATGACGAATCGATCGCAGTCCCCGCCGGATACGGCGACCGAGCCTTCGGCGCGGCGCGCCATGACTTGCAAGTCCCACCCGCCGCCCGCCTGACGAACCTGCTCCGCCAAGCTCTCCGGGTCGATCGGTTGGGGCAAGCTGACGATCATGATCAAAGTGAAATAGCCGCCCAGCACCGTTTGGCTGCACGCGTCGATGTTGGCTCCCAATTCTTCCACCGCGGTGCTCACGACGGAAACAATGCCGGGGTGATCGTCGGACATCACGTCCAGCACGTAAGCGTTTTCAAAGCGCGTCATCATCGGTCCAGAAATCCGAATTCGATATGTGGAAAAAAACGGCCCCGCCGGACTGTTCGCGCACCCGCAAGCTCGGAGCGAAAAGCGACAAGACCGGTCCCGGTCGTTCGACTACCACAAGGCCCGCCGGACCGCCCATCCAAGCATCACCGCCGGCAATCACGGGGCGACTTGCCCGCACCGCCGCCGGGGCATCAGATGTGTATTGTAAACCCCCCCGCCGAAAATGCGCATTACCCCCAAAGCCGATCGTGAGTTTCGGCATTCCGCTGGGGTACGACCGGCGACGCTTCGATGGGGTAACTACGGATGTGCCTTAGAAGTCGGGCATGTGGACGATGGTTTCGCCTTCCCGCAGGCCGTCGAGGATCTCGGCATCGACATCGTTCATCAACCCCACGCGAACAGGCTGCTTTTCCAAGCGTCCTCCCCGCACCGCCCAGACGAACCATTCGTCCAGGTTCTCGCGCAACAAAGAGATTCGAGGCACGATCAAAGCGTTCTCGCGCCGGTTCGTGATGATTTGCACTCGAACACGGTATCCCACGCCGACATGATACCCCCGGCGCAACTCGTGGATGTCCTCCGGCGACAGTGCGATGATCACCTTGACGCGCTGTTCCTCGACGCCCAGCGAACTGAGCTTTGTGAAAGCCGCAGGCTGGATGCGCTCCACGGTTCCCTGCGCGACGGGCTGACGATCGTCCGTGCCGAGAAACACATCCACGCGATCGCCCGGCTTGGTTCGAACTGCGGCTTGGGTCAAGACATCGGCCTCCACTTGCAGACGGTCCCAGCGGCCCAATTCCAGCAGTGGGGTGCCCGCGGTTAAGAACTGCTCGCTGGTCACATAGCGATGCAGAACCACCGCGTCGAAAGGGGCGGTCATGACGGCGCGGCGGGCCTGAAGTTCGACGGTCTGCAACTTGGCGGCGGCCTCCGCTCGTTGTTGTTGGAGCTCCGCTCCGGTCAAGGCCTTCTTGTCAATGTAATCCTGTATCAACTTGGGCAGTAAGTCGGTCGCGGCTTGCAGGGAGAGAAGGGCGGCATGGATTAAGCGATCCTGACGATAACCGGCATCGGCTTCGATTTTCGCCAACTGCACACGCTCCAATTCGTCTTGAGGCGCGGCCCCCGATTGGGCCAGCGACGCAATCCGGCGGAGGTTGCTATCCGCGTAGTTGTAGCGGGCCTCGCCGGCCTGCAATCGCGCGGCGGCGGCCTCTACGGTGGTCTGCATGGTTTCGACATACTTTTGAGCCTGTCGCAGTGCCGTGGTTTCGATACGATGGTCTTCGTTGTTCCGCAAGGCGGCATCCAAGCGAGCCACAACGGCGCGGGCCTCCGCCAGCATGTTCTCCACGTCCTCCGGTACCACTTGAGCCAAGACCTCGCCCTGCCGCACCTCGCTCCCTTCCTCCCATGGAATGGCGGAAATGCGACCGGAAAACGGCATGCTGATCAAGAGCGTCTCGGGCAACCGGGTCATGCCTCGCTCGTCGACGAACTCGCGGATCGTCCCCCGGCGGCAGACCGCCGTTTCCACGTCGAGATCGCTCCGGTCCGCAAAGAACGCGTAATAAACGACGGGCAGCGTCAAGATCGCGAGCACCGCGAGCCAAAGCCGTGAATGCTTCGTGCAGCGCGTCACCAGGCTCCTTTGGGACATGGATACTCCTCTCGATTTCTTCAGCGTCCGTCGGCAAAAGGCGGTACATACCGCCTCGGAAGCTCACTCCCTCACTTTGATCGCCTCCAACCAGGGCATGGCGTGGACGGCCCGCTGCACGATCACTTGCGAGGCCATGCCGAACACGGTCCCCCACAAGACGGTTCGCGCCCAAACTTGCGGCGGAAATGTCGAAGGAATCCGCATGACCTCGGTTTGGTAAGCGTGAACGACGTGGTTCAGCAAGGCGTAACCCAAGGGCAGCCCCAACACGATTCCCGCCAGCGTCAAAACGAGGCTCTCGCGCGCCAGGAGACCGCCGACCTGCCAAGGGGAGTACCCCAACACCTGTAGCGTCGCCAATTCCTGCCGCCGCTCGGTCATGCTAATGATAGCCGAGTTCAAGACCGCTCCGAAAAACAGGCTTCCCGCGAAAAGGATTTCGATCGACAGAAACAACCAAAGATTGCGGAGCAGCGTGTTTTCCAGATTGGCTCGTATATCGGCCCGGGCGATGATGTCCTGCACGGCAGGCCAATCCTTCAAACGGAATAGAATGTCGCGGCGAACTTGCGGATCGGGATCCAATGCCATTTGAACGCGGTTTACGGCGGATTCCTCCTTCAAAATGCCGCGGAGGTAGTCAATGTCGGCGTAGATCGTGGTTCCCACGTAGTCATCCATCAAGCCCGCAAGGCGGGCGACCCGCCATTCGCGAGACCCACGAAGCGGTCGAATCGCTACCGCATCACCTTGTTTCGCTCCCAAAATTCGGGCGAGCGCTCGACTCATCAGCAACCCCGCGGGCGGTACCGCCACCTTACGACCGTCGGCTTCGCGCGGTACGGTCATCGCCGCCCCGGCGGTGATCCCGGTCAAGGCCGTCGTTCGCTCCCGGGCACCGAATCGGATTACGCAAGGCATCACCAAAGAGGGTTCCGCGGCACGCACCCCCTCCAGGCGCAGCAACTCTCGAACGACGTCCGAGCTTTGTTCGTCTTTGAGCCCCAGGGTCAGATCGCTGCGGTACACCCACCGGAAGTGGAAGGCCATGAGGTGGTCCACGGCCTCGGCCATGGAGAAGATCATGGCCATAACCGCCGCTCCCAACATGCCCGCCGCAACGCCCGCCCCGCTGCGAACCCGATGCCGCAATATATTTCGTAGCACGATTCTCCAGGCGGCAGACAATCGGTTCCACAATCGCGGAAACCTTTCCAAGAACACGACTCGGCCCGTACGAGGCGGACGCGGGCGCATGGCATCCGCCGGTCGCAATCGCATGACCGAACGCGTACCGTGCCATCCGCCCAACCCGGCACAGGCCACCGCCACGATCACCGCCTGCACATGGATGTCCGCGTGGAACCGGGCGACAAGCGAGGGGAATTCGTAAAACCGCTGATAGATCGATGTCATGGATTGCGCCATCCACGCGCCCAGCACGCACCCCGCCAATCCGCCGAGCAGACCGATCCAAAGACTGAATTCCAGGAAGTGGCCTGCCACCACGGCGTCCGAATACCCCAGTGCCTTCAACGTGCCGACGACCGTCCTCTCTTGCCCGGCACGACGGATCATCATCACGTTCAAGACCAAGGCGGTTACCACAAGAAAGATCATCGGGACCGCAAAGCCGAAGGTCGCCAATCCCTCGATTTCCTGGGTGAGGAAGTTGTTCGAGGGATAGTCGGCCAAAGGCGTCGTTTGGAGAACGCCGTAATCGTCCAGCATCCTTTCGATTTGTTGCAGCACGTTCTTGACTGCGGCGTGCCCGCCGGGTGAAAGCCTGCCGATCAACTCGTTGGCCGCCCCTTCGAACTGAAAGACCTCCTCGGCAAAGCTCCGTTTGAGGTAGAAAATGCCGAATCCCTTACGATCCGGCACGATCGAGCCTGGACCGAGGGCGTACACGAATTCGCAACTCATCGCGGTCCCCACGACCACGACCTCTTCCTGCTTGCCTTGCAGCAGCAAACGAAATCGACTCCCCGGTTTCAGCCCGTGAGCCTCCGCGAAGGAATGGTTCACGATGACCTCGTTCCGCCTGCCGGGCGTGAAATATCCGCCCATTCGCAAAACGACGTCGTTAAGCACGGGTCGTCGCGTATCCGGAAGCGACAACGCCAACCCACTAATCGGCTTGCGTCCCTCACCCAGATCGACCGTGGCGGGAAAACGGATGCGGGGTTGAATCTCCGTCACCCACGGCAGCGTCCGCAACCGAGCAACCTCGTCCGTCGGCACTTTCTTCAATTGAATCCAAAAATCGGCCATCCGCCCTTGGGCGTAGTAGCGGTTCTTGGCGTCGCTCAAATTGCGATGGGCGGACCGCATGGCCACGTAGCATCCCGTGCCTACAGCGGCGATCAGAACGATGGATACGACGGACATGCCGCCCCCGCGCAATTCCCTGAGCAACCGGCGGTGGAGAACGCTCACCATTCCACGTCCTCCGGTCGCGCCGGGGCGGCTTGGCGGACCAATTCCGCGATACGTCCGCTCTTCAATCGAACGATCCGGTCCGCTATGGCGCTGATGGCGGTATTGTGGGTAATGAGAACGACCGTCTTACCTCGCCGCTCTTTCAGATCGGAAAGAATCCTCAACACCTCCTTACCGGTAACATCATCCAGAGCGCCCGTCGGTTCGTCGCAAAGAATCAGGGGCGGATCCTTGACCAGCGCTCGCGCAATGGCCACGCGTTGTTGTTCGCCGCCCGACAATTGCGCAGGAAAATGCCCCGCTCGTTGGGCCAAGCCCACCCAATCCAGCACCTCATCCGGATCGAGCGGGTGCTCGACCAGTTCCGCCGCCGTCAGGATGTTTTCCCGCGCGGTGAGATCGGCGATCAAATTGAAGAATTGGAACACGAAGCCGACCTCGGAGCGACGATAGGCCGTCAATTGCCTTCCGTTGCCGCGGGTCAAGTCGAGTTGACGATACAGCACTCGACCGCCGGTCGGCGTATCCAGTCCCCCGATGAGGTTCAGGAGGGTGGACTTGCCCGATCCGCTCGGCCCGAGCACGACCATCAGTTCACCCTCCATGATCTCCAGCGAGACATCCCGCAGTGCCTCCACCATTACCGATCCCATGGGAAACACTTTGGAAACGTCTTCCAGACGCAAGAGGGGCGACGGTGCAGGACTTGGGCTTTGCGGACGGTTCATGCCGGCGCACTCTGTCGGCAGCGAGTTCCGGTCGAATGGGTTATTCACTTTTTCCGGTTTCCGTCGTTTGCGTTCCAACGAATCGCAGACTTCGGGTCGGCCTTTCCCAAGAAGGGCATGATCGAAGCCCCCCAGTCACCATCGTGACGCCGCCGATTTGTTGACGCAACCCGTGATGTTCACAACGTTTCGGAAAATCGTTGCCGGCTCGATAGCCGATCGGACGCCCGGATGGAGCGTCGCCCGCAATTTTCCCAGTGCCGCGTCTTGCGGACGCACCCCAGGGCGGAGCTATCGACGCCGAGTGCCGGCGCCGCCTCGCCGCCCCGCGACGCAATACTTGACACCCGAAGGGGGGACTGATATGTTGATGAGATTGCCTGGGCAAGGTTTCGTCGCCGTCATTTGCCGCCGGCGTCAAATCGCCCCCACCGGTTGGGCGCGGTTTGGCGGATGGGGTACAATATTGTCTTACAGACCGGCCGAAGCGTGTTCGGAGATGCGGTGACCTGCCGCGCTCGGGCACGTATTAGGTCGGTGTATGCTTTTGTCCGAGAGCAATCAAGTCCGTGCCTCTGTCGAGAACGGAAGGAGTGGACGGATCGGCGATGAACCCTGACGAACTGCTCAGGATCGTGGACGTCATCCACCGAGATAAGAGCATCGATAAGGAAGTGATCTTCCAAAGTATCGAAGCGGCTTTGGTCTCGGTGGCACGGAAGCGATTCGGCGAGGACGAGGACATTACGATTACCATCGATCGACGGGACGGCACAATCACGGGCCGCCGCGGCGACGAGATTTTGGATCCCGCCCAGTTGGCCGCGCGGATCGGCGCCCAAGCCGCCAAGCAGGTCATCATCCAAAAGATTCGCGAGGCCGAACGCGACGCACTATTCGACGAATACAACGATCAGATCAATCAACTGGTGTCCGGAACGGTCCAAAAGGTCGAGCCTCGCGCGGTCATCGTTGCTCTTCCCGGCGTCGAAGCCATTCTCCCCCGTAGCGAGCAAATTCCCGGCGAATCCTACCAACCCGGCGGACGTGTCCGCGCCATCGTCGCCGAGGTTTCCAAGCAGGGCATTCGCTTGCGCGTGGTCCTCAGCCGTACCCGTATCAGCTTCGTCGCCCGATTGTTCGAGCAAGAGATTCCCGAGATCGCGGAAGGCGTGATCGAAATCAAATCCATCGCCCGGGAGCCGGGTTACCGATCGAAGGTGGGCGTGTACAGCGCGGATAGTCGCGTGGACTGCGTGGGTGCCTGCGTCGGCGTGCGAGGCAACCGGATTCGCAATATCGTTGAAGAACTGGCGGGCGAGCGGATCGACATCGTGCGATGGGACGACGACCTGCTGACGCTTATACCCAACGCCTTGCAACCGGCGAAAGTCGAGGAGGTCATCCTTTGCCAGATGATGGGGCGCGCCATCGTTTTGGTGCCGGAAGACCAATTGTCGCTGGCCATCGGCAAGTGGGGGCACAACGTTCGGTTGGCGAGTAAACTGGTGGGCTGGGACATCGAGATCATGACCCGCCAGGAACTCGACGAACAACTCGAACAGGCCTTGATGGGCTTTGCGTCCTTGGAGGGGGTGACGGAGGAACTGGCCGACCGATTGGTCAGCGAGGGATTTCTGTCTTACGAAGACCTTTCGGTGATTGAACCGGAAGACCTGATGGAAATGGGCGGCCTGACGGAAGACCAGGTCAACCATATCATCGCGCAAGCCGAAGAGAAGGCGGAAGAGGCTTCCCAAATCGCCGCGGAAGAGCGCCGAAAGCAGCGTCAACGGGAGCGTGAAGCCGCCGCCGCTGCCGCGGAAGGCGATATAGGCTCACCTCCGCCGAGCGATTCGGCCGATCCTTCCCAGTTGGAAGGGCAAGAAGAAGAGACGCCGCCGGTGGAGGATACCGCCGAGAGTCACGACGAGGTCGCGGATTCTCCCACGGATGCGAGTGAATCCGTGGAGGGGAATCCGGCATCGGCAACGGTCGTCCGAGAAGAGGATTAACCGACGCCGAATGGTGAGCCTCGGACGCTCGGGGAATTCGCGGCGGGGGTCGAAGCCTTGCTTGCGCCGAGAATTCTCGCTTTCCCAGGGACGGCCTGCCCGCGCGGTCGTCTCGGCTTGCGTCCGATTTGCGGCGAAAGCTTGAAGGAGCGTGCGATGGTTGAAGAGTGAAAGTGATCAAGGGTTCCGCGAGCGGGGATCGTAGGAATCCGGAGGGAATTTTGTGGCGACACGTATTTACGCTTTGGCAAAAGAACTGAAGCTCGAGACGAAGTCCATTCTCGAAATCTGCAAAGAGCTTCAGATGAGCGACAAGACGTCCGGCCTCGCGAGTTTGTCGGACGAAGAAGTCGCCCGCATCCGCGATTATGTCAAACAACCCAAGGGGCGAACGGCGCGGGCGCGGGTCGGCACTGCGACCGCGGCGGATTCGGCGGCGGCCCGCCCGATCCGTCCGGAAGACTACGTTCCCCCGACCGGCGTGACGTCGACCAAAGTCCCCGTCCTCGATCGCAAGCCCAACCGTTTGCCCACGCTGCCCGCGCGCGAGACCGTGCAGGAAGCCACTGCGGACCAACCGCAGGAATCTCCGCCGCCCGCCGAAACGACCGCCGTGACTCCGGAGCCGGTTGCGCCGGTCGAGGAAACTCGAGGCGAGACCGAAATCTTGCCCGCGGCCGAACCCCAGACACCTCCCCCCACCCCGGAATTTGTCGCTTCGGAATCTGAGGTGACGGAAGCGGAATCCGCCGTCGTCGCGGAAGCGGAATCGGCCGTCGGCACGGGCGAAGCAACGCCGGTTTCGGCGGAAGCCGAGGCCCCCGCTACGGCCGCTCCGTCTTCGGCTGAAGTAGTTGAAGGAGAGACGCCAACCGTCGGCGAGGTTGAGACCGCCGCCCCGTCGGAGTTGGCTCCAGCCGCCGAAAAGCCCGAGGCCTCCAAGGAGGAACCCGGAACCGCGCCGCCTCAAGAACCGCCATACGGACCGGACTCCAGCCCCCCGGCGGCCCGCCCGATTCCCGTTCTGCGCTCGCGCCGTGCGTCCACGGCCTCACCCGGCAAGGAGAAGCTGCGACCTCGACCCGATCGCCCTGCGCCGCGGTTGGCGAGGATGGCGCCGATGCCCGCTCCGCAACCGATCGCCCCGGCCAAATCGACGGAACCGCCGCCGCAAAAGCCGGACATGAAGCTGCCCATCGAGGCCCTGCGAGCCTCCAAGCTGGGTGCCAAGCCGCTGGCTGAGCACCTGATGCGTCAGCAAGAGGAAAAGCGGAAAGTCGGGAAAGGTAAAGGAATCAAAGAAAGGACGCGCGACGAGGCCGACGTCGTCGCGCCCGGACTGCCGCGCGAACGCGGTCGGCGCGGCAAGCTCGGCGATGAAATGGAGGGGCTGAAAGCCACTCCGCCCGCCAAGCTGAAGAAGAAGCGGGCCGCGGTCGACGTCAAAGCCGACGACGTCGATGACGAACCCGTCGTTACCGTCCGTCCAACACGGTTGCGACGCACGCGAAGCGTCTCGACCGCCGCACCTCGGAAGAGCAGCGTGGTACTGGAACTCCCTTGCACGGTTCGTTCGTTTGCGGAAGCCTTCGGATTGCCCTCGCAGCGCGTGCTGGCCAAGCTGTTCGAATTGGGCACCATGGCCAACATCAATGCCTCCTTGGATCAGGCCACGGCGGAATTGCTGGCCGCCGAACTGGGCTTGGAAGTGGTCTTTCGCGCCGAAACGGATCCCGAAAGCGAAGTGGACGCCATCTGGAATCGTCCCGACGACGAGGCCGCCCTCAAGCCTCGCCCGCCGGTCATCACATTCCTGGGCCACGTGGACCACGGTAAGACGTCGCTTTTGGACAAGATATTGGGGTTGCACGTCGCCTCCGGCGAAAAGGGCGGAATCACCCAGCATATCCGCGCCTATCGCGTCGAGAAGGAAGGCAAATCGATCGCGTTCGTGGATACGCCGGGACACGAGGCGTTTACGGCCATGCGGGCCCGAGGGGCCAATTGCACCGACTTCGTGGTCCTGGTAATCGCCGCGGACGACGGCGTGATGCCCCAAACCGAAGAAGCCATCAGCCACGCCAAGGCCGCCGAAGTGCCCGTGGTCGTCGCCATCAACAAGGTCGATCTGCCGGGCGCGAGACCGGAGCGAGTGATGCAACAATTGACCGGTCTGGGACTGGTGCCCAGCGAATGGGGCGGCGACGTCGAAGTCATCCGCACCAGCGCCTTCACGGGCGAAGGCATTCCGCAATTGCTCGATACGCTGCTGATGCTGGCGGAACTGCACGAACTGAAGGCGGACTACAACCGTCCCGCCTGCGGCACCTGCCTCGAGGCGGAACTGGAGGCGGGGCGCGGCCCGGTCGCCAAAGTGCTGGTCCAGAAAGGGACCTTACGGCCCGGCGACATCGTGGTTTGCGGCACGGCGCACGGTCGCGTCAAAGCCCTCTACGACACGCTCGATTCGCGAAAGCGGTGGAAGGAGGCCGGTCCCTCCACGCCCGTCGATTTGATCGGTTTGGACGGCGTTCCCGAGGCCGGCAGTCGCTTCGTAGTAGTGGAGGACATCGCCCTGGCCCGACGCATCGCCGAGCATCGCGCCGAGCAGATGCGCCGCCGTGACTTGACGCCGGTGCGCGCGCATGTGACTTTGGAAAACCTGTTCGATCAGATGTCGCAGTCGCATGAGAAGAAGTCGCTGAACATTCTTCTCCGCGCCGATACCCGCGGTTCGATCGAGGCCATCCTCAAAGAGATCACAAAGATCGAGAATCCCGAAGTGCAGATCAAGGTGGTTCAAGCCTTGGTGGGCGGCATCACGGCGGCGGATGTGCACCTGGCGGACGCCTCGGACGGCATCATCATCGGTTTCAACGTGGTGCCCGACGAAGAGGCCCGGCAACTCGCCGAACAACTCAAAGTGCAAATACGCCGCTACGACATCATCTACCAAGTGGCCGACGACTTGAAGGCGGCCTTGGAAGGCATGCTCCGTCCCGAAAAGCGGGAGGTCGATATCGGCCGCGCCTTGGTTCAGCGGGTCTTCTACATCGGTCGCATCGGCAGCGTGGCGGGATGCCGCGTCTTGGCCGGAAACATCACGCGGGACGCCCACTTGCGCGTCATTCGGCAAAGCCGAATCATCGGCGATTATCCGATCGAGTCCTTGCGGCGAGAAAAGGACGATGTACGCGAGGTCCGAGAAGGCATGGAATGCGGTATCAAGTTGGCCGGATTCAATGACATCAAAGAAGGGGACCTGCTGGAGGCGTACCGCATCGAGGAAGTCAAACGGACTCTGGAGGATGCCGTCCAAAGCGTGTGAGGCGCAGCGCCGTTGCCGCACGCGCCCTCGAGAAACCGCCATTCGGTGCACCCGAAAGTGTTCGTTTTCCGCGGTACGGCGACTTGCTCTCACTCGCGATGAGCCTTTCCTCTCGGTTTGGATACGGACAACATGACGTCACGCCGTGCTCTGAAACTCGCCGAAGCGGTTCGCCAGGTCGTTAGCTCGGCCATCTTGTTCGAGGTCAAGGACCCTCGCGTCGCCCAGGTCACCGTTACCTACGTGGAGGTCGCCGAAGACCTGCGAACGGCGAAGGTTCACGTCTCCGTGATGGGCGACGAGAAGCGTCAGCGTTTGGCGCTCCACGGATTGGAAAGCGCGGCCGGATTTCTCCAAGCTCGCTGCGCTGAAAAGATCGAAACTCGATTCACGCCCCGACTGCGATTCGTTCTGGACCAAGGAGTCAAACGATCTATCGAAATCACGCAAATCCTCGCGGAGGTGTTGCCGCCATCCTCCGAGGCTTCGACCTCCGAAGCTTCCGGCGATAAGGAGACGAACGAGGCGGAAGCCCCGGCGAACGACGGAGAGCGTGCGGATCGTCCGCCGACCGTGTGAGTCGGCCTTATGCGCCGCGGAAGTGATCCGTCCGGACGCCATCCTGTTTTCCACTTGCTTGACAGGTCGCATATGAGTCCCCCGAGCCGAGTTCCCCAGTTCACGAGCTTGCAGCAGTTGCTGGCCAAACACTATCGGCCCGACCACGCGACGGAGGATTGCGAAACCGTTCTGGATCATCTGATTTTCGCGGCCTTGTTGGAAAACGCACGCCGGGCTGCGGCATCCGAGGCCTTTCGCAGGTTGCGCACCGAGTTTTTCGACTGGAACGAAGTCCGCGTCAGCACCGTGCGCGATTTGGCCGAGATCGCGTCGGAACTACCGGATCCCACCGGCGCCGCTCTTCGGATCAAACAACCGCTCCAATCCCTTTTCGAGAGCACTTACTCGTTCGACCTGGAGGGGTTGCGAAAACTGACGATCAACCAGGCCCTGGAACGAATCGACAAGATCAAGGGTGTTACGCCCTTCATGCGATCGTACGTGGTGCAACACGCCTTGGGCGGTCACACGATCCCCCTCGACGACGCCGCACTGGCCGTCCTTTTTGTGGCGGGTCTGGCTGACGAGGCCGAAATGCGGACCCGAAGCGTGGCGGGATTGGAGCGGGCGATTCCGAAGAACAAAGGCCTCGCCTTCGCCGCCATGCTGCACGATTGGGCGTCCGCCTTTTACGCCGATCGTCGTGATCCGACGGTCGTGAAAATCCTGAAGCACATCGACCCGAACTCGCTCCAACGATTAGAGGCTTGGGAGCGGCAAATCGCCGCGGCGTCCGCGCCCGCCGAGACTCCCGCGCCCGCTGCGGAGTCGTCCGCGCAGGCGGCGGACGGCGAAGCGGAACCCACGGCCAAACGACGCGGAAGAAAGCCTCGCGCCAAAGCCTCCGAGGAAACGGCGGCGAAACCGGTAGGCAAGGCGAGCGAACGGGAATCAGTTGCGGCGGAAGAGACGGAGGCCCCGGCGGGTCGCAAGCCCAAAGCCAAAGCCGAGCCTTCGGACCGGCGTACCAAAGGTCGCTCGGAAGCCGAAAGCGGGAAAAAGACCTCTCCGGGCAGACCCCGCAAGTCCGCTGAGGGTTCCCGCGGCCCAAGCCCCACGCAATCCTCTCCCAAGGGCAAATCGGACCGCGGCGAGGCTCGCAAGTCCGCCCGGCGCAAGCCTCGTTGAAAACCAGTTCGGCCCTTCTTTTGCCCTCATTTTGGCGGCCAAAGACGTCAGCCCCCGCGCCGTCTCGCCGAACAAATTTACCGCCCTACCCGGTGTCTTCTTTCTTCACGCCGGAAGCACTGTTATAATGATGCCGCTGGGGCGGAACTTTAGCCGAGCTCGTTGCCGCCCCCAGGGCGTGGTTCGTCGTGCGTCTCAAGGTAAAGGAGGGTAGGTCATGAGCAAGTCCGTGGGATTCGCGGTGCTCGTCACCGCCGGGGTTCTGTGCGCCGCTTCCGGCTGTGGCGTGCGATCCACCGAACCGATGGGAACGTCGCCCGTCTCACTCGTGCCGGATGAATGGAACGGAACATGGCAGGTACCGGGCTTCGGTGGTTTCTTTGTAGCCAAGGTGACCGACGCCGAAGCAGGTAAATTGGACCTTGCCGTCGTAGCCGTCGAAGACGAGCGAATTCAAATGAGAACTCTCCACGTCCAGATTCGTGAGTCGGGCGGTTGGTTCTTTTTCTCGGTCCCGGTAAAGGAATTCGCCGAATTCGGGGATCAACCCGGAGACGGTTATTTCTGGGGACGCATCAAGAAGGAGGACGACCACGTAGTCTTGTGGTCGCCGCACTTCAAACGGATCGAGGCTGCCCTAACCGAGGGCCGTCTGCCCGGCAGGAAAGTCTCCGACGGCGACATCGAGTTGGGGTCGTTGAAAGACTCCCACTACCAATGGATGACATCCGAAAAAGCAGGCGTCTTGTTCGAATGGGAGGATCCCAAAGTCATGATCCGAATGCCAATATACCGCTAAGGCTCACTCGACCGAAGCGTCCCGCACGTCGGCCTGCGGTGCTGGAAGAGCCTTGTCGTCGGTCCCAAGCGGGGCTTTGTCGCCGGTTTGCAGCTTGAACATTTCGCGCGAAATCCGGCGTTCCGCCAATTGCAACTGCCCCCGCGGATTGACGATGAGTCTCCCGCTCAAGATCGCGTACTGCAAGGCATAAACCAAAAGCGCCATGGCGGCGGCGACGATGCCGTACACGCCGAAGGCAGGCAGTCGGCCTGCCCAGGCGAGTGCCCCCAAAAGCAGACCGCAACCCAAGGCCGTCGCCATGACGGCCAGTTTTCCTTGCATGGCCGTGCGGAGTTTGGCCTTCGCGTAGCGATCGATCGCCCCCTGAGATGCCAATACAGCCAGTTCCCGCATGGCCGCGAAATCCACTGATTTTTCCGCGGCTTGCGGGCGTTTTCGGGCGGGCATCGCCTTGGGACGCTCATTCTTTTCAACGCTTCGCAGTTGCGGTCCCCCGTCTCGCAAGCCAATGGTTCCATCGCCGTCCGCGGTTGCCCGTGCGGCATGCCTCTTTTCGTCCCGACCCCTCACACGAGACAGCAGGGACTGCATGTACGTATCGACTTCATCGGTGTCGGAATCGACGGCGCGGGGAGCCCCGGTGTTTGCACCGGGATCGCCCGCCAGGCCGGTACCGGATTCGAAGCGGTTCACATCCCGCTCCCCGCTCCGGTCAGGCTCCTCGGTGTCCCCGTCCTGCCATCGCAACCATTTCGCGGAAATCAGGGAAGTCGCTTCGTCCTCGTCGCTTTTGGGAGCGTTCAAGGGCGTCTCACGGACCGACTCCGGTACGACGAGATTGTGCCCGTCGTGGGATGGTCGCGCGGAGGTCGTCGGCTCAAACGGATCCGAGTAATCGCGCTTGTTGTTGACCTCTGACGTTTCCGGGACGGTGGCGGAGGGATACTCCGCGGGAACGGACGACACGGAGATGGTTTGCTCTTTTCGTTGTAGAGCGTCTTCCCGGTCGGACAACTCTCGCTCCCGGGCGGCAACCTCGGCGACGCGGCGGCGGAGTTCCTCCTCATCTTGTTGTAGACGCGTCTCCCGTTCCGCGATCCGCGTTTCCCAACGCCGTAGCTCATACTCCTTGGCGGCAAGGTTACGCTCAGCTTCCTCCGCACGTGCCAAGCGGTCGGCCGACGCTTCCAATTCACGCCGATGTTGCTCGGCCAATTGGCCGCACTCCGCCTCCAGTTCTTCGACCCGCTTTTCCTTTTCCGTCAGGCGACTTTCCCAAGTTGCAAGTTCGTCCTCACGGCGTCGCAAAGCGTCCGCGAGACGTTGCAACTCTTCTTCTCGGCGGTCAATCGTCTCCTCGCGGCGTTGCAGCCTCTCCTCCCGGTGAGATCGCTCTTCGGTTTCTTTACCCAGTCCCTCGGGCACTTCATTTCGGTCGGCATCGCCGGCGTGTCCGGCGGACGGGGAGTCTGGGCTTTCGTGCGCGTCATCCTGGTACTCCAGGACGACGGGACCGATTCGCAATAGGTCTCCATGCCGCAGTTCCGCCTCCGAGAAGGCTCGGTCGTTCAGCAAGGTGGCATCGTGTGTGGGACGCACGATGGTGCGCCGCCGCCCGTGAATGACAAAGCAGTGCACAGGCTGGACGCCTCTCGCGCGGATGCGAAGTGTGCAACCTTCAGCCGAACCGATGCTGATTCGGGTCGCGTGCAGGCGAACCTCCCGCCCATCTTGCGAGCTTCCGCGAACGCGGAACACCAACGGACGACGCCCGCCGGAGCCTAAGTCGGGTTGCAACGAACGGTTCTCGACCGCAGTGGACATAACCAATTCCTCTAAATTCCTCTAAATGAAGATCGCGGCAATCCGCAGCGCCCCCCTATAAGAGTTATTTTCCGAGTGTCTCTTCGTCGTTATGATTGCTTGGCTTCAGGATCCCACGGATTTTGAGCGGTACTACTCGCGGAAATTCTTTTCGTCGCGGCATATCATTTGCAAATTCCGGGGAAGCGTTCCGGATCAGTCAAGGTGGCAGGTTCGGCGGGTTGGATGCGTGACCGGAGAGGCTGGTTTCGAGTCTCTGCAATGATCTAGGTCACGCGGAACGGATCGTCAAGCTGGTGGACCCGATCCACCCGTTTAGGGAATAGATAAAAGAAAAAGCTCTGGATATATTTTTCGCTTTTGCCGATCTTGTGGTAGCAATTCCAGAGCGGTAGGGGGTGTGCCCGTCGTCGGTGGGAAGCCGGGTCGGGGTCATTCCGCAGGCGGCGTGAAAACATCGCTGGTCCGGGCCGCGCTCGTTTCGGCAGTTGGGCCTGAATCCATGAACGGCCACGAAATCCGAAGCGGACGGGGTTCGGGAGCGCTGGCTGGAATTCGCTGATTTCTGCGCGAACCGTCGGGTCGGAGCAGTAGTCTAACTACCTCTCGATCCCATCGGTGCGGCACGACTCGCGGTTAAGCCGGAACTTACCGCGTAAATATGTAGACTTAGGAGAAATGGGGAGATTTTGCCGATAAACGACGCTCCATTTGTGGTTTCAGGCCGAATTTCCCGATTTTTGTGAAACTCACGACTAGGCTAAGCGTACTATACTTGCGATGGCGAGTTTCTCTCAAGAGTGCTTTTGAGATGCTTTGATTGGGTTGGACCGGTCTCAAGCAATTCGGATGTCTTGACCGGTAAGGAACGACGGCTTACGGCAACTTATGAGAAGGGGTCGTTCGAAGAAGAAAGACTGAGGGGGGGACCTTCAGCTGCTTCTAAGATCGGACACCGAGGTGGAAGGGTCATGAACCGACGACAATCCATTCTGAACATGCAGCAGATTCTGCTGAAGCGGCGGGAGGCTTTGCGCCGGGCGCTGGCGGGTGACTTGAGCCTCCTCAAGGAAATCAAAACCGAGGCGGGCGGAGACATTGTCGATTTCGCCCTGGATTCCGTCCAGGACGAAATCAGCTCTAAGCTCGCCGAATTGGAGAGCCGCGAGCTTCTCCGCGTGGAAAAGGCCTTGCAGCGCATGGAAGAGGGCCAGTACGGCATTTGCGAAGGGTGTGGATGCAGCATCCCCATGGCACGCCTGACCGCCCTTCCGTACGCAACGCTGTGCATCAAATGCCAGCGCGAGGCCGAACTGGAAGATCGCGAGGACGACACCCGTGATATCGATTGGAGTCGGCTGTCCGATTCCGGCAGTTCCGATGCCGACTTGACCATCAACGATATCGAGTTGGACGTGTCCTGACCTGACGGACGGTCTGGGTTGGGCTCGACCCTCGCTCCGTTGAAACCGAAACCACAGGGTGTATCAAAACGGTACACCCTGTTGCATTTTCTTGCCAGGAGATTCCGGCTCATCGAGGTCTCAACGGCAAGATGAACCGGGTCGATCCCCAAGGAAATCGGACCTCGCGCCTTTGTGGGCGACGCGAGGCCTAAATCGACGGCGGCCAAAACTCACAGCATGAGCGGTTGCGGCGTGAATCCGATGATCGGGAGGAAGAGAATCATCCAACCGAGGACGCGCCGCCTCCAGCCTAAGGGGGCTTGATCGTCCGCCGTGGGTGGGTGCTCCGGTCCCATCAGCCCGAGCAGGAACAAGAGCAGAATCCATCCCCAATATCCCCCCAAGACCACCGCCGCCGTCGCCCCCATCAGCACGAACAGGGACACGAGGTTTGCGGCGGGACCGAGCAGGGCGTACAGGACGTGCCCGCCGTCGAGTTGCCCGATCGGAAAAAGATTCAGGGACGTGATCAATAGCCCCACCCACCCGGCGAAGGCCATGGAATTGAGGTACACCGTGTGCGTAGCGGGGATCTCTCCGAAGAAGAGTCTCGCCAACCACTGAAAAATCAGCGGCTCACCCAATTGGATCGAACCTGGACCGTTTTGAATCGGTTTGACCTCGGAAAAATACAGTCCGATTACGCAAAAGATCAGCGATGGGATCAATCCGGCCAGCGGGCCCGTGATGCCGATATCGAAAAGCTGCCGCCGATTCAGTCGCCGAGTGTCCATGGCGATCACCGCGCCGAATGTCCCGATGGGAGAAAACGGCATAGGGAGAAAAATCGGCAGCGTCGCCGGTGCCCGATACCGGACCGCCTGGAGGAAGTGCCCCATCTCATGGCAGAACAAGATGGTCATGAGACAGACGCTGTAAACCAATCCGTCCCAGACCGAGTGCAACCCGCCGCCCGCCAGAAAGGTGCTCACGCACGTCGCCAAAAGCAGACCGATGAACAAAGGCCAGTTTCGCCGACGTCGTTGCGGGGGACGCGGTGGCGGGGACACTAACTCGGCGACGATGATTTCGTCCGCAGAGCGCTCCCGATTCGTTGCGATATGCACGGGAAACGCCCAATCCGTGAGTCGCTCGTCCGGCAGACGCTCATAACCGTCGTTCGAAGGCGGGCGAATTTCCATCCATCAATCTTTCATCGAACAATCCAACTTGGGTGACGCGACTTCTTCATCCTACCTTTTTCTCCCGGCCTGACCAACCGTGGTGACGCGACGCTGTGCATCGCGGCGGGGGACGGCCACCGGAACCCGATCGACGAATCAAGTCGGCACCGGCCCCATTATCTTCGCTATTCGTTGCCGGCGGTCTAATTTGACATCAATTCACCCGGCCAACGCTCGCTTCTCTCGCGTTTCTCGCGGCGCGCGGCGCCGTCGTGGTGTATCTTTGCGAAGATAATTCCGTCGCGATCGGGCGGAATCGCGTATTCTCACAAAATGCTCGCACAATCCAGGTCTTGATGGCTCGACGGCCGATGATTCTGCCGGTTCTTGTGATACCGGCGATATGCATACTTGCCAACATCTTCCTGTATCCCCAGGTCCAGGAAGAGGTTCGCCGTTACGTCAAGACCTCCCGTCAACAAAACGGCGGTGCCAAACCAATCAGTCCTTCTTGGCGAGGTCAACCCGACGACTCAACCGACACCCCCGCTACCGCTCCCCCGGCGAGTACCGCTTTCAGCCCCAATCGATCACCGGAACAGGCGCCAAGCTTGGTCGCCTCGCTTCAGACACCAACTTCGCCGCCCCACCAATCCGTCGAGCCGCGCGACGCCGGCAATGCTACTACGGAGAAGGATGCACTACCTGCAAATCAAGAGCTTTCTGGAGAGCTAAGGAGATATCCCAGCCCGCCGCCGGCATCCCTCCAGGCCGGTTCCCCACAACTCGACATCGCGAGGGAAATCCTCTCCCCTCGACGGCAAGGTCGTCGCGACGAATCTACGACCTCTGCCAAATCGCAAGGGCGTGAATCCCGGAATACGACGACGGAAATTGCCCGAATCCCATCCGAAACCGTCCAGCAGCGATGGGGACAGCACAACGACATCGAGGGCCGCCACAGACTCGAGGGTGAGACGGAGGAGGCGATCTCCACTCCCGCCTTCTCCGCAACTAGGCGAGAAACCGCTAAACAATCTCCGGGCGACGACGGCTGCGAATTCGGGACGGCCGAATTGGAAGGAGCCGGGTTTGAAAATGGCCATGCCCGAGCAGGTCCAAAGAACGACGAGGCTCCTCCGTTGGAACCGATCGTCTGGCCGAAACGGGAGGGCGACGAGTTGCGGGTCGCGTCGCCCGTTGCGTCGGAACCGCCCGGTCCACCGCCGCTGCGCCCCCACAATCCTCACGGCGAATCGGTCCCCGACTCGCGGCGCGTGCGGCGTCTGCCCCCGCCGGAGCCTTCCGCCGCCGGATTGCAAGAGAGGCTCAGGGCTGCCGCGGAGGCCGTCGAGCCGATTCCCGACTACCCGGACACAGGCTACCCGGCCATCCTTCCGTAGCAGGCTCGGGACGCGATCGCGAATTCCGCAGTGCACGGCAGCAAAACCGGGCGTTGCGACAGTAATCGCTCGCCCTCCGGAATATCGACTCGCTTTCTTGTGATGCGTGCCCCTTCCGCGTTACACTGGCGACACCGTGTCGGGCGAATCCAGGTGTGAGCCGAATCAAGTGCGTTCGTTCGCCCGACCGCGTCGCAAGAAACACCCTCTCAGCACTCTCTACCCGAGGTAACGTCATGGCCGCGCTAGGTCAAAAGCGTTCTTGTCTAGGCGTCGTCGTCGCCATTGCCGCTACGCTAACTTGCGGTACCGGTTCCGAAGGAGCGGTGGGCAGTCCGCCTGAATTGCGTCAAGGTTTCGTCAGCCCGCCGGACATCGCTCGTCCCGCCGTCTATTGGTGTTGGCTCAACGGCCACGTAGACCATCGGCAGATGACTCAGGAATTGGAAGAATTCCAGCGCAACGGCATCCGCGGCGTGTATATCTTCGATATTGGAGCCCGTGATCCCGACAACCGAATCCCAGCCGGTCCCGCTTTCATGGGTCCGGAATCGGTGAAATCGATCGCCCATGCCGTGCGGGAGGCTCGGCGTCTGGGATTGGAGGTCGGCTTGATCACCTCCAGTAGTTGGAACGCGGGAGGCCCCTGGGTTACGCCCGAGTACGCCGCCATGGGCCTATTCTCCTCGGAGACCGTCTGCGAAGGGCCTGGGACCTTCGACGCCGAATTGGCTTTTCCGGAATTGCCCGCAAGCGCCCCGCGCGACTCCCAGGGCCGCCCGCTCTTCGCCCGGGAAGTCGCGGTCCTGGCCATCCCTATCGAACGACGGCGACCCGCTCACGAGTTCATTTTCGAGGTCTGTTTCCCGGGCCGATACATCGTCGATCACGCCATCCTGTGCAATACCGCGAGCACGGACCCCGAAGCGACCGGCCCGCTGCATCGTTTCGCACGCGACTTCGAGATTTTGATTTCCGATTTCTCCGACGAACCGGAGAGCTTCGAATCGGTGGTCCGCGGACGACTCGAGGCAAACACCGAACCGCAACGCTTTGATTTCCCGGCCCGGCCCGCCCGATTCGTCAAGTTGCGAATCCTGGACGGGCACAATCCGGCCCAGGAACGTATCGAATTGGGAGAGTTCGAGTTGTACTCGACCGACGGGCGCAACGTCATTACCTCCTTGCACGAAGACGGCAGCCGAACCGGGGGAAAGCTGCTCGATTACACGTCTCAACTCAAGCTGGACGGCCCCTGGTCGGCCTCGGCGATTCATGACGGCACTCGCAGCGGTCCCCGGGGCGCTTGGTCTTCGGCAGGCTTGCCCCCGCCCGTCGTAGAGGATGTTGCACAGATACTCGATTGGAGCGACCGCTTGGATGCCGGCGGTAGGTTGCGGGTGGAGATCCCGCCCGGGCGTTATCTCGTCCGGCGGTATGTCTGTGCGAACACGGGCCAAAAGCTGGTGCTCCCCAGTCCCAATTCGGCCGGCCTGGCGATCGATCATTTCAACCCCGCCGCCACGGAATGGCATTTTCGGCACATTCTGGAGCCTCTGAAAGCGGAGTTGGGACCGCTCGGCGAAACCGCCCTGAAGCAAATGTACGTTTGCAGTTACGAACTTCGCGGGGCGACGTGGACGCCCGGTTTCCTCGAGGAATTCCGGCGACGGCGGGGTTACGACATGAAACGGCTGCTGCCCGTGCTGGACGGTTGCCTCGTCGGCGATGAGTATCGAAACCGCCGCTTTCTGCACGATTTCCGCAAGACTTTGGGCGAGCTTTTGGTGGATGCCTTTTACCGCCGGGCAAGCGAATTGTCGCGAGCCGAGGGACTGCTGCTCTGCGCCGAGGCAGGCGGGCCGGGACTGCCCCTCCACCAAGTGCCGGTGGACGCCCTGCAAGCTCAAGGGGCCGTCGATATTCCGCGGGGGGAGTTCTGGAAGGAGCACAACATTTGGGTGGTCAAAGAGACTGCCGCCGCTGCGCACATTTACGGGAAACCGCTCGTGGACATGGAGGCGTTTACCAGTTGGCGTCACTGGCAAGACGGGCCCGCGGAATTGAAGCCCCTCGCCGATCGCGCCTTCTGCGAGGGCACTAATCATTTCACGTTTCATACGGCGGCACATCGACCGCCTGAGGTCGGCCTGCCAGGATGGGTCTACACGGCGGGCACCCACTTCTCGCCCCACATCGCGTGGTGGCCCATGGCCGGGAGCTTCGTGGAATATTTGGCCCGATCCGGGTTTCTGCTCCAGCAAGGCCGCTTCGTCGCGGACGTCTGCTATTACTACGGCGATCAGGGATTCAATACCGTGCCGCAGAAGCACATCGACCCTTCGCTGGGCTTCGGGTTCGATTACGACGTCGTCAATGCCGAGGTCTTGCTATCCCGTGCTCGCGTGGAGGGCGGTCGACTGACTTTCGGCAACGGGACGTCCTATGCCGTCTTGGTGCTCCCCGCCAAGCGGGAAATCCAACCGGAGGTACTCGCCAAGCTGGCGGAGTTGGTCGAACAGGGCTTGACGGTCGTCGGCCCGCGACCGCTCCGCGGCAATTCCCTGAGCAACTACCCCCAATGCGACGATCGAGTCCGGAGCTTGGCGGACAAACTTTGGGGCGAGGACAACGGCAACGGTACGGCGGAGCATCGCTACGGTGCCGGTCGCACCGTCCACGGAAAGCCGCTACGCGACATCCTGGCCGAACAAGGCGTCTCGCCGGATGTCGCGCCGGTTGATGGCGACGAAGCCGACATCGATTTCATTCATCGCAGCTTGCCGGACGCGGAAGTGTATTTCGTTTGGAACCGATTGCCGCATCGTCGTCAGCTTGTGCTGACTTTTCGTGATTCTCCCGGTCCGCCCGAAATGTGGGACCCCTACCAGGCATCGATTGTGCCCTGTCTCGCCTATCGGAAATCGCAGCGCGGCACGACCGTCCCGCTGAGTCTGCCTCCGCACGGATCGATCTTCGTGGTGTTTTCCGCCAATGCATCCCGCGCGAGCGAGGACCCGATCGTATCGGTCTTTCGCGACGGCAAGGAAGTGCTTTTCCGCCAGGCGACGGACCGAGACGCCTCGAGGATTGCGATTCAACCCGGCCCCGACGGCACGCCGCAACTGGAGAGCGATCAACCGGGAGAATACCTCGTCCGATTCGCGGGCGGGCGTGAGATCGCCGTGCGCGTGGAGCCTGGTTCCGAGACTGCGCTGAGCGCTCCGTGGACCGTCCGATTTCCCTCCGATTGGGGCGCGCCCGAAGAAATCGTACTCGACGACCTGATTTCGTGGACTGAGCACCCCGACCCCGGCGTGCGTTATTTCTCGGGCATGGCCGTCTACCAGACGGAGTTTTCCCTGCCGGAAGGCGATTGGCACAATCGCTCGCTCGTCTTGAGCTTGGGCGACGTGCGATCCATCGGGGAAGTTTGGCTTAACGAGAAGCCTTTGGCGACGCTGTGGACGCCGCCCTTCGAAGTGGATCTGTCGTCTGCGGCACGACCGGGAAAGAATCGGCTCACGATCCGCGTGGCGAACACTTGGTCGAATCGCTTGGTCGGCGACGCCCTTGGAGTCGGCGACCGCAAGTTCACCGAAACGAACATGCCCTATTCGATCTCGTGGCGAGTGGCCTGGAAGGATACACCGCTGATTCCCTCCGGCGTCATCGGCCCGGCCTTGCTGCAAGTGCGTCATCGAACGCCGATACGCTAGGAACTGCAAGCCGCGGCGAGCTTCGCCCGGCACGACGCTCACGCTTTTCGCAGCATCGTCAACAGCATCTTGAAGGCCTGCTTGGCCCGAACGGCGTGAGGAACGCCGGCAGGCAGCAGGATCGCTTGTCCCTCGCCGACGGTATGCCATGTTCCCGCCACGGAGACCTCGGCCGAGCCCTCCAGGACTTGGATCATCGCCTCGAAGGGCGCCGTGTGTTCCGATACCTCTTGGCCCGCGTCGAAGCCGAACAGAGTAATCGAACCGGACGCATTCTTCAGAAGGATGCGACTGACGATCGCCTGAGACGGAATGTCAATCATCGCACGCGGAACAATGGTTTGGACTTCAGGTTGGCTTCCCGGGTCACCATTGGAGGCCGGTTGAGCATTCATGGCAGACACCCTGTCAATTGGGACGGCATCGAAGCGAAGCGACACCGCGTCGTGCGATGTCACACTATGACTATTGTAGCGGACACGGCGCTCCGGGCGTCACGAATCGCCTCAACCTCGCCTTCGGCGGGAGTTCGCCGCGGGTTAACGACGGCCGCTCCAACACCCTGCGGGAACACATGATCTCCCAGGGGTGACTCTTTATGCAGCGTCGCCATCGTACCATCAAGTGACGACTGCGGTTTGTAACCCATCGACTGCGTCGGGCGTCCATCCATGATGACGCTCACGATGGGCGACGTCGCGTCGATCGGTCCCGTTGATTGGGAAAACGCCATGAAATGCCGAGACTTGCTGCTGGCGCTCAATGACTACTTGGACGGCGAGGTCGATCCCGCCTTGTGCGAGGAGTTCTCTAAGCATTTGGAGGGGTGTAATCCCTGCCAAATCGTGGTGGACAACATCCGCAAGACGGTCACGCTGTACAAATCCGGACAGCCCTACGAACTGCCTGCGGAATTCCATCAAAAGCTTTGCGGCATCCTGCGGGAAAAGTGGCAGCAGAAGTTCGCCGGCGACCGGCAAGCCTAGAATCTGCGCACGAATCACGGATCGACAAACTCTCGAAAGGTACAAAGGTACTGGACCATGAATGGGAAGGAAATACTGCTGTTCTTCGTGATCTTTGCATCCTGGTTCGCGCTCAATCGTTGGGTGTTGCCCTGGCTGGGCATCCCAACCTGTATGAGCGGCAGTTGCTCGACGGGGTGCTCTCTGCCCCCAAACTACCTGAGTACCGAACCGCCGGAAACCGCCGACGATGAACTGAAAAGCGAGGAGGAAGCAACGTCCACGAATCGGGCGGCGAAAACGGTGCCGGCAGGCGCTCAATCCGGATTGCCTTATCGTTGACGGCAAAACGTGAAACGATCCAATTTCGCGATGCTCTCTTAGGTGTCCGAACGAGTCAAGTGAACATGAGGAGGAAATAGCCCATGACGGTAGAACGTGGCTTGCGCTTAATGGCGGGCGTGGTTGTGACCGCAAGTGTCGTGTTGGCGATGGTGCACAGCCCAAACTGGCTCTTCCTGACACTCTTCGCGGGACTGAATCTGCTTCAGTCGGCCTTCACGAATTGGTGCCCCGCCGTTTGGTTGCTCCAAAAACTCGGCCTAAAGCCCTGTAACGCACCTGCGGCTTGATAAGGCGATCGAAGTTCGTGCGGGGGGGCGGCAGTCTCCCATTCAATTCAACCACCGCCGGGTCGCGCGCGTGCGAGTCCCTCGCGGTCCATCGGTGTGCTGAACCGTCTCCCCCGCAACTCGCTGCCAATCCTCCTCCGTCTCGCGCCGAACCTAACCGCTCAGGAGGCTGTCCCGTCACCACCCAACCGCCGGGAATCCGTTGAGACGCCGTGGTTCCGGGTCTAGAATGAGTAAAAGGCTCGGCGGGAGGAAGGTACCGAAAATTGGTCGGCGGGTTGCACCGATCTTGCGGTTCACCGTGAGAGGTTTTTTGTTGAACGCCGCGATCCCTCCCGGTCCACTTAAAAACGGTTCCGGAACCGAATCGGGAATCAAACACCCATGGGTGAGTTGCGCGAAGAGTGCGGCGTAGCGGCGGTTTACCATCTGCCGGGCCGGGAAAACAGTCCCCTTTGTCCGGAAGGCCCGGAACAGGCGACCCGCCTCCTTCCCAAGATGCTGCTGGACATCCAGAATCGGGGACAACTGGCTGCCGGTGTCACCCGCTACCGTTCCGACAATCCCCAACTGCTTTTGACCCACAAGGAGATCGGGTCGGTTACCGAAGTCTTCTCGCTGGGACACCGCGAGCGATTCGACCGGTTGATGTCGAGTTTGGCGGGACCGGCGGGCATTGGTCACGTCCGGTACGCCACTTGCGGACGCGACGACGTCGGCTACGCGCAACCCTTCGAACGCCACCACATCAAGAAGCACAAGTGGTTCAGCTTCGCCTTCAACGGCCAATTGGCCAACTACAAGGAATTGCGAGACCGTTTGCTGGAGGACGAGGACCACCATTTGATTCGCGAGACGGACACGGAAGTCATTATGCACGTCCTGTGCCGGGAACTAATGCCCAACCCCGCTCCGGACCTTTTGGACGTCTGCCGTGTTCTGCCCGATGAATTCGACGGCGCCTACAGCTTGGTGTTCTTGAACGCCTTGGGCGAAATGATGGTGGTGCGAGACCCTTGCGGCATCAAGCCTTTGAGTTGGGCGTTCGACGGGCGACTTTTCGCCGCGGCCAGCGAAAGTGTAGCCCTGCTGAACCTGGGATTCTCTCCGGAGGAGATCAAGCCGGTCGAACCCGGGCGGGCGATCATCGTTTCGCCGCGCGGCCTCCGCGAGGAAACCTTCCGCGAGTCGAAGCGGCGCGCCCATTGCTTTTTCGAATGGGTCTACTTTTCCAACGTGGCCAGCACGCTCGACCGCCGCAGCGTTTACCTGGCCCGAAAGGCCCTGGGCGAAGAGTTGGCCCGCTTGGAGACCTTGGACGTGCACGACGGGCGTAGCATCGTGGTGCCGGTTCCGGATACCAGCAAGGCCGCTGCGGACGCCCTAGCCTACGCCTTGGGCATCCCCTGCTTGGAAGGCCTGATCCGCAACCGCTACGCCGGTCGTACGTTCATCGAAGGCGTCGAGAACCGCGAACGGAAGGCCAGGGCCAAGTACACGCCGCTCCGCGAGGTGCTGGAGGGCAAGCGCGTGCTGCTGGTCGAGGATTCCATCGTCCGATCCACGACGATGCGCGTCTTGTTGCAGCGGATGCGGCAGTTGGGTCGGCCCGCCGAAATCCACGTCCGCGTGGCCTGCCCGCCCATCATCTCTCCGTGCTTCTACGGCATCGACATGTCGTCGGTGAAGGAGCTGTTCGCCCCGCCCTTCGTGACGGACGGTGAACTGACGGAAGAGGCCCAAGCCAAAATGGCCGAGCAGTTGGGGGCCGATTCCTTGCGCTATCTTCCCGTGGACGCCGTCGCCCGGGCCATCGGCTTGCCCGCCGAAAGCCTCTGCCAAGCCTGCATCACCGCGCGGTATCCCACGCCCTGGGGACAAATCTTGGCGGCCGAATCGCTGGAGCGTTCGCGTCGCGGCATCTCGGGGCGGGCCTTCGAGGTCGGTACGCCCGAGGCCGTTTCTAGCGCCAAATGTGGCTCCTAGAGCCGCTCCCGGGCCTTTCCGTCCTTGTTTTCTCGGCGTTCAGGCTTGACGGCCTTGCCGCGCACCGGGTGCAAAGCGATTCGCGGTAGCCTGCCGCGAGATTCACCGTAGAATGACAAAGCCGATCGCATGCCCTGATGCCGACAAGCGACCTTACCGCCGAACCGCCGTCTTGATCGCCGCTCGAATGCGCGACGCCGCGGAGAAACGAAATGAAGCCGAACCATCACTTTTTCCTACCGACCACCCGAGAAGACGTGATTGCGCGCGGCTGGGACTACGTGGACGTGGTGTTCGTCAGCGGCGACGCCTACGTCGACCATCCGAGTTTTGCCGTCGGTCTGCTTACCCGCCTGCTGGAGGCGGAGGGGTATCGGGTAGCCGTGCTGAGCCAACCGGACTGGCGGTCATGCGATCCGTGGCGAATGTTCGGTCGTCCCCGGATTTGCTTTGCGATCAGCGCGGGCAACATGGATTCCATGGTCAATCGTTACACGGCCAATCGCAAAGTCCGCAACGATGACGCCTACAGCCCGGGCGGTCGCATCGGCTTGCGCCCGGACCGTGCCACCGCCGTCTATTGCCAACGGGCCAGGGAGGCATTTCACGGCGTTCCCATCATCGCCGGAGGTGTGGAAGCGGGACTCCGCCGCATCGCCCACTACGACTATTGGAGCGACAAGGTCCGCCGCTCGATCCTGCTCGATTCCAAGGCCGACTTGCTGGTGTACGGGATGGGAGAGCGACCGCTCTTGGAAGTCTTGCGTCGTTTGGGTGCGGGAGAGAACATCCGCGCCCTGCGGGACGTGCGCGGCACCGCCTATCGACTTGGGGCCGCGGAATCGCCGCCGGAAGACGGCCTTCTGTTGCCCAGCTACGAAGAGGTGGCCGCGGACAAACAGGCGTTCGCCCGCATGACGCGAATCGCCCATCTGGAAACAAATCCCTACAACGCCCGGCGATTGGTTCAGTTCCACGGCAGAGAAGCAGTCGTGGTGAATCCCCCGGCCTATCCCCTCTCGGAAGCCGAAATGGATCGGGTTTACGGCCTGCCGTACCAACGCCGTCCCCATCCGTGCTACGGCGACGAAATCATCCCAGCGTTCGAGGTGGTCAAACACTCCGTGCAAATTATGCGCGGTTGTTTCGGCGGTTGCACGTTTTGCTCCATTACGGCCCACGAGGGGCGGATCATCCAAAGTCGCAGCGTCGCTTCGGTGCTGAACGAGGTGCGAACCATGGCGGCGGCCCCTGATTTCAAGGGCGTCATCAGCGACATCGGCGGTCCCACCGCGAACATGTACCGCATGAATTGCAGTCGTCCGGAGGTGAGGGAAAAGTGCCGCCGCTTGAGTTGCATTCACCCCACGATCTGCAAGTTGCTGAACGTCGATCACGCACCGCTGATCCAACTCTATTGCGAAGTTCGGCAAGAAAAGGGCGTGAAGAAGGCCTTCGTGGCATCCGGAATCCGCATGGATTTGGCTCAGCAAAGCCCCGAATACATCGACGAACTGGTTCGCCACCACGTCGGAGGACACCTCAAGGTGGCCCCCGAGCACTGCGATGCCGACGTCCTTCGGCTGATGAAAAAGCCCTCGGTGGAGGATTTCGAGCGATTCGCGGCCAAGTTTCGCGAAAGTTCGCACGCGGCGGGCAAAGAGCAATACCTGGTGCCGTACTTCATCGCGGGCCACCCAGGGTGCGATTTAGCGGCCATGATTCGACTGGCACAGTTCCTCAAACGCACCGGTTATCGACCTCGGCAAGTCCAAGACTTCATGCCGACGCCCTTCGACATCGCCACCTGCATGTATCACACGGGCATCGACCCAATCACGGGCGAGACGGTTTACGTCGCCAAAGGGGAGAAGCAGCGGCGTCTACAGCGTGCATTGCTGCAATACTGGAAGCCGGAAAACTACTTCGCCGTGCGGGAGGCCTTGCTGAGCGAAGGTCGCGAGGATTTGATCGGGGACGGACCGGATTGTTTGATACCGGCAAAAGCCCCCAAAGAAGCGTTGGCGGTTCGGGCGAAATCGCCCACCCGATCGCGAGACCGTCGCGGAGTCAGGCCGTCGCGTCCCGGTTATCGCCCCCATCGCGCCACCGCCGTAAGACGCGAAAAGAGCACGCGGAACCCGCCCGAAGGCTAAAAGCTTTCTCGGGAAGCAAGATGCTTATTCGCTCGGCAAGCCGGTTGCGCCGAAGCAGTTCACTGAATGGCGCAATCGTCGCGGGCAGTCGGCACCGTTTTAGCTCCGTTCCGCCGCATCTCAGCGGTTGCCGCCTCGCGGCGGTTGACGCTTCTGGAAGATTTCGCTCACGGTACCGGGCGATTCTCGAACCACGCCCTCAGCGGGTTTCGCGCGAAAATCATCCGGATTAGCGGCGGATCCGTATCGCACCACCTGCGACTCTCGCTTGTACCCGATGCGACGAAGCAGGTCCTTGAGAGATATCGACACCACGGCCAACTCGCCGGCCCGTTTTAAGAAGTCGGATCGGGCCTGGATCACGGCGACATCGGTCCCCTCGGGCGGTTCCGAGCCGAGTACCACATAGTCGGTCTCCGGCGTGATGCTGCCGTTCATGTTGCCTTGATCGTCCAGCCAGGCATCCACCAAACCGCCGCTATTGCGAATGACCGAGATCAGCAACTCTTGATCGCTCTTACCGTCGCCGTCGATATCCACGAAATTCGTGAGCGCGAATCGCCGTCGGTCGCCGGGCGACCAGATGGGCGTGTGAATGACGTCACCGGGTGCCACGGGGTCGGAGATGACGTCGTCCACGATACGAGCCTCGGCCAGATGCGGTCCCCGGATGGCGGTAACCTCGATCGCTCCTTTTCGCTGGGCGTCGGCGACGTTCAGGGCGTCCGCGGGGAACACGGCAAACGTAGCGCCTACCGTCAAACCGTCCGCCTCACCCAAGTTGATCCAGACCGTTCCCAAT
The DNA here is from genome assembly GCF_054657335.1 of Thermopirellula anaerolimosa. Taxonomy (NCBI): domain Bacteria; kingdom Pseudomonadati; phylum Planctomycetota; class Planctomycetia; order Pirellulales; family Thermoguttaceae; genus Thermopirellula; species Thermopirellula anaerolimosa. The sequence goes on from NZ_BAAHYX010000006.1 coordinate 1,148,194, forward strand.
TCCTGGTTGACCCACTGAACCTTGCCGTCCGGGGAGTCCAGTCGGGGGTTCTTCAGTTGCTCGATCTCCTGAGTCCGAGTATTCAACAAATTGGATACCGTGCGAAGCCGCGTCTCGGCCTGCTGCTTGTAAGATGCCAATTGAGCTTGGGCCTCTTGAGCCTGTTGCTGGAGGTTATCCACTCGGCCCTGCAAATCGTTTCGCGCCTGCACGGAAGCCTGCAAATCCTGCATGAATTTTTGCCGCTCCTGCGCCAGCGTTTGCTCCGCCGCGTCCGCCCGATTCTGCTGTTGAGCGATCAGCGGGGCCTTGCTTTGTTCGAGTTGCGCGATCTTGGTTTCGGCGTCGCGAAGTTTCTGTTCCGTCGCGACCAGCGTGGCACTCTTCGCCTGAAGCGTGTCGAACAAATGTTTGACCACCGCCCGATAATTCTTCTGCGACTCGTCCAGATCGGCGGCGTAGGTGTCCATCTCGGTCTTCACATCCTGGGTAATCTTGTCCATCGCTTCCGTGGTGCTGAACCCCAAGATGGTCTTAAGCGTGTTCAGGTCGGTTTGCGCCGAACGGGCGGCGTTGTTGGCATTGGCCGCCTCTTCCGCAGCGGTCTGAGCCTTCCGGTACTGCTCGTCGTATTGCCGGAAAAAGAGATAGGTCGTCACTCCCAGCAAAAGCGTAAGAATGACAAAGATGATCAAGGCGATTTGAAGCCCTTGGTTTTCTCTCGCCATGACGAATCCGCTCCTGAGAAATCACTCGGTGCTGGGAGAAAGGTCTGGGAACGACCGGCTTAGGGCCGACTCAGCGTCGCAAATAGTCCGTCCGGGTCCTGCGGTCCAGGCAAATTGGATAAGCAGCGAGACCTAAGTCGATTCTAAATACGCCGGATGGCAGTGTCAACGTAAAGCCCGGCGGTTCTTGCGTCTGCTTTGAGGCTTGGCGGCCTCGTCGGTTCGCGATCGCCGCAGGACCCGAATAATCCGTGCCACCGATCCGAGTTGACGTCGCCGTGCCCTTGGGGTGCGCATGCGGAAAGCGCGGCCTTGCCGTCGGCGATTTCCCGACTTGACACAACCGGCGGAATCCGGAAAATCCGCCGGACATGCACAAGGAAGTGCGCGGCCGAGAGGGACGGGATTCGCGAAACCGGCGGCACGCGGCCAAACGGCCTCGTCGCGGCGAGGACACCCTTCGCCCAATGCTGCTCGTTACCACGTTCGATACCGGCCGGAGGCGTTTTTAGAGGATCACCGCGGAGGTATGGAGGCCTCTAGCGATGGGTGTTTGCCCTGATGCGGCAACGACGATTCGGTTGAACCGGCTCTTGCCCGATCTCCGTCTGGTCGGCGCAACGGACGTGAAAATCACCGGGTGCCGGCGTCATGCTCGGCGGATTGGGCCGGGCGACCTCTACGTGGTTACCCTGGGACCCGGTCCGAAACGCGACGCGGCGGTCCGCGAGGCGGTGAAACGCGGTTGCGCCGCCGTTTTGGCCGATTCGCCCTTGGGAGATTTGCCCGTCCCCGTTTGCTACGTCCAAGACGCCAAGGCGGCCTTCGGGGAAGTCGCCCAGGCGATACGTGGCTATCCCGCCCGCAAGCTTCATCTGGTAGGCGTTGCGGGATCATTCGGCAAGACGACCACGGCCTGTCTCATCGCCAGGATCTTGGGCGAGGCCGGGCACGGCGTCGGGATGTTGGGCACCTTGGGATACTTCGACGGCGAGAATTCTTCCACAGCAACGCAATCCACACCCGACCCCGACGAATTGGCCGATCGCCTGGCCCGCATGGTCGCAAGCGGTTGCACCCATGCCGTGTTGGAACTCTCTGCGACCGGACTGGCGGACAAACGTCCCGCCGGCCTCTCATTTCAAGCCGTGGCGGTTACGAATCAGTGGGCAGGCCCCGGTCGCGCGGATGCGGTACCGATCGACGCCTTGCAGTACATGGCTCCGGACGGTTGCGCCGTGTTGAACGTGGATGACGCGGCATGTCGCGCGGCCGTAACCCGTATCGCCAAGCCTGCGCTCACCGTGGGACTCAACGATTCGGCCGACATCCAGGGACGGGAGATTTCGCGCGAACTGGGCGAAGAGACTTTCTTTTTGACGGCGGGGAGCGAAACCTTTCCCGTTCAAACCAAATTGTTCGGCCGGCACCACATACGGAACTGTTTGGTCGCGGCGGGTGTTGGCCTGGCGACCGGAGTGCCCATCGAGGCCGTCGTCAAAGGCCTGGAGGCCGTGACGCCGCTGCCCGGCCGAATGCAACCGGTGATTTGCGGCCAACCGTTCTCCGTATTCGTGGACGCTGCGGCCGACTCGCATACTCTGGACGCCGTTCTATCCACCCTCCGACCGCTGGTTACCGGTCGCCTGATCTGCGTCAGTCGGCCGCCGATCCGACGCGCCGATGATGCGGCTTGGATGCGGGTACTGGAGGAACGCGTGGACATGGCCGTACTGACGACGGGAGACCCTGCCCACGAGGATTTTTCGGCCTTGATCGATCGCGTGGAAAAACATATTTATACGCCCGCTCGTTATCAACGCATCGCCAATCGCACGGAAGCGATTGCGTGGACGTTGCATCAGGCACAGCAAAACGACTGCGTTCTGATAGCAGGCAACGGGCACAGGCTGTGGCAACCGCGTCTCCACGATCCTTTGCGAGTGGACGACTATCAGCTTGCCAGGCAGTGGCTTTACCAAGAGTTCGAACACGCCTTTCCATCGCCTTGATCAAGGGATACCCTCGGCCCAAAGCCGGAATTGATCGGAGCGATGGAACAATCAAGCGAACAAGAAAGGAGCCAGCGGGAAGCCCCATCGATTGCGTTTAGGTTTGCGGGAGCCTAACGCAGCCCTCCCTCCTGGGGTCGAAGCACGAAGCTTGTCGGAAATTGCGGTTTCTGGGTCGGCCGCTCCGGCGAGCGCTTCTCGATGGGGCTTTGATTTGCCTGAGGGCGGGAGCGACGTTTTTCGCGTCGCTCCTCGCCGCTCAGGGGACGGGAATTCGACGCGGTTGGTCTGTTCGGCGGACACCGCTTTCCGAGGTTCCGCTACCGCCGGTTTCCCCTCACCACTGCCGGTTACCGGTTACTTGTCGGAGATGACAGGCTCCTCGATCGGCGCGGCAGCCAAATCGTAGCCCTCCGCCGCAACAATCTCGCACTCCACGAATTGTCCGGCACGCAGCCCTTCGCCCGTGACGTACACCGCGCCGTCGATCTCGGGCGCGTCGGCGTACGAACGCCCCAGCCAAACGTTTTCCTGCTCCGGCACCGGTTGATCCAACAATACGGCAAGCCGTCTTCCCACCTGATTCCGAGACCACTGGTAGGTGATCTTCTGCTGGATGGCCATCAGGCGGTCGCGCCGCTCCTGAATGACGCGACGGGGGAGATGCTCCTTCATGCGATCGGCGGGCGTGCCCGGTTCGCGTGAGAACTCGAAAACCCCCAATCGTTCGAAACGTTGTTCGCGGACGAACTCAACAAGTTCCTCGAACTCCCGTTCCGTTTCGCCGGGAAAGCCGACGATCATGGTCGTTCGCATTACCAAGTTCTTGATCACCGAACGCAAGCGGTCCAGCAGGACCTCGGTTTCCGCCCGACCGACGCGGCGCTTCATCCGCCGAAGAATGCGGTCGTTGATATGCTGCAAGGGCATGTCCAAATACGGAAGAATCTTTCCTCCCTCCGCCAAGACGTCAATCAGCTCATCGGTGAAGTACATGGGATACAGGTACATCAAACGAATCCAGCGGAGGTCCTCGATCTCCCGCAGTTGTCGCAGCAATTCCGCCAACATCGGCCGACCGTACAAATCCAGCCCGTAATACGTCGTATCTTGGGCGACGACGATCAGTTCACGGACGCCGTCCGCCGCCAACGACCGGGCCTCCTCCACCACGTCCTCCATCGGCTTGGTGACGTGCTTGCCGCGGATGTGAGGGATCGTGCAAAACGTGCACAGTCGATCGCAACCCTCCGATATCTTCAAATACGCGAGGTGGCTCGGAGTCACGCGAAAACGCCGAGCGTCGTTCATCGGCACCACGGACGCGGGATGAAAAAGGGTCCGCTGCTCCCTGATGCCGCCCACAATGCGGTCCACGGCACGGACGATTTCCTCCCGGGCGAAGAGGCCGACTACCTGATCGACCTCGGGATAACGTTTGAGAAGGGCCTCGCGATCGCGCTCCGCCAGACAACCCGCCACGACGACGCCGGATATCCGCCCTCGCCGCTTCAGCTTGAGCATGTCCTCGATGACCGAGAACGACTCTCGCCGTGCGGCCTGCAAGAACCCGCAGGTATTGACGATCACGACGTCGGCCCGATCAGGCTGGGTGACAAGGCGGTATCCGTCGGACTCAAGCAAACCCAGCATGTGCTCGCCGTCCACGAGGTTCTTGGGGCACCCGAGGGCGATCAGACTGCACGTCCCTTTGATTGGGCCGTTAACGGACGCCTTTTCGGATTCCGAACGCGGAGGATGTTGAAGGATCGGCAGAGAGTCCGGCGACTCAGACATCGAGAGGTCTCGCATACACGCAGCTAAGTGACCCATTCACACGCGAAAGAGGAAGGAAGAGGAAACCGACGGCGGAACGCCGATTTCCGAAACCGGTTTTCAGGAAGACCGGGAACGATTCATCCTATACTCGAGACCCTGATCGGGTAAGGGGCGACCGGTCGCATTCCAGGGCGGGTACGCTCTGCCGGCGGACCTTGCCGGGAGAAGGCATGGGGCAAAGCATCCCCAAGGCGGTGAGATGTCGCCGGCCTGAAGGCGGCGTCACGCGGAGCGGCGGGCCAGGATATCCTCCCGCGAATAGAGTCGATCATTCCACCAACGTCGCAAGCGGAGCAATCTGCCTCGGAGGGATTCCGCGTAGTACGTGTACCGATAACTGACGGCGACTTGGGTCGCCCAGTAATCCTTGAACCGAGTCCGCCCCGGTCCGAGATCGATTTCCGCGTCGCCGCGCCGACAGCTATCTTCGACCATCAACCGCATCAGGGCGGTTCCCGGACCGTCGGACCGCCGATCGGGATCATAACCCATCCGCAGACCGATGACGCGACCCTCGTGAACATAGTTGTACGCGTACGCGACGGGCTGATCGTCGAAGAACAGGACGTTGACGTCCAGGCAACCTAGTTGGGCGGCGGAGACGTGCAGGTCGCGGAGGAATTCGCGGGTCGGCTTATGTGCCAAAGTCGTGCCGGCGTCTTGCGTGCCCTGCCAACTCTTCTCGGCGACAGCGACGCAAGCGTGGAACAAGTCCCAACGCGGATCGGCGTCCCGGCACCCGCGACCGCCCGGACGGTGACGCACGTACCGCACGTCGTGCCGCTCTCTCAGTCGTCGCAATTGCCGCTCGATTTCCCGGCGGCGCTCGGCGGGGCGCCCTCGTAGCCATGCGTCCCAACCCCCGGCAGTCTCGATGAGAGGATACTCCATCCACGGTTGAGAGATGGGGTGCATGCCGACCTGACGCATCGCCGCCGGAGTGCGCAGACCGTCCGTCCTGCGACCGTCTATCCACCGCAAATCGAGGATATCCCAATCCCTGGGAGAATCCACAACGTGGCGGAGTGCCGACATCAACGCGGCGGCGCGATGCCCTCCCACCGGTCCGTAGAATCCGCCCCAGTCGTCCAGGGGGTAGGTAAGGGTGCGTATCGTTCCCAAAGAAGTGCGGCGCTCAATTCGCGCCAGCGGTACGATGCCAACGGTTTCGCCCTCGGACTCGACCAGCAGGACGCGCATCTGCTTGTCGTGCCCGAAATGCCGCCAGTAGGCGGCAAACCACTCGTAGGTCAGAAAGAAGTCGGCGCGGCGGGTCTCCTGCCAAAGGCGATGCCAGACGAAGCGGAACGCTTCGAGGGCCTCAAGGGAACGCAGTTCGATGACTCGAGACATGCGCGGCGCCGTTTTTTTTTGACTGGAGCCGAGACTCGGAAAATCCGGACGGAGCGGCAGTGACTGCTGCCCATCGACGGAAACTGTAACTCTCAAACTCATTATCGAGCAAACCGTGTTCCGGAAATTTGGTCAATTGCGCAATCCGGGCAATCTTTGTGCATGGTCTTTTCGGAGCCGTCGAACTCAACCGCATAACTTGCCATCCTCCATCACTGATCCCAGTCCTGCGAGTGTCGTCTTTTCGACTACATTATGGAGTAGTGCAGGGTCCGGACTCGTCGTGACCCGCTTCCTTTGGGGGTACAGGTAAATCGGCCCGCCCCATCAACTGCGGCAACATTCCGTTCCGACGTGTCGCCGACTTGTTGCTCCGCGGCGACACCCCCCATAAAATGTCACCTGTTGCTGTCGTAAATGTGTGTAGCTTCCCTGCCGCGTGAAACGTTTTTCGACAATTCCCACGACTTTTGTCAGCGGACTTGCGTGGGGACGTGACACACGGCGCCGGTCCTCTGGGAGATGTGAAAGATGTTCACCGCAACGAAAGACCTGATGCTGCCCTGCACCACCACCGGATCGTTCCCGCGGCCTCGCTGGTTCGACATGAGCATGTGGGGTCGTCCTTTGGACACTTGCATGATGGACGTGCGGTTTCGTGAGAAGTTTCAAGACGCCTTGGCCGTGGTCATCAGCGATCAGGAGCGCGCGGGTTTGGACCTGGTCACCCCGGGTGATTTCCATTGCGACGAAGACTTCGCGGGACGCTCTTGGCATCACTACCCGCTCCAACGCTGGAAGGGACTCGAAGGCGACTTACTGCAATCCGAAGAGACGCGCTCGCCGTGGCTAAGGTATCCGCCCGGAACTTTGCTGCACGAGATTTACACCGGGTGGCGCTGGCCGATCGTCACTGACAAGGTGGAGCATCGCCCCCTGGATTACCCTAAGATTTGGCGGATGACCCAGGCCAAGACTCAGAAGCCCGTGCGATTCGGCACATGTTGCTCCCAGGTGATGAGCCTGTTTTTGGACATCCATACCGACAAGTACAAGGACAAGCGCGAATTGATTTGGGACATGGCCGTGGCCATGAACAAGGAGTTGCTCGCCCTTCGCGACGCCGGTTGCAAATGCATTCAGGTCGAAGAACCCTGCTTGCACTTCATGGCCAACAGTCAAGGGAAGGATCATCCCGACGTTCGATTCATGCTGGAGGCCTACAATCGCGAGGTCGAAGGCTTGGACGACGTGGAAATCTGGATCCACACGTGCTGGGGCAATCCCAATATGCAGCGGGTGATGGAGGATACCAGTTACGCCGCCTCGCTGGAAATGTACCTCTACGAGTGCAAGGGCGACGTCTGGACGCTGGAGATGAAGGATCGCAATTTCAAGGACATCGAGCTATTCGGGTCGCTGTCGCGCGGGTTGGAGAAGAAGATCGCCGTGGGCGTGGTCAGCCACCGCACGCTCCAAGCGGATCGTCCCGAAGACGTGGCCTCGGAGGTCCGCCGCGCGCTGAAGTACATTCCGCCCGAGAAACTTGTCATTTCGAGCGATTGCGGCTTTGGTCGCCAGGGATGCAACCGCGAAATCGCTTTCTACAAGTCAGCGGCGATTGCCCAGGGCGTCAACATCGTGCGACAAGAGTTGGGGTTGCCCACAACGTATGTGCCCGCTGCGGACCCGGCCCTGCAAATCGACATCGTGCCCAAGACCAGCGACCGCGCGAACTGAGCGATCCAATCCCGCGGTTGGAGAAGACTCCCCACGTCCTCGCCCCGCGCCGTGCCGACCTTCTCGGTCGGCACGGTAAACCGGCGGGAGGAACGAGTTGTACTGCCACACACTCTTGACGGCGGGCTGACCAAGCGTCTCCGAAGGCAATACACTGCCGTATGAGCGCAGCACGATCGATTAGATACGGTGCGGCGACCACGCCGTTTCCGGTCGATTCGATCCGGGGAGGTCGTTCACTGTGTTTGCCAAAGGTGGGATTTTTAAGGAATTGGAGACACCGACATGACTCGCGTGGTGGTCGTATATCACAGCGGTTTCGGGCACACCAAGCGGCAAGCCGAGGCCGTTCAACGGGGCGCGGCAAGCGTGCCCGGAACCCATGCCGAATTGTGGACCGTGCAGCAGGCCATCGACGATTTGGATGGATTGGACTCCGCCGATGCGATTGTGTTCGGGTGTCCCACCTACATGGGGAACATGTCGGCTGAGATGAAACGGTTCTGGGAGGCCGCGGTCGGAAAATGGTTCAGCCAATCTTGGCGCAATAAGATCGCCGGAGCTTTTACCAACTCCAGTTCCTTTTCGGGCGACAAGCTGAACACGCTGGTCGGCTTGATGATATCGGCGCTACAGCATGGTATGATCTATGTCGGCTTGGCCATGTTGCCTTCCGCGAACCGCCCCGACGGCATGAACACCCTCCAGGGGCCGGGACCCGACGCGCATAACCGGGTTGGATCCTTCGTCGGGCCCATGGCCGCGAGCTTTCAGGTATCTCCGGAAGAGGCGCCGTCGTCCGGCGATCTGGAAACGGCTGAAGCCTACGGTCGGCGCATAGCCGAAGTGGCACGTCAAATGAAGTTGGGTCGCGAAGCCCTGTGAATGAACGCGTGGTGATAAGAGCGTTACCACAAGGTCGGCGATCATTGCCCTAACGATGGGAGAAAGCACCATGTTGAGAGCGATTGGGATTGCTGTACTCGTCGCGGTCGCGGCGGCGTCGTGGACGTCTGCCGGCGAAGTCGTATTCGAAGGACATCGCATCGGTAACTTTCGCAGCGAAGCCTGCGGCGTGGCCGACTTCAACAACGACGGCAAACTCGACGTCGTAGCCGGGCCCTTCGTCTATTTGGCCCCCGATTGGAGGGCGTTCAAGTTTCGCGAACTCAAAGGCGAAGTGGACGAGCAAGGCAAGGGGTACATGTGGAACTTCGCCGATTTGCCTCTTGACGTCGACGGAGATGGCAAGACGGACGTCGTTTCCTGCGATTGGTTCGAGAAATGCCTCGATTGGCACCGCAACATGGGTTTGCAAGGACCGATGTGGCCGCGAACCGTCATCGACGTTAGCGAGAACCACGAAACGGCGGACATCGCCGACTTGGACGGCGACGGCGTCGTGGACGAGATCATCCCCAACATTGGAACCTCGGTATGGTGGGAGGCCGTGAAGGAAAACGGCACCGTGCAATGGAAACGCTACGTCATTAGCGAAAAGCGGATGAACTTCGGCGCCGGCGTGGGCGACCTCAACGGCGACGGACGTCCTGATTTTCTCCGACCGGATGCCTGGTTCGAAGCGCCCGCCGACCCGCGAAACGGCACCTGGATCGAACACCCCTGGAAACTGGGCGGCGCCGGGGAGGGCACCTCCGATCACACGCCGCAAATCTTGGTGATCGACGTCAACGGCGACGGGCTGAATGACGTCTTGACCAGTTCGGCCCACAAGTACGGCATCTTCTGGTACGAACAACAGCGCCAAGGCGACGAGATTTCCTGGAAACGGCACGTCATCGACAAATCCTGGACGCAAGCCCACTCCCTTACGTTGGGCGACATCAACGGCGACGGCACGCCGGACCTGGTCACCGGCAAGCGTTTCATGGCTCACAACGGCGGCGATCCTGGCGAGTTCGAACCGCTGGGCGTGTATTGGTATGAACTGCGGAGGACTCCTGAAGTCCAATGGATCAAGCACGTGATCGTGTATAACCAAGGCATCGGGTCGGGGCTGAACGTGCCCGTCGTGGACCTGGACGGCGACGGAGACCTCGACATCGTCGTCACCGGAAAATGGGGCGGTCCGATGTGGTTCGAAAACAAGGGAGCGGCCCCCGCCGCGGAAAAATAGTCTCGGCAACCAAGGCATCCGTAGCCCCCGCGTTTCCGAATCACTCGGGAGGCGGGGGCGTTTCTCGGTCCGTCGTGAACCGCCGCGCGCCGGTTTCGCCGACGCGCCTGAGTGGAAATCGGCTGCATCCATTGACGGTGTCGGAGGTGCAACATGGGTCGGTCTCGCTTGCACGCGTTTGCAGGTCCGTTTTCATTGGGGCTTGGCTTTTCCTTGGCGAGATGGGGCGCCTTGCTATTTGCCTGTCTTTTAGTAGTTTCCGGTCTCGCCGCCGCGAACGAGACGGAGTACCAGGACCAATTCGTCTGGGTCTTTGGCTGGGGGTTGGGCCGCGACAGCGACGTGGACGAGGTGAATCGCGTCTTGCAATCCGCCGCAGAGAGCGGGTGCAACGGGGCGGTGGTTTCCTTCGGTCTGGACAGCCTGTGCAAGCGACCGCCCGAGTATTTCCGCCGCTTGAAGGCGGTTCAAGAGACCTGCCGCCGGTTGAACCTGGAGTTGATCCCTTCCGTCTTTTCGGTCGGTTACGGCGGCGGCGTGCTCGGCCACAATCGCTATCTGGCCGAAGGATTGCCCGTCAAAGATGCCCTTTTCACGGTGCAAGGCGATCGCGCCGTACTGGAGCCGGATCCCGCCGTGGCGATAGTGAACGGCGGATTCGAGGATTTTTCGGGCAACCGCTTGCGCGGCTACAATTTCCACGATCAACCGGGCGAGGTGAGCTTTGCCGATACCCAAGTCTTTCACCAGGGCAAGGCTTCCTTGCGGATGGAGAATTTTACGTCCAATCCGCATGGACACGGTCGCGTCATGCAGGAGGTCGCCGTCCATCCGTACCGTTGTTATCGCGTCACCTGTTGGGTGAAGACCGAGCGGTTGACGCCCCGCGGCGCGTTCCGAATTCAAGTCTTGGCGGGCAACCGGACGCTCGCGCCCCTGGAATTCGGCATCCCCGAGACCGCCGACTGGACGAAATGCACCTTCGTCTTCAACAGCCTGCAATTCGATCGCGTGCGGTTGTATGCCGGCGTTTGGGGCGGTCGCGGCGGACGTTTCTGGCTCGACGATTGGTCCATCGAAGAGATCGGCCCGCTCAACGTGCTGCGACGCCCGGGAACTCCGGTCACCGTCCACGCCGAAGACGGCACCGCATATCAGGAAGGCAGGGATTATTTGCCGCTCGAAGATTCCGCCTACAGTCCGTACCGCGTGGATCGCGAGGCCCCCGCTCTTCGACTTACCGAGAATAGCCGTATCCGTACCGGGCAGCGATTGCGCGTGGGTTGGTATCACTCGCAAAAGATCCACGATTCCCAAATCACGGTTTGCATGGGCGAACCGGAACTGTACGAGATTTTCGACCACGAAGCGGCGTTACTGGCCCAACACCTTCAGCCCAAGAAGGTCTTGTTGAACATGGATGAAATCCGCATGGGCGGGACCTGCGAGGCCTGCCGCGGTCGAGATATGGCGGAGCTATTGGGCGAGTGCGTGCGGCGGCAAGTGGAATCCTTGCGGCGATACAACCCCGGTGTCGAAGTCTATATCTGGTCCGATATGTTCGACCCCAATCACAACGCCCACGGCGACTACTATCTAGTGGAAGGGGACTTCACGGGGTCGTGGAAGTACGTTCCCAAAGACGTCATCATGGCGGTGTGGGGTGGGACGCCGCGCCCCGAAAGCCTCAAGTTCTTCGCCGAGCAGGGCTTTCGCATGCTCATCGCCTGCTACTACGACGCGAATGATCTGGAGGACGTCAAGGGCTGGATGCAAGACGCCCGCGACCTGCCCGGCATTCGCGGTTTCATGTACACCCCTTGGACCAAGCGATACGACCTTTTGCCTGAGTTTGGGCGTCTGATCGGCGGTCGTTCGAACTGAAAAGCTGCCGACGAAGCCGGGTCGATTGGTCGGACGCATTCCGCCGCGCGGTCGGCGCTCCTCGGCACGGGCCGGCTTGGGAAAGCGAGGGACGACCTCTGCCTAGCCCAAACCATCGGGCGATGGGACTCGCCGGGGATTCCCAAAGCACGGAGTGACTCGTATCGTTGCCGCCTCTAGTCGGGAATATCCTGCTTGCAGACCCAGTAGATCGCGTTGGTCAGCATGCGGACGAAGGAGCGGCGACGGAAGTCGTCCGGGTGTCCCAGGGATGTGTAAAATACGCGACCGCCGTTGTGAATCCGCGTCCACGCCACCGGTTCCGTATGGCCCGGGATCGTGCCCGTCAGTAAGACCGTCACGTCTTTCGCTACGTTCTGATTGCGATAGAGACTCCCCTGCGATACGTACGGTTCGAACCCGCGCGTGATGGGGTGATCCTTCCCCGCGGACGTAAGCTCGATTCGAGGCAGGAGGTCCTTCCCGTAGTGATTGCCGTAGTCTCCTCCGAATACTTCTTTATCGAGCGCCAACCAATTTTGAAAGGCATGACTCGCCGTGCGAATACCGACGGCAGGTCGCCCCTCGGCAAAGTATCGTTTGATCCGCTCCAGCGGTTCACCGTCAATCTCGAGTCGCCGCGTGTAAAGCACCATGCAATCGCAGCGATCCAGGGCCTCCAATCCCGGGAGGTCCGTCAAGCTCCGTGCGAAGGCCTTGTCCGAGACGATGCCGAAGTTCTCCTGCAGGTAGTCGGCCAACCACGTCAGCGATTCATCCGAGCGGTATTCCTCCGAACCTGAAACTAGGCACAAGCGCAGCGTCTTAGGGGGCGGTTTGGGGGCGTCTTCCACCTCCAGGAACTCCGCCACGACTTCCGAATGCGGCAACGCCGCCAACGTGGCGGTCAGGCCGACCGTCTGGTGTGCGGAATGAAAGATGAAACGTCGGCGGTTCAGGCGAGACATGGCTCCGCTCTCAACGGGGAGTGACAGGTTGCATCGCGAATAGGCGGGAAGCCGATCCCCTGCCGTCTTCGCGGCAGGGCCTTTCCTCAATTATTCACGGTCAACGGTGGCGCGTCCAATCTTTCCGCTGGTCGAAGTCCCGGTTTTCGACGGAGTGCATTCCGCGAGAATCGCCCGGGCAAGGTTAGCCGAACCGGCAAAACGTGCGCTCACGGCAAGCTATTCCTTGGAGCACGATCAACCGGTGGTACCAACAGCCTTTTCCCGCCCCTTTCGCGTATCCTTGACCGCCGGAACGCCTTGCGCTACACTCCGGTTTTGCCGGGCGCATGCCGGCGGAATCCGATCATGCCACACCATGGCGGCGGGTACCGGCCTTTTCGCCGAATAGGCAAGGGCATGATCGCTTGGCAACAACGTGTCCGCCGCCCGATCCATTCGGATGGATACCCGTCAACTGGCTACCGCGTGTATCCTCACGGATACTACCGGCACCTTTCGTTAGCTTGATCGCCCCCGGAACCCCTGTCAGGGAGAACCGTACGCAATGCCCAATCCTAAGATTCGTCGAGCTTTGGTCAGTGTGAGCAACAAGTTGGGGCTGGCTCCGTTCGCGCGAGGCCTGGCGGATGCCGGCGTGGAAATCTTTTCCACCGGCGGAACGAGGGCCTTCTTGGAACAAGAGGGGATTCCGGTTCGCGATGTGGCCGGTTACACGGGTTTTCCCGAGATGATGGATGGGCGAATCAAGACGCTTCATCCCAAGGTTTTCGGCGGGATTCTGTGTCGGCACGACCATGCCGAGGACATGCAGGCGATCGAGACGCACGGCATTATGACCTTTGAACTGGTCGTGGTAAACCTTTACCCGTTCCAGGCCACGGTCGCGCGACCCGACTGCACCGAGAGCGAAGCCATCGAGAAGATCGACATCGGCGGCCCATCCTTGGTGCGGGCGGCGGCCAAGAACCACGCCTTCGTCACTATTGCGACGGATCCCGGTCAATATGCCGAAATTCTGGCCCAAGTGCAGGACCAAGGTTCCACCACGCTGGAATTCCGGCGACGACTTGCCGCGGCGGCCTTCGCCCATACCGCGGAGTACGACCGGGCGATTGCGGCTTGGTTCGCGCAAAAGACGCGAGAGGCGGATGAGGAACTGCCGGCGCGAATCGATTTGACGGCGGAGCGTCTTGCGGCGTTGCGTTACGGCGAGAACCCGCACCAAAAGGCCGGCGTTTACGTCTTTCCGGGTTACTCCGGTCCCAGCGTCGTCACCGCCCATCAACTCCACGGCAAGGAGTTGTCGTACAACAACCTCTTGGACCTCGACAGCGCGCTCGAAATCGCTCGCTTCTTTGCATCGCCCGCCGCGGTCGTCATCAAACATAACAATCCCTGCGGCGCGGCGGCGGCCGGGACCTTGGCGGAGGCCGCGAAAAAAGCCCTCGCCGGAGATCCCGTCAGCGCGTACGGGTCGATTTTGGGCTTCAACCGGCCCGTTGACGTCGATACGGCCGAGGTGCTCTGCGGGGAGGGGCTTTTCATCGAAGCCGTCGTGGCGCCCGCCTACGATGCCGCCGCGATTGCAATTCTCACCGAGCGGCCCAAATGGCGCAAGAACGTTCGATTGCTCGAAGTCGGCAATATCGAAGGCCGTCATGAAGAGTGGACGTACCGCGTTCTTACCGGCGGACTACTGCTTCAGCAAGCCGACACCCGACCGGACGACGAGGGCGAGTGGCGGGTGGTCACTCAGTCCGCTCCTACCAACGATCTCATGGACGATTTGCGATTCGCTTGGTCGATGGTGCGATTCGTCAAATCCAATGCCATCGTCCTGGCAAAGAACGGGATGCTGGTCGGCGTGGGTGCCGGCCAAATGAGTCGGGTCGATTCCACGGAGATCGCCATTCAAAAGGCTGCCGATCGCGCCGAAGGCTCCGTCTTGGCGTCCGATGCCTTCTTCCCGTTTCCCGATTCGGTCGAAAGGGCGGCGGACGCGGGAATTCGGGCGATCATTCAGCCGGGCGGTTCCATTCGCGATCAAGACGTCATCGACGCTTGCAATCGCCGAGGCGTGCCGATGATCTTCACCGGACGGCGTCACTTCAAACATTAAGCCGGTCGCCAAGACTAGCCGCGTTCCCCAAACCATGATCATCCGAGACCTGGAATTCCAATTGATCCGAGTCCCGAACGAATGGGGGTACGCGCGGGATCGACTGGTCTTGGTTCGCCTTATTTTCGACGGCGATTTGGAGGGTTGGGGAGAGGCCGCCCTGCCCTGGCGAATTACCGAACCGGGACCAAGGCGGGAGTTCCTTCTCCCGATTCTGGCGGGACGCAACGTTTTCGACATCGCCGAACTGCTCGAACTGGAACCGCTGTATCCTCGGGCACTCAAAGCCGCAGTGGAAACCGCCTGCTGGGACGCATTGGGACGCGCGACGGGGCAGCCTATCGCGAGGCTGCTCGGCGGCGTCTACCGACAACGCATCCCTTGTGCCGTTCACCTCCACTCGGAGGATCCCGAAGAACTGGAGGCCGAGACCCGTCGCGCGATCGAGGCGGGCCACGCCTCTCTGCTGCTGGCTGGATCGGGTTACGTCGAGAACGATCTCCGTCGCTTGAAGACCGTCCTTGCCGCCGCCGGGCCGCATGCCGGCATTCGCTTCAACGCCAACGGCCTGTTCGACCTCCCCTCCGCCATGCGATTGGCGCGCGAACTTGAGGCCTTCGAGTCGGTTTTGATCATCGATCCCCTGCGTCGCGCCGGTTGGGATCTGTATTATCAGTTGCACCGCGGCGTCGATGTGCCGATCGCCGCTCACCGGCAAATCACCGGCCCTGCCGACGTCTTTGCCGCCGCCCGCGCCGCCGCCGTCGATCACGTGATCGTCGAACCGGCGAGGGTTGGCGGAATCCTGCGCGCGCGGGATTGCGTCACGGTGGCGGAAGCCGCAAACCTCGGGTGTTCGCTCAATTGCCCCATTTCGGCGGGCATTCAATCGGCGGCCCTGCTCCAGCTCGCATCCGCATTGCCCGCCTTGACCGTGGCCCATGACACGCCCCCTCCGGATGCCTTCCACGCATCCGCAGTCCGCGGTCTCAAGATGACGGACGGAATGTTCGAGGTTCCGCTCGGGCCCGGCTTGGGCGTCGAGATCGATCGCGAAGGCATCGACGGTTTGGCCGTCGCTCGCGATGTGGACGACCTTTTCCCGCAATAGAACGCGGACGTACAGGGCGGTCGCACGCCGCGGATATGCCGACCCTGAATGCCGCCGTACATGGTGCGCGGCGCCCCTCGAGCCTGCCGCTTGCCAATACGTCGCGAGTCCATTAACCTTTCTGTGCAAGTTCTCAGTCCGCGAAGCCCGCCGCTTCCCCCTACCTCCAGGAAGTCACGTCATGGCATCCCAACAAAATGGTTCCTCCAAGACCTCGCGCCGCTCGATCGTCGTCGCCTTGGCCTCGATGCCTATCGGTTGCCTGACTGTTCATCGGCGGATTTTCGCGGAACAGCCCGGCCCGACCGTCCAATCCGCCGATCCCCGAACTTGTACGCGAACCCGAGTCGTCTTGGACGGATCGACGGCAGCGGAAGATTGGCTGAGCAAGAATGTGGGACCGCGGTTCGACGCGATTCGGTCGCGTCCCGCTCGCGAGATCACGGCCTCGCCGCTTTCCGTCGGCATGGAAACGCTGGATCGGGAGATGTTTCAGCCGGATCGCACCTACGACGCGCTGGCGGAATTGGGTGCGAAATGGGCGAGGTTGCAAACCGGTTGGGCCAGGACCGAGACCCGGCCAAGCGATTACGACTTCGCTTGGCTCGATGAAGTCGTGGACGCGGTTTCGGCACGCGGTGTTCGGCCATGGTTCAACTTGGGCTATGGAAACCGCCTCTATACCCCGGAAGCGCCCGACCAATCCGCCGTCGGTTGGATTCCGATCTATCGCGAGGAGGCGATGACGGCTTGGCTGAAGTTCGTGGGCGCGTGTGCTTGGCATTTCCGCGGTCGGGTTCGCCACTGGGAACTCTGGAACGAACCAAACATCGCGAACTTTTGGAAACCGAATCCGCCCTCCGCTGAAGCCTATGTCCGATTCGTTTCCCAAACGGCTTCCGTGATTCGGCGAGAAATACCGGATGCCGTCCTGATCGGCGGAGCTTTGGCGGGCATGCCGACGGACTACCTCACATCGGCCCTTCGGCACGGGCTATTGGACTACGTGGACAAGATTTCCTACCACCCGTATCGTCCCGTTCCCGAAAAGGGATATCGGGAAGCTTTGAAGACGTGGCGACGTCTGCTCAGCGAATACGCCGGGAGTAGGCCGGTACCGGCACTGTGGCAGGGCGAAAACGGATGCCCTTCCCAAAGGGGCAGCGCCGGGGCCCTAGCGGACTTCGACTGGAACGAAATCCGGCAGGCCAAGTGGCTGCTCCGGCGAATATTGTGCGATTTGGTCGAGGGGGTAGAGTTGACCTCGTACTTTCACCTGGTGGACTTGCTGCGTTACAACTGGGGCTCAGGTCCGACGGATCGCGGCAATTTTAAGGGTTTGCTGCGAGGGGACGATTATTCACCCAAGCCGGCCTACGCGGCGTATCAACGGCTGTGCGCCTTGTTTGACACAGAAACTCTTCGCTTCACTGAAGCCGACGAATTCGCCCGAATCGACGCGCTGCCGGCGATTTCCCAGGGCGATACGAAGGCCGGGGCGCCAAGCGACGGGGCAGCCTATTCGCCCGCGGCGACGAGCGTTCCGGAAGTGGATGGAGATGTCATCGGCCCGGCGGGTTTCGTTCGCCGCGGATATCCACTTTGGGTGTATTGGAAAGCGGCGTCGACGACGGTCGATACCGTCCCGCAAATCGTCGATCTGCGCATCCAGGACGCTCCAAGCCTATTGATGCGACGTCCCGTCTTGATCGATCCGCTCTCCGGAGGCGTCCATTCCTTGCTGCATGCCCGCCGCGAGTCGGATGGATGGCGACTTGCTAAGGTTCCCCTTGCGGATTATCCCCTCATTGTTGCCGACTCGGCGGTCCTGACCTCCTGAGGTTCGCAAGGAAGAAAACTCCATGCCGATACGCTACTACAAGCTGTCGTGCGGATCTTGCGGCAAGAGCGAGACGATCTCGCGGCACGAAGCCATGGTCCGCTTGGCGGCCGCGCGCAAGTTGCGGGCGACGGCCTGGAATTCCGACGAAGGCCTGTTGGATGAATTGATTCCCGCCTTGCTGGCCGCCATGCCCTGTTCCTGCGGGGAAAAGAACCGGCGCATAACCGGTTTGGAATCGGCGGACGACTGGACGGAATCACGGAGGTGCCGAGATTGCGGGCGTGTGATTCCGCCCGCCCGACTGGCCGTCCTTCCCGATGCGGAGAAATGCGCCGATTGCCAAACCGCTTCGGAACAAGGCCGATCGACCGGTCCGGATCGCTACTGTCCGCGCTGCGGCCACCCCATGAAATTGACGCCGCGCGACGTCGGCGGCGTCACCCGCTACGTTTGGGTCTGCACCAAGATTCCGCCGTGTCGCGGGGTGTGAAGCCGCGACCACTTCGGCCGAGAACCCCGGATCAAGTCTCGCGGTCGCCGTTCAGCATGGTGACGCAAGCTTGGAACACATCCTCCGTCGAGATTCGAGGCATCACGTCCGGAGGCGCGGATCGCCATTTCAAGGGATACGGTGCTCGCCAGGCTGCTCGGACCACGATGTGCCCTGAACCGAAAGGCCCGGAGAACTCCGGCCAGGTGGGACCGTAGATGCCCACGCAGGGCGTTCCCACGGCGGCGGCCATGTGCAGCGGTCCCGTGTCGTGAGAAATCAGAAACATCGCACGCCGCAGTATCGCCATCAGCGTCGCAAGAGAGGTCGGCGGTGCCGCGCAACAACCCTCCCCGACGGCCTCCGCGATCCGTTTCGCCGTTGTTTGCTCGCGATGCGTTCCCCACAGGATCAGCGCGGGAATTCGATAGTTGCGCCACACCCGGCGAACGACCTCGGCGTATCGCTCGGCGGGCCATTCGCGCAGGCCGTCACCGGTCCCTGGGTTGACCGCCAAGAATCGGCCCGCCATGCCCGTCGCACGCAAAACTTCTTCGCCCGCCGCCGCGGCATCCGGCGCGATGGGCACGCGAAACTCAACTTGGCCGACGTCCCCTCCCAGCGGTTCGACCAACTGTAGCATGTGCTGAACGACGTGCGGGCCGGTGGTCCGGATCCCATGGTTGTTCAAGAGCGGCGCCAATTCTCGGCCGAACGGACGCGCCAAGCCGATCCGATATTTCGCGCCGGAAAACCACGCGAGCAGGGCGCTCTTGGTGAGGCTTTGCGGGTCCACGGTCGCGTCGAATCGAAGCTCCCGCAAACGGCGACGGATCTCCCCAAGGTTCGAGACCGATTTCATCCATCCTCTCGGAAGTTCAATCAATTCGTCGAGTGCTTCATGCCCGCGGAGAACCTGCGCCGCGCGTGATTCGACCGCCCAGGCCAAAAAAGCGTCCGGAAAGCGCCGCCGCAGGGCGCACAAAACGGGCAGCGTCAAGACCGCGTCACCGATCGCGCTAAGCCGCACGATCAGAATCCGTGGGCGAGGAGGGAGTGCAATCCGATCGCGAGCTTTCACGTGGCCCCATCCTGTGACCTAGAATCCTATTGACGAAATTTTCCGCTTTTTCAAAGCTATGCGATATCCGAGGCGAAGGACGGCGCCGCCTCGCCGTTGCGGACGACCGCGCCGAAGCACTTCACGTGCGTTCTCTACCAGCGGGCAAGTGCGTGCAAATGTCCAAGGTTTTGGTCACCGGTGCCACCGGTTTTATCGGATATCATCTCGTTCAGACCCTGACGGAACGGGGTTGCGATACCACGTGCCTGATCCGAAAGACCTCGCGCGTCGATCAGATCCGGCATTTCGGCGTCCGATTCGTCGAGGGCGACCTCTCGAATCGAGAAAGCCTAACGAAACCCTTGCACGACGTGCAAGTGGTCTATCACTTGGCGGGAACCACCAAGGCTTTGCGACGCCGCGACCTTTATCGCACGAATGAAACGGGCGTCGTGGAACTGCTGGAGGCCTGTCGCCGTCTCGTCAATCCGCCGGTGGTCGTTTTGGTGTCGAGCCTCGCCGCGGCAGGGCCGATGCCCGCCGGTCGCCCGATCCTTCGCACCGAAAAGGATCCGCCCAGGCCCGTCTCGTTCTACGGGCACAGCAAGCGGGCGGGAGAATTAGCCGCCGAAGACCGGGCCGGGGACATCCCCATCACGGTCGTGCGGCCTGCCATCGTCTTTGGAGAATGGGACCGAGATTGCTACCTGATGTTTCGCCCGATCCGGCGTTGGGGGATTCACCTGGTGCCGGGTTACCGGCGAAAATACTTCTCGCTCATTCACGCACAAGACCTCGTCCCATTGCTTTTGGCGGCGGCGGAGCGCGGCGAGCGCCTCCCCGGCCCGCAAGATCAAGATGCCGCGCGGGGTACGGGATATTATTTTGCGGCCGGACCGGACCATCCAACGTACGGTCAATTGGGCAAAATGATGGGTGCCGCTCTCGGCCGACGCGTCTTGGTGCTTCCGATCGCCCCGCCCGTCGTGTGGCTCGTCGCCGCCGTCAATACCGTGGTCGGACGCCTGACCCGACGCCCCAAAGCGTTGTCCCTCGACAAAGTTCGGGAGGCGTTGGCCGGTTCCTGGGTGTGCTCGTCGGAAAAAGCCGAGCGGCAACTCGGCTTTCGAGTCGGAGCCTCCCTCGCCGAACGTCTCAAACAGACTGCCGACTGGTACAAGACCCAGGGTTGGCTCTGACCCGCCGACACTCGGTAGTCCGGCAGGTGTGTCGATCGGGCAATGCACTCCATTTTGCCCAGTCTATGCAAACCCGAAGTGTTATTGACCGTGCTCCACAATTCTTTTACGATTCCGAAACGAGAGGCCCGCCTCTCCGGTGGCAATCACCGGTGACTCGGGAGCCTCGGTGATATCGTTTCGAGAGCTTTCAAAAACGCCGATCCGTTCCAGCGGACTTCGGACCGAGTTGTGGTCCGCGCCGTGCCTAGCAAGAGTGACCCAATTATGCTGCGCTTTTCTCTCCTTCGTTTCTTCGAGACTTTCCGTCAAATCGAGGAGTCGCCGCATCCGTTTTCGTGCGGTCCCGCGCGGGGCCCGTGCAATCGCCGGTATCTATGGCTTGGCTATGTAGCTTTGCTGCCCGTCTTGTTTGCCGGATGTCCCCAACCTTCCGGAACCGCACCGGAAACGGAAAACCGAGCGTTCTCGACGGAAACCGGTCAAGGCGGCGAAACCTCCGAATCGCGTCCTGCGCGATCGGAAAAGAAACTCACGCGATCGGACCGGGAACCGGCCCCCGAGGACCTGCTGCTCTTGGCCTATCCCGAAGACCCCGACACGCTGAACCCCATCACGGCCAGTGATACCGTTTCGGAGGCATTCCAATCCCGCGTCTACGAGACTCTTGCCGAGCCTAAATTCTCCAATCCCGACGAACTGGAACCGGTCTTGGCGGAATCTTGGGATTTCAATCCCGAGACCTTGGAATACACCATTCATATCCGCAAGGGCGTCAAGTGGCACCCCATGAAACTGCCGAACGGAAAACCCTTGCCGGAGGCCGAGGTCACCGCGCGCGACGTCGCCTTTAGCTTCGATTGCGTTTTGAACCCCAACATCGAGGCCGCCCACATTCGCAGCTATTTCGAGGACGCGCAACCGGAGAATCCGGATCAACCCTACAAGATCGAATACCGCATGAAGGATAAATACACCTTCGTCGTGCGGTGGAAGAAGCCGTACTTTCTTGCCCGAGATTTCACGCTCTTCGGTTTCCCGATCATTCCGCGACACGTGTACTCCGTGGATGAACGCGGCGATCCCATCTCGTACGATTTCTCGTCCAAGGAATTCGCGGACGGATTCAACAACCATTGGGCCAACAAACTCATGTGCGGCAGCGGACCGATGGTCTTCGTGGAGTGGAAGGCTCAACAACGGCTTTCTTTGACTCGTTTCGCCAACTATTGGGGATCCCCCTATTACTTCAGCGACGTCCTCTATCAATGCATATCCAATAGCAACACCATGACGCAAAAGCTGCTGCAAAACGAATTGGATTTCGCCGGCATTCCCGACAAGGATCAATTTCTTCAGGCGCAAACCCACCCCAACGTCCAGGACGGCAAGGTCAAATTGGTGGATTACAGTTATCCCGGCTATCGCTACATCGGTTACAATTTGGATCGTGCGGTCTTTCGAGATCGCGACTTCCGTTGGGCGTTGGCGTACGCGATCCCCGTCGATGCCATCATTGAACGGGTATTTCGCGGCCTGGCGGAGCGCACGACCGGTCCTTTCTTGCCCGGCAGCAGCAGTTACGACTCTACATTGGAACCCATTCCGTACGACCCGGAAAAGGCCAAAAACCGATTAGAATCGGCGGGTTGGCAAGACACCGACAACGACGGAATCCGCGACAAGGTCGTCGACAATCAGCGCATTCCGGCCAGATTCGAGTTGATGATCTACGCGGACTCGGCCAGTTACCGCCAGGTCGCCGAGATCGTGAAGGAGGAATGCCGCAAGGTCGGTATCGACGTCGTCATCGCTCCCACCAAATGGAACCTGATGCTGCAAAAACTCCGCAAACGCGACTACGACGCCGCCATGCTTGGTTGGGCGCTTTCTTGGAGGCAGGACCCCTACCAAGTCTGGCACAGCAGCCAAGCCGATCTGCCCGACAGTTCCAACCATGTGGCCTACCGCAATCCCAAAGTGGACGCGGCCATCGAAAAGCTGCGCGTAACCATGGATGAAAACGAGCAGAAGGAACTGTACCACGAAATTCATCGACTGATCTATGAAGATCAACCTTATACATTTCTATTCTCCGACCGCGCTACCGGCGGATATGACAGCCGTATCCGTAACGTCAATTTCTATAAGATTCGTCCATGCTACGATGGTCGCGAATGGTATTCGGATCGTCCCCGCCTGACGGGTCGCGAGATGCCCTGACGGGAGGCGCAACCCTGTTCGCCCCGACCGTCGGGGATGCGTCCTCGGTCGGCCCGTGCCGTCCAACCTCGGCTGAACCCTCAAGGAACGAATCGGTCCCGTGCTGAGCTATATCGTTCGACGCCTGATTTTGATCCTGCCCACGCTCTTCGGCGTGACGGTCGTGTCCTTCTGCATCATGCAGTTGGCGCCCGGCGATCCCCTGCTCATGCAGTTGGGCGCCACGGGCCTGGCAGGACAGGGCACTCAGACCCGGGAGGCCTATCTTATTCAAAAACGCGACCTCAAGCTGGATCGGCCCTTGATTCTCAACTTTCGATATTTCCTCGACTATTCGGAGGCCGTACGGCAGGCCGCTCACTTTCTGGTCTCCAGCGAGGCTCAAATCGTGGAAGAATTGAACGCGATCGCCCAAGACCCGAACCGCCTCCACCACCGCGCGGCCCTGCGGTTCCTGCGTTCCTTGGGAATTCCCCGATTTAACCAGCGTCTCTGCGATCCCGCCGAGTATCCCCGCCTCGCCAAAGCGATCGTCGGCTACACTAGGGTTTTCTGTGAAGACTTGGGGATTCACGGCGTCCCCCCCCTGATCGACCTGCTTCGCCGTCGCGACATCGACGCATCCGAGAAGATCGGCGTCATTCACGCCTTGAACGCCATGGTCGTTCAGCCTTTCACTTTTACGTACTCCCACGTTCCGAACGACGCGGAGACGCCCTACGTCGTCGGCGCTTGGCGGCAGTGGTGGCGTCGCGCAGAACCCTTGGCGCGTCCGCTGACGGACGAACGGCGTGCGGAACTCGAGGCATGCTTTCGCGAAATGCTTTCTCTCAGTCGGCAAGAGTTATTCGAGGAATTGGACTATCTGGACCCCGCCGACACGCGGTTCTACATCGAAAAACTTCTTTCCGATTCCACTTTGCAAGAGAAATTCCTCGCAGCGCTCGCCTTGCGACGCCTGGTCCGCGATCCCCTGCGATTGGATGTACCGGATCGATCTCCTGACGAATGGATAGCAGAGGTCGCCGACAATTGGCAAGTCCACTACGAATTGAACCGAAAACAATACGAACCGCCCCTGTGGAAGCGCGCGATCTATCTCTTCACCGATACCCAATATGCCCATATGCTGTGGCGATTGGCCACGTTTCAATTCGGCCGATCGGCCACGAAGACCCGCGAACCCGTCGCCACGAAGATTTGGAACGCGGTCCTCGTGTCGGCCCCGCTGATGCTCATGGCCGAACTCGTGATTTACCTAATCGCCATTCCCGCCGGAATCGTTGCCGCCGTCTATCGCAATACATGGATCGACCGCTGGATCACGCTGAAATTATTCCTGCTCTATTCCATCCCGCCGTTCGTGGCGGGCATGTTGTTGCTGCTGTTCTTCTGTTACGGCGACTATTTGAAATGGTTCCCCATGCTGGGACTTCACTCGCCGGACGCCGATCGCTACGGCTGGGCCCGGTACATGGCGGATTATCTTTGGCACGCCTTTCTGCCGGTCGTGTGTCTGTCCCTATTCAGCCTGGCCGGCCTGGCCATGTATTCCCGAACGGCCATGCTCGACGTCATATCGCAGGATTACATCCGGACCGCTCGCGCAAAGGGCCTTTCGGAATCCAAGGTCATCCTGAAGCATGCGCTGCGCAACGCCTTGATCCCCATTCTTACACTGTTCTCCTCCTTTTTGCCTGCTCTCTTGGGAGGTTCCGTGCTCGTGGAGTACATCTTCGGAATTCACGGCATGGGACGTCTGAGCTGGGAGTCGATCGAGCAAAAGGATTATCCAACCTTGATGGCATTGATCTATATTGACGCGATTGTCGTTTTGGTCAGCATTCTCTTGACCGACATTCTGTATACCGTAGTGGATCCGCGGATCAGTTTCGCGTCCCAGGACGCCCGACCATGAGTCAGCGAGACGGCTACCTCGACATCCTGTGGTCGCAATTCCGGAAGAACCGGGCAGCTTATGTTGCGCTTCATTTATTGTCCCCGCTTTTTCTATTGGCGGTCTTTGCGCCGGTCGTCGCCTCCAACGTGCCTTTTTATTTCAACGACGGGGAACAAACGCTCTGGCCGTGGTTTCGCGCGCTATTGAATCCCGAGGAGACTGTCGACTTCTGGTTCAATACGGCCCTGGTAGCTTTCTTTCCGTGGATTGTCGTCGCTACGCTACTGAATCGCACTTGGCGGCAACGCAAAGTGGGACGTTGGGCCAGGACGGGCAGGATCGCCGTTATCTACCTGGGATTGATTGCGATCGTAAGCGTTCTGCTGCTGATTCCCGGCGTGCGGCCTGACAATCGCTACCGCGCCAGGACCTTTCCCGAGGAACAATTTCGAAAGGGGGACAAAGTCAGGGCGATCTATCCTTTAATCCCTTTCGGTCCGACCGAGCAGGATATCGAGTCCTCGGTCAAGCCCCCGATGTATCGCAAGCCGCGTTTCGTAGTGAACTCGGCGGGTCAAGAAGTCCTCAATTGGCGAAAGAGCAATGACGGCTTTCCCCATCTTCTGGGGACGGATGACGTCGGTCGCGACGTGCTGGTACGGATGATCTACGGGCTGCGGATTTCTTTGACGGTGGGCTTCGTGGCCGTGGGATTGTACATCACCATCGGCGTCATTCTGGGGGCGATCGCGGGATATTTCGGCGGCGCCGTGGACATCGTGATCTCGCGAGTCATTGAAGTCATCATTTTGTTTCCCAGCTTCTTTCTCATTTTGACGCTGGTCGGACTGCTGGGGCAAAGTATCTACATTATCATGGTGGTGATCGGACTGACCGGTTGGCCCACGGTGGCTCGGCTCATTCGAGGAGAGGTACTCAAGCAACGGGCCATCGACTACGTGCAGGCCGCTCGCGCGATGGGCGCCTCTCACATGCGGATCATCTTTCGGCATATTCTGCCCAACGCCGTTTCACCGGCGCTCGTGGCGGCGCCGTTCGGCATCGCGGGGGCCATCATCACCGAGGCGGGGTTGAGCTTGCTCGGGTTCGGGGTACGACTGCCGGCACCCAGTTGGGGCTTGATTTTGCGCAGCGGAAGCGAGAATTATCACTACTGGTGGCTGGTCGTCTTTCCCTCCTTGGCGATCTTTTTCACGGTGACGGTTTTCAATCTGGTGGGAAGCGGACTGCGCGATGCCATGGATCCGCGGTTACGCATTTAGAATGCGGGCCCGTTGATGACAACGCACTGAGGATCAACTGACGTGTCCACGCTCGTCGACCACGATACGACCGCAGAGGCCGGACTGCCCTCGACGCTGCTGAGCATTCGGGACTTGCGGACCTATTTCTTCACTGAAAAAGGCGTGGTCAAAGCGGTGGACGGCGTCTCCTTCGACGTCCCCAAGGCGAAGACGGTGGGAATCGTCGGCGAATCGGGGTGCGGCAAGTCCGTCACCGGCCTGTCGATCATGCGGTTGGTGGCTCCGCCCGGTCGCATCGTACACGGATCGATGGCTTTTCGCGACGGCGAAACGGTCAAGGATCTGGCCCATTTGCCGGAGTCGGAAATCAGGAGGATTCGGGGTTCCCAAATCGCCATGATCTTCCAAGAGCCGATGACCTCGCTCAATCCGGTCTTTACGGTCGGATCGCAAATCCTGGAGGCCATCCTGCTGCATCAGCCCGATTTGGGCCGGCGGAAAGCGAGAGATCTGGTCGTGGAATTGCTGCAACAGGTGGGCGTTCCCGATCCGCAGGCGCGCCAACATTGGTACCCCCACCAACTCTCGGGCGGAATGCGTCAGCGCGTGATGATCGCCATGGCCCTGTCGTGCGAACCGCGTCTATTGATCGCGGATGAACCCACCACGGCGCTGGACGTAACGATTCAGGCGCAAATCTTGGAACTGCTCAAAGCGTTGCAGTCCGAGAAGGACATGTCCGTGATTATGATCACCCACGATCTGGGGATCATCGCGGAAATGGCGGACGAAGTCTTGGTCATGTACGCTTCGCGGATCGTGGAGAAGGCTTCGGTCTTGCGACTGTTCGCCAATCCCCTGCACCCGTACACGTGGGGACTCTTTCGCGCTAGGCCGGTCTTGGGAATGACCAAGGGGAAGGAATTGCTGACGATTCCCGGCGACGTGCCCGATGCCGCCGACTTGCCCCGCGGTTGCAAATTCTGCCTGCGTTGCAAGCACGTCCAAGATCGTTGCCGTGAGGAGGAGCCGGAACTGAGAATTCTCGAACCCGGGCACGAGGTGCGTTGCCATTTCGCGGGTGAGCTTGACTATGAGCGATGATGTGTTGCTGCGAGTGCGTCGGTTGCGGAAATACTTCCCCGGCCCGCGAAGCCTGTTCTCCGGCGAGAGGAAGGTCGCGCGGGCGGTGGACGGCGTATCCTTCGATGTGCGAAAGGGCGAGGTCCTGGGGTTGGTTGGGGAATCGGGTTGCGGCAAGACCACGGTCGGCAGAACCCTGTTGCGACTGATCGAACCGACCTCCGGCACGATCGAGTTCATGGGCCGGGACATCACCCATCTTCAAGGCAAGGCACTTCGCGACCTGCGACGCGAGATGCAGATCGTCTTTCAAGACCCGTTCAGCTCGCTCAATCCGCGCATGACGGTCGGCGCCGCCGTGGAGGAAGGCCTGCTGATTCACGCCGCGCGGAAAAAAGAGGCGGATCGCCGACGCGACGCGAACCCTAGCTCCCCGGACGAAACTCCGGAAGAAGATTGGACCGATCCCGAAACGCGGCGACGCATCGTGACGGATCTGTTTGCGCGGATGCGATTGCCCCCGAACATCAGCGACCGATACCCCCACCAATTCTCCGGAGGACAGCGGCAGCGGATTTGCGTGGCTCGGGCGGTCGCTTTGAGGCCCAAATTCCTGGTGCTGGACGAACCGCTGTCGGCCCTCGACGTCTCGCTTCAAGCCGAGATCATCAATTTGCTGATGAAGCTGAAGACGGACTTCGATTTGACTTACTTGTTCATCTCGCACGATTTGTCCGTGGTCGAATACTTGTCGGACCGCGTCGCCGTGATGTATCTGGGCCAAATCGTGGAAACGGCGGACAGTCGCCGCCTCTACGCGGAACCGATGCATCCTTACACCCAAGCCCTGCTATCGGCGGTTCCGCAAATGGACCCGACCGCGAAACGTCGGCGAATCGTGCTGGAAGGCGACGTGCCCAGCCCGGACAATCCTCCGACCGGGTGCCGCTTTCACCCACGCTGTCCGCTGGCTCAGGATATCTGCAAACGCGAAGCCCCCCGGACGCTGGATTTGGACGGGCATATCGTCAAGTGCCACGTCGTAGAAATGGAACGCGGCAAGGAGGGCCGAATCCTTTCCGAGGACGAATCGAGCGACCTCGCAGCGGGAGCGGCGGCGCAATAGGCCGAGGCGGTCGTGCGGATGTCACCGGACATACCGGGTGCCTTGCGCGCCCGGCTGAAATCGGGAGCCGAGTCAGAAGTCGGTCGCGGGATCTCCCCACTCCGCTTGCAACGCTTTGAGACGGTCTTCGAGTCGCTTTCGCTCCGCCCGGTATTCGGCGCGATCCGCCAGATTGTGCAACTCCCAGGGATCCTCTTCCAGATCGAAGAGTTGCGTGTGGCGATCTTCGCCCACGTGGTAGCGGATCAGCTTGAACCGCTTTTCTCGCACCGTCCGCTGCCAATCGCGATAGGCTGCATAGACTGCGTCGCGGACCTCGGCGACTTCTCCCCGCAAGACGGGCAAGAGCGACTTCCCCTCGACGCCGTCGGGTAAAGGGATGTCGAGCCACTGCGCCATCGTGGGGAAGAGATCGAAAAGGTACACCAGGGCGTCGCTTCGCTTCCCGGCCTCCACGCCCGGTCCCCGCAAAATCAACGGCACGCGGATGCTGTGCTCGTAGAGGTTCTGCTTGCCCATCAAGCCGTGACGCCCCACCGCCAATCCGTTGTCCGAGGCGAAGATGACCAGGGTTTGGCTCGCCAGCCCGGTTTCGTCGAGGGTCCGGAGGATTCGCCCGATCTGCGCATCCAAGTGCGAGATCATGCCGTAATACTCGCCGATTTGCCGTCGAATATCTTGCGGGTCGCGGGGAAACGAGGCCAGCAACTCGTCGCGTATCTTCAGTTCGCCGTTATCGAAGGGATGTTCCGGCATGAAATTGGGAGGCAGCGCGACGTTCTCCGGGCCATACATCCGGGCGAATTCCCCGGGGGGAGTCCGCGGGTCGTGCGGCGCCGTGAATGCAATATAGGCGAAGAACGGGCGATCCCCCTTGTACGTCTTGAGGAACCGAATCGCCTCGTCCGCAAACAGTTCCGAAGAGAACTTGTCGCCGATCTTGCGGTCCTTTGAGGGATACTTGCCGTCGGCGTGGAAATCGAAAACGGGGATCGCGAAGTGGTCGTTCATGCCGCCGAAGAAGATCGCGCCGCCGCCGTCGAAGCTTCGGGCGTATGAGGGGGCGCCGTTGTGCCATTTCCCGACGCCGAACGTGTAATAACCGTGCGCGCGAAAGACCTCCGGCCAGGTCTGCACGTTTTCCAAATTCACGGGAGCCCGCCACAAGCCGCGTCCGCTCATAAGCATGGCTCGACTGGGCATGCAAACGGCGGGATGCGTGGAACCCATGATGAAGGCGTGCGTGAACGTAAAGCCCTGCTCGGTCAGCCGATCCAACACGGGGGTGCGAATCTCCTCGTTCCCCAAGGCGTGGATCGTATCGAATCGCTGATCGTCACTGAAGAGAAACAGTACGTTCTTGGGCTTTTGCGGTTGGTCGCCCGGACAGGGCCTCGCCGTTCCCGGCAAGATGCCCGACAACATTCCGATCAAACCGGTGGCCAAAATCGACGAAGCCGCGAACCGGCGCAAATGCAGAACCATGGCTGACTCCCCAATGGATAGGCCGGCGCGGTCAAGACATCGACCAACCGTCCGGCAAAACCGTCTCTTTCGGCACGACGATGACGCCGTCGCGGATCATGCCGAATTGCGTCTCGGGCGACTCCTGCTCTCCCGAAGCGTTAACCACTCGCACCCTTTTCCCGATGCGGCAGTTTTTGTCGATGATCGCGTTTTCGATGTGGCAGGCCTCGCCGATCATCAGTGGCGGATCCTGGGTAACGCGGTCGCGATCATAATAGTCGTTGCCCATGATGATCGCGTTGCGAATCACGCAGTTGGGGCCGATGATGCTCCGCAAGCCCACAATGCTGTTTTCAATCACGCAGCCTTCCCCAATCACACAACCATCGGCAACCAGGCTGTTCTTGATGTTGGCGGCGGCGATCCGCGACGGCGGCAAGAACCTGGCGCGTGTGTAGAGCGGCGCGTTCGGCGCCTCCAGCGAGAACTCCGCATCGGGTTGCGTGAGGGCTAAATTGGCCTCGAAGAAAGCGCCGATGGTACCGATGTCCTCCCAATAACCGTCGAAAACGTAGGCCTGCACCCGGCACGAGTCGATAACGGACGGAAAGACCTCCTTACCGAAGTCGCGGTAATCCGTGCGTTCCAGAATGTCCGCCAAGACCTCCCGGTTGAAAAGGTAGATTCCCATGTTGGCCACGTATTCCCGACCCTTGGCAGGGACGCCCAGCTTTTCGATCCAAGCCGGCTCCGTCCGCACGGCGTCCAGCTCCTCTTCGGTCTTGGGCTTTTCGTGGAACGCCACGACTTCGCCGTCTTCCTTCAAGTGGACGATTCCCAGGCCGGGCGCCGCCTTGCGATGGACGGGGATAACGGCGATGGTGACGTCGGCATTCCGCTCCTTGTGCAAGGCCATCAATTGGCGATAGTCCATGCGGTATAACTGGTCGCCGGACAGGATCAGGACGTGATCCACATCCTTGCGCCGCACATAGGTCAGATTGTGCCGCACGGCGTCCGCCGTTCCCTGGTACCAATCCGAGTGCGTGAGCGTTTGCTGGGCGGCCAAAATCTCCACGAACCCCCCGTGGAACGCGTCGAAGTTGTAACTGGCGCGGATGTGGCGATGCAGACTCGCGGAGTTGAATTGCGTGAGGACGTAGATTCGCTCCATGCCGCTGTTGATGCAGTTGGAGATGGGCACATCGATCAGGCGATACTTGCCGCCGATGGGTACGGCAGGCTTGGAACGGTATTTCGTCAAAGGATAGAGTCGCGTACCGCGTCCCCCGCCCAAGATGAGTGCCAAAGTCTGCTTCATGACAAGTTCTCGCCCTGCAGTCTACGCCCGTCGATTCCCAACCCTTTGCCCGATAGCACTCCCGATTGATGCATAGTATCACAACGCCCGCCGAGTTCAACCACCTTACGGCGATCCCGACTTGCCGGGACGATTTGCGTCCGGAAAGCGGGCGGCGCGTCCACCCAACGCTCGGGCGTTTGAGTCGACCGGCTGGCGATTCGACGGTGGCAAGATGGCGGCGATAAGACATCGCCGCCGAGGCCCCCTCATAATCGTTATTCTTGGCATTTCGCGCACGCACTTCCGGCTTGGAGGCGAAGATCGCGACCGGCGGCGGACGGCTTGCATCAAATATCAGCAACTCACAGACGATGACAGAGATAGGGTCGGCACGGATTATGCCGCCCTTGTTTCTTAACGGTCCGCAGCACACCCGGCAAAACCGGTGCGGACCGCTTCCGGGAAAGAAAGGACGGATCCGATGAAATGGCGTTGGTTGGTTTTCGCGGTAACGGCGGCCTCGGTGGCATTTCCCACGGTCGTCTTCAGCCAAGAGTCTCCCGAGCAGCGGCTTCAGCGATTGGAAGCGGAGACCCAGGCATTGCGGGCCGAATTGGCTCAACTCAAGGCGGAACCGATTCGCCCCTTGCCGCCGGTGACGTATGATGCGGCGTCGTATACCTTCGAGTCGTCGGCGGCCCCGGAGGCCGAGTATTACACCATGGACGAATTGCGGGCCGAAATGAAAAAGGTTGCCTGGACCAAAGGCGATTTTCAGATCGTGCCCTACGGCATTCTGTGGGGCAGCACGACCTACGAATCTTCCCGCTCCAACGTCGGCGACTACACACTGTACGTCTTCTCCGCGACCGATCAAGGCGAGGCCGCTTGGCACGTCGATGCCAAGTCCACACGGTTGGGCCTGGATTTCACCGGACCGCGAATTCCCGCCCTCGGCTGCGCACAGAGCGGCGGCAAGGTCGAGATCGACTTCCAAGGTAACTACCTTCAGGAAAACAAGGGGTCGGTGCTCCTTCGGCATGCCTATCTGGAAGTCAAGAATGAGTACTTTCGCCTGCTGGCGGGCCAAACTTGGGATGTCATTTCCCCGTTGTATCCCGGCACCTTGATGTACTCGGTGGGTTGGGGCGGCGGCAACATCGGCTACCGGCGCGCCCAATTTCGGGCGGAGAGATACTTCCACTTTTCCGACTACCTCTTGGTCACGACGCAAGCATCCATCAACAGCGACATCGTTTCCGAAT
The DNA here is from genome assembly GCF_054657335.1 of Thermopirellula anaerolimosa. NCBI lineage: Bacteria > Pseudomonadati > Planctomycetota > Planctomycetia > Pirellulales > Thermoguttaceae > Thermopirellula > Thermopirellula anaerolimosa. Next base: position 1,180,315 of record NZ_BAAHYX010000006.1, read on the forward strand.
TCGGTTCCAACTTGGCAGGAGACCATGCCGATTGGCCGGTCGTGGAGGGACGCTTGGGCTTCACCTTGGGCGAACGCGGCAAGGGCGGGCGACCGTTCGAGTTCGGCATTTCCGGCCACATCGGTGAGCAGTCGTGGGATTTCTTGACGCCCCCGATCGCAGATGACGTGGAGCTTCGAACATGGTCGTTCAACGTCGATTTCCGCTATCCCATTACAAGCCGACTCGGCGTGCAAGGCGAATTCTTCACCGGCGAGAACCTGGGCGCCTATTTGGGGGGAGCGATTCAGGGGGTCAACACGACGACGCGCGATACCATTCGTTCCACCGGCGGTTGGGTCGACGTGTGGTATGATTGGACGGACCGTTTGCATAGCCACGTGGGCTACTCCATCGACGATCCGATCAATAGCGACATCACGACCGGTCGCACCTACAATCAGTTCTACTTCGCCAATCTCAGCTACGACTTGACGAAGAAGTTCCTGGTCGGCGTGGAAGCCAGCCAGTGGAAGACGAATTGGGCGGGCAAGCTTCCCGGCGACAGTTTCCGACTCGAATTCGTGGCGAAGTACGGATTCTGATCCCCTTCAAGAAAATCCCGCCTCTGCGATCGAAGTACCCAACCCGTGACAGCGCAAGCGGCCCGGTCTCTCACGAGATCGGGCCGCCCTTGTTTGGATGGGGCCGAGCGAACGATGTACGAACTCATACCGAGGACGAACCGTGAACGTGTAAGCCGCTCAGCGGGCGTCGCTCGATTCATGCGCCGCCTCGGGGGAGAGCGACGGCAGCGGCGAAGTCGTCGCCAAAATGGCGTGCCCCAAATATTTTCGGGCGACCGCGATCACGTCATCCAGCGTGACGGCTTCGATCCGGGCATCGAACGTCTTCTCGTAATCGAAGCCCAGCCCGTATAGTTCATTCAACACCGCTTGGAAGGCTTGGTCTCCAATGGTAGTGTTTTCTTGGGCGTGGTACGCCGTCAGAAGTTGCTTAGCGATCTCAAACTCCTTGGGATCGATACGGCCTTCCTTGGCTTGCGCCACGCGGCGCTCGATCCGCGAAACGACTTCCGCCAGCGATTCCGGAGAGGTTTGAGACATGATCACGAAGAAACCGGGCACCGGACCGGCGAACGTGGTGGCATGGACCATGTAGACCAACCCCTGTCCACGCAATTCCTCGTGGAGCCAACCTCCCGGATACCCGTATCCGGACATGATCGTATCCAGCACCTGAATGGCGGCATAGTCTTTTTCTTCGCGGACGGACGGCGCGGTGTATCCCAGGAAAAGAAATGCCGTCGGCTTCTGGGTTTGCAGGTGTTTGGCGACATCGCGCGGAATCGAATTGTCGCGATCGAAGGAAATCTCCGCGGATTTTTCGGCGGGTTTCATCGTGCCGAACCACTCCTGCACCAGGCTCAAGGCCGCCTGCGGCTCAATATCGCCGAAGACGGCCACGGCAGCGTTCTCCGGTACAAAATAGCGCGCGTGATGCTGCACCAGATCGTCGCGCGTCAGGCTTTCCACGCTTTCCCGTTTTCCTTCCGGCAGAAGGTGGAACGGTGAGGCCGGAGGCAACAAATCGCAAAACAGCTCCATGGTCTCGGCGTTGGGCGAGGCTTTGCGATTGGCGATCGCCGTCAGGGTAAGCTGCTTGACCTTGGCCAACTCGTCTTCCGGAAACGTCGGTTGGAGCAGGCACTCCGCGACGAGGCTCCCCGCCGACGAAAACTGATCGCGTACGGTCCAGAGCCGCGCCGTGAAGGTGTGCCGATTGGCGGAGAAACTGACTCGGGCGTCGTACGTGTCGAACAGTTCGGCGATTTCCCGCGCGGAATGGTTCACCGTGCCTTTGTCGAGCATTTGCGCGACCAGATTGGAACGTCCCGCCGTCTTGTCGTCGTCCACCAAATTGCCGCCCAGGATCGCCACCTGCATCGTCACCAGCGGCAGATTCGCTTGGCGTTTGAGAATGACCCGCAGGCCGTTCGGTAGGCGTACCATTTGGGCCGGGCTTTCTTCGGCGGCGGTCGCCTCGGTTTGTCGGACGGGCGACTTGCCGGGCGGGTAAATCGCTACGCGGTTCAGGCGTTGGGGCACGAAATAGCGACGTGCCGCCTCGCGGACCTGCTCCGCCGTTACCCGCTGAATCGCTTCCGTGTAGGCGGCGTCGAAGCGCGGATCCCCAGTCGCCAAGAATGCCCGACCTAGGCTGTCCGCCGAAGACTCCACCGTTTCCCGATCGAAAATCAGGTCGGCGGCCTTCTTCCGTTTAATGCGATCCAGTTCGGCCTGCGGGACCAATTCATCGCAAAGCCGCTGAATCTCTTCCATGACGATCTTTTCCGCCTCGGCTTCGTTTTCGACCGGGCAGTCCACAATCACCCCGAACCATCCGCGCACGTACGACGGAGTGGCGCTCGCCGCCGTAACGTTGAGCACCAACGGACGCTCGCGTTTGAGGCGGCGGACCAAGCGCGAGCTTTCTCCGCGAGTAAGAATCTCGGCGGCCACGTCCAGCGGATAGAGGTCCGGATCGCTCAGTCGCACGGTGGGCCAGGCCAGAACGAAATTGCAGGTTTCGCCCTCCATTTCGCGAATCGCTTCGCGGGGCGAGGTTTGCGGGGGCTCCTCCACCAGCGGCAGATACGTCTCGACGGACCGGCGACTTCCCCGATAGCACTCCGCCATGCGAGCCACCACGTCGGCAGTGTTTACGTCGCCGACTACTACGAACACCTGATTGTTCGGCACGTAACGCGAGCGATAGAAGTCGATGATGGCCTGGTTGTCGGTCTGGCTCAGCACGTCCAGATAGCCGATCACCGGGTGCCGCGCCGGGTGCTGAAGGTACAGCGTTTGATTCAACATCTTCCACAGCACGCGTTGCCGATTCGCCTCGCCGTCGGCCAATTCCTGCTTGACGACCTTCAACTCCCGCTCGAACTCCGCCGGTTCGAAGGCGATGTTTTGCATGGCGTCCGCCATCAACTCGATCACCTCCCCCGTGTTCTTGGCAGGGCAGTCGATGAAGTACGCCGTCATGTCGCTGGAGGTGAAGGCGTTCGTCTTTCCGCCGAAGCGGTCGATCATTTCCGCGATTTCCTTCTCGCTCCGGTGCGTCGTGGTCCCTCCCGATACCACGTGCTCCAGAACGTGACTCAACCCGGCGCCCAAGTGCTTACCCTCGTAAATGCTGCCGGTATTGCGGACGAAGCACCGCACCGTAGCCACGGGCGCCGTGTGATTCTCTTGGACCAGAATGGTCAAACCGTTGGACAGTTCGAAAAGGGATATTCCGTCGGGAAAGGCGACTTGCTTGGTAATCCTCGGGACTTCGGACACTTCAGCCTCCATGGGTGCTTCCGCGGCGGCAGGCGCTTCCGCGGCATTCAGGACATGGGGGACCGCCGTCAGCCCCCCGATCATTCCAACGATGAGCTTCGCGACAAAAATACCGCGCGACCGGGAAAGGAAACGCATCATACCAAGGTTTCTCCGTGGGGTTGGAGGGAGCGGTGCGGCCAAGATCATGGAAACCACCCTCCCAGGTCGACGACGCCCGAGGCGGAATGGAAAACGATCGTTTAACATTATTGGTTAGGCTAACCGGACTGCCAAGGGCGAGGCTCGATGGACGAATCGGGCAGCGGTCGTCTCGGGCCGTGCCTAAGGCGGTTGTTCAAAAGGGGAACCAAAGCCGAACGTCAGTATCGTAGGGAGTTCGTTATGAACCAAGATTCAGTCTTGCCGCGGAGTCCGGAATTGATGGCGCCAGGCGATACGGCCCTTCTGGTCATCGACGTGCAGGAGCGGCTTTTGCCCGCCATTCGAGATCGGGACCGATTGGTTTGGAACATTCGCCGTCTGATCGACGCCGCCAAGATTCTGAACGTGGCGGTCGCCGCCACCGAGCAATATCCCAAAGGGTTGGGCGCCACGGCCGCGGTCTTGGCGGAACGACTTGGTCCGCGGACGGAAAAACTGATGTTCAGTTGCCGCGAATGCACCGCGCTAGTGGAGAATTGGCGGCAGACCGGCATCCACCGCATCCTTCTCTGCGGTATCGAGACCCACGTATGCGTGCAGCAGACCGCCTTGGATCTGCTTGGCTTGGGTTTTCGCGTCTATGTGGCGACGGACGCCGTGGGGTCGCGATATGAGTGCGACTATTGGACGGCCCTGCGACGGATGGAATTATCCGGCGCCGTCTTGACGACCACGGAGTCCGCGATGTTCGAGTGGTGTATCCGCGCGGGCACGCCGGAGTTCCGCGAAATCAGCCGACTCGCCAAGGAACCCCCTCCCTCGGAAGTCGCGTGAGGCAAAAAGCTCGCTGGAACACGCCCCCGCGCCCAGCAGTTCGGTCCTCGGATGCCGGCGACCTTTCCGCCGCTTGCCCCGTCTTGCCGCTCGAAGTCGCTGGTAATACGATATGGATATTCGTATTACCCACCTGGGAACGCGATGAGAAGCAGATCGGGTTTCCAGGGCATCTCTCGGTCCTGCTGCTGAAAGGAGTTGCATCGATGTCGCTGACCAACCGACTGCGAGTCTTGAAGCCGACCCCTCGCGCCCTGGGGTGGGTGGTGCCGGCTCTGCTTTCGTGCGTCCTATCCGCCTCGGCGTGGGCGCACCCTACGCGATTGTTCCTGGTGGGCGTGGGACCGGGTGATCCGGACCTGATCACATTGCGGGCCATCGAAACCATCAAGAAGGCCGACCTCGTTTTCTGCACGGATGGCATCCAGGACAAGTTCAGCGAATACCTGGCGGGCAAGCAGGTCGTCACCGGTTACTGGCGTTTGTTCGAGTATTACGGGGCCGATATCGAGACCTTGCCGCCCGGCGAACGTCAGCGGGCCGAGGAATTGGCAGCCAAACGCAACGAATTCATAGCGCGGGTACGGCAGGCGATCGATCAGGACAAAACCGTCGTGATCCTGGACAACGGCGATCCCCTGATTTACGGACCCTGGGCCTGGTGTTTGGAGGAATTCGAGGACCTGCAGCCTACCGTCGTGCCGGGCGTGAGCGCCTTCAACGCCGGCAATGCCGCCATCGGCAGGGGGGTGACCAACGCATCCGAAACCAAATCCGTCATCCTGTCGGCCAACGATTGGCCGGGCAAGACGGATACGATCGACAAATTGGCTCAACTGCGGGCGACGATGGTGCTGTTTACGATGCGGGCGGATTTCAACTTCTTCATCGAGAAATTGAAGACGCACTACCCGCCCGAGACGCCCGTCGCAATCGTCATTCAGGCCGGTTACAAGGGCAAGGAACAGGTGATCCAATCCACGTTGGGAAAAATCCAACAGGAAATCGTCCCGGAACAGTTGCCATTTGAATACATGATCTACGTAGGCGATTTTCTGACGTTTCGCCACAAGAAGACCCCGGCGGCGACAGCGACTCACTCGCACTCACATTGATCCGGACATCCGCCGTCCGACGAACTAGAGGATGTATTGCGCTCGCCCCGAACGGGTGGGGCGAGCTTTTTTGCGCGCCGGATACACCCCGGCAAGATCAGCGGCACGACCTAATTCGGGTGAATTGCCGGACTCGGAAAGCGGCGGTAGATTTGCGTCAAGCGGATCGATTGACGGAAACGTCGGCCACTTCTTTTCGAGGTTTGCCGTGAGCGAGAACGGACGCGACAACAGGGTAAAAGGCTCGAATCGGCACGGCGGTGACGCTGCTCCATTCGGACGGACGCCGCCCCACAGCGACGAAGCCGAAAAGGCCGTACTAGGTAGCATTCTCTTGGATCCCCGGGTCTTAGACGACGTGGCCATCCGCCTCGTCGTCGATGACTTCTATCAGGACGCTCATCGCCGCATCTATGCGCGACTCTTGGCGATGCACGCCGAAAACCGCACCATCGACCCCATGCTGCTGGTCGAGGAATTGCGGCGCCACGGGGAATACGAGGCAGTGGGCGGGGCGGCCTATTTGGCCGAAATCGCCCAATCCGTCGCGGTGGCCTCGCATGCCGTCTATTATGCCGAGATCGTTCAGAACCACGCCTTCGTGCGGGCTTTGATTCAGGCCGGCACCGAAATCGTGCACGACGCCTTCCACCTCGAATTGGAGCCTCGCGATCTGTTGAATCGCGCGGAGGAGCGGATCTTTTCCGTCCGAGATCGCCGCTCCACCAGCGACATCGCCCCGATCGGCGACGTCTTGATGGAGGCGTTTCAACATCTGGATCACCGCATGGAGCACGGGGCGGGAACCGGCGTCCCCACCGGTTTTACCGATCTGGACAAGCTGACCGGCGGGTTGCACGAGTCGGAACTCGTCATTTTGGCGGCACGCCCCAGCATGGGCAAAACGGCCCTGGCGACCAACATCGCCGAATATGTTGCCGTCGACGCCGGCATGACGACCCTGTTCGTCAGCCTGGAAATGTCGCGATTAGAGTTGGTTCAAAGGATGCTGTGTTCCAGGGGCAAAATCAACGGACACAAGTTTCGCAGCGGATTCCTCTCCGCGGACGACCGGGAAAAACTGGTGAAAACGGCGGGCGAATTGAGTCGGGGACGCCTGCTGATCGACGATGCCCCCAGTCGGACCGTGACCGAAATCGCTGCGGTGGCGAGGCGGTTGAAACGCAAGGAGGACCTCCGCCTCATCGTCATCGACTATTTGCAACTGATCGAGGCCGACAACCCCAAGGATCCGCGACAAGAGCAAGTGGCCAAGATGACGCGACGACTGAAGACGCTTGCCCGGGAACTCAAGGCGCCGATCTTGTGTCTGGCCCAGCTCAACCGGCAGACCGAGGTCGCCAAGGACAACCGTCCTCGGTTGAGCCACCTTCGCGAATCGGGCGCCATCGAGCAGGACGCGGACGTCGTGATGTTCGTTCACCGCGAAGAATACTACCACACACTCGAAGAGGCTCAGTCCCAAAACCTCGTCGGCCTTGCCGAGGTCATCATCGCCAAGCAGCGAAATGGGCCGATCGGAGAGGTCAAGCTGACCTGGTTGAAGGACTTCACGCGGTTTGAAAATTGCGAAGTTGCGGACGACGGCGGTTATGCCGGTGATTACATCCCCGACGACTATGTCCCGCAAGATTACGGCGACGCCCCGTTTTGATGCTGCGTCTTGCCGGTTCGGCCGACCGGGCGATTGAGCGGCACCTGTATGCCGAAACGTCTCGCAGCGCCCTCGCGTCGCACGCACCGCAAAGGTCAGACTCCGAAATCTTGATCCAAGACCGCGGTCACGCCGTCGTAGTCGATGGCCGTATCGAGGGCCTCCTCGCGGAAGCGACTCGCGGCCTCCCGCCGCAAACGCCGGCAGTCGATCTCGCCCTCGATCCGCACGGCGAACATCTCGGCGGCGTCCGCGATATCGGCCTTGCACTCCATCGCCAAATCGATGAAACGGTCGAGATCGAAATCGAAATGCCGTTCCAGAAAGGCCTGGATTTGCGGTAGCAGTGGGGAGCCTGGGGTCCACAGGACGTCGGCCAGCAACGTCCCGGCGTACACCGCTTGATACAGGAGTTCGCTTCCCACGGGCGGGAGGTGATGATTCGCGGCGGCGATCGGCAGGGGGTTCGGAATACCCCAGCGTGCGAGCAACCGGCCTCCCAGTGCCGCGTGCGAGAAACCGTAACGATTCGTCTCCGCCTCCTGTAGCGTCGTACCGTGGGGATGCTGCGTGTAGATCTTGACGTACCGGTTGGTATCGACTTGCGCCAAGACCAGCACCCCCAGGTCCGCCAGAAGGCCCGCGCTATAGGCCTCGTCCGCAGCGTTCCGTTGTACTTCGCGACTGAGTCTCGCGGCGGCGACGGCGGCGGTGAGCGCGCGTCGCCAAAAATCGTCGTACACCTGCGCCGGAGTCCCGCGAGTCAAGCGGTCCACCAGACCGAAGCTGAGTACGGCCAAACGCAGAGACCGAGCACCCATCAACATAATGGCTTGGCGAAGGCTGGAGATGCGACGCGGCAGACCGTACGCCGCCGAGTTCACGAGCCTCAAGATCGAGGCCGTCAGCGCCGGGTCTGCCTCCAGGTGGCTTTCCACGTCCCGAACGTCGAACTCCGGGTCTTTCAGCAGATTGAGCACTCGCCAGGCGACCGTCGGCGACGAATGGAGTTCGTCCACGGCGTCCAGGAATGCGTCCATGGCGGCCTCCGTGGAATTGCGATTCTGATCGCAGGCCGATGCCCTCCGCGAAGACGGGGCCTTGTCGTTCGTCGGTCGCTTACTGGAGTCGGTCACAACGCCGTCCTCTTTCCAAACCACAGGTACTCGCCGGTGCCGGGAACCGTCATAAAAACTATAGCTTGCTCAGGAAGCCGACATCGCCGTAATCGTTCCGACCTCAGGGCAAGCCTCCGCGGCTTCCCAGGCATCCCCGACCGCACGCCATAGCGCCACGGCTCGCCGGGTGCGGCGTCCTGCACGGCATCCCGACCGATTGCTAAACTCCAAGGATGACAGGGTTTCGCGTTCGCCCTGAACCACCGGGCGACCAGGCCGCAATCCTCCATTTACGCGAGACTTTTTGGGGGAAAGAACCGACTGAATTGCGACTACGTAATAGCATTGTGGCGATCGGATTCGTTCGGCCGGCATCGCTTGCCAGCGGATTGCAGCGATGGTATGCCGGGGATCGGAGACGCCGTTTGGGAAAGTATCGTTCATAAGCAAATCGTCGCGCAATCTCGGCGGCCTTATTTTTCGAAGTCCATTCTGGTAAATTGGTGCGTGATTGCAGCAACGTTACGCGGCGTTGGAGAAAACCAAGGAAACGGGACTGCCGCGGCCTAGCAATCGGCAGGGGCGGCACGTCTTATCGGCGGCTGGATTGGAACGGGTTCGGCTCAAAGACGAGGAGCGACCGTGAAACAGCAAGTTTGGGATGTATTGCAGTCCATCCGGCAGAAATGCGAGGAGGTCGTCCGCGAGCGGACCGCCGGCGACCGCATTTTCATCCAAGTCGGTTCGGCGACTTGCGAGAATGCCGCGGGCGCAGTGGTGGTTGCCGAAGAGTTCCGCAAGCATATCGCGGCATCCGGACGCGACGACATCGTATTGCGCCGGACCGGTTGCACCGGGCGGTGCAGTCGCGAGCCGATCGTCAGCGTGTATCGGGCCGGGTCCATGCCCGTCAAGTACCAGCAAGTCACGCGCGACCTGGTTCATAAGATTTTCACCCAGCATGTCTTGAAAGGGGAACCGCTACTTGATCACGTCTTGGACGGGCCGATCGACGCCGTCAGCAGGTTCGAGATCCTCAATTGCGCTTCCTTGCGCTGCGGTTGGAAGGGGGAGAAGATTTGCGGCGGTCCCATGGCCAATCAGCTTCGCGCCATGGGCGTGGAACCGGAGGAATGCCGCGTCATCAACGCCAGTTGCTTCGGAGCTTGCTCGGCCGAGGAGGCCGGCAAACGCACGCACATCCTGGTGCGCCCCCAAAACGTGCTGTACCGCATCGAAACGTTGGCCGATCTGGAAGAAGTCGTGCGCGAGCACATCCGCGGGGGACGCATCGTGGAACGACTCCGCGTCCGCGATGAACCGGTCAGCCAAGACTTTTTCGAGTTGTACGGCGAGGTCGCCTTCTTCAACCGGCAAACCCGCATCGCCCTGCGGCACAACGGCATCATCGATCCCGAGAGTATCGAAGAATACGTGCATTACCGCGGATTCGAGGCCCTGGCGAAAGTCTTGAGCCAAGGCGATCCGCAATCTGTGATCGATGAAGTCATCAAATCAAAGTTGCGAGGACGCGGGGGCGGCGGTTTCGCCACGGGCGAAAAATGGGCCTTGGCGACCAAATCCCCCGAGAAAGTCCGCTACATCATCTGCAACGCGGACGAAGGCGACCCCGGCGCCTTTATGGACCGCAGCATGCTGGAGTCCGACCCCTTCAACGTCATCGAAGGGATGATCATCGGGGCCTTCGCCATCGGTGCACATCAAGGGTTCGTGTATGTTCGGGCCGAATACCCTCTGGCCGTCGAGCGGATCGATCGCGCCATCCGCAAGTGCCGGGAATGGGGGTTGCTGGGCAAGAATATCCTCAACTCCGGATTCGACTTCGATCTCAGCATTCGATTGGGGGCGGGAGCCTTCGTTTGCGGGGAGGAAACCGCCCTGATCCATTCCATCGAAGGCGAGCGGGGACAACCGCGGATCCGGCCTCCGTACCCCACCGAAGTCGGCTTATGGGGCAAGCCTACCGTCATCAATAACGTCGAGACCTTCGCCAACGTTCCCGCCGTCATCATCTACGGCGCCGATTGGTTCAGTCGTATCGGCAGCCAAGCCAGCGGCGGAACCAAGGTCTTCGCCTTGGCGGGGAAAATCAACCACACCGGGTTGGTCGAGGTGCCGATCGGCATCACCCTCCGCGAAATCGTCATGGAGATCGGCGGCGGATGCAGCGGCGGCACGGCCGTCAAGGCCGTTCAAACCGGCGGACCGGCGGGCGGATGCATCCCCGCGACCATGCTCGATCTCCGCGTCGATTTCGACACCCTGAATCGGGCCGGTTCGATCATGGGCTCCGGAGGCATGATCGTCCTCGACGAGGACGACTGCATGGTGGATATCGCCAAGTTCTTCACCGCCTTTTCCGAAGATGAATCTTGCGGAAAGTGCACTCCGTGCCGGGAGGGCACCAAGCGCATGATGGAGATTCTGGATCGCATTACTAACGGAAAGGCGGACGAGAGCGACTTGGACAAACTGGAACGCCTGGCGAAACTGGTGCGGCGGTCGTCGCTGTGCGGCTTGGGACGCGCCGCCCCCAACCCGGTCCTCAGTACGTTAACGCATTTCCGAGATGAATATCTTGCCCACGTCCGCGACAAACGCTGCCCCGCCAAGAAGTGTACCGCTCTGATTCGTTTCGAGATCGACGCCGAGAAGTGCGTCGGTTGCACCGCTTGTGCCCGGAACTGCCCCGTCGAGTGCATTTCGGGCAACCGGCGCGAGGTGCACGTCATCGATCAAGCGCGCTGCATCAAGTGCGGGCGATGCTTCCAGGTTTGCCGGTTCGATGCCGTTTTGAAATTGTAACAAGACATGCGGCGGGTGCGCCCTCGGAGGACGAACCCGCGCGGAGCAGTCGGTAAAGTTCGGGCGGCCCAGGGAAACCCTTGACCATGATTCGCAAACGCAAGAAGCAGATCAACATCACGATCGACGGTACGCCGCTGACCGTGCCCGAGGGAACCACCGTGATGCAGGCGGCGGAAAAACTCGGCATCCGCATTCCCCGCTTGTGCTACCACCCGGACTTGAGCCTGGCGGGTTCGTGCCGCGTTTGCATCGTCGAGGTCGAAGGGATGGGGGCATACACGGCCTCGTGCAGCGCCCCGGTTTGGGAAGGCATGTCGGTGAAGACCAACTCGCCCGCCATCCGCGAGGCGCGGCGCGACATCGTCGAATTGCTGCTCGACAACCATCCCATGGATTGCCAGACCTGCGATCGCGACGGCAATTGCGAATTGCAGAATCTGGCCTATTCGCTGGGCGTGCGGGAGCGACTGTTCGCCGGAGTCCGCAAGGACTTTCCCATCGACGACAGCAGCAGCGCCGTGGTCCGCAATCCCAACAAATGCATCCTTTGCGGGCGTTGCGTTCGGGTCTGCGCCGAGATTCAGGGGGTGTACAACCTGAGCCAACACGGTCGGGGGTTCACGACGCAAGTCGGCCCCGCCCATTTGGTCCGCATGGACGATTCCGTCTGCATCCAATGCGGACAGTGCATCAATGTCTGCCCGACCGCGGCTTTCCTGGAGAAATCCAGCGTCGAAGATGTCTGGAAGGCCTTGGCGGATCCCGAGATGCACGTCGTGGTCCAAACCGCGCCGTCCATCCGCGCGGCCATCGGCGAGGGTTTCGACCTGCCGCCGGGGACGCCGTGCACCGGCAAGATGGTCACCGCCCTGCGACTGCTGGGCTTCGACGCCGTCTTCGATACGGACTTGGGCGCCGACTTGACGATCGTCGAGGAGGCCCACGAGTTTCTGACGCGCCTTCAAGAGGGCGGTCCGCTGCCGATGATCACGTCCTGCTCGCCCGGGTGGATCAGCTTCATGGAGAAGTTCTATCCGGAGTTGATCCCCCACGCTTCGACGTGCAAATCGCCGATGAGCATGCTTTCGACGCTCGCCAAAACGTACTACGCCGAGCAGAAAGGCATCCCGCCCGAGAAGATATTCATGGTCGCCGTCATGCCTTGCGTGGCCAAGAAGTACGAAGCGCGGCGTCCCGAACACATAATGGAAAACGGCTTGCCGTACACGGATGCCGTGCTCACCACGCGCGAGTTGATTTGGATGATCAAATGTTACGGCATCAACTTCACCTCCCTTCCCGAGGGCGATTTCGACGCCCCGCTAGGCTTGGCGACGGGGGCGGGCGACATCTTCGGCACCACCGGCGGCGTGATGGAGGCCACCCTGCGAGCGGCTTACCATATCCTCACCGATAAGCCGCCGGAACGCCTGGAGTTCACCGAGGTCCGCGCCGTGGAGGGATTGCGCGAGACCTATGTCGCCATCGGCGAACGCAACATCCATGTCGCCGTGGCCAACGGACTCAACAACGCCAAGCAAGTTTTGGATAAGGTGACGGCGGGCAAAGAGAATTTCCACGTCATCGAGGTGATGGCCTGCCCCGGCGGGTGTATCGGAGGCGGAGGGCAACCCTATCCGCCGCCGCATTATCACGTCTTAGATCCGCAACTCCTCAAGAAACGCGCCTCCGCGCTCTACGCCATCGACGGTTCCAAGAAACTCCGCGAATCGTACGAGAACCCGGCGCTGGAGGAGATCTACGAGAAATTCCTGGGCAGTCCCGGATCGGAACGGGCGCACCAACTGCTGCACACACGCTATTCGCCGAAGTTGCCGCGAGGTATCCGATGAATTGCCAACACGCGTGTTCCACCGACAATTGGGCCGAAGTCAAGGCCGCCGCCGAACGGGTGCTGGGTGAAGACCTGGTCGCCTTCATCGAGCAATGCCGCGCGGAGCAAGACCCGCACAGCCAACTCATCGCCGTGTTGCATCGCGTGCAAGGCAAATTCGGTTTCTTGGGTCAATCGCAACTTGATGCCGTGGCCCAATTGCTCCAAGTGCCTGCTGCGAAAGTGTCGGGCGTCGCCAGCTTTTATCACTATTTCCGCTTGCAACCCCGAGGCAAGTTCATCATCAACCTGTGCCTGGGGACGGCCTGTTATGTCAAGGGAGCGGACCGACTGGCCGAAAAACTCTCGGACGAGTTGGGCATTCATTTCGGGGAAACCACCGGCGACGGCATGTTTACCCTGGAAGGCGCTCGTTGCCTGGGGGCGTGCAGTCTGGCGCCCGTGATGGTGGTCAACGACGACATGCACGGTTCGGTGACGCCCGACCAAATTCCCATCATCCTAGATCAATACATCAAAAAGGCTCGGCAGCAAGGCGAGGAAAAGAGCCAACCGGCAAGCCCTTAAACGGCACGAACCCGGGCCGATTGCTCAATCACCCTGGGTTCATTGCTTGCCCGCTTTATGCTCGAGCGGGCATTTGTTTCGCCATCACAGCTAAGCGGTCGCCGAAAGCAAACAGCTTCCGGCGACCGTGTTAGGTGTTAGGATCGGTTGATGCGGCCTCTACTACTGCGTGCGATTTCTCATGCACCGGCCCCATGAAGGACCGGCCGAATCTTGAATCGACCGACGATTCGGCTCAATGCGTCCGCCTGCGACCCCAATTCTTCGCTACTGGAAGCCAGTTCCTCGCTGCTAGAGGCCGTGTGATTCACAATATCGGTGATACCCGCCACAGCGCGCGCAATCTCTTCCGCACTTTCGGCCTGCACCGCAGCGGCTTCGGCGATTTCGCCGATCTTGCCCGACGTGTTATCGACGGCGGCAACGATGTCGTGCAAAGCCTTCGCGACGGCTTGGCTCAACTCCGCGCCTTGCTCGACGCTTTCATTCGCGCGTCGGATGAGCTGAGATATTTCGGCGGCGGCGCGGTTCGCGCGTTCCGCCAATTTTCGGACCTCATCCGCAACCACGGCGAAGCCCATTCCATGCTGCCCGGCGCGAGCCGCCTCGATGGCCGCATTCAGAGCCAACAGATTGGTTTGCCCGGCTATCTCGGAAATAACCTGGATGATTTGCGAGATTTGCCGGGCATTCTTGCGAATGTCGTCCATGGCTTCCAAAGATTGGTTTACCGCCTTTTCGCCGCGTTTTGCCGTCTCCTCGGTCTCCGTACCGAGTGCTCGCGCCGCTACGGCAACCCTCTTGACATCCGCCACCGAGGCCGCCATTTGCTGCATCGAGGCGTTGATCTGCTCCACGCTGGCGCTTTGTTCCTGCGAACCGGAAGCCAAAGACTGAGAGGCGTCCGACACGATCTTCGCCCCTTCCCGAAATTGCTCGGTCGTGGACGCCACGTCCGCAATAATCAACTCCAGCTTGTCACAAAAAGTATTGAACCATCGCCCCATCTCTCCCAGTTCGTCGTGGCTCGACACGCTCAAACGCTTCGTAAGGTCCCCTTCTCCCTCCGCCACGTCCTTGAGCATGGCGACCACGCCGCGGACCGGGCGAATGACGCTCAACGCCAGAGATATTCCCGCGACGAGCGCCAGGGCGAATGCAACAACGGATGTCCCGACGATCAGGGTTTTCGCCGACCGGGCATTTTGCATGCCCTCCGCCACCGTTCGATCGGCGATCTTCTCCTCCGCGGTGATGAGTTGATTCAAAAGAGAATCCGCCTTCATCTGCTTTTCCTCGGCGTCTTCCATGACCAGCCGAACGTACGCATTCTCGCTTTCCCGCGCGCTGTGTCCCAAGGCGGCCAGCTCCTCGAAACGCGCGAGTACGTCGTTCATCGCGTCGCAGGCATCTTTGAACGTTTGTAATGCCGCGTGGTCCTGTCCGGCTGCTTTCAATCGTTTGATCTCGGCCACGGCCGCATGAAATCGACGGTCAACCTCGGCCTGCTCGCTCACAATGCGCCGGATGGTCGGGTTTTGAGTCCGAAGTTGCGCAATCCATTTTCCAAAAGCGCAGCTCGCGTAATCCTCGCCTCCTTCAAACGCGGTTCCGGTGAGTAATAACGCCTGTGTCTTGGCCAGCAGTTCGTAATGTTTTCCTCGCAAATTCTCGATTTGATACAGAAAGTCCGCGGGGTCGCCCACATCCAGCGACCGGATTTCGCGGCATTGGTCGAGACCCGCGTTATTCAAATCTCGCCATTCGGCAACCGCCGACTTGAATTCCTCCCAAAGCCGTCGCATATCGTCCGTTTGAATAACGGCCTCGAATTTCTCACACTCGGCTTGATAGGTTTTTCTCGCTGCCGCGATGTCCTCGAATTGCCGCTGCCAATCGGCATCGCTGAGCTTCTGCGTTAGAAGCGTTCGCTGTGCAATGCGCAGTTCCTCGAACGCCGATTTCACTCCTTTGAGAGAGTCTATCGAAGGCAGTATGGTTTGGGACACAGTATCGGAGCAGCGTTGAAAACCCGTCAAAGCCCAATAACCGATTCCGCCCACCAAGGCGGACGCCGACGCGACCAGACAGAACCCTCCGATCAATTTACTCTTGATCGTTAGGCGAGAAAAAAGACTGTGCGCCATGATTCACCTCCTTCTTCTTGCCGCGAGAAAAGGGGAATGGCCCGTGAGACCGCCGCTTGGAAGATGCCAAGCGTCCGAAAGAAAAAGACGGAGCTCGCCCGAAGAAGGTAGTGACTGCTGCTGGAAGGCGAAAGTCCCGTGTGCGAGAATGACGACCGGGTTATTTGTTAGAAGGGACTAATGAAACCATAGAATATTTTTGCGGAAGGGGCAACTGATTTTTACTACGTCGTAATGTCTTCTCACGTGGTCGCACAAAGAACTTCGGTCGCGTTCAAAACACTACCGTGGCGACTTATACGCGACCGTGAAGATCATCGCGAGCGTCACTTTGCTCTTGAACGACCGCCGTTCAACAAGATTTCCATGAGCGGCGCGTTGTGGTGGTACGGTTTGACGAGGATATCGAGGCGACCGTCGCCGTTGACGTCGGCAAGCCTGCCTTCGTGGATACCCTGGCCCGTGCGGATGATCTCCTTTCGGAAGCCGCCTCTGCCGTCGCCGAGCCATACGAGGATGCGGGCCTGATCGCCCGCCCCCGGCGATCCCATTTCGCCGATCAGGATGTCGAGGTTGTCATCCCCATCGAGGTCGCCGATCTCGCAGGTGTGACCGTGCACCACGTCCCCCAGCGAATGGGCTTGCCAACCCCTGCCGTCGAATTCGTACCACCGGGCCTCGCCGTCGGTGTCGCCCGGCAAAAAGACGATTTCCGGTCGCCCTCCCGCGACTAATTGCCCGGCCGCGCATTGGGTAAACCGCATGCGGTCATCGATGATTTCGCAGTCGAAGGCGTCCTCGCCGCGGTATCGCAACCATCGCCCGCCGCCTACGATGTCCAACACTCCGTCGCCGTCCACGTCCACGGGGTACGAAGGAAAGCCCTCCAACTCCGGACCGTCCTGCCAGCGATAAATTACCCGTGCCGACCAAGGTGTTTCCACACGCGGATCGTCCGGCGGCGTAAACAGCAGAAGACTTTTGGCGCCTTGATTCCACGACAGCAACTCGGGACGCCCGTCGCCCGTAAAATCTCCAAACGTCTGATCGTGATGCTTGCGTCCCCCTTGGACCTTGATGAGCCGCCGTTTCCAGGGCTTTTCGAAATGGGGGTCCGGATTCTCCCACCACCACATCTCCGTGCCGGAGGCATCTTGGCCCAAGATCAGGTCGGGATCGCCGTCCCCGTCCAAATCGGCCGCGACGCCTCCCGCCTCGGGTCGCAGTGCGCCCGCCTCGATGACGCGGCGTTCCCAAGTCGTGCCGGTCGATCGATACCACACGATGCCCGGCGATCGGGTCCGCTCACCCACCGCAAAATCGAGGATCGAATCGCCGTCGAAATCGGCGACGACCAAACACGTTTGTTGATCGCCTTCGTTCGGCGGCGGAAAATCTCCCAAACGACTGCTTTTCAGCGTCCAGGAGTCATAGGCTGGTTCATCGGCGGTCGCAACAACCGCAACGCAACTGCAAGCGAACCATGACAACGCCAATGGGCCGAGGAAGCGCATCCTCGACCGCGGTTCGCTCAAAGGCCGAGCGATTCCCCGAAGCCACGATGACGCGACGGCGCGGGCGCTTTGGGCGCTGCAAGACGGCGGAAAAGGCTTTTTGTCGTGCATGGCGGTTCCCCACGTTCGTCGTAACTATTCAATTCGAATTCGCAAAGCCAGACAGGCTCGAACCTGTTCGGCGTTTGGGATGGTGCTATTGACCGGATTCAGTCTATCGCCGCTCAAGGCGCCTCCAAGAGCCTCTCGACTTTGGACGCACCCGGCCCTCCCGACAGCGCGGAACACGTCGAAATATCGACGGCGTAGACAACGCGGCGCAGCAAAAAGGGCCGTCGGCGGTCAAACCGGCGGCCCCCGTCTCAGGAGGGAGGGGAAGGATTCGAGTTTCAACTACGGCGTGGTAATGCCGAGCTTTTCTTCCTCTTCTTCGGGGATGATGATCCGCGGCGTGACCATCATCATGAGGCTTTGGGTTTCTCGGCCGACGCTGGCGTTCTTGAAGAGCCGATTGACGTACGGGATCTTCGAGAGCATCGGCACGCCGAACTCATTACGGCCTTCGCTCAGCCGCTTGATACCGCCCAAGAGAACCGTACCACCGTCCGGAACGCTGACCGTCGTGTTGACGGACACCGAGGCCACGGTGGGCAATTGGACGGTGCTGCCTTGCCGCGTGGTCGTGCGGTTGCGGCTGTTCTTGGTGTTGTCGTTCGGCTCGTTCTGGTTCCCTTCCGCCGAGGTCGTCTCGGTCGTCGTCTCCGAACCGGTGAAGGTGAACTGATTCACCTCTTGGATTCGGGCGAAGTAGGGGATGACCGTCATGCGGACGAACCGGCGATCCTGGGAGACCACGGCCTGCACCGTGAGGAACGTGCCCTCGGAGACCATCACGACCACCGGTTGCTGAGCGGCGGCGAAGTCACCGACCACCGGGATGATTCCCATCACGAAGGGGCTGGTGGATTGGTCGGAAATCGAGGCGTACTGGCCGTTGAAGAGCGTCACCTTGGGCGCTTGCAGGACGTTCGATCGGCGATCGCCCTGAGCCGCTTCGATGAAGAAGTAGGCCTCGATCTCGCTCAGGATGGCGAATCCCAATTGGGCGCCCGCCGTGCCGTCATAGCCGCCGAATTGCGGCGTGGCCAAGGCGAAACTGCCTTGCCGGAACGGGATGTCGAGGTCGGCGCTGAAGCTGGCCGGGGCACCCAAGCCCACCGGAGCGCTAAGCCCCACCGTCACGCCGCGGCTGTTATCCTTGTCGTTCAGATCACGGACCTCAGCGTCGTCATTCGCCGGGTCGGCCGGCGTCACGATCTGACCGAACGTGACACCACTTTTACCGTCGATCTTGTCGTTCAGGTCGAAGTCGAAGTCAACTCCGATCCGTTCGAAGAAATTGTCGTTAAGGGTGATGAATCGCACCTCGACGGTCACTTGCAGGTCCTGCATTCGGCGGAGTTGCTCCAACAGATCCGCGATCTGCTCGTGAACCTCCTGCGTGTTGCTGATGACCAAGCTGAGGTTGGTGGGGAATGGCGAGATGGAGCCCGGACCGCCCTGTGCGTCCCAACTGGTGGGATCCACCGTGGTTTGGATCAGCTCGATCAAGCTGTCGAAGTCGGCGAGAGCGGCACCGCCCATTCCGCCGGCCCCCGCCCCGAACGGCACGTTCGCGCCGCCCGGCAGAGCGTTGGCCGTGGATTGAGACATCTGGGCCAGAATGGCCGGGTTGATGACGGCCGAGACGCGTTCCCCGCCTCGCGAGGCGAGCACCGTGTTCGGCGTGGAACCGGCCGAGGCCACGCCCGCTTGCCGCATCGCGTTTGCATAGGCTGCATCGAGCGGCATCCCGCTTTGGATGAAGTTCGGGATGGGGCTGACCAGATCGGCTACGTCGTAGGCTCTGGTGAAGACTACGCCGCGCGTCATCTGCTCGCTGGTGATCTTCAGCACGTCGTCTTGGATGACGTACGAGAGGTGCAACGGTTGCAAGATGAGGTTCAGCGCGCTTTTCAGCGAAACCTCCTGATTCAGCTTGATGGTTACCGGGGTGTCCGTCGAGACGCCCTCCGCCGCCAGTCCGTTCGGATCGATGTGCATGTTGACGTCCGTCAGCTTGCTGAGGTAATCGATCACTCGCGACAGCGGCGCCGCATCGAATTGCAGCATCACCAGGAATGAGAGTTGGCGCTCGATTTGCAGTTCAGCTTCGGAACGTTTCAAACGGCTGTCGGTCCTCTTCGCCCGCCGATCCGTCAACTGCTTCCATTCCGTGGCGTCCGGCAGCAGGAAGGGGGTGGAGTCGTCGAAGGGCACGGAAGAGCGATCCACCGAAGCCAACGTCGCGAGGAAGGCCTGCTCCTTTTGATCCTTGAGGGCCATGTTCTCGCTGTATTGCCGGATGAATCGGGCGTTCAGCACCAGTTGCTGGGTGACGGGGTTCTCGGGGTCGAGTTCCGCCGCACGCTTCGCCACGACTTCCGCCTCCGCGAATCGCTGCTGGCTGATGAGTTGGTTGTACTCTTGCACCATCTCGGCCAGCTTGCTCTGCTTGTCGAAAGTTCCCAACCGGGTCTGCGTGATGGAAGCCTCGACCTCGGCATTCTTCTTTTGACGGTCGATGATGGGCTTGTTCTGCTCGACGTAGCGATCGATTTCCGCCAGTCGGGCATTCAAGCGCCGCAGGAGTTGATCCCTCGCCGCGGAATCGACGGAGGCCGTCTCGATCTTGCCTCGCATCAACTCCAAAATGTTCCGGCTTCGCGCGGGATCACTGTCCAGCAGGCTCAGCGCTTGCGACTCCTTTTGAGCCAATTCCGCGGAAAGTTGTCGCGCGATCATCTGCTGCTGCATCGTGATTTCCGACGCTTCCTGCACCGTCTGGTAGCTCGTTCGCGCGGCGTATTGTTGCAGCACGTCTTGGACCCGTTGGACGGTCACGGGATCCATCTCGGCGAAGTAAGCCGTCGATTGGCGGAAGTATTCCATGGCGGTCGCTTCATCGTTGCGCCGCAGGGCTTCCTCGGCTTGCCGGACCAGCATCATGCCGCGACCGGGAACGGCGGCCTCGGCTTGGAAGGGGCCGGACGGAAGGCCGGGCTGGACCGCCGAGGCCGGCACGTTGCGGGTGGCATCCGCGCTGGGGTTGTAAACCGCCGCCGCGGCGACGTTGGGAGCGCCGAAGTTCCCCGAGGCCGGCACAACGCCCTGCGCAGCCGCCGGGACCACGCCGGCCGCCGACTTGGCTTGTTGCACCGCGGCCAACATGCGGCTGGGGCTATCCTCCCCGGGGCCGAAGGCCGACTCCGGAAGCTGGAACGAAGCCGCCTGCATGGCATAGGTCTCGGCCGTGCTCCAGTCTCCGGCATTCAACGCCCCCCGAGCACGGTTCAGAAGATCGGCGGCGCGCTGCTTGGCCGCCAGGGCATAACCGGGAGCGGTCGAGGCCGCGTCCGGAACGCTCACCGGACTGCGACGGCGGCGTTCTTCGGCCACGCGATCGAGAATCGTCTCCGGTCGTAGTTCGAAGGGGCTGAAGCTAATGCCTTGCTGCGCTGCGAATTGAGCCAGACGCTCGGCCTCGTTGAGATCTCCCCAGCGAAGCAATCCGTCCGCCTGCTCGAGCAGCAACTTGGCGTACAGCCGACGCCAGCCTTCGCTTTGACCTCGCTCGGCCTTTTGAGCCATGAGGTCCTGATGCGTGCGGATCAGAGTCTCAATGCGTTCCGGCGAGTCTTCGAATCGACCGTAGGTCAACCCTAGTGAGCGAATCTGCTCCACGTGGCGTTGCGCGGTCTTGACGTCCCCCAGGGCCAAGGCCCGCCGGGCTTCCAGCAACCATTGGTCGCTCTGCTTCTGGGTGGGCGATTTGGTTTCCGGAGTGATGCCGGGCGGGGTCATCGAGGTCATTTGGCCCACCGGCGGAAGCGGCGTCATAGGCGCTCCGTTCGGCGAACCGGCCTGAGCGGTCGCGTTAGGATCGTATCCCATGCGGCGGAGATCTTCGGCCAGCTTAGCCGGCGAATCCTCATCCGGCGAGAACACCGCCGAAACGCTCACCGCGGCACGGTACCAATTGGCGGCGTCCTGCACGTCCCCCTTCGCCAGCGCCAGCCGACCGTTTCGGAGGTAGGTCTTGGCGAGGCTCTTGGGATCGTCGGCGCTCAATCCCCGGGCATCGAAGGGAGTTTGCCCGGGAGCGGGAGCACCGGCGGAGGAACGAGCCGCCTCCAAACTTCGGCGCACCTTGTTCGGCGTGTCTCCCAGGTGCATCGGCGGATATTGGACGCCCAGGGCTTCCGCCTGGCGGATCAGCAACTCCGCGCCCTGGTAGTTTCGTTCGGCGATGGCCTGCTTGGCACGCTTCAGCAAATCGTCGCTCTGCCGACGCAAGGCGTCGGCGTCTTGGGCGGGCTGCGTCGTGCCGAAGTCGGTACGTCCTTGTCCGATCGCCCAGGGTGCCGCCATCAGCAGCCCCAGGCCGACGGCAGCCATGCCGGTGAGGATGCGCACTGTCGTTTTCAACCCAGTTCTCCTTTCGAGACTCGCAGGACTCCGTTCCGCGCCTCGGTGGCGGCTGTCCCAGCCAAGATTACTTCGGTGTCCGTAACGCTCCGACGGCATAGGGGTATCGCCTCCATGCGATGCCTTCGTCGCCGCAATCTCCCCGAGCCTGTTCCCTCGCAAGGCTCGCTTCGACGGGCGGAGATTCGGTGAATTCGCCATTCCGACACAGGGTCGGTGCGGGACAAATACTTGAATGGTGTTATTGGGTCAAGGCTGATTTCTCTGAATTTTCCGCGGCCCAAGCGATTTCGTTCCCGCGTGCATCCTCTTACGAACCATCATCTGCGGAACCGGTCGCCGCCGCTCATGCCTTCGTCCTTTCGGCTCCACGTGCAGCCATGGGATGTCGCTCGTCGTGCCCGGCGGAGCGTGCTTTCTCTCGTCGCTCGACCGATAGGCCGCGCCTCTTCGCCGTTCACGACGACATCTTCTTCGTCGCACGCGGAAACGCTCGCTCACGCCGTTTAGGCCCCTCTCGCTCAACTCCTCGCTTCGCTCTTAAGACCGGACGCGTCCAGTCGCGGAGGCTCACCCTTCGCTAGTGAAATCCCCGGTCCACGGAGCAAACAAGATCGAAGGCGTCGATCCGGCAAGAGGGCGGAAGAATACAAGTCTCACCGAGAGCTGTCAACGCCGATTCGAAGAGTTCGCAAAAAAGAAAGGATGTCTTATCGCACTATAGAGCGGACAATCTAGCGCGAACGCCCCAAGAACGCAGGAAGCGCCCTGAGACATGGCGGTTCGGCCATCGCCGTGCCGACAGAGTGCCGGCAAGGCCGCAGAGGGCGCTCATCGCGCATAACGCGACCATGTAGCGAGTAGCTATGTTCGCCGTAGGGTTCGCCGAGAAGAAACGTTCGCCGAGGCTAGCGATCACCGCCTGCGCAGGTCACGGCGAGGACGCCTTGACGCATCGCACCACCTGCGCGAGCATCCAACCGATCACCGCGACGCCCAGCACGAACGTTACCAGGAACAAGACCATCGGTCCCCAGTCGGGGCTTTGCGGAACCTCCCAGACCTTGCCGTACGGGGCGATTTCCAGATTTTGCACGACCTGCCGACTAACCGCGTTGAGCGCCAGGACGACGATTTGCGATCCGCCCACCGCACCCGCCGCAACGACGTCCGCGGCGCGATTTCGGAATAGCGTCAAGACCGCAACCGGCAAGACGGGAGAAACGGCCGTCAGGACGGTCAGCGGCAATCGCGAGCCCGAGGTCATGTACGACAGCAGGTCGCGAGGCCAGGTTCCCCAGACGTAAGCGGCGCCCGCTGCGGTCGTGACGACCACTCCGACTAGGCCCAAACGCCACGCGAATCCCGCGGCCCACAGGCGGTATTCGTTCCGATCGGTCTTCACGAAGCACGCGGCGTCGACCACGGTATAAGCGGCAGTGGTCAGCATGGCCAGACCCAGCATCAACGACCATCGCAGCCACAGCGAGGAATCGGCGAAATTGTGGGCCGTTCCCGTCGCAGCGCCGGCGACGTTATGCCCCAGCCAAAGCGGCTTCCAATGATCGGGCGACGCCATCAACGAAAAGCCGTTGCAGAAAAGCAATCCCATCACCAGGAACAACCCCGCCGCGATCCATCCCGCCGCATACCGCCACAGCTGCATGGCCTGGGTCTTCGCCTTGAGTCCGAAAGCGAAGGCATAGACTCCGTAGTAGGCGAAGATCAGCAGAATGACGATGGAAAACCAAAACCAAGCCGTCAGAATGGTGGCGGGGTAAAAGGCCCAAGGGTACGCCACTTGAATGAAAAGCAGCGGCACGATGCCGAAGTTAACGCCGAAGGCCACGATGACCGGCATCTGCGTCCCGATGCGTTCGGCCCACTCTCGGGCGTGCCCGGCACGTTTGTAAAACAGCACGGCCAACACCATGCCCACGAACCAAAGATTCATGGGCACCATGTGCAGAATGAAACCCAAGACCTTGAAGAACTGCACGAACCAGAACGGCGCCGGCATTGCCGGCAAGGCGGATGTATCCAACGATTCGATCATCGTTTGGCCTCCAACTGCTCCAAGTTGGGATAGATGCCCTTGGGACGCTCGGGCCGGAGCGTCCACAAATAGTCGGTCACCAGTTCCGCTTCTTCGCGCGTTCCCGACCAAGGAGGCATGAAATAGTGGGTTTCGTGCAGGTGCGAAACCATATCCACCAGCATCTCGCGAGACCGCCCGAAAAGCACGGGACCGACCGCCGAGTAACCCTGCCGCTCGGCGTGGCAGTCATTGCAGTGGTGCATGAAAATCAGGCGACCCGCCAGGACGCGGTCCTCCGGTTTCAAATCGAGCAGCTTTCGCGAATCGACTCGGTCGCCTTGCAGGGCTTCGGGGAAGCGTTCCTTCACGTACTCGCGCGTCCATCGACCGCTTTGCAGGAACCCGGCGGCCCGAAAGGCCGGCACCTCCTCCTCCAAGATTTGATTGCCCAAAACGACGTTGTACACCACGTAGGGTTTGCGGACGGCCTCTCGAATGAATTCACCCGTACTGAAAGCGGCCAGTCCGAACAGGAACAGCGCTAGGGCGAATCCGGGACTCATCCACTCCGGGTGACGATACGGCCCGAGATACAGCAGCAGAAAGACCGCCGCCGTCAGGGCGAAGATCAGCACCGTCAGTACCGTCAAGACCGCCGCCGCCTCCAAGGCCATCCTCGCCGAATCCGGAAGCATGGCGAACCAACCGATGCCGCCCAAGGTGATCATTACGGCCCCAAGCAGCGCCGGTCGCGTCGATCGCCGGACGATCAACTCGCGAAGGCCCGACTCCTTGAGCGTCCACGATGCATGCACGTAGACGTAGAGGGAGGTCAGCAGGATGGCGCCGCCGGTTCGCGAAATCGTCTGCGGGAGGAATTGCGGATTGAAAAACCCGCTCCAAAACGTGCGGTGCTCCAACCAAGAACCGGGATTCAGCATGAAGGCTGTGATTCCCGTAATCAGCACCAGGCTGATCCACGCCGCGCCTGCGTAAATCCACGCGATCGCCACGTGCGTCTTCGGTTCCAATTTGCCCCAGAAATAGTAGAAAATGAACGCCGCCGAAAGCTCGATGACAAAAAAGACCCATTCCGTCGCCCAACCAAACACGAAGTTCCGGATCAAAACTTCCGTGGCCAGCGGCGAGGCCAGACCGATCGTCCACCAGATTCCCACCCCGGATATCGCGCCGAAGACGACGGTCAGCAGGATGAAGAAGGGGGCGTGACGCCGCAGATATTCGAGGTAATCTCGATTGCCCGTGCGGTAAGCGAAACCGGTTTCCACGGCGAAGAACAATCCGCCCCCCACCGCGTAGTGCGAGACCAGCACGTGCAAGACCGAAACCACGGCAATGAGCATCGGTGCCGTAAGCTGGGGAACGTACCACCAGGGATAATGCATGGTTGAACCCTTGCTTCGTAACCTGGGAATCTTCCGCCGCGGGATGCCATGGGACCGGCGAGCCCCGCTCATCATAGCACCGGCGATTCGGCGAACCGGTGGGCGTTTTGCGACGCTTCCGTTATGATAGCCCGTCAAGACCAAATCGCCAGACGGACTCTTGACGAGCGAGCCTTGCGGAAAACGCCGTCGCTCAACCCGCAACGGCGTGCATCGCCGTGCGGGCGTATACAAGAAAACATGGCTGTTCGGCATTGAGCCGAGCAGGCATGGCGAAATCCTTTCTTACGAAATTCACTGCTCCGCGATCTCTCCGGGAGAGAAGCGGCCCGCCGAGCGATCCCGCAAGAAGGCCGTACGCAATCAGATCGGCGCGCCGGTGAACGACGCCAACGCCTTCATGTAGTTTCCGCGTTCGAAAGCCGCCGGGTTGGGCGAATTACGATGGCTCACGCTTCCCTTCATCTGCGATACGGAAGCGTAGTCGTTTTCCTCCATCCAGAGTTTCATTTGCTCAGCCATAGCCCCGACGCAGCTCAATCCCTGCTTATACAGGGCGGACGCGAGCATCACGACGTCGGCCCCGGCCAGGACGGCCTTGATCGCGCCCTGCGCGGAATGCACCCCGCTGGTCAGCGCCAGCGAGGCATCCACGCGACCGTAGAGCACGGCGATCCACCGCAGCGGCAGAAGCAATTCGAACTCGGTGCTCAGCACGAGGTGGGGTCGCGTGTCCAAGGTATCCAGGCGAATATCGGGTTGGAGGAACCGATTGAAGAGGACGAGCCCTTTCGCCCCGGCGTCGATCAGCCGACGTGCCATATGGCCGACCGAGCTGAAATACGGTCCGATCTTGACCGCCACGGGAATCGAGACGGAGGACGACACGGCCTGGACGAGATCCAGATACCGCTTTTCGACCTCCTCGCCCGTCATTTCCACGTCGGCCGCCACGAAGTAGATGTTCAACTCCAAGGCGTCGGCCCCGGCATCCTCGATCAGCTTGGCGTAACGAAGCCAACCGCCCAAAGAGGTGCCGTTCAGGCTCGCGATGACCGGAATCGAGAGTGCCCGCTTTGCAGCCTGGATACGATCGAGGTATTCCTCGCTGCCGATGCGGTATTCCTCCGGTTCCGGGAAGTAGGACAAGGCCTCCGCGAAGCTATCGGTGCCGAACTCGTGCACGCCGACGAAGTTCTCCTCCTCTTGCAAGATTTGCTCCTCGAAGAGGGAGGGCAGCACCACGGCGGCGGCCCCGGCGTCCTCCAGTCGTCGCTGGTTGTCGAGGGATTCCGTCAACGGACAGGCGGATGCGACGAAGGGGTTTTTCAGCTCCAAACCCAAGTATTTAGTCCGTAAATCAACGCTCATTTTCCAGCCTCCTAAAGGGTCGAGAGTGGTCACGCCGGATCCGCGGCAGCGGCGGTCTTGGCACCGCTCCCAGCCAGGGCCGTGCTGAAGTTTTCGTAAAGCGAATAACGGAAGTTGATATCCTCTTGCCCCAAGCGGAACAGTTGTTCGGCCCGCTCCGGCTTGGACCGCGCGAGGATGGCGAAGCGCGCTTGCTTGAGCGCGAATTCCTTGAACTCGCCCTTGGGAGGCCGGCTATCCACGCGAAGCGGTTGCTCGCGATCGCGCGGATCGAAGTGATAGAGCGGCCAATAACCGGTGGCGACGGCCTCCTTTTGGTATTCAAAGCCCTTGGACATATCGATTCCCCAGCCGATGCAGTGGCTGAGGGCGATGATAATGGACGGCCCACGATAGGACTCGGCCGCGCGGATCGTCCGAATGGCGTGCAAGGGGTTGGCGCCCATCGCGATTTGTCCCACAAAAACGTTGCCGTAGGACATGGCGATCAATCCCAGATCCTTTTTGCGGCCTGGCTTGCCCGCCGCAGCGAACTTGGCGACGGCCCCGCGGAAAGTGGCCTTGGACGCTTGTCCGCCCGTGTTCGAGTACACTTCGGTATCCATCACGAGCAGATTGATGTCGCGCCCTGACGCCAGGACGTGGTCCAATCCGCCGAAGCCGATGTCGTAGGCCCAACCGTCGCCCCCGAACGACCAAATGCTGCGCCGAATCAAATAATCCGCGGACGCGATCAGATCGCGGGAATCCGAGTCGCCCACACCGACCAACTTGGCCTTCAATTCCGCCACGAGTCGCCGCTGCAATGCGATTTGCTCATCGGTCTCCTGAGGATTGTTGAGCAACTCCTGCACCAGATTGTCGCCAACCTGCGGGGCGAGCTTCTTGAGCAGGTTCGTCGCGTGGTCGATCTGCTGATCGACGGCCAAACGCATGCCGAAGCCGAACTCCGCGGCGTCTTCAAACAGCGAATTACTCCACGTGGGACCGCGGCCTTCGTGGTTGGTCGTGTACGGAGTGCAAGGCAGATTTCCGCCGTAGATGGACGAGCACCCCGTCGCATTGGCGATCATCATGCGATCGCCGAAGAATTGGGTGATCAATTTGACATACGGCGTTTCCCCGCAACCGGCGCAAGCGCCCGAGAACTCGAACAGCGGCAACAAGAGTTGCGAACCTTTGACCGTGTCCGCCGCCACCTGCTTGCGATCAATATCGGGAATGCTCAGGAAGAAATCGAACGCCGCCCGCTCCCGCTCCAAATGATCGAGCTTGGGCAGCATGTCGATGGCTTTGTGCTTGGCCACTTCCTTGTCTCGAACCGGGCACACTTCGACGCACAACCCGCAGCCCGTGCAATCGTCCGGGGCGGTCTGAACCGTCACCATCATGCCGGGGTATTCCTTGCCGCGCCACTCGGTCGACTTGAAGCCCTCCGGCGCGCCCGACAGCACGGCAGGGTCATAGACCTTCATGCGAATGGCCGCGTGCGGGCACGACAACGAGCACAGACCGCACTGGATGCAAATCTTGGCGTCCCAGATGGGGATCTCCAGGGCGATGCTCCGCTTCTCGTACTTGGTGGTGCCGGTGGGGAAACTGCCGTCCGGCGGCAGTGCGCTGACCGGAAGATCGTCGCCGCGATAAGCGATCATCATGCCCAGAACGTCCCGCACGAAGTCCGGCGAATCCGGCGGCACGGCGGGCACCATGTGCAGTTGGGACGTCACTTGCGAGGGCACTTTGACCTCGTGCAGCGACTCCAAGGCCCGATCCACCGCCGCGAAGTTCTTCTCGATGATCGACGCGCCGCCCTTCTTCCCATACGCCTTGACGATCTGCTCTTTGATCTCCTTGACGGCGTCCTCGATGGGAATCACCTTCGCCAACGCGAAAAAGCACGTTTGCATCACGGTATTGATGCGTACGCCCATCCCGGTCTCCTTGGCGACCGCGTAGGCGTCCACGACGTAAAACTTCAGCTTCTTCTCGATGATCTGCTTTTGCACTTCGGCCGGGAGGTGGTCCCAGACGGTGTCCGCCGGAAAGGGGCTGTTGAGGAGGAAGGTGGCCCCAGGCTCCGCCGACGCGAGCACGTCGATGCGTTCCAGGAAATGGAATTGGTGGCAGGCCACGAAGTTGGCCTTGTGAACCAGGTACGACCCCTTGATCGGCCGGGGGCTGAAGCGGACGTGCGACGTCGTCATCGAGCCTGCCTTCCGCGAGTCGTAGACGAAGTACCCTTGCGCGTAGTTGGGGGTATTTTCGCCGATAATCTTCACGGAACTGCGGTTGGCGCTGACCGTACCGTCGCTGCCGAGACCGAAGAACACCGCTCGGACCACGTCGTCGCCCTCGGTCGAGAGATCGGGATCGTAATCCAAGCTCAAATGGGTCACGTCGTCCAAGATACCGACCGTGAAGTGATTTTTCGGCGTCGGCTTGGCGAGTTCCTGGAACACGGCGACGGCCATGGCCGGGGTGAATTCCTTGGACGAAAGTCCGTAACGCCCGCCGATGATCCGCGGCGCAGCCGTTCCCTGGAGTTGCTGCCAGTTCTCGGTAACGGCGCCGATCACGTCCATGTACAGCGGTTCACCCAAGGCCCCCGGTTCTTTGGTGCGGTCCAGCACCGCGATGTGCTTGACGCTCTTGGGCAAAGCCTTGACCAGCGAGGCCCCGTCGAACGGACGATAGAGCCGCACCTTGAGTACGCCGACCTTCTTGCCTTGGGCCGTGAGATGATCGACGGCTTCCTCCACCACCCCGCAACCGGAGGCCATGGCGACGATGACGTATTCCGCCTCCGGGTGCCCGCAGTAATCGAACAGGTGATACGACCGGCCGAAACGCCGCGCGAATTCGTCCATCGTCTCCTGAACGATCTGCGGGACCTTTTGATAGAAGGGATTGCAGGCCTCGCGGGCTTGGAAGAAGACGTCCGGATTTTGGGCCGTTCCCCGAAGGACGGGCCGCTCGGGAGACATCGCCCGTTCCCGATGCGCTCGGACCAACTCGAAATCGATCATGCCGCGGACGTCGTCCTCGGTAAGTTGCTCGATCTTGGCGACCTCGTGCGATGTCCGGAACCCGTCGAAGAAGTGCAGGAAGGGGACCCTTGCCTTCAGCGTTGCGGCGTGCGCGATCAGGCCCAGGTCCTGCGCCTCTTGCACGGAACCCGACGCCAACAAGGCGAAACCGGTACTGCGGACCGCCATGACGTCGCTGTGATCGCCGAAAATGGACAAAGCGTGGGTGGCTACCGTGCGGGCGGTCACGTGGAACACCACGGGCGTCAGCTCTCCGGCGATCTTGAACATCTCCGGAATCATCAGCAGCAGGCCCTGCGAGGCCGTAAAGGTGGAGGACAAAGCCCCGCCCTGCAACACGCCGTGAACCGCTCCGGCGGCGCCCGCCTCGCTCTGCATTTCCACCACGTGAGGCACCGACCCGAAAATGTTCTTTCTGCCGGCGGCGGCCCAAGCGTCGGGCATCTCGCCCAAGCCCGAGGACGGCGTAATCGGATAGATCGCCATGACCTCGGAGCACAAGTGCGCAATGTTGGCCGTTGCTTCATTTCCATCCACGGTCACGAAGCGTTTTTCTGCCACGGTGTGATCTCCTCTTTCGAACGGGTGAACAGCCTTGCCGCCGGTCGCATCCGCGTAGATGACGCCGACGAGGCGCTGCGAATTGCAATGGCGCTCTATGGCGGGACCCCACCCTCCCGCAAACGTCCACAAAAAAAGATGTCCCCTAGATGTTCGTCCGTGCCGCGAAACTACGCCCGATACCAACGCAATCCTCGGACCGTCGCGCGGAAGCCTCTCCCCAAGGCGGCATAACCAAGGGATGAGCGACGTGATCGGCGAAAGAGAAGAGGCGCGAAGCCGCAAAGACGGAACCCAGCCCATTCCGGTCGAATTGCCGTCTTGATTGATCCCCTCTTAACGCGCCGAAACCGGACTCCGCCGAGGGCGGAGAGTTTGCTCGGAGCAACGCGTCGTCCCAATCCCAAATCGCCCGCAAATCCCAGGCCTTTTGCACGCCGTCGGCCAAGATACGTCCTGACTTCTCGAACCGTCCGGCAACGTCCCAAAATGTCCCAGAAACCATTTAACGTAGCGAGTTCCGCCTGCGGTCGCAAGTTGCGAACATGGCCGATGCGGCGGAAAACGCAAAACTTCCGTTCTGTCCGAACAGGTATCCTCGCGAGTCATACGCTCATTTCGAGGCCCGTCGCGATATTCAGCGACTCCGTCTTCTTCCCCAATAACACAACGTTGACAACGATTCGCTTCCGCTTTCCCCTGGACTTCGCAAACACTTGCGTATAATTGCCACAGGTTTAATTGTGAAAATCACCATGTATCTAAGCGTATGTCAACGAAACCGATTGACCTGGTTTACCGCTCCACACTCGTTTCGCAACGACGTTTCACTTGGACACACGTAACGCCCGTAGCGACTTAAGAGTAAGTTCCGTCACAGTTGAAGGTTGAGGTCCCCGTTATGACGATCGTCCAGGCAATGTCGAGTATTTCTATCGCGGCGCTGCTTTTCGGAACCGTGAGCCTTGCCACCGGGGCCGAACCCGAAAAGTCCCCCGAGCAAAAGGAACTGAAGGTCGGCGATCCAGCCCCCGAATTCGTCCTCAAGGGCAGCGACGGCAAGACTTATCGGCTCTCGGATTTTCGCGGAAAGCAGATCGTCGTCCTCGCGTGGTACCCCAAGGCTTTCACCCCGGGATGCACGCGAGAGTGCAAGTCCTTCGGCACGCAAGGCGATGCGTTCAAGTCCTTGCCGGTGGCATTTTTTACAGCCAGTGTAGATACGCCGGAGGACAACCGTCGGTTCGCGGAGTCTCTCGGGGTGAAGTACCCCATCCTAAGCGATCCGGACCGCAAGACCGCCATGGCGTACGGTGTCGTCGACGGCCCGAACGCTTACGCCAAGCGATGGACGTTTATTATCGGAATGGATGGGAAGATCCTTCACATTGATAAGGCTGTGAAGGTCGACACCCACGCCGAAGATGTCGCCGCCTGGATCACCAACTGGCTGAAAACTTCGACGTCCAAGGCCGGGTCGTAACGCCACTAGCCTGCCGCAAAACCGCGACGAACCCGTCTGCGAATCAGATTTCTTTCGTCACGCCGGGTATCGCGCACGGGAATATTCCGTCCGGACCTTCCTGGATCGGCGGCGTGGATTCGAAAGAAAGATGATCGATGTCATCGACAAACTTGAATTCCGAATTCATGGCCTCGTCCCAGGTGACGCGTTGTCCGGTGTGCGCCGCCATCCTACCCATTAAGGCGGCAAGGTTAGCGAGTCCGGCGCGCCGGGCCTCGTTGTGCGGTTTGTCGTTCATGACGGCGTCGAGCAGCACCGCCCATTCCGCGTGATATGGGTTCACGTCCGGTTCGGGGCATTCCCACACGATTTCCGATTTTTCCATGCGTTGGCTCTTGTAGATCCGGGGTTTCGGCCGGCTCAGGCTCTCCATCAAGACCGCCGACCCCTTCGCCCCATGGACGTAGTCGGAATACGTTTCCCAGCAGTTATTCATGTGGCGGGAAAACGCGAATAGCTTCGCGCCGTCGGCGAAAGTGTACTCGATGCAATAGTGGTCGAAATTGTTGCCGGCCTCCGCGAAGCATCGCCCACCCATCGCCTGGGCTTCCACCGGCCAAGCATCCTTCACCCAGCAAGCTTGATCCACGTTGTGGCAATGCCAATCGACGAAGAATCCACCGCTGACCCAATTGAAGCAAGTGGCGGCGCGGATTTGGAATTCGATGGGGTTGCGATCGGGCGCCCGCTTGGGCACATACACCGGTCCGTGGACGCGGTAGATTCGCAACGTGTGCACGTCGCCGATGGCGCCGTCTCGGATGCGATCCACCAGGGCTTGCCGCGCCTTGGAATGCCTCCACATGAAACCGCAACCGACCTTCAGGTTCTTCTTCTCCGACTCCTCGGCCGCGCGGAGCAGACGGCGGTTGGCGGGCGCGTCCACGGCGAACGATTTCTCCATGAACACGTTGACCCCTTTCTGCACGGCGTACTCCAGATGCACCGGACGAAAAACCGAGTGCGTGGCCAAAATGGCGATATCGCCGGGCCGAAGCTCGTCGATTGCCTTTCGGTAGGCGTCGAAACCCACAAAACAGCGTTCCGGCATCACATCCACGCGGTCCGCGAAGTTGGTCCGTAGAGCGTTCAAGCTGCCCTGCAAACGATCCTCGAAGAGGTCCGCCATGGTGTAGAGTCGGACGGGCGCTCCCGGCACGGAAAAGGCATCTCCAACCGCTCCCGTTCCGCGACCGCCGCAACCGATCAAAGCCAGACGGATCGTGGGGTCCTCGGCGACATGGGCGCGAACCATGCCGGAGAATGTAACGGCCGACGCCGCCGCTAACGCACCGCTTTGAGCGAGAAACTCGCGACGGGAACGACCTCGGACTTCGGCGGGATGCTTCTTTTGCGCGGACATGACACTTCTCCCCGGTTCCAGTGGATTGAGAACGCCAGAAACTTTCAGGCGAAAAACAGCATAGCCCCGACGCAGGCGAAAAACAACACACGCGGCGAGTGTTTGTTACGCACGAATCGACGCGAATGGAAATGTCTATTTCAACGAACTGCCGAGTCGGGCGGCGGAGCGAGTCCGGAGCGGAGATGCCCGATTCGCCCGACCCTTCGCCGGCGTGGTATCTCCTGCCTTCGCCCGGCCGCAGACCTCCAGTCTCGCCCGCTCTTTTGCATTCATAATGTGCCCATACAACCCGACTCTCGGAGGGTTGACAGGGCCATTACGATTCGCGCCGCAAGGGGACATTTCTATTCACGTATGTAAGCGTCCGGGGAAACATCGCGATTTCCTCGTATCCGACTCCACAGCGGGGCCGAAAAACGCCACAATGGGGATCGTAATTCGTCCTCGGGCAATCGGGTGCCGCGGGAATAAGTCTCGGGAGAAGGCCCCGCGCGCTCGGGCAAAAATGTGCATACAAGGCTTGCGTTTGAGTCCATCCCGTGCCGATCGATCCCACAAAGCAGCGTGATTTTGCGGTGGAAGTCGTGGTCCGACTTCGCGAGGCGGGCTTCACGGCGTATTGGGCGGGAGGTTGCGTCCGCGACGAACTCCTGGGTCGCCCTCCCGTGGATTACGACGTCGCAACCAACGCTTCACCGGACGAAGTGCGCGACATTTTCGGTCGGCGGCGGACTCATGCCGTGGGTGCCGCCTTCGGCGTGATTACGGTGCTTGGTCCGCGGGGCGCGGGACAGGTGGAGGTCGCCACCTTCCGCAGCGATTTGTCATATTCCGACGGAAGGCGACCGGACGCCGTTCGTTTCGCCACCCCGCAAGAGGATGCCCTCCGCCGCGACTTCACCATCAACGGCCTTTTCTACGACCCCGTCTCGCGCAAAGTCATCGACTACGTGAACGGCCTTGCGGACCTTCGGGCACACGTGATTCGGGCCATCGGCGATCCGCACGTTCGTTTCGGGGAAGATTATTTACGAATGCTGCGGGCCGTGCGGTTCGTCGCTCAGTTGCGATTTCGACTCGACCCGGGTACCTTGGCCGCCATTCGCGAGATGCCGGAGCGAATTCAATCGGTCAGTCGCGAGAGGATCGCGGCCGAATTGGAAAAACTATTGACGGCGGAGGGACGCGCCGACGCCGCTCAATTACTCCATGAGAGCGGATTGTTGAAGCACGTTTTGCCGCCCATCGCGCACCTCCCCACCGAAGACGAACCGCTGTGGCGAAAGAACTTGGCCGTTTTGGGACGCCTGCCCCGGCCCAATGTATCGTCCGCCCTGGCAGCCTTGGCCGACGGCGCGATCGCCCCCGATAACGCCCGACAATTGGCCAAACGATTACGACTCTCCAATACCCAGGCCGAAGAATTGGCTTGGCTCCTCGAGCATCGACAGTCCCTGGATAATGCCCCGAACCGCCCCTGGTCCGAGGTTCAACCGATCCTCATCTCGCCCTGGGCCGAGGATTTGCTCGACATGGTGGAAGCGCGGGCCGAGGTCGAAGGTCGCTCGAAAGCGGGCATCGACTGGTGCCGGGAAAGGAGATGCTTGCCTGCCGCCGAATTGAATCCACCGCCGTTGATCCGCGGAGACGACCTGTTTCGATATCGCCTTCCCGCGGGACCCATTTACCGAGAGATTCTGCAAGAAGCGTGGCGAAACCAATTGGACGGACTGCTCCGAACGCGAGAGCAGGCTTTGGATTGGCTCGATGAGGCCGTCGCATCGAAACGTCCGGGTCGGGGCACATCCTTCACGAACAATGTCGCCGGAAAGAAACGGCGTGGTCGGCAACAGGATGCGGCGTCCCCGCTAAGTCAGGGTAACGAACATCACATCGACTCGCCGCAAGACGCGGCCAACCGTTCGGATACGATTTCACAATCACGTGACGATCAAGACGACACCGCTCCCAGTCGCGATTCGTCGGGATAGAATAACACTTTCCGCACGCTGAGACCCGTCAATCAACCTCGATGGAAGTCCCGGCATGATGAGCGACTTGGGGCAACCGGCGAAAAATGAGGGCCGGTTGTTGGCGATCGGAGAACCCAGGGCGTCATTTTTGACAGTGAAGCGAGGCAAGGTTGGGGAGCGAGACATGTCACCCAAATCGGGAGATCGACGGGCCAAGCGCAAGCTGGAATCGTTGCGAGAACAGTTGAAACAGGTGCAGCAACGTTTGGCCGGCGCCAAACGCCAAACAGACGACCCGCGAGAGGTCGCCGAACTGGAACGCAAGCAGGCCGAGATTGAGGCGGAAATCGCTCGCTGGAAGCAGCAGGATTGAACGTTTCGGCGCGAACGTCGGTTTCTCTGACAGCTTGGAAAACTCGTGTCCCTGGGCGATTCGCCTAAAGGGGATTAGGAGCGGATGGAAATGGACGTGGTTCGCTTGACGCGCCTGGAATCGCCCCAACAATTGCGCGAAGCGGTGGAAGCCTTGGGGTACACGCTTCCCGTCGACAACGACGTGCTGTCGGCGTCGCAAGACTCGCCCTTGGCACGGCCGATCGAGATCGGCGGCTTTTCCGTCGGCAATCGTTGGTGCATCCACCCCATGGAAGGCTGGGATGCCACCGAGGACGGTTTGCCGAGTGAACATACGGTGCGACGCTGGGAACATTTCGGCGAGTCGGGCGCGAAATTGATTTGGGGCGGAGAAGCCTTCGCCGTTCGTCGCGACGGTCGGGCCAACCCCAATCAATTGTATCTAGGCCCCGGCAGTCTCGAAGCCATGACGGCCTTGCTGAATCGTCTCCGCCGAACCCACCGCGAGAAGTTCGGACCTCGTGCCGACGAAGACTTGCTCGTGGGATTGCAGTTGACCCATTCGGGCCGATTCTGCCGCCCGAATCGAAAGGACCGCGCCGAACCGCGCATTGCGTATCATCACCCGGTCCTCGACGCCAAGTTCGGCATCGACCCGCGTGACGAAACCGTGGTCTTTCAAGACGACGATATCGATCGATTGATCGAAGATTATGTCGCTGCCGCCGTCATGGCCGATCGCGCGGGATTCCGGTTCGTCGACGTCAAGGCTTGCCACGGATACTTGGGCCACGAGTTTTTGTCCGCCTTCGATCGTCCGGGCAAGTACGGCGGAGACTTCGCCGGCAGGACCCGCTTCTTGCGCGAGACCATCGGCGCGATCCGGCAAGCGTGTCCCCGTTTGATGATCGGCGTCAGGCTTTCCGCCTTCGACTTTCCACCGTTTCGACCGGATCCCAACCTCAGCAAACCGGGACGACCGGGGCCTGGCATACCGCATGAATTCCCTCTGCCTTATCCCGGCTTTGGATGCCGGCGCGATGCCCCTTTGGAAATCGACCTCACCGAACCCATCGCGCTGCTGCGTATGCTACGCGACGAATGCGGCGCGGCTTTCGTCAACCTCACCGCTGGTTCGCCGTACTATAACCCTCACATCCAGCGACCGGCCTTGTACCCGCCCTCCGACGGTTATCAACCGCCCGAGGACCCGCTCGTCGGTTGTCTGCGTCAGATCGAAGTCGTGCGGCGATTGAAAGAGGCGGTTCCCGGTCTGCCGATGGTCGGAACGGCCTACACCTACTTTCAAGAGTTTCTGCCGCACGTGGCGCAGGGAGTGGTCCGCGAAGGTTGGGTCGATTGTGTGGGAGTGGGAAGACAGGTGCTGGCCTATTGGGACTTGCCCGCCGACGCCCTGACCGGTCGACCGCTGCAATTCAAGAGGCTATGCCGGACCTTCAGTGATTGCACGACCGGACCGCGAAACGGTCTGGTGAGCGGTTGTTATCCGCTGGATCCCTACTACAAATCCTTGCCGGAGCACGCGAGATTGAAGGAGATCAAGGCCCGGTCGCGCGTCGCTTCGGACCAACCCGCCCCTGGGAACGCGGATTCATCGTCAGAGGATCAGTCGTGAATCGCGAGGGTTATGAACCGGCGTTATCCTCCGTCGGGTCGCGCTTTTCGTTTCGCCTGGCGTCGTTTTTGGTCGCACGGCGTTGGGTATTGCTGGCGTTGGGCACCCTTCTGTTCGCCGCATCGCTGATGCCCGCCATGCGGCTCCAATTCGATCGCTCTTTAGAGAGGCTATTTCGACCGGGCGATCCCGATTTGGCAGCATTACAAAAAATTCGCCAGGTCTTTTCTGCCGGGGATATGATCCTCGTCGTCTATCGCGACCCGGACCTGTTGGCGGGCGACGCCGGCGGATTAGAGCGACTGCGCGAGATCGCACGGACATTTCGCGAAATCCCCGGCGTTTACGACGTGTGGAGCTTGGATCAGCCCATCGGCGACGAGATCGTCGATCCGCATTCCGATTTGGCGGCGCGCATGCGGCGACTGTTCGAAGGATACACGCACAACCGCCGCGGCGATATCTCGGGCTTATCGGTGTTGCTCCGACCGCAGGATTCAGCGGGACGCTCGCGCGACGATACGGTCGCGGAAGTGCGACGCGTGGCGGCAACGTTGCCGAACGGCATGATGGCGGGCGAGCCTGTCCTCACCGCCGAGGGATTTCGTTATATCGCCGAAGACGGCGCACGGTTGGGCTGGGCGTCCTCGCTCTTGCTGGCCGCCGTGATGCTGCTCGTGACGGGCCGACCGCGATTCGTCCTGGTTGCCTTGGCGGTGGTCCAGGTCGCCGTCTTCGGCACTCAAGCCTCGTTGGTCATGTTGCGGTTGCACGTCAGTTGGGTAAGCTCGGTACTCACCGCCGTCATCACGGTGGTGGGAATCGGGGCCGTGATGCATATCTTGGTCCGATTCCAGGAAAAGCTACGCGCTGCCCGAACCGAGGAAGAGGCCCTGACCGCGGCGCTCGCGGAGTTGATCCGCCCCGTGTTCTGGGTTTTGGTGACGGACGCGATCGGTTTCGGGGCGTTGAGTGCGTCGCGCGTCTTGCCGATCCAAGAGTTTTCCTGGATGATGGTTTTGGCCGTGATTTGGGTGGGAATCGCCGCGGTGCTGTTCGTGCCGGGCCTGATTCTCTTCCCCCGTCCGCGCCGGTATTTCGTTCCCGATTTAGCCCCATCGACCGTACCCACTCGCTCGGCGCGGACGCTCGATCGAGTCTTGCAAGCCCTGCTGGGGGGGGCGACTCGCCATCCGTGGGTCTCCGCCCTTTTCATCTTGACGATCTCCACGGCGGGCGCACTCGGCTGGATGCGGCTTCGCGTGGAGACCGACTTTACCCGAAACTTTCGCGAGCGCAGCGAAGTTGCTCAATCGTACGACTTCATCGAGAAGGAATTGGGCGGAGCGGGGGTCTGGGATATCCTCCTTCCCGCGCCGGAGTATCTGAGTTGGCCCTACCTCCGCCGCGTGCAAAAGCTGGAAGACCGCCTTCGCCGCGAGGTTACCGTCACAACGCCGTCGGGCACGACTCCCGGTCTGACCAAGGTTTTGAGCCTGATCGACGCCGTCGCCGCCGCAGCGCCGCGCCCCTTGGAGGAGATTCGCTCGAACCTGGTTCGGGACGGTGTGATTCGCGTCGGCATGAATCTCATCCGTCGCCGCATGCCGAGCTTGTACGAGGCGCTCTACGGCCCGGACCCCACCGCGCCCAGGCCGGAGTATTGGTACCGCATCATGCTGCGCTCTCAAGAGCGGCTATCCGCGACCGCCAAGCAAGCGATCATCGCGGATGTCCGACGTATCTGTCGCGAAGAATTTCCCGGCGGCACCGAATTCGAATCCGCCCGAGAGCCTGTCGTCGGCGGTTATTACGTGCTCCTGGCGCGGCTTGTCGAGAGCGTGATCGAGGACCAGAACAAGAGCCTCGCGCTGGCGATCGCGGGCGTGTTTTTGACGATGTTGATCGTGTCGCGCAGCATCCTAACGGCGACGGCATCCCTGCTAGCCAACCTCTTGCCCGTCGCCGCCGTGCTGGGAACATTGGGTTGGCTGGGCATCCACGCCAACATGGGCAGCGCCATGATGGCCGCCGTCGCTCTGGGCCTTTCGGTGGACGGCACCATCCATTACCTGTTTGTCCGCGACGCGGCACTGGCTTTGGGGAAGAAGCACGACGAGGCGTTGCGGGCCGCGCAGTCCGTGGTTGGCCCCGCCGCCGTGCTGGCGACCTTGGCCCTTACCGCCGGATTCGCCACGATGATCCTCAGCGAGTTCATCCCCACCGTTCACTTCGGCCTGCTGCTCAGCCTGACCATGCTGGGCGGCATGCTTTCCAACCTCTACGTCCTTCCCTGGATGCTGACGCTCCTGCACCGCCTGACAAGACCCAATCGCAGAAAGGCGCGAAGCACTATTTCCCGGGAATCCGTCCCTGCCGCTATCGGTCCGAGTTGACACGGATCAAGCACGAATTGGGTGTGTTCCACCGAGCGGAGCCCCGCCGAAGTTGCGCGCTTTAGGCTTGGGTTTCCCACCGCGGGGCGAAGATACCACCCGTCATGGACGTTCCTCGAAACTCTCATAGAAACCGCCGGCAGGCGGAGACTTGCGCTGCCCCAGTGAACGGGCGACGCTCATCATGAGCGACATGGCGCGACAGCTATCGGCAACCGCCGAGGCCAGGTCTCCGTCGGTCGCCGCACGCTCCGCACGCTCGCGCAGACCCTGAAAACGTTCCCAAGGGACGTCCCAGCCTTCTTGTCGGGCGGCCGATTCCTGCTCCCCTAGAATCGTTTGAAGCTTGTCGAAGAATTCGCGACGCGGCGTCGCATGGGCTGTGGCGTACGGCCCCTTACCCAAGCGCGGTGCGTGCCGCGCCCCATGGATCGGACCGCTCTTTTCGCGTGACGCTAGAAGTTGAAGGACGGACGCCAGAATCACCAGCATAAGCCCCGCGATGCCCAGCCCAAAGGCCTGTAGGGTAAAACCGCTCAGCACCATCGCTCCCCACCCCAAAGCCGCGAACAGTGCGCCGAGGACGCCGACGGAAAGGGGGATCCATTTTCCCACGCCGGGACGACTCGGCCCCTTCGCCGCCAAATCCGCTTTACGCTTAGCCCGAGTGTGCGTGCTGTCGGGCAAGGTTCCGGCGATCGCCTCGCATTGGGGAGAAAGCACCTCCACAATGATCAAGGTGATGTTGTCCGGTCCCCCTCGGAGATTGGCCAAGTCGATCAAGGCAGGCCCCGCCTCCCGAGGCGGCAAGCATGTCAGAATTTGGCCCAATTCCTCATCGCTGACCTGGCCGGAGAGGCCGTCGCTGCATAACAGGAAGGTATCCCCTTTTTCGATCGCGAAGGGGCCTTCCAAATCCACTTGCACGGTGGGGTTCGGGCCTAACGATCGCGTGATGATATTCTTGGGGACGTAATCCAGGTTGGTTCCTTCCGGCAGATTTCCAAGCGTTCGCAGTTCCCAAACCAGACTGTGATCGTAGGAAAGCTGTTCGATGCGTTGATTCCGGCACAAATAGGTACGACTGTCGCCCACTTGGGCCGCGTAGGCGCCCTCGGGGAGCAAGCACAACACGCTGACCGTGGTGCCCATCCCGCGAAAATCCTCGCTCGACTTGCCGCGGAGGTGAATCTGGCGGTTGGCCTCCTCGACGGCCTCGCGGAGGGCCTCCGGCGGCGCAAGATCGCGGAGTTTCCGATAGGTCAAGGGAATGATCTCGGCCGCCACCTTGCTGGCCAGCTCACCCGCCGCATGGGCACCCATGCCGTCCGCCACCAGAAACATATGGCCCCGAGCGTGAAAGGCTTCGACGCTGGGTGCCAGGTCCACGGCGTACGAATCTTGGTTGTTGATTCGGCGCAGACCGACATCGGTACCGGCATAGTAGTCCAGGCAGTGCTGCCAGATGTTGCCGTGCGACGATGCCGTCATAGCTCACAAAGAATTCGCCGGAGTCGAGACAATACTTGGCTCGGCCTGATAATCGGCCGCCGACTCCTATTGTTGCATCGGAAAAGTCGGATTCCCAGTACTGCAACGCCCATCCGGGGCTGAATCCGTGATGGGAGCACCGATCGTGGATTCGCTCGTCCGCGCGGCGGTATGAGAACGATGATCAACCGACCGCCCTGTGCAGTGCCGGATACGTTCCCTCCGCCGTTTGTGCCAGCACTTCCTCGGCCAATTTTCGGTAATCCTCCGCCCCATTCGAGTCCGGGGCATACGCGAAAATGGATCGGCCGAAACTCGGCGCCTCAGCCAATCGGATGTTGCGACGAATTCGGGCGCGAAACATGCGGGCACCGGACCACGGTTTGTCCGCTTCGTGCCGGCGGTCGAAAAAGGCGTCCACGTCCTCGCTGACTTCCGCCGCCAGCCGCGTCGTCGTATCGAACATGCACAGGATCACCCCCGTCAGACGCAATCGGCCGTTCAGACGCTTAGCCACAAGCTCGATGGTTTGCAACAACTTGCTCAGCCCGTGCAAAGCCAAGAAATGGGGCTGTAGCGGGATGAAGACCTCGTTGACTGCCGCCAGGGCGTTGATGGTCAGAATGCCGAGCGAGGGCGGGCAATCCACGATGATGTAGTCGAATTCGGCGGCGTCTTCCGACAGTTTGTCGCGCAGAATTACCTCTCGCCCCACCACACCCGCCAGTTCCACCTCCGCGGCGGCCAAGTCCAAATGCGAGGGCACGATCCACAAATTGCTTTCGACCTCGCGGCGAACTTCTCGGATGGGCCTGTCGCGAACCAATACATCGTAGACAGAGGACATTTCCAATTGCGGTTCGATGCCGCAGTGCAACGTGGCGTGGGCCTGAGGGTCCATGTCGATCAGGCACACCCGGCACCCCGCCGCCGCCAACGCGGCACTCAAATTGA
The DNA here is from genome assembly GCF_054657335.1 of Thermopirellula anaerolimosa. Taxonomy (NCBI): domain Bacteria; kingdom Pseudomonadati; phylum Planctomycetota; class Planctomycetia; order Pirellulales; family Thermoguttaceae; genus Thermopirellula; species Thermopirellula anaerolimosa. The sequence continues at coordinate 1,222,114 of NZ_BAAHYX010000006.1, forward strand.
CCGCCGTGGTGGTCTTGCCCACGCCGCCCTTTTGGTTCATGATCGCGATGGTCCGCATCCGTTCGTTCTCCACTTCGGCAAGAATCGCCGCGCGACGGGAATCCGGCCCGCTTGCAGGAGGAATAAGTTCAAGATTGCAAGCCGCATTATAAGGACGGCCGACATGGGTTCCTAGATCAAGTCGGCGGTTTTCCAATTCGCCCAAACCACCCATCCTTCGCAGGTACAGTTAGGTTCCCCTCACCTTGATGGAACCCACCCCGGTACGACGAGGGCGACAGGGGGAAGGGCGACCTGATCCGATGGACACGGACCGATCACCGAAACACGGTCCGAGGGATTGTCAAACCTGCCCCGCAGACGAGTGTTACCCACAAGTAGAAATGTCTCCTGATTCTCACGAATAGAAATGTCCCTTGCCAGGGGTTCAAGGAACTGCCGAATCGGGCGGCGGAGCGAGTCCGCAGCAGAGGCGCCGGATTCGCCCACCCCTTCGCCCGCGCGATCGGCGGGCGGCGAGTGCGGCGCGGCCAAGTGCCGGGCGGCACGGGGTTTCGCGATGTCACGAACCGGCCTCGATGAATCCCGCGTACCGTTTGAGCAGATAGATCGCGGTCCCGCTGGGCTGGACGTGGCCCGACGGAGGGTAGCAACTGTAAATGGCCGCCTTGAGATCATCCTCGGCGGCGATGGCCACCACGGCAGGGCGATTGAACAGCAACTGCAATTGCTGAAGGCGGCGCGCCGTCGGCGGCTGGGCCGATGCCACAACCACCGCGTCGCCCTCTTCTTCGATCGGCAGCACGCCCAAATGGCGGGCAATTCCTCCGTCGAAACGTTGTAGCAGTTCGGGTCGCGGTTCGACGCCGGCAAGCTTGACAAAGCGACAGTTGTGACTAACCGCAAGCGCCTGTGCGGCCTCGACGGCCCGCGGGTCTTCTCGAAAGGCAATCATGGCGGCCAACCCGGCGGGCGTCGCATGCAGACGCACGTCCGCGGCCGAGGTCCCGCCTTCCGCTTGGCACTGCCAAACGCCGTTCGCACTCCCCGCGATGAGACGGGACAAGACGGGCATCAGCCAATAGACGGGCCAGTCGTGATCCGCCAAGACCGTGTTGCGGATGCGGTAAACGAATTCCAAGCGATCGTCCCGCGGCACTATCAACATGTGCGAGGCGCGGTAGTGTTTCGCCTTGGCCGAATGCAAGGCCAAAAGGTTATCCACCACGGGATTCCGCTCGTCGAACACGTCATCCACCGGCGTATGCCGCCGGAGCCTCGCCAACCACGTTTGCGCGGCCCCCGCGTCGGGCATCAGAGCAGGATCCTCCGGTATGGCCGCGATCCGCCGGACGAGTTCATCCGCCTGACCGGCCAAGTGATTCAGCAGCGCCGCGTGCGTGTCGATGCCGGGGTTCTGCTTGACGATATAGCAGAACAAGAAGTTGAACCATTCGTCGAACAACAGGACGGGATCAAAGGGAATGCCTCGCTCACTTTCGGCCAAGCGGCAGGCCGCCACGTAAAGAGCGTAACTAAGCACGATCGGCATCAACTCCGGATACCCGCCGAGCATTCGAAGAAAATGCGAGATGATCGCCTCGCGCAAGACCCAAAACCGGCTTTCCAAATAACTCCGGGCGGGCGACGGCAGCACCGCCAGCATTTCCGACCTCGGAATGACGACGTCCAGGCCCCATTTGCTGCTCGATCGCGTGCACAGTTTGGGTCGGCGGCGAATATCCTCGAATAGATCGAGCAATTTGTCGCTGGCGCATTGCCGCAAATACGCGAGGATGGCTTCGGCGGGATGCCCTTCCGGCGGAGCAGGCCGATCGAATCGTGGTTGCTTGCCCGACCATTCGCCGGGCGGAATGTTTTGGGCCAACTCGGCCAGGATCAGCGTCAACGATTCCGGGTCGGTCGGCCCGTACAATCGCTCGATCAGCATGCGCAGACGGCCTTCCGGGGCCAAGACCAACTCCAAAGGCCGATTCAGCCGGAACCGCAGGTCATCGAGGGCTTGGGGACTGCGGGGTTCGGCCACCGCCACGGTAACCAGGTCTTGCCGCAGGGCGAGGGGAAGCACCATGTAATCCCGGGCGATGTCCGCCGGCACGGCGGACAACACGTCGGCGGGAACATGCACGTCTTGCAGGTCGTGAAACGGCAGGCTCAGGCGCACGGCGCGCTCTCGGGCGGCCTCCGTCACCGCGGCAGCGTCGCCCGAGCACTCCAGCAAGACCGACAGACCGTACGGCGTGTTGCGAAAATGCAATCGCAGTCGTCGCTCCTGCCCCTTCACCACGACCTTGATCCAGCCGAAGAAATTGATCATGGCGATCAGGCGAACCGCCACCGGAAGCAACAAATCGGGGGGCAGATCCGATCGCGTCACGATTCCATCATCGACACGAAACGCCGCTTTCACCCGATCCTTGAACTGAGCCAAAACGATTCGCTGGGCACCGATTCGAATAGCCTCTCCCAGCAATGACTGGATGGTGCGGGTGACGTCGGGACTGTCGGGATCGACGGCCAAAGCCGCCGCCGTTACGGATTCCGCGGCTTCCGGCACCTGCACGAAATCGATACCGCCTTCGTCGGTCCCCGTTCGATCGGACCGATCGCGCGCCGCCTCTTGGCTATCTTCGGCGTCCGCTTGCCCATAGATCGCGCGCACGGCGGCACGCAATTGGCACTCTGCCGCCAATACCACGCGGATGCTGTGGTCCAGCGCGAATCGCAGACGATCGGACAGATCGGGCGAGGGCGGGTTCGCCATCACCAGCACCAAGCGCTCTTCCGAAAAGCCTAGCGGAAGCAGCAGGTAATCGCGTGCCAAAGCGTCCGGCACCAGCTTGAGAATGTCGCGCCGAACTCGCCGCCCTCTCAAGTCCACGAACGGAAAGCCCAATCGTCCGGCGTGACGCTCGGCCGCCGACAACTCCGCGACCTCCTGCGACGAGCGGTGTTCCTCCGCTGCAAGGATTTCGATCTCCGGCGCATCCGCGGGCGCGTCGCCGAAGTGGCCACCCGCCCCGATTCCACTCGCTTCCTCGTCCGGTGCCATGACAGCCTCCTCGAGAATCGATCGTACGGTCTCGCGTCGCCGCGTCCCGTCGAAACTGCCGACTATCGGCTCAACGTGACAAGTCGTGGAATATGCATTGCGAGGGCGGACCGCCTGCCGTCCCTTTTGTCCGCACCGGCGGCATGCCGGCGAATTGCGCCGTGTCATCGGCTTCGAAGACGCGGGAACAGCGGTTCGATCGCCTCACTCATCTCTGCGCCGAGACGAGCTGCGCAAACCCGTCATCAAGTTTTTCCCCCATGCGATGCTCTCAGTTCGCTGGGCATTATAAGTCCCGGCGCGATACGGCGTCAAACAAAATCGGCCGCTGGTCGCGAGGCCGAACCGGCACTCGAACGCTCTCTAAAGAGCATCAAGAGCACGCGCGAAACCGGTAGTGTCAGGCGTTTATTGTGCAGACGGGGGAGCGGTCACCTTGCCGATGAGAGCCTTTTCGATGAGAAGGTAATTCTGCCCGCGGAACTCCGTAACGGTTCCATCCACCGTCCAATCCGGCGATTCGGTAAACGAGGCGTTTGTGCGGAGGATTCGTTCGAGGGCCAGATTCTCGAGGAGGATGTAGCGTTCGTCGCGTTGCGACAGGAACAGCGTCCAACGATCGCCGACCGGCCGAATCGATCCCACCAGGCCGCGGAGCGTCGTTCCTTCTCGCAGTCGCATCGGCCCCGGTTCTTGAGCCGAGGCCCGCGAATCTTCGGCGCCTGTGGGCGAGGCCGCCGAGGGAAGAGCCGAAGGATTGGCGGCATCTTCCGCCCAAAGAAACCGTCCGCAGGCGGAAACTAAGAGGAACGCCGCCGCGAGGACGACGGAAGCGACAACGATCCACTCCGGCCGCCGCGACACTCCGCTCCGGGCAAGCGCAAAGAGTAATCCGCCGTCGCCGGAGCGGCGCGGCCGGTTGCCCAATCGTACCCCTGGATGAACCATGCCGGATTCGCCTCAACCGGGTTTCGGCAGCATCAGACTGTAGAGCACCAGCACGGCACTTGCGGAAAGGGCCGCGTAGCCCGTCCATTCCGGAAAACTGATGGTCTTCGGCGGCAGCGGCGGTTCCGTTCCCGTCAATACGCCCACCGCCTTGCTCGTCGCCGCGACCGGGTGACCGGTTCGTTCCGCGAGGAACTTTGTTACCTCGGGAGTCAAGGTGACGGATTCCACGGTCTGCAATTCCAGACCGCAAAAAAGCAAGAACAGCCCGATCATGAAATAGTGATAGCGATTCAGTTCCATGTTCGTGGAGCCATGCCGGAGGTGAAAACGCTGGGATATCCTATCGTTCCCTTTCGGCGGAGGGAGCGACCGGCGCTTGCACAATCGTCAAGCGGTCGTCCAAACGATCCATCGCGCATAATCGGCCGTACCAACCGCCCCCGGACCGAAAACCGCTTGTGAGGCCGTGTTTGTGGGAAAAGCCGATCGTGCGGGTTGTGCCTGCCTGAAAAACCGCGTGATCTCAGATCACGATGTGGATCCGTCGCGCCGAGTCGCCGTCGTGACCTATGGTTTTCTGGGAAATCCACCTCGGTGATACGACGCGAGGCTTTGCCATCGCCTCGCAGAACGGCACCCATCGACCGAAGCCAAACCGTCGTTACGCCGGACGTACGACGGCATGAGGGCGGCAAGACCACTCGTAAACCCGCACGATCGGGCATGATGGAGGAGGTTCGACGATGACCAAGCGGCTTTTGATCGCGGACGACTCGGCACTGATTCGACGCATGATCTCGGAGGTTTTGACGCAAGCCGGATGGGAGGTCGTCGGTGAGGCCGGCAACGGAGCCGAAGCCGTGGAAAAGTACAAGGAACTCCGCCCGGATGCCGTGACCCTGGATATCGTGATGCCCGGCACCGACGGACTCTACGCCTTGGACGGAATCCTGGCCTTCGATCCGCACGCCCGCATCGTGGTCGTCAGCGCCCTCAACCAAACCAAACTGATTTCCGAAGCGATCCGCAAAGGCGCACACGACTTCATCGCGAAGCCGTTCTTGCCCGAGCAACTCCAAGAGACTGTGAACGCCGTGCTGGGCGAAACGGTCGGCGTTGGCTGATCGCGTCCCGCCGAGAGCACCGTCCTGGAGACGACAAGCCGCCGCACAGATGCCCGCGACGTGCTGCCGCCGCGGATCGTCCTCCGCCGCCGTTTATCTCTTGACCTTTTCCGGCACGGAAAACTCGATCGAAGTCTCGCCCGTGCGGCGACTCAGCAAATCCGTCACGGACAACCGCAACGCGTAGCGCCCCGGCGTAAGTTGCGGGGGTATCGACAACTCGCACCCGATGAAGAAGTCGCGTCGAACGCGGCGGCAAAACTCTTCATTGGGCGGATATTGGTAGTCCGCCACCACCCTCCCGCTCTCATCGAGGATGCGATACGAGCTTTGCCAACTCGTCCGGTAGCCTTGGGCGGTCGACTCGCTCTTGAGGTTCTCAATTTCGGCGTAGAGCAGAACCTGTCGGCCGGGCGAGAATTCGTTCTTTTCGAACGGATCGTACACGCCCCAGCTTTGGACGGCGGTTACGAACGCCGGGTTGCGAATCTCCAAGGGACAGTTTTCCTGAAGGCGCTGGAGCGCGTCCTGTAGGTATCGCTGCGCCTCGAGCGTGGAGACTTGCCCGATCTCAGCGTCGCCGCTCGGAGTATCCGTAATCATCAGCGACAAGCCGAAAAAGGTCTTGGACCAAAAGTCCTGCATGTTCGGCGGCAATCCGGCCACGGGTCGGACGGCGCCTTCCCGATCCGCCAGCGCCAGGTTCAGAAGTCGGAGTCGCAATTCATCCTGCAAATTCGATCCGCCGGCGTCCGTCTTGATCCGCGATTCGAGTTGCCATCTGGCGGAGTTGAGCAAATAGCGCCAGTCTCGCTCGGCGGGGTTGGGCGGCAGGGGGTTCGCCGTGCTTTCGACCTCCGGAAAGGTGGGACGAACGGAACTCGCGGCGACCGATGGTTGCGATGACCCTATCTCCGAGGCACCCGGCGTCTGAGTCGTTGCCGATCGCGGCCAAGCGTTCGGCGACGTCCCGGCATTCGGCGTTTCGTAACCCGGGCTGGGAGTCGAAATGGTCGCGGTCGTCGGCGAAACGGTTGCGTTCTTCGGCGGGGGCGGCATGATCGCGACCGCCGGAGCTGCCTCTCCCAACGCGGCCCCCGACTGCGGTTGATTCTCGGAGCCCATCCCATCGTTCCTCTGACCCTCGCCGCCCGCGCTGCCGCCGAAAGACAGCGCACTATTTGTAGCCGGAGAGGACAAAGCGGCTTGGACCACCGACGCGTCGTTTCGGTCGTCCCGGGTCGGTTGCGAGCTGGCCTCCCCCTGCCGGGACGCTTCCGTGCGGCGGTAGGCCAGCGTGGCACGGAACAATTGAACCACGGCAGGCCACAAATGCGGAGGCGTGCGCTGCAAATCGTCGATGAGACGCTGCCTCGTCGTGGGTTCCAACGGTTGGGACGCCTCCAATTCAGCAATCAAAGACTGAATCGTGATGTCGCCCGTGCCCGCCTTTTCGTCTTTCACCTCGCTCGCGGCCACCGATGCCTTTCGGCCGATTGCATCCCCTTCGCCGACGTTTTGCGTCGCATCGGGTTGCAATTGAAGCGGCTTCGTCTTCGCTGAACCGTTGCCAACTTCGGAAGCTTTCGAATCGCCCTCTTCACCGATGTTGCCCGAAACGTCTTTCTCCGCGGGCCCGGCGCTGGAGGTTGTCGGCCCGGAACCGCTAGCCGGATGGAGTCCGCCCAGCGGTATCGTGGCGCAGCCCGATGCCCCCGCGACCATGGTCGCGATGAGCGTCAAGACGGTGAGGCTGGTGTTTCGGGTTGCCATGGCACTGTCGATCCGTGGATTCCGGGCGGGCGAATGTTAAGAAAACCGCCGTCTCGATTCAAGGCAAGAAGGTGTATTTGAGTGCGTGTCTTCAAATCGGGCCGCACAAGTATTCTCTCCCTCTGAGAGAGGGTGAGGGCGAGGGCAGCGCGGTCAAGTAACCGAGATATTCTTGTTGCAATCACAACGGTTACCCTCACCCGGCGGCGTCGAATGCGATACAGCGTCTCACTATCAATCACCCAACAGCAAGGCCGCGCAGTAATCTTTTCCAAATCTTGCCCAAACCGTACAATCGGACCACGCCAATGATGAACCCTCTCTACAGAGGGGAATCTACAATACCCTTGGGGACCATGACGACAAACGAAATTATTCGCGAGGAAAACGCCTCGCCTTCCCGGATCAACGAAGCCGCCTTCACCGATAACCGTCCCTCAGACAGGATGAATAGCCGTCGGTAATGAACATCTTTACCCGTTACGTGTTGTCGGAACTGCTGCGGATATTCGGCTTGGCCTTGGTCGCCCTGACCTTTCTTCTGGCCATAGGCTTGGGGGCGCGCGAGGGTCTCAATCGCGGCATGCCGCCCGCCCTCATCGTCCGCATGATGCCGTTCATGCTGCCCGAAATACTGGGCATCACCACGCCGATCGCCGTTCTCTTGGCGATCAGTCAGGTCCTGGGGCGAATATCGGGAACAAATGAACTGATCGCCATCCGCTCCGCCGGTTTGTCGCCTATGGTTGTCGTTCGCCCCGCGATCGTCTTCGCATATTTCATCAGCCTCTTCACCGTTTGGTCTTACGACCTGGCGGCGACATGGGGCAGAACCAACGTGCGCCGCGTCGCCGTCGAGGCCCTCGAAGAGATCGTGTACGCCAAACTTAGACGCGAAAAGGGCTACGAATCCGACAAGTTCGTCATCAAGGTCATGGGATTGGACGGCAAGCGTCTCATTCGCCCCACCATCACAATCCAGACCGATCCGAACCAGCCGCCGGTGGTTTTGCGGGCGGAGCAAGCCGAGCTATTTACCAACGTGAAAGCGGGAATCCTGACCATCGTCTGCCGAAAACCCGTCGCGGAAATCGGCGACGCCAGGATGACGGACTCCGAAACGCTGACCCAAACGATTCCCTTGGAGACGCCGCAACCCAGTCTCCACCGGCAGTGGCTCAGCATGGCCGAAATCCCCGCCGCCGTAGATCAACTGAGGCGCGAAGTCGAACAATTGCGCCTCTATCTTCAATCCGCCGGGGCCGAAAAAGAACAACGCGCTGCGTGGCAGGCCCAGATTCAACAGTTGCAGACCCGCATCCGTCAACTCCAGACCGAACCTTACCTCCGCTGGGCGAACGGGTTTAGCTGTTTGTGCTTCGTCCTGTTGGGAAGCCCGGTCAGCATGTACCGTCGCAGCGAAAACCTATTGACCAACTTCTTTCTCTGCTTTCTGCCCATCTTGATCATCTACTACCCCATGTTAATGGCGGCCAAGGAGTTGACGACTTCGGGAGCGTTACCGCCGATCGGCTATTGGGCGGCCAATCTCAGCATCGCCGTGCCCGGCGTATTCCTGCTCTACCGCTACTGCGAGAGCTAGAAACCGACCGTCCGACGAGGGAACGCGATCCCCCTGTTACCCCGCGTGAAGCGTTTCGATACTCGGCGCCGGCGGGAGAACTCGCGCCGCTCATTGCGATTCGGCGCCGGTGGGTCGCTCGCGCCGCCTTTCGCCGACGGCAACGGCAAAGGCGGTGGCGTGGCTGCGACAATGCGAGATGCTGATTTCGATGCTCGATACGCCCAAGAATTGGGCCGCCTGCAAGGCGCCGTCGCGGAGCACCACTTCCGGTCGCCCGCCGGGACGATTGACGATCTCCACGTCGCGCCAACTGATCCCCCGCACCCAACCGGTTCCCAATGCCTTGAGCACAGCCTCCTTCGCCGCCCATCGGCCCGCGAAATGCTGCGTGGCCTGTTTCCGGCACTGGCAGTACATGATCTCCGCCGGAGTGAATACCCGTTGGAGAAACAGTTCACCGTGGCGCTCGATCATGCGTCCGATGCGGAGGCACTCCGTGATGTCCGTACCTATCCCAAGAATGTCCATGGGAAACCGATATCCCATCCATCAAGCCGCTCGAAGGTGGACCTAAAAAGCCGCCATGTTGCCATTATTCTTCGCCTTCGCGGCCTCGGGCAAGCAAGGCACTGCTGAGATTGCCGACCAAGGCGCTGGACCCCGGAGAGGAAAGTCGTGATCGGCAGACCGATTGAAGGGACGAACAAGCATCGGTGACGGCAGTCGTCGCCAAAGCGATGAACGACGCACGCCGCCTCAATACTTGATGCCGCATGCCGCTTGGGCCCGATGCAGGACTTCCGCCGCCCGTTTCCTGGCCATCGCGGCGCCGTCCCCCAAGATCTCGCGAACCTTCCGCGGCGACTTTTCCAACTCCTTGCGGTATTCGTACGCTTCGGCAAAGTACTCCAGCGCGGCGTCCGCCAGCGCCTTCTTCACGTCGCCGTAGCCGAATCCGCCGCGACGGTACAGGGCCGCCATTTCTTCGCGGCGTTTCTCATCGACGAAAAGGGAATAGAGTTGGTACAAGTGATCCGACTCGGGATTCTTCGGTTCCGACACCGGGCGGGAATCCGTCTTGATACGCATGACCGCCTTTCGCACGGAGGCCGGTTCGTCGAAGACGCCGATCGTGTTGTTATAGCTTTTCGACATCTTCTCCCCGTCCGTGCCGGGGATCTTGGCCGCGTGCTCCATGATCTTCGCCTTGGGCAGAACGAAAACCTCGCCGTACAGATGATTGAAACTGCCGGCCAAATCGCGACACACCTCAATATGCTGCACTTGATCTTCGCCGACCGGAACGGTGTCGGCGTCGTAGGCCAGGATGTCGGCGGCCATCAAGACCGGATAGGTGAACAGTCCGGCGTCGGCGGGAAGCCCCTTCGCCTTCTTATCCTTGAAAGCGTGGCATCGTTCCAGCAAACCCATGGGGGTTCGCGTCATCAAGAGCCAACAAAGCTGCGTCACTTCGGGGACATCGGATTGAACGAACAGCGTGGCGCGATCGGGATTGATGCCCAGCGCAAGCAGATCCGTTGCCGCGTCCAGCGTATATTGGCGAAGAAGCTGAGCGTCTTCCACCGTGGTCAAGGCGTGGAGATTCGCGATGAAGTAGTAGGCCGCATCCGCTTGGTTCTGTAGTTCCACATATTGGCGGATGGCCCCAAAATAGTTCCCCCAATGAAAACGCCCCGTCGGTTGGATGCCGGAGAGTACGATCATACCGTTGGAATCCGCTTGAATACTTAATCACCAACCCGATTGAATATTTCCAAGATCATCACTTCTCACCCGTTGCCACTCCGCGCGGAAGGGACTCCCGCCTGGTCGGAAGCGGAGGGAACCGCGGCGGCGCAGGTCTTCCCAAGACCGCCGGGCGTCCGAAACGTGCCCACCACGTCCGACAGCCTTTCGGCCCCCAGGGTCCGTAGCGCATCCGGCAGTCGGTCCAGGATCTCGATGACCGCGTTCGGACGATAGAAGGAAGCCGTGCCGATTTGAACGGCATCCGCACCCACCACGAAAAACTCCATGCAGTCATCGACGCCCGCAATACCGCCCACGCCGATAATGGGGATGGTCACCGCCTGCTTCAACTGATAGACCGCCCTCAGGGCGATCGGCTTGATGGCCGGTCCGCTCAGTCCGCCCAATACGTTTCCCAACCGGGGAACTCGTCGCCGCCAATCGACAGCCATGCCCAGGCACGTATTGATGGCCGTCAAGGCGTCGGCCCCGGCTTCCTGGGCGGCCAAGCCAATCCGGACGATGTCGGTGACATTGGGTGTCAATTTAACAAAAACAGGAAGGATGGTCGCTGCGCGAACCGCTTCCACGACCCGACGACACATGGCGGCGTCCGCTCCGAAGTCCACCCCTCCGCTGACGTTCGGGCAAGAGACATTCAGCTCCAGCGCCGTAATGCCGGGGCAGCCATCGAGTCTTCGCGTCAATTCGGCGAATTCCTCCACTGTCTTTCCGGCAATGCTCACCACGATGGGCACACCTATCCCCGTCAAATATGGGATATGGTGGGCGAGAAACGTTTCCACTCCGTCGTTATCCAAACCAATGGAGTTTAGCAAACCGGCGGGCGTTTCCGCCGTTCGGGGAGGCCTATTCCCTTTTCTAGGATGAAGCGTAATCGTCTTCGGCACGATCGCGCCCACCCGGCTTAGGTCCAGCACGTTTTCCATCTCTTGCGCATAGCCGAACGTGCCCGATGCCACCATGATCGGGTTCGGGAAACGCGCTTTGCCGATGGTAACGGAAAGATCCATGAGGTAACCGATGGACGCGGGGGATGGCATCAGCCGAGCGCCTCGCGGCAGCCCAAACCGCAAGTCTTTCACCCGGCATCTCACCCCGCCGCAAGAACCGCGGAAATTTTAATCTACCGCATGCGTCTCAGAGTAACAACGGGCGACCGTCTCGCGGAGGACCGGCAGCGAAGACCGGTGGGCGGTCTCGGATCGCCGGGAGCGTGGGCGGCGCACGCGTACTACGGGAGGAACCACAGCAACATGGCGAACAACCCGGCAGCGCTCAGATAGTAGACCGTCGGCAGCAAGGTCTTTCGAATCACCAATCCTTCCCGACCGAGGATCCCCACGGTGGCCGCCGCGGCCACCACGTTATGTACGCATATCATGTTGCCCGCCGCACCACCCACCGCTTGTAACGCGACAACCCCCACGGGATCGAGACCGCTTTGCAGCGCCACGCTGAATTGAAAAAGAGAGAAAGTCATATTGCTAATGGTGTTGCTCCCGGCGACGAAGGCCCCGAACGCGCCTACAGACGCGGCTACCAGCGGCCACGCCCCGCCCACCAATTGCGAGACCGTGGACGCCAATTCGTGCGGCATGCTCCGCAGTCCCGCCAAATTGACGTCCGATTGCAGGAACACCCGTACCGCCGGCACCGCGAACAGCAGCACCGTCCCCGCTCCAAGCGTCCCGGCCAATGTTTCCCGAAAGGCCGATCGGACCGCCGCCGCGTTTGTCTTCAGCAGCAGCGCGGCCATCCCGACGGCGATCAAGAACGCCGTCCCCGGCGAAAGGACCGGATTCCAGCGGACCTCGATGTCGGCTCCCGCCGTAGCCGGGCGATCCAACACTTGACGGAACTCCGCGCGGCTCAGGACTGTGCGAACCGCCGGAAGTTGAGACGCCACCAGCAAGCCGGCCACGATGATGTACGGCACGACGGCTAAGGCCGGATGGCGGCGAAAGGCCGTCGCATCGTCGTTTTCCGCGGTGTTACGAAAATCGCTCCGCCACTCGATCGGCCACGTTTCGACGGGCGCGAAGTCCCATGACTGCTTGGGCACGAACCACCCGCGCCGGGCCGCCGTCACCGTCAAAACGGTCGCGCACAATCCGCCCAACAGCGACGGGAATTTCGGGCCGAGCGCGAGGCCGAATGTCACATAAGGCAGGCAGAACGCAACGGCGGCGAAGAGGCAGAATCTCCATGCTCCCAGACCTTCTCGCCACGACCGTCGGGCGCCGAAGAAACGCGTCATCATGCACACCATGAAGAGCGGAATCAAAAGCCCGATGACGGCGTGCAATACGGCGACATAGCCCCCGATCGTGAACAGCAACCTCTCGTACGCAGCTTCGCCTTGGAGTCCGCCCCAGCGGTCGGCGTGCGCAGCCAGGTAATCCAGCACCAGGGGCTGATTCTGCAACCCTTTATTCACGCCGATCAGGATCGGCGTTCCCACCGCACCGAACGAGACGGGTGTGCTCTGAATCGTAACCGCAGCGATCACGGCGGCGAGCGGGGGAAATCCGAGGATGACCAGCAACGGTCCAGCGACGGCGGCGGGCGTGCCGAATCCCGAAGCCCCTTCGATGAACGTGCCGAAGGCCCAGGCCGTGATCACCACCTGAATACGGCGGTCCGGCGTGATGTTTGCAAAAGCGGAGCGAATGGCGGCGACGGCGCCGGAATGCTTCAAAACGTAGAACAAGAGGAGGGCGCCGAAAATGATGTACAACAAAGTCGCCGCAATGAACACGCCTTCCACGGTGGCCGCGTACATGCGCCCGAGCGGCACCCGCCAAAAAAGCCCCGCCGCCAGTAACGCGGCAAGATAGGCTGCGGGCATGCTGCGGCGGGCCGGCCATTTCCAGATCACCAAAAGGCCGAACACCAGCAGGAACGGCAAAATCGCCACCAAAGTGTTGAGCACGTTTCTCGCCTCTCCGAGCAACACGACCGCGCAAGGTCCCGTTTTTTCGCCGCCATTCTATTTACCGCCGCCACGTCTCGCCACCGACAACCGATCCGGCAACGCGACTCGGCAGTGCGTTGATCGTGCGGACCGTTACGGCTTTGCCGCCGGGCCGAGGTGGAAAAAGTCGACCGTCAGCCATCGGGTGGTTTGCGTCTTCCAACCGGGGCACTTATAATGACTGCCGTTTCATGATCGTGTGCGACGCGATTTGCCGAGCACGAACCCACCGAACTTTGCGCGGTATTATGTCGTTTTCGGCCGTTTGTGTTCCCTGTGTTCCCACCGCCGGATGCTTTCCCATGATTTGGGATTCCATCGCCGACGCAATGGGGTTACAGGCGGGGCCGATCGCACAGTACCCACAGACGCCAATTTCGGTGCGGTGATTGCGGATCGCCGGGTCGGCAGGTCATGATGGTTGAAGGGAAGGACGAAAGGTTCGCCGTACGGTGCGTTGACGTCCGCCGTTGCATAAAAACGGCGTCGCGCGCGGCGGCGAGGGTTTGTTTTTGGGACCCCTTGAGGAGAGGTCGTCGGTACATGCAACTTCGTTCGATGTTTCTCGTTGGTTTGGCCGTGGGCGCCGTGTTGGTGTGCGGTTGGAGGCTTGCCCAAGCGGAAGAGGCCGCCGGAGTGAATCCCGCCGAAGATTACGTGATCAAGTGGCTGCCGAAACCCTATCCGGTTCCCGACGCCGACGCGGCCTCCGAGTCGGAAATGAAGCCGTACACGGAGGTGATCGTCGGGACGGACATCAAGTTCGACATGCTGCCGATCCCCGGCGGCAAGTTCATGATGGGCAGCCCGGAATCCGAGGAGGGCCGCAAGGACGACGAAGGTCCCCAACACGAGGTCATCGTCGAGCCTTTCTGGATGGCCAAGTACGAAACGGTCTGGGACGCCTACGAAACGTGGTCGTTCGAATTGGACAAGCGTCGCCGCGAACAGATGCGGGAACAGGCCACCGACTGGGACAAATTCGCGGACGCCATCGCCCGGCCCACCCCGCCGTACACGGACATGTCGTTCGGTATGGGTAAGAAAGAACGTCCTGCCGCCTGCATGACCTTGTATGCGGCGCAGCATTTCTGCAAGTGGCTGTCGGCCAAGACCGGTCGTTACTATCGGCTTCCCACCGAAGCGGAATGGGAATACGCTTGCCGTGCCGGTACGACCACGGCGTATTCCTTCGGCGACGATCCCGAGGATTTGGATGACTACGGTTGGTACTTCGACAACAGCGACGACAAGTTCCACAAGATCGGCGAGAAGAAGCCGAACCCGTGGGGCCTCTACGACATGCACGGTAACGTGGCGGAATGGGTGCTCGATCAATACGTCCCGGACGCCTATAAACGCTTCGCCGGTCAGACCGTTAAGAATCCGTTGATTCCGGTACAGAAGGAATTTCCGATCACGGTCCGCGGCGGTTCCTGGGCGGATGACCCGGAATTGCTGCGGAGCGCTGCTCGCCGCGGTTCGCACCCTGACTGGAAGATGCAGGACCCCCAGATTCCGCAGAGCATTTGGTATCTCACCGACGCCCCTTTCGTGGGCTTTCGCGTGGTGCGACCGCTGCGACTCCCGACCGAGGAGGAAGCCAAGATGTACGAACCGGATCCCGAGATCTTGCGGAATTATCGCAAGGCTCAGGGCGGCAAGTATTGATCGATGATCGGCTAGGGCGTGCCCAGCGGGGTTTGTGCGCTGGTTTGCGTCGTATTCACTGCCGCCGGGCGGTGAGTGTGTTTTTGGTTTTTTGCAACAGATGAATCAGGAGATGCGGCAATGAACGAGAAGTTGACATCGGCCTCTCGGCGAAGCTTTCTGAAGAGCTCCGCGATTTTGGGCGGCGCGGCCATGACCGGCCTCAGTCTTTCCCGCTCGGTGCACGCCGCGGGCAGCGACGTGATCAAGACGTGCTTGGTGGGGTGCGGCGGTCGCGGCAACGGCGCCGTCCGCGACAACCTCAAGGCTGCCGCCGAGGCCGGCATTAAAGTCCAGGTGGTTGCCATTGCCGACGCCTTCGAGAGTCGGGCGAGGGGAACCGCCGAGAACCTGCGCAAGGAATTCGGCCGCGACATCGTCGATCTGCCCGACGATCGCGTGTTCATCGGCCTGGATGCCTATAAAAAGGCGATCGACTGCGGCGTCGATATGATGATCAATGCGTCGCCGCCGGGATTCCGTCCGTACCAATACAAGTACGCCATCGAAGCCGGCAAGCACGTCTTCATGGAAAAACCGGTCTGCGTGGATGCCCCCGGTTACCGAATGGTCATGGCGGCCAATAAGTTGGCCGATGAAAAGGGCCTGAAGGTGGGCGTCGGTCTTCAACGCCACCACCAAGCCAGCTACATTCGGGAAATCGGCGAGATTAAGGAAGGCAAGATCGGCGATATCACGTTCCTTCGTTGTTATTGGAACGGCGGGGCGATCTGGATTCGTCGGCCCGACCCCAGCATGAATGAGCTGCAAGCTCAGGTCCACAACTGGTACCATTTCACCTGGTTGAGCGGCGACAACATCGTCGAGCAGCACGTCCACAACCTCGACGTCTGCAACTGGGTGATGGACGACCACCCGGTCGAGGCCAACGGCATGGGCGGTTGCGAGATGCGCTATCGCGGCGACAATCGCGGAGTGGGTCAGATTTTCGATCACCACTTCGTGGAATTCACCTATGCCAACGGCGTGAAGATGTTCAGTCAATGCCGGCAAATCAACAATTGCTGGAACAACGTCTCGGAGGCCGCCCACGGTACGAAAGGCTTCTCCGGTTGCTCCAGCGGTCCCGGCGGTACGAACCCGTACGTGCAGGAGCACATCGACCTCCTCAACGCCATCGTCAAGAACGAGAAGTACAACGAAGGTTATTTCGGCGCCAATAGCACGTTCACTGCCATCCTTGGTCGATTGGCAACCTATAGCGGCCAGGTCGTGAAGTGGGACGACGCCGTTCAAGGGATGCCGGCTTTGGCACCCGAGATCACCTCGTGGGATCAAGACCCGCCGGTCACACGAAATGAGGACGGCGATTACCCGATCGCACAACCCGGCGTCTACAAGCCGTACTGATCGCGGCGATGGCCGTCTGAGCCAAGGTGTCCGCCGAAACCGTCGGCGGGCGACCTCCGGTTCGCTTCGGCACGACTTTGCTTGAAGAATGGCGACCCTCGACCGATGTCGGGGGTCGCTTTGCGTTGCACCCCATGGATTTCGGCCCGACGTTACCGCCGGACCCGGTATCGAGAATATGCTCTCCCCGATGCCGACTATTGATCGCGCCGTCGGATTGGTTCAACCGTACAATTCCCAACAGGGGCGTTCTTTGATCGGCGGTTGGCCTCTTCGTATTGAGCAACCGGTTCAATCGGGAGCGATGTTTATCGCCACGTTGGGAGCTGCGGCGGAACGAACGTACGCTTGCTCAATGCGCTCACTCGTAAAGGCAGAAGCGATTTCATGAAGCAAACCGAGGAAAACTCTCGCGGCGCGGACGAGTGCGAACTCCTGCTGAATATCGCCGGGATGCACTGCGCCGGGTGCGTAGCTCGAGTGGAAAACGCCCTCCGCTCGGTGCCGGGCGTGGCCCAAGCGTCCGTGGATTTGATGACACAGCAAGCCAGGATCGTAGCGCGATCGTCCGAGGAACTATCTCCTCGCTTGGTTGAGGCGGTTCGCTCCGCGGGCTATCAAGCCGAACCTTTGGAGCGCCCTCCCCAAAGCGCATATGGCCTCCGCAGCGAATCGACCACCGATGTCGCCCCGGAATCGGAACATTCTCTTTCGCCGTGGGAACGCCAGGAGCGCTACGCCAAGGAACGCCTTCGGGATTCGCTATTCGGCCTGATCGGCTTGGTGATCGTCTTGGCGGCGATGTTCGCGCTGCCCGCATCGGGTTGGGCCGTCTTGCCGGCAATTCTCGGGGCAGGATCGGTGCAACTGTTCGTCGGCGGTCCGATCGCCTGGGCGGCCTTGCGACAACTCCGCCACGGCGTGATCGGCATGGATGCCCTGGTCGCGCTGGGAACCTGGACGGCCTTCGCCGCAGCCTTCGCCGAGACGCTGTTTCCCGGCCTATCCCTCCACGAGACCATGGGAATCGGGCACGGCGGTTCCAGCGTCTCGATGTACTTCAGCGATTCCGTAATGATTCTGTCGATCATATCGTTCGGGCGTTACTTGGAGACCAAGGTCAAAGTCCGGGCATCGAACGCCATCCGGCAACTGATGGACTTGGCCCCGCCGACGGCCTTAATGCAGCGCGAGGGTGATTTTCGCGAGACCCCGGTGGATCGTATTCCGAAAGGGGCCGTCGTTTTGGTTCGCGTGGGAGAAAAGATCCCGCTCGACGGCGTCATCGTTCAGGGAACTTCGGACATCGATGAGTCTTGGTTGACCGGTGAAGCCTTGCCCGTGCCGAAAAAGCCCGGCGAAGGCGTTTTGGCCGGAAGCATCAACTTGACCGGCCCGCTGCAAGTGGAGGTACTGAAACCTGCCGGCGAGACCGCATTGGCTCAGGTCGTCCGCCTGGTCCGACAGGTACAGTCGGGCAAACCGCGAATCGGACGACTGGCGGACCGTCTGGTGGCCTGGTTCGTGCCGGTCGTTGCGGCCGTCGCAGTGACTTCGCTCATCATTTGGGGCCCCGTTCTGGGACGCTGGGGCACGGCCCTCAATGCGCTGGTGGCGGTCTTGGTGATCGCCTGCCCGTGCGCGCTGGGCATCGCCACGCCGGCAGCCCTGATGGTCGCCGCGGGCATCGGCGCGAGACGGGGCATCCTCAACAAGAATGCGGAAGTCTTGGAAACGATGGGCAATGTCAACGTCGTCGTCTTGGACAAGACCGGGACGCTGACTTTGGGAAGACCGCAACTGGTCGGGACGGCGGTCGTCCGCGAATCCACGCCCGAAGACGTGTTGCGATGGGCTGCCGCGGCCGAGCAAACCAGCGTTCATCCTCTGGCGGCGGCCATCGTGGCCGAAGCGGGAAGACGCGGCATCTCATGGAAACCCGCCGAAACGACGGAGCTTTTGCCCGGCATCGGCATTCGAGCTTTTTTGGACGGCCGAGAAATGCTCGTCGGCGGCGACGCGGTCCTTCCCGACGGCATGTCGCCCGCCCAGGCACTCGCCCTTTTGCACGCGCCGCCAGAGGACGAAAACGGCAAGTCGAACTTGGAGGGTGAAATCCGCGTTTGGGTGGTTGGCGAAGGGCGACTTTTGGGTATGCTCCGATTCGCGGACGTTCCCGCCGAAAGCAGCCAAGAGGCCGTGGCCTTGCTTCGCCGCAGGGGACTGCGAATCGTGATGCTGACCGGCGATCGTCGCGAGACGGCCGAACGAATCGGCCGACAATTGGGGATCGACGAGATCGTTGCCGAAGTTCGGCCCGACGACAAATTCGAAGTCGTGCGGCGATTGCAACGCGAAGGGCATTGCGTGGCGATGGTCGGGGACGGCGTCAACGATGCGCCCGCCTTAGCAGCGGCCGATGTGGGGATCGCCTTGGGCGCCGGCGCCGATGTGGCCAAGGAATCGGCCGACGTCGTGCTGATTGGACGCGACCTCCGCGCGATTCCGGAGTGTTTGGCCCTTAGTCGCAACACCATGGGCACGATCTGGGAGAACATGTTTTGGGCCTTGGTTTACAATGCCGTCTTGATTCCTCTGGCGGCGGGAGTCGCCGTCCCGTGGACCGGGTTCCTGGTTCCTGCTCCCGCCGCCGCGGCGGCCATGGCTTTGAGCGACGTTTCCGTAGTCCTCAACAGCCTGCGACTGTATCGCAAGCCCCTGGCATGACCGGCATTCGGTGCATGCGCCCCGGCAAAAAGGCCGGCGTCGTCCGCTCCTCTTTTCGGACTGGGTCGCACCCGCTCCGCCTTTCGCGGATAATGTCGGTATCGTACCGGCGCGAACATCCGGCGCCCGGTGTAGGCCGTCTGCGGTCCGCTTGGATGCCCCAATCCTTTTGACCGCATCATGCGCATGGGAGGATCGGTAATGAGTGCCTCGGTGAGCGAAATGCGGTGCGCCCTAGTGACCGGGGGATCGCGAGGTATCGGCGCCGCCGTTTGTCGCAGCTTAGGTAAGTTGGGATTCGCGGTCGTGGTCAACTATGCGCGAAGCGCCGATGCGGCCGAGTCGGTGGTCGCGGAGATCCGCACCGCGGGCGGGGCGGCGACGGCAGTACAAGGAGATGTAGGACGCCGAGACGATCGGCAACGCCTGTTGGCCGCGGCATTGGACGAATTCGGTCGTCTCGACGTCCTCGTGAACAATGCGGGAATCACCTCGGTAGGTCGCCGAGATATTTTGGAAGCCACCGAGGAATCGTGGGACACCGTCTTCGACACCAACCTCAAAGGCCCGTTCTTCCTGTCGCAGATTGCGGCTAAGGAGATGATCCGCCTCATTCACTCGGGAATCGTGCCCGAGGGGTATATCATCAACGTCTCGTCCATATCGGCCTTCGCCGTATCCACCAATCGCGGCGATTACTGCATCAGCAAGAGCGCCATCAGGATGATGACGCAACTCTTCGCCCAACGCTTGGCGGACGAGAAGATATTCGTCCACGAGGTCTGCCCGGGCGTGATCGAGAGCGACATGACGGCCCCGGTCAAGGAAAAGTACGATCGCCTGATCGCGGAGGGTTATTGGCCGATCCGCCGCTGGGGTAGCCCGGACGACGTGGCCTCCGCCGTCGCGGCCATCGTGTCGGGGGCCTTCTCATTCAGCACCGGCAACTGCTTCCTCGTCGACGGCGGCTTTCACATTCGTACTCTCTGATCGCGAGGTGCTCGGCCGAGTCAACCGAAATCCGCAAAGGTCGAGAATTGGCCCGGCCTTTAGAGATGCGATCCGGTTGCATTTCACTAAGCCGGCGTGTTTGCGGCCTGTGGCACATCCTCCCGAATACGATGGCACGCGTCCCGCCCGCCGCTGGACGGCACCCACGAGCGTCTTTGCCGAAAAGCAAAGGACTGAGTAAACTGGAGCGTAGATATTGACCTTGCCGGTCGCGGGAAACGTACCCGTTTGTCTCATCGAAGGGCTAGCCGAAATCCCATAACCCCCTACTTTCAGGGGATGCACCTTGGATTGCGAGTCGATCCTCAGACAGATCCGCGACTTCGTGAGGAAGCCGTCTGCTATTCACAACCGAAGGGCGGCGTTCCGCGCTTTCGTTGGCGCGCTTTTTGTCCTGGGAGCGTTCGGGCTGACGCCGGAGCGTCCCCGCCCCAGTGAGTCGCTTCCACTTCAAAAGGCGGGGCTGTGCGGCGAGTTTTCGGTCCTGCTCGGGATCGTGCAGGGTGTGTTCGGAGAGGACGCCCCGGGGCCCGGTTCGCTTCCGCCGGGCGGCGGTTCTGCCGAAAACCCGGAAGGAACGAGCCCGCCTCCCCAGCCTGCAACACCGCCCACGCCGCCCCCGCGCACCGGACCTCCAATCACCGGTCCCGTCGTGCAAGAGGCGCAGCCCGAACAAATCTACATCCGCGATGCCGATGGCAATCTGAAACTCATGCTCGGCTGGACAATGGAACAGTTCGAGCAACTGGTCCGCATTCGCGACGGGCTGGTTCAGACCGATTCTACGCCGCGGTTCGTGATCAACGAGATCCAATTGACGGGGAAAACCGAAGGCGCCGTCGCCAGATTGACCGCCGTCATCTCGCTCCGCGTCAAGGACGCGGAAACGGTTCGCGTACCCCTGCGAATGGGCGAGGCGGTTCCCCTTAGCCCGCCGGAATACCAAGGCGGCGGCGAGATGTGGATCATCCCCAATCGGCCGGGCTGGGACTACACGGCCTATCTCCGCGGGGATCCCGCTCAGGATCACGTCATTCGTCTCGAACTGTTGGTACCCGTTGAGGACTTAGGGAACGAGCGAGGGCTTTCGCTCAGTTTGCCGGATGCGGCAGTCTCTCGGTTGCAACTCGACATTCCCGAATCGCCGCTCCTTGCGACCAATCGCGGGGGCAGCGGCATCCTGCAAGTGGATTCCCTGCCTGCGGGCGGTTCCCGGTTGGAACTGGTCGGACTGGGTCCCGCCCTCAAGATCGCTTGGCAGGAGGATCGCTCCAAGCAGGCCGAGGGCGGCACCGCTGTGGAGGTGGACGGCGAAACCTTGGTGCGATTCGGGTCCGGGAAGGTGGCCTTCGATGCTCGCCTGTCGGTCAAAACCTACGGCGGTCCCTTGGAAAGAATCGTGGTAAAGCTGCCGCCCGAATGCGATCTGGTGACCGCCGACGGAGTGAGCACCGCCTTTCGCGTGATGCAGGGCGCGCAAGCCAACGGCGCTGCGGGCGGCAAGGTGGTGGAACTGGCGGCGGAACGCCCCGTCACCGGCCCGGTGGAAATCCGTTTGACCGCGCAACGACCCGCTTCGGAGGCCGACTCCCCGGTACCGCTCGCCGGATTCGAGGTACTCGGAGCCGTCCGGCAGACAGGGCGAATCGGTCTGGTTGTACCGAACGATTTGCTCCTCTTGTGGGGAAATTCTCAGGGCGTCCGGCAAGTCGAACCCAAACGGTTGGTCGGGGGAGCGGAGGCCTCGTTCGCGTTCGAGTACTTCGGTTTCCCCTTCGATTTGAGCGTCACCCCGGTCCCGCGACGAAGCCATGTCACGGTTACCCCCAGGTACCGCTTAGAGGTCGGCGCCGCGCGAACCGATGCCGAAGTGAATCTGAGTTACGAAGTTCGTGGGGCGGAAAGCAGTTCCTTCGCGGTGGAACTCTACGATTGGGTCTTGGACGAAATCGTTCCGTCCTCCGTGATCCCGCCTGAGGGAATCATCGAAAAAGACGGCGTGACCACGTTTTCTCTTCAGCAACGGGTGATGGGAAAGCTCGAAGTCACCCTCAAGTTGCACCGCGATCATCGCTCCGACGAACAGCCCTTGAAGTTGAGTCTCCCTTCGCCGCGGGCCGATGTGGTCGTGCCCGCTGAATTGGTGGTCATACCGGCAACCAATGTGCAATGGACGCCCCGACCGTCCGAATGCGTGGGGCTGACGAGCCTCGTCACCGGCGGCAACGGCGACCGCGGCAAGAGCGCCCAACTCTTTCGCGTGCAAAAGAATCCGGCGGTCTTGGTTGCGGACTGGAAAACGCATGCGCAGGAAGTCCGCGCTCAGATATCCACGCACATCACCGTGGAGGCCGATCGAGCCAACATCGAGCAGCAGATCCGTTTTCAGGTGGCGTACGAACCGCGAACGCAACCGTGGCGACTCGCGGTTCCGGCATCGGTGCCGACGGCGGGATTGTCGGTTCTGCTGGATCGACGGCGGATTCCGTTGGACTCGTCCACCGTGATCGCGCGCGGTGATGCGACCCCAACCGGCGCCGACGGAAGCGAGGATCAGGCGACGCCGGCGACGGTGATCGAAATCCCCCTCCCCGCCGCCGTGCTGGGAGATTCCGGCGTCAGTCTTCAGTACACGGTCGCACTGCCCCAGGATTCGAACGCCAAGGAAGGGGAGTGGGTTCTGCCTCTGGTCCAACCCTTGGATGCGACGGACGTGCGCCAATCGCTGTCGCTGCAAATGGATGACGACGTTGCTTGGCGGCAGGTGCAACCTCCGTGGAGCGTCAACGATGACGCGATTCTCGCGCAGGATTCCGGCGGAGTATCCTTCTTCTCCGCGACAGGCCCCGTGGATTCGGTACGCATCGCTTGGATAAGGTCGCCGTCCGCCCGTATGGTCGCGATCGATCGCGCATGGATACAGACGTGGCTGGACCCGATTGGGCGACAAGAACGGGCCGTCTTCCGCTTCCGAACCAAATTGAACAATGTGGAACTGGCCTTGCCCCGCGGCACGCGCTGGGAGGCCGTCCAAGTCTTATTGGACGGCAAGCCTACGCAAGTCTCGGCCCCCACGCCCAAGGGCTTGATCATTCCCTTGGAAGCCCCCGCCGAGGGCAACCGACCGGTGACGCATTTTTTGGAAATCTGGTATGAACTGCCCCGGGTCGATTTGGGTTGGGGACGCCAACGCCTGGAGTTTCCCCGACTCGGCCCGGAAGCCTACGGCAGGAATTGGTACTGGGAACTCATCCTTCCGCCTACGGAGCACTTTTTGTCCGTCGGACAGGGATGGGTGGCGGAGTATCGTTGGGAGTGGCAGGGATCCGGTTGGGTCCGTCGACCCAGCCTTTCCGAAGCGGATCTGGAAGCCTGGATCGGATCGGCGACGGAATCCCGGCAGACTCCGTTGCGGGCCAATCGCTATCTTTTCAGCTCCTTGCATCCCGTGGATGTCAGTCGCGTGTTGATCGTTCGCCGAACGTGGCTGGTAACGGTCTGCTCCGGTATCGTTTTGGCCTTGGGTTTGTTGTGGCTCTATGCCCCCGCCGTTCGTCACCCCTGGTTCGCCTGGCTGTTGTTGACGGTCGTTTTGGGCTTTTTCGCGGTTCGAGCGGATTGGGGCGTGCTGGTGGCCCAGGCGTCGGCCTTCGGCGCCGCCTTGGCGGTGACGGCCTGGATGCTGCAACGAAGTCTGGCGGGTCCGCGACTCGAGCAATCCGGATGGGACGTATCCGAAGAACGGAGTGCGGCGGATACCGTCGTCTGTCAGGCCCAGCCTCGCCCCGCCGAAATGGTCGCCGCAGATACCAAGGCGGAGTCGGCGCCATGAGGTCGGAGATCGTCGATCGCCGCGTCGTCCGCGTCTCGGCCGCGCACTTGACGGCGGCATGGCTGCTCTCCTTTTCATGTTTCTTCTTTGCGACCATGACCTCGATTCGCGGTGCCTCCGCTTTCGCAGCGATCGCGACCTCCTCAACCGCCGTCGAATCTCCGTCCGTCGCTCCGCTGCCGCCCTTGCGATTTCGGCGCGTATTCGTGCCGCTCGGCGACATGGATGCCATCCGGGACCGCGTTCCCTACTATCCCATGGCCCAGGACGAATTCGAGGCCTTGCTGAATCTATTGAATCGTTCCGCCTTGGAAGACCCGGTTCGGACATATGTGGCGGCAGCGCGTTATTCGGCCGTTTTGGACGGGGAATCCTTGCGAGGAGAAGATGCCCGTCTGGAAGTGGTTCTCCGAGATACGGATCCGGCAATTCTTTCTTTCGAACCGACCAATATCGCGATTCGCGATCCGGTCTGGGAAGATTCCGCGGACCGCCAAGCCGTTCTGGGCATTGCGCCCCAGGGGGGGACGCAACTCTGGGTCACGAAGAGCGGTACCTTGCGATTCGGTTGGTCCGCCGGGGGGCGCAAACAACCGGACGGGACCCTGAAATTCGAACTTCGCTTTCCGCCCTCGCTGCGGGGTGAACTGGAACTGTTTCTGCCCGAAGCGCTCCGACTGGAGCGAATCGAAGGAGGGGCGGTTATCGCCGGCCAAGGCGGCACGGATAGTCGCAACGTCGTCCATATCGCCTTCGCCGCCGGTGCCGAATTGGACCTTATCGTCGTCCGACCCCAAATTTCGGATCACTCCGTTCCTCAAGCGGAGTACGCCGAAGAAGCGGCTTTCGATTGCTCGCTGGGCGGCCTCGATCTGATGTGGCAATGGTCCATCAGCGTGACGGGAGAGCCTCTCACGGAGCTTTCCATCGCCTTGCCGCCGGGAGTCCGGGTGACGGGCGTCGTTTTGGCCGGGAACGAACCGCGGTGGTCGGAAGAGCATACGGACGACGGTTCGCCGGGAAGACTGATCATTCGGCCCGAGTCGCCGATTGAGGGCCGAGACCGCATCCTGCGCATCCAAGCGGTGATGCCCCTTTGGACCGATCGTCGATTCGAATTGCCGGTCCTCAGCGCGGCCGGATTCGCCCGCCGATCCAGTCGCGTGGAATTGATCGTGCGTGCTCCGCTGGAGGTCGTGGACTTGACGACTCAAGGAGGGCGGGTAACCCAATCCTCCCCACTGCCATCCGATCCCGGCGGGCGTTTGATTCAACTGAATTGCTTCGATCCCCGCGCCAAAATCGGAATCGATCTCCGCGCGTTCAGTCCGGCGATCACTTGCAGCAGCGCGACGCGAACGCAATGGGGAGCGGATGACGTATCGGCGGACGCCCTGGTTTACTGCGAAAACGACCGCGGCGCCGTCTGGACCTGGACGTTGCCGCTGGCGGAAGGCTGGGTGCCGCAGCGCGTGGAGTCCGTCGAACCCAACGGCTTGGCGGATTGGGCGATCGAAACCCAACCCGACGGACGCGGCATCCTCCGCACACGGTGGAATCGAGCACTGGTACCCGAACAACCCGCCCTCCTGCGTTTGACCGCGCACCGACCCTGGAACGGTCCGCCGCCGCACCAACTCTCTTCCGGCGACTTGGTTCCCTTCGATCTCCAAGCCGCGGAGATGGGCGGAAGCCACTCCTTGAACGTTACCTTGACCGCTGATTTGGCGAGACATTGGCAACTGCGCGGCGAGGGAAAACTCGATCACGAGCGGCCTTTGGAGGTGCCGGCCTTGGAGGAGTTCCTGGCTCCGACCGCGGACCTCAAAATCCGCGATGCGACCGCCGAAAGCCGAGATTACGTCTTGAGACTTCTACCGCGGACCGTCCACCATGACGTGCAGGCCGCCTGTCGTATCCTGCTCGACGGCGACACGATCCGGCAAAGCATCCGCGTTTTTGGTCGGCGGGAGGCGTCCGACGGAGGTCCCCTGCGGATCGGTTTCGCGGGCGCGATCCCCGCCGCCCCGCACACCGAATGGCGCATGCGGCTGTCGGACAGCACCTTTGTGCCGTGCCAAGCCCGATCGATCGCTCCTCCGAGTGCTCGCCTACCGAGCGACGAGGCGGAAAGCCCAAGCGTGGGCGACGCGGGCGCATCGACGGCTTCCGTGTGGGAGATCGATCTACCGGAGGAAAGCGAGGGGGATTTCACGCTTCTGGCTTCCCGAGCAGGTCCCTTCGCACCGGGCCATCTCTCGCTCCCCTTTTTCATCGACGATCCCGACGCACCGGTCACCGTGGAACTGTTCCAAAGGGAGGGATTTGAAGCAGGGCTGACGGTCCGCGGCTTGGAAACCTTGCCAGTCGTTCTTGAAGAGCCGCCGGAAGGTTTTCTCTGGGCGGGAACATTCGCTTATACGGCAACCAAGACGAACGGAATGCGCGGAGGCCGCGGAGCCCCCGGCATCGTCGTCACGCCCGGCGAATCACCGCCTGGAAACACCTGGGCCGATCAGTGCGTCGTCCTCAGCGCCGTCGATGGGTCGGGCAGGTTCCGCCACATTATCCGCACCCGAGTCGATCGTCTTTACGCCGGCAATCTTCGCTGGAAACTGCCCGAGGCCGCGCCGGACATGCGGATCATCTCCGCCAAGATCAACGACCGCCCCGTGCGTTGGGACATTCGCGACGAAAACGGCGACCGGCAGTTGACCTTGGACACCGTGCCCGATCAACCGGTGTTGATGGTGGAACTGGAATGCGAACAACCGGGCCAAGAGGGCGGCGTCATCAAGCGGTCGCAACCGGCGGTCCCTGCGCCTCTATTTCCCGTGGCGTCCGTACGTTGGGTGCTATTCGTCCCGCCGGACATAGAGGCCGTTTTCCCGAATGACTTGACCCGCCTGAATCAGCGTTGGACCGCGTTGCCGCGGCGACTGCTGGGACCGCTGAGGCGACCGGAGGATCGTCCGCTGTTGATCTTGGAGGAAATCAACCAGGTGCTGTTTTCCGCGACCGGCGCGCCGCCGGACGCCGCAGTTCGCAAAGCGGATAATTTGTTATTGGAACTCGGGCGACAGTGTCGGCAGTCGTTCGCGCCCTCCGCCGCCACTCCCGCGACCTCCGCATCACGTGCCGCCCCCGCGACTGCGCCCATGCTCGACAGGGGATCATCGGCGGACGGTGCCCGGTCGCGATCGCAACCCGTCACTTGGGGAATGCTCTTCTCGGATTCCTTGATCGAGGCCGCTCATGGCCGGCCTCCTTCCACGCGAGCCGTCTTGTTCCTGGCCGACGCCGCGATGTTGGAGCGAGTGGGAGTGCGACCGTGGTCGCCCATTCCACAGGCCGCGATCGATCGGATTCGGCAGGCCGTATCACAAGAATCCGATGACTTGGCCCTCGGCAGGCAAGTCTTGGAGGATTTGGGGTTGATCCTGCTCATAGGTCGCCGAGCGGTGACGCTGACCGCCCGGGAGCAGCTACCTTTTCTCCGCGACGGCGACAATCTGACCTGGAGCCGCCCGCCGCTTTTCAAGCTCGTCGCCCACAGCGATTGGTGGGAGCGCTTCGAACAAGCCGCGATTCAAGACGGCAACGGCGGCATTTGCCGGATTCGAGTCTGGAATGAACTGCCTGGGTTGGAAGAAAAAACCGAGCAACCGGAACGCGGTGCATTGGATCGCGGCGCGCTTCCCTTTCAGATTCCCATTTCCAGCGGATGGCGGGCGAAGCTTCCGGCGAGTTCGTCCGTAACGATCCCCTCCGGTACGACGCTTTGGTTGATACCGCGAGCCTTCGTGGATTCCGCGCGTTGGATCGCTTTGCTCCTTACTTTTGCCGTCTGCGTCACGCTGATTCGCAATCGCCCGCGAGTAATGTGGTTCTTGGCGGCGGCGTGCGTGATCGCCGAATTGTTCGTGCCGGATGTCTTGGCGCCGCCGGTTTCGGGCATGTTTTTGGGAGCGGTTCTCGGTTTGGTGGCCGTGCTGCTTCTCCCTTTCGGCGGACTTCGCAAGGCTTCCGCTGCTAAGGGCGCGTGCCAAACCGCGAGCACCGTCTCCAAGATGCTGCTGATCGCCGCTATTTGCTTGAGCGGGTTGAAAACCGCTCGGGCGGGAGAGGCTGCCCTCGCCGAGGAACAGCCTGTCGCCCCGGTGCGGTACCTCGGCTTCGCGACCTCAAGGAACGCCTCCGCGGCGCGCTTCGTGACCGTCTCCGAGGCATCTCCGCTATCGGACGATTCCTCAAACTTCTCCCCCTTCGAAACGCCGCCGGCCAATCCCGCCACGCCCCCCTCCCCGCCCGTTGCGGCACGACCTGCGTATCGCGTGTTCATACCGACCGATGAACAGGGAAACCCCGTCGGAAAAGAGGTTTACATCTCGGAAGACTTCTATCGAGAACTCCAGCGGAGAAAGAACGTTCGATCGCAAAGCGTGGCCGCTTGGTTGCTGCTGTCCGCCGAGTATCGCGGGAGCTTGGTACCGGGAATGGAAGCGGCGAAATACGTCTTGCCCGAACTGCAAGCAGTCTGGGAGTGCGAGACCTTCAAGCCCGACGTGGAAATCGAAATTCGCGTCGGCGGAGAACAAGAGGGAACGGTGTCGGGCGGCATCTTTCTGGACGGCCGACCGGTCGCCGCCGCCGTGGAGGGGAACGTGATTCGGTGCTTGATCCCCCAGGCCGGTCGCCACCGCATTCAAACCCGAATCCAGCTCAGTTCGCAGTTGGGCGAATCCTATTCCGGCGTCCGCGTCCGCGTGCCGCCCGTCGCCGATGCCCGAATCGAACTGGCGATCTCGCCGGACATCGCCCAGATCGAGGCCGTAGGCGCGGTCGGGGCGGCTAAGCGAGATCCGGAGGGAACGCATTGGTCCGTCGATTTGGGAGCGGCCGAAGTCATCGTGCTTCGCTGGTACGATCGCCCCTCGCTGCTCGCCGGAGGGATATGCGAGGCG
Source organism: Thermopirellula anaerolimosa (assembly GCF_054657335.1). Taxonomy (NCBI): domain Bacteria; kingdom Pseudomonadati; phylum Planctomycetota; class Planctomycetia; order Pirellulales; family Thermoguttaceae; genus Thermopirellula; species Thermopirellula anaerolimosa. The sequence continues at coordinate 1,250,982 of NZ_BAAHYX010000006.1, forward strand.
GACGAATTGAGCCGACTCCGCATCACCCCGGCGGGCGCCGTCTTGGACGTGTACTGGCGGATTCGCGTCGTGGACGGGCGACTGAATCGCATCCGGGCAACGTTCGAACCGGGTTTGCAATGGCTCGGCGCCGAAGGCCCCGATCAGCCCATCGCCCAACTTTTATCGGATTCTCCGACTCGACCGGTCCTGCAAATTGACTTCCCGCAACCCATCACGGAAAGCACCAATCTGCATTTGACGTTTCAGCTCAAGGAAGGCGGAGGTTGGGGCCGCATCACTTTGCCGACCGTCACGTTGCTCGACGGTTCCATCAGCAGTCGCCGGTTGGCGGTCGCCGTGGATGCCGGCATCCGGATTCAACCGGACGACATTCGCGGTTGGGACTCGATCCCGACGACCGCCGTTACCGAAATGTGGCCCGAGGCCGGGGCCGATTTGGCGGCGGCGTACCAAGCTTCCACCGGGCGAACTTATTGGGCGGCGGTGGCTGCTCCCCTCCTGCCCGAGCTTGTCGCCGATGAATCGGTACAAGTCCGCGTCGAACGGCGTCGCGCCCTTCTGCGCTGGCAATTCCTGATTCCGACGGACCGCGAGCCGCGCAGCTATTTTCGACTACGCATCCCCGCCGAATTGCGACTGCGACGGGTTTCTCTTTATTACGGTGCCTCCGAGCGCCCCGTCCGCATCGCCGATTCAAGCATCATTCTGCTTTGGAACGACCGAGAATATCCGGGCGACCGGAGAATCGTCCTCGAGGCCGAAACAACCCACCCTTCCAACGGGCCTTTCTCCGTGCCCAGACCGGAACTTCTCGACGCGCGACTCCGAACGTCGAGCTGGAACATCTACCGTTCGCCGGACACCTGGGCTGAAGTCCGCCGCGTCAACGGCTTGAGCGCCGAACCGAACCTGCCTCCCGTCTCGCAAACCTCGCCGGACGTCCCCGTCGTCACCCTTGCCTCGCGCGATCCGCAAGGCGTGGAGGTTGAACTGGCCGTTCGCCCCAACGATCCCGTCATTCGAGGAAAACGCATTCTGATCTTGCAGCGAAAGCAAGACCGCTGGATGCTGCAAGCGATGTTCCCGCTCTTGATTGAAGGCGGTACCGCAAGCGAGCTTCGCTGGATCGTTCCCTCGGGAAGTATAGCCGGGATACCGACCGCTGAAGGGGCAAGCGTCCTCCCGGCGGAAAACGGGGAAGCCTCCGCGTATCGCATCATCGCGGCGACTCCCTGGTCGGGAACCGCTGCCGTGCAAACCCAGGCGGAATTGCAACTCGATTCCGGCGGACGGCTCGTGGTCCCTTTACCCCAACTGGAAGATGTGATCTTCGAGGACACCGTCCTTCTCTTACCGCTGGAATGCTCTTTGGAGGATGAGGCGGTCGAACTGGATTCCGCTGCGATTCAAGAGGTGGCGGGCTTTTCCGGCCTGCCCCTGCCCGAGTATCGCGGCTATCGCCTCACGCCCGCCGATCTTGCGGACAGCGCGGACCGCGTCGTGGTCCTTCCCGCACGAACTCGACCGGCGCGGATCCCTTTCGCCGATGTGATCTTGCGACCGACCGGCGCGGACCGCTTCCTGGCGGTATTCGATCTTCACATCGACGTCGGCGATTGGCGCGAACTGCGAGTGGACCTACCCACCGGCGGACGCCTTCTTCAGGCCTGGCAAGAGGGAAATCCCTTGCCGATACACGCCACAACATCCCCGCGACAGGTCGGCATTCCGCTTCCCCGCACGCCGCGCGTCCGACTGCTGACTCTCGTCTTCGAGGGACCGTTCAACACCGCGAACACCGCCGACGGTTCGGCTTGGTTGGCCTTGCCTCAGTTCGACGTTCCGATCGAATCGTGCGTCTTCGCGGTCCTCGGTGATCCCCGACGCCCCTCCTTGGATTCCGCTCGATTCACTGCCGTTTCGGCTTGGGAATACTACTCGGCCTCGGCGCGGGCATGTCTCGATCGGATGTCCGAGTTGCTGGAAAATCCCTCCGAAGCCAACGAAGAAACAGAACGTCGATTCGAGTTTTGGAGGGAAGCCTTCGAATCGGCACGGCAAGCGGCCAGGGCCTTCGTCCTGTTGCATGGCAAGGGCTTGCAACAGGGGCCTTCCGCAGAGACGCGACTGGCCAACCTCGAATTGTCCGCCTCCCGAGTGCTGGAGAAAAGTCGGCAAGTTTTTCGCGAACTCCCCCAGGAACCGGTCCTCGTTGCCTCGCCCATGTTCAACGAAACCGTCCACGGTTTTCTGGAACGCGGCTTCTACGAAAGTCTCGGCGGAGACGCGGAGTACGGGACGGCAACGGAATACCCACGCGAGTTATCGTTCGTGGTTCCCCCCTCCGCCTTCGCCGACCAAGGCCGACTCGTCTTGCTCATTATCCCGATCGCCTTGCTCCTGCTATTGAGCCCGTGGGTTCCCCGACGGATTACCGGTGCCTTAGAGCAATGGCTCATGAGGTTCCCGCATCCGATCGTGGTTTTCTTCGGCGTCACTTGGTGGCTCTGGATGAACCCGCCCTTCGTGGGGTGGGTATTCATCGGTTTGGGAATCTACTTACTATTGCGGCCACGATGGCGGCCAGTGCCTAACAATGAGGCAGTGGTGCCTATCATCGTGCAGCATTCCGGCGCCGCCACGTCGAGCAAGGCCTCCGGGCTGGGAAGCACCCTCGGCCACACACCCAAGCCGTGACCCCGGGACGCTCGCCGAAACATCGCGACATAGAAACGGTTTCGTCTCGCGTTGGCGGCACGAGTCACCCCCAGGCGGGCGTCTTCATGACTGGGAATTGTCGTTCTACAGCGAGCGGAATCCCTAAAAATCGGGGAAGAAAGACTTGCTGTTCGAATCGGCGATGTGGGACGGGACTTCAAATCCCGCCCCGCTTGGCACTAGATTTGCGAGACGACGCTTTCTGACCATTGGCACTTGCCGTTTCCCCACGAATACGCCGATATTATGCGGAGACAGTCAGCGTGACTCGCGTCGTCGTTTTTCAACAGGCACCTCAGGAAAACCTCGGGACACTCAACGATATCTTTCGTGCGTCCGGTTTGGCCGTCCAAGTGGCGCACCTCTATGCGGACGTTCCGAAGAGCATGGACTGGGGCGGCATCGTCGGCCTGGTAGTTTTGGGCGGACCGATGAACGTCGATGAAACGCGGACCCATCCCTTCCTGAAAAAAGAAATTCAATGGATCCAACAGGCCCTGACCTGCCAGGTGCCCATTCTCGGCATTTGCCTCGGTGCTCAACTACTCGCCAAAACGCTGGGTGCCCGCGTCTATCCCAACGCCGTTAAGGAAATCGGTTGGTACGACATTCATCTTACCGAAGCGTCCGGCGATGATGCCTTGTTCCTGGGGCTACCGGGCGAATTGGTCACGTTCCAATGGCACGGCGACACGTTCGACCTTCCGCAAGGGGCCGTTTTGTTGGCTTTCGGTCCGCAGTGTCGCCACCAAGCGTTTCGATTCGGTACCCACGCCTGGGGACTGCAATTCCATCCTGAGATGACCGTCGAAATGATCGACGCCTGGCTGTCCCACCCCGAAAACGCCAAAGACCTGAGCTTGTTTCCGGATGACCGTGCGGAGACCATTCGATCCAAAACGCCCGTGATGATGCGGCACTACCGGACCTGGACGACCACCGTACTGGAGCGATTCGCCGACTGTTGCACCCGACGCAAGAGTGTGTCGTAATGATATCTTTGGGACCGTTCCACGTGCCTAAGCCGAATGGCGCATCAAAATCTGACTTTCTGTTCGTAGGGTATCGGTATCGCGAATCACAACTCTCCTCCAGCCAGCGAAAACGTATCTAATACCCTAAACTATCCATACATCGCTGAGTCATCACAAGTCCCACACGCCCCAAACCATCGCGCATCCATCCTATTTTATCCGGCATTCTTTTTTCTCCAGTCCGGATAGATTAAACTGCTTCTTGATGAAGTGATGCCTATTCAGAGACCCGTCGCCGCGAAATGAACTCCGGCATGCCGACTTGATTCCTGGAGATTGCCCGGGCAGGGTCGCAACGGCAAGGCAGGGGCGGTTAGCCTTCCGCCAAGGGGGTGGTGTGTGACAGAATCCGATCGTCCGGCAAAGTGGAAGCCTAATTGGCGGGCTTGGGCGATTCTCATTGTCGTTCTGGCGGCCCTTGGGCTACTCATCCCGTGGTTGCACGCCCGTCAAATCCGGTCCACGTTGCACAAGATTCGTGAACGAGCCGAACAAGCGGAGGCTGCGGCCGAAGTCGCTCGGTCCAAAGGAGACCGCGAGGCCTATCTAGCATCGCTACGGGAGGCGGTCCGCGGTTACGACGCCTATCTTCGCCAGGCCCCGGACGACACGGAGACTTTGAATCGCTTGGCTTCGGCGGTGGCCGCGCAGGCCGCCGCGTCGCCCGGCAATTCCCAACTGCAATGGAACGCCTACCAAATCCTCAATCGTGCCGTCTCGAAATCCCCGAAGGACGGCCGCTTGCAACGCCGGTTGGCCGAATTCGCCGAACGTTTGCAGCGCTGGTCGGAGGCCGCTGAAGCATGGCGAGCCGCGGCCCAGCTAACGCCCGACGATTCGGATGCCCGACTCCATTGGGCCCAATGCTTGGCCGCGCAATCGCTGTATCAAGATGCCGTCAAGGTTCTGCGGGAAGCGATTGCTGCGGACCCGCGGAACGTCGCCGCCTACATCTTGCTGGCGCAATGCTACCGTCGACCCACGATCGGGGATGCGACCGCCGCCGAAGAGGTGCTGGCGGAATTGGGCCGGAATTGCGGCGACGATCCCGCGGCGTATGCGCAACGCGCTCGGTTTCGCCTTTGGCTCCGTCGCAACACGCGCAATCCGCAAGAGGCCGCCGAATCGTTGCAACTCGCGGAAACAGACGTCGCGCGCGGCTTGGAGCTTGCCCCCAACAACGTCGCCGTGCGAATCGCCGCCGCCGACTTGGCCCTGGAAAAGGGGGACGCCGAAGCGGCGGAATCCCACCTGACGGCCACGCCGCCCTCGGATGCCGAGGACTCCGACGTTTTGGAGATTCGCCGCCGCGTTGCCGCCGCAAAGGGGGATTTCGCAACCCTGCAAACCGTGCTCGCAAAGCTGTCGGAGCAAGAACCGGCCCGATTGGCGGAGTGGTTCCAAGTCTGCCTGGACCGGATTCCGCCGGACTTGACAACCGCGAAGCAGGTCTTGGACCGCATGCGGGCGGCTTCGTTCTCGCCGGATTGGATCGATTTGTTCACGCTGCGATTGCAGGCCGCCGAAGGCGATCTTCGCCCTGCGGCGCAGGGTTTGGAGGCTCTATTGCAACGGTCGCGGCGCGGCGACCCGTGGAAGGCCGAGGTCGCCCTGGCGCTTTCCCAAGTCTATCTCGAGTTGCGGCAGTGGGAGCGTTCCGCCGAGGTGTTGGGCTCCCTGCTTCAAGAGTCGCCCGACTCGCGCAAGGCGCGTCTGGCTTATGCCCAAATCCTCGCCCGGCTTGGAGAATTCGATCGCGCCTCCGCCGAACTGCGGCGCCTGGCTCAGGAGTTGGGCGTTGATAGATTGCTCTCCACGCCTGGAGCGGCGGCGGACTATCTGGAGGTTATGGTGCAAGCCGCGGTGTCGGGAACGGGCGGCAACAAGGCTCGGTCCGAGGCGGAAGACCTGATTCAACGTTATCCCGATCGACTTCCCGCGTGGCAGCGAATCTCGTCGGAGGCGCGGTTGAAGGCGGCGGCGGGAGACACGGCGGGCGCGGAGGCCATGCTGGATCAAGCACTCGCCCAACAGGGGGATGCTCTGGGGCTGTGGTCCGCCAAGGTCGATGTTCAAGTCTTGTCGGGCGACTCCCAGGCCGCCGCAGCGACGGCGCGAGAAGTCGTGAGGAAATTTCCCAAGGCGCCCGAGGCCGTCTTGCTGCTGATTCGCACGGCGTCGCGCGCAGGCGACCGAGACGCGGGCTTGACGATGCTCGCGGAGGCCCGCCGGGCGGCTGAAACCTTGGAAGAACCGGGCCGAGACTTCGTATTGCGCGCCGTCGCCGCTGCTTATTTGAAACGGAACGACGCCGCGGGCGCCGCGGAATTGTGGACCCGCCTTGCGAATTCGGACGCCCAAGACGTCGAGAGTCGCCGCCTCTTGTTCGAACTCGCCCGCGCCCGAGGTGACGATGCTGAGATGCAGAAGCAGCTATCCGCGCTCCGCGCCGCGGCACCCGATAGGCCCGAGACGATCTTCGCGGAGGCGGCTTACGAAATCGCTTCGGCAACCAAGGAGGGCGTCTCGCCCGACCGTCGCCGCGATTTACTGCGGAAGGCTGACGAAAAGCTGAACGCCGCCGAGCGCGCCCGCGCGGGCTGGAGTGAGTTTTCTCGATTGCGTGCCGAGCTTGCCGTGCTCCAAGGCCGCTGGGATTCCGCAATCCGAATCTTGCAAGACTTGCATGCCCGAGGACTGGCCACGGAAGGGCAGACGGCGCAACTCGTTCAATTACTGTTTTTGACCGGTCGAGAGGACGAGGCCGAGGCGGTGCTGTCCTCCATAAAACCGGACCGCCAACGGCCCGAATTGCGTCGCATTCAAGCCGAGCTACTCGTGCGAGAAGGCAAGATCGACGAGGCGATCGCGGCGTCTGAGCAGGATGCAGCGAGTTCGCCGGATCCCATCGAGTACATGTGGCAGGCTCGCCTGTTGACTATGGCTAACCGCTTGGACGAGGCCGAGCAAAAACTTCGCGCTGCCGTCGCCCTGGCCCCCGACTGGCCCGCGCCGTACCTTTCCCTGATCTCCCTTGCCGTCGTTCGCGGGAAGAAGGACGCAGCATTGCAAGTCCTTCAGGAAGCGGGGGGACGTCTGCGAGGTGCGGCAGGCTACTGCGCCCTGGGGCTGGGTTATGAGACCGTGGGCGATACGCAGTCCGCGGAAAAGTCTTACCAACGCGCCCTGGAGGTCGCCCCACTCGACCCGGGGCCGATATTGGAATGGGCCGGCTTTCTCATTCGCACCCGGCGATGGGAGGACGGGCGACGCGTTTTGGAAGAGCTTGCCGCCGCGAGCGATCCCTCGCCCGAATCTCAGGGGATCATCCGCAACGCACGCCGCAATTTGGCGCAACTCCTTGCCGCCGACGGCGATTACCGAAACTTCCGCCGCGCTCTAGATCTACTGGACCAAAACCTCCGCGAAAACGACGCCGCCTTGGATCGCTTCCTGAAAATCCGCCTCACGGCGGCAAGGCCGGAAAAATCGCTCCGGAATCAGGCCGTGACGGCTTACGAAAAGGAAGCCCAAGCGGGCGCGACGCTGCCGATCGAGGACCGGTTCCAATGGGCCGTGGCGCTGGAGTCGTTAGGGCGATGGCCCGACGCCCGAGCGCGGCTTGCCGAGCTTTTCCGCCCGCGGGCAAGGTCCGGCAGGCACCTCGAATTCTACATCCGCAAGCTGATCGAACATGACTCCCCCGCCGGTGAGATTCGTCCCTTGTTGCAAGACCTGGAGACGCTCGCGCCGTCTCCCTGGACCGCCGACGAATTGAAGGCTCGCTTGGCGGCGCGCGAGGGAGACTTGTCGGAAGCCGCTCGCTTGCTTGCCGGTCTTCTGCCGAGGGGAGACGATTCCCGTCCCCGACCGCCGATAACCCTTGTGTTACAGTGGTTTGAGGAACTGGGGCTTTATCAAGAGGCCGAAAGCCGATGGCAGTCACTGGTTGCATCGCAACCTCAAGCGGTCTTGGGGTTGGCGGGGTTCCTGGGGAGGCGAGGGCGAACCGACGAAGCCCTGGCACTTTGCCGTTCCGCGTTGCAGACGGTCGCTCCCGACTCCGCAGCATCCGCCGCCGTCGGCATCTTGCGCGACCGCCGCGAGGATTGTACGCCGGAACGCATCGCCGCCGTGGAGGAAATGATGCAAGCGGCGGAAAAGGCATCCGGTCGCACTCGGGCATGGCTCCTTACTCGCGGCAATTTCCTGCACCTAACGGGACGGCATCAGGATGCGGCGCCCGTCTATCGCGAACTTCTAGAACGTCAAGACCTCCGCGACATGGAAAGGGCCGCCGTGCAAAACAACTTGGCCTACGTCTTGGCCGCCGCGGAACTCGACTCTCCTCAGGAAATAGAGAGGAATCTTCGCGAAGCGGAAAGCCTTGTGGACCAAGCCGAAGAAGTGCTCGGCCCGCGGTCGAACATTCTGGACACCCGCGCTCTGATTGAATTGCGACGAGGACGCGCCGAGACGGCCCTGAAATTCGCTCGCCGGGCCGTAAACGAGTCGCCGGAGCCTTTGAATTACTTGCACCTGGTGATGGCATTGGACTCCCAGGGAGACACGGTGGGCGCCACCCGCGAGTGGGAAACCGCAAGGCGGGTCTACGATCTCCGCAAGGAAGTCCTACCGCCGCTGGAGCACGCGGCCTTCGAGCGGTTGAAAACGAAGCTGGAGCGGCCATAATACCGGCCGGAAGCCGTCTCGCCGCGCTTCCCGCCCCCTTGTTGGTCGGCCGGCGGTTTTGCTATCTTGCCCAAAAGGCGGTCCGATTGCCGTTTTCGCGAATCCCGATCAAAGCGACTCGGTTGGCGGCGGCAACTCTGGACTGCAATCGCGTACGGTGGCGGGAGAAACACCGTTGCGACGACTTCCGCGAGGTCAGCGCCGGGGATGCGTCCGCTAAACGGCTTGGCGGTAACCTGCTTTCCGCGTTGGGACCTCGTAGCCGTGGTGATAGAATGACGGAGAGCACGGCCTGCTCTCAATGAGGATGGGTGGCCGAGTGGTCTAAGGCGGCAGTCTTGAAAACTGCTGTACCCGTTCGGGTACCGGGGGTTCGAATCCCTCCCCATCCGCTCAAGGCGACGGCATGCGGCGCGATTTCGGGGCCATCCGCGTCCCGCAAGTCCGCAGGGAGAGCTTGCCGCCGAAGCGGAACTCCGGCTTTCTGCCTCAAGCCTCATCGGATGGCCGTCCCGAACCATCGCCGCGGATGAGGGACAATTTGTTTCCGCCCCTCTTGCCGACTCCACGTCCTCCTCGGCGCCCGCGGGTGACGTGACCGCGCGGTGATGTTACCATGGCGGAACCGTCACACGACCGTCTCAGCGACGGCCTCAACCGCGTCGCCCAAATCGGCGCGGGTTCCTTCGGCGGGCTATCGCTCCGGAATCTTCAGTTTCATTGAGGGATGGGACTATGCAGTCATTATGGACACGACGGGAACACCTGCGGCATACAAGTTGGGCCGTCGCCGCCATGCTCTTGGGAAATCATTCCGCGGCGAGAGCGGACGCATCTCCCCCCGATTCGCAGGCGTTACCCAAATTCCGCTACGAGGCGATCCGCAACCCGGTTTGGCGTCTGCCGGACATTCACCTGCGCGATCCCGCCGCCTTGGTTCACGAGGGTAAGGTCCATCTTTGGTTTACCTATTACGATCCGAAGAAGGTGACGTGGCACATCGGCCAATCCGCGACGGAGGATTTCTTGGAATTCGAACCGATCCGGTTGATCTCACCCGGCGGCTACGCCTCGCCCGGCAACGTAATCCGCGTCGGCGACGAATGGATCCTGTGTTACCAACAATACGCCCAGTTTCCGCACTATCTGTGCATCGCACGTTCTCGGGACCTGATCCACTGGTCGGAACCGGAACACATCTTCAACACGGGCCCGGAGAACAAGTGGAACATCGACGGACGGACGATCGACCCGCTCCTCGTTCCCTGGCAGGGGCGTTACTACCTCTTTTACACAGGCTCGACGCGTTGGGGTCGGCAATCCGGCCACAACCTGATCGGCCTGGCCGTCAGCGACGACCTCAAGAATTGGACGGACCTTTCGCCGGACCGTCCCGTCATCCCGGCCGATCGGCCCTTTGAACAACCGGATGGAAACGAGAACAATTGGGTGCTTCGCCGGGAAGACCGTTGGTTCATGTTGTATTCCGCCGGTCTTCGCTACCAGAAAATCGCTTACGCCGTGAGCGACGATCTGCTTCACTGGGAAAAGATGGGCCTTTGCCGCGTGAAGGTCTTCCCCGAGTCCGAGCGACGCTTTGGGGCACCGGTGGTACTGGAGAACTTGAGCGGACCGAGGACGTTCCACATGCTGTTCCAAGGTGAAGACCCGACGGGCCACGTCAGCTTCTTTCTGCTGGAAAGCCGCAATCTGATCGACTGGGAATGACAAGGTCGCTCAAGGAACGGGGCCATTCCGCGCCCGGCGATGGGACGCCGAAGCCCAAGGCCGCAAGGTTGCCGCGACTGCCGAGAGGTCGGCCCGACCATCAAGAAACGGTGAGACCTGACCGCATTTGGGAGCGATGCGGTCAGGCCGTATATCATTCCGTCGGATGTAATTCTCGAGTTAGCGATTCACGACTGCAAATCGATCGGCTTACTTGGCGCAACCGCACGCAGGGGCTGCCGGGGCGCAGGCCGGTTCGCAAGCCGTAACGCAGCAGGCCTTCGCCGCGCGACGAGCGCGAATCCGATCGCACAGGCTGGGACGGCAGACGGGTTGGCAAGCCGGTTCGCAGGCCGGTTCGCAAGCGGGCTTTTCGCAAGCCGGTTGGCAAGCGGTGGCGCAGCAGGCCTTCGCGGCGCGACGAGCGCGAATCCGATCGCACAGGCTGGGACGGCAGACGGGTTGGCAAGCCGGTTCGCAGGCCGGTTCGCAAGCGGGCTTCTCGCAGGCCGGTTCGCAAGCGGTGGCGCAGCAGGCCTTCGCGGCGCGACGAGCGCGAATCCGATCGCACAGGCTGGGACGGCAGACGGGTTGGCAAGCCGGTTCGCAGGCCGGTTCGCAAGCGGGCTTCTCACAAGCCGGCGCACAGGCCGGGGCACAACAAGCATGGTGCTTGTGGAACAAGCCCGCATCCGCGGACTTCCAACCCGCCAAAGAAATCATGGCCGCAACGGCCAACACACCCAACAAAGCATTACGCCTCATGGAACACCTCTCCTTAAACTAATGGACGTCGGGGACCGACAAAACCTGCCGAAGGAACGCATCCTTCACAATACCTGTTAGCTTATATCGACCACGCAAGCGATAGTTTTTGCCCGGTTAACCCAGAAATCCCAAAGCTTGGTTGTTTACCAATTCGGATTCTGCCGACCGTAACGATTGGATGCCCCGGCATGGAGTGTTCCGGCGACTCCGCCCCATCGAAACGGTCCCGCAACCTGGACCAGACCATCTTTAGCCCACTCCGCCAACCTCATCGTTAACGCCACATTATTTTATCTCAGCCACGTCCGATCTCTCACTCGACCTATATTACTGAGAACATCCACGGCCTTTTGTCAACGCATTCGATCCCAACAACCCACATATCCCAAAAGTTTTCATGTGCTAGGTTTTATACAGGACCAGGACGAATGCCCCGCAACCGCAGGGTTGTGGTTCGTTTCTTTCGACAAGCCAAGAGAAAGGCGTTTTCATGATGGAAGCCAGCCTCGCCAAGGAATCCCGGTGGATCTACTCAGAGATCGGGGAAGATCCGGAACTGCGGGACTTGATCCAACTTTTCGTGGACGAAATGCCCGCCCGCATCTCGACCTTCGAGGACCTCTTGAAAGAAGAGAAGTGGGATGAGCTGCGGCGATCGGCCCACCAGCTCAAGGGGGCGGCGGGGAGCTACGGATTCGGCAGCGTGACGGCGGCGGCGGCAGCGGTCGAGCAGGCAATCCGGCAGGAATCGCCCTTCGAAGAAGTGCGGCGGCGACTGGACGAGCTAATCGATCTCTGCCGGCGGGCACGCGTCTCGCCCGCCGGTTGAAGGGTCGCGCCATTGCGTCTCAAGGGCGCTTCATTGGGGTGCCAAACGGATTTGGAAGACGTTGGGAGCACCCTTGGCGACGTGCAGCACGACTTCGGTCCGCCGTCCATCCGCAAGCTCGACGGTAAAGCGGTGTTCTCCGTAGAAGACCCGCCCGCGAATCTTGCCGTTCTCATCGCTTTGATACTCGCCGCGCGACCACCACTCGCCCTTGACGAGTCGCAAAAGGGCTTCGTAGGCGGGCTTGGGCGACATATCCTCGCGGACCAGACCGGCGGGCGCGCCCTGCCAGGCATGGTAGTCCGAGAAATCCCACCAAGTAATCGCCTCGACCGCCGGTTCGGCGAACAACATCGTGTAGAATCGCGTCACCTCCCGCGCCTGCCGCTCTTCTCCTTCGGGCGTGGTGGGCCAAGGCCGCGGTCGCTCCCATCCGGACGCTCCCGACACGATGGTCATTTCGGTAAAGTGGAGCGGAACGCCGAATCTCGCGAATCGCTCGCAGACCGTTCGAATCTGCTCATTCGGCCACACGCCGGAGTGCATGTGGCTTTGAATGCCGATCACGTCGTAGAGTCGCTTGCCCTGATCGTCCACAAGCTTCTCGATGAACTCGGCGTAAGCCGGGTCGGTTCGGTAATCGTTGATCAACAACACGGCCTCCGGATTCGCCGACCGCGCGGCCATGAAGCATCGCCGCGCGAACTCGACCTGGCCGACCTCGCTCCACATCCGTGTCATCTTCGGCGCACGGCGGGCAAACTGCTCTCGATCGAAGTGCGTCACTTCGTTGACCACGTCCCAGCGATCGATCAGTCCGCGAAATCGCGACACGCAGTCGGTGATGCGGTCGATTTGCAAGCGATAGATCTCCTGCGGATCGTCCGGCAACCAACGAGGATCCGCGAAGTTCCAAGCCAACGGATGGCCTTTCACAGCGACCCCGTGCTCCTTGCACCAACGGGCCAACCTCTCCGTGTAGTCGTGGTTCGGTTTGCCTTGCTCGGATTCGTAGGAAGGCCAATAGAACGGGGCCGTGGCGTAGTTCAAGAGGTCGGTGAAACGACGCAGGTAGGCCTCTTGCAATTCAGGATCCGAGATGCGGCCCCATTGGAAGATGTTGCACCCGAACAGAAAATCGTGGCGCACCTGCTCGGCAACCACCTTGACTCCCACCACCGGACGCCCCTCGTCCAGCACGGTGACTTCGAAATCGCCTTTGCGGCATGCCTCGATGCGTTTCTCGGCATCCGTCAGCCAGTCCGGCTTTTCGGCCGTCGCGCCCCGGGGCGATGCCGCCATCCCAACAAGAGCGACGCCGACGATTCCCCAAACGATCCGCGACAAAGCGTTCCGGTAATTCATCGGACCTGATCTCCCGGTCGTAAAAGCGTCACCCAAAGCAGCGGCCTCAAGCCTCCCGGGACCTCGAAGCGATCTCCGGGAGGGGAAGATTCAATAATTCGTACAGCTTCGGATCGGTCAACCCTGCGATCCGCATGCGGGCCGCACCGAAGTCGTGGCGCGCGCTGTGCGGCGCCGGCACCGCGACGGTCCATGCTCCCGCGGCGGCGGCGGCGCGACAACCGTTTTCGCTGTCCTCCAAGACAACCATTCGACCCGGCGGAATGCCGAACTTTTCGGCGGCAAGCAGGTAGATTTCCGGGTGGGGCTTTCCGTGCGTGATATCGTCGGCAGTCAAGGTGAAATGAAACCTTGGCTCCATGTTAAAGCACCCCAGCACCGCCCGCAACGTTCGCCGACTGCTGCTCGTCGCGATCGCCTTTGGGATGTCGTGACGCTCCAGTGCGTCCAACAGCTCCAACAGGCCGGGCATCGGTTGAATTCGACCTTGAATCATCTCGATGAAAAGGTCTTCCGATTCGCCCACCAAGCTCTCCGGTGAATCGGACAAACGATGCCACTCGATCATGATTTCGAAGCTGGCCAGGGGCGGTCGCCCCATCATCGCGTCGCTCAATTCGCGAGAGAAACGGCGACCACGCCGCTTGAGAAGTTCGTCGCCCACTAGGAAATAAATGTCCTCCGTGTTGAACATCAAGCCGTCCATGTCGAACACCACGGCCAAAGGGCGATCCGCGGCGGCCTCTCCCTCGCGTTTCTCGTACGCTTCACTCATTTCGATTCGTTTCCTCGTGCTCTTCATGCTTGGTGCGCAACCGCGGGGGCCGTCCGCTCATCCGCGGACCTCGCGGCGCGTCGCTTTTTTCGCTTCGTCACTCGGCTGTCAAAAGCAGGCCCCGCAACCGCTCTTTCCACTCGTTCTCATTCAGGCCGCGAACGACAAGCCGCTTGGACGACGCCGTGGCGCCGCTCACAAGCTCCACTTGGGAACGCTTGACGCTCAGCGTTTTCGCGAGCAGTTCCACCACGGCTTTGTTGGCCTTTCCCTTCTCGGGCGCCTGCGTCACCGCAATCGAAAGCTCATCACCGTGAACGCCGCGGACCTCGTTGCGGCGAGCACTCGGGTGAACCCGCACCCGCAGCACGAGACCTTCATCGCCGAATTCCCAAAAAGTCATCTCGCGGCAAGCCTTTTCCCATGCGGAAGTTGCCGGGTTCGTCCGGACGATGACAACGCCCCTCGTCGTTACGCCTCAGTCGCATCCGGTTCGATGCCTTCGAAGAGCAGCGATCCCACCCGGACCATGGTCGCCCCCTCTTCGACGGCGATTTCGAAGTCGCCGCTCATACCCATGGAGAGGTCTTCGAGTGCGAACGTATTCGGGAGTTGCCTCCGCAATCGATCCTGCAATTGACGCAGGCTTTGAAAATCGCGTCGAGCCCCCTCCAAATCACCTTCCCAACCCGCCATGCACATCAGACCGCGAATCGCCACGTGCTCAAACTGCGTCAGGCGATCCGCCGAGGCAAGCAGCGCGTCCGGTTGGAAACCGTGTTTGGCCGGGTTTTGCGAAGTGTTGACCTCTAGGAGTACGGCCGGGCGCAAGCCCTGCTCGGCGGCGATTCGGTCCACTGCGGCCAGCAATTCCCAGGACTCCACCGAGTGAATCCATGACGCGTATTTCAGCGTCTTGCGAATCTTATTCTTCTGCAACGGGCCGATGAGGTGCCACACCACCGCGGAATCGGCGAGAACCTCCGCCCGCTCCCAAAGTTGCTGAGGACGACTCTCACCCAAGTCGCGCTGACCCATCGCCGCCAAACGGGCGGCTATTTCCACGGGGACATATTTGGTGACGGCGATCAAGCGAACGGAATCCGGCGATCGACCGCTTCGCGCCGCCGCACGCTCGATCCGTTGCAATACGGTGTCGCGATTGCGCTCCAGGCGATGCTGCACGGAGTCTTCGTTCATGGCATGCACAACACCCGCCGGACCGCGCCGGCGTCCACGCTTCCCGTCCAATCTTGTGGGAAACGCTCACAGCAGTTCGAGTTGCGGTAATCGACCGCCGCGATCGCCCCTTTCACGACAAACCCGAGCGATTGCACGTCTTCACCAACCGCCGCCGTCGCCCCTAAATCGGCCTTATTCCCTCCAATGTACCGGCACGCCGCTCAACACTGAAGTGGACGCCGCCGGGTGTCGCGGGCAAAGCAGGGCAACCTCAACGCAGAGCGCTGCCGGATGTCGCCGCGTCGGACAAGAGGTACCGCGCCGCGTGCCGCCCGCCATCGGTCTTCCTGCGATTGCATGGTCACACGTAAGCGCGTTGATCCCTCGCTGGCACCGCGATAACATACGGGCACGGTCGGCCGAATGACCGTAAAAACTCTGGGATGCTCGGCTTCCCATTCAGGATCCATAGCCATGACGCGCGAACCACGCACGGCGTATCTGAGAGCTTTTTGTCTGGCGGGGCTTGTCGGATTGGGAATGGGCCTCGCGTCCTTCGGGATCGCCGAGGAAACATCTCCGACCGGTGCCGCCTTTGCCGTTCGCGCCCTCTACGCGCCGGGGCATTTCGGAAATAGCTACGAAGTCATGGGGACCAACGAAATGCGGCGTCTGCTGGCCGAAGCCCGGGCCTGGGGCTTCAACCGGTACGGCGACTGGTTCGACATGGAGGATTGCTCCGATCCCTTCGCCCGGAATAACCTCTATCAACTGGCGCACGCCATGTGGGAACGCAAGAAGGCCAATTATCAGGCCGCGCAGTCTTTGGGATTCGCTTGCGACCTCATCATCACGCCGAATCATGTGTACGTGGACCAGTGCCGCGAAGACTTGGCGGCGGTGCAAGGCGGGCGCATTTTCGGGCAGTTGATTTGCCCCTCCAACCCTGAGGCCCGGCGTATCATCTTGGCCGATTACGAAGACTTATTTCGCGATTTCGCCGCCGCGGGCGTCCGTCTTTCGGCGGTGGTGACGGCCCCTTACGACTTCGGCGGATGTGGTTGCGATCGCTGCCGCCCGTGGATTTTGACCTTTGCCCAACTCTCCCAAGAAATTCACGCCGTTGCCGAGCGCTATCATCCGGGCGTAGAACTTCACATGATCGGTTGGTGGTGGGAACCGGAAGAGCATCGTATGTTCGCGGAGTGGGCTGATGAACACATGCCGGGCGGCGTCCGCCGGATGTATCTCCATATTCCCTACGGAAACACCGTCACCGCCGACGTGCCGTTGCCGCGGGGATGCGAAAGATCCGCGTTCGTTCACATCGGCTACGCGGATCAGGCCCAACCTCGCGACGTGTACGGGCACTTCGGTCCGGTCGTCGCGCCGAATCGACTGGAGAAGACCGTCCGCGATTTGGTCGCAAGCGGATGCACCGGCGTGATGGCCTACTCGGAAGGCGTCTTCGACGACGTCAATAAGGCTCTGCTGGCAGGTCTCGGGTCGGGCGAATACGCCTCCGCCGACGAGGTCTTGAAGGCCTACGCCCGGCGCTACTTCGGCGCCGAAGAGGCGACCGCCGCTGCTTGGGCCGATTGGCTCAGGCCATGGGGATTGCCCTTCCAGAGGGATGCCGATCAAGCGGCACGGACGGTACCGCCGGCAAAGCGACCGTCGGACGACCCGTGGCGACTCGAACAGTGGCTACGCAAGAGCGAGCTTTTCAGCCTTCACACCCAAATCGCGGCGGAGAACGATTGGACGCCGGCGCGACTGGCACTCGTCGATCGCTTTTGGGATGCTCAAGAGCGTCTCCAACGGGAGGTTTGGGGACTCGGCCAATTGCGGCACATCTTTGCCCGAAAGTACACGCCTCTGCCCTGGTACGCGAGTTGGGCGAAGCATCAAGCACAACAGGCCGCGACCGCCGCGGACCAGCAATGACCGGACGCGATCCGGCATCGTCAACGCTTGGTTGTCCGGAAACAGGAAGTCAACTCTGCCGAATGCCTTTACATCACCAGTTAGAACGGGAGAAACCATCATGCGTTCTCTTCGACCCACGCGTCGAGAAGCTATCAGTGTCGCGGCAAGCGGTGCCGTGTTCACCATGCTGGGCCTGCCGCGAATCGCCTTCTCCGCCGCTTCGACGACCGCCGAACAAGACGGCACCCAATGGCACGACGTCCGCGAGTGGGGAATCGAAGGTCGCGGCTGGAATGATACGGCCCGATACTTCGACCGCCTTCCCGCCAAAGCCGAGGCCATGGTTCGCCCCGCCGTCTGGAACCTTAGCCGACACTCGGCAGGCATGTGCGTCCGCTTCGCCACGGATTCCGCGGTCATTCGGGCCGGGTATTCGCTCCTCTCTTCCAATTTGGCCATGCCGCACATGGCCGCCACGGGGGTAAGCGGACTGGATTTGTATGCCGCGGATGAAGCAGGACGTATGCGCTGGGTCGCCGTCGCACAACCGACCCGGCAGGAGGTGGAAATCACCCTGGCGGCGAACCTGCGTCCGGGGCGGAGAGAGTACGCCCTTTACCTGCCGCTATACAACGGCGTCGAATCGTTGCAAGTCGGGGTCGCGCCGGGAACCGCGTTCGAACCGATCCCGCCGCGACAAACCGGCCTCTTGGCCTATTACGGCACGTCCATTGCCCATGGAGCGTGCGCCGGAAGGCCGGGCATGGCGTTTCCGGCGAGTCTGGGCCGCAGACTCGGCCTTCCTCACGTCAATCTCGGATTTTCCGGAAACGGCAAGATGGAACCGGAATTGGCCGACTTGCTGGCCGAACTCGATGCCGCCGTCTACTGCATCGATTGTCTGCCGAATCTGACGGCGCCCGAAATCGAAGAAAGGGCGGAAACTTTCGTCAAGAAACTTCGCGGAGCACGGCCCAACGTGCCGATCGTCCTGATCGAGGATCGCACCTACGGTAATTCATGGATCTTGCCCGAGCGAAGGTCGCGCAACGATACGAGTCGCGCCGCATTTCGGGCAGCCTACCGCCGCCTGCTCGAGGCGGGCGTCACCGGTCTGGAGTATGTAGAAGGCGAGCATCTGCTGGGCGATGACGACGAGGCCACGATCGACGGTTCGCACCCCTCCGACCTGGGCATGATGCGGATGGCCGATACCTTGGAACCCGTCTTGCGGCGCGTGCTCAAGTTGCCTGCATGACCCTGCAACCGCACACCGCCAAGGCCGATCTTCCAGGACCAATACGACCGACGCTCGACGCACGGCACGCCGCGTTCAGTGTGCCGCCAAGTTCCGCGACGAAGCGGGCCGATCGGGGCGATAACGATAGTCGGGCCACAGCGGACAGTTCAGGTCGATCCAGCACTTGACGGCCCGCTTTTCCGCCTCCGTCAACGACACTTCGTGGTGTCCTGCGTCGAGGACGCTCCACAGCTTACTGCGAACGGTGCCGAACGTCAGAGGATCGGCCTTGTGATGGCGGA
The DNA here is from genome assembly GCF_054657335.1 of Thermopirellula anaerolimosa. NCBI lineage: Bacteria > Pseudomonadati > Planctomycetota > Planctomycetia > Pirellulales > Thermoguttaceae > Thermopirellula > Thermopirellula anaerolimosa. Next base: position 1,269,547 of record NZ_BAAHYX010000006.1, read on the forward strand.
GGTTCCATGTGTAGTCGAAATAGTGCACCCAACCGCCTGTGATGAGCGTGCGGTAGGAGGCGGGAACCTTGTCGGGGTCGAGGTCGCCGCCCAGGTTGAGCCCGCGTTCGTCCGTCGCGTTGTGGCAGCGCACGCAATTCCGATCCCAAACAGGTTGCACGACCTTTTCGTAGGAGAACGGCCCGGCGCCCCACGGCGGCGGTTGGACGACCGCGACATCCGGTCGCGCCCCCGCCTTCATCTCCGGGACGGGGGCCGCGCGACGGTTCTCGTGGCACCCGACGCAACTGCGGTATTCTCCCGGTTGGAGTTGCAGCACGCTTCGCATGCGTTGCAGTTCGTTGTATTCCGCGTCCAAGACCTGGAAATACAAGACCTTGCCGGCGGGGACCTCGAAGGTTGCCGAACCGTCCTCATGAACGGGGACCAGCCCCCATGTCGCCTTGGCCACGTAGCTCGGCCAACCGTTCGGCCCGCGGACCAGATGCGTCGGCGTAGCATACCAGTCCTGAAAATCCTCGTGATCCCAGCGGCATTGCCCGTCGGACAGGTGATCCAGCTCCGAACGCACCTCCTCGCACACGCGGAGGTATTTCACCTGGCCCCGCTGAACATGGGGCAAAAGCCCCTGATACACGTCCGCCAGCGAAAGCACGGCCTTGCCCCGCGCCGCGAGGTCCGCATCCAAGGACGAAGGTAGGATCGGGGGTCTGGGACGGGGGCGCAAGGGCGTCGGCGACATGGCGTCGATCTCGCGATCCAAGTAGAGCAACTCGCGATTCCCATAGCGATCGATGAGGTACAGCCCGAATCGTTCGCCGGGTACGTGGGCCGCCAGGAAGTAATCCCGCGAGATCGGGGCCGGATCCCGAAAACACTCGTAGCGGGGCCAATTCATGTTGTAGCGCGGCGCCACGTCCGGCGTGATATTCGTCACCGCCGTCGTGTCGAAGGGAGACCGCGGACGCTGGATCAGCCCAATCGGACCGTTATGGTCCCCGCCGTGCGAGAACAGCGTGCACACGATTTCCTCGCTGTCTGGAACCTCGTGCCCGTTGATGTAGCAATTGGGCGTGTTGTTGCCGAAGACCAATTCCGGGTGGGTACCGTCGGGGTGAATCGCCCATAACGTGTGGCCGAAATCCGCGCCCTTATCGACGTACTCGGAGCGCGTCCAAAGAATGCGACCGTCCCGCATGACCGTGGGCGTCCACTCGCTCAAATTGGCGTGCGAGAGCGGGCGGATGTCGCTGCCGTCGGCATTCATGCGGTACAGAACGAAGGCTTGGGGACGCCAGCACAAAAAGCGAGCCTCGACTCGCGTCGAAATGAACGCCAGGCCGCCGTCGGGTAGCGGACACGGATAGTAATCGTGGTACGGCCCGTCGGTCAAACGCCGCAAGTCGGCCCCGTCGGCGTTCACGGACATGAGGTGCCAGTAAGGGAGCCAGCCTTCGACGGGACTGCGGTCCGGGCGATAGGCGAAATAGATGCGCCGGGCCGCGAAATCGGCGACGGGGTCGCGCGCGATCCCATCGGATGCGTCGAACAGCATTTGCAAATGTGCCGCCTCCGGCACATAACGACCGTCCACGCGAGGAATGCGCAAGACGAACACCCCGCCGCCCGGCCGAAACTGAGAATCCAAGACGTCGCTGTAGTTGTGCGAGGACCAATAAGGATAACGTTTCACGAACAGAATGCTGCTCAGCCCCGCCAGGTCCGGATCGCGAAACATCAACCGCCGCTTGGCCGATCTCGCGTCGTAATAGAGGCGGTTGTACGCGTCCTCTTCTCGGTCGTCCGTCGCTTTCCATGCATCGCGGCCGGCTTCCAGTCGTTGCAGTTCCCCGCGTTCCTCCGCGACGTCCACCCCCTTCTCCTCCAGTCGCGCAATCATCTCCGCGAATAGAGTCAGCGTACGATCGAGCGGATCGAGTCGGGCAATGCGCGCCCAATAGCCGGGTCCGCCCGGTTCCGCAGGGCGATCGGTTCGCAACGGCGACAGATGATCGTCGGCGGACATGCCGCGCCAAGAGTCTCGCTCGCACTCGAAGGCGTACCGAAGCAATTCGGGCCAGGTCCACTCCTTGGACAGGGGATGGCTTCCCGAGTATTGCCAGTCGCGCGGCGGAGGCACCACGGGGCGGGCATGAACTCTTGCCGCCGTCGTCCACTGTTGGCCGTCCAAAGAGGTCTCAATTCGGAACTCCGACGGTAGGCGATCGTGATAAACGCCCTCGCGATCCCGGGAAACCACCACCTTGGAAACGACCGGCCTGCCCGGCAACTCGACTTGCGCCCATTCTTCTTGGTCGGTCGCCGCGATCCAGCTATGGGCGTTGCCGTACAGGCCGTCATTCAAATGAGGGATTTGATGAATGGCATAGCCGGGCAAACAGGACGATGCCGCCGCCACGCCACCCAGCGCCGCCGCGGCAAGGTTTTGGGCCCCTTCGGTATACACTTCCAGTTCGTCGATACAGGGCTGACCGCCGGCGCTTCTCTCGATGAAAACGCGGACGTATTTCGCCTCGCGCGGGGGAAACGATATCTCGAGCGGCACGTCGGCCTGAATGCTCGTATTCACGGCAACGACTTCGCCCGACTCGTTTGCCACCTCCTCAGCCAACCCCTGCGCGCACCCGACCAACCATCCTGCCAGAAGCCCCGGCAGCAGGCGACCGATCCGGAAACGACGTGCGTCTTTCATCCCCTATCCTCCACAGCGCCGGGCCGGTTCGCCAAATCCGCTAAGCAAAACGCAATCACACGCCGTCGTTATCGCTTCGGCGGACTGCTGCGACGCGCATGATCCCCGTTTCGCTACGGTCATGGTGAAACGAACGACGGCGATTGTCAATCCTGATGAAGGCCGACTGCGAGGCTTGCACCGAATCGTAAAACCGGGCGGGCGCAACCAACCGTCCCATCTCCGGCGACAAGATACCGGAAAGGGCGGCGGCGCGGAGATCTCGGCCGACGGTGATGTTACGGGCAGTCGATAGCCGTTGACATAATTGGGAGGCTTCGGTAATTTTCTCGACCGAGTTGGGAAACCGCGGTCCATGCGCCGGGTCGGGCCGACGGTGCGAAACCGCCGTGCGCCGCTTCGCCTTGCCCGCGGACGACCTGCGAACCGACGCGTTTCCGACACAGCCGAACGCCGTTGCAAAGAATACGCGCCGCGTTGAAACCGCCTTGCACCGTGACTCCATCCGCCGCCTTCAATACGAGATGGATTGCCCCCGCCTTGGCCGCGGTCTGGCTCGCCGTCTGCGGATGCACGACGCTGCGACTGGAAGGCAAGTCGCCGCTCTTGCCCCCCAAGATGTCGCCGCAGAGCGTGGTCTTGGACATTTTCTTTCTTCGCATTCCCGCCAACGACGCCGCCAAGGTCGATGCGATTTGGCGCCAGGCCGACGAACAACGATTTGCCCGCGAGGTCCGGGACCGCTGGAGTTGGGCGGGATTTCGGGTGGGCTTGCTCTCCGGACAAATCCCCCCGGAATTGGCCGAACTGATGCGCGTTAGCGACGAGGCGTCGCCTTTGGTTTTCGAAGAGACCAAGGACAATGACGTCGAGAGCTTGACGGACGAAGAGGCGCCGGTGCGCCGGCACATCCAAACCAAATTGGGCAACCGCGTGGAGGTCATTGCCTCCGAGACCTACGACGAATTGCCGTTTTTCCGGCGAGACAAAGGGAAGTTGGTGGGGTGCAGCGTCGAAAAGGCGCAGGGCATGTTCGCCCTGACCTGCTCGGCCGAAAAGGACGGTCGCATTCGCCTGCGGATGGTCCCCGAGATCCATCACGGCGATCCGCACCTGCAACCCGTCGGCGGCCAAGGCGTGCTCCGCCTGGAATCGCGCCGCGATCGGCAGATACTGGAAGAGCTAGCCTGCGAGGCGACAATGAGCCCCGGCGATATGCTGCTGGTCAGTTGCCTGCCGGATCGACGAGGAAGCTTGGGCGATTACTTCCTCACCACCACGCAAAGCGGAAAACGCGAACAAAAGCTCCTCGTCATCCGCCTCTCGCAGACGCAACAAGACCCTCTGTTCGATCCCCAAAAGGCCGGACAACCGCTCGCGGCGAATAGGCCCGTGCCGCAACCCTGATCGAATTGCCCCTCCCTCCCCGCGAACGAGCGACGATCCGAAAGACGGTCGACGAAAGACGCGTCCGCCCCGGATCTGCAACCGTCAGAACGAGGCCAGGGCATCCGCTTCGGACTTGAAGATTTCGAAGATGGTGTTGAAACGGGTGATCTCAAAGACCTTGTAAATGGTCGGCTGAATGCTGCACAATTTCACAACTCCCCCCAGGCTGCGAATCTTCTTTTCGAGAGAGTTGAGTTTTCCCAACGCGCCGCTGGAGAGAAAGTTCACGTTGGCGAAGTTGAGGAGCAATTTCTTGCGGTGCTCCACGTCCACCAGGTAGAAAAGCTCCTGTCCCAATTCCTGGATGGCCAAGTCCTCGAGAATCCTCTGATCCTTGAAGTGGACCACCGTCACGTCATCGACCTCGTACACGTCCAAGTGTCGAAATTCCGGAAGCGGCTTTTTGGTTGGATTCTGGGACATCGTTTGCCTCGTTCAAGCAAATGGAATCGTGGAGACGAGAGGACCTACCCCTGACACCGTCGGTACCGGTTCACGACTCTTTCGCGCGTGCTGCCGAAACGGACCTTTGGGCAATCGCCCCGTCGATCGTTCCTACAATATGCGAGTTTGCAAGCCCTAACGCAAGTGGGCGGTATGAAGGATCGCCTGGCTTCGCCCGGCGACGGTCGCGCCGGCGGTCAAGGCGCTTCTTTCGCCATCTTTTTCAGTTCGTCGTAGGCGGCCCGGATTTGAGCGTCGCTCGCCGCGCCGTCAAACACGGCGACTCCGTAGCGCAGGATCAGTGGGGATTCTCGAGACGTGACCGTCAGGGGTTCTTCGGCCAGGCCCAGCGTGGCGGAAATATACGTGAATCCCTGCGTCATGGTAAACCACTTGGCCGGCGACCGCGGATTGCCCGGCAAGTCGTACAATACCGCGGTAACAGGCTTGCCGTCGAGTTCCGCAGTATAGGCACACCATTCGGCGGATGCTTTGTCGGTGCCTTCCACGCCGCGTCCGCCCGCCGCGTTACGGAAATCGTTCCCTCCGTCCAAGGCCGCTAAGAAACGAATTCCCAGGCCGAAATACTCCCGGCCCCAAAGCTGGACGGATTCCGCGCCCTCGGCGGGGCTTAGATCGAATCGCCACAACAGCAGGACGGCCTGAGGCACCTGCGAGGAATATCGCACGCGGAGTCGGCGCCGCTCGATGAGTTGCCGCTTGCCCTCCGGCGTTGTCCAATTCAAGGTGTGCCCCAACGTGACCGTCGCGACCTTGTCATCCGCGGCGGCGGAGGCCTGAAAGTCGCCCGCCTCGATCTGTCGCCCCGAATCCGCGAATTCCGCCCAATAATCCACACCGTCCACGCCTACGGCGAACATCAGGCCGTGATGGTGCTTGTGATCCGCGGGCGAATCTCGCAAGATGTTGCGACCGGAAGGCGGAGCCAACTCGGCGACATAGGCCTTGGGCACACCGACCGCCTTGCGATAACGCATCAGGGTCTTGCCGTTGCAGGTGATGGAGCAGTCCTCGTCTCCGCATCGGACCTCGAGGGCGACGCTTTTCGGAGCGTCTTCCGCCGCCATCCCGGGGGATGCGAGAGACACGCAGGCCGAAGCGACCAGGACCACACCAATGCGGCCAAGCAGGCCGATGCCCATTCTTGAGTGCTTGTTCACCGTTGAACCCTCATCTTTCATGGGTGTCCCTTGAAGCTGAGGCGTGCCGCCGAATCCCGGTATCGACCGGCGCCGAATAACATCGAGGCGATGCCAACGCCTCTTGTAGGGGCATTGTCCGCATAGGCGCCACTTAAACGGTCGCCCCCGGCCGGTCTCCACTTCAAACGCAGATTTTCGACTGTCGCACATTCTAAACCCGCATTCGTCCGGACGAAAGGGTCGACCGGAATGCGAAAACACAGCGCCCGTTCCCCAGCCGACGCGGCCTTCGTTTCTCCTGCCGCCGCGCAATAAAAAAGGCGAGTCGCAACTCGCCTGGTGCATCTTCGAGATATCCAAGTCTGTTGTTAACCGCTGCCGAACGCGTTGGGTCCGGCACTCACCGGGATCACGCGATTCAAGCGGTCAAACCGAAGTCCGAAAAGGGATACGGTCGACCCGCTTCGGCCAGGGTTGATCCCGGCACGGAACCGGTTTGAACCGTCACCCCGCCTTCGGGATAGGGTGGGCTGCCGTAATCCGAGACCTCCAAAAAGAGGAAGACGCAACCCACGATCACCGCCACCAAAGCAATCGCCAACAGGACCGTATAAATGTCGGCCCGCGGCGGCCGGTACTGTTGAGGATTACTCAAGTTTGCTTGCAACGCGATCTCCTTGCTGAATGGGGCCGCGGTTGTACTCGGGAACGATCTGGCAAACCGCGCGGTCGGGTTCCGTGCGGATGACTTCCACGCGACCCAGATACTTGCCTTCGCCGCCCGCCAAACGGAACACCTCCAAGCGGTGCCCTTTGGCCAGGCCGTCATCGGAGCCGAGCGAGATTTCGACGAGGTTATTACCGGGAGCGGCCAGGACCACACCTTCCACCTGCGGCGGTTGGTCGAGGTAAGCGCCCGGCTCACCCTTCAAATTGAATTTTGCCAGCACTTCGCGGGCCTTGGCCAGGTCCTGGGCCAACACCGTGGATTGGTCTTTCAAGGTCCGCAGTTCATTGGCCGTTTGATGGAGTTCATCGGTCCGGCTCACCAACCGAATCAGGCTATCGTGACGATCCTGTTGCGCCTGCTGCAAGTCCGCCCGCAACGTGTTGACCTCGTTGGTCCGCGCGGCCAACGTTTGATGCGCGGCTTGCATGGCGGCGACGGCCTCACGCTCTTGCTGCGTCAGTGCCGTCAATTCCTGCATCCGCTGATCCAATTCGCGTTTGAGATCGTCGCGCTCGGCTTCCAATTTCGCCAGTTGAGCACGTTTCGCGGCGATTTCCGAATCCAGACGTTTGGTCAGTTCATCCAGTTCGGCCTTGAGCCGATCGTTCTCCTGCCGCGCGTTTTGGACTTGCAACTTCAAGCCCAACGGCTTGTCCGGCGTCGCGGTGCTGTTTTCCACGACCTCTCGCCAATTGATGTGCGCCGAATACACCATGATGGCGAAAGACATGAACACCAGGCTCATCACGAAAATGAGCACCACGAAGATCTTCCCGACCAGGTTCATAAGACGACCTTCTCTTGGGAAAAGACGACCGTTCCCTTCGACATCGCGCCCATCGGGCCGATTTTGTCGCTTGACCGAAATTCCTCTGCCAATCGGTCGCGGACACTGCTAGGCTAACTACGATCTCGCTGTCGCACCGACCGGCGTGTAGCCCTAGTATAAATTCACGCAAATTGCCCTGTCAAACAGAAACCCCGTAACCGGCAATGTTGCGGCAAATGCGAACGCTGGGAGTTGCGGGTTAAGGTTCCTTAACACACGGAAACAACCAACACCACAAGGGTATTTAATAACAACACCTGCGAGCTACCTGCTGAACCGGGGCGACAAGGTACGTCGCGTCTATTCCGCTCCAAGGCGAGGACTTCAAAATGTATGGCGTCCCGGCGGGCTTGCGTTGGGCGTGCCGATCGGACAAAACCGGTGCATGGACACAACAGAACCACGCCGAGCGGTAACGAATGGATAGGACGGTCGAATGATCGACTCCGGGAATGATAACCAAGTGCTCCGGACGCCCGACGCCGTTGAAATCGATTGGGATGCGGAACTCCGCAAGCATACCCGCTGGCTGCGAGCGGTCGTGTTTGCGCGAGTGGGGGAACCGCAGGCCGTCGAAGAGGTGATGCAAGAGGTGGCCCTGGAGGCGGTACGCCAAAAAGCGCCCATCCACGACCCGGCAAAAGTGGCGCATTGGCTGTATCGTCTGGCGGTGCTGCAATCGCTGCTTTATCGGCGGCGTCAGGGCAGGCGGCGAAAACTGCTGGATCGTTACCGGCAAAAAGTCGGCGATTCCGGCGGGTCGCCCGGTGATCCTTTGGAATGGCTGCTACGCGGAGAACGGATGAGGTTGGTCCGCGAGGCCATGGCACGCTTACCGGCGCGCGACGCGGAGGTTCTTCTCATGAAATACGCGGAAGACCTCTCGTACGAACAAATCGCCGAGCGACTGGGAATCAGCTTCTCCGCCGCTCAGGCCAGGCTGCATCGCGCTCGGAGCCGATTGCGGAGCGAAATCGAGGGCCGAATGGGAAACTCCGCCGCGGCAAAGTCCTCGCCGGATTCCTCGTGAAACCGTGGGCCCAAGCCGAGTAGCCGAAGAATTCCGGAGCGGACGGAAAACACCGAAGAAAAGCAGCATTGGGAACCCGCAACCGCGGAACCCTTCGGGTTGATAAACACGACTGACGGGGCAATTCGTTGAAGGCTGGTAACCATGAATCGGCCGGAAAAGATTCCAATGCAATGGTCGCAAGAGTTGGCGGATTTGCTGGTGGACGGCGAGTTGGCGGAAGAAGCTCGTCGCGAGTTTCTGAGCCGACTCGATTCGACCGACGACGGTTGGCGCCGACTTGCCATGACCTTTTTGGAGGCCCAAGCTTGGCGTCAGTCGATGGGCGAATTGCTCGCCGGGGACCGGGATACGCAACCGCCCTTTCGGGAATCGGAGGACGAGTCCGCCCCAACTCGGTTCATCGCCCGCGCGGAGAAGGCATCGGCCTTCGGTCCGCGATGGGCCGCCCAGCGATGGGTTTTGGAAGTTGCGGCCTTAGCCGCGGTCTTCATGATCGCATTGGTCCTAGGCAGGTGGCTCGGTCAAGGGATTCCGCGGACGGGGCCTTCCGCCCTGGAGCCTCGCGTGGACTTGGCCGGCAATTCCGCGATCAGCCCCGCCACCCCGACTACTCCCGTTTCACCTGTTTCACCTGCTGAGAACGGTCCCCAACAGTCGGTAGCGTCGCCGTGGCGACTGGTCTCGGTGCCCCTGGGAGTCGGACCGGACGGAGCCATGACGATGGTCGATCTTCCGGTCCTCGACTCCGAGCACCCGACCGCGGCCTCCGCCGCTCCGCCGGGACCTTACCTGCCGCTGCCCCAGTTCGTCGATTCCCTGCGGCAGAGCGGGCATGCCGTCGAACATCAGCGGCAATACGTCCCGGTGGACATGCCGGACGGAAGCCGTACCGTGTTTCCCGTCGATAATCTGCAAATCAAATATGTCGGCAACCGGAATTACCAATAGTCTTCCATAGAGTTCCCGTGCGGACTTAAGGCTTTGCTCGGGCACGCTCCTCGCGTCTTCGATCGGCCGACGAAGGCGGGGTTGCCGTGCGACGAGGGAGGCTCCGCGTGTCCACCTCGTGCGATCGAGGTTAGTGACTCTCAGCGTGTTTTCCAATCGACTTGCGGAAACGGTCGAGATTTGTAAGGAGGTATCGTCATGTCGCAAAAAAATGCGTATCGTTGGATCGCCGTCATCGCACTTCTAGGGGCGGCGTCGTTCAGCGCCGGGGGCGTATGGGCCGAAGACAACGCCCCGCCCAAGGCCGACGATTATTGGCTCGGCGTCCTGTGCGGACCGGTACCGGAGGTCCTGCGAGCCCATCTCGAGCTTCCGGAAAACACCGGCTTGTTGGTTGAGGATGTGGTCAAGGAAGGACCCGCTGAAAAGGCGGGCGTGCGTGTTCACGACATCTTGCTGCAAGCGGGCGACAAGTCCTTGCAATCACCCGCCGACCTGGTGAATGAGGTCCATGCCGCCGCAGACAAGCCGCTGACGCTCCGAATCCTACGCGGCGGCAAGAACATGGAGCTATCGGTCACGCCGGAGCCTCGGCCGAAACAAGACCTTACTCCCCCACCGTTCAGCCCGGAGGTCGATCCCCAGGCTTGGGAAAAGTGGTTTGAGAACTTCCGATTGCAGCCGGGCCAACCGCCGTTGACGTTCCGCTTTCTGCATCCCGGCACTGTGATGCCCCCGTGGCGTTCGCCCAAGTTGCCGGAAGGCATGGTGATCACGATCACCAAGTCGGGCGACGAGCCGACGAAGATCGTAGTCAAGCAGGGGGATAAGACGTGGGAAGTGACGGAGAATGAGCTGGACAAACTTCCCGCCGATGTTCGCCCTCACGTGGAACGCCTGCTCAGCGGACGAGGCTGGATCGAGCGTGGTTTGGAATTGCCGAAGGTCGTCCGTCCGGTTCCCGACGGCGTATTGAAGACGCCCTTGGGTTCGTTGCCCGAAGGAGATGCGGAGCGCCTGCGCAACGCGGAGCGTCGGTTGGATGAACTGCAAAAGCGATTGGAGCGTTTGGAGCGTGCTCTCAAGAAGCCCGCCGCGGAGGACCACGGCGCGAAATCGGGCGGCGACGCGCAGCCTCGGGAAACCGAGTCCCGCACTTGAATCCAACGGGAGCGCGGGCGCGGGATTTCAGGAATTGAGCACGAACTGATGGATCGCTTGGGCCGCTTGCCGGCCCTGATAGATGGCATGGACGACCAGCGAGGCCCCGCGGACGGTATCTCCCGCGGCGAAGATTCTCGGAACGGAGGTCATCCAGTTCTTCACGATCACATTGCCGCGCCGGTCGCGTTCGACGCCGAGTTCCTCGATTAAACCCTCGGCTTCCACGTGCACAAAGCCCATCGCGAGCAGCACGAGGTCTGCCGGGACGGTGAACTCCGTTCCCGGCTTTTCTCGCATCTGCCATCCGTTCGCGTCGCGATACCATTCCACCTCGCAAGCGTGGAGGTGCGTCACGCGACCTTCGTGCACGGAGAGGGCCTTCGTCAAGACGCTCCAGCGCCGCTCGCAACCTTCCTCGTGAGAGGACGAGGTTCGCATGATCCGCGGCCAAAGCGGCCACGGCGTCTCGGGGTTCTTGCTCTCGGGCGGTTTGGGGAGAATCTCGATCTGAAGGACCGACTTGGCGCCTTGCCGAATGGAAGTCCCCACGCAGTCGCTCCCGGTGTCGCCCCCGCCGATCACGACGACATGCTTGTCTCGGGCGTAAATAGCTCCGGGACCTTCGGTGGGGATGGCATCACCCGCCGCGCGGCGGTTCTGCTGCGTTAAGAAGTCCATCGCGAAGTGGACCCCGTCGGCGTCGGCGCCGGGCACGTTGAGCGCTCGCGGTTTGCCCGCCCCCATGGCCAAAAGGATCACGTCGAACGACCGCTTCAAATAGTCGGCGGAGAGATCGCGCCCGGCACAGACGTTCGGTTCGAAACGGACGCCTTCCGCCACCATCTGCTCCAACCGGCGGTCGATGATGAATTTTTCGAGCTTGAAGTCGGGAATGCCGTACCGCAGCAAACCGCCGATACGGTCCGACTTTTCGAAAACGACGACCTCGTGTCCGAATCGATTCAGTTGCTGGGCCGCGGCCAGGCCCGCCGGTCCGGATCCGATGATCGCCGCCCGCTTCCCGCTCCGCGAGGCGGGTTTGAGCGGCCGAATCCATCGTTCGCGGAATGCCCATTCCGCGATTTGATATTCGATATGTTTGATGTGGACCGGCTTGTCGTTGATGGAAAGGGTACAGGCGGCCTCGCAGGGAGCGGGACACACGCGGCCGGTGAATTCCGGAAAATTGTTCGTCGAGTGCAGATTCTCCGCCGCGCTCGCCCATTTACCGCGATACACCAGATCATTGAATTCAGGAATGCGATTGAGAACGGGACACCCCGCCACGTGACAGAACGGGATCCCGCAGTCCATGCAGCGAGCGGCCTGCTCGTTCAAGACGCGTTCCGCCAAGGGCAAGTCGAACTCGCGCCAGTCACGAATCCGCTCGTTGACGGGCCGATGCGGCAATTCCACTCGCGAATATTCGATGAAGCCGGTCGGATTACCCACTGAAGACCTCCTCCGTTGCGGGCGGCTGCTCGGCGCGGGCCTGTTCCTGCTGTCGAATTCTCTCCATGGCCTTCCGGAATTCGATGGGAATCACCTTCACGAATCGGCCGATCATGGCGGGCCAGAGATCCAAAATCTGCCTGGCCCGACGACTGCCCGTCAGGCTCTCGTGCCGCTTGATCAACCGTCGCAACTCGCGCTGGTCGTCGGCCGCATAAACGGTCTCGATGTCGACCATGTCGAGATTGCAAAGCGTGTCGAACAACTGATACTCATCCAAGACGTAGGCGATGCCGCCGCTCATCCCCGCGGCGAAATTGCGTCCCGTCTTTCCCAGGACCACGACCGTGCCGCCGGTCATGTATTCGCATCCGTGGTCGCCCAACCCCTCCACCACGGCGACGGCGCCGCTGTTGCGAACGGCGAACCGCTCCCCCGCCGTGCCGTTGATGAAGACTTCGCCCGCGGTAGCGCCGTACAGCAAAGTGTTGCCCACGATGACGTTCTCGGCGGGATCGAAAGGCGCCCCTTCCGGCGTGCGTACGATGATCTTTCCCCCGGATAGCCCCTTGCCCAAATAGTCGTTGGCGTCGCCGATCAATTCCAGGGTGATTCCCGGGGCGAGAAATGCCCCGAAACTTTGCCCCGCGGAACCGCGGAACACCAGGTGGATGGAATCCTCGGGCAATCCTCGCGATCCGTGCCGCCGCACGACGTGGTAGCTCAAGGTCGTCCCCACGGTCCGGTCCGTATTGCTGATCGGGAGTTCCATGCGGATGGGGGCCTTCCCGTCCAGCGCATCGCGCAACTTCGGCAACAGCCTCTCGTCCAAACGATCTTGGTGCTTATCGGCCTGCGGGCGCACGCAGCGTCTGGGGGCGTCGGGGGGGATCTTGGGTTGCCCCAGCACGGCCGAAAAGTCCAATCCCTTGGCCTTCCAATGATCGACGGCGGCGCGGACCTTCAATCGGTCCACGCGACCCACCATTTCGTCGAACGTGCGAAAGCCCAGTTGCGCCATCAGCATGCGGATTTCCTCGGCCACGAAGATCAGATAGCGCACCAAGTATTCCGCCTTTCCCGCGAAGCGATCGCGCAGATCCCGCCTTTGGGTCGCGATGCCGACGGGACACGTTCCGAGATGGCACTTGCGCATCAAAATGCAACCGAGGGAGACCAAGGCGGCGGTGCCGAAGCCGAAACGTTCGGCACCCAATAGCGCCCCGATCACAACGTCGCGTCCCGTTCGCATTTGCCCGTCCACTTGCACTACGATGCGATCCCGCAACCCGTTGAGCAGGAGCGTTTGCTGCGTCTCGGCCAACCCCAATTCCCAGGGAATGCCCGCGTGCTTGATGGAGGACAGAGGACTGGCTCCGGTTCCGCCGTCGTGACCGCTGATCAAGACCTCGTCGGCGTTTCCCTTGGCCACACCGGCGGCGACGGTTCCCACGCCCACCTCGGCCACCAATTTGACCGAGACCTTGGCGCCCGGATTCGCGCATTTCAAATCGTAGATCAATTGCGCCAGGTCTTCGATCGAGTAGATGTCGTGATGCGGCGGGGGCGAGATCAGGGACACACCGGGAATGGAGTGCCGCAGACGAGCGATCTCTTCCGTCACTTTGTGGCCCGGCAATTGTCCGCCTTCTCCGGGTTTGGCGCCCTGCGCCATTTTGATTTGCAGAATCTTGGCCTGGGACAGATATTCGATCGTGACGCCGAAGCGGGCGCTGGCGACCTGCTTGATGCCGCAATTCGTGCTGTCGCCGTTCGGCCCGGGCCGATAGCGTCTCGGATCCTCCCCGCCCTCGCCGGTGTTCGACATCGCTCCCAGGCGATTCATCGCCACGGCCAGCGTCTCATGCGCTTCGGCGCTGATGGAACCGTGCGACATGGCGCCCGTGTAGAACCGCTTCACGATTTCGCGAACCGGCTCCACTTCGTCCAAAGGCACGGGATCCCCCGGTTCGAATTCGAACAGTCCCCGCAAGGTACACAAATCGCGATTTTGCCGATTGACCCGTTCGGCGAACTCCAAATACTTCTCCCACGAGTTCTCGATCACGGCGTGCTGAAGCTTGGTGACGGTGTCGGCGTTCCAAAGGTGCCGTTCCCCGTCGATTCGCTCGTGATACTCGCCGCCGAAATCGATCGGCAACTCGCCGGGCATCCGCGCGCCGAAAGCGTCGGCGTGTCGTTTCAACGACTCTCGGGCAATTTCGTCCAGACCAAGCCCCTCGATGCGCGAAGGCGTCCCCGTGAAATAGCGTTCCACGAGCAGGGATTGCAGTCCCACCGCCTCGAACTGCTGGGCGGCGTGGTAGCTCCGCAGGGTCGAGATGCCCATCTTGGACATCGTCTTGAGGATGCCCTTGTTGACCGCGGTCACGTATCGGTCGATCGCCTCATCGACGGAGGGAATCGTCGGCAAGTCGCCTTCGCGGTGAAGTTTTTGGATGGCCTCGAAAGCCAAGTACGGATTGACAGCATTGGCGCCGTAGCCGCAGAGCAGGCAGAAGTGCATGACCTCGCGGGGCTCGCCGCTTTCCACGACGAAGCCCACCTCGTCGCGGAGTTGTCGCCGTAATAGCCCATGGTGCAACGCCGAAGTCGCCAGCAACGATGGAATCGGCGCATGCCGTTCATCGGCGTCGCGATCGCTGATGATAAGTAGCGAAACCCCGTCCTCGATAGCCTTCTCGGCCTCCGCCAGCAGGCGATCCAACCCTTCCTGCAACGCTTCGCCCGGGCGGTCGTGATCCACGCGGAAAAGGGCCGGTATTGTCGCCGTCTTCAGGTCCGGGTGATGGGCTTGCCGCAACCTCGCCACGTCTTCGTTGGTCAAGATCGGGTGCGGAAGTTTGAGTTGCCGGCAGTGTTCCGGGGTCTCGTCCAACAGGTTGCGTTGCTTTCCGGCGAAGGCCATCAACGACATCACCAGCCCCTCGCGGAATGGGTCGATGGGCGGGTTGGTGACCTGCGCGAAAAGCTGTTTGAAATAGGAGAACAACAACTTGGGCCGATGGGAAACCACCGGCAAGGCCGCATCATTCCCCATCGAACCGACGGGTTCCTGCGCGTCTCGGGCCATGGGACCGACGATCAGGCCCAAATCCTCCCCCGTGTATCCGAAAAGCCGCAGACGACGGTTCAAAGTCTCGGGGTGATATTCCTCCTCCCGGGCAGGAAGAAACAGTCCCCGCAGTTCGATGCGGTTCTGCTGAAGCCAGCGGCGGTAAGGCCGCCGCCGTGATATATTTCCCTTGATTTCGTTGTCCGGAATGATGCGTTGCTCGACCGTATCGACCAGGAACATGCGCCCGGGCTGAAGCCTCCCCTTCTCCCGGACGTGCTCGATGGGGAAGTCCACGACCCCCGTTTCGCTTGCCAATACCGCTAAGCCGTCATCGGTAACGAGGTAGCGGCAGGGACGCAGACCGTTGCGATCCAGCGTTCCGCCCACGAGGCGACCGTCCGTGAAGATCAACGCGGCGGGACCGTCCCACGGTTCCATAATGGCGGCGTGGTACTCGTAAAAGGCGCGCTTGTCGATGCTGATGTGGTAGCGAGGACCGAACGCCTCCGGCACCATCATCATCAGGGCGTGCGGGGCGGAGCGTCCAGCGCGGACCAACAACTCCATGCAATTGTCGAACGCCGCCGAATCGCTGACCCCCGGTTCTACAACCGGCAGGATGTCGCTCAAGTCCTCCGGCAACAATGGCGACGCAAGCTTCTTTTCGTGGGCGGCGAGATGATTGATGTTCCCGCGCAGCGTGTTGATCTCGCCGTTGTGGGCGACCATGCGGAAGGGTTGTGCCAACTTCCAACTCGGAAACGTGTTGGTGCTGTAGCGCTGATGAACGATCGCCAAGGCCGAGCGGACCCGCTCGTCGCTGAGATCGGGGTAATAAGCCGCCAACTGCGGGGCCAAGAACATCCCCTTGTACACAATCGTGAGCGCGGAGAGGGACGGAATGTAGAAATCCGCGGCCAGGACGCCCAACTCCCTGCGTACGCGGTGCTCGGTCCGCTTGCGGATGATGAACAGGCGTCGCTCCAATTCGTCACCGCTCAGCCCCGCCCCGTCCACGAAGAATTGATAGATCAGGGGTTCCGCGGCCTTGGCGATGGGGCCGATGCACCCGCTGCAAGTCGGCACCTCGCGCCTTCCTATGAGCTTCAGGCCCGCCCGAACGATCTCCGACTCGAAGATCGCCTCGCTTCGCGTCCGAGGATCGTCATCACGGGGCAGAAAGGCCATCGCCACGCCGTAGCGTCCCCGTTCGGGCAGCGAAAAATGATTCTCCTCCGCAATATCCAGAAAGAAGTCGTGGGGAACTTGGAAGAGGATGCCCGCCCCGTCCCCCGTCGTTTCGTCCGCGACCGCCGCCCCACGGTGCATCAGATTGATCAGAATTTGCTTGCCCAACTCAAGGATGCGGTGCTCCGGGGCGCCCGAAATGTTGACCACCGCGCCGACGCCGCAGGCATCGTGCTCGAATTCCGGCGAATACAAGAGGGGCGGGCGGACTGCTTGTTTTTCCATGTTGCGTGTGTCTACCGTACCGAAGAAATTCACGAAAGCCTTGTCACCGAGGCCGACCAAGCTGAGTCGTTTGTCCGTTACCTGCCCTTACTTGGGGGGGTACCCGCACAATCGGCACACATACGGCCGAGAATGAGCCTCCCAGCCTTACGCCGTCAACGGCGATGCCCAGTCCGGTCGCGTGAGCATGTAGTCGGCAATGATTGGGGCGGGATTGCGCCGTTCGACCGAACCCCATCCAACCGGAACAGACGTGAAGCGACAATGCCAGGTTCGACGACTCAATATCAGATTATATACAGCTTTTGCCTCAAACGTAAGTTTCTCCGAGTCGCCGCACGGTCGTTAAACGGACGGATTAATTCGTAGTGCGGGACGATCCCGCCGGGGAGAGGGGCGATTCCAGCAGATATTCTTCCCCCTTCGTGGCCTCGGCGGGCGAATCGGGAGTCGGCTCAGCATTGATCACCAAGTAAGGCGTGATTCGATTCAGCGTCTTGCTCCCTACGCCCGGGACATTCCCCACGTCCGCGGGCGACGAAAACGGCCCGTGCAGCCTGCGATATTCGACGATGCGCTTAGCCAGGGTCTCGCCCACACCGGGAAGCTGCGCGAGCTCGGGCCAGTCTGCCGTATTGACGTCCACGCGGAACTCCGCGCGGAGCGGCGAGGCACGGTCGAAATCGATCGTTTGCCGAGAGCATCCGCCGTGCAACGCCCACCACACTCCAACGCCCAGCCAAGCCAAGCTCAACCCGACCGCCAAGGGCACTTGCTCACGGACGCTCCACCACGATCCTCTCGCGGAAAAGTGTTGTTGCCGAACCTTGCGGTGATTTCCGATCAAGATTCGCGCCCCTTCTACCGTCCGCCGCCGTCGCGGCGATTGTTGTCGCGAACCACCCCCGCCGCTTACCTTCACGGTGATCTCACCATCATAATAGAGCGAAGTCTGAGCGAGTAGCTTGAGGCACGACACTAGTGCGCGGCCGACGACCGGTTAGGCCGTAGCTGCCAATCTTGGAATCATCGAGGAGGTTTGTCCCGCTATGGACCGCGATTTCCGGCAGATTGCGTGGGGAAGCGAGCTCGAGGAAATCGTCCGCGGTCTGGCAGTCTCGGCCAAGGCGGAGGACCTGCTCCCCGACGGGGACATTACCTCGAGCGCGCTGATCTCTTCCGAGGCCGCGGGAACGGCCCGACTGGTTTTGCGAGAGGACGCCGTGACCGCCGGACTGGAGGCCGCGCCCGTTTGGCTCGCCGCTTATTCGGGCGACTTGCTGTGGCGACCGACCGCCCGTGACGGCGCGGAGCTTGCGGCAGGCTCCGTCTTGGGAGAATTGTCCGGCCCGGTCTTGAGCCTGTTGCAAGCCGAGCGGACACTCCTGAATTTCCTGTCCCATCTCTTCGGCGTGGCGACAATCACGGCCCGTTTCGTCGCCGCAACGGTCGGGACGTCCGCCCGCATCTACGACACTCGAAAGACGACGCCCGGTTGGCGTCTGCTCGAGAAATATGCCGTACGATGCGGCGGCGGTCGCAATCACCGGATGAACCTGTCCGATGCGGTGCTCATCAAGGACAACCACATCGCGTGGTTGGCGGAGTCCTTGGGACTTTCGCCGGAGGCCGCCGCCAAAGAGGCCGTCGCCCGCGCCAAAGCGCGATGCCTCCATTCCCTACCCGCCGGGGGGCATCTCCCCGATGCCTGTGTGCCTTTGATCGAGGTGGAAGTCGATACCTTCGATCAATTGCAGGCCGTGCTGCCCGAGCGACCGGACATCGTACTGCTGGACAACATGACTCCGCCAGAACTCGCGCAAGCCGTTCGCTTGCGTGACGCCGTCGCTCCCGAGGTGGAACTCGAAGCATCCGGCGGCGTGAGGTTGGCGACCGTTCGCGCCATCGCCGAGACGGGCGTCGATCGCATCAGCGTGGGGGCGCTGACGCAAGGCGTGCCCGCAGTCGACATCGGTCTGGATTGGGGGTGACTCCAAGACCGCCTGAGACGTCGGAACCGGAGAGAGTCCCCTTCGCTAGAGGACGCCCTTCGTGCTCGGAATCCCCGGCGAGCGGGGATCGAGTTCCACGGCCTGCCGAACGGCCCGCGCCGCGGCCTTGAAGACGGCCTCCGCAATGTGATGACCGTTCTTCCCGTAGTGCAGTTGCAAATGGACGTTGGCGGCGGCGTTGTTGGCGAAGGCCTGCCAAAACTCGGCCGTCAATTCCGAGTCGAAGTCTCCGATCTTGGGGTTGGGAAAATCGACCTGAAACACCAGCATCGCCCGACCGCCGAAGTCCACCGCCGCGGTGACGAGGCTTTCCTCCATGGGCAAGGTCCAATGTCCGTAGCGGCGAATGCCCTTTCTCTCGCCCAAAGCAGTCGCGAAGGCCCGGCCCAGGACGATGCCCACATCCTCCACCGTGTGATGGGCGTCCACGTGCAAATCCCCCTCCGCCTCGACGACCAAATCCACGCAGGCGTGCTTGGCGAATAGGGTCAGCATGTGATCGAAGAACCCGACACCCGTCCGGATCGAGGATTCTCCCGTCCCGTCCAGATTCAACTCCAGTACGATGCCGGTTTCCTGAGTTTTTCGTTCGATTCGGGCCGCACGTTGCATGCTTGTTTTCTCCGACCGTTCGGTCGCGTCGCCGTTCGCGAAGGGCAATCCTCGATCGCCTCCGGTCGTTCCGATCCGGCGACTAAACGATGGGCTTCAGCGCTTCCAGCAAGGTATCAATTTCGGCATCGGTACCCACCGTGATTCGCAGTCCGTCGCCCCAACGCGGATAGACCATGTAGCGAACCAGTATCTTTTGTCGTTTCAGCGCCGCGAAAAGGTCCTCGGCCTTCCGTTCTTGGTGGGTGCACCACACGAAATTCGCTTGCGAATCCAGCACCTGGAATCCCAACTCGCCCAATCCCGCGCTCAGTCGTGCCCGGGTGGCCAGGATTTTCGCACGGTTTTCTCGCAACCACGCTTGATCCTCGATCGCCGCCGTCGCCGCCGCGATGGATAACGCATCGCAATTGTAGGAATCCTTGACTTTGCGAAGCTGTCGGATGATATCGGGATGGGCGATCAAAAAGCCGAAACGCAAGCCCGCCAAAGCATACGATTTACTCAAAGTGCGCGATACGAGAATTCGTTGGCATCGCCGAACGGAATCCAGGCAGTTCTCGTCGGCAAAATCGGCATAGGCCTCATCCACCAGCAGCGGACACGGCAACCGCTCCGCCAGAGCCTCGATCGTTGGCGGGCGAATCATCGTCCCCGACGGGCTGTTGGGATTGGGAAGGTAACAAAGACGCAAGTCCTCTTCCGGTACCGCGAATTCTTCGGGCAAGTTCCAGTCCGGTCGGAACATCACCTCCTCGATCTTCGCCTCTTGCAACCGCCCCAATACGCCGTAGAGGAGATAACTCGGGTAGGGGTAGCGGATGCGGTGCCCGGTCCCCACGAACGCCCGCGTGCAAATCGTCAAGATATCGTCGCTGCCGTTGCCCGCCAAAATCCAGTCGGGATCGAATCCGAAGACTTTCCCCGCCGCTACCCGAAAAGCCGTTGCCAAGGGGTCGGGATACTTTTGCAACCCGCGGAGCAGCGCCCGCCGAATCGCCTGCTCCACCTTGGGCGAGGGTGGATACGGATTTTCGTTGGTGTTCAACTTGACGAAGCCGCTCTCTTGCGGTTGCTCGCCCGGCGTGTAACCTTCCATGGCTCGGATATTAGGACGGAACAGCGCATCCACGTCCGAGACGGATTCAGATCGGGTGTCAAAGGTTTTCATGGATTCGGTACGCAAATAGGTGTGAACGCGACACGGCGAAGGGACGAGGCAAAGCACTGCATTCGGCTTCAGGGTGCTTGACGCCCTTTGGAAGGACCTTGAACCGGTCGCAGTCTTCCTACGACGTCGACCGGGGATGCCGCAGGCGAACCTCCACGCTTTCGCGATGGGCGGTAAGCCCTTCTTTGTCGGCAAGGACGCGAACCAGCCCCGCCAATTCCGCGAGTCCCGTTCGGTCGAAATACAAGACCGAAGTCGGTTTGAGAAAGTCGTTGGCCGAAAGCGCGCCCGCGAAGCGAGCGGTCCCGCTGGTGGGCAAAACGTGGGAAGGCCCCGCCGCGTAATCGCCCAGGGCCACCGGGCAGTACTCGCCGAGGAATATCGCCCCGGCATTGCGAATCTTTTCAGCCAGCACTTCGGCATTTTCCGTGATGATGTGCAAGTGCTCGGGGGCGATCGCGTCGGTGATTCGGCAGGCCTCGTCTTCATCGCGAACCAAGACGGCGGCGCCGTAATCCTCCAGGCTGCGACGGGCCAGGTCCGCTCGAGAAATGCCCGCGAGGCTATCCTCCACCGCCGCCAGAATCCCTTGCAGCACGGCATCCTCCCAGGCGACCAGAATCGAGGCCCCCGGCGAGTGCTCGGCCTGGGCCAGCATATCGAAGGCGGCGAAACGCGGATCGGCGGAACGATCCGCAATCACCACAACCTCGCTCGGACCCGCGATCGAGTCGATATCGACCTCACCGAAGACGAACTTCTTGGCCAGCGCCACGAACAGGTTCCCCGGTCCGACGATCTTGTCCACGCGAGGACAAACCTCGATCCCGTAGGCCAAGGCGGCGACGCCGTGGGCGCCGCCCATCCGGTAGACCTCCTTCACTCCCAATTCGTAGCAGGTCGCAAGGATGTCGGCGTTGTACGCCCCGAAGTCGGTCGGCGGCGCAATGACGGCAATCTCGTCCACGCCTGCCACCTGCGCCGGCACCACCGTCATCAAGAGAGTCGAGGGATAGGCCGCCGCTCCCCCGGGGACGCAAACACCCACGCGCCGCAGCGGGCGATAACGTTCCACCAAATAACCGCCGGGACGTTCGATACGGACATCCCGTTGGAGGATCGCGCCCTGAAACTCTGCCACGTTCTCGCGAATCCGACGGACGGCATCCAAGAAGGCGGGATCGGCCCGGCGATGGGCCGCCCGCAACTCGTCTTCACTTACCCGCAATGTATCGGCCCGTAAATTCCTCCCATCGATCCTCCGCGTGTAGTCGAGGACGGCGGACAATCCTTGCGATTGCACGTCCCGGCAAATCCGTTCCACCACTTGCGTCGGAGTCAACGGTTCGCCGAATACGGCGACGGTCCTTCGGCGCGATTCTTCCGAAACCACCTCTCCGCGCGGGCTGAGTTCGTGCCGAAGCCTTTGCAGGGCGGCCTCGCCGCCGCCGTCGGAAGTATCAAGTTTGCGGATCGTAAGGGACTTACTCATGAGCGGAGTTGTTCGTAATGAAAAACTTCGTAATTGTCTTCAAGAAAGACACGCTGCACGGACAGTCGTTCGCCCGAAAACGTCGTCAACTCGCCCTGTTTGGCGGCACACTGCGGCGAACCCGTCGGTAATGCGTTACTCTTTATCAGGGCCTACAATTCCAAAAGAGGCCCCTTCAAGGCAACTTCAGCGGCGCCAAAGCGTTGCAAGTTGCAGACACCCCTCCAAAAGGGGTGCGCATGAGTCGAAACGGTCGCTGCGGGAGGCGAAGGCTCGAACGAAATCCGTATTCCTCTTTCCCAACGAAAGAATCGCTGACGCGTGTCGAAACCGCTTTTCCATGTTCACTGTACCACCTGCGGGGCACGACTGAAAGTGACCGACCGTCGCGCCGTGGGCGCGATATTGGCGTGCCCGAAGTGTCAGTGCATGGTCGAGGTGGTTCCGCCGCCCGGGTTTCGGTTGGAAGACCATCCCGTCCCTCCGCCCGCCCCGACCGTGCCGCATCAACCCGAAGCGGTACTTCAAGGAAGCGAGCAAGCCGGTCTCAGTTCGGCAGAATCGCCGTCACAAGGCGGCGCCGCCGACGCCTTGGGTTTGACGCCCGGTATGGCAACCGCCGAACCAACCGCATCCCATGAGGTGGATGGCTCGGCCGAGTCCCATGCCGCGTCGCCGTCTCCGGGCGAGGAAGCAAGGTCGCGGTCGGTCAAGGCCCCGCCGATCGCAAGAGGCACAGTCCCCCCTGCCGCCGAGGAGGATTGGGATTCCGAACTCAGCGATACCGCCGCCACGTGGTTGTCGCCGGCGGAGTCTAGAGTACGCAAAATCTTGCTGGTTGTCGCGGGCGGCATCGCTGTCATTGCAATTGTGGCGGGAGTGTGGGTTTTTCGGGACGGAACCGCGAAGAATGAGAGCGGCGAATCCGCCGCCGCGAAAGTCGATGCCCAAACGCCCCCGGAGCAGTCCGAGGCCGTCAGTCCCCCATCAGGCGACGCTTCGCCCGTAACCGGCCCAACATCCACACCCATGGCGCAAGGCGAAGTCTTCACATCGTGGTTGCCCAGCGATGCGATCCTGCTAATGGGCGGGGGGCACGAATTCCGGCGCTCGTTGGCCCAGACCGCTTGGCTCTTTTCTCCCCTTCTGCCCAACAACGCAGACGCCCTTATCAGCGACGCAATGAAGTCCCTGGGTATTCTGCCCAACGTCGTCGCCTGGGTCGGCTTGGGCGTGGGGCCTGCCGGTCCTCCTCAGACGGTCGTAATGTTCCGGTTGCGCGACGACCAATCGACTGCATCCTTGGAATCACTGGGGCGCCCCGCCGACGTCGCGATTCGCAATCACAAGACCATCGTCTTGCAGGGGAGCGAAAGGAATCAACTCCTCATTCTGGTGGACGCCAAAACGGTGCTACTGGGAGACGCCGATTACCTGCAATCCGCCGGCGGGGCGGGGGACGATGCCAACTCGAATCACGGTCCGTGGAGGGACTTGGGCAAGGATGGATCGCAATGGTTTGTCGGCGTCGATTTGGAGCGTTGGCGATCGCAAAATTATCGGTTCCCGCGTTGGGTCCTCGACCGATTGCCGGACGTCATGCCGCATTGGCGACGGATTCTGGATTCGTCTTCCGCCCTCTCCGTCGAGATGCTTCGTTCGGAGAAGGAAACTCGGCTGACGTGCCGATGGAGTTTCCCCAGCGACGGCGACGCCGACGCCGGTGCCGAATCACTGAACGCCTTGACGGAAGCGGCCCGGCAATTGGTCGATCAACAGAAGGAAACCCTTGCGTCCGCCGTCGAATCGGGAGCGATTTCCGCGGAAATAGCGCGACCACTGGAGACCTTGCTTTCGCTAACGCGGTCGCTCCTTGACTCGGTCGCCGTTGAGAAAACTAATGATACGGTCGTGCTCAATATCCCCCTCGAACAAGGAGCGGAGCATTGGATAGAAGAGGCGATCGGTGCCCGCCCGCTACTGGAATCGGATTGGCTGCAACGGGGCGCGGCCTTGTGGCGACTTCGCGGCGAAACGCTCGGCGCGGGGTTGCAAGCGGCGGTGGAGGCGGAAGGGCTATTCCCGCAGGCGGCGGCAGGGGGAAGCCTGCTCCCGCCCGATACCCGTTTGAGTTGGATCGCGTCCACTCTGCCGTATTTCGGATATAACGAGTGGCACGCGCGAATCAATCCGGGCTATGGTTGGCGGGCACCGCAAAACCGGCCCATCACGTCGCGGGAATTGCCGGAGGTCATCAATCCTCTTCTCGGCCCGACGCAAAGTCGCGAAGGCTTCTTCGACTCGCATTGGGTGGGAGTGGCAGGAGTCGGGGAGGACGCCGCATCGCTCCCGCTCGACGATCCCCGGGCGGGGCTTTTCAACTACAACGGTCGCAGGCGGTTGCAAGACCTGGAACGCGGTGCGGCGAATACGTTGGCGGTGCTGGGGGCCTCTTCCCGGCTGGGAGCCTGGGCCGAAGGCGGATTCGCCACCGCGCGCCCCCTCACCCGGCGGCCTTACGTGGATGGCCCGGACGGTTTCGGCAGCGGACTTCCGCAAGGGATGTCGGGAATGATGGCCGACGGTTCCGTCCGCTTGATCCATCGCGACATTGCGCCGGAGGTGTTGGAACGCTTGGCGGCGGTTCGCGGCAATGGAGCCGCTACGGTGGCCGATCTATTCCCGCCGGGGACGGTTCCGGGAACGGAAATGGCGGGTTGGCCTACCGCGCCCGGGGGCAACGATGTGCCCACCCCTCCTCTGCCGGACGGGGATCGGCCCCCAGACTCCGCACCGACGGAGACGCCCTTGTTTCCTGCCGAGCAAGCCCTCGCCACCCGCGTCACCCGCGTTACTATGCAGGATGTCCCGCTGGGATTGGTGCTGCACCTGCTTACCCAGTGGTCGTCGATTCCGGTATCCGTGCAACCGGAAGCCTTGTGCGCCCAGGACGTATCCTTGCGTTCTCCGATCAGTCTTTCCTTGGAGGACGGCACCCTGCAAGATATCGTGCGACAGGTCGCCGAGCAGGCCGGGTTGGAGGTTCGAATGGAATCGTCGGGCGTCATAACTCTCACCTCGATCCGTGCGGATTTGCCCGAGACGCGACTCTACTCCGCGAACGATTACCACGGATGCGTTTCTCTCGACGAAACCCTCGCCGAGCTTATTCGTTCCATTTTCGGAACGAACCCTGCCCAGGGCGCCGCGCCCGACTTCGAAGCGGTGCCGGTAGCGGAAGGGCTGCGCATCAAGTGCCCGCCGTGTACTCATCGCGAAATCGAGAATCTATTGCGGCGGCAACTGTGCCGCGGTCCGTCCGAGGCGAACCAGGCCCCCGTTGAGCACCCCCACCAAGAGGCCGGCGACTACCTCGTCTCCGCTACCTTCCTCCAGCCAACCCCCCTATCCGATGTACTTTTAATACTCGATCAAGCGTGCGAAATCGATATCTTGGTCGATTGGACGCACTTGGTTGCCTTGGGCATCACCCCCGATACTCCGGTGACTTTGACGGCCGACGACACCCCCATCGGCCAAGTCTTGCGAGGTCTCGGCGGGGAAGTTCCGCTGGGAACGCTGGAGCTTGAAGACAGCGTCATTGTGACTACACCGGAGATCGCGAGTCGTCCCGTCGTAAGGGTGTATCCATTAGATTCCCTCCTGGATTCGGGGACCAGCGCGGCTCGAATTCGTGAGCAGATCGTCGCCAATTGCAGTCCCGATTCTTGGGTCGATCGTGGCGGACAAGGGAAAATCGTCCCATTCGCTGCGGCGAAGTGCCTGGTCGCCCGTAATTCCCCGGAGGTATGCGACTGCATCCAAAAATTCCTGGATGACCTTGCGAAAAAGAAGGATTAGACTGGAGAGCAGGTCTCAATGATGGCAGCGGGCGTGCGTCGGTCGATATGCTCGGATCAACCTAATCGAAAATACCCCTGTAGAGCGAATCATAAAGACTACACAAGGAACCGTCGTCCATCCTTTGCGTGGACGGTGTTCAAAGAATTCCCGCGAAATCGCTCGCTCGGCAATTGACACGGGCAGCGTTCATAACTACAAGTAAATTCAAGGTTTCTTGGCGGTACGTCAAAGGAACGACTGGGTATTGCAATGGCGAAAGTCCCCAGAAAGACGCCGACGGGCGAAAAGAAACGCCTCCCTGTATCCGTTCCGCGACTCCAGGCCGCCATTCGGTCGCTGGATCAAAAGATACTCCAGTTTTTGAACCAGCGTGCGACCTACGTAAAACACCTCAGCGAACTGCGTCTCGCCGAAGGCAAGCCGGACGTACAGTTGGCCGACGAAGACCGCCAACTGAGCGACGTTGCCGAACACGCCAAGGGCCTGCTGGGCTCTACCGCGATCCACAACATCTTTCGCGAAATCATCGGCGGTTGCAGGTCGCTCGTCCGCCCCTTGCGCGTGGCCTATTTGGGCCCGCAGTACACGTACAGTCACCTGGCGGCGCTGCACCGTTTCGGGTCGCAAGTCGAATACGTCCCCGTGGGAACTATCGCGGCGGTTTTCGAGGAGGTCTTGCGCGGGCATTCCCAATTCGGCTTGGTGCCGCTGGAAAACTCCACGGACGGCAGGATCGCCGACACGCTGGACATGTTCTCGCGGCAGCCTACTCGGATTTGCGGGCAAGTGGAGCTTGAGATTCATCATGCCTTGCTGGCACGCTGTCCACGCACCGAGATTCGAGAGGTGTACAGTCGTCCGCAAGCACTCTCGCAGTGCCGTAATTGGCTCTCGAAGCATCTTCCGGCGGCACGTCTGGTCGAGGTGACGAGCACCTCGACCGCCGCTCAATTGGCCCTGGAAAAGCCCGGCGCAGCGGCCATCGCGGCGGTGCAGGCGGGAGTCCACTACGGTCTGAACATCATCGCGGAAAACATCGAGGACAACAGCGGAAACACGACGCGCTTCGCGATCATCGGCGGCACCGCCTCTCCCAGAACGGGCAATGACAAGACGGCGATCATGTTCCAATTGGAGCATCGGCCCGGCACCTTAGCCGAAGCCATGAGTATCTTCAAAAAGAACAAACTCAATCTCACTTGGATCGAGTCTTTCCCCGTGCCGGGATCTCGAGGAGCCTACTATTTCTTCGTAGAATTGGAAGGCCACGAAAGCGAATTGCGCGTTCGCAAGGCGATCGCCGCCCTGCAAAGAAAGACCCTGCGTCTGGAATTGCTGGGTTCGTACCCCGCCGTCTCTCCGGTCGTGGGTTAGGCCCGGTAACGCTTCCGTTCCCCCGAAGCTTTGGTTTCGCAAGCCACGGGGACCCGTCTGCGCCGCGTCGGCCTCTTGCCCGCCCTTCGCTTTCGGTCGCTTCGCTCCCGGATTCGTCTTTTTCACGATACCGTGCCGCCAATGGCGCGGCGACCTGCTATACTACCGCTTGCCCCATTGCGCAGAGGCGAAGGCCGTTCGTTTGAAGGTTGTTCACAAGTAGGGACGAGGTGACTCTATGCACGGCGTTGTCTTTAAGCCGCGGCGGACTTCTGCCATTCGTTCGAGCGTTCGCCGGTTCGGCAAACATCGCTTCTTCCCGTGCAGTCCGGCGATCGGCATCTTGGTTGCGGGACTATTGTCGGTCTCGGTCGCATCGGTTTGGGCCGCCGACGAGTGGACGCGGTTTCGGGGACCTAACGGTCGGGGTGAGATCCCGAGCTTGGAGTTCCCGGGCGGCCTGAGTGACGGCCATATCGCTTGGCGCGTCGAGTTGGGCGGTAAGGGGCACTCCTCGCCGATCTTGGCCCAGGGGTGCGTGTTCGTCGCCTCGGCGGCCCCGGAGACGGGCAAGCAACTGGTGCAGTGCCTGAATCAGCAGGACGGTCGCGAGCTTTGGCGCCGCGAGGAACCGGGGCAAGTCTTTTCCAAGCACGAATTCAACAGTTTTGCCTCCTCCACGCCGACATGGAGCGACGGCACACTCTTCTACGCCTGGGCCACGCCCGAGCATCTTCGCGTCATCGCCTTGCAAGCCGATTCGGGCGAGACGATTTGGGAACGCGACCTGGGTCCCTTCGTCTCGCAGCATGGTTTCGGGGCTTCGCCCATCGTCTTCGACGACTTATTGATCGTGCCGAATGAACAGGACGGAGTCAGCTTCATTACCGCCCTGGACGTGCGCGACGGGCACACGCGATGGATGACGCCCCGCCGCAGCGAAAAGGCCGCCTATTCCACCCCCACACTCTTTCGGTCCGAGCAAGGGGATTCCCAACTGATTTTCACCAGTTGGGCGCACGGCGTGTACGCGCTCGATCCTCACACCGGAAATCCGCTTTGGGAGTTGCCGGTTTTTCACAACCGCACGGTGGGATCGCCGCTGCTGGTGGGCGATCTTGTTTTCGCGTCGTCCGGGGAAGGCGGAATCGGAAGGGAGATGTTCGCCGTTCGCGTCGGCCTGCCCGAAAACAAGCGGGAACCTTCCGTCGCCTACGAGATCCGCGGATCGCTGCCGTACGTCACTACGCCCGTCGCACGCGATAACCTGGTATTCCTGCTCTACGACCGGGGCGCGCTAACTTGCCTGGAAGCGGAGAGCGGTGCGGTGGTGTGGCGGCAGCGACTCGCCGGAGAATTCTTCAGTTCGCCCATCCGTCTCGGCGACAAACTCTATCTGCTCTCCCGCGCGGGAGAAATGTTCGTGGCGGCGGCGGATCGACAATTCCGCGTGCTGGGCCGCTACGACTTCGGCGAAGCCTCCCACGCCACGCCCGCCGCGACCGACGGCGCGTTGTTCGTCCGCACGGAGCGGCACTTGATCAAGCTGCAAGGAGCACCGAGTCAAGTCGGGTCGAACTAGCAGTCGTGCGTTTCCCCTTTTCTTTTCAAACCTACTGGAGAGCGACCATGAACCCGGTACTGTCTCGCAACAACTTCCTCGTTCGTGAACACGTCGGTCTATTCAAGGCCGCCAGCAACTACGACATTTTCGATGCCCAGACGGGCGAACTTCTGATGGAGTGCCGCGAGGAACAATTGGGGTTCTTCACCAAACTGCTTCGTTTTACCGATTACAAGCGGATGACGCCCTTTCACAGCGTGGTGCGAGACACCCAGGGAAATCAAGTCCTGCGCGTCTCGCGCGGGGTCGCGATTTTTCGGTCGCAAGTCAAGGTCTTCAATGAGAACGACGAATGGATCGGGCAATTTCGGCAGCGGATATTCTCCATCGGCGGGCGATTCGACGTGCTGGATGTCAACGGCCAATATCTTTGCGATTTGCGCGGGAAGTGGACGAGTTGGGAATTCTACTTCGAACGTGACGGCAACGAACTGGCGCGGGTCACGAAGAAATGGGCCGGTCTGGCCAAGGAGATGTTCACCTCGGCCGATAATTACGCCCTTATCATTTCCGAGGCCGTTCCCCCGACCAGTCCCTTGCGTCAACTGATCCTGGCCGCCGTTCTGTGCATCGACCTGGTGCTGAAGGAATAGTCTCGCCGGAATCGGAATCGCCCGCCGGAAAAACGCCGAAGCATGGGACGCCCTTTCGGCGGGCGACGGGACGGCCCCGCCTCGTATGGGCGCCGAGGTTTGCGAGGAAAAGCCGTCTCCTCCGAATCCGCCGCAAGATCAGTGCATCTCCGTCTTCACCTCACCCAAGGCCGGGCGATAGAAGTTGAATTGCACGTTGGGATGATCGGCCAGCAGAGACATGGGCACGGCACTGTCGGCAATGCCCTTGGAGATCATCAGCGCCGTCAGCCTCATGCCGAAGGGGTTGTCGTGCATGCCCGCCTGCCAAATGGAGACTTTCTCCGCCTTCCAAGTCTCCACCGGACCGACGGTGGCGGCTTGCGTGGGTACGAGATTCACCTGTCCTCCGCCGCTGGTCCGCGCGTTCTGCATGATCGTCACCGGATGCAAATCGGTGACGCGCGTGCGAAGTTTGCGGTACTCCTGCGGCGGCGGAGGAGCGTCCTTCCATCGGCCTCGCCGGCGAGGCGGATCGTTGAACGCCCAGTGCTTGACGTCACCCTGCCCGCCCTGCATCACCACACAACGAATCGCATCGTACGAGGCCGAATAGGCTGCCAGATCACCCGTCGGAAAATGCAAATGATCCTTCGGCATTCGCAGTTTGGGATGAATTCGGCCGAAGCACAAATCCCAATCGGCCCGGGCGAAGCTCAAGGGGTGATCGGTGGGGACGGGCTTGCCATCCTCGACCCACTCATCCATTCCCCAAAAGTGCGCGTCGCGGACGTCGAGATTCAATTCGTTGACCAACCTCGCCACCAGCGGCAACTGCTCGGTGGGACCGATCGGCCCGCAAATACCGCAAGGGTTGTCCGCCGTCGACTGTCGCCACGCCTGGATGTATTCCAAGGCCTCGGCCAGATAGAAATCCTCCAGCGTGTCGTACATGACCACGCGAAATCCCGGGCGTGACAGTCGTTCGACCTGCCGGGCTGTGAGTTTCGCGGCATCCTTCAGAATCTCGGGATCCAGCGTCGTGTAATCCCACCAATCGGGCGCCAGTTTACTGAGCGGTCGGGCCATCGGCATATCTCCCAAACCTAGGCGGACGAGTCGGTACGATCGCCGACCCCGCCGTCCATGCACCACGTACGGCGACTGCGACCGTCCGGGCGGATGGTCCGGCGTGCGGGTCGGGCTTCCTTCGCTCCACGCTCCTCCGCGTTTGCCGCGGAGAGTCGCATGGAAATGGCGATAGTGTAGCCGTTCGGCCGACCGTTTACCACTGGCCGTTCAGGCTGAGATAGGCCAAAGCCGCCGGATCGACGGACTTGGTGTTCTGATTGTCGGAGGCCACGGCGCGAACTTGGGAGAATCCGAGCACGCGATAACGGAATGGTTGTGAATCGGGACCGCCGGAAAGCTCCAGGCCCAACGCCGTCGCAGCCAGGTGATCGGCGACGTTCGAGTCGTACAGCAGGGCGTAGTCGTTCCCGCCGTTGGCGGAGGTGACTTCCACTTCTTCGAACTCGCGGAGTCGGATCGAGTAATCGGCGCCCGATAGCCGCGCCAGCGTCGGTCTGCCGACAAAAATGTCGTCGCCCGATGAGTCTTGAAGAGCGGCTCGATCGTTGCCTCCCGCCAGTGAGTAGGCGTGCACGTAATCGAAGAGGTTGGCCTTTAGGGTGTAACCCGGCCCGGTCATGCGGACGGCGCCGCGGCCGCCCTCGAACAGGTCATTGCCCGCCGAATCATAGATGTGCACCACGTCCGTTCCCCCCTGGGACGCCGTGACTTCCGCGAGGGCATAACCCTGGATTCTCATGTTGTATCCGCCGCCTTGGAAGGTTACCAAACGCGGCGCCATGATGAACTCGTCGTCGCCGCTCGTGTCCGTAATGGAAGCGGCATCCGAACCGCCCATCGAATAGACCGTGGTCGCGACGAATCCGTATGCCGCTTGGGCGAAACCGGTACCGGCGACGACGATCTCGCCCGGCGCTCCGCTGAGGCTCTCCGCCCCCGCGGACCCTTTCAGGTGGGCGGCGTCGTTTCCGCCCGACAGGGAAAGCCCCGTCACCTGCTCGAAGCCGTCGGCTTGGATTCTGAATCGCGCCCCCGTCATGCTCGCCCACTGCGGTGTGGCGATGAACGTGTCGTCTCCCGCCGAGTCGCGAAGTTCGGCGGAATCGAGGCCGGAGTCCACGGCATAGGCTCGAACCTCCCCGAAGCCCTTGACTCGCACGAAGTAATCGTAATCGGCGCTGGTGAGGCGAGACCAAAGCGGCGTACCGACGAAGAAGTCCTTGCCGTCGGTGTCGTAGAGATCGGCGACGTCGTCCCCGCCGTTACGACGGTACGCATGCACGATCTCGGTTTCCCGTGCCTCGAAACGAAAGCCGCCGCCCTCCAGGACGCTGCTCCCCAGTCGGCCCGTGAAGACATCGTCGAACGGCGTGTCGGTGATTTCGGCCACGTCGCGTCCCCCGCGACCGATAAACCGGACCTGCTCCGTACCTTGCAAGGAAACACTGAAACCAGCCGCCGTCACCTCGGCGCCGCCCTCTCCGCCGTACACTCCCATGGCAACGGCGTCGTCGCCGTCGGAACCGAGAACGACGACCTGGTCGTCACCGTCGCGTCCCTGGAAGATCACCCTGCTGACTGAGGGATCCAGTTCGTAGGGCACTCCGTTGAGGAGAGCGTAGAATCCGCCGTCGTAACCGATCGTGACGGTGTCGTCGCCGGAAGTACCCAAGATCGTGACCGCCGGGTCGCTCAGAGAGAGCGTCGCCGGATTGGCCAGCGTGACATCCACGTTGCCGGACAGTCCTGCGATCATGAGGTAGTACGTGGTGCCCGCCGTGACTCCCGCATAGCCCAGGTGCGTGGTATCGGCGGCCAAGAGCTGGTAGAGGCCGTTGGCGTCGACTTTGACCAAGGCCGTTTGAGTCGCCGCACCGACACCCGCTCCGGAGACGTCCGCCGTGAAGGCTCCGTCCGCGGCGACTTGGAAGCTATACCACAGCGCGCCGCTGGAAGGCGATTGATTCGTGAGGGTCAGCGAAGAAACCGTCCCCAGCGAAGCGGCGGTCCCCGAGGGCACGACCGCTACCGTTCGGATCGAGGTATCCGTACCGGCGGGACCGAACGCCCCCTGTGTGACCGTGAACACGCCGACCGAGGAATAGGTGTGAAAGCCCGCATCGTCGAAGTAGCCGTCCCCGTAGTCGTACAAGACGTCTTCGTAGTTGAGCGCCGCGTTCATGAACACCACCGACCGATTCAACGGCACGGCGGTGGGCGTCACCACGAAACGCGAAACCGTCGTCGGGTCTCCGGAACCCCAAGTCGTGCTGATCGCATTGTAGGCACGACGATACGCGGTGCCGCCGACGGAGAATTGAACCGCGGCCTGCTCGATATGCAGGTTCTCGATCCGGTTGGCGGGATCGCCCGCAAAGGATTCCACGTCGGTCCGCCATCCCCCGGCCAGGTTGTCGTAAATCGCATATCCCACGTCACGGGGTTGGAACGTCTCATCGTAGCCCGTGGTATAAGCCACGGACCACGCGGCTAGCCCCTTGCGCAGCGCAATCTGGTGAATGCGCACGGTCGTGGGATTGGACGACTGGTAGACTTGCCAGCTTTGCGACGTTCGATCATAGGTGCCCAACACCACGTTGTTCAGCGTGGAATAGGCAAAGGTTCCATCCCGCACGGTGAGCATGGAAACCTGCGTTGCCAGGTCATGCGTGGAGAGTCGGAATTGCCACTGCCCCAATCCGTAATCGTAGGCCGCGGCACCGACGTTCCTCGCCACATAGCTTCCGCCGTCCTCGTACCCGATCGTCCAGGCCACGACGCCTTTGTGGTTCTGCACATCGACGATGGAACGATTGGCCGCCTCGGGCGACGAGAACGTCTTCCATTGGCCTCGTCCGGGATCGTAGGCGGCGATTCCTACCGTGCGTTGGACCCAACCGCCCGATCCGTCCGGTCGCGACACCGTCCACGCCACTAAACCGTTGCTGATGGAGATATTGTCGAAAAGGACGTTGGTTCCTTCCGGCGTGGAGTTCAGCTTCCACTTCTTTTGAGCGGCATCGTAGAATGCGGTGCCCAAGCTACGGGTGGTGGCTCCGCCGGCGTCGGTCGATTCCAGAACCCAGGCGACCATGGAATCGTTGCTCACAAGCTGCGTGATGGTCTGATTGGCGGCCAAAGTCACGGTCTTGGTCTGGAAACCCCCGATGCGAGAGTCGAAGGCCGTCAGGCTGAGCCGATTGTTCACGACTCTTCCCGAGGCGTCTTTCTTCACCGAAACCCAGGCTTGGATTCCGGGGCTCGAGGCCACTTCGGTGACCTGCCAACCCAAGCCGTAATTGGATTGCGTGGATTTCCAGGCGTGTCGGGCCGTATCGAAAAAGGCCGTTCCCAATTCCTGGATCGTGCCCGTGTCCGCTCGTTTGGCCTGCCACGACACAGACTGCCACCCTACGGAGAGGTTGCGCACTTCCAGATCGGCGGGAGCCGAGGTCTGATAGCGTTTCCACTCGTGGACATCGCCGTCGTAATAGGCCATTCCGATCCAAGCCGGGCGATGGCCGGCCCCTTCGGGCAGCCCAATGGTCCAGGCCACCACGCCCTCATTGTTTGCCGTCTCCACAATGATCCGCTTGCCCAACGAACCCGCCGTCTGAAAGAACTTCCATTCCTTCAGCGTCGCATCGTAGGCGGCGGCCCCAATTTCACGCGGGACGAAAGCGCCGCCCTCGGGATAGCCGACCGTCCACGAGACGACTCCCTGTCGGTTCTCGAATTGGAACACGCTGAGGCGCCCCAAATTCGCCGATTGCCCAATGATCCACTGGTTTGCGTCGGTGTCGTAGACTGCAAAACCCACGCGGCGGGCGATTACCCGGCCCAACGAGTCCTGAGACCCAACGGTCCACGCCACGTAGCCGTCATTCACGACCAGATCGGTGATGATCTGATTGTCAGCATAATCCTGCGATCCATTCTGCCATACGCCGCCGACATCGGCGCGGAATCGCACCGTGTGCCCATCGACCCAGGCCTCGACGGTTTGAGGCGGCTCATACGGTGTTGCCGTGCTTTGCAATACCGTGGGCGTGGTCATCACGCCGATTTCGGGGGGGAGGTAATCGCCGGAGACCCCTGAGCCGGGCAAGGACAGCGGAGCCACCACGGGATCGTTGAGGCCCAGCCCGCTGAGAAGTTGCCGGTCCTCCAGGCTTTCCAGCAGCAACCGCGTGGATTTGCGCGCATGCCCGGAACCTCGCCGCTTCGTTCGATCCGACAGAAGGCTCTTCCACAATGCCATGATGACCGTCCTCGATTACTCTCAGGTGAGTTGGTTCGGTGTCGATAGACGCCCGGCGCGATCCGCCCGCAGTGTCTCCGTACTTTGCCCCCAGCGCGGCTCCCATACTTGAGCGAGTCGCTGTTGTCATCGGCAAAATGCGTAGGAAAAGTACAGTCGATTCTTCTCGGACATTCGGAAAGGTCCGCGAAATCCGAATTATCACGGAAAATGAGCTACGTAGGTTCCCGAAAGTTTGAATGCTCGAAATATCGGATGTTCCGTCGAAAACGGCACTCCGTCCGCCCTGCGGGATGGAATCCGCTTTTGGGCGAGTTCGACTTTGCCTCCCCTTTTTCCCCAAACGCCGTAAATCTCGCCTATTGCCCAGACAATTTTTCCCGAATGCGATAGGCAATGTGGTTTCGGGAGCCGGCAACCGCTAGAATGATGGGCAACTAGAATGATGGGCAAGCGGTGAGAGTTGCGTCTCCGCGCTTGCGTTCGCCCGGCCAAGCAGGGAAATGAATCATGATCTTCCGACCCGACATGTTGCTCTTCGGCGATGCCGTCGGCGCGATCATCACGCTGATCATCATCGTGATTTCGATCGTCGGAAGCCTGATGCAGCAAATGGCGGAGGCGAAAAAGAAAAGAGGTCCGGCCGGGAAACGCCCCCCTCGAGGAGGTCCACCTGCCGGAGACGATTTGCAGCGGGAAATCGATGCCTTTTTGAAAGGGGCGGGCAAGAAGGCGGAAGAAACGCGTGGAAGACGGGTTCCCCAACCGGTCGTCGCCGAACCGGTGGAGTCTGTGATCGTGGCCGAACCGGTGGAGCAAAGCCTGGCGGATCACGTCCGTCAGACGATGGGGGAGCTTGGCGAGAAGCGCACGCCCATTCCGCCGGCGGCACCGGGTCAACGCAGCCGACGCCCTGCTCGGGATCGGGCGGAACAGCGCCGTGCCGCTCGGTCGTCCCAGTCGATGCCGTCGCAGAGGACGGCGGACGCCGCTGAGCCGCCTTCTCGGGCCGAACCGACCGCCCCAACCGCAGCGACCGCTTCGCGCGTGGTTCGGGCGAGCGAATTCCCGCTGTCGGCGGCCCTCATGGAAAGCCTGCAATCGCCGAAGGGCCTCGCGACCGCCTTCGTGCTCCACCAAATCCTGGAGCGTCCGGAAGAACGTTGGCAGCGGTGACGGCAGGTCGCATTGGCCTTCCGCGCGTCCGGATTCCCTGCACGACCCAAGCGATCCGCTCGTTATTGCGCTGCGAAACCCGTCGTCATCGGTCTTCACTGAAGAGGATCCAACACCATGCCGCATATCGCCGAACCGGGAAAGACTCGCATTGGATGGATCGGTACGGGCGTGATGGGGGCCGCCATGTGCGGTCACCTGCTGAAGGCCGGTTATCAAGCCGTGGTCTTCAATCGCACCAAATCCAAAGCGGAAAGCTTGTTGGCCGCGGGAGCGGATTGGGCGGACTCCCCGAAGGCCGTCGCCGAAGCCGCCGACATCGTCTTCTCGATCGTCGGCTTCCCGCATGACGTGCGAGAGGTGATTCTGGGAGATCGCGGCGTGCTGGCAGGGTGCAAACCCGGCAACATCATCGTCGATATGACCACCAGTGAACCGGCCTTGGCCGTCGAAATCGCCGAGAAGGCCGCGGAGCGGGGAGTCGCGAGTCTCGATGCCCCGGTGACCGGCGGCGACGTCGGTGCTCGGGAAGCAAGGCTTTCGATCATGGTAGGGGGCGACCAAGCGGCCTACGAAACGGTGCTTCCCTGTTTGCAGATTATGGGCAAAACGGTGGTTTACCAAGGCGGACCGGGCAGAGGGCAGCACACCAAGATGGCCAATCAAATCCTCATCGCAAGCACCATGGTCGCCGTTTGCGAGGGGCTGCTGTACGCCTATCGGGCAGGGCTGGACCTGAATAAAGTGCTGGAGTCCGTGGCCTCAGGCTCCGCCGGAAGTTGGTCGCTATCGAATCTAGGCCCGCGGATCATCAACAACCGATTCGAACCCGGCTTCTTCGTGGAACACTTCATCAAGGACATGGGCATCGCGCTCGCCGAAGCCAAGCGGATGGGGTTATGCCTGCCGGGATTGGCCCTAGCGCACCAGTTGTACTTGTCCTTGGCGGCTTGCGGTCACGCCAAAGACGGCACGCACGCCCTGGAATTGGCCCTGGCCCGCATGGCCGATATCGACTGGGTCCGCCGAGACGCATGACCGCCGAGCGGTGGGCAATCGGCGGAACGAAAAGCCGCGGCGATTCGCCTCAATCCAACGTCCACGGTTTCCGGTGCTCGTAATCGAGCAGGGCGTTGGCCGCTTCGTGATTGGTGAAGCGCTCTTGTTCGGCATCCCACTCCAAACGGGCACCGACGGCCAAAGAAATGTTGGCGATCAGGCTGCACGTGGTGGAACGATGACCAATCTCCACATCGGCGTTGGGCTTTTCGCGGGATTTCACGCAGTCGAGGAAGTTCCGCGCGTGGGCCACGGTCATGACGTCGTTTTCGCCCTCGCGAATATCGATGTTGATCGGTTCCATGCGAGGGGCGGCATCCTGAAATTGCCCGCCGCGTTCGGGAATCACGTTCAACCCGCGAGAACCGATGTACGCCGTGCCGAGGGTTCCGCGCAGCTCCAATTCGCCCTGCGGAAACACGGGATTGCCGCTCGCCTCGTACTGGCCGAAGATCGCCAGGCGACCGGAGGCGAATTGGAAAACGGCTTCAGCGGTGTCGGGAATGGTGCGGTCGTCCTCGACGGCGAAGCGTCCGCCCATCGCGCACACGGAGGCGGGCGCCAGTTCACCGGTCAGCCAGCGAATGGCGTCCAAGTAATGCACGCCCCAGTTGGCCATTTGAGAGGAGTACAGATCCCACCAGCGGAACTTGTAGGGCGCAATGGTCTCTTGGAACGGTCGTTCGGGCCGCGGACCGAGCCATAAATCCCAATGCAAACCCGCCGGAGGGTCGCCGGGCGGCGCCTTGCCGATGCCGCCGGGGTACATGTTGCTGAGCCGGTAGGCACGGCTGACGGTGACCTTGCCGATCTTGCCGCCGCCGATCAATTCGGCGGCCTGAGCGTACAGCTTGGACGACCGCCGATGCGTTCCCACTTGTACGACCCGCTCATATTGGCGGGCCGCCTGGACCATCTTGCGTCCCTCGACCACCGTGATCGAAAGCGGCTTCTCCACGTAAACGTCCTTGCCCGCCCGACACGCCCAGATGGTTTGCACGGCATGCCAGTGGTCCGGCGTGCAAATGACGACCGCATCGATATCCTTACGGTCGAGAACTTTCCGAAAATCGATCGTGGCGTCCGCCTTGGACGGCAGCTTTTCCTGGGCGCGATCCAAATACGGTTCGAACACGTCGCAAATGGCGACCACTTCCATATCTTGATGCGGCAGGAAGGCGGCGAGGACTTGGCTGCCGCGGTTCCCAACGCCGATGAAACCCAATCGGATTCGATCATTGGCGCCCCAGACGCGGCGGGCGGACACGGCGCTGAAAGCCACGGCGCCGACTGCGCCGGCGGTACCGGCCTTGGTGAACTCACGGCGATTCATCCGCGGCGAATTCATGATTCGGTTCCTCCTGACGATGATGGGGGCGGGCGGAAAGTCTCGCACCGGTGATTCATGTTTCGTCGTCGCCTCGATTCACGCGACGCGGCGACCATCGCGGTCCTCTTGGACCGGATTGGCGGGCGCACCGATCTTCGCGATGGCGGATCGCATATCGGTGTCGGCCTGAATGTTCTTCAAGCGGTAGTAGTCCATCAGCCCCAGTTTGCCGCCGTCGAAGGCGTCCGCCAGCGCTCGGGGCACTTCCGCTTCCGCTTCGACGAGTTTGGCGCGGCTTTCCTCGATCAAAGCCAAGTTCTCTTGCTCGGCCGCCACCGCCATGGCGCGACGACTTTCCGCCTTGGCTTGGGCGACGCGCATGTCGGCTTCGGCTTGGTCGGCCTGCAAACGCGCGCCGATGTTTTGCCCCACGTCGATATCCGCGATGTCGATGGACACGATTTCGAATGCGGTTTGACGATCGAGACGACGGCCCAGCACCGCCTTGGATATGCGATCCGGGTTCTCCAGCACCTCGAAATGGGTCTCGGCGGAACCGATGGCGCTCACGATCCCTTCGCCGACCCGGGCGATGATCGTTTCTTCGGTCGCCCCGCCGATGACTTGGAGAATGTTGGCGCGAACCGTTACCCGCGCCTTGACCTTGAGCTGAATGCCGTTTTTCGCCACGGCGTCCAAGGACTCCTTACCGGAGCCTTTTTTCGGGCAGTCGATGACCTTGGGGTTCACGCTGGTTTGCACGGCCTCCAGGACGTCGCGACCGGCAAGGTCGATCGCGGTCGCCAAGCGAAAGTCCAACTCGTTCATCTTGGCGTGCCGGGCGGCGATCAGCGCTCGAATTACCTGATTGACGTTTCCACCCGCCAAGAAGTGCGCTTCCAACGCCTTGCTGGTGACGCCTTCGCGATCGGTGATGCCCGCTTGGACCGCCATGATCTTGGCCCGAACGATGACATCCGGGCGGACCTTCCGAAAACTCATCCCCAGAAGGTCCAAAATACCGATGCCCGCACCGGTCGTCTTGCATTGAATCCACAAGCGGAAGAACTTCGCGAAGACCGCCAACATTACCAGGCCGACGACGATTACGGCCAGGACCACGAAAAGCGTCATGATGCGTCCAATATCGGCGTCCTGGGCAAAAATGGGCATGGTGTCACCTGGAGGAAAAGTCGCTATTGCGTTTTCGACGTCATCGAGATTCTAGGGTCGAAGCGGCGAGCCATCGCGACCGCCGCCAACGTTCGCCCATAAGCATATCGCCCGCGACGGCGAAAAGCTACACCCGCTCGCGTGTCTCTGCGGAATGGGCCGCAACTTTCGCCAAAACGCCTCCGCCACACTCACTCTTGGCGGAAAGGATCAACGTCGGAACCGGGCAAGGGCTGGGTCCACGGATCGCCGTCTTGCTTGCCCATGGGAACGTCATCCACCGCTCGAACGACCAACCACGTGCCTTGCACGGCGACGACTTTGACCTTGCGACCCGCATCAATAGCGGTTCCCTCAGTCAGGGCGTCGTAAGAGCGTCCGTTGATCTGCACGACGCCGGAGGGGAGCATCGGCGATTTGACCTCGCCGATCTTCCCGATCAATTCCTTTAGTCGGTGAAGCAGCGGATTATCGGGCAGCGTCTTCGACGCCTCCGGTTCTTGCAGCATGATTTTCTTACCCACCCCAATGCGGGGCCAGACCTTGATGAATAGCGTCAAAAAGATGGGAATTCCCAACACCGTTACCAGCAACAAGCCCATCCCAAGGGCCTGATCGTACATGAAACCCAGCACGATGGACGCCGATGCGGAAGCAACCGCCAAGAAAGTCAGGACGCCGTACGAGACGAAAAAAAGCTCCAGGAAGGCGAAAAACAATCCAGCCAGCAGGAGCAAGACGGGCCAGATCCAGGTATCCATGAATTCCCTCTTCAGCGGAAGTCGGGAATGCGATTGCCGAAAGCCGCTGTGCGAAAACGGACTCGATGCGGAAGTGGGATTCTGTAAAAGTCCGTCGGCCAATCGCTTCCGCCAATTCAATCTAGCAACGGCCCCAAGCTTACTCAAGCGTCTTAGGGGCCGGACCGAATCCATCCGGAAGACGCCGAAGTCTCACACGCTTGACATCGCCATACCGGATCTCATAATCCACGGCGTCGCCTTTGCGACTCCCGCCTCGAAGTTTGCGGGGTCGCCCGGTCATTCTGAGGCGGCAGCGATTCGTCAACGCGCGGCGTGCGTTGGGGACAATCGACAAGCTACGTCCAAAGTCCGCGTCTTCACAATGCGTCCGGGAGGGAACAAGCCATGTTCGATCGCCTTGTTTTGGCGGCAATCACCGCCGCAGCGTTTGCCCACGGCAGCCTGTGCATGGGAAACGATTTGTGGAACTTGCCCCGCCTGAGCGACGACCAAGTCGTGGCGGAGAACGGGCTGTGGATCGAAACACCGCTCGAACGCCGCTTTCACAGCAACAAAACCGTGATCGTGGCCGAGGCAGAGGGACCGGGCGTCATCACCATGATCCACTTCGCCATGCCGCAACGCCAAATCGCAGCCAATTCCGACTACCAACTTGGGCGCGACCTTGTTGTCCGCATGTATTGGGATGGCGAAACGAATCCCAGCGTGGAATGTCCGCTGGTGGACTTTTTCTGCGATCCCGCAGGAGAACGGGAGTTTTTGAATACGGCCATGGTGAATAAGAAACGCGGATGGAACGCCTATTTTCCCATGCCATTCCGCAGATCCGCCAGAATCGAGTTGGCCTACGACGGGGAATTGGAACCGGGCGAAGAGCTTTGGGCGGCCATGCCGTGCTACAGTTACGTGATGATCCGCAAAACCGCGTCGCTGCCGGATGACGTCGGTTATTTCCACGCCCATTGGCGGCAGGAGATGCTGAATCTGGCGAAGCGAGACTACGTTGCACTCGAGGCGGAAGGACGAGGCAAGTTCGTCGGGTGGAACGTGACGCTGCGATTGCCCGGTCGCCCAGGTTACCCCGTCGATATGAATGAGAAGTTCTACGTGGACGGCGGGACGCAACCGGTGGTGGAGTTTCAAGGAATCGAAGATTCCTTCGGTTTCAGTTGGGGGTTTCCGCCGGAGGAAAACCTCTTTCCCTTCACCGGCTATTTCCCGTTTCATCAGGATGGTGCTGCCGCGTATCGCTTCTTCCTCAGCGACGCGATCACGTTCCAAAAGAGCCTGAAAGTCGCGATCGGCTTCGGCGAGAATGAGCACCCCATGTTCCGCGAAATGTTCGGTCGCCCGGGGAATGAACTAGAGTTGGCTTCGACTTGCTACTGGTATCAGACCGAACCGCACGTCGCCTTTCCCCCAATGCCCGCCGCGGGAGAACGTGCGCCGATCACCCGGGATTGGCGGGACCTGGAACAACTGCCAAACGATGAGGAACGACAGGCTCGCGGCGTGAAACTGGAGATGCGTTGCGGGCGACCGGAAAAGGAATTGGTATTCGCAGAGTCGGGCTACCACGCGGAGGCAGCGCGGGGGTTTTCGTACACGGGTTGGCCCTTCCCCGTATTTCACACCCGAGCGGATGAGGAGGAAGTTCAAATCATCTTGGACGTGCCGCCCCGATCGTCCGGGCGACTGCGTCTCTACATGATCGACCCCGATCACTTTCAAGGCGGACGCCGACAGGAAGTCTTCATTGCAGACCGTTCGTTGGGCATCGTCGCCGATTTCGACCGCGGCACCTGGTTGGAGGCAGCGGTCGGCCCCGACTTGACGAGCGAGGGAACCGTTCCCATCCGCGTCGTCAATCGCAGCGGCAACGCCAAATCGAACGCCGTCATTTCCATCGTCGAATGGCTCGAACCGTAATGATGGTCATTCGCCGCCGACGGTGAAGTTTGGCGGGAGATTTCCACAGCGGGTCGATTCACGCGATTTCGCGGTATGCGGCGCCGGTTTCGCCTCAACGTGCGGGCGGCATCGAACGAATCCAGACCTCGATTAAGCGGACGGCGGTTTCATCGCGCACCCCGGACGCCAGCGGCGGCATGCGACGCGGTCCCAGGGTCTCGACGCGGTGCCAAAGCTCACTGCGATTTGGGTCGCCGGGCAGGACCAGCTT
This sequence comes from Thermopirellula anaerolimosa, assembly GCF_054657335.1. Classification (NCBI taxonomy): domain Bacteria; kingdom Pseudomonadati; phylum Planctomycetota; class Planctomycetia; order Pirellulales; family Thermoguttaceae; genus Thermopirellula; species Thermopirellula anaerolimosa. Next base: position 1,311,782 of record NZ_BAAHYX010000006.1, read on the forward strand.
ACTCCCCGCCGGCGCAATACTCCCTTGGCCGGGGTTGACTCCGATCAATTGCGACTTTGCGGTCGGAGTGCTGAAGCGGAAGTCCGGGCGTCCCACAATCCCGTTCGGCACGTGGCACATCGCACAATTGGAATCCAGATAAGCCCGAGCGTGCCGCTCAAGCTCGTCTCGCCCCAAGCCTTCCGCCGAGACAGGCCACTCCGCGAACGCAGGCAACGCTTCCCAGGATTCCGTCGGCGGATTGGCAAAAACTCCCCAATCTCGCCACGCTGCGATTTGATTGGACGCCCCCGACGGATCTTTTTGGCTTGCGGCGCGATCATCCACCGAACGAACCGCGACCGGCGTGGTAGGCGGGCGATTCATCTGCGGCGTCTTCAGCCCCAGCACGAACCCGGAGGCCGGAGTGTGACACGCCATGCAATCCGACCGGCTTGGGAAGTACCATTCCCTCCGAGCAACACCCCGTTCGTCGGGCACCGGGAACACGACTCGCTGGGCGCCGTCGATCAACTCCGCGTCCGTCTGTTCTTCGTTCCAAACGTAGGTGTATCCCTGCCAACCGTCGGCGCCATGCACCAGAAGGCGAGTCTCCAAACGTCGCCAAGTGCCCGTGTCGCTCGCCTCCTTTGCCGACAAACGAGGGGGCGACTTCAGCCAGACGGGCGACGTCCCCGGTCGCGGCAGGAAAAACGTCTTGACCAGCACTGCGCCGACGGGAAAGTCCCAAGCCGTCTCCGGGTGGAATTGCACGGACCGGGCGGCGGGCAGTACGACGAAGCGATGCTTGGCCGCTCCGTCCGACCACAGCGGGACGTTCACGTCGTACGGTAGCGCAGCCTCGCAAGGCTCGAAGTCCTTCACGGAGCGAAAGAGGCCGGTCTCCGAAAGTCTGCGCGGAAAGGCGTCGGCCAAGGCCTGAATGTCCCCCGGTCTGCGACGAAGTCGGTGAATCATGCCGTCGAAGGCCGCCAGATACATCTCACCGTCTTCATCTTCACCGAAAGCCGCGATGTTCAAGTTGGTCCGCGCGACTTTGCGGTTCTCCTTCAGCTTGCCACGATCGTCGACGCGCAACGCCCAAATGTTTCCCGTCACGTAGTCGGCGTAAAAGTAGGCCCCGTAATACTCGGGAAGCCTATGACCGCGATAGACGTAGCCCCCGGTGACGGACATGCCTTCGTGGCGGAAATACTCCGTGACCGGATCAATGAGCGGTTCTTCCGTCGTTTCCGCCTTGGGGTCGAAATCGTGGAAGCCCTCGCGCAATTTCCAACCGTAGTTCCCGCCCCGCACGATGATATCGACTTCTTCGTACCGGTTTTGGCCGACGTCCCCGACCCACAAGTCACCGGTGACTCGATCGAAGGTCAACCGCCAAACGTTCCGCAGACCGTACGCCCAAATCTCGCCGCGGACGCCGTCTCCGCGACCCACGAAAGGGTTGTCCTTGGGAATGGCGTAGGCGAGGCCGGGATCGCGATGATCTACGTCGATCCTCAAGATGGACCCCAGCAACGTCTTCAGATTCTGCCCGTGACCATGCGGATCGTTGGCCGAGCCTCCATCTCCCAACCCGATGTAGAGATAGCCGTCGGGCCCGAACTCGATGCTCCCGCCGTTGTGATTGCCGTACGGTTGCTCGATCTTCATCAGCACCTCTTCGGAATCCCGATCCGCGCGATTGGGATTATCCGGAGAGACGCGAAACGCGGAGATGATCGACGCCCGCGGTTTGGTCGAGTAATAAACGAAGAAGCGCCCGTTTTCCTTGTATCGGGGATGAAATGCCAACCCCAAAAGCCCCTCCTCGTTATGATCCCGGGAGACGACCTCGCGAATGTCGAGAAAAATGTCGGTCCGATCCGCGTCCGGTCGATTCGGGAAGACGTGCACCACGCCGTGCTGTTCCACCACGAAGAGACGATTGGTACCGTCGGGGGCATGAGCGATGGTCACGGGGCGATCGAAATGCAGACGCGGAAATGCCGGTTCCGTCTCCAGGGGGAGGGGATCCGGCGAGCCTAACAACTTCGACGTATCCGCCACGATCGTTTTGGGTCGCGCCGGCGTGGTCTCCGGGGCGATCGACCACACCGGCGGCGTCATCAGAAACATGCTCGCGCCCCAGGTAAAGACCGCGGACACCGTAAACCTCAGAAAGACGCTTCCTCGAAGCATCGAGTTCTCCTTGAAATGCGGAACGGAACCCAAAATCGCAGAATGGATCGGCAAACCGGAACGCGGCCTGAAAACATCGGACGGGCGTCCGGCAACCAGGCGCCGAGCGGCAACGCAATTTTCACGACGAAATTATAGGAGGCGGTGTCCAGTACCGCCCGTGATTTTCCCGGTTCCGTGACCGACCCCTGAAAGCAAGCAGGCTTTTGTTCTTTTGGGGAGTTCCGCCGGTTCTGGCACGTCCGAGACGGTGTCTTCGATGGACACTCTTCCTTGCGACGGCAACCGACGTTGCGTCAAAATAAGGAAACGCGAATAACCCGCATGTTTACACACCACCTACCACCGCGGCGAAAAGGTCCGCCCCCGAACATGCACACTCTGGCTTTGGAGACGACCGACCCCATCGGCAGCGTCGCCTTGTTTCGCGACGACGAATGCCTGAGTTGGCGCCGGCTGCCCCATGATCGGCGATCCGCTCAGACCCTAGCGCCGGCCATCCGCGACCTGTTGCAAGAATTTCGAGTTCCACCCGAGGAAATCGGTTTGGTCGGCGTCTCGATCGGACCGGGATCGTTCACCGGAATCCGAATCGGCCTGGTGACCGCCAAAACCTTCGCCTACGCCGTGGGCGCCGAGATCATAGGCATCGACACGCTGGAGGCGGTCGCCGCCGGCGTTTCTCCCGATACTCCCCGGCTCGCGGCCATGGCCGATGCGCAACGCGGCGACATTGTGGGGAAGTTGTTCGAACGCGATGAAAGCGGCCTCCGTCCTGCCGGGGAGACATCTTGGCCGCAAGAGCCTTTGGAATGGCTGCGCACGCTCCCCTCATCGAGCGGCCTTGTCGTCGCCGGTCCCGGCGCCGTGCGATTCAGGGAAATTCTGACGGCCCATGGTTATCGTCCGGCGCCGGACGAACAATGTCGCCCCAAGGCATACGAGGTGGGACGCCTCGCCCGGACATATTACGGCCTCGGACGCCGTGACGACATCTGGAAACTGATGCCGCAATACTTCCGCCCCAGCTATGCCGAGGAAAAAGCGTCTTCGGCATCCGATGCTCGTTCGTGACAGCCTTCCGCTTCAAACAGTCCGACATGCGGCGGGCACAAACCGGATTCTCGCGACACCCGAATCATTCCAAGCGAGATTGCTGCGATCGCCCCAGCGACCCGGTTCCCATGGGTTCCACCGCCGCGGCAGAAACGTCCGAGCATTTCAATCGCTCGTGCTGATCCATCCCATCGTCAGGGGCGCGACGTCCGTTGTGCTTCCTCGATGACGGCATGAAAGGCCGATTTGGGTTGGCAGTCCGCATCAAAGAGCAAGGGGTGCTGCCCGTACCGCCACGTGCGGCCATCGTTCAGGCCCCAAAAGGTCACGCGGTCGATGACGTCCGTATGTTTGAGGAAGATGGCGAACAGTTTGGCGTAAGCGTCGGCCTGAATCTGTAGTTCTTGTGCCGTCGGCGGACGAATGTTGCGTCGTCCGCGTCCGCCGTCGAACTGCCCGCCCGAAGCCCCCGCAATCGTCACGTCCAACTCCGAAACGGCCACCTTTAGGCCCAACGAAGCGTAGTCGGAAATCGCTTGATCCAACTCGGCGTACGGGATGGATCGGGTACTCCAGTGGCCCTGGATACCCACGCCGTGAATGGGTGCCCCTTCTCGGAGCAAGCGGCGTAACAGGACCATCGAACTGGCATGCTTTGGGCCGGATTCGATGCCGTAGTCGTTGTAAAAAAGGAGGGCCTCCGGATCGGCTTCATGGGCGAACTTGAACGCCAGCGTCAGGTATTCCGGGCCGACCGCCTGTAACCAGGCCGTATTGCGGAGGTTCTCGGTTTGACCCGTTTGTGCATTGCCGCCGTCGTTGATGGCCTCGTTGACCACATCCCAACTGCGAATCTTCCCCTTGTATCGCCCCACCAACGTTTGGATGTGGTTCTTCATACGCTCGATCACCAATCCTCGATCATCTCCCTGGAAGAACCAGTCGCCCGTTTGGTGGTGCCACAACAACGTATGTCCGTGGACGGCGGTGATCTTATTGCTCAGGCACCATTGGACAAAGGCGTCCGTCCGCTCGAAACGCCATTGGTCTTCGCTTGGATGCACCAAGGCCGGTTTCATGCAGTTTTCGGGAGTGGCCGCGTTGAACTGTTCACGGATCAGATCCAACTCGCGCTCGGAGTAGTTGCCCGGCAAGTCGCCCGCCATTCCAACGAGAAAATCGTCCCTAAACGCATCCTTCAAGGACGCGCCGGCGCGTTCGGTGGATCCACCGTTAGCGTCCGCGGGTTGGTCGGTCGCCTGATCGGCGTATCCGGCGGAATGAACCGCCCCGAATAAAGCCGCGATCGCGAACACCATCACCACCCTGTCGAGGAGACACCGCGAAATCAATTCTGCGTAAAGCACGTTCTTCCTCCAGGGTAACCGCGGACCGAATGGATACGGAAACGGCCTGCGCCGAACGAACTCGGCGCAACCTCGCAATTCACGGGGCACAACTTTTTCGCTCGCCGCACAACGCGCCACGCCCCCGCGACGCTTTTCGCAAAGCGCACATCCGCGACCATTGCCGATTATCGACCGCCCCGGTCCCTGCGTCCAGCGCCCGCGCCGCGCCGGACGCCAACTGTCTTGAACTCATATTAAGTCCATTTCCAAACCCGCCAACGTCGAAAATGGGACGAATCAAGACACCCCGAAGTCGCAGCGCTCCCTCGTCGCCGTTCGCCCAAAGACGTGGACCGCTCTCATTTGCAAGGCCGGGCGGTTACTCTGCCGCCAAAACTTCTCGGAGGCTCTCGCGCGCCGCGGCGATCGTGACCTCGATGTCCTCGTCCGAGTGTGCCGTCGAGAGGAACATCGCTTCGTATTGGCTGCACGGGAGGTAAACGCCGCGGTCCAGCATGGCATGGAAGAATCGGGCGAAGGCGACGGTATCGCATGCCGAGGCCGTGTCCCAGTTCACCACCGGTTGCGAAGAGAAAAACAGGGTCAGCATCGCTCCACATCGTCCGATATGGCAGGCGACGCCGGCCTCCTCCGCGGCGGAACGCAATCCCTCCGCCAATCGCTGGGACTTCCGTTCGAGCAGTGCAAAGGGATTCGTCTCGCGAAGGACTTCCAACGTGGAAATGCCCGCCGCGGTGGCCAAGGGGTTGCCGCTGAGGGTTCCGGCCTGGAAGACCTTTCCGGCGGGTAGGATGTGATCCATGATCTCGGCGCGTCCGCCGTAGGCCCCGACGGGCAGTCCGCCGCCGATGATCTTGCCCATCGCGGTCAAATCCGGCGTGATTCCGTAAAGCTCCTGTGCGCCGCCCAGCGCAACGCGAAAGCCGGACATCACCTCATCGAAAATCAAAATGGCGCCGTATTGCGAGGTGAGGTCGCGCAGGGTTCGCAGGAACTCCTCCGTGCCGGGCACGCAGCCCATGTTCCCGGCCACGGGTTCCACAATCACGGCGGCGATTTGATCGCCCAAGCGACCGAAGGCGTCGCGAACCTGCTCCGCGTCGTTGTAGCGGAGAACCAGGGTATCCACCGCCACGGCAGGCGGCACGCCCGGCGAACTGGGTACTCCCAACGTCGCCGCCGAACTGCCCGCCGCTACCAAGAGGCTGTCCACGTGTCCGTGATAGCAGCCCGCGAACTTCACGATCTTCGCTCGGCCCGTGTATCCCCGCGCCAAGCGTAGGGCACTCATGACGGCCTCCGTGCCCGAGTTCACCAACCGAACCTTTTCCACGGACGGAACAATCCGGGCAATCATCTCCGCAAGGCGCGTCTCGGCCTCGGTCGGCGCACCGAAGCTGGTCCCTCTCTCTAAGGCCGCTCGCACGGCGGCAATCACGCGGGGATGGCAATGCCCCAGAATCATGGGTCCCCAGGAGCCCACGTAGTCGATGTATCGATTCCCGTCGATGTCCCAAAGGTAGGCCCCCTCGCCTCGGGCGATGAAGGGCGGCGTCCCGCCGACCGCGCCGAAGGCTCGGGCCGGACTGTTGACTCCGCCGGGAATCCATCGCTTAGCCTGTTCAAAAGCCGCAAGACTCTTGGGGCGGTCGCGCATGAAAGTCGTATCCTTCTCGTCAACAACATCCCTCAACTGAGAGGGTTCACGTAAGATGATCGTAGGGTCCTGGAAGGATCAGCGTCCCGTTCCAGGTACGTATGCAACGAGGCTCAAGGAGCGGCGCCCTCGCCGCAGCGACTCACCACGGCACGATAGAACTGCTCGGCCGACGGTGACGGGAACCTCGCCCGCAACTCGTCGGCCAGCGATCTCGCCGCCGCGCAGCGCCGTAGATCGACCATGAGCAGGGCGTAGGCCTGAAGCAAATCAGGGCTGGGATCGCCCAGGCGATAAGCCCGCGTGAACAGCGTCTCGGCCTCCTCCAGTTCTCCCGCCTTGTGCAAAGCCAAGCCCGCATTGTACGCTACGCGCGCGTCGCCGGGCATCAGATCCGCGGCACGCTTCAAACAATCCGCCGCCTCCGCCAGTCGCGCTGGGTCCTCCGCGATCAGCAATCCTAGGGAAAACCACACATCGCCCAGCGTGGGCACCTTTTCCAAAATGGCGCGAAACTCGCGCTCGGCGTCGGTGGTACGCCCCTGCTGATAATACAACCGAGCCAAGTTATCGCGGACCGGAATGTAATCGGGATCGGCTCCGATCGCCAGGCGGTATTGCTGCTCGGCTTCCTCCCAGCGGCTTTGTCGAGCGAACAGCATGGCGAGGTTGTTTCGGGCGGGAAGAAAGCCGGGGTCCAGTCGCAACGCCGTTTGGTACTCGGCCTCCGCCTCATCCGGTCGCTCGAGCGCATCGTAGAGCAAGGCCAAATTGACGTGCGCACCCGGTTGATCGTCGACCAACTTCTGCGCGGCGACATATTCCTTCACCAAACGATCCAGCACATCCGCCGAGAGCAACCGCCGATCTTGGGGAGCAAACTGAATCAGCCAGGGAAAGGCCTCCAATCGCGCCGCGCGAATAGGGTCCTCGAACAGGTTTTTCACTCGGGCGAGGGTGCCGGGGTCGGGCGGAAGGTTCTGCAAGGCCCTGGCCGCGGCGATCCGTAACAACGGGTCCGGCGCTCCGGCGGAGGCGACGATGCTCCCCAACGCGGATTGGGGGGATGCCCGCGACAATATCAACAAGGCGCTTGCCCGCACCATGCCCGACAGGTCCTGACGTCGCACCACGGCGGCCAGGTCCGCGGCGGCGGCGACATCGCCTCGTTTCCCCGCTGCGAACGCATAGGCGAAATGGTTGCGATCGGGCTTTCGTCCGTACCACTTTTCGATCCAATCGGCGGCCCACTGGGGAGACTCCCCTTTCGCCCGATCTTGGTGGCAAAGGTTGCAAGCGTTGGGGATGCCCAGCGACACCGTGAGGTCGGGACGCGGCACCCGCAAACTGTGATCGCGTCGGGCATCCACGACCATGTACGTGGTCTCCGGCATGTGGCAATCCACGCATCGACTGCCCGGTTCGCCCACCTTGGGATGAAAATGATGCGCCGGCGTATCGTACTTGGCCGGCACGTGACATTGCCCGCAAAGTCGATTGTCCGTGTAGGGCTTGCGAATTTCACCCGGTCGCGTCGCTTCCGCGAACTTGATTCGCCCCGTGTGCGCATCGTGACAGTCCAGGCAGCGCACGCCCTTGCGGTACATCAAGCTCTGCGTAAACGAACCGTATTCATAGTCCTCGTCCAGGATTTGGCCGTCGTCGTAATAGAGTTGGCCGTCCAAGAACTCCGGCAGATAATGATCGAGGAAATGATTGCCGCCGACGAAGCCCTCCTTCAACGGGCGCCGCCTCGCGTGACAAGGGGCGCAACTATCGACCAACACGGTGTTGGGAGCGCCTTTCAGTTGCGGCAATCCGTAACCACGCTTACGGTCCCAAAACAGACTCCACGACTCCGCCAAGCGGACGTGTACGCTCGCCGGACCGTGGCAGGTCTCGCAACTGACGTCGATCTCCGACCACGTTGTACGATAGGTGTTGCTCGCCACGTCGAAATTCTTGCGCAGGTTGGTGGTGTGGCAATCCGCGCACATGTAGTTCCAGTTCTGCAAAGAGCCGGTCCAATGCAGGGGATCGTTGTGCGGAATCGGTTCCGACGGGTACAGGTGGAACCAACTCTTGCTCTTCACGTCCCACGCCAGGGGCAAGCACTGGATACGCCCGTCGGGAAACTCGACCAGATACTGCTGTAGCGGATAGACGCCGAAGACGTATCGGACCTCGAACTCCCGCAGTGTTCCGTCGCGGTCGTCCGTTTCGACGAAGAATTTGCCGTCCCGTTGAAACATGCGACTGCGGACGGCGAAGTCGGGATGCAGTTCACCGGCCTCGGTCATTTTCGCGGCAATGTCGCGAATGGTTCGATGGGCCGCGGTGATGTCGCAAGGTCGCGCGAACTGTTTTTTCCAAGCCGTTTCCTCAAGGATCGCCGCTCGTCGCTCGTCTGAAAGCGCGGCCGCAATCCGTTTCCGCGACTCGCGCCCGCTGGGATGCTCGATGCCCAATTCCGGCATCGGCGGCGGTTCGTATTCTTGCAAGGCCGTCGCCAAGACATCGTCGGGAATGTGCTCCACCAATCGCCGCAGTTCGTCTTCCGGCAAACGCCAAAGCTCGCTGAAGGCGATGTGAAGAAATTCGCGGTCATTGAAGTCGCCGAGAACGGTCTCGGGCAAGGCCCGATCCATGGCCAGATCGTGATCGGACCCTTCCCAGAGCTTGCATTCCTGCTCGTGACAGGAGGCGCAACTTTGCCGCCCGACGTACTCCGCCTGAACGGATTCCGGCAGGCAATGCCACCAGTCCCAGGCCACGTAGCCCGCCGCCAACGCAAGCAGAAAGAAAACGCTGAGAAAGGCCCGAAGAAGCCAACGTGCTGGACGGCCTTTTCCCCGCCGGTCGCTCCGCCCCGACGCGGCCCTCGGGTCATCCGAACCGATCGCGCCCGGACGATCGGGAGACAAGCGATCTTGTCGCGATCGTCTTTCCTTCACGCGGGCGACTCCATTTGGTGCCGAGATCCCAAGGAGGATGAAGTGCTCACATCATCACGGTGGCCGCGGGGGCATCCGCCGATTGGCCGACGCCGCCGACCTCGAAGACGCAGCAGGGGGCCCCGTCGTGACGGCAAGCCACCTGCTTGACCGGCGCTCCAACCACCAAGGAAATGATTTCGTGATCCAAAAGGCAGGCCGCGCGGTTTTCCTCGAACATGATGATAAAGGGGCAACTACGCTGACGCACCGTGAGTTGCCCCATATCGTCCTCGATGTCCACCAAAACCCCCTCTTCGCGGAGGATGGCGGTCATCTCGCTGAGTCGCTCGGCGGGAGTGGTGCCGTGAATCCTTTGAAGGTAATGCTGTGCCAGCACCGCGCTGACGCGGCGAACCACCTCTTCCGTCAATTCCGTGCCGCCAATCTCTCGAATCGCCCGCCAAATGGCGGGAAGAACCAACCGCTGATTCTTGGCGAATAGCAGCAGCAGGGCGCTGGTAGTCGCGGTATAAACATGGCGGGGGCGACCGCGGCCTTGCAACCGCTGCAACTTTCGCTCCACTAGCCCCGCCGCGACCAACTCGTTCAACTGCTCGGTGATGGCGGTTCGCGTCACCTTCATCTCACGTATAAGATCCGCCACGCTGCGGGGGGGATTGCCCACCAAGAGCTTTATGATTCTCATCCCGGCGTGACTGATGGAGAGATTTTGCATCGACCCGTGTCCCGTTCCCGAAAGTCCATGAATCCGTCTTGAGCTGACGCTGTTTGTGCCCGGCCCAAAAAAACGAAACGCCGAACCGCTTACCGTACGGACGACACCGAATTGATACACGCTACAGGAGGGATTTTGCTAGCTACAATGTAGGGTCCGCGGTGCCGATTCCTCTTGTAGAAAAATTATTGGTCAGCGCGTACGGCATCGCCCCATCATATTGCCACATTTTGCTACGAAAAACGGGAAAACAAAGTTCGCCAAAAAATCCGCCGTAGGCTCCCAAAAACAGACTCCGTCTAACTCAGATTTAGTTGTCGAAAATGCATTCTATCAGACGGTGCCGGGGGAACGCAAACGCCCTTCCCGCTCCCTTAAAAAAATCTTTTCGCCGCGACGCCGCCGGTGAGTACGCCGTGGAGGGAATGCGGACGCGAGATGATGGAATGCTTGGTTGCCGCCGCGATCAAAAACCGGAAGAACCGCCCAGTTACCGGCACCCCTGATAAGCCGTGCAAGTGATTGACGGGAGCGATCAGCGAGTCTAGAGTAGCGGTTACGTTCGGTCGCCGTCGAAACGCGGCAAGTCGGTAACTCGACCGAGACGAGAACCTTTGCCCAAATCCGGGGAGCACGCATCATGACAAGTCGTCGAACGGTTTCGCTGCTGTTGCTGTTAAGCGCGGTCGTCGTGGTCGCCGTTCCGTTCTCCTGCTTGGCGGAGGAAGGATCGGCCAAGCCGCGCAAGCCCATCCGAGTGCTCCTAACCTACGGCGGACACGGATTCGAAGAAGAGGCCTTCTTCGCCATGTTCGACGCGTTTCCCAACGTCGAATACACCAAGATTCAGTTGCCGGAACAGGCGGATGCATTGAACCCGGACGTCGCCGACAAATACGTCGTCCTCGTAATGTACGACATGGTGCCCGGCATCTCGCCGCAACAGCAAGAGGCGTTTATCGCCCTGCTGAACAAGGGCATCGGCGTGGTCGCGATGCATCACAATCTCGGCGCTCATCGCGACTGGGCGGAATACCGGAACATCATCGGCGGCATGTATTTGCACGAGGCTTGCGAAATCGACGGCAAGAGCTATCCCGCCTCCACCTGGGATCACGACCAAACGCTCAATATCCACGTGGCGGACGCCGAGCACCCGATCACCAAGGGGCTGAAGGACTTTACGATTCATGACGAGACCTATCACGGGTTTTATGTGTCGCCCAAGGTGCATGTGCTGCTGACGACCGACAATCCGAAGAACAACGCCGAAATCGCTTGGACCACCCAATACGGCCGGAGTCGCGTCCTCTATTTGCAATTGGGCCACGACAGCCAGGCCTGGAAAAACCCGGCCTACCCCAAGCTTCTGCTCCGCGGAATTCGCTGGGCGGCGGGGCGTCTCAAGTAGATGCGTTACCCTCGCACAGAGCATGCTCCCGATGCGTCGTTCGCCGGATCGCTTTCGTGTGCGCTACCCTGAGCCGAAGCGGAGGCTTCTCGGAGAGGCGGCATGGAAAAGAAGGTCGTCGTAATCACGGGCGTGGGTCGAGGGTTGGGGCGTGCGCTGTGCGACGAGTTCATCTCCCTGGGGCATCGCGTGGCGGGTTGCGCCCGCAGCGCCGAGGCGATCGCGGCCTTGTCGCGGGACTATCCCGACCATCGCTTTCGCGTCGCGGACGTATCGCGGGACGATGAAACGGCAGCCTGGGCCGATGAAGTCATCCACGACCTCGGCCCTCCCGATCTGCTGATCAACAACGCGGCGATCATCAACCGAAACGCCAAGCTTTGGGAGGTCCCGCCGGAAGAGTTCGCCGAATTGCTTCGCGTGAACGTGGGCGGAATCCACTGTACGATCAGACATTTCGTGCCGGCCATGCTGGAGCGAGGTCGCGGCGTCATCGTGAACTTCAGCTCGTATTGGGGAAGATCGGGCGCGGCCGAAGTGGCGCCTTATTGCGCGACGAAATGGGCCGTGGAGGGACTCACACAATCCCTGGCCGAGGAATTGCCGCCCCCCTTGGCCGCCGCCACCGTCAACCCCGGCATCATCGACACCGACATGCTCCGCAGTTGCTTCGGCGAACAGGCCGCCCGATATCCGAAACCTCGGGCTTGGGCAAGTCGTACCGTCCCCTTTCTTCTCGCGCTCGATCGCCGTCACAACGGTCGGGCGTTGACCGCGCCGTGGTCGGACTCCGGCGACGAGGAGTGAAGCCGACGAGGCCGATCTCGTTGCGACTCACAGCGCCGAGCGACGCTGCGCCTCTCGCCAAAGCCGGACCTCAATCCCATGACTTGAACAAGCGACTCAGCGGATTACGATTCGCGTCGCCCTCAGGCTCTCGCCCTTCAATCTGCAAGACCGTGACCGCCTCGGCCAATTCGTCCGAGACGGGATGATCGCCCGAGGTCTGCCATTGCACGTGCCGCCGCACGTCTTGGCTGAGAAATCGAGAAAGCTGCGCGAATCCGTAATGGGGGTCGCCCGAATAGCGGGAAATGTAGTACCGCGTGGGATGGCAAACGACCAGGTGCCGCTTGGCACGGGTCAAAGCCACGTAGAAGAGACGCCGTTCCTCTTCGATCTCCTCAAGCGAGCGAGTGCTCATATCGGAAGGAATGTGACCGTCCGTGGCGTTGAGCACGTAGACCGCGTCCCACTCCAACCCCTTCGCGGAATGGATGGTGCTGAGGATCAAGTAGTCGTCGTCCAAATGCGGGTCCGCCGCCAAGTCCTGCGTGGAAGAGGGAGGATCCAGCGTGATTTCCGTGAGCATCGTGCGACGATCGGCGAAACGTGAAGCGATCAACTCCACTTGCTCCAAATCGCGCGCCCGGGGATTCGGGTTGTCGTAAAGCTCCGGCAACAGCGGCTCGTAGAACTCCCGGATCGCGGCAACTTGCGAGACCAAGGGCACCTGGGAATCGCAGAGAGTTTCCATGAGATTCACGAAGTCGGGCCACAGCTTTCTGGCCGCGGCGGGCGGTTGGGTCGCGCGCCAGGCTTCAAAGGGGTTCGGCCGAAGCGGCAACATCCCCAAGAGTGAGCGGGCTTTGGCCGGGCCGATGCCCGGCAACAACCGCAACACTCGGGTGCCGGCGACGATATCCCGCGGATTTTCGGCCAGTTTCAAAAAGGACAACAAATCCTTGATGTGCGCCGTTTCCAGAAACTTCAGCCCGCCGTATTTGTGGTAAGGTATTCCCCGCCGCGTCAACTCCGCTTCCAAGACCACGCTGTGGTGTCCGGCCCGAAAAAGGACCGCCTGGCATCGCAAATCGATGCCCTCCTCCCGCAGGGTCAAAATGCGTCGTACGATGTGTTCCGCCTGGTCCTGCTCGTCATCGCAAGCCACCAGCAGCGGCTTGTCGCCGAACTCGTTGCTCGACCAGAGGTTTTTGGTAAACTTTTCCGCCGCCGCCGCCATGACCTCGTTGGCCAGTCGCAGAATGGGGACCGTGCTGCGATAATTCTGCTCCAAAACCACCAACCGCGTAGCCGGGTAATGTTTGGAAAAGTCCAAAATGTTGCGGACGGTCGCGGCGCGAAACGAATAGATCGATTGGGCATCGTCACCGACCACGGTCAGCCCGGCGCCCGTCGGGCAAAGACGATACAGAATCTCCGCTTGCAAAACGTTGGTGTCCTGGTACTCGTCCACGAAAACGCGGCTAAACCGTCGGGCCAGTTCGGAAGCGACCAACGAATCCGCCGACACTTCCCGCCATTTCAAAAGAAGATCGTCGAAGTCAAGATTCGCGTTCTCCAACTTGCGTTGCTGATAGAGGGAAAACAATTCGCGAAGATCGTCCTCGAAACCCCGGCACCAGGGAAACCGCTCCTCCAAGACCTTTTCCAGCGGTTCTTGCGCGTTGACGATACGACTGTAGATGTCGGCGCACGTCCCTTTCTTGGGGAAGCGGCGACTCGTCTTTTCCGTGAGCTTCAGTTCGGTTCGCAAGACGTCGAGATAATCCTCCGCGTCCGAACGATCGAGCACGGTGAAGTCGGGCGACAGACCGATTCTCGGACCGTACTGCCGCAAAATGCGCACCGCCACGGCATGAAAGGTGCCGCCCATCAGGCCGGATGTGATAAGCGTGGAGCCTTCCTCGCTCAGCGACATGCGGCGCAGCAGGTTGCTCACGCGCCGAATCATCTCCTCGGCCGCGCGCCGCGTGAACGTCAACAACATGATCCGGTGAGGCGGAACGCCGTCGAGAATCTGCCACGCCACGCGGTGCACAATGGTGGCCGTCTTGCCTGTGCCCGCCCCCGCCACGATCAAAAGCGGATCCTCACCGTGCGTCACAGCTTCCCGTTGCTGAGCGTTCAACGGCTTGAGAAGTTGATTCCGAATGGATTGTATCGACACGGTTCACCGCGTAAAAAAGGGGATGGCTCGGGCAGCGGGAATCGCCTCCGCGCGGCAATCGGGATCGCTTCCTGCGCGATCGGAGGATATTTGTAGTCTAAGGAGAGCGTTCGCCGACGACCAGCATCCAAAGCGGGCCGGAACCTTTCACCCCAAAGAGCGGGTGATCCATCAATCTGACGACACGGGCACCCACCAAAAAGGGACGGAGCGTCGCCGCCCGGGTCGGACGGGTGCTTCATAACCGAGCCGAAGTTTCCGTCTCGTGGGAAATACGAAATGTCGATTCGCTTTCTAGCCATCGAAACCACCTGCGACGAGACCGCCGCCGCCGTCATCACCGAAGACTTGCAGGTCTTGGCCTCGGTGGTCGCCTCGCAAGACGATCTGCATTCGCGTTACGGCGGGGTCGTGCCGGAAATCGCCTCGCGGGCGCACGTGGAGCGGATTTTGCCGGTCATTCACGAGGCCGTCCGCCGCGCCGAGGTCCAACTCCGGGACCTGGCGTTTGTGGCGGTGGCACACACGCCGGGGTTGGCGGGATCGCTGTTGGTCGGCCTCTGCGCCGCCAAGGCTTTGTGCGCGGCGCTCGACATTCCGCTCATCGGCATCAATCACTTGCAGGCTCACGTGTACGCCTGCCGCATCGCGTCGGGCGAGAATGTCTTTCCCTGCGTCGGGTTGGTGGTCAGCGGCGGACACACCAGTCTCTACCTTTGCCGCAGCGCGCTGGAGTTCGAACTGCTCGGATCGACCATCGACGACGCCGCCGGAGAGGCCTTCGACAAAGTGGCCTCCATGCTCAAGCTGCCCTATCCCGGCGGTCCGTCCATCCAGCGCGCCGCCGAAACCGGCAATCCCCAAGCTTACGACTTTCCACGAGGATTGTTGGATGATCCCGAATCTCTGGACTTCAGTTTCAGCGGCCTGAAAACCGCCGTCCGATACGCGATCACGGGCCCCGGTCGTCACGACCCCACCGAATTCACGCTGAGCGAAAAACAGGTCGCGGACCTGGCCGCCTCGTTTCAGGAAGCCGTCGTGGATTGCTTGGTGACGAAGACCATGCGGGCGGTCGCCGGCGCCGGCGTGCACAAACTGTGCGTCGGCGGAGGCGTGGCTGCCAATGCCCGACTTCGCGAGCGTCTCGAAACCGCCGCGCGGGACGCCGGTGTCCGTTTGTACGTCGCCCCATTGCGTTTGTGCACCGATAACGCCGTGATGGGTGCGATCGCCTTGGAGAAATGGCGGGCCAAGCGATTCGACGACTTGGACCTCGACATCGCGCCGGGGGTGGTTCGCGGCGCTTAGCGCGGCGGTAGCCTATCGCCGCGTCGCAGTCGACGTTTTCCCCGACTTCGAAGAACCGGCCGAAAATCTCTTCCGTCGTAAACTACTCCCGAACCACGTAATCCACGACCAGCACCTTGTCCAGGTGCGGTCCCAGGACTTTTCCGAAGGCCTTGTGCTCCGGATGCGGCAGATACTCGTCGCGATCCTTTTGGCTCTTGAAGGTCAACACGAAGCAGTGAGTAAAACCTTGGGACAGGTTCTCCACGCTGCAATCGGTCCCCCATTCGAAGCCCGCGATTTGCGGAATCTTCGAGGGCAGCGCCGCGAACGCTTTTTCGACCTTCGCGACGTCCTCGGGCGACGTGCCGTCCTTGAATTTGAAGAGCACCACGTGCCGAAGTTGTCCCGCGTGCGAGTACTTGCTCGGCGATTCCGCCGCCGACCAAGCGGCCGCCACCACACCTGTCAAGACCGCGATCGCCATGATACCCAGCAACCATCGCTTCATGAGAACATCTCCTTCTTTTGAAATTGTGTCCGAATTTTATCCGCCCCCACGAACGCGAACGACACTTCGTGCACCGCGTAGTCAACCACACCACAAGAGGTCGGTCGGCGTTGGCAACGGCATTCACCAGGTGGGCGTGCACCAATGGAAACCGCAGCAAGCCGCCGCCAATGCCCACACCTTCGTCACTCCCGAACCAAGGCCGCGCGGAAAATGGTGGCGCTCAGGGGAGCGACACGCAACGCCGGGCCCGACGCCGCTTCGAGTTGCCGCAGGGCTACCCGCGGAGGCTTGCCCGGTTCGTTGTAGGCCATGGGATCATCGCCTGCCACTTGCCAAACCTCGACCACGTCGCCCAGCTTCGCCCCGTTCAAGACGGGCCGAATCTCGGCGGCATCCGTGGTGGCATTCACAACCGCCAATGTCAAGAATCGGCCGTCCTCGCTCAGCGCCGCCTGGACATCCAGCGGCCCTTCGCAGCGCGTTCGCACGGGAACTTGGCCGAAGTGGCGGCGATACAGCACCAGCATCCAACCGGTCGTCTCTAAAGCGGCGGCGGTGTTCGTGGTCTTTACCGCCCCGATGACGTTGACGGTCTGGGCATAATTGGCCATGGCGTACACGTCGGTATTGCGGGCGAATTCGTTCAGGGCCGCGGCCACGCCTAGACCGTCGCGCAAGAAGTACCGCGTTCCCAACTCGCCGTAGACATGTTCGCCGTACCAGTAGTTCCACTCATCCAGGGCCACCGGAATGGCCTTTCCGCCCAAGATTTCCCGGCGGTACTTGCGATGAGCGCCGGCAATCTCGCGGACGCGCCGGGCGGCCTGAGCCACGTGCTCGGCGAGGTTCTCCTTGGCGCCCACGTAAAAGTGCTCGCTCAACAAATCCATGCGGTCCGCGCAACCGCGGAACATGCCCTCCGTCCAAGGTCCCACGGAGCCTACCGCAATCACTTGGATGCCGGGGTCTTTGGCTCGCATGGCGTCCACGAAGGCGTTGTGTTTCTTGACGTACTCGTCCAACGGCATGTGCCCCAACTGCCAGTTGCCGTACATTTCGTTGCCGATTCCCCAGTACCGCACGTGATAGGGTTCGGCATGACCGTTCTTCGCCCGGATACTTCCCATGGGCGTATCGGCGGCCCCGTTGACGTACTCCAGCTCTTCCAAGGCCATGGAGACGTCGCCCAAGCCGGTATTGACCACGACCAGCGGTTCCGTTCCCACGACTCGGCAAAACGTCATGAATTCGTCGATGCCGAAGTCGTTCGGCTCGATCCCTTGCCAGGCCGGATTCTTGCGGACGGGACGGCGATCACGATCGCCGATGCCGTCCCGCCAGTCGTAACCGCTGACGAAGTTTCCGCCCGGCCAGCGGTAGATCGGCGAGTCTAATTCCTTCAGCAGCGCGATCGTGTCGGCACGCATACCATGGATGTTATCGGCGGGCATCAGAGAGAGGGTCCCGATCCGCAGGCGTCCGCGTCCCCGGGCGACAATCTCCAACCGTGCGTTCTCGGAACCGCCCTGCGGAGAAAAACGAAACTCGACCCGGGTGTATTCGGCTTTCAACTCGGGCACGACAACGACCTGCCGCGCGTCGGGGGCATCTCCCCAAGCGAGCGAGATTTCCACGGGAGCCGCGTCCGCATCACCCGCCAACCAGGCATGGCCCACATATTCTCGCCCTGCAATCACCCCAAGTCCGCTCTGCCCGATGCCGCACGGCACCTCTCCCGTCGCTCGCACCTCCGGCACATGGACACCCACGAAGGGATCACGCTCGCTCATCACGACGACCCCTTGCGGTCCCAGCGCGTACCAAGGCGACGGCGCAGCACCCACATCGAAGAAGAATTTGCGGTCCTCGATCATTTCGGCCCAGATTCCGCCGTAAATGCACCTTCCCAGATGCTCGATGAATTGTCCGTAAATGTACGGCGAGATCGGCGGACCGACTTCCTTCACATCGACGGCGACTTCCACCGCTTGTCGGGAAGGCTCCACCGCGAAGCCAAGACCGGCGGCGAATCGGCTCAAGGTCAGCAAGCAAAACAAACAGGCCGTGCAAATCCGCATGAATTTTCTCCTTCTCAACCAACGATACGACAACGCGTCGACGGTCGCCTCCTCGGCGACGTCGCCCGTGATGCCCCCGCCTAAACGAACGACCGCCCGAGCGGCAGCCTTCAACCGGAAACGAGCGTATCCACGACCCCGTTCACATATCCGACGGTTTCGGCCAATCCCGGTAAGGGATCGTTCTGATCCTTTTCGAACTCGAAGGCCGCCATGCCCGAAAAGCGAATCTCGATCAACTTTCGAATGAAGCCGGGCAAATCGATGACGCCGCGCCCCGCCTCCACGCACTTGCCGGCGGGGGAGGCTTGGTCGACATCCTTCAAGTGCACGTCGATCAAACGGTCGGCGAATCGACCCGCATCTTTGATCGGGTCCTCGCCGATGCGAACGGTGTGGCCGATGTCCATGCACAATCCAAGCCGCTTGTCGAAGGGCTGGACCCGTTCGTAAACGCTTTCCGGAGTGGGGAACTTTTTGTCGCCGGGACCATGATTGTGAATCGCCACCGCAATGCCGGTCTCGCGGATGCGGCGGTCCACGAGCGGCAAAAGGTCCGGGTCGGGAGAGGCTACGATCACCCGCATCCCCGCCGCTGCGGCATAGGTGAAAGCGTGATTGACCTCGTCCTCGTTGGCCATGTTGATGACGCCGCCCGCGTACAGATCGATGCCCGCGTCGGCGACCTCCTTGCGAGCGCGTGCAATTTCCTCCGGCGAGGCTTCCAGGGGCAAATGGAAGGATTTGAGGCAAATGTGCTTCAAGCCCACGCGCCGGGTCATCGCCAAGGCCTCGGTTAAGGGAAACGCGCGCAGCGTGTACGACGCCAGGGCAATTCGGAAGGGAATCTTCTCTTCATTTCTTTCCAGAGCGGTCGCGGCTACCCCGGGTAAGAGTCCCGAGGCCAAAAGCCCCAACGCGCCGGAAGCGACGAAATCTCGACGAGAGGCGGTACCGCTCGGCATATCAACCTCCAAAACGTTCGTACGGACCGTGCAAAAACACATCGAAACAGCGACCGCACCCCGCACTTCGGGCCGACGGTCTCAAAGCGCCGGTCCGCTCGCGGGTCCGAAGTCATTGCGAGTCGGACATGCTTTCCTGTTCCGGTAGCGGAACTCCCCACAATTCCGCGATCATCCGATAAGTCTCGGGATCGTGCCGCCGTAACTCTTCGCGATCGAACGGGTAGAAGTCATTCCGCCCGAAAAAGGCCTCCGTATTCTCGGCGAAGAACTCCATCGGGTTCTTAATGGCGTATGCCCGTTTGGTGGAGCCTTGGACGTATTTCACTTCATCGTACAAGCCCGCCTTCGACGCCCGCTCGAAGGCCTCACGGATGCGCCGATTGCCGTAACCGCCCGGCAACACTTGGTCATGGTAGGCGTGCGCGGTTTCGTGCAGCACCATACAAGGTTGGGCCTTGCGCCATGCCAAAAAGTTGTGAGCGCTCGAGATTTCGATGCCCTTGGCTTTGTCGGGGTTGACGCCGTGAGACGCCAGCCACTCTCGACTCGGATGATATACCATGCCGCCGCGAGGATTGGCATCCAATTCTGCCCAGATCGTCAGGCCGCGGACCTTTTCCAGGGCTTCCGGGGGCAAAACACGGTCGATCTCTTCGAGTTGTTCGCGCAAGGATTGCCGGACCCGTTCCCAGAGCGCGGCGTCTTGATATAGACCGGGGTGGACCAAGACGCGCCGCCCGACCACGAACTCTTCGTGATATTGGTCGGTCGGGGTAAATGCCGCGGGAGGAGAGGGAGAATCGGACGCGGCGTCGCGAGCGATCCCCTCTCCCGCAAGCATTCCAATCCAAGTACATCCCAGCGCAAGGAACCAAGCCGCCGACCTTCGCGCCGCAGCACTGATCACAATTTCCATCCTTCACGATAGGGCGTATGGATCCACGGATCGGCCTCGGGGCAACCGATGGCTTTCAGGTTTTGCGCATCCCATTCGATCTTTCGCCCGGTGCGGTACGCAACCGTGCCCAAGAGGGCGGCCTCGGTGAGCGGACCCGAATACTCGAATCGGCACGTCGTCGTACCGCGTCCCTTGCAGGCCTCGATCCATTCCTGATGATGGCCGATGGAAGCCGGAATGGTCTGCGGCGGCGGGGTGAAATCGGCGAACTTCTCTTCGGGCCACAGCACGCGCCTGCCGTAGTCGGCCAAGAGCATCCCTTTTTCGCCGACGAACAGCACGGCGGAGGCCCAATCCGGCAAACCCGCCTCGGCTTGCAGCGGAGGTCGTTTGCCGCCGTCGTACCACGTCAGCTTGACCGGCGGAAGATCACCGCGTGCCGGAAACTCGTAACGCACGATCAGCCAGGGCGGAGTGCTGTCCGGATGCGGCGGCGGCCCCTCCGCTTCCACCGTCAGCGGGTAGCGCAAGTCCAGCGCCCAAAAGGCGAGATCGCAATAGTGGCAGAAGAAATCCCCCAACCCTCCATTACCGAAATCCTTCCAGCCTCGCCACCGGAACGGCACGTAAGCCGGGTGATAGGGTCGATACGGAGCGGGACCCAACCACAAATCCCAATCCAAATATTCAGGGACGGGGGGAGTATCGGTCGGGCGATCCCCTCCGCTATAGCTCGCAGCGGACCACACATGCACTTCCGAAATGGGGCCGATTACGCCCGCTTGCACAAGCTCCACCACCCGACGATAGTTGTCGCCCGCATGGATTTGCGTTCCCAATTGCGTCGCCAAACGATTCTTGACGGCCAATTCGGTGAGCACGCGGGTTTCGTACACGCAGTGCGTGAGCGGCTTTTCGCAGTAGCAATGTTTGCCGAGGCTCATAGCCGCCGCAGCGGGTGGTGCGTGCGTATGATCCGGCGTACTGACGACCACTGCGTCGATCGAGTTTTGCACCTCGTCCAGCATCCGGCGGAAATCCCGGTACAACTTGGCCTGCGGGTGATTCTTGGCCGCCGCGGCCAAGTAATTCGCATCCACGTCGCACAGCGCCACGATGTTTTCAGACGAGACGCCGGCCAGATTGGCCCCGCCTCGATTCGCCACGCCCACAACCGCGACGTTCAGCTTTTCATTCGGGGATTCGGCCCACGACGGCAGTATCCAACAGGCACCGACGGCGGCGGCGCTGGTGCCCAGGAATGTTCTTCGCGAAGTTCTTCGGCGATGCATGGAAATGTCTCCCAAAAACCGGCGGGAAGGGCAAGCCGGCCGTCTCAACGGAAAACCGACCGGCCTGCGGAAGGATCAACAAACTCGAACGCAAGCATAATCCGGGCGTGCAACGCAAGCAAGCGTTTCCATCTGCGAGGAAAACACCACCTTTGACGCACTTCCCAGCGGCCCAACGGCGCGGACGGCGTGACTCGCAAAGGCGGGCCATTTTGCTTCAGCGCTGCGAAGCCGCAGACTGCCTCATCGGCGTCAACGGACCGGTTCCAGCACGACCTCGTCCAGCCCGAACATATAGGACTTCACCGCTGCGTCGTTGGCTCCTACGATTTCGATCTTCAGCACGTTTTCCCCTTGCTTCAAGTCGAACTCGCCGAGGGGAATCACGTCCGTCCGGATCACCTCCGGATTGTACAAATCGATCGGTTCGCCGGCCTTTTGGCCGTTCACGGACAACTGCACAATCCCGTAATCCCGGGCCTTGGTGAGGATCACGCCGACCTTGTGCTTGCCGGCGTGTTCGGCGTTGAAGCCGACTTCGAGGACGTGCCCGGGTCGGGCATCGGTCCACCAAAGATGGTCGTCACGGGTCCACTTGCCCGCGCCGAAGTGCCGCAAGTCCTGCGTCTGGACGTTGCCCATCGGTTCGTTCAAGATGCGGAATCCCCCCGCCGTCGCCGGACGCTTGACGTAATAGCCGTGGCGATCTTCCACCGGTACCGGAGCGTACGGGTCCCGCCCTTGACCGTCCAAATACCAGCACACCGTGGCCGCGTATTCCGTACCCTTTTCCTCGGTCTTGAAATACTTCTCGATATAACCGTCGAAGGAGGTGTGGAACGGAATGTTATCGACCAAGTGCCACCGATAGACCGACTGATGTCCCTTGTTGTTCTGCGTCATGGTCTGGCCGTGATAGGCGCGCTGGAACAGATGGGGATCGCACCAGGCGTAGCCGAAGTAGTCTTCCGAACCGGTTCCGAATGTCGAGGGATACTTCTCGCCGTCCACGAAGAACTTCTCGTCCCCCTCGCCCCACCAGCCCCCCACGGGGTTCCAAACGTGCAGCATCACACCGAGAAAACGACCGCGCCCCTCGGTCCGCAAGAGCGACCAATCCGGCCAACGGTCGGCGGGCGTCTCGAACGTATCCCGATGCCATTTGCAGTGGAAATAGCCGAGGTTCTCGACCGATTCCAAAGGCATGCTGACGATTTCATAGTCGATCGTCCGCGACTTCTCATCCTCGTTGCGGACTTCGATCTTGGCGCTGCGAGCGAAGGGCATGTACCAATAGGCGTACCCGCCCTCTTCCGTCATTCCCGTCAGAAAACCTTTGTATAGATTGATCCCGGGGGCTGTACCGAAGAAGTCTCCCACCGGACACCACACGGCCGGCGCCGATTGCCCGTCCCACGTGATGCTCAATACGACGCGGCGCATGGCCGCCATTTCGTCTTCACGATCCTCGCCCGTAGAGACCTTGCCTTTGATCGCGACGATCGCGCGGGGCCCCGTCAATTCCATGACCTGGGCCTCGCCGGGAGCTAACACCAGTCGACCGCCGTTCGCCTCCAATTCCTTCCCGGCATAGACCGGCGGCAACTCGCCCATCTTTTCCTCGAAGAACTTATGCACCTTGCCCAGCAACTCGGCATGCTGCGCGACAAGGGTAGGGCTGAAGGTCGGCACCGTGGTTCCCTTGGGAAAGGTGCGATACACGAACTGGTAATATGCGCCCCAGCCTTTTTCGGCCACGATCTTGCAAGACTTTTGATACGGAATGGGCAGATAGAGATTTTGCCCGCGACAACCGAATTTCTCCAAAGCGTAGGAAAGCTCCGGGAAATTGAAGGGTGCGGTGTCGCCGGAAAAGTACTGTTTGAACGGCAGATCCACCACCGGTTCCGCGTTACCGTCCAGGTAGATTTTAACGCGGCCATCCTGGGGCAAAGCGGACCATATCCGCCAGATGCAGCCCGGCCCCTCCATTTCCGCCATCACCTGAAGGCCGTCTTCCTCGCGGATGATCCCGCCGCCGTCGCCATTGGCGTCCCAATTCACGTACTTCCCGGTCGCCTCGTCGTAGCGACTGGCGCGATCCCAACTGGACCACTGTTTGCAGGACTCGCCGTCGGGCGGTAGGACCGCGGGGGCGCGCGGGTCGACCATTTGCATGACAAGGTCGCTGTAGGTGTAGGTCGCGCCCTGCCCCCACACCGGTCCGACCATCAGTAACGCCGCCAAAACCCCCATAACCGCGGTTGCTTTCATTTTTACCTCCTAAAATCCATGTCGATCTTTCGACCAACTCCATCGGCGACGGGTCGCGTCCAACGTCCCGCTCCACCATCTTCCGCCATGCAACGTCCGCCGGCGACCATCCGCGAACGCTTTTGACTTATTGCGCCGCCGCGTGACTGTTCGCACGCAGCAAAGCGATCACGCAAGCGTCACCTCCAACGTCTCACCCGCTTCCAACGTCGCCTCGCGTCCAAGAGTGATGACCACGCGATCGCCGCGACGATCGACGGCGCCGGGCAACTCGACGACCGTTTCCCCGGATCGTTTCCGCACGGTCGCCATCACGGGGGCTTCCGTAGGGAACTCGAGCGCCAAAGTTTTCACGCTGACGCGCCCCCACAACACTGTTACGGCGTTTTCCTGACGCCCGTCCGCGCGGCGCTGCTCGATCGTTCCCCAGCCTTCCGCCGCGGTGAACGGGGCGCGGAATCGCTCCGGATTCAACTTGGGTGCGAATCCCAGGTGCGAATTCGGTCCGTGATATTCGAAACCGCAGAGCGCGAGGAATACTCCGTGCGACGCCATGCCTCGGGCATAGTGGTCGCCGCACTCGACCTCATTCCAGGGATTGTGGCTCGAGGGATGGTAGCGTTCGTGAATGCCGCGGCAAATGGCCAGGGCCTCGGTCACCATGCCGTCCCACACCATGTTGCCCGCCACTTGATATTCGATCCCCGTCCAAATCTCGTCGCGGTAGAGAACGCTGTCCGGTCCCAGGTGCTTCGATTTGGGCCACGTGCACGTGAAAAGGCCGGCTTGACCGGGGCGGGCAAACCAGCGCTGCGGCGGATGGGCTTGATTCTGAGGCCCCACGTCCGGCGCCCAGTTGTATGTCCAAATCGCCTTCAAAGCGGACCGGACCGCCTCCGACGGGTAGACGTAACCCAATCCGACCAGGTGCGCCCAACCTTGGCCGAAGAGTTGGTCCGACAGGCATCCGTCGGCGTACTGGTGCTTAGGGTGTCGGTTCAGATCGACTTTCTGAATGAAGTATTCGCCGTTGAACAACTCCCGCATGGTAGCTTCGCGTCCCGCCTCGTACACGCGTCGGCACTTCTCGGCGAAGGCCTCATCTCCGAGTTCTTTGGCCATCTCCTCGGCTGCGCGACACGCCGCCAAATAGAGCGAGCCGATCATCGTGTTGGGGCCGAAAAAGTTGATGTCGTACGTATTGTGCTGCTCGCCTTCGATGAGACCGTCGTTGTTGCCGTCTTGCGCGAACAAGAATTCGAGGCACTTCTTGATCCGCGGCCAATTGTTTCGGAGAAAAGCGGCGTCCTTGGAACATTGGTGCTCGCGATAGGCCTTCAGTACCGTGCCGCCCTGCGAGTCGCCCGCCCAAATCGCCCACCCCTCGCCGCGAAATCGCACGGCGCCCGTCTTCTCGTCGAAACCCGCCTCCGGGTTGAAATCCTGCATTTCGCGGACCGATCGCTCCAGTCGCGGAAACAAGCGGGCCATCGTGTGCTCGTAGCTCCACACGTGGGCGCACGTGCCGTGGCAGCATCCTACTCCCTCCCAGGCCCAAAAGCGACCGTTGGCCCACCACTGGCACGTCCCGGTCGCCAACGTCGAGGCGGTGGAGAGCAAACGATCCATCAGCCACCGCGGTAGGGTACTCGTCTCGTACCAGATCTCATGCCACTTCAAAGTCTGTTCCTTCAAGCGTCCCAAATGGGCCTCAAGATAATCGCACACGGCGTCGACGTCGGGGAATCGCACCGCGTAGTAATTCCCGTGTTCCGGACGATGCGGAAAATGCCACGCGATGGCGAAGGTCAGTTGCGCCGTTTCCCCCGGTTGAAGTTCGAGTCGATAGGCCAAGCCGCCGACCTGTTTTTCGCCGAGCGGCAGTTCCTCCGGCAGGACGCCGACTCCTTGCGGCAGCGCGTCGGCCTCGAACAAGCGGGAGAGCGGATCGCCTTGCTCTCGCCACGCGGCACCCAAGAGTTCGGCGTCGACGGGTCGCCCATCCACGGTAACATCGATTGCGGCCAACGTCATGGCGCCGAAGTCGGGTTGCGTCTCAAGAGGACCGCCCGGCGCAGACCTCGGGTCGTCGCGCAATTCGATCTGGTCGATATTGATGTGCCCCCACCCGCCCGACTCGCGATCCACGATCTCGATCTGGGCGGTTTTGCCCTCGAACTCACGAACATCCCAGTTTCGCCATTCCAGTTTTTCGCGGTTTTCTCCGACCGCCGTGCGAACCACTCGACCGTCCACCAGCAGATTGATGCACGTTTTGTCCGCGTGGTTTCCGCCGCCGATGAGAAAGCTCAGGAATCGCCGGTCCACGACGAAAGGCGGCGAAACAAGCCTGCCTTGCGGTTGATCTCCGCCGAGAAACGAGTTTACCAAGCCCTTCCCGGCGAACCCGCTGACCTCCTGCTGATTGGGAAGCGTGCCCTTCGCCGGGGCCGTGCCGAACGCCTCGCCTTCCACCTTCCAATCGCCGTAGTCGGCGCCCTCGAAATCGGCCAAGACCCTCGGTTCCCGCAGACCGGCAGGCGGGGGTGAGGGTTCCACGCTGAACCGGATTCGACCGCTTGTTCCGCGCCGCGCGAAATCCGCCTTCCGTTTGCCGAAGAACCACGCGGAGGAATGGCACGCGACGGCATTTTCCAGCCAACCGCCCAAGGTCAATTCGATCGCGTCTTGCGAGACATTTCGAACCGTGTAGGTGAGCAGCGTAGCGGGAAGCGCGGAATCCTCTTCATTGAGCGGAATGAAGGGCGAAAAGGCTTGCAGCGTCACACTGACGGGCAGCGCCGAGTCCGGATACTCCACCCACGCCACAGGATATTCGCCGTTGAAGCGAACGCCGGGAAAACCGGTGCGATCGAGGGGAGTCCGCCGAATAGCGTCGCCTTGACGCACGGCCAGTGCGAAACCTTGCAGCACAGGGTAGTTCGGGGCCGGATTCTTCTGATAATTGTCGGCGCCGTATCCGCTGAACGCCGTCTTGTTGAAGATGTCCCAATGCGTCAACCGCCCGTCTCCGGAGAGGTAGAGTTGGCCGGCGCAGATTCCCCCTATCGGCATGGCGATCTTGTCCAAATCCTTGCCGGAATACCAAGTTCGCTCACCGCGTTCGAACAATCGAGCGATCCACTCCGGTTGCAGTTTTTTGTCGGCGGGCACGAAATGGTCGGCGGTGTCACTCGGCTCAAACGGTCCGGCCACGGCCCAGCGCGGCGTACCGGAGAGAATGGCTGCGGCCGCGCCGGCTTGAATCCCGCGTTCCAAAAAGGTCCGACGCGTGACGAGTCCGCCGCATCGGTCGGTTTTGGAATCGCAGCAACCCGGAGAAGCCTGCGAGGAACATGCAAGTGCTTGCGAAGGAATCGGCTTGGGTGTTGACATGGCCTCGGTTCCGAAAGAAAGGGAGAGCTACAATCGTTGGGGGACGACACGGTTTCAAGGCGGACGGAGAGCTCGGCGGCAAGCCGAGTTCGCGGTATGCCGCTGTGTGCCGACCTCAGCTTTACATATTCCGGCGGCTTTCACCATCCATCACCGCGGATCGGCGGCACGCTCCCTCCAGGTAGGCAAGATTGTAAAGCCTCGCTCCGCCGTTCTCAAGCGTCCAACTTGCGGAGAGGAAAAGGCTAGCCCGCTCGACTGGTTGCTGCATCGCGGATTAATTCCACAGACCTTTAAGGCAAGAGCTTTCTTTGTGCTTGCAGGCGAATGTTCGGAGCCTTATGATCCGATTCCAGTGCTTGCCGGAATTTGCCGCCGGCCTTCTTTGATTCCCCTTCGATGAAACCAATCCCAAAGGTACCGCCATGCGAGCCTTGCCGATCGTTGCAGTCTGGTTGTGGATGTCTTTAACCGCCGCGACCGGCGAGGAGGTTGTCGGCGTGCGGCCATACGAAATGGACTGGGCGGGACGGACGGAGGACGATCACCCCGCCTTGATCGACTTCGAGAATCCGGAGGGGTGGACCGTCGAGTGCAACGACGCGGAAGCCTCATTCTCGCGGACGCGAAGGCAACAACTGTGGGGACGGTTTGTGGGAACGTTGACCTATCGCGGCACGGGAACGACGCCTCGCATCGTAATTCGCCCACCCCAACCCATCGCCCTGCCCGACGGATTCGATTGCGTCAATTTTTGGGTTTACGGAAACAATTGGTCGTGGGTGCCCGACCCTAGCACGCCGCCCGTCGAAATCACGCTTCTGTTTCGCACCAGCCAGGATCAGACCATTCGGGTATCGATGGGAACCGTCCATTGGCGGGAATGGTGGCTGATGCACCGCAAATTGTCGCCGGATCAACAGGCCGCCCTCAAAAGCGGCGCTAGGCTCGCAGCGATCGAGGTTACCCGAGGACGCAACAGCGAGGATCGCGAACTGCACTTCGACAACCTATCCGTTTATCGAGAGGAATTGCCGCCGTTGACCTTCGAACCGCGACCCCGCAGGAACCTCACGCTGCCGACCGATCAGCCCGTCGGCACGAACATCGGACCGGGCACGCTCCCGTTTCCCAACCGCGAGGAAACGCTGTTGCCCGACAATCTGACCGCCGACTACACGGTTCATATGGAGCAAGACGGCGAGGCCTTCGTCTTCGTCTATCAAGGCTCGGATGGGCGTCTCGAATACCGCTACCTCCCTCGAACGGGAACACTATCGGATATCACGGCGACATGGGAACCCAAGCCCGCCGAGGCCGCGACATCCGACGGATCGACCGGTCGCGTCCGATTCCAACCGATGGTTGACGGTGCCGTGGTGTTCGCCCAAGACGAATCCGGACCTGCATCTCCCAGGGCCGGACAGGCGCAGGAGGGAGCCTCTCTCGCCGCCGAGTTGCTGTCTTGCGAACGCACGGGCGACACGGTGACGGCAAAATGGCGGATGCCGTTGGGGAATCAGAGCGCCGTGGTAGAGTACGCGTTTCGGCTTTGGCAAAAATCCCTGGTGGTGGACGTCGCTTGCCGCGGCGGTCGAGTCGAACAATTCCAATTCGGTCGCGCCGTGGGCTTGACGAATCCGCGTCTGGTCACGCTCCCGTATCTCACCTGCGACGAGGAGCGTCCCGCCGTCGTGGTTGCCGGTCCCGAGGATCAGCCCGTGTTCCTGTTTGGAATCATGGATTATTATCGCTCGAACGCCTCGGCGCTTTGGGCGGCCAATCGTGTGGGTCGCGACGGCGTCACGTACAACGGCGGTTCCCGCTACTTACCCAAGACCGACGGCAAACGCAACGACTGCTTCGAACGACTGTTTCTGACGGTCTCCTCTCGATTCGAGGAGGTCCTGCCGAATATCCCCAATCCCCGATCGCCGTGGATGCATGTAGCCGGTGAACGGCTTTGGATCGCCCACGGGGCTTCGGATCGAGAAAAAGACTATGCCCTATGGAAACAACTCGCCCGTTACGGCATGACGAAGGTTGTCATCACGGACCACGAGACGGGCTGGAGGGACGGCGGGGAGAGTTTCACGTTTCGCACCCGGGCCGCACCGGGTAAAGGCGGCGACGAGGGGCAAGCGGAATACGCCCGCAAGGTGCGCGCCCTCGGTTTTCGCTACGGCATCTACAACAACTATACCGACTTCGCGCCGGTCAACGAGTTCTGGCACGAGGACATGGTGACGCGACTTTCCGACGGCAATTGGCAAACCGCTTGGCCGCGCTGTTACAACCCCAAACCGGCGCGGGCCGTGGAATTCGAGGCTCGCCTGGCCCCGATCATCCAGCAGAAGTTTCAACTCGACACGGCATATTGCGACGTCCATACGGCGGTTCGGCCTTGGAGTTACGTGGATTACGATGCCCGCGTGCCCGGCGCCGGCACGTTCGCCGCCACGTTCTACGCCTACGGCGAAATCATGCTGCATCAAAAGCAAACCTGGAACGGCCCGGTATACAGCGAAGGCAACAACCATTGGTACTACTGCGGCCTTACCGACGGCAACTACGGACAGGATCAATTGGCGCACCTCAGCGAGCGTCCGTGGTTGGCGGACTTCGACCTCCGCAAGTTACATCCTTTGTGTTGCAATTTCGGGATGGGCAACCCGGGCATGTTTTTCGGCAATGCGGGATTGGGGAAAACGGCGGAAGAGCGTGAGACCCGCCTCGACAGGTTCCTCGCGGCGACGCTGGCGTTCGGCCACACGGGATTCCTGGTCCTGGACGGTGGAATACCGACCGCCGCACGCAGCTATTTCAATCTGCAACAGGTTCACGCCGCCTACGCTCAAGCCGTCGCGGAAGACATCCGCTATGCCGACCGAGACGGCAAGCTGTTGGATAGTTCGACCGCCGTGGCGACGGGGGCCTTCGAACGGTCGCAAATTCGAACCCGCTATTCCAACGGCCTGACGGTCAGTGTCAACGGACATCCCAAGGAGGATTGGGAGGTCGACGGCATGGTTCTGCCGCCCAACGGTTGGCTGGCACGAAGCGACGACGGCCAACTACTGGCCTACAGCGCCCTGGCGGAGGGACGCCGCGTTGATTACGTGGACTCGCCTGCCTACGTGTACGCGGACGGTCGCGGCCGATTCACCCGATTTCCCAAGGCGGCCTGCGACGGGCAATTGATCGCCCACAAACGGGGGCAGGACCGGTTCGAGGTCATCCCCGTGGGCGCCTGCCGCGAATTCGCCATCGGACTGGACGGTCGATCGGCCGACGTGACGGCGCTCGACGAAGAAGGGGTTGAGTTGGGTCCCGCTGAGACCCGCCTCAGTCGCGGACTGCTTTACATCTTGCCCGTTCCCAAGGCCTTCAGCTACGTCGTCTCCGCTCGCCAAGAGGTGCCGCGCAGCCTCGATTGCCCGAGGATTCAAGTGGTGCCCGGTGAAACCGTCACCATCCGCGGCAAGGCGGAATATTCGTGGAAAGTCCCCGAGGATGCCGCGATCGGTGCCCATCTATGGCAATCCTTCGAAGACGCCTGGATCGACTTCGATGTGATTCCCATGGTCGATGCTCGGCTGACATTCGATGACCGCTGCGAGTTGCGGCTGACGCCGCGATTCCCCGCCCGTTACGGTCCCGGCGTCGTGGAATGGAACGGCAGGCAAGTTGGGCCGCGGCTGGAAGCGGAAAAGCCGTGGCACTATCGCGAGCCGCACGCCTGGACGTTGGATCACGAGGAGGTTCGCGATATCCTGCTCCGCGTGATCGTCGGCCCCTTGCAATTCGAAAAGACGTGGCAATGCAAGATCGAGCAGGGTATCGTGCGCCTGCCCGCCGTTTTCCAAAGATTCTCCGCCGGGGAATGCCGTCGGGGCAACGACGAGGGACCGTTTCAAAGCGGCAGCGGCGCCCACGCATACCTTACCGACACGAGTTGCGGTGGCGTCGCTCGCCCGTCGCTGTTCATGCATCCGCCCTACCAGCGCGGCGTGGGATACACCTATGCGGTTTTCGATCCCGTTGAGCTTCCCGCGCAACCGCTCGCCTTCCGCTGCCTAATCGGCAAGGGTGACGGCAGCGATCCCGGCGACGGCATTCTGTTTCGCATCGCCGTCGTCGCCGATGACGGCACGGAAACCGTCGTCGCCGAACGGCAATGGACCCGTCACGCGTGGGAACCGATGGAGGCGGACCTCTCCCAATGGGCCGGCAAGCGCATCCGCATCAAGGTCATGGCCGACGTCGGCCCGGCCGACAACTCGGTGGGCGATTGGGCGGCGTGGTCCGACCTGCGATTGGAAAGTTTGAAGCCGCAATGGACGGCCAAGATCGTTGAAGTACACCCCTGACGCGGAGACGGTTCGGAGACCGTTGCCTCCCCGGCAACCCGAGTGCACGGCGACGTACGCGCCGCGAAGCATCTCCCCGCCCGAACGGGCACGTCGCTCGTTCGACCTCAGGCGGTCGACGGGGCGGGAAACCAACCGCGAGTGCGGTTGCAGGCCGCGCAGACGGACAGCATGACGGGCACCTCCACCAACACGCCGACCACCGTCGCCAGGGCCGCTCCGGAACCGGGGCCGTACAGGGCGATCGCCGTGGCAACCGCCAATTCGAAGAAGTTGCTGGCGCCGATCAGAGCGCCCGGCGCGGCCACGTTGTGCGGCACCTTGAACAGCCACATCAACCCGTACGTCAACGAGGAGTTGAAGTACACCTGAATCAAAATCGGAACCGCAATCAATAACACGTGCAACCAATTGTTCAATATATTGTCGGCTTGGAAGGCGAAGATCAAAATCAGCGTGGCCAGCAAGGCCGTGATGGCGACGGGCTGAAACCGCGGCAGGAATGCCTTTTCGAACCATTCCCGACCCTTGGCCCGGATTAGGCTAGTCCGGGTAATCACCCCAATGGAAAGCGGAACCACGATAAAGACCACGACCGACATTAAAAGGACCTGGAAAGGAACGGCCAACCCCGACACGCCCACCAAGAAGCCGACGATGGGCGCGAACAAGACCAGCATGATGAGGTCATTGACGGCCACCTGCACCAGCGTGTAAGCCGAGTCGCCGTCGGTCAAGTAACTCCACACGAACACCATGGCCGTACAAGGCGCCGCCGCCAGGATGATCACGCCGGCGGTGTATTGCTTGGCCAAGTCCGGACCGATCCAAGGTAGAAAGAGATACTGGAAGAACAGCGACCCCAGCAGAAACATACTGAACGGTTTGACCAACCAGTTCACGAACAGAGTAATCAGCAACCCCTTGGGACGCCGCGAGACGCCCACGACCGACGAGAAGTCGATCTTCATCATCATGGGAACGATCATCAACCAGATGAGCACGGCGATCGGCACGTTGATCTGGCTTCCCTCGCCGAACTCCATATGCCGCAGGGCGTCGGTCAGGCCCGGAAACGCCCGCCCCAGCCACACCCCCAGCACCATGCAGACGGCGACCCAAACTGTCAAGAATCGGTCAAAGACGTTAAGTCGCTTACGTTCCCCGGATTGCAAGGCTGCGTTTTCGGCCATTCCACCTTTCCCCCAAATCGAGGTCAAAATCATAAACCTCGCGTGCGATCTCGGCGACGGAAGGCGACGCTTCGCGCCGGCGAGATTACGTCACGCACTCTTTTCAGGCAGCAGTGAAAACTGAAAGAGAGAGCGGGAACCGCTCGACCTGAGCAACTCCCTCCGCCGGACGTCGCAGCCGCATCGCCGCCGCGTGATCAGGCGTTCGGTCGAGCCTTGGAGCGTTTCTCGCAACGGGTTGCGTTCCTGCGAATCGCCCCACGACGTCCTGGACACACAGCGATGCCGTCGCGACGCTGCACCTCGTCGAGGCACGCCAAGTCGGCCTGAAACGCCGAATTCTGCTTTAGGCAAGCCCGCAACAGTCGCAGCGTCGCGGCATCGAACGGCGTCGTCGCCCGGGCAAGGCGGTAGTGCTTCCAAACCCCTTCCCGGCGCACCTCGACCAGACCATGCGCCCGCATCACCGCCAGATGGCGCGATATCTTGAACTGCTCCTCCCCCAAAGCCTCCGCCAAATGGCACACGCAGACTTCGCCTCGCGCGGCCAATAGCACGGCCACACGCAGACGCGTGGGGTCCCCCAGGGCCTTGAGCTTACCGGCCGACTCCTCCATGTTCTCTGTTCCCTTTGCTGCTTATCTGCACATATACGCAGATATCATACGAAGTTTAGAGGCCGGGCGATCGACCGTCAAGCTCTCCGGGTTCCAGGCTTCCGAGCACGCCGCGCGACCCAAGCCGATCGCTCCGGTCCGAACACCGCAGAGGTCAGCCACGAACGGCCAGGGTCACAAGAAAGGCCATCCAGGCCAACCACAACAGCAGCGACAAAACAAGGAGAATGCGTTGAACAGCGCTTGGCCGATACCTGCCGTGCTCCTTGCCCGGACCGTTCGTCGATTGCGAGGCTTCGGCAAGCGGACCCTCAGCGGGGCCTACCATAGGTCGCTCCTCGGCAAGCTATTCCTCGACGTCCTTGCTCCCCGAAACCGATATGCGAAAGCCTCGCTCGAACGCCTCGTCGAAATCGTAAACGTCGTCGAAATCCTCGCGGCGGTCCTCGCGAGTTTTTCGCATCATCCCGATCCGGATGAGATTGTAGACGATTTCGCCGATGTCGCCGGTCGTGTGGATGCCCCAACTGTTCAGAACGGCCCGGGCCAGATAGCCGTATTGCTCGAACGCGTAATCGCGCGCGGCCAGGCATAGCTCCTGACCGGTCACGTGCTGATGCGGTTCCTCTTCCTCGCCTTCGTCTTCATCGAATAGAGGTTCACTGGGCGCAGCCTTGCCGAACCCCATTTGCCGCGCGTAATCGATAGCGCGAAAGACAAAGAGGTAGGCGTCCAGCTTGTAACGCGGGTCTTCCTTCAGCAACTCGGCCAAGGGGCCTGGCGCACTCTGCATGTCGTGAACCGAGGTTGGGACCAAGAAAAAGCCATCATTTCCCACACCGCCCCGAGGCGATACCCCGTTCGGAGCGGATCATTATTATGACGCAACTCAAGATGATTACGCAACTACGGAGGGTTCCGGTTCACGGCGCCGAAGCGGACACGGACAGGCGGCGCGGAATTCACCGCGCTAAGCCGCCGAAAACGCTTCCGCAATTGTTCCGAACAGAAAAGGTCACCTAACCGGCGGCACCGAGGCGGGAGTCGTCCGCGGGAAAAGAGCGAAAATTCTTCGGTCGCACGAAGACCCGCTCGCCTAAAGCCCGATCGAGGGGCGGTTCTTCGCCGTTCCCCAATTCCGCCGTAAAGATCTCGCCCGATTCGGCCTGCAACCAAAGCCTCTCCCGAGCGCCCGCGGCATGCACGCGAAGAATCTTCGCCCAAAAGCCGCCCGCGTCCGGATCGCCGCCGAGAACGAATTCGTGGGGACGAACGAAGACGACGGCACGCTGCGTCGCTGCGTCCGGCACGGCGGCATCGGCCGTACCGAAGACGATGCGCTCCCCAACACGTCGCCCGGCAAAACGGTTGACCGCCCCGACAAACTCCGTGACAAAGGCCGTTTTGGGACGATTGTACACGTCCTCGGGCGAACCGACTTGCTCGATCCGCCCGTCACTCATCACTACCACTTCGTCGGCCAACTCTAAGGCCTCGTCTTGATCGTGCGTGACGAATACGCTGGTCAATCCGATCTCGTCATGCAATCTTCGCAACCACGCCCGGAGTTGCCCCCGAACCTTGGCGTCCAAGGCCCCGAACGGTTCATCGAGCAGCAGGACTCTAGGTTCTACCGCCAAGGCCCGCGCCAGGGCCACACGCTGCCGCTGTCCTCCCGAGAGTTGATGCGGATAGCGGCGACTCATGTTTTCGAGCTGAATCAATCGCAAAAGGGTGGTGACGCGATCGGCGATGGCTTGATCGGAGAGGCCCAATTGGCGGCGCCGCACGCGGAGACCGAAGGCGATGTTTTCGAATACCGTCATGTGTCGGAACAGGGCGTAGTGCTGGAACACGAATCCCACTTCGCGTCGGCGCGGCGAGTGCGAACTCACATCACGACCGTCGAATAGAACCGCGCCCCCGTCGGGATCCGGGTTTTCCAATCCGGCAATGATGCGCAGCAGCGTCGTCTTTCCCGACCCGGAAGGCCCCAGCAGGGCCACCAGGCGCCCCGACTCGATGTTCAAGGAGACTCGATCCAACGCCCGAAAATTCCCAAACGTCTTCGATAAATTGCGAATCTCGATCTTCATGGCATGCTCTTTCGTCGCGATCGGGGCGTGTTCGGTCGGCGATCCGACTCGAAGGCCCGTTCCATAATTCTCTTCGAGACCAAGGATACCAAAGCCGCGATGGTCAGCAGCGACGCCGTCGCAAAGGCCGCGGAAAAGCGATACTCGTTGTAAAGAATCTCCACATGCAGCGGCAGCGTGGTGGTCAGACCGCGAATGTGGCCGGACACCACGGACACCGCCCCGAATTCCCCCATGGCCCGGGCCGTACAAAGCACAATCCCGTAAAGCAAAGCCCAGCGGATGTTCGGCAGGGTCACGTGCCAAAATATCTGCAAGCCGTTAGCGCCCAGCAGTCGTGCGGCCTCTTCCTCCTCCGTCCCTTGCGATTCCATGATCGGAATCAATTCCCGCGCGATCATCGGCAAGGTCACGAACGCCGTGGCCAGCACAATGCCCGGTACCGCAAAAATAATCTCGATCCCCCATCGTCCGAACATCCCGCCCAGCCAGGAATGGCGTCCGAACAACATGACCAGCAGAAGCCCGGCCACGACGGGTGAAACGGCAAACGGTAAATCGATCAAAGAAATGAGAATATTGCGTCCCCGGAAGCGGTGCTTGCCCAAACACCAGGCCGCGAACAACCCGAACACCGTGTTCAGCAGTAAGGCCCACACCGTGGCCAGCAAGGTGAGTCGCACGGCGGCCAGGGCTTCCGGTTCCGTAATCGCCGCCGCATAGGCCCTCCAACCGTGTCGCAAAGCCTCGCTGAACACCACCGCCAAAGGCAGGATCAAAAAGGCCGAAAGAAAGCAAACGACCACCGCAATCAAGGCCCCGTGGAGCAATCGACCGCCTCCTTCCGTTTCCCCATCAGGCCCGCGCGACCATCCTTGGCCGGGAGACGCCGCTTCTCGCCGTTCGCTGAACGGTTGGTTTTCCACGACAGGAAGGCTCATGCCGCGGCCTCCCCGTAGCGATAGGCCTCGACCCTCGCTTGAAAGCGGTTGATGCCCCACAGCGTCAGCAAAGACAAGGCGGACATCAAGACCGCTAGGGTCGCCGCGCCCTGGTAGTCGTATTCCTCCAACTTGATCACGATCAAAAGCGGAGCGATTTCCGTCTTCATCGGCAGATTGCCCGCAATGAAGATGACCGATCCGTATTCCCCCAACCCGCGGGCGAAAGCGAGGGTGGCGCCGGTCACCACGGCGGGGAATAGGGAAGGGAATACCACGCGTCGGAAGGTCGCCCAACGCCCGGCGCCCAGACAGGCGGCCGCTTCTTCCATGGCCGGATCCAAATCTTCAATGGCCGGTTGCAGCGTCCGTACCACGAAGGGCAGTCCGATGAACATGAGCGCGATCACAATACCTACCGGCGTGTAAGCCACGTGGATTCCCACCGGCTCCAGCAGTCGCCCGATCCAACCGTTGGGGGCGAAGAGAGTGGTCAGCGCGATGCCGGACACCGCCGTCGGCAGCGCGAACGGGAGATCGATCAACCCGTCCAACCACCTTCGAAAGGGAAAACGATAGCGGACCAGCACCCAGGCCGTCAAAAACCCCATGACCCCGGTGAGCAGGGCGGCAACCAGCGCGGTGATGAAACTCAGTCGCACCGCCGCCCAAACCCGTGGCTCCCGGAGCGTGGACCCGATCGCGTGCCAATCGCCTGAGGCCATGAATGCGATCAGCGCCGCCCAGGGCAGGAGCAGCATCACTCCCAAATAGGCGAGCGTGACTCCCAGGCTCAAGCCCAGACCCGGCAACACGCCTCGATTGGTCGATCGCGCATGCATCGTGCATCCCTTACGGTTGGGCGTTCATGATTTGGTCGAAGCTGCCGCCGTCGTCGAAGTGCTCTTTCTTGGCTTGCGCCCAACCGCCGAAGACTTCGTCCACGGTAAAAAGTTCCAAGGCGGGAAAACGGTCCCGGAATTCCTCCGCCACTGCGGAATCCGACGGACGGAAGTAATGCTTGGCGATGATGCGCTGCGAGTCCGGTTCGTACAGGAACTTCAAGTACGCTTCGGCAAGTTTTCGCGTGCCCCGGCGATCGACCACCGCATCGACGACCGCGACGGGAGGTTCCGCCAAGATGCTGACGGAAGGCAGCACCATCTCGAGCCGATCCGCCCCCAACTCCTTGACGGCCAGAAGCGCCTCGTTTTCCCAGGCAATGAGTACGTCGCCGATGCCCCGGTTTACGAAGGTGTTGGTCGCCGCGCGAGCGCCCGTATCCATCACGGAAACACGACCGAAGATTCGCTTCACGAACTCGCGCGCTTCCTGCCGGGCCTTGGCGACTTCTTCGGCCGCGCTCGGGTCGCGGAGCTTGTCCCAAGACCCCAACGAGCGTTTCAGCGCGAACCCCCACGCCGCCAGATAGTTCCAACGCGCGCCGCCCGACGTCTTCGGGTTCGGCGTCACCACCTCCACGTCGTCCCGCGTCAAATCGTCCCAATCTCGAATACCCTTCGGGTTTCCTTTACGAACCAGAAAGACGATCGTCGACGTGTAAGGGCAACTATTGTTGGCGAGTTGCTCCCGCCAATCGCGGCGGATCCAGCCCCGCAATTCCGCGATGGCGTCGATATCCGAGGCGACGGCCAAAGTCACCACGTCGGCCTCCAGTCCGTCGATGACCGCGCGAGACTGCTTTCCCGACCCGCCGTGGGATTGTCGGACCTCGACGCGAATGCCGGTTTCCCGCAACATTCGCTCGGCGAAAAGCCGGTCGATCTCCTGATACAGTTCTCGCGTGGGGTCGTAGGATACATTGAGTAGCGTAACTACGTTTTCCGATTTGCCGCACCCAACGACGGCGGCCAAAATCAGCAAAGCCAGGCCGCCGGCGGCAGCGAGCACAATGCGAATACCTTTGAAAGGCTGAACACGGCGCCCGCCGATAAAACCGCTGACTCGGTTCCCGCACCCGTCTTCGCAACGTTCCATTGCAAGCCTCCGTTCCGCTCCCCATCTTCCAGCGGAAATGATGAATCGAATGACTCCCAGGACGCCGCCAAAGACGGCCCGCGATGTTGCGGCACAACTTCGCGGGGTGTTAGTTTAGCAATTTCCAGTCCATCGGCGGAGACAAAGCCATAAATACTTTTGGATAAATAAGTTAAGGATTGATCTCCGCCTCAATTCGACGGGCGGCAAGAATATCCTTGATATTTCACGGCCTAAATCCGTTACAATACACGGATGACCGTTTTATTTAACGGCATTGATGGCGGATTCGTTACCGGTTTTGTGCGAGCCATTACCGTGTCATCTCCCCAATTCGTAGCAGCAGCCATCTGGCGCGAGGCCGGTCGCCACCTCGAAATTCAGGAGACGACCGAGGCGATCATGCGCGTGGTCGGCGAACATCTGCCTGCCGCATATTTCCTGGTGCGGCGTCTCCAACTACCGGAATCGCAATTCGAAACGGTTGCGGCGGCCCCTCTGTCGCCCCCCTGGTTGGGACATCGCGTCACACCGCTCCCCCCGCCTCTTTTGGCTCAGGCGATCGATTTCGCGGTGCGCGGTTCGGTCGCGGAGTTTCGGCCGGATCAGCCCGCCGACTTCGACCGTGAAATGCACTGGATGCTGGGAAACCCGCCCTGTCAGATCTTATTGGGAGGACTCCGCAGCGAGCGGCGTCCCTTGGGAGTACTGGCTGTCGCGGGCATCCCCGGAACCGAGTTCACTCCGCAGCACCGCGACTTTTTCCGGACTCTCCTGGAACCATTTGCAACCTGCTTGGAAAACGATCAGCGCATCCGAGAGATTTCCCTCCTACGCGAGGCCGCCGAGGCCGACAAACAACGTCTCCTGACCAAGCTGGGTCGGCACGCGTTGGGCGACACCATCGTGGGCGCGGAAGGGGGACTGCGACACGTGATGGAGCGGGTGGATCTCGTGGCTGCCTCCGACGCTCCCGTCTTACTGCTGGGAGAAACCGGCACCGGGAAGGAATTGATCGCCCGAGCCATTCACAACCGTTCGCGGCGTGCCCGAGGTCCGTGCCTGCGCGTGAATTGCGGAGCGATTCCCCCCGAATTGATCGACTCCCAGCTTTTCGGACACGAGCGAGGGAGTTTCACCGGGGCCTCGGAGACGCACCGAGGCTGGTTCGAGCGGGCCAACCACGGAACCTTGTTCCTGGACGAAATCGGCGAACTCTCCTTACCGGCCCAAATCCGCCTGCTACAAGTTGTGCAAGACGGCACGTTCGAACGCGTCGGGGGGCGGCAATCCATCGTGGTCGATGTCCGTATCGTAGCCGCGACCCACCGCGATTTGCGGGAAATGGTTCGGCAAGGACTGTTTCGCGAAGACCTTTGGTACCGCCTGGCCGTGTTTCCGATCTCTCTGCCGCCGCTCCGAGAGCGGTTGGAAGATATCCCGGCGCTGGCGCGGCACTTCGCCGAGCGTGCCGCGGTTCGACTTGGGCTGGCCTTGCAATTGCCCAACGAAGAAGATATCCGACTATTGATGTCATACCATTGGCCGGGCAATGTGCGCGAACTGGCCGCCGTTATCGACCGCGCCGCCATCTTGGGAAACGGCAAACGCCTCGAAGTCGCCAAGGCTCTGGGCGTCGTGGATCCGACCACGGCACCTGAGTCGATGTATCGCCCGGCGGATGGCTGCACCTCCCACTCGGAAACGTTCCCGTCTCTGGACGACGCCGTCCGCGCGCACATCGTCGAAGCATTACGGCGCACCGGCGGCAGAATCGAAGGCCCTCGCGGCGCCGCCGCCCTGCTCCAGGTCAATCCCCACACGCTTCGTTCCCGAATGCGGAAACTAGGCATACCTTGGAAGAAGTTCCGCGATCTACCGCACGGCCCACCCGCCCAGGGAAGTTGATTTCCACATGTCGGCCCTCGCAAAAGACTCGCGCCCCCCACACTGAACTAACACTCCCCTCCACAGTCCGGGGATCACCTCGGCTGGAATCTTGCCCTATTCCGCCTTGTGAATCAGCCCGAACCAACCGGTACGGAGCACAACACCGGAACTCTCGGCCTGCTCAGCGCATCCAACAATTAACCGGAGGGCATCGGGCGGCAGTTTGTCTGCACACAAGCGAGTGGCTGGTTTGCCCAAATCGCCGGGGCGAGTCTGTGGCCGACATCGCTCGCTGTCGCTGGGGCGGAACGAAGTCCTGCGAAGATGACGCAGTCCAATGAACATGACAGCGGCGAGAAATTGGAATCGGTAAAGTGTAGCAAATTGCGGTTCGGCGCGTTGTGCGCGAGAAAAACCGCGTCAAAAAAGCATCACCTTGAAAGGTCGCGCCTTGACGGTCGCACACACTGCAATCATGATAAAGCAGTCGATATGGATAGCCTGGATAAATTAGCACGCCGCTAATCCGGTGGCCCCCTGAGACCTGCGGTTCACGAAACCGCCGATTGCCGAAATCACCCCATCGCGGTTCGGCGCGGATCGTTTTCGAGTTCGGGTGCGGGCGGTAGTCAAGGCTTGGGCCGGTGTTTGGGCGAGCACGGCGGGATTCGATGCTCTCCCAATTGGTCGCGTGAGACTCGTCGAAGGGATTCTCGCACACATCTGCAAGGGCGGAACTGACAACGATTGAGGAATTCTGACATGGCGCAGTTTCGGTTGTCCTCTCGGCGGCAAAAAAGGTCCCTTTGGGAGACTATGTGGAATCGGCGCGGCGATTCGCAGGCAAAGAGGACACGCAAACATCGTCGCCTGAGCTTGGATGCCCTGGAAGAGCGGACGCTGCTCAGCGTCACGCCCGTCGACACGCTTGACAAACTCGTCAACCAGTCGCTGCTTCCGTCCCTCACCGACGGGACCATCGCCGGGCAATCCATCGCCGTTGACAATGACGGCGATTTCGTGGTGGTTTGGTCCCGGGCCGACACGGTGCTTGATCCCTTCTCGGGCAACCCGATCCTGGATCCCCTCACGGGTCAACCCCAGACGGAATGGAATGTTTACGCCCGATACTTTACCGATGAGGTCCAGCGGATCACGTTGCCCAGCGGGGTCCTCAACGACGCTTTTCCCAGCTTGTACGGGCGAGTATCGCTGATTTACGGCGGCACGACGCTGGTGCAACGACTCAACGTCACGGCGACGCAACAGCCCTACACCTCGTTTCAGCAAAACATCCAGGGCACGTTCGTCCTCCAGGCCGACACCAACGGCGATAGTATCATTTCGCCTACCGA
Source organism: Thermopirellula anaerolimosa (assembly GCF_054657335.1). Classification (NCBI taxonomy): domain Bacteria; kingdom Pseudomonadati; phylum Planctomycetota; class Planctomycetia; order Pirellulales; family Thermoguttaceae; genus Thermopirellula; species Thermopirellula anaerolimosa. The sequence continues at coordinate 1,353,270 of NZ_BAAHYX010000006.1, forward strand.
GCGCGCGACGATCGTCTACGACGAAACGGTCGCCCCGGATCAATTGGCGGCCACGATTCAAGCCGCCCTTCAAGGGTTGGGCGGCCCGCTTCAAAATACCAAGGTCACCGCAGTCAGCGGTCGAGAGTTCCTCATCGAGTACGGCAGTGCGGCGCTGGGTGTCAATCAACCCAAGCTTTCGGTCGATAGCCCGAATTTCACGAGCGGTTTCTTCCCCAACGTCTCGGTCACGACGGTCCGCCAACCAACGCTGATCGCGGATATCCCGGTCTCTCCGACCAACCCCCAGGCCACGGCCACGGCGATCGAACAGGCGTTCAATTCTCGATTGCAGAGCGAACCGCTAGGTCCGATCGATTTCCCGCCGCCGGACCACGTGCCGAGCCCCGTAGAGGGACCGTACACGGAACCGCTTACCACCGTCACGCCTCGCCCCAAGGTCTCCGTCACCGCCATCAGCGCGACGGAATTCGAGGTCCGCTTTGTGGGAGATTCCGGCAAGGAGGATCACCCCGAACTCATCATTTCGGCCGTGAAGGACGAATTGGGCAACAGCCTGTTGCCCTCGGCTCAAGCCAAGGTCGTGACGCTCAAACAATCGAGTCCCGAATTCCGCGTGAATCCGGACGAACCGGATGACCCGTTCACGCCGGGACCGGACAAATACGATCAGACCAATCCCGCCGTAGCGATCGACGCCGACGGTGACTTCGTGATCGTGTGGCAAGGGGAAGTGCCCGATTCGCAGATTTTCGGCAGCGTCACCGACATCTTCGCCCGGCGCTATCGCCCCGCGGCGATGACGGACCCGAATGCCGACGGCATTCCCGGGGTCGAGGTCGTCGCGATTCCCGATACGGAAAGCATCGCGCGTGTCGACGCCTTTACCTTCCGCGTGAACGACGAGACCACGCGACCGCAATTCCAGCCCGCGGTTGCCATGGACGACACCGGCGATTTCGTCATCGCCTGGGCAAACGGAGCCCAAGACTTCAGCTTCTTCAACGGGATCAAGGCCCAGATCTTCAATCGAAAAGGCGAGCGAATCGGGACGGAATTCCTAGTCAGCACGGAAGAAACGGCGATCCAATTCGATCCCGCCGTGGGTATGAGCCACAACGGCAATTTCGTCGTCTCTTGGGATCGCACGGACGATGCTCGTTATCTGACGGGCGGGCCCTACGCGTCCGCAGTCTTCGCCAAGGCTTACGACTTGAACGGCCAAGTGCTTTTGAACCAGTTCAGCGTGGGCGGCGGCGGGGCTTCGACGGTGGCCTTCGATTCCGCCAATCACTTCCTGGTGTCTTGGCAAACGGTGGGCGACGCGGACAACACCGGTCAAACCACCTCCGGCGTACGAGCCATCATGTACGAGTTGGTCGACGCCCAGGGCGTCGCGACGGGAACCGTCCTCCGCGATACCTTCCGCGCCAATAGCGCGTCGTTAGCGGCGGGCGGTGCCCCTCTGTGGCCCGGTTTCCAGGGCGGCGCTCAAGCCGGACTCGATGCCGACGGCGACATCGTGATTTCCTACGAAGGCTACGGTCCCGACGTCTCCACCGACGCCCTGCTTTTCGCCAACACGTTTCTCCAACGGCAAATCAACGCCACGACCAACACGGACCTGCTGACGTATTTCGATCCGAGTTTCGAATCCTTCCCGGTCGGGTTCCAGAATAACGGAGACGTGGACGGCGCTTTGGAGGAGATCCTCGTCCGGGCGGTCAACCGCGGCGCCAACGCGGAGCAAGTCGGCCGCCTGCGGTCGATTCTCGACGGCGTGGCGGGCCTGCTGCGGGGCGAGGCCAACGGCATCATGTTCAGCCGTTTCGACGCCGACCCCAACTTCAACGTCCTCACGCTGTTCAGCGACAGCATCGCCAATGCCTACCGCGACGGCCACAATCAGCGATACTTCATCATCATGAACCGCAACCTGAACTGGGAATCGTTCCAGGTGCGGCTTTTCCGCAGCGGACAGGCGGGATTCGAGAACCTCACGATCGATAACCTGCAAATCAATAACGTTTGGAGCTTGCAGCAAACGATCGATCGCATCGATGCCGTGCTGGAAGGCGCGGCGCGAACCGGCGTGAACTGGGCGGAGACGACCTACGAAGGCCCGATCGACGTCCGCCTGCTTTCCTTCGGCGAAATGCTCGACCGGCAAGGCACGCCTTGGGAAGTCTTGGACGGCTTTGGAAACCCGGTCGATCCCTTCAACAATGCGGTGTTTGAGGTCACCTTCCAAGGTGAAGGGCACGATTGGGACTTTTTCATGATTCCCAATCCGGGCGCTCCGGGTCGTGCGGGCGGCGCCGACGTGGCTCCGCCGGACATCGTGGAGTACATGACCGCCGACGTAGGCACGACGCAGACGGAAGCCTCGCTGGGGATTACGCCCGACGGGTCGTTCGTCATTGCCTGGACACAGTGGGAACGTGCGACGGACGGTACCGTGACGAACGCGACGGTTCGCTACCGCCAATTCCTCGAGACCTTGGACACGGCCGGCCCGATCGTGTCGGATGTCTATGCCCCCGACGGTCAAGCGATCGACGGCACGCAATTGGTCACGCCCAGCGGCGTGCAATATCTCGTCATCAACTTCGACGAAGAGATGCTGGCCTTCGACGACGCGACCTTGGCCTCGGCCATCCAGCAACGCGACCAAGCCCTGGCCAACGGTCAACCGGTCCCCGCCTCCGTGAAACGCGTTTTGGACAGCGTAACCAATCCGGAGAACTACCGCCTTTCCAAGGACGGCGTCTTGATGGGTGGTGCGGTGACCCGCGTCCAGTTCGGCATGAACAAAGCGGCTGAGTTGGGTGCTCAGTTGGGCCTCAACGTGCCGGCGGCCAACAAGTGGCAAGCGGTCTTGGAAATCGACGCCAACCCCGGCGAGGCGGGATTGCAACCCCTGGACAGCGCGGCCTACACCCTGGAGGTGCTGGCGCCGGTGACGGCGGGGGCCGGACAAACCGAGCAGAGCGGGGTGCGCGATAAGGCCGGCAATCCTCTCGGCCGCACCGGTTTCACTCCCAACGGCGGCAATTACACCTTGGACTTCCGTCTGCTGGTCGGGGTCCCCGGCCCAGGCGTCCCCGGTACGCCCGGCACCGGCGACGTGGATGCGATCGCCAACACGACGCTCGTCGGCAATCAAACCGCTCCTGCCGTGGCCATGAACAACAACGGCGACTACGTTGTCGTTTGGGTCAGCCCCGGCCAAGGCACCGACACGGGCACCACGGATACCAACATCATCGCCCAGCGGTACAATCGTCGCGGCGAACCGCAGGGACCGGAGTTCATCGTCAATACGTTCGAGACGGGAAACCAAATCGAGGCGGACGTGGCGATGGATGATGCCGGAAACTTCGTCGTGGTGTGGTCCGGGCAGGGCGATACCGACGCCGACGGCATTTGGGCTCGCGTCTTCGATCGCTTCGGCACGCCGCAGGGCCAGCAGTTCCGCGTCAATCAGTACCGCCTCAACGCCCAATACAGCCCCAAGGTGGCGATGGATTCCGTGGGCAACTTCGTCGTGAGCTGGAGCAGTTACGGCCAGGATCTCGACAGCAACGCGGTCATCGCGCGGCGTTACAACCGCTTCGGGCAGGCGCTGGGCAATGAATTCATGGTCAATCTGCCCAATCCCGCCTCCCAAAGGAATTCCGACGTCGCCATGGACGACGCCGGGAACTTCGTCGTCGTGTGGATGAGCGACGGCCAGGATGGCAGCGATTGGGGCGTTGTCGCCCGGGTCTTCAACGCCGACGGAACCGCGCGGACGGGAGAAATCCTGGCCACGCAATATCGCGTCAATCGGCAAATCGACCCCCGAGTGGCCATGGACGCCGACGGCGACTTCGTGATCACTTGGAGCAGTTTCGGCCAGGACGGCAGCGGCTACGGGGTGTACGCTCGCCGGTTCGCCCCCAACGGAACGGCCAAAGGCGATGAATTCCGCGTCAATCAAACCACGTTGCACTGGCAATACCAAAGCGATGTGGCCATGGATAAGGCCGGCAATTTCACCGTGGTCTGGACCACCATGGGCCAGGACAACGATTTGGCCGTGGATTGGGGCATTTATGCCCGCATGTTCATGGCCGACGGTAACGACTTCGTCTTGCCGCCCAAGGGGCAGGCGGGCGAGTTCCGCGTGAACGCCGACATCGCGGGCGACCAAGTGACGCCCGTCATCGCCATGGACGCCGTCGGCAACTATGTTGTGGCTTGGACCGGTCCGTCCACCGATCCCGACCCGCTTGTGGCGGCGGCCAACGGCACCGACATCTTCACTCGCTTGCTCGATCCGCCCGGAGTGCAGCCTTTGGGCGTGGAGATCACCCAACTGTCGTTGCGGGGCACCGAAGGCGACGATGTGATCGAATTCATCGCCGGGGCTACGCCGGAAAACTGGACCGTCAAGATCAACGGCAACCTGCAAGCGATTCCCAAGTCCCTGACCTATCTGGTTATCGACGGCTTGGGCGGTCGGGATACGGTTTCGATCCGCGGGACCGCCGGCAACGATACCGCCGTGGTTTGGGCGAGCGGGGCCGCCATCATGTTCGGAGGCATCTATCGCTTCCAAGCGGAGAACGCGGAGGGCGTTTTGATCGACGGCCTCGGCGGTACGGATTCCCTGACCGTGTACGACTCGCCTCGCGTGGACACGGTTACCGCCGCCCCGGCACTGCTTACGATCTCCGATGCCGAGAACTCGTATGCCCACACGGCCAAAAACTTCGAGCAGGTGCTGATGATTTCGCAGGCGGGCGGCGAGGACGTCGCCTTCCTCTACGACTCACCCGGCGATGACCTGTTCCAGGGTACACCGACCTACGGCGAATTGACGGGGACCGGTTTCCGCTTGCGTGCGGAGCATTTCCGCTACGTCCACGCTTACGCGACCGGAGGCGGTTTCGACGCGGCGCAATTATACGATTCAGCCGGCGACGACCGCTTCGTGGCGACGCCCGATTTCTCGCTGTTCGACGGTGCGAGTTTCTTCTTCCGCGCCAAGTTCTTCGACGCCGTTCACGCCTACGCCCTCAACGGCGGCTATGATACCGCCCTCATCAAGGGTTCGGCCGGCAACGACAAGGTGATTCTGGACGCCGTGCAAGTTCGGTTGAATTCGGGCAGTTACGTCCACCGGGCCAAGTTCTTCGAAGAGGTCACCTTCCGCGGAAACGGCGGTCGCGACATTGCCTACGTGAACGGCGGGACCGTGACGCCCGGCATTGTCACCCCCGGAACGTCGCCCGTACCGTCCAACGCGGCGGAAGTCGCCTATCTGACGGGCCTGTACAAGATCAACGTCACGGACGAGGGCGGCGTGGTCGGCAAGAATACGACCATCCGCAGTGCGGTCGATGCCGTCTTCACCTCGTTCTGGCTCTGAACGGAAACCGGACCGCGCGGCACATTTTGCCCGCGGCACTGAAGGCACGGGATGCAATTTCTACGCAACAGGGCGTCGGGCCGAAATCAACCCGACGCCCTGCTTCTCATTCGGAAGACCCCGAAGACTTGCGACGGTTCCGGCCCCGTCGGCACGCAACCGCGCAAGGCAAACCGCATCAATACTCGCGGTCGGTCTTTACGCCCGGCATGGGCTGCGGATACAGCCCGTTTTCTTGCACGGTGACCGGGGCGGGCGAGTCGTCCGTGAACTTGTCCACGTCCGGCGCCATCTCATGCGGGCAATTGAGGATGTCCTCGCGGGTCACGATGCGACCGGTGTGCGCGGCCATGCGGCCCATCGAGGTCACCAGACTCGCTTCCACGCCGCGTTCCACCTCGTTATAGGCCTGATCGGTACGAATGGCCTCGATCAGATCGTCCCACTCCAATTGGTACGGATTCGGCTCCGGTTGAGGAAATGCCCAAAGCTGATTTTCCGGGCTGAAAATGTGGCCCTGGAAGGTCCGCACCTTGCCCGGCGTATGGGCGGATGTCGAGACGATGGCGCATCCCTTGGTGCCGTGGACATAGCTGGCGAATTCGTTGTGGCAACCTGCCATTTGGCGACCGAAGTAGAAAAGCTTGGTACCGTCGGGATACGTGTACTCGACGGAATAGGTATCCAGATTCTGATCCACGGCGTTCCCGCGATAGTGCCGTCCGCCCAAGGCATGGGCCTTGACGGGGAAGGCCCCTTTCATCCAAGAGCACTCGTCGATCTGGTGGATGTAGAAGTCGCTATAGACCCCGCCGCTCGCCCAAATGAAGCTGTGGAACTGCCTTACCTGGTACAGCAACTCGGTGATGCCGTCGGGCTTGGGACCGCAGTTCGCCGCCGGACCGCCCATCCGATAGGCGTGCATCATGGTGATCTCGCCGATTTCGCCGTCTTCGATCCGCTTCTTCAATTCCCGGCGACCGCGGCAGTGACGAACCATCAACCCTACGCCGATCTTGAGGTTCTTCTCGACCGACTTTTTGGCCAATTCAAACATCCTCCGCGACGTCGGACCGTCCACGGTGATCGGCTTTTCCATGAACACATTGAGATTCTTCTCGATGGCGTACGTGAAATGCACCCAGCGGAAGGCGGGAGGCGTGGCGAAGATGGCCACGTCGCCGGGCCGAAGGCAATCCATCGCCTTCTTGTAGGCGTCGAACCCCAAGAACTTGCGATCGTCCGGTACGTCGACCTTGTCGCCCATCCTTTCCTTCAGGTTCTTGAAGCTGTTTTCCAACCGATTCGGAAATACGTCGGCCATGGCCACCAACTTGACGGGCCCGTTTTGCACGGAGAGCGCGTTCTGCGCGGCCCCCGTCCCGCGCCCGCCGCAGCCAATGAGCGCTACCTGGATGGTATTGTCCTCGCCCGCGTGGACGCTGGGCACAAACGTCCCGGCCAGCGCCGACGCCGCCGCAATGCGACTGGTCGTCTTCATAAATCCTCGACGCGTGGAACCTCCCCGGCCATCACTCTTCATCACAAGCCTCCTCTGTGAGACATCCAAAGAAACGCAAACGCGACATGATTCCCTCGGGCGAAAGCCGGAGATCCCTCCGGACTGTCAAGACTCCGGTTGGCGGAACGTCTCGCGCCGACGGTGACTTGCGGGCACGATCCGTCCCGATCGGTGGGTCATCCTCGAAGGCGGTCGCTGGAAAACACGCTCTATTGTCGGGAATGATCGGGTCCCGTCAAGCGGACTTTGATCTCGGTTTGGAGAGCAAACTATTCCAAGCAGAGTCCCACAGCCGCGTTTCCGGACGCCCTTGGGGAACTCGGCCGATCGGAACTGCGACGGCGACGCCTCAACGCAGACGCCCGGTCGCGGCGGAAAACGCCCCGCCAGCCCATCGCTTTACTTCCGCTTGGGAACCTGCCAATTCGGGTGCGGGACATGGGCCTCGTCCATGTAGCGGATAGCCTTTTCCACCAAATCGGGATGTTCCTCGGCCACGTCTTTGGTCTCGCCGATGTCCGCGCTGAGGTCGTACAGTTCCACGCGACCGGTGAGCATGGGCTTGCGGATCGCTTTCCAATTGCCGAAGCGAACCGCTTGAGCGGAACCTTGCTCGTAGAACTCCCAATACAGGTACTCGTGGGTCTTCTGCTCGTCGGGACGCCCCAGGAGGGTCGGCAAAAAGCTGATGGAATCGCGGTCCGGCGGCAGCGGCACGCCCGTCAGATCGCACAACGTGGCCATCATGTCGCCGAAATAACCGACGTGATCGGTGACGGTGCCCGCCGCGATGCTCCCGGGCCACCAAGCGATGAAGGGCACCCGGATTCCGCCCTCATAAAGGTCGCGCTTCATGCCGCGGAGCGGTCCGGAGGGCTGAAAGCGGCGTGGATTGTGACCGGCCTCGTTGTGCGGCCCATTGTCCGAACTGAACATGACCAAGGTCCGCTCCGCCAAACCCAACTCCCGCAGCGTATCCAGGAGTCGCCCGACGTCGGCATCCATCCGGGTGATCATGGCGGCCTGCCCTTTGTCGGGATCCGGCCAGTCTCGATCGGCGTAGATGCCGTAATCCGGAACCTCGGCCCCGTTCCCCGTGCCTCGCGTGCCCTCGTTGTTGGCGTGCGGAATCGTCAAGGCCAGGTAAAGAAAGAAGGGGCGTTCGCGGTTTTCGCGGACGAACTGCAAGGCCTCGGTCGCGAACAGATCGTGCGAATAGTCGATTCGCTTGACGGCGTAACCGGGCGTAAAACCTCCGCCGTAGTCCGGCCCCGGTCTGCCCTGACTTCCCCCTATCCCGACCACTTCGTTCCGCAACGGAACCTTTTCCATGTTGCGCCAGAGATACTCCGGATAATAATTGTGGGCATGACCTTGATTGAGATAACCGAAGAAGTAGTCGAAACCCTTCGCAAGCGGATGGCCCGGTTCGTTGAGTTCGCCCAGTCCCCACTTGCCGATCAAAGCGGTCCGGTACCCGGCGGAATGCATGATATCCGCGATCGTGACGTCCTCCTCGCGTAACGATTGATTGATACGGAGGTTGCCGGGGGCGTTGCCGCGGACGTGGCAATGTCCGGTATGCTGACCGACCATCAAGACGCAGCGCGACGGTGCGCAGACCGTGGCTCCCGCGTAAAACTGCGTGAAACGCATGCCCTCGGTCGCCATGCGGTCGAGACGCGGCGTCTGGATAATCCGCTGACCGTAGCACCCCAAGTCGCCGTAGCCGAGATCATCGGCAAGAACAAAGATCACGTTCGGTCGCTGCCTCGTCGCCGCCGTCGCCGACTCCTCCGCCCCCAGGCTTGGACCGACGAATCCGCTCGCAAGGCCCATCGAAAGGAAAACCGCGAGAAAAAGCAAAGCGTGGAGTTGGAGGAAATTCTCCATCGGGCCGCCTCTCCCGGAAATCATGCCGCATCATGGACGCGGTCATCACCCCTGCCGCAAAGCGCGGGGGCATGCCAAATCGAAGAGCCATTGTATACTGCGGGCGATCGGCCTCTCAACCGACTGCGCCGGGCGCATCGGTCGCGGGCGATTCTTCCAAGGGAATCACATCAGGACGGCCCGGAAGTCGGCTTGCCCGGGTGGCGCTTTTTTCGACAGACAGTATAATTCGATTGGTTGGAGTGTTTGCTTATTCCGAAAATAAGTTGCCGCCGCGCGGTCGCCGCCTTTCGCAAGTCGGCGGTGTACTTGCGGTTGCCATGATGGAGAAATACCGATGGAAGGCGAGACGCTGAATCGTGCCGAAGCCATTCGTGAGCGCTTGACCCAATTGCGAGACTCTCTTTGACTACGCCGGGAAAAAAGCCCGCGAGGCCGAGATCGAATCCATCATGGCCGGGCCGGATTTCTGGAACGACCAGGAAAAGTCGGGCGCAATCTTGAGCGAACTGAAGGCGATTCGGGCGATCGTCAAACCGGTCGACGAAGCCTTTCGGCAACTCGATGACATCGACGCCATGATCCAATTGGCCGACGAAGATCCGGCTTTCGGGGAAGAGGTCCCCGCCGCCCTGGAAAACCTGGAAGCTCTCATCGAAGACCTGGAAATCAAGTCGCTGCTGAGCGGCGAGCACGACGCCTGCAACGCGTTGCTCACCATCAACGCCCGCGACGGCGGAACCGACGCCCATGATTGGGCCGCCATGCTCCTCCGCATGTACATCCAATGGGCCGAAAGCCGCGGCTACGAAGTGGAACTATTGGACCGCCAGGACGGGGAAATCGCAGGCATCAACTCCGCCACCGTCGCCATTCGCGGTCCCATGGCCTACGGCTATTTGAAGGGGGAAACCGGGATTCACCGCTTGGTCCGCATCAGTCCCTTCAACGCGGAAGGCAAACGCCAGACCAGTTTCGCCGCGGTGGACGTCACTCCGGAGATCACCAACGACAACGAAATCGTCATCCGTGACGAAGACATCGAGGAGCAAGCCATCCGTGCCAGCGGTCCCGGCGGACAGCACGTCAACAAGACCTCCAGCGCGATTCGCCTGTTGCATATTCCGACGGGCATCATGATCAAGTGCCAAAGCGAACGGAGCCAGCATCAAAATCGCGCCATGGCCATGAAGATGCTCCGTGCGCAACTTGCCCGATTGGAGGAGATCAAGCGCGAAGAGGCTTTGGCCGCCAAATACGAATCCATGCCCAAGACCGGTTTTGGGTCGCAAATTCGCAGCTATTTCCAGCACCCCGATCAACGAATCAAGGATGCGCGGACCGGCTATTCCCTGAACAATTTTCAGGCCGTCATGGACGGAGAAATCCAAGGGTTTTTGGACGCCTACCTGCGTTGGCGAGTCTCCCAAGAGGCTGCCGCGAAGGAAAAGGCCAGGGCCGCGGGCAAGGCGTAACGCGGTCGTCCCGCATTCGGCGGCAAGCGACATGCGCCCGCCGCGGGGTCTGGATGAGGACTCGGTTCGATGGATATGCAGCGCATCGCCAATCTGAGATTGGAGTATTCCGATCGGTACGTCGTTGTCGAGGGCGATCGGCCCGAGTTGGCCCGTTTTCGCGGCAAAGTGGGTCGCGTGCAGACGATCAACTGCAACGGTCGGGCGGTCGTTCAGTTCGAAGGCGTGGACCGATCTTGGTACGATCTCGATTTGGATTACTTGAAGATCGTCGAGCCTCCGAAAACGGACGGCGCGGCGAAACCGGCGGCGACCGCGGCGGACGGGGACAAGTCGCCCTCCGCACCGGCCAAGGCTAAGAGCGATCCATACCGGCCGTCCGCCCTCGAAATTGCCCGCGAGGCCAAGGAAAAAACCCAACCTCCGGCACCGTCCTCTCCGGAGGACCATCAGACCTCCCAGAAGAAAGACGGCGCCCCCTCCGATAACGCCGGATGATCGCCGCTCGCCGTCGAAGGTCGCAAGCGGATTATTTCGTGCCGAACCCGTGGGTCTCGCGGAAGGCGAGGCCTGTTCAAACTCACTTCACCGGATGCGTACAGCCTGCCGGTCTAACTTTCCCAAAGTAGCGACCGATGAACGACTCCCGATTCCTTCAGGTCTTCGTCACCGTTCCCAACCCGCAATTGGGGAACCAAATCGCGTCGCAAATGGTCGAAGATCGGCTTGCCGCCTGCGTGCAAGTGATCGGCCCGATTCGCAGCGTTTACCGCTGGCAAGGGAACATCGAAAGCAGTGAGGAGTGGTTGCTGGTGCTCAAGACGGACGGCGCTTCGTGGCCAACGCTTCGCGAGAGAATCGTCGCCTTGCATTCCTACGAAGTGCCGGAAATCTTGGCTCTTCCCATCAGCGACGGTCACCCCCCGTATCTACAATGGCTGGCCGATTCCTTGTCGCCGGACCGCTCGACCGAGAAGACCTAGGGGCGCAATCCCTTCGTCAATCGAGCCAATCCCGGTCGCGCAATCGCTGCGGGGCGTAGACTTCCGTCACATAGCTGATGTCCTTGGAAATCAGGGCTTCCACCTCCAGCTTAAAGCCGTTATCCAACAGCTTCTTGATCTCCTCTTGCCACGCCTTTTTTGGGGCGAACCACGGGTACTCCATGATCTGCTTGGCCCGTTTGCGGTCCGTATCGGTCAAATTGATGATCACGCTGTCCGATAAGCCGCAACGTTCGAAGTCGGAAGAGCGAAGCCCCAGGAATCGTGCGTCCGGAATCGCCATCCGTTGCGATTCGTAGGCCAAATTGATCGAGCCTTGCTTGATGACGCTGTAGATGTAATATCCCCAAGGGTCGTTATCCAACAGGCAATAGACGGGCAACCCAAGTTCATGATGCATGCGATGCAACAACCTTCGGACGCCGCGCGGCGGTTGGCCCATGCCGTGCGTTAGAATGCACTTGTGCTTTCGCCAAAACTTGTCTTCGTTGAAGCGACGCCAAACCGTGTCCTTTTCCACGTGCAGGATGAATTGGGCGTTGCACTTCACGAACTGGATCACGCTGGGTTCCACGATGGAGGGAATGGAGTAACCGCCCGATCCCATCCGCGTGCAATCGATTTCGTCCCCACTGTCACGGAGCGTGATCTCGCCGACCATGGCGCCGCGGTTGCTGGCGTAGACGTGCAACTCTTCGCGCAGGGCATTCAGCGTCACCTCTACGTCTTCGATGACCGGATCGCATTCCTCCTGTGTCGCGAACGTCTCCTCGCGCGTGCCTTCGATCGTGTGCTTGAGAAGATAGAACAATCCACGGATGCTGGTCGTCTTGCCCTGCTCGATCAAGCGTTTGCAACCGCTGGCCACAAGCATGGTCTGCATGTAGCTCTTGGCTTGCGCCAAATTGAATAGGTGCCGACGATTGCGAGCGTTGCCCATCTCGATGAACCGCTTCTTGCGGTTGTAATGCACGTTGGAGAGCGTGCGAGAGGGGATATCGAGGTAGGGATCCCTCCCCGATCGGGCGGCGGTAATCACGTGGTCGGCCAACCCGGCGATGCGTTCCAGCGTGCGTTGATCTCGCTCATCCAGCGCCGCGGCGGCAGTTGCCGTATCGGCCTGAGGACTTTTGGTCTTTTTTCTCGGCATATCGATCGATCTCGAACCGCGATGGAAATCACTCCAACGAGTTAATCCCGGGCCCCCGTCGCACAATCTCGGGAGCAATTCATCGAGTTTAGAGGAAACCGTCGCCGGCCGACAAGCGTCCACGGAGCTTACGCGGACCGGCCAACCACACCCCTCGAAGCCGGATATGCGATTGAACCGGCAGCGAAGCCTTGCCCATCTATCCCGACCGCCCTATAACCCCGTCCGCAGGGTGTGACATTCACTTTCAAGCGAGTTTTTTGTACGGTTCGCCAAGCGATTCGCCACTAATACCAAAGGGGAGATCTACGCCACTTCCCTAACGGAATCGCCGACTCGCACTTTTGCCCCCCAGGGCAAACCTATTCCGTCGGACACGAGGTTGCCATGCGACTGACTTTGCGAACCATGCTGGCCTATCTGGACGACATCCTCGAACCGGAGGACGCCGCCGACATCGGTCGAAAAATCGAGGAAAGCGAAGTCGCCAAGACGCTCGTCCGCCGCATTCGGGAGATCACGCGGCGACTCCGCATCGGGGTGCCGCCCGTCTTGGACGACAAACCGCCGCTCGATCCGAACACCACGGCCGAATACCTCGACAATACGTTGCCGCCCGACCGCGTGGCCGATTTTGAAAAGGCCTGCCTGGAAAACGACACGCTATTGGCCGAAGTTGCGGCGTGCCATCAGATACTTTCCATCGTACTGGGCGAACCGGCGGAAGTCCCTCCCGCCACCCGCGACGCCATGTACCGGTTGCTCGGAACCGTCAAGGAACCGACCGAGAAAGACATCGTTCGATCGCTATTTCAGGAAGACGGCGGCGAATCCGAAGCGAAAGCTTCGCCCGAGGAGGCGGCACTCGCTCCTCCGCCCGATCGTCCCGCGGCGGCGATCGACCCCTTCGTGCCGGGCACCACGGAAGCCGACCGCTGGCGGTGGTTCTTCCCGGCCCTCATTGCGGTGGCTTTGGTCGGTACGTTGGTCGTGGTCGGAATGTGGCTCTACCGGACCCAATTCTCCGGCAGGCCCGGTTTCCTGAGCAATCCGGAAACCGCGATGGTGTCTCCCGACGAGGGTGCGGCACGTGTTAGCCCGCCGGAAACTTCGAACCAAGATAACACCGCGAACCGGCAATCCAATCAAGGCGCGGCGCCGGAGTCCCCCGCGGAACAAGGCCCGGCCGGTCCTGCTGCGGCCGGCCCCACGCCGCCGTTGCCCGACCCAAGCTCCCATTCCTCGAACGCATCCAGCGGTTCGTCCGCCCAGGCTCCCCCTCCTTCAGAACGGCCTGATCAGGGAGCCTCGACTCCCTCGCCCATGGAGCCGGGCGACGGCGTCCCCGAACCCCGACCGGACGCATCCGTTCCGCCGGAGCAAGGCGTCCCATCCGCCGCCACTCCCCAACCCGCCGGGCCGGCGCAGGAACAATCCCCGGAACCTCCCGTCGGGATGCGCCCGCTGCCCCCCACGCAACCGTCCGACCTCCCGCAAGTGATCCAACAACCGGGTTCAACCGAGTCGCCCGCTGTGCCGCCCAATCCGCTTCCCAGCACCGATTCCGCGCCTCTGCCTCCGGAACCGGTTGGAGAGTTCGCTCCCGAAGGTCGGTTGCCGCAAATGCTTTTCCGCATGCTGGGCAACACGGGAAACTTTCAGCCCGTCCCGGCTTCCGAAAAACTCAATAGCTACGAGCGATATTTCGTCCCGCCCGGTTTTCGTGCCCGAGTCCTCATGCCGGGCGTGGAAGTGATCGGCATCGGCCCGCTGTTCTTCGAGATTCTGTCCACCGACGCCGCCGGTTCCAACGGCTTAGGACTGAGTTATGGAAGAATGATCTTGAACGCCCGGGCGGAGGCCGGCGGCGACCTGATCGGCCCTCCTACCCTGCGCTTGAAGTTCGGCAATATCTCCGGCCTCTTACAGTTGCGTGACAACTCCTCGGTCGGCCTGGATGTGACCCGCGAAGACGCAGTCCCCAACGATCCCGAGACGCAACCGGTCCCTTGGATCGTGGACCTTTACGTCCTAGCCGGAGAAGTGGTGTGGGGCGATTCCGATCACTCGCGCCCGATGGCCTTGGTGCCCCAGGTTCAAGTGCGATTGTCGGAACGGGAACTGCGCACCGTTCCCCTGGCCGGTCCCGTGGCTTGGCTGAACCCGCCTCTCTCGGCGGAGCGTCTGCTAGAGGAAAACGCGATGGGGCTTGTGGCCGACGCTCTGGCGGGCAACGCCAAACCTCCGCTCATGGTGCTCGAGGAACTGGCGGGCCATCGCCAGCAGGAAGTCGCCTGGTTGGCGCAGCGCACCTTGGCCTTTCTGCGATTTCCCGGCCCATTGTGGCGAAGCCTCGACGATCCCGCCGCCAAAGCCCGCTGGACGCAAAGCATCGAACAATTGCTCACCGTGGTTCGCCAATCGCCGCAAGCGGCGGCGGCCGTCCGTGCCGCTGCGGAAACCGAGTTCGGCGAGCGGGGACCACTGCTGTACGCCTTGCTTTGGAAATACGGGGCGACGCTCGATAAGCTGCAAGCCGCCGAATTGATCCAACTCTTGGAACACGACAACTTGGCCGTGCGCGTGCTGGCCTTTTGGAACCTCCGCCGCGTGACGGGCGTCACCCTGAACTACGAGCCTAGCGCCGTACCCGTCGAACGCCAACGCGCCATCCGCCTGTGGAAGACCCGCTTGGAAGGCCCGGCGGGACTGCCGAACGTATCCGGTCGCACCTAGCGCCCGTCGGAGCGACCTGAGAGTATTTCCCGCCGCCCATCCCCCTTTGCCGAAAAGCCCCACCGCCGTAGTCTGAAGACTGCGGCCGAAGGCACCCCCAATCCGATTTCCTCGGTCGGTTTCACGGTTAGCCGGGCACGCCTGCGCCCGACTCGCAGGGGTCCGGGGAATGCACAACCCTCGGCACCGCGAAGCTTCCTTCTGCATGATCAGTCTCGCCCCGTACAAAGGTCACGCCATGCGGATCGTCTTGTGTTTTCCCAACGAAGAACGGCAGCGACGTCGAATTGCGGAGGCCGCGCCCTGGGCCGAGGTGGCCGACGTACCGCAAGAGCGAATCGCCGAGGAGTTGCTTCACGCCGACATCTTTTGCGGCCATGCCAAGGTGCCCGTGGACTGGAACGCCGTGGTACAACGCGGCCGACTGCGTTGGATTCAATCATCCGCCGCCGGGATGGATCATTGCCTGGTACCGCCCGTCATCGCATCCAATATCGTGGTGACCAGCGCTTCCGGGGTCTTGGCCGACCAAGTATCGGAACATACCACCGCTCTGATCACGGCCTGGCTTCGCAGTCTGCCCGTCTTTTTCGCGGCCCAAAAGAAGCATGAGTTCATCCGCCGTCCCACCCGAGATTTGCATCACAGCACGATTCTAATCGTGGGCTTCGGCGGCGTGGGGCGCCGCTTGGCGCAGGTCTTGCGCGTCTTCAAAACGCGCCTTTGGGCCGTGGACCTGTTCCCTGTGGATAAGCCGGAGTACGTCGAACGATTGCTGCCGCCGAGCGAGTTGCCTTCCCTGCTGCCGGACGCCGACCTGGTGATTTTGGCCTTGCCGCTCAACGCCTCCACATTCCACGCCTTCGGCGCCGAGCAATTCGCCCGCATGAAGCCGGGATCCCTCTTCGTCAACGTCGCCCGGGGAGCCATCACGGTCACGGAAGACCTGGTCGCCGCCTTGCAAAACGGTCCCATCGCCGGCGCCGTCATGGATGTGACCGATCCGGAACCGTTGCCGCCGGGTCATCCCTTGTGGGACTTTCCCAACGTCATCATCACCCCGCACGTGGGCGGTCAATGCGCGTCCCGCGCCGACGACATCACGCGACTGTTCTGCGAGAATCTTCGCCGTTGGCACGAGGGACGCCCGCTGATCAACCTGATCACGGACAAGCAGGCGGGCTTTCCGTTTCGGGACGGCCATACTCCGCTTTGGATCGACGTCTGCGACTCGATCTCCTGACGACGGTCCGGTTACCATGCCGCACCTCCCGCCGCCGATCGAGCGTCCCGCCAAAAACGCGAGTCGGCACCGCCGAACTCACAGCGAGAGTCTTGCCCAATACCGGGACACGAAACCCCGAAAGTCCCGATACCTCGAGCTTGTCCGCGTCCCACCCGACGCCTCGAGACGGCGCGTCTCGTCATAAACCGTGTTGCCGGACGCCCCGCACATCCGTTTGATCCTTCAAAAAGGCCGGATCAAACCATCCCCGAAAAGTGCCGAATAGGCCCGGAGGGATTCGAACCCCCGACCAAGGGATTATGAGTCCCCTGCTTACTTTCACAAGTAGCTTAAAATACAGCACTTACAAATAGCATATTCCTTGGTTGCACTCATGGTTGCACCTGTTTTTCCCCGGCGATACTTCGCTATAATCGGGTTAGACGGCGACTCAGCGGCCTTGTAACGGGGCAAAAACGGTTCATGGAGGTTAGGGCGATGCGAATGGTTTACGTTTGCAAGTGTTGCGGCAAGGAGTTGTACGACGCCGACGTTCGGCGGCTGCCGGAGGGTGCGTATGTCGAGCTTGAGGAATCCGAGTTGGTTCGCTTCCGCCAACGGCTCCAAGAGGTGAAGAACTCCGGCGGCGAAAACTTGAAAGAAGTCGAAGACGTGGTTCGGGCTTGGCGCGGCGAAGCCGCTCCCAGCGAGGACATTTTCGCCAATGCGATCCGTGGATTCCGAGGGGGTGAACAATGAGCATACTGAGTCGGTTGAGTCCGTTTGAAACTCCCACGTGGTTCGAGCCGCAACTCCGGCAGCGAGTCGAAAAGTGGAACGCTTCCCTGGCCGAAGCCCAGGCCCTGGAGCAAAAACTTTACTCCCTGCAACAGGAAGTCAAGTCGAGTTTCTCGGCAGCGAAGGCGGCAAGCCTCCAAAAGACGGCGATGGCCTTCTTGGAGGCCGCCAACAGGATTTTGGCCGAGCATCGCGAGGTCGCCGACGCAATCAACGCGGCACGGAAGACAGCGATTCAACAGGAAAAAGACACGCTCGATTTTGTGATCGCGGAGACGGCGGCGAAGCTGGCCCACGTTCTTGAAATCCCCGTCCCGGAGGAAAAGACGGCCGCGCACGCCGCGTTGAAGATGGCCGCGGAGCTAAGCCCCGCGGTGGCGAGACAACGGCATACCGTGGACAAACTCCGCGAGACTGCCGGCCACGCGACCGGGTGGACGCTCGTTCGGTCATACGTCGCCGCCGACCTGGCGAAGGCGGCCAAAGAGCTTATGCCGGTTTGTTCGGTTAGTTTCACGAGATGAAACGGCTGCCCCATGATTCGCGACAACCGCGGTAGATTCGTCCAGGGAGGCCCCGGAGGCCCCGGGAGGCCGAAGAAGCGTTACGGGGCCGTAGAGCTACGCAAGGCCGTCCTGCAGGCTGTTACGCCCGAAGAATTGGCCTCGATAGTCCGAGTGTTGTTCTCGCGTGCGATGGAAGGCGACGTTGCGGCGGCCAGGGAGGTTTTGAACCGCGTCCTAGGCCCGCCGGTAGAGGTGGATTTGGTGGAGCGGCTCGAGGAATTGGAGAACGCCATCTATGGCCAGGCTTCGCGATAGGCTGCAGCGCATCGAGCGGCTTGCCCCAAAACCCGGCGAACCGGACCATTACCACGTTATGAATGAGGGCGAGGCCGATCCGACCGAGGATTGTGAGTTATGTAAGGCCGGGCATGTTGCCGTTCTGTTTGTCCAGCGTGTTGTCAGATCGCCGGAGGATGGTAAAAAGTAGTTAACTCTCATTGTGCCGGGGCGGGCTAGGGTTCGCGGCCCGAATACCGTATCCCCAACGGCCGCCCGCCCTCTATCTTTTTGGGGAATCTCGCTCATGCGAAAGGGGATCGCATGTCTACTGGTAAGCGCGAATACTTGGTTGTATTCAATGATTGGCTTGCGTGGTTATCGTCTTGCTTGTCGCAAATTACTCAAGTCTTTCGCAACGGTGACGACGCCGAACTGAAGACGCTGATTCGCAAACTCTCGGCTGAACAAGCGGGGTGGGCGGTAAAACTCCCGAGGATGCGCGAAGAGTTTGAGGAGCTAGCAAAAGCCGACCCCGAGGCCGCAGTGCGAATATGTTCGGAACTATGGCTGACGTTCACCGGGCGCACTCTACCCATGTCTAAATCGCAGCTACACGCGGAGGCAGTTGAGCTAGGCTTTCCGGCGGATTCGGTGGACAAACTCGCGGATGAAACCATCATCGTTTACGTCATGGAAAAATGGTTCGAACGGCACATGATCCGTGAACCATTGCAACGATACGCGCTAGCGGCAGGGGTCCCCGCAGAGAAGATCGCGGCCATCGAAGACCCGATGTTGCTTGCGGCTTACCTCGAAAAGATGCCCGCCGCGGCTGAGACTGGGCAGCGGCAAGGCCAAGACGCCGGAAATACTCAGCCGAAGGTGGACATTAGGGACTACATACCGGCGACTGTGGCGGCACGACAAAAGTTCATGAACTACAAGCAATTCAAGCGATGGCTCGATGGCGTGCCCAATGACGTCATTCGGCGGTGTAGGCCGAGTCGCAACCGGCTCTTGGTCCACGCAGGGGACTGGGCTAACTATTGGAAAGCCCGCGACGATGACTATTGGAAGAAAATCGACTACCTGGTTGCAAGGCGACGCGGCGGGAAGCCAATACTACTGGAACCCGGTGGCCGCGAATAGGGCCGCTACTCCCGCGCTACTCCCGCAGTTAGTCCCGCCACACTAGGCCCCGCACGCTGTTTTTCGCGGGGTTTTTTTATTCGTCTAGTCCCGCGATTACACACCTCGTCTGTGGTCCTCCTACATTGCAGTGTGGTTTCACGCAAGGAGAGACGCATGGACCTTCAAGATGAGATGTTGTCGTCGGCCGAGCTTGCGAGGCGGCTTCGCGTGTCCCGTCGGACGATCTTTCGTTTACTGGCCAGCGGAAGATTGCCGGAGCCGACCCGATTGAGCGCGCGGACGCTCCGATGGCGCTGGCAGGCTGTACGAGACTTTTTGGATCGCAGTGGGAAGCGGCAGAAATCACGAGGAGGCGACCGTGGCTGAACGGTTAGTTCGTCTTCGCCAGCCGGCGACACAAACCCGGGTGCCCGTCCTTGTGGTCTGTTGGCCTCCGGTGCGCGAAGGCGCCCCTTGGTTGGTTGAGGTCCGCGCGCCGCGGGGTTTTGTCACTGCAAGAGTCGTCTCGCCTCCAATCGCGAACCTCGACGATCCGCGGGCGGAACTGCTGGGCGAGCGGTTTGTTGCGCAGCGGATTCCTCAGAATATGCGAGAACTACTGCTGCCGGGTGCGGTTGTCGCATCGGAGAACCTCCGCCCCACAGTACCAAGCGAATTCCTCGATTCACAACGAGCCACGGCCTTGATACGGGGTTTAGTTCATGCATAAAACGCAACCGGCGACAATCATCGCAACCGCGCGCAAGGACGCCCGGATATCGGTCACCCTCAAAGGTGGACACCTTCCCACGCCCGTCACCCGTTCTGTTCCATCGAATGATCGAACGGCTTGGCGGGAACTCGCCCAAAGGCTATTCGAGCGGTACGGCATCCCGAAGGGTGACACGCTCAACACGCTTCAAGAGGCGATCATAGAGGCGAAGGCGCGGAATGGGGACGGTCACCCGGCGGAGGCCTCGGTTGAAGCCCGGCCCGGCGCAGAATTGGAGAGTGATTTTCAACCGATCATCGTCAAGCTTGAGGAGGTGGCGGCGACCCCAGTGGAATGGCTCTGGCCGAAGCGCATTCCGTTAGGCCGGCTCACACTCCTGGTCGGCAAGCCGGGCCAGGGCAAGAGCTTTCTGACGTGTGACCTTGCGGCCCGTGTGACCACCGGGACGCCTTGGCCGGACGGCTCGCCGTGTCAGAAGGGTTCGGTTTTGATACTCACGATGGAAGATGACCCGGCGGATACCATCCGCCCTAGGCTTGACGCCATGCACGCGGACGTTGCGCGGGTGCGGGTGTTGAAGGGAATGGTCCGCCGGGACGCGGACGGCTCACGCCGGGAGCGCGGCCTAACGTTGGCCGATCTAGCCGTGATCGAAAAGGCCCTGGATGATGTGCCTGACTGCCGGCTGCTGATTATTGACCCAGTGGGCGACTTTCTCGGCTTGCGGGTTGATTCGCATCGTGATAACGAGGTTCGATCGGTTCTTGCGCCCCTCGGCGAAATGGCCCGGCGGCGCAAGGTTGCCGTCCTGGTGGTCGTGCACCGCCGGAAATCCACGGGCGACGGCGGGGCCGATGAAGCGGTCATGGGGTCAAGAGGGTTCACGGGCATCGCCCGGAGTGTGTGGCATGTATCGCGGGACGCTGACGACAAACAGCGGCGGCTGTTCCTTGCCGGAAAACAAAACCTATCCGAGGAGTCGCCCGGCTTGGCGTTCCGTATTGTGGGCGAACCACCTCGCGTTGAATGGGACCGGGAACCCGTCAACATGACGGCTGACGAGGCGCTGGAACGGGAGCGGCAGGCATCCCGGCCAGGACCGGAAGCCGACGCCCAGGAAGATGCCAAAGCGTTTCTGTTGGCGGCTCTGAGCGGCGGCCCACGGCTGGCTAAGGATGTTACGCGAGAATGGACCGAAGCCCATTGCGGAAGCGACAAGACCCTACAGCGGGCAAAGAATGCGGTTGGAATCGTCTCATACCGTCCGGAGAACCCCGGCCCGTGGTGGTGGCGCTTGCCCGACAGGGCAGACGGTCAAGCACGTAGCCAAGGCGCCCTAACACAAATAACCTGGCCATCTGGTCCGTCTGCGTTAAATAACGGGGTTTCAGAGCATTCCAGGGGGGCACATGGTCAAGATGGCCACGTTATAGGAGAACCTGGCCATGTGCCCAATGACCCCGAACCCGCAGCCACCAAAAACCACGCGCCTGCGCTCCCCGGAATCGACCCGGAAGAGGTCAACCGGCGATTGGTGGAAGCGGCGGAAGCCGACGGCGAAGTTTGGGTGGAGTTCTGACGACCGGAGGGCGGTTATGGACTCAAGGCAAATAAGCACCCTGGACCCTGGCAATCACTTGGCGACCATGCCGGAAAGCCACCAGTACTTCCTACACTGGCTCAACCGCCCTGGCGTCAAGGTGGCATGGGAAAGCGGCAAACTTCGGCTTGGCGTGAGGCCCGGGGCGTTGACGGCTGGCGAAGTGGCGACCTTGCTTGAGCACAAAGAGGAAGTGGGCGGCTGGCTGCTTTTGCACAAACTTTGGGAGGCTGGTTTCCGGCTTCGGCTGGAGCCGAGCCGATCCGGCCCGGGATACGTTTTGATTCCCATCGGTCAACCGGCCCAACCGGTAGACTTCCCGACCCTTTTCGAGTTGTACGACACTTTCCACGACGCGGCCGTATGCCTGCTGCTGGACGTGTGCCGGCTACTCAAGATTGACCCCGTGGACTGGCCAAAGGCTGCGGAAAGGCTTGTAGGGGAATTGGCCCGGCAAGCTCAAGAAGGAGAGTTGACGCCATGAGAACATCTGCACGCAAAGATACTTCCCCGCTAACATTCCGTGACTTCCAAGAGGCCGTGAGCTGGATACTCCTAGAAGGTTTCCGGCTGGAAAACAAACCTAACGGGAAGGTGGGCGTATGGCACGCCCTCCCCGGCGGAAGGACGGTCACCCAAGAAATCTTGGACGCCCTGGAACCGTTTTCACGGGAACTTCGTCGCCGGTTGAAGAAACCCCGCGGTTGGCCAAGGGGCGTTGACTTGCCTCCCTGGTGGTCAGACATTGCCCTGAGTTTCAAGATCACGCGGGCGAGGGCGTCAGAATGCCCGGAATGCGCTTTCCCCGTGGCCGTGCTCATCGGATTCGATGGATATGACGCATGGCACTGCCCGCAATGCGGCGTGCATTTGATGCCACGGAATGGTGGGAACACGCGACCGGCGGAGACCCCTACGTAGCGGGGTGTTCGCGGCCAAGTGTGCCGGATTCTGTGCCGCGCGGATGATGACCGGTTTCGCAAGTAGTCCTATTTGCGGCACTTATGGTTTTGGGTTCGAGTCGTGTGCCGACCATAGCGGACCGCGAAACTGCAACGGGGCAAGATTCGACCAGCGGCGGTTGGCAATTCAGAGTTCCAGTCGCAACGTGCCCGCGGTATCATGACGCGGAAGCGTGGGCGGGATAGGGGACGCCCGACAAGCCGCCGTACCCCCGGCTTCCCGCCCGCGGCTTCTCTTGGGGTACTGCAAGCACTCAAGGGGTGCCGGTATGGCGTTCATCTTCAAGAAGACGCTGATTCGCTGGACATACCAAGGGGAGCGGATTACAGCCGCGAAGGCAAAGCGGCTCGCCGGGCGGGGGAAGCCAGTCGAGAAAGTGAAGGAGCTATCCCGCAAGTGGTACATTCGGCTTCGGCTTCCCAACGGTCGAGTGAGAGAGTTCGCGGGGTTCACGGATAAGAGGGCTACGCTGTCCTATGCGGCGGAGTTGGAGCGGGACGCGGAGCGACTGGCGTCCGGTCTAACTAGGCCCTCAGACAAGCTTCTACGCGATGCCGTGGGCGACCACCTGGACGAGTTCCGCCGTGATCTGGAGGCAAAGGGGAGGAGCCGCGATCACGTAAGCCGGACACTCTCGCGAATCCGCAAGGTATTCTCTCTCGCCAATATCGAGGCCCTGGGCGATATACGCCCGCAAGCCATCCTGGACGCCGTTCTGTCGCTGGAAGTGGGTACGGAGACACGAAACCACCACCTAGTGGCGTGCAAGGCGTTCTCGCGGTGGTTGTGGAGGAGCGGCAGGCTGGCCGATGATCCGTTGGCCGGGTTATCGAGGTGGAACGCCGAAGTGGATCGGCGGATTCGGCGACGGGTCTTATCCGTGGATGAGTTGGGCCGACTGGTTGGAGCCGCGGAGCAAAGCCGATGGGTCTTCCGGGGACTGACGGGGCCGGATAGGGCGGCCTTATACTTGCTGGCCGGCTACTCCGGCCTGCGGGCCGCCGAGCTTGCAAGCCTCACTCGCGGGGCGTTATCCATCGAAACCGACCAGCCGACGGTCACGGTGGAGGCGGCCTATGCGAAGAACAAGCGGCAAGACGTTGTGCCGCTTCCCGAGAACGTTGCCGAATATCTGCGGCAGTGGTTGAGCACCCGGCCCACGGTTCCAGTCCCGACGGTAAGACTCTGGCCCGGGACGTGGTTCACGCGGGCGGCTCGAATGATCGCGCACGACCTACGGGATGCCGGAATCCCGCCCGAGACTGAAGCCGGGCGTCTGGACTTCCATTCGCTCCGGGGGACCTACGCGACACTTTTGGCGCGGGTTGGAGTCAACCTCCAAACAGCCCAGGCACTCATGCGGCATTCGGACCCGAAGTTAACGGCCCGGACCTATACCAAACTCGGCGTTACCGACCTGGGCGAGACTGTTCGGAAACTAGCCGTCGCTGTCCCTCGCCACGATCAAAAGAAGGCCGCCGACGACTAGGGTAATACTACCACGGTAATGGTTGCACTCATGGTTGCACTTCTTGTGTTCCCTAATAGGCTTTTTCTGTCCCTAACTGTCATAATTGGCATTACGACACTTTTGGACTGTGGCGCAACACAAAACCCCGCGAAATCAACGCTTAAGCGTGAAATCACGGGGTTCACAGTGTTAACTGTGCCAATAGGCCCGGAGGGATTCGAACCCCCGACCAAGGGATTATGAGTCCCCTGCTCTCACCGCTGAGCTACGGGCCCAAAGCGTATTGGAATCCGCCCCGGGAGATATGGCTGCGGTCCTGATCGCAAAGCAGCACGAAGCGATCCATCCGAGGAGCGATCGAGTACCCGCCCTTCGCGTGCCATGCGGCGGCCCCGTTCTTTCCGGACGCTCGCCCCGCAGCACGACCCGCCGGGTGTCCGACGCCGCCCGCGTTTCGGATCAAGCGGCAACGCCACGGTTCAGCCTATCAAACCGGCATCACCGCGTCCAGACTCGCCGGCTGGTGCGCCCCGCGGCTGACCTCACGAACATCCGTGCGACCACGGCGCGGAAGCGGGATTCGATGCAAGGGACCGCCGGCGACGGCCTCGGCGCGAGCCCCGGGGTTCATCGGGAGCCTCGGGCGTCAGCCCGAGGCGTCTCGGCGCCACCCAAGATTCGCCACCGGCCCACGCCGGCGGCTCGTGAGGGGCGGTCACGAGGAATAGAGGAATATCGGGACAATCAAGCTGTTATCCGCCGACGGCGCCGTTCGTACTCTCTTCAATGGTGAGCCGCCGAGGGCACGGCTCTGGGACGCAAGAACGGAGTGATTCCATGACGCATTCGACGACGGAAACGATGCGAGCGGACGCCAATCCCATCGACGCGAATCAGAGTGCCGGCGTGTCGTGGGACACGGCCGAAATGACAAGCGTCGCGTTGCTGCTGGGATCGCTGGTTTTGATCCTGTTGTTTCCCCTGCTGTTGCTGGGAATCGTGATTTGGGTGGGTCGCGGACCCGGTCGGCCGGATTGATGCGGCCAAAACCGCGTTATGGACGCGCGGCGGAAGCCGTAAGAATCCCAGGGCGTTTCTCGGGCAGTCCCTCGGAGCACGATCGAGAGAAGCCATGCCGTTCATTATCGCTTACGATATTTGCCATCCCCGTCGCCTTGCGCGCGTGGCTCGACGATTGGAGAAGCGTGCGTTGCGCCTACAGAAGTCGGTCTTTTGGTTCGACGGCTCCTGCGAAGAGGCCCGTCGCGTCTTAGATTCCGCGGCCGAAGCCATCGATTGGGAGTCGGACTGCATACAGGCCTGGATGTTGCACTCCCAAGAATCCGCTCAGGGGCAGGTTCGAGGCGTCAACATCCCGCTGGAACCCGCCGCCGCCGTGCTGGGAGAGGCATCGCCCCGACTGGTGGCCGAGCGCCGACGCTCTCCGCGGAAGAAGACCGGAACGAGACATTCGCCATGACGCTTTCCTTGCTTGCCGCTATCACCGAACTGCTCGGGTTGGGGGTGGGGTTGTATCTGCACATCGCCAAGGTCCACGGCCTGTTCGCCGTCACATGCCTCGCGGCGATCTACCGCCGACTGAGCAAGCTGCGCGTGATGTCGTCCGTGATGGGAAAGGCCTGAAAGGAGGTCCCCGTCTTCGTGTCCGCGAACGGGAAGCCGCGGCGTCCGCGGCGAGCGGCTAGCCAAACATCGGTTGCGCCCTTCCGGAATTCTACGGTGCGGCGCGAGAACGCGACGGTTCGAATCACTGGGAGCATGTAGCCATGTCAACGGTCGGAAAAGACCTCGTTACGATTCAGGCACACCTTTGTTCCGAGCAAAAGAAGCTCGGGGGGCCCGTGCCCCATCTGACTGCTTGGCTGGTTGATCGCCGAAACCTCAAAGCGGCTTGGCAGCGCGTCAAGGCCGCTCCCGGGGCGGAGTCGCCGGGGCCGGATGGCTTAACTCCGCGGCACGTGAAAAACCCGGACCGTTTTCTCTCCGCCATCGCGGAGGAAATTCTCAAGGGACGATTCCGCCCCTCTCCCTTTCGAACGGTAGAAGTGCCCAAAGGCCCCCATAAGGTCGGAACGCGCACCTTGACCATCCTCAATTTGCGCGACCGAGTCGTTCACACCGCCGTCAAGCAGATCCTGGAACCGCTTTTCGAGCCTACCTTTTCGAGCGCCAGTTACGGATTTCGTCCCGGTCGCTCCGTCGCCGGGGCCGTCGCCGGCGTGGTGCGTGCGCTTTCGGAGCCGGGGAACGCGTTGAGCTACGGTTGCGGCCTGGATATCGCCGACTGTTTCGACCATTTGGACGTCTCCCTGCTCCTCTCCCAGTTGAGTCGCGGCGTTCAAGACTCGGATTTTCTCGGTCTTTTGGAACTCATCCTCGAATCCGGGAGCCGGCGCGTGGGGCTGTGGCATCCCCGGCGCGTGGGCATCCTTCAAGGAAGCCCTCTGTCACCCCTCTTGTGCAACCTCTATCTCGATCCCATCGATCGCGCGATGGCGGCGTATCACGCGTCGCGTTCTCACCAAGCTGACTATTTTCGATACGCAGACGACATTCTCCTCTTGGCCGAGAGTCCCTCCGAACTTCTGGGATCGGTGCGCCGTCTCCATCATTCCTTGCAGGAGAAAGGACTGCGTCTGCGCGAATTCACAACTCCTCTTGCGATCCTGGCCCAAAGCACTTCCTGGATTCTTAACTCGCACGCGGACGTCGTTTCGAGACTTCTTTTCTCATATTCTCCGGTCAAGCACGGCGTCTCGTGGTTGGGCGTCCATATTCGCCCGCGATGCGTGCTCCCCCGCGAGCGAGTCCTGTTCGGATATTACGTTCCCGACTCCAAGATCGCCGACATCCTGGCGGCGGTAGAAGAGATGACCGCTCTTCCGGACATCCGCCTGGAACCGAAAAGCTTCGTCGCTTCCGGATGGATCCGATCGCTCAATCGCCAACTTCGTCAATGGCGTCAAGCCTATATGCACGCCGATAACGCCTACGCTGTCTTTCAGGTCGTCGACGACTTCGTCCAACGGCAAGTGAAACGTCTGTTGAAACATCTCTACAAAATCAGTGCGCGTGAAGTGCACGAGCGATTCTCCCGACGTCTGCCCCGAGGGTTCAGGACCTTCGAGGTGGAAGGTGTGCAACTGGTGACCCTGTCCGCGATGCCGCCGGAACGCCCGGGCAGGCTCATTTACAAGCCCGCCTGGCTCAATGCCCCTGCGCGCGCCGCCAATAACGACGCCGCTCGCGCCCTCGTGCAGGACTGACAAGTCACGCAAGGAGCCTCAGTCATGCGAGTCACGCAACTTGCCTCCCCCATTGCGCACCTTCTGGGGCCGGGAAAACTCCGCATCATCAATGGCCAATTGGCCTACGGACAAGATCAAGCCGGATGCATCCGCCTTCGTCCGGAATCGCTTCGCTACGTGTTTTGCTACGGCGACGTTACCGTGACGGGCGAGGCGATCCGAATGCTCTTCCAAAGAAGAGTCGAATTGGCGTGGTTGACGCCGGGCGGCTTTCGATGCGCCGGCCGAGTCGCCTCCGTAAACCCAGACTCCGGCCTGTTGCGACTGCGGCAATACCACGCCCTCTCGGATGCGCGCTGGTGCCGCAATCGAGCGGCAAGTCTCGTCAGTCGCAAAATCGCCCAAATGCTCGAAGCTGCACGACACTACCAACGCCATCAGAACCCCGAAACCAAGCAACTGATCCGACAATTGACCCAGCTTCAACGCAAAGTCGAATCCACGCCCCCGATCGAAAGCCTCCGCGGGCTGGAGGGCACGGCCTCCGCCGCATGGTTCCGTCTCTTCGCCTCCCGATTGCAGTCGCCGTGGCAATTCAGCGGGCGACGCCGTCGCCCGCCGCCGGATCCGATCAACGCCCTGCTCAGCTTGGGATACACGTGGTTGCTCCGGCAGGTTGAAGCCCGAATTCAAGCGACCGGGTTGGAGTTGACGTTCGGAACCTTGCACGCCTACCGCCCGGGCAGGCCGTCCCTGGCGTGCGACCTCATGGAACCGCATCGCGTGCCCGTCGTCGACCGCTGGGTATTGCGCATTTGCAACCAAAAACGCATCACCCCGGCCGACTTCGATTCCTCGCCGCAAGGCGTCGCTTTGAAGCGGGACCGCTTCGCTGCGATTCTGACCGATTGGCAGGAGTGGTGGAACCAAGGAAAACACGAAGAAAAAGTCCTCGCGACGGTCCGCGACTACATCCGCCGCTTAAACGAGATATCACCGCCCTTCCTGCAAGCGGATGAATTCGAGTCGGCCGCCGGGTCGGACACTTTCGAAACCGAGGAGGTCTCGTGACCCGTTCACGCCGTTGCCGAAAAGCCGCGCCGTGTCCCCTCGCCCCGTTCGTTTGCAAGATGAAGAGGCTCTCAAGCCGACCGAAGTCGATGGCGAGTATCTCGGATGACTGTCTTCGCGGGGGCGAACCTGTGGTGCCGAGCGGCCCCAAAAAGCGGTGCGGCGGCGTCTTGACAAGCGGCGGTTATACCCGAGAAATGCCCCCTCGCGGCGTGAATGAAAATGTTCTTATCCGTCCTCCGAAAGGGTCTGGAGTGCGGCGGCGAAGCTGTCGCTTTCAGAAGCGGCGGCAAGCCGCCGCAGTCCACGGCGAGGCGGCGACCTCTGGGAATGCGGAGGGGGCAGGGCCGGTCGAATCGGGCGGCTCCGTCTCGGCGGTTCCTGAAACCCATGGTCGGGGACATTTCTACTCCTGAGAACCAGGGAACACTTCTCTATTCGTAATAGACAGCGTCTTGACAAGAGAGGATGCACGATTAAGATTAAGCAAGACCCTCAAGGATTTGCCACTATTTAGGGGTGCTGGGTCACGTTGCCCATACCCATATGGAAGGGTGAAAATGCTGGGGGTGTGGGCAAAAACGCAAATACTTGATTATAAACGACTTATGGCGGAGAATTCATTGTTGCACAACATTGCAAGCATGCAAAAATATACCTCTAATGGGAGGGGTGTGGGCAAAACGCGTCGCAAGTCGTTTTGCAGTAAGCACTTCGGAATGGTGCGGTGCTAAAGGGGCTTGGCCGAGAAGGGCCATTGAAACAGACAGGTGTCTCCCTAACTCGGAAATAATTCGGTCGATAGTGCTAAAGGGGCTTGGCCGAGAAGGGCCATTGAAACAACGCCGGAACGTCTTTTCTGTTTTTCCGTACTCTTAAGTGCTAAAGGGGCTTGGCCGAGAAGGGCCATTGAAACCTCCATGACCCACAGGAGGACCTGCCCCGCGCGCAGGCCCAGTGCTAAAGGGGCTTGGCCGAGAAGGGCCATTGAAACTTTCCTTTGACGACGGGGGATGGGCACCCAAAGAGGGGTGCTAAAGGGGCTTGGCCGAGAAGGGCCATTGAAACAGACAGGTGTCTCCCTAACTCGGAAATAATTCGGTCGATAGTGCTAAAGGGGCTTGGCCGAGAAGGGCCATTGAAACAACGCCGGAACGTCTTTTCTGTTTTTCCGTACTCTTAAGTGCTAAAGGGGCTTGGCCGAGAAGGGCCATTGAAACATTTACGTACTCAATCAGTTTCTCTCGTTCCCCCGGGGTAAGGTGCTAAAGGGGCTTGGCCGAGAAGGGCCAAACGACGCCAACCCGAATTCGGTCGAGTGGATCACTCATGGGTGCGCACATGCACCGCCGGCTCACGCCGGCGGCTCCCGAAGTGCGCTCGCGCGGAACAAAACGCGTACAAGAGCCTCGGGCGTCAGCCCGAGGTGCCTCGGCGCAACCCAAGATGCACCGCCGGCTCACGCCGGCGGCTCCCGAAGTGCGCTCGCGCGGAACAAAACGCGTACAAGAGCCTCGGGCGTCAGCCCGAGGTGGCTCGACGCAACCCAAGATGCACCCCCGCCTCACGCCGGCGGCTCCCGAAGTGCGCTCGCGCGGAACAAAACGCGTTCAAGAGCCTCGGGCGTCAGCCCGAGGTGCCTCGGCGCAACCCAAGATGCACCCCCGGCTCACGCCGGCGGCTCCCGAAGTGCGCTCGCGCGGAACAAAACGCGTACAAGAGCCTCGGGCGTCAGCCCGAGGTGCCTCGGCGCAACCCAAGATGCACCGCCGGCTCACGCCGGCGGCTCCCGAAGTGCGCTCGCGCGGAACAAAACGCGTACAAGAGCCTCGGGCGTCAGCCCGAGGTGGCTCGACGCAACCCAAGATGCACCCCCGCCTCACGCCGGCGGCTCCTGAAGTGCGCTCGCGGGGAACAGAACGCATACAAGAGCCTCGGGCGTCAGCCCGAGGTGTCTCGACGCAACCCAAGATGCACCGCCGGCTCACGCCGGCGGCTCCTGAAGTGCGCTCGCGCGGAACAAAACGCGTACAAGAGCCTCGGGCGTCAGCCCGAGGTGCCTCGGCGCAACCCAAGATGCACCCCCGCCTCACGCCGGCGGCTCCCGGTAGGGGATTTCACTGGCGGTTAATCGAGGATGACGCGCCAACCGCCGCCGCCGGCCACGCGGTGTCCTGCAGCGTGAAAAAGCCCGGCCCAGTACAGCCACGGGATGAGCGAAGCGGGGACGTTCTTGTACGCGGCGCCGCCCACGCATCCTTGGACTTCGAACCGTTGGCGGGTGCGACCGGACCACTTGATTTGCCGGAATGTTTGATAATAATCCTCGCGGCACTCCACGCGGTCGGCGGCCGCTTGCAGGTCGTCGAGATCGGCTTGCAGGGGCCGGCCCTCCTGGGCGAAGGCGCGGCAAAGGACGATCTTGGCGGCCGTGAAGAGATCGCCCAGGCTCGGGTGCGAGACGGTGTTTCGCCGGCCGTCGGCATCTCGTCGCCGCAGGATAAGAGGCGTATTCAGGCCGATGACCACTCGGGGATAAACGCCGGGCCATTGCCGGGCATGGGTCGGCAAGTCTTCCGGGGCAAGTCGGCCCTCGGAAAAGGCGAGTTGTTGGGCGATGAAGCGAATGCCGTCGGGGCCGAGACCGGGCTTGCGTCCGACGTCGGCCAAGGCGCCGATCACGGCGGGCCCATCGCGGCACGCCCTGTCGCCCAAGAGAAGCATGCGGACCCGAATCTCGTCGCCCGGTTCGACGCGATCCGGCGCGGGATAGTAAGGCGATAAGACCAGGGGACGAAAGGCCTCGCTTTCGTCCTCGCGAGCGAGCGGTTCGTACAGTCGGCCGTAGGGGCACTCATCGTGGTGGCGGCAACCGCGGCAATAGGCGGGTGGGTTGCCGTCTGCGTCGAGAACGCGGCAGGTCATGACCTTCAATCTGCCCGCCGTCAATCCGCGCAAGGCGGGTCCAATCCAGGCGATCAGCTTTCCGGCGGTCGTGGCGCGGAGACTCAGCTCCACGATCGAGTACGGCAGCATGGTTCCAACCCCGTTTGCGCGCGGCGCACCCTCATTCCTCGTCGGCGTCTCGGAGCTTCCATTCTATCGGTTTTCGACGCGGTCGGTAGCGACGCGGCTTAGCGTGGCGGCCGAGCCGGCGAGTTTTTCGTCGTTACGAGCGCGGCGGCGGGATCGTAAAAGCAGGGAAAGCCGGCGGCTCGCCGCCTCCGCGAGGGGAGTGATTCGGCGGGAACAACGAGGCTTGCTTGTTATGGAACGCATCGGGCGGCCGTAGTGAAGGGATGTAGGCGGGGTCGAACCGCAAGTCCCAATTCCTTGGAGAAACAAAGATGTTGGGTCGTGCGCGGGTGAACATGACGGTTGTTTTGGTGCCGGCGCTTTTGGTCGGGACGGCCGCGCGGGGGCCGAGCGACGCGGCTTGGGCGCAGGCTGTGGCAACGCTCCCCGAGGCGGGACCGCAAACCGTCGGCGAGGCGGCGGATGCCTTTCATCGCCGATGGCTGGCCGCCAGCCCGGACGAGCGAGTGAGGATCGCCGAGGAAATCGGGGAGAAGGGTGCTAGGGAATTTGCTCGACAGCGCGGCTACACGCCGATCTTCGACGGCCGGGGCCGAACGGTGCCGCAAGGACCGGATCAAGTTTACCTGGATCCGCGGACGGGCGAGATCGTCGTGCTGGAGGCCAAAGGCGGTACGTCCCCGTTGGGCCGCGGTTACGGCTACGAGCAGGGAACCAAATGTTGGGCCGTGAAATCGGCGGAGAAGAATCTCCAGACGCCGAACATCTCGGCGGCGGAACGGCGGGCCTTCGAAAGCATTGTCGACGCTGCGCCAAAGGACAAGCTGCGGGTAGAAGTTGTCAGAACGCCGCACACGCTGGGACGACCGGGGATCCCGGTGCTCGAAAGTTCCGCGACGGCGGCGGACGACACTGCGCAGGCCGCTCGACTCGCCCGGGAGGCTATCGAGCGACTGAAGCTCCGCCTGACGGAGGTCCCGGCAATGTCCAAGTCCGGCACGAAATGGGATGATTTGAGCGGAGTCGGACGCGGCGTGGAGCGTGCCCCGCAAGCGGCCGAGGAAGCGGCGGAGGCGCTGCGGCAAGCGGGACGGGCGGGTAAATCCGCCATCGCGGCCGAGGAGGGTTCGGCCCAGGGCATCCGCGGCGCGTCGCGCGCCGTCGGCGCCGTCGAAGCGGGAGCGGCACCCGGCCTGGAAGCCGCATCCGGTGCGCGGGTCGCGAGCAAGACGCTGGGAACCGCGGCGAAGGTGGCCGGCCCCGTTGCCGTTGGCGTGGATGTGGCACTGCGGGCCGAACGCGTTCGTCAGGTGGAACAGGCCTACGCTCGCGGGGAGATTACCCAGGGCGAGCGCCGATTGGAACACGCGAAAAATGCGGCGGGTTGCGCGGGCGGTTGGGCCGGAGCGTATGCGGGAGGAGAAATCGGAGCAAGTGCCGGCGCAGCTGCGGGAACGGCCATTTGCCCCGGCATCGGAACGGCGATCGGCGGTTTCGTCGGCGGCGTGACGGGGGCCATCGGGGGATATTTCGCCGGCGAAAAGTTGGCGGAAAGCGGCGCAGAGGCCGTCATGGGGAAATGAGATGCAGATTTCAAAAGCAACAGAATCGCAAGAGAGATGACGGAATCGAACGACGAAGGCCGCATGGTTTGGCCTGTGCTCGTGCCGGCCTGCATGGTAGGTCTGGACCAGGTGGGGGAAGTGCTCCGAGCGATTCCCAACGTGGTGATGTTCCCTTTCAACTGCGCCATCGTGGGAGGATTGCGGCCTGAATAACCTTGCCCGCCGGGCGGCGGCGAGACAGCGCGGGTCCGCGATCGGCGCGCTCTCGGCAAGGCGAGGTTTCCGGTGCTTGACTTGCCGACTCGATCGTATAAGTTGTTGGGAAGCTCATGACCGCTTCCACCCGGGTTTGGGCAGCAGCGATCTCGTGGATCGAGTATCCGCGATGGTCGAACGCAAGCATCTGACTTGAGCGGGATCGCGCGGCGCTGACGTCAGCGGGGAGCAGGAAAGGAGGATGCATGAATCTGGTTCTCATCGAAACCTGCGGCAACCAAGCCTTCATCTTTGCCACGAACAAATTGCGCGAGAACGTCGGAGCTTCGCAATTGACGTTCGAGGTCGGCACGAAATTCGTGTTGGAGGCGGTGCAAGCCGCGGGGGGAAGGATTCCGCAAGACGTCGGCGACCCGCAGAGTTATCCCGGCATCGATGATCAGAACCCGATCGAGATCATTCTGGCCGTTTCCGGCAAGGCGCAACTGCTGGTTCGCGACGCGGAGATCGGCCGAGCGATCGTCCGCGAGGTGACCCTGCGGGCGTTGAAGGAAGCCCCGGGACTGGAAGTTCGCGGCGTGGTCAGTGAACCGTTCGAACTGCATTCCGGGCGTCTACACGCCGCGATCCAGGCCGTACATCGCGAATTCGAAAACGTCCGCTCTCGCTTGCCGGGCCCGGCGGTTCGGTTCCCGCGTTTGCCGATCGTCGAGGAGTGCGCCACCAGCGGTCTGCCGGCGGCGCGCACAGCCCGAGCGAGCGACGGCCTGCCCTCGCAACAACAAAGGGCATATTCGGCTTCGACGTTCGCCAAGTTCCAGGCGCGGGACGCCTGGACGAAGCGCCGCGATGCAATGCTGAAGCGACGCGGGGTTCAAGTTTGCTTGCCGAACGCCACGACGGAATTGGAGGAGCTGGGTTGCGATTGGATCGCGATCGTGCACGCGGACGGAAACGGGCTGGGGCGGGTGTTTCTCGATTTCGAAAGCAGGGCGCGCACTTCGGGCGATCGCGAATACATCACCAAGTTGCGTCATTTTTCCCTGGCCTTGGACGCATGCACGGAGCAAGCATTTTGCGACTCGTTGGGCGAGTTGGAGCCGAAGGGGGAAGTTGCTCCCATTGTCCCGTTGGTTCTGGGCGGGGATGACCTCACCGTCATTTGCGACGGTCGGCAGGCGCTGCGATTCACCAAGCGGTTCATCGAGGCTTTCGAGACGGCGACTCGCGAGCACCCGGATATTCGGACGATCCTTTCCGGCGGCGTGACAAGCTGCGCGGGCGTGGCGATCACTAAACCCCACTTTCCCTTTTACGCGGGATATCAACTGGCGGAGGATTTGCTGCAATCGGCGAAGAAGCTCGCCAAGAGCGACCCGGAACGGTACGTGTCGGCCCTCGACTATCACATCCTTTACGACGCCGGCGGGTCGGACTTGGGTCGCATTCGCCGCGAATTGACGGCGGACGGCGGGCGGACGTTGTTGGTCGGTCGCCCGTACGTCGTCACGCGAGATCAAGGTCCGGTCGGGCGTCGCTGGTCCGAGTTGGAAACGCGCATCGCCGCCGTGAACGCCAAGGACGAAGAGGAGGGCCGTCGCCGGTTGCCCAACGGAATGTTGCATGAGCTGCGCGAATCGCTCTTTCTGGGGCGTTCGGTCGCGGATGCCCGGCTGCGTCTCGTGTTGGAGCGATACCGCGAAGCAGGTTTGGACAAATTGTTGGGCGATCGGCCCAATCGCTCGCTCTTTTGGAAGGAGAAACGCCGGGAGACGGAAGTTTACCGTACCGGCTTGCTCGATGCCGTGGATACCGCCGACTTTTGGAGGGGCGCATCGTGAGTCAATCTTGGCTGCTGCCCGAACGCTTTCGCGTTCGACTGACGATGGAATCCGACTGGCACGTCGGTTCGGGCATGGGGCGTCCGGGCAACGTCGACCGCTTGATCACACGCGACGCGGACGATCTCCCGTGCGTTCCCGGGAAAACGCTCCACGGCATTTGGCGTGATGCGTGCGAGCGGCTCTGCCTTGCCCTGGATGACGGCCGACCCGGCAAATGGACGGCGCTGGTGGACCGCCTTTTCGGCAGCCAACCCGCCTTGGGGCCGAACGATCCCACCGGACGACACCGCGATCCCACGGCGGCTCCCGTGCCGGCGGCGGTGCGGATTCGTCCCGCGCGGATTCCCTCCCCGTTGCGGGAACGTTTGATCGGCGCGGACCGTCGCGTGCGTCAAGCCCTGACCTTCATCAAGCCGGGCATCAAAATCGACCGCCGCAGCGGCGCGGCCCAGACCGACATGCTGCGGTTTGAAGAGATCGCCCGAAAAGGAACTGTTCTCGAAGCGGACTGCCGACTGGAGGTCGATGATTCTTCCAGCCGAGAGACGGCCTCGGCCTTATTGATCGCCTCGGCGAAGCTGGTCGAACGACTCGGCGGCAAGCGGCGTCGCGGAGCGGGAAGATGCCGCCTGGAGATTCTCGAGGCGGACTTCGAGCAGGCCGCGGCCTGGCTCGAGAACTGTGATCAGCCTCCTGCTTGGATCTCCTCGACTCGGGATGATGTCGGTCCGGCGGCACTTTCTTCGCATACAGCGCAGCCGACCGATCCCTGGGTGAGGGTGCCGCTCGATCTGCGTCTTCAATCGCCGGCGGCGGTGTCCTATCGGACCAAGGGAAATGTCGTCGAAACCTTGGATTTCTTGCCTGGAACCTATCTCTTGCCGCACATCACCCGCGTCTTGAGCGGGTTGGGGCTGGACGCGCGCGCGGCCATTCAAGCGGGCGACGTGATCGCTCTGCCGGCCTATCCGGTAGTCGCGGGCGAGCGAGGGCTGCCGGTGCCCCTGGCATTATTCGTTCCCAAAGGTTCGGAGACGGCCCTGCCGGACGCGGACATCCCGGACGCGGTCAACCGCTTGCGGCAAGCCGCGCCGAGCGGCATCCAGCTCAAGCAGATGCGTGAAGGATTCATCGGCCCGACAACCAGGCAAGTTTACCGGCCGCCCATTACGTCACGAACGCACAACACGGTCGAGGATCAATCTCAGCGACCGACCGAAGAGGTAGGCGGAGTGTACACCTATGAGGCCATCGCCCCGTTGGACGCGGGAAAACCGGTGATTCTACGATCGGAGCTGCGGCTGCGAAAATCCTGGGCGGATCTTGCGGCTCGAGCGGACGCGCAATGGTGGGAGCGGCTGAGCGGCGATATCTCGCTGGGACGCTCCAGGAAAGATGACTACGGCTCCGTGCGGCTGGAAGCCCGCCCGCCGGAGGACGGCCCGACGCCTCGCGGCAATCGCGAACGCGAACTGTACGTGTGGCTCGTATCGGACACTTTGCTCCGCAATGACCGCCTCCGGCCTGAACCGACGGCCGCTGTTCTGGCCGAAGAATTGTCCCTGCGTCTGGGCGTAACCATCGAACCGCGGGCAAATTCCGGGGCCGACGATCGGCTCGATGAAACCGTTCGTCTCCGGCGGCTGGAAAGCTGGCACGTAGGCTGGCATCTGCCGCGCAGCTCCCTCGTCGCGCTGCAAGCCGGATCGTGCATGGCGTTCACCGTCAAGGGCGAGCTTGATGCCGCTGAACTCGATCGGCTGGAGGCGTCCGGTATCGGCGAGCGCACCGCGGAGGGCTACGGACAATTGCTGTTCAATCCTCCGATCCTTCAAGAGCCTCGCGTTCCCCTCACGGAGGCCGCCGCGACCGCCGGCGCCAACTCGATGGCGCATGATGCGCCGGTCGACTCCGGTGATCCGGTCTTCGAATTCGCTCGAATGATCGAACGTGAGTGCTGGAAACAAGAGATTCGCCGCGCATGCCTGGACTTGGCCGATTCCGCAGCCAAACGGAGGGAGACGCTCGGTTGGGAGGCCAAGGGCGAACAAGGGCGACCGCCCATGAGTCAATTGGGAGGCTTGCGGGGGCAATTGGCGCTGTTGCGAGGCGTCGAAGACCGACGGCGGGTCATCGATTGGCTGGAACACCTGGAGAGCAACCCGCGAAGAAAAGACAAGTGGCCCTCCGTTTCCCGTGTAAAAGCACTCATCGAAACGGACCACGACATTTGGAGGCTTATCGACACCGAAGGATGGCCCACGCTGACCAAGGATGGGAAAGATGCGCTAATGCGTGAGCTTTGGCCGTTGGCCGTGCGTACCTTTTTCGACGCCTGTATTCGGGCGCACAAGCGGCAATTGGAGAGCGAACAACGATCGGGGATCGTCCATGGCTCGTAGCGTTTACAGTCGAATTCAGCTTCAGGGAACGCTGGTCGCCCAATCGCCGCTGCATGTGGGCGGCCACGGCGAGGATGTGGACACGGACCTGCCCTTAGCTCGCGACGGGGCCGGCCAACTGTACGTTCCCGGCACAAGCCTGGCCGGCGCCCTTCGGGAATTGGCCGAGCGGCTCTTCGGTGAAAGCGTCGTCGATGAATTGTGGGGCTGCCAGGACCGGGATCGCGGCCATGCATCCTTCGTCGTGGTCGATGACGCCGAAGTCGAAGACAGCGCCTCCGTGGCGGTCGAGATCCGCGATCACGTGGGGATCGATCGCGAATTCGGCGCCGCCGCGGAGCACATCAAGTACGATCGGGCCGTCCTGCCGCGCGGCGCCCGAATGAAACTCCGGTTGGCGCTGGACGTACCGGACGAAGACCAACGGACTCCGGCTCTGGCCATGCTGGCCGCTCTCCGGCAAGCCATGGAAGACGGGGAGGTTCGTCTCGGAGCCGCCAAGACGCGAGGGCTGGGGCACGTGCGACTGGAGGAAGGGCGCCTGACTGAGTGCTTCCTCGGCTCGCGGGTCGGCATTCTGGCGGCGTTGAAGCGGCCGGGCGGCGAGCCGGTCCCTCAGAACGACATCGATCGGGCCAAGCAAGCATATCCTCCGCGAAAACGACCTCGGCTCTCCCTGAGAATCCATTGGAAGCCGATCGGACCGTTCATGGTCAAAGCCGGTTACGACGGCATCGCCGCCGACATGCTCCCCTTGCTCAGCGCTCGTGAAGGCGGAATGGCGCTCGTACTCCCCGGCAGTTCCATTAAGGGCGCGTTCCGCGACCGCGCCGAGTGCATCGTGCGAACGGTCCGCGGCGAAACGCGGCCGAAGTGGCTCGATAAGGAGGGCAAGAAAAAGTTTCTCGACGCCGTGCAAGTTGAGTTGGTCGAGTATCTTTTCGGCGCCGCGAAGCAGCGCGATCAAGCCCCCGACCTCGGACTCAGCGCCTTGAGCGTCATCGATTGCTTCGCGACTCAAAGCGTGTCGGTCGATCATTGGCAAGCCGTTCAGGCCGCCGGCACCGACCGGGAATTACGCGAATTCTTGGACAAGGCCGGCCTGTCGCACTGGTCCGAAGCCTATCACGTCGCCGTGGATCGCTGGCTCGGCTCCGCCGCGGAAAGCATGTTGTACACGATCGTGGAGCCGCATCGAACGGAATGGGAGCCGCTGACGCTGGAAACGGACTTGCGGCGATTGCCCGACGATCTTCGGCTGCCCGCGATTGCCTTGTTGCTGCTGGTCATCCGCGATCTGGCCCAGGACCGCCTGCCGCTGGGTTTCGCCACCCATCGCGGCATGGGGGCGATCAAGGTGACGGGTTTGGAAATCCAGGGGCGCGACCTGGAAGGCGACCTGGAAAACGTGTCCCGCGTCGAACTCCGCGACGGTCGCTTCAGAAACCTTCCCGAATCGTTGAAAACCGCGTGGCGTCGTTGGGCCACGCAAGAGGTACCGGCATGAGCGCCTCGTTGTTCGTTTACACACGGCGGGGGCCGTCTTTGGCGGAGGCCTTGACCGACTTCGGCGAGATCGCCGGCGACGGTCCCGCCGCGGCCCTCCTCTTCTCGCCGCGACGATGCACACCGGCCGCCTGGGAGGCCGGGAGCCTGGTCGGACCGGATGGCCGCCCCACGAGCCTGGATGACGCGTTCGAAGCCCGCCTGTTCTCCGAATCGGTCGAGCTTCGCTGGCTGAACGATCCCTCCGCGGAACGGCGCCACCGAGCCGTCATGTTGTCGGAGCAAGCGCTATCCCCCTTGCACGCTTGGGAAACGGAAACGATCGCCGTTATCGCCACGCTGCCGCAAACGTACCTTGTTTGGGGAGAAGGGACGGGCCGGCCGATGAACGGCCGCTGGAGCGAGTTGGCGACGGCCCGCATCGGACCTCTGTACGTGCCGATCCCGAACGCCGGCAAGAATGCACGCGTCTTGTTGCGCACCGTGGAATACGTCACCGAAGCCGACCACGGCAACGCGGTGGTTTTCGACGAACGCCTGGTGAAACTGGAGGTGGCCCGTGGCTGATTCCAATCAGCGGCTGGAAGGCATTCTACATGTTGCCGGTGGGAACGGTGCGCTCACCCTGGAATGGGGAGCCGGAAAACAACAGAAGGTCAAGAGCAAGCATTTCGAAGAATCGTCTCGATCGCAGTTGGCAGCGCTGCAAAAGGGAAAGTCCCAAAAGCTGCGAGTCACCTTCGAACTGGTGGGCGGCCAACCCAAGGACATCCGAATCGAGCAAAACCCTTCCCGCGCGGGAAGCGCGCCGAAGCAAGGCGGCGGAAGTCGCCAACCGGAACCCAAAGGCCAATCACGGCTCGCCCCAAGCGTTGGGAATTTTCACAATCCCTACAACTTCGTACCGGCTCCGCCTCGTCCGGCCGATCACGCCGAACTGGGTGATCATAAACCCATCGGCCGCCACGTATTGTATCCCGATCGCTTCACCGGCGTGATCCGCGTCAAAATGACCGTGAACACGCCGCTCCTCGTGCCCGATGCCGGCAAGGCTGCGGACCTCCCCGATGACCACAAGAGCTTTCCCGTCCGCTTGGATGCCGACGGACAGCCTTATATTCCGCCCACTTCGATCAAGGGCATGCTCCGCTCGGCTTACGAGGCGGTGACCAACTCTCGTCTGGCGGTGTTTCCGGGAGAGGAGGGGGACGAGGGGCGCAACGCTGCGGGGCACGGCATGCGGTTGGCATTCCGGCGACCCGCGAAGGTGGAGGTCGTCCCGGCTCGCGTCGAGGAGTGTTCCCCGCTCCGGTTGAACCTGCGCATTCTATCCCGTTTGTGGCTGAAATCCGCGGCGAAACTGCCCCGTTATCGTCAACATTCCGGTCGCGATCTTCGCAAGGGCGAAGACGACGCCGCGCTCCGCTACGCCGACGGTTCGCTTCCGAAGCACGGCGACCATGTTCTTGTTCAGGTCGACCCGAAGGGCAAGGTCTTGAGAATCTCCCCCTACGGCGAGCGATCGAATAAGGCGGATGGGTGGCAAGAGGGCTGGGTCTTGATCACCGAGCCGAACATCGGCAACAA
The DNA here is from genome assembly GCF_054657335.1 of Thermopirellula anaerolimosa. Classification (NCBI taxonomy): domain Bacteria; kingdom Pseudomonadati; phylum Planctomycetota; class Planctomycetia; order Pirellulales; family Thermoguttaceae; genus Thermopirellula; species Thermopirellula anaerolimosa. The sequence goes on from NZ_BAAHYX010000006.1 coordinate 1,393,668, forward strand.
GAAATTCGAGCGTGTTTACGTCGTTTCGGACAACGACCAGGTGCTCACTCTTTCCGCATCCAAGGCCGCGTCGGTCCGTCGGATGTGGAACGAATTGATCGCAAACTACCGGAACGCTCACGTCAAGGACCTCGCGAACCGCGAAAAACAAGGACAAAAACCGAACGATTATCTGGGCGACGAGCCGGGAAAGACCGCTTGGTCCCGTCATATTTGGGATGATGACTACCAAGAACTGCGAGAGGGCACGCTTTGCTATCTTCAGATCGAAGGAAAGAATGTCAAGGGCATCTTTCCCGTGAGCATTTCTCGGGACCTATATTCGTCCTCGCCGCTGTCGCTGCTCCCCCAGTCGCTGCGGCCTGCCGCCGCGCTACAGCAACTCTCCCCCGCCGACCGCGTTTTCGGCTGGGTCAACCAGCGGGGCAAAGGAGCCTGCAAGGGTCACGTCCGCGTCGGACCGGTGACCTGTCGCACGCCCAAGGAACAAGCCGTCGAAGATTTCGGCCAACCCGGCTTGCCGCTGGCGATCCTTGGTCAACCAAAGCCGCAGCAGGCGCGTTTCTACGTCGCCGCATCCCAAAGTGGGGAGGCACAGAAAAACGGCTTGTCCAAGGAGTCCGCCGGTTATTCCCGCAATAGCAATAAAGGCCTGCGCGGTCGCAAGGTGTATCCGCACCACAACGGGCTGCCGCCGGGATATTGGAAAATCCCCAAGCAAGATCGCACGCAACAAGCCATCGACGGATACTTCCAGGAATATCGACGACCGAAATTGAACGGCGAGGAGCAACGCGACAGCCAGAATCGCTCGATCCAAGGCTGGGTGAACCCGGGCACCGAATTCACGTTCGAGATTCACGTGACCAACCTATCCCAGGTCGAACTCGGCGCGCTCCTCTGGCTGCTCAGCCTGCCGGAAAACCACTACCACCGTTTCGGCGGGGGCAAACCGCTCGGTTTCGGCAGCGTGCGACTCGAAATCGAATCCTCCTCGCTGTACGACGGACGAGTTTGGAAACGAATCTACTCGACGCTCGATGACGAGGAGTGGCCGACCGCCGATCACGAACCGCTGATCCAGGCTTTCCACGAAGCCGTACAGACTCAGTTCGGCAAGGATCGCCCTTTCGATCAAGTACCGTTCATCGCCGCCTTTCTTCGCGCGGCGACGGGCCACCCCGACCGTCTGCCAACGCACTATCCGCGGGCACGCCGCTTCAATCAAACCGGCCCCGTGCCGCCGCATCCGGAGGGCTTGGCCTACGAATGGTTCGTGGCCAACGACCGAACCGGGAAGGAGAGCGGACCCGCCTTGAGCCTGCCCGACCTAGTGAACGACAACGGCTTGCCGATTTTGGACCGTAAAGAAGGGATGTCTTGATGCCGACGACCATTGTCAGCTTTTTGGGAACGGGGCAGAAAGTCGCCTCGCAAAGTGCGCGTAGCGAATACCGCAAAACCGTCTACGAATTCCACTCGCCCGACGGTGAACCCTATCAACAAGAAACGTCGCTATTCGGAACGGCGTTGGTCCGATTTCTCCGAAAGCTCGATACGGACATTGACCGCTGGATCGTGCTCGGAACCTCAGCTTCTTTATGGTCCGAACTCAACCAAATCCTGGCCGATCCCGACGGCGTTTCTCGCGAATACTATGATATCGACGAACTTGTGATCCGCAAACAAGTCGATGAGGCTGCTTTGCGAAAGTGGGAGCAAACGCTCAACGCCGAAGCCGCGCCGCTTCAACTTTGTTTGCGTCTCACCGGCGACGCCCTGTCGCGGGAATCTCAGCAACGTATCGCGCAAGCCTTGTTTGAAAACATTCCGCGCCGCAACGACGTCGTCTTCGATATTAGTCATGGATATCGACATCAACCCGTTATTGCCGGTTTTATTATTTCGCTCATGCGCTGGACGCATGCCATTGGAAAAGTTTCCTTCTATTCCGGGGTGTTCGAGGCTCGTCAAGGAAACGTGACTCCCGTCATCGAATTATCGATATGCCAAGAACTGCTCGACGCCACCGATGCGACGGCCATTCTCGGCACTACGGGGAACTACGAAAGCGTGGCGCGGTGCCTGAACATGGACGCCGAACTGGCATGGTTCTTGGAAAATACGAATCAACTCGGAAATGCTCGCACTGCGGCTCAACAACTCCTTTCCCAATCGGCCGGGTCTGCCGATGTCGTCGGCGCCCAACTCTCGACGCTCCTGCGAGAGAGATTGGAATGGTCGCGTGAAGCCCGTTTCGCGGACCGTGTCAGGGAATCTGCTCGCGCTGCACTGGAGCGAGGAGATTATTTCCGAGCGGTGGTGCTTGGCTACGAAGCGATCATCATTTGTGCGGGACAACTTCTCTACCCGAAGCCCGACCCGCTGAACTACCAGACCCGCAAAGATGCTGAGCAAGCCCTATACGATCAATTGAACGGCCACGATCGTGAGTTGTTGCACGACCTGCGGCACACGCGAAACGCGTGTGCCCATGGAACCCGCTCGGATCGTGCAAATCCGCAAAAGATCTTACAGAACCCGCGAAACTTTCAAGACCTCATACGGCAGGCCTTCGATCTCTTCGATCGCCTTAAGCAATTGTTGCCGCCGTGAAACGTGCATACGTTCGCAATGGATTGATTCGCTATGTTCGTCCTGAATTTCGCCCATCCGCTCACCGACTCCCAACTAGACCGCATCGCGGAGCTGGCGGGCGGGAAGGTGGATCGCGTCGTTTCCGTCCCCCTGCAATTCGACCACGCCCGGCCATTCGACGAGCAGGTCCGCGAGGTGCTCGCCGGCATTCCCCTGACCTCGCAGGAGTGGCAGACGATGCCCATCGTGATCAATCTTCCCAGCCTCGCCGTGATCGCGGCCGTCCTCTTGGCCGAGATTCACGGTCGCGCCGGATACTTTCCCACGATCCTGCGACTGCGACCCGTTGCGGGAAGTGTTCCGCCGCAATTCGAGGTCGCCGAACTGGTCAATCTGCAAGCCGTTCGAGACGCCGCGCGCGCGTGCCGGGGTTGATACGCGATCCTGTTCGTCGACGAACGACGACGCAGCCGCGGCACGGTGAGCCGGCAACGCAAACCGATTCCGCCGCGCTCCGCGAGAGAGTTCCCCAAGCCCTTTTTTGCGGAAATACGAGTTTTGAACGACTGGTTTCGCGTTCGTTCGAACGCCCGCGAGTTGCACGTCGAGTTCGTCGCCTCGCGGGACCGCTTTTGGCCGCCCGACGTCCTCCGCGAGCCTCCCTTGCCTATCGAAGGGGTGAGCGGTCGGCGGGTCATGCTCTCGGGACCGGGCGCGGTTTGGATGTACGCGCACGCGGCGGCCCGATTCCGCGCGGCCGGGGCCCAATCCGTTCGCGTCGAGTCCCCTCACAAGCCCGGCGACGCGGACGGCTTCGAGGGGAGCGAAAGCCGGCTCATTCCGGCCGACCTTGAAAACGAGAAAGGCGCGCTCCTTCTCGTCCGCCTCAGACCGGCCCCGCCCCTTTCCGCCGATGCCGTCAATCGCTTGCTCGAACCGCGACTGGACGAGCTCCTACGGCTTCGTCCCGCCGAGCTGGTAATCAGCGGCCGGGCCGGCGTCGATGTCTACGCCCGGGCCGCGAGCACGGCCATCGACGCCGGGGTCCGTCGCGTCTCTTGCTGGTCCGCTCGCGACGGGCTGATCGTCGTCCACGATCGCCAAGGCGATCTCTTGGGGGCCACGATCACGCGGCCCGATTGGTTGGCCCGGGCGATGCCGAAACCGGTTCAGTCTTGGGTACTGGGCGTGGCCGGCGACCCCAACTCCGGCAAATCCGTCTTCAGCATGGTCTTGGATGTCTACCGGGACCGGATCGGTTGCGACGGCTGGAAGCTGGATTGCGACGGACAATCCCCCACGCCGCCATGGTATCTCGATCCCACGGATCGGGAAACGGCCGGCAAAATGCGGGAAGCACACAAACGCGACTGGACCCCCGCGATGGAAGCCGCCATCGCTCGGCAATTGTGCCGCGCTCGCGAAATGTTCTCAGTCTCCATTGCCGATTTGCCGGGGGGCAACCACAAGGTCTCGCCGCCCCAGCGGCTCCCCCCCGGTCGCGAGATCATCTTCGCTCAAGTCGACGCCCTGATCCTGCTCGACAAGGAAAATTCCCCCGCGGAGGCGGCCTGGCGCGAGGCCCTCCGTCCCCACGGCCTCGATCAACGCATCGCCGCCGTGCTGCTGTCGCACGATCCCGCGGGTACGCCCTCGCTAACGGTGCACGAAGAGAACGGCCTGCTCCGGGGGCGGGTGACGGGACTCGACCGCTCCCGATCGGCGGAAGACCTCCTCGAGGCCTTTCGCGAAGGTCTTGACCAATTGTGGACGGCCATCGGCGAAAAAGCGACTCACTTGCGCCTTGACAATAGCTTGGGTGCTGGTAAGATAACGGCTGAATGATCGCAAGATCGATTGTGGGGCAAGCACAAGGTTGCCCATACCCCATCGTAGGGGCAAAAGTGCGGGGGGTGTGGGCAAGAACGCAAATGCTTGATAATAAACGACTTATGGCGGAGAATTCATTATTGCACAACATCGCAAGCATGCAAAAATATACCTCCAATGGGAGGGGTATGGGCAAAATGCGTCGCAAGTCGTTTTGCAGTAAGCACTTCGGAATGGTGCGGTGCTAAAGGGGCTTGGCCGAGAAGGGCCATTGAAACCGTTTTGTCTACCCACCGGATTACCCGGCAGATAAGCTTCCGTGCTAAAGGGGCTTGGCCGAGAAGGGCCATTGAAACAACCAGATTGTCTCAAGTTCACAACAGTGTCGATGCACCTAGGTGCTAAAGGGGCTTGGCCGAGAAGGGCCATTGAAACCCTCAAAATTTTTGACCGCCTCTTCTCTTGAAGAGGCGTGCTAAAGGGGCTTGGCCGAGAAGGGCCATTGAAACGAATCGCAGACGGGTCTGTTTCCCGGACGATATTGAGTGCTAAAGGGGCTTGGCCGAGAAGGGCCATTGAAACCCATCTGAATATAGAACATCTTTTCCCTCCTCAGGGAAAAGGTGCTAAAGGGGCTTGGCCGAGAAGGGCCATTGAAACCATTTTACGCCTCCGTTTTTCGAGGATCCGCACGAGTGCTAAAGGGGCTTGGCCGAGAAGGGCCATTGAAACATCCGCCGTGCCCTCCAGGGTGCCGTCCAGCGATGTAGTGCTAAAGGGGCTTGGCCGAGAAGGGCCATTGAAACTCCCAATCCGCCCGGAGGGCCAGCAGCGACCTCCACAAAAGGTGCTAAAGGGGCTTGGCCGAGAAGGGCCATTGAAACACCCGGCTGTCTGGACCAAAAAACATTCCAATCCTTGTGCTAAAGGGGCTTGGCCGAGAAGGGCCATTGAAACCCAACCGCCTCAGCACCTTGACGGCCTCCTCCTCCGAGGAGGCCGTGTGCTAAAGGGGCTTGGCCGAGAAGGGCCAAACGACGCCAACCCGACTTCGGTCGAGTGGATCACTCATGCGTGCGCACATGCACCGCCGGCTCACGCCGGCGGCTCCAGAAGTGCGCTCCCGCGGAACAAAACGCGCTCAAGAGCCTCGGGCGTCAGCCCGAGGTGTTTCGGCGCAACCCAAGATGCCCCCCCGCCGCACGCCGGCGGCTCCAGAAGTGCGCTCCCGCGGAACAAAACGCGCTCAAGAGCCTCGGGCGTCAGCCCGAGGTGTTTCGGCGCAACCCAAGATGCCCCCCCGCCGCACGCCGGCGGCTCCAGAAGTACGCTCCCGCGGAACAAAACGCGTACAAGAGCCTCGGGCGTCAGCCCGAGGTGTTTCGACGCAACCCAAGATGCCCCCCCGCCTCACGCCGGCGGCTCCAGAAGTGCGCTCCCGCGGAACAAAACGCGTACAAGAGCCTCGGGCGTCAGCCCGAGGTGGCTCGACGCAACCCAAGATGCCCCCCCGGCTCACGCCGGCGGCTCCCGAAGTGCGCTCGCGCGGAACAAAACGCGTTCAAGAGCCTCGGGCGTCAGCCCGAGGTGCCTCGGCGCAACCCAAGATGCACCCCCGCCTCACGCCGGCGGCTCCCGAAGTGCGCTCGCGCGGAACAAAACGCGTTCAAGAGCCTCGGGCGTCAGCCCGAGGTGCCTCGGCGCAACCCAAGATGCACCCCCGCCTCACGCCGGCGGCTCCTGAAGTGCGCTCGCTCGACGTCAAAGCGTTGCGGTCGCATTTTCGCGGCCCGCCGAACGTAGGTCCTTCACCGAGTAAATGGAAATGGACTGATCGTCCTTGGAGGGCCTGGGCTTGCCGGTCTGACGATTGGGGGTGTGCTGGAGATAAATCAGTCGGGCGTTATCGGGCGCGGCGTACGACCAGGCAAGACTCATCAACTTGTTGCCCGGCGTTACGTCGATCATCAGCGAGTCGGCGTCTTTAAGATCGGGCATCATCTCGTGCAAACACCGGCGAAACTCGCCGATGAAATACGGCAAGTCTCCGTTTTCGATCTTCCTTAGCCTAGCGGCGATGCCCTTGCTCTCCAACCAAGATCGAGCCTTCTCGGCAAACTTCTCGAATTGACGTTTCTCGTCCTTTGTGTACAGGATCAGAGACGCTTCGGGGCGAAACACGCAATGGGCCAGGTGGACCAATTCCGGGCTGCCGCTGACAATGGTGACGAGGCAACGGCATTCCCGCTGGTGCGGCGGCAGCTTGGCGCGAAGGTGCTCGGCGAGGTCGTCCACGATGCAATCGAGATAATAATTCAGCCTATCGTCAGGATCGTCGATCCACAGGTAGGTGTCGGCACGTTCCTCGAAACCGTCCTCCCGGCCCGCCCGCACCCTTAGGACCTGAAGATACGGTTTCATGGCCGACCGCGGTCGGATCTGGGATTCTTTGAGCGGCTCGATTCGGATCGCAAAGCCGCTCATTCGAGCAAAATCTTGGGCCTGGATGAGACATTTTTCAGGCAGGAAGAAGTGGGTGGCTTGGAACTCGCGGGCAAGCTCCAGTTTTTGTGCGATGCCTTCCACGGAGCGGATGCCCGCATCGCGATCCCAGGCTCCGGTCGCCCAGACCTTGCGGTCGGGTTTGCCATGGTGCGCGGCGAGCATCAGGCCGGCCGCTAAGGGAACCCAGGCCGAACTATAGTCGCCCTGTAGAAATTTGGCCCCCGGTCCGTCAAAGAGGCCATCCTCGGCGGGTTGCAGCCGCCAATCGTCATCGAGCAGAATTTTGTCTTCGCCCGAGTCGCCGTCGGCCCACGCTCGCAGGGTGCTGAGAACGCTTCTAGCGACTGGCTCGAGTCCCGGCGGAAGATCGACCCGAGGGTTCGAGTTGCCTTTCTTCCAACGCAGAGGCAAGACTGCGGCGGATCGCAAAGCCGCGTTATGCTCCATCTTGAGGACGGTTGCGACCCAACACGCCCCGCAACCCTCGGGCAAAGAGGGAGACTCCCAAGAATTCAATTGGTCTTGGGAGAGGCCGCAGTCACGTCCCTCTTGGATTGCCTTTCGCAGTACCTCGCGTCTCAGCAACCAAGGAGCCAATTTGCCTAGCCGGACCGCCAGTCTGAAAGCCCTCACGGGCGATATTTCTTCCGGCGACAGTTTGACGAGAGAATCCAAGTCGTCGGATCTGCCCGTTAGAGCCATTCATTCACCTCCGGTCGGTTCCAACTCCTCCCAAAGCTCGTCGTTGATTCGCAAGGGGAGCGATTCCGATCGGTTTGCGAAGGCGAGGAGGTCGTCGAGAAGTATCTCAACGCGGGCATCAGGTCCGAGCAGTCCGCCAATCCCGGCACAATCGACCCTCGCCCCTGCAAGCTCGTTAGCCGGTTCCTCGTCGGGTCGATAAACGGTCAACTTGACCTTTTGGCCGTGGAAAGGCTTTCGAGGACACGGCAATACCGCCACATAGCCGCTGGGCGATCGCCAGCGAAGCATAACGACCGGGTCGGAAGGGGCGGGGGTGTCGGCGGCCAGGGCGATGGGGGTGATGTCACGAATCACGGACGCCGCCGAACGTCGCCCGCCGGCGGCGGTGGCCGGAACGCCCGTTTGCGACAAAAATAGCTCCAATTCCCGGCGTACGCGCTCCGCCACTGCCTCCAGGGTGCCGTCCAGCCAGTAGGGCGGCAGCGAAGCATAAGGCTCAACCAATAGCGCCCGCCAGTTCCGCAGGAGTTCGGTGTCGACGAGCGTGGACAGCAACTCAAGGTTTTCTTCTTTTTTCATGAGGGAGTCGAGGCTAGTCACCGCCTCGCCTAGGGCATCCAGGCTCTGGCATAACCTCTCCGCCATAGGATCCCCTTCGAACATCGCCTCGAGCGCGGCCTCGTTGAGTGCGATAGACGCCGTCCAGACGTCCATGCGTCGCACTACAATATCGACGCAGACTGCCTCTTCCTCCCCAATTGGGGCGTTATCCCACTGCTCAGGCAGAGTATCGACGGCGCGACGAAGATTCGTGATTTCCCGCATCAGGGCATTTGCGGCGCCCAGGGCCTCGGGGACGGGTAAAACGCCTTCATCCTCCCCCGCGTCTAGGCCGAAGACGCGGCAATAACCCAATGCCGTGGCGACTTGCGCCGCGGCGTGTTCGGCCGCCTCATCCGGAACCGAATCGAACTTTTCCAGCTCCGGGGCCGCAAGGGCCTCGCGGAGCTGGTGAACATAACCTAATACGTCTTCGCGGTGGACGTTGGACATGGCCGGTATTCCTAAAAATCAGTACTCGTTTATCGATTTTCCGGCGAAAGGGGACTGACACAGCTCGTTCCGCCACAGCCCCCGCGGTCGCATTCGCGCTACTGCGTTACTGATCGAATTCCTCATCCCAGCGGAAACTACGCTTCTTGAGCCGACGTTTGCGTGTAGCAGGGACATCCTCTTCCGGTTCCGCGGCAGGCCACGACGACAACCGTCCGCGCCACGGAGTGCCGGTCAGCTCCTCGCAAAACCCCCAATTATTGGGGGCAACAAACCGCCGATGGCAAACCTTGATTGCGGTATCCTTTTTTGCAATCGTGAACTCCTCGTTTTCGTCGGGCAGCAAGCATCGCGGTGGGTTCCCCTGAATGGGTACATACACCCGGATCAAGTGCCGAACAGCTATCTGCCAACGGCGCCTTCTTCTCTTCTCTACGGCGGCGGCGCGAAAGTAATAACATGTAATCCAAACGAGTCTGCTATTACCACCGTACAACACCGCCAGCGCCCCGCTCGGCAAGACCAACATCCAGCGCTGCCCCTTGTGCCACTTTCCGCCATATTTCACCAACATCACTTGCGGACGTCGCAAGGTCTCGGTTGCCTGTTCCCGAAGAACGGTGAGCACCCTGCCGAGAACCGCGGGATCGGACAAGGTTTCGTCGCCGCTCGCCCTCAAAGCGCGTACGACGTCGGCACCGAACTCATCCTCCCACGGTTCATCGCAGGCCGTCCAATGCTTAAGACAGTGCGACCAGGCCCTCTTGGGGAATTCGATCTCCAATCGCCGACCATGATTCTCCGGTCGCGGATCCGGCAGGCCTCGCCACGGTTCCCAATTACCCATAGCCGCTTTCCCCCTAATAGCGCCTTGCTCGATAAGACCTTCATCCCTCGATCAAGGATTCAATTCCGTAACTCCTGAATCCAACCCAGTTCTAGGAGTCCTTTCTTGAACCGGCTAAGCGCCATGCGCAGCGACGATTCCGACACATTGAGCAGTTCCACGAGAGCCTTCAGCCGCTCGTTGTAATCGTCGTATCCGGAAAGCTCTTCGGGAGGAAAATCCTCCGGCAAACCCACCTGCTCGCGCCACACGTCCCATTTTTCCGGCGGGACCTTACGCCAAAGGTTCAACACCGTCAGACCGAGCACGCGGACTCTCGGCGAGAGTTTCAATTCCAGCCGAGCCTGATCTTCTTCGGAAAAGAATTGCTCGAAGTCGTGAAGCGTTTCGTAACCGCGGCTCTGATCACTACTGCGATCGGGGATTACTTCCAACAGTGGGGTTGAAACCTCGCGTTTAGATTTTGTTTTCCTCGCTGCGTCGATCAACCAATTCCGCAGCACTCTCGCCGCCCACGGAAGAAAGGGCCGACTGCCGTCGTAACGATCCAAGCGTTCAAAAATAACGGTCAGGGATTCGCTCGCGAACTCTTCTTGCGGGCCTTCTTCCCATAGCAACTGACCCGCAACGCGACGCGCCACGACCTGGATATGGGGGGCCAGTCGGCGCCATGCTTCTTCCTTTTCCGCAGGAGTGCCGCTTTGGGCAAGCCTCGCCAAGCGGCTGACTTCATCCGGAGTCATTGGGTTATCCCCGACGCCCATGCACAGTCTCCTTTCTTCCCGACGCTCCCCGGTCATCTCGGACCTCTATTTTGGTTCACCGACTGCACCGCCGCAATCCCGCCTCGGCGCCGGGTGTTAGCCCCAAATAGAAATGCCGTTACGCGCCGTCCATACCGACGTGCGTATCGGTGCACCGCAAGGAAAGCGGCGTGGAGACTTTGCGGACAAGGGAAAAAGAGCAGGCGATGTCGTAGGTAGGCGGTCGGGAGGGGTGGGAGCTACTTCTCGGCGAAGGCAAGCGAGATTCTTGAAGCAAATTAGCCCCGGACCAACCGCGAACGGTCGCGCTGCGCGACATTTGGGGCCGCGCCGTCCAGAGCGACGTTTCCTTCTTTTGGCGAGGCGCGACCACCGCCGACTTGCGCCGCCGGTTCATACTTGAACCCGCACCCTCGCGTGAAGTGTGAAGTTTAGCGATCCGCCGGGCGGAACGTCTCGCCCGTCGACAAACCGATTCTTAACCCAAGAGCAGGCTGTCCGGTCGATACTCGGCCTCGCGCCGATGTGCTCGCCGCGACACCGTAACGCCATCAACATCCGAACCGGCCGGAAGTTGACCAGTTTGCCGAGTACGCAGGAGCGGGCGACTTCGCCGAATCGCTCGGTCTCGTCGCCTCTGCAATATTATTCGGAACAGAAGATAACTTTTTTCCTTTCACACGTCATTGATACATTCCATTAGTTCACGCAGACTGAATAACGCTGCGATAGTGAAGAACCCTCCACCTATAAACACGTCCAGGATTAACACAGTCGTCCCAAACATGATCCATCGCTGCTTAATGATTTCGAACTTTTCCGGTGTCATGAAAGAAATCTCCGCGGGAGGGAAAACACCCTATCTAAACACTGATACCGCGACATGAATAAGGCGCTGTCGTTGCTATCAGGTCGAAGTCTAGGCGAACTCAGAATCAGCGTCTTCTCCGGTTCTTATCGCCAACAGGCCTAGGCGTCACAAGGGCGGCCATAATAGTAGCCGTTAACAAGGGAAACACATTGCCTTTGATGAGGCTGTCGATCAACCCTGCCAGCATGATCAGCGTGCCTATGTCCACTCTTTTATACTCCAGCGGAATTGTGGCGACTCTCGATGCGCACTGTAGTACGGATGATCCCACACCATCCTATTAATAAACGTGCAGCGGATCGCCGTTAGAATTTCCCACCCCTCCTGTTCGCACACACGGCCACGGCATGGCCCGTAAAATACTGAGTGGTCCACCGCCGGGTCCTATAATAAGGATTCCCTTTCGCCCCGTAACCCGCGATATACTCCTCTTCGTGGTGCTTAATATGTTTATCCCAGAAGAATTCGACATAGGAGTTTCCGCCGGCGAGCGCCACTTCGAACTTCAAGATATTGGCAACCTCCGCGGGATCTTCGCACTTATCGTACACGCGAATCAATCCAAGACGGCGCGTAATCACGCACCCCTGTAAGGTTTCACGTTTCGTGCCCGGGATCCAGTTGTTGAGCCTTTGGAGAAAGCCGTTGTAGCATCGCGAACACAGCAAACGGGAACGGACGGCGGTAAGCGTCTGCTTGGCGACCCTGGAGCGGCACAAGCTGCAAACGTGGCATTGATTGCACACATTTCGTCCCTCGATGTTGGTCGAGAGGCAACTGCTGCATACGCTCACCTTGCAATGATCGCAGGAGTACCGCCATCTCCAATACCACAGGAAAGGCTTGCCGCACCGAGCGCATTGATCCGCAGTCATGTCTTTTCTCCCAGCCACGGGACAGGCGTATCAGGGTGGGCGCCGACCACCGATCCTTCGGGCGACTATCGCCGCCGATCACAGCACGGGCGCAGCATCGCGACCGGAGGCACTATGAACGATCCGGGTGAACGGTCACCGTGCTTGTCTTGGTACCGAATCACAGTTGATTCGGCGGATGGACTCAGGGACGCTGCAATCGGGTTGTGCGATCAATGAGAGCGTTCGCCGTCTTTCTCGATGCCGGCGTCCTGCGTCCCACTCAAGGCGCCATTCCGGCGCCGTTTTACGAAGACTTCTCCTATAGGTGCGATTTCCCTTTCGGGGTTGCGTCGCCGGACCGGCGGCATGAAGTTCTCGCCTCGTCTTGCCCGTCATCAAGTTCACTCCTCCCTTAATTACGGTTGAGCGACCGCCCTCGCAAGTCTTCGTTTTGCCGCCACGCACTGCTTACGCCTCAGGTTTTGCGTGAGAGCGTTTCTCCTAGGAATTACGATGCCGGAACCCGATTCTTAACGCTTCCTTTCAGAGTTCTGCGCTGCCGGCGTCGTCAGTCTTGTCACAACGCGGCGCGTGTGAGCACGAGTCGGCCTCGCGGGCGAAGCGGGTGCATCGCCCCTGGAAGGCGTTCCGCTCGTCCTCCACTCCGCCGCCCGATTCGGCAGTTTCTTGAAGCCTGGGTGGGGGACATTTCCATGCGTGAGAATCCGGGGACATGTCTATTCGCGGCTAACAATGCCGTGCAAAATACTTGTCATGCAACGTCTTTCGAGGACATAATGAGAGACCCCATGGGCCGATCCCCACGCGGGAGTGGGGTAATGCCGCTGAGCACCGCGCCCGGGATGCTACCCGATGCAGGACCTGTTGCCCGATCCGGTCGGTGCTGCCGCAGTCCCTCGTAAGTCCAAAGTGAAGTCAGGCGGTGCGTTGTGAAGAGCGTTGTCTTTTCGAATTCGGAGCAATGAGATCGTGGCATCGAAAAAACGAACCCTTTGGGCGTTGTTCGGCGTCCTCGTGCTGGGGGTGTGCGGATTGGCGGTTTTCGCCGTCTTGACGCAAGTTTCGAGCGCCTCGATCGCCGGTAACCTGGCCAAACTCCGGGAATCGGGGGCGCCGACCAATCTGGCGGAATTAACGGCAGCGCTTTCCGCGGGCAAAGCTGAAGGAGATGCCGCGGAGTCGGAGAAGTTGTTCGAAGCCGCTCACGCCTCGGCCAAGGATATTTGCAAAAAATTGCAGGATTCCTACGCCCCGGCGGTGCTGACGGCGGGACGTTACAACGAACAGGGTTTAGCGCGGGCACGACAAGCGTTTGCGGCCCATCCCGACTTCGTAGCCGACGCAGAAAAGTGGACGACAAGCCCGCCCTCGTCCGCGGATCAGCCGCCATCCGATGCCTCGCCCGAGCAATTCCTGCAACACATCGTCACCGTCACGCAGTTGCGGATCACCGTCGCCAGAGCGCTACAATTTCGAGCTTTGTTGGCCCTGGAGGACAAGGATTGGGCGGAACTGGCGCATGTCATCCGGATACTATTTCAGTGTTCGCGTCGCTGCGAGGCGATGCCGGGCGCCATCGCCATGCAAACCACCCTGTTCGTCGATCGGCAGGGACTGGAGTTGCTGCACCTTCTGTTGCGCGAAGGCACTGCATCGGCGGCGGACCCGATCCTGCAAACATTGTCGCAGTCGCCCCCGCTGACGGAACGTTTGCTCCGCATGGTGCGACAGGAGCGTGCGTTCGGTCTGACCCTGACCGAGCGCTATCCGGACAAGGACTCCTTTTGGAAGCGTTACCCGTACAATCGCTTCCGCTTGAATTACCTTAAGTTTTTCGAACGACTCGAATCTGGTTTGAAGACGGGCGTTTACGGAGATGTGGCCAACGTGCGGATCGAGAACTACGTCAACCCGGACGCGGACGCCGCCAAGATGACGGCGCCGTCGCTCCGCTCCGCCATTGCGGAGGCCTACCGCGTCGAGGCGCTTCGACGATTGCTGCTCACCGCCGGACGCATCCTCGAACGATCGCGAGGCGGCGGGGCGGTACCGCAAAGTCTGCGAGAGGCCGACATCCCGGAGGAATGGAAGCGCGACCCCTTCGACGGGCAAGAGCTTCGCCTAGCTCAAACGCCGAGCGGATGGATCGTTTACTCCGTCGGCGAGAACTTGCATAATGACGGTGGCGAAATGGGAGGGATTTCGGACGACATCGCCGTGGGACCGTTCCCTCCGCGCGAAGAATCCGAACGGACTCCGGCCGCACCGCCTCCAACGCGAGAGTAGTCGACCGGCAGACGCAAAACGGCGTTGGGAAGAAAGACCGGGGTTGACTCATGTCCGTCTCGATGAATGACACGGTCATTCAGCGGTTGCGGGAAAGCCGTTTGCTCGACGAAGAGCAATGGCGCGAGTTGCTTCGCGACAACCGCCTGCCCGACGCCGAGGGCGCTTTGAATTGGCTGAAAGAGCGTAATCTCCTCACCGATTGGCAAATCGCGGAGTTGCTGCGAGGTCGCCGCGATTTCTTCCTGGGAAAGTATCGACTGCTGCGACTGCTGGGGCGGGGCGGCATGGGCGAGGTCTACTTGGCCGAGCATGTCACCATGCATCGCCGCGCCGCGGTGAAACTGATTTCGCCTCGCATCAGCCGCAATCCGCAGGCCGTCGAACAATTCCTCACGGAAGCCCGGTCCATCGCCGCGCTCGACCACCCCAACATCGTCCACGCCTATAACGTCGATACGTGGGGCGACCACTACTACTTGGTCATGGAATACGTGGAAGGCGAGAGCCTGCAAGAGTTGGTGGATGCTCACGGTCCCTTGCCGATCCCGGAAGCCGCGGACGGCATACGGCAATGCGCCGAGGGTCTAAGCCACGTACACGACCATGGGATTTTGCACTGCGACATCAAGCCGGCCAACCTTCTCATCAATGGGCAAGGGGTGGTGAAGATTTTGGACTTGGGTATGGCCCGGCTCATTCAAGGAGAGCGCGCCGCCGGCGCCCAGCCTCAGGACGGCCTTCTGGGGAGCGTCGATTACATGGCCCCGGAAATGGCCATGCAAGACGGTTCCCTCGACCGACGCGCGGACATCTACTCGTTGGGCTGCACCTTCTTCTTCGCCCTGACGGGGCGCGGCCCGTTCGCCGAGGGCACCGTGGCGGAACGCATTCTGAAGCATCAGATGGCGCCGCCGCCTTCCTTGACATCATTGAGGCCCGATGTGCCGGAGGAACTGGCCCGACTGTGCGAATGGATGTTGGCGAAATCGCCGAACGATCGTCCGGACCACGCCGGATTAATCGTCAAAGCGATTCGGCAGTGGGAGGAGAGTCACGCGCGGTACTTGGTGCGAGCCAGGCCCCTGGAAGACATCGAGGAAGAAAAGGACTTGCCGGCGGAGGCGGAATCCGCGGGACCCGCGTTTTCGCCGGAGGTCGCCGCGGAGTCGGCGGCGACAACGCCGATCGCGGTGACGCCGCCCGGTCGCACTTCCAGCGGCGTCAAGACCGTCGACGCGGCAAGCCGGAAAGAGTCTCAAACCGTTAAACGCAAGTTGAACCCGGCCCTCATCGCCGGGGCGATCGTGCTAGCGGTCGCCGTTGCCGTGTTCTTATTGCTAGGCTCGCTCCGCGGCGGCACCGCTCCCACAAGTTCCGAGCCGACGCCATCGGTCGCCCCGAAAGCTAGCACGCCGAGCGACGAGGAAACGGACGAGTTTCAGCGCGGCATCGAGGAGTTCATGCGTCGGGAAAAGGCGAAAGCGTCCGCCGAATCCCCCTCGGAGTCTCCCTCAAAGCCCGGCGGTTGAGACTTCGCCGAGTAGTAATCTTTCCGCTAACCGCTCGCTCGTGTCACGGTGGACGGCGTTCTCGGGGGTACGATCTGGCCGTATCCGTGGTGATAGCGATCGTACCATTTCCGGGCCTCGTCGGGCGGAATTGTCAGCGGTCCGCCCAATTGCGCGGCGAGAAAGGCCTTTTGGGCCACGTCCTCCAACACGATCGCCAGCTTGACGGAATCGAGCGCCGTCGGTCCCCACGTGAACGCGCCGTGGTTGGCGAGCAAGATGGCCGGGGCCCGATTGCGGTGACGAATGATGGCCTGGCCTATATTGTTCCCGTCGTTATCAACGTACGGAGCGCAGGGAATCTCCGCTCCGAAGTGATCGGCGATTGGCGTCAGGCACAACGGGATGGCACGCCCCGCCGCCGCCCAGGCCGTGGCATACGTACTGTGCGTGTGGGTGATTCCCTGGACCCCCGGCAGATTTCGATAGAGATGGAGGTGATGCGGCAGGTCCACGCTGGGCCGCAAACGGGAATCGACCACTTTGCCGGTAATCAACTCCACGGTTACCATGTCGTCGGGAGTCATGGTTTCATAATCCACGCCCGACGGTTTGATGACCAACCGCCCGCTCTCGCGGTCCAGGCCGCTGACGTTTCCCGAGTGAAGACATACCAACCCGTGTTGAGCGAGGAGTTTATTCGCCAAACAGACCTGTTCTCGCAGTTCCCTCAAATCCATGGCCGATTCCTTTGTGGGAGGCCCGCTTGCGGCGGTATATTCAGTTCGCACCGGCAACACGGTCGGAATACAACCGCATCACCTTTTCATTCTACGCCGGAGGCGACGAACCTATTCTACTCGGGAAGCCTATTTTTCGCCGCGAACTCGTTTGCGGATGGCAATGAGTCGCTTCATCACGTCATAAACGTCGGCTTGGACGTTCGGCATTCCGAAGGCGTCGTGCAGTCGACGATACAGCGAATACAGTTCGGCGTAGACTTCCGCCGCGGCCTTTCGGGGACGAAACACCACGGACTTGGTGCCGGTCATGCGTTGCTGCGCCCTCTCCACGGACGGGTAGGCTCCACCCACCACCGCCCCAAACACCGCTGCACCGAGGGCGCAGGTCTGGGACGCTCGACTGATCTTCATGGGCCGATTGCAGACATCCGCGTAAATCTGCATGACGAAGGGGTTCTTCTCGGCGATACCGCCGCAGTTGACGACCTCCTTGACCTCCACGCCGTACTCTTCGAACCGCTTGATGATGGTCAACGCTCCGAAGGCCGTGGCCTCCACCAGGGCGCGATAGATCTCCGGAGCGGTGGTGGCCAGCGTCTGCCCGACCAAAAGCCCCGTCAGAAGCGGATCGACCAAGATCGTCCGATTGCCGTTGTTCCAATCGAGGGCCAACAAACCGTTCTCGCCGGGCTTGAGCGTTTCGGCCTGACGCGTCAGGTTGACATGCGGGTCGCCCTTCGCGGAATACGCCGCGGGCGTGAGATGCTGCACAAACCAGTGAAAGATATCGCCCACCGCGGACTGACCGGCCTCCAACCCGTACATGCCGGGCACGATCGAATGCGGAACGATTCCGCACAGTCCCGGTATATCCGGAAGGTTTTGATCGAGGGGCACGACCATCATGTCGCAGGTGCTGGTACCGATGATCTTGACCAAGGTACCGGGCTTGATTCCCGCCCCCACGGCGCCCATGTGAGCATCGAAGGCCCCCACCGCCACCGGGATTCCCGCCGGCAATCCGACCTTCTTGGCCACGGCGGGATCGAGGCGACCCGCCTCACGGTCGGAGGGTAATGCCCGATCGGCGTAGCGGCGCCGAACCTTGACCAAATCCGGGTCCAGAGCGGCCAAAAACTCCTCGCTCGGCAAACCGCCCCAAGACTCGTGGTACATGGCCTTGTGCCCCGCGGCACAGATCGAACGCGGCATCGTCTCGGGCTTGAGATTTCCGGTAATGAAACCGGGCACGAAATCCGCCAATTCCACCCAGGCATAAGCCGCTTGAAAGACCTTTGGGTGTGCCCTGCGGCAATGTAAAATCTTGGACCAGAACCATTCCGAACTGTAGGTCCCGCCGCATTTGGCCAAATAGGGCAGGCCCATCTCTCGGGCCTTTTCAGTGATCTCGCTCGCCTCTTGGTAGGAAGTATGGTCCTTCCACAACCAAGCCTGCGCGGCCGGATTTTGCTGAAACTGCTTTTTGAACGCCAGCGGCATGCCGTCCTGATCCACCGGCAAGGGCGTGGAACCGGTGGTGTCGATTCCGATTCCCACGACGTTCTCCGGCAGGAAACCCGCATTTCGCGGAATGGCTCGAATCGCGCCGCGCACCGAGCGATAAAACCCTTCCACGTAGTCGGCCGGGTTTTGCCTGGCCAAGTTCGGATTCTTCGGGTCGAGGATGACTCCGTGCTCGCCGCTCGGGTACGGGAAGACGGACGTTGCCACCTCCGAACCGTCGGCGACATCCACGACGACCGCCCGAACGCTGTTGGTACCGTAATCCACCCCGATGGCGAACCGACGCTCTCCCCGCTTAGCCATGATCGACTCCTCGCTCGGCTTCTCACGAACCCCTAAGATAAGCAACCTCGCTGCTCAGCCCGTCACGGAACCTTTAAGGGGCATCCTCACTTTTCCAGGCCTAAATGATTTGTCCACTTGCCGGGACCGAACCCCGACTCGGTCGTGTTTCCGAAGTCCTAGGCTAGCGTCTTCCACGCCCGCCGACAAGATGCAAGGCGACGCTTCGCCCAGCCCTCGGCCAACCGACCGATCGCCTTTCGACGCCGCTGCCGGCGCAAGATCGCGACCGACTCTCCCAAGACCACTTTAGGTCCTTCGTCAATGCCGTTCTCGGGAAAACAAGGGCGAGTTGTCACGATCATCGCCGTGCCTTACCATCGTTCTTTGTGACGGCATGCAGGCATGTCGCCTTCCCAATTTGCCCGTGTCGGTTTCGTAATCGCGATGTTGACGACCGTGGTCGCCGGTCTCTGCGGCCCGGATCGAGCTTGGTCGCGCGACCGATTCACCCTTCTACAAATGCTTACCGGTACAAGGAAACCTTTTTCCATGAACGCACCCGCAAACCCCAACCATGTCGAGGCGGAACTGCGCCGGCGTCTGTACGACTCCTACAAGAACCGCGCCATGATCTATTGGCATTTGTTCGAAGAATTGTCGGCCGAATTGGGCGCCCAGCGGGCCGAAGCGGTCATGAAGCGGGCGATCCGGCGCCGCGGAGAGGAGGTCGGCCGAAAGTTTCGTCCCTATGCCCCCAAGAATCTCGAAGGCTTGAAGGCGGCGTTCTTGGGCGACATTCCGGACGAGGGGCGGATGTTCCAACCGGAAGTGCTGCAAAGCTCGGCGGAAGGTTTGGATATCTATTTCCACCGCTGCCCCTTGCGGGAGGCGTGGCAGGAGGCCGGACTGTCCGACGAGTTGACGGCAACGCTCTGCCGCATCGCGGCCGAGGTGGACTACGGCACGTTCGAAGGCGCCGGTTTTCGATTCTGCGCCGATACTTGGCAACCCGGCGAGACCGGATGCTGCCGCCTGCACATTCGGCCCGGCGCGTGACACCGGGTCAAGACGGCCTCTCAAACAGTCTTTACGTGGGAGATCATAATATGCAGATTCTGATTGCCGAGGACCAACTGCGGGAAACGGTGGACCGTCTGGCGCGGCAGATCGAGGAGACCTACTCGGGCCGCAAACTCACGATCGTCGGCCTGCTGCTGGGTAGCGTGGCGTTCTTGGCGGACTTGATTCGCAAGATCAGCATTCCCTACGAGTTGGAAATGGTGTCCTCTCGCCAACCGATGGACAACTCCGAGCGTCCCGGACCGCTCGTCATCAACCCCGACGTGTTGGCCCCGGTTGTCGAGGGCCGCGACGTGCTGGTGGTCAAAGACATTTTCGATACGGGCGAAACGCTTTGGGAGCTGATTCCACAACTCGACGACCTGGGCGCCGCGCGCGTGCGTTCCGTCGTGCTGCTGGTCAAGGAAGGTCGTCGTCGCATGCCCGTCCAACCCGACTTCAAGGGATGCGACATTCCGGACCTATTCGTGGTGGGCTACGGGATGGACCACCTGGGCAAGTATCGGCACTTGCCGTACGTAGCCGCTTTGGACCCGGACGAAATCGCCGCGGAGTCGCCATCGTGAAGGCCCGGCCTCGCGTCGTACTAATCACGCGACGATTTTGGCCGCTGATCGGCGGAGCCGAGCGATTCATGGCCGAGTTGGGCGCCGGACTGGTCGGCCGAGGATGCCCCGTAACGCTATTGACGGCCCGATTGGACCCATCCTGGCCGAATTGCATCCAATTCCGGGGCTTTCCGGTTGTACGTTTGCCCAATCCCAATGTGCGGTTTTGGGGCACGCTGCGATACATGCAGGCCCTGATAAGCCGACTGAGGCGGCACGCGGGCGAATACGACATCGTGTACACGGCCATGCTGAAACACGATGCCTGGGCGGCGATCCGGGCCGTTTCGCGGACTCATCCGGTCGTTCTTTTCGCCCCGGGAAGCGGTCCCACGGGCGACTGCGCATGGCAGGAAACCGCGCTTCTAGGCACCCACATCCGCCGCGTCTGCCGCCGCGCGGACGCCGTGACGGCCCCCAGCCCACAAGTCTTCGAAGAATTGGTCGCCGCCGGTTATCCGCCTGACCGCTTGCACCTTCTTCCCCACGGGATCGTCGTCCGAGCGAAGCGGACTCCCGGCGACCGCAATCTCGCAAGAGATGCGTTAGGGCGTATCCAACCGCAACTGCGACTCGCCGACTCCGACGTCATGAGCGTTTACGTGGGCCGACTCCATCCCGGAAAAGGGTTGCTCGAGTTGGTCGAAGCCTGGGAAACCGTCGTTCGCCGGCATTCCCACGCCTTTCTTTGGTTGGTGGGCGAAGGTCCGCTGGAGCAGGAGTTGCGACATGCCATTCGTGCGCGCAACCTGCAACACCGCGTGATGCTGCCGGGGGCCTTCGACGACGTTCGCGACTTTCTGTTGGCGGCCGATTGTTTCGTTTTCCCCTCGCACCAGGAGGGAATGCCGCTGGCGATTCTGGAGGCCATGGAGGCGGCCTTGCCCATCGTCGCCACCGACATCCCCGGCAATCGCTTGTTGATCCGACCGGATCGCGAGGGTATGCTCGTGCCGGTACGGTCGCCCGACGCACTCAGCCGCGCCGTATCGCGTCTGCTGGAGGAACCGGAATTGGCGCAATCGCTGGCCGCCGGCGCGAGGGCGCGAGTGGAAGCCGAATTCGGTTTCGAAAAGGTCCTCGATGCGCATCTCGACCTTTTCTCGCGGCTGCTGGACCGTCGAAGAATATCCGCCGCATGAGATGCTCCCACCGCCGTTTCATGCCGCCGGTTCCCTCTAACGCGGGACGGTTTCGCCGCGTGCCCCGCCCGAAGCGGCGCACATGTTCGTCTTGACCGCAACCGCAAGGACTGATAAACCGAGTAAGAAACGCGAGGACCGTCGCGGACTTGCCCTCCGAGCGTCCGACAGAACGCGGATCACTTCCTCGGCACGAGGGTTCGGCGTATCTTTTCGTCGCTGGAATGAAGGCCGATGAGTTTCGCCGACAACCTTCCAACCACTGGAAAGCATAGGGATCGCATTTCGTGTCCGAAACGGGAACCGTCCTGCACATCATCCCCACGCTGGACCAAGCGGGAGCGGAAAAGCAGTTGACGCTGCTGGCCGCCGAGTTGAAGCGCCGCGGATGGCCGGTGCATGTGTGCGCCCTGACGCGGAGCGGTCCGTACGAAAAGGACTTGGAATCGGCCGGCGTCCCCGTGACGGTCATCGGCAAGGCCGCCAAGCTCGATCCCCGGGCCTATCTAAGGCTTCGGCGATTCATTGGGCAACTTCGCCCGGATATTGTTCAGACCTGGCTTTTCGCGGCCAATGCCTACGGTCGTTGGGCGGCATGGCGGACCGGCGTACCTCATATCGTAGGCTCGGAACGATGCGCGGATGATTGGAAATCGTGGTGGCATTTCCGTATCGATCGCTTCTTGGCTCGGCTCAGTGATGCGATTGTAGCGAACGGACGTTACGTCCAAGACTTCTACGTCGCCCACGGAATACCCCGGGACAAGATCGTCGTCATTCCCAACGCCGTCCTCGAACCGCCGGCACCTTCGGATTCCCGCCGGGCCATGCTGTTGGAATTCGGCCTGCCGGACGATGCCCGGGTGATCGCGCTCGTGGGCCGTCTTTGGCCGCAAAAGCGAGTCGAAGACGCGATTTGGGCGACCGATCTCTTGAAGCGAATCCGCGACGACGTCCATCTGCTCATCATCGGAGACGGCCCCCTGCGGGAAAGATTGACGCAATACCGCGACGACATCGAAATCGCGGATCGAGTCCACTTCGTCGGCCATCGCACGGACCTTGCCCGCTGGATGCCGCACTTCGACGTGCTTTGGAACACCAGCGCCTACGAAGGCCAATCCAACGCCGTGCTGGAGGCCATGGCCTGCGGCGTGCCGGTGGTCGCCGCGGATATCCCCGCCAATCGTGAACTGATCGTGCCGGATGAGACGGGTTATTTGGTCCCGGCGGGGAAGAGCGGCAGGGCGCCCTTGGCCGCCAAGACGAAAAAACTCCTCGAAGCCGAGGACCTGCGTCGTCGCATGGGAGAGGCCGCTCGCCGGCGTGCCCGCGAGGAATTCAGCCTCGCGCGGATGGCGGAGGCCTACTGCCGGCTTTACAAAGAATTGCTCAAGAAGACGCCGAGTCGGTCCGGCGATCCGCACGCCTGAGCGCAAACCTCTTGCCGCATGATCGAAGGAGAACGGCCCGATGTGTGGGATTGCCGGCGCGGTGTGGACCGACTCTCGGTTGGCTCTGGACGCGCCGACACTGCAACGCATGGCCGACGCGCTGCGACACCGCGGCCCCGACGACCAAGGCTACCTGATCCGAACCGTACCGCCGTCGGCGACGTCGCCGAGAATCTCGGTCGGTCTCGCGCACCGTCGCCTCTCC
Organism: Thermopirellula anaerolimosa; assembly: GCF_054657335.1. Taxonomy (NCBI): domain Bacteria; kingdom Pseudomonadati; phylum Planctomycetota; class Planctomycetia; order Pirellulales; family Thermoguttaceae; genus Thermopirellula; species Thermopirellula anaerolimosa. The sequence goes on from NZ_BAAHYX010000006.1 coordinate 1,416,557, forward strand.
ATCATCGACCTCTCCGGCGGTCGTCAACCGATGAGCAACGAGGACGATTCCGTCCACATCGTCTTCAACGGCGAAATCTACAACTTTCGGGCTCTCCGCGAGCGACTCCAGGGGCAAGGCCATCGCTTCCGCACGCACTCCGATACCGAGGTTCTCATCCACCTATACGAACAGGAGGGCGAAGACTTCCTGGAATTCGTGAACGGCATGTTCGCGTTCGCATTGTGGGACGAGGGACGCAGGCGATTGATCCTAGCGCGCGACCGCCTGGGGGAAAAGCCCTTGGTGTACCGCTTGGAGCAGGGCCGCCTGGTTTTCGCAAGCGAGTTGAAGGCTCTGCTTGCCGTGCCGGGCATGCCGACCGAGGTGGATCCCGCGTCGGTGGACGCCTACCTGGCCTACCAATACGTGCCCCATCCGCGGACGATCTATCGCGGCATTTCCAAACTCCCCCCGGCCCACATGGCCGTTTACGAAAACGGCGAATTGCGGATTCGTCCCTATTGGAATCCCGACTTCAATCACGAAATGACGGATCGCGAGGCCGACGACGCCTGCGACCGACTTCGCTCGCTGCTGAGCGATTCCGTGCGTATCCGCCTCGAATCCGAGGTCCCCTTGGGGGCCTTTCTCTCCGGAGGAATCGACTCGACGATCATCGTCGGCTTGATGCGGCAATTCTCGTCTTCACCGGTCAAGACCTTCTCGATCGGTTTCCCCATCGCCGAGTACGACGAGACCGACTACGCCAAGACGGCGGCGCAAGCCTTCGGCACGGAACATCACGAGTTTCGCGTGGAACCGGACGCGGTCCAAATCTTGGACCGGCTGGTTTGGCACTATGACGAACCCTTCGCCGACAGCTCCGCCATTCCCACCTGGTATGTGTCGCGCGAAACTCGAGCGCACGTGACCGTAGCCTTGACCGGAGACGGAGGTGATGAGTTGTTCGCGGGCTACCCGCGCTATTGGGCCATGAGCATCGGACAGCGGTTCGACGCCCTACCCTCCGCCGTGCGCGGACTGCTGGCCTCGCCGTGGTGGCGTGCCCTACCCCAACGCCGCCAGAAATCGTTTTGGAGTCGCCTGCGCCGGTTCGCCGAGTCGCTGCAACTCTCCCCGCAACGCCGCTATTTGGATTGGATCGCAATCTTTAATTCAGCGCGGCGGGCCGAGTTGTATTCCAATTCGTTCCTCGAGGCTCTCGACGGTTACGATCCCGCCGAATTTCTAGAAGAGAGCTACGCCCGATCCTGCCGTCGGGACATTATCACTTCCACCACCCTGGCCGACTTGACGACCTACCTTCCCTGCGACCTGATGGTAAAGGTCGATATCGCGTCCATGGCCCACAGCCTGGAGACGCGCCCGCCCTTCCTCGATCACCGCGTCGTCGAATTGGCCGCTGCGCTGCCGATCGGAGCGAAACTGCGAGGGAGAAAGGGCAAGCGGATTCTGCTCCGGGCGTTCTCCGATTTGATTCCGCCGACCATTTTGCGGCGCGGCAAGATGGGGTTCGGCGTCCCCCTCGACCACTGGTTTCGCGGACCGCTATCCCGTCCGACACGAAACGTCCTGCTCGATGAGCGGACGCTCAGTCGGGGCTGGTTTCGCCCGGACGCCGTGCGGCGGCTAATTGACGAACACCTATCCGGAACGTGGAACCACAGCCATCGCATTTGGGCTTTGCTGTTCTTCGAATTGTGGCAACGCCGCTGGATCGATCACGATTCCGAGTCCTTCGTCGCGGCCTTGAGAGCGGACTCCTAGCGGATTTGTTCGACGGGATCTGCCGGCACACACGATCGCTACAAGCCAAAACACATGGCGATCCTGCGACTTTGCGAAGCCTCCGCCTGCAAAAATTCCGGGACGATTTCTCCGAACAGCCTAACCGTACACGCCTTCCGTATTTCCGCAGCGCAAACGACCGAGCTATAGCTCCTTGCGACTCCCAAGGGCAAGCCGAAATCGGATTCTTTGCGGCTTGAACAAAACGCCGGAGCGGTTGCGTGCCCGTTCCAGGCCAAAAGTTCCGCACAGGCTTCGCAAGGCAGTACCGCCCGCGGCTGCGGTGCCGATACAATGTGACAAGGAGCCAACCGCCGAGGAACCGGGAAGGGAGGCAACCGGCGGTCGAACCCGCGCAATCCCACGGTGAGTGCTCCGCCCTCGGTCGGGGCGATTCGCATCGCCCCCCTATGTACGCGGAAAGGGAGTTTGCCTTCAGCGAACCCGCGGAAACCGTTGCTCGAGGAGACCGGCAATGAGCGCAACGCAAGAACGCATCGTGGCCGTGATTTTGGCCGGCGGAAAAGGTTCACGGTTGGACCCGTTGACGCGGGATCGGGCCAAGCCCGCCGTTCCCTTCGGCGGCGCCTACCGCATCATCGACTTCACCATGTCGAACTGCCTGAATAGCGGTCTGCGGAAGATATTGATTCTCACTCAATACAAGGCGATGAGCCTCGACCGCCACATCAATGTGGGCTGGCAGCGCTATTTCTGCCGTGAATTGGGCGAGTTCGCCGACGTCGTCCCTCCCCAGCAGCGCATCGACGAAAACTGGTACCAGGGTACGGCGGACGCCGTTTATCAAAACATCTACGCCATCGAGAAAGAGCACCCGGACTACGTCGTCATCCTGGCGGGCGATCACATCTACAAGATGAATTACCGGCGACTCGTGGAATATCACATCGCACAAGGGGCCGACGCCACGATCGGCGTCCTCAAGGAACGATGCGAGACGGCAAGTCGCCAATTCGGCGTCCTCGAGGTCGATGCGTCGAGTCGCGTCGTCGGCTTCGAAGAGAAACCGGAATTCCCCAAATCGATCCCCCAGGAACCGGGATGGTGCTATGCCTCGATGGGTATTTACGTCTTTCCCGCCCGGTTTTTGTTCGAGGAATTGTGCCGCGACGCCACCAAGCGCGGCAGCACGCACGATTTCGGCCGCGATGTGATTCCCTCCATCCTGCAAGCCCACCGAGTGTTCGCGTATCCCTTCATGGACGAGAATCGCAAGCGGAATTCGTACTGGCGCGACGTGGGGACCCTGGACAGTTTTTACGCGGCCAACATGGACCTGGTGGGCGTGGACCCGGAACTGAACCTCTACGACGAACGTTGGCCCATCCGCACCTACCAGCCCAACTATCCGCCTCCCAAGTTCGTCTTCGCGGATCCGCAGCGACGCGGTCAAGCCCTGGACAGCATCGTTTGCAACGGGACGATCATTTCGGGCGGCACGGTGCGGCGATCCATCCTCGGCCACCGCGTCAGGATCAATAGCTACGCCACGGTCGAGGACTCCATCCTGTTCGAGGGCGTCGAGGTGGGACGCCACGCCAAGGTTCGCCGTGCGATCATCGACAAGCGCGTTCGTATTCCGGAGGGCATGGAGATCGGCTACGATCCCAGCGCCGATCGCGCGCGAGGCTTCGTCGTCACGGAAAGCGGCATCACCGTGATCGCCAAGGCGGAAAGCACGGTCACGTACTGGGAACATGCCCTGGAACGGGATCCTTGATCGACGTTATCTGATCATATGCATCGCCCGGCGTTCGCCCGCGCCGCCCGCGTGCGACCATCCTTCGCGAAACAGCACGGTTCCCGAAAGTTCGAGGGTAGTTTGACGGGCCGGATTGCGGCAATATAATGAAAAATGACGCCCACCGACACCATTGGAGTGTCGTCCTGCGCCACCCCTGCGTTCTCAATTTCGGAGGTTTCTGCCGTGTCCCTGCCCTTCGCGGTCTTCTTTGGAATGCCCGGGCCGATGGAGATGCTCATCATCGGCGTCATCATCTTACTGCTGTTTGGAAACCGTCTTCCCGGCGTCATGAGATCCCTTGGAAGAGGTGTAGTGGAATTCAAGAAGGGTCTTTCCGGCGAGGATGACGGCACGGATAAGGTCGTTACCGACGAGAAAAAAGACTCCAAATCGACGTGATCTCGCCTCGCGGTCCTTCACCGCGAATGGCGGACCTACATAAGCGGAGGTGGCTTGTATGGCTCCGTTATGGGCCCAATTCGGCATGCCGGGTGGAGGAGAGATGATCATCATCATGATCGTCGCTCTGCTGCTGTTCGGCAATCGTCTCCCACAGGTCGCGCGGTCCGTGGGACGCAGTTTCATGGAATTCAAGAAAGGCCTGCAAGGGATTGAGGACGAGTTGAGGTCGGCGGCGACCGAGACGACCAAGCCGACACCCCAGAAATCGCGCGAAAACGAAGAAGACAAACAAACGAACCCCGCCCCCAAGTTCGTTCCCCCTAGCGCGGAACCGCAAGAAGAACCCGCCTCGCAGCAGGCGTGAGTTCCGCTTCTTGCTTCTTTCTTACGTGATATCCCAAAAAATCCGTCGCCTCGCCTTCCCAAGGCCTTTGCGCATGGTCGCCGCGATCCGCTTGGGTGGGTGAGAGCGGTTTCCGTTCTTTTCTTTACCGTCGCTCGGTCGGCGATCTCGCATTCTCCGCCGAGGCATCGCTTGCCTCGCCGTGCGCGCCGGTCGATTGCCGCGATCCCAGGTCTCATCGTTTCCGTGGAACAACCCCTTGAGGCGGATCCCTCAAGCCCGCTTTCACCCGGCGGAACGCAAGTTTTTCCGGCTTGACGCCGATACGGTACAAAAGTACATTACATGTACATGCGTACCTACCACCGGGCCGGAGGATTGACGACCTCCCATGAACACCGCCGCGAACTCCGCCGAGACGCCCTCGCTCGCCGAGCCTTCCGTTCGCCGGGTGGTGGAAGACCTACGTCGGCGTCTGGAGGGATTGCGGCCCCTTCCCACCACCATCGGTCCGCGACTGCAAACCGGCTTTCGGGAAATCGACGAAGAACTGCTCGGCGGAGGCGTTTCTCCCGCATCCCTCGTGGAATGGCTTGCCGATCGCCCCGGTTCCGGCGCCGAAGAGATGGCGCTGCGATTGGCGACTGCGGCCTGTCGCGACGGAGGAACGGCGGTGATCGTGGACGATACGGGCACGTTCCATCCCCCGGCGGCGTTCCGGCGCGGACTCGATCCGGCGAGAACCGTTCTCATCCGCCCGGCGTCGCATCGGGATGCCGTCTGGGCGGTCCACCAATGCCTTGCCGACGAAAGCGTGGCGGCGGTGCTCGCCGCATTTCCCCGACTGAACGACGTCGTACCGCGAAGGTTTCAATTGGCCGTCGAGCGAGGCGGCGGACTGGGGCTGATCCTGCGACCGGCGGCGGCACGGGCCGATCCTTGCTGGGCTGCCGTTCGCTTCCTAGTGGAACCGCTGCCTTGGCCGCAGCCGGGCGACACGGCATCCGAGGCTCGGCGACTGCGGATTCGTCTGCTGGCCGCCCGGGGAATGATTCCCGGACGCAGCGTGGAGATCCTCGTCCATGAACCGACGTATCCTTTGTCTGATGATCGGCGACTGGCCGAAAGATGCAACGCACTGGCCGCGCCCGACCCGCCGCGAAGACGACTCCGAGGGTAATGCAAAGCGTTCACTCCGCGACGTACTGGCCGAAAGATTGACCCGGTACACGCCTAGCATTGCGCCGAATCCCCTCGACGATCGCGCTTTGATTTTGGACATCACGGGGCTGTCGCACCTTATTTCCTCGGAATCGGCCCTGATACGGGACATTCTGGCTGATTGCGAGGACTTGGGGACGCCGCCGGTCCGCATCGCCTTCGGAGATACCATCGGCATGGCCGGCATCTTCGCGCGAGAACCGGCGTTCCTTACCGAGGGCGTCGCTGCTTCCCCGCCTCTTTCCCGGGTGTATTGGATTCCGCCGGGTCGAGGCATCGCGTTCCTTCGCCGGTATCCCATTACGGCGCTGGGGTTTCAGCGGGAAGTCGCGGTTTGGTGCCGAGAATTAGGCATCCGGACGGTCGCCGACTTCATGGAGATACCGGCCGACGAAGTCGCCGCCAAATTCGGCCTCGATACGCGGCGGCGGTGGGAGGAAATCCTGGGCCATCGGGCGGAACTTCTCCCTGCCTGGCAACCTCCGGAAGAGAGATCCGTAACGCAATGGTTGGAATACCCCAGTACCTCGCCCGAGGCGTTGGCCTTTTGCCTACAGCGCGCCGTGGAGCTTTTGGTGTTTCAACCCGCGAGGAAGGATCTCGGCATTACGAGACTGAAGGTCGCCATCCATTGCGAGGACGGCGGAAACGTGGAGGAAGAACTGGAATTTTTCACCCCCGCCGTGGATCCTCGCGGCATTCTGGAGGTGATTCATTTGCGTCTGGAACGTCGCCGCTTTTCGGCGGCGGTGTCGGGAGTGCGTCTTGAAGCCCTCGAGACCGCCCCTTTGAACCTGCGCCCGCGTCCGATGTTCGAGGAATGGCCGGGAGAAAGGCGACGAACCGAAAGGTGGGGACGCTTGGCGGAAAGGCTTGTCGCCCGATTGGGCGAGGATCGAGTGCTCCAACCCGTTTTGCGGGCGGAATACGAACCGGAACTGGCTTGGCGAGGAGTTCCGCTGTTTACCGCCCGAAAGCAAAAACGGAACCGACGGCACTCCCCGCCGCTTCCCGAAGTCGGCCCCAGACCGACGCGGTTATATGCCCGACCGATTCCGATTCCGGTCGTGGCGGCGCATCCCGACGGTCCGCCCTATCGCTGTTTTTACGAGGGAAAATGGTTTTCCGTGGTTCGGGCCTGGGGACCGGAGCGGATCGAAACCGGGTGGTGGCGCGGCCGATTGACCGCACGCGATTACTACCGCACGGAATGGGAAAACGGCTCGCACTTTTGGCTGTACCGACGACTGCAAGACGCGCGTTGGTTCCTTCACGGTCGCTTCGACTGATCTTGGACGGACGCGCGGCCTTCGGCGAATGCCTACTTCCACGACCTCCACTCGCGCCATGTATTGCGAACTGCACGCCAAGACGAACTTCTCGTTTCTGGAAGGGGCCTCTCATCCCGACGAACTTGTCCGACAGGCCGCCGAGATCGGGTGCCGCGCCGTGGCGATCACCGACCGCGCCGGACTCGCCGGCATCGTCCGGGCCCATATCGCGGCCAAGGAAGTGGGAATCAAGCTCGTAATCGGAGCCGAGATCGAACCCGACGATTCCCTGCCGGTCGTGCTTTGGGCGACCGATCGAGCTTCCTACGGTCGATTGTGCCGTCTCATTACTCTGGGGCGGCGCCGAGCCGAAAAGGGACGCTGCGTACTTTCCTTCGCCGATGTGGCGGAACACGCGGAGGGGCTTTTGGCCGGGGTGATTCCCCGCTTGCAAGGCCCCGGCGCTTTGCTGCCGCGTTTGCGCGAATATCGCGATCTGTTCGGCGATCGCGGTTATCTTTTGTGCGAGTTGTATTTCGGCTCGAACGACCGTCGCCGCCGGGAGTGGCTCCACGAACTCTCACGCCGATCGCGGCTTCCCGTCCTGGCCGCGGGAGACGTGTATTATCACCACTCCGATCGCGCGGCGCTTGCGGATGTGCTGACCGCGATCCGCTTGGGGACCACGGTCGATCAATTGGGGGCGCACCGTTTCGCCAATGCTCAACGTTACCTGAAAACGCCGGAGGAAATGGACGCCCTATGGCATGGCTTGCCCGAAGCCGTGCGGCGCACCCAAGAAGTCGCCGATCGTTGTCGCTTTTCCCTCGATGAGCTGCGGTACGAATATCCCCGGGAATTGTCTCCCGACGGCCAGCCGCCGATCGAATATTTGGCCCGATTGACCTGGGAGGGGGCGCACCGGCGGTATCCCCAAGGGATTCCCGAAAAGGTGCGGAGACTCTTGGAGCATGAACTGCGGCTGATTCGGGAATTGCATTACGAGGCCTATTTCTTGACCGTTTGGGATCTGGGGCGTTTCGCCCGATCGCGCGGCATTCTTTGTCAGGGTCGCGGTTCGGCCGCCAATTCCTCCGTCTGTTACTGCTTGGGAATCACCGCCGTCGATCCGGATCGGATGGACCTCTTGTTCGAACGCTTCGTCAGTCGCGAACGGAATGAGGCCCCCGACATCGACATCGACTTCGAGCACCAGCGGCGGGAGGAGATTCTGCAATACCTCTATCAAAAGTACGGGCGGGATCGGGCCGGCATGACGGCGGAAGTCATTACCTACCGCCCTCGGTCCGCGGTGCGCGAAACCGGCAAGGCGTTGGGGTTTCCCCTCGCGGAGATCGACCGCCTGGCCAAGCGGATCGAGCACTTTCACCATGAGCCGAACCTGGCGGAGCGATTCCGCGAAATCGGCCTCGACGCGGATTCCCCCGCGGCCCAACGGTGGATCGCCCTGACGCAAACCCTGGTCGGCTTCCCGCGGCACCTCTCGCAACATACGGGCGGCATGGTGATGACGCGGGGGCCTCTCTGCGAACTCGTTCCCATCGAAAACGCCGCCATGCCGGAAAGGACCGTCATCCAGTGGAACAAGGACGACCTGGACGAATTGGGAATCCTCAAAGTGGACTGCCTGGCGCTGGGCATGTTGACGGCGGTGCGCCGATCCTTCCAATTGATCGAAAAACACTACGGCAAAAGGCTGACCCTGGCTTCGATTCCCGAGGGAGACGCCGGCGTCTACGCGATGATCCGCCGCGCCGATACGATGGGCGTCTTTCAGATCGAAAGCCGCGCCCAAATGAGCATGCTGCCTCGCCTGCGACCGAAATGTTTCTATGATCTGGTGATCGAAGTGGCCATCGTCCGACCGGGCCCCATTCAGGGAAACATGGTCCATCCGTATCTTCGCCGCAGGGCGGGGCGAGAACCCGTGACCTATCCCCACGAGACGATTCGCCGCGTGCTGGGAAAGACGTTGGGGGTGCCCCTGTTTCAGGAGCAGGCCATGCGATTGGCCGTCGAAGCGGCGGGTTTCACGCCGGGAGAGGCCGATCAGTTGCGCCGCGCGATGGGGGCGTGGCGGCGACCCGGCTTGATCGACGCCTTCCGGAAAAAGCTGATCGAGGGCATGGCCGCCCAAGGCTTCGACGCCGATTACGCGGAGGCGGTCTTTCGCCAAATCCGCGGCTTCGGCGACTACGGATTCCCCGAGTCGCACGCGGCAAGCTTCGCGCTTTTGGTGTACGTCTCGGCCTGGCTCAAGTATCACTATCACGCCGCGTTCACGGTGGGATTGTTGAACAGCCAACCGATGGGTTTTTATGCACCGGCTCAATTGATCGCCGATGCCCGGCGCCACGGCGTGGAGGTGCGCCCCGCGGACATCAACTACAGCAGTTGGGAAACCGTCTTGGAGGATGCCGCGCCGCGAATCGGCGTTGCGTCTCGGGCGACCGCCTCGTTCCCGCGATCGCAGGCGGCGGAGGTCCTCGCTCCCGCCTCGCAGGAAATCGACCGCCCGCATGACGATCCGTCAAACGACCGGGAAGAAGAGTCGGCCATCCCCTTGCACGGTTCGCCGCCCCCGGACGACACGGCGGGGAAGCGACCCGGGGCGAGTCTTGCGGAATCGGCACTTTTCCCCCCCAAGGCCGTTCGCCTGGGATTCCATCTGGTGGACGGTTTGCGCCGCCAAGACGTCGAGAGACTCGTCGGCGAGCGCGACCGCGGCGGACCGTTCAGCGACTTCGACGAATTCGTCCGCCGAACGGGCCTCTCGCGATCGACCCTCGCCCGATTGTCCCGCGCCGACGCCTTCCGCTCCCTGGCGCTGGATCGCCGCCGCGCCGGTTGGAAGGCCTTGGACGCGGAAAACCGTCCGATGCCGCTCTTCGAGGCCGCCGAAGCGGCCGGTTGCCCTCTCCGCCGGGACGCAACCGGCCCTGCATATGCGCCTCCCAAGGCCGAACCGGTGGAGGAAGTCTTGGCCGACTATGCTTGGACGGGTATGTCGCTGCGAAGACACCCGCTCGCGTTTCTGCGCCCCCTGTTGCGGGAGCGCGGAGCCGTAACGGCCAAGGAGTTGGAACGTCTGCCGCCGGGAAGTCCCGTCCGCGTGGCGGGGATCGTGATGGTACGGCAGCGCCCCGGCACCGCCAAGGGGATTACGTTTGTGAGCCTGGAGGACGAAACGGGCATCATCAACTTGATCGTCAAGCCCGACGTGTGGCGGCGCTGGCGCAACGCCGCCCTTACGGCGGTTGTGCTTTTCGCGGTCGGTCGCCTGCAAAGGCAGGAAGGCGTCATTCACGTCGTCGTCATGCGACTGGAGGACCTATCCTCCAAATTGGAAAGCCTCGACAACCAATCGCGAGACTTCTGTTGAACCGCCCCGCGCCGCAGCGAACGATCACTCCGCCGCCTCGGTCGACGTGTTCCATATCGACCGCAATTCTCGAATCGCCAGTGAACCGATCTCCGCCGGTCCGTCCGCGGTGATCTGAAGCCCCGATTGTTCCGGATCGAGAGGCACGACGAACGACATGACATATCGACCGTCCGCGACGAAAACCTCGATCGACGTCCGATCAACGAGGAAACGCAGCTTCAGCGGTTGATCCTTTCGCAAGTCTTCGATCTTGCTCCCCAGGCATTCCAGCGTGCCCTCCTCGGGACGATAGGCGACCTCCACGCCGCGCAGATTCAAACGGATGAGAGCGGCCCCCCGTCCTTCCAACGACAACTCCGCGTCGAGCAACTCGCCGCTTGGAAACTCTTGCCGCCGATCCGCCGCCAAGGGAATCGCACGCCCCTCCAGCACTTTGTCGTACAATCCCCGAATTTCCTCGATGGGCAAGGCGTGGAGTCGCAAGCCTTCCTCCGTACTTCGCAAAGTGAACCTCCGGGGAAACGTCATCTGTTGATTGAAGGGCATGTCGCGGTAGGCGGAACCGTCCGAATTCATCCAGCCGATGAAGATTCGCCTTCCGTCCGGCACATCATTCCAGGTTTGGCCGGCGTAGCAGTTTTTGCCCCACTCGCTCCGCAAGACGGGACTTTCCGGCGTGAACGCATGACCGTCGAAAGTGCCGATTCGATGGTTTCCCGACGCGGACCACAGCACCCAACGCGATTCGCCGGGGCGATCTTCGATGGGAAGCTCGAACAACTCGGGGCATTCGTGCGCGGAGGGAAACTCGACCTCGCCCTCCGATTGCCACGCCTTCAGATCAGGCGAGGAAAAGAGCGAGAAGGCGTCGCGCCGAACATACAAGACCATGATCCAGCGCGAGGCGGAAGCGAACCAAAAGACCTTGGGATCGCGGTTGCCCTCGGCGATCGGGCCTACCACGGGATTGCCCGCGAATTTCGTCCAGGTTCGGCCCTGGTCCACGGACCACGCCATGCATTGCGTGAAAGGGCGCGGATCGAACGAATGGCCGCCCGCCGCCGTGTAAAAGGCGCACATGGCGGGGCGATCGCTCGATCCCAACCCCGACGTTTCAGCGTGATCAACAACGGCCGAACCCGAGAAGATCGTGCCTGATTCGTCGGGCAGGATGGCATCGCCCAATTCCCGCCAATGGACCAAGTCGCCGCTCACGGCATGCCCCCACGTCATATTTCCCCAACGTACGCCGAACGGGTTGTGCTGGAAAAAGAGGTGGTATTCGCCCTGAAAATAGACCAGCCCATTGGGATCGTTCGTCCACCCCACGCGCGGTGAAAAGTGGAACTGGGGGCGCCGGTCTTCCTGGTACAAGTCCTGAGGGAAAATGGGAGCTTCCGCCTGGCGAGCCTGCGCGGCCACGATTTCCGCGGTCGATCGAGGTCGAACGTCCCAACGCAATGTCCGGCCGCGAAACTCCGAGATATCCAAGGCGGCCCAAAACCTCGCCCGCGTGCCGGGTTCCGCGACGTCAACGTCGAAGTAGCGGACCACGCGATCCCCAAGACGCAGCCGGCACTGGATTCGCTCGCTGTCGTCACCGACCGGCAGCAAGAGGAATCGCGATTCGACGACGAACTCATGCACGGCGGCCTCGGCCTTGTTCACGTCCGATTGGACGATTTCGTCCACGTTGATGTGCCCCCAACCTCCGGAGCGATGATCCACGATCCGCAGAACCGCCGTCTTGCCCCGAAACTCCGAAACGTCCCACGATTCCCAATCCAATTCCTCCGATCCGCCCGGGTGAACGTTCGGTCCGTAGGCCTTGCGAACGCTTTTGCCGTCCACGAGCAGTTCCATGAAAGTCTCGTCCGGATAACCGCCTCCGCCGATCAAGAAGCAGAGATACCGTCTCTCGATGCGAAACGGCGGACTGACGAGGGTGCCTTGCGGGGCGTCGCCGCCGTAGTACGAATTGACCAACCGCTTGCCACGGTAGCCCGTCACCGGCATCTGGTTAGGCAAGGTACCTTCCGCAGGTCCGGGACCGAAAGCGTCGCCCTCGACCGTCCACGGTGCGTATTCCGCCCGCTCAAAATCGTCGATCGGAATATCCTGCGTTCCCACATCGCGAGCAGGCCCTTGCCCGGCGGTTGCTCCAGCCACACCGATGGGCGTGAGCAGCATCACGACGACCGCACAGATCAACGCACGCTTGATCGAACGTTTCACGATATCCCTCCCATTCCAGGCGATCCGCCTCTCGAAGCGTCCCCACAAGCGCCACCGGGATGAAACCAAACCGCGTCGGATTGCATGGAGACTCGCTCCCGGTCACCGCGCCGCCGAACCGGCTTTTCCAGCCAAACGCTTCTCGATTTCCTCCAGTGGAACGCCCTTGGTCTCCGGCATCACAAAAAGCACCCATAACAATTGCAAGACCATCATGGCCGCGTAAAAGGCGAAGGCATGGCCGCCCGATGCCGCCGCGATCATGGGAAACGTCCACGAAATGGCGGCGCACATGAACCAGTGGGTGAAACTCCCCAACGCCTGGCCATAGGCGCGAACCGTGTTGGGAAACACCTCGCTAATGAAAACCCAGATCACGGCCCCTTGTCCGAAGGCATGCGAAGCGATGAACACCAGCAAGCTGATCAAGACCACGGCGTTCCCCAGGCCGTCGAACTTCGCCCCATACCAGTAGAAGGCCCCTGCTGTGGCGGCAAGGCTGAGGATATAACCGATCGAGCCTACCAGCATGAGGAATCGTCGGCCGAAGCGGTCGATGACGGCCATGGCGAGGAGGGTGAAAATCAGATTCGTTCCGCCCACCGCCACGGCCTGTAGAAAGGCCGTATCTTTGCCGGCCCCCGCCATTTCGAAAATGCGAGGCGCGTAGTACATCAAGGCGTTGATTCCGGAAAGCTGGTTGAACGCCGCGATGGCGATCGCCAAGAGCATGGACCGTCGATAGCGGGGAGACAGCAGGGCCTCCCAAGCCGCCACATCCCGGTTCCCCAGGGATTCCTGGATTTCCCGGACCAAGCGAGCGGCCTCTTCCGCTTCGACTCCCAGGCGAACCAAGACGTCGGTCGCTTCGCGGGATCGTCCGCGGGCCACCAACCACCGGGGACTTCGCGGCGTGCCGTACAACAATACCCAGAATGCCGCCGCGGGAATCGCTTCCATGCCGAACATCCATCGCCACTCGACCTCCCCCAATTGCAGCAGGGCAATGCAATAGTTCGAAAGGAAGGCCAGCAAGATGCCTAGCACGATGTTGAACTGGACCACCGCCACGAGCCGACCGCGCGACTGCGGGGGTGTGATTTCGGCGATATACATCGGCGCCACCACCGACGCGCCGCCCACGCCCAACCCGCCCACGAATCGAAAGATCACCAGCGAGTACCAGTCCCAAGCCAAGCCGCTACCCACGGCCGAGACAAAATAGAGGACCGCGATCAGAATCAGCGTTGGCCGTCTGCCCCAACGATCCGCCGGATAACCCGCCGTGAGCGAACCGATGATGGTCCCGATCAGCGCGGAGGCGACGGTGAAACCCAGCCAGAAGTCCGACAAGCCGAAGACGCTTTGCAACAGCTTCTCGGTTCCGGAGATTACGGCGGTGTCGAAACCGAACAACAGCCCGCCCAATGACGAAACCAAGACGCACAACATAAGATAGCGATTCATGCGCATGTCCGACCGCCGATCAATCGCGAGGGTACAACAAGGTATATCCGAAAAATCGCAACAGCGCAGATTCACCGCCCGGCGCGACGCCGGGCGGTGACACTCCAGCGATATCGAAAACGAAACTCGACACCAAGGGCGACGATCGAGCACGTTGCGACGGGCTTGCCGGGGGCGACGACTTTGGGGTCGCGTCGCCGTCCCGGCGTCGAACGACTCGAATCGCTACCCTAAATTCCTAGCGGATGCGGTTGAGAACCGCCTCGGCTCGGGCTTTGAGTTGGGCATCCTTAGTACCGGAGATCACCCGGTCCATGGCTTGAGTCACCAGATTCCGATTGGCGGTCCATTTTTCGCCGATCGCCACCGCCGCCGCGTAGGCCGCTTCGGCCGTGGCAGGGCGATTCATCTCTTCCATCACCATCTGAAGAGACGCCGCACCGGGATTCCTTCCCAGCACCTCCATCACCAATTCGCGCTCGGCATCCCGGCGTGAAAGTTCCAGCGCCTTGCGGCACATGGCCAAGCGATCTTGCGGCGGGACATTCAACTGTCGGGCGATACGGATGTAGGCCCGCAACATGCGAACCTGGAACCGTTCGGCCTTGCCCGACTCGATGAGGTCGACCAAAGGCTGGGCGGCATCCGGCGTCATCCAATTGCCCAGCGCCGCCGTCGCCAGGTCCTGCAATTCGGGATCGTTGCCTTGCGCCGCTTGCAGAACCGTCTCCAAGGCGGTCTTGCCGCCCGCGATGGTAAGCAATTCGAAGAGGAAAGCCCTCGTTTCGCCGCTCGCGCCGGGGATCATTTCAGCCAAGCGCCCCGCGGCGGCATCGGCATCGGGCTGCCGGCGCAACGCCGTCCGAAGGGCTTCGCGAATGACGTCCTTTTCCTCGTCGGTGGACGCCTTTCCCAACCGCGACAGCAGGACGACCACATCATCCCACTGAGCGATGGCGCCCAAGGCCGTCACCGCGGCAGCACGCCGTGCGGCATCCGCTGATTCGAGCGACTCGCGGAGCACGGGGGCCGCCGCGGCGAGGCGCCGCCGTCCCGCCGTAGCCGCCAGGGCGAGCCAGTCTTCTCCCTCCGCCGCCCGCAAACGCTGCGCCAGAGCCTCGCCGATGCCGGGGGCATCCAGCGTGTCCAGGGCCGCCTGTGCGGCCGCGCGGACATCGGCGCTTTCGCTGGCGACGGCTTGGCCCAACAGATCGAGGTCTTGAGACGCCCCATGTTTGGCCAGCACCCGCAGAGCGGCTACCTGAAGACCGGCGTCATTTCCCTTCAGGGCTTCCCGGGCCAATTCCGCCGCCGCTTCTCCGTTCAGATCCGCGATCGCGAGCAGGACGATTCCCCGTCGGTCGACCGGGGCGACCGCATACAGTTGCGTCAATCCCGGCACCGCCTTGGACGGCTCGAGGTCTCGCGCCGCTCCCATCGCGGCGGCGAATATGGCGTCATCCGGCGACTTGGCCGCCTCGTCCCACAAGGCAAGCCCCTCGTCGCCCGCCGTCACGATTTCACCGCGGATGGCGGCAATGACATACCGAATGGAAAGCTTGGCGCCGCGGATCGCGCGGTAAGCGGCAACGGCTTGGTCCTTGTTGCCGTCACGACGCAAGACGTCGGCCCCGATCACCAGGGCGTCCGCGATGAAATCGGCTCGACCGCCTTGCGCCGACGGAAGCGCCTCGATCAGAATCCCCACGGAATCGGGCGTACCGATCCGGGCCAAGGCCGATGCCGCCGCATCCGCCAACGCGGCATCCTCGGACGCCAATAGCTCCTTCAATGCGGGAACCGCTTCGGCGTCTCGGCGGGCGCCGATGGAATTGATGACGCCCAACTTCAGCGTCCCCGGCACTTTTTTCAACGCCTCCCGCAACGCGGCATCCACCGCCTTCCCTGGGATCGGTTCCAAGGCGAACCGGGCGTAATGCGAGAGCCGTTCGTCTCCCAACAGCGAGGCCAGAACCGGCACCGCCGATTCGTCGCCCACCACGGCCAACTGCTTGCACGCCAAGGCCTTGTCGTGCAAGGAAGCGTCCGCGGATTGAAGCACGGCAATCAGCGAGGCCGCATCGACGTTCCCCGCCTGTTGCGCAGGCGAAAAAGATGCGGCGACCAGGCACACGACGGCGCCCAGACATGCCGAATACAGGATACCTTTGGCCATCTTCATATCTTTCAACCCTTATGCTCTCTTTTCTCTTGAACGTTTGCACAATCGGCTCGCGAGCTTGAAAGGATCACGGGATGCTTTCCACTCGCACCTCCATCGAGATCGGCTGATCGTTCACGATCAACGCAGCCCCTACAACCTTCATTTCAAATGTGCCACGGTTGACGCAAGGCCCGGGAACGCATCCGGTTCGCCTCCTCATCGCCGAGGAATTCTTCCTTGACGGGATCGAATCGCACCTTGCGTCCCAATTGCCACGAGATGTACGCGCAGTGACTGGCGATGTGCGACTGAGCGGCGACGTCGGCATTGGCCTTGGGCTTGGCTCGCGTCTTGACGCAATCGAGGAAATTACGGATGTGCGTGGAGGGGTCCGTGCCGGCCATCGTAAACACCGGCATTTCCGCCCGCAACGATTCGGGTTCCAGGGCAACCAGGCCGCGATCCCCGGTCTCGATCCAACCGTCCTCGCACTCGAAGCGGACGCTGCACGTTCCCAACCCCAGCCAACCCGTATCTCGCATGATGAGCTTGACGCCGTTGGCATACACCGCATGTACTTCGTTGCCGTGCGGTTCGTACTCGATGGGGGCCGTATCGTCGGCCTTATTCGCCCATTGGCAAAGGTCCACGGTGTGCGATCCCCATTCCAGGATGCCGCCCCCATGGAAATCGAAGAATCCCCGCCAACCGCCGTTGACGTACCGCCGGTTGAAGGGGCGCCACGGCGACGGACCCAGCCACATTTCCCAATCGCACTCATCCTTCGGCGGGAGAGGTTCCTCGGGCAACCAGTCGTGAGTCGTGGCGGGGGCCAGCGTGTTGGCATGTACGGTGTGCAGTTTGCCGAGGCGTCCGGAGTAGACGAGATTCACGGCGTAGATGAAGTTGCCGATATTCCGCCGCTGCGTGCCGGCCTGGTACACTCGACCGTAGCGCCGCATGGTGTCGGCCAAGGCCCGACTTTCCGCGATCGTCATGGAGCAAGGCTTTTCGCAGTAGATGTCCTTGCCCGCCTTGGCCGCGGTAATGGAGGCCATCGTGTGCCAACGGTCGCCCGTCGCGATGAGGACCGCGTCGATGTCGTCTCGGGCGAGAAACTCGAACATATTCTGATACGTACGGCAATCGCTATTGCCGTAGCGTTCATCCACCATTTGCTTGACCATGTTGCGGCGCTCGGCCTGGGCGTCGCAAACGGCGACGAACTGCACGTCGGGATTTTCTAGAAAGTGCCGCAGGTCTTCACGACCGCGGGGACCGATCCCCAATCCGCCCATCACGATCCGATTGCTGGGAGCGAAGGCGTTGTTCATCCCCAACGCGGTTCCCGGCACAAAATAAGGTACGGCGGCGAGCGCCGCGGTCTTGGTCGCCCGCGACAGCAATTCCCGCCGCGAAAAGCCTTCCTTCTTTCGCATCATCACGCATCCTCCCTATCCAGGTTTCTCAAAAGGAAACAATTACAAGTCACCGAATCTAGAGCAACTTTATGCCGATTCGATCGACGGTTCGAGGTAAATGATTTCGACCGAAGCTTCGCCCGCGCGAAGCACCGCGTACCGCCGCGAGACGGTTCTCAATCCATGGCGTAGTCTTTGGGACGCATGCCCTTGCGAAACGCGCCGAACCCGAAGTAGCTGGGATCATACGGCCCGACCGTCTCCACATTGGCTCGCTCAGGAATCTTGTCCTCCAATCCGAGGCACCAGTAGGCGGCGTTCACCAACAGCCTTCGCAGCCCTTCGCTTTTCAGGTCCACTGCCGCTCCCATGGTCGTGGTGAACACGCGGCCCACCCAGCCGTTCTCGCCTTGGTAGGTCTTCGTCCAAGCGACGGGCATCATGGGATCGTTCTTGTGCCCCACCAGCGGAGGATCGTCGGGCGACATCCCCGTCAGCACCCGGCCGAGCACAAGCGGTTGAGAATCGCCGGGTAACGGCAAGCGAACGGTGTACACGTCGGTCGGTCCCCAAATGTCCTCGCAACCGCGGACGATCGGGTGGCTTTCCATTCCGGGGGCTATGACGCCGCGGGTGCTTTCCTTGTTGTGCGCGCCGTGATGGCTAATCCACGTCTCGCCCAAAATCTGCCGTCCGAAACCGCCGTCCCACTCCTTGCTATTGAAGCTGTATCGACCGAACGCACGATCCGCCGGGATATTGAAAGCGTGCGTCGCCGTGCGCAGTCCGATGATGGGCTTGCCCGCCTTCACGTAGCGATCGATGCAGGCCATCTGCTCGTCCGGCAGGTTGCGAAAGCGCGTGAAGATAATCATCAGGTCGGCCGAATCCAAAGACTCCAAGCCCGGAATATTGGTGACGTTCACCGGATCGATCTCGCCGGTCTGCGGGTTGATCGCGAACAAGACGGTGCAACGAAACCCGTGGTGCTTGGCCAGGATCTTGCCCAGCATGGGCAGTGCTTCCTCGGACCGATACTCTTCGTCGCCCGAGACCAACACGATGTGTTTCCCTTTTCCCGGCCCTTCGCCGCCTTCGTAGGTAACCCAGGGGTCTTCGGCCCGCGAAAGCGAACCCGGCAAGGCGATACAACAGAATGCGACCGCCGCCGTCATTCCCAACCGCGTCAAGATGGCACTCATGAAATCATCTCCTCATCGTTGCGAGTTTCCGGTTGATGCAGAATCAGCGACCGATTCCATGGTAGGCCCGGTCACACCCTATGGTAGCAAAAGCCGTGTGGGATTGCTCGCACCGTCACAATGTCCAGCGACAATCATTGCGGTACGTGCAGAACTTCGCCGCCGCGCCCCTGCTGAATCCGCGGGATGTAGTCTTCCAGCAATTGTTGCGTGGACGGATCGGTGAGGTCCACGGCGGCCCTGCGTTCCGCGGAGAGATACGCCGCCATGGTCAGCCGAACGACTTCTCGGCCGTACTCCCAGTCCATGAGCGGCGGGCGACCGGTGTGGAGCGCATCAACCAGATCGAGATTCTCATCGACGTAGCCGTACAAGTCCGGTTCGTTGGGTTGGATAGTCAACAGACCGCGCGTGGCCTGCTGCTTTTCCAAGGCCGCCTCCGCGTCGGCCAACCCCTGCGCGGCGGCGTCGCCGACGAAGACTTCGACCGGAGAGCGGAGGCTGTTCAGTTCGAAGGCATACCCCGGACCCAAACCGTCCATCATCACCCGCAAACCCTGCTTGTCGTACATCCACGAGACGGTGAACTGGGCTTTGCTCAAGAAGCCGTTTTCGGGGTTTTCAAAGGTGATCATTCCGGTGGCAAAATCGTCGGCCGGCGTCTTGGTATAATCCACTCCGAACCGATCGAACAACTCCCGCCGCCATTTCGGCCGACCCCATTTCAGGAGCGCCAAATCGGCTTGCACGGAGATCGGGCGGAGGAACCGCAGCGGTTTGCCGGGCGGCGTCAACAAGTACCAAGCCACCGCCACGCTGTGACAGCCCATGTCCTCCATCACGCCGCCACCCTGTTGCGTGGGATCCCAAAACCAGGCGCTGTGCGGTCCGGCGTGTTCCTCGGAGGCGCGCACCAGCATGAGCGGTCCCATGGCCTCCATGGCCGGTCCCAATTGAGCTCGGACGCCCTGAACGGCTTTCATGTGAAGCTGATTCTCGTAATAGACCAACGGAATCCCGAAAGGTCGCAGCAGTTCGATCATTCGCCGCGCTTCCACGAGGTTTCGAGCCAAGGGTTTATCGCAGATCACCGCCCGAAGCTTGGCCCCTTCACTCAGGGCGGTCGCTATCTCCTCGCAGACCGGCACGCGGGTGAAGTTGGGGGAGTAAATCGCGACCACGTCCACGTGATGGGCCATTTCGCGAACGCTTGGGAATATCCGACCCTCGCCCAAACGCGAATCGCGTACGAAGCGAGCCAAGCTCTCCGGGGGACGTCGCGAAACCAGGCCCGCAACCTCCACGCCGCGGACCTGCGACAAGGCCCGAAGTTGAAACTTCGCGTAAAATCCGCCGCCGACGATTCCGTATCGCAATACCGACATAATCTCCTCCTCTTGTTCGACAACCCCAACCGAACGACCGCCGTCACGGCGACCCATCGCTATTCCTCAAGCCGAAGCAACCGCCCCAACAGCACGCTTCCGTCGCCGCCGCGGGGATCGGGTTGCGTACGATTGGCCGTGCGGTTCGGGTAGACGTACTCGCCGACGGTCACCCACCACTCGCGGTCGGTGATTTGGGCGGCGCCGAAATTGCCCATCTGGGCGCCTCGTTCCGGCAAAACGGTCTTTTCCGTAGCCCGGAGCACGCACAGTCTCTCCGGATCGACCCGTGCGATAAAGAGCGGCGCTCGATGCCGGGCGATGTGATCATTCTGCGCCTCGCGCTGCGTATAAACCAGATACAGTGCGTCGTCCCAAGCAACCCAGTGCTGCTGCGTGTTGTAGCTGCCCAGGTCGCTTCCGTCGTCTCGGCAGGCGGAGCTAGCGCGGCCCCGCCCTCGCACCTTCACCGGCATCCGGCGGAAGGCATCGTCGAACGCGGCGAGAAACGCCCCACAAAGGCGCCCCCGGAGTTGCGAATTATCGTAGCCCCAAAGCCTCACCCGAGCAAGCAACGCAGCACGCCGGGTTAACGAGGCGTCTTGAGAGCCGTCTTAATGCCGGCCGGAGCAGGTCGGGCGGATGAGCTTTCGACGGCGCGCAGGACTCCACGCCATCCGCGTCGCCAAGCCCCCGCGCAACGGTCAACTCGGCTGAGAGCCGTCGTCGACGCAACTCGCCGTGAATCCCAGCGATTGCCACGCAGCGGGAAGCGACGCCGTGACCACAATGGGCCGGTCCTCCGTCGGGTGTAGGAAGGTCAATCGTCGCGCGTGCAAGGCAATGCCGTCACCAAACGCACGACGACTGCCATACTTGCGATCTCCCACAATCGGCATTCCCTCCGCCGACAGTTGGATGCGAATCTGATGTTTGCGACCGGTCTCAAGTTCGATCTCCAGCAGCACCAACCCTCGTTGCGCCGCCAAACGACGGACCAAAAGCGACGCCTCTTGCGCATCGGGATCACCGCGATGCGTGACATGGACGCGGCGAAATCGGGCGTCGCCACGCAGCCAATGTCGCAATCGGCCCTCGCGGACCTTCGGCCCACTCTCGACGACCGCCCAGTAGATCTTTTCGACGGATCGCATCCGAAACTGCTCGGCTAACCGCGCCGCCGCCTTCGAGGTTTTGGCCACCAAAACCGCCCCGCTCACCGGGACGTCCAACCGACTCACGATCCCCAAGTAGACGTTCCCCGGCTTGGAGTCTCTTTTTTTCAGAAAGTCTTTCAGTGCCGTCAAAAGCGTTGCCTTTCCGGCGGCAAGCCCCATCGTGGCCAATCCCGCCGGCTTATTGACGACCAACACGTGTCGATCTTCAAATAGAATTTCCATCGAGCAACCGAAAGGAGGGGATTCTTTCGCCCTCACCGCAAGCGCCTAGTGACGCGGCAAGATTTGAAACGCTTTCCTCGAGTCAGCATACGGGAGAAGATTCGATGTCGCAAAGCCCCGAGGATGCGACCCGCCGGGAATTGATTCTCGCGAGCAACTCTCCGCGACGGCGCGAACTCCTGACCGCGGCGGGGTACGCCTTTCGTGTCATCCCTCCCGATCCCGCTGCCGAAGACGGCCTGTGCAGCGGTGAACCGCCCGTGCGGACCGTCATGCGCCTTGCCCGACAAAAGGCCGAGAACGTAGCCCCAAAAGTCCAAAACGGCCTGATTCTGGCGTGCGACACCGTGGTGGTCTGTCGCGGTCGATTGCTGGGAAAACCGGAAGATCGCAAACACGCGCGGCAAATCTTGCGGATCCTGCGGGGACAACGCCACGAAGTCATTAGCGGACTCTGTCTTTGGGATTATCCCGGCGGCGAACCCGACGTTCGCGCCGCCGTCTCCGTATTGATGATGCGCAACATTCCCGACGAGGCCATCGAGGAATACCTAGCCACCGACTTGTGGGAGGGCAAGGCCGGCGCCTTCGGGTATCAAGACCGCTTGGATTGGCTGTCGCTCTTGGAAGGCAGCGAATCGAACGTGGTCGGCCTGCCCATGGAATTACTGGCGGAAATGCTGGAGCCGCACGGTCTGTCTCCCCGCCGGGACTCGGCATGAACGACACGAATCCTCCCAGAGCGATCCTTCGCGACGTAAAGTGTTACGCGCACAATACATATGGAGTTTTCACCCCCGAGCCGAGCCTGAATTGGCGCAAAGTCAAGCTGTGAACCGACTGCGGCCTCAAAAAGCCGCTGAAAAATCGCCGGCGAAATTGCGCCAAATACTTGACACACATTTCCGGTGGCTATAATATCCTTTGCGACGAACGGGTGGACAAAAGGGCTGACGGGTGACGATTGCTGAACCATCGGCAATCGGTAGGCGCGTTAGATCGCAAGGCGATTCGATAGCCGCAGCTTCTCGCACGATCTTGTGAACTGCTATTTTGGGCTGACCTTGTCGGGCACGAGGAGGTTCCGGTGAAAACGTCGTCGTTTTCGCCGAAAAGTTACGCGCGGATTCGGCTGGGGTCGGCACTTGACAGCCGATCGGATTTCGCCGTTCGTCCTCTTTTCTGAAAGGAGGGTGCCTCATGGTACGTCTCGCAGCCCGTTGGAGAGGCTTCACATTGGTGGAGCTGCTGGTGGTGATTGCCATCATCGGCATTTTGATCGCCCTGCTTTTGCCTGCCGTTCAAGCGGCACGGGAAGCGGCACGCCGCAGCCAGTGCTTGAACAACCTCAAGCAACTCGGCTTGGGCATGCATAACTATCACGACGTCAACAAGCAATTCGCGCCGGGAAATCGCAACTGCGATCCCGCCAACCCCGGCACAGGTTCGTGCAGCGGAGGATACGGCAACGTGTGGGAGGGTGGGGCGCACCGCAAGGGCAGCCTGCTGGTCAAGATGCTTCCCTACGTGGAACAGCGCCCGCTCTACGATCAACTCGATTTTCGCGGCGATGTGATCGCACAGTTAAGTTCGTTGGGTTACGGTTCTCGAGAAATCCCCGGCTTTCGCTGCCCGAGCGATCCCTGGACGAATCCCAACCCGGGCCAGTCGAACTATGCTCCCAGCCTCGGTTTCCAACCCATGCCCGGTCGATCGTGTACGGCTTATCAGCCCCCGAACGTCATCAACTACTATCACAGCAACCTTACGGGCCACGGGAGTACCGAAAATCCTCAAAACGTCTCGGGTTGCTTCTCTCGTTACTCTTTCGCCGCCAGTATCGCTCAGATTACCGACGGCACATCGAACACGATCCTGATGGGGGAGATTCGCCCGTGGTGCGGCGATCATCACCGCGGTGGTTGGATGAATCCGAATGCCTTGTGGACGGCCACCACTTCGCCGATTAATTATCCCACGTGCCCGGATGAAGCACCCGGCAACGGCGGTACCGACGGTTGCAACGCCTACGGAAACTGGCAGACATCGCAAGGCTTCAAGTCCAAGCACCCGGGCGGCGCCCAATTCCTATTCGCCGACGGTTCGGCGCGATTCCTCTCGCAGACGATCGATTACGAGACCTACCAGCGATTGGGCGACCGCTGGGACAACCTCCCGGTCAACAATTTCTGAGATAGGTTCGGCCACGAACCGCGCTAAAGTGCCGGTCGCGACGTGAGATGACGGATTCCGTGGCGCTCGCGTATAGTCGGGCGCCGCGGACGTTTGGGTTGTGTTTCGCGAACCAATGGCAAGGGGGATTCTTAGGATGCAAAGATTTGCAAGCAGCTTGCCCGTGGTGGTTGGCATTGCCGCTTTGGGTTTGATCACCTTGGGCTGCTCGAAGGGCAGCGGATTGAAGACGGGAAGCGTCAGCGGGACCGTCACCATGAACGGACAACCCGTTGCGAACGCCCAGGTGGTGTTTCAACCCAAGCAAGGCGGACAAAACGCCGTCGGTACGACCGACGCCAATGGCCGATATACACTGATGACCGGAACCGACCGCGGTGCCATCATCGGTGAACATCGCGTGACGGTGACCGTTCAGCAGGGGGCCGAACAGTTGTCCGGCATCGACGCGGCGGATCCCTCGGCGGCTTACGGTCAGGCGATGATGGCGGCGGCATCCGGTCGTCCCCCCGCCGGACAAACTCAAGGCTCCAGCGGCATCCCGGCCAAATACGCCGATCCGAACACTTCGGGGTTGGTGTTCACCGTGCAAGCGGGCAGCAACACGTTCAACATCGAACTCACGCCGTAGCCCGGCTTTCGGGGAGCGAGTCGGTCGGTGGCGTTTAGTTCCCTCGCTGTAGCAGTGAGTGAAGTTGGCGATTGGTGCGTTCGTTGCCCTCAGGGCGAGGGCGCTTTATTTCCGTCATTCGATTCCTGGGTCGCCGGGCGCCGCCGTCCCGATGTTGGAGTCGGGCGGGCGACGGTGTTTTCCAATCTCAAGACGGACTGATAAGCCGTGTCATTGGCGGGATCCAACCCAAGGGTCGCCCGATACCAAGAAAGCGCCAGCAGGGGACGGTTGATCTTTTCCGCGATCTGAGCCAGTTCCAGGCGCACGGCCGAGTCGAACGGCTTCTTGATCGCCTCCATGTGCAGTTCGGCGAATCGGTCGTGCAGCTTTCGCCATTCTTGCATGGCCTTCAACTCGCGCTCCGCAGATTCGCGATCGCCCCGTCGCTCGTGCGCCTGTACTAGATAGAATCGCAATCGCCACTCGGCGGGGTGGTAACGCAGGGCCGATTCCAAGACTTGAACCGCCTCCTCATACCGGGCGTCGTTCAACCGCCGTTGCGCCTTCAGTTGCAACGCACGCAAATTGGCCGGATCCCTTTGCAAGGCGGCCTCGATCTGTTCCTCCGCGGCGGCGGCATTTTGCAACCCATCGTAGCATTCCGCCTTCGTTGCGCAGACTTCGGCGGAAGGCGACAGGGCAGCCAAAATACCCAAGGCCGCCTCGAATTCGCGTTGCCGCATCAGACACTCCGCCAACTCGAATTGAATCTCCGCCGCGTCCGCCTGTTTCGGGTCGCGGCGCAACGATTCGCAATACGCCTCCACGGCGCGCGGCCACTCCTCGAAATCGTGAAACATCAGCCCCAGCAATCGCAGCGATCGCGCGTCGGTGGGATCCCGCTCGGCAACGATCTGCAAGTGGTGCGTGGCTTGATTCATCGCCCCGAGATCGTAGTAGCACGCGGCAAGCCAGCGATGGGCGTCCGTCAGATCGGGATTCAATTCCACGGCCTGCCGCAAGACCTGGACGGCCTCGCCCAGTCGATCCAATTGATACAACGCTTCGCCCGCCGCGCAGAGAGCCCAAACCTTCGTATCGGGATGATCGCGCGCCGCGAGCAGCACGTCGAGCGCGGGCCCCGGTCTTCCCCGTCGGAGCAAAGCATAGCCTTCCAAGAGCGCCCGGTGAGACTCCCAGGACGATTCGCGGGGGATACCTTCGGCGGCGGCCAAGACCGCCGTGGGATCATCGCGGCGGATTGCGGCCAATCCCTCTTGGAAGGCACGGTCCGGTGACGTTTGATACCGTTGCCAAGTTCGCCAAACGCCGAGAGTCGGCCCCGCCGCGAAGGCAACAAGAAGAATCACCGTCGCCAAGCGACGCGGTCGCACAAAGGAGGAAACGCCCTGCTCAGGCGATGCCGTCGCGGATGATTCGCGAAGAGTCCCGTCCCGCAATTCCATCTCGCTTTCCGCCATGCTCTGCGACTAACAAAAAGAAAACCGCCGATCACCGCCGAATCTACTATTGACAAGCGAAAGAAAGGGCGACGGAACCGGCATCGAGAGCGATTCAAGGATTATCCTTCATTGTACCGCCGACAACTGACCGCGACTCACCGAACCCAGCCATTTGTTCCATCCGTTTAACACGGCGGGTTGAATATGCCTTGGGGTATTCTCACAATAGAATCACCATCGGAAATGCTGTCCGTTCGGGTTGCTGATAATCCCTTCCATCGGTCTCATCCGTCGTGTATGAATTGCATTTCCTCTCATCTTATCGCGGCAATTGGATTCTTGATCCTCATCGCAGTGTCGACCGGTTGTCCCTCGAAGCGATCCCAAGATACCGATGCGTCGCGGGGTGGCGAGGAGTCCGTTCCGCCAGACCGGGCAGCGCCAACCGCCGCCCGGACGCGCTGTCCCGCGGTGTTCACGGACGTGACGGCGTCGAGTGGGATCACGTTCGTCCACACGGACGGATCGAGCGGTCGCCATTACATCATGGAGGCCATGAGCGCCGGACTGGCCGTCTTCGATTACGACAACGACGGCGACGAGGATCTCTACCTGCTCAACGGCGCGCCCTTGCCCGGCACCGTCGTCGAGGTCCCGCCCCGCAACGCCCTCTATCGCAATAACGGCGACGGCACGTTCACCGACGTCACCGAGCAGGCGGGCGTTGGCGACCCCGGTTTCGGGCTGGGCGTCACCGCCGGAGATTACGACGGCGACGGCTTCCTCGATCTATATCTCAACAATTTCGGCCCCAACGTCCTCTACCGAAATAACGGAAACGGAACCTTTACCGACGTCACCGAGACTTCCGGCACTGCCAACGGCGCCAAGGTCGGCGCCGGTTGCGCCTTCTTCGACACGGACGCCGACGGCGACCTCGACCTCTACGTCGCGAATTATCTGGTGTTCAGCTACGACATGCACATCATGCGGACGAAGAACGGTTATCCCGCCTACCCGTCGCCGCGCGATTACGATCCCGTGCCGGATACGCTCTACCGCAACAACGGCGACGGCACCTTTACGGACGTGAGCGAGGAGGCGGGCATCGCCCCGCACGCGGGCAGCGGTATGGGCATCGTTTGCGCCGATTTCGACGACGACGGCGATCCCGACGTCTTTGTCTGTAACGACGTCGGCGCGAACTTCTTTTTCGTCAACCAAGGCAACGGAACCTTCCGCGAAGAGGCCGTCTTTCTCGGGACGGCGTACAACGGTAACGGCGAGGAAAACGCCAGCATGGGCGTGGATTGCGGCGACTACGACAACGACGGTTTGTTGGATTTCTTCATGACTTCCTACCAAAACGAACTACCCGTCCTCTATCGAAACACTGGAAAAGGCTATTTCGAAGACATGACCGCTCGAACCAACGCGGGCGCATCCGTCTTTCGTCAAGTCAACTGGGGAACCGCCTTGGCCGACTTCAACAATGACGGTTTCCGAGACATCTTCATTTCCAACGGTCACACGGAGGACTATGTGGATATGTACGACGATACGACGTCGTACAAGGCGGCCAACACGGTTCTCATGAATATGGGACATGGTGATTTCACACCGCTTCCGCCGGACTGTGGAAGCGGATTGAAGCCCGTGCTCGCCAGTCGCGGGGCAGGCGTCGCCGACCTCGACAACGACGGCGATCTCGACGTCGTCATCCTCAATATGCGAGACCGAATCACTCTATTGCGCAACGATAGCCCCAAAGCGGGACATTGGCTGCAACTCGATCTCCAGGCGCCGGGCGGCAATCGTTTCGGAGTGGGCGCCAAGGTGACGGTGTTCGCGGGAGGTTTGCGCTGGGTCGATGAGGTGCACAGCGGGCGCGGTTATCAAAGCCACTGGGGACTGCGGTTGCATTTCGGCTTGGGATCGCGCGATCGCGTGGACTGCGTTGAAGTCCGCTGGCCCGGCGGTCCCGTAGAAACGTTTACCGGGCTGTCCGTCGACCGTCGCTACGTGCTTCGTCAAGGCGGCGAGGTCGTTCCGGTACCGTAGCCGAACGCCGCAACCGACGATCGTTCAGGCCGCAGAATCGGCCCCCCATCAGCGCGGCAAGATCCGTCCGGTTCCCTCCTGAAGCGTCCAATGGCGATCCGCCGCCGCATTTTGGAAACGCTCTTTCTTTCCGGAAGGCCAGGTGACTTCGATGCGATCGGCGGAGGTGTTTCCGCCTAGACCGAAATGCAGCCTGAAGCCCCAATGGCTTTGATAACCGCGACCGGAATGCACCTCTTGAAACTGCGTGCGACCGCCGCACGTAACGGCGACCTTAGCACCGACGGCAAAGCGGTTGGGCGGTTCGCCGCGCAGGCTGAGTTGGAGCCAATGATTGCCCGGGGGTGAGTCGTTGCGAAGAATGGTAGGCGCTCGCCGAGAATTGAGGACGACCACGTCGAGGTCGCCGTCGTTGTCGAGGTCGGCGACGCCTGCCCCGCGGGACGCTTCCACAACCGGAGGTTCGGGACCGCATTCTGCGGAAACATCCGCAAATCGTCCGTCGCCCAAGTTGATCAAAACCAGATTGGGCTCGCGGTATCGTCCGTCGGGATAGCGCTGTTGGATGTTATCCTCCGTGTGCCCGCACGCGATAAACAAATCCAGGTCGCCGTCATTGTCGAAATCCGCCCAGGGCGCCCCCCAAGTGACGTGCGGCAACGTGGCGCGATCCAACCCGCACCTTCGACTCATATCGAGGAAATATCGCCCCTCGAAGTTCCGATAAAGCATGGCGGACTCGTTTTCATAGGAAGTCACGATCAAATCGAGCCACCCATCATTGTCATAGTCGCCGACATCCGGCGCCATGCTGGCCTGGGGCAGACCGGCCAGATCGTAGGCCACCCCGAACATGCCGCCGACCTCGTCGAAACGTCCGTCTCCCCGATTGAGAAACAGGAAGTTGGCCATCCCATCGTTGGCCACGAAGACGTCGGTCCGCCCATCGCCGTCCGCATCGAAGCAGATCATCCCCATGCCGGTGCCCGCGTGCGCGGCGATGCCCGCCTCTTCGCTCACGTCCGTAAAGGTGCCGTCGCCGTGGTTGCGGTAGAGCGTATCCGGTTCCGGGTCATGTTCCAAGGGACCGGGATAGAACACCACGCCTTGCACGATGGGCGCACGGTGCGTCGCCGGATCGAATTTCACGTAGTTCGCGACGTAGAGGTCGAGGTCGCCGTCGGCGTCCATGTCGAAGAAGGCGCAACCGGCGCCGACCTTGGTGCCGTTGGCGGTACCGGAGGTCTCGGTGACGTCGGTGAAGGTTCCGTTTCCGTTATTTCGGTAGAGGACGTTGGGGCCGAAGTTGTTGAGGTATAGATCGAGGAAGCCGTCGCCGTCGTAGTCTCCGGCGGTGACGCCGAGGCCGAAACCCGGGTCGCCTACGCCCGCCTGCTCGGTGACGTCGGTGAACGTGCCGTCGCCGTTATTGCGATAGAGGGCGTTGCGGGGCGGGACCTCGACGACGGTGCCGGGCAAGGGCGCGCCGTTGAGCAGGTAGAGATCCTCGTCGCCGTCGTTGTCGTAATCGAAGACGGCCAGTCCGGCGCTCATGGCCTCCATGATGTAATGGCGACCGCTCGATCCGTCCGTGTGGACGAACGTGATTCCGCTCGACGCGGTCACGTCCGTGAATCGGACGGCGGTGGTAACCGTCCGATCCTCCGTCGCCGCGACCGGCGGTCGGTATCCGCGAAGAGGCCTGCCATGCATTTCCCCTTGGCCCGCGGGCGCACCGCGCTCCGAGCCGGGAAAGGCCGTGATGTTCGGCACATCACCGCGACGCAACTGGTTCCGAGGGCGATGCAACACGACGACGGCGACGCCGCCCAGTAAGACGATGACGACCGCGACCGCTGCCGCCCGCGCCAGGTGCGATCCCGTACGCCGCTCGCTCATTGCCTACCGGCCTCCTCCTGCAAATCGCGGTCCGACGCTTCGGACGATGCGTCGGGAATCAGGGAACGCGAAGAATCGCTCGACGCCAAGGACGCCGCCTCGCGCTCGTGCCGTCGCGATGCGATCAGGTCGCCGGTTGCGCGGTAATACGCCGCCAAAAGGGCATGGGCGGTCGCCTCTCGGGGATTCAGTTGCAGGGCCGACCGCAACCAGCGAGCGGCGTCGCTCGGGTCCCCGTACCGCAGCAGAATCGCACCGATTTCGCAGCGGATTTCCGAGTCGCCGGGTTGCTCCACCGCCGTCCGAATCAATTGCTCGAGCCGCCGCAAGGCCGGTTCCGCCTGCGCCACGTATTCAGCATGCGGGCGGGCATCGTCATCGCGACCGAGACCGCGCAACGTTTGAACCAGCGCGTTGCGGACCGTGACATCGAATGGTCGCTCCGCCGCCGCCCTCTCCAGATGCGGGAGCGCCGACGCGAAATCCCCCTCGGCTAGATAGATTTCGCCCAGCAAGGATCGCGCGGCGAATCCATCCACTCCCTGCGACACAAGCGACTCCAACGCCTCGCGTGCCTCGGCGACGCGGCCTGCACGATAGGAACATTCCGCCCGAAGAAGGACCGCTTCCGACGCGGACTTACCCGATTGCCGTGCGTATTCCAGTACCTTTGCGGCCTCGTCGTAGTTCCGCATTTCCATAAGCACCTCGGCCAAGCGACGTCGAACTTCATCGCGGTCCGGTTCAATCTTCAGGGCCTGCCGATAAGCCTCCGCCGCCTCCGGGAAATGCGCCATCGCCTGGTTCAAGTAGCCTCGCAGATAATAGACTTGCGCGTCTTGCGGATGGTCCTTTTGCCAAGTATCGAGCAGTCGCCTTGCGTCGTCGAATCTCAAATTGGCGAAGTAGCCGAGCACGTAGGCCTGGCAAGTTTCCAGGGCGTCGCCCTCTTGATCGATCAGCAATTCGCGCAAATGCGGTTCGGCAGCCTGTAAGTCGCCCGACTGGGCCTGAATCAACCACCGTTCCCTTTGCACGCGACGGGGATTCAACCCCAGCGATTCCGCTCGCGTCAACAGCCAATCCGCCCGCTCCCAATCGCCTTGGTGCCGATATGCACGCGCCAACAGGAATAGGGTGTCGGCGTCGTGGGAATTGTACCGCAAGGCTTCCCGCAGTTCCGGCAGGGCTTCGGCCGATTGATGGCGCAGGATAAGCTCTCGGCCGCGCTCGCGATGCCGCTGCGTCTGCCACCAAGGCCCGACCCACCAGCAAAACGCGAGCCATCCGGCGATCAACCCGACGCTCAGGGCTGCGCGACCTGCGATTCGACGACTCATCGCGATGCGAATCATATCGACCCGTCCGTCGGCAGGGTGCGATCCGCGGGCGGTTTTAATCCCAACACACCGCCGCCGGGCACCCGAAGAAAAGCAGCGAGGCCGCTCCTACCCACGCGCCGGGCGGAACGACTCCCGCGACCAAGAATCGAGTGGATGGGGCGACCCGATCGACCGCCGCGGGACGTCGTTATTATATACGGGACTACAGGCACTTGCCCCCGAGCGGAAGCGACGATCGGCCGAAATCACGCAGTGGCAATCGCGACGATGAGGATCAGCTAAGCAACCACGGGTTGCGAAAGATCGTCGGCCCGTTTTTTCGCCTTGGGGCCCGGCCCTCAACGGATGGAAAGGCTTTGCAGAAATCGCCGTTGCTCGGCGAAGTTTGGGTCGGAGGGCAGGAGATCCAGGGCCTCGCGAATCACGGTCGCGGCTTGAGCCGTGTCCTGCATTTCCGCGAGATGCAAGGCCCAACGGGCATACAATTGGGCGACGTTGCCGGGCAAGGGACCGTAATCGGGATCGATCCGCACCGCCAACCGAAGCCGCTGCGCCGCCGCCGGATAGTCCTTTGCACCCGCCGCCGCAATAGCCCAATTGTTCAGCGCGGCCAGTAGGTTGTCCCGGGCCGTCCGATTGCCGGGATCCAGGAACAGGGCTTTCACATTATCCGCCACGGCCTCCGCGAAGCGTTTCTTCAGAACGGCCTCGACGCCTCGGTTGTAATACACGGTTCCGACCAACGCCACGGGACTCAGCGAGCGCGTCGCGTCTCCGTAGGGATCGGGTTTGCCCGCGAACTTCGGCCCGGAAATCAGAGGCCCGTTCTCTCCGCCCTCCGTGCCTCCGACAAGGCGGGAATCGCGCGACTCGCCGTGATCACCTCGCCGAAGGTCGAACCACTCCGCGCATGTCGCTTCCACGATGACGGGCCGGCCCTGGCAATCCACGCGGCAATAAGCGTGCGTCGGCGACTGGAGTGGCTCCGCCGACAGACCAAGACGTTCGGCCAACGCGCAGAACCACACCGTGGCGCTGACGCAGTTGTAGCGCCCCCGGGTCAGCGGTTCTAGGGGCGAGGTGGCCTCCAGGCGATAGTCACCCGTCAGTATCTCTTCATGCAAGTAACGAAAAACTGTCTCCAGGCGTTGCCGCGCGGAGGCACCGGCGTCGATTCGCCGCGAGGCGTTTCGCACATGGAATTCCATTCGTCGTCGTAGCCACTGCAACTCGGCGGCGTCTCGGACGCCCGCGGCGACGGCAGCGGCTTCAGGCAGCGACAGCGTATCCCAGCGACCGTCATCCGCGTCCTCAAAAAGGCGGCGTTCCAAATCCGTCGTTTCCGAACGCGTCGCCGCTAGGAGCCAGGCATAGTCCGTGTCTGCCGCGGGTACGTCATTGAGTGCCAGAGCGGCGCGGATCATCTCGTCGGGCAAGCCCGCTCCGACGCGAATCTCCGTAGGCAGCGGCGTGCCCGTCGCCTTCGTCCGAGCAACACCGAGAGCATCCGCTCCCACGGCGCGGGCAGGCGCAGCCAATTGCCGGTAGGAGTGTGCCGGGACCGACGCCTCCGCGGAGGATCGCGGAGCATCCTCGGCGTGGCGCGCCTCCAAGCGAATGGGCAGCAACTCGCCCTGCGGCGACCGCCAAAATCGGTTTCCGTAACCGATCAGGCAGAGGACCGCAATCGGAATCAGAATTTCCAAAGCCCGGCGGTGAGAACGAGAAATAGCATTCATGCGGTGATCCACGGATGCGGCTATTCCCGAGGTAAGACTCCGGACGGAGTCTGTCGAAGCCTCCATTCCCGAAAAACGTAGGTTGCGAAATCACCACAGGCAAATCGCCTCCAATTTTTCCGCAGGGACGCTCTCGAGCACGATCACGCCTCCGCCGCCGTCCGATTCGGGAAAAGCACGGAATCGCTTTTCGGTGTTCGGCGTGTGACGGTTCTATCGACTTTCCGGCTTACCGGACAATCGCCAACGCCATTCCTTGACCATGCAGTAAGAGACCGGGACCACGAACAGCGTCATCAATTCGATCAACATGCCGCCGAAAGACGGAATGGCGATCGGCACCATGACGTCGCTGCCCCTGCCTACGCTTGTCAGCACGGGCAACAAGGCAAGGACGGTGGTGGCCGTCGTCATCAGGCAGGGACGAATGCGCCGCAGGCCCGCGGCCAGCGTGGC
Source organism: Thermopirellula anaerolimosa (assembly GCF_054657335.1). Lineage (NCBI taxonomy): Bacteria > Pseudomonadati > Planctomycetota > Planctomycetia > Pirellulales > Thermoguttaceae > Thermopirellula > Thermopirellula anaerolimosa. The sequence continues at coordinate 1,449,797 of NZ_BAAHYX010000006.1, forward strand.
ATCGCGAATCTCGGCGATACTCTGCGGCTTTCGTTTTGCGAATTGTTGATCCAGGTACCCGGCGATGACCACGCCGTCATCCGTGGCAATGCCCCACAACGCGATGAACCCCACCCATACCGCCACGCTCAGGTTCATAGCCTTCATCTGGAACAACTCTCGCACGTGGGCGTCGAAGACCGTGAAATCACCGAACCAAGCCTTGCCGTACAGGTATAAGAGGAGAAAACCTCCGGAGGCCGCCACAATCACGCCACTGAACACGATGAACGTGGTGGCGACGCTGCGAAACTGCATGTACAGCACCAAGAAGATGATGAAAAAGGTAAGGGGGATGACCACCGCCAGCGTCCGGGCGGACCGCACTTGATTCTCGTACGACCCAATGAACGTGGGCATCTCCGTGCCCGGCGGCAGTACCAAATCGCCGCTTGCGTGGGCATCGCGGAGCAAATCGCGGCAGGCTTCGACGACGTTCACCTCGGCGAATCCCGGCAGCTTGTCGAAGATCACGTACCCGACCAGTTTGGTATCTTCCGAGCGAATCTCCATCGGGCCGCGCACGTACTGGATGTCGGCGACCAATTCCAACGGGATTTGGGCGCCGGTGGAAGTCGTGACCAAGATGCGCTTCAATTGCTCGATGGAATCACGGCGCTCGCGGAGATAACGGACGCGGACGGGGTAGCGTTCGCGCCCTTCCACGGTTGTGGTGAGCGGTTCGCCGCCCACGGCAATCTCCACCAGGTCCTGCACCTGGGCCACGGTAACGCCGTAGCGTGCCAAGTCATCGCGGCGGAGGTGGATCTCCAAATAGGGCGATGCGACCATGCGGTCGGCGAAGACGGTCTCGGGGTCCACGCCCGGCGCACGCCGCAGGATCGCCTCCAATTGCAGTCCTACAGCCTGGATGTCGTCGAGACTGTTTCCCCGAATTCGTGCGGCCATGGCCGCTCGTATTCCCGTCTGCAACATCACGATGCGGGCGGCGATGGGTTGCAGTTTCGGCGCCGCGGTCAATCCCGGCAGTCGCCCCGTCCGCTCGATGAGACGCCACAAATCGTCGGCGGTTCGGATTTCCGGTCGCCATTGGCGAAAGGGTTTTCCGCTGGGGTCGGGAATCAGGTTTCCCGCCGCATCGCGTACGAACTCCACGCGACCATCCTTCTCGCGATAGCGGTAATACACGCGTCGCCCGTCGCCGTCGACCGCATATTCCGATTTGTACGTGATGACGGTTTCAATCATTCCCACCGGGGCGGGATCCAAGGCGCTGTCCACGCGACCCAGCTTGCCCACCACCGATTCGACCTCCGGAATGGCCGAAATCGCTTGGATCTGCTTCGCCAGGTAGTCCTCGGCTTGAGCCAAAGAGACGTGCGGCATGGCGGTCGGCATCAACAAAAATGATCCTTCATCCAAAGGCGGCATGAATTCCCGCCCCAAACCGGGGAACTCGTGGCTCGCCCAAACCCACCAGGACTGACCTCGAATGGCATCCTCGGAGATTCCCAACTTGGCGGACAGGCGGGGGATAAAGCCGAACATCCGATCGAAGCCCAGCCACACGCAACCGGCCAAGACCACCGCCGTGACGGGAAACAAGTAGAACGTCGCCTTATGCGCGAGGAAGAAGCGCAACAGCGGTCCGTAGTAGTGCTGGAAAAGAAGGAAGGCCGCCAAAAGAGAGCCGATCACGCCGCCGCAAAAGAGGGTGTTGCGGGCCCAACCGGCGTCCGCCCCCAGCGGCATCCAGTCCTGGGAGAGCAGGAAGATTCCCAACGCCGCCGCCGCTGCGGTCAGCGAGCGTCGATAGACGGCGGCAAAGCGCGGGGCGAACTCCGCGATCAGGATGTTGCCGGCCCAAAGCAGCAAAGCGGGCAGCAGCCACCATGCGAAGGTCGCGGCGCCGACCGCGCCCGCCGCGGAGAGGGCCGCCGCCGCGCCCACTCGCAACCAGCGATGCGGTCGCTTGACGCTGAAAAGAATGTGCGCCAGAGGAGGCAGCAGCGTCAAAGCCACGATCACGGACGCCAGCAAAGCGAAGGTCTTCGTGTAGGCCAACGGTCGAAAAAGTTTCCCCTCCGGTCCGACCATCACGAACACCGGCAGGAAGCCTAGGATCGTGGTGCTGACGGCGGTCAACACCGGGCGTCCCACTTCGGACGCCGCCCGAAAAATGACTTCCAATCTCGATTCCTCGGGCGGAGCCTCCTCCAAATGTCGCAGCATGTTCTCCGTAAGGATGATGCCCATGTCCACCATCGTTCCGATCGCGATCGCGATGCCCGCCAACGACATGATGTTGGAATCGACGTGCAAGACCTTCATGCCGATGAAGGACATCAAGACGGCCAGCGGTAGCAGCGACGAGATCAGCACCGAAGAGCGAAAGTGGTTCACCGTGATCAAGACGACGATGATGGTGACCAGCACCTGCTGACGCAAGGCATCCCCCAGCGTCCCCAGCGTCTCCTGAATCAAGTCCGTTCGATCGTAGAAGGGAACGATGGTCACCTGCGAGCGGCGACCGTCCGCCAACGTCTTGACCGGCAATCCCGGCGCGATCTCGGCGATCTTTCGGCGGACGTTTTGGATTACGGCCATAGGGTTTTCGCCGTAGCGCGCCACAACCACGCCGCCCACCGCCTCCGCCCCTCCCTTGTTCAAGACGCCGCGGCGCATGGCCGGTCCCATGGTGACGTGCGCGACGTGCTTCACCAGGATCGGCGTCTCGCGGTCCGACCGAACCACGGCGTTTTCCAGGTCCGAGATGTCCCGAATGAAGCCTCGACTGCGGATCATGTAATCCACGCCGTTGATCTCAATCGTCCGAGCGCCGACGTCGAGATTCGAGCGACGCACCGCGTCGAGCACTTCGTGCAGGGTCACGCCGAAATGCGCCAGCAACTCGGGATCGACGTCGACCTGGTACTCGCGGACGAATCCCCCGATCGAGGCCGTTTCGGCCACGCCTTCCGCCGATTGCAAGGCATAGCGCACCTGCCAATCTTGAATCGAGCGCAATTCCTCCAAATCCCAACCGCCGGTCGGCTTTCCGGTCTCGGGATCGCGTCCCTCCAACGTGTACCAAAATATCTGCCCCAGCGCCGTGGCGTCCGGTCCCAGAGTTGGAGAAACCCCCGCCGGAAGCAACTTCTGGGCGATCGGCAGTCTCTCCAGAATCCGCGTCCTCGCCCAATAGAAATCCACATTCTCTTGAAAGATCACGTACACCACGGCGAAGCCGAAGTACGACGAACTGCGGATCGTCTTGACCCCCGGCACACCCAAGAGCGACGTCGTCAGCGGATAGGTGACCTGATCCTCCATGTCCTGCGGCGATCGCCCCGGCCATTCCGCCAGCACGATCTGTTGGTTTTCGCCGATGTCGGGAATGGCGTCCACGGGCACGGGACTCCGCGGCAACCACGGCAACTCCCAGTGGAAGGGCATGACCGCCGCCCCCCATCCCACCACCGCCGCGATTATGAGAAACACCACCAACTTGTTTTCCAAGGTGAAGCGGATGACCGCGTCCACGAAACCGGAACCGAAAGGTTGTGCCTCGCGCTGATTCATGATGACATCCTCACTGCCAAGGGCCTTCGCTTTTTGACGGGGTGCCGTCGAGAGAGATCAAACCTAACCCGATAGCGCTCGCTCTCTTCGTCCCATCACGGCGACGCCCGGCGCGGTTCGTACGTCGCCTCCGGCGTCCCGCAGCGAAGCATCTTGGCGCCGAAATACGGATTGGCGACGTCGCCTTCCTCCTGCAACCAATCGGCGCCGCGGTTGGAAAAGGCCATCGGACAGTGAACGCGTACGATGGGCAGGGGAAGATCGTGGCCGACCGCTTCGATCATCCGCTGGGCCGCTTGCGACAAACGCTCGAACTCCGCACGCAAGGCTTCGATGTCTTGTGCCTGCCCGGCGGCCTCGCAAGACCGGTTCACGGCCAGCGTCCAACTCCGCCACTGCTCGGCCGGGCCTTCCTTTAGGATCGAAGCATCCACCGCCGCCAACGCCTGCCGAAGAATCCGGAACCCCGATTTCGCGGCTGCCGCGTCGTCCCCGGCCAACGCCTGCTGAATCTTCAGGTAGCCTTGCCATACCGGTCGCAGCGCGGCCGTGAACTCGCGCGGGACCTCGTCACCGGATCGCGGTTGCAGCGTCGCCGCGACTTGCCCGGCCTCCGACGTTTCCGCATGGTGATGTCCCGGCGGCATGTTCGGTTCGTCGCCGTCGTGCATCATGCTGGGCAAACCGGCCAATTGGGCCGCACTGTCGATCTTGAAATTGCCCCGCACAACCACTTGCTCTCCCTCCCGGAGTCCCTGCAATACCACGTATCCCTCCCTGACGCGCGCCCCCAAGACCACGGGTCGGCTTTCGAAAACCGGTTCCTCACTTCCGGTGCGAACGTACACCAACGACCGCATCCCGGTGATGAGCGGCGCGGATGCCGGAATCACCAAGGGGGGCGTCAAATCCTCTTCTCGCTTCGCCGTCGGGTACCCCAACTCCGTCAACGCGACGAGATCCATGCCGCATCGCGTGCATTGTCCCGGCCCGTCGGCGGTTACATCGGGATGCATGGGGCACACCCACTTCCCAAGCAGATCCGGCTCATAGACTTGATCGCCGTCCGCCAAGCGAGATTCGATCACTCCGCGCGCCAACATGCCGGGCTTGAGGCGACCGCCCCGATTCTCCACGTTCACGCGGACGCGGATCGTCCGCGTTTTCTCATCCAAAGTGGGCTGGATAAAGGCCACCCGCCCCGTAAACTTCTCGCCCGGAAAGGCCTCGGTCTCGAACGTCACCGGCTGTCCATACCGTACCCAAGGCAAATCCGCCTCAAAGGCGTCGAAAAAGACCCACAACTCGCTCATGTCGGCAATGGTGTAGATGGGGCTTCCGGTCTGAACGTAATCCCCTTCCTTGGCGTGCTTGGTAATGACGATTCCGCCTTGCGGTGCGTAGATCGTCATGTGGTCCGTGCTCGCCCGGCGGGCTTTGATTTCCGCGATTTGCTCGGGAAGGATGCCCCACAATCGCAACTTCTCCTCCGAACTCTTCAAGAGCGAGGCCGCTATGGAATATGCGGGACTGCCCGGCGGGGAGGAATCCAACGACGACATCGCCCGCAACAATTCCTGCTGCGCCACGTTCAGTTCCGGACTGTAGATTTCCACCAGGTGGTCGCCCTTGCGGACGGGCACGCCCGTGTAGTCCACGAACAACCGATCCAGCCGCCCCGGAAATCGGGCGGAAATCGTCGTCCAGCGCGTTTCGTCGAATTCGATGCGACCCCATAGGCGGACTTCTCGCACGGGAAACAACCGACGCGCCGGCAGCGTTTCCACCTCGGCAAGGGCTACCGCTTCCGGCGTCATCCGCAACTGTCGCGGGCCTAGCGAGCTTTCCTCCTCCGACGCCGGGATCAGATCCATGAAACAAATGGGGCACTTGCCGGGCTTGGGCTGCCGTATTTGCGGATGCATGGAGCACGTCCACCAGGAGACGGCCTGGTCGCTCGCGTGTTCCGCCCCGTTATCCACCGCACCGGGATGGGAGTGGGGCGACATCGCCCCACCGCGCCCCAACCACCAACCCGCGACGAACACCAACGTCAAACCGGCAACCACCGCGTATGGGCGAGCGGCACGGCCGCCGCGCCACAACCTTGGCAAGAGCGAACGTGCGGCCTTAGCACCGGACGGGGACGCGACTTCTTCGGGTATCCTGGACTGTTCCAATTCGGTCATGTCAATTCCTCCGCATCAATTGGGATTGTTAATCGTGAGCTGTAATATCCTGAATTCGACGCCACCTCGACTCGCCCCATTGGCAGACCGGCAATCGTCCGAAGCTAACCAGAGAAGCCGAATTTGCCGTGCAACGCACGCTCTACCGGGTCCCAGTCGCGCCAAGGGCGATGACGGTGAAGCCCGCTCATCAAAGCGACTATTTCGCCGCGGAGCACGAATCCTGCGACACAGAGCAGGAGTGCTCAGGCGCCATTAAGGGGCGTCGGCAACCTAAGGATTCATCAACTCGGCAACAAAAAAAGTGCCGAGCGCGCACGATTAAATTCGCAAAACGCAGAGGCGTAAATGAAGAGGAACCGGCTCGTAGCGCAGGCCGGATCGGGCATCCGAAAGAACTTCGAAGTTCGACCACCCCACGAAGATCGGTAACGGAGATGCTATCGCCGGAACTCCCCGGAAGACAGGCTTATCCGCCCCGTCCGGCGAGACCTTGCCGACCGTCACCGCGGCATCCGGGTGGCAGCACTTGGCGGGCGACGAATCCGGCGCATTGCGTCCCGGACCCTCCGAACTCGTGGGGTTTGCCTGCTTCGGCATGGCCGGGCCAGAGGATTCGTCCACAAGTTTTTGGCAGAGTGGACAGCCTTTCGAGACCGGTCGCGATACCAAAAGCCGTTTGACGCCCGCTTGGAGGGAACAGACTCCGTGCGGAGTCCATCCCAACAGCAGCCAAACGGCCAACAGAATCCGAGAGAGGGAATTCATCGCGACGATTTCAAACCTTTATCCATCGTGCCCATCACAATTCTAGCATCTCCACGCCGCACGGCAACCCGAATACCCGACAATCGGTGGGGCACGCTTGCATTCTTACTCCAACAGGCTTGGAAATGCAACGCCGTATCTTTGGCTAAGAGTCGTTCTCGCATTCTGCTCCGCTCGATTCAGAGCGGATACCGTCCTTTGCAGATTGGCAGCCACTTGAGCCTGCAACCGGGGATTGCCGGGATTTTGAACCAACACTTGAAGCGACTTGACAAAGACGTTCATCAAGTCGCAGATTGCCGACTTGCATTGAATCGCTTCACGATCGACATTCGACTCATCCAATTCGTTGAGAAAATCGATTAAAGCCAGGCAGGATCCTGCGAAGTCGAGGAGAATCTCTATTTGCTCCCCAACCGGAAAGCGTTCAATTTGGGGCAAGGTGGAGTTCAATTGCTTCCAGATTTGCAGGGCGGCCTTCATGGTGAGCCAGTATCTCAGCGTCGCCTCGCCGGTCTCGGACAGCCCAGCAAGATCATCCCCGCCGCCGTTTGCCGCACGTTGTGAGGATTGCGGCGGCGGGAATCTCGACAATTGCACGCTCGGCAACAGAGATATCACTTGATCCGCACTCACGGCGAAATTGAGATTCTGTGCGCGAATATCGGCCGACAATGCTAGGGTATTCACACCGACCACCCGACCTTGAGCATCCACGAGAGGCCCGCCGCTATTTCCCGGCGAGATGGCGGCTGTGGTCTGAATCCATCGGATGTTGTCATACGGGGTCATCGCCCCGACCAAGTCTTGCAAATTCCGATCCAACTCCTCGGTGGTTCGCACCGCACTCACAATTCCTTCCGTGACCGTCCCGCTGAAACCCAAGGGAGCGCCGTAGGCGAAGACTTTTTCGGTGAGTTTCGGCAGACTCTCGCGCAGGGAGAGGATCGCCGGCGGTTGGTGCAGGCCGTCAACCGCTAAAAATGCCAAATCGTATTGAGGATACGCCGAGCCGCGATTCACGCCCAACAGCGTGCCGTCGTGCAACCGCACTTGAACCACGCCAACGTCCTCCACGACGTGGCTATTGGTCACCACGACACAACGGAGCGAAGGACTATCCACGAAAAAACCGCTTCCCAGGCCATTGTCGGTCAAGATAGTCACCGTGGCCTTTTGGACACGTTCGAGCCAGTCAGCGGGTCCCACGGGGGGCGGCGGCGGGACGACCGGCGGTCGATCGGGTTCCGGGCTGCCGTTTGATGAGGGCGGTTCTCCAGTCGGTCCCTTCGCCCCGGAATCGCTTTCGGCCCGGTGATTTTCGGTTTGCGGCGGCGGAGTGGATTCCGGCGACCCCCACGCGTCTCCGGCGTCCCGCCAGTCCCCGAAATCTAACGGCGTTGCCGTCGTTGATGGGTAGAACTCAGTATCCCAAGCAATGTAGCCATGTCGGGTGCTTTGCCAGGCCGCGCTGATAATCGCCGCCAGCAAAACCAAGCCGCCTAACGCTGCCGCCGCGATGCCGATTGCCGCGCGCCCGCTGAACCGGGGGAACATCCCACGGGATAGGCCCGTCCACGTGCGGTTGCGGGGGGGCGGGGAACCGGATACCGACGACTCCGTACCCGACGCGTTTGGCCTGGCCGCTAGCACGGATCCCGGCGGCAGAATCGCCTCAGGTGCGTGCCAAGTCCGGCCGTCCTCGGAGAGTTGCGCGTCCGCGGGCAGCTTACCTTGGCCGGCAAGTTCGAGGACGCCTTGTTCCGGAAATGGGCCGCGAACCTTGCCCTCGGTCAAGATGTAGAAGAGTCGCCTTTGCATCATCTCCGCCCTTTCCCCCGGACAAAATCAAGGCCGCGACGCCCCCGACCATCGGTCTCGCCAAAATCGCCGCCGCGCCGTTCGGAAAACCTCGATGCACGCAGAAAGCGTCATTGCACATAGCCTTCGCTTCCGCCGCGATCTATCAACCCGCCCTCTTCGCCCATCATCAGTACCCGATAGCGAAAACCCGCCTTGACCACCGCCTCGCGGAAAACAGGCCAGGTGTCGAAAGTGTCCGGCCACAGGCCGATTTGCAAATCGACGCCCGCTCGGCAACTACGTATTCGCTGCACGATGGCGGCGGCGTTCTCGGGGACGATGGGGATGCCTTTCTCCGGTCGCGGCGTCACGCGAACGCCGTCAAATGTTTCACGCAGAACGTAGAACTCCGCGACGTTCAATCCCAGGCTTCGCCCCTGTGCATCGTACTGATGCCAAACGTACATCCTGTCGTAGCGGAGGATCAGACCCGGCCCGCCCTCAGAATCTTGCCGTTCTCGCGGAAGCTTAATGGAGAACGTGGCCCGCGCCTCGGCCGACGCCACTTCCTCCGCCTTCGTCTTCAAGTCACGCTGTTTGCGTTCTATCTCTCTCCGCAGGTCCTCGAGGTCCTTTCGCAATTCATCCTCTTGCATGGCGAACCGTCGCTCCCGTTCGGTGAGGTCCGCGATGCGTTCTTGTATCTCTTGCTCGCGTTTTTCCAAATCTCGCTTCTCTCGCACCAAATCGGCGATTTGTTGCGGCAAATCTCCCTCCGCTAGCCGCAAAGTCTCGATGTTTTCTTCCAGTTTTTGGATGTCGGCGGCCAAACGATCCCGCTTTGCAACGTCCGTAAGACGTGCCAGGGTTTCCTGCAATTCCTTTTCGCGCGAGGTGACGGAATTGCGCGTCAAGACGGCCAGAAGGATCGTAATCAGAACGATCCCGCCGAAGGTGTTGCAAATGGTATCCAGCATCAACTCAAGGCTGTCGCCGGCTGCCTCGCGTCGCACCGCGTCATCCTCCTGCCAAGGCGTTTTCTTACGAACCCGCCGTCAACTGGAATTGCTGATCCTCGCCCAGGGGTTCGAACCCTCGCGGTATGCCGCGACTACGGAGTCGCTCCAAGATCTCGTCTGCCTCTTCTCTCGCCGACGGCCGTACGACAAGAAACACATAATCCCCGTTGCCTCGCTGATCGCACCACCGCAAGGCCTGCGATTTCCGCTCCGCGGTGCCGCCGGTCCACCGCACCACCGGTCGGCTTTCGCCCATCCGGCCCAAGCGCGTGACTGTCCACGCATTCGGCCCCAAATCCAACACATAGCGATTGGAATCCTCAAAACCGCTCAGGTTGAAGGTCACTTCCTTCATCTTGCCGACCAGGCGCAACCGATCTTCGACGTGCGCCAGGTCTCGATCCAGTTGCTCGTTTTGCCGCGTCATGGCCGCGATTTCATCGGCTCCCGCCCGCATTTCCTTGTTTCCGCGGGCAAACATCGCCTCCGTCCGCTCTTCGATCTCGCGCAACTTGGCTGCCGCCTCCTCGACGCGCCGCCGTAGCGCCGCTACGCCCTCCGGCGAAATTTCGCCGTAATCCTGCGCAGCTCGCATCATTCGCTGCAACTCTTGCTCCAGTTCATCCTTCTTGTTTTCCAGACGTCGGATCTCCTCGTCCGTCGGCCCGGTCTCTTTCGCGACCTCTTGCACGCGAACGGCGGCTTGCACCAACTGCAATGCCAACAGCAGTGCGATGAATAGAAGGATTCCCATCACCGAGGTGATGATGTCTTGAAAGGAAAAAAGACTGATGGTCGGTCCGCCGCCCCTACGCATGTTCGATTCCCTGCGATTCCTCGATGGTCAACCTGAGGCGACCGATGATGAAACGGCTACAGTATTCGGAGCAACTTTCGAGGAACTCATACTCGGCCTTCCGCAACGACGTGATGCCCATCTGGATGATAAGGGCGGCGATTAGGGCCACCAGAGTCGTGTCGAAGGCCGTCCCCAGACCGGCGGTCACCGAACGCAATCCTTGCGTCAAGGAACTCACGTCGCCGCCGCCGGCCAAGACTTGCGAGAATGCGCCGATGGATTGAGACAATCCCAAGACCGTGCCGATGAATCCCAGCACGGGAATCGCCCAAACAAAGCCCTGCACCAGACTGTACGACGTTTCCAGGGCGGCTTCGTCCTGGTCCGCGATGGACCGCAGGATGTCATCCACCTCCGTTACTCGGCCGAGATTCCGTAGATTGGAAAGCGCCAACAAGATCCGGTGATAAAGAAGATACGCCTGCGGTTCATCGGCGACGGCATAGATGCGCTGCACGACTTCATCCACCGTGAGAGGGGACAGTACGAAATCGGGATCGTCGGGCGCGACCGAGTAACTGAGAGCGGTCCTTTGGACCCTCAACTTCCGCCACTTGATCCAAAGAAATAGAACGGACCAGATCGCAAGGAATACCGTTGCGTATTGCGTGGGGCCGCGGTGAAGAATAATGTCCGCGTACCGCGCCCAACGCTCCGGCAGCGCTAGCAAACCGCCCAACACCCCGGCGCAGAGGATCGCGGACGCAATCCCCGCCGCCAACATGTTGACCCGGGTAAAACGTCCGCCGCGCAGTCCCCAGCGGCGCTCGGGGTCGTCACGATGCCATCGCAGCGGTGTTTTTACCGCATTCTTTTCCCCTGTCATCCACTCGTCTTGCGTCATCGTCATAAGAACCTGCTCCCCGGGGAAAACGAATCGGTGCCGACAAACCGAGATCAGCCCCCCTGTACAATCCCTTGCTTTCAGCACTCCGTGACCGGCAGGCTTTTGCGAGAGACCGCCGGAGACCCCATCGTCGGCCCATGTGCAAAGCCGGGATCCGGCGAGCGAGGCAATCCTCGTAACTCTATGAAGCGACCCTCCCAACCCACAAACGCCGTGCTCACTAACGACCCCGGCTTAAGCTTGTCTCCTGTCGCGACCCTTACATGAACGGCCTGCCGTCGGGACGCTCGGCTAACAAGCGATTTAATCGATAGGCCTTGCAAGCACGATAATAGTCCCAGGCCGGCGGTACCATAAAACAAATAAAGCGTGCCAGACTTCCGATAAACCAGAGAACCCAAAGCACGCCGACTAATGGACTAACTGAGAATCCTGATCCAATTATTCCAATGATGAACGGCACGCCTAGGGTAAACGTAACAATCTGAACGACCGCGCCCCAAGCATAACCCAACACAACAAAGATCACACTTACGATTTCTAGTATTCCCAACGGCGATAGCGATAACAGCACAATTCCCACCACCTCAATGGCGTCATGATCTACCCCATACGATTGGAGGCTTTGGTTTCTCGATATTACTGCTACGACTAGCACTCCCGATAAACATAGTAAGGCACTGACGACATAAAGAATCCACGCTGCATGAATGATGCCCGGCACTTTCGGTTTTGCCGATGGGAATCCGGATGCATAGGGTGCCGCGTGCGCCAATGAATAGCCCCGACCTGTGATCGAGGACCTGGGCGGTGCAGCGACCTGCGGCGGCAGATGCGCCGCCAATTCCGTGGCGTGCACCGGTTGCCAATCCTTCATGCCCTCTTTCCACACACGATTCTCCGGTCCCACCAATCCCTTGGCGATGAGCTGTATCAATTGGGAAGCCGGGACGGGCCCGTTTTCGCGGCCATCGTACTCGTAATACCAGGCGGTGCTTTGCCCAGGCTCCGATTCATTCGACGAAATTGAAAAGGAGGCTGCTACCGATTCGGTCGTGGCGGGCGCTGCCGCAGGGGGGGCGGGCGGTTGAGGAAATAGCTCCTCGCGACTGCCGGCGGGTTGCCAATCCGAACCGTCGCACGAAACCTCGTGCATCCGGGTCAACTGCCCGCGATCGATCATCTTCAACAACTGCTCTCGACGAAAGGGGCCCAGCACGTTGCCGCGAACTCGTATATGGTAGGTCTCCTGCGTGGACATGTCCTAACTCCTGTGAATCTCGTCTTGCAAGCGTACTTGCCGGTGCTTCTCACGTCGGTCGCATGCCGATCATTCACCGGCGAAAAAACCGACTTTGACGTTGCCGGTTCAATATTCCTGACACTTATTTGCCTGATGACACGAGCGATTCACCGAATGCAAAGAGCGGTGTACCAAACGGCACGCTCGAATATTGCCATTCCACGCCGCGCTGGTCATTAATCGTCGCTATTGCCCGAAAAGCCCCAACGCCGGTACCGGACGACGGCGAGGGGAGGCCGACCAGGATCGTGTTGGGACGCAACGCATCCTTCACGCCGTGGAAGTGCGGTGTGGAAGGATTGTCCTCAGCGTAATAAACGAATCCGACCCAGCGCAGCGTTGGTAGGGGCGACTGCTTTTGCTCCAACTCCTTCAACGTCGCCGTCGCCGTTGCCTCCGCGTCACGCAGCGACGGGATGGAGAGCCGAATCGACGGGACACCATCGGCGACATCGCTTTCCCAACGAGGTTCGTACGCCATCCACTCCTTTTGGCATTTCGCAAGCTGGATTTTCAGTTCCTTGACGGTCGGTTCCCAGTGCTGCGCAAAAACCGGACTAAGTGCCGATACCGCGGTGACGGTATCCACTAACAACTGAGCGAAGATATAGTCGTTGACCGGGATGCGGGGAAGGCGTGCGACGGATCGGGCGGGGGCGCCGGTCGCCCGAGTCGCCGACTTCCAGGCCGCCTTCGCAGTCTCTTGGTCGGCGATCATTTTCACGAGAATCTCGCAGGCAAGCGTCTCCAACCGACCCGGCGAGACGGACAGCGTTCGCAGCGACGCCTCCAACTCTTCACGAACACGGCGTTGCGGGCTGATATCGGCAACAATAACGGCGGGACCGGAAACGGTCTTTCTCTCCGACTGCCACGTATCCCCGAAGGGGTTTTCGGTCACCAAGGCATCGATGCCCACCAATTTGGCGGACAACTTGCCGCGCGAGTCTTCCAGAGAGTAGAGGATCGTCTCCCGACCGTCCGCCAATTCGCAGTAGCGATAAGCCTGCTTGACGATCGGCGCCTCCCAGGATTTAAGAATCGCGTTCATGGCCGCTTGGTCGCGTCGCGCGACCGATTCCAAGTACGGTAACCACTGCGCTCGAAGAAACTCGTTCCACCCTCCGTTCGTCACCGCCGGATATCCCGTCTTCTCGATGGAAGCGATCAGACGGGACGCCGTGCGGGGATCGGGGTCTTGACGCTGGGTATTCCAAAGCGCCGCCAAGGCGTTCCAAGTGTCGACGGCGTCCCACGGCAACGCATCCGCAACTGCCGCGCAGTCTGCGGCGAATCGATAATTCTCGTCTTTCGACAAATCCCGAAGAGAGGCCTCGAAGGCCCCTCGCCGCTCCAGGGCACCGATCAGAGGCTGGACGCGTCGTAAATCCTTTTCGAACTGCTCACGGCGACTCTTGACGGCGGTCAATCGCGCCAACAGCGGCGACGTGGACGACGTCAGGGATTCGTCCACGGTCGTGTCACGACTCAATTCTCGGAGAGCATCCTCCGCCTGACGAATCTCGTCTGCGGTCACCAGCGAAATATCCGCCGCCTCCAGAAGCCGAATCTTGTCCGTCAGGGCGACGAATCGGCTCTTCCAGTCATCGCGCGCCAGGCGGTCCAGATCGCGCCAACGTTCCTCTGCACGCCCGGTCGCCGTCCGCGCCCGAAGCTTCTCCTCATCGCTTCGGGCAAGCGCAGACAGTCGTTCCACGTCTTGCTTGGCAGGATTGCCGTCCGGCACGGCCAGTCGCTCCTCGATCCGAGCAATTACATCGTTGAATTCATTGAGCCTCGCAACTTCCTTTTCGCGGGCACGCTCCAATCGCGTCACAGCGGCTTGCACGACCGTCGCCTGCAAAACATCGGGGCGATCCTGCTTCAAACGCGCCACGAACTGATCGGCCGCCTCCAGCTCATTCTTCGCGATGAACTCATCGAGGCTCTGCGCCACGGCGGCACGATCTCTTTGCCGCAGGATCAGCCACACCGTTGTGACCACCCCGCCTAACAGCACCAGCGCGAGGGCTCCGGCAATCACGAGCCGAAACTGATGCCCGCGCTGCCGATCCGATTCCAAACGACTTACCACCAACCGGTAACGTCGCTCCAGTTCCATCGGGAGCTTGCGCCCGCCCGAGACCGCGACGTCGTGCAATTTGACGATTTGCTCCAACGCGCCGGGATGATCGAGTTCCCGTTCCAAGGAGGCCTCCGCCGCCGCGGCACGCCTACGTTGCTCCTCCTCCCGCATCCGCTGAGTCCACCATTCCCTGGCAGGCTCGGCCGATACTCTTCGCGGGTCACCGGAATCCAGATTCAGGGAATCGCAGAGCGCGTCGAACTCTCGAAGAGCCTCGCCCACCCCCTGCTCGTCGCCCGCGGCGTACGCCGTTTGTAGCTGTTGCCCCACCTGCCCGAGTCGAGTCGTCATGCGATTATGGTCGAGCTTTTTGACGGCCTGCTCGATCTGCTGGACCACCTCTTGCGGAACCTGAACCGTCCACGTTGCCGACTCGATTTGCGAGCGGAGTCGCAACAGGCTCTCGCGGTCGTCCCGTTGGATTGCCGCCGACACCTCCCCCTTGATCTCCTTCAGCCATGCCTCCTCGAACAAGCGAATGTCATCATGCCAGGCCAAATTCGTCGCGTCCGCGCCGGCCAATCGGCGCAACGTATCCAAGCGTTCGCTAATCGCGGCCCGGGCCAGGTTCTGGTAGCGCCATAACCGCGTCAACGTCTCCAACGTGGGCGAGAGCGCATACGCTTCGTTGAGGGCTTTGATCCGATCGTGCGACAGGGCAGGTGGCAACGTCACGCCCAGCAATTCACATAGGGACGCCCAGCGTTCGCGTTCGTTGAAGTCGAGCGAGCCTGCCCAATCGATCAGTCGCGGTTCCAACTCCGCCAAACGGATGGCCTCCGCCGTCTGTCCCTCACGCAACAGCTTGAAGCATTCCCCGATGCGCTGATTCACGGCGCGGCATTGCTCGGCGTACTCCGCGGCCAATTGCGCCAATTCACCCTGATCCCATTCGCCGGGCGCCGCAACCACGCTTTGCAGTATATCGACCAACTCTTGATAATCCCGCATAAACCGATCCCGCCCTCCTTCCTTCTTGCCTTACGGACCTTATTCAGCCCCCGGGGCTCTAATTGCGATTAGTTGCCTCCGATGGGTACTTCCACTCCTGATTCACGATGCGAATGCGAGACCGGGGCGGTTCATTCAAAACAACATCGATCGTCAGACTGCCGCGTGCCTGCGTCACTTTCATGCCTGTTATTTCGAAGCGTTCCATCGTTATTATGGGATCACCGATTTCTATCGCTATGCCTTCACCCTCCCGCTTGACCACCTTGACGTCACATTCGAAACTATCGGGGGCCTGCTCTTTTCTTTGGTCGTCCTTTCCATTGATAGCAAACTTCACGAGCTTACTTGTCCGTTCCAGCCCGAGCGACTCCGTCCAAGTATCCTGTGTTCTATATTCCCAGGTTGGTGTCATTCCGCGAGCTCTAGCTTTGGCCCCTCCTTTTTGTTCTTTTTCAGAGACCGCGAGCGCCACGCACATTTCGTTTAATGTCACTTGTACATCCAATTCGGCGTCCGCGACGCCGCCTCCCCTAATGTCGCTGAATGCCGCAATGATTTCTTTTGGAGCCGACAGGATTAATCCACATCCAAGCGACTTGCCGCCCGGCATTGTTCCCTGCGCTACGGATTCTCCTCTTTGCTCCATACGCAGGTCGGTCACAGCGGGAGGCGAAGACAGTAGGATCAAGCGTTCTCCGTCTATTAAAAGATTAAAGGCGTGCTCCGGATCCTGCTTATTCCCCACGGATGGAGCGTTTCCATTGTCATTGCGACACTCTTCAATGACGCCGATTCTGATGAAACTTGATAGATCGTGACGAATCTCGCGGATAGACCACTGGGGCTTGATGGTCGCGTCGAAGATGGACGGGCGCTCTTCGAGTGCCTGACTCGCTTCAGGCGCAGCCTTGGGCGCCGGTTCGGGATTGGCTTCGGGAGGCTGAGGAGGATCTATCTTTCCATTCGGCCCCTCGGACGCCTCCCCGCCGCTAGGCTTCTTGACGGCTTGCGTTGTTTCGGCAGCCTCGGGTTTTGGCGCTGACGACGGCGGCGGAGTCGTTGGGGGCGGCGTGCCTTTCGACTGCGATTCCTGCTCGCTGGGAGCTTCCGCGGCGGTCCGTTCGCCGCCCGTTTGCCGATTTTGCGGTGCGGACGACGACTCGGTTGCTTCCGTTTGTTGCCCGGCTTTCGCACCCGACTTCTCGCCCCCAGCGGATGCTGCTACGGTAGACATCTTGCTCAGTTTCGGTAACAGTTCAAGGTACTGGGCGGCGATCGCCAAAGCGATGCCGAGTATCATTAAAGGTACCGACGCGATCAGAAGCGTATCGCGAACCACGCGGCCTTTCGAGAAACGCTTGGCATCGCCAATCGGGACGATGGCAGGCGGTTCCGCTCGACCAAGTTCGGGCGGGCGAGACGCGCCGTGCGCCACGGGGGGCGCCGCCGCACGGACGGGACGGTTGGTAGGGTAAACGCCCAGGTCCGCATCCTTCACCGGGGCGAAAACGCGACGCGTCGAGTTTGCGACCGCTGGGGTTACCGATTGAAGGAACGTACCCCTTCTGGCCGCTTCGACCGCTGACGTTTGCCGTGGAATGGGCACGGGGCCGGGTCGCGTAAGATCGATGACCGGTTGATGACGCACCGCCGCCGCGCGAATCGCCTCGCGCGTGCCATCGATGAGAACTCGCCATCGCACGGAAACATCCGCCGGAAATTGGTCGCTATAGAAAGTCGAAAACGTTAGCGACCAACGCAACTCGGGCGGCAGCAGCGCAAGCGATTCTTCCAACAAAGGAAGCACGGGCAATCCGGCGGGAACGATGATGTGCACGGGCGGCCCTTCGGCATCGAGTGCGGATTCGGCCACGATTCCGGCCCAACCGGCGTCACCCGCCGCGGCCTGCCAGCGTGCACAGGGTCGCGGCGCGACATCCTGGCGGGGAATGGGCTTGCCCCCGTCGACGACGCCGACGACGCCGTCCCAAGTCGCGTCAAAAAAACCGGGCTGAGACATCAACCAGGCGGGGCCGGCGGGAGGCAGCTCATTGTGGTCTAGAACAATGTGATGGGCGAATTTGTTGGTCCGTCCCGAATAGTCGCGTCCCGCGTCGCATATTCGACTCAACACGTACCACGTGCGTCCGCCTTGGTAAAGCTGAATAAAATGGTAAGCTACGGGATTATCGGGGTTACCATTTTCCTGCGGCGCATATAGATGGGTGTACCCGCTAAGGGATTCCAACCTTTGAGCCAAGGGCTGCGGAATGCCTCTCGTTGCCTTCACGGTGCAGAAACCCCGACTGCCCGCCGACAATCCTCGTTCAGCCGAGGTGTACCAGAGTTGGTGGCTCACGATCAATCTCTCCCTTTTCCGCCGAAATTCGATCCGATATCGTCGCGTCTCGTCTCCCGGTATTCGCCTTCGCCCTGGGCGTGATCGTTCTCGCGTCATTCAGCGGCAATCATTGTTCGGAAAGGCCGGCAGGCGCCGCGTCGGCTTCCGCGCCCTTGGCACGAATGGCGGCAGTCCTGCTCGGCCGCGTGCTCCCGATAATGCCGCGTTCCCATTTCGCGAGATAGTACAGCATGGGAACCTCGGTCCAAATCGGCTTCAGGGAGGCCGGACGAAATCCCCAGGCGTTTCGTGCCTCGTCGAAAATCGGAGCGGCGCCGGTTGCCGAGACCGGGATGTAAATCACGCGATCGCAGAGGTCTTCGGCGGTATTGACGACCTCCGGCGTCCATCGCAAGAGCAATTCTCGCACGCGGCGCGAGACCGCTTCGACGGCATGAGTCTCGACGCCCGCCAAACCCAACCTCTCGATGTACCGCCACGGCGACGGAAGTTCCGAATCGCCGAGCAACGATCTCCAGGCGTCGAACTTCGTCACCACCAAGGCCATGGGAGGGCGGAGTCGTTTATCGGCAAAACGGTAGCTTCTGGAAATCCGCTGCGAGGCCTCATTCAGTACCGATTCCTGGCGGTAGGCGGCCTGGCGATTCCTAATAGCCGCCGCCACGTCTTGGTCCGCCGAAGAATCCGCGGCGATCGCTCGGCGAAAACGCACGTCTTGCGTGGGATCGAATAAAAACATCAAGAAATCGGAGGCGGCCAAATGCCCCGTCACCGGGCGCGAAGAACTATCCTGGCCCGGTAGGAAGCTCTCGCCTGCATTGTCGTACATGCACAACAGGCGACCCAATTGGGAAGCGCCCCGGGCGTTGGGGTGATCCGCGGTAGGCTTTAAAGTGAACAAGAACGGCTTGAGATAGTGCACGGCTTGGCCGTTGAATAGAACACTACTATAGAACTCGCCGAACGTCTCCGTTTTCGGCAACTCCACCAGGGCATCGTCGTCCGGATTCAAAAAGAGCAAGGATTCGTAGTCGTTCAATCGTTGATTCATGAGAGGATCGGCGTCGGCGAAGGCGACGCGAAATTGTCCGGCCAACACCGTTCGCAAGGCCCATGCTTGGGCCGTGATGAAATAGGATTTTCCACAGGCAGGCGCCCCGATCACCGATACCACGCGCGGTTTCAACTCGATGACGGCTCGGGGAATCTCGAGATGGCATCGCGGGCAGGCGAGACGCCGACAAGGCATTCCTTTTACGTCCAAGGCGGCACAGTCCGGAGTAAACCGCGTCGGCAGGAACCGCGGCGGATGCTCCGAGCCGAGCCTGGCATCCCCCAACAAATCGGGATGGCTCGCGATGTAGAGGGCGTCGTATACAGCGAACCCGTGCCAGCAATGGGGGCACGTCACCTTAGAACGAATCGGCGCATTCCGCTGCGGGGCAGCATGACTCATAGGGCTTCCTCACTCCGCGATCAACGGCTTATCATCGTCCGGCATTTGGGCTTGATCGAGGCTCGCCCCCCGGCGTTCCATTTCTTTCAGCAGTCGTGCCGCAAGCGCAGCCGACTCATCGTCGTTTTCGGTAAAGCCCTGAAGCCCTTGCCACGCCTCGAACAATTCACGGTATCCCTCACGAGCATCGCCGCTCGCGGATCGGGCGAGGGCATCGCGTGCCCTTTGAACCGCGGCGTTGCGACCGGGCATGGATCGGCTCGCCGAGTCGGGCGATGTCCCGCCTTGTGCCCCCGTGCCGGACGTACCCCTCGCACCGAGACTGCCGGGGACCGCTCCGCCCGTTTCGTTTCCCGATGCGCCGCCGGAACCGGACTTCGCCCCGTCTTCGCCCATTGACTTCCCCGCCGCATCTCGTCCGCCGCGACGAGATGACTCGCTCGGTGGTGCCTTTTCGCCGTTTGCCTCGCTGTCGGTCTTTTGTGACGTCGAAGGCGCTTTCTGCTCCGAGGCGACGGTTTCGGACGCCTTGGGCGCACGGTTTGCGGTACCGGATTCGGTTGCCGGACGACGGCACCCGGTCGCCCACACGGAGCAGCCAATCCCCACAATCAGAAGAATCAGTTGGACTGAACCGCCTCGCAGTCGCATCGTAGCCCCCTTTTCGTAAAGTGCCGATCGTATGACGTTAAAACTCTTGCTGAATGGCTGAGCGAATCCGCATCCAGCGATTCCTGTTGAGTTGAGAGACTGCTGTAAGGTACGACCGTTCTCGATCAATCTTAACCGAAGGGTTGGACAGCCCACGTCCAACCTCGAACACGCATTTCGGCGATCGTACCGCCTTCATCTCCAGCGACGTGCCACTCAGGATCTCACACGGATCGTCGCGAACTCGACAAAGTCGCCGACGTTGACTCGCATGAGCACGATTGCGAAGGGGCGAAGCTCCTCGAAGACCGTCGACGCGGGGCAGTCCGTCGGTCGACACGAAAAAGGCCGTGCCCCCGCCGATTAGGCCGGGCCACCTGAAATGGCGTTGCGGGTCGGACCTCATTGACGGTTTGCAGGACGTCCATCGGGCGTCTATGCTACGTGCAATTGCGAACAAGCGCAACGTTCCAGCCCACGCACTGTCGGCAGAACGATGAGACGACCACGCGCGATTTCAGGATTCTTACCCAGCTACCCGAAAGGAGCGGCCATATGATCCAAAGGGTTTCGGGTCGGCGACGGACGCGTCGCCTGTTTGTGAGATTCGCACGTTTGCAATATGCCTCGATCTTGTTGAGCCTCGCGGCGAGTATCGTCGTCGCGTATGGCCATGCCGCTGCGTCCCAAAGCGAAGAGCGGAGCGCGCCGCCCAACATCGTGATCCTTTACGCGGACGATTTGGGCTACGGAGACGTGTCCTCGTACAATCCCGATCGCGGGAAGATATCCACCCCGAATATCGATCGACTGGCGCGAGAGGGGATGCGTTTCACCGATGCCCATTCCAGCAGCGGCGTCTGTTCGCCGTCACGTTATACGTTACTCACCGGGCGGTATCATTGGCGGAGCCGACTTCAATCGGGAATCGTCGGCGTGTTCGAAGAGCCTCTTATCGCCGCCGACCGCATGACGGTGGGACACTTGGCCCAGCAGCGAGGTTACCGCACCGCTTGCTTCGGCAAATGGCATTTGGGCTGGGACTGGCCCATTCCGCCGGACAAGATGCCCTTGTTCCGCCTGCCCCGCAATCAACGAGGCGTGCAAACAACCGCCGAGCAAGTTGCCGCTTGGCGCGAGGTATTCAGCCAATCCATACCCGGCGGGCCGACCACGCGCGGTTTCCACGAGTATTTCGGGACGGACGTGCCCAATTGGCCGCCCTTCTGTTTCATCGACAACGACCGCACGGTCGGCATTCCCCAAGAATTGCTGCCGGATCGTTACTTCGACGCCCAACCGTTGATGGCCAGCCAACCGGGACCCGCCGTAGAGGGTTGGCGGTTCGAACCGATTCTTCCCACCATCACGCGGCGCGCCTGCGAATTCATACGGCGTTGCACGGGGCAAGGCACACCGTTTCTGCTCTACTTGCCATTCACCTCGCCGCACGAACCCTTAGCCGTCAATTCCGAATGGATGGGAAAAAGCGGTCTGCATATCTACGCCGATTTCGTGATGGAAACCGATCACGCAGTGGGAGAAGTGCTTCGGGCGTTGGACGACGCGGGCATCTCCCAGAACACCCTGGTGATTTTCACCAGCGACAACGGCAAGGCGCAATACACGGGCGCAGCGGAGCTGGAGCGACTGGGGCACTATTCGAGCGGGCCTTTCCGCGGATACAAGGCATCCGCCTACGAAGGCGGGCACCGCATTCCGTTGATCGTCCGTCAGCCCGGCAAAGTCGTCGCGGGAGGCGTGTGCCCACAACTCGTCCATCAAGCGGACGTCTTCGCCACACTGGCGGAACTCTTGGATATCTCGGTTCCGGAAAACGCCGGCGAGGATAGCTTCAGCCTGCTTCCGTTGCTACGCGGCGAAGATCGCCCGATCCGAACCAGCGCCGTCAGTTGCAACGCAAATGGCTTGCCCGCCATACGAGACGGTCGCTGGAAATTGATCCTCTCCAAGAATCCCGAGTTGTTCGACCTTCTGGAAGATCCGGCCGAAACGACCAATTTGGCCGACCGATATCCCGAACGGGTCAGCGCCATGCGAGCCCTTTTGGAGAAACTCATCGTGGAAGGCCGCAGTACGCCGGGGCCGCGTCAAAAGAATGACGTCAAAGTGCGCCGCTATCCGTGACATTCCACGCGTAATCGAATTATTTCGACGACTGACGGTGTACGCCGCTTCCGCAACGCTCAGCCTGCACGAAAGGAACCAGCCCAATGAGGTCTGCCACAAGACTCATCCCTGCTGTGGGATTCCTGGTTCTGATTTACGGCCTCACAACGACGCTGCATCACTCGGCTAGCGCCGAAGAAGGCCCCCTCCAACCCCGGATCGTCGGCGCATGGCGGCGGATCGCCCGCAATCCCGATTTGAGCGAACTGACCGGCGAGAGCGCTCAAACGAGCGTGTATTTTTCGCTCGATCCGCCGGACTTCGGCGTCGATCGCGACGAAGATCACTTCGTGTGCACGATGCCGATCGCCGCGCCGGAGATTCTTCGGCATCAAGACGAGTATTTCGTCGCCGCCCTGCTGCCGAGTCTGAAAGGCATTGCCGTCGCTCGCCTGAGTTGGACCACGGCGCCATGATTTCCGCCGGTTGGTCGGCCTGCTAATGCCGTCGAATCGGTGCTAAAGATCGTCCACCGAGGAGAACCGCGGCGCCCGCGATTCGGGCCGGATCGTGATCTCGCCGCCGTCAACTTCCGGAGGGTTCTTCGGTCCACTCGAAGGCGCCGATGTCCACGGCGTCGCCCTGCGGGCGCGTGGTTCCGCGGATATCGACCCGCGGCGCCCCTTCGGCGGTGCCGGCATCGACCGCGGGACACTTTTCTCGCAGTCGGAAATCCCCGTGCTGCGAATCCACGAACATCTCGCCGGGCTTCTCCACGATCAAATTATGGTCCGCAGTCATCCCCTCCCCGCGGACGTCGAGCGCGGAAACCAAGTTATTGCGAACGATACAGTCCCGCGAAGGCATGCCTCTCTTGTGATTCCCGATGCGTACGGCGGCGGGACCGGGTCGGCGGTCGTTGGGGTCGATCACCGTGTTGTTGATGATCCGACAATTCACCGCGCCGCCGAAGGTGATGCCGTGGTAATGGTCCACGAAGACGACATTGTTTTCCACCACCCAATCCACGTACATACCGTCGAAGCAACCGATACCTTGCAGGGCGCCGCGATGCGGTTGGTTCGGGTCCTCGTAATTGATAATAACGTTGCCGCGGAGGACGATGCCCTTGACCTGTCCCGTGCCGACTCCGTCCGGTCCGACGGACCAACTTTGAAATCCGTCGTCGTGATTCTCGTTGACGTCGTAGCAATTCTTGACCACGTTGTATTGAAAGACGCCGTAGTCCCCCAAGCCGCGCAGCCCGTCGCCCGAAAAGTTTTCGACGACGTTATGCTCCACAAGGCCGTTCGGACCGCTGACGGAAATGCCGAAATCCACGTTCTTCAGGCGATTTCGTCGGATGGTGATCGAGGCCCCGTTGGTGATGATGCCGTCGCAGGCCCTACGATTCCAATCGTCCGCCGACCATTGCGAGGTGTCCTCCGCCGATTGAAGCACGCAATCTTCGACGATGATATCGTGCACGGGACCGCGCCAACCGTGCGATTCCAAGAAAATCATCGCGCGCGGCTTGTCGCCTGATCCGTACTCGGGACTCACATGCAGTCCTTTGAGAACCCAATGCGATCCGGACTGGATGTGAATGCTGCGGAATCGCGGCGTTTGGCCCTCCTCCGCCCGAATCGTGATGAAATCGCGGTTGTAATGGCTGCGGATGACCAGGTCGCCGTAATCGCCGCTCCGCAGATGGATCGTATCACCCGGTCGGACCGGAGCGCCCGCGTTTTTCGGCAGCAATTGCAACTCGGGCTTGTAGGGCAGTGACGGCCAATCGCGCGTTTCGATCCAACCGCGGTCCAACACGTCCTGAAGACTCTTCCACGGGCGATCCTTACTGCCGTCATTCGCGGCATCGCCGTGCTGGGGATCGATGTAGAAGTCCGCCGCGGGCGAGGACAAGGCCGACAGGGACAACACCGCCAATACGGCGGCCCAAATTCGAGACAGACGGCAACGGTCCGGCATGTTCGGCGCCCTTACGATGGAGAATCAGATCAAACCAAAGTCACGGCATCCGCACGCCACGCCCCGTGTATACCCATGGGGGATGCGGTTCGCCACGCTCGTCGCGGACATGGCGTCATTATAATCGCCGCAAAGAGGCTCGTCGCCGTCGCCACGGCGAATCCTTCCGACTGCCTTCCGCCGACGGAAACGCCGTGCCCCCCTGGCGAAGACGACCACTTCAAGCCGCGATCACCAGATCGTAGCCCACCACGAAGATCGCGGCGTCGACCAAGGCGTGGCTGAGCCAAGGCCCCAGGAGCGAACCGGAGCGGTGGTAGATCCAGCACCAAACGAAACCGCCCACCGCTACCCCCAGCGAGAACAGGACGTGCGTGAGGGAACCCCAGCCGAAATACACTCCCAGGATGATGACATGATGGGCCATGAAGGCCAAGCTTCCCACCACTGCCGCGGGCATGAACGCCAGGTAATCTCGCAGGCGTCCGAACACAAACCACCGCCAATAGTACTCTTCCAACGCCGAATGCAAGAGCGATACGAAAACCCCAAAGGCTGCATATGTAGCCGGGCTGTCGAGACCGAAACCAATCAACTTGTCGCGGACGGCCTCGGCGGCGGCGAGAAACGGCGGTGATCCGCGCAATGCCGCGTAATACAAAACAAGCATCGCGAGCGACACGAACGCGCCGAATGCCAGGCCGATCGGCACCCCGGCGACCGATCGCGGCACTCGCGGAAGGGGTCGCCGCTCGACGCCGAAGTGCCAAACAAGCGGCAACAGCAACACAAGCTTTCCCAATCCGTAGGCGGACCGCTGCCAAACGACCGGCAGCGTCCGGGCCTGCACGAAGTAAAAGAAAGCGGCCACGGTCGGCAGGACCATGGCTGCAATCAAGACTGGGAGCACGCTCGGAGTGCGTTTGCGAAGACGCGAATCATCAGGCATTTCGTCTCAGCTCAAGACGTTTAGCACCGGTCTCGCTAGGGCAGGCTCGACGGGAACCAAACGGAACTTGGGTTGAGGAGGGGCCGTATGATACTCGATCGGCCCGGACGCCAACTGCCGCAGCCATCCACCGACGTTCCACATCGATTTCGCCACGCCGTACATGCCCCAAAGTTGCGTCGCGATCCGTTCCTTCCACAGCGGATCCCATTTCGGCAGAGATCGTACGAGATTGATGGGATTGTAGAAGGCCAGATAGGCGGCAATCATATTGAGCTGCCGCCGCAACGGACTGGCATGGCCGGTCGCAATCGCGTGATTGCCGTCGTAATGGAAGTCCTCGACCGGGACTCCCGCCGCGCTCTTCAGCACGATGCCGTCCTGGTACGGTTGTTCGTAACCTTTGCTGCCCACCGAGGGCGTCAGCATCGTCACCTGGCACGTAATCGCACCGGTCTTGAACAGGAAGTTGACTTGATTCAGGATGCCTTGCAGGCTCCTCCACGACCAAAGAGGTTGCTTGTCGTGGTGCATCATCATCGGCATGGGAGCGATCCCGTGCCGAATCAGATGGCTGAAGACGACCTTGGTCTTCTCCGGCGACTGGCCTTTCTTGACCAAATCCGCGGTAAGGTCCTCGATTCCGAACCAAATGCTGCGGAGGCCCGCTTCCCGCGCCAACGGCACCAAGTCCAGATTCTTGTGGACGTCGTACTCCGTCGCCTCCGTGGCGAAGCGGATCTCGTCGCGGAAGGGACGATTGCGGAACGTCGCCCGGGCCATAGCGGTGAAGATCTCCTCCACCGTCTCCCGGTTGTTGAAGAAGTTGTCGTCCGTCCCGAAGAAATTCGTGATCCCGGTCCGCTCCTTGATGCCCCGGAATTCCTCCACCAATCGCTCGGGGCTTCGCCAGCGAAACGTGTATTGGTTGTAGCCGGGAATGGGGCAGTACGGGCAATGGAATTTGCAACCGTGGGTCGTGATCACCGAAACCACCCGGGCGTACTCGCCCATCTTTTCGGTGGGAATCGGTTCCGCGGATAGCGTTTCGTGCCGATGCGGCGGTTCGAACAGCGAAAAGGCGTCATAAGGCAAGGGTAGTTCGTCCAGATCCTGCACGAGTCGCTGGATCCCGGTGTCGATCAAATACTCCGGCATGCCGACCGGAGGATCGGGCCGAAAGACCAGCCCCGGGATTCCGTTCAAAGCCCCCTCGCTTCGCGCTCGTTCGAAGGCGGCCCGCAAGTGCTCGCCGGGTAACTTGTAATCGAGAATGCGGTCCAATAGTTCGAGCAAAACGTACTCTTCGCCCGTGCAAACCACATCGGCACCGACCGCGCCGTCCTCGGATAGCCCGAAAAAGTCCCACGGTTCATAAATGGCCTTCGGCCCGCCGGCGATGATCAAGGGGCGGTCGTCCCCCAGTCGCCAAGCATCCCGAATCAAGTCGTATGCACAAGCGCTGTGAATCTGCATGCTGGAGACCAGCAACAACTCCGGCGTTCGACCGTCGATCTTGGCGCGACTCGGCCGAATATTGGGGTTCCATTGCTGCATCACCACCCGCAACTTGCTGAAACCGGCGGCGTACAAGGCTGAGGCCACGGCGCGCGGCGCTCCGGGAATCAGGAGCTTTTCGATCATGACAAACGGTCCCAAGCTGGTCCGCTTGTCAAAGGCGTAGATAAACAGCGTGGGAACGTCCTCGCGAGACGCACGCTCGCGGACCTCGCGTTCCAATTCCCGATACCGTCCCGCAGGGGTATAGCGATCGTTTTTTTCTCGTCGTGGAAGTTCCATTGCAAATGCCTTCTTCAAAACCTTTTCTTCTCGCGAGGACGAGTCGTTGTACCCGTTCCGCGCGTCACACTCCGTAGGGACCGATCATGCCGTCGAACCCTTGCACCCGGTTCCCGTCCGAAGCCGCGAACACAACCGAGTTGGGCGAATTGTATACGTCCGCCCATCCGATTGCAAAGGCTGGGAACATGGAAAAGAGACCGCTTCAGAGGAGGGGCAAGGCATGATGAGACTGATTGATGCATCCACCGCAAATTTGGGATTGTCGACCGACATTGCGCCGCGTGGACTCTCAAACGCCGCCCGATCGTCAAAAAGGCGAGGAAACAACCGATACCTCACAACAACCTACTCGACGTGCGGGAAAGGGAATCGCTCTCGATTCTGGAACGCAAAACCGGTCAGTCATCGCCAAGGGGTTGGCGAATCACATCATCATAGGGTTCGGCCGGCCCAAATGCAATCATAAAAGACATATTTCGCCGCCATATTTTTCCCGCAATCGTCGCAAAAATCAGCCGCAACGATCTGATAAATTAGAAAAGAAGGATAATTGATTGTAACAAGCCGTCTCATTAGTCACGCACCTATTATATGCCACTAATTAGGGGGAATGACCCGAGGGGCATGGCCGATGGAAAGCAACTCCGGGCTATTCGGCGATTTGCCGCGCACAACGAAGACCACGCCGACCTTATCCATCTTCTCACAAACCACCTGGGCGGCGTCGGGGCCGAGCACGAAAAAGGCCGTCGAGAGGGCATCCGCTTCGGCGGCGGTCCGCGCAACGACGGTGACGGACAGACAGTGATCCACGGGAAGACCGGTACGCGGATCCAAAACATGCCCAAACCGCTTGCCTTGATGATAAAAGAATTGAAACGCCGTACCGGACGTCGCTAGAGACTGATCCAAGAGGATAATCTCGCCCAGCTTTCCCCCTCGTAAGATGGGATCAGCGATTCCGACCGGCCAACCG
Source organism: Thermopirellula anaerolimosa (assembly GCF_054657335.1). Lineage (NCBI taxonomy): Bacteria > Pseudomonadati > Planctomycetota > Planctomycetia > Pirellulales > Thermoguttaceae > Thermopirellula > Thermopirellula anaerolimosa. The sequence continues at coordinate 1,477,583 of NZ_BAAHYX010000006.1, forward strand.
ATCCGAGGGCTGGCAGGATTTCCTCCCGACTCGATTCGACTCCCCCGCGCTAATACGCTGCTTTTCCCCCCGTGGACCAGGAAGTCGCCGACGCCATATTCTTCAATCTTCTCTGCCAAGCGATCAAGGGCGTAACCTTTTCCCACGCTACCCAGATTCAACTTGATACCGGGTTTTCGAAAAGCGACGGTCTTTTTGACGTCGTCCAAGTCCAACCATTGCCAGCCGATGCAATCCTTGGCTTCGTCCAATTCCGGCTGGGAGGGTAGCCGCCCCTGCCGCCGTGCGAAACCCCAGGCTTCCCAAAGCGCCCCCGCCGTAATGTCAAAGGCGTGATCCGTCTTTTCCCAAAGCTCGCGGCAGAAGAGCAACAGATTCCACAACTCTTGCGAAACGGGGACCGGGCCGAAGGGGGCCAGGGCATTGATCCGGCCCAGTTCACCCCGAGGCCGAAAATAGGACATCATGTCTTCCAGCGGTTCCAGCAATTGGATGGCTGCCAACCCGGCATCCATGGCCTGTTCGTACTGGGCAAGATTGAAGACAACCTGAAACTCCCCTCCCATCGCTTTGGCCGTGAGCGATAGCTCGCGGCTGACTCGATCGGACGAGGTTTCACCGGGTCCACCATCCACGCGCGAGAGGCCATCCGGGTCTCCGCCCGGCCCGCGAGCGACAGGCTTGGTCAACCGCCGCAGGAACTCTCGTCGCGGTGCGTCGGATGTCATGCAAGACCTGCCAATCCGCTATTGAGCCAGCTTCCGGCGAATCCGTTCTTCCGCAATGCCGAGTTGCTGCGAGATCTCGGCCGGACTGAACCCATAGGCGGCGAGGCTGCGAACCTCGTCCCACAACGCTTCCGACGGATCGCCTTCGCCTTCGGAATCCGTCGGGTCTCGATCGGTTGGGGCCAATACCGCCGAGTCATCCATCACACTGCCTGGAGGAGGTCCCGAAGCGTTCCCGTTCTCCGGTACCCGAGAGGCGGCCAAGGCGCGTTCCAACCGCGCCGCGACGGACTCCGCGCGGGATATCAACTCTTGCAGGACCGCCAACTTGGCGTCGATCCGCGCCGTCACTTCGCGCGACTTTTCATGCAGACGAATTTCCAATTCGTCCTCTTTGTTCGAGAGCGCGGACTCCTCGCGGGCCAACTCCCGCTTGCCCCACATCCGAGGCTCGGATGCGACGCGAGTCCTGGCGCGCCGCCCAAGTCGCCACATCAAATACCACAACACAACCAACACGGCGACCGGATAAAGGATCTGGAGGTCCATGGTTCGAATCGGCTTGCGCCGCCTCTCGATCATGGCCGCTCGTTCGCGGCGGATTCGCGGGCAAAGGCCTCTGCGGCCTCTCGATACACCACCTGCAGCGGGACGCGGTGTTTCCGCGCCGCCTCGCGACAGGACTCGAATTCCGGAGAGAACCTCCGCGTACCTTCGGGAGTAAAAGCCACCTTGCCGGCGACCGTGCCCCATCGGGTCCGCACTTCGGCGGATTCGCGTTTGAGGACCCGACGCTCCACCGGCCAGCGCCGCACCCCGAGCGTCGTCGTCTCGGTCAAGACGACGCTTTCCACCGCGGCCAGGTGTTCGTCGCGGCACAATACCGTCAACCTAATCGCCGGACGATTCTTCTTCATTTGTCCGGCGGAGGCAAACACATCCAAAGCACCCGCCTCGAGCAAGCGTTCCACGGTGTAGCCCACAATCTCGCCCGGAACGTCATCAAGATGGGTTTCCACCGTCCAAATCCGCTCCAACGAGGTTTCGTCGCGTGCGAGGTCGGACTCTTCGCACGTCCCGATCAGTACCCGAAGCAAGTTGGCTCGGTGCGGTATGTCGCGGGAACCCGCCCCGTATCCGATACATTGTAGGGTCATGCCGGGCGGGGGGCCGAAACGTTGTGCATAGCTCGTAATCAAAGCGGCGCCGGTCGGGGTCGTCAGTTCGAAGGGGACGTCCGCCTCCAAAATCGGGACGCCGACCAGCAACTCGGCTGTGGCCGGCGCCGGGATCGAAACCTCGCCGTGTTGGATGCGGATGGTACCGCGGCCTGTCGGCACGGGAGAGGCGAAAACGCGTTCCACGCCCAAGAGGTCCAGGCACACGACCGCGCCCACCACATCGACGATGGAATCCGCGGCTCCCACCTCGTGAAAGTGTACCTTTTCTATCGTGGTGCCGTGGACCTTCGCTTCCGCCTCGGCCAAGCGGCGAAAAACCGCCTCGGCGCGGCTCTTTTGTGCGGCGGTCAAATCCGATCGCTCCAATAGCTCCAAGATGTGCCGCAAGTGGCGATGGCCATGTTCGGGCTGCGTTTCCACGCGGATGTGCTTGGCGCGGAAGCCTCCCTTGCGCACCTCCTCAGCGATCAAGCGGCAACCGGGCAACGCCAACGAGTCGATCGCCGCGGTCAAGCGTTCGAAATCCGCCCCGGCATCGACCAAAGCCCCCAAGATCATGTCTCCGCTGATCCCGCTGAAGCAGTCGAAATAAGCTATTTTCATGCAGTCCCCCGCCTTCCGATGGAACGCCGAGATGGGCCGAATGAGGCCGCGACATCGAACACGGACGCCCGGCTTGCCCCTGCCGCCGACTCCTCCCGCGATTCCGAACGCGCAGACCGCCGGCGTCGCGCTCGAATAGCGTGATTCTACGATGGAAAACTCGATGTGCAAACCGACGTTGCAGCGATGCAACGGGGTTGCTCGCGACGGATGACGCCGCCGATGTGGAAACCCCGCAAATTCCTTGACACCGGTTTTCCGACGTGTATAACAGAAGTCGCAAGGTATGCCCGCGAATCGAGGCACTCCCACATTCGCGCCGCGAATCTTTTCTAACTCGGGCATTTGCGAAGTCGATCGCTGAGCGGTCGACTTTCGCGAATCGCGCGGAGGAGGCTTGCCGTGCCAGGGAACCGCCGTTTCTTGCGAGGAGTCGGCAACCGCGAATCCAGCCCCGGTTTTTTCACGACATCGCGGGTTGCGATGTTTTGTGCATGCGGGCTGATCGCCGTCGCGATGCCGGGGGTGTTGTCGGTTGTGGGTTGCCGCAAGGCGGAGTCGCCCGCCCCGGTCCCGACGGTCGTGGAAGAAGTTGAAGGTCTCTCCCAAGAGCAAGCCGCCTCTCCGCCCGTTCAAGAGTCGCCCAAGTCCGCAGCGCTTTCATTCGCCGCCATCGAGCCGATCGAGATTTCCGCCGGCGAAGAGGTTACCCGAGAGTTGAAGGTGGATCGCGCCGGAGCGGAAGGCGCGGTGCAATTGGATTTCCAGAACGTTCCGGACGGGATCGTCATTACCCCGACCGAGATCCCCGCCGAAGCGGACTCCGTGCAACTGAAGATTCGCGCGGAGGACCGCCTCGCCGACTCGCAATTGCTCTCGGTGGTGATCATTCGAGCTAGCGCAGGGGACGCCTACGGATCGCGGAATGTCTCCCTCGCGATCGTTCCCGTGGTATTGCCGAAGGTTCAACCGCCGGTCGAGCAATTGGTCCGCCCCGGCGATGAAATTGTCGTGCCGGTCAAACTGGATCGCGGCGCGTGCAAGCGTCCCGTACGGATTCGTTTGGAGAATCTTCCCTCCGGGGTCACGGCCGATCCGGTCATCGTGCCGGAAGGCTCGGACGCGACCGAGATACGCATCCGCGCCGCAGAGAACGCGGCGGAGGGTAAACACTCCGTTAAGCTGGCGGCGGAGATTGCCGGAAAATCGTCGGGCGCGGATTTTGCGCTCAGCGTGCAACGTTCTCCCTATCGCGTCAATTCCTTCCGTGTGGTCCGACTGAAGCCGGGTGAAACGCAGGAGGTCACCCTTCCGGTCGAACGTCGCGGATACACAGGTCCAATTCACTTGGAATTCGAGAATCTTCCCGACAAGGTCTCCGCGGCGCCGGTCGACGTCCCCGCCGGCGGCACATCGGTCAAGATTCGCTTTGCGGCCGAGGCGGACGCCAAGGAGCGCGTACGATCGGTTTACATTCGGTCTCGGGCGGGCAGTCTCGGCAGTCGCGATCCGATCATCGTGCGAGTCTCCTGGGGAGAGACCGGCTTTCTTCCGAGGGAAATCGGGTTCGATCCGGAAATTGCGCCGCTTTTGCGACGAGGCTCCTTCGGCGGTCGGCTGACGGCGCACGCCAAAGCCGCTCTCTGCGACGCCTACGGCGGCACGCCGGAGTCTCAGGAAGCGATTTTGCGGGGACTGCGCTGGCTGGCCGCCCATCAAGAGGAAGACGGTCGCTGGTCGCTCAAGAATTACGGTCGCAGTGTGTCCGGATGCGATTGCCACCTTTCGGACGAGGCCGAAGCGGAGATCGTGGACAACGATACGGCGGGAACGGCGCTTGCCCTGCTGCCCTTCTTGGCGGAGGGAATCGGCCCCACCACCGCCCCGGAGGATCCCGCCGATTTGCCGCGTTACCGCAATTTGGTGCGCCGCGGGCTGACGTGGCTAATGAAGAACCAGGTGAACGATCCCCAATCGGACAAGGACGGTCACCTGGGCGGCAACACGTATTGTCATGCCGTGGGCACGATCGCGCTCTGCGAGGCTTACGCTCTGACGGGAGACGAGCGGTTGCAATTGGCGGCGCAAAGGGCCATCAAGTACCTGATGAACGCCCAGCACACCGCCGGCGGATGGCGTTACGGCTTTCGCGAGGCCGGCGATATGTCGGTGGTCTCTTGGGTGTTTCTCGCGATTCGCAGCGGTCAGCTCGCCGGTTTGAGGATCGAGAGCAGCCCCCTCACCCGCGCGGCTCGCTTCATCGACAGTTGCGCCGTCGGACCCGAACCCGTCAAGCTCTCGCAATACTGTTACCAACCGGGAAAGGAACCGACGAACGCCCTGACCGCCGCCGGTTTGCTGACGCGGCAATATCTGGGTTGGCCCAAGGACAATCCCCATCTTCAGGCCGGTTGCCAAAAGATCGTGCAAGCTCTTCCGCCCGCCGAAGGCTCCAACGTGGGACCGCTTTATTTCTACTATTACGCCACCGAGGTTCTGCACCACATGGAAGGCGAGGATTGGGACCTGTGGAATCACCGCATACGGGAGTTGCTGATTCGCACGCAAGAGAAGTCGGGGCACCGCGAAGGGAGCTGGAGTCCGGAAGGAACCGATTGGGGTAAACGCGGGGGAAGAATCTACGCCACCTCCTTGGCACTCATGACGCTCCAGGTCTATTACCGTCACCTTCCCTTGTATCGCCCCGTTCCTCGGGGACAAATCTCCGGCGCCAACACAACCGCGGGTCGCTGATTCGTGACGCCGTCACGGCGGGCGCGGAGTCCGTAGAACCGTGCAATCATCGTGTGCCGCCCGGCCGACATCGCGCCGATCCCAGCGGCTTCATTCCGCGGCATCACGTCCTTCCGCGGCGCCTTGGTCGGGCAACTCGACGAGTTCCAAGGGGTGATCCGATCTCGCGTCACGGATACGAAGGGCCGCCTTTCCCGACAACAACCGATCGAACAAATCCCCGATCAATTCCCGCCGCCAACCTTGGGCCAAAAGGGGCGGTTCGTCGTTCGCCTCACCCAGTCGGTAAGACACCCAATCGCGGATGTCTTGCGTACTTCCCACCAGTCCGACCGAAATGTCGCCTTGGCGGCAAAGGCCGCCGAGGGCCGTGAAGAGAAATTGTCCCAGCAAGGGTGATTGGGACACCCCCTCGCGGTGATCGGGTCGCGGCAGGTTCTCCTCCGGCATGGCCAGCGCGCGACGAATCCGTTCGGCGATCTCGGGAATCCAAGGTCGCAGGTGGCGAAAATTCATTCCCCGGACGGCCATGATACGCTTCACGTCGCCGGTCTTCTTCTTGGCGAGCTCCAGCAACAGATCGTCGCGAAGAATGCGCCGGGCGGGGACGTTTTGGTACGAGGCGCGTTCCTCTCGCCACAGCCACAATTCCCGCAAGATCGCCAATTCCCTGGCACTCAGCGCGCGATGCCCGGCCAACCGCTGCCAGCGTTCGCTCTCGTGCCGTTTTTGAATGTCGTGTTGGTGACGCACCACTTCCTCCTCCAGCCACGAACGGCGCCCCAGCTTCTCGAGGATATTGTCCAAGCGATCGCGCAATTGCAAGAGAAAACGCACGTCGTCCAATGCGTAGACGATTTGCCATTCCGACAGCGGGCGCCGCCGCCAATCGCTTTGCGTCTCGTGTTGCGGCGAGAAATCGCCTACGTACTTCTGAATCAGATTGGTCAGACCGCTCGGATATTCGGTACCGGCCAAGCCCGCCGCGATCTGCACGTCGAAAACGCGAGGGGGAAACCGCCCCGTGGCAAAATAGCAGAACTGCAAATCCACCTGCCCCGCGTGCACCACCGTTTCCACGTCCTCATGGACGATGGTCTCCCAAAACGCGCTCACCGAGCCTAAGGGGAACGGGTCGATCAAGACCAACTCGTGGTCGAGCGCCACCTGGATCAGACAGAGGTTCGGATGGTAGCTATCCTCGGCGACGAACTCGGTGTCGATGGCCAACCGCGGGCAATCCCGCAGGCCGCGGCAAAACGCCTGAAAATCATGAGGGGTCGAAATGATGCGGTAGGGTTGGGAAACATTACTATGGTCGCCGCCTTCGCTTTTCTCCGTCACGTTCGCCCCCTGAAACTGTTTCCTCCGATAACCAACCCCCGGCCCCCACCGCCGGCAACGAGTCGCTTTGATGTTGAAACTCGATTCTAGTACACGCGACCTTTCCATGAAAGCGGCGCGGAGGCATTCTTTCGGCGGCCCTATTACGTTCGTCAACAAGGACGACGGAATGGGATGCCTCCCTTGGGCAATAACCCTATGGCGGTAACAGGACGCCCTGGGAAGTAGTGACGACGCCCACGCGGGCGATTAAAATACTGAAGCCGCTGCGGCGAAGAAGGTATTGCGGATCGCGACGCGGTCGGCAGTTGACGGCGAAAGATTGCGTCTTACGGCGGGATTCACGGCTCTCGTAAAGAAAGGCCAAATCGATGTCACAAGATCACAACGCTCCGGAAACCGGTGAAGCTTTACGGGAAGCGACTTCCGCGCCGGGCGGTCAAGCCTCGGCTTCCGCTCCCGCTCCCGGCGGCGAAACGCACCGGGCGCCGCGGCGCGGCGATCCCGACGTGGAAATCTGGCGAGGTCGCTACTCCGGTTGGGCCATGTTTCCCACCTGGATATTCTTGGCTTTGATCACCGTCGGTGCGATCTTCCTGGGAGTGGTGATCTCGCGACGCGTCGAGTATCCCCTCACGGTTTGGTCCGTACTGCTGGGCATCGTCGCCCTGCTCTGGGTCTATCACGTTTTGCTCTACCTCTATCGCCGCTATACGGTCAGCTACCGCGCCACCACGTACCGATTCTACAGCGAGAAAGGGTTGATCTTTCACAGCGTACATTCGATGGAGATTATCGACATCGACGATATGTCGCTGGAACAGAACCTGTTGGAGCGCATCGTAGGAGTGGGCAGGGTCGTGCTGCGGACCAAAGACTCCTCCGATCCGTTCTTCGTCATTCACGGCTTGAAGGATCCCCAAACCGCTTTCGAGAAGATCGACGGGGCACGGCGAGACGAACGCATCCGCCGTGGAATCAATATCGCGTAGTCGAATGCGGCCCACGGGGTGACCATGCCGCCGCGTTCCGTCCCCCAGCGCACGACAACGGCGGCGCGGATCGGCGCCGCCGCTTTTCGTCATGGGAATCGCGATGCTTTCGGCTTCGCTTGGTTCGGCGCGGCTTCATGAACGCCGCGGCTTGAAGATAGCCGCTCCCAGCGGCGGTAGGACGAACTTGAGCGAGGCCGGCATTCCGTGCCAGGGCATGGGATCGGCCTGCCGCCCTCCGTAGTTGCCGATATTGGCTCCGCCGTAAATCGCGGCGTCGCTATTGAACACTTCCTCGAAATAGCAAGTCTCCGGCACGCCGATACGGTGTTCGTAACGCGGTACCGGCGTGAAGTTGCAGGCAACCACCAGGTAGTCGGCGGGATCCTTCCCGCGGCGGATGTAGGCCAGCGTGCTCTCCTCCCAATTGTGGCAGTCGATCCACTGGAAACCTTCCCAGGTGAAATCCTGCTCGTGCAGTGCCTTCTCCCGTCGGAGCAGTCGATTGAGATCGGCCACGCACCGTTTGACGCCTTGATGGGTTTCCCACTGCAACAAGTGCCAATCCAACGATTGCTCGCAATTCCATTCGCGCCACTGACCGAAGTCGCCGCCCATGAACAAAAGCTTCTTCCCGGGGTGGGTCCACATGTAACTGTACAGCAATCGCAGGTTGGCGAACTTCTGCCAAAGGTCCCCCGGCATTTGATCCAGGAGCGACCCCTTCCCGTGAACGACCTCGTCGTGCGAGAGGGGCAGTACGAAATTCTCGTGAAAGGCGTAGATCAGACTGAAGGTCAATTGATCGTGATGATACTTGCGGTGGATGGGTTCGCGCCGCATGTAGCTGCGCGTATCGTTCATCCAACCCATGTTCCATTTCATGCTGAATCCCAGGCCGCCGTGATGAGTCGGCTTGGAAACGCCGGGCCAGGCCGTGGATTCCTCCGCGATCGTCAACGCACCCGGAAACTGAAGGTGCACCTGCTCGTTCAGCAACTTGAGAAACGCGATGGCCTGGAGGTTTTCCCGACCGCCGAATTCGTTGGGAATCCAGTCCCCCGGTTGACGACTGTAATCGAGGTACAGCATGGAAGCCACGGCATCCACGCGCAGGCCGTCGATGTGGTACTTATCGAGCCAAAACAGGGCGTTGGCGATGAGGTAGTTGCGAACCTCGTATCGGCCGTAGTTGAAGATGTGCGTGCCCCAATCGCGATGCTCTCCCTGCCGGGGATCGGCGTGTTCGTACAGCGCGGTGCCGTCGAATTGCCGCAGTCCGTGGCCGTCGCGGGGAAAATGCGCCGGGACCCAATCGATGATGACGCCGATGCCGTGCTGATGCAGGTAATCGACAAAGTACATGAAATCTTCGGGCGTGCCGTAGCGAGAGGTCACCGAGTAGTACCCGACCACCTGATACCCCCAGCTCGCGGTCAGGGGGTGTTCCGCCACCGGCAACAATTCCACATGGGTGTATCCCATCTCCTTGACGTATTCAACCAAGAGCGGAGCGATCTCGCGATAGTTCATCCAGCGCTGAGGATCGTCTCCCGGTCGTCGCCAGCTCCCCAAGTGCATCTCATAGATCGAGACCGGCTCCTCGAGCCAGTTCCGCGTCTTTCGGCCCTCCATCCAGTCGTCGTCTTGCCAGCGATAGCGGTTGAGATTGTACACACGCGAAGCCGTTCTGGGGGGCACCTCGGCCCAAAACCCGAAGGGATCGGCCTTCTCGAAGACCCAATCATGATGACGAATCTTGAACTTGTAGAGGTCGCCTTCCTTCAAGCCCGGCACGAATAGTTCCCAAAAACCGCTGGGGATGTGCTTCCGCATCAAGTGGCCGCGACCGTCCCAACCGTTGAAATCGCCGACCACGCTGACCGCGGAGGCATTGGGGGCCCAGACGGCGAAATTCACGCCCTCTACCCCGTTACGCACGCAAGGTTGCGCCCCGAGCTTGTTGTAGCATCGCCAATGCCGCCCCTCACCCAGCAAGTAAAGGTCGAAGTCGGTCAGCATCGGCGGAAACGAGTACGGGTCTTGCATAATGATCTTCTTGCCGCTTTCTTCCGCCACCTGAAGCAAATATTGCGGCGCACTGCCGTTGACGGGGCAAACCGCCTCGTACAGGCCCGCCGGATGAATGCGGCGCATCGGCCGGGGCGTACCCTCGTGCGCCAAATCGATCACCCATGCCCGCTGCGAGCGGGGCAAAAACGCTCGAATCGCCATGGCCTGACGACCCGCTTCCTGAATCGGGTGCGGACCCAGGATCTCGAACGGGTTCTCCAGCCTTCCCTCCACCAACTGAGCCACCTGATCCAGTCCCAAGGTGCTACGCACGGATACCTCCTTGCCTTCCATATTCTCACAGCTTACTCAAACGATAGATTTATCTCAAACGTTGCAAAGCATTTGCCGCGACAAATCGATCGCGTTTTCCGTTCGACCGCCGTCCTCCAGACCTTCGTCCCGCAGTTCGACCAGGGCGATGTCTCCGTGTCGCTCACCCCGTTTCTTCCGTCCCCACGAGCGGACCGACATCCGCCCGACGAATCATGCAGATTCCCTGCGGACGTCAAGCCCAGCGAACCTTGGTCGCGGGCGGTTTACGACCTTGCACAGCGTCGTTCGCGGTCGTCTCCCGTTGGGCTGGGTAGGACGTGAATAACGGGAGCACGAGTTCCTGAAGCAACGATACCCCATCGCGAACGGCAGCCAAGAGGGCGGTCCCAACGCCGTCCGTCCCCAAGCGAGACGGCACGGGCTTCAGCGCACCGCCTTCGAGCGTCCTTCGTCCAACCGATCGCCTGCCGGAGGGGGAACAGGGTCCCGGGAGGGACTTTCGGCCGGGCGAGCGGTGGGGTGGGTCCAATCTGAGGATCCGGCAATCTACCGTGTGGAATTGTAGGGCGCGGTCAACCCTTTTCCATAGGTCGCCGTTCTTGACCGGCACGCGATGCTGGAAACACTCCCATTCCCAACCGTTCTCTCGCCACTCGGGAAGCCCCCGCAGCAGTCCTTCGCGAATGTAACGATTGGTCGTCAAAATGGTGACGTGCGACGGTTGATTGAGTGCCTCCAAACCGCGAACCAGGGTCAGCAACTCCAGCCTTTCGCCCACCGAATCCGGTTCCACATCCTCGGCGGTCATCTCATCGCACCCGTCGGGTGTGCGCAGAATGAATCGCCACCGATGCGGATCGCCGCCCACCCCTGTCTGGGTAATCAACAGGAAATGGTCCAGAGCCTCGGAGTTCGGCACCTGTCCCGGCAAATTGAATCCAATCATGGATGCTTCATCCTCGATAACGCCGCCGACGTCGGCGAATCGGACTCGGACACTCGACAGATCGATCGCCTCAAGTCTCCCAAAACGCTCGCAGCCTCCAACGCGACTCCGACCGGTCGCACTCGGGTCGCCCCGGCGATCGCCGTGACGGACATACGGATGACCATTCAATTTCCCTTTAATACCCTTATCGACTCACGCTGTGCATTTTATCCATCCTCACCAAACTGGAATCCCTCCCATTAGCAATACATCCCCGTCAAACAATTCCGAAATGTCGGTTTCTGAGCATTGCGACGCGCTGAAGTTCGCCGAGTTCGGCTGAGCCTGCTGAACCAGACGGCGGGACCGCTTCCAGTTTTGTGCGGAGCGACTCTCTTTGCAGGCACGAAACGGGCAAATTCGTAGGGATTACGTGACAAGACGCAGCCGGAAAAAAGTCCGCGCGGATATCCCCCAAGAATGGGACTGGGAAACCCTCTTTCTGCCCCTGATCCTCAAGGATGGTTCGCCGCATGTGGAAAAATCGCTGGACACGGGAAAAAGCGTCGATATCATAGAAGGTGAACGGGCAAGCGATCGCCATCGCCCCCATTCCGAAACGGCCTCTTCTCTGTTCCGGCCCCGTCGTCTCGCTGAGAATTGCGAACGGCGGGGTTTTTTCGTGCCGCCGGGTTCAACCGCCATAGCCCGCACAAACCGCCGCCAGCCGATTTGGCGACCTCTGGAAATGCCGGATCATTCCGTCTTTTTGTCCCGCGCTCTCGACCGCGTCGCATTTCGCCGGGACGCTTCAGCGCCGGCAATCGAAACCCAGCATGATCCGAAGTATTGCCGCATCCTTGTGCCGCAGGCTGCGACTTTGCTAATCTCTACGGAAGCGGCAAAGGAGGTTGACCAAACCACCGCTGGAGGTTCTTGGGCCGCGCCGAATCGGAGGGCGAACCGACGTTTCGCCCTTCGCCGTAATCGCTGATCGCAACCGCACCTCCCCGCGTTCGAGACACGAGCGAAAGGAAGCATGCAAGATTCTTCGAGCACGACCTGGAAGTTTGAGGGCAACATCGCCACATGCGGCGGTCCGAATCTATTTTGGAGCACCGATGTCCAACACCCTGACGGCGGAGTGTCTTTGCGCGCCTCCGGCGGAAGTCCGTTGCCGACCGATTCCGAAGCAATGGCCCGGGTCTTCGCGTTGTCGCTGGAAGGGCAACCGGCATCCAGCCTGCGACTATGCGACGCCTTCGCCAAAGCCAACCATCTGTACTCTCGGTACGAGGATTGGAGCGACGGCGATCCCAGCAACGGTTGGGAAATCCACGTGGCCTTGACGGCCCGGCGTCTCGCCGCTGAAACCATTTGGCAAGACGCACCTGCGGAACGACACCGAGGGGCCGACGAGTACCTCTTGGAGGCCGTAATCAGCGCCCGAACGGAGAACCCGGGCTTAGAGCGCGACGTTCGCATCGGCTTTCACGGCCCGGCTGAAGATGTTTCATGGCAGGGCATCGCTCTGGATGACGCCGAACGCCGCACGGCAACCGTCCCGATTCACCTCGCGAAGAATGAGAAAGATGTCGGCGCGGAGAGGACGGCGGACCTCGGCGGATTCTCGTTTCCCCTAATCGGTTTGCCGGGATGGTCTTCCGCGCTGGGGTTGCTGGTTCATCCGACGGGAATTCGCCCTCTCCAGTTGGAGGAATCGGCCGTTCCCGTCTTCTTCGATTTCCGGGACGGAAGATTCTCGCTCGAATATCGCGTATTCCCCTTATGCTTGGAAAAGGGGGTTGTAGTGCGCAGCGCGTTTCAACTGCTGCTACTCGATCGCGCCAAAGCGGAGGAGCGTTTCCATGAAGCCGCAAGGCGATTCCTCTCATCCCCTCCGCCGCTAACGGAAGAATAATCGCCGCAAGCGGGGGTTGGGTAGCTTACGGCGGTCGCGTTCGATAGTATGGGTTATCCACTGCCACGAAGATTGAAAAGGGCAGATTCCGATATCCGTCCGTTGTGCCCGAAATCACGCCCGGCGCCCCCCGGTCGCCGGGTCGCGATTGTGGGTTGTGCATCCGCTTTGCCCAAGATTCCGAGCGCAGCTTTTTCGCGACTCGGCTTGAAGGGCTGATAACGGCGCCGCCGTCCCAGGTCCTCGAACGGTTTTCCGCCCCAAGGAGCCAATGACATGACGCCATCGACGTTCCTAGGTGAGAATTTTTTGCTCGAGCATGACAGCGCGGTGCGATTGTACCATGAGTACGCCAAGGACATGCCCATCCTCGACTATCATTCGCACCTTTCTCCCGGTTTGATCGCCGAGGATCATCGATTCGGCAATATGACCGAGATCTGGCTTCGAGGGGATCACTACAAATGGCGGGCGATGCGGGCCAACGGGGTCCCCGAGTATTACTGCACCGGCAACGCCTCAGACTACGAGAAGTTCCTCAAGTGGGCCGAAACGGTTCCCAAGCTCTTGCGGAATCCCCTCTTCCATTGGACGCACATGGAATTGCAGCGACCGTTCGGCATTGACGATCGTTTGCTCAATCCCGAAACCGCGGCGGAAATATGGGAAACATGCAGCGCCAAGCTGGCCTTGCCGGAGTTCACCTGTCGCGGCCTGCTCCGCTATTTCAACGTGACGTTGGTTTGCACCACCGATGATCCGACGGACGATCTCCAGGCTCACCGGCAAATCGCACGGGACTCCAATTTTCCGGTCCAGGTGCTGCCCACCTTCCGACCCGATCGCGCGATGCTCCTCCAACATCCCGAACGGTTTCACGTTTGGGTGGACAAGTTGAGTGAGACATCCGGCATCGAGGTCAAGGACTACACCACGCTAATCGAGGCCTTGCGGAAGCGTCACGATTATTTCCACGAACACGGTTGCCGCCTCTCGGATCACGGCATCGAACAATTCGTCGCCGAGGACTACGAGGAAGCCGACCTCAACCGCATCTTCCGAGAGGTGTACAACAATCAAACCGTGTCGGTCGTGGACCGCGCCAAGTTCAAGTCGGCAGTCCTTTATGAATGCGCCTTGATGAACTACGAAAAAGGGTGGTCGCAGCAATTCCACGTCGGCGCGCTGCGGAACGTCAATTCCAAGATGTTCGAGACCCTCGGCCCCGATACGGGATTCGACGCCATCACCGACATCAATTTGGCCCGTAACATGACGCGATTCCTGGATCGCCTGGAACGGCAGGGAAAACTGTCGCGGACCATCGTGTACAATTTGAACCCCGCCGTCAACGAAACGGTGGCATCCATCTTGGCCTGCTACCAAGACGGCAGCGAGCCTGCCAAGATGCAATTCGGCGCCGCATGGTGGTTCCTCGATCAGCGCGACGGCATCTTGCGGCAACTGGAGACGCTCTCCAACTTCGGATTGCTCAGCCGATTCGTGGGCATGCTGACCGACAGTCGCTCCTTCCTCTCTTTCACGCGGCACGACTATTTCCGCCGAATCCTCTGCAATCTGTTGGGCGGAGAGATGGATCGCGGTCTCCTGCCCAAAGACGAAGCCCTGCTCGGTTCGGTGGTTCGAGACATTTGCTACAACAACGCGGCACGATACTTCGGCTTCCGAGCGCCTACGGTGCACACGCCGGGCGCCGCCGAAACCAAGTAAGTTGTTTCAACGCGAATCGGCGAAAGCTCCCGATCTCCCAAAGCCCCGTTATGCGATTTGCTCTCCGATAAACGAGCGCGGCCGCGCCCTGCAAGGTCGAGAACCGAAGTGCTCAAGACCCTGGATCGCCTGCCGGGCGGTCGGGGTGTTGAGTTTGTTCGCGCCCCGGGCTATCGTTGTAGCGTTGATTATCCTGCCCAATTTCCCCCCGGACGCATACCCTATCCAGCGGAGGACTTCCCCATGTCCCATTTCGCACAGTTTGTTGCCGACTTCCTAAGGCCCCTCGGAACACCGCGACATGTGGTCGCTCGGCATCGCGCCGCGCTGTTATCGGTCGTCACCGCAGCCTTGGTGTTCCCGTCCTTCGCCGTCGCCTACAATCCGCCGGTCGATCGAGCGGAAGGCGTCACTGTGCGGATCGAGGCCCCGGAACGAGTCCCCACCGCGGGCGACGCGATCGATGTCGCCGTGATCGTGGAAAACGCGGGCAACGAGCCGATCTCGGCGAACCTTCGGATGGGCCTTATCGATGGTTGGCAGGCCGATCCGGGCGAGTTTGCCGAAGTGCGGGTGGCGCCCGGCGAATCGCAACGGCGGACCTGTCGCGTGCAAACCGCCGCGGACAGCTATGCCGCTCATTATCCGATTCACGTCCGGGCGACGATCCGCCGGTCCGATAAGCCCAATCTCGAACTTCACCCGATCGCCGTCCTCGTCGTCGATAAGGCGACAAGCAGTCGGGCACGTCAGGCCGCCGATTGGAAACCCATCGCGCTGTCGCGGGACAGTGCGTTCGCCTTGGAGCAGACAAGCGTGCGTCGTGCCGTGATCCAGGTCTTCGGAAAGCCTGCCGAAATCAGCGAAGTCGGTTGGAGCGGCAGTCATCCGCAGCACTCCGGCAGCCTCAATCAGGTCGATTCGACTCTGGGGGATGTCACGAAGCCTTGCCTCGGCATCCATCCGCCGTGGCGAGACGGACAGGTCGGAACCCTCGCCGCCGAGTTTCCCGTCCGCTTGCCCCCCAATACACCCGTCAAGCTGGACTTCTCGCTCGGTATGACTCCGGAAGGGCAAAGCGACGGCGTGACGTTCCGGGTTCGGGTCCTCCCTTGGGACGCGCCGGCGGGAGCATGGGGAGAAGTCGTCTGGGAACGACATACGACCGCTAAGGCATGGGAAGACTACGAAGTAGACTTGTCGAAATTCGCCGGTCAAACCATTCGTCTGCAATTAGAGTCGCACCCCGGACCGCGGAACAACACGGGCTGGGATTCCTCGTTCTGGGCGGAACCGACGCTGGTCGTCGGTAACCCGCCGCAACCCGATCAGTCACCGCCGGCCTGGGATCGCGCCGTTACCTTGGGGCGCGGCACGGCGGCGGGGTTGGATTGCGAATATCGCGTCGTGCCGGGCAACCGGGGTCTCCTCGATGCCGCCGTCGGCTTTGCGACGCCGCAGGAAACCGTTTGGTTTCGCGGGTTCCGAATCACAGTCGATTCCGCGCGACTGGACGGTTCCCGCTCGGCGGTGGCGATCCGCGGCGTTGAAGTCCGGAACCCCGTCGGCCCGGGAGCGCCCCTCAAGGTGACACATCGTTTCGTCGGGCAAGATTCGCAGTTCGATCTGGTGGGCGAACTGGCCGTCGTGGAAGGCGTCTTGACCGCGAGTTTTCGCGTGGAAAACGCCACGGAACCGAAACCTTGGCGGCACATCCACATCGAGGACGCGGCGGCGGGGACCTGGAGCCGCCCCCTGGACAAACTCTTTGCCGGAGCGGGGAACGTCGTGGTCCAACCGGGGCGGTACCGCTTGGGATTCGACGGCCATCGCTTATCCACTTCGTTCGTGGGCTTCGAATTCACGCCGCGGCTCAGCGTGATTCAAGCCTGCGACGTGCCGCCCAGCCATCTCGACGTCATCCCGGCCGAGCGTCATTTCTCGCTTCACGCGGCGCCCGACGTGCGATTTACGTTTATTGCCGCCGCCAACGCATGGGAAGGCGCCAAGAGGTGGCGCAACATCAACGGCCTGCGTCCCGCAGGGGGAGTGCAACAGGCAGCGGGGCGATTCGTGTTCGATCTTTGGGGCGGGCGCTACCGCGACAGCGCGGAGGAACTTCGCCGCGCCTTCCGTTACGGCTTGACCGACAGCATGGTCATTTGGCACAACTGGCAGCGCTGGGGCTACGACTATCGTCTGCCGGAAATCTGCCCCCCCAATCCGCAACTCGGCAGTTTCGAGGATTGCCGTTACCTGATCGAGTCGTGTCGCGAGGCGGGCGTCCTCTTCGGTCTGCACGACAACTACATCGACTTCTATCCCGACGCCGAGGGCTTTTCCTACCGGGAACGCATTGCGTTTCACTCCAATGGAGCGCCCGTCAGGGCCTGGTTCAACGAAGGTCGGCAAGCGCAATCCTACCGCTATCGGGCCGATCAGGTCGAACCCTTCCTGCAATCGAATCTGCGTTGGATTCGCGAGAACCTCGCTCCGACCGCCTATTTCATCGACGTGTGGAGCAGCATCGGTCCGTACGACTACTGGACGGCGGACGGTCGATTTTTCGATCGCATTTTCACCCGCGACAGTTGGGGCAAACACTTCGCCTGGATTCGCGAATTGTTGGGAAACAACGCTCCGCAAATCTCCGAGAGCGGCCACGACCAATTGATTGGCTGGTTGGACGGGGCGCAAACCAACCATTTGCGGGTGGGGAACCCCATGCCCGGCTATTACCGATGGTCCGTATGGGATTGGGAGTGCAAGGACGCGGAACGGGTGCCGTGGTTCGACGCAGCGCACCACGACCGTTTCGTTCTACACGGGGCGGGCTACGAAGGGCGCTACGCCGCCGGTCTGGACACTCGACTGCACGGCATGTACAGCGACGATTACATCGCGACGGAGGTCTTGACCGGGCATCCCGCCATGGTGTCCCGACCGTTCGGGGAAGACGTTGTGCGAAAATACTGGCTGCTATCGCCGCTCATGCGGGCATTGGCTTTGGACCGCATCGAGTCGGTGGAGTTTGTGGACGGGAACATCCACCGGCAGCACGTTCGCTGGCAACGCGGCGGCGAAGTTTGGTGCAATCGCGGGGAGACCGACTGGGAGGTGCAAGGTGCCGTTCTGCCGCAGTACGGATTCCTCGCCAAGGTGCCGCTGCCCTCGGGCGGCGATCAAGCTTCGCCGCAAGTCATCGAAGCCGCCGTCGCCCGAATGGACGGCGTGATCGTCGAATACGCTCGCTCCCCGCAGTGGCTCTACTTCAACGGTCGAAAGAGTTACGGCGGAGTCCTTCCCGCACGTCCCCTGCCTGGCGCGTTTCGCGACCTGGGCGGGAGGCGACTGGAATTGCAGGTGAACTGGCAACTGCGCCGCAGCCTGCCGGAAAACTACGTCGTTTTCTCACACTTTTGCGATGAGGAAGGTGAGATTATCTTCCAAGGCAATATGGAGCCGCGCCGACCCGACGGTCCCATCCCCGGCACCGTACCAACCGTACTCCGTGCGAACGTGCCCGACCAACTCAAGCCCGGCGACACGGTCGAACTGCGGATCGGCGCCTACGACCCGCGGAGCGGACGGCGTCTAACCCTTGCCGGTCCCGGCGACGGTGATACCCGCGTACGCCTCGGCACGTTAGCTGTGGGCGAAGATGACAAACTGACGTGGACTGCCCAAAGCGAGGTCGAAGATCCCTTGCAGGCAAGGATGAACTCCGACGGCAAGGCCATCGACTTCGGGATCGTCACGACCGCGCAGGCGCTACGCATCACCCGGGAGGGCGACGCCGTTCGGATCACCGCCTTGCCACACGACGACACCGTCGAGGCGAATATCCACTGGGAGCGAGTCGTCGGCACCCCTGTGCAGAGGGTCCGCCTTGTCTATCGCGACGAGACAGGCCAGACCCTCCGAAATGAGGATATGCAAATCCCTGCCGGGGGCATGGTAGCGGTCAGCATTCAGCCGAACGAATTCGATTGCGTGATTGACAGGCAGAATTGACGATATATCGGGCAGCGTGAGAGGTTCTGATTTCTCGCCCGACAACGATTCCGTGGCTGTCGGGCGAGGAAATGCGGTCACCTGCGGCGAAAGGACCGCGAACCTTCCGTTAACTGCCGTTGTCATCTCACGGTGTGTTACGCTATGGGTTCAGCAAACTCATGCGGGGCACATTGCAGGGGTCAAGGGCGTTCCGCCGGTTATGCCGCACGGCAGCGGCGGTCTTCCAAATCCGGATGTGACATTTGACCGGGTTTTCGGAACAAGACTTGCTCGCAACGATGGTGCTGAGAATAATGGAGGGTGTTGTGCCGGAGTCCTTGACCGACTTGTCGGCATACTTTGGTCCTTAACTCTTTTTGGTGCGCCTTGGCGCAGAGGTGGATCATGCGTACGTTCGTGAAGACGCTGAAGACGGCTAAGCATGTGGTTCTCGCTCGCGTCGCTCGAGTGGGCAAACACGTCGTCACGGTAGTCTGCACGAAGGTTACGAAGGTTCTGCGCGCCGCTCTGTCTTTGCGCACCGATGGCATTCGCCGTTACCCGGGTTTGTACTCGGTCCACGGCATGGATTCTTTTGGGGGATCCCAATCCGGTCTGGGTTGTTGGCAATCCCCGTCTTGGTCTTGGCAGCCGGCCGCGGCGTCCAGGCTCGCCGCCCGCGCGGAGGCCTATAGGGCTTGGTCACGTCCACCTAGAAGTTAACACTGCCCGATCATCAACGCGGCAGGGGACGTCGACCAAGGCCCAACGGTCCGGCTGGGATCGGTGGGGTTTGGCCTCTCCGTCCTTGCCTTCTCCGACGGGTTCTCGGTCTCCGTCCGTTGTCGCGCAACGGAGGGAGTCATGGCTACGGTCTTACAAGAGTTTGAGTTAGAGGAATTCGGACTCGACTTCGGCCTTCCGGTGAATTTCCAGGCCGAAGAAAAAACTACGGAAACTTGCGAGACGGTGTGCGAAGAACCGCAGGACCCCGTCTCGAAGTTGCTGACCGCCGCCGCCCGGGGCGATCGCTTCGCGGCGAACCGAATCGTGGGAATGTTCGAACGCTATGTGCGGGACGCCGTCCGCCGACGCCTGCGCGATGAAAGCGATGTCGAGGAAACCACCCAAGATGTCTTCATCCAAGCATTTCGTAAGCTCGATCAATTGCACGACAAGCGGTGCTTCGCGGGTTGGCTTCGCCGCATAGCGGACCGACTGGCGATCAATCAATTGGTGCGTCGCCGGCGGGAGCGCACCGTGAATTTCGAGAACCTCGACCAAGCCGACTCGGGCGGCGAACCTTGGTCGGAGGTCGTCCGTCGTGAGCAGCGGAAGGCCGTCTGGGAGGGCTTGCAACGACTGGGCGAGATGGACCGAGATACCCTCGTGGCCTTCTATATCGAAGGGAATTCGCTGGTCGAAATGAGTCGCCGTTTCGATTCGCCGGTGGGTACGATCAAGCGCCGCCTGCACACCGCGCGAAAGCGACTGGCGAAGGAGTTGACCGAACTCCACGCCGCTTGACGGGTCTTGACGGATTGTGAACGGTCGCCGCCGCGACGTTCCGGCATCAGAAAACCGGAGCGTGGCGGCGGTATCGTTTTACTGACGGGAAACCGAATGCGGCGTGTCGGGAGGCGAGGTCTTGCCGGCGCCCATCGGCCTCGCAAAGGCCGCCGCTGCGGCGACCAACCAACCCACGATCAGGAGCGTCCCGCCGATCGGTACGATCCAGACCACATCCACGTGAGGAAATACGATCCGTGCGTAAAGCCCGCCGCTGAATCCCGCCGTCCCGAACAGGAACAAGACCGCAGCGGCGGCGATCAACCGAGACGGTTGCCGCCAACTCCAAACGCCCAAAATCAACAGCGCCAAGGCATGGAACATTTGGTAGCGCACCGCCGTCTCGAAACCGCGGTACGACGCGGCATCGACCCCGCCGCGGACGAGATGGTCGCCCATGGCGGCCAGCGCCACGCCGAAAGCCCCTAAGATCGCGCCGCAAAAAAGGAGAATTCTGGCTTGCATGGGAGTCCGCGCTCCAACGTTTCTTCCGGTCATGGCTCCGCGAAACGGATTGCACCGTCGCCTTGGTTGCGAGTGGAAAACGTCCGGGCATTCATCCGTCACGGCTTTTCCCGCCACGCCGCCTCTCCCACTAAAATAGGCGTCAGGGCAATCGGCGTCCATGCCTCCGCAGTCACACTCATGGTGTTTTCACCGGGGGCGATCTCGAGGTCGCCTCCCACGATAAGCTCGCTCAGAAGTTTATTGTGTTGATCGAAAACCTTGGCCTTTCCGCCGCCCCAATACTCCACGTAATCGCCTGCTCGCAAAGCCGCGGGAAGCCGAAGAGTGTTGCCCCCGATCGCCAGCGTGGGCTGTCGCAACTCCTCCGGGGATTCCTTCAAGGCGGTAATCGCAAGAACGCGGCACCGTGCGTCCGCGGCAGGCTTTCGCATCCAGCGAATGTTCAGGGCGCGAATCCGTCCGAAATCGAAACCGTACAGGGCGGCCTTGAATGGATAGTTGGCATGGGCCGGGCGAAACTCGGTCAAAATCCTTTCCGGTGTGGGCTTGGGCAGAACGATCGTTTTTTCGCCCACGAAATCCAAGTCCACGTAATAGTCGCGGAAGCGTGCGCCGCCCGCCTCCAACTGAAAATTGAGCACGCCGGGCGGGTCCGCGACGGGACCTTCGTGCCGCAATCGCACGGCAAGCGCGCGGTGCGACAGGAAGTCCACGCTCCTGCTTCCCTGGACAACCCGAAGCACCGCCGTCTCCGCCGGCGGATCCAAACCCTCGATCGCGCCACCCTCGGCGCCGTCCCAAACGATCGCTCCCACCGAAGCCCCCGGCATGGCGGCATCCGCGGCGGGTTGCGGAATCGAAATTCCGCTTTCGCCGGCATTCACGATCCGAAGATTCTCCGGGGACTCCCAATCCGCCAACTTGGGGAGCACTTGCAATCGAAATCGCAGCGACTGTGCCGCAAAAGGGTTGTTGAGCACGAAGTCGCCCGGCGTTTCCAGGCGTCGCGTGACGTAACGCACCGGCAGCAGGGCCCGACCATTCTCCGACGTCTCCAGATGCCATTCGCCTTGTTCCAGCAACTTCCGCACATCGTTGGGGACGATGCCGGAAAGCCGCAGGGCTTCCCAACGGCCTAACAACTCGAGCAGTTCCTCGGTGCGCCCGTTGCGGGAAAGGGCGGCCATGTTGGTCTCCAAGGAAACCGGCGTGTCCAAGGCGAGCATTCGAGCGGCATAGTACTCGACCTCATCCGGTCCCGTGGCGTTCTGGTGGGGTGCCCAATCCAGGAATCCCCACCAACCCAACTCCGCCGGGAAAAAGCTGTCGTGGTAATGACGCCAAGAATCCGCGATCTTGTGGTAGTCCAGATACTCCTTCACCGCGACGGCGGCGAAGTCGTCACATGCGCCCCGGCTATAGAAGTGCCACGTGAAAGGCGTGAAGCCCGACCCCTGCACCAGCACGTCGCGCTGAAAACGTTTCCACACGGCGGTCTGCTGGACGCCCACCCAATACCACCACGGCCCCATCGCCGCGTTGCATTCCCCGCCGTCGAAATAGATCATATCGAAGCCGCAACGATTCACGACGCCGGCAATGCGATCGGCGATCCGCTCCATCAACGAAGAACGCAGGTCGGCCAGATAGCATCCGTATCGTTCGCACAGGTGGTCCACTCGGCCACCCTTTTCGTGCGGAGCGCGCGTCGTGCCCAGGTAGCCACGAACGCAGTCCAAGAGACGCTTTCCCTCGGGATCGATCTTGCCGTAACGGACAATCTCATCACCGATCTGAATTTCGAACCCCTGCTTGGCGTCGCCGTAATAGGCGGGCAACAAGGGAAAGCTGGACAAGTCGCCCTCCAACGGGATGACGGTATCGTCCCTGCCGATGTCGGCGGCAAGAACCGCCGAGGCGTCCTTGAGTAACCCGGGATCCGGACGCGGTGTGACGAGCGGATCGTTCTTGCCCACAAAGCTGGTCAGCATGTGCAAACCGACCTTCAAGCCCGCCGCATGGCACTTGTCTACGACCGCCTTCAGACTCTCCTCGCCGCGTGGAAAGTTCTTGAGATTGATGGGATACGATCCCAGCGACGTGGACCAGGTACCGTCGTAAGTCATGATGTACCGGAAACCGCCCAGCTTGGCCAGTCGAATCTGATCGTCGGCATTGGCCTCCGTCAAGTCGGTGAAGAAATAGCCGCGACGCACGTCGGGGGACCGCTTGGCCCAAACGCCTTCGATGGTCGCGAAAGGCAACCCGCCTTCCTTTTCAACCTCCTGCACCACGTCCAAAAAGTCCGCCGTCGGCGCGGCAATCAAGGCGAAGCTTTCTCCGATCTGCCCGAACTCGCGATGAGCCGACACGCGGAGATTGAATGTCTCCAATCGCTCGCTGAACCCCATCAGACAGACCGTGAAATCGTCATTCCATGCGGCGTTGCACAGCCAACCCTGCCGCTTCGCATCGCGCATGGTCAGGCTACCCAGCGCGATCGTCTCGACGGGCTCCCCTTCGATACCGGTCAAGCGAATGATGAAGTACCGAGGGCGGACCTGAATCTCGAAAAGCGCCGCGGTACCAGAGTCTGCAAAACTTACCCGAAGACGATCTCCCTCCTTAGCCAGCGATCGGCACGGCATCTCCTTGCCGCCCTGCCGGATGAAGAAAAACGGTCGGTCGGGCACGATCCAATTCCGGCCCGACGCCTTTTCCGTCAGTTCCCGGCAACGTCCCGCCGCATCACAAACAAATCGGGCGACGTCATTCTCCCAAATCAGGTCGTCGTCGCCGCGAGCGACCGTCGCCAATGAACACAGCACACACGGCGCCCAAAAGACCGCCGAACCAACTTTCCAAAACCCGTGCCCATGTCTCATTCGGAACTTCACGGCGTTCTCCTGAATCTCATAACCAAGGGAACGATTCTTGAAACTTCGCTCCCCGGCTCGCTAGGCTCGAAACGAGGTCCTCACCGGATCACCGGCGGCATTTACGTTGGCGCCCCGAAAGCAAGAAGTCAAGGGCGCGTTACAATGGGATAGAGCAAGAGAGGCGTTGCTGAACACCACCGCCGCCCGCCGCAATTGTCCCGGATTGTCGTCCAACACTGGACGATCGCGCGGCGAAGCGCCGCGTCGCAACATCGCCGCGGGCAGGCTGGACTGCGTATCATCGGAACAGGTGCGGAACGAGAGAGAGAACGTGACCGACGCATTTCACCCCTACCAACAATGGCTGGGTTTTCCCGCCGGTCGGCTTCCGCGCGACTATTACGAGTTGTTTCGGCTGGAGCGATTCGAACCGGACTTGAAACTGATCGCTCGCGAAGCCGATATCGTGATCGCGGAGGTGCGCCGTGTTCGTCCCGGCCCGTTCGCTTCACAGTGGGCGGCCCTATTGGATGAACTGTGCACGGCCAAGGCCTGCCTCACGGATCCCCGTCGCAAGGCAGCCTACGACGCCCGACTCCGCTCTGATGTGTCTCAACCCGGCCTGCTGACCGAAACCGGGCTACGGTCCCCGTCGGCGTCATCCTCGGACCCCTCGCAACCGCCGCCGAAGACGCCGGATCGACTGCTCGGAGACGCTCGCTCGGTCGAAGCATCGCCGATCCTCACCGCGGCGTCGCCTCGCCCGATGGCCGTGCCCGATCGCCCCCCTGCCCGAGATGCGGACGACCACGCCATTAGTAACCATGCCGATCCGTCGCCCGCCGCTAGCACTTCAGTCGGGCTACAAGTGAATTGGCTGGACATCCTTTATCGCGCGTCGGCGTTGGGATTGGTCGTAGCGGCGGTCATTCTGGCCGGCGTGCTCATCAACCGCAGAGATGCGGTCCGAGGCTATTTGCAAAAGTTGGCCGCGTTCCGCAACGCCACGGCGGCGTCCGGTAGCTCTTCCGAACCGGTAACACCATCACAAGCCGCGTCGGGAGCGCTCGCCCCCACCACCGCGAATTCCACCGCGGACCGCAACAGCACAGCCAACCTCATCGCCGCGACCAACGCTACGGTGGCAACGTCGGGAGACTTCCCCGCTACAAATTCGCCGACCGGGAACGCGCCGATCGATGCCCCATCCGGCGACTCGGCGACCGCCTCGTCTGTCGGCGAACGCTTGCCCTCGCCCGTCGTCGGTGCCGCGTCCGCATCATTCGCGTCCTCGACGCAGGAGGTTTCCGCGCCGGGAAACGCGCAAAACGCAACGTCCGGTACTGCGGAAAATGCGAGCGAGGCGTCGGAACTGCCGCCCGAATTCCGTACCGCGGCCCAGGCGGTTTGGCAGGCCATGGCCGCCCGAGATCTGCTCAAAGCCCGTGAAGAACTCAATGCCTTGGCCGCTCAAGTCCGCCATCCGCGTCAACGGGATTGCGTGGCCGCATTGGAGTCGCTGCTGTTGCACCTGGAAGAGTTCTGGCGCGGCCTCACGGAGGCGACGGCATCCCTTCGCAGCACGGAGGAAATACCCATCGGAGAAACCATGGTCATCGTCGTCGAAGCGAATCGCGAGCGGATCGTCGTCCGCGCCGCCGGGCAGAACCGCGCCTACGGCGTGCGAGAAATGCCCACCGTCCTGATCCGGGCGATCGTGGAGCAACGCTTCCAAAAAGGTCCCGACACGCAAGTGTTGTTGGGAGCATTCCTGGCGGTGGATCCGAAGGGAGATCCCGGCGAGGCAACCCGCCTTTGGCAAGCCGCTCAAAGATCGGGCACGGACGTCGCTCCGCTGATGCAAGCCCTTGCTTATGCTCCCGAGGGCAAGGCCGCACCGTCCGCGCCTCGCCTACCGATTCCCAGCGACGGAGGCGAACTGAGCCAGGCCCGGCAATGGATCGAGTCCCGATTCCCCACCGCCTACACGGGAACGGCGTCGATCCCGGTCAAGGCGGACGCCGCACAAAAGATGCTCGCGACCGCTCGGGATGCTGCGCTTAATGACGAGGCCGTTCGCTACGCCTTGCTCCGTGAAGTCGTTCGCCTGGCCGTCGAGTCCGGCGAGGCCAAGTTAGCCTGGCAGGCCGTCGAGGATCTGGCTGCACGGTACGCCGTGGACGTCTCTCAGGAACGGCGGACGGTCGCGGAGGGCCTTTCTCAATCTCGAGTTCCGGAGTCGCTGCACCAACGCATTGCCTCCGAACTGCTCGAAGCCGCTCACGCCGCGCTGACCTCCGGAGACCGCGAAGCCGCACAGGCCGCGGCATCAGGCGCCGTCATCTCCGCGCGAAAAGCCCGAAACGCCGGCCTGTTGCGTCAAGCCCTGGCCATGCTGCAAAGAGCCGGCGGCAACCCTTGAGATTTCCACGCCCGCTTCGCGCCGATCATCCTTGCCTCCGTTCGGCCGACGGTCTGTGACGCGCTCTTTGGGTTCCACGTTGACCGGCAGGAGTGGGGAGCGTACGTTGAGAGTTAACGAGGGGGCAACCGGCCCAAGGAGTAGGCGATCGATATGCACTACTTCCCGATAGTCCCTTTGCTGATCGTCTTCGCCGTCTTCCTATCCTTTCCGACCTTGCTGGCCGTTTTCTTTTTCTCGCGACGCGTGCAACGGCAGTACGAAGAAATGTCAGCGGCGCTGGCCGCTTTAATCCGCTCCGTGGAGGAGTTGCATCGAGCATTGCGGCCCTTGCCGTCCGATAGGCTCTTGGACCGGCGGATATCCGAACCGACCGAGACGGCGCCGCCGGTGGTTCCGTCTCCCACGTCGCCGGAACGACCGACGGAAGTGCTCGAACAAGAACCGCCCCAACAGGCCGAGGAATTCGTCGAGGCGATGATCGTCGCCTCATCCGCGGAGGGCGGTTCCTCCGCCGACTCCCCCGCGGCGGACTTCCCTTCGGAACGATCCCTCACCGCCTCCGCCGACGCCGGCACCGTGGATACGCTTAAGCGGATCGGGAACTGGTTCCTATTCGGGCAGGAGCGTGCTCCCACAGGCACTTCGATCGAAGTTGCAATCGCCGCCAATTGGCTCCTGCGGATCGGCATGCTGATCCTGGTGCTGGGAATCGCCTTCTTCCTCAAATACTCGATCGATCGCGGTTGGATCGGTCCCTTCGAACGCGTACTGTTGGGCACCGCGACCGGCCTGGCCATGGTGACCGCCGGCAGTTTCTTGCTCGGCGGGCGCTACCGTTTGCTCGCCCATGGGTTGCAAGGCGGCGGAATCGTCGTCCTGTATCTCAGCGTCTTCGCCGCGGCCGTGTTTCTCAAGCTCATCGATCCCGTTCCCGTCGGCTTCTCCCTCATGACCTGCGTCACCGCCTTGGCCTGCTTCTTGGCTCTGGCCTTCGGCAGTCCCTTGACCGCCGTTATCGGAATCGTAGGCGGGTACGCCACGCCGATCCTTCTCCCCAGCGAGGACGTCCAGTTCGTCGCCCTATACACCTATCTCACCATCCTCGGCGTCGGCGTGCTGGGGATATCCGTTCGCAGGAATTGGCCTCAACTGAACGTCTTGAGCTTTTTGGGAACGTACTTTTTGGCAACCGTGTCGCTGATTAGCGGTTACTCGGCCGATTGGTATTGGATCATTCTCTTCTTCTTGACGGTCTTTTTCCTGCTATTCTCGACGATCGTCTTCGTCTCGGCACGATTGCGATCCCGGGCCAATCTATTCGATTTGGGCATGTTGTGGCTGAACGCCTTGTTTTTCTTCGGCCTGGCCGGATCGACCACCCGCTTGTGGCTGGATAAGACCAACAACGCCTCGCAATGGACCGCCTCGATCCCGCTGGGAATCGCCGCTTTTTACTCCGCCCACGTGTATATGCTGCTGCTGCGGCGGAGCAAGGACGCCGTCCTTTTCAACGCTTCCTTGGGATTGGCGGCGTTATTCGTGGCCGTCGCCGTGCCGATCGTGCTGTCCGATGATTGGATCACCTTTGCCTGGGCCGCCCAGTCTCTGGTCATGCTGTGGGTGGCGCTGCGCATCGACAGTCGCTTGCTGCGCTTCGCGACGTGGATTCTGTTCACCATCACGGCGATCCGCTTCTTCACCTTCGACGTCGCCGCGTTGCGCTACGGGACGGAGTGGCTGGGGACGTTAGGGGACGACCTGGGGCGTTTCATTCCGCGATTGACGGCGCTGGGCGGTTCCGTTCTGTGCGTCGCTTTGGCCGCCCGCCTCGTCCTCCGCCGGATTGCGTCGACTTCCCCGAGTTCGTCACCCCCCCGGGCGGATCACGACATGCCGCTCGCCGGTCGCGTGCTGGCCGTCTTGGCGGCCTTGATGTTGTTCGCCTACGCCACCTGGGAAATCCACGGCGCCGTGAAGGCCTACTACGACGGACTGGAAAGCGGCGCCGTGTCGATCTGGTGGTCGCTCTTCGCCATCGCCCTCATCGCCGCGGGCATGTGGAAATCCCAACGCTGGGTGAGGGCCGTCGGCCTGATACTCTTCGCCGTGGTAACCTACAAGGTGTTTTTCCGCGATCTCAGCGAGTTGAACGCCTTCTATCGCATCGTCGCTTTCGTGATCCTGGGCCTGGTGATTTTGAGCGGATCCGTACTCTACCTCCGCTTCAGAACGAACACGGAGCCAAATAGCAGGAACGACGGAGGTGCCGTTTGATGAAGTCTTCCGCGAGTTGGTCGGCGGCGACCATGATCGTCGCGCTCGCAGTCATCGCCGCGGCGTCGACGGCATCGCACTGCGTTGCCGGCGAGTATCGGTTTGCGCGATCGCTTATCTTGCCCGAGATCGAGGAGGGGGGAATCGCCCTCGTTTCGGTGACGCTCCCCGATGACGTTTTCGCCGCGACCGAGGACGACTTCGCCGACCTCCGCATCCTGGACGCCGGAGGACGCGAAATTCCCCGGATCGTTCGCAAGGCTGTCTCGCCGAAGGACGTGACGGTCCGCCGGTACGCGACGTTATATCCCGGGGCGTCGGTGAATCTCATTCCGCATTCGGATGGGGAACTCGAAGTCGTCTTGAAGGTCCCGGACAATCATCCGCCCGTCGAAGGTCTGCGGATCGGAACGCCGCTGAAGAACTTCGAGCAAGCCGTCACCGTCTTCACGAGCGAGGATGAAAAGGATTGGCAACCCTTGGTCGAAGATGCCGCCGTCTGCGATTATTCGCAGTGGATGGACGTCCGGCATGCGGATATTGCGTTCCCACGCCCCGCATCGCGCCATTTGCGCATCGTGTTCTCCAATCCGTCCGTGGAACGAGAGAGGGAGTGGCGGGATGTGGTGCGACAACTCCGCGACGGCCAAGAAACCGGACGGACGGAAGGTACTCGGATCGAGCGGCAAGCCTTCCGGATCGATCGCATCGAATCGTGGCAAAACGTCGTGGAAACGGGCAAAGCCGAACCGCTTCAACGTGAGGTGACGCCGGACGAGTTTCGCGTGGAATCGGACCGATCTCGCAAGGCCACCGTGGTCACCCTCAAGATGGGGCGACGTCCCTTGGCGGGGTTGCTCGTGCAGACGGAGGATCGGAACTTTCGCCGGAGGGTCACGGTGGAAGTCCCTCAGCGGACTGCAACGGGGCGAGGGTGGCAGGTCGTCGCCGACGATTCCATCGTCCGTTTGCGATTGCCGGGCTACCTGTGGGAAGACCTAACGATCACGTTCCCCGAGCAGCGGGCCGAGGAATACCGAGTGACCATTCACGACGGCGACAACCAACCGCTCGCCATCGCGGGGATTCGCGGCGTCGCGTTCGTCTATCAAGCCGTTTTTCTCGTTGAGGAGACGAGCAAACCCGATCGCGATTACCGCTTGTGCTACGGTGACGAATTCGCCGACCGACCGGACTACGACACTACCGCGGTGCAGGCGGCATTGTCGCGGCGCATCACGCCGGTGGAAGCGGAAGTCGGTCCCGCGGAACCCTTGGCCGTGACCCCGAATCCCCTCCGGCGACTTACCAAAAACGTGGATACCGCCGCCATCCTCATCGTCGTGGTTCTGGTCTTGGCGGCCGGCATGGGCTGGAGTCTATATCGGGCGGCCAAGCGGCATCCGGCGTCGCCCGAGGAATGACGCGCTGCGAATCGCCCGCGAACCTTTCGTGATCAGCTTTCCCAGACTCACCGACCGACGACCGTTGCGGAGAGAAACGCCCGAACCGCCGTCATTCCGCTCTCCGGGACGGCAGGCGGCGCTGGCAACGCGGACAAAAGAACGTCGATCGCTGTGCCAGAACGACGCGTTGAATCAGTGCCTTGCCGCATTGCAAGCACGGTCGTCCGTCCCGGCGGTACACCAAATGGCGATCTTGGTAGCGTCCCGACTCGTTGCCGGGCGTTCCATAGGTCCCGTCTTTCAAGGTGGACCCCTGTAGCGCCACGGCCTCGGTCAGCACCTCGCGGATTGCCTGGTGCAACCGGCGCCACTGCTGCGGCGCGAGACGTGCGCACGGTTCGGCGGGATGAATCTTCGCCCGATGCAAGGCCTCCGAAGCGTAGATGTTGCCGATTCCCGCAACGGCCTTTTGATCGAGCAGCGCGGATTTCACGGCGGTGCGGCGCGAGGCCAATCGGCGGCGGAGAGTGGGGGCATCGATCTCAAGGGCGTCCGGACCGATTTTGTGCGGCCCCAATTCGCGCCGCCACGTTTGCTCGTCCATCAACCACACCACGCCCAATCCGCGAACGTCGCGGAAGATCACCCGCCGCATGGGTCGGTCCGCCGCGCGTAAACCGGATTGTGAGGGCGACAAGGCCGAGGCATTCGAGACGGCCTCATCTTGTTCGGTCGGCAGAACATCGAGAATCAAGCGCACGTGCGAAATCGGCGCGGCGACGTCGAGGAACAAGCGCCCCGTCATCCGCGGTTCCAACACCAACCGCCATCCGCCATCCAGGACGAAGACCACGCGCTTGCCGACCCGGCCCACCTCGAGAATCCGACGACCGCGCAGGATCCGCAGCACGGTGCGGCGGTTGGGGCGAAACGTGATCGGTTGCAGCGAACTCCGCGGGACCGCGGCGGAAACGATGCGACCGCCGACGATCGGCAGCAGTCCGCGGCGCATGGTTTCGACTTCGGGCAACTCCGGCATGGCGGATCAGGCTTGCGAAAGACGGACGACCACGTCCTTGGCCGCGGCGTATTGATCTTCCAGCGCCCGAAGCGACTCGCGCTCCTTTTCCACCACCGCCGACGGTGCGCGACTGGTGAATCTCTCGTCGGCCAGTTTGCGGCGTTTGGCGGCGATCAAGGATTCCAACTTCGCCATTTCCTGCCGTTTTCGGTCTAGTTCCCGACGTCGCTCCGCTTCGTCGAGGATGACGCGAACCTCCAAGCCTTCCCCGACATGAACCACCGTGGCCAGTTCACCGGGCTGGGGCGGACGGTAGCCCAGTATGACGGCCCCCGCCATCGTGCCGAAATACGGCGTCATCGGTTCCAATAAACGCCGAACCGAGTCATCGGCCGACATCAGCACTTGGAGTTGCGCAGCGGGCGGAAGGCCGTTCCGCATCCGATACTCGCGGAGGGCGCCGAGCACCTCCTGGAACCGCCGGAAACGGGCGGCGTTCTCGACGCTTTCATCTTCCTCGCGGACGGCGGGCCAGCATGCGATCATCACGCTCTCGGCCGCCTCCGTCGGTGCGGGAAATCCCCGGTGCGGGGCGTACGCACGCAGCAATTGCCACACCTCCTCCGTCAGGAAGGGCACGAAGGGACTGAGCAACCGCAGCAGCACGTCCAACACGTGAACCAAGATGCGCTGCGCGGCCGGTCGCGTTTCCGGGTTTTGCAGTCGCAACTTGACCATCTCCACGTAAAAGCTGCAAAACTCGTCCCAGGCGAAGTCGTACAAACAGCGCGCGGCCTCGGAAAAGCGAAATCGTTCCAAGGCCTGCGTCACGGTCCGCGTCACGGTCGCGAGGCGTCCCAGAATCCAACGATCCTCCAGCGGCAGATCGCTCGGCGACGTCTCGCCCGGTTGGTAGCCCTCCAGGTTCATCAACACGAACCGCGAGGCGTTCCACAGCTTGTTGCAAAAGTTGCGGGCCAATTCGAATCGCTCGCTGACAACCGGACCCCGGGGCAGCGCCTTGTCCTCCGGCTTTTCCGCCCATTGCGTCGAAAAGGTTTGCTTGCATTTGGGGCAGGTAATGCGCGGGCGCACGCGGTTCTCGCGCGTCTGCTCCAAAAGGTGCTCGCAGTGCGGGCACTCGAAGCTGACCGGCATGCGGATGTCCTGCGTTTCGGTGGTCAAATACGCCAGACCGAAGCGAAGGGCATCGGCGCCGAATTTCTCCATGACGTCCACCGGATCGACTCCGTTCCCCTTCGACTTGGACATCCCCTCGCCGTAACCGTCGAGGATCTTGGGGTGGATGTACACGTCGCGGAAGGGCACTTCGCCCACGTTGTACAGTCCGGCCAACACCATACGCGCAACCCAAAGCGTGATGATGTCTCGGCTGGTGACCAGCGTGCTGGTGGGGTAGAAGTAGGCCAACTCCGGGGTTTGCTCCGGCCACCCCAGCGTGGAATGCGGCCAAAGCGCGGAACTGAACCAGGTATCGAGGACGTCTTCCTCCCGCCGCAAGGTATGGCCGGGGACGGCATCGTCCGGCAATTCACCGTCGCGGAGACAGATCAACCACCGCGAACCGTCCTCGTCGCGGTACCAGGCGACGTCGTCGCGCCCGGCGAAAGCACGCCGCAGGTCCTCCTCATCGGCGGTTTCGCAATACCAAATCGGAATGCGGTGCCCCCACCAAAGCTGGCGACTGATCGGCCAATCGCGCTTCTCGCTCAACCACGCCAAATAGCCTTGGGCATACCGGGCGGGCGTGATGCACACGCGACCGTCCGTCACGGCGTCCATGGCCGTCTGCGCCAAGTGCTCCATGCGGACGAACCACTGATCGGTCAGGAGCGGTTCGATCGGCGTCTTGGAGCGATCGGAGTGCGCCAATTCGATCAGGCGATCCTCGATCCGCTCCACAAGCCCCAACGATTGCAAATCGGCGACGACGCGCTCCCGGGCTTCGGCAATCGTCAAGCCGTGGTATTTCCCCGCATTTTCGTTGAGCGTCCCGTCGGGGTTTAAGATATTGACCATCGGCAACTCGTGCCGCAGACCCACCTCGTAGTCGTTGGGGTCATGCGCGGGAGTGATTTTGACGCAACCGGTTCCCATCTCGGGTTTGGCCCAGGCATCGGTGATCAACGGGATCGGCCGGTTTTGCAGGGGGAGCATGACGCACCGTCCCTCGAGGGCCATATCGCGGAGTTTCACCAGGGTCGGCAATAGGTTTCTCCGTCTTTCGCGAACGTCCCGGAGTTCGGCCTCCAGCGCCGGCCTTTCCTTTTCGGGCGCGTTTTCGCAACGTGCCGACAACTCTTTTTCGGCGGCCTCCAGAGCGGCCTCGGGATCGGGGTGGACGGCTACCGCAGTGTCGCCCAGCATGGTTTCCGGCCGGGTGGTCGCCAGCACAACGTATTGCGGTTCATCCGGGCGGGGATCGATCACCGGATAACGGAAGTACCAAAAGTGCCCCGGCACCGGTTCGTGAAAGACCTCGTCGTCGGCGACGGCGGTTTGCAACAGCGTATCCCAGTTCACCAAGCGCCGACCGCGATAGATCAAGCGATCGCAAAAGAGTCGGAAGAACGTATGCCGCACCGCCCGGGCGCAGATGGGATCCAGCGTAAACCGCGTGCGTCGCCAATCGCAACTGCACCCCATTTTCTTCAATTGGGAGAGGATTCGGGCCTCGTAGGCGTCCTTCCACTGCCAGATTCGCGCCACAAGCCCTTCCCGTCCCAAATCGTGTCGGGTCTTGCCCTCTTCGGTGAGGAGTCGGCGTTCCACGACGGCTTGCGTGGCGATGCCTGCGTGATCCGTGCCCGGCACCCAAAGGGCGTTATAGCCCTGCATGCGTTTCCATCGGATGAGGACGTCTTGAAGCGTGTTGTTGAGCGCATGCCCCAAATGCAGCGCTCCCGTCACGTTAGGCGGCGGGATCACGATGGTGTACGGTTCGCGGTCGGGGTCGGGATCGGCGTGGAAATACCCTTGGCGTTCCCAGAAGGCGTACCAACGAGTCTCGGCGGTCTTGTGATCGTATTGCTTGGGAAGCGTGCGCCCGTCTCCGCCGGCCGCTTCCTCAAACTGAGACGCTGTTTGCGACATAGTCCGCGACCTTCCTTTGCGATTCCCGCTCCTCGTCTTTGCAGAGCTTGTATTCGTAACTGTCGGCCAGGGCGATCCAACTGGCCTCCACGATGTTCTCACTGACGCCCACCGTGCCCCAGGAGTCCGTGTCGTCACGGCTCTCGATCATGACGCGAACTCCCGCCGCCGTGCCCGCTTCGGAATTGATCACCCGAACTTTATAGTCCACCAACTGCATTTTGGCCAGATTGGAGAACGTGCCGTTGAGGGCCTTCCGAATGGCGGCGTCGAGCGCGTTCACGGGACCGTCGCCCTCGGCCACCTCGTGCCGAATCTCGTTGCCCACCCGAATCTTCACGGTAGCCTCGGTGACGATCCGCCCGTCCGACTCGGTTTCAATATTCACACGGTACGCGATCCGCTCGAAGTGCGGCCGAAACGTGCCTAGGCATTGGCGCACCAACAGATCGAAGGATCCCTGCGCGGCCTCGTACTGATAGCCGGCGTGCTCCTTGGAAACGACCTTGGCCAAGATTCGATCCATGGTCTTGGCATCGTGCCGGAGGTTGTAGCGGGCCGTGGCCGCCGTAATGTTGGATCGCCCCGACAATTCGCTGACCAAAATCCGACGCTCGTTGCCCACGGATTCGGGAGCGATGTGCTCGTAGCTGGCGGTGTTTCGGGCGATGCCGCTGACGTGCATACCGCCCTTGTGAGCGAAGGCGCTACGGCCGACGAACGGCTGATTGTTGCGGTAGGGCATGTTGACCGTTTCATACACGAATCGCGAGACCGCCGTAAGCTGACGGAGTGCCCCCTCGTGAAGAACCCGGTAGCCCTTCTTCAACGACAGATTGGCGATCACCGAAATCAAATCGGCGTTGCCGCATCGTTCGCCGAAGCCGTTGATCGTGCCTTGCACCTGCGACGCCCCGGCATCGACCGCCGCGAGGGAATTGGCTACGGCCAGGTCGCAATCATTGTGGCAGTGGATTCCGATCGGGACGGAAAGGCGATCCACCACCGTGCGTGTGATTTCGGCCACCTCCTCCGGCAGGCTGCCGCCGTTGGTATCGCACAGGACGACCATGTTCGCCCCGGCCTCCGCCGCCGTCCGCACCGCTTCCAGAGCGTAGCCGGAGTCGTATTTGTAACCGTCGAAGAAGTGTTCCGCATCGAAGATCACGTCGCGACCGGCCTGGCGGAGAAACGCGACGGTTTCGGCAATCATCATCAAGTTTTCTTGCCGGGTGGTCTTGATGACTTCCTCGGCCTGAAACGCCGAAGCCTTTCCGACGATCGTCACGACCGGCGTATCGGCCTGCAACAGGGAAGCCAAGCCCGCGTCTTCGGCGGCGGACAACCCCTTGCGGCGGGTCATGCCGAAGGCGGCGACGCGACAGCAGTTCAGATCCAGGTCCTTGGCCTTCTGAAAGTATTCGAAGTCTTTCTCATTCGAGGCGGGATAGCCGCCTTCCACGAAATCGACACCCAGTTCGTCCAATCGCCGCGTGATGAGGATCTTATCGAACGTGGAAAAAGAAACGCCTTCCCCTTGAGACCCGTCACGAAGCGTGGTGTCGTAGATTTGGATGCGACGCATGGCATTCCTCGAATGGGAGAACGGTCCGCCGACGGTCACCGCGACCGAGGGGGATAGTCCCCGGCCTAGCTCGCCGACCGCGGCAAAGCTTTGGGCAAAACAAAAAACCCCGGGCCGCTTTTGGGACCTCGGGGCTTCGTTGGATTTGTAATCGGATGTTCGCCGACGCCCTCGCGGTCCCCGGTCATCCAATAATCGCAATAATGCCGCCGACGCCGAACGCGCCGCCGATTGCGATCAAGTAGGCTGGGTGAACCGCCGAAAGCATCGTACCACTCCAAAGTGCATAACTTCTTAAGACTACGCCGCTTACTTTGCGGTGTCAAGGGCGACCCGGCCAACCGGGAAAGACGCCTCGCGGTAGGCTGCAACCCTCCAGCATAAGGGACGTCGTCTTTGGAAGGCCTCCGATCGTTCGCATCTGCGCGAACTACCGCGCGGCCTTGCCGCTTCTCAATCTCATCGGCCTCTCCCTGAAGATTCCACGGAACGATTCCGTTTGTGAGGCTTGAAGCAGCCGCGCGGATCGAGCGTCCGCTGGCCTGCGTGCCTCACGGCAATCCTGAGCCTGCACAACGGAACGATCCTATCGGAATTTCGGAAAAATCTTCCGCTTGGGTATTGCATACACAAAACAGGATGCTAAACTCATCGTTATGGGAATTTGACCCATAAATGAGTTAGAACTTAAGTTTTTCGTGGGAAATTGGCCCAATAAAACACGGAAGGGATTCCGGTCGCCGTGTTCGATCATTGACTCCTACGACGACCGCACATGTTGCACGACGAAGCCTTCATCATCGGCGAGTTTCCCCGCACGATCGACGATCGCTTTCGTCTGTCCCTTCCGAACGAGATTGTGGAACCGCTGGCCAAGGACGCCGAGGAGTTGGTTCTCGTCAAGGAGCGCCGCGGTTGTCTGAGTGCGTGGAATCCGAAGGTCTGGGAGGCGCGTTGGCAAGGCGGCATCGACCTGATTCGGCAAAAGATGCGGTTAGGGCGTCTGGAGGGCCGAATTCAGCACGTGCAGCGCTTCGGCCGATTGCTTTCCAGTCGGTACCGCACCGTGGCCCTGGCGCAGAGAGGACGACTCGTCATCCCCGAGGGTTTTCGCGAATTCCTGGCGGTAGAGCCCGGCGGAGAGGTGATGGTCGTCGGGGCTGCCGTCTGCGTGGAGCTATGGCATCCCGAACAATGGCGGAGTTATTTAGAAACCCAAATGCCCAAGTTCACCGCCCTGTTCCAACAACTTTCGGAATGAGATCGGTCCCCGCCGACCTCGCGATGGCGAAGGGACGGAATAGTTTTGCGGAGGATGCCCACAAGGAGCAGTGGGCGCGGTAGTCCCGATACGGAAGGCGGGAATCGCGGAACGGCTTCCGCACGGCCCATGAGGGGTCGCGCCCGGGCGTCGGGCGCACGAAACGAAAGAGTGTACGGAGGCGGCCGACGCAGCCGATTCAGCCTGATCGCTGAGTCGCTCGGCGGAAAAGAACGGATTCCTGCGTCTTCACGGAGGGCGGCCGGTTTCGGCTGAAATCCAAGGGAACGGACGCCGTGCCGTGCCCGCTTGCGGCGATGTCTCTCACCCGGTGCGAATGTGTCACCCGAATCGCTAGGTTGAAGAGGCCTCCACGGATGGTTTGGGAGTCAACCGTGGATGATTCCGAACGATGGGTCCGCAAAGCGGGCACGGCTCTTTTTTTTATCGGAAGATCACGCTTTCCGATTCAACACGCCGGCCGTGCCTGACACAACCGGCAGATAGCTTTTCCTCGTCCCGACCGATCCGGTCGGCTACCGAATTCGCACAAGCCTGCCTCCGCTCTCAGAACGGTGAGAGCCTGTCGCACCCAGGGCTTCGCGTTTTCGCGCAACCGAATCCCTGCCGTTACGGCGTCCGCCAGCGGGACGCCTGCCCGGCCTGTCCGGCCCCCCGCGACCGCACGATCATGCGCGGTGGAACGAGTCGGTATCGCTTTTCGGGGCGCTGCCCGCCGGGGAATCCTTCGGCTCCATGGGCGCATCGGGAGCGTCCGCCGGTTCGTCTTTCGGTTGCGTCTCGGGTTCCGCCTTCTTCTCGCCGTCGGGCGGCGAATCCGGCGCGGATTCGTCCGGCGTCTCGTCGGTCGGTTCCAGCGGTTCCTCGATCAATTCGCGGACCGGTTCGTTGCGTTGGTAACTCTCCAGTTCCTTTTGCAGGGCCTCTTTTTCGCTTTCCGATCCCAGTTCGACGGCTTTTTGCGACCATTTTCGGGCGTTTTCGAAATCCCCGGTCTCGGCATAGGCCGCCGCCAAAGTGCTGAGGATATGTGCCGCCTTATACTCCGTCAATTCGCAGGCCTTCTGCGCCAACTCCAAGGCCCGTTTTCCGTCGCGGATCTTCTCGTCGGGCGAGGTGGCCAGCACCCAGGCTAGGTTGTTGAGCACGCCGCTGTCATTCGGATCGACCTCCAGGGCCTTTTCGTAATCCGCGATGGCCTCTCCGTGTCGCCCGAGAGATAGCAGCGTATCGGCGCGTCCGCGCAACGCCGCCACATTCCGCGGTTCGACCGCCAAGACCTTGTCGAACTGCTCCAGGGCCTTGCCGTGACGCTTTTGGATGGAATAGAGCAGGCCGAGTTGCAGGTCGATGGAAGGCTCGGCCGAACCCTGCTGGCGAACCTGTTCCAAATCGCGGACGGCTTGGCTCAATTGCCCGCTGCCCGCCAAGATCGCCGCTCGAAGTCTCAGCAAAGCCGGGTTGTCGGGTCGCAACTCGAGCGCCCGGTTGACGTCTTTCATGGCCTCTTCGCTCTTGCGCAATTCCTGCAAGACCGCCGCGCGAATCATCAGGACGGCCACGTTGCGAGGCTCCATCTCGGCGGCTTTGTTGAGATACTCCAGGGCCTTTTCAAAGTCGCCGCGCACGCCCGTAATGCGACCGCGTTGGAACCACGCCGCCGCGTTTCGCGGGGCCGCCTCCTCGATTTGGTCGGCGACGGCCATGGCGTCGTCAAAACGTTTCAGTTCCAACAAGGCGTCGATCTTGGCCTCCAACGTGGGAACATGTCCGGGAGCCTTGTCCAAAGCCTTATCGAAATCGGCGATCGCTTCCTCGGCCTTATCCAGCGCCAACAAGGCGGCGCCCCGCGCTCGCAGTACCCGCGGGTCGTCCGGCTCCAGGTCCAGCAGGCGGTTGAGATCGTTCAGTTTCTTTTCGGTGTCGTCCGTCAAGTCGGCTCGCAACAATAGTGCCTGCACCAAAAGCCGACGATCGTCTCCCGCCTTTTCGACGGCCTGATTCACTGCGTTTCTCGCCTCCTCCAAATCGCCGTTGGGCAAAACATTCAATCGGGCGAGCATCAGCCACGCCTCGGCCTGTTCCGGATCGACCTCCAACCCCTTTTTCAAATCTTCCACGGCCATTTTGCGGAAGGTCGGCCAGTTGTTGTCGATGGGCAGCGTACTCAGGACCGTCTCTCCCACCAACAAGCCCCGTTGGAACCGCGTCGCCCCCAACAATTGCTTGGCGAACTCGGCATTCGCTTCGTCCAGCCCCTTCTCGATCGCGCTCTCGCAGAGGCGGATCACTTCGCCCAGATCGCTGAACGTCGAGGCGTTCAACTTCAGTTCGATCGCCTTGTCGAGATCGGCTTGCCCCGCCCCCGGGGAAGCCTTTTCGGCCGAGCCTGCCTCCTCGGCGATCACCACACTCCGCGAAGGGTGTACCGCAACGAAGAATGCCGTCAATACGAACGCGGCGAAGGTTCCGCGCAAGATTCCCCGCCAAAACGCGTTTCCGTTCCGTCCGATCATCATCGAACTCCTGGAGTAAATCGATTGCTGGAAAGAGGTGATGTGCAGGTATGCCGCCAAACGCGACCTTCACGATTCGGCTATATCATTGTCTCTCTCGTGTTGGGGGTCCGGCAAGTCCAAGTGCCGCCGCGCACGAACCGTCGCGGTCCGTCGACGGAGGAACGCACCCATTGTTACTGCGGGGCGTCGGGATTCGCGGGCGGCTGAGCCGCGCCCCCGGCGTCGGCACCGGGCGGAACCCCGGCATCTGCCGCTGCCGCTTTGCCGTCCGGCGGCGCCGCGACCGGCGGACCGTTGCCGTCTTCATGCACTTCCCCCGGCGCCGAAAGCAAATAACCTCCCCAGAAAAAGGGATTTTCCATCCGCAACGGCTGATCGGGCGTCTTCTTCTGGACCCGAGGTTCCTGCGCGGGATCCAGCGGCGCACTCATAATCAGCAACACGGCCCGCCGGAACGCCTCGGAGACCCCTTGCTCCGCCTGTCCTTGCAAAAACTCTCGCACCATGTTCAGGGAACTTTCACCGCCGGTCCGCCAACGGCTAATGACAACGGTTCGCGTGCCGCAGGCGGCTAATGCCGTGAGCGAAAGGAATATCTCTTGCCCCGTGGGTACTCCTCCCAAACGCTTGAACGCCGATTCGGCCACCGTGTGAAAGCCGGGAGCGACGAAAACCTTGGGAGCGGGCCAGGGCAAGGTCAGCCAGTCGGCCAAGGTATTCCCGCCGGAGCCCAGCGGCAACGGCGCCCAATCCAATGCGGTCGTGGTGTTTTCCAGATCGGCCAGGACGATCAAACGATCGAACAGCGGCGCCAGCACCGCGCCGTTGACGGTGTTGCCGGTA
The DNA here is from genome assembly GCF_054657335.1 of Thermopirellula anaerolimosa. Taxonomy (NCBI): domain Bacteria; kingdom Pseudomonadati; phylum Planctomycetota; class Planctomycetia; order Pirellulales; family Thermoguttaceae; genus Thermopirellula; species Thermopirellula anaerolimosa. Next base: position 1,517,495 of record NZ_BAAHYX010000006.1, read on the forward strand.
CCCGACAAGGGAACGCAGGCGGGCACGGCTTGGGCCAGCACGTCAAAGCGTTTCTGCGCGACCGAGGCATCCTCTTGGGGAAACAGTCGCCCGAGGTATACGCCGGTCCGGGGCTGCACGCCCGGTCCCGGTCCCGGCGTCACCGCCAGTCCGGCGGTCGGGCTGTAACGAATGGGATGCTTGGCTATCAACGGAACCCGCTGATCATCGACTTTCACTTGCAACAACTCGAACGGCACGTGCCACAGCGCCCCGTCGGGCACGATGATCAATTCGCCGAATTCTCCCGCCAAGTCGGCCTTCGATCCGCTAGTGATGGAGTTGAGAATCCCCTCGGCCGTATTCTTCCACGTCGTGTCGGCGGCCTCCTTGATCGAGAATTCTCGATTGACGTCGTACTGCCCCAACTGCTGGAGCAGCGTGGTAAGCTGTCTTGCCACCGGCGCTATGCCTCCGCGAACACGCCACGCCTCGTATCGGTCCTGAGTGTGCAGGAAACCGTAGAGGTCGTTCCCGACGGCGAAGAACGATAGCAACACCGCCCCTTGCGGCAAGCGACGTTGAATCTCCTTGGCGGACAAAATGGGCGGGAAAGGCTCGCCGGCCGTCTCCCGGCTAACCGCCACCGATCGAAGCCCGGCTTCCACGCCGGCATTGATCGCCGTCCACTGATCGAGAGCCTGTCCCAACGCCTGCCATCCGGCGCTGTCCGTCGGGGGAAACGGTGTCGCCCGCAACTGCGCGTAACGCTCCTGCGATTCCCGCACCGCGGCGGCCAGCGTGGGATACTTCCCCAAGACGTTGGTTCGCTCGACGCGGGCGGAATTGCTCAATTCCTCTTCGGGCGCCGCGATCAACCGCCGCACGGCATCCAGACGCCCGCCCAACGGCAGCACGGCCTCGAAACGGTGTCGCTTGGCCCGCTCCGCGATTTCCAAAGCCTCGTCCATCAGATTCCGTTCCCAAGCGATGAGGAACCACTGCTCGAAAAGGGCGGGATGCGGCGTCGCCGTGACGGCCAAACACTCCAAGGGATCGACGGCCCAATCCAACCGACTGGGATCGCGAAGAAGTACGCCGTACAACTCCATGGCGGTCTTGGGGGTAATCGGCCCCCGCATGGTGATTCGTCCGCTCGTGTAGATGGTGGCCAACCGCGACAATTGGAAGAGCCAAAGCGAGCGTGTCCGCATCCCGGTGAGGGCCGCCGACAAAGCCGCTTCTCCGTCCTTGAGGTTGCCGGCGTGAAGGAGCGTGACGGCGCGGAGGAAATTCCATCGATCGGCAGGCCGACCTGCGGCGAGATCGGTCCTCGCAAAGGCCGACTGCGCTTCGTCCAACTGCGCGGCCGCTGCCGACCAGTTTCCCGCCGCCGCCTGCAATTCCGCGGATGACAAGGCCAGCGACGCCTGAACATTGCGGAGTCGCTTGGTGCGCGCCCAAGCCGCGGCGGGCGCCGCCGGCGCATACGGACCTTGCGCGCCGCTCAATAGGTGCGCCAATGCGGCCCAGCGAAAGGCCTCCTCCAATGCCGCCGCGTCGGGGTACACGACCGCCGGGAACGTGGCCTCGTGGAAGAATCCCTGCGCAGCGGCGAAGTCTCCCCGACTCAGGGCCAACCGGCCCAATTCCAACAGGGCGTAAACCGTCATGGGGTGATCGTACTGGCCCGCCGCCGTGGCGGACCGCGTTAGCATGGGAATCGCCTCGTCGATCCGACCGTCGGCCTGCATCGACAAACCCAGCAGCAGGTCGATCCAGCATTGCGACCAATGGTTGGGCGGACCCGGTCGGCGCGACCACAGGTTCAACAGGTCCTTGGTCATGGGATCGACCGGCGCCAATGGCCCCAGAAGCTCCATGCGTCGGCGCATCGCCAAGGCATTGCACCGCAAAATCTCGACGACGTTGATGGGCTTGAGTTTGGCCGGCATGGCGACTCCGCCCTCTTGGAACGCCCTCGCCCATTCCACGTTGCCCAGCAGGATCAGCATTTCATCCGGATAATTAGCGAATCGCGAGGTGCGGGTTCGTCCCTGCCAAGGAACGGACTGAAAAGCCGCCTGCGTGGACGGCGTGAGTTGAGGCGGGAATTGCACGTAGTTGAGCCAGTCGGGATACGCCAACGACAGTTGCAAGGCCGCATTGTAGCTGTCCAAGGCTTGATCCAATCGCCCCATCGCATACAGGGCTTCGCCTTGCATCGTCAGATAGCAGATGGAATCGACCCAGCGCTGAGCGCCCACTCGAATCGCACTGCGATAACAACTCTCGAAGTTTCGCAAGGCGTCCCGAACTCGGCCCTCTTGCAACATCACGATTCCGGCGTAATACAGCCCGGGCGGAATGCGGGTATCCGCGGCCACTTGGGCGGTCGCCGAACGCGCTCCGCAGGAGCACAGTAGGACGAAGACCAGCGTCCAACAAAAGGCGTACCTAATACGCGGGGTCGGCCCGCACCTTCGCCGAAGTCCGGCACTTCGGAGTGCGCAACGAAACGAATTCCTCTGAAAACCCAATCGCATCACGACCGACCGCGGCATGCCATTTCCTCTCGACGCTCGAAACACATCATGCGAAACCTGAATCCTTTTCGCGGACAATCCGCCGTGCCGACGCCCGACCGGCAACGATCAATCCGGCGCGACCTCCAGGAACAGCGCATCCAAGGGCGGCAACGTAACGGACGGGCCGACCGTTTGCCCATTGTTGGTTTCGGTATCCTGTCCCGAGGTGCCGGCGATCCTCCGGAAGCGCACGCCGGGGGCGATCGCCGCCAAATCGAATACGACCGCATGCAGCGACGGATTCGCCAAAACGATTCCATGCTCGAATCGCCGGTATCGGGCGTCGGGCGCCGCATGCAAAGACATGTCGTGAATGACCAGTTTTTCGCGACCTTCCAGCACGATTTCCAATTCGTACCGACCGGGCTTCAATCCCCGAAAGTAGAACCCCGAGGTCCAGGGCGTTCGCCCCACCCAAGACCCGTGCTCGGCGGATCGATGCGACAGTCGAACCGGCGCCGATTCCCCGACCCATGCATCGCCCCAGTAGGCGTGGTCGGTCGTGGCGTTGTCGTTCGGGCCGGCGTCGGCGATAAAGCGCAGTTCGAAAGCCCGACCTTCCCCGCTTACCGCAAGCTTTTCATCCAGCGGGATGTCATGGGTCTCCCATCGTGAAGCCACCTGGTTTTGCTCGAACAGGACCGTCGGCGGCCCCGGCGGCGGCGAATCCGTGCCGCTCTCGATGGGCCGAGCTTCCACGCGAAAGACGACGCCGTCGCTACGACCCGGCGCTCGCTCACCCATCCCGGTCGCGAAATGCAAACGCACCCCCGGGGCGACGAAGACGGTAGTCTTCCACCAAACCGATCCCTTCTTGGTCTTGTACGGCGGATGAGCGGCGAAGGCCGGCAGCGTTTGGCCGCCCAGCGTCGTCGGCCCCGCCCAGCGCAGCGAGGCGCCGGTATCCGGATCCAAGAACTTCGGCTCCTCGCCCCGCAATTGCATCACGGCCGAATCCAAGTTTTCCGGGCGCATCAGGTCTCCCGGCGATCGCAAACGAACCGTTACGTATCGAGCCATCGACTCGGGATAGCCGCGCAAAGGGTCCGACGAGGCGGTCATCTGGAAATACAAATCCTCGCCGTCGACTTGCACGTGAATGGTCCGTCCCGTTTGCTCCTGCCCTTCAAGCCCCTCAAGCTCCATCGGGTAGGAAATCGGCGACAATCCCTCCGGTCCGTGTTGCTTCAAAGAAGCCAACAGGTTCGGCGATTCGACCGCGAGAGTCATGCTCGGACCAAGCGGCTTGCCCAACCATCCCAACCGCCGCTCCTTGCCCGCCCAAAACTCGTCCCATACGGCGATGGGGAAGTCCGAGTCGCCCTTCGGCGGAGCGTACGAGTAGCAAATGGCGGAGTCGGTAAATAGGGCCGCCGCGAACGAAAGCCGATGTCTGCCCCACGGCAAGGTTGGTTGGCGGTTTTCGCCCGGGTTTTCGCCGGGGGCGACGAACTTGTGATTGATATAGTTGAACACCGGAGGCCGGGAATAGGCGGCCCAATACCCGTGCCGATTCAGGCCCCCCGACCAATCTTCGATGTCGTGGTCGGACAGGTGCGGAAACCCCTCGCTCTCGATTCCATTGAGAATCCCGAAACCGCGCTGACCTCCGTCCTGCTGCTGGCCGTCGGCCATGATCAACTTTTCGTCCCCCATCCGCCGCCGCAAGTCTTCCAAGAATTGGATGACCCCTAAGCCGTACAGATTGATCCCGTCGAAGATGCCGTCGTCGCCGATGCCGTCGGCGTCGCAGTCCAGCGGCCGATTCCCGCCCCTATGACGGAACGCCAATACATCGAACTCCAGACCATCGAAGGCCGCCAGTTCGCCGCCGGGCGCAAACCGGTCGGCCACGTCCCGGGCATGAACCTGCCAACAAGCGCGGCCCTCCGCGTCTTTCGGGCAACACGTCGCGTAGTTGTAGTACCACAAGAGGTTGGCTCGCCTTCCCCACGGTCCCTCCGTCGCGTGCGCCGCCGCGTATCCCTTGCCCGCCGCGAAAGCGAGCGGTCGCGTCCCGTAGCACCCCCGGCGGACGGTGATCGTCTTATTCTCGAGATCGACGGCGACCAATTGCACCTGTTCGGAGCGGAACCAATTGGGCCGCCCGCTTCCGTCCAACTCGCAAAGACCGATATCCTCGTTCGCGTCCCGATATCGCCCCATATTCACGCGATACAGCGTGGGATCGGCCACGCGGATGATCGTTTCGCCTTCTTCCGCGGGCACGTCGTCCAGAATCTTGGAACCGACGTGATAAAGCCAATGCCCGGCGAAGAATTCCTCCCGTTCGAACCGCGGATCCCGAGCGTTTCCGTTGTAATGGAGCAATACCGCCTGATCGGGATGAAGCTGTTTGAAACGGGTGAAATACGCGATGTTGTCGGGAATCGTGCCGGGGACTTCCTCGTCGAGCGCCTTGCCCATGATGCCCATCAGGCGACTGAAGCAGGCGTCCCAGCGGTCGTAGTCCATCCGCTTTCCGCGGGCGAAGGATTCGGCCTGCCGGAAAAAGAACACGCGAGGGTGATCCCCGATCACGACCGGCAACCGGTTCGGCGGCGGCCCAAGTTCCGCCCCTAGGATCGAGGTCGCAAAGGCAAGGAGCACCGCGCCCGCCAGTCCCATCCGCCATCCGTCGGCCCGTGCGGCCATAAGTCGTTCCTCTCTCCGCCTTCCGTTCCGCGAACTACGGCCCTCGCGGCGGCGTCCTCGGGCGAGGTCGCCGCTCAGCCCCAGCGCCGTTCGATCTCTCTTGATCTTACGTCTGGAAGCGAGATGTTTCCAACGAGCCACGGGTCGAACTAAAGTCGCGCCGCCTGTAATGACGATAACGACTTTGACGATCCTGTGGGTTGCAGGGTTCCGACAGCATGGTACGTCATCGCGCGGCCGGGCGTCTCGCGACGAAACGACGTACAGTCCTCGGTCAGGAAGACAATACAGCAGGAGGTTGGCGATGAGCGGCCCGAAGACCCGCGTTAGAGGGCTGATCTGGATTCTGGCAGGGGTCGTATCCGGGGCATTGTTCGCCGGGACGGGCTGCCAAGTGGATGTGGGAGGGCAAATGCTCCCCAGCCCGTACTATCTCAAGGACGATGTCCAATACTTCGCGCCGGGCACGGAATTCAAACTGTCGCGCGAGGCGGCGGCCCTGAAGGAAGCCCAAGCCCGGCAAGATCAAAGCCAGTCGCGATAGCGAACGCACCTTCGTGAAACGCCGGTTCAAGGACGGTCCGGGCGATTTGTCACGGGCCGTCCAAGCTTTTTTCCGACGGAATTGTTTCGAGTCGCGAACGAAAGTCGGCCGATTCTTTGCGGAAGGCAGCCTGCGTGAATCGCGGAGCGCACTGCGGCCGACTCGCGGTTCCGCCAGCCCCGCCGGTCGGTCCCCGCCGTCCAATCGCCCGGCCGATGTTACTCCCCGCAAGATCGCTGTTCGACGGCAACCTCTGACGGACAACCTGGTATCGACGGCTTTGCCCGGAGCGGAGCGACCGCGATGGTCTTTCTCCAACTCCAATTCTCCGAACCGGTTCAATTCTGGATCTATTGGATCCTGATTTGGATCGGCTTCGGGCTCTTGGTCGGCTTGGCCGCCCGCGCCATTTTTCCCGGCGAAGAACCCAGCAGCCCTGTCGGCGTCTTGGCCATCGGTATGCTCGGCTGCACGATCGGGCCACTCGTCTTACAGACCGTCTGGCGATTCGAATCCTTCCATCCCATCAGTCCGTTGGGTGCCGTGGCCTCCGTGACGGGGGCTTCGGTCCTGCTGGTGGGATACCGATTCCTCTTGATCGTCGCGGCGGAGCAGGCGGCACGCAGTTCTCGCCACGGATCGCGGCGTCGCCCCGCCCCGGTCCGAGGCGGGTGGTTCGTCGACCCGCACGAAGAAGATTGACCGGCGGCTCTTCCATCCCCCCGAGTCAGGACAGTCGCTCCGTCAATTCGGGATCTAAAGGCGGCATGGTTGAAAGCTCGCCGTTTACCAAACGTCGAAACGCCAGGGTCTGCCGGATCGCCGCCGCGGCAGCCTCGGGACAGCGGTCCGCCACGTCGTTCATCTCCCAACGGTCGTGCGGCTTAACGTAAAGCTCCACGATCCGACGAACGGTCGCCAAATCCAGCATTCGCTCTAAGTCCGGCGCCGCCGCACCCTGGTCAATAGGATGCGTTGAAACCGATTCCGCACAGGGGTCCGCGAAGGCCGTCGCGGTAGGTCGGGCCGATTCCGACGCGGCCTCCATCGGCCCCCGGTCGAATGCCTGCAAATCCGCGCTCATATCCACCACCGCGAACCACGACGCTGTTCGGATGGCCGTCGCCGCCGGATCGTCACAGCAACAGAACAACCGCTCCCGGACCTGCTCCGCCTCTCCGCGAATGATCGGCATCAGGCTCGTGCCGTCCGCGTCGCGGACCGGTGCAATCGCTGATTCGGCTACCACGGTGACTGCGTTCGCGCCCCCTGTTTGACCAGAACTTTCCCCGCGCGGATCACTGGACACGTTTGAGTTGCCCACAGCCTCGTTCAATGTCGGTGCGAGGTCGTGGAGATAACAAAGGGCGTGACTTCGATCGGAGGCCCCCACTCGGTCGGGAAATCGCAACACCAGCGGACAGCCGACTCGCTCGTTGCGGGGAACCATTTTCCAAAGCCCCAGCCACCCGTGTTCAGCCAACGGATAGCCCCCGAGTCCGGTCAGAGCCAACACGCACCGCTCATCCAGGCCGCTCATCGAGATCGCTTGAAGCAGTCCGCCTAAACACAAATCCAGCAGGACCACTTGGCCCGCATACGTCTGGACGAAGGGCAACCAAGAGTCCGGATCGGCGCCGGGCGGGAAAAAGTGTCGCGGTGCGGATACCCCATTCCAGGGCGGGGGATCCCCCTCTTCCTGATAGCGCTCCCTAAACTCCATGGGACAGTCCCAGATGCGGGAAAACCCGCCCAGGTGGCAGCACAGGAAGAACGGTCGGTCTTTCAGGCCTGTCAACAAATCCGAAGCCTGGGAGAAGAAGCCGGCCGTCCACGTCTCGGCCCAATCCGCACACGGTGTCGGCGGCAATCCGGCCAAAATCGCCTCCCAGGAGTCCGTTGCCGGCGTCTCGACCCGTCGACCGGAAACCAGTTGTACGGTTTCGAACCATTGGGCGGACGGATCCTGGAAGAAACGGGGGTCGTCCGTCACGAGCAGGCTCGATCCTCCGTTCCGCTCAACGGATTGGATCAAAGGCGCAGTCATAAGGACACCACCGCCATCCGCGATCGTATCCGATCGGACCTCCCGCGAAAAAAACGCCGGATGCCGTCCGGCGAGCAACGACCGGAACGCCTTCACGGGGTCTTGTTCGGCGGCCAAGCAGTGGTCGAACACGAACCCTTCCGCGGCGAGACGGTTCCAATTCGGGGTGGAGACCCAAGAGTTGCCGTAGCATCCCAGATACTCCGGACGCAGTCCGTCGACGACGACTAGAATCGCACTCAGCATGACAGGCTTTTCACTTGTGCCGCGATCGAGTTTTGAATTTGGGAGAACGCAACGGGTTGTGAGGTCTCCGCCTCGTGCCGGTGGTCCGCCTTCGACTACTGTCGTTCACAGGCAGGCACGAAAAGCTCCCGAATCGGCGAAACACCGTTGCGCCAGCGAGATTCGTTGCCCACGCTCGGCGTGGTGTCGCTCCTGTTATCTTGCCTCATCAAGGTCGGCAAAGAAATAGCGGTCGCCGTTTCCCAACTTTCAGGCAAGTTGTTGGCAAAGTTTGCCGATTATTCCGACAGCAACAGTGGCGACGGTTTTGTCGCCTGCGTTCGGTTTGCGTGCCGAACCTGATGCCTCACTCGGTTGAGGAGTCCCTATCGCCATGATCCCCGGTCGCAATTTCGACCTAATCTTTCCGGATTTCCGGTCTTGCGGTCGCTTCGCCGCGGCTCTTTCCCTGATCGCGGTCCTGACGCTCGCGGCCTCCGGTTGCCGAACCATGGACTTCTACGATCCCGGACTGGAGCAGACGCCGGCCTCCGCCGATTTGGAGCCTCCCCGAGAATTGGCCAAGGTCTCCTTGCCCGCCTACCGCCTGGAACCGCCCGACGTGGTCCAAATCGAGGTCCCCAAGATGGTCCCCCTCCCGCCCTATCGGCTGGAGGTCTACGACGTGCTGCAAGTGGACGTGATCGGGACGCTGCTGGACCAGCCCATCGCGGGCTACTACATGGTGGAGGCCGAAGGCACGATCAATCTGGGACCGGCTTACGGTTCGGTCCGCGTGGCGGGCATGACCGTGGAGGAGGCCCGCTGGGCCATCGATCAGCACCTGCGGCGGATTCTCCGCGCCCCCGAAGTCGCCGTCCAATTGGCCCGGGCGAGCGGTTTGCAACCCATCGGCGGCGTCTACCTGGTGGGGCCCGACGGGACGCTCAACCTCAAACAGTACGGCGCCGTGTACGTGGCGGGAATGACGCTCCCCGAGGCCCGCGAGGCCGTCCGCCGGCACCTCTCCCAATTCCTCGACTCGCCCGATGTCTCCTTGGAGGTGCTGGCCTACAACAGCAAGGTGTACTACGTCATCACGGAAGGCCCCGGCGAAGACGACAACGTCATCCGCCTGCCCTGCACCGGCAACGAGACGGTCTTGGACGCGGTCGCGCAGGTGGGCGGCGTGTCGCAGGTCTCCAGCAAGAAGATCTGGATCGCACGGCCCTCACCGGCGGGCACCGGTTGCGAACAGGTCCTGCCTGTGGACTGGAATGCCATCACCCGCGGCGGCAACACCGCCACGAACTACCAGGTCTTGCCGGGCGACCGCATCTTCATCGCCCACGACGAGATGATCGCCATGCACGCCTGGATCGACAAGATGGTGGCCCCGGTGGAACGCCTGTTCGGCTTCACCAGCCTGGGAACCTCGACGGTCCGCAGCCTGCAAACCATGGGCCGCGGATACAACCAAAACCGCAGCGGGTTCTAAGTGAGGACAAAAGTGGCGGCGGAGATGGTGCGGCGACGACCTCCGCCGACGATTGAAAACGGATTGCGACTCCCGGCGGAGGGGATTAAGCGACTCGAAACGGCTGAAAACGGTTGGCCGTCGCGCTGACGATCAAGAGATGCGAATTTTTCCGTGCCGCGACAGACAACCCCATAAGGATGCCAAGTATCCGTACAGTTTCCCAACCGGCACCAAACGCGCGGTTTGATGAGTGAGGAGAAATCTCGGCATGGCTCGTACACAACGACTCGTGTTGCTTTCGATTTTGGGAATCGGCGTCGCGTCGGCAGCGACCGGCGTTCGGGCCCAGCACTACGCCTACCCAGGCCTGGACGCGTGCACCACGTGCAAGGCCAACGTCGATTTCTACGGGCATTATCCGACTCGATGGCGCCCCTGGCCGGGCGAATCGCGCATGGATATCCACTTCCCGCAGGCCATCGGAGCCGAAGAGGTCCGGCGTCCCGACGGCAGCCCCAAGCCCAAGCTACCTTCCCAAAAGTTGGAGCCTTTGATGCCGCAGCGATCATCGCTCCTGCCGGGCTATCCCCCCGCAGACGGCGGTGAAGAGACGGCGCAACCAACCCCTCCTCCGCCGCCGGCGGAAGCGTCACCGCAACCGCCTGCCGTAATTCCGGAACCGGCGGCACCTGCCACGCCGTTTCGCACCGAACCGATCCCCCCGAGCGATCCGCCCGCGCCGTTACCAAACGCACCGGAAGCCCCCCCTGCGTCTCCGGATGCCAACCCGGACGCCGGATCTCAGAGCATGATGTTGCCGTTGATTGTACCGCCGACCCACTCGGCATCGCTCGCGCCTCAGCGCGGTCCCGTGATTAGCGTTCCCTCGGTCGATCGCTTCCCGGCCAACCCGACCGTTCCGTCCTCGCCGTCCGTGACCGGAACCGCGGCATGGACCGGCGGCGAATCGTCTCTCGCCAACGGAGGGCCTGCCGTGCGGCTATCGTTGGGACCGTCCGGTGGCAGCGCCGCAGCGGCATCGTCGCCCCTTATCATCCGTAACCCCACGGTCCAGAGCGGCACCCCGGGCGCCGCCGGTACGGGCCCCGTCGCCGGGTTGGCGGCTCAGTCGACGCTCGGTGCGGAGGTGCCGCGACGCGAATGGTTGCCGGACGTGAAACCGGGACCGAGTGCGTTCCCAAACGGTCCGTCACCCGGGCCGAACATGGCCCCGGCGGCCCCCGCCGTGGCATTCCAGACGGACAGACCATCCTCGCCCGATATGCAACGGGCCGGTTACGTGGGGCTGACCATCCCCGAAACCGCGGCTCCGGCAGGCTTCGAGTCCGCGGCGCCCCCCGCCGCAGCGCCCCTGTTGGACGGTTTTTGTCCGGTCCAACTCGTCGAGAACGAGCAGTGGATCAAAGGCTCGCCGCAGTACTCGGCCGAATGGAAGGGTCGGGTCTATTGGCTCTCCGACGCGAACGCCCTCAAGAAGTTCGTGGCGAACGCGGAACGTTACACGCCGGCCCTATCCGGTCTGGATCCCGTTGCATTGATGCAGGGTGAGCGCAAGGATGGGCTGACCGACTACTGCGTGGTGTACGACGGGCGTTTGTACATGTTCTCCAGCGCCGCCACGCTCGCGCGTTTCCGGCAATCCCCGCGCCAGTACGCTACGTTTGCCGTAAGTGCCAACCCTTGATCGGACCGAAACAAGGCGTCCCGAACAGACTCGCGACGGCAAACACCGATCGGCAAAGGCGGAGACTGCCGCGGTCTCGCCTGCGGCCGATCGGCCCGAATACCGATTCCGACACAGCGAACGGGGCTTTCGCAAATTCGAATTCGCCTCTTGCGAGTGAGCGATTGGAGGAGTTGTTCAGGCGCGAGCCGCTTCGGCGGCTCATGCCGTTTCTTGACGCGATTTCGCCGAGACGGCAATCACGGCCGACAACAATCGCAAGCGCTCGTCGCCACGCGAAGAGGGCGCTAGGCCGGGCTGAGACGCCGCATTTTCGAGCGTGCGCGGCTGAGGATCGGGCCGATACTGTTGACGGGAATACCCGTGGCTTGGCTGATCTCTTGATACGATTTTTCTTCCAAATGGTACATCCGCACCACGGCGGCTTCTTGCGATTCCAAGAGGCTCAGCAGACGCTCCGCCTCGTCCCGAGAGATCAGCCGTTCCTCCTCGGTGCGCTTGCCGGCAGAAGCGTCCGTCGCTTGGGCGACAGCGTCCCCCAGCGTCGCGGCTTGGGCCTTGCGCTGCACGAGGGATCGGACCACCACGCGCCGGGCGATCACGGTGAGATAGGCGGCTAGGCTGCACTTCCCCTTGAAGTGCCGCAAAACCGCGAAATCGTTCTCCAGCAGAGCCAGGAACACGTCGGCGGCAAGATCGTCGCGCAATTCCGGCGACAGTCGCACGCTCCTGGACTGGGCGGTGTGTTGGATGACGTGAATCACCAACCCCAGAAACCGATCCACGAAATCCTCCCACGCCCTCGGCTTGCGCTGCAAGCAACGGTCGAGAAGATGGCGATCGATTTCGGAAAGCACCACTGAAGAACCCTTTCGAGACGGGTCCAACCGCCCTTTCTGGGAGATTCGCCGCGCCAGCGCATCCGTGCGCGACGGAAACGACGAATACCGGCCTTCCACCCTTTTGGATTGTATTTTTGCTCCGCGAAACAAGCAAGAGAATTTTCTCGAAGCCTGCGCAATCTGGGGAGATTGGCGACCTTTTGCCAATTCAGCGGGTACCCTTGCAGCGCCCCTCGAAAATGCGAGCGGCACCCGGCCACGGCGTCTACCCCGCATTGGGCGGCGACACGGATGCTCCTTGAGCGGCTACACCTGCGACGCGTACGCCCGCAAATCCGCCTCCACGGCCTTCAATCGCGAATCCAGGGCATCGCGCACGGTCGCCACGTCCGCCGCGGAGTTCGGCCGTTCTGCGGCAAACATGTAGAACTTGCATTTCGGTTCGGTACCGGAAGGTCGTACGGCGACTCGATTACCGCCTCCGGCTAGCTCGAGGATGACGACGTCGCCGGACCGGGCCGCCGCCATCGCCAGTTCCAATTCGTCATCGTAATCGCCGATCGGCCGACGCAAGTCGAGCGTTTGGGTAACGTCCAATCCTCCCAATCGCTTGGGTGGAGCGGCGCGGAACTGATCCATTAATGCCGCCATTTTCACCATGCCGTCGGCCCCCGGCATAGCCACGGAGAATGCACGCTCGGCATGAACCCCGTGGCGACGGAAAAGCTCCTCCAACTGCATGGGCAGGGTCAGCCCTTGCTGCTTCAGTTGCGCGGCAAGCTCACACAGAATGATCGCCGAGACGGCGCCGTCCTTGTCTCGTGCGTGGTCGCCCACCAGATAACCGTAAGATTCCTCAGCGCCCAAGACGAACCGCTCCGGGCCTTCGTACTCCATGGTGCCGCCGATCCATTTGAATCCCACCATCAAGTCGTCGATACAACGCACCCCGTAAGCCTCGGCGATGCGTCCGATGAGCCGCGTGGTAACCAGGGTTTCGACCACGTAGTGCTGCGGCGTCAGCGTTCCCTCCGCCCGACTCCGCGACAACAGGTAGTCGGCCATCAAGGAGGCGATTTGATTGCCGGTGAGGGTCGTCCACGGGGCATCCGCGTCCGGCGTCAACGGCGCGGCGCATCCCAGTCGGTCGGCATCCGGATCCGTCGCCAGAATGAGATCGAAGCCGCGAGTCCGGGCATACTCGATCATGGCGTCGAAGACCCGTGGGTTCTCCGGATTGGCCACGTGATCCGGGACGTTGGGAAAGTCGCCGTTGGGCTCCGCGTGCGGCTTGAATACCTCGACCTGTTCGAAGCCCGCCGCGCTCAGACCGGGCAGCACGGCAGTCGCACCAACACCGTGCAAGGGCGAATACAGAATCTTTAGATCGCGCGGGCCGGGCCGGGACTGCCGGGCCAAGGCCGCGCGGTAGGCTGCGTCCACCTCCTCCGTGCACGCGCGCACCAATCCGCCGGCCAGCGCCTCGGCGAACGGCATGGAGCGGATTTCTTTCACGCGTTTGACGCATTCGATCATGCCGCGATCATGCGGAGGAAGGACTTGACCGCCGGTGGACCAGTAGACCTTCACCGCGTTATCGCTGGGTGGATTGTGACTGGCGGTCACCATGATGCCGCAATCGCATTGCTTGTAACGGATGAGGAAGGAAATCTCCGGCGTGCTGCGATAGTCGTCCAAAAAGTGTACGGTAAAGCCGTTGGCCGCCATGATCCCGGCGCATAGCTCCGCGAAGTGTCGCGAACGGTGCCTCGTATCGTAGGCGATGCCGCACGACCACGCCTTCCCAGGCTTGGCGCTCTTCACGTAGTCGGCCACCCCCTGTGCGCTCTCGCCAATGGTGCGGTCGTTGATGGCGTTGGTCCCGATTGGGAACATGCGCCCTCGCCGCCCGCCCGTCCCGAAGGGAATGACTTGCCAGAACAGCTCGTTTAATTCCCGCCATCGGCCTGATTGGACCATCTCCGCCACCTCAGGCGCGTAAGCGGCATAATACGGTTGCGTAAGCCACGCCCGGATGTTTTCGGCGGCGGACGCGGAAATATCTCCCCGTTTTTCGGCTTCCAATAAAGCGGCCGACGGTTCCTTCCCACCAGTCGTCATGAGTTCGACTCCCAAATCTTCGGCTATAGGATCGTCCGTGCCACGTGCGACGTAAACCCGGCAGCAAGGACCTGCTCTCTCCAGTTCAAGCGGCGACCTCGCCGGCAATTGCAGACATTATTACACTCTACCGCCTTCACGGCGACGGAGAGAGACCGACCGTTCCGCCGGGTCGATTCCAGCCACGGCAACGGCGTCCGAATCGGATGCGGCCTCAATTGAGATGCAATGACGCGACCGCATGAAACGGCCCGCTGAAACCCGCCCCGAATCGGTCGCCGAATAACGGACAAAGTTAAAACGAGCGGAACGGCGGTCAGGCCGAAGACGTCCGCGACCGCGATATTAGGTCATCCCGAACCGAGAAGGTTGGAATGCCGACGTCCATTCAGCCCAGGTAGCAGATGGAAATCTTCCACTTCTTGCCCGCCTGCGCCCTCCGGTGACTCGACTGAGGAAATCGGGCAAAAAGCTTGCCGGGGCTATCCGTTCTTCCCATCCGTATAGGCTTGTCCGGCTCGCACGAAGTCGAGGTAGGACGAACGTGACGCTGCGGGATTTGAGGGTTGCCACAGCTCATGTGGTTTCTCTTCCTGCGAAGGTGTTGTGGAGGAACTGGGTCAACGGTTGACTACGTCAAGAGGATGCCGCGTTCCAAAACCTGCCGCATTTCGATAAACAACCCGCCTTTCTCAAGCAATCAGCCAAATCTCACCAACTCCCGTGGAAAAGATACTCGCTTTCGCGCCGCCAGGAAAGATCGCCGTCACCCGAGATGTCGCGCCTTCCTAACGGGAAAAACTCCTCGTCTTTGATTCAAGATAACCAAGAGCCGAGTCGGCCGCCACCCACACTCTTAAGAGGGGCCTACCCACGCCGCGAGGACACACCACCGTCACTAAAATTAGACCTAGAATACCCATCCACCCCGAACTACCCGAACCTACAAACTGGAACCGGCCTTATGCGCAAAGGTTTTTCATCAGAAAAGATCAGCAATCTCCTCGTCGAGTTCGATTTTGATCTCCTCTCGCCCTCCGACTCAGTGAATCATCGCTCCACCTGAATATTAGCGCCGGACCGATGCCGGGGCCAAATTTTCCCAGCGTCTTGCGGCACCATCATAGACGGTCGAGCAAAGCCGGCGGTTCGTTTTTTCGAATAGGCTTGGACATCTTGGCCTGTTTTGCTAGAACTGGGTGCGTTGGAAAACATCCCGAAGACCGACGGTTTGGGACAAGGATCTCCGTAATGAGCGAACTGATCATCTCCGTATCAGGCCTGCGGGGCGTCATCGGACGCGACCTTTCACCTGAGACGGCTATCCGTTACGTCGCCGCCTGGGCTGCTGCGGCGCCGCCCGGGCCCGTCATCGTCGGACGGGACGGACGAACGACCGGGCGGATGCTGCTATTCGCCGTACAAGCGGCCTTGATGGCTTGCGGTCGGCATGTCCTGGACGCCGATGTCGTCGCTACCCCCACCATGGGACTGCTCGTGAGACACTATCGAGCGGCAGGCGGCGTGCAAATCACGGCCAGCCACAATCCTCCCGAGTACAACGGCTTGAAGCTATTCTCCTCCGAAGGCAGGGTTATTCCCGCCCAATTGGGCGAGGAGGTCCGCCGCAGATTCTACGATTCCCAACCGCAATGGCTGGAATATCACCGCGTCGGCACGGCGGAACCTTGCCCGGACAAGCTCGCTCCGCATTTGGATGCCGTTCTGCGGACCGTCGACGTCGATCGCATTCGCAAGAATCGCTATCGCGTCCTCTTGGACTCCAATCATGGGGCGGGCGGCGTGCTCGGCATACCCTTGCTGGAGGCGCTGGGCTGCGAGGTCATCCCCCGCGGCAGTGAGCCGAACGGCCTGTTCGAACACCCTGCGGAGCCTCTCGCCGAGAACCTGACCGACGTTGGCGAGGCCGTTCGCGCGGTCCAGGCCGACATTGGATTCTGCCAGGATCCGGACGCGGACCGCTTGGCGATCATCGATGCGTCGGGACGCTATCTGGGCGAGGAATACACGCTGGCGATATGCGTGGACCATCGGTTGAAGACGCGACGCGGACCGATCGTAGCCAATTGTGCGACCAGTCGCATGTCACGAGATCTAGCCGCCCAATACGGCGTGCCGTTTTACGCCGCCGCAGTGGGCGAGGCGAACGTTGTGGATGCGATCCTGGAACACCAAGCCGTTTTCGGCGGGGAAGGCAACGGCGGCCCGATCGATCCGACCGTAGGGCTGGTTCGAGACAGCTTCGTCGGCATGGCCTGCGTTCTCGACGCCATGGCGTCCGAAGACTTGCCCGTGGCGGACCTCGCCGACCGCCTGCCGCGCTACTCCATCCTCAAAACGAAGGTCCCCTTGCCGCGTGAAAAGCTCGCTGCGGCCTACGAGATGTTGACCCGCAGTTACCCGGACGCCAAGACGAACCGCCTGGACGGGCTTCGATTGGACTGGCCCGATCGCTGGGTCCTATTGCGCCCCAGCAATACGGAGCCCATTGTCCGCGTCATTGCCGAATCGCCGGATGAAGCGGAGACCCGAAACATCTGCGAAGACGTTCGCCGCCGTATCGAGGCCTTCCTCGCCACGACCGGGTAAGCCCCCCGCAAAGCCCCCGCGCGAAACGCGGCGGAACCGGAACAAGGCCCCGACTACGCATTCTCACCACGCCGCGTGCGTACAATGGTGCAAGGGTTGGGCTTGCGGGGGAATTCGCCAAGCGCGCTTGCGCTCTGAGGGGGCCGCCGGTTAATCTGGGCGTCCGCCGTCGCCGACGTCCGTTTTTCGGATCGGATTCATTCCGCCAATTGGGGACCGAGACGGACGGTCGGCACCCACCCGCTACCTCGAGACGATGACGATATATCCCGGTGGAATGTTTGACGATGGCACGCGTAGTTCTCGCCATGTCCGGAGGGGTGGATAGCAGCGTGGCGGCACATTTGCTCCGCGAGGCGGGCCACGAGGTCGTCGGCCTATTCATGCGGCACGGGGTTCACGCGGATGCCGGAGCATGCCGCGTCGACGCAACCGCGCGGCGCGACGACGGCAGGCCGCAACTGCCCGTCATTCGTCCCGGCAAGCAAGGCTGTTGTAGCGCAGCCGACGCCGAGGACGCGCGGCGAGTCGCCCAGCAACTCGGCATTCCGTTTTACGTACTCAACTTCGAGGAGGAGTTCGATTCGATCGTCGACTATTTCGTCCGCGAGTACGCCGACGGAAGGACGCCCAATCCGTGCATCGTCTGCAATGACCGACTGAAGTTCGGCAAGCTGTTCGAGTACGCCGACACATGGGGGGCCGACTTCGTAGCCACCGGCCATTACGCCCGAGTTCAAAAGACGAGCGGCGGGTTTTGGGGACTATTCGCCGGTCTCGACGCGACCAAAGATCAATCCTACGTCCTTTTCGGCATCCCGCGCGAGCGTTTGGCGCGGATTCGCTTTCCCGTCGGGGAACACTCCAAGGAGGCGATCCGCCGCCTGGCAAGCCGCATCGGACTTCGCGTGGCGGACAAACCGGACAGCCAAGAGATATGCTTCGTTCCGGACGGCGATCATGCCGCCCTTGTGCGACGTCGCCGCGCCGCGGACACCTCGGGCGAGATCGTCACGACCGACGGGCGGGTTGTCGGTCGGCATGACGGATGGGAACGCTTCACCGTGGGACAGCGAAAAGGGCTTGGGATTCCGCTCGGGCGTCCCTACTACGTGGTCCGTCTCGAACCGAAGACTCGCCGGGTAGTGCTCGGTTCCCGAGATGATTTGGCAACGCGAGAACTGACGGCCTGCCGCGCGAATTGGCTGATCGATCCTCCGACCGAAGGGATCGCCTGCCAAGCCAAGATTCGCTATCGTGCCCCGGCGGTCCCGGCACGTGTCCAACCGCTTGCGGAACGGCGTCTTCGCGTCGTTTTCGATCAACCCTGCTACGCCGTGGCGCCGGGTCAGGCCGTGGTATGTTATCAGGGGGATCGCGTGATCGCGGGGGGATGGATCGAGAGGCCGGAAGAGAGCGAGGCTTGATATCTCGTCGCTGAACCGGGCCACCCGCCGCTTCCGGAGAATTGGCGACCGCCGGTTGCCACGCGGCATCTCGCAGGCGGCTTCGACCGACTCTTTGGCATCAGGATGCCTGGACTCGGCCGAGCCGCCGGTTCGGAAAGCCCTTGATTTCCGCCGATCGCCTTGTCGTCGCACCCGGGCACCGCCCAATCCTCGACTCACTGCGGGATAATCCGTCTTGAGACAGTTTGATAGGCTGATGTAGAATGCCTCCGCGGACCGGTCCGTGGACATGCCGGCGGGCCCCAAGTTCCAAAATCCCGGCCGGATGTCCGCCGCGTCCCACGATCGGATGGCCGAGCGGCAAAACATGGACGAAAAGGCGACTGAGCGGTACGCTCGGTGCGGAAACGCCGACTGAATAGTCGCGGCGATGGCACCCCAGGTACTAGCAGGCTCGCCTTGGGGGGAAAGGATGTCCCAAATACCGGAACGTGAGAGCATTCTCAACAAGCTCTCGGTCTTTCTCGTTCGTGCGGCCACGATCAACCCGATCGTTACGCTGGTCGTCGGTTTGACGTGTATCGTCGCGGCGGCGGTGACCGGCTATCACTTC
Organism: Thermopirellula anaerolimosa; assembly: GCF_054657335.1. Classification (NCBI taxonomy): domain Bacteria; kingdom Pseudomonadati; phylum Planctomycetota; class Planctomycetia; order Pirellulales; family Thermoguttaceae; genus Thermopirellula; species Thermopirellula anaerolimosa. The sequence goes on from NZ_BAAHYX010000006.1 coordinate 1,536,313, forward strand.
ATCCAATTCCACACCAGCCGCGCGGATCTCTTGAATCCGCATTCCGAATACCATCAGCGGTGGTTGCGTTACGTCCGCGAATTCGGGGATCAAGAGGACGTTTACGTCGTCGTCGAGGCGAATTCGCCGTCCGAGATGGAACCGGTATTGGCCGAGTTGGCGGAGGCCTTGCGGGCACAACCGCAACACTTTCAGCACATTCTGGACGGATTCGACGCGGGGCGTCTGGCCGCCAAAGGACTGTATTTTCTCCCCAAGGAACAGTTGGAAGCCATTCCGCAACAATTGGACCAACTGGAGTCGGAGATCGCTCCGACGCGGATCTTGGCCGATCCCGGCGCATATCTGCTCGGCCTGTTAGAGCAGGGCAAGGCACTGGCGGGAGCCGATCAGGCCCGAGTGGACGCCTACTGGCACGAGGTGGAAAACGCCTTTGCGGCGACGGCGGCGGTCCTGGCCGGAAAGAGCGATGAACTGCTCGGCCGACTCCCGCTCGAAGCGAAATCACGGTCTGAGACGAACGGTTTGTCGGGCGGTTCGGCTGGAGAACAAGGCTTCCCCGCCCCAACTACGGGCGGCGGAAAACCGGGCACCGCCGTCTCGGAATCGCTGAATTACCGCCGCTTCTTCTCCCCCGACGGCAAACTGGGGCTGATCGTGCTGCGATTCGTCCCCGACTCGGGTACCCAATTCGCGCGATTCGCGGAAAGAGTGGCGGCGATCCGCGAAACGCTACAAACCGTCCAAAAACGTCACCCCAACGTACACCTCGGCGCCACCGGCTTGCCCGTACTGGAATTCGACGAAATGCAAGCCAGCAGCTCGTCGGGCACCGCCGCGGCGGCGGCATTGTTGGGCGTCGTCCTGGTGTTCGTAGCCGGTTTCGGAGGCTTTCGTTATCCGGCTATGATCACCATCTCCCTGGTGACGGCGGTCGCGTGGACCTGCGGATACGTCGCCTTCACCGTCGGTCATCTCAACATCCTCACCAGCGCTTTCGGCGCCATGTTGATCGGACTGGGAGACTACGGGGTCCATTTCGTGGCACACTACCTGACGATACGTCGGGAAACCGGAGGAACACGCGCCGCACTCCTGAAGACGGCGGCCACGGTCGGCGGCGGTATCGCCACGGGCGCCCTGACCACGGCGGCGGCCTTCTTCGCCGGGGCGCTCACCGACTTTCTCGGCGTGGCCGAATTGGGAATCATCGCAGGCGGCGGCATTCTGCTTTGCTGGTTGGCCGACATGACCGTCCTGCCGGCCATGATTTGCCTCGTCGATCGAAAGCCGTCGGCGGCACAGGCCTCGTTGGTCGATCTGTCGGGATGGTTCCGCCCCTTGCACGGCCTGCCGCGAACCGGGAGCCTCGTGCTGGTCATGGCGACTGCCGTGCTCGCCTGCGGGCTGCCCTTGCTTCGGTACGACTACAACCTGCTCAACCTTCAACCGCAGGGGCTTCCCAGCGTAGAGTTTCAAAACAAGCTCGTCGAACACATGAGCCGCAGCAGTTACTTCGCGCTTTCCGTAGCCGACACTCCGGAAGCCGCCTTGGCTCGAAAAGAACAATTCCTCCGTTTGCCGACCGTCGATCACGTAGAAGAAATCGTATCGCTCATCCCGACCGACGCCGCGGAGCGCGAGCCTCTTGTTCGCGCCGTCACCGACCGGATGAAGCGGATCGAACAAGAACTTTCGGAGACTGCTACGGACGCGCTTCCCGGTCGATTGGACGCCGCCCTTTCCGAATGGTACGCCGCGGCGGCGCAGGTGCCGGCATTAGCGGATTTCGCCCGACAAATCGCGGGATTGCAAACGTTGCTGCGTCAAATACCGCCCGAGGAACTCGCCCGACGGTTGTCCGCCGTCCCCCAGGCCGTCCGTACGGCGCTCGGGACGCAATGGGCCGCCCTGCAAAACGCCGCCGATCCGCAACCGCCCACGCTCGACGATCTGCCCGAGAGTTTGCGTGTCCGCTTCATCGGACAAACCGGGCGCCATTTGGTGCAAGTCTATTGCAAGGGCGACTTTTGGGATCCCCAAGTAATGCGGCAATTCGTAACGGACGTCCGGAGCGTGGACCCCGAGGCTACCGGCAATCCGATGCAGATTTACGAGGCCGCCCGACAAATGAATCGAGCCTACATCGAAGCCACCATCTACGCCTTCGCGGCGATCGTGTTGGCGCTGTACCTCGATTTCCGTTCCCTCCGCGACGTCGGTCTGTCCTTGATTCCGCTGGTGTGCGGCATGGCGGCTCTGTTCGGACTGATGGGCTACCTGGACATCCCGCTCAATCCCGCCAATATGATCACGCTGCCCTTGATTCTGGGAATCGGCATCGATGACGGGGTCCACATCATTCACGATTATCGGCGGCAAAAGGGGCGGTACGTCGCGCCGCAGCCTTCCACGCTGACGGCGGTCATCGTCAACACATTAACCACGATGGTGGGATTCGGTGCCCTGATGCTCTCTCCGCATCAGGGCTTGCAAAGCTTGGGACGGGTTTTGACCCTGGGCATGGCGACCTGCCTGACCGCCGCTCTCCTGTTACCCTCGGTGCTCCGTATCCTTTCCCGCCCGCAGGGTTTCGCGGAGGGAGAATCCGGCGAAGGCGGCGCGGAGATCGAAACGTTCCTGCGGCAAACGCTTTTCCGTCAGCAAGTCGGCGAAGAGGAATCCGTTGCCGAACAACCCGTGGAAAAGCCGAGCGAACGCGTTTTGGTACGTCGCGCGGGCGAAGACGCCGCCGAGCGGGATCGGCCCGACCGCGCGGCAGCCTGAGACCTCGGATCTCGCAATGCTGCGAGACGGGCACCTACGACGCGACAGGCTTGCCGCGGGATCGCAAGAACCCGACCGTCAGAAAAATCGCCGTTAACGGAAAAACGCCGTAGAAGACGGCGTGGCGGAACGGTTCGAACCACGGAGAATGCGTAACCGCCAGCGCCAGATTCGCCGTGTAGATCAGGTAATAGGCGAACAGCAAGGCCCCCTCGGTCCGCGTGACCATGCGCCGGGTGAAAAAGATCGGCAGACAGGCGACGGCCACGCCGATCATCACGGGCAAATCGGTGTGCAGGGCTTCCGCCGCAACCGCCATGCCGTTTTTCGCCGCGAGGGTTCCCAACCCCAACACGATCAAGATGTTGAAGATATTGCTGCCGACAACATTGCCGATGGCGATGTCGCGGCGTCCCCTCAGGCCCGCCATGATCGAGGTCGCGGCCTCGGGCAACGACGTGGCGGCGGCCACCAGGGTGACGGCGATGACCAGTTCGCTGACGCCCCAGCCACGCGCCAATGCGACCGCGCCGTCCACGAACAACTTGGCCCCCAGCATCAGGATGCCGACGCCCAGGATGACCAAGATCGTATATCCCGAGAGCGCCGCCGCGCCGCTCCATCGGGGTGAGGGCGTTCCCCCAGGCGAAGATTCGGCGGGAGGCGATTCTTGCCGAAGATCGGAACCGCCGCCTTCCGCACGATTTCGCGACTCACGCCCCTCGCGTCGAGCCAGGATGATCGACATCGCCAGGTAAACCGCCATCAGCAGCAAAAGAAAGCCGCCTTCGAGGTGCGTGATCACGCCGTCTCGAGCGATGAAGTAGGTCAAAATCGACAGCCCGACCATGATTGGGACGTCGCGCTGAAGCAGTTGGGGCGATACGATCAAGGGAGCGGCTAGGGCGGACAGTCCCAGCACGAACAGGATGTTGAAGATGTTGCTTCCGACAACGTTGCCGAAGGCCACGTCGGCATAGCCCGAATAGGCGGCATTGACGGAAACGGCGACTTCCGGAGCGCTGGTGGCGAAGGAAACCACCGTCAGGCCGATGATGAGTTCGGACATGCCCAGGCGTTTGGCGAGTCCGACGGCGCCGCGGACCAACACCTCGCCGCCCAGCGTCAAACATACGAATCCGCCCGCGATGAGAAGGATTTGCTGCATCATAAAGTCTCGCCTGGCAAGGGGGATTTCTTGGGTGATTGGTCTGCCGGACCTTCCGCCGAACGGCGTTCGACGGCCGCAAGCGTAGTCGCCGTCGAGTTCGCCCCGACTTGACGATCGGCGTCGCCTCGAAACGCGAATCGGATCATGGTATGCGGGCGACGGAAGGTTCGGCAACGGGTGGCCGACTTCGTCGAAACGCATCCGCCATCCTATAGCCCCACCAGACGCGAATACCAGGAACGGGCCAGGGCGGGGTCCTTGGTGCCCCGAACGATGGCTCGACCGTCGGAAAACAACGTCAACTCGCACTCGGGCGTCTTGATTCGCGCATAGCCCTCCCCCAAGGAAACCTCCCCCAACCCCTTCCAGCGATCCGCCATTTCGGCCGGATCGAGTTGCGTTTCCGGCGGCGCGACCTGCACGGCATTGCTTCCGCACAGCGTTACGGCGGGCGCCTGGCGACCGGCTTGCAGGAAGGCGAACTCGCGGCGACCGCATACCCGGCACGGGTTTTCGCCCACGACTCGCTCGGCGGCGATCTTTCGCGCGCGACCTTGCCACAACTCGAATACCATTAGCCCGCGGGTTACTTCATGATGTTTGCCCGCCAAAATCTTCATGGCTTCGCAGACCTGCCAGGAAGCGACCACGCCGACGGCAGGCCCGAGAACCCCCGCCGTCTCGCACGTCGGGAGTGTGCCCGGGGGAGGACACTCGGGCACGACGCACGCCAGACAAGCGGTTTCTCCCGGCAAAACGGTCATCACCCGGCCTTCCGCTTCCAGGCAACCCCCGTAAATCCAAGGAATGCCTTCCCGCACGCAATAGTCGTTGATGAGAAAGCGGGTCTCGAAATTGTCAGTCCCGTCCAACACGACGTCGGCACCCTGCAATAACCGCGACACGTTCCTCGCAGAGAGGTCGACCGTGACAGGCTCGATCTCCACTTGAGAGTTGACGGCACGGAGTTTCTCGGCGGCGGCCGCGGCCTTGGGGCGGGCTTGCCGGGCGTCCTCCTCGTCGAACAAGACCTGACGATGCAAATTCGACCAATCCACCAAATCCCGATCGATGATGCGGACGCGCCCCACTCCCGCGCGAACCAGCCAATTGGCCGCGGTCGTACCCAAGGCCCCGCAACCGCAAATCACCGCCAAACCTCGCGACAGCCTCGCTTGTCCCTCGATTCCCAACGACGCAAAGCGAGTTTGACGGACGTAGCGGGCGTCGAAAGCCGGTGTGCTCATACGATCCTCCCAACCGCATCCGCGAGCCGGATCTCACTTGTTACCGAAAGCCGAAAGACCTCGCCGGGAAAACCTTTAGGATGATACGCATGGCGGTCCCGCAGCGGTCGCCTCCCTCCGGAGGCATCGCCGAAAATATCTCGCTTACTCCTTCCGCTTACTCCGTGCGTTCAGCCGACGATTTGGCTCGCGTCCGGGGCTTCAACAACGGCGCCAAATACGAGGCCGTCACGGATTCCGGGCAGCGGAGCACCTCTTCCGGCGTCCCGGCGGCGACGACTTGACCGCCGGCGTCCCCCGCCCCGGGGCCTAAGTCGATCAAGTAATCGGCGGCGGCGAGTATGCTCAAATGATGTTCCACCACGATCAGCGAATGCCCGACGTTCAACAGCGACTCGAAATTATCCAGAAGCAGGGTTACGTCGGCGTCGTGCAGGCCGGTGCTTGGTTCCTCCAACAGGAACAGCGTGCGACTTCGCTTGCCCGCTGAAAGGTGCGCGGCCAAACGCAACCGTTGCGATTCGCCGCCGGATAAGGTCTGCGCGGCTTGACCCAAACGGAGATAGTCCAGCCCTACTTCGATCAACCGCTTCAGTTTGGCTTGGACCTTGGGGTAACCGCGGAAGAAAGCGAAGGCCTCGCGGACCGTCATCTCCAGGACGTCAGCCGGGTTTTTTCCTCGATGGAAAACGTCGAGAATTTCCTCGCGAAAACGGCGACCTCGGCAGCGGGGGCAGGTGATGCGCACGTCGGCCAGGAACTGCATATCGATTTCCAGATAGCCTTCGCCGCCGCACTCCTCGCACGCGCCTTCGTCGGAATTGAAGCTGAAGTGCCGCGGTCCCATACCTCGGGTGCGCGCATCGGCCGACTCGGCGAAGACCCGACGGATGTCGTCCCAGATCTTGAGAAACGTAGCCACGCATGACCGCGAGGTATGACCCACCGAAGACTGGTCCACGAGAACTACATCCGCGATTTGACCTTCGCCCAAGAGATCGTCGTAGGGCAGGGGCGGATCGACATTCTTGCGAAAGCGGCGGCACAAGGCGGGATAGAGCGTTTGCTGAACCAGTGAACTCTTGCCCGCTCCACTCACGCCGCTGACCACGCAGAGCACGCCCAGGGGGAATTCCACCGTGATGTTTTTCAGATTGTGGCCCTTCGCCCCGCACAAGCGAATCCACCCGTCGGCATGCCGGCGCCGCGGCAGTTGATCGCGATATCCGCGTCTTCGCCCCAGATGGTCGGCGGTCAGCGTGGAGGCGGCGGTCAATGCGTCGGGAGGGCCTTGAAAAACGACCTGCCCGCCGCGTTCACCCGCCCCCGGCCCCAACTCGATCACCTGATCGGCATTTCGCAGGAAGGCTTCTTCGTGCTCAACGACCAAGACCGTGTTGCCGCGGTCGCGGAGGGCGGCAACGGCATGCACCAGCCCGGCCACGTCGCGGGGGTGCAATCCCGCCGAAGGCTCATCCAGCACGTACACCATATTGACCAGCGACGACCCCAGCGTTCCGGCCAAGAGGACGCGGCGCAACTCCCCGCCGCTCAGGGTCTTGATCGGACGGTCCAACGACAGGTAGCCCAACCCTACCTGATCCAGATAGGTAAGCCTGCCGATCAGTTGCTCCAACACGGTACGCGCGACGCGACGCGCCTCCGGCACGACCTCCAAGCCGCGTATGCGAGTCAACGCCTGAGCAACCTGCAAGCGGCAGAGTTCGGCAATATTGGGGCCCGCAACCGTCGCGGCAAACGACGATTCGGCGACTGCGGCGGGCGAATCTTCGTCCGTTGTTCCCGGAGGAAGCGGCAATCGCACTGCCAGCGCCTCTCGCCGCAGGCGCGCCCCACGACAGTCCGGACAAATGTTTTGCGCACGACACCGCATCAAAACGCCGCGGACATCCGCGCGATAGCGTTTCTTTTCCAGGTCGCGCAAATAGCCGCGAATGCCGACAAAGCCCGACTCCGCATCTCCGTCCAAAAGGCGTTGCATTTGTTCTTCGGTGAACTGCGCGACGGGCACGTCGAGCGGCAGGCCGGCGTCGGCAGCCGATCGTAACATGCGGTCGCGGTACTCGTTGCGTCCTTGGCCCTCCCACACCGCCACGGCACCTTGCGCCAACGATTTGCCGCGATCCGGAACGACGCGGTCGAGATCCACGTCCGTCACGGTACCGAAACCTTCGCAAGTGGGACAGGCACCATGCGAAGAATTGAAATTGAATAGGCGAGGCTCCGGGGCCGAGTACACCGCTTGGCACGCCGCACAGATCCAACGATCGCGAAAAGCCATCCGAATGCAGGAAACGCCGTCCACCACCACACGCGGAAACGCCGCCGAATGGAGCCGGTCCTCGTTACATCCTCCGTCATTGGCACCGCGGCCCTCGGGATAACCCGCCGACGGATGGGAAGAGTCGGTCGGCCCACGACGGGCTTCACCGCCGTCTTCTTCGCCCTCTTGAGCCAAGACCACGCACACGCCCTCTCCCGCCCGAAAAGCCGATTCCAACGACTCCAGTACGCGAATCGCGTCGGTTCGTCCCCAAATGATGCGATCCAAAAGGACCAGGACCTCGTTGTCCTCGGACTGCGATCCGAGAATATCGGACGTCGCTTCGTCCAGGCCGCAGGACCGACCGCCGACGATCATCCGCGTGTACCCTTCCGCGCGGAGTTCCTCGAGCAGGCCCGTCGCATCGTCCTGCCCGTTCCGCAGGGCGGCGGGAAAAGCCAACATCATGCGGGTCCCGCTTGGAAAGGTTTCCAATAATCGCAGAATCGTCCGCGGCGTGTGCTGCTCGACGGGACGACCGCATTCGAGGCAAACGACGCGACCGAGCGAGGCGTACAGCAGACGCAAATAGTCGTAGATTTCGGTCACCGTGGCTACGGTGGCTCGCTGCGATTTGGGACTTTGCCACGCCGTGACCGCGACGGCGGGAGATATGCCTTCGATTCGATCGGCGTCGGCGCGCGGGAGATTGTCCAGGAACTGCCGCGTGTGCGCGGAAAAACTTTCGAGATAACGGCGGCGGCCTTCGTTGTAAACGGTATCCACCGCGAGCGAGGTCTTGCCGCTGCCGCTCGGTCCGCACAGAACCACGAGTCGCTTCTTGGGGATATCGACGTCGATATTCTTCAGATTGTGCACCCGTACTCCGCGGAGTACGATATTTCCGGCTGAACTCATCTACATGAACCCCGAGGGCGGTTACCGGGGACGCGAAAAACCTTTAGTCTATGCCGCCGCATCGAGGCCTGTAAAGCGCACGAAGACCGCCGCGAGCGGTGACCGCATCGGTTCTGCACTTTCATTGCCTGCGGTGAGCGACCGCGCGACGATTCCACGCAAATTGGCGAGGCGAATCACCCCGACTATGATGGAATTGCCGTCCTCAAGAGTGTGGGGAGCGACGCGTGTCGCTCGTTCTGCGACACTCTTGGCAACCCAGAGCGAAAGGTCCGGGGATGACTTTGTACCGTTCCTTGCGAAATCCGGTTTTGGTCGCCGTTTTGGCGACGACTTTCGCGGCCCCGTTCGGCGGAACGCAGGCCGCGCCGCCCTCCGGCGGGTGGCAATTGACGTGGAGCGACGAATTCGAGGGCGATCGGATCGACCGCTCCAAATGGGATTACGATCTGGGAAACGGCTTCTACGACTACGACGCCAATCAGTGGATCGCGGGTTGGGGGAATGGAGAACTGCAATACTACACGCGGGAACCGGAAAACGCCTTCGTCCAGGACGGCTTGTTGCACATTCGTGCGATCAAGGAGTCGCTGAACGGTTGCGGCTACACTTCGGCCCGGCTGAAATCACGAAAACGCGACGGCAGCCCGTTGTTTTGCACCCGCTACGGTCGGATCGAGTTTCGAGCCAAACTGCCGACGGGTCGCGGCGTCTGGCCCGCCCTGTGGATGATGCCGCAGGAAGACAAGTACGGTTCTTGGCCGGCCTCGGGCGAGATCGACATCATGGAAGCCCGAGGACAAGAACCGAACAAGGTGCTGGGAACGCTGCACTACGGAGCGCGTTGGCCCGCGAATACTCATAGCAGCAGGGAATTCGTCTTTCCCGAAGGCCGCAGCATCGCCGAGTTTCACGTTTACGCCATCGAGTGGGAACCGGGTGAAATTCGCTGGTTCGTAGATGATCGGCAGTATGCGGTTCAGTCGTTCTGGTGGAGTTCCGGCAAGACGGACGGGGGACGCGGCGTCGCTCCGTCCAACGAATCGGAATTGAACCCTTGGCCCGCCCCGTTCGACCAGCCCTTTTATCTGATCATGAATCTCGCAATCGGCGGGGGATTCGTGGGCAATCCGGATCGCACGACACCTTTTCCGGTCGAGATGTTGGTGGACTACGTGCGTGTCTACCAGCGGAGCGGATCGTACGGCACAGCAAAACCGCGGGGAGAGGGTAAACTGCCCTTCGAACGATAGCCGCCAAACGACTTCGGACGACCGCGAGCCGACTTCGCTGCGAACCCTATTCCGGGGCGGTGGCTTACGGCGCGGGGGCGGGTGGGCGTCTCTCGAAATACCATAGCCAACCGCAGCGCTCGTAGCGGCGGTCGCGACTCTTCTCGATGACGGCCAGCGTGAGATCGAGCAGGGCCGCCCGTTGACCGGGCGTGGGACCGCCGGCTTGACCCGCCATCTCAGCCAGAAGAGTTTCGCGCTGCGCAATCGCCGCCCTCAAGTCGGCCTCTTCCTCCGCCGACAATTTCCGATACTTGACGACCTTGCGGTTGGCATCGCCCAAGAATAGGTCGGGCCAATGATCGCCGTTCCAATCCACAACCGCAGGCCGCGGCGACCAACCGGGAACGGGTTCCCAAAGCGGCGATCCCGGACGATGCGGCGTCCCGGCGGGGCTTTCCTCGGAGCACGGCGCGACCAAGGTCAAAGGCGGCGCCCAACCGGGCCGACCCTCGGATTTCAGGCCCCGGCACCAATAGACGGCCCCGCTGTGACTGCCCACGACCAAATCCAAACGGGAATCGCAATCCCAATCGGCGGCCACCACCGAGGCATCATGATCGACCATCAAGGCCGGTCCCCCGATCGAGATGAATTGAGGAGTCTCAAAAGCTTCCTTGGCACGCGCACCGCCGTTCCACGCGATCCAAACCTGCCCGCTTTCGTCGCCCAGCAAAAGATCAACGTCGTCATCTTGATCCAGGTCGGCCCCCCAAACCGAAGCGGCGTAGGCCAGTCGCAAGGGATCACCCTTGGCGTCGGCCAGGGGACGCGGGGGCGTCCACTCGCCCGCCTTGGGAGACGTCGCCAGCCAAATCTCTCCACGCCCGGTGAGGAGCAGGATATCAACGGTCCCGTTCCCATCCCAATCCAGAAACTGCGCGACCGTGACGCCTTGCGGTTGCAGGTCGGCCCACAGGCGGCAGGCCTCGAGGGGCGTCCCCGCGGCGGCCTTCCATCCCTCTGCGGTCTTCTGCACCAGATAGACTTCGCCGCAACCCGCGTTGACCCCGGCGGCGATCAGATCGTGAACTCCGTCGCGGTTCCAATCGACCACCAGAGGTTGCAAGCCCTCGGTCGTCACGGCGATGGGCGTGCCCGCGGCGAAGACTTGCACGGGCGATTGCAGGCCGGGATCGTAGTCGAAATCGGCGGCTTCCCCTCCAATACCCGTCGCCAAGACCGCATCCGCGGTTCGTTGCAGCACTTCGGCGGCGTCTTGAGCGACGTGCAGCGAGGTCCTCTCGTCGAGTGGGATGTCCGCAGGCAAGCCCAGCGGCGACCGTCCCGAGACCGACGCGTACACGAGGCAGGCCGTCAAGTAGTCGGTCAACAGCGTGGCCCGGTCGGGTGAGAGATCGGGCTGCCACGGGCGTCCCGCCCCCTGAGCCTGGGCCTGCTTCAGTGCCGTGACCAGAGGGATGAAACTCGTCGGGGTCCCCCGTGCCGCGGCCTCCGCCGCCAAGCGTCGCTCGCGATAAAGAGGCTCGTTGAGCAGCGGCGACGGCGAAAGGACAAATCGCACCGGCAGCCATTCACTCAAAGTCGCCAGGTCATTTGCCACTTGATTCGGCGTCCTTTGCACGACCAATCGCAGCGGATGATCGAAGATGACCAGCGCGTCGTTCGGACCGGCGTCCTCGGTTTTTGCACCCTCGGCCGCTTCCAGCAACGTTTTCCCCTTGAGGGGAATCTCCAGCAATTGCGTCACCTCGCCCCGGGCCGCGAAAAAGGCTTGCAAAATCTTGGACACGCCCCCGGCGGAAAACGTGTTGTCGCCGAGCAAGAATACGCGGCGCGGCGGAGATGCCGCCGCCCCTTCCTGCGGAGCGGCGGTCGCGGGAGCTTCGATCGCCGGCGCCGGACATTCCCAAGCGACGATCAAGGACAACGCCCATGCGAGCGCACACGAAAGAATCCGCGGGCGGCGAGCATGGAAACGTGTCAGAATCCAAGACGCCGCTGCGCCGTGGCATGTTTTCCGTCGGGTGGGACCTCCGCGCAGACGCATGCTGTTTCCTGTTTCAGGAATTGCGATAAGACGAGCAAAAAACCAAGCCGATCACCTGACTCAGCAGCCCTGACGCCGTCGCACGCGCGCCCCAATGTCATTGGTTCCATGTTGGGCAGCATCGGCAATGATGTCAAGCAAGAGGCGCGAGCAAACGGGAATCGCCCCCTTTGCCGCGGATGCGACGGTGGTAGTGCGGTCACTCGCGAAAAAAGCCGGCGATCGGCGGCGACTTCAATCGTTCGTCTTGCGGTGAGGCGGCACCGCCGACACTCGTCCCACGCCGACCGCTACGGCGGGCAAGGTGGTTGCGGTGGAGTCGGGCTGCAAATTGAAAATGGTAAAGCCGTCCGCTCCCAGTTCCCTCGCCAACACGATCTGACCGACCACCCGATCCTCGCTGGGCATTTGCCAAGCCCCGATGCCGGGATAAAGCGGAATCCGTTTCTTCGGCAAGCTTCTTTGGCGTTGCACCAGCGACACGAACCGGGAATCGTCGTTCGTGTAGTCCATGGGACAAACGAAATCCAGGTAGCCCGCATCGATCCATGACACCCAATCCTGCCCCACGGAATCCCGGCAGGCCGGATAGTCGCCGAAAACCGCGGCGGAAATCTCGATCTTGGGACGCAGTCTCTTGGCCTCGCTCGATACGGCGGCGACCAGTCGCGTAATCTGTTCCCGGCGCCACTGGCGGTACCTCTCCTTCCAGGGTCCGGAGTAGCAGTCTTGCGGCCAATGTTCGACCTTCACCCCCGTCTCCGCCTGGAAGCGTTGCCGACAACCGTCGCAGTAGCAACCGTTCGGCCCGGGATAGCGTATGTAATCGAAGTGCAGGCCGTCCACGGGATACTTCTTTGCCACCTCGAGCATCGACTCCAATTCCAAACGCTGGTTCTCCGGGTGAGAGGGGCATAGCCAACCGATGGGATTGCCGTCGGGATCGACCTGCGTCCGCCCGGCCTCACGCATGGCCGTCGCGAACGACTTGGGGGCGGTGCTCAGATTGAAATTGACCTTCCACACGTGGACTTCAATCCCGTGGGCATGGCACGCCCGAACGCACTGTTCGATCTGGTCGCCGTATTGCTCGAAGGTACTACTCCGCGGCAAGAGGTCGCTGGGATAGTGAGCCAATCCGCCCCAGAGCATATTGGGCAGAACCATATTGAATCCGGACGCCTTCAGTTCCTTGGCCGTGCGCTCCCAATCGCCGGGGTACGCCCCCAAGCCGGAATGGTTCCAGTACGCACGACCTTCGACGGTGGGACTGTCCTGGGCGGCAAGGTAGGCCGCTGTCAATCGCTCCCGGGCGTCGCGGACCATCGCCAATCGCGGTTGCGAAGGCGGGGCCTTTTGAGCGGTCGCCAGGAGTTCCCGGCCCTGCTTGAGAGCCTCTCGGGCCGAGGCGTCGGCGGGGGAATGCCGCGCCACCCAATCCTCCAGGGCGGAAATGCCGTCCAAATGCCCGATCTTTCCCGCCTGATCCACGGCGGCTTGCAGTATCACTTCACGCAGTTCCGGGCGCAGATATTCCAATACCGCGGCCAACATCATCTGCTTGGAGGCCGCGTCGGAACTTAAAAGAATGTGGCTAAAGAATGCGCCCCGCGGCGAGACGGTCAACGCGGCGCGGTCGACGGCGTTTCCTTCGCGGTCGTACCACCAGCCAATGACCCGGGCATCGGCGGTCGCCGGTCGCACGTCCGTGATGTTCCACGAGGACTGTCGGACTGTTCGAGGCAAGTCGGGAAGAGTCGAAGTTTCGAAGCGGATTTCGGCGAATCGCCCCTCCTCCCGCTGGGCCTCGTATCGCGCGCCGCCGATTCCCAAATGCCTATAAATCGCGTTGGGGGCTTGATAAAAGAAAAATCCTTTGCTTCCCTGCCGCATCGCGGACAGCAAAGCTTCGGTCGTTTGCTCGTTCAGGAACGGATGGTACGGCACGATGATCAACGGATGGGCGGCCAAAACGCCCTCGTCAAAAGCGTCGTCTTCCAGCCGATCGGCTCCCAACCCCAAGGCGTCCAGAAAATCGGCCACGCGATTCGCCGTCTCTTCCGCAGTGCGGAACTCGGATTTCGTCCCGTACAGTTTGCGCGACGGCACCACCAGCGCGATATCGTGGCGTCGCACCGTCAACGAAAACAACCGGACCGCGGCGTCCACATCCTTTCCTCGCCAGAAGGCGACGCGGATCCCATCCACCTTGCCCCATCCGGCGGGGTTGCCTTCGGTGCGAAATTGCGACTTCGGATATCGCAGAACACTCCGCCCCGATTCCGAAACACGACCCGATCCGGCATACCAGCCTTCGCCGCTGCGAAAGTAAAGCGAGACCGACTCCACGGCCTCGGGGTGATCGACGGCCAATTCCAGCAGAAAAACGCCCGCCGCCGAGAGATCGAGCGGTACGACCCGATCGTGAACGCTCCTCGCCCGTTGCGTGTCCGCGGCGAAGGGAAGCTTGATTTCCAGGCACGGACTGCCGTCCGCCACCGCTCGGCGGACCGGTTGCGAGCGTTCATCCGGTTTCCACGCGGCTTGAGCTTCGGAATCCCCGCCGTAGGAAAAAGTCTCCACGACTTCGTCCTGGAACCCGCCCGGCGATCGGCCAAGTTCCACGGCCTCGGTAGGGCGAGTCACCCGGGTCGTCGTCGTGAACACCGCTAAAAGGGCAATCAGGCTCGCCGTCCTCGAACACCGCTCGCCAAGAATTGACCACGCTTGCCCCAACGGGCCGTGTCTTCGGTTGCGGACCATGGTCGCGGCCTCCCTTCATGGATGATTATTGCCGTCCGCGAGCGGTTTCGTTGTCATGCGAAATCCGTCGCGGCCGAAGCATTCCGCAAGGATACTCAGACGGAAAACTCTTCGATCAGGGAACGTAATTCGTCTTTCACAACCGGCATTCCGCCGGCGCGCGAAGCGATCAGCGCCCCCACGCGATTGGCGAATTGGGCTTGCTGATGGAGCGGGCGCCCGCGGAGTCGGGCGAAGACCCAAGCCGCCGTAAAGGCGTCGCCCGCCCCCACCGTATCCACCACCTCGACGGCCACACCCGGTTCGTCGGCGATTTGATCTCCCTCGACCAGCAAGCAACCGTTGGCTCCCCGAGTGATGCACACAGCGTCAACGTCGTAGCGATCTCGCAGGCGGGCGGCGAACTCGCGAGGATAGCAAGGGCCCAATTCCAGCAATTCCGTCAGGGCGGCCTCTTCCTCCTCGTTCAGTTTCACGACGTGGCAGAGACGCAGCGACTCTTCGATCGTGGGGCGGTCGAAATAGTCCTGACGCAAATTGATGTCATACACCACCAAGGCGCGATCGTTAACGGAGGCGAGGAAGCGCCGAATGGTTTTGCGCGAGGTCGGCGAGCGTTGGGCCAGCGTGCCGAAGCAAACGGCGGCGGCGTTTTCGCTCACCGACTGCCACTGCGGAGTCCATTCCATGAAATCCCAGGCCGCGTCGGGGCGAATCGTGAATCGCGGCTGATCCGGTTGCGAAGTATCGACCTCGACGGTCCCGGTCGGGTGGACCGCGTCCTGCTGAATGAAATCCGTGACGACGCCGCCCGCGCGGAGCAAGGCCGAAAGTTCGTCGCCGCGACGATCGGTGCCGACCCGAGACAGCACTGCGGCTTGACACCCAAGCTGGGCCGCATGAAATGCGAAGTTGGCCGGGGCGCCGCCCGGCAATTCCCGATCCGGGAAGCAATCCCAGAGCACCTCCCCCAGGCCCAACACCCATGTTTCGTCGCTCACCGGCAGCCCTCCCTGTTCTGTGATTCCCATGCCGTCCATCGACCGAGCACCCCGGCGCCCCCCGAGCGTGCCGGTGTGCGTACTCACGAACTCGGATCGCGGCGGTTCGCCCCCAATCCCGGTCGGTTGGTCGCGCGGCAACACGACCCCGACGAGGCCGCAACCGCACCTTTGCGAAGTCTCAGACCGCCGTCCCGGGACAAGCTACTGCTGCTTGGGCGACTCCAACAATCCGCGGTTCTTCATCCATTCAATGCAGGCGGTAGGCCACAATTCCGTACCCGGCACCCCTTGCGCCAAGCCCAACCCGTGCTTGCCTTTCTCGAAGACGTGAAGCTCTCCCGGCACGCCCGCCCGGCGGAGCGCTAGATAGAACTGCACGCTGTTTTCCGGCGGCACGCCCGTATCTTCGTTGGTCGTCCACAGAAAGGTCGGCGGCGTTTCCGGCGTGACCTGTTTCTCGCTGGACATCGAGCGGACCAAATCGGGGTCGGGATTGTCGCCTAGCAGATTCCGCTGCGATCCCCGATGCGTCTCCTTTTCGTCGAACATGATGACCGGATAGCACAGGACGGCGAAGTCCGGTCGGCAACTGACCCGATCGACGGGATCAGCGGCGTTGGGATCGCCGGCGTCGAAATGAGTCGCCGCCGTCGAGGCCAGGTGCCCTCCCGCCGAAAAACCCAGCACTCCGATCCGGTCCGGCAGCACGCCCAATTGATCGGCGTGAGCACGAACCCAGCGAATCGCCCGTTGCACGTCCAGCATCGGGGCCGGATGCATGTAGCCCTTGTTCCGGTGACGATAGTCCAGAATGAAGCCGGCCACGCCGTGCGAATTCAACCACTGGGCGATTTGATGGCCCTCGTGATCCATGGCCAAGAATCCGTAACCGCCGCCCGGGCAAATCACCACGCCGCAACCGACCGCCTTGTCCTTTTCCGGCAAATAGATGATCAACCCCGGTTTGTCCTGTGGTTGATCGCCTTTGGCCAAGGGCGCCCCCTCCGGCCACAGTAGCTCCGTGGCAGGCTCCGCGGCGGACACCACATCGCACACGGTCACACATACCGAAATGCCGAGGATCAACAGGCCGATGACCATCACCGGCACGATCGACCGATCCGACAACAACGTACTCCAGCGGCGTCTTTGCATCGTGGTCTTTCCTCCCAAGTCCCAAAATTTCGAACGTGTCGGCCGAACGGCATTGGCCGGCCAATTTGGCACTGCCCCTCCTCAATTGGAAGTGAGTTTATCCCTTCGCACGAGGAAAAGCAAAGGAGAGGGCGACCTATTCTCCGGCATGGGCCGGGCAATCCATCGCGTCCGCGCGGCGCGAAATGGCTTGGGCAGATTGGAAAGATTCTCCGGATTCTTGTCGATCACCGCCGCTCTTTTCCGCCGCTCGATGGCGCCAAAGCAGCGGGTAATCGTGGGCCATCCCTCGCGGTTTGACGCTCGAGGACCAACCTCCACGACCGTCGCATTCCGGATAATCCTTAAACTTTACGCCATTTACTTCCGATAAACCGGGACGCGTGAGTCTTTACGAATGAAAACGGGTTTCTTGCGTCCGGGGTTGGGCATCGCCTCGTCCCCGATTCCCCACTTTCGGAAAATATCCCAAATCACCAGGCCCCATGAGCGATCCCTCGGCTGAACGTCCTTCTTCGACGCTTGGCGACCTTCGACCATCCTCGGAGGCGGAGGCGGCCGACTTCGTCGAGGCAAGCCGCATAGCCGAGCCGAAGGAATCGGGATCGGGAATCGAGGCCCGTTTGGACTCCCCCCACGCCCCCCGCAAACTCCCCACGCCGCACGGTCCCGGTGGGGCGCTCGGCCCAAAGCCCGACAAAGACCCCGCAGAGCCTTCCCCGACCGCGTCCGCCGATGATGAATGGGATGTTGCGACATCGGACACCGCGCCGCTGCCCGAGAAATGGCGTCGCCACGCCCGCGAGTTGGCGGAATACCTCAGGCGGCGCCAACGCGACTTGGACGAGCGCGAAGCCCGACTGAACTCCGACGTCGCCAAACTGGAGCATGAGGATCGACTGCTCCGCCTGCTTTGGTCTCAACGGATCGAGGAGTGGGAGGAGAAGCGACTCGAATTCGCCCGTCGCGAAGCGGAACTGGACCACCGGGAATCGACCCTGCGTCGCCGGGAGGAGGAACTCGAGAACCAAGCGGCGGCACTTCGGATCCGTGAGGAGGTATTGGATCAGCGCGAGTATCAGATCGGCCTCGGGGAGTTCGATCTGGCCGCCCGGCGTCGCGAATGGGAATCGCGCGTTCGGGCGTTCGAGGAACATAGCCGAGATTTGGAGGCCTTGGCCGTCGTCTTAGTTTCCCCCGAGCCTTCCGCACCGACCATTTCCGAAATCTCGCCGCAGGCGGCGAGCCGCGCCGCGGACGAAGAGCACGCAAGTCGCGAGACGACGGCGGCAGGGGATTTCGGTCCGGAGGCCGCGCAGACTTCTTCCGCGCCGGAATGGAGCACGGACGACGACTTGCGCCATCGAGAGAGATCGTTGGCCGAGGTCGAAGCCCAGGCCAATCACTTGCGGCATCGCGCAGAGGACCTGCTCCGCGTCCTGGAAGAAGATCGCGACAAACTCCGGCAGGAGGCCCGAGACTTGCGAAACCGCTGGGCGACGCTGGAGCGCCAACTCCTAGCCGACTGGACCGCGCGCAACCGCGTCCTCCTCGAACGCGAGCAAGCGCTTCGCACGGCGGCGGCGAAAAACCAGGCCGTCCTGGAAGCGGCCGATTCGCTCCACAGACGGGCGCTGGAGCATCGCGCGGCGGCGGAGGAACTGTTGGTTCGACTCTCGGGACGTGCCTCCCAAGTGGTGCTCCGCAAGAGGTTATCGCAATTGCGTCGGGCCTTGAAGGCGGCCTACCAAGAACGAGCGGACGCGGCCGAGAATAAGCTCGCCGAGTGCCGCCGCATCCAACAGGAAACCGCGGCACTGCAAGAGGCCGTCGCGAAGGAATGGCAACGGCACGACGCAGCCTTGACGGAGCGTCGCCAAGAACTGCTGGAACAGGCCCGCGAACTAGCCCGGCGCGAAGAGGAACTCCGCTTGGCCGAGCGCGATCGTCTATTGGAAGTGCGAAAAGCCGAAACCGTCGAATTGCGGCTTCTCACCGAAATCCACCGCCTCCGGGAACGCCTCCGGGAAACCGGCGATCCGGCGTGAACCAACCGTTCGACTCATCGTTCCCGCCTATCCACTCCGCTGGCAGGCCGTCTTCGGCCCAACCGATTCGCTATTTGCCTGCCTTTGGTGTCGGCCACCTGAAAGCAACTGTTTTAGGATTGATGAACGCAATCTCCAGCGTAACTTCATCTCCCGGCTTCTTGTCGGGCGGCACGTCATTCGAATTTTGAATCGGCCCTTTCCGCTCGTCTTCGGTCAGATTGGCGTTCCAACCGCCTTTTTTCGTCTTTTCCTCCAGAAGGACGGCTTGGACGCGCTCGCCCACCTTATACTGTCTTTGATGCACCGGTTTCGCTTCTCGGCGTGCCGTGGTCGACCGCCCGCCTGGGGTTTTGCCGGCCTCAACCAATCGCCCATAGCCGCTGGTCGTTTTCCCGCCGATGCCCCAGTTTTTCAAGGCATCGCTCAGCAACTCTAAAGCGGCCTCCAGCCATGGGCGCGCGGCATCGGCAGCGGGACCGCGCCAGGAGAGCATCACGCAAAATCGCCCCGTCACGGAAAGAAACGGTACCGGCGTGGGACTGTCGAAATCCGTCGGCGACTCCGAACCTTCGAGCCATTCCAGGTGGTGCGGGGTCATCACGTCCAGACGCAACGGCTGGTCGTTGGACTGGGGTACGTACCACGCATCGTGAAAGACGATGCAACCGCCGTCGTCCGTCGTACCGAACAAGAGGCGATGGTAGTTGGGTTCAGGCGCCGGACCCTTCCCGCTCAGGTAGTGGCGGTAAGCCAGATCCTCTTCCTCGGTCGGTTTCCTGAAGCGGCGATCGCCCTTGCTCCAAACTTGATCGCAGTAATGGGCGGCCAATCCTTTCAATGCCGAACCGGGGATCATCGGCATGCCGTAGGTGTGGTGCAGCGTGATACCGGTTTCCAACACGTTCTCCGAGCCAAGCCCCACGATCAACCGGCCGTCAGTCTCGAATTCCTTCGCCACGTTCCCCGCGGGAAGAGAATTTCGCCACCGCCGGAACGCAGACGAATAGATCGAGTTGGGATCTTCGCTCTGAGAGCCGGCCGCGCAGATGGCGGCACTTAGTAGGTCACGCTTCTCGGCAGGATTGCCTTTCTTACCTGCCGCCGTTTCCGCCAGGTAGCGATGGAGCAGCAAACCGGCATGTTCGCCGCGTGCGGATCGGCGATCCTTCAACGCTTGAATGGCCGCTCGCATATTCAATCCTCCCCCAAAGCCTCGGCGTACCGTTTCAGCCACGAGGCGGCAGTTAAAGCGTCGCGACTGAGCCTCAGGTACTGCACTAACGGTCGGCTCCGCGCGAACCGGTCCAAATCGCCAACACTTCTGATTTCCGCGTGGCCGGCCGTATGCAGCACCGAGGCCAGGTCTTCCAGATAATCGGAGAATTCCTTGGCCATCCCAAAGGCCACGGCCTGCGCCAAACCGCAAGTGTGGATCAACGCGGGAAACCTCTTCGCCCGGGCAACGTATTCCTTATTCGGCGTTCCACGGGCCGCGATTCGCGAATAGGCCGTTTGCGCAATTCTTTGACTTCGCGTAATTGGATTCATGTCGTCACCTCCGAGTAGACGCAGCGAACCTGTCCACGCCCCACGGTGGCTTTGCCGCCGATTTGAAGCAGCAGCGGCTCGGACGCGAACCGACTCAGCAAGTCCTCCGGACGGATGCGTTCATCCGCTTCACCGTTCGGCAAGAAAACCCGGTCGCATTGGATGACACCCATCAGAATGGACTCAGCCGGCAACGACTCTTCCGACCAAAGAGCACCCCCCTCCACGGTCTTGGTCTCGTCCTTAATGCGCACACGGGTGTGGATTTCGGTACCGGTCTCGCAAAGGTAATCGAACACGACGTCGGGTACGACGACGAATCGCCTTTGGAACTGCTCTTGCCACTGGGGGTCATCCGGAAACACCCAGCCTGCGATGCGGGACGCCCATTGCGAAGCGATGGGACACGGAGCGGCCGAAAAATCCATATCCTCCAAATAGATTCTGCCGTCCTCCGTAAGCGCGGTTTTCACGCCGTCACCCTCAGCGTGATGGGCCTCATCATCCGCCAAATCGTGCGGTGCTTCGGGCAGGCCGGCCACTCCGCTCAAATGCAAGACTCGTCGCAGCGTTTGCAAGGTGAGCGGCGACGTCGCCCAGGCGAAGGTACCACGAAAACTGCGAACGGGCAGGCATACCAGATGGGCATCCGCGGGAATCAGCGAACCGGCGTTGGCTTCGTTGTTCGCGCCGGCCGTGCCGAATGCCGCTCGCAGCATGGGGTCCGTCTTGCGGCCTTCCTCGGTCGCGCGGAAATAATCGGCCCATACTCCCTTGAGGGCGGACCCGCGAATCAGCGGTTTGCCGGTCACGGGGTCGCGGTCGATGGGCAGGTCGATGTATCCCAGCCCGCGCCCGACGCCCGTATGCGTGGGACTCAGACAGTGCAACCAGTAGAGTCGAGTAAAACGGGAACTTGTCGCGTGCATGTTGATCATCCTCACACTGAATCACCAAATACCCCAAACCGCCAAGCCGAATCCGTCGCGGCAATCATGCGGCGCGTCGCTGACCGGCTTGAGCCATCCGTTGGTCGCCAACACACGAGTCGGACCGTCGACTCTCTCGAAGAAGTAGACGCTGCCCGCCGGGACCATCCGACGAATGGCCTTGGGGCCCGGTTGCTGCTTCGGCACGACGCGACGGCGTTCGCCGTCCTCAGCATGCGGAGCGTAAGCCCAACCGGACACCGCGGCCCAACGCGGCAGGCACACGCCCCGTAACCGCAAGGTCGGACCGTCTCCCAAGGGCTTGCCCGTCAACGTAGCCGGGTCCAGCCAATCCGGGCGCCAACCGTGATCAAAGATGGCGGGCGTCGTCAACAACATGCGGACGCGATTGGCCGCGTCGAGAGCCTCCGTCAACTCCTGGGGGCATTGCCACCAACGCTCCGCCTCGACATCGTCTCGCCAGTGCACCATTCGCCGCTCTCCTCCCAGCGGGTGCCAGAGATTCAGCGCTGAAACGTGCTCTTCGACGGCAGCGGCGCACGTAACCCTGGCTGTAAGCGAAACCTCGGTAAACTGCTTGAACCACGGTAACTCGTCCTTCGCAGAAAAACGCGGTAAACGCGAGACATTCAGGCCGATCGTAGAGTAGATCAGCGATTCCGCCGCCGCCCCTCGCTCTGCGTCCAAGCAGACATGATCCCGCGCGTCGCGGACCGGTGGTTGCAGAAACGGCGGGTCGCCTTCCAGCCATGATTCCGGGTAATGATCCGCTGGCGAAATCAGCCACTCCACGACTCTCGCGGTAGGCCACCAAGCGGGCGGCATCTCGGGCTTGAAATCCATGGCGGCCTGTCGCTCGCTCAAGCGTACGGGGCACAACTCGGCATGGGGAAGGTCGCTGCCTTCTCCAACTTCGAATGGAACGGGTTGAACGCGATGAACCCCTTGGCCTCTTTCCCAAACGCAGTCGTTCGGGGCGGGAAGATAGAGGACGTCTTGAACGGCCGGAAAGACGCCGGCGACTTCCACCCGCAAAAGCTCGACCGGAGTGTTCCGTGTAAAGTCCATCCCGGCCGATTTGACCAATGCCGTTCGGAAGGAACCGGCGACCACGGAGGGCCAAGGCCAGTTTAAACTTCGCATGCGGTTGCCTTGCCCCGCGCCGAAGGGACGACTGTCGCGCGCGACGATCGGATCGCGCGGCGTCAATTTCAGAAACCGGACGCTCATTCATGCACCTCCTGATAGACGGCCTTGGGCGAGACGGACGCCGCTTGCTGCCAAGCTCGCGCCAAATGCCGCGCCACAAGCATGGTTTCTGCAAGTTGTCGCAAGTCCGTTGCGTTTTGCAACGCGGCGGACAATTCGGCCAGGTTAGCGTGTACTGCGCCCGGACCTTGTCGGGATTGCTTCCGTTCGAGAATTCGCCGCACGTCCGCCCGCAAAGCCGAAGCGGCGATCGCCTCGGGCCAGTTCTCGTAAAGGTCCGCCGTGAGGCGAAGTTCGTAGGGCACCCGGGAGGGAAGCACGTCCATCACAAACAATTGCACCAACCGTTCGAGTCGCGCTCGCGGTTGTTCATCCCACCTGGCCCGTATGCCGATGGGCGCACCACTGCGCTTGTACAAATGGATCGCCAAGCCGTTGCGATCCGGCATCTTGGCCGCCTTCTCGGCGGCCCGTCCGTACTCCAGCAAGTCCTCGAGGTTCTCCAGGAAATGCGCGACGGCGATGCCCACGGAGAGCGACGCACCGGCGTAACCCTCGAGGCAAGCGAGAAAGCTATCTCGCAGCGCTGCCGCGCATGCCAAGCACTGATCGACGGGAACCACCGCCAAAACGTCATCTCCGCCCGCGTAAATCAAAAAACCGTAATGCTCCGCGACGATTCTCCGGGCCTGGTCGGCGAAAGCGGCCAGCGACTCGGAGAACCGTCGGTGGGCGTTCGGCGAATCCAGGGAGGCGATGACATTTCCCATACGGTCCCCGTCCGCCGCCAAGACGGCCACGTAGGGTTCGGGTTCCGGCAGCTTTTCCAAGGCGGCGACGAGCTTTTCCAAGATCGCCTCCGTCTCGGCCGATTGTGAATCGTTGATGCCGGTCTCTTGCTGCAACTCGTGAAATCGCGAACGATAAACCACCGAGCCTTCAAAGGGAAAACTTCGGTACTGCGGGAATTCTTTCGGGTCCAGACGGTGCAAGACGTCGCCCGTAAAACTCTCGCACGCCGTCAACAATTCCCGGAAGGCGGGTTTGTCTTGGTTTCCGCGAACCCAGGGGTCGGCCGCCACGCGCGAAACGGAAGGATACGGCTTGTTTCCCGATGCCGCACGTTTGACCACCCCCACCACGTCCAATTGCTCGCCCTCTCGAAGACGGAGCAACCGTCGTTGCTTTTCGGGGACTCTCTCCAGTCGCAAATCCTTCAGCACGCTCTCCCGCCGTCCATCGAGAGACGACTTGGGCACGCCGGCCAGTCCTTCGGCGGGGGCGAACTCTCGGCAGTTCTTTCGGCCTGCCAGCAGACGCATCAGCCGCGCCCGATCCCGAGCGTAGTTATCACTCCTTACGACCCAAGCCGCGTAGAATTCGATTACATCGTCGGCTTGGCTATCCCAAATCTCCTTGCGAATGCACGCGGAAACGGCGTTCAACGCATCATCGCAAAATTCTTTCCATTTCCGCCGGACGGCCTCCTTGGCCTGCCGAGCAACATCCGCGGGATCGTGTTCGGAAAGTTCGGCCAAGATGACGTTGGCGATCCCGGAGGTGCCGGTACTCGCGGGAAAAATCAGCTCCCCGCCCAACCCCCGCACGCAGTCGGCCGCCGCACGACTCAGTTCGGATAAAACATACGAACCGAACCACAAATCCCGGGTGCGACGGGCCGCGGCAATGAACTCCTGCACCGGACCGATGGAAATTGCGATGAGATGGCTCATGCTGTAACCTCCGCAAAGCCCTGGGACCGGGCGTAGTTGATAAACCCCTCTAAGGCCGATCCGAAACGCGAGCGTCCTTTTAGAGGCGAATTGTCATAGACGGCAAACTTGGGATCTCGCACCGAAACGGGCTTCTCCAGCGGCAACGATCGCTCGCGTTCACGTAGATCCACCCCCTCCGGTCGCGGCGCCTTGAGTCGCACAACCAAAGGAACGAATTGTCCATTCCCAAGGGCCGTCGCCTTCAGAATCAACGGGCTGGCCATGCGATCGCGTTTCTCGCCCTTGCCGGTCGGGCCGGGATAGAGCACGCTATCCTGGGGGTCTCCAGGGTCCTTAAAGTGGAAAACGATTGGCAGTCCCAATTCCGCCCGCGGAAAGCCGTCCGGCATTTTCTCATTGGGCTTGTGCTCGCGGCTATGTCGTTTGGTGATGCGGCGAATGGTGTCCGGTTCCGGCCAACGCGATCGACCGGGACGTTTGGGGGCTTGTCCCGGATTACGGCCGATCCCTACCCCCTGCCGAAAATCACGCAGCAACGCAACCGCATCCTCCCAGGCCGAGTTCGCCTCTTTTTTCTCCGAACCTACGAGAATCGCGTTTGCCAACGTCGGCCACTTCGGCCACTTCTGTTCGGAAGATCGATCCCGCACGTAATCGCGCAAGATTGAGATCAAGTGATTGTGATCTTTGGGAGCGAATTCCGCGCAACGCAGCGAACCGCAACCGCGACGCGTGCGACTGCCCAACCCGCCGAATAGAATCCAGGCCCGAAACGCCTCTTCCACTTCCGGCCACAGTTCGTCGGGACAACGAATCTCTAGCTGGAAGGCCGCCTGGTGAATGCAACTCGCGGGTGCCTTTTCGATCTGCTTACGTCCGTTTGCAAGCTGCCCCTGAAAAGGAAACAACGCATAACTCAAAGAACCTAAGAACGGCTCATTCCATTTCGGCATGGATCGATAAGTGCCGGGATTTCGTTGATCCGACTCGAAGTGTGCACAAGGCTCGACACGTGAAGCTTGTAACTCCAAGACGCGAACCTCCACGGGACTTGCCCTCTCCGTGTTGCCCCAGACCGCGGACTGCCGATCCCGCAAATCATCGTTCGAGTTGCACCGAGCACCCACGGTCGCCCGCCACCAAAATTGAAGCTGTCCCCGAATACTCGTAGGACGAATGGGAAAACTTTCGTCACAGACGCCCGGATCGATCCCTCCTCCGAAAAGTGGGGTGATCAGCTCGATTCGGAATCGGCGCCCCGTCGCGACATTCGGCTTGCTCCATCCCTCGGGATAGGCGGGTGTTTCCAGCGGCATGATGTTTTCTCCAACCTCGCACGTTTTCGGTCGCGTGTCTCCTCGATAATTACGCGGTCAAAACGTGACGCATAACAAAAAAGATGGTTTTACCCTTCGCTTCCTCTTCACGGTTTTGCCAATGAACAGGGCGGCAGGGGAAGGGATCTGTGCCGCAACGGACGGCGGCAATCAAAGCCGTCCGCGGGAAGATCGCGAGAGAGCGGTCGGGGTCATGGGCCTTTTGCGACGACCACGACCCGCCGGTACGCTGAATTGCCCCTAAGAATGAATGAGCCACTCGCCCCCCTGCTCCAGTGTTTGCGTTGCGGCGACGGCGGGACCAGCGACGCGCGTGCTTTCGCCGACGCAACGACGTAAAAAGGTATTTCAAGACCTACCAGTATATTTCCCCTACCCTCACTTGCTGCTCTCTTTCGCGGCAGGAAGACGATAAGAGTCGGTCTTGAAACACACGCACAAGATGTTTTCGGGCGAACGGGACGCGGCGGTTGAAAAGTCCGGGGACTCCGGATGCCACCGTCACAAAGCACACGTCTTGCGTCACGCGACTGACCCATATCCGCCGTCACAGACTGACGGACGTCCTTACGGCGAAGCGGCGCCGAAGGCGATCTTGTAGGTTTCGCCCGGTCGCAGTTGGACGGTTTCGGGACCACGGACGGTTTGGCCCGGCGGGGCGCGGAACGTAAACGTCCCGCCCACGGTCGCTTGCACGACGGCTTCTTGAATCCGACCGTCCTGCCACCGCATGTCCACGATGAGGCCGCCTCGGGCGCGCATGCCGCGAACCTCGCCGGAGTTCCATTGCGGGGGCAGCGCCGGAAGGAAATCCACCGTACCCAAATGCGATTGGAGCAGCATTTCGCAAACACCTGCCGCGTAACCGAAGTTTCCGTCGATTTGAAACGGCGGATGCGTATTGAAAAGGTTCGGCATGATGCAAGTTCGGATCATGGCTTGAAGGACGCGGTAGCTGCGTTCGGCGTCGCCCAGGCGTGCCCAGAGAGCGACCTTCCAAGCCCGACTCCAACCAGGCCCCTCGTCGCCTCGTGCGTCGAGAGAGACCGCCGCGGCGCGGGCCGCCTCCGGAGTCGTACGCGGCGAGATTCGATTTCCCGGATACACCCCCACCAAATGCGAAAGATGCCGATGCTGATCCTTGGGGTCGTCGCGATCGACCATCCACTCTTGCAACTGGCCCCAGCGACCGACTTTCGGCAAAAGGAGCCGGTCGCGCCGCGCCCGGATTTCGGCTGCGAATGCATCGTCGATCTTGAGGATTTCCGTCGCCTGCACGTAATGGCCGAAAAGATCCCAGACCAATTCCTGCTCATACGAGACGCCGTCCTCCTCCGGACCGTGCTCGGGCGAAAACCCGTTCGGACAGACCAACGTCCCGTCGGGCAAAGCCTTCAGATGGTCGGCCCAAAACTCGCACAGATCCTTGAGGATGGGGTAAATCCGGCGGAGGTACGATTCGTCGAGCGTAAAGGCGTAGTGATCCCAAAGGTTTTGGGCGACCCACGCGGCGTCGCCCTTGGACCACTTCCAGGTAGAGCCGCCGAAGATACCGTTTTCGGCGTGAAAGGCGAATCCCCGCGTACCGAATACTCGACCGGTTTCCTCCCGACGCACCGCGCGAATCGAATCCACCCAGTCCGCCAGCGGTTCGAAACATTCCGAGAGATGAGCGGGATCAACAAACCAGTAATTCATCTCGATGTTGACATCCGTGTGATAGTCGGAACGCCACGGCGGGCGATTGCTGTTGTTCCAAATCCCTTGCAAGTTGGCAGGCAGGCATCCCGGTCGGGATGAGCTGATCATCAGATACCGCGCGTACTGAAACAGCAGTTCCTCCAAATCGGGATCCGCGGCGCCGTCGCGATAGGCGGCCAATCGCTGATCGGTGGGGAGGGTCCGAAGCTCCGCACGACTCGCGCCCCAATCAACCGACATGCGACGGTACAAGGCCTGATAGTCTTCCTCGTGGGATTTCAAAAGGGCGGCGTAAGGCTTGGCCGCCGCTTCGGCAAGTTGGGACTCGAGTCGCTCGCGCGGATGGGCTCCCTTCCACCCGTCCTCGCGACGACCGTTGTAGTCCGTACCTGCCGCCAACAGGATGGTCAGCGCGTCGCAATCTTGGAAGGCCAGGGCGCCATCCTGCGGCCTTATTTGGCCTCCTTGCGGCAGCACCAGAATCCGAGCCTCGTAATCGAGGGCGATTGCATACGGCTTCGCTCGCCCCGGCGTGCTGCCTTCGGAATAAACGGGGCCCGTCAACGTCCCGCCGCAAGACAAACGATTTCCTTCGGCGACGGTCGCTGCCCCGTGGGCGTCCTGCAATCGAACCCTTCCCGAGTAGGCGCCGGGCCGATCGGCCTCGAAACGCAGAACGACGACTTGGTCCGGACGACTACTGAAGGCGACGCGGCGGTACTCCGTTCGACCGCAACGGTATCGCACCTCGTGAACGGCGCGGTCGATATCGAGGAATCGCACGTAGGATTCGACGGGCGACGTCTCCGGCACGTCGAGTTCGACGAAAATATCTCCAAAGGCCTGATACGCTCCCGTATCTTGCTCGTCGCCGATCCAAAGGCTGTCCTCGTTGAACTGGAAATGCTCCACCGTCTCGCCGCCGAATAGCTTGCCGCCCAATCGTCCGTTGCCGACGGCCAAGGCCTCGGTCTCCCAATTCTTCGCGGGAGAGCGGTACCACAAGACGTCGCCGCCGGGAGGCGAAAAACCCTCTTCCGCCCGAAGGTCGGAGCAGGGCCGACAGAACACCAACAGACACGTCACCAAGGCGACCGGCATTCGCATCGTGAAGCACTCCATCCAAGATTCCGCCGCAGCGGGCTATCGAAAACGCTTCACCATCATAATCCGCCTCGCGCCGACAAGTAACCGGTCCGCGAGCACGTGCGTTTTCCGCAGTTGGGCCGACGCGAGATGCACCACGCGTCACCCCTCGAGCAGGGAAAACGGAACCACTGCTCAGGCGAGACGGGGACGGTTGCTTGGAGATCCGGCACGAAAACCGCAACATTCGCCGAAAAACCTTGGTTTTAACCGGTACGAATTGGTCAGACTGAGGCCCGTTAAGTACACTGGAAAGATTGAGAACAATTGAAAGGGTTATGCGGACGGATAAGCCGGCTTACGGATACGGGGTGGGGAGCGCCGCCGTACCCCACGGGCACGGAGTGTGTCTCTTGCGAATGTCGGAAAACCTCACGGGGAGCAGTCCTTCCGAAGCGCCATGATTTGCATGGCGCTGAACACGATGATGAGCGGGATTCGTTGCGATTGGTCAGTCGTGGCCGGTTTGGTATCTTGGGAGAGATGCCGCTGATGCCCTGCATTCCCATGCCGATCGCAAGGATGGCCGCCGTCATGCCGATTCTGCCCCGCGAACCCGACATCCTTCCGGAAGACCTTCTCGAACGCAACGAGTCCGCCGACGGCCCGTGGTGGGTGATTTATACCCTTGCGCGACGCGAAAAGGTCTTTTTCCGGCGACTGCGGGAAATGGGCGTCCGCCATTATTGCCCCTTGGTCCCCCACCGCGTCAAGTTGGGCGACGGTCGGATCCGCACCTCATGGAACCCCCTTTTTGCGGGATACGTGTTCTTGCAGGGAGACGACGCCGATCGGCAGAAAGCGTTGACGACGAATTGCGTCTCACGCTGCCTGGTCGTCCGCGACTGCGAGCAACTGGTTCGGGACCTCCGCAGGATTCGTCAGGCCATCGAATCCGGGCTACCCGTCACACCGCAAGACAAATTGGAACCCGGCGAACCGGTTCGCATCCGCAGCGGGCCTCTGGCGGGCTTGGAGGGCGTGATCGTCAACCGCCGCGGAAAGCATCACCTCATCGTGATGGTCTCCTTCATCCAAAAAGGAGCGTCGGTCGAGTTGGACGTCGTGGATGTGGAACCGCTTTGATCGGCAACTCGTCACTCATCATCCGCGAGATTCCGCCTTCCGGGTGAACGACGCCGCAGTCGCAAACTCGCCGACACGAGCGCCGCGACATGGCGAAGCCCCATGTTTCGATCCCATTGCGTCGGTGAAGGACGCTGCATTCGCGAATGGTTCGGAGATCGGCGGGTGCAACGCAGTCGTCGCCCCCTCCTTTGGTAACGAATTTGTCAAATTGTGCGGCCGGGCGGAGTCTGATTTTTTTGCAAATTTTGCGGGTTGAATCGAGGTTAGGCTAAGTTATTCTAAAAAGATGGTGCCGGTCGCAACGCGGGCACGCCCCTAGGACAAAAGCTTGGGAAAGCCGAGGGACGGGCGAGGGTTGCCGGACCGGGCACAAAAACGGTTCGTGCTGCGAAGTTGAGCGTACGGGGTGATGCCGTAAGCCAATCGATCGGGCAGGACTGAGGGGCCGCAACCATTGATGATGGATCCAACTGGGAGATGCTGCGATGTTGCGGCGACTCGAGGAATTCAACGAGCTATCGCCGGTCGCCTCGCCTACGCCGGCGAGTTGCGAAGCCCGAGCGGAGGCGTGCCCGCCTGCGCCGCCGATTAGCGTATCGCCCTATTTCCGATGGCAACCGATCGTGGGTTGGCTGATTGCCGCCGCCGTGACTCCGGTCGTGCTGCCGATCATCGGCCTGTTGGCGATTCTGGTGCGATTGACCAGTCGCGGGCCGGGGTTTTACGGTCAAGTCCGCGTCGGAAAGGGCGGGAGGCACTTTCGGGTCTGGAAGTTGAGAACGATGCGGGCGGACGCGGAGGCCCAAACCGGTCCCGTCTGGACGGAAGAGAATGATCCGCGCATCACGCCCCTAGGCCGACTGCTTCGCAAGCTTCACCTGGATGAGCTTCCGCAATTGTTCAATGTCTTGGCGGGCCAAATGACGCTCATCGGCCCTCGTCCGGAGCGCCCGGAGTTCACGCAATCTTTGGCCCGACTGGTTCCCGGGTATTTGGATCGCATCCAGGTGCTGCCCGGAATCACGGGCTTGTCGCAGATCAATCTCCCCCCCGACACCGACCTGGACTCCGTTCGCCGCAAACTGGTTCTCGATCGGCAATACATCGAGTCGGCCGATCTTTGGCTCGACCTTCGAATCATGCTGTGCACGGGCCTCAAGATGCTGGGACTGCCGGGGTTGACGGTGGCGAAGTACATGGGGCTGCTGCGGACCTGCCGGATTCCGGCGTGGATGCAAGCAGGGGCCGACTCGGTCGTCGTGCCCGCTACTTACGGTCGCGCCGTCCAACAACTGGAATCCGTGCCGCTCGACCGCGTCAATGGGCACGCGGGAAACGGGAGCGGCAAGCGACGCAAAACCGACGTCGAGGCCCGGACCGCCCACGCGGTCTCCCGAAATAAAGGTCGGCGTCCCCGAGCAATTCGTTCGAACGGTCGCAAACCGCGGTGAACGCGTCCGTGACGTTGCCGCCCAATGTCTTTTCCGTGGATGTCGAGGAATACTTCCAGGTCTCGACCTTCGAGAGCGTATTTCCAAGAAGCGACTGGGATGCCGTCCCCAGTCGTCTTCCTGATTGCTTGTCGCGACTGCTGGCCCTGCTCGACGACCGGGGCGTGAAGGCCACGTTTTTCGTCCTGGGCTGGATCGCTGAGCGCCGACCGCAACTGGTCGCAGAGATCGCGGCGGCGGGACACGAAATCGCCTGCCACGGTTACGATCATCGCCTAGTCTATCGTATGAGTCCGACGCAGTTTCGTGACGATGTGCGGCGTGCGAAGACCGCGATCGAAAACGCTGCCGGCACCGCCGTGGTCAGCTATCGCGCTCCCAGCTTTTCGGTAACGCGAGATTCCCTTTGGGCTTTGGAGGTGTTGGTCGACTTGGGCTTTCGCAACGACGCCAGCGTGTTTCCCATCCGGCACGATCGCTACGGTATCCCCGATGCCGAACCGAGCCCGCACCAGGTCGTCACGCCCTGCGGGGTGATCCGCGAGTTTCCCGGTACGACGGTGCGTTGGGTGGGTTGCAACGTACCGTTCGGAGGCGGAGGTTATCTTCGACTCTTTCCTTGGGCGCTTACGCGACGTTGGATGCGTCGGGTTCGCCGGCGACACGGTCGGCCCTGCATGGTGTACGTGCATCCTTGGGAAATCGATCCGGACCAACCGGAGGTCCGGGGCGTATCGTGGTTAGCCCGGCGTCGCCATCGCGTCGGTCTGCGCACCACCGAGGTGAAGCTCCGTAGGATGCTGGCCGAATTCCGCTTCACGCGACTCGATTGGTGTTTGGATGCCTTGCCGCTGCCCGCCGTGCCGTGGGACCGGTACGCCCCGGGCGGGCGCTCGCATGCGGAGAGAGGAAGACCGAAGCCATGAGCCGGCAGCCAAGGCCCAACATCCTCTTTCTGGTCCATCGCACGCCCTATCCGCCGAATCGCGGTCACCGCATCCGTTCGTACAATTTGATCAAATACCTGTCGCAATTCGCGGTGGTGGACACCGCGTTCTTGGCCGATGAGCCTTGCACCGAGGACGTCCGCGCGGGGTTGCGCGAGTTCTGCGATCGCGTGGTCGCCGTGCCCGTCGATGCGCGACGGCGATGGTTGCGCGGCATGTGGTCGTTGGCCGCGGGACGCTCGCTCACGGAAGGCCTTTTTTTCTCTCCTCGCCTGAAACGGGAGATCGCCGCGCTGGGATCCTCACGGACCTACGACTGGGCAATCGCCTTTTGTTCGAGCATGGCCCCGTATCTGACATATACAGGCGTTCCCTGCGACCGTTGGGTCGTGGACCTGGTGGACGTGGACAGCCAAAAACTGTTCGACTACGCAACTTGGGCGAGGTGGCCTGCTCGCTCCCTGTGCCGATGGGAGGGGCGGCGGTTGCGGCGATGGGAATCGGCCGTGGCTCATCAGGCGCGATGGATTACCCTGGTCAGCGAGGACGAGTGCCGCGTATTCCGGCGGTTTTGCCCGACCGCCAACGTCGTTGCCTTGGAAAACGGCGTGGACGGTGATTACTTCCACCCCCGAGCGGTCGCCGTCGAGACCGACCACGCGCGGACCGATCTCGGCGACGACGCTGCGACCGATCCGACTTGCGTGTTTACCGGAGCGTTGGACTACCGCGCGAACGTTGACGGTTTGATGTGGTTTCTATCGCAGGTTTGGCCGCAAGTCCGCGCTCTGCATCCCGACGCGGAGTTCCGTATCGTCGGCGCCGGGGCGGGACCGTCGCTTCGAGAGGCGGCGGCAAAGGCCGGCGCCGTGCTGACGGGCGACGTACCGGATGTCCGACCGTACTTGGCCGCCGCGGTGGTCGTCGCGCCTCTTCGAATCGCGCGGGGCGTGCAGAACAAGGTTTTGGAGGGCATGGCCATGGCGCGGCCCGTGATCGCCTCGCCCCAGGCCCTCGAAGGCTTGGCGGTTTCGCCCGGCGACGACGTCGTGGAGGCGAGGCAACCTTCGGACTGGGTCGCGGCCTTGGATCATCTCTGGCGCTCACCCTCCGAACGGCGGCGATTGGGCAACAACGCCCGCCGACTTGTGGAGACGCGATACACTTGGACGGCGCGCCTTCAACCCTTGCAATCGTTGCTCTCGTTTTCGGAACCGAAGAAGCAGTCTTTCATCGCGGGCGGGCGGTCATGATGCCGGCGGACGAGAGTTGCCCCTTTTGCGGAGGTCCGGCGACGGGCGACACGCCGTCCGAGCGCGCAGCTTGGCTCTCGGCCTTGCGGCGGCGATTGGGCATCGTCCGCTTGCCGCCCGACATGCTTCTTTCCGTGGTGGTGCCGGTTTACAACGAAGAGGCCACCATCGATGAAATCCTGCGCCGAATCATCGATGCGCCCGTCAACAAAGAAGTCTTGGTCGTGAACGACGGCAGCAGCGACGGGACCGCAACCAAACTGCAAGCCTGGAAGGACCACCCGCGAATTCGCATCCTCGAGCATCCCCGCAATCGAGGCAAAGGGGCCGCCCTACGGACGGCATTCGCCGAAGTCCGCGGCGACGTGGTGATCATCCAGGACGCCGATCTCGAATACGATCCTTCCGAGTATTCGGCTTTGCTGCAACCGATCGTCGACGGCGAGGCCGACGTCGTGTACGGTTCACGCTTCGTGTCCGAGGGACCGCACCGCGTGCTCTACTTTTGGCACTACGTCGCGAATCGCTGCATCACCACGCTTTCCAACATGTTCACCGATTTGAACCTCACCGACGTGGAGACCTGCCACAAGGCCTTTCGCCGCGAGGTCATCGAGGCGATTCGCGACACGCTTAAAGAAAATCGTTTCGGCATCGAGATCGAATTGACGGCCAAGGTCGCCAAACGAGGATATCGCATCTTCGAGACCGGCGTGCGGTACTACGGGCGGACTTATCAACAGGGTAAAAAGATCGGCTTCCGCGACGCCCTGCGAGCGTTGTGGTGCATCGTGCGCTATCGTTTTCGAGATTGAGCGCGGCCATCCATGCGCGGTCTGGTTTATGTCTATGTTCTGACCTACCTCGGCGCCCTACTTGCGCTTTTCTACCCTCTGATCGGGCTATTCATCTATATTCACTATGCGATCATCAAACCGGAGTCGCTGTGGTATTGGTCGGTGGGTGCTCAGGGACCGGGGAGATACAGCTTCATCGTCGCCGTCGGCATG
Organism: Thermopirellula anaerolimosa; assembly: GCF_054657335.1. NCBI lineage: Bacteria > Pseudomonadati > Planctomycetota > Planctomycetia > Pirellulales > Thermoguttaceae > Thermopirellula > Thermopirellula anaerolimosa. The sequence continues at coordinate 1,570,373 of NZ_BAAHYX010000006.1, forward strand.
CTGATCGGTTGGGCAATCCGCGGATTGGGCGACTGGCGGCTCGGGCGAGGCGCGGCCACCGTGGCATTTTTGCTCGGCTTCTTGGGATGGGCGTCCTTGGGCTATTTCTTTTGTCGTTATCCCCTATTAGCCCGGGAATATATCGTCTCTCTGGCCAAGATCGTGCTTCCCTTCCTGGTCGGCATGAGCATGCTCGATGACCGAAAGAAGATTCGCCAATTGGCTTGGGTGATCGTCCTGAGCCAAGGCTTCTTGGCCTTCGATTTCAATCGCAGCTACTATCAGGGTTACAACCGCGTCGTCTTGGAGGCCTACGGCGGGTTCGACAATAACTGCATCGCGGCGGCGATGGTAATCGGCGTCATCCTGGCGCTCTTTCTGGCGATCGCGGAGACGCGATGGTCCCTGAGAATCGTATGCTTCATCGCGGCGGCCTTGATGGCCAATACCATCATGTTTTCTTTCTCCCGCGGTGGCCAACTCGGTTTGATCGCGGGCGGAATAACCGGTTTTATTCTGATTCCCAAGCATCCCAAGTATTACCTCGTTTTTCTCTTGGCGGCGATTTTGGCCTTTCGTTTGGCCGGTCCGGAGGTCCGCCAACGTTTTATGACCATCTTCGTCGATCCCGAGCAGCGCGACCGCTCGGCCGAAAGCCGCATGGAGCAATGGCAGGCTTGCATCCGCAGCATGCGCGACCACCCCTTCCTGGGAGTCGGCGCCAATCATTGGCCGCTCCAGTCGGAGGCCATGGGACTGCCCAAGATGCAGGCTCACTCGCTCTGGTTCCAAACCGGCGCGGAGATGGGGATCCCCGGATTGCTTCTCTTGAGCGGGTTCTACGGCGTCACGATTTGGCGACTATTGGGCCTGTTGCGGCGGGATTCTCCGGCGGGCGAGTGGGATCGGGCCATGGCCCGAGGCATCATCGCGGCCTTGGTGGGATTCGCCGTCTCCGTCAGTTTTATCAGCGTGGTATGGTTGGAATTGCCTTATTACACGGTGCTGCTGGGCGCGGTGCTGCTTCGGGTCAACTCGGTCTCTGAAGCGGAAGAGGTTCTCGCGGAGGATGCGGACCACTCCGTCGAAGCGGAACCCCCAACGCTGCCGCAACCGGTGTAAGACCCCGAAGAGAAAAGGAAGACCGCCGCGCCGTCGCAAGAGAATGCAAAGGGAAGAGAAGCGCGGCCGATTCGGACGCAAAGAAACTCGGAAAGAGGACGCGTGACCACGATTGAGCATCCCGTGCTAGATGACGATTTGCCGGCGGAAGACGGGTTCCGACTTGGGAACGCCCGCGGCGAAGAGAGCGCCGACCCCGCCGTCCAGATTTGGACCTCCGCCCAGGGCGGCAATCCTTGGCGCGAAATGATCCGAGAATTATTGGACTTTCGCGAATTGCTCTGGCGGATGGTCTGGCGCGATATCCGCATCCGCTACAAGCAGGCGGTGATGGGCTTGGGCTGGGCCTTATTGATGCCGCTGATGATCGTTGCCGCCGGTTATCTGGTGAAGTTGGCGTTGGCTTACGCAGGCGGCAGTTCGGTGGATCTGCCCCGCGTCGCCGGCATGTCGGTCAAGGCGCTGGGTTGGGCCTTCTTTGCCGGGGCATTGGGCTTCGCCGCCAACAGCCTGACCGGCAATATGCAACTTGTCACCAAGGTCTATTTCCCCCGCGAGGTCTTCCCGCTGTCCGCCGTATTGACGCAGGCGGTGGACTTGTTGCTGGGAGCGGCCTTTTTAGCGGTCCTGCTGACGGCTTTCGCGGGTCTGTCGTGGTCTTGGAACATGCTTTGGGCGCCGCCCTTGTTGCTGGTACTGGTACTCTTGACCGCGGCGGCGTCGATGATCCTCAGTTGCGGCAATGTCTTCTTCCGTGACGTGAAATATATCGTGCAGGTGATTCTGACCTTCGGCATCTTTTTCACGCCGGTCTTCTATGAACCCGAAGTCTTCGGCCCCCATGGCGCGCTTATCATGATGCTCAATCCCCTTTCTCCGGTGCTCGAAGGTTTGCGGTTGGCCGTCATCGAAGGCCACAACCTTTTGCAACCGCTGAACTTGACGGACCGGACCGGCGCCGTCATCGCCGTGTGGCGCCCTTGGTATCCCGCCTACAGCTCTCTTTGGGCGGTGTTGGGCTTTCTCGGCGCTTGGCGACTGTTTCACAAATTGGAATTTCTCTTCGCGGAGTACATTTAGCGTGGTGAATCATCGATCGGTTGACGGCCAAGGTCACGTTTCATTGTGAGCCGCGCTCCGATCGGGCCGACGACGCGGGCGGATGGTTTGTTGCGAGATACGACGGTGAATGACGACATAGCGGTCCGGGTCGAGGCCGTCAGCAAGCGTTTTCGACGCGGCGAGTTCTACGACAGCCTACGAGATCTGTTGCCGTCCCTGGCAGGGCGGTGGTTGGGTCTTCGCGCCGCCGCGGAGGATCGCGAGTTCTGGGCCTTGCGCGATGTCTCCTTCGTCGTACGCCGCGGCGAAGTATTGGGAATCGTCGGGGCCAACGGCGCCGGAAAGAGCACGCTGCTGAAGGTCCTGGCGAAGATCATCCGACCGACGTCCGGCACGGTTTGCATTCAAGGACGCCTCCGAGCGCTGATCGAGATCGCCGCCGGTTTTCATCCTGATTTGACGGGCCGCGAGAACATCTATCTCAACGGCGCCATCTTGGGCATGAAAAAGGCCGAGATCGACGCCAAGTTTGACGAGATCGTAGAATTCTCGGGCATCTCCAGGTTCCTCGACACCCCGGTCAAACGGTACAGCTCGGGGATGTTCGCCAGGCTGGGATTCGCCGTGGCCGCTCATCTGGAACCGGAGATTCTGCTGGTGGACGAGGTGCTCGCGGTGGGCGACGCCGCGTTTCAGGCCAAGTGCTTGGGCAAGATGCGCGAGGTCGCCGGAGAGGGTCGCACCGTCCTGTTCGTGAGCCACAACATGCGGGCGGTGACGCAGCTTTGCAGTCGGGCCGTATCGCTGGACGCGGGACGGATCGTCGCCGAGGGTCCGCCCGAGGCCGTCGTGGCCGCGTACTTGCAGCGTGTGCTCGCCGTCAGCGGCAACGGCGACGCCGAATTGCCCGCCCCCGCCGACGCTCCCTTCGCCGTGCGGAACATTCGCGTTCGCGATGAAACCGGGCGGATCGGCAACGTCTTTCCCCGAAGTCGCCCCATCGTGATCGAACTGGAAGGCGAAGTCCGACGTCCCGGCGGTCGCTACATCGCGGCGGTCGATATCCGAAGCATGGACGACATGCTGCTGTTTCGCAGTCACAGCTTCGAGCAAGAGGCGTCCTACGGAATCCTCGCCGAGGCGGGCCCGTTCCGCTTGGCCTGCGTCATTCCCGCGGAAATGCTGCCGTCCGGGCGCTACTTGGTCGGCGTCGTCACCGCGGAACGCGGCGTTCGCGAATTCCAGCACCATCGCACGATCGTGGAGTTCGAGGTCTTTCAAGATCAACCCTTGCGCGGGTCCGACATCATGTCCACCGTGGGCGTTCTGACCCCCGCCTGTGAATGGAGGAGAATTCGCTGATGCCCACCAGCGCACCGCGTACGCTGGCCTCGGTTCACGACATTCTGTTGCGGCTGGAACCGTCCAGCCTCATCGACATCGGCGTGGGACACGGCAAGACCGGCGTGTTGGTGAGAGAATTCACCGACATTTGGCATAAACGCTATGCCCGATCGGAATGGAAAACCCGCATCTACGGCGTGGAGGTCTACGAGCAATACCGCAATCCTTTGTGGGATTACGCGTACGACGAAGTCCGCGTGGGAGAAGCCCTGCAAGTTCTTCCCGGTTTGCCCGACGTGGATGTGATCGCGGCCTTGGACGTTTGGGAGCACTTTTCGCCCAAGTACGCGGCCGATCTAATGGACCTATGCCTGAAGAAGGCCGATTTCGTCCTCATTTGCACGCCCATCGTCGTCCGCGAGCAAGGGGACGTGTTCGGCAACGAATGGGAACGGCACGTCAGTCGCTGGACGCCGAAGGACTTTACGCATGTGAAGCATCGTTTGGTGGCCTGCACGGGCTACGATTGGGTGCTGCTGCTTTCCGATCGCAAACCCATTCCCTACGATGTGTGGCGTTTACATCGCCGCTGGGAGCATTTGATGCGAGGTTGGCGGGCCTTTCGGCACATCCTGCCGCACAAGAATTGGTAACCAATCGTCGATACTCGCGGCACCGCCGACTCGACGCCGCTCGGTTTCCCGCTATGCATCCTTGAACAAGCTCCGGATCCTCCTTTTTTGAATCGAACGGTCGCTTGATGCGCATTCTGTTTGTCGGCTTGCCCGGCAGCGTCCATACCGCCCGCTGGATCGAACAGTTGCCCACCGAAGACTGGGACGTGCATCTGTTTCCCACGGAATTGTTCCACGTTCGGGAAGAGATGCCGCGTTTGACGCTGCATGACGTCGACGATCCGGCGACGCGCCCCCGCCCGAAACGAGTTCGCGTGAAAGATCGTTTCTTTTCCGCTTGGGGCTGGAATTGGCCGCTGCCTTGGGGACGCTACCGCGCGGCCGCGTTAGCCGCGCGCAGTAGTCCCGACTTCACCGACGCCGCGCGTCGCCTGGCACGACTGATCGACCGCCTGAAGCCCGACCTCGTGCATTCGCTGACGATCCACCACGCGGGAAAGTTGACCTGGCAGGCTCGCAAGCACTGTCGCCGGCCTTTTCCCAAGTGGGTCATCAGCAATTGGGGAAGCGATATCTTTCTGTTCGGGCGAATGCCGGAATACGCCGAGTACGTTCGCGCGGCGGTGACGCATTGCGATTACTATTGGTGCGAATGCTTGCGGGATTTGCGATTGGCGGAAGGTCTCGGCCTACGCGGAATCGCGCTTCCCATCGTACCCGTTTGCGGCGGTTTCGATCTCGACGAGGTGACCGAGGCACAAAGCAAGATCCCACCGTCGCGACGGCGGGTCGTGGTGCTCAAAGGTTATCAAGATTGGGCGGGTCGGGCACTCGTCGGACTGTACGCCCTGCGGTTGTGCGCCGAACTGCTGAGAAAGGGCGGATACCGCGTCGTCATCTACACGGGCGGACGAGACCCCGAGGCGGTCCGCGTCGCCGCCCGATTGTTTTCGCAGGATACCGGCGTGCCCGTCGATTTGCTGCCTCCGCGGACGCCGCACTTGGAAATGCTCCGCGCGCACGGTCAAGCGCGGATTTCGATCGGGCTGAACATCAGCGATTCCATCGCCATATCCATGCTCGAAGCTATGTTGATGGGATCCTTTCCCATCCAATCGAACACGGGGGCGGGGGAGGATTGGATCGAACCGGAACGCACCGGGATGCTCTTGCCGCCGGAAGACCCTCACCCCGTTGCCGCCGCGATCCGCCGGGCATTGATGGACGACGAGTTGGTCGACACCGCGGCGGAGGTCAATCGCCGTCTGGTCGCGGAACGATGCGATCGTCGGCGTATTGGCGAGATTGTGCGGGAAACATACCGGGCGATTCAAGCCGGGAAATCGCCGCCCGCCGAATCACCGCTGTATCCGCCCGACCATCCCGCCTGGAAGCGAGTAACCGCGGAACCCTGCGAGGTCCGGTCGTGAGGTTGACGATCGCCATTGCGACGCACGGTCGGCCCGAGCTACTACGGCGCACGCTGGAGAATCTGGCCCAAGCCGTACCCGCCGCCGAGACCTGCCGCATCGTGGTCGCCGAAAACGGCGGTCGATTGGGAGCGGAGGAGGTCGTCCGATCAGCGACCGTGCCTTGCAAGCTGGAATACCTCTATCTTCCGCGGCCCAATCGCTGCGCGGCGCTGAACGCCGTGATCGACGCCACGCCAAGGGGCCTCATCTGGTTTCTCGATGACGACGTGACCGTGGAGCGCCGGGCCGTCGAGTCCTATTGGCAAGCGGCCGATGCCGAGGAAAACCGCTACTTCGGCGGACCGATGGAACCGGAATTCGAGGAATCGCCCCCCTCGTGGTTGCTGCCGTATTTACCCCGATCCGCCCGCGGATGGCGATGGAACCCGGATCGCGGCGAATCTCTCGAAGAGGTGGGTTTCCTCGGAGCCAATTGGGCGGCGTTCTCCTCGGCCCTCCAAAAGGTGGGCGGATTCTCCGATGAGTTTGGACCGGGGACGGGCACGGTGGGCGGGGAAACGGAGATTCAGCGGCGGTTGCGAGCGGCCCGCTATGTCCCGCAATATCTGCCGCAGGCCTTGGTCCGCCATTGGGTTCCCCGTGAACGATGCACGCCCCGCTGGGCGCTCCGCCGAGCCTATCGGATCGGCGTCAGCGAGGGGCTTTTGCAGTGTCGAGAAGGCGAGCCTGCGGAACGACTGGTGTTGGGCTGTCCCCGCTGGATGTGGCGAGAATGGTTGCGGCGGTGGTGTGCCAAGTGGCGGGTCGCCTGCTCGCGCGATCCCGCCGTACGCTTCGCAGCGGCACGCGAAGAGGCCTTGTTCCGCGGTTGGATGGCCGGGCGGCGCAAGGCAGCACTGCGGTCGCCATCGAAAACGCGATGATCGCCCGATTACGACCATCCGCCGACATCACGCGAACCTTTTGCCCGTCATCTTGGGCCGACCTCAAAACCGAAGATGAGCGGGAAAGGCCGATGCACGGGAGTTTACGACCTTGACGATTCAACAGTTGGAATGCCCGGCGCCCGATGACGTTCGTGATCGAGCGGATCGACCGGTCTTCTTGATCGGCATCCATCGACGCTGCGGCAGCAATTTTCTATTCGACGCCCTGCGCACTCACCCGCGGTTTCAGGCCCCGCTGCCGTTGGCCGAGGATTACCTCCTTCAGTACGCCCACTTGCTCCGCCGGTACGTCGATCGCACGACTTCCGAGCAGTATCAAAAACGCTTCGCCGACCGTCCGGAAGAATACACCGAATGTCGCCGGGCGATGCTGCGGGCATTGGGCGACGGATTGCTGGGCTTTTTGAACCGTTATATCGAACCGGGACGTCGCTTGCTGACCAAAACGCCCGACCCCTGGGGGCTGGACCTGTTCTTCGATCTATTCCCCGAGGCGATTCTGATCGTGATGCTCCGCGACGGTCGAGACGTGGTCGAATCGTCGCACCGATCTTGGCCGCACCACCCGCGCACGTACTGGATGCACGCCTTCGCCGAGAAAGCCCGGACGGTGTTGCGATTCGCCGAGGAGTTGCCCCGCGAACGCCGAGCACAAGTGCTGGTGGTACGGTACGAAGATTTGCTGGCGGGCCGCGATGCCATGGAGCGCGTGCTGGGTCACGTGGGAATTACCGCAGGAGAGTTCGATTGGGACGCCCTGGACCGCCTACCCGTTCGAGGTTCCTCGGTCTTGCGGGGCGGACGCAAGGAACTGCACTGGCAACCCGTGGAAAAACCGGCCGACTTCCGTCCCGTCGGGCGATGGCGCGATTGGTCGTGGTGGAACCGGTTTCAATTCCGTCGTATTGCCGGTCGAGAGTTCGAAGCCCTGGGCTATTGTTGGTCATGAGGCGATCATCGCGGATGCCGAACCCCGCAGACCGCGCCGGTCGAAATTGTCACGCACGGTCCCTCTCCAGCAAAGGAAACGGACGGAGCGGATGACGGACGGGCCTACGGTCAGCGTCGTGATCCCCGCCTGGAACGCCGCGCGATACTTGCCCGAGACGTTACGGTCGGTCCTCAGTCAGACGCGTCCACCCGAGGAAATCATCGTGGTGGACGACGGTTCGACCGATGATTCGGCCGTAGTGGCGGAGAGGTTCGGCCCGACCGTCCGCGTACTGCGGCAAGAGAATCGCGGCGAGTCGGTCGCTCGCAACCGCGGAATCGAGGCCGCTCACGGCGATTGGATCGCATTTCTCGACGCCGACGACCTGTGGCATCCCGACAAATTGACGAAGCAGTTGGCGGCGGTGCGCTCCGACCCGGCGGTCGATTGCATCCATACGAATTGGTACTACTTCGGACGACAAAACGGTCGCGTGGACGTCTCGATCGTCGATGCGACGGAGCGATATCGGGCGGGACACGTCGCGGCGGACAATCCTTTCCGCATATCCAGCATCTTGGTGCGACGAGAACTGCCTCTGCGGTTTCCCGACTGGACGCAAGACGGCGAAGACCTCATCTACTTTTTGGAACTGACCCGCGTGGCGCGGATCGCCCTGGTGCCGGAGGAACTGATCGGCTATCGCGTGCACGGCGGGGGACAGAGTAACGCCGCCGACATGCTGGTTCGCCGCTATCGGGCCTTGCGTGCCTATCTGGAACGCACGGACGGTTGGCCGCAATCCGACCGCCGAGAAATCCGTGAGGGCTTCTTGACGCTGATGGCCCGCTGTGCCGTGGAGGCGCGATTTGCCCGCGACTGGCCGAAATACCGGAGTCTTCGCCGTTTTTTCACGGAATGCGGCGAGCAACTGCCGGAACCGGCAAACGCCGTTTGTCGCGAGCGCATCTGGCCGCCGGTCGTATATCGGATCAAGGACGCATGGGATCGACTGCGGTCCCACGTCTCGGGGCGGCGCAGGCCATCGGCGGACCCTGCTGAACGGTGACGGGCATCGCGCGGAGCAATCGAGCGAACCGTGAACGCGGCGGCAATGCACGCCGGCGACGTGTGTTGGTGGCGGCCCATTCGGGCTGTCAAGGCGGCGCGGAACTGTGCCTGGACGTGCTCTTGTCGGGAACGGATCCCGCCGTTTACGAATTGGATGTCCGTTTCGCCTGCGACGGTCCCATGGTCGATCGCTGCCGCCGGTCGGGTTGGTCCGCGGCGGTTGAACCCTGGGCGTGGTGGCTGGGCTACGAGCCTTCCGGGTGGTATCGGCGGAACTTGTGGGGCAAGGGTTGGCTCCGCGTGCTGCGGTACGCCGCCCTGATTCGGCGCGGCGATTTCGATTTGGTGTACACCAACTCCGCAGTGATCTTCGAACCGGCCTTGGCGGCGCGTTTGGCCGGGGTACCTCACATTTGGCATGTCCACGAAATCCTGGACCCGGCCTTTTGGCCCACACGTCTGACATCCTTTCCCTCCGCGGCGAGGAGGCTCAGTCGCTGGTCACGACGCCTCATCTTCGAATCCCATGCGGCACGTCGGGTGTGCGAGGCTTATATCGAATCGGCCAAAACCCGCGTGATCCACAACCCTTTGCGTTTCGGTGCCGATGACGCCGCTTGCCCTCGGGTGCGCGAACAGGCTGCCGCGCTTCGTTCCCGCCTCGGCTTGACGCCGGAAGACGTCATGGTCCTGTGGTTGGGTCGTTTTTCACCGCGCAAGGATCCGCTGCTGCTCGTCCGCGCGGCGGCGCGACTCGCGGACCGAAGCGATCTCCCAAACGTCGTGCCGATCTTTTTGGGAGAGGGGCCTTTGCTGTCCCAAGTGGCCGACGCCTTGGGCAATCACGGGCGGATTTGCGAGTTCCAAGCGGACGTCCGCCCTTGGCTCGCCGCCTGCGACGTGTTGACGCTCACCTCGCGGCAGGAATCGTTCGGGCTGGTGTTGCTAGAGGCGGCGGCCTTCGGGAAACCGGTCATCGCCACCCGCGCCGAAGGCCCCGCCGAGGTCGTTCGCGAGGGCGAGACCGGATTGCTGATTCCCCCCGGCGATGACGCCGCCTTGGCCGAAGCACTGGCTTTGCTGGCCGATCGTCGCGATGTCCGGCAACGCATGGGCCAAGCCGCACAGCGGTGGGCGTTCGAGCATTTTTCGGCGGATCGCTACGTTCAGGCGGTCCACGCGGTCTGGGCCGAGTGTTGGGAAGCATGTCCATCGAACCCAGGGGCGAGTTGAGGCGGATTTCATGACGCTGCGCCCTTTGGTCAGTGTGGTCATTCCCGTCTATAACGGCGGCCGATTCCTGGAACACACTCTGAACAGCGTTTTGGCTCAAACCTATCGTCCGATCGAGATTGTGGCGGTGGACGACGGATCTTCGGACGATTCGTGCGAGGTTATTCGTCGCACGGCGCCCGAGACGCGATTGATTCGTCAGCCCAATCACAGCGTCGGCGTGGCCCGGAATCGCGGAGTATTGGAATCGCGGGGCGAATACGTTTGTTTTCTGGATCAAGACGATTGGTGGGAAGCGGAGAAAGTGGAGCGGCAGGCGGCATGTTTCGCCCGACCGGACGTCGGCTTGGTGCACACCGCGGCACGATATTTCGCCGACCAGGACGGCACTTGGCGCGCTTCGCCGGACGAAACCGCCGACCCGGCCGAACTGGTGGGTCATTGCCGCGAGCGATTGCTGCTGGGAAACGCCATTTGCAATTCCAGCGTCATGGTGCGACGGGCGCTCTTCGCCCAAACAGGTCTGTGCAGCTTGAAGATTCGCGGCAATACGGTGCAAGACTACGATCTTTGGTTGCGGTTCGCCGCGGTTTGCGAGTTCGCCTATATCGCCGAACCGATGACCGTCTTTCGCATCCATTCGGCGCAAGGCACGAACGACCGCCGCGGCATGTTGCGGGAACAGACGGCCATGCTGGAGCGGGTGCTGCGCGGCGAACCGGCATCCACACGCCGCGCGATCAGGAAACGGATGGCGGAGCTGTACGACCTGCTAGGCTCTTTCGATCTGGATGATCACGACGCCGCCGCGGCACGGGCGGCCTTTCGCCGTTCGCTCCGCTGGCGGATTCGCCTCCGCTCCCTTGCGCTCTGGGCAGTCACGTTTCTGCCCGGAAGCGGCGTGGACGGCATCCGTCGCATTCACTATCGCCTGAAGGGGATGCGGCAATGAGCGTGGGACGCATCTGCAAACGACTGCTGCGGGGAACGGCCTGCGTGATCGTGGCACCTTGCGCGGCGGCATGTCGCCTGGGCGGCCTCATCGTCGGGCGGCAACGCGCTTTCGCCGGTTGGTCGCAAGCCTTTGCGCTCTTGCCGGGGGTGTGCGGTTGCTACCTTCGCTGGGCCTTTTATCGCTGGACGTTGGCTCGCTGCGGTCGCGACGGCGAAATCGGGTTCGGCACGATCTTTTCACGCGACACCGCCGAAATCGACGACGGAGCGTACATCGGCGCCTACTGCGTTTTGGGCGACGTAACGGTGGGTCGCAACGCGCTCATCGCGTCCGGCGTTTCCATCCCCAGCGGACGGCGCCAGCACCCCCTGGATCCCACCGGCGGCGACCGCAAGAGCGGGGACCATGTTCGCGAACGCGTCGTGATCGGTGAAAACGCTTGGATCGGCGAACGCTCGGTCGTCATGGCCTCCGTGGGCAAGGATAGCGTGATCGGCGCCGGTTCCGTGGTGCTTCATCCGATTCCGGCGGGAAGCGTCGCAGTCGGCGTTCCCGCCCGGGTCCTTCGGACCGTCGCGGAGGATTCTTCGCCGGACGCTGGGACCATGGGGTTCGCAAGAGAGGGCGCCGGACCGGATGCTTGAGGTCGCCGTACAATTCGTGCGGCCTTCCAACGCGGATGGGCCGGATCGTTTAGAGGTCGCGGAACCGGTACGCTTCGGCGTGCCTTTGCCGCAAGCCGCGATGCGACGGCCCGTCGCGAAGCTGATTTCGCCCGATGGACGCGAGGCGGCGGCGCAAGTGCGGGTCACCGCGCGGTGGCCCGACGTCTCGGCCCGGTGGATCCTGATTGATGCCGTCCTTCCTCGCGAATCGCCCATCGGCAAAGAGGGAAATTGGATTTGTCGCCTGAGCGAAGGCGGTCAAGCGGAGCCTTCGGCGGGAACGGGAATCGCCGACCGTCGCGGATCGCTGGAATGGGATGTCCGCGGCGGGTGGAATTTTCGCCCCCCCGATCAGGCGCCACTCTCGCAAGCGGTGTTCTTCACGTGGGACCTTCAAGACGACACGGGACGACCGTTGCGACCGGCGAAGGCCGTGCGAATCGAACGTCTTGACGGTCCGGTCGTGCAAATGGAGCGGTGGGAAGGGCGTTGCACCGCGCCGTTTCGTCTGCGACCGTCGCGTGTTGGCCGCAACCTGGTTTGGCGGATGGCTTGGGAGTTCTTCCCGACCGCGGATTTGATGCGGGTTCGCTTGACGCTGCGCAATCAAGGCCGGGCACGGCATCGCGGCGGTTGCTGGGATCTCGGCGATCCCGGGTCCGTTCTGCTGAAGGATTTCACCCTCCGCATTCGCCCTGCGGAACCGGCACGGGCTTGGGTATGCCGAGTTCGAGACGGAGGCATCTTGCGCGTGCTTGCCGGAGAATTCCCCGCAAGCGTGAACCCCGGCGGTGCGCCAAACGGAAACCACCCCGACGTCCTGATTTATCAAGATTCCAGCGGCGGCGAGAATTGGCGGAGCTATAACCACGTCAACGCACAAGGCCGAATTCCGTGCAGTTTTCGAGGCTTTCGCCTCAGCACGCCGCACGGCACTTGGGAAGGTCTTCGGGCGGAACCGATCGTCGGTTTGCGAACCCGGGACGGTTGGTGGTTGGCGGCGGTGCCCGAGTTCTGGCAGCGTTTTCCCAAGGCCCTGCGTCTTTCCGCCCGGGAACTCGCCGTAGGCATTCTGCCCGAGGAATGGGGCGACCGCCACGAACTTCAAGGCGGCGAGCAAGTCACGACAACGGTGTGCTTGCGTTGGGATTCGGACGTTGCCGACTCGCAAGCAGGTGATCGGAGGACCCTCCAATCCACGGATACGCTGCCGCATCCGTTGCAAGCGATATGCGACTGGGAACCCAGCCGCGCCGTGGAAATCGCGGATGTTTTGGTGCCCCCCGCGGTTTATGCGGAATTGCCTGTCGCGGATTTCGCGCGGGCGGGATTGCGAGGCGAAAGCGGCCTGCTGCCAAATCGCGAGAAAGCGGACGAGTACGGGTGGCGGCATTTCGGCGACGTCTATGCCGATCACGAAGCCCGCTATTATCACGGCCAAGCGCCCCACGTCTCGCACTACAACAACCAGTTCGATCTGCTGTTGGGCACAATCCTCCAGGGACTATGCGGTCGATCGGTCGAATGGGACGCGATCCTTCATCCCTTGGCACGGCACGTGATCGACATCGACGTCTATCACACGAGTCGAGATCGTGCGCCCTTCAACGGTGGGTTGTTTTGGCTCACCGATCATTACCGCACGGCGCACACGTGCACGCACCGCGCGTTTTCGCGGAAGAACGCGGACCGCCCGGGCTACGGCGGCGGGCCCAGTTCCGAGCACAATTACACGACCGGCCTGTTGATGTACCACTTTCTCTTCGGCGACGACGACGCGCGGGAAACCGTGCTTTCCCTCGCCGATTGGGTCATCGCCATGGAGGACGGCGGACGAACGCCGTTCTTCTTGATCGACGCCGGTCCGACGGGCGCGGCCACTGCCACCAGCGAAGCCGACTATCACGGTCCGGGACGCGCCGCCGCCAACAGCATCAACGCCCTGCTTGACGGTTGGCTGGTCTCCGGCGAGTCTCGGTATCTCGATTTCGCCGAACGTCTGCTGCGCCGCACCGTGCATCCCGCCGATGACATCCGCACGCGTCGCTTGCACGACGCCGAACGGCGCTGGTCGTACGCCATGTACTTCGAAATCACCGCCCGATACCTGCAACTCAAAGACGCTTGGAACCTGCACGACGACGCATACGCCTACGTCGCCCGATCGCTGTTGCATTACGCGCGCTGGATGCTGGAGCACGAACGTCCGTTTCTCGATCGGCGCGATGAATTGGAGTATCCGACCGAGGTTTGGGCCGCGCAATCGCTGCGGCAGGCCAACGTGCTCTGGGCGGCCTCGCGACTGGCGGAGAAGGACCTGCGAGGACGACTCCGAGAGCGGGCGGAGGCGTGGACCGCGCAGGCGTGGCGGGATTTGCTCGCTTTTGAGCATCCGATCAATGCGCGAACGCTCGCCGTGGTTTTGACGGCGGCCTTGCGAGGGGCTTGCCACCGGTCGGCGCCGCCGCTTCCGCTTCCGCGTGCCGAAGAGCACGATTCGCCGCCGCCCGAGCCTTTCCTCCCGCAAAGGACCCGCGTCAAGCGAGCGCTCCGCAAGCCCGGCGTTCTCGTTCCCGTCCTAATGCGAGCATGCTACCCGCCGAACCTGATCCGCCTCTTGAATCTGCTTCGAAGGTGGCGAAACTGAATGGTTCGGAGTCATTCGAGAGAAGCTGCGGCGGGAAAACTCGCCAAAGATACAAGCCGCCGATTGGAAGGATGATCGAAAACGGATAGGTGTGCATGAAGCCGAACGCCGACGAAGTGCCGCCGCGGGGTGTCGCGCGGTGGTTGCGTCCGACGTATTATTTCTCGCGAATCAGCGATTTGTCTCCCCAATGGCTGCAATCCCAAGGATTGGCAGGGCTATTGGTGGACCTCGACTCCACGCTCAAACCCTATCGTCAAGCGACGGTTGCGCCCGAGGTGGCGGCATGGATTCGCAGCCTTCAAGCGGCGGGAATTCGTCTGTGCATCGTTTCCAACGGCGGGCGAAATCGGGTGTCGATCACCGCTGGGGAACTGGGCGTGCCGTTTCTGGCTAGGGCGTGGAAGCCCTTTCCCTGGCGCTGCCGTGAAGGCGTTCGCCTGCTCAACTTGGAACCGTCCGCCGTCGCCATGGTGGGCGATCAGCTTTTTGCCGACGTTTGGGCCGGCTATTGGGCAGGGATTCGCACCGTCTTGATCGTTCCACTCGCCCCGGAGCAAGAACCGTTCCCCACTCGCTGGAAGCGCGGCCTGGAGCGGTGGTTCCTTGCGCGGTTGGGCGCGATTCCCCGTTCGGAAGCGGCGCGTGTTCAGGACGGCCCTTCGCCGGAGAAACGGCATGACTAAAGCCGCCGTTCCTCACCGCGGCCCCCTTTGGCTGGATGTGCTGCGACTCGCACGGCCCGAGTACTGGTTCAAGAACGGTTTCATGCTCTTGGGAGTCCTGTTGGCCGTGTTTTATCGCCGGCAGACTACGGGAGAATGGCCGACCGGCCTGGATGCCTGGTTGCAGGTCGTCCTCGGCTTCGCCGCCGTGTGTTTGATCGCCTCCTCGAACTACGCCCTCAACGAATGGTGCGATCTGGAATCCGACCGGTACCATCCGGAAAAGAGGGGGCGTCCCTTGGCCGCCGGTCGTTTGCCTGCCTGGTCGGCCGCGGTGCTCTGGACGGTTCTGGCCGCGGCGGGGTTATGTTTGGCGATGACGATCAACCGGCCCTTCACGGCCTCAGCCTGGGCCTTGTGGTGGATGGGCGTGCTGTACAACGTCCGCCCCGTCCGCACCAAAGATTGGCCCTACATCGACGTGCTGACCGAATCGGTCAACAATCCGCTGCGGCTTTTCCTCGGTTGGTTCACCGTGATGCCGGATCGTGTGCCGCCGCTCTCGTTGATCCTAGCCTATTGGATGGCCGGCGCCTTCTTCATGGCCGCCAAACGCCTGGCCGAAAAGCGAAGCCTGGGTCCCGGCGAGACGGCGGGCCGCTATCGCCCTTCGCTGGGAAGGTACCGCGAGAATGATCTGTTGATTCAGATGTTCTTCTATGCCTCGGCCGCCTCCCTGCTCTTGGGCGTGTTCATCGTCCGCTATCACGTGGAGTTGATCTTGGCCGTTCCGCTTGTGGCGGGGGTTTTTGCCGCCTATCTCCGCCTTACCTTGGCTCCCGGCAGCGCCGCACAGCAACCCGAGCGATTATATCGCGAACGCTGGTTGATGGCCTACCTGGCGGTGTGCTTGGTCGTGTTCACGGTTTTGATGTTCGTAGAGTGGCCGTGGCTTCGGTCGTTGATCAACGTCGACGCCTCGGGTGTCCCGTCGATTTGGCAATTGTGAGTCCCCGTTGTTGAATACCGGCAAGCCCGAGGCAGTATCGCAAGGGACTCCCATGGCCGGACGCCTCGACTCCCTGCCGATCCACCAAGTCGTGCACAGTTTGGCGGTGGGCGGGGCGGAAGTTTTGGCCGCCCGATTGGCCGCCGGATTGCTGCCCCAATATTCGACTCGGATGCTGTGCCTCGACGAAAGCGGTCCCCTGGAGGATCGCGTCGCTTCGGTAGGATTGCACGTACACGTGCTGGGGCGACGACCGGGTTTGGACCGCGGATGCGCCCGACTGATGCGGCGACTTCAGCGTGCCGAGCGCCCGGCCGCCGTGATCGCCCATCAGTTCACGCCGTTTTTCTATGCCGCCTGGGCTCGCGGCCTTCGGCGTCGCCCGCCCTTGGTGTTCGTCGAACACGGGCGATTCCATCCCGATCGTCCCAGCTTGGCCCGCAGGATTTTCCATCGCATCATGCTCGGACGGCGCGACCGGGTGGTGGCGGTCGGTCGATCCGTGCGAGAGGCCTTGATTCGTAATGAAGGTATTCCCGGCCGAAAGATCCGCGTCATTTACAACGGAATCGCCGTCGAGCGTTTTCGGCGAAACGAAGACGCGCGACGCCGCATCCGCGCGGAGTGGGGACTCTGCGAAAGCGACTTCGCGGTCCTGCAGGTGGCGAGGCTGGATCCCCTCAAAGATCACCGGACGGCGGTCCGCGCGGCCGCTTCGTTGCGGACCGAAAACCTGCGATGGTTTTTCGTCGGGGACGGTCCGGAAAGATCGACCGTGGAGGGCGAGATTACCCGATTGGACTTGCAAGACCGCGTTCACCTCTTAGGCGAGCGCCGAGACATCCCCGAGTTGCTCTCCGCCGCCGACGCCTTCGTGCTCACCAGCATCAGCGAGGGGATACCGGTAACGGTCTTGGAGGCCATGGCGGCGGGTTTGCCGGTCGCGGCTACCCGGGTGGGCGGACTGCCGGAATTGGTCCGCGAGGGCGAAACCGGTCTGTTGGTCTCGCCGGGCGATCCTCGCGCCGTCGCCAATGCGGTCAAGCTCCTAATGGCCGACCGCCGCAAGGCCGAAGATTGGGGAGCGACGGGGAGGCGACTTGCGGAAGATCGGTTCAGCGAATCCCGGATGCACGCCGAATACCGCCGACTCTTGGAGGAGATCATCTCGCCGTAGCACCCCGGCGGCGGAAAGGTGCTTTTGCCGCGAAAGGCTCGCCGTGAGCGACCACGTCGTCCCAAAGCAGGGTTCCTTGATCGTCTTCGCCGACGACTGGGGTCGGCATCCCTCCAGTTGCCAGCATCTCGTGCGATTCTTGATGGCGCGGCGCAACGTGCTTTGGGTCAATACCATCGGCATGCGGCGGCCTAGACTGGACCGGACGACCATGCGACGCGGTTGGGAGAAGCTGCGGCAATGGCTGGGGCGGGATCGAACCTCGGCTAACAATCCGGATGTCTCGCAACCCACGGTGGCCCGACCCCTGATGTGGCCGAGTTTCTCCCGCCGGTGGGAGCGCGCGTGGAATCGGCGACTGTTGACCCGCCAATTGGAGCCTCTCATCGCCGCCCTGCCCCGACCGCGAACCGCGGTCACGACGATTCCCATCGTGGCGGACCTGATGGGTTTGTTGCCCGTGGATCGTTGGGTGTACTACCGGGTCGATGATTTCCGCCATTGGCCCGAGATGGACGGTCGCGTCATGGCCGAGATGGAAAGCCGATTGATTTCGGCCGCGGACCGGATCGTGGCCGCGAGCGAGCGTCTGCGAGAGGGTGCCGCGTCCTGCGGTCGAGACGCCGTGCTGCTGACGCACGGCGTGGATTGGCGGGCGTGGCAAAACGCCGCCAAGGCTCCGCGCGAACTTTGGGAACGGGCACAATCGCTGTTCGCCCCGCTTGCGCCGCCCCGGTTCGTCTTTTGGGGCTCGATCAATTGGCAAATGGACACAGGCATTCTGTCGGCCCTAAGTCAAGACACCGAAGCCGTCACCATCTTGGTCGGCCCCGTGACCGACTGCCCGGCCCGCATCCTACGATTGCCCCGGGTAAAAACCGTCGGACCGGTTTCGCCGGAATTGCTGCCGCTCCTGGCCGAGCTATCGACCGTCCTTATCATGCCGTACAAAAATGGTCCGGGGCTGGAGGAATCGCAGCCTTTGAAGCTCAAGGAGTACCTTGCGACGCGACGACCGGTAGTGGTGCGCGACCTTCCCGCCAATCGCGCGTGGAGCGACGCTCTGGACCTGGCGGATTCGCCCGACGAGTTCGTGAAAGCCGTGCGACTGAGGATCGAGACCGGCCTGCCAACCGCCCAGGAAACGGCACGGCGACGGATTCGCGAGGAAGGCTGGGAACAAAAGGCCGCCGTGTTCGATCGCATTCTTTTCGACGGCCTATCGCCGGACTGAGCGGGTGTTGCCTTTTCGCCACGGGCGGCGCCGCGGGCGACGGCATGGGGCTACGGCAAGGCCCAAACCATCGACCCGATAAATCCGCGCCTCGCTGTTTTCAGCCGGTTTTTCTCGTTTCACGATTGCCGGACGCCGGATTGGCATGCGCTTCGCATGTGGGTATCCGACGCGGCGGATGATTCCGTCGGTGATCGAATCCCACCTGACGCAGAATGAAAGGATGAGCGCATGAGGCGATCCGGCACGCGTATTCTCGATCCCGTCTTGGATCATCGACAAGTGGAATGGCGGTTGGTTTCCGCGGAGGAGTGCCCCGACGCGGAGACCGAGGCCGACATCATCCGGCGGTTCTTTCGCACACCGCACGAACCCTGGGGACCGCATGGGGCTTACGTGGAGCCTGTCGAGGTCCGGCGCACCCGTCGCTGGGTGCTATTCCGGCAGGTGTCCGGCCTTCAGGAATGACCGCTCACACCGGCGGCGGCGTCACACGGCGAACCAAAACAACGCCGGCCTCTCCGTGAGGGAAAGGCCGGCGGGCTTGTCCTTGTGACGCGCGGCTCGACCTTTGGGGCCGAGCCTTTCAGGCCTACCGCAGCAACGCGAGGACGGCCTGCGGATTCTGATTGGCGATGCTCAACACCGACGTGCCGGACTGCACGAGGATTTGAGCACGCGTCAGCTTGGCGCTCTCGGCCGCGAAGTCGGCGTCGCGAATGTTGCTTTCCGCCGCGGTCAGGTTTTCCAGCGTGTCGTTCAAGGCCTTGATGTTGGTCTCGAGCGTCGTACGCTGGAAGGCGCCCAGTCGCCCGCGGAGATTGGTGACCAACGAGATCACCTCATCCACCACCGCCGCCGCGCCGATCACGTCGTTGGTCAGCGACTTGCTGCCTCCCGAACGCAACTCTTGCAGGCGTCCGGAGGAACCGCCCAACTTGGCGGTATTGACGCTGCGGATGCCGATTCGGGCCTGTTGGTTGGAGACGACGTTCGGCCCCAGTTGGAATTGGGCTCCGCCGCCGACGATGGAAAACGTCATCCGCGTGCCCGCCGCCACGGTACTGGCGAGACTGAAGGTCAGGTCCACCGAAGCGGTATTGATGGAGGCCGTCAAACCGCGAGTCACGGCTTCGTAACCGTTGACGCGGATTCGGGCATCGGAACCGGCGGCACGGTCCGCCGTCGCCCCCGCGGAGTTCTTCATCGCGAAGTTGCCGCTGAGAGCCTTGACCGACACGAAGGCGTCGCTCCCGTACTCGGTGGCTTCGATGGTCAGGCCGGTGTTGGTCTCGTCGCTGTTGCCCAGCAGGGCGGCGCCCCACTGGCTGCCGGCGTCCACGACGCCGCCGGAGAGTTCGGCGTAGTCGGAGATCGTCACCGCCGCGGCGCCGGTACCGCCGGTGCCTACGTCCGCCGTGAACAAGGCCGAGGCCACGGCGTCGTTGTTGATGGCCGTGATCACCTGGTTGGCCGTGCTCACGCCCGACTGGATGCCCACCGTCAGGGTCTTCGTGGCGGCATCCCAGGTCACCGTCTCGGAACCGGCCGTGGCCGTGTCCTCGAAGACCAACCGCACGCCGTTGTAGTCGGCGCCGGGTTGCACCGCCGTCAGCTTCACCCGCGCGTTGGTGCCGTTCACGGCGTAGGTCGTGCCGGAGGCCTGCGCGTCTTGCAGTTGCGTCCCCGCCGTGGCAAAGGCCAGATCGCTCGTCGTGGGCGCCAACAGGCCGGTGCCGTCGCTCCCCTCGGCGTTGCTCACGCTGATGCCCAAGGGGGCCAGGGCCGCCGCGTTGGCCGGGTCGTTGAAGTAATTGATCAGATCCTGGGCCGTGGTCGTGACCACCCCGTCGGCGGTGGTGGCCAAGTGCACCAGGATCGTGCCCTCGCTGACCACGCCGCCCGAGGTGGTGGCCAGGGTGCCGGTCATCGAGGCGGCGATGGTGCCCGTCCCGTCGCTGGTGCCGAAGTGCTCGGCGCGGAAGAACTTGCCGGCGTAGCTGTCGTTATTGAGCAGGTTCACCACCTGCGCCGCCGTCACGCCGCCCGTGATGTTCACGTTGAACGTGAGGGTCTTCCCTTCGGCGTCCCAGACCACGGTGTTGTCCGTGCTGTCGTTGAAAACGATGTTGACGCCGTCGTAATCCTCTCCCTTGAAGCGGGAGGTGATCTGGAACGTGCTGTTGGCGTTGACGCCCTGCACCAGGGCCGAGGCGAACCCGGTGACCTGCGGATCGGTGGCCAGATCGACGCTCAAGGCCTCGCCCGGCGTGGAGACGAAGCGGATGTTGCGCGAGCCTTGCGGACCGAGGAATTGGAGGCGATTGTTGGCCTCGGCGGTGCCGTAGTAGGCGTATTCCTGGAAATCGCCGACCACGCCGTAGCCGTTGTTGCCGGCGGCCAGCGAGGCGGTGACCACGGCGGAGGCGGCCGAGGAATTGATGGCCGCGACCACGTCGTTGGCGGTGGCGATCACGTCGCCGCCGGTGACGCCGCCGGAGGTGGTGAAGCCGGCCCAGGCCGCATCGGCATGGTTCAGGGTGCCGGACCCGTCGGACTCGCCCACGTTCGCGGCGGTGAACAAGGCCGAGATCGCGGCGTCGTTGTTGATGGCGTTGACCAGGTCGTTGGCCGTGGTCGTGCCGCTATTGATGCCGATGTTCAAGACCTTGTTGGCGTGATCGTAGCTGAGCGTGATCGCGCCGCCGGTGTCGGTCACGTTGAGCGTGACGCCGTTGAATTCCTCGCCCTTGATGTTGGCGGTGAGGCTGATGGCGTTGTCGGTGCCGGCGGGGTCGACCTGGCCCGAGGCCGCGACCCATTGCCGCGTGCCGAGTTGAACGTTAATCAAAGCGGGGGTGTTGCCGCTGGCGGCAGCGTAAGAAACCGTCGTCGACGCGGAACTGCCCTTGGTGTACTTCACGCGGATGTCGCCGGCGGCCTGGCCCGCCTGATTGGCGGTAATCACCACGTCGTTGTCCAAGCCGAAGCTGGACGTGGTGATGGTGCCGGCGGTGGCTTCGGTCTGCACGACGGCGCGGACACCTAAGGCGTCGGAGACCAGATTGATGGCCTGGGCCATATCCTCGATTTTGCTGCCCGCCGCGAAGCTGAAAGCCTCGGCGCCGTTCTTTCCGGCGATTTCGAGGACGACGTCGTTTGCGATGGCCCCATACGAATATTGCAAACTTCCTTTGGTGGCTTGCGAAACGACGTCCAAATTGACGTCGATTTGGCTCAAGGTGCCGAAGTTGGCTTGATCGATCTGGAGGCTGGTGATCTTGCTGTTGTCCACGCCCGAAGTAATGAAGTCGAGGCTGCCGTCGAGAAGTCGTTGACCCTGGAATTGAGTCACGTTGGCGATACGGTCGATGGCCTCGAGCGAGGAGTCGATCTGCAACTGATTGGCCTGAATCTGCTCGGCCGACAGTGCGCCCGTGTTGGCGGCCTCGGAGACCAGCCCGCGAATGTCGTTCAGCAGGGAGCTGACCTGACCCAAGGCGCTGTCCGCCGTGGCGATCATCTGATTGGCGCGTTCGCTATTGGTGATCGCCTTCTGCGTGGCCGTGATGTTGGCCCGCAGGGCCTCGCTGGCGATCAAACCGGCGGGGTCGTCTTTACCCACGTTGATTCGCAGACCGGTGCTCAACCGGGTCAGGGCCTCCTGCAACTGAGCTTGCGACCGGGCAAGAGTCTTTTGCGCGGTCAAAGAACTGACATTGGTGTTGATGCGGGTCATGGTCTTTCACCTTTTCACAAGGAACAAGCGGGAATTTGCCGGCACGGGACGCCTCGGCCCAGGCCGGGGCGTCGGTCGACCCATCCAAGATGCGGGAAAGGAAAGGCGACCGACCGTGTGTTTTGAATTACCGTGGTTTCCGTCTCCCGATACGACGAAAGCAATCGGAACTTGGAACACCGCACGCGAACGCAGCGAGTTGCCGCATCCAAGCGGGCGCAACTCCGTGCCCTAGGCAACCGCTATCGAGGGATATCGACCTGACATCTTGGGATGTTTAGACAATTTGGATAACATCGCTTTGTCACGGTCGATGCCTCTCATTTTGCGTTTCGTCACGCAAATGTAGGTCACAAAAACGAAACCGGCCGCCGCGAAGAAGGATTTTTGTTCGCGGCGGCCGTATCTTCGATACAAGCGGATTTCCGCTTGTCGAGCGTGCCGGTTGTATCACTTTTTCGATTCGCCGGCGGCGGTATCGGTCGCGGAACCCTCCGCGGCTTTCCTTTCTTTCTCGCGTTGAATCGCCTCGTACACTTCCTTGCGGTGCACCGGGATCTCGCTGGGGGCTTGAATGCCGAGACGAACTTTGTCGCCCCGAATATCCACCACCGTGATGACGATGTTGTCCCCGATGATGATGCTCTCGTCTCGTTGGCGAGATAGGACAAGCATCGGATGCTCCTTCACCTGGATTCTGTGGGGTCT
Organism: Thermopirellula anaerolimosa; assembly: GCF_054657335.1. NCBI lineage: Bacteria > Pseudomonadati > Planctomycetota > Planctomycetia > Pirellulales > Thermoguttaceae > Thermopirellula > Thermopirellula anaerolimosa. The sequence goes on from NZ_BAAHYX010000006.1 coordinate 1,592,950, forward strand.
GAGGATCATCGGCCGGTGCGTCGCGTTGCGGCCGAGTCGTTATCCGCTTCCATACGCTTTGGGCGGCACGGCTCTCCTTCTCGAATCGCCGAGACCGTTCCGGCTTCCACGCGGCGCGCCGGGAGATCTTCCGCCGGACCGTTCACCCGTGCTTCGAGACGCCTTGGCGTGCCAACCGACGGAAAAACGCCACACGATGACCGCGGACCGCCGCCGTCCATAATCGCTTCGGCAAAAAACCACCCCTAAGCCCAATCCCATTGACTCCGCTCGGGTTATACCGAAAAAGCCGAAAACGAACGGCGACCTACCGGTCGTGCTCATGCGATCACGGCAACGCAAACCGCGGCGGACGCAGTCCGCGCCGCCCCGAACGGAAGGTCGCCCTTGCCGCGCACCGTCGGATCGGTCACTATGGGAACGCAGCGTTTCGCCAATCCTTGCGATTGGAACGACGACCTCGCCGCGGCGCATCGGGGCAGGTCGTCGGCAAGCAAATCGCCCTATCCGGAGGAATGCAGCGGCTTTGTCGAAGATGGTACGCGTTCTTTTAATCGGTGACACGTCCTGGCCGGAATTCCGTCCCTGCTTGAGGCGGTTATCCCGCGTGGAGGGAGTTCGATTGCGGCGGCGTCCGACCCTCGCCGCGGCAACGGATGCACCGGGCAGGCCCGATGTGGTGTTGATCTTGCAGCGGTATCCGGGCGAACATCGGGCGGCGGATTTGGAACGACTGCGTTCCCGACTGCCTCTGGCCAGATTCGCGTCCCTGCTGGGAAGTTGGTGCGAGGGCGAAGTTCGGTCCGGGCAACCCCTGCCGGGCGTGCTGCGATTCTACTGGCATCAATGGCTCTCCTCGGGCGACGAGCATATTCGGCTGTTTCGGGAGGAAAGGAATCGTGCGTGGAGCCTGCCGCCCACCGCGAGCGACGAGGACCTCATCCTGGCGGAGTTCGAACAGGTTGCGCCGACCCGGGACCGGCATGCGAAGAACCCCGAGGCAAAACAGGATGCGCCCGTGCTGCTGGCGATATCGCGCGACTACGCGGTCTTCGAATGGCTGCGGGCGGCGGCACGCCTTTGGGGAATGACGGCGCAACGCCGCCGCGCCGGTGAGGAGCTTGTCCCCATCCCGGCCCAAACCGCCGCCGTCGTCATCGATCTGGAATGCGACGGTAAGCCGCGTCTGCCTCGCCTTGGACTACGCCGAACAAAGACGGGCGGCACAACGCGACCGCCGATCGTCCTTCTGGCAGGGTATCCCCGCCTACGAGAGGTGAAGCATTACTTACGAACCGGCGCGACGGCGGTGCTGTCGAAACCGTGTTCGCTACGCGATTTGGAACGCATTGTCGTCGCGCAATTGCAAGACGATGCGGCTTAGGGGGTGCGGCTGATAGATCGTGGCAAGTTTAGGCGGCTTGTTGGAGATGGGCAGACCACAGGGCGTCGAAGCGGCCGTCGTAAAGGGCGGCGCGGAGGCGGAGGATGGCCTCCGCCCGACGACGACGCCAGTTGCGCATCCCGGCCTGTTTGCAGCGTGCCCCCACCAGGCACTTGCAGGCCGACTCGACCGGGCCGCTGCCGATCGGCAATCCTGCCGCACGGTAGCGGGGATAATCCATCCGCTCCGCATTGTTCTTCAGATACACTCCCAGCTTCCGCAACGCCTCCCGCTTGGTCGGCGCACGCAACTGTTTCTGCAAGGCGGCGATCGCCACGCGCGCCTGCCGGTGCCCGCCCTCCCACAATTCTGAGAGCCGCTCCTTCGCCCAAACCTTCGCTTCCTCCGTGCCCACACCGAATACGTCATGGGCCGCTTGGTGGACGTTCTCACTCAAATGATACCAATCCAAGACGGGCACAGCCTCGGGAAAGTGGAAGGCCGCCAATTCCCACAGCCAGTGCGCGCCGTCGCCCAAGAACACACGTTGCGACGCTTGGCCGTAGCCGGTGCGATAGGCCTCCAGAAACAACTGCCGGCCGAACTCCTCCAACGACAAAAACCGGGCGAACGTCTTCTGCGCCAGGGTGTTCTTTTCCCCGTCCAGGGCCCGCACTCGACCGACACGAATCTCTCGCCACTCGCCTTCCGCGTGAATCATGGCCCCATCCGCATACACCGCTACCACGGGGGCACGGCACGTGGACTGCGGCATCCCCTGGGCCTGCTCCGCGGGTGACAACCCAAAGAACGCCTGGCGTTGAGCGTCCTCCTGGGCCAAGAGCATCTCACCCGCCGTGTGCGCGATCTGCTGGATCGTTTGCTTGCTCAGTTCCACGCGGTGGTCCGCACGCAAGACCGTCTGCACTTGTTCCGCCGGTACCCATGCCATGAGCCGGGCCACCACTTTCGCCAACGGCCAACTGACGCCGTGGCCGGCAAACCGCAACCGCGCATCGTGCGGATACCATTCCTCTTCACAACGATCACAACGCCGCCGGGGACGCCGGCATTTCACGTCGCCGAAAGTCGTCGCCACCGTGCAAGGCGGGCAGCCGCGATGCCGCATGGACTCACCACAACACGGACACTTCGGCAACGCATCCGACGTGTTCGCCGAATCCGCCCACGCCTGCAAGGCTTGATTGCCCAGGCCGTGGAAGCCCTCGCTCAAGACCTGCTCCGCTTTCTCGAAGTCGTCCACCTTGACCGGCATCGCATCCAACACGCTGTCAAACCTCTCGTGCAGTTGACGACGCTGCTCTGCGCTGAGTACACTCCTCATCACGATTCCTTTCCGGGTGTTAGGGGAACTTCCAACAACGCAAACCTCTAACACCCTGTTTTACTTATTCCCCCCAATCGCGAAACAGCATTTCAGCCGCACCCCGGCTTAGGCTCGCGAAAGGGTAAGGCCATGCGAATCACGCTCATTTCGGCTCTTCCGTTCCTGCTCGCTTCCACGGCAGTCGCCGAATCGCCGCCATACCGCCCCATCACTTGCGAGGGCGCCTACCCGGCGCACCTACAGGGCATTGCGGTGGATGAGCAAGCGATCTATTGGTCGTTCACAACCGTGCTGGTGAAGTCCGACCTTGACGGCAAATTGATCAAGAAGACGCCTGTGGCCAACCACCACGGAGATATCTGTCATCACGACGGCAAGTTATGTGTCGCCGTGAATCTAGGTGAGTTCAACAATCCCAAGGGCAATGCCGACTCGTGGGTGTACGTGTACGACACGGCATCTCTCCGCGAAATCGCGCGGCACTCCCTACCGGAGGTATTCTACGGAGCGGGCGGAATCGGATACCGCGACGGACATTTCTTCGTTGTGGGAGGTTTGCCCGACGGCGTCCAAGAGAACTACGTCTACGAGTACGACGAGCAATTTCATTTCATCAAGCGGCACGTCATCGCGAGCGGTCACACGTATCTCGGCATACAGACGGCAACCTTCGTGCACGATCGTTGGTGGTTCGGTTGCTACGGCGAACCTAAGATTCTGCTCGTGACCGACGCCGACTTTCGGATGCTGGGCCGCTACGAATTCGACTGTTCGCTTGGAATCGAGGGTTTGCCGGAAGGCCGCTTGTACGCCGCGAGCGGTTCCTGCGGCGGCCCCGCCGGGTGTACCGGCAACGTGCGTGCGGCGGTTCCGGATCCCAAAGCGGGCCTGCGGTATCTTCCCGACCAAAACGGCGAGTAACCTTCCCGGCGCGGTTGATCGACTGCCGAGAACATCGCAGGTCCAATGGCTTCTCTGCTCGTATGGCTTCGGCGCGACGAAAGAATCGCACCTCGTACCGCATTCTCCCCGGTCTCCCTGCGGAATCCCGGCGATTCAATCCTCGGCGGGCACCGCCCGAAAGACAACGCGAAACGGTCCGCCGACTTCGCGTGCCGCCGAATTCGGCACCAAGATGAAGTCGTCCGTCACCAGCGGATGGAACCGGCGGCCTTCGGTGATGTTGACGCTATTCGGCCGAATGCGATGCGGCAGAAAGGCGATCAGCGGCCGCCCTCCGCGTTGGGAACCGTTTCGATTGAGTGGCTGAAACGATTCCTCACCACGCAGGGGTCGGACGTCGAAGCGGTACTCCCCGTCGGTCACGCTCAACGACTGCTCCCAACCCGTCTCGCCCGGCGCGATTCTGGCTTCCCAAGCAGGATCGCCGTAGAACGCGACCGTGTCGCGATCGTAGAGAAGGCCGCGGGCGTCCTGCCAACTCAGTCCCGCCGCGAGTGAGGCTTGCGAAGGCGAACCGTGCGGAAGGACCGGGGCGAGGCCGTCCTCCAGCGTTTCCAGGCCGGGAAAGAACGTCGCCAGTCGATGCACCAAGGCGTGCTGATTGGCCAGGAACGCCTCCGCTAGCGTATATCGCCCTGGTTGCTCCACGAAGTAATCGAGCAACCCCCAGCCCGCATAACCGTACCAGGTGGGCACGGTATAGCCCGCCATTTGATACACGCCGGCGCTATGAATCCAAGCCAAGGCCATGGCGTCCGGGCCATCGATGTGTCCCATCAAGCAGTTGCCCACCGGAAGGTAGACCTTCGGATTGTCGGACCGGACGGGCCAGGATCGCCCCTCCAGGTCCACGCCGAACAGTTGGCCCGCTCGCGAACGAAACTGCCCGTTTTGGTATCCGTAACCGATTTGCCAATCTCGCTCCGTGGCGTGGCCCGAGGTTACGAACAATTGGGCTTCATAGACATTGAGCGCGTCCACCAGAGCCTTCGTCGTGTCGGCAGGCACCCGGACCGTTTTCGGCGCCTCACCGGGATACTTTCGGACCATGCAGCCCGGCGTCAATTCGCTGTACCATCGGCCTTCTTCGCAAACCGACAGCGCGATTTCGGTCCCCGCCGCGACGCGGCGAATCAGCAACGGTTCCCGGTGCTGCGCGATGCGGAGGGCGTCGCCGGCATCGTACCCGGTGAGGATTCCCCATCGAGCATCGGTATAAGGGTCGTCGTCCAAGCGGCGGACCAGTCGATTCACCCGTGCCACGAACTCACGACCGGCCTCGGCGGGTCGCGCGACGAAGCACACGTACCGCGGAAAGAGTTTGCGCAGTTCCGGCAGCGATTCCTCCGGCACTTGCTCGTAGGTCAAGACCGCGGCCTGATGTTCGGCGGAAAGAGCGGTCACGACGGTGCTCCACGAGGCATCGCCCGCGGTCGCCTCGGATACCACGATGCCGTAGTCGGGACCGCCCGACGCCGCGTCTTCCGAGCTTATCCCAGTGCCTACCGCCGCGAGAAGGGTTATCAAAATCGAGTGCACGTGCGTTCCTTCAAGTCTTCTTGCCTTATTTTCATTTTCGGGAAACCGAAACACGGCGCGATCACTACGGCGGGTTACGCCTTTCGTCAACCAGAATAACCGGAATGCGGTTCCGGTTGTACCGCCGATCCTTGGGCGAGTGAATCGGCATTGCCAAAGACTCGGCCCGATCGCTAGCATGGTATCGAATATGGCGGCGGGTGCCCGCCGATACGGCAATCTCGTCAACACAAGGGAGGCCGGACCATGGCCGGAACCAAGATTTCCCAGAAGGACGGCGCCAAGCAGACGGGAAGGGCACGGAGTGGGTCAGTTTCGGGAGCGGCGGAGATGATTCACGTTGCCGCAATCGTGGAGTTGCAACGGACCACGGTGGAGTTGTGGCATCAAATGGCGTTCGAGAATCCCTATCGCGGGTTTCTGGCCCTGGTCTGCGAACAGCATCGCCGAAATTTCGAACTGTGGCACGAGGAGGATAAAGCGCGCGATCCCTCGGCCGACGATGCGCAGATTGCGGCGGTCAAGCGGCGGATCGACAAGCTGAACCAGGAGCGCAACGATTGGATCGAGCGTCTGGACGCGGCGCTGCTGCAAATCATGGACGGTTGGGGCGTGCGTCCCCGGGCCAAGGCGCCTCTGAATACCGAAACTCCCGGCAGCGTCATCGACCGCTTGTCGATCTTGGCGCTCCGCATCTACCACATGGAGGAGCAGGCAACCCGAAGCGATGCCGACGAGGCTCATCGTGCCGCCGCTCACGCAAAATTGGCGGTCTTGTTGCGACAACACAAAGACCTCTGCGAGGCCTTCGAGCAGTTGTTGACAGACCTGTTTGCCGGACGCCGCCGCACGCAGGTGTATCGGCAGTTCAAGATGTACAACGATCCCAACTTGAACCCTTATCTGTACCGCGCCGCGACGCGTCCCGCCGCCTGATCGGTCGCGGCGGACTCGGGCGAACACCGGTCCAACCTGAAACCTCGGCCCTCGCGAAAGAGCCTGCGGCGAACCGCCGACGCATCCCACGGCGTTGAGCCGGGATGCCGCGAGCCTTTCCCCGCGTCGGAACGCCCCCCCTGCAACAACGCGGCGCCTTGACTTCGCCCGCGGCGGACGCCAAGATCATCAGCATCGTTGGGCAACGGTCCTGCGTGGCGAACCCCGTGGCGTTTCCCTCCCCTGTTGCTTTCAAGCGAGGAGTCTTCCGTGATGGCCCGCAAACAAGTGCAGCGTCGAGATTTCTTGGCAGGCAGCGCGGCCGTGGGCGCCGCGATGTTCGTCAGCGGTCGAGTCTTGGGATTGGAGGGGGGGCAGCCTTCCGCCAACGAGAAGCTGAACGTCGCGGCGATCGGCGTGGGCGGGATGGGACGGAATGACATCGCTCAAGTCGCCAAGACCGAGAACGTGGTCGCCATTTGCGACGTGGACCGACGATTCGCCGAGGACGTGGCCAAGAACTATCCGGGCGCCGCGATTTACGCCGACTTCCGCAAGATGCTGGAGGAGCGGAAGGATATCGACGCGGTCATGATCGCCACGCCCGATCACAACCACGCCGTCATTACGATCACGGCGCTGAAACTGGGCAAACACGTTTTCTGCCAGAAACCGCTGACGCACAGCGTGGGGGAGGCTTTACGGGTCAAGGAAGCGGCAGCCCAGGCCAAGACGGCGACGCAGATGGGCAACCAAGGCCAAGCGTCCGAGGGGGCGCGTTTGATTTGCGAATACATTTGGTCCGGTGCCATCGGCAAGGTGCGAGAGATCCACTCGTGGTCCAATCGTCGGCCCGACATTTCACCCCGAGGGATTCCCCGCCCCGCCGATACGCCCCCCGTGCCCGACTACTTGAATTGGGATCTTTGGCTGGGTCCGGCCAAAGCACGTCCGTACCATCCCGCGTACCATCCCTTCGCGTGGCGTGGATGGTGGGACTTTGGAACGGGCGTCTTGGGCGACATCGGCTGCCACAATCTCTCGGCCGCGTTCAAGGCCCTCAAACTGGGCTGGCCGACCAGCGTCGAGGCATGCTCCACGCACTGGAACGCCCCCGCTGAGGTCAAGACCGAGACCGCACCTTTGGCTTCCATCGTCACCTATCGCTTCGCCGCCGAGGGTGACCGCCCCGAAATCGTGGTGCGATGGTATGATGGCGGCATGATGCCGCCTATTCCCCCCGCTCTGGGCGATCGCAACATCTTCGAATCGGACGGCACGCTGATCGTGGGAGATGACGGCATGCTGCTGGGCGCGACGCTGCTGCCGGAAGCCCGGGCGAAGGAGGTCGGCACGCCGCCGCAGGTATTGCCGCGATCGCCGGGCCATTACGAGGAGTGGGTTCAGGCATGCAAAGGCGGCGCTCCCGCGGGAAGCAACTTCGTCGATCATGCCGCTCATCTGGCCGCGGTGGTGCTGATGGGCAACATCGCGATCCGAACCGAGAAGAAACTCTTTTGGGACGCGGAACAATTGCGTTTCGCCAACTCCGACGAGGCCAACGCTTTGCTCGATCCCCCCTACCGCGAAGGCTGGAACGCCTAGACTCCCTGCATTGCGTTTAGTTTACGGGCGACGGCAGCGGCTTGAAGAGCGCGCCGATCCGGAAAGGTTGGCGGCGAATCTATATTTGAGCGAAGGTCGCGGGCGTACGGCGGCGCATTCCATTTATTACGGTGTCACCAACGCGGTGACCGGGTTACCGCGCACTTCTTCTGTTTGGAGAAAGTGTTCCCATGAAGCCTCGAGTCTTGGTTCCCATGCTTTTCGTGTTGGCCGTTTGCGTCTGCGGATGGCGAATCGCTTCGCCGGCTTGGGCCGAGGAGAAGAACGACGCCTCGGACGGATTCTTCCCCTTCGTCCTGGGCTACGAACCGGGCGACACGCTCACGAATGTCAGCGGCATGCTGGAAAAGCCGGCGGGCAAGCATGGCTTCGTCCGCGTTGAGAACGGCCACTTCGCCACGGACGCCGGTTTCATTCGGTTTTGGGCCACCAATCTTTGTTTCGAGGCCTGCTTTCCCTCCAAGGAGGAAGCCGAACGTTTGGCCGCGCGATTGGCCGCCCTCGGCATCAACTGCGTGCGGATGCACCACATGGACAACCGCCACATCTGGGGCAAAAGTCCCAACAAACTGACCATCGATCCGGAGATGCTGGACAGGCTGGACTATCTCATCTTCCAACTCAAGCAGCACGGCATCTACACGAACCTCAATCTTCACGTATCGCGGCAGTTCGGTCCGGCCGAAGGGTTCCCGTCGGTTGAGGGGCTTCCCAACTACGACAAAGGGCTGGACAACTTCGAACCACGGATGATCGAATACCAACGCAAGTACGCCCGCGATCTGCTCGCCCACGTGAACCCCTACACCGGCAAGGCGTATGTGGACGAACCCGCCGTGGCGATGGTCGAGATCAACAACGAGAACGCCGCCTTCGACGAATATCGCAAAGGGGCCTTGGATAACCTGCCGGAACCGTACGCCGCAACGTTTCGCGGGCTATGGAACGCGTGGCTGCAAAAGAAATACGGCGGCGACGACGGTCTGCGCAAGGCTTGGAACGCCAAACGCGAGCCTTTGGGGACCGAACTGCTTCAAGCCCGCGATTTCGCGGGCAATTGGCAGCAGGTCTGGAGCTTGCAGCGCGACGATGTCAGCGAGGTCGACGCCGATGCCGCCGACGGCGTCTTGCGTTTGACGGTTCGAAAAAACGGCCGAGAAACCTGGATTCCCCAGTTGAGCCAAGGGAAGTTCGCCGTCAAAAAGGGGCAGGTCTATACGCTGCAATTCCGCATGAAAAGCGATGCCCCGCGTCGCATCGACGTCAATTGCATGATGAATCACGAACCGTGGCAGCGACTGGGGCTTTCGGCCGAGGTCCGCCTGACCGCGGATTGGCGCGATTACCGCTTGAGTTTCACCGCCGAAACCGATGACGACAACGCCCGCATCACGTTCAGTCAACTGGAACCGGGAAGCTACGAGCTGACAAGCGTTTCGCTGCGACCGGGCGGCGTGTCGGGTCTGGAGGACGGAGAAAGTCTCGCCGCCGGGACGGTGCCGATCATCCCCGCTCGCGGTCCCCAACGCACCGCCGCCGCCAAAGCCGATTTCGCCGACTTCCTCCTGGGATTTGGAGCGGGACTATTGGTGGGGCATGTACCGCTACATCAAGGACGAACTGAAGGCCAAGCCCCCCGTCTCCGGGACGCAGTTGTCCTACAGTCCGGTCCACATTCAGGCGGGATTGGATTACATCGACTCCCACTCCTACTGGCAGCATCCGGCCTTCCCCGGTCGCCCCTGGGACCCGCAAAACTGGTACGTTCGAAACGTCGCGTTGGTCAACGCAGCGGGGGGCACCCTGACCGGTCTAGCCAATCGGCGTGTGGAAGGCTTACCGTTTACCGTCAGCGAATACAATCATCCGGCGCCCAATCAATACGCGGCAGAGGGCTTTCCCATGATTGCCGCCGTGGGCGCCTTTCAGGATTGGGACGGCATCTTCAGTTTCACCTACAGCCACAGTCGAGAATACGAACCGAATCGCATCACCGGATTCTTCGACATCAAGAGCGAGACCGCCAAGCTGGTACATATGCCGGCCTGCGCGGCCATGTTTTTGCGCGGCGATGTGGCCCCTGCCCGGCAAACCCTGTACATGCCGCTGCCCGCCGAACGCGAGCGCGAGTCCCTCCGCGAGACGCTGAACCCCTGGAATCTGACCATCGACCGGTTCGGTCTGCCCGCCGCGATGCCCCTGCTGCATCGCGTAGCCTTCGACCTCAAGGGCGGCACGCAACCCGCCCCGGAAGACCTCGCCGACAAAGAAGTCTTCGTCTCCGACACGCGGCAGATCTGCTGGGACGTATCGCGGGAAGGAAAGGGCGTGTTTCTCGTCAATGCCCCGCGGACCAAACTGTTGACAGGCTTTCCCGAAGGCCGCGTCTTCAATCTGGACGGCGTCAAACTGGATGTGGGCAAGACGTCCTTGGATTGGGCGACGGTCTCCCTCACCGTGATCGAAGGAGAAGGCTTCGACCGGCCCGGACGATGGCTTCTGGCCGCCACCGCCGCGGTCCGCAACCCAGGATGGGACTTCCGCGACTTGGGGAATGATCGAGTGACGGTGGGACGTGAATGGGGCGAGGGACCGACCGAGTGCGAGGGCGTTCCCGCCCGCGTGACTTTGCCCGTGCCCGTCGCTCGCGTGCGGGCCTTCGCCCTCGATGCCGACGGTCGACGCACCGGCGCCGTCCCCATCGGCGAAGAAGGTGCCTCCGCCGTCTTGGAGATCGGTCCCCAATTCCGCACCCTGTGGTACGAGATCGAAATCCGCTAGCGTGTGAGACCGCGAGCCAGGTTTCACAACGAAGCCCAGGCAATTTAGGCGGACCGGTCCCCGCGAAAGAGTGACCGGTCCGTCTCGTGTTTTGCCCGCCCGCCGCGGGGACGCCCTCCCGGCTCACCACGTCGCGCCTTTCCGTCACACCATCTACAGGAATTTCCGTTTGGAATGGATCGCCCCAGATGCGCGGTCTCGCACCGACGCATATTTCGCAAACACCCCATATCCACAAGAAGAGCCATTGCAGACTGCCCATTCTATGCAATCGGCTTTTCTGGAAAATTCACCAAGCTTGATTAATCCGATTCAATCGTTTCAGCCGATTAGATTGAACGCGGGGATTTCCCGTTCGGGATATCCTCCTTCCATGGGTTCGATGACGGGGTTTTCCATCCGGCGGCGTCATTTGGCAAGGTCGCCGGGCACGTGGAACACGGGTGAAGCGATGAAATTGCGAATCGCGTCCATCTTCATGGCGGCGGCAATTCTGGTGTGCGGCGTCCGCGGGTTATCCGCCCAAACCGACTCCGAGCGTCGCCCTTCTTTTTTGGATCGCATCGGTCAGCGGTTGAGCGAGGGACTCGCTCCGAAACGTGCTCCTCAAGAGACTGCGGCGGAAAGCCCTGTCCGGCAGGAAAGCGCTCGGGCTGGAACTGTCGCGGCGTCTCCCGCAGTCGCAAACCCAACGGTCGCTCCCCGCGTCGACCAACCGGCGGGGATCGAGCCTATGCCCGAACCGGAGCTCGATTCGCCGGAGCCTTCGGCCGACAATCGCGTCCCGCTGCACCAAAAGCTCAATCGCTATCGTGCATCGCCGTTTGCCGTGCAGTCGTTGCCGGTTTGGAGCATGCCTTCATCGGAGGGACAGGACGCGCAAAGTGCGGCGGAAGCCCCGGGCGAGGCCTCTATGGCGGGCGATTCCGGCACAGGAGCGACCGGTCCGACGCCGGTCGCCCAAGCCCGCATTTCCCCCCCGACCGCGCCGGCGGTGCAACGAGAACCCGTTCGGGCCGATGCCGCCGATGGAAGCGGTGCCTCCTCAATATCACCCGGCGTTTCGACCGTCGCGGCCCCAACTTCGCCTGCACAAGCGCCGACCGCATATTCGTTACCGACGCAGGCCGCCGCGCCTTCAACGAACCGTGCGATGACTCCCACGCCGGCGCCGCAACCGCGAGAGGAAACGATTGAGCGGGAACCGACCCCCGACGCGACGCCGCCATCCGTTCCGATGCCCGAGGTTCCGCCCATCTCGCCCGAGCGGCACCACGAGCGTTACGTGCCGGCCTTGGGCGGTCGAAGCGTGGCGAATCGCCCCGCCTCCGTAGCCGACGCGTCACCCCCGGCATCACCAACCCTTGCCGCCCAATCCGCCGCAAGCGAGCGGATGGAGCCTGTGGGTCGGCCCGCCGTTTCCTCGGAACGCGAAGGCAATCGCGGCACGGCGCCCGAACCGCGCACCAACGGCGCGACTGTGGGCGCGACTGCCTCGCCCGCCGGTGCTTCCCAGTCCGCCGGTGATCGGGTGTTGATCCACCGCACGACGCCGCTTTTGAACGTCGAAACGATTGGGCCGAGGCGGATCACCGTGGGCCGCGAGGGCGCCTACACGCTGCAACTGAAGAACCAAGGCCAAACGCCCGCCCGCCAGGTCGTGGTCCATGTCATGATCCCCAGTTGGGCCGACTTGAACAGCGCGGATCCGACCGACGGCACGGTGACTCAGCAAATGGAAGGCGAGTTCCGCCATGTAGCTTGGCGCATCGAAGAACTGCCGGTGGGTGCCGCCGAGTCGTTGGACCTGCGGATTGTCCCCCGGGAAAGCAAGCCTTTCGATCTGGCCGTGCAGTGGGACTTCGCCCCGCCGCCCAGTCAGGCTTCCATCGAGGTGCAAGAGCCCAAACTAGAGTTGCGATTGGACGGTCCGGAGACGATCCTGTTCGGGCAGTCGCAGGTGTACCGTTTGGAAGTGGAAAACTCTGGGACGGGCGACGCGGAGAATGTGACGCTGGCTTTGGTCCCGCCCGGTTCGGGCAACCGCGAGGTCATTCGGCATACCTTGGGGACAATTCCGGCGGGTGCCAAGCGGGTCGTGGAATTGGAGCTTGTGGCTCGCCAAGAAGGCGTATTGAGCCTCGTCGTGGATGCGAAGGATGACCTGACCGCCAGCGCCCACTTGGAGCGGAGCGTCACGGTCTTGAAACCCGCGTTGGAAATCTCCGTCCAAGGCCCGCCTTTGCAGTACGTAGGCCAAGAGGACTGGTACGAAGTAACGGTCCGCAATCCCGGGACCGCCCCCGCCGAGGATGTCCGGGTGACGGTCTCGCTGCCTTCCGCGGTGACTTTGGTTGCGGCGCCCCAAGGCGAAATCCAAGACAAGCAGCGGGCGGCGCGATGGTCCCTCAATACGCTTCCGCCCGGCAGAGAAGCCAAGTTTCGCTTAGCGTGTCGCTATGATATTCCCGGCGCCGTGCGTATTGCCGCCGAGGCGGACGGGAAGAACTTGGTCGCCCAAGCCGAATGCCTGACGCAACTCGAAACGATCGCGGACCTTGCCCTACGCGTCGAGGACCCGCAGGGGCCGGTGCCGATCGGCAAGCCCGCCGAGTATCGAATCATCATCGAGAACCGCGGCACTCGCGCGGCCGAGAAGGTGCAGGTGGTCGGCTTCTTCTCGGAGGGCATCGAGGCGGTAGCAGCGGACGGCGCTCCCAACAAGATCCTTCCCGGCCAAGTGTTGTTCACACCCATCCGCGCCATCGCGCCGGGAGAAAAGGTCGTTTTGACCATTCGAGCGGCGGCATCCAAGCAGGGGAACCTGGTTTTCCGAGCGGAGGCCGGTTGCCCAACCGGCAACATCCAGTTGGCCGCGGAGGAATCCACCTACTTCTTCGACGTGATGGTCGCCGGCAAGGAAGGCGATACGGTCCGGCGATAAAGTGCGAACGTCACGCGAACGCCGACGGTAGACCGACGCCGCATTCAACGCAGACGCCCGGCGAACAGACCGAAGACAAACCCCAGAATCGCCGCTCCGATGGACGCCCCGCCGAAGAGCAGGGCGTCGCCGGAGAAATAGTTGACAAGGGAACCGTAAACCGCCGCCGCCAGCAGAAAGACGCCGAGGGCAAGGAACGTCACGGCAACGGTCAATCGCCGCAGAGCGCGACGGACCTGCTCTCCGCTCCAAGAATCTCCGCTCGGTGCCGAAGCCTGCGGCGGCACCTCTTGATCGGCACGGTTCGCCATTCCGTCCTCTCCCTATTATGAAGATGCGGCACCCGCGCGTTGTGCGGGTGCCAAAACGGAGGGTCCGTCGCCGTCATCGCGACTCCCGTCGCGTTGCGCAGTCACGGCAATAGCGTCGGCTGAATCCGGATGTTCCGATAGGCCACGGGCCCGTGATCGCCTTGCAGCATCAAAGGACCGACGGCCTTTTCGTCCTCGAATCGGGCCGCGCGAGTGGGACCCGTCACTTCGACGTTCTCGTGTACCAGCACGCCGTTGTGCAAAACCTTGATGAATCGGGCGTTTTCCACCTTTTTGCCCGATTCGTCGAAACGCGGCGCACGGAAGATGACATCGAACGTCTGCCATTCGCCGGGCTTCCGCGAGGCGTTGACGCGAGGGCTTGTGCCCTCGAAACCGCCTTGGGCCCCCCAGCGCTGATAGATGCCGCCGCAGTCGCTGTACTTGGGGTGCTCCACGCCCCAACTGTCGAAGACCTGAATCTCGTACCTTCCCTGAAAGTACACGCCCGAATTGGATCCCTGCGGCACCATGAACTCGATGTGGGCGATCACGTCGCCATGCTCCAACACGCTCAGAAGATTGACGGTTCGCCCGTTGGGGCCGTTATAGATCACTCCCTGTCCCGGCGTCACCGAAATCCGCTTGGGATCGCCCGAGTCCATCTCAGCCGCGCCGACCGTCGCCCATTCGCCGTGCGGTTCCTGCCAAGCGCTGAGGTCTTCGCCCGTCAGCTTCACCTTTTTCGGCGATGAATCGGCGCCCTTGTCGGCGACTTGTTCTCCCCGGCCTTGGTTGCCGGCGATCAGCGACAAACTCACTCCGACCATCAACGGCATGGTCCATCGCAGCAGGGAGCGAGTGCGGGATCGTCTTCGTCGGTTCGTCATAGCGGCATCTCCTGCCCGATTGTCGGGCAAACTGTGTGCGTGACAGCCTCAACCACGGTTTCTGATCGTAATGCGCGGCGAGCGACGAATCAAGCTTCTCGCTCGGCCCGCGACCGTGCGTCGCCACGACGCCGGACCCCCGGGACGATTTCGTTCACCCGCGAAACGCGACGCAGTCTCCGGGATATCGGTTTCGCACCGCCGCATGCTTGGCAACCCCGATTCCCGCTTATACACTGCTAGAGCCTCGGCGACCGTCGCCGGCGACGTCCTTGCGCGTACCGATTTCATTCAAGGGAGGCCTAAGGTTATGCGAATCCAACGATTCGGCGCAGCGGCCATGCTCATCATGATTTGGACCGTTATGCTTTCCGCCGCAACCTCGGCGAATGCGACACCGGGTCGCAAACTCAACGTCCTGTTCATAGCGGTGGATGACTTGAAACCCGAGTTGGGCTGTTACGGGGCATCTCACATCAAGTCGCCGCACATCGACGCCTTGGCTTCGGAAGGCATCCTGTTCGAACGGGCGTATTGCCAACAAGCGGTGTGCAGTCCTTCCCGCACGTCGCTCCTCCTCGGGCGCCGCCCCGATACGACCCGCGTGTACGACCTGCAAACGCACTTCCGAAAGAACCTGCCCGACGTGGTCACGCTGCCGCAGCATTTCAAGAACCACGGTTATTACACGCGGGGATTAAGCAAGATTTATCACGGAGGCTTGGATGATCCGCCAAGCTGGAGCGTTCCGCATTGGACTCCCGGCGGTCCCGGCTACGGCAAGCCCGAGACGCTGACCGCCCTGGCCGAGGAGACGGCACGACTGCGGCGCGAGCAAGGCCCGGCGACGGAGGTTTTGGAGCGCGACCCTAAGACGGGGATGGTGCTGCGGATGACCGCCCCGAAATGGCGTGCTCGCGGACCGGCCTGGGAGGATCCCGACGTCGCGGACGACGCCCTTCCCGACGGAAAGACCACCGGCGAAGCCATCCGCATCCTGCAAGAGATCAAGGATCGCCCCTTCTTCCTGGCCGTCGGCTACCTCAAACCGCACCTGCCGTTCGTGGCTCCCAAACGGTACTTCGACCTGTATCCGCGGGCCGAGATCGCTTTGGCGCCGAATCCCGAACCGCCGAAAAACTGTCCGCCGATC
Source organism: Thermopirellula anaerolimosa (assembly GCF_054657335.1). Taxonomy (NCBI): domain Bacteria; kingdom Pseudomonadati; phylum Planctomycetota; class Planctomycetia; order Pirellulales; family Thermoguttaceae; genus Thermopirellula; species Thermopirellula anaerolimosa. The sequence continues at coordinate 1,608,825 of NZ_BAAHYX010000006.1, forward strand.
GCGCTGACGACCTGGGGCGAATTGCGGGCATACAAGGACATCCCCGCCAAAGGGCCGCTCTCCGATGAAATGGCACGCGACTTGATTCGCGCGTACTATGCTTCGGTGAGCTATGTCGATGCGCAGATCGGGCGCCTAATGGAAACGCTGGAATCACTCGGCTTGAAGGACAATACCGTGGTCATCCTTTGGGGAGATCACGGTTGGCACTTGGGAGATCACGGCCTGTGGTGCAAACATACCAATTTCGAATCGGCCGCCCGCGTAGCCATGATCCTCAGAGTCCCCGGCCAAAAGCGACCCGGATCGAAGACGCAAGCCTTGGTGGAGTTCGTGGATATTTACCCCACGCTGTGCGAGTTGTGCGGCCTGCCGTTGCCCGAGGGACTGGAGGGCACCAGCATGGTACCGCTGTTGGATGATCCCGAACAACCTTGGAAGAAGGCCGCCTTCAGCCAGTATCCCCGCAGTTCGGTGATGGGGTATTCGATGCGAACGGAACGATTCCGCTACACGGAATGGCAACCGCGTAACGGCGGTCAACCCGTCGCCGCGGAGTTGTACGACCACGACGCGGATCCCCGCGAAGACGTCAATCTCGCGGACGAACCGGACTTCCATTCGATTCGCCGCGAGTTGAGCGAGCAACTCAAGGCCGGTTGGCAGGCCGCCGTGCCGGCTACTCGTTAGCCCCGCCGTTCGCGCTTGCCGAAGGAGCACCATCCCGCGAAGCCGCGTCGGAATCCGCGCCGCTCGGCAGACCGACGGCCGATTTCGGCATGGAGGCTTGCAGTGGGGTCGGGCCGTCGGACGCACCGGCGCCCTCATAGCGGTACACGCCCACATCGCTCCGCCCGTCTCCGTTCAGGTCGATGGCGAAGGGGATATCGTCGGCTCGGCCCATCGCGAAGATGCGGTCCCGCGCAGTCAGCGCCCGATCACCGTCCGAATCCAATAGGAACGTGCCGCGGCGGAAAAGCCCCAGGTCCGTAATTCCGTCGCCGTTCCAATCGCCGACCACGGGAATATCCCCGGCTTCGCCCATGGGCACGGCGGCGTCGGCGTCGCTCCAACGCCCGTCGCCGTCGATGTCCAGATACCACACCCCGCCGCGATACACGCCGATGGTGGCCACGCCGTCCCCGTTCCAATCGCCCGCGACGGGAGCATCCCCCGGTTCGCCGAAGCGAAAGACGTGATCGATCAGATCGGCTCGGTCGGGCGATCGCGGTCCGCGGCGGAGCACGCGATACCCGTCGGGTGCCTGCGTCGGCAACGGCGGGAGGTTCTTCGGCCGCGCGGTTGGCTCGACGTTCAGCGAGTCCGGCAGCCCCGGTTCGTGACGCAGCGCCCGTTCGTCGCCGTTCCAAGTCGGTCCGAAGATGGCCACGTCGGTCTTGCCGTCGCCGTCCCAGTCGCCGACCGCAGGCTGGTCGCCGTCCTTGCCCAGGCGAATCCACAAATCGCCCTCGTCCCAAATCCCATTGCCGTTCAGGTCGATGAAGAACATTCCCGAAAAGAAGACGGCGATTTCGTAGCGACCGTCGCCGTTGAAGTCACCGGTCAGCGGGATGCCTCCTTCGGTGCCGAATCGATATTCGGCCCTGAGCGAACCGTCGGCATCGGCAACCATCCAAAGGGCGCGATCCATCGGCATGCCCTGCCACGTGGCGGGATTGAAAAACGAGGCTTCGTGAATCACCGCCTGCCGCAGACCGTCCGCCTCGTGCCGCGGATAACCCGCGTTAATGACGCTCAAATGCCACGTGTAGTCCACCCCGCCGCCGCTTCCGGCGAACTTGGGCAGATCCTGCGAGGCCGGGGCCACCGGCGAAAGCCGCACCACCGGCGGCGGAGCGTTGAACGGCGGAAGCAAGGTGGGTTGCGGCGTCGGCGGATTGCTAGGCGGCATGTTCGGCGGAATCCAGGGGGGAATCGCGGTCATCAATACCTCCGCGAAGTTGTATTGCACTCCCAGGCCGCCGGCGGGCAATTGTATCCGCGCAATCGCGTCGTTATTCGGATCGACGAGCAATTCATCCAGGATCGCCAGGGCTTCCGTGTTGCCCGGGTTGAACGCGATGCCGCCGAGCGTCCCCACCGATTCCAAGCCGTCGTCGTAACCCGCCGGTTGCACCTGAATGACCGTGTAAGCCCCCGGGCGGAGACCTTTGAACTCGAAGTAGCCGCGACCGTCGGTATGGGTAATGATCGGCCGTCCCGACTCGTCGAGAATCGCCCGGCCGAAAGCGTCCGCCAGACGCAGTTCCACGCCCGCCAGCGGTGTGTCGTCCGCCGTGAACACGCCGTCGCGGACCGTGTAGGGATCGGGCCGGGGCGTACCCCAAACATAGCTGACCGCCGGTCCGTCCTGGAATACGTAGCCGGAAATGGATCCCGGTCGGACCTCCGCGAAATCGTAGTTCAATCCCTTGGTCCCCGGCAGCAGCTTGATCTCGCCGATGCGGTCGTTACCCACGAGAGAGCCTCCCGCCGTACCGACGAATTCCGGGCCGTCCAAGTAACCGACCGGTTGAATCTCCTCCACGGTGTAATAGCCGGGGGCCAAGCCCTCGAAGCGGTACCGCCCCTCGGCATCGGTGAGGGTCGAGGCGATGACGACTCCGGTCGCGTCGCGGAGGCGGATCACCACGTCGGCGATGGGCGAGTCTCCCGCGTCCCAGGCGTCGTTCAGGTTTTGGTCCGAGAATACCCGCCCCGCAAGCATGGCGGGCCGAATCTCGCCGAACAGGTAATCGACGCCCTCGGTCGCCGGGGCGAGCCGGATACCGGTAATGAGGTCGCCGGGATTTTGGGCCGCCCCGCCCGCCGTGCCCGCCCGATCGAGACCGTCCAAGTAGCCGTCGGGCTGCACTTCGATCAATCGGTATTCGCCGGGGCGCAATCGCGCGAATTCGAAATAGCCCGACGCGTCGGTCTCCGCGAACAAGCCGGTCGGATTCCCCTCGCCGTCGCGGAGTTCGATCCGCACGCCCGCGATCCCGCGTTCGCCGGGGTCTTTCCAACCATCCGCGTCGTCGTCTTCATAGACGTAGCCGGAGAGTCGGGTCGGCGGTATTTCCGCGAAGACGTAGCCGGTGGCTTGCACGCCGGATCCGATCACGATCGCCGTGATGACGTCGTTCGCCGTACGCTCGCCGCCGGCGGTGCCGGGGTGCTCGCAACCGTCGAAGTAGTCCTCCGGTTGGATTTCGCGGAGTCCGTAGGCGCCCGGCGCCAAGTCGTCGAAACGATAGGCTCCGTTCGCGTCGGTAACGGTCGTGGCAATCACCTGTCCCTGGGCGTTCAGCAATTGCACGGTGACGCCGGGGAGCAACGGTTCGCCGGGGTCGAATCGGCAATCGCCGTTCATGTCCAGATGGACGAAGCCGCTGAGTGAACCGGGCAATAACTCGCCGAAGTCATAGTCGATCCCCGCTGCCGCCGCCGGCACGCCGATGCCGACGATTCGGTCGGCGGCGGAGTCCGCGGTGCCGCCCAAACTCCCCGCAGCATCCTTGCCGTCAAGGTAGCCGCTCGGCTGGACTTCCTCGACCGTGTAAACACCGGGATAAAGGCCGGTCACACTCCACGAACCGTCGGCCTGTGTGGTGGTTTCCAAGGTCACGGCGGCGGAGAACGCATCCGCAGCGCGAGTCACGCGAATCGTTGTGCCGGAGATGCCCGACTCGCCCGATTCGCGCACGCCGTTGTCGTTGGCGTCGTGATAGACGTGGCCGGACAGCGATGCGGGCTGCACTTCCGCGAAATCGTTGTGGATGCTCTCCTCGCCGCCCAGCAGGACGATTTCCGTAATCGTGTCGGGATCGACGACGCTGCCGCGGGCATCGCCGTCCACGGTCCCCGCCCGCGCCCCCACGCTCAGGTAACCGCTCGGTTGCAGCTCCACCAAACGGTACGTGCCGGGCGTCAGATCATCGAAGCGGTAGTTTCCCGCCGCGTCGGTAACCGTTTGGGCAACGAACGTGTAGCCGCCCGCCTCTTCTCGCCAAAGTTGCACCGTAACGCCCGGCAACCCTGGTTCGCCGGCGTCGGTCTTATTGTTCAGGTTGGGATCGACGAAAACCTTGCCCGCGATGCGGACCGGCAACGGCACCTGCTCCAGTTGGACGAAGGCCCCCGCCGTGCGAACCGGATTGGGGGAATCCAAGGGCGGCGAGTAGCTGTCGCCGGGTAGTGGCAGGCCGGACGGACCCGATTTGGCGTCGTAGGCGTCCAGGAAAATATCCATCCCCGAGGCCTGATAGAAATGCGGCGCGGCAAACGTGACATGCAATTGCGAGCCTTCGAATTCGTTGCCTTCCGCCACCGCATTCGGGCCGAGGAAGCCCATCTCGTCCACGTCAATGGTGAATACGAAACGGTCTCCCGCCTCGAAACCGGTAAACTCCAGCACCAGCGTTGTGCCGCCGTCCTCGACCGACACGCGATAGCCGTCGATGCCCGACTGAGACACGACCGAAAAGGGCACGGAGCCAAAGGCCCCGGGACCGCCCGGCGCGGTATCGAAAAACGTGTCGCCGATCGTCAGGCCGTCGCCCAGCTTGTCGGTTTCGATGACTAATCGAGTCAGTTGAGTACCGGGCGCACCGCCCTGGAAGGTTACCTCCAAGGTATCGCCGATGGTGTCGTTACCGCCGGCGTCCTCGTAATACACCATCCCCACATGAATGGGCGACGCGGATAGGTACAGCCTCGGTTCCATGGCCTCCAACCGGCATCGCCGATAGCCCCGCGCCTGAGACGCCCGCGAGGAATGGGACGACGACCGCGAACGGCGCGAACTCCAGATACGGCGTAGCAACTTCACGATGGACCTCCGTGTCGTTTTTTCACTCGACGCAAAAGCGCCGCAATCTTCGGATCGTTTTCCGCTTTAAGGGGGTGATGTCTTTACCCCCGTATCATCTCTTTTCGGTTCCGTCCGTCTCGCCCACACGTGTATGCACGAAACATGCTCGGAACCGGCCGTCAACTACGCGTATCCTCTATCGCAAAGGCTCGGGCAAAACCCCCGGCCGTTCCGAGACGACGGGACCGCGATCGAGTCGCCAAAACTGAGCCGTCGTATCGAAGCTGCCCGAGGCCAAGACGCCTTGATCCGCCAGATAACTGAGGCAGGCAATGGTGCCGGTGTGTCCCCGCAACTCGGCGACGGCCGAACGCGAGTTCAAGTCATAGACCCGTATCACGTTTTCAGTGGTGCCGGCGGCAAGGCGATCGGTACCGCAAAACGTCAAGACGGTTACGCTTCCGGAAAGCAGGTCCCAGCGATCGACGGGAGATCGATTCACGAGGTCGTAGAGGATGACGGCCCCCTCATCCCCTCCCGCGGCGAGAATGCGACCGTCCGGCGAGAACGTCAACGCTCGCAGACGCCGATGCGAAAGCGGCAGGTCGCCGATCGGCCTCATGTCGGGCAAGCTCCACAGTCGCACGCTGCCGCTGCGTCCCGCCGCCGCCAGAATCTTGCCGTCCGGCGAGAACGCAATCGCCCGCAAATCGGTGGAGCCCGCCGGCAGTTTCGCCGTCACCCGACCTGTGGCGACGTCTAGAACGCACACCGTAGGTTCGAATCCCGCAACGGCGAGGGATCGCCCGTCGGGACTGAATTTCACGGCGCGGAGGGCGGAGTTGGCGACCTTCACTCGCTTGGCCGAAGTCGCGGAGGCGGGACTTCCCAGCGTCACCATCCCCAGTCCGTCCACCGCCGCAAACCATCGGCCCGTCGCATCGGCGTCGAGGGCGTGAACCCATTCGTCGGCAGGCACGGTGAAACGCAGGCGATCCCCCCACGCTTCATAGACGCGGATCTTGCGATCGTCGCCCGCCGTGAGCAACAGGCCCGCCTGGGGTTCGGCGGCAATCGCAGTGACGACCGCCCCCGGCGCGCCGCCCTCCCGCCGTGAATCGACCGTGCGAAACGAACTGAAAGCGGCCGTCTGTGCGGCGGCAAACTGTGGGCCTTCGAGCGCGACCGCAAGAGCCAGCACCCATGCCGCCGTCGAGACCGCGCCAAAGAAATAATGTTGTTTGCGGGATCGCATAATAGTCACGTTAAACCTCGCCGTGATCTTCCAATCGGTGCCGCCGGCAAGGAGTCACCAACGAGTCTGGAAGCTGCTTCCCGCCTCGATGGTCCAACCCGTTAGCGCGACGGCGCTATTCCTTGCCCGATTTCAGTCATCGGCATAATGGGGAGGAGAGATTCCGGCAGAGTTGCTACACCCGTTAAAGTCTCCCAAACGACGGTCCCCAACAGAGCGTTCGGGAGCTATGGGTAATCTATGCGGGCTGGTATCGAAAAGGCACAGATGTGGGCGAGTCGCCTATCCTCGAGCGAGGCGGAGGATCAATTCTCGGTTGGCGGGCGGGAATCGGTCGGCATCCAGCGCGCGGCGGTCGATCCATCGAAACGGGGAACGGGGCATCGTATCATCCCTCGGTTCGGCGGAAAAAAACCGCAACTCCACGGCGGCGTGCGGATATTTCCAAAAGGTCGTGTGCAGCAATTCGCGGACGTGTACGGAAAGGCCGGTCTCTTCCAGCGTTTCCCGGGTCGCGGCCTCCTCCCAAGTTTCGCCGGAACGCACCTTCCCGCCGGGAAACTCCCACATACCCGGCAGGGTGCCCCCTTGCGGGCGAATGCCCACCAAGACCCGTCCTTCCCGCAACACCACCGCCACCGCGATGGGCTGGTAATCCAATCGGCCCGCAATACTTGGATCCATAACGACTTTCCCAATACGTGTCGTGCAAGCGCGCGGACGGAACGGGAGTTTGGCAACAATCGCTGCCCGTCCCTTCCCCCGCGGCGGAGTCGCACGAGACCGAGAGGCAAGCCCAACCCCTTGGCGGTTCCAAGGGCTTCCTCCTGCCGCCCCCACAATTCGACCGGATGAAAAGCGGTTCCTACCAATGTACAGGATTGCAATAATTACGGCAGATGGAACATGGACAAACTCAATTCCAGTTGACACTTTATACCACCGAGTATAATATACCAAAGGCGCCCGCAATGCAGTCCGGGGAAATCGCGCGAAGGTTGCGAGAGTTGGAGGCGGCTTGCCGCAGTGCCGGTCGCCCGCTGACGGTTCAGCGCCGCGGTGTGTTTGAGGCGCTCTTGATGCTGGATAACCACCCTACCGCCGATGAAGTGCTGGCGGCGGTCCGGAACGGAATTCCGAACATTTCACGGACGACGGTGTACCGGATTCTGGACGACCTAGTTCAGATGGGAGTGGTTCGCCGAATACATCATCCCGGATCGGCCGCACGCTACGACGGGAAGATCGTCCGGCACCATCACCTGGTGTGTACGGCGTGCGGCAAGGTGTGGGATTGGGAGGACCCGCGATTGGATCGCATTCCCGCTCCGCGCGACGCTGCGGAGTTTTTCGAGGTTCACGATTTCTCGGTCTATTTCTCGGGAGTGTGCAATGAGTGTCTGAAACTGCAACGCGGCGACAAGTCGGGCCGTCCGTGAGACTGTGGAAAGCCGGTTTCCCGCCCGTGAGACGACCCGAGGGCCTAAGTCGTGGAGGGACGATACCATGAAGCGATTAGCGTTCACCGGGATTCGGAGGAAGGGGCGAGACGGTCCAAGCGGATGGGTTGTCGTTCTTGCGGGAACGGTAGCGGGAATGTTGCTGGTCGTTCGAACTGAGGCGCAACAACCACCCTCCAGCTATTCACCCGTGGTCGCCACAGAGTCGTTCGAGCAGACGATTACTCGGATGACGGCGGCCAAGGCCGAGATTGCCGCTCGACACAAGAGACTATTGGAGGAGCGGTACGATCTGAGCGATCGGCCCGCGGAAGGCGTCACCATGTCCCGCGGCAAGCCGATCCAGGAGGGCGTCCGGGTCCGCCTACCCGCCGGAGTGCAATCCTGGCAGGAACTGGCCGCAATGTCGCCGGAAGAGATTCGCGCTAAAGGTTTGTGGCCGAAGGGATTCCTCCCCTTGCCGCACCCCAATCATCGCGAAGGCGGCATGGTGTTTCCACAACATCACATCGACGAGATCAAGCGTCAGGAAGGGCGCGACCTCACACGTTTCGATTTGGATTTCGACCTGCCGTCGCACTTTTTGCCCGAGTATCCACCCGCCATTTTTCTCACCACTCGCCCGGACTTGGGCGACGTGTCGCGCGGGCAGGTGGTCACTTTGGCGAACTACTTCGAGTTGTTCAACGGCATCTTGAACCCCAAGCAACTGGAGGGTCTGCGGTTATTGGTAACGCCGTTTCCGCAACAGCAATTCAACGCCACGGACGACCGGCGATCGCTCAAGCCAAGTATGGGGGTGACCTGCTTCGATTGTCACGTCAATGGGAACAGTAATGGGGCCACGCATTTGGTGGGCGATATCCGGCCTCAGGAGTTTCGGCATCGTTTGGATACGCCGCCTTTGCGCGGGCTCAACATCCAGCGACTCTTTGGATCTCAGCGCGCACTGAAGACTGTAGAAGATTTCACGGAGTTTGAGCAGCGCGCCGCCTACTTCGACGGTGATCCTGTCATCGCCACGAAGAAAGGGGTGAACGTGTTGGAACGAGGTAGTCAAGTCCACTTCATGGCGGAATTCATGGCCATCTTGGATTTTCCGCCCGCCCCCAAGCTGAACGTCTTCGGAACTCTCGATCCCACCAAGGCCACGCCGCAAGAGCTACGCGGACAGGATGTTTTCTTCGGGCGAGGAAGGTGCGCCGTGTGCCACGTCCCGCCGTACTACACGGACAACTCGATGCACAATTTCCGCGCCGAGCGTTTCTTTGAACCGCACATGGTCAACGGACGCATGATGACGGGCGACGGTCCGATCAAGACCTTCCCTCTCCGCGGCATCAAGGAATCGCCGCCGTACTTGCACGACGGACGATTGCTGACCTTGGAAGACACGATCGAGTTCCACAACCTCGTTCTCGAAACGAAGTTGACGGAGGATGAAAAGAAGGATTTGGCGGCATTCCTTCGTTGCCTGTGACCGGAGTCGCGGCCCATCTCGCGCGGGACCGGCGCGGGAAACTCGCCGACTCCTGCGCGACCCCGCCCGCATCATGGCGGACGGGGCCGTGCGCTCTTACGGAACGGGTTGGCGGGAAGAACCGCCCCTTGGGCTTCGGAACGACGCGGCGCGTTTTCGTGTGAGGAGACCGTCAAATCCCAAGCCGCGTAAACCTTGCCGATTTCATCCCGCCCGACCCGGTTCACGGGGTATTTCCCGCTTTCGGCCGCTTCCCACGTGTGCCAAAGTCTTTGGTCCAAAATGACCAACGGCAGATAGAAACGCATGAGGTCGGTGTTCCACCGGAAATCGCTGACGAAACCCCGCGGCGCCCAAGCATAAGTCTTGACGCCGTTCAGTCCGATCGTCCACGGTTCATATCGCCCGTAAACGGTCCGCCTGAGGTAGTCGGCAACGTGTGCCGCCAGGATCGAAGCGACAAGAGCCGAAGCAATGCTTCGCCGGAACAGACGCTTCATAACGGACATTCGGTTTGCCGAGGACGTCCCGGATTAAAACTTGATTTCGACTCAAACCACGTACACCGCGACGGCGATTCGCCGATCGAGACAACCGAAAGACGAAAACGGTACTCCGCCTCTCACTTCGGTGTTTCATTTCGCCTCAGCCTTGACGTAAATCTCCTTGGGGGCTTGGCGAAAGTACTTGAACAGAGCAGGGCAGAGCCAACCCTCCTTTTGAAACTGCTCCGAGTAGTACCAATTACCGGTCTGATCGCCGCGACGCCACACGAGCTTGTGCGTGTACCCGGGAAAGGGTTGCGTCGAGAAAAGCAGGCGGAATCCCTCCTCCGCATTGGGAATGTCTCGGACCATTTCGTCGATCATTTCAGGAATGCCCGCTACGAAAGGTTCCCGCTTCAACCCTGCGGCGGGATCGTCGAAGACCCAGGTTCCCGCGTAACGATATGGCTGGAGCACCATGATGGAATTGGAGGGCGCCGCCGTTCCCGCCAAGGGAATCCATCCCTGATACCACACCACGCCCGCAACGGCGACGGAGAGTAACACCACCCCCGCCAAGACCTCGAAAACTCGAACTCGTGTCGTCATGATTCGCGATCCCGCTGCCGAGATTCATCCCGGCCGTGCCGGTTACAACGCGATGCGCATCACGCGCGGCTGATCGGTGATTTGCGATTCTCCGAAGGTCACGAGGAACCGTTCGTTTTCGTCCAGGCCGATGGTCTCGCCGTCGTGGATGACCGGCCCGTTCTCGAGGAGATAGTAGGCCACATTGTAAACATACTCGAGCAGGGTCTGCGGTTCCCGGCGACTGGAGACGACCTCGATTTCGTTCAGACCGAACTCCTCCAATCCGTCCGTAATGCACGAGATGCTGCCGTCGTCCTCGGGCGCGAAGCGAATCGTCACCCAAAGCTCCAAGGGAAGGACCTCGGCGTTCATTTGATGGGCGGAGTCGAGGAAGGCTCCGCGCTCGTGGACGCTGCCGCCCGATCCCCAGAAGATGCCCACCGCGTCCGTCAGCGCGGCGGTGGAGGCGACGAGTTCCGTCAATTGACGGTGCCGCTCGATCGGATCGTCGGGACCGTCCACGAGCGCCACCATCAGATGCGACGTGTGGGTTCGCATCTCCTGCTCGGCGGTCGGCCAGTACCACGCCACCGCGCAGGGGAACTCCAACTCCTCAAAGGGAATCGGGGCGTTCATCAGAGAAATGGCGGCCAAACCATCCCCGAATCGAAAGACCTCGATTCCTTCCGCCTGTTCGCCTTCCGGCGTGGGGACCTCTTCGGCGGGACCGACTTCCGGGGCGTCCGGCCAGTGTTCGCTCAGGTAATCTTCAACCTGATCCGCGGTGGGGAGTTTAGGATCGCGCAGGGCGACCAAGGCCAGGGCTACGCGGGAATTCATGACGCACGCTCCTTTGTGTCGGGTTCCCTTGACGAGAGACTCCACGCCTGTCGGTCCCCGATTCCTTCGCGGGATGAAGCAGCGTCACTGCACGGAGACCAAATGCCGTGTTCCGTCCGCGGCGACGATACCCTAGCATACCGATATTCGTTTTGTCTTTCGCAACTGCGCGCATTGTATGATTTTTCGTAGGGGCGTTCAATCAGCAAGCTCGCACGGCGATACGGACCGAAATAAGATAAGCGAACGATCCGCAGGGCGGTCGCGTAGTGCCCAAGAGGGGGCGGCGAGACCCCTTGTATGAGAGACGGTCGTTGCTCTCGCGTCGGCACAACCGAACGTGCATGCCGAGTCGCGGGCGTCGCGGCCTTGCATTTTCCGCCGGGAAGGAAACATCGTGAAAATCCAATTCCTCGGAGCCAATCGTCAGGTCACCGGATCGCAGTACTTCGTCCAGTGCGGACGAACCCGAGTGCTGGTCGATTGCGGGATGTTTCAAGAGCGACCGTATCTCGACCGCAATTGGGCGCCGCTTCCCGTCCCCGGCAGGGAACTGGATGCCGTGATTCTAACGCATGCCCATCTCGATCATTGCGGGCTACTTCCGAAGTTAGCGCAAGAGGGCTTTCACGGGCGCATCTTCGCCACCTCGGCCACCGCCGACCTGGCCGAGATCATCCTGAGAGATTCCGCCCACATCCAAGTGGAAGACGCGGCCTACAAACGCCGGCGTCACAAAAAGGAAGGACGCACCGGCAAGTATCCCGAAATTCCGCTCTATGACGTGAACGACGTGGAAGCGGTGCTGCCTTACTTTCGGCCCGTCGCGTACCATCAACCCATCGAATTGGCCGATATCACGTTCCGCTTCTTGGATGCCGGCCACATCCTGGGTTCGGCGATTCTGCTGATGGAGTTGCGCGAAAACGGGAAACGCCGTACCCTGGCGTTCTCGGGAGATCTGGGTCAGCGAGATCGGCCGATCCTCCGCGATCCGGAAGGCATCGACGGAGCGATCGACTACCTTGTAGTGGAATCCACCTACGGCGACCGCGATCACGCTCAAAACGGCGACCTCGAGGAAACCCTGGCCAACGTTGTGCGGCACACCTCGGCACGCGGCGGGAACGTGGTCATCCCCGTCTTTGCCGTGGAACGGGCGCAAGACCTGCTGTACCATTTCAGCCGGTTGTACCGCAGCGGAAAGCTCAGTCCGTTCCCCATTTTTCTCGACAGCCCCATGGCGGTCCGGGTGACGGAGGTCTTTCGCCGCCATCAGGAGTGCTACGACGAAGAAACCAAGCAGATGGTGGAGTCGGATTCCTCGCCCTTCGATTTCCCCAACCTCCGCCTGGTCGGTTCGGTCGAGGAATCGAAGCAAATCAACACGTTCCACGTCCCCAGCGTCATCATGGCCACTTCGGGGATGTGCACGGCGGGCCGAATCAAGTTCCACCTGCGGAACAACATCGTGCGACCGGAATCGACGATCCTATTCGTCGGCTACCAGGCTCGCGGGACGCTCGGTCGCCAAATCCTGGAGAAGAACCCGTACGTCCGCATCCACGGCAAGGAATGGCCGACCCGGGCCAAGATCGAGCAACTGCACGGGTTATCGGGACACGCGGACCGCGGCGGACTGCTGGACTGGCTCGGAACGGCGCCGTCGCCCCCGCGATCGGTTTTCGTCACGCACGGCGAAGAAAGCTCGTCGCTCAGTTTCGCGGAACTGCTCCGCACACAGTTGGGTTGGCGCGTCAGCGTACCCAACTACTCGGATACGGTAGAACTGGAGTGACGGACGGCGACCGGAACGACGGGCGTCACGGTTTCAAAGCCTCGCGAATGAATGCCGGTCGATTCGTGGTGATTGAGTCGGCGCCGAGGTCGCGGAACCTTCGGGCGGCGTCCGCTTCGTCGATCGTCCAAACGTGAAGCTCGTAGCCCGCCGCCCGCAATCGCTGCACGAAAGCCTCGTTTACGACTTCGGCATTCGCTTGCGTGCTCAAACCGTGGGCGCGAATCCGGGCCAGCGTAGGCAGGATTTCATCGATTGTCGGCGTCCACACTCCGGTCTTGTCGTCCTTCTTGTAGCCGACCAGCCAATAGGCCTTGACCTCGGGTAGAAGTTCTCTGACCCGAGCGACGGTCTGGGCGTTGAAGGCGATGATGACGATTTGCTCAGGCTTCAACGGGCCGACCGACAGGACGCGGGCGATCGGCTCCACCCATTCCGGACCGCCCTTGATTTCGAGATAGAACTTTCTGTCGGGCGGGACGAGGGCCAGAACATCGGCCAGCGACGGAATCCTCTCCCCCGCGAAGGCTTCTCCCTTCCAACGCCCCACGTCGAGCGTCCGGAGGCGGTCCCATGTCGTTTCGATCACCTTCCACGCAACTTGGTCGCCGGTCACGCGTTTGGTGTCGGCATCGTGGATACAGGCAATCCGCCCGTCTTGCGTCAGATAGAAATCCCCCTCAATCGCATCGGCCCCCTGCTCCCAAGCCAACCGGAAGGCGGCTTGCGTGTTTTCAGGGGCGTCGTACGACGCTCCGCGATGGGCGACGATCAACTGCGCGTGCGCCATTCCGGAATACGACATCAAGGCCGCGAACAATACGAGCCAGCCTGAGCGATCGAAACGGCGCGCACCATGCACGGGCGATAATTTCATAGGCGGCGATGAAGGTCAATAGTCGGTCGGAAAGCCGAAATGCTGTGGCACGCCATGATCCGCCGGCAGTGTGGAACCGGTCCGCGCGGCACCATGCTTCAAGGCGCCGTCAGTCGATGTTCTGGCGGAGGCGATGCACCAGGTTTCCTTGCGGGTCGCGGATGCGGACCTCCAGCGGCATTTGGCCGGGCAGGCTGTGCGTGGCGCAGCCGAAGCAAGGGTCGTACGCCCGAAAAGCCATCTCCACCTTATTGAGCAGACCTTCGCGCAGCTCTCCATTGCGGATGAGCTTTTGCGCCGCTCGTTGGACGGACATGCAGATGGGGGCGTTGTTGTTCGTGGTGCCGACCACCAAATTAGCCTTCACCACCAAACCCCGCTCGTCGGTCGCGTAATGATGCGTCAGGGTGCCGCGCGGGGCCTCGACGCAGCCCACGCCCTCCGTCGGCTTTTCCTTGGGCAATACGCGGAAGTCGCGTCCGGTGATCTTGGGGTCGGCGGCCAATTCGACCCAACGTTCCGCGGCGTACAGCAGTTCGATGAGTCGAGCCCAATGGGTGGCCAGCGTGTGGTGGACCGGCTTGCCGCCCAAGACCTCGTAGAATCGCTGATACTCTTTCTGGGCCAAAGGCGTGGCCATGCCGTCCGCCGCGTTCAATCGCGACAGCGGCGTGGCGCGGTAGATGCCGGACTCGGGTCCGTCCACGAAACCCTTCCAGCCGACCTTCTTCAGATAGGGGAATTTCAGGTACGACCACGGTTCGACGCGCTCGGCGATATATTCGCGATAGTCCGCGGCGGCGTACTTGGCGTGCTGGGAGCCCTCCGGACCGACCACGCGGATCATGCCGTCGTAAAAGTTGACATGATTGTTCGCGTCCACCATGCCCATGTAGTAGGTCTTGTGAACGTAAACATCCCCAGTGACCAGGTCCACGTACTCGCTATTTTGCAGAACCAGCTTATCGAAGAGTTGCAGGCTGAACTTGGCGAATTCGATCGCCTCGCGTCCGGCGGCCTCGATCTCCTTGCGTTGTTCTTCGGTGATGCCGCGACTGACTCCGCCCGGCAAACCCCAGTTGGGATGGACCCGCCGCCCGCCCATCATCTGAATCAGATGGTGGCCGACGTGCCGCATCTTGATCACCTTGCCGCCGATCTCCAGACCGACCTTTTGCACCACGCCCAAGATGTTCCGCTCGGCTTTGGGGGCCTCCGGGCCGACCACGAAATCCGGGCCTCCCAAGGCGTAGAAGTGCGTCGTGTGGTCGGTGGCGAAGAAGATCGAGTAAAACAACTCGCGAAGCTTCTTGGCGGTCTCCGGCGGATCGACGTGGAACACGGCATCCAGGGCCTTGGTGGCGGCCATGTGGTGGGCTTCCGGGCAGACGCCGCAGATGCGGGCGGTGAGATTCGGCATCTCCTCCACCGGTCGGCCCACGCAAAACTGCTCGAAACCCCGCAGTTCCGGGATTTGCAGGTAGGCGTTCGCGACGTTCCCCTGGTCGTCCAGGAAGATGTCGATTTTGCCGTGACCTTCCAAGCGAGTAATGGGATCGATGGATACGCGTTTCATGATCGTGCCTTCGATGGTCGTTGAGATTCCATAAACGTGCCGTCAATCTCCGCACGGAGCGAACCGCCGTCGGCGTCGGCCGAATAAGCGGGCATTCGCGCCGCGCTTCATGCACCGGCAGTCGCCTTTTTCTTCCGTCGCAGTAGGCTGTGCGCCAAGTTGAAGCGATAAAACGTCCCGACGGGGTCGGGGATACCTTCGCGAATGATCCGGTCGATTTCCTCGGGGTCGTCGGAATCGATGACCGACGCCAGCGCGGACATCAGGCGGGCGCCGAAGTCCACGGAGCCTTCGCTGACGCCGTAGCATCCGATGCACGGCGAGTTGACCTGCGGGCACTTCGCGCCGCACCCCGCCCGGGTGGCCACGCCCGCACAAACAATGCCCTGCTCCAACAGGCACGTTTCTTCGTCGGGAATGATCTCCCAGGTCCGGTGGAACTTGCGGATCTTTTTCTCGGTGCGTTTGCGCGGGCACTCATCGCAGACCGTGCTGTTGAAGCCGATGACCGACCCTTTGGGCGGCAGCTTGTTTTCGAGAATCGCCGTAATCGCGTCCCAGATCCGTTCCGCCTCGGGGGGGCACCCGGGCAGGTAGTAGTCTACGTCCACGACCTGATCCAGCGTGAACAGCGTGTCGTAAAAGATCGGCAAATACAGCTTGCCTTCCGGCATCTCGGTGACGTGCTGCGGTTCGACTCCCTGAGGGTTCTCCGTGGACGGCGTTTCGTGATAGACCGTGCGGAAGATCTCCTTCCGGTCGGAAACATTGGCCAGACCCGGGATACAGCCCTCCGACGCGCAGGACCCGAAAGCGACGAGGACTTTGGCCTTCCGCCGCAAGAGCCGCGCCATGTATTCTTGCTCGCTGGTGCGGATACCGCCGTTGAAGAGGCAGACGTCGATCGAGCCGTCGGCCATCTTCTCTACGTCGCGGACTTTGCCGTCGGTGGCGCAGGGCCAGAAGACGATGTCGAAATGGTTCGCGACGTCGAGAATCTTCTCGTCGATGGCCAAAACGGCGATTTCACACCCGCCGCAGGACGCCGCCCAATAGAGGGCCAATTTGCCTTTCTTCTCCGCGATCATCACAGCACCTCCAGCGACTCAGCGTGTTCTTGAGCCAAGGCCTCGACGGCGTGAAGCCGTTCGCCGTTTTCTTCGAAATTGGCAGGCCATTGGAGCGGACCCAGCTTGCGGACGTCTTCCACGAATTTTTCGATGTGCTCGGCCAATTGCTGACCTTCCGCCGCGGAGGCCCACACCAACCGGATGCGATCCTCCTCCAGTCCCAGGGCCAACAGCGTGTGCCGGAGCATGTAATATCGCCGCATGGCTTTGTAGTTTTGCTCGATGTAATGGCACTCGCCGGGGTGGCAGCCGGCGATCATCACGCCGTCGGCGCCCAGGGCCAGGGCCTTGAGCACAAAAGCCGGGTCCACCCGACCGCTGCACATGACGCGGATGATGCGGACGTTGGGCGGATATTTGATGCGCGCGGTTCCCGCCAGGTCCGCCGCCCGATACGAACACCAATTGCACATGAACCCGACGATTTTCGGTTCGAACGTCTCTTCAGCCATGGGGCATTACCTCCAAATCGTTCGCGTATCGCCGCGAGATGTTGATCGGAACGCGATCCCCCGCCGCGGCTGCTTCCGCACGTCGCGCTCGGGAGTCGTCGGCGCGTTCCGTCAACCGGCGACGGTTTGGGATTCCACTTTCTTTTCCTCGTGCAAGGCATCCCAGAGAATGCCCTCGATTTCGGCGAATACTTGGTCGTTGCTGAAATGCGCGCCTCTGATGACGCCCGCCGGGCAGGCGGCCACGCACGTCCCGCACCCTTTGCACATCGCCGTGATGACCCGACTGACGCCTTTCGCCTCGTCGAACTCGATGGCGTTGTAGGGACAAAGATTGTTGCAGATCCGGCAACCGGAGCAGCGGTCCTCGTCGATCGAGGCCACCACAGGCTCGATCCAGACCTTGCCCTTGGTGATCATGCCCATCACACGGGCGGCGGCGGCGGCCCCCTGAGCCACCGAGGCCGGGATGTCCTTGGGACCCTGGCAGGTTCCGGCCACGAAGATGCCGTCGGTCATGGTGGCGACCGGGTCCAGCTTGGGATGGCGTTCGGTGTACCATCCGGCCATGCTGCACGAAATACCGAGCTTCAGTCCCAACTCCTTGGCGTCCACTTGCGGTTCCAAGGCTCCCATCAGAATGACCATATCGACCGGGATCCGCCGCTGTTTGCCCAGCAACGTGTCCTCGACTTGGACGATGAGCTTGCCCGCCTCGTCGGGGCGTCGCGCGGCGTCGGTGACTTCGGCGACCTTGCCGCGAACGAAGTGCATCCCCTCCTCCAGCAGGCGGTGATAGAACTCCTCGTAGCCCTTCTGATTGGTCCGCATGTCGATGTAGAAGGAGTACACCTCGGCCTTGGTCTTCTCCAGCACCAAGTGACCGAATTTCAAAGCGGCCATGCAGCAAATGCCCGAGCAGTACTCGTTGTGGTTCGAGTCCCGACTGCCCACGCAATGCACGATGGCCACGGTCTCCGGTTCGGTCTTGCCGTCGCGAAGCACGATCTTGCCGTTGGTGGGGCCCGCCGCGTTGCACATCCGCTCGAATTCCAGCGCCGTAAACACGTTCGCCAAGCGACCGTAGCCGTATTGCGGAATCCGCTTGCAGTCGAACATGTTCCAACCGGTGGCAACGATGATGTTACCGACCTCCAACTCGATGATTTCGTCCTTTTGCTCGAAGTCGATGGCGTCGGTCGGGCAAAGCTTTTCACAAGCGCGGCATTTCTGACGCTCGAACCAGATGCAGGAATTGACGTCGATTACGGGGATACGGGGTACGGCCTGCGGGAAGGGCGTGTAGATAGCCTTGCGGTAGCCGAAGCCCGCCTCGAAATCCTCATCCACGACCTTGCGCGGGCATTTTTCCACGCAGATGCCGCAACCCGTGCATTTGTCTTCCACAACCATGCGGGCTTTGCGGCGAATCTTGACGCGGAAATGGCCGACCGAACCGCTGACCTCCTCGACTTCGGAGTACGTGTAGAGCGTGACGTTGGGGTGCTGGCCCGCCTCCGACATCTTCGGCGTCAGGATGCAGGCCGAGCAGTCCAGGGTGGGAAACGTCTTGTCGAATTGGGCCATGTGGCCGCCGATGCTGGGGCTTCGTTCCACCACGTAGACCGGATAGCCGGCGTCCGCCAATTCCAGCGTCGCCTGTAGTCCGGCGATGCCGCCTCCGATCACCAACGTGGCGGGCAGAACGTCCACGCTGAGCTGTTGCAAAGGCTCTTGCCGTTTGACGCGTTCCACGGAGGCCGCCACCAGGGCGCGGGCCTTCTCGGTGGCCGTTTCCCGATCGCGCGAGACCCAGGAGACGTGCTCCCGAAGATTCGTCATCTGGCAAAGATAGGGGTTCAAACCCGCGTTCTCGCAAGCCTTGCGGAAGGTTTTCTCATGAAGATGCGGCGAGCACGCGCCCACGACCACCCGGGTCAGGTTGTGCTTCTTGATATCCTCCTCGATCATGGCTTGGCCGAGGGATGAGCACATGAACTTATAGTCGCGGGAAACGACGACGTCTTCCAGGTTTTCCCCGGCCCATTTCGCGACCTGCTCCACATCGACCATGCCCGCGATGTTGCTGCCGCAATGACAGACGTAAACGCCGACGCGTTCGGCCATGACGAATATCTCCTCCAGCGAGAAACACCGAATAATGGATTCGAGGATCGGATGACGTTTGGGACGGGGGAAGCAAACTTCCCGGCGTCTTCGCTCCCGGTGGGAAGCCCCCCGCCGCCGACCGCGAAATCCCTTCCGTAACTCGGCGGCGGAGGCTTCCGGGCCGACCGTTCCCGAACGATCGGCCGTCCCTCCCTCAAGCGGCCGCAACGGCCGTCAACTTCTTCTTCAATACCGGTTCGGCCGGCACGATCTCCTTGCCGAAGCCCAGCTTCTTCCAATCCAATCCGAATGCGACCCCCAAGAGTTGCGTGAAGAAAATGATGGGAATCTTGTAGTCGGTATGGAAAAAGCCGTTCACGCGGGCCTGATAGGCATCCAGGTTGAGCTGGCACATGGGGCACATCGTGACGATCACGTCGGCCTTGTAATCTTCGGCATTGGCCAGCAAACGGCGGATCAACTCGAACGCCTGCGGTTCGCTGATCTGGGTCATGTGACCGCCGCAGCAATGGGCCTTGACGGGGAAGTCCACCACTTCCGCGCCCAACCAGCGGAACATCTCATCGAGCTTGACGGGCTGCTCGGGATTGTCGCAGTCGCCGAAGGGACGCACGATCTGACAACCGTAGTAGCACGCCACGCGCAGACCGGTCAGCGGTTGCACCACCTTGTCGCGCAACGTGGCTTCGCCGAAATCGGAATGGATCAGATCCAACAGATGCCGGACGCGAACTCGGCCGGGATCGTAGTGCAGATTGCCCGCCGCCAAGCATTGGTTGACCTTGTGGTTCAGCTCGGCGTTCTCCTGCATCAGGTGATCGACCTTGCGGAGGTTCAGGTAGCACGCGGCACAGGGCGCCACCACTTGGTCGAGTTGCGGATCCACCAGGGCCAAATTGCGAGCGATGACGGAGCAGGCCGTCAGCTCGTCTTGCGTGAAATATTCGGTGGCGCCGCAGCAATTCCAATCGTCGATCTCGCGGAGTTCGATCCCCAACAGGTCGGCCACGGCTCGCACCGAATGGTCGTACGCGGCGCTGTTGCATTCCAGCGAGCAGCCGGGGTAATAGGCGTATTTCACGAGGCACCTCCCAACTCACGGGCTTTGCGGATGATGGCCTGCAATTGATCGACGTTCCGAATCTTGGTGGGGGTCAGAGACATCCGCCCGCGGGTGAACATCGACAGCCCCATCGGCCCCATCTTCAGCATGGCCAACGGACGATTAAACAGGTAATAACGGCTGGCCAGCCCCAATTCGAAGCTCCGGCCGTACTTGTCGAGCAGGTCGGTGAAGGTCTTCGCCAAGGCCGGGGCGTCCGTCCCCTGGTAAGCCTTTTCGCGAATCGAAATCCGCTTCAGGCCGTACATGATGTCGGTGATGGGGATTTTCTGCGGGCAGCGACTGACGCAGGAATAGCACGAAACGCAAAACCACATGGTGTTGGCTTTGAGTACCTTGTCGCGTTGGTTCGCCGTAATCATGGCGAAGATCGTCCGCGGCGTGTACTCCATATCCGCCCCGTTGGGGCAACTCCCACCGCATGTCCCGCATTGAAGACAGTGAACGATGCGTTCTCCGCCGGGCACCTCCCGGATGATCTCCTGAAGGAATGGCGACCCGCGAAGCTCGAGGGTATGTCCGACCATTTACCCCCCCTTTGCTGATTGTTGAGATATTCGACAGACAATTCTGGCGGCTATGCCATTTTCTAAAACCTACGCTCTTAGCAAAGCAAATACCGAAAAGCGGTACTGGATAGCGTGAATATTCTAAGTCTGGCTTCAGACGTTGTTTTCGGCTAGGGGCCACCCGACGGGATGAGAAGCGAATCGCGGTCGCTTTGCCCTGAGTTCGCGGATTTTCGTTGATTGTCGCGAATTTCCGCGAGCGTGTGTCCGCGTTTCCGCGTTCTATCGGTTGCCCGAGCCGGCAATTCACCCACTTAAGGAGATTATTTTGTTTTTCAGTAGCGATAAATTTAGAAACCGTGATCCCTTTCGCTCCGGCACCGGTGACCGCCACCCGTATGCCGTCTGTGTGCCGCTGGAATTCCCAAACCGCATGAAGGATACTAGGTTCGCAGGCGGTCCGCCAAAGACGCCGCGAATCATGCCAACCGTCGCCGTCGAACAGCGCCGCGATTTGCGGCAGGACCACCGCTTTTGGGGAAGTACTTGCTCCTTTCGCCTAATCCGGAGGCCCTTCCATGCAACCCGAACGGTACCGAATGAAACCTTTGTTGATCGGCTTTGCGATCATATCATGCTTCATCGCCCACTCGATTCCCGGTGCTGCTGCGCTCGAGAGCGGCAAGGTGGTGCGCGCTGTGGGTAACCGAGCGTTGCGGCAGGCGCTCCGGGAGGCTCAGCCCGGCACCATCATCCGCATCGCGCCCGGTAATTATCAGCCGGAAGTATGGGTCGAGAACCTCCACGGCACGGAGGCGGGGCCGATCGTCATCGAAGCGGAAGATCCGTCCCAACCTCCCGTCTTTACCGGCGGGAGCGAGGCCTGGCACTTCTCCGACGTATCGCACCTGGTCATCCGCAACTTGCACTGCCGGGGGCAAACCGGCAACGGCATCAACATCGACGACGCCGGTTCCTTCGAGACACCCAGCCATCACCTGCTTCTCGAGGGGTTGATCGTCGAAGACGTCGGACCGCAGGGCAATCACGACGGCATTAAGCTGTCAGGCGTCACCGACTTCAGCGTGCGGAATTGCCGCATTCGCGGTTGGGGCGGACAAGCCATCGATATGGTGGGCTGCCACCGGGGGCAAATCGAAGACTGCGAGTTCCGCGGCAAACCCGGTTTCTCACAAAACACCGGACCCCAAGCCAAGGGCGGCTCCAGCGAGATCGTCCTGCGACGGTGTGTATTTATCGACGCCGGAATGCGGGCGGCGCAGCTTGGCGGTTCCACGGGTTTGGCCTTCTTCCGGCCTCAGGGCGCCCTTTTCGAAGCGAAGGACATCACCGTTGAAGATTGTCTTTTCGTGGGAGGAGATGCCGCCGTCAGTTTCGTAGGTCTGGACGGGGGCGCCTTCCGACACAACACCATCTACCGGCCCAGGCGCTGGGTGGCGAGAATCTTGCAAGAGACGCGCGAACCGGGGTTCGTCCCTTCCCGCAACGGAGTGTTCGAAGACAACTTGATCGTCTTTCGACGCGAGGAGTTGGCCGACTTCGTGAACGTCGGCCCGTACACGGCCCCGGAGACGTTCCGCTTTGCCCGCAATTGGTGGTTCTGCGAAGACCTGCCGGTCGCCTCGCGACCGTTGCTCCCCACGTCGGAAGTCGGCGGGGTTTACGGTGAAGATCCGAAACTGTCCAAGCCGGGTATTGCCGTGCCGGAAGAGGGCCCCACGGCCTTTGCGCGGTTTGCGCCGCAAAACGAAAAGGCCCGGACATACGGCGTCCGCCCTGCGACCACGGACCGTGCACCGTGACGACCGCAGTCGCCTTTCGTCTTCCCCCCCCCCACACACACACACCGAAAGAACGCCGTCTAGACGTTGACGAACGTCTTTTTCTTGGCGGATGCGTAGGCGGCTTCGATGAGTTTCATCATCCGCAGGGCGTTGGCGGGGCCGTTGATCTCGGGCGACCGACCCGTCAAGATGCACTCCGCGAAGGCCTCGAATTCGGCGCGGTAGGGATTGATCTTGGGAAATCGGATCGCCCGGAACTTTCGGACGACGTCTTTATCCTGGGCTGCGTCGTACCCTGCATCGCCCAAACCGAAGATGCCCTCCATCGTTCCCCCTGTGCTTTGGCCGATCGTTCCCTCCGTGAAAACCGCCCCTTGGGACCCGTAGACTTCCAATCGCGTACGAGCGGCCTCATCGGGAATGCACCAGAAACAATCAATGGTGGCGTGCGTCCCGCGGCGGAACTCGAGGAGGAGCGTCGATGCGTCCTCCGAGCGATAACCATGGACGAGATTTCCCGTCAACACGGCCAACCGCTTGATTGGACCGACAAAGAACTCCAAGAGATCCAAGAGGTGCGAGGCCATGTCGATGAGGGCCCCTCCGCCGCCGGTCCGCGGGTCTTGCCGCCATGCGCCGGGAATGGGCGGATACCAGCAGGAAAGCTGTGCCCGAATATACGTCGGCTTGCCCAGTCGGCCCTCGTCCACGAACTGCTTGATCATGCGATGCGCGCCGTGGAACTTCATCATGTAGCCTTCCTGGAGGAAGACCTTCTTTTTGCGGCAGGCATCGATTGCGCGCTGCGCTTGGGCCGAGTTCAGCGTCAACGGCTTCTCGCATAATACGTGCTTTCCGGCCTCGGCGGCGGCCTCGATTTGTCGCAGGTGGCAGGCGACCGGTGAGGCGATGTACACCGCGTCGATCTCGGGATCGGCCAAGAGATCCGCTTCTTTTTCGTAGGCCTTGGCGATGCCGGTCGCTTCAGCGATCCGCCCCACGTCCACGGGATCCATCACGGCGGCGACGCGACAGTTCTTAGCCCGGGCCAGAGCCGGAATGGTCTTGCGGAGAGCGATCCCGCCGGCACCCAAGACGCCGATTGAGATTTTTCGCGCCATGTTTTCAACCTCCGTTTCCAGAGAGATGCTTGGGCGTTCGTTGCGACATGGTGCCGTTCGCATGCGAACCGCAGGGTCAGCTATAGGCCTTGATCACTTTGACCAGGGCGGCGGCGATTTGCTCCATGTCGTCCTCCGAGTAGGTCGGATAGGCGAAGCAGGTGAAGGTATGCGATTCATGCCACAAAGCGTTGGGCACCTCCACCTTGGAATAGTCCACCGAGGCCGGATCCGTGTACTCCTTGGACCGGAAGGGAAAGCCGCTATCGCCGAACCCGCGATGCTCTTGGTAGGCCCGTTCCGAGTGGCACTGCGGCCAAAAGACCTTCCAGCATGGGGCGCCCTCCGCGCCGGCGGCGGCAACAAAGCGCGCGATGTCGCAATTCATGTTTTCGATGTCCAGCGAAAAGGCGCAAACGTACCAACCGTTGCGACGCTCGTCCGTGTCGATCGGCATAAACTTGACCTGCGGCAACCCCGCCAAGGCATCCATTAAGATATGGGCGTTGCGGCGTCGGCGGGGAAGGTTCCAGTCGTCGATGCGGTCCAGTTCCGCCAGGCCGATCGCGGATTGCATCTCCGTCATGCGGTAGTTCCAGCCCAGGCGATTGTGGATGTACGGCAGGCGTTGCTCCAGTTCCAACAAATTGAGCCGCTCCTTGACGTCGTACCCGTGGTCGCGGAAACTGCGGGCCTGCCACGCCCATTCCTCGTTGTCGGTCGTGACCATGCCGCCTTCGCCGCCGGTGGTGAAGGTCTTGTTTTGGCAGAAACTGCACGCCGCGATGTCTCCCAACGTGCCGGTCTTCTTGCCCTTGTATTCGCCGCCGTAGGCTTCCGCATTGTCCTCGATGACGAACAAGTTGTGTTTCCGGGCGAATGCCCGCACGGCGTCCATCTCGCAGACGTTGCCGTACAGATGGACCACGATGACGGCCCTAGTTCGGGGCGTGACGAGTTTCTCAGCCGACTCGATGCTCAGGCAATGATCGTCGAGATTGACGTCGGCGAAGCGCGGGACGGCGCCCGCTTGCAAGACGGCGAAACTGGTGGCGATGAAGGTGTAGCTGGGCACGATGACTTCGTCGCCCGGTCCGATGCCCAGGGCCGACAAGGCGACGTGCAGCGCGGCCGTGCCCGACGAAACCGCAACGGCGTAACGACTCCCTTGCCACTCGGCGAATCGACGCTCGAACTCCATGCCGCGCGGACCGGTCCAGTAATTAACCTTCCCGGACCGCAACACCGCCTCGACCGCCCGAATGGCTTCCTCCGAGAATTGAGGCCAGTGCGGAAGCGGATTGGTCACGGCCTTAGGACCGCCATCGACGGCCAACTTTTGATGCACGGCGGATGCATACTTCATGCTCAACTCTCCCTACACGCGAATTTGCGAGCGCAACCCCCGCCCTGGTCCGGGCGAGCATCAACCCTTTTCTTCGGAGGCACCGACGCCACCCAAGTGCCGATGTTCTACCGCGCGTCATTGCGTCCGGCAAGTGCAGTAACAACAATGAATGCCCAAGGCGGGCAGACACGCCGTGACGATGATCTCGAGGTTCTTTCGAAAAAGGAGATGACGCGATGACGCGACCGGCGGTATCGAGCGGATGGCAACGGATCGTGTGCCGAATCGCGACGGCGACGTGCATGCTTTGGGCGGTTCTCGCGACGCCTTCCAGGGCGGCGGAGGAGGCGAACGACTGGAAGGTGGGACTCGCAAGGGCCGACATCACGCCGGAAGGGCCGATCCGGATGGCGGGCTACGCTTCGCGCAACAAACCGTCCGAGGGCGTGCTGATGCCCTTGTACGCCATCGCGCTGGCCCTGGAAGACGGACAAGGCAATCGGGCGGTCCTCATCACCGCCGACGTGATCGACTTCGACGCCGCGGTGGCGGCAGCGGCCTGCGAAGCCGTGACGGCCAAGACCGGCATCCCTCGGGAAAAGATCTTACTCAACTGGTCGCACACCCACACCGGTCCCGTCGTGGATTTTGCGGAGCGGACCGGCTATTCCATGCCCGACGAGGACAAGCAAGTCGTCGACGCCTACACCCGGCGACTGGTGCAAAAGTACGGTGAACTGGCCGCCTCGGCGATGGACGACCTGCGTCCGGCCAAGCTGAGCTGGGGTGTCGGTGTGGCGACCTTTCCCATGAATCGTCGCGAATTCACGGATCAAGGCGTCCGCATCGGTTTCAATCCGCGGGGCTACGTCGATCGCAGCGTGCCCGTCCTGCGAATCGATCAACCGGACGGCAGCCTCCGCGCCGTCGTGTTCGGCACCGCCTGCCACAACACCACGCTGACGGGGCAGCATTACCAAATCTCCGGCGATTATGCGGGGTTTGCCCGATCGAAGATCGAGCAGCAACTTCCCGGCGTGCAAGCCCTTTTTATGATCGGCTGCGCCGCCGACGTGAATCCGCATCCGCGGGGTGAGATCGAGCACGTCGCCCGGCACGGCGAAACGCTGGCCGCGGAGGTGTTGCGGGTACTGAACGGTGCGTTGCGGCCCGTTCGCGGCCCGCTGAAGACGGCGCTGGAGACGGTCGATTTGCCCTTCGCGCCCGTCCCGGATCGCGCCGAGTTGGAGGCGATGACCCGCGGTCCGGAATATATCGCCTCGAACGCCAAGCCGATGCTGCAACGCCTGGACCGCAACGAGCCGAACGCCTCGAAATACCCGGCACCCATTGCGGTTTGGCAATTCGGCGAGGATTTGACGCTGGCGGCCCTGCCCGGCGAAGTGGTGTCGGACTACGTGCCCTTGATCGAAAACGCGATCGGGCACGGACGGCTTTGGATCGCCGGTTATTGCAACGAGGTCTTTGGCTACTTGCCCTCGGCCAAGGTGCTGCGCGAGGGGGGCTACGAGACGCGCGGCGTCTACGGGGTCGGATTCTTCGCCCCTGAGACGGAGACCGTGGTCGTGGACGCGGTGCGACGCCTGGCCCATCAGGTCGGCCGACCCAACGTGCCTTGAATTTCCGCAAAACTTGTCTTTTCCGGATTATCCGCGGCCCGACCCGCTGAATCGGGACACGACGCCCGATGTTTGCGGTCGCGTGCGCGTGATCGCTGCGCCGGCCGACCGAGCTTGTGCCTTTTCTCGGTTGGTTCCAATTTGATGATGTTTCATAATGAATTCGGCGGACAATGCGGGCGGCATGCGGCGGCCCGCGCTTTTCCTTCCCAAGCTATGCTTTGGCTGAGGCTTACAAATAGCGGGGAATCTTCGATGGCTTCAGACGCTGCGATCCGTCGGCGTTTTTCCTGGTTGCCCCGAATGGCGGGGACGACCGCGGCGGTGTTCTGCCTTTGGGCGACGACCTGTCTCTTGCGCGGAGAGGAAGTCGTGCTCCGCGACGGGCGGGTCCTATCGGGGAAATTGGGCATCGTGACGGGCTTGGCGGATATCCCCAAGGCCGCCGATCCCGAGGGCGGCGGTCCCATCCCCTTGATCGTGTTCGTGGATGACGAATTGCGGCGGACGTTCGTGCCCAAGCGACTGATCCGGGAAATTCGTCCCGGTTCGGGCGCGGAAGTTCTGGAGCGGTACCACATCCCGCAACGGGTGGCCGCGGCGGGCATGACGATCGGCAGCGTGGGCTTTCCTTTGCGCGTCACGCCCTTCGATGAATTCGGCCGCCGAATCTTCACGCTCATGACGTCCTCGGGCCGAGTGGACGTAATCCAAGGCATTACGGAATTGACGCCGCGTTGGGTCCGCGTGCAGGGGATCACGCACGTTTGGGACATGCGCATGGCCGCCACCAGCCTCCCCCGCGACGTGCTGGAGAAACTACTGTTGGGTCGCGCCGATCATCCCGACGTGGAGACGCGGAAAAAGGCCGCAAGATTCTACATCCAAATGGAGCGGTACGAAGACGCCTTGGCCCAATTGCAGGCGGTTTTGGACGATCCGACCGTTCCCGCCGATGCGAAAGCGGACCTGCAAAGCTCCTTTCAAGTCCTGAAACAGCTTTCGGCCCGCCGCATTTTGGAAGAGCTGAAATTCCGCCGCGCGGCGGGGCAACATCAAACCGTCCTGACGTTATTGCAAAAATTCCCCACCGAGGGCGTGGCGGGCGAGATCCTGCAAGAAGTCCGCGAAATCTTGGAGGAATACCAAAAGCAGGGGGAACAGGCGCAAGGTCTGACGGCCAGGCTTCGCGAACTCGTGCAGCAAATCGACGAGACTGCGCTCCGAAAAGAGGCCGGCGAGGCCGTCGAGGAAATCGCCTCGCGGTTGTCGCCGGATACGCTGCCCCGACTGGCGGCGTTTTCGCAATTCGCGGAGGACGGCAGCGTGCCCGCCGAGGAACGCGTCGCCTTGGCAATCACCGGTTGGTACCTCGGGGCGGATCGTGCCGCGCGGCGGCTTTTGGTCGGACTTTCGTTGCGGCGTGTGCGAAACCTGATCTTCCAGTACTTCGCCGCCGAAGACGCGCTGGCCCGCGACGACGTCTTGCAACGCATCTTGGCCGAGGAAGGCGGCTCCCCCAACTACCTGGCCTACGTCCTTCAGTGGATGGAACCGCCGTTGGCTCCGCCGTCTCCCATCCCCGACAAGATCGACCTCTTCGAAGTCAACCTGCCGCTGCCCGGAGAATTGCCGCCGACCAAGTACTACGTGCAACTCCCGCCGGAATATCATCCCTTACGAAAGTATCCCGCCGTCGTGGTCCTGCACGGAGCCGAGAGCAATCCACTGACGGAGATCGATTGGTGGGCGGGCGAAACGAATGACAAGGGGCTGCGTTTGGGGCAGGCGGGACGACGCGGCTACATCGTCATCGCTCCCCAATGGACGGCGGAGCGGCAGCAGACCTACCAATACTCGCTCCGCGAGCACTTGGCCGTGCTGGAATCGTTGCGGGACGCCATGAAGCGGTTCTCGATCGACAGCGACCGGGTGTATTTGGGCGGGCACTTCCTGGGCGCGGACGCGGCCTGGGACATCGGCCTCGCGCACCCGAGCCTTTGGGCCGGGGTGATTCCCATCAGCGGGCGCGCCGACCGCTTTTGCGCCTTGTATTGGCAAAACGCCGCACTGCTGCCCTTTTACGTGGTCATGGGCGAATTCGACGGCACCATCGTCGCGGACAATGCGCGGGAATTGGACCGCTATTTGAACCGGGCTTACGACGCCACGGCGGTGGAATACCGTGGGCGAGGGCGAGACGGTTTCTCCGACGAAATCCTTCGAGTTTTCGACTGGATGGAGCGATTTCGACGCCAAGCCGCGCCGCCGGAATTCCTGGTACGAACCGCGCGAATCTGGGACAACTTCTTCTGGTATGTGGAAGTGGAGGATTTCCCGCCCGCCGTGATCATCGACCCGGCGTCGTGGCCGCCCCGCAATCCCGTGCCCATGCAGGTTCGCGGCCGATTGACCTTAGCCAACACGCTTTTCGTTCAATCGGGCGGAGGTCGGACGACGGTGCGACTCAATCCCGACCTTGTGGATTTCGAGCGGCGGATATCGCTCACCGTGAACGGACGGCAGATCGATCCCCGCGAGATTCGCCCGAACACCGAGACGCTGCTGGAGGACGTCCGGAAATACGGCGATCGGCAACACCCGGCCTGGTACAACGCCGTGGCGGGCGGCAAGCGACCCGCCGCGACGGTCCGCGGCAATCGCTAGAGAAAATCGCCCAAGTGACGGTGCGGCACGCAACCTGCACCCTTTCCGCGACGGTCTCCGCCGCTCACCGGCCTTCCAAAGTCTCGGCGGCGCTCACACGATTGGGAACAAGGCGGCGGCACCCAACGCGGTGAGAAAGGCCGCGATTCCCACGACGGCGGCTTGCACCGTCCACAAGCGCAAGGCCTCCATTTCGCTCAGCCCGCTCATCCGAGCCACAACCCAAAAGCCGCTGTCATTCATCCAGCAAAAGACCAGCGAACCCGCCCCGATCGACAACGCCAAATACGTGGGATCGCACTGGATGTGGCTTGCCAACTCGCCGGGCGGAAAGAGCGACGCGATCATGGCCGAGGTGGTAATCATCGCCACGGTACTGGAGCCTTGAGCCGTCTTCATAACGGCGGCGATGAGAAAGGCCGCGAGCAGCCAAAACCGCCCGATCTCCTGCGATTCCAGCGACAGCAAGGCGGGAAGCCGATCGCTGATGCCGGTCTGCTGGAGCATGGCGCCGAAGGCCCCGCCCGCCGCGGTAATGAGAATGATCACACCGCCGCTCATTAAAGCGTCCTCGCACCGCCTTCCCAATTCCGCCAAGCTCAAGCCGCGTTTCCATTTCAAGGTAGCCATGGCCACAAGGGCGGAGAGCAGCAAAGCCGCGTTCGGGTCGCCCAGCATTGCCAGGAGGCTAACCGCTCCCGCCGGAATCGGTTGCGTCTTGGCAAGCATTTGCACCACGGTGTTCGCGGAGATCAGTACCACCGGCAGGATGACCGGCAGGATCGCGACCGCGAAGGGCGGCAGGTCGGAATCCTGGGGGACGGGCGCCTCTTCCTCGCCGGGGTAGGGCCGCATGGGAATCGGATTGAGGCGATCGAGCAGATGGGCCGCGAACAAGCCGACCACCGCCGCCGGAATGCCCACCAGGATGCCCGCCACGATCAGCTTGCCGATGTCCACGCCTAAGGTTTCGGCGATCACCAGCGGACCGGGAGTGGGCGGCACCAAGGTATGGGTGATGGCCGCCCCGCCCGCG
Organism: Thermopirellula anaerolimosa; assembly: GCF_054657335.1. Taxonomy (NCBI): domain Bacteria; kingdom Pseudomonadati; phylum Planctomycetota; class Planctomycetia; order Pirellulales; family Thermoguttaceae; genus Thermopirellula; species Thermopirellula anaerolimosa. The sequence goes on from NZ_BAAHYX010000006.1 coordinate 1,638,961, forward strand.
ATGACCAGAATCGATTGCACATACCGCTTTCGCGTCTGACGATAGAGCGATCTGGCCAGCGGTACCAGCAGGTAAAAGACGGTGTCGAAGAAGACGGGGATGGAGAGGACGAAACCGCTGGTCATAAGGGCGACGGGGGCGCGGTTCTCGCCGATCAGACGAAGGCAGGTTCGCACGATGCGATCGGCGGCGCCGCTATCCATGAGGCATTTTCCGATTACGGCAGCCAAGGCGATCACAATGCCGATCTTGCCCGCCGTGGTCCCAAAGGCTTGTCCCACCCTCGCGATTTTCAACTCCCATTCGCCGGGCGCCGCGAGGCTGACGGCGACGGCGCTGATCAGCAAGGCGAGAAAGGCATTCAGGCGGGCAAAGCCGATCAAGACGATGACCAGGACGATACCCAAGGCGACGACGAAAATCGGGTCGAGCATGGCATGATCCTTTGGCCGAATCAAGGCCGAAACGTTCGCAAGTTCCCCCATCATACCAAGCCGCCGCGACGATCGCCCACCGCCGGTCGCCTCCGCACCGATCATCGCGGCAGGTCGGCACGGAACCCGATGGATAACGTCTCGGGGACTGCCGGAGGACCGCGGCGGACATTAAACTTGGGGGGTGTTTCCGACGAACGGAAACCGCCCTTCGGTTCGTCGCCGATTGAGAGCGTCGCTGGACCCTCTCCCCGTGTCAACGGTCGGCTTTCCCTCGAAAGGAGTTCGCCATGCCTGAACCGCTTGTTTGCGTCAAGCGCAACACCGTCATCACCGGTTGGGATTTCAGTACGGGAGGCGTGAAGTGCTTGGCCTTCGACGTGGAGGGCCGAGTCTTGGCCGAGATCCGTCTGCCCACGGACCTTTGGTTCGGCGATGCTCCCTCCAGCGGCGTCCGCGAATTGAATTTGATGCAATTGGAAGGGCAAGCCTACGCCTCCCTTCGCGCGATCGCCGCTGCGCTGGACGGCGCGGGCCGACTAAAGGACTGGGCGGCGGGTGGGATTTCGGCCACCCACCACACTGCCGGCCGCATCGACGCCCAGGCCGTGCAAATCCGCCGCGCCATCTGCTGGAACGACGCGACGCTGGCGGAATACCACGCCCAAGGACTCGCGCGACTGGGCGGGCAAGATCGCGTCCAGGAATTGATCGGCGGGCCCTGGGCGATTCGCTATAGTCTCAGCCACCTCGTCAAGGACGAGGCTCACCTGACAGCGGAACTTTGGAAGCGGACATACCGCATCTTGCCCCACGGCGCGCTGGCCGCCGGATATCTGACCGGTAATTTCGACGTGTGCAGCGTCTCCGTGGCGGCCTCTACCGGGATCATGGACCTCCGCACCAAGAAGTGGCGGCGCGAAATGCTGGGAGCCTTGGCGAACGAGGAGTACCGCCGCTTGGCATGGAAACAATTGCCTCGCATCATCGATCAATACCAACCGGTGGGAATGTTGCGGGAAAGCGCCGCCGTTCAAGCCGGACTGACGGGCAAGAAACGGCCCTGGATTTTCCCCACCTCGGACGATCAACAGGCGGGCTTGGTGGGCGGCGGCGCCGTGGATGCCGGCCAGGTCGCCGTCATCCTAGGCAATTCGGCCGTCGTCAACAGTTCGTCCAAGGATCGCCCCAAGCGCGGCCGGCTCGACGTCATGCGGCTCAACTGGGGACCGTATTTGTGGATGCGTTGTTACAATAACGGCGCCCAGTTCTTGGATCAGGTCGTGGGGGCGAATCCCGACTGGGCGGATTTGGAACGTCAAGCCCGGCAGGTTGCGCCCGGTTGCAACGGCACGGGCGTAATGCCTTTCGTTTTGCCCGAGCCATCTCTGGACGTCGCTCAGCAGCACACGGGCTTGCGTTGGTTTCCCGAGGAACCGCGCGAACCGGGCGTCCGCTACCGCGCGGCTCTGGAGGCTTTGGCCTATCTGATCGCCATGGCGGTGGCGGAGCACGAAGAGGCCGGGCAAAAAATCACGCGGATCACGGTCTCCGGCGGCATCGCTCGCAGCGATTTGATGTGCGAGATTCTGGCGACCGTCCTCGGCCGACCGCTGTTGCGACTGGAATCGGAGGAAGGCCCCGCCCTCGGCGCCGCCGTCACCGCCCTGGCCGCCCTGGAGTCGAACCTGCGCAAAGAGAAAGGAATTACCAAGAAGTTTACCGCTGCGGATGCGGCGGCGGCGATGGTCCGCTTTCGCGGTACGGTGGTCGGCTGCGCAGATTGGGCCGAAGCATATCGCTCGGGCATCCAGCGATTCCGCGAGACCTTGGAACGTCTCAAGGCCGGTCAGCCTCTGCGCTGAGTGACCACAACTCGCAGAGATGCCGACCATTCTTGACTCGCCGCGTCGGCACGGCCTTGGCGGCCTTCGCGACCGCCGTCCACTTCAAGGCGATGCGGACCGGCTTGGCATCAGGCAATATAGATCGCCTTCCTCGGTCGCGGCGAAGATTCGCTCCCCCACCACCGCCGCCGAGGCCGACACGGCGCCCCCCAGGTCGAGTTCCCACTTTGCAGAACCGTCTTGAAGCCCCAAGCCGTGCAGCCGTCCGTCCAGCGAACCGACGACGACCACGGCGCGGGCAAGATCGCCGTCTTGAGGGCGGACGATGACGGGCGAAGCGTCCACGTAGCGTTTGGTCGTAAATTTCCAAACCGTGTCGCCGGCGGTCGTGTTGAAACAGTAGATTTGCCGGTCTCGACAGCCCACGACCACGTAAGGACCGCATACCGCGGCGGAGGAGCGAAAGGCGTCGGCGGGATTCTCGGGCGGAAACTGCCAGAGCCGCCGCCCGGCCTGCCAGTCGATTCCGAAGAAGAAGCCGCTCTCCGTGCCCACGTACAACTCCGCGCCCCGGACGGCGGGGGTGCAACCGGTCGGCCCGTCGAGGTCGCAGGCGATTCGCTCCTTGCCGGTTTCCAGTTCGATCGCGTGCAGTTTTCCATCGCATCCGGCGACGAACGCCAGATCTCCCACAACGGGAGGCTGGCAACGGATTTGGTCGGGGAGTGCCGCCCGCCACACGACCGCACCGGTTTCGCCATCCAGACAATAGAGGTTCATGTCTTGAGAGCCGAAGAGCACGCGCGTGCGACCGTCGGCGGAGAAAACGTTCGCGGCGTTGTCGATCGTGCCCCCCGCCTCGAATTGCCAGAGCTGTTTCCCGTCCTCGGCGTTCCAGGCGAAGAACTTTCCGTCCACATCGCCGACGTAAACCCGTCCCGCATGCAATGCGGCCGAGGCCAAGAATCCGCCGCCGATCTCATGTTTCCAGCGCACTCGGCCCGTGCCGACGTCCACCGCATAGAACGTGCCGTTGTTTCCGCCCAAATACACCGTGCCTCCGGCGACGACCGGCGATGCCGTGAAGCTCTCCTTTTCCGCCGAATAGACCCATTCGATCCGCGGGGAACGTTCCGCGTCTCCCACGGCGATGCCGGAGCAGGCGGGCGTACCGCGAAATAGCGGCCAGGCGTCCGCCGGGGCGACCTCGGGCGGCGGTAATGATGACGCATCCGCGGCCGATGCCGGATCGGGCGAAGGTTTGTCTTTGGGCCGACCCGACTCGTTCGTGACCCCAGTCGGCATCGTTGATCCGGCGGTCGGCGAAGGGGTAGCGGAATCGCGGGCGGGTCGCTCACCGGTCTCCGGCGACTTGCCCTCCTCGGCGGCAACTTCGCCCGCGAAGCAAAAAAGGAACCGCCGCGTGCGAACGATCAGGTCCCCGTCCGCGAAGGCGGGAGTGGCCAGGCAGCCATCGCCCAATCGGTTTTCGACGGGCGTTTCCCAGCGGTCGCCCGCCGGAATGACGAATACCGTCCCCTGTTCGTTCGCCGCGTAGATTCTGCCGTTTGCCGCGGTGAGCGACGCGGTGAACGTCCCGGAAAGATTGCCCGACCAAATCGTCCGGCCCGTTCCCGGATCGTAGCATGTCAGGCGTTTGAGGTCGGATAGGACGTACAGGCGATTGCGGTAGATGAGACCCGAGGGAATGTAGGGACCGCCGCGCGGGAGTTTCCACAGCAGATCGGCTTCCGTCAATCGGCCGTCGCGTCCCAAGGGCACGGCGAAAATCGGCCCGTTGCGTCCGCTCATGCTGAACGCCGTCTCCCCCGCCGCCAGCGCCGTGGGAGTCACCAGCGTCTCCAAACCGTCGATCCGCCACCACTCTTTGCCCGTGCGGGGATCGTACGATGTGAGGTAAGCCGTATTGTCCACCTGCCCGCCGTTGACCAACAACTCATCGCGCCCGCCCGCAGCGGTGGTGCGAACAATCAGCGGCGTGGTCCAACCGCCGGTGCTCTGCCGTGGAGTTCGCCACGCCTCTTCGCCGTCGGTCTTGCGGAGGGCGACCAGAAAGGAATCGCGCTCGCGGTCGCACAATTGGATGACCCAATCGCCGAACAAGACGGGACTGGAAGCGACGCCGTAGATGTGCTCTTGCGGTCCAAGGTCGCGCCGCCACAAGAGCGTGCCGTCCAAGTCGTAGCAAAAGAATCCCGCCGAACCGAAAAACACAAAGATACGCTTTCCGTCGGTCGCGGGGGTCGCCGAGGCATAACCGTTCTTGGGATGCGTCCTGCCCTGGGCGGTGGTTGCCTTGCGTTGCCATAACACGCGTCCGGTGCGACGGTCCCAGGCTCCCAAATAAAGCTCGGGCGAACGGCGGTCACCCGATTGCCAGGTGAGGAACAGACGGTCGCCCCAGACGACGGGCGAGCTATTCCCTTCGCCGGGAACCTCGGCCTTCCAGCGAAGGCCCGCGTCGGGACCGAAACGGGCGGGGGGCGCACCTCCCGGTGCCACGCCTTGGGCGGAAAGGCCCCGAAAGCCGGGCCAACGGTCGAGATCCCGACCCGTCTCCAGCGGATCCCGTGCCAAGGCCGGCCAGGGAGCGGCCTGCGGCGAGACCACGGCACGACGGCACCCCCAACTCAGGAAAACACTCTCGGCCAGACACAGAAGACAGAGAAAGGCGAATAGTCCCCGCGGGGCCGAGTCCCGAACGGTTGGCACGGATGGAGACGCCGCGAGGAAAGGCGGCACACTTCGGCACACAAGAGGTTTTGCGTCGATGCGCCGCGGATTGGAGGCCGGGGTACGAACCACGTGTCCCCTCCCTTCCTGGGAAACAGCATCCGTCGCCGCAACGGTGCGCGGCGACCGATCGCGATCGGACCGCCGCTTCCCGCCCCCGAGTCACTCAAGGCCGACTCAGGGCGAATTGTTGGACGAATTAGCCGGACTGGGGGGACTGCTCAATTGCGAAAGGACCTGCAAGATGCCGTTCAAGTGCGCCATCCGCGGACCGAAACGATCCACGAATTCCGTGAACATGAACTCCCCATCCAGCAGGTTATCGAAGTTGTTGCTGACTTCCTCGGTCAACTGATGCAAGAACTCCGTTTGCACGCGAGACAGGCACTCGGCGGCCTCGCGGCACTTCTTGGCCAAATGCGGATTGGCTTGCCGCCACTGCCCCAATTCGACGGCCCGCTGACGCTGCGCGTTACCAACCTGCGTGGTCAACTCTTCCAAGATTTTCGTCTGTCGTTGCTGGACCATCAGAATCTGTCGCAACAACAGCGCAATTTCGGCAAGCCCCGCGGTCTGCGGCGTGGGTGACGCCGCCGCGGCTTGGGTCACGTCGATTTGCGTGAAAAACGGAGGTTTCATCGATTGGCTCTCGTTCATCGGCGTGCTTCCTCCACGAGGTTATTACAATCAGTATAAACAGACGCCGCTCGGAAAGTCGAGCATCCGTCGCAAAACTTGAGTCAATCTTTTCGCGTTCCTCCGAATCTTCACCGGTCCGCGCCGCTACAACCGCTACAGCTTCGACTTTGCGGACGACCGTTGCCGCCGTAAAGTCCCGTGCAACTCCAACCGATACAGTGGGAAGCCCCGGAGGAGGGACCCACCGCGCCCCTGCCTCCTCGCTCTACCGTTCGACCGGACTGTGCTTTCTCCCGATTCCGCAACACGTGAGGTCTCATGAGCGAAAAGCCGCGCAGCAAAGGGGGGCGTTCCGCCCTGTCCTTGGGTTTTCTTTCCGTATTAACCCCCTCCGAGGTCGGGTTCGTCGGAGGCTACCTGATCCTGAACGGGGTCGGTCGCCCCTTGGAGTTCCACTGCACGACCCCCGTCAAACCGACTCGGGCACAGGAGATTCTGTACGGCAACTCCCTACAGCCGTATCTATGCGCCGAGCAGATCGGTCCGGCGCTCATCACCAAGGCCAAGACCCCGGTAGCCTTGATTTGCGTCGATCGCTGGGAGTTGCTCGATCTGGCGGATCACGCCGGCACGCCGGTGGCGGCGGTCATGCTCGATGCGGGCGCAGCGCCGCTTGGCCCTCCGCACTTCGCGAGGACGGATCGGGGCGGATCGACGGCGGCGATGGGCAGCGCGGAGCGTAACGCAGTTCCCGCGCGAGAGACCCCTTGCTTCCACGACGGAACATCGACTGCGTGGGGAAACGGTCCGACCGATTTGGAGAGTCGCCGCGACGGTTCCCCAACCGCCGCGCTTGTTTCCGCGCCGCCTGCGCCCGCCGACACCGTCGCCAAGCGTATCCCATCGGGTGACGGTGCAGCGCAGGGCTTGTACACGCCCAACGGCCTAGAGTGTTGGCAGGGACGACTCGGCCGCACGCGATTCTTCTGCGCGGCGCATCACGCTCCGGCGGTGAGCCGCCTTCTCGCCGATTGGGCGCCTTGGACCGACGCCTTGGACCTTTCCGAGCCGTTTGAACGCATTCGCGCGGCCATCGAAGAGGCCTTGCGTCGGGGGTGAAACCATGTTTTGGTCGGGACTGTTTTTCGGCAAGCAGCGTTCCGAAGGCAAGCACTCCGGGACGCCCGACGCGGACTCGCGACGCCGGATCGGGAAGCCCCCGGTAATTACCGCGGTCCGCAATTCCAACGCGGCACACGCCGTTGCCGTACACTCCGCGAATCTTGACGTGCGGATCGAGGTCTTACCGACCGGTTGGAACGCCGCTCTCCAACGCGGCTTTTCCTTCGAGGTCCGCCCGTGGAAAGACTCCGCTTCGCGGCCTCGGGTCGTGACATTGGGCGTGCCTCGCGCCGCCGTCACCGTGCGGAGTTTCTTCTTCCGTGAATTGCCCGAGTCGCAGTCGGAACCGGCGCAAGCGGCGCCTTCGCATTCGCCGACGGCCTCGCCCGCTTGGAACGCGCTGTTGCAACGCATCGCCGAGGGCCGTCGCCATCGCATTGCACCGCCCCAGGACCTGATCAAGCTGGAAGATCGTCTGCAATGCCTGCTGCAACCCTCGCTCGAAACGTTGCTGATCGAGCGGAACCTGGAGTTTCCTTTCGCGCCTTTCCCCTATCAATTGGAAGGCGTCGCCTTCTTGTATCCGCGACACTCGGCGATCCTGGCCGACGAAATGGGCCTGGGCAAGACGATGCAGGCCATCACCGCCGTTCGCTTGCTGATTCGCGGGGGCGATGCGAGATCCGTGCTGTTGGTCTGCCCCAAACCGCTGGTGACGAACTGGAAACGCGAGTTCGAACAATGGGCGCCGGAAATACCCGTGCTGGTCATCGAGGGCGATCAAAATCGGCGGCGCTGGCAATGGGAGCAAGCCCCGGTGCCGGTCAAGATCGCCAACTATGAGCTTCTGCCGCGAGACCGCGAGATTCTGGAGTCCACCGACCAAAACGGCAGACCCCGCGTGGCCTTCGATCTGGTCGTGCTCGACGAATCCCAGCGGATCAAGAACCGGGCGGGCGCCACCAGCCAGGCCGTGCGTGCCATTGCGCGACGGCGAAGTTGGGCCTTGACCGGCACACCCGTTGAAAACAGCACGGAAGACCTGGTCGGCATCTTCGAGTTTCTTTCGCCGGGGTTCCTCTCGCCCGACATGAAACCTTCCCACATGGGACGGACGATCGCGGATTTCGTGCTCCGCCGCACCAAGGATCAGGTCTTGACCGATCTGCCGCCGAAGCTCATCCGAGACGCAGAAATGGAATTGTCGCCGGAACAGCGCGAGACCTATCGCTTGGCCGAGAGCGAAGGTATTCTCCGGTTGACAGAAATGGGAGACGCCGCGGCCATTCAACACGTCTTCGAGTTGGTCCTGAGACTCAAGCAGATCTGCAATTTCGACCCGGCCACGGGGGCGAGCGTGAAAATGGAGCGATTGGAGGCGGACCTCGAGGAGATCGCCGACAGTGGACGCAAGGCGATTGTCTTCAGCCAATGGGTCTCGACGCTGGAGGAGATCGCCCGCCGCCTGGACCGATTCCACCCCTTGTTGTTTCACGGCAAAATACCGTCCGCCCGCCGCGACGACGTGATCCGGCGATTCCGCGACGATCCGCGGCACGCGGTATTGTTGATGAGTTACGGGGCGGGCAGCGTGGGGCTGAACTTGCAATTCGCGGGATACGTGTTTCTATTCGACCGATGGTGGAACCCGGCGGTCGAAGATCAGGCCATCAATCGGGCACACCGCATCGGCGCCGGCGGTCCGGTCACCGTCACGCGGTTCTTGGCCGTCGATACCATCGAGCAGCGGATCAACGCCGTCCTGGAAGAAAAGCGGCGACTGTTCGAGACCGTTTTTTCGGGCGTGGCGGGACCGCGAAAACTGGCCCTGACGCAAGAGGAGATCTTCGGTTTGTTCAATCTGCGGTGTCCCGCTCCCCCCGTCTCCGCCCCGGCAAGTTCCAACCGTGCCGCGTAGGTCGCGCGCTTCGGCGCCGGGTCACGGGATTCCACAGGGGCGAAAACACCGGAGCGAATCATGGACATGCAACCTATCGGCGTGATTCGCACGCCCTACACCGACCCGGCGGGCATGCCGATCCAACCGACCGGTGCCGCCGGAGTCGGCGGTACCGTGGACGTTTTTCCCGAGTATCAGCCCGGACTGAAGGACTTGGAAGGCTTTTCGCACATCATTTTGCTGTATCTATTCCATCGCAGCGAGGGGTTTGCCCTGCAAGTTGTGCCTTTTTTGGACGTGGAACCGCGAGGACTATTCGCCACCCGGGCACCTCGCCGACCGAACCCGATCGGATTGTCGATCGTCGAGTTGGTTCGCGTGGAAGGCCCGCGCCTCTTGGTCCGCAACGTCGATATGCTGGATGGGACTCCGCTTCTCGACATCAAACCTTACGTGCCGGAATTCGACGCCCCGAAGGATGTCCGCATCGGTTGGATGGCGACCGCCGCCGACAACGTCGCGAACAAGAGGTCGGACCGGCGGTTTACGTAACGTCGCGCGGCGAACCTGTGGGCAGCATCGCAAAGGCGCCTCTTGTTTCGCGGTCTCCCATACCGCCGCCACGGCAACGAGGACGAGCGAAAGCCGATCCGTGTCGTCCACCGCGGCCTCGCCGGAATCCCTTTCCATCGCACTCTTTTATCGGCGGAAGTATGCCGTGAGCGAAGGCTCGTCTTGGCTCTTCCGTCACGCGCAAAAAATCCACATGGTCTGGAGACGTCGCTTCTGTTCGCCGCTCTCCGTCTCCTCCGTCACCTGCCGGTGCGTGCCGGGATCTCGCATTCGTGGACCGCGTAAGCTGGTGTGTGATACACTACCTTCGAACATCGGCGCTTGCTCGCTGCCTTCCTGCCGACGGCGCCGGTATTGATCGCGGCCAATGCGCTCCGTTTACTCGGCGAACGCGCTCGGAACGCGTTCTTTTGCAGCGATAATGTTGCGATTCACCGGAATTCCATTCCGGCGTCATGAGGTGTCACCATGCGAAACGCCATGATTCTTGCGGCAGCGGTCGGGATGTTCGTCGGTGGTTACGGCGAACTCCGAGGCACGGCGCTTGCGGCCTTCGAGGAGGGCGGAGGAGTCTTGCCGCTAACCTTGCCGGAGTCACACGATCCATCCGTCCTAGAGTGGCAAGGCGCGATTTATGACGCCGCCCAGCGGCAGGCGAGGTACCTGCTTAGCCTTGTCCATCCGTGGCGAGAAGATTCCTCGCTGCTGCTGGCCACCGAGAGCAGAAGCGAGGAACATTGGATCCGCCCGAATACCGGCATCGTCGAAGGGTTGGCCTTTCTCTACCGCTTCGGTCCTTACAATACCGCTTTGGTAGGCGTTGACCGCGACGCCTTGTTGCCGACGATCGTGGGGATGATGCGATATCTCACCGCCACCCACGTGACGGGAAATCGCGTTACCGGCGACGGGCGACCTTGGGGGAACGCCTGGCAGTCCGCGCATTGGGCACAAATGTTGGGCCGGGCGGCATGGTGGCTATGGGACGACTTGCCGGATGACCTCCGACGCGACGTGCGTCGCGTCATCGCCCATGAGGCCGCACGGTTCGTGGACGCCGTCCCGCCGCATCAACTGAAAAATGATACCAAGGCGGAAGAAAACGCTTGGAACAGCCAGATCTTTTCCGTGGCGTTGCTGTTGATGCCGGACGATCCCCGACGTGAAGCCTGGGAAAGGGCCTTTCAGCGCTGGGTCGTCAGTTCGTTCCTGCGGCCCGCGGATGAGCATTCGTCCCGAATCGTGGACGGTCGCCCGATATCGGAGCAGTTCATCGGGGCCAACCTGTTCGACGATTTCACCCTGGAAAACCACGGCATGGTCCATCCCGACTACATGCAAACATTCGGCCTTTCCTTGGGGTGCGAATTGGATTTTCGGATGACCGGACGCCGACCGCCCGAGGCCCTGTTGTACAACACGGCGGGTATCTACGAAAACTTGAAGTGGTTCGTGTTGCCGGACGGCGGATTCGTCTATCCGTCGGGTCAGGATTGGCGGCTATTTCGCAATGCGGATTGGCTGCGAGGGCACATCCTGATGGCCGTATTCGGGCACGACCCGGAGGCCTGGCCCCTGGCGCGACGGTCCCTAGAGGTGATCCGCCGCATGCAGGCGCGGAATCCGTCCGGGGCTGTTTATCAGCCGCAAGAGTTCTTTTTCGCCTCCACACAGACCGATTTATTACGATCGCTTGCTCACGCCTGGTTGGTGTTGCGGTACGCATCGGACACAAAGGGGGAATACCACGACCGACTCGGAATCCGGCGCCTCGATTCCGGGCAAATCATCTTGAATCGTACGCCGAATGCCGTGCACACCCTCAGTTGGGGCGCGGTGGTCATGGCCCAATGCGTTGCCAATCGGCTCGATCGTATCGTCTCGCCCGACCAGCGAAACGGGATCGGGCACATCCGCCTGGAAGGCTCCCCCAAGGCCCTGCCTATCAAGCTGATGGACGCCGCCGTAACCGACAAGGACGGCGGTTTCGACGCGACGTTGATCGTGGAGCACGGTCCCGGCGTCGTCCGCGCCGACCTCCGCTACGTCTCCCGTGCCGACGGTCGGTTTGAAATGTCCGAGCGATTGACCGCCCTTCAAGACGTCACCACGGCCGAGATCGCCACCGGTCTGATCGGAATCTTGAACAATCCCACTTGGATCTACGAAACGGGGCGGCGTCGGGTGACCGTGGACGGTCAAACGGTCTTGGTGGAAGCCCTCGGCGGCAAAACCATCGACGCAGCGGGAAGCCGCGAGCTGGACATCGACGGCGTGCTGCACATCACCGCACCCCGACCGCTTGCGGCTTGGTATGGGGGCGCGAAGGACTACGAACGGGCGCGCGTCACGGACCGCCTGTATTTGAATCGCACGGCGGAAAGCCGCGATTGGAAGAAGGGAGACGTTATCTCCGAGTACCAAGCGACAATCGAGATGCGTCCCGGCGAGGATGCTCCCGCGCACGAGTGAGAGACCCGCTTTCGAGCGCGATCGCTGATGACAATCGGCACGAGGCTTGCGCGGTTGACGGCAAAAGATGTCGACCGACACCCCGCCAACGAGGCACGAAAGCGATTCAAGCTACCCGGCCAGGATTCGAACCTGGAATTAGGGAGCCAAAGTCCCTTGTGTTACCGTTACACCACCGGGTAGCAGCTCATGGGAGATCCCCGGCGAGGGCGATCACCCATCCAAGCGTCACTCTACTATATTTAACGCACCATCGCATCGGCGACAAGTCCCGCGAGAGCGGCCTTACCCGGCTTCCGCGACGTCTTCCGGTCGGGACGACCCAATTCTACCGACGGCGACAGCCAACAAAATAGAAGCGGCCCGATCGTTGGATCGAGCCGCTTTCCTTGGACCAGGCCCTTTGCCGAGGTCGGCGGCAGGCCGATTTCAGTCAGACCGCGTCAGATCGTGCGGCTATCCGACGGGCTGGGAGCCGCTTGCGCCGGCTTGACGTCGGCCGGGGCGGCCTCCGCTCCCGGGGCTGCACAGGCATCGCAGGCCGGTTCGCAGGCACGCTGCACCTTGACCGGGCAGCACACTCGGACCAGAACCATCTCGCACACCACGCGAGGCACGCATCGGGTGACCGTGTACGGCACCTGCTTCTTGACCCAGCACACGTCGTACACCGTCTTGGTGCAGGTGACGGGCTTCATCACGCGGCAGGGAACCTTCTTCACGCAGGTCGTCGGCACCATCTTGCAGACCTGGTAGGTGCAGGTCTTGACCCGCTGCTCGGGCACCATCTTGCAGACCTGGTAGGTGCAGGTCTTCACCCGCTGCTCGGGCACCATCTTGCAGACCTGATAGGTGCAGGTGCGTTGCTCGGGAACCCACTTGCGGACCTTATAGGTGCAGGTCTTCACCCGCTGCTCCGCCACCATCTTGCAGACGGTGTAGGTGCAGGTCTTCACCCGCTGCTCGGGCACCATCTTGCAGACCTGATAGGTGCAGGTGCGCTGCTCGGGAACCAGCTTGCAGACCTTGTAGGTGCAAGTCCGGACTCGCTGCTCGGGCACCATCTTGCAGACCTGATAGGTGCAGGTGCGCTGCTCGGGAACCCACTTGCGGACCTTATAGGTGCAGGTCTTGACCCGCTGTTCGGGCACCATCTTGCAGACGGTGTACGTGCAGGTCTTCACCCGTTGCTCGGGCACCATCTTGCAGACAGTGTACGTGCAGGTGCGTTGTTCAGGAACCAGCTTGCAGACCTTGTAGGTGCAAGTCCGGACCCGCTGCTCGGGCACCATCTTGCAGACCTGATAGGTGCAGGTGCGTTGCTCGGGAACCCACTTGCGGACCTTATAGGTGCAGGTCTTCACCCGCTGTTCGGCCACCATCTTACACACGGTGTAGGTGCAGGTCTTGACCCGTTGCTCGGGCACCATCTTGCAGACCTGATAGGTGCAGGTCCGCTGTTCGGGAACCCATTTGCAAACCTTGTAGCTGACCGTCTTGACGCACTTCTCGGGAACGAGCTTGCAGACGGTATAGGGGACCTTCTTCACGCACGTCTCGCGGACGTACTTGACGCAAGTCACCGGGCATTCCTTGACCTCGGGGACCCAGACGCGGCGGCACACCTTGACCGGCGGGCACTGCACCTGGACCTTCTTCACTTGGCCCGGGTCGTAGTAGGCACGGCAACTCGTGGCATCCCATTTCCATTCGCCCGGTTCGCGGACGCACTTGGTAACCACGGGACCCGGCTTTTCCACAACCTGCGTTTCCCATCGCCCGCTGCACACCTTGACCATTCGGGTCTCATGCACCGGCTTGCAGACGGAGTAGGTGACCTCGCGCTCGCGGGTCTCGTAAACGCGGCGATACACCGTGTAAGCCACCTGCTTGGTGCAGGTTTCCCAGACCGGCTTGCACACCGTGTAGGTTCGCGTCCGGGTCTCGTACACCGGTTTCATCACGGTGTAGCACACATCCTTGGTGCGGGTCTCGTAGACCGGCTTCATCACCGTGTAGGGGATTTCCTTGACGCAGGTTTCCCACACCGGCTTGCAGACCGTGTAGGTCTTCGTCCGAGTTTCCCATACCGGCTTCATCACCGTGTAGGGAATCTCTTTCGTGCAGGTTTCCCACACCGGCTTCATCACCGTGTAGGTTCGCGTCCGGGTCTCATACACCGGCTTCATCACGGTGTAGCACACATCCTTGGTGCGGGTCTCGTAGACCGGCTTCATCACCGTGTAGGGGATTTCCTTGACGCAGGTTTCCCACACCAGCTTGCAGACCGTGTAGGTCTTCGTCCGAGTTTCCCATACCGGCTTCATCACCGTGTAGGGAATCTCTTTCGTGCAGGTTTCCCACACCGGCTTCATCACCGTGTAGGTTCGCGTCCGGGTCTCATACACCGGCTTCATCACGGTGTAGCACACATCCTTGGTGCGGGTCTCGTAGACCGGCTTCATCACCGTGTAGGGGATTTCCTTGACGCACGTTTCCCACACCGGCTTGCAGACCGTATAGGTCTTCGTCCGAGTTTCCCATACCGGCTTCATCACCGTGTAGGGAATCTCTTTCGTGCAGGTTTCCCACACCGGCTTCATCACCGTGTAGGCGACCTGCCGTGTTCGGGTCTCCCAGACCGGCTTCATCACCGTTTGGGCGACTTCGCGGTACTGGACTTCCGGCACGTACTTGGTGTAAGTGACTTGACGGGGCGTGACCACGCGCTCGAAGCAGGTCTTGTAGCAGGTGACCTGCTGCCGTTCAAGGACGATCTTGCGGTGCGGTCGCATCACCGTATGGCATTCCTGGGTCACGCAGCCGGGATCGACCGCGCAAGCCGCAGGACGGTGACAGAGCCGCGCAGCGCCGCAATAGCCCGCGTCGGCTCTCCCCGCCGCGAAAGCAACCAAAAAGGTTGCGATTAGCGGCAGACTCCACAAGGTTCTCATTGCACGCCTCCTTCAGCGGATCGAAACTGGTAGGGCCTGGTCGAATGAGAGCGAGAAGCACCCTAACTGGTTCTTCGGTCGCCCCAATTCACGTGCGTTAACCGATACGAACTACCCGTAAATACTTATCTGACTCCCCAAACCTCCCACTTCATCCATTTCACTAAAAACGGTGGCTTAAGGTAAATGAAGAGATTGGGGGTTTCTTAGATCAATATCGGAGTTTTGCTTCGCGATGTTAACTTAATCAAAAGGGAGGATTCGAGATGAATCCATAACGTGGGAGATTTGCGGCAATCATCGCTGTCGAAACGCTGGAAGCGATTGTTTCGGCGGCGCCGACGGTTTGCCAAACATCAAACCAACCGGGAGCCCTGCGATGCGGTACCCAACTCTAGGTCACCGCCACGACACGGGACGTTTTCGGTAAAGATTTCGGCGATTTCTTCAAAGCCGCATTGAAGATGTCGGGTAAGGAGCGGCTCGGAGCCGGCGTCCCCGCCGAGACCCGGCAGGCTCGACGTCTCCGCCTACGGTGCCCATCCTCATCGCGCCGGACGGTAGGTCACTCGCTTTCAGTCAAAGGGCGGCACGCGATCGGCAACTTCGGCCCGGTAAACGTTGTTTCTCGACGCCGACACGCCGCCTATCCGCTTTCTTCGGAAAAAACGATTTATTCTCGCGCCTCCCGACGCGGAGGTAGAGATTCTGGATTTGCCAAGGTGTGATTCCGGTTCTACATCTTTCTTAAGCAAGCTGTGAATCAACGCTTGACCCGGCGGATCGGATTCCTTCCGTAACGATCGGGGGAGGTTCGGGCGAATCGTCCGGGGCCGATTCACCGGAGGCTGGATGTTTTCAAGAACGATTTGAGGCGGGCACGGTAAAGTCAAAGGTTGAAAGAGGTTGCATCATGTCCCGAAAGCGTTGCATCGGTTCCCGACAGGCGTTCACCTTGATCGAGGTCTTGATCGTGGTGGTCATCATGGCCATCCTGGCGGCGGTAATCATTCCGCAGTTCTCCACCGCCACCAGCGACGCCAAGCGAAGCGCATTGGAATTCAACACCCATACGCTCCGCTCCCAGATCGAGCTTTACAGAGTGCATCACGGATCCTATCCCGCCATCTCCAATAACGACCTTCCGCAGTTGTGGCAAGCCACCAACGCGGCAGGTGAGATCGGCACGCCCGGGCCGAACTATCCGTACGGGCCTTACTTGACGTCGGGCATCCCCGCCAACCCGTACAACAACAGTAATAAGGTGGTGGCGGTGGCCACGCCGGGACAGACGCCGACGGCGGTCGTCGCGGGCGGCGCCGGTTGGCAGTACGATGCGACGACCGGCAACATCTATCCCAACAATGCCGAGTTTTTTCAGTAATGGAATCGGAGGAGCGCCACAGGATGTGACGGAGACGGGCTCGGGCAATCCCGCACCGAAGACGCCGTTTCAGTAGACCGTTCGTTCCACGCGAAGAGATGATAAGTTCGGGGTCGTTCCCGCAAAGGGATCGGCCCCGAAATCGTTTCCATTACCCTCAGATCACGCCGACCCTGCTCCGCTCTTCCGTCGAATACGCCGAGAAACAGCGGCGTCATTCCTTCCCATCAATAATCCCCGTTCGAACCTTGCCGGAAAAAAGCGGAACGATTCCTGTCGATTCGACCCGTCGCGATTCGTCGCCCAACACATCATAATGGCGGTGACGCAGAACCCCTGGAATCGGGCGGCAAGTCCTTCGAATCGGGCTACGAACCGGCGGTTTTTCGAACTCAGCGTGGCGCGGAAAAACTTGTCATGACGTTGGATCGTGAAGAGTACATCGAGCAGGCTTATTTCTTCCGCACGCTGCGCGAGCGACTCGACCAAGGGACCGCCACACAGGATCTGCTGCGCACGATCCGCCAAGAGATCTTATCCACCACGAAGCTGCCTCTGGCCATCGATTTCATGGTCACCGAACTCCGTTTCACCGGCGGATTCGCCTCGGCCATGGCGCGGCTCAGCCACTATTTCACCCCCTTTCAGGCCTACGTCGTCGGCGAGGCCGAGAAGGAGCAAGGGCGGTTCGACTTCCGCACGGCCTTGGAAATCCTCGAGAAAGAGGCCGAGTATCGCGCCAAACAAGGCACGGTGCAGGGCATTTTCCTCTATCAGTTCGAAACCTTGTGCCGCAACCGCTTGGGTTACGACAAAGGGTTGGAGGCGATGGCCCAAGACTCCATCTACGACGAAAACTGGCGGGAATGGATTCTGTCGCTGCGGCGGCAAATCGGGATCGTCGATCTGGCCGATATGATCTTCGTGCGGAGCGAGCACTACCGACAAGTGACGGGCGAGGCGGAGAAACCGGTATTGTTCGGCGAAAAGGAAGGCAAGATCGCGCTGGCCAACCGGCGGAAGGACCCGTTGTATCTTTTTGCGGCCCTCGCGCGTCATTTAGGCTATCCCAGCGTGCCCAGGCCCAAGCGTGAGGAAAACCTGGTGCAAGACTTTTACACCTTGCAGCGCAAGCTGGAACGTCTGGAATCGCGGATCAAGCTGCTGGAGGACGAGCGGAAGGGCGGAATCGACCTGAGCCAATTCTACGTCCGCCCCGACCAAAACAACACCAAGTAGGTAACGTTTATACGCCACGGCAATTTCAACTGGCAATTTAGCTTGCTTTCGCAGGTCGAATCGCTAGACTATTATTAGCCGCCGTAGATTTGCAACCCGGATTTGACGCGAAACGGTTATTCGACGACATTGGGCGTCAGCGCGAACGCTACCAAACCCTAGCAATTTTGTGACGTATTACCTTTTCCCCTGGGGCCTGAGGGAAAGCACGTAATGCCGCGATCGTTCGAACAAGGTCGTTTGCGGCCGCCCATTTAGATTGGTGATCGTTTTTAAGAAGCCGCCGCACGATGAGCCTGTTGGAAAACCTGAGCGTCGAAACTGTGGCTCGGCTGGTGACGGCCCCGGCGGTCTCCGTGACGCCCGACATGGCGCTGAACCGCGTGCTGGAGGTCATGCGGGACTACCGCGTAAGCGCCGTGACGCTCGAAGATTCGGGGAAAACCGTCGGGATTTTCACGGAGCGGGACGCCTTACGGGCCATGGCAAGCGGCGAGGACGGGGGGGAGCCGATCCGCCGTTTCGCGTCGCCGTGCCCCTTAATGGTCACGAAGAGCGAACCGATCTCGCAAGCCGTCTCCAAGATGTCGGCCAACGGTTACCGCCATCTCCCCCTGGCGGATGATGACGGTCGCGTCGTCGGTATGGTCGACGTCATGTCGATTATCAGTTGGCTGGTCGATCATTTCCCCCAAGCGATTTACAATTTGCCCCCAACCTCCGAGACGCTGCGGGAACGAGAGGGGCCGTGAAGGCGAGGGTCTTGAACCTATGAACTCTTTCAGCCCGATCCGTGCGTCGTCGCAGAAACCAACCGTTCTGATGCGGGAAAGGGAAGAAGTCGTGCAACAGCAATCGGGCACATCCTCATCCGTCAAGGCCGGCGTGGAATTGCGTGAGGCCACCGTGCGTTTTGCGGGGGACTCGGGCGACGGTATGCAACTGGCTGGGACGCAGTTAACCACGGTCTCCGCGGCGGCGGGAAACGACGTCGTCACGCTACCCGATTTTCCCGCCGAAATCCGCGCCCCCCGCGGGACGAAGGCCGGCGTGAGCGGATTCCAGGTACACTTCGCCGGACGGCGGATCTTCACGCCGGGCGATAAGATCGACGCCCTAGTCGCCATGAACCCCGCGGCTTTGGCGACCAACCTGGGCGACTTGACGCGAGGCGGCCTGCTGATCGTCGATAGCAATAGCTTTGTCAAGCGCGAATGGGAAAAGGCCGGCTACACAAGCAATCCCCTCGAAGACCCTGCGATCTCCGCATATCGCCTCGTCTCGGTGGAAATCACGGAATTGACCCGAGCGGCGGTCAAGGACCTCGGACTCACGACGAAGGAGGCCGACCGCTGCCGCAACTTCTTCGCGATGGGGCTGGTCTACTGGATTTTCGATCGACCGCTCGATCCCACCTTGCGTTTCATCGCCGCCAAATTCGGCAAGCGCCCCGCCATCGCGGAGGCCAATCGCCGGGTATTAATGGCAGGCTATCATTACGGTGAGACGACGGAGGCCATCCATGAGCGTTACGTGGTCCGACCGGCCAAGCTCCCGCCGGGGACCTACCGCAGCCTGAGCGGCAACCAGGCCTTGGCCTGGGGCCTGATGGCGGCTTCCCGCCTCAGCAATTGCGAATTGGTGTATGCGGGATATCCCATCACGCCGGCCAGCGACATTTTGCATGAATTGGCGATGCGTTGGGACTTCGGCGTCAAGACGTTCCAAGCCGAAGACGAAATCTGCGCGGTCGCCGCCGCCGTGGGCGCCGCCTTCGGCGGCAAGATGGGCGTTACGGCCAGTAGCGGGCCCGGCATCTCCCTCAAGGCCGAGGGCTTGGGTCTGGCCGTGATGCTGGAATTGCCCATGATCGTCGTTAACGTCCAGCGCGGCGGTCCCAGCACCGGTTTGCCCACCAAGACCGAGCAATCAGACTTGCTGCAAGCGTTGTTCGGGCGGCACGGGGAATGCCCCATGCCCGTCTTGGCCGCTCAAAGTCCTGCCGACAACTTCGAGATCGCCATCGAGGCCTGGCGGATCGCCGTCCGACATATGACGCCCGTCATGATTCTCAGCGACGGCTACCTGGCCAACGGCGCGGAACCGTGGCGAATCCGGAATCTCTCAGACTACGAGCCGATCCCGGTTCGGCATCCCGGGCCTGATACCGAAAACTTCCTGCCCTACCGCCGCGACGAGCGTTTGGCGCGCCCCTGGGCCATCCCCGGCACCCCCAACCTCATGCACCGTATCGGCGGTCTGGAAAAGCAGGTCGATACCGGGGCCGTCAGCTATGACGGAGCCAATCATCAAAAAATGGTCGAACTGCGGGCGCAAAAAGTGGCGGGAATCGCCCACGAATACCCGCCGCAACCCGTGATCGGACCGGAGCGCGGGAAGGTGCTCTTCGTATCTTGGGGCGGGACCTTCGGCGCGGTGCGTTCCGCCGTGCAAGAACTGCTCGAGACCGGCTACGAGGTCGCCCACACGCACCTTCGATACTTGAATCCCCTGCCCCGCGATCTGGGCGACATCTTGTCGCGCTACGAGCGGATCGTGGTGCCGGAATTGAACATGGGGCAATTGGCTCTGCTGCTGCAAAGCAAGTACCTCAGGCCCGTGCGTTCCGTCAACAAAGTCATGGGGCGACCGTTCAACGTCGAAGACTTGGTGGAAGCCGGTCGGCAGGCCGTGGAAGAGGATTGACGCACGAACGACTGTAAAGGTCGTGAAGCATCCCAATCAGGGTTTTGGCCATGTCCATTGATGCATTATTGGAAACGCCCTCACTGGGCCCCAACGATTACGCGAGTAGCCAAGAGGTACGATGGTGCCCCGGTTGCGGCGACTACGCCATTTTGGCGCAGATGAAGAAAACGCTGGCCAACCTGGGCTTGCCGCGAGAGAAGACGGTCTTCGTCTCCGGGATCGGCTGCTCCAGTCGCTTTCCATATTACATGAATACGTACGGCATGCACGGCATCCACGGTCGAGCCCCGGCGATCGCCACGGGCTTGAAGATCGCCCGACCCGACCTGTCGGTATGGGTCATCACCGGCGACGGCGACGGTCTCAGTATCGGCACGAATCACCTGATCCATGCGATCCGGCGGAACGTGGACATCAATATCATTCTCTTCAATAATCGCATCTACGGGCTGACGAAGGGGCAGTACTCGCCCACTACTCCGCTCGGCCACCCCACCAAGAGCAACCCCTACGGTTCACTGGACAACCCGCTCTACGCGCTGTCGTTAGCCATCGGATGCGAGGCCACCTTCGTCGCGCGCAGCATCGACGTCCATCAAAAGCACCTCGGCATGGTCCTGGAACGGGCGGCCGCCCACAAAGGCGCCTCCTTCGTCGAGATCTACCAAAACTGCGTAGTCTTCTACGACGGTGCTTGGGACTATGCGACCGATCGCGACAGCAAGTTCGAGACCATCCTCGAGTTGGAACACGGCAAGCCGCTCATCTTCGGCAAAAATCGCGACAAGGGCATCCGCTTCGTCGGAATCGAACCGCAAGTCGTCACGCTGGGTAACGGCGTTTCAGAGAGCGACCTCATCGTCCACAACGAGAAGGCCGAGCAACCTACCCTCGCGTACTTCCTCAGCCGCATGCATCATCCGGAGTTCCCGGAACCGATCGGCGTCTTTCGCGACGTCTCGCGCCCCACGTTCGATGAACTCGTGGATGCGCGGCATCGGGAACTGATTGCCAAAAGAGGCGGGCCGCGTGACTTGGATCAACTCTTCCACGAGGGCGAAACCTGGGTCGTCCAAGATGAACGAAGCGCCCCCGCGGCGGAATGACGGGCGGCGTCCCTTATTTCGCCGTACGCCGGTTCGTTCCGCGCCGAATCGCCTCCGTACGCCGACTTGAAAGCGGCAACACGCCCCCAACGCCCTGCGGCGGGATGCTCGAAGAAAAGGAGTGAGGACCGCGACCATGGGACGGACCAAAAGGCTTCTCTGTACCGCATGCGGATTCGAGAACCTGGCCGGCGCCGAGATATGCTTGCGCTGCGGCCTTCCATTGGTCCACGAAGAGAATTACGCCCCCCGCAACGCCCTGGAACGCAGCGTCTTGAATGACCGCATCGACAGCCTGCCCCTCCGCTCTCCCGTGTGCGTCGCTCCCGAAACACCCGTCAAAGAGGTCTTGAAAGCCATGGTGGCTCAAGGGACGGGCTGCGCGATCGTTGTCGATCCAAGCGACGAATTGCTCGGCATCTTTACGGAACGGGACGCTCTCATCAAGGTCAGCGAGGACCTCGAGACCCGCGGCGACCGACCCGTCGCCGAATTCATGACGTCTCCCGTCCAGTGCCTCGACACCGACGATTGCCTCGCCTTCGCCGTGCATCGCATGGACGTGGGCGGTTACCGCCACATCCCCATTCGCGAAAACGGTCGCTTGGTAGGCGTCGTTTCCACACGCGAATTGCTGCGCCACTTCACGGAAGTGCTGAAGGACGCCTAGCCGGGTGACGCGACGGCGCGACCGCCGCCGTTTACCTTACGGACGCCGCACGCGAGGGCGACGCCGCCGTCTGAGGCCCGCTCCGCGGCGGTGACTGCGTGGTTCCCGCCAGATAGTTGTCGATCGTGGCGTTCGTCCGCAGCTTGTCGTAATAGTCTGCCATGGCCAAACGCAGTTTCTTCTCCTGCAAGTCGGAGACCAGTTCGTCGCGGACGTCGTCCAAGGTCACATCGACGGGCTTGGTTTGTCCCAGGCAATAGAGGATCACGTACGCCTCCGGGCCGACCTGCACGATGCCCGATATCTCGCCCGGTTTCAACGAGAACGCCTCCTGCTCCAGCATGGGTTGGCCGCCGTGCTTCTGGATGGGCGCGATTTCCCCTCGCAAGGCCCGCGTCGTGGCATCCATCGAGTATTGCTCGGCCAAATCCCCGAAGTATTCCTCGCTGGGGTTAGCCCGCAACTTCTCCCACACCTGCTGCGCCCGCCGCAAATTGTTCAACAAGATGGCCCGGCACCGCACTCGCGGACCGTAGTTGGCCTCGAACGCCTTTTGCAAATCCTCCTCGGCAACGACTGCCGTGCCTCCCACCAACTTCTTCAGCGCCACGCTCGGCCACACCGCATCCAAGCGGTAGATGTCCTCCGTGATGCCCTGTTGCTCGGTAATCAGTTCGATCCATTTTTCGACGTTCGGCGTGCCGTCCGGTTTCAGCGGCAGGTTCTGCCGCGCCGCACGCTCGATTTCCGCCTGAATATCCGCCGCGCTCACCGTGATATTCCGCTTGCGGCACTCCTGCTCCAGCAATTTTCGGCTGATGGCGCCTTCCAGCACCTCCTCGCCGTGCCGATCGATGCACATCTCGGCCAAATCGCTCAAGCGGATCGCGCGACCGTTGATCAGCGCCGCCGTGTCCGGCATTCGGGCACGCTTTTCCGGATCGTTCCAAACGTTCTCCACCCGCGCCTTCTGCTGCAATTCGCGAAAGACCTCCTGAGCCACCTCGCGCAGTCGGGCGTCCCGGGCCAATTCCTCCAACTCCCCGCGAACGTCCTCCAACCTCACCTTGACCGCCGGCAGTCGCTCTTCGCACTTCAGAATCACGAATTGACTCCCCACCGGCAACACGTTCGAAACCTCACCCGGTTGCAGGCGAAAGGCCTCCGCTTCGATCCGCGGATCGCCCACGTGCATGCGGATCGGCTGGATCAGGCCCTTCAGACCGGCGCTGGCCGTGTCCTCCGAAAACTCCTTCGCCAGCTCGCCGAATCGGTCCGGGTCCTGCACCGCTTGGGCGCGAATCTTTTCCGCCTTTTCTCGGTCGCTGACCACGATCAAGCGTGCCTTGACCGCCGGACCGTAACGCGATTCGAATTCCTTCCGCAGTTCGGCGTCACTGACCACCATCCGATCGCCGGCCAATTTCCGCAGCGCCAAAGTCGGCCAAATGATGTCCTTCTTGTACTGCTCCGGCTTGATGCCGCGCTCCTCTTTCAACAGCTTCAGCCAGGTCGCGACGGGCATGCCGAAGCGGGCGGCCATCCGCTCCACCTCCGCGTTCACCTCGTCCTCGGTGACCGTCAGCCCCCGCAGTTGGCACTCCTGCATGATGAGATACTTATTGACCACGCTCTCCAGCACTTCCGCGCCGTAGCGTTTCAGGCACTCCTTGCCCAATTCCTCGCGCGTGATCGGCTCGTTGTTGACGACCGCGACGATTCGGTTCTCCCCGGACGCTTGGTTCTGCGCAGCGGGGCCGACCGGCACGCCCTTCACCGCCTCGGGCTTCTGAGCGGGAGCGACCGGCGTCGTTGCACGCGCGGCGGGAGCGACCGCCGCACTCGGAACGTCCGCCTCCGCCGTCATCGTCCTCCAGGCCGCGCGGATTCCCACGGCGGCAACAACCACGGCCAAGACGGCCGACAAAGACTTCCAGCGGTAACTGCGGCCGACGACAAGATCTCGGCGATCGGAATCCATTCCACTCATGACGGTTCCTCCTGTAACCGTGTGATCGGATCGTGAAGCAAGCTCGCGCGCGGGATCAGGCCCTCGCGGTCGGGCAGGTCGAGAGCCTCGCGAGTTCGGCGGAGTATAGCCCCGCCAGCGATCCAACGTCAAGGCCGATTCCGAACCCGATTCACGCCAAGGAGCCTCGCCCGTCCCTCGCCCCACCGACCGATCCTGCCGATCGCGCAGGTTATGCCGCCGAGCCTGCCCTTCCCGCCGCCCCGAAGCCGCTTCCCGCCGGTGTACTCTCCCTTCCGCCAATTAAAATAGGGAGAACAGGCCGCACCGGCGCGCCAAGCCGGGTCGGAATGCTATAATCCAAAAGCGACCGTTTCGCCTGGACACGATCCCAGGCCGCGGCTTGCGGTCGTCGTTTTCCCAAAGGCGGGCGATCGGCACTCCCACGCGTACCGACACGTAGGGGGCCATTCCATCACCAGGGGCGAGTGCACGTCGATGAGCGACGAACCCGAAAACCGTCTCCCGGAATCCTGTTTCGTCGTCGTTCCCGCTTACAACGAAGGCCCGCGGATCGCCCGCACTCTCGAGAACCTCCTTCGCACGGCATCCTCCGTCGTGGTGGTGGACGACGGTTCGGCCGACAACACCGCCGAAATCGCCCTCCAATATCCCGTTTGGGTTCTGCGCCACCCGGTCAATTTAGGTGCCGGCGCCGCTACACAGACCGGAATCACATTCGCCATCCGACAAGGAGCCCAGTACGTTGCCACTTTTGACGCGGACGGACAGCACCGACCGCACGATTTGCCAGTCCTGCTGCAAACGCTATTTGATCGCAACGCCAATATTGTGTTCGGTTCGCGCTTCTTGGGTGAAGCGATCCATATGCCTGTCCACCGCAAGATCATGCTGAAAGTCGCTTGCGCGGCAGCTTGGGCTTTCTGCGGCATTTGGGTTACGGATGTCACCACCGGACTCCGCGTCATGGACGCCAAAGCGGCCCGACTGATCAACATCACCATGAATCGCTTCGAACACCCCATTGACTTGCTGTACCAAATTCGCGTTAAGGGACTACGGTTTGCCGAAGGACCTGCCACGATCCTTTATTCCGCGGATTCGCTCACAAAGGGACAACGGACCAGCGATGTTTTCCGGTTGGCCTTGCGGATTATCACCGAAAGGGTGATGCGATGAATTTGTTTCAAATCGTCTTCGTCCCGCTGTGCACGCTGACCGCCCTCAACCAACTCTGGCGACTCCGCCGGGGAAACACAAGTTGGCTGGCGGGGCTGTTTTGGTTTGTCGTCTGGACGGCCGGCGCCGTGGCCATCGCCTACCCGCCCATCACCTCGCTCGCCGCCAAAGCATTCGGCATCACGCGGGGAAGCGACTTCGTATTGTATCTGGTGACCCTCGGCCTGCTGGTCTTCCTCCGAGTGTTCTACAATCGCTACCGCCGATTGGAGAATATGGTGACGCAGTTGGCGAGGACACACGCGTTGGACACTGCACGCCTTGGGATCAATGCACGACGGAGCGACTCGCATGAGTGAACCGCTAGTGTCCGTGAATATGTGTACTTGGCGTCCTCAACAGCCCTATTTCAGGACGGCCGTACAGAGCATTTTGGACCAAACGTTTTCCAATTTTGAACTCATTATAGTTGAGGATCCCTCGGAGATTGATGGGACTTCACTACTCGGGACTCTCGTACACGATGCGAGAATTCGGTACGTCCGCAATTCCACCCGGACCGGACTTCTGGCACAGAAAAACCAGGCATTGGAACTAAGCCGCGGTCAGTTCGTGGCTATCCTGGACCATGACGACATCGCCATTCCCGAGAGATTGGACAAACAAGTCCAATTCCTCCTGTCGCATCCCGATATCTGCGTGGTTGGCAGCTGGATCCAGGCCATCGATGAGAACGGCCGCCTTATCGGCATTCGCACGTACCCGACCGATCCTGCGGCCGTACGCAATGCCTTACGCCGTTTTTGCCCAATTGCTCATCCCGCCAGCATGTTTAGAAAGGAGTGCGTCGCCGCACTCGGTGGCTATACCTGGCGCCACACAGTTGATCCGCTTGGGCTTGTCAGCGACTACGACCTCTGGTGTCGATTAGCCCGCGCCGGTCACCACCTGTGCAATCTTCCCGAGGTATTATTGCATTATCGAATACACTCCCATGCTCAAAAGCATCTCACTACTCGCTCATTTCTCTTGGCGACCGTACTTATAAAATATCGCTATTTTCGCAAGGAGCTTCGCCCGCAGGATTGGCTGCGTCTGTGCTTAGAGCTAGGACTCTTGCCCTTACCATCGCGTTTCGTGTGGCGGCTCTTTCGCGCAATCACTTATAGACGGCACATATAGTTACTCGGCTTATGTCACAACGTTCTTTATTTAGATATTCATCCGCATCGTAGCCATTGATGGACCTCTACACAGAATGTCTAGTTTGCGGCGCACCGGCTAGAACACCCGCTATAGGCCGTGTATATGATCGCCTTGGCATTTCTAAGGACCCTTGGAGCTTTCTTCGATGCGATCATTGCGGCACCTTAAATCTTTCGCCTCGCCCTTCCGCGGAGGCTTTAGTCACCTACTATCCACCGATGTACACAACAGGCAAGTCTGAACGCAGTTTATCGCCAGCACGACTGTGCGGTGCCCTCGCCCATTTTGTCATTTATGATAGAGTGCTGTCGAGACATTGCCGCTGGGTGCTCGCGCAAGCGCCGACGAAGAGCACTGCGCGTAGTGTTCTGGACATTGGATGCGGCAATGGCTCTCATCTGCGGCGTTTCGCGGAAATCGGTTGGAGAGCTGTGGGTGTCGATAGCGATGCACGCGCAATAGAAGCTGTCAGAACCAATGGCATGGAGGCAATTGAGGGTACCTCGTCGCACGCAGTCGATCACTTTGGAAAAGAGTCCTTCGACATTATCACCGCATTTCACGTACTCGAGCACGTTATCGATCCGCGGCAATTCCTGAACGACGTCGGCAACCTTCTTCGACCGGACGGGTTGTTTGCTGGTGCGGTACCCGTCGCGGACGGTTTCTTTGCCCGAGCACTCCACTCTCGCTGGGTAGCGTTTACCGAAGCACCACGGCATATCTTTGTGCCAAGTAGGTGTGGATTAAGAATGCTTCTTTGTACCGCATTTAGTGATGTCGTAATTCACAGAGAAAGCATTATCAACATAGCGGCTGTAAGCGCATTGAGCATTCTTCCTCGCAGCACGAGTTCGCAGGCGCGCAGTTCACCGCTAGCACAACTCTTCGGAGGTCTGTTGACCGTGTCCCTGATCCCGGTTGTCGGCGCTCTCGAGATTATCCGAAACAGACCGAGTATAGTCATGTTTGCCGCAACAAAGCGCAGGAATTGCCTATAGTAACCTTTGCACAAATCACGTCTCACAATAGTATAATACGACCATAAGTGGGAACCACGATAGAGACGCATCGACATTAGGACGGAGATCATGGCGAGGAAGGGCGGTTCATCGCAGCGGACGTTGGCGACGGTGGGCTTCGATATGATGCACACGCCCAACTGACGGCACGGCTTCTTTGGGATGGTGAAACGAGCCACGCCGTTGGGGGAAATAGGGAACCTCAAGGTTGGCGGAACGAGGCTACCATGGGTACATAACCCTGGCTGGCCAGGGCCGTCATGAACATGCCGAACTGCTCCTGGGTAAAATGGTAGGTAAGCAGGAGAACCACCCCCAGCTGGGCCGCCTGACCGACGACCCGGCCCAGCACCATCCAGAAGAAATTCCACGCGGCCAACCTCGCCGCCGGGGTGAGGTGGCGTCGGAGGTCACTAGGCAAGTTGCACTTTCCCAGAACGCCCCTTAACTCCCTGATAGCTGCACTCACACCACCCCACATTTACCCTGAGGGTCTCCGATCGTAGTTGTCTGGTTGTCAAGCAAGGCCCGTTTGGAAATCTACGTTTTTGCCCCGACTGAAACGAAACCGCGCGACGCATTATAGGTAAAGACATGAATAAAAGCTTAGGAGTTCGGAATACCGATGCCCGCCGCCCCGCAATAGGAACATCGGCGATGGTGATTGCAGTCTTGCTTATTTTCGGCCTTACTCTCCGGATTCTTCATTGGAGTCCGTCCGCCGACGGAGACGAAGCACGCTACATCAACCACGCCTACGCCCTAGCCGAGGCCCGCACTCCCGATTACTTCGACGGTGCTGTTGCCGTCCGCCTGCCATATCTCGGCTTCCTCGCCGGATGGGGGTCCGTTTTTGGAACGTCCACCCCCGTATTGCAAGCATCGGGACTGCTGACGTTCTGTGCGAATGCAATTCTACTATGGGCAATCGCCTATTCGCTATACGGTGCGGCCGCCGCCCATATCGCGACCGCACTCTTTTCGCTGCTGCCCATCCATATTAAGCTATCAACCCACTGCCTCACTGACGATCTTGGGCTAGTTTTTGCACTGGCTTCGATTTTGTGTTGGCTCAATGCATTGGAGCTCGCCAACACTAAACCGCGCGGCTTCTATTTGTTGGTTGCGATCTCCGGCTTTCTTGCAGGAATTGCCACAGCGATTCGCCAGCCTTTTTTTCTTCTGGGTTTAATCCTTCCAATAGGTAGTCTCTTGCAAAGGCACTCGCTAAAGCGATGTGGAACAGCCACCCTAATATTCGCCCTAACCGCCCTGAGTTACTTCACACTGGAATGTGTCGCGTTCTACCAGTGGCTGGATAAACCGGCCTTCCGGTTTTCTCATGACATCCTGCAATCCAAGGATTCTCGCGGCACCCCGCTGATGGAATCCTCAGAGCAGCGTCCTTCCCGTGCAACAATGCCCGTGCTGCAAAAGCTGTTTTACTTCCGTGGCTATCTAAGGCACCTTTTACCGTCAGGCAGCTTTGGCATCGTGCCTGCCCTTCTCTTGTTAGCGATCACCGACCGATGGGCTAAGGATAGACGGCGGAGCATTCTGCTGTCATTATTCGTTGTTGCACTTACGGTATACCATTTTTGGGGAACAACCTCACCTAGATCATGGAACATTCCTCCCGTTAACGCGCGTTATTTGATCCCGGTGATGGCCGTTGGATGCATTTTAATAGGCGCCATGCTGGATTCCGTACACCAACGATATCGTTTTTCCTTCGTAACGGCATTGGCAGCCTACATGTGCATATTGATCTTTTCAGTGTGGCAGGTGGCTTACGGTAGTCGGCCGAATTGTGTTACGGAGTTCGCTCAATACCTGTCAACTCTTCCCGCGGACCAAAAGCCCTTCATCATCGTCCCGGAATCGGTGAAGCGGTGCTTCCTACCTAAGGATTACTGGCACTATCTTGAGGGCATGCCAATAGTGTCGGATTCGGACATTGCTACGATCGAGCGGCTGCACTTGTCGAATGTTCAAGGCATCGCAGTTCCGAACGAGACATTTTACACGTATGCGCACATCGGAGTTGTGGATGCTCTCGAGCGAACGGCCGATTGGTGGACAAGACGCGAAGTCATAGGTAACAAATGGCCCAGGTATCTTGAAGTTACCGGAAAGCCGAGTGATAGAACAATTGGCTTCGTCTACTACCGGCGAGAACGCGATTCTTCAAATGAAAAGAAGCATCCGTGATTATGCTCGCCCTGATAATCGTATTTCTGTGATAGTTGGCCTCACCATACATCAGCGGCGATCACGATAAGCAACATTGCAGGCGTGCGCTAACGCTTTCTCCATCTGCCGGTGGGGGAGGCCGACTTCGGTAAAAGGTTCGCCGACGGTGCGGTAGCCCAGTCGTTGATAGAACGGCACGGCCGATTGTCGGGCGTGGAGCACCATACGGCGGAAGCCTTTTTCTCGGGCCAAGGCTTCGGCGGTCGTCACCAGGGCGGTGCCGATTCCTCGCCCCTGCAATTCCGGGAGGACCGCCACCTGCCGCATACGCACGTCGCCCCCTGCCCCCGGCGTCAGGACCAGGCAGCCCAACAGGCGGTCGTCTTGAAAACAGCCCAGGTGGATCGAACGGGCGTCGGTTCGCAACTCCTCTTGCGTGAATTCCAGTCCCAACGGATCGCGGAGGACCTTCTTGCGGAGGGCCAGTTCGGCGGCATAGGCTGCGGACCCGTGAGCGATCGTGCGGATGGCGTACGGTTGCGGCATGGCGGCATCGCGAATCGGCGGCGGAACGGCGTTCAGTCGTCCGGGCGGGACGTCATTCGGCGCGAGTAGTCCCGGCGGGGACTTGTGCCCGCGGCGGCGTGCGCCCGTCGGCGCGCGTGGAACTTGCGGGCGGACCCGTGTTAGAATACCCCTGGTTTGTCGGAGAGATAATCGGGTCCCCCAGCGCAGGAGGTCGAAACGATGTCGTGCGTTAAGCTTCGGACGGTCGCATGGTGTGTTGCGATGCTCTGCGGCGCGTTCGCAATGACGCGAACGGAAAGGTGTTCGGCCGAGCAGGCCGACGCACCGCCTTCGCTATTGGTGGGCTTCGCGGAGCGCGACATCACGCCGGACATCGGAATGGAGCAACCCGGCGGCTACGGCAAGACGTACCATCAAAGCGTGCATGACCCCTGCAAGGTTCGGGCGTCGGTGCTGGATGACGGCGAGCGGAAGGCGGCGATTGTGAGCGTCGATGCCCTGATTCTGCGGGAACCGACGATCCAGGCGGCACGCCGAGCCATCGAAGCAGGCTGCGGATTGCCGGGCGACGCGGTGTTGATCGCGGCCTCCCATTCGCACTCCTCCGGTCCTACCGGCATGGTGCTGCCCGGCGAGTTCGATGACGCCGACGAGTGGGTGCGCCATTTGGCGTATGAGGTGGCTTCGACGGCGGATCAAGGCTACTTGGATAAAGTCGTCACGCAAATCGCGGGCGCTGTGTGCGACGCCTTTCAGGCTCGCAAGCCGATGACGTGCGGAGTCGGCAAAGGACTGGTGGAGGGCGTGGCCTTCAACCGCCGATTTCGGATGAAGAACGGTTTGACGTTCACGCATCCCGGCCAAATGAATCCCGAGATCGTCGAGGTTGCCGGGCCGGTCGATCCCGAGGTCATTGTGTGGGGGGCTTTCGACGCCGACGGCAATCTGCAAGGCTGCGTGGTGAACTTCGCGTGTCACGCCACGACCAGTCCGGGCGGCATCTCGGCCAACTGGATTTATTACATGGAGAAAGCGATCCGCGGATTCTTCGGGCCGGACGTGATCGTGCTGTTTCTCCCCGGCTTCTGCGGCGACGTCACGCAGGTGGATAACCTCAGCCCGTACCCCAGACCGTCCGGAGAGGAATGGGCCAAGTTGGTGGGGGGAAGCGTCGGCGCGGAAAGCATCAAGGTGCTGCTCAAGATGCATCGCGGGCAGACGGTGCCCGTCCGAACGACCGTGAACCGGTTGACGATTCCACGTCGGGCGCCCAACCCGGATCGCGTTCGGCAGGCGTTGGACCTCACGAAGAAAGACCCCAAAGAGGTCGGTCATACAGACTGGATTTTCGCCGTTCAAACGGTGTTGCTGGACGCCATGATGAAGAACGCGCCGCAGGCGGAGGTGGAGTTGCAGGCCGTACAAATCGGGCCGCTCGTCATCCTGGCGAATCCGGCCGAGTACTTCTGCCGCTACGGGTTGGAGTTGAAGGAAGGCTCACCGTTCCCGTTCACCATGCCGGTGGAGTTGGCCAACGGTTGCGTGGGCTACGTGCCGACGGTGGACGCATTCGGCCCCAACGGCGGCGGCTACGAAACGCGGTTGACCGCCTATAGCAATCTGGAGATCACGGCGGGCGACAAGATTCGGGACGGACTGCTGGAACTGAGCCGCGGATTGACGCCCGGGCCGATTCCCGAACCGCCGCGCGTGAAGCCCGTGACTTCGCCCTGGTCCTACGGAAACCTCGGTCCGCAATTGGAGTGACGGGAGAATTGCGCGGCCCGGCGAATTAGGCTGACGCCGCTGCCGAATCGCACGGGAACGATGGTCGCGTGCTCGACGCGGAATGCCGCGGACAGCTCAGTTTTTATCCCGTAGTTCCGCCAGGACGACTTCGGCGGCGGCGAATCCGCTTCGGACCGCGCCTTCCATCGTGCCGGGCCAACCGGTTGCCGTCCAATCCCCGGCAAGGACCAAGCGCGGCAGACGAGTCTTTTGCGGCGGACGTTGGGCCTCCCAGTCGGGTCGCGGGCAGTAAACGGCCTCCCTTTCGCGAACCACGCGCGACCGCAGCAGGCGCGCATCCCTGAGGGCCGGAAAGACCTGGCGCAGTTCCCTCGCCGTTACCGCCGCCAGATCTTCGCCGCTCGGGAGCGGAATGGCTTGAGCGGCGCTGATGACCACTTGGTAATACGATTCGCAGCCCGCGGGCGTGCGTCCTTGGCCGTCCGTGTTCGCGAAGTCCGTCCGTTCAATCTCGGGGCGGAATACCCACTGCGAAAGCGTGTTCAGCAGCGCGGCGTTGGGCAAGGCAATTCCCGCCCGATCGAACCACAAATGGACGCCGATGATTTCTCCCGGTTGAGGCGAAACCGCGGAGCAGGCCGGCGACTCCGATCTCAAGGACGGCGCGGAACGCTCGAACAGGCGGACGCACTCGCGCCAAGGCACCGCGCAGACGACGGCGTCGCACGGTTCAGCGCTGCCGTTGGAGAGGCGAAGCAACCAACCGGATTCGGTCGGGGTGAGGCTCTCGACCGCCGTCGCCCGAGACAACGCGACGCCCTCCGCTTGCAATCGCGAGGCGACCTCGCCGTCCCAAAACCGCCGCAAGGAAAGCCGCGGCAGATGAAGCTCATAGCCGTGCCGCGACTGCATCAAACCTTCAACGACGACCTTGCGAGCGGCGGCCAGGGAGGCGCTATCGAGCGAGTCGCCCAGGGCACTGAGGAGCAGCGGTTCCCAAAACATGCGGACGGCGGCGGGGGATTGACCGTGCCGCGCCAGCCAGACCCCGATCGTGCCTTCCTCGGAAGTGGTTCGCAAGCGGAACATCGCTCGCAGGATCGCAAGGCGATCCCCTAAGCTCAGAAACGTGAGGCCCAGAAAGCCGGGCAGAAGATGGAGCGGCGCCGGCAAGAGCGGAGAGGCTCGCAATCGCCACACGCGACCGCCTGCGGCCGCAAAGTGAATCTCGCGTTGACGCCGCCAATGCGTTCTCAAACCCAGTCGGTCGAGGAATCGCAGCAGTTCGGTGCAACAGCCCAGTGCGAGGTGTTGGCAGCGGTCGATTTCCCGCCCGCTTTGAGCGTCGAAAAACGAACCGAGCCTTCCGCCCAGGTGCTGCTTGGCCTCGAACAAGCGGACGCTCAAACCGGCTTGAGCCAGGGTCCAAGCCGCGGCCAATCCGGCGGCGCCCCCGCCGATGACGACAGCCCGCGCGGGACGAGGGACCGAAGAAGGCGCGGCGGTTTCACGGAGTCTCATGGCAGGGAGCGTCTCAGGGGCGGCAGCAAGGCCCAGCGGACGGCGAGGCCGACCATCTGCACGGCGGGAACGCGAATCCGTGTGCGCAGAATCTCTTCGCGAAAACGGCGGAGTCGGCGAAACAGGCTCCAATACGTCGCAGTCATCAAGCCGAAGATACGGCGTCCCCGCGGCGACAGGTGCTGCAAGAGGTCTGCCCCGCGGCGATAGTAGGCGGCGGTTCGATCCATCTGAAAATCCAGCCACTGAGCGGTTTTCCCGCCGACCGTGCCGGAAAGCAGGTCTTCCGGCGCGACGCCGAATCGGGCGAAATCCTCCAGCGGCAAATAGTAGCGATCCCGGCGTGCATCCTCGGTGAGGTCACGGAGAATATTCGTAAGCTGGAAAGCGATGCCGCAAGCGTCGGCCTTGGCCAATGCCTCCGCTCCGCCGGAAAATCCCCAGATGTGGATGCAGGCTATGCCCACCGCGGAAGCCACCTTGCGGCAGTAGTCCAACGTTTGATCGAACGTGTCAAAGCGGACGGGTTGCAGGTCCATGCGAACGCCGTCGATGACGGCCTGCAAGGCATCCCACGGGATGCCGTAGCGGCGGATGGCGTGGGCCGCGGCGGGCAGAACGGCTAAACCCTCGGCCAGCACAGGGTCGTCGCTCAGCGGCGGCAAGAGGTTCGTTTCCTCTCCCTTTTGCACGCTTTGAAACGCCGTTTGCCAGAGGTCCAAGCGTCGTGCGGCCGAATAATCGCCCGGGGCGGCGTCGGCCAGGTCGTCCGTCACACGCAAAAAGGCGTAGAGCGACTCCATCGCTCGGGCACGGTCCGACGAAAGCAGGAAAAAGGCGGGACAGAAATTGGAGTGCGACCGGCGGCACACGGCACGACAGCGGCGGTAGCTTTCGCTCAGCCGAACATCGTCGGGCATCATGCAGGAACCTCCGACGATCGACCGCTCCATACCGACCAGCAGGCCCGGACCACCAAGGCCGCCTTGTTCCGACGCGATAATTGGGGGCGTCGATGCCAAACGTCGTAGTCCACGGCCTTCACGGCGTCCAAAATAGCCAAACCGCCGAGGATGAATAAGAGCACCGGGATGCGCATGTCGCGGGGCATCATGCGGACTAGGGGTTCGCCGCTGCGGAGGAAGGCCGCGGCCTCCGCCGTGAGGCCCTCCATCATCCGCCGAAACGCCGGGTTGAACTCTCCCCGTTGCAACATGGTATCGTCGTAACCGGCGCGGAGCCGCGCGCTGAGCGGAATGTAGATCCGACCGCGGCGATAATCCTCGGCCACGTCCTGCCAGAAGTTTGCCAGTTGCAGGCCCGTACATACGGAATCGGCGTATCGAACGTGGGCGGGCGTGTGGCAGCGGCCCATGTAAAGCACGAGGTGTCCCACGGGGTTGGCGGAGTAGCGGCAATAGTTGAGCAGCGATTCCATCGTCTCGTACCGCGACACCTCCTGGTCCTGCCGAAACGCCGAGAGCAGATCGAGAAAGGGGGTGATCGGTATTTGAAATTCGCGGACCGTCTCTTGCAGAGCCACCGTGACGGGATGACGCGGCCGACCTTGATAGCAGGCCTGCAACTCGGATCGCCACCAATCCAACAGTTCCCGGGCGACGTCGGTTCGGGAAATCTCGTCGGAAAGGTCGTCGGCCCAGCGACACCAGGCGTAAACATTACAAAAATGCTGACGTAATCTCCGGGGCAGGAGAAGACCGGCCACGGTAAAATTCTCGTAATGCGTCCGCGTCAATCGACGGCAGTACTGCCGCGCGTTGCGCAAGGAAACCGTCGGGCCGTTGGAATGGGGCCCGAATCGCTCCAAGTCCGCGGCGAATTGGGCGGCCTCGTCGCGATCCCATCGGGAAGCGCCGGGCGCAGAGGTCGTTGGAGGCATTCCGTCACACGAAAAAACTGGGCCGACGTTCGAACGGGTAACCATACCGTCGGCGACCTTTCCATTATGGTGTTTGCGTCGATTTGAGGAAACCATGCGTATTCTACTGGCGTCGCCGCGTGGCTTTTGCGCGGGAGTGAACATGGCGATCGAGACGCTGGAGGAGGCCCTCCGGCAATTCCCGCCCCCCATCTACGTCTATCACGAGATCGTCCACAATCGTTGGGTGGTATCCCATTTCGTAGACCGCGGCGTCATCTTCGTGGACGATTTGAGCGAGGTGCCGCCCGGGGCGACGCTGCTTTACTCGGCCCACGGCGTGTCGCCCGAGATTCGCCAACGCGCCGCCCAATTGCGTCTCCGCACCGTGGATGCCACCTGCCCGTTGGTGACGAAGGTCCACCGCGAGGTTCGGCGGTTTTCCGACCAGGGTTTTACCGTGCTTTTGGTGGGGCACGCAGGGCACGACGAAATCGTCGGCACCATGGGCGAGGCCCCGGACGCCATCCGGTTGATCGAAAGCGAAGAACAGGCGGAGACGGTCGAGGTCCCCGACCCGCAAAGGGTGGCCTATTCCACTCAGACCACGCTCTCGGTGGACGACGCGGAACGGATCGTAGCGCGTTTACGACGGCGTTTTCCCGCCCTTCAAGGCCCCGCCCGAGACGACATCTGCTACGCAACGCAGAACCGCCAAGAGGCCGTTCGGGTTCTTGCCGCCGAGACGGACCTGTTCTTGGTGGTAGGCAGCCAAAACAGTTCCAATAGCCGCCGCTTGGCCGAAATCGCCACCGCAGCGGGCATTCCCGCCTACCTCGTGGACGGTCCCGATGATTTGCACGACGAATGGTTCCATGCCGAGCAAACGGTCGGCATTACGGCGGGGGCCAGCGCGCCGGAGAGTCTTGTGCAAGGCTGCGTGAACTACCTCCGCGAACGTTTCAACGCCGAGGTCGAGGAGCGGGTATTGCGGACCGAAAACGTCCACTTCGTGCTGCCCATCGAATTGCGACCCCTGCGGGAAACCGCCGCCGAGGCGTAGACGGCCTGGAATCAGGTCATCAAAATGTCCGTGACGGATGACGGCGTTGGGCTCGAGCGCCGTCGTTCGCGCGGAACTTTTTCCCATCCGAGGAGGGCGAAGATGACCGAGTTGCTATGCGGAAAGATTTCGTCGCGGGAAATGAGGCGGGCGGCGACGTGTCTTGCTTGGGCCGTTTGTTTTGCGGCAATCGCCGTTTCGGGATGTTGGGCTTTCGCCGAGCAGTCTTCGCCCGCCCAAGAAGAATCGTCTCACCGTAAGGAATTGAGCGTTCGCGATTTCGGGGCGGCAGGCGACGGCATTCGCGATGACACGGACGCCGTACAATCCGCCGTGGATCGCGGAGGAGCGATCCTCTTCCCCGCCGGAAGATATCGCTTGACGCGGACCGTGAACGTCGATCTCGCGCAAACGGGCTGGGTATCTCTCTCAGGCCGCGGGGTCGCTCGCATCATCATGGAAGGGCCCGGACCGGCCTTCCGCTTCGTCGGTACGCACACCGGCACCGCCGACCCCAACTCCGTGAAGCCCGATGTCTGGGAACAGCAGCGCATGCCGCTGGTGGACGGATTGGAGATCGTGGGGAACCACGAAGAGGCCTGCGGCTTGGAGGCCGTCCGGACCATGCAGTGGACCGTCACTCGAACCACGATCCGCTCAACGCTTCACGCCCTGCGACTGTTCGAGCGCAACCGAAACGTCGTCCTCTCAGACTGTCACTTTTACGACAATCGCGGTTGCGGCGTACTGCTGGAGGACGTCGATCTGCATCAGATCAACGTGATCGGTTGCCACATCAGTTACAACCGCGGCGGCGGCGTGGTGGTTCGGGGCGGCTATCTCCGAAACCTTCAGATCTCCGGGTGCGATATCGAGTTCAACATGGGGGCGGACTCGCCGCCCACCGCCAACGTTTTAATTGATAGCGTGCAATCCATCATCGGACACGCGGAAATCGCCATTGTCGGTTGCACGATCCAGCACTCGGTCAGGGCGCCCGACTCGGCGAACATCCGCTTCATCGGTCGCGACTCGACCGGACGATATTGGGGCAACCTGACGATCGCCGACAACGTTTTGAGCGACGTCACCCGAAACATCGAGATCATCGCCGCTCGCGGCGTCAGCATTACGGGCAACACCTTCTGGGGCGCTGCCGAGGAGGATTTGCTCGTCGTCGATTCCGAAAACGTCCTCGTCGGGCCGAACGTGTTCGACCAAAATCCCAACTACAACCGCGAGGGAAACTATCGCGGCGGCGTACGAATGCACCGTTCGCGCGGTTGCACGTTGCAGGGTTTGCACCTGGCCGACATCCTCGGTCCCGCCATCACCTTGGAAGAGTGCGACGGCGTGAACGTCACGGGATGCACGGTTCGCGGGTCGCGCGGCCCGGGTGTGCAACTCTTGGATGTGCGCCGCGGGCGCGTGTCCGATTGTCTGCTGGAAATCGGCGTCTCTCGGTCGGCGGACGGCACAGCGCCGCCCGCCCTCCGAGTGCAAGGCGGCTCCCATCTAATGATTCGCGGCAACATGACCGACGGCGAAACCGAGGTCTCCCCGGATTCCAGCGAGGTCTCGCTCGCCGACAACGTCCGCATTCCGCCGCGTGAGGCAGGCCGGTAGCGCCCCTGCCGCTTCCCTCCGCAAAGCAACCGGGACGCGTCAATGCCGCGGCGCGCTCGCGACGTCGGGTCCCGCGCGCACCTCCGCCCCGGTCGTGTTTGGGAACCAATCGACGCCAAAGGCATCGCGCAGCGGGCTAAGGGGGGCCGACGCGGTCGATCAACCGGTGGGACCGGGGACGTAGGTCGTCGTGGGGGGAACTACCGTGGCGGGACCGCACGCGTCGCACGATGAATCCAGCATCGGGACTTCCGTAGCGCTGACCGGCGGGCATTCCACGACCGACGCCGGGCGCATCGGCGCAAACAACGCACCCCGGCGGAACCAAGTGCAATTCTGGCAACCCACCGTCCCGGCAAGGATTGCCACGAGGGAGCCTAGAACCAGCAATTTCCTCATAACCCATCTCTCCTTTCGTGCAGAGTCTTGACCTCCAAGGTCCGTCAGTGAACTCTACCCCACGGGCCACGTTGTGCAAACGCAACAGTTGCCAAAACACCGCATTTTGCCGCGTTTTTTGTGATAGCCTTGCCGGTTGTAAGCTATAGTGAAACTGGTCGGGCTTGACCGGCGCGCGAAGCCCACAATCGGCCCCTTTGCCGCCCGACACCCTCGACAAACGAGCGGTAACATTTCTTGGGGCGGACCCGGTCCGCCCAGCGCCATCCCTCCGATTGCGACCGCCGCGCGGGCGAAAGAATCGATCGCACGGTCTGGCAATGGAGTAACGGTTGTGTAAACTGAAAAAGCCGCAAGGATGACCGATGCTCGCAAGGAAGGGAGGTGATTCGAATTCTCTGGGCACGGGAGAATCAGCGATGCGGTGCAACAAAGGGCCATTGGGATTTCGGTGCTCGTCTTCCACGCCTACCTTTTTGACGGCCATCGCCGTGCTCGCGATTGCGAATCCCGTCGCCCCGGCGGCACGCGGAATGGAAAAGACCGGCGATCAGGCGGTTTCGAGTGACGCCGGAGCGGCAGACGTCTTCTGGATCGTCAGTTCGCGCGGCGTGGGCGATCCCGAATCTAACCCCGCCGAAGCGTTAAACGCGCTTCGTTTCTATCAAGCACATACCGTCGGCGGTTGGTCT
Organism: Thermopirellula anaerolimosa; assembly: GCF_054657335.1. NCBI lineage: Bacteria > Pseudomonadati > Planctomycetota > Planctomycetia > Pirellulales > Thermoguttaceae > Thermopirellula > Thermopirellula anaerolimosa. The sequence continues at coordinate 1,677,811 of NZ_BAAHYX010000006.1, forward strand.
TCCATCTCAAGGGACGACCTCACGCAAGCGGTAGCGGGAGATCAGCCCGTGGTCGTGTGGATTCACGGCAATCGGATGGATTTCCGAGACTCCGTGCGATCCGCCGCGGCGCTGCAACGCGTACTGAATCGGCTCGTGCCGGACCGGCGCTACGTCCTGGTCGCGTGGTCGTGGCCCGCCGACCGGATGATTCGCGGAATTCGTCAAGACAGTCGCCTCAAATCGTGCCGCAGCGAGCAAGAGGCCGCCCTATTGGCCCAGTGGATCGAGCAAACCTTGCGCCATCGCACCGTCGTTCTGGTGGGATACAGTTTTGGAGCGCAAACGGCTTTGAAGACGGCGGCACTCCTAACCGATTCCCAATTGCCCGAGGGCGCAACCGTTACGGCGACCCCGCCGCAGTCGGCAGCCATAGCATCCTCCGGATCCGGCGCTCTCGCCGCAATGTTGTCCGGTGATTGGATGGGCGCCACCTGCCCGGTCGAGGCGCTGTTCGCGTCCACGCGTTCGGATGCGCTCCGCGAAGATGCCGCCGAGTTGCATTTGCGGCTTTTGGCGACCGCCGCCGCTTGCCCCGCCGGATCGCTCGCGGCCTGGTTGAGCGACAACGCCGCCGAACCGGAGTTCATCGGCATCACCGTGAATCAGCGCGATCCGGCCCTTCGCTGGTACACGCACCTGTGGTCGCACCGGGGACCGCAAGCCCTGGGCGCGGTCGGTCCGTACGGGATTCCCTCCGCAATCGAAGACGCTGTAATGATCCAAGACGTCACATGCCAAGTGGGACGAACCCACGACTGGGAGGCTTACCTCTGCTCGCCGGGATTTCGGGAACTGCTGCGTAAGGCCCTTGCCGGGCCGACAGGGCCGTCATCCTCGCCTTGAACGGCGCCTGGCCCCGGCGCTGCGCAAGGCATACATTTAGAAAAGACGCGGGCATTTTGATCGTGCCCCCGAACCCCTGAGCGATCCGCCGTTGCCGCTCGCCGACAACGCCTTGGACTCGACCTGGATGGACGTATTTTCGTCGCAAGAACCTATTGCCTTTTTCAACGGAGAGTTCCTCCCGCAATCCCGTTTGGCGCTGTCCGTCGTGGATGCCGGTTTCGTGCTCGGCGCGACGGTGACGGAACAGCTTCGCACGTTCCGTGGTAAGATTTTCGAGATCGAGGAGCACTTCCGGCGATTGCGGCATTCTCTGGAGACGATCGGCCTGGACGCCGCCGCGATCACGTCCCGACTGATGGAGGCGGCGGATCGGGTGGCGGGCCACAACCACCGACTCCTTGCGCCGGGTGACGACTTGGGAGTATCGGTATTCGTGACGCCGGGTCGGTATCTCGCCTACTCGGGACCGGGACCGGTGACGCCCACCTTGTGCGTCCATACCTACCCCCTGCCCTTCTTCCTTTGGGCCGACAAATACCGAAAAGGGCAATCGCTGGTCATTCCCGAGACGCGGCAGGTGCCCCAGCGATGTTGGCCCGCCCACCTCAAGTGCCGCAGTCGTATGCACTATTATTTGGCCGACCGCCAAGCGGACTCGCGGGAACCCGGCGCGCGGGCCTTGCTGCTCGACTTGGACGATTTCGTCACGGAAACATCCACGGCGAACGTCGTGATCTATTCCCACCAGCGGGGATTGGAGTCGCCGCCCGACGAACGGACGCTGCCCGGCATCAGCCTGCGGTATCTTATTCGCCTGGCCGAGGAGGCCGAGATTCCCTTCCATCGCCGCGATTTGACGGCGGAAGATCTGCGACACGCCGACGAGATATTCTTGACGAGTACGCCGCTGTGCATGATCCCCGTCACGCGATTCAACGGCCAACCGGTCGGGGACGGCAAGCCGGGACCGATCTTCCGAACACTCTTGGAGGCGTGGAGTCGATCCGTGGGGATGGACATCGAAGGCCAAGCGACCGCTTTCGTGGAGCGATCCGACGGGAACGGGAATCCGGCATCCTGATCGGCATTCCTCCCCTCTCTTCGTCGCGCATCCGCCGGGTATGGCCCCCCGCGGGCAAAGGCCGCCGTCCGCCGCCGCAAACCCTCGTACGATCGCTTCCCCTGCGTATATTCTGCAGATTCAGTCGAATCGGCTAGCTCGCCCTTTTCGGCATCACGCGAAGGGTTTCATTCGGGGCGTCCCACCGCATCCTATATTTGACTGAACCGCCTTTGCGGCCGAATCTTCGGGGCGTCCTACCTCAACTTGTTCATGAGCGGCCCTGCCATGTTTGAAGCGTACCGGACATCCACCGACGGATCGCCGCCGGATCCGCCGAATCGCCCGCATGTTCATCGCTGGTACTTCCGGGGCGTCCTCGGCCTCGGCTTGCTATTGTCGTTATTGCTGATGGCGGTCGGAGTCGGCGGCCTGCAAATCTGGTTGCTGCGTGCCCGATTGCAATCGTTCGCCGACGCCTGCGCTACCGCGGAGGCCTCTCGACTCGCCCGCTCCGCTGCGTCCGGACCGATTTCCCAAAAGCCTACGAGTCTTTCGGATCAAGTCACACCGGTATCGGCACGAAGGCAATCCCTCCAAGTAGTGCCGGGAATCTGGGACTTCGTTCGGCGTCGATTCCACCCGACGGACGGTGCCGCCAATGCCGTTCGTGTGGTGTTGTCGAGCGACGCCGGACCACTCGGCCCATGGGGTCGCATGGTGGCCGCTGCTGCCGGAATGCCGTCCGAGTTTCGCGCTCAGGCCGTGGCCGCCGCCGTTCCTCGGGATATCGTCTTTCTCGTCGATATGTCGGGCGCGATGAATGACGATACGGAACCGGCCTGGGCGCCCGCCGCCGCAGCGTTGCCGATCTCCAAGAGGACCGACACGACCTCGTGCCCGTGGTTGCAGGACGTGTACGACGACTTCGGATTCGGCACCTATCCGGGCGAGGAGGAGGATTTCGGGGCACCTTGGGGCATTCGCTGGAACGAATCCGCCTACGCCGAATTGACTCACAACCGCGGCCCGCTAGCCGGACCGAACGTGCCCGAGCCATATCGCATCCTGCCGAGCGACGATCCCCTAACGCGAAAACGGAAAGCCTATTCCGCCGTGATCGACGATCAGATTGCCCGACTCATGCCCCGGGCTTTACCCACGCCCGACAGTCGCCTGAACTACGATTTTTGGGCGGCCTATCTCGACTATCTGTTGATTCCGGCTTTCGCCTCCTCGCCTTCCGTCCGAGACGCGCTGCTTCCCCCGAACCAAGGCACCAACCGCCTAGACCGATTCCGCAATCCGGACCGATTCGCGTATCCCCGGATACCGCCGGGAATCTTGGCAAAGTCCGCCGGTCGCATCGGTTACCGCACCTACGTACAGTTCATGATGGATTTCGGCCGGGATTTGAAGCCGGCGGAGTCGCTGCCGGTGCCCCTGTCTCACAGAAGCCCCAATTGCCCGTTGCGTGCGGAAACCCTGCCCGAGGGCGTGGCGTCCTTTCCGCCGCGCGAGCAACCCATGCACGGCGTGCGGCGGGCGTTGATCGCGGCAATTCACGCACTTCGGGAACGCAACGCCGCGCCCGCCGATGCCGAACTGCGGGATCGCGTCGCCGTCGTCGGGTACGATGCACCGCAATCGGGCGGGGCGATCGTCTTGCAGGGACTGACCGACGATTATCGTTCCGCTATGGAATCCTGCTCGCGATTGCAGGCCGGATGCGACAAACCGTCGCGCGAGGACGTCGCCGCAGGGCTTCGGGCGGGACTGCAAACCGCCCGCGAACTTGTCGCCGGACGAAGCGGTTCCTTGCCCACGCCGCGCGACCCGTGGATCGTGCTCATTCGCTACGATGGCGATGAGAATCCCGAACACGCTCCCGCGAGTCGGCGAAGTGAGACCGCTTGGCGAAGTCGGAACGCGGGTAGGTCCCCCGGTCCCGAACCAGCTGCAACGCTTGGTCGCGATGAAGCCGCGGAAATGATCGCCCGCCTTCGTCTGGAAGGCATTACGGTGCTTACGTTCACCGTAGGGCCGGCGAACTCACATGCGGGTTGGAACGAAACCGCGTCCACCGACGGCGAGGCCCACCCCGCCGCTCTTCACCACGCTTCGCCCCGCAATCCGATCGAGGTCGAAAGGCGTCTGACGGAATTCCTCCGCACGTCCGCATCCGCGCCGCGCATCCAACTCGTCCAGTGAAGTGCCCGTTGCGCGTGTCTCAGGCCGCACAGAACTCGGGCCGCGCAATCGGCTTGGTGTCCGCGAAGAAGTCTGCCTAAAATGGTACTGGAAGCGCGGACGACCAAGTCGCTACTCATCGAAGAAGGAGTGTTATCGCGCATGTCCGATTCGAAAGGACGACCGCGAAAGACGCAACGCATTGTCAGACGCCCGGCCACGGCCTTCGCACATTTGCGAAAACGAATGGCACAGCGGGCCGCGCGAGACGTTTGCAAACGCAAGCCGAACGATAAGTGAAAGCCGGCGGCGCCGAGCGCGGCTTCGCCCCGGCGAAAGCCGCGCCGAGCGAATCGATCACTTCGGGCGATGTGTCCACTTCCCGCGGTGGGTCGCCTCCGACGACGGTGTCACGGTCGAGGCCGTCGAACGCAAGGTGCCGTCGCCCGGAAGTGCAGCGGAACACGGTGGAAAGACGATCATTTGGGGAAACCTTTCATGGGTTACCGTACGCTCCGCGCCTGCGTCGAAGATTTGTTGGCCACACGCAGGATGATCCGTATCGACGTTCCGGTCGATCCCAATTTGGAGGCGGCCGAGATTCAACGTCGCGTCTTTCGCGCCGGAGGACCAGCCCTCTATTTCGCCTCGGTTCGCGGTTGCCGCTTTCCCATGGTCGGCAACTTGTACGGTACCATGGACCGGGTGCGGTACATCTTTCGCGATTCGCTGGAAGGCCTGGCCCGGCTTGTGCAATTCGGCGTCGATCCGGCCGATTGGTTGCGTCGTCCGCGGTTGATGTTGAAGCTTCCTTGGTGGGCATGGAACGCCCGCCCCAAGGCCGTGCGGCGCGGACCCGCCACGAGCCATGAAATCACGGTCGCCCAATTGCCGCATCTCCGCTCTTGGCCGAACGACGGCGGGGCCTTCATCACGTTGCCCCTGGTTTATACCGAGGATCCCGCCCGACCGGGGTTTTTCCACTCCAACCTGGGCATGTATCGCATCCAACTCGACGGTGGACAGTACGAGCCGAACGGTCAGGTGGGCATGCACTATCAAATCCATCGCGGCATCGGGGCCCATCACGCCAAGGCGATCGAACTGAAGCAGAAGCTCCGCGTCAACGTTTTCGTGGGAGGCGCGCCGGCCATGACCGTGGCCGCGGTAATGCCGTTGCCGGAAGGAATTAGCGAACTGTTCTTCGCGGGACTGCTGGGACGCCACCGCATTCCCATGATTAAGACCGGGAATCCATTGCCGATCTATGCCGAGGCCGATTTCGTCCTGACCGGCTACATTGAACCCAAGCGACTTCTGCCGGAAGGCCCGTTCGGCGATCACTTGGGGTACTATAGCCTTGCCCACGACTTTCCGGTGATGCGCGTGGAGCACGTCTATCATCGCCCGCAACCGATTTGGCCCTTCACCGTGGTGGGACGTCCGCCCCAAGAGGACACGATGTTCGGCCGCTTGATCCACGAGATCGTGGGACCGATCATTCCGCGAACGATTCCCGGCATCCGGGCGGTCCACGCCGTGGACGCGGCGGGCGTGCATCCTCTGTTGTTAGCATTAGGCAGCGAACGTTACACGCCCTACGACGAGCGCAAACGCCCGCAAGAGTTGCTTACGCTGGCCAATGCCCTTTTGGGCCAGGGACAGCTTTCCTTGGCGAAGTATCTGTGGATCGCGGCGGGCGAGGACAATCCCGAACTGGACGTCCGCGACGTGGCCGACTTCTTCCGCCACATGCTGGAACGCGTCGATTGGCGACGAGACTTGCACTTTCAAACCTGCACCACCGCCGACACCTTGGATTACACGGGCGGGGCGCTCAACAGCGGATCCAAAGTGATTGTCGCGGCGGTAGGCGCCTCCAAGCGCACGTTGCCCGTCGCGCTCGATTCCCGCATCAAAATGCCCGAGAACCTCGGCTTTCGCGATCCCCGCGTACTGTTGCCGGGGATTCTGGTCGTTCAAGGGCCGCCTTTTGAGGCCGACGCTCGCGGAGAGGATGCGGCCATCGCCAAGTTCTGCGCCGCTTTCACGCGCCAGGACGCGGTCAATCTCTTTCCGCTGATTGTGGTGGCGGACGACGCGGAGTTCACGGCCCGCAACCTCGATAACTTCCTCTGGACCACCTTTACCCGCAGCGATCCGGCCCGCGACATCCACGGAATCGAGGCCTTCATTCACCGCAAGCATTGGGGGTGCCACGGTTCGCTGGTGATCGACGCCCGGGCCAAACCGGAACATCCGCCGCCCTTGATCGAGGATCCGGAGGTTTCGCGGCGGGTCGATGAGTTGGCCGCCCCCGGCAAACCGCTCCACGGGATCATCTGACCCTCATTCTCCGGTCGCCCCGGACCGATGGACGCGGCGGAAAACCCGGGCGAGCGCGACGCCGCTTTCGGTGCGCTACAGGCGGAAGTTGAACGTCCGCGTGACGATTCGCCAGAATCGCTCGGCGACGGTCAGCCAGTTGGCCGGATCGGTTCGAATCTTGGCACGACCGCGCAGACCGGGGAACAGCAGTCCCGAATCGTCTTCGAGAGGCACTCGGGCTTGGTAGGAGATGCTGATCGGCTTTTCCAGGCCGGTCTCGGGATCGGTCTTGGTGGCCAATTCGCCGCCTGCCTTACCGGAAAGGCGAATCGATGCGGCCTCGGCCTGCCGCTTGGCGACCTCGGCGATCTCGCCGTGAAACGTCCGCGACGGCAATTCGTCCAGCTTGATTCTCACAGACAAACCGGATCGAACGAAATCCACGTCCGCCTGATCCACGACCAAGACGGCCTCCATCCGCTGCGGATCTCCGATCAGGCAAAACAGGTCGCCCGTGCGAAGGTACGCACCCACGTTGCGAGGTTCCAACGGAGTGGCGGACCATTCGGCGAGCGTGGTTTCGGGCGTTTCGCGGCGCGCCTTCCAAGGGGGTGGATAGACGATGCCGTCCGCCGCGGCGCGGAGCAGCAGACGTTCGCGGTCGCGGAGCTTCTCGGCCAGTTGCCCATTGGCGGTTTGGTAGGCTTCTCGCAAGGTGGGAATCTCCGCCGCCGCCGCCGGGTCGTCGAAACGGCGCCGCTCCAGACTCTTGAGGCGCACCTCGTACTGGTTCACCATGGCTTGGAGGCGGGCAATTTGATATTCCAAATCGGTATCGCTCAGTCGGGCTAGTTCCTGCCCCGCCTTCACCCGCTCGCCGGGACGCACCAGCACCTCTTCGAGTCGCCCGGGGACTTCGACATAGACCGGCACGCCGTCGCGCGGTTGGACCTCGCAGGTACACATGACGTGGTACGGCAAGGGAACGAAGAAGATGAACGCCAAGATCACTCCCAGCCCCGCCAAAGTCATGTACAGTCGCGGCTTTTTCACCTGACTCCACCTTCCCGGTACGCGGAGAAACTTGAACAACTGATAGAGCGGTTGGACCAACAACCCGTAGAGCGACGCCAAGGCGATCGCCTGCCCGATGATCTCCAGACGGTAGGGTTTGAACAGACGATTCAGGAACAGCAAGATGGAGATCACCACTACCCAACGATAAATGACGGCGGCGACGGAGTACGTGATGAATAGGGCGTGATTGCGCTGCGGCAGAAAGGGATCCTCTTGCGGTTCCAAGCCCAGAAAAAGCTCGGCCGCCTTTCGCGACAGGATTTGCGTGGCCTTTTGCCGCAGATTGGGAATCTCCAAAAGGTCGGACAGCACATAGTACCCGTCGTAACGCAGCAGCGGGTTGCCGTTGAACATGACCGTGCTGACCGAGCAGATGAACATCACGTTCAAGGCCAGGTGATTCACCAATCCCGGCTCGGTGAACCACCACACGAAAGTGGCGAGCGCGGCTAGGGTCAACTCCACGAAAATGCCCGCCGCCCCGATCGCCGCGCGATGCCAGCGACTGGGAAGCATCCACGAATCCGAGACGTTGCAGTACAAGCACGGGGTCAGCACCAGAAACATGACGCCCATCTCGTGGCATTCGCCGCCGAAATGCTTGCAACTCAACCCGTGGCCGAACTCGTGGATGACTTTGGTAACCGCCAACACCGCCGCCAGCCAAAGGGCGTTGGTGGGAGTGAAGAATTGATGAAACGTGGGCAGGCGGGAGAGAAAGACGTTGAACTCCACCAAGACCAGCAATAAGGCCGAAATCCAGAGGAGCACGCACAACGCGAACGTTACCGGGTGAAAGACCCAGCGAACGTAAGGATACATCGCGTTGAGGATTCGTTCCGGGTCGATCCCTTTGAAGCGAACCGCCAGGATGTTGCTGACCGCCTGGACCAGCTCTTTCTTGCGTCGCTCGCGGCGGCGCTTGAGAAGGTGGTAGCCTTGTTCCGGGACGTCGGCCACTACCAGCCCGCTGCGGTGCAACATCCCCAAGAACTGCTGCAATTCCTCCAGGGTAATCTTCTGCGGCGGGAATTCGGCCTCGAATCGGTCCTTGATCTCATCCAAACTGGACGTGCCGTCCAGTTGGTTGAGCAGGAAGTATTCCTCCTCGCGAAAGCGGAAATAATTCAGGCCGACGGGATCCTTGATGACCCAGTAGGTTTCACCCTCGTACCTCTGCCGCTGGGCGACCAGGTCCGGCCGCTTGCGCAGAAACAGTCGCCGTGCCGAACTGGAGACGAGGCTGTCGCTGAGCGTGGCCATGCTTGGGATCGTCGAAACGTTGCGAGGCGGTCGACACGATTGCCTGCGTCGCGACCGCTCCCGCTGTTAAGGATTGGGATAAATCGTCAGCGTCCCGCTCAACCCCGGTCGCAGGAGCCATTGGCCGCTCTTCTCGTCCCGGACGTTCTCGACCTCGGCCCAGACGGGGAACTCCATGCCTACGTCCACCAACGGACTGACGAAGACGACCTGCCCCTCGAAGGATCGCTCGACTCCCGGCGGCAACCGCACCGAGAGCACGGCCCTGGCGCGGTCCAACTGGGCGGCCGTGTATTTCTCGGCGCTGAGCATGGCCTCCACGCGAAGTCGGTCCATGCGGACGATGCGAAAGACGGTGTCGCCCGGCTTCACCCATTCCCCCTGATGGAAGAACCGCTTCACCACCACGCCTTCGATCGGCGCGACGATTTGGTACATTTCCAGTTCCTGCTCGACGGCCTGCAATTCGGCGCGGCGAACATTGACGTTCAAGCTGGAAATCTCCAAGTCGTGCTGGGCCTGCTCGATCGCCAGCGCGGTCTTGCCGCGTTCCAAGAGAAGACGTCGCAACTCCGCCTGCGGCACGGCGCCCGTCGCCTGTTGGTTGGCCTCCACCGCCTGCTGGTACTCGGCGTCGGCCACCATGTTGGCCCATTTGGCATAGCGAACGTTGACGTCGTTGCCGGCCTCCTTTTCCGCCGCTTGGAGTTGATACTGTTTCACGTCCTTGTTGCGCAACACCACGGCATCGTCGATTTTAGCCAGAAGGTCGCCCGGCTTGACCGCTCGGCCTTCCACGACGTTGATCTCGATGAGTTGGCCGGCGGAGCGGGCGGGCACTTGGCTTTCGTCGATCAGGGAAACGGGACAGCCCGTGACCACGATCGCGGACGCCTCCTCCGCCTTCGTCTCCGGCCCCAACACGATCAGGGCGATACTTAGTGCGATCAGCGCCGTTTGCATAGTTTTGATTCGATCCCCTCGCGCCTTCCGACGAACCCCAGGCTCGCCGCGGCGACCGAAACACGATCTCAAGCCGACTCACCACAGGGTGAACAGTACCCGAGTACGGATGAAGGCCGCCAAATCTCGGAACCACACGTATCCGACGGGCCGAGTGCCGCACAAGACCTTACCGCTGACGCCGGCGCCCGGTCGCAATTGTTCGGCCGTGAAATCGCTCTTGTCCACGTTGACCTTGATGAGGACGACGTTGCCCTCTTCGCCCATCACCTCGGCCGAGATGTACACTTCCTTGATCTTTCCCTTACGGACCCGACCGGGGTCCGTAGCCAATACGTACTCCACCTCCAAATCGTCGTTCGGGTCTTTTTCTCGGACGGCCCGGCGAGCCAGCGCGATTTCTCCCATGCGGTCCTCGGGCATGTGCATTTCCAGTTCCCAATCGCCCGTCGTATCGGCCACGCGAAGGAGCACTTGGCCGCGATTGACCGGGCGGTTGATCAGTCGGTTGTACACGTCCCAGGTTACGATCTCGCCGTCGCGGGGACTGAGAACCGTGAGTTCCTTGACCCTTTCCTCCAAAACGGCCTTTTGCGCCAACAGGCTGATCTGTTTGGCCTCTAATTCCGCCCGCTCCCCGGATAACCGATTGCGATCCTGAACGGTGAGCATGCGGTTTTCGGCCAACTCCTTGAGGATCGTGGCGATCTGCTTTTGGTTGGCGGCCAGTTGGCCGTCGATCTCCAGAATGCTCTGCTTCAATTCGGAGTTGCGCAGTCGTAGCAATTCCTCGCCTTGCCGCACCCGCTGCCCATGATGGACGAAGACCTGCTCCACCACGCCGTCGACCCCGGCGAACACGTCGCGGCGCTCGACCGGTTCCAGCGTACCCCGGGCGTGCAGTTTGAAAGGCCACGGGAAAAAGGCCAAGAACGCGGCTACGACAATCACGGCCGCAAGGACCAGAACCGTCTTGGGCAGCATTCGGGCTTGCACCAGCACCCGCGACTTCCCGATCCGGCGCCACAGCGGCATGAGGAAGACTTCGTTGTGCTCGACGGCGTTGGCGAGGGCCAGCGCGGCGTGCCCGGCCACGACCTCCACCCGGCGGCGGAGTTGCGGGGTGATGCGGCTGTCTTCGATGCGTTCCACCACCAAGGCGCCGACCGGCGGCAGCGGATCTTTCGGCTGATCCGCGTCCGCCTCGTCCTCCGGGGGCGGCGTGGGCCGACTCAGCGGCAGCACAATCACCGTCTTGGATTGCGACTCGTCGACGTATTCCTGAAGCGCGTCCTCGATCTGAGGCGCCAGGTTCGAAGTGTCGCCGCAATACCAGACCGGTTCTCGGCCCCTGGCGACGACGCGGCACAGACCGTTCAATAGCCGCACCGTGTTCGAGCGCTTGTTCACCACGTCTTGGCCGCTGATGGCCTCGATCACGCAATCGGTCCCCCGGCGAACCGCCACGCTGACGCGATCGCATTCGATCAGGCGGCGGGCCTCGTTCGCCAGGATGTACGCCGTCTCCCGGGGATCGAGGCTGGCATGGATCAGACGCGTGAATTCCTCCAGTTTGGACCAGAGCACCTGCCGATCGGAAAGACTGCGGAGTTGCCGGGACTTGAAGTAGTCGCCGGCCAACTCGCACATTTGGGTCACGAATCGCAGATAGCCCTTTTGGGCGGGGGCGGGAGCGTCCGGCCTTTGAAAGACCTCCACCAGGCCGAACGTTTCCGTCTCCGTCCGCACCGGTCCCAAGACCAAGAGGAAGTCGGTAGGATTGGCTTCGCCGTTGGTCTCCCCGGTGCCGCTGCGAGGCAAGACCAGCGTAGGCTCTCCGGCGGTGAGCACCTTTTGCAGCAGTCGCGCGTGCCGCTGTTGCGCGTCCTCGCTCTCCGTCAGACGCGTGTCCTGAAGATTCATTTGATAGGCCAAGACCAAGCGGTTTTGGCCTTCCGACAACCAAAAAACGCCGCCTACCGCTGCTAAGGCGGAGACCACGCGCGGGAGGAATTCGGCCGAATACTCCTCCGGACTCAAGTCCGATCGAGACAATTGCGTAATCTCATTGACCAGCGTGCGGATGTGCATCCGCGTCTGTTCAATGAGTTGAGGATCCAACGATTGTTCGCTGCTCATGGCCGATTCGTCGCTGTGCGCCCTGCGGTTCTCCGTCGTTCGGGCATGGTCGGCCCGCGGTCGTGGAGGCGGTTCGTCCTGCGCGGAAGCTTACTCTATTCTAGCAGTCAACTTTCGCTACCTGCGATGATAGCTCCGTCAATGGGGCGGATTTCTTGCCCCTCCGCGACGCCGTAATCGATTGCTGTCGGTTCTGTCGGCCCTGCGAATTCGGCGAATCGTGCCGGATGCAACGCCGGTACTTCGGTCCGGTGAATCAGCTTCGCGAACCTGCCGTTCGTCGCCGACTCTCATGCGCAAGTCGGACGAATTACGCCGCGGCGCGCCGCAATGGTCCGCTCAAAACGCCAGGCCCCCTCCGAAAAACAGGGCGCTTTTGGGTTTGACCTGGTCGGTGAAACCGGCCTCGTAGACCAACTCTCGTGAAAAGCTGATTCCTAACTCGGCGTAGCCGCGGAAGCCTCGCAACCGATAAAACTCCAGTCCGGTAGCCAGTTGAACATCGTTGTAATCCACCTGTTCCGCCGCCCCTGCGTTGATGCCGCTGGTTCGTTTGATAGCCCAGGAACCTCCGCCATAGTCGCCGCGGACGTACCACCACCAATCGGCCGATGACGTCTGCGGAATTCGCATCGCGAATCGCGGATTGGGGAACAGAATGGAAATCTCCATCGAAGGATCGTTGGCATTATCGACCCAGATCGCCCCCCCGGTCGGAAGCGCCTTGACCCGCACTCGGTCCAGGTACATGACGCCTCCTTTGATCTTCCAATTCGGAGTCAGGGCAAGACTGAGCAGACCGCGCCCTTGGAATCGCAGGCTGTCGCTGGTGACTTTGCGGAAATCGCTGTAAACGCCGATCCGAAAATCGAGTTCGCCCCCCAGAACCGGCGTGATGGTCGGTTCCCAGGCGGCGTCGAGGTAGGCATCGTAGGTGGTGGGCGGCATGTCCGGCGATGCAGGGTCGAGCGTGGATTCCGGCCCGCTCCACCAATGGAATGTAAAGCCGGGCGTCACGCGGAGCGGGGGACCGTCCGTCCGCAAGAAGGGAAAGGCGAAGGTGGCGTACAGGTCCACGTCGGTCACACCCAGGCGAGAACTGCCGGGGATCCACGTGTGACGAAGCCCCACCGCTTCCCGAAACTTCATCGCCGAGTTGACGAAATCGTTGGTCTGCAATCCGGGAAAGATGCCGCCTTGAGGAAACACCGAGGACGGCCCGGTTCCGGGAGTGGCGTAAGGGTCCCAACTCGGCGGCGGTACTCCCGTCGCGGCATACGGTGCGCCCGGTCCCGGCGCCACGGTCGGACCTCCCGGCGCGTAGTACGGCACGGAACCCGGCGGATAGTTGGGCGGAGGTATCACCGAGGTCCCTGCCCCGGGAGCATAAGCGGGCGGGGGTGAGGGCGGAGGAACATCCCAGGGCGAGGGCACGGCGGACGTGCCGCTCTGCCCGTATGGCACGCTCGACCCACTCCCCGGCGCGGCGTACGTGCCGGGAACGGGAGTGGAGGATGTAGCACCCGAACCGGCGACGCCCGGCGCGGTGTACGTTGAAACCGGAGGCGATCCGGCCGTGCCCGTCGGCGATCGCTGATATACCGAACTGCCGCCGTAAGTGTCCGTACCCTCCTGCGAACTGCCGACCGCCGTCGTCGGAAACCGCACGCGCTGTGCGTGCGATTGCCTCCAGCCTCCTACCGAAGCGAGGACGGCTACCGCGATCACGGCAAGGGACGCGCCCAAGCGATCTTTTCGGCGGGAATGGTATGGACTCATGGCCCTGGCTTTCGCTTCGTTGACATGCGATCCGCCCGATTGTCGGTCCGTTCCGCCCCGGGGTTATCCGGTACCGACCCCCGCCCGCAGTGCCGTGATTGCACGGGGTAAACTACCGCTCCAAGACCCTGGATCACCCCCGATGCCATCCGGAGTTGCGCGGCGCGACAATACGGGATGCGGTGGAGTAACAAACGCCGATGAGAGCGTCAAGGGAGAATAGTCAAAGGCGGAAAGCTCATGGCCGATCTATTGGACGTCGCGCGATTCGTGGAGAAGTCGCTCGTGGCAGGCGCCGAGCACTTTCAGGAGTTGACTTCCACCAACGACCGCGCCAAGGATCTGGCCGGCAGAGACGACCTGCCCCTGCCGTACCTAGTAGTCGCCGAACATCAGACGGCGGGGCGAGGACGCGGCGCGAACCGCTGGTGGACCGGTCCGGGCAGTTTGGCCTTTAGCGTCATCTACGATCGGACCTCGTTTGCCGGAGCAGAGACGGATTCCGTACCCCGGCCATGCCCGACCGGCGACTTTCCGGCCGCACCTCCGCTGCACACCCCGGAACACGCGGAAGCTGAGGCAGGCACCGTTTGCAGCGCTGTGCCGGCGCTTGCCGCCGGGATTGCGGTTTGCGACGCCGTGCGTCCCCTGGTCCCCCCCGGACCGCCGCTCGGAATCTGCTGGCCGAACGACGTCTACGTCGGAGCCCGTAAACTCAGCGGAACACTGGTCGAAACCGTCGCCAAGGCCCGCTGCGTGGTGGGGATCGGAATCAACGTGAACAATCGCTCCTCGGATGCGCCCGCGTCTTTGCGGGACCGCGTCGTCTCGTTGGTGGACCTAGTCGGCGGCCCGCTGGATCGCGGCGACATTCTGGAGGCCGTCTTGACCGGACTCCGCCGCCTCCACACGCAATCCGCCGGCCAAATAGCGGCACGCGCAGACTCGCTGTGCCTGCAAAAGGGTCATCCCCTGGAAATCGAGATCGGGGAACGCACACTCTCCGGAGTGTGTCGCGGTATCGACTCGCAGGGGCGCATCGTGCTCGACTCGCAGGGCGAGACGGTTCGTTGCGTATCGGGGATCGTGCGAACCCCAAGGACTTCGTGACGACCGCCGACCGTCGGCCGCACGCGGTGTCGAAAACCCGGCGTTCGGCATCTACCCGCCGGCGGACTGCTGCTGAGCAAGTCTGCGCTCGTACATCTCCCGCAGTCGCTTCTTTTCTTCCTTGGTCAGCTTGCGGCTGACGCCGGCGGCCGCAGACAAGTCGGAATTACCGGAGCCTGCGTGGCCGGAATCGGCTAGGGTCGGGTTGCCGATTCCGCTGCCCTGCGGAATCGACGATCCCGACTCGCTTGCGCGAAAACGGTTCGCCTGAAAGCCGGTGTTCGCACCCGGCGACGGCGCCGACTCGGCGTCTCCCGAGCGTGGCACGCTCGCAGGGTAGACGTTGCCGAAGCGCGGGTCCGAATTCTGCGCGGGCGAAGGCACGCCGGGCGACTGAAAACCGGGGGCCGGCCCCATTGGGCGGAAACCGTGCACGCCGCCGTTTCCCGACGACGGCGTCCCGGCGTTCGGCTCCGAATTCCACCCGTAAGTTCCGGCGTCCCCCGTCGAGTTGGCCCAAGCGGCGGTTTGCGGCGCCGGTTGAAAACCCGGGGGAGGATTCGGAAGCGGAGTCGTCGCCCGGTGCGTTTCGGCGTAGGCCATCCCCGCCAAAAAAGCGTTCAATCCTCCCGAATTGGTCGGCGTCGGCACGGTTGATGGGGCGACCGGATTGCCGAAAGAGGGGGTCGTCGGAATGACGGGAGCCACGATGACGGGAGGGTCCAAATCGGATCGCTTGGTCCGCCCCGCCGCGGCGGTCCGCCGGCGAATGACGCGTTTCACGGCCCGACTGCGATTCCGGCCGTGCGGTGGATGAATGATTAGGAAGTCTCCCCGTTCCAACGCGGCGTCCACGTCGTCGGGAAGCCCCCGCGGATCCGACGTCCCTGCGGTTTTCGGCGATTCCTCGTTTCGCCGCCAAAGGAGTTCGCGAAATGTGTTCAGCCGGGCATCCGCGTCCGGGTCGGAGTCGCTTCCGCGGTCATCCTGCAACAATCCGCGGAGCAAACGCTGAGCATGGCAGGTCAGGGCCATCAGTAACAGCCAGTGCCCGGCCAGTTCGGGCACCTCTTCCCACAACTCTCGATTCGGAAACAAGGGAAGCGGAAATTGCGGTACCGCTTGAACTGCCGCCGACAAGAGATAGGCACCCGCCGCACCGATTAGAGGCAGAATGGCCAAAATCGACCGCCGGGAGGCCATCGCGAACACGGCACGGATCCCGAACGCGAGCAGCGCCAGGCCGTATAGCAGCATCCAAACGAATTGCGGCGGAACACGACCCCAATGGTCGGCATGTGCGGCCAGAAACCCGGTCAGCAGCGAGTGGAGACCCACGGATTCGTCCAGCCCCATGACGAAGCACAGCAAGGCCCCCAACAACCACGCCTTCGAGGGCGCAAGATCTTCGTCCTCGGCCAGGCCTTCCAGCCACCAGACAATGATGCAGCACAAACCGCTCGCCGTCAGTACTAGGGTCGAGAACCAGCTTGCGACGTTGCCGGGACCATCCAGCGTGAAGGCGTGAAGGGACTGCGACGTCCAGGATGGATGTTCGGCGCCAAGGCCCAGAAACAACCCCACCAAAATCGAGATTGCCGCGGCTCCTGTCAAGAACATCCCGAAAGGATGCCCTCGCGAGGGGAGCAAGTCGAGCGCCAAGGGCAATTGGTCGAGGATGATCCAGCGACGCAATTCCTCGTGCGAGATGGGAACCGCCAAGGAGTTCAAATCCTCAGCTCGGCCGGACCCGCGTGGCGGACCGTGGCCGCGAGGTTGCGCGTCGCCGGAATTGAAAAAAGATGACCCCATCGCCTTGCCCGAAGCTACGGTCGTGACGGCATCCAGCCCGGCTTACGAGCGGAAAGTTTCGAACCTTTCGGTCGATCCAATCGCGACGGCCAAGCATCGTCGAAAAAGAGCTTCGAAGCCCTTATCTCCTCATCGTCCGTACGGATGGAACGTTGTGCACTGGAACATCTGCGATCATCTATATTGCCCATTTTTACTCCGAATCCGTGTCAGATCACTGAAATACCCCCCTTGGTGCAAGTAAACCATTCTTTAGAGGGAAAATTCGAAAATGAGAATTTGCCGCTGTTGGACGGCCAAGCGACCGGCATCGGGCGCATCCCTTCCCAGCGCTGGTGGAGTCGCCAAGCGGAACATCGCGCGTGCCTCTCGGACCCGCCGGCCCAAGCCGACTGCCCCTAGGCCAATTTCCTGCTTCAGATTGTGATTCACAAAAACCTTGCATCACAAAATCTAATTCATAAAATACCGGGTATCGGAGCATAAAATCGCCAATCCGCAGCTCGTGCTCTTTGAACGTGGAAAGGAGGTGAAACCACCGCAGTTGGGCGCGGCGCGATGCTGCTCCGACCGCTAATCCGGTGGTCCGTTCGTTCGGTCTTGCTTGTCTTATCCGCCTGACTCCAAAACATTCCCAAATGTGACGGCAACTGCCGGCGGAAATGTTCGAGTCTCATCTTTCGTTCAAATTAAGGAGGTTGTGCCATGAGGAACCCAACTCAGAGGTCGGGTGTTCACCCCATCGTGGCTCGCGGTTTCACCCTGGTGGAACTACTGGTGGTGATCGCCATCATCGGGATCTTGATCGCTCTACTCTTGCCGGCGGTCCAAGCCGCCCGAGAAGCCGCGCGAAGGTCCCAATGCACCAACAATTTGAAGCAGTTGGGATTGGCCCTGCAAAACTATCACGACATCAACAAGGTCTTTCCTTACCGCAAAGGGGGAACCAACACCGGTTGGCCGGGCTTCACTGGAAACTGGGACGGAAACGGCTATCGCAAGTCCGGTTTCATTCCCATCCTGCCGTTCATCGAACAGCGGGCGCTGTACGATCAGATCGCGGCGGGCGATCCGACCGGCGCGACCAACGGCGGCACTCCCGTGGCCCCGCACGGTCCCCGAGGCTGGCAAGGCTGGTCCGTTTGGAACGACGCCCCCGACGCGTTGCTTTGCCCTTCCGACAACGGCTATCCCGACAAGCGCGGGCGGTATAACAGCTATGGTTTCAGCATCGGCGATCAGATCGAGAGCATTCGCGATGCTCAGGACGTTCGCGGGATGTTCGCGAACCGACGGTGCTACAGCATGGCGGATGTTACGGACGGGACGAGCAATACGATCGCCATGAGCGAAAGGCTGTGTGAGCAGCGCAGCCCGCGGGGAAGCCCCGGACCCGCCACCGTCGGTGCACGCCAGGTCGAACACGTCATGGCCGTTGCGATTGGAATCGGAGGCTTGCGCACGCAACCCAGCGCTTGTTTCACTACCACGGACGGCAAGTACTATGTCTCGGGGACGGGCGTCCAGGGCAGGTGGGGGCAAGCGTGGACGGACGGTCAGCCCATGTACGTCGGCATCAACACAGTCCTTCCGCCGAATGCGCCGGCGTGCTCGGAGGACGCGAGTAATTACGGCGACCAGGTCCACCTCGTCCTCCCGCCCACCAGTCGGCACCCGGGCGGGGTGA
Source organism: Thermopirellula anaerolimosa (assembly GCF_054657335.1). Classification (NCBI taxonomy): domain Bacteria; kingdom Pseudomonadati; phylum Planctomycetota; class Planctomycetia; order Pirellulales; family Thermoguttaceae; genus Thermopirellula; species Thermopirellula anaerolimosa. Next base: position 1,696,107 of record NZ_BAAHYX010000006.1, read on the forward strand.
ACTGCGTCTTCGTGGACGGCTCCGTGCGATTCATCAGCAGCACCATCAACACCGGCAATTTGGCGGCGGGGGTAACTCAGACCTTGAGCGGTCCCAGCCTGTACGGCGTTTGGGGCGCACTCGGCTCCAAGTCCGGCGGCGAAACGACATCCTATTAATGAAGCGAACGGAGAGCCACCAGCGTAAGCTGGTGGTGTTTTTTGCGCCCCAGCGTAGATCACGGAGGCACCACCAGCTTACGCTGGTGGCTCCAAGTTGTTTTCAGACCTCCACCACCAGCTAACGCTGGTGGCTCCAAGTTAGTTCCACATTTCAACCGCCGGCGCGAATCCGCGGTCGCGCCGGCGGCTATCCTTAGTTACTCTTCAACGTCACGGGGATTTGGTCGATCTTCGCCGCCAGGATGAAATCGTTCTCGGATAGCCCGCCTACCGCGTGGGTCCAAAGCACAATCGTCACGTGCCGGTATTTTTCCAGGTGTAGGTCGGGGTGATGCCCCTCGGCCTCCGCTAATTCCCCCACCGCCTGGAAAAACCGGAGTCCCTCGACAAAGTCGCGGACCAGCCACTCTTTTCGGATGGCACGACCGTCCTCGCTGAGACTCCAACCAGATAACTCGGCCACGGCCTGTTCCGCCTCCTCCCGAGTCATTGCGGGAATCCCCCCCTCACAGGGCACACACTTCTTTCCAAGCCAAGCGTTTTGCATCATCTATGCCCTTTATTCAATGCCTGCAAAATCCACATCACGGACATTGCAGCATCCATGGAATCTTACTCAGCCTGAGTAGCCCCAACCGGTACAACCGGCGTCGTCTCCACTCATCCCGATTCGAGACGATGGTAATTTCCGGCGGCGCTCCGTTTCCCTATCTCTAGGGCAGGTTTTCGGTGCAAACGCCCAACAATGATGTTCCGGCAGTCCTCGGCGGGAGTGAAATTGCGAGCTAAACTTTTGTGATAAGCAAACAGATGACGTTTGGCGATTTCGAACCGGAATAACCCCACCATAGCTGGGGTGCCCAAGAAAAACTCGAGAAAGCCGGGGGAGCGACGGGACTCTTGGGCAAAGCCGTGCCTGCCAGGTGGCACCAAGGCTTCGCTCAACGTGGCGTCTCCCGCCCAAAGGGGGTCTTCGTGAAAATCTTGTTGGCGAGTAGTGAAGCCGTGCCCTTCGCCAAGACCGGCGGACTAGCCGACGTCTGCGGCACGTTGCCCTACGCCCTTGCGGAGTTGGGCCACGAAGTCGGCGTCATCATGCCGGCCTACCGCGCGGTTTGGTGTGCGGGCAAACCCATTCGTCCCCTGGGTCTGGAGTTCATCGTCCCGGTCGGCAGCAAGACGGTGTCCGGCCAACTGCTGGAATGGTCCGGCGACGTCCCCGGCGTGAAGTACTACTTCGTGCGGCAGGATTATTATTACGACCGCGACGAATTGTACACGGTTCACGGCCAGGACTACGCCGACAATTGCGAACGATTCGTCTTTTTCTGCCGGGCGGTCATGGAGGCGGCGCGACTCTTGGATTTCCGTCCGGACATCCTGCACGCCAACGACTGGCAGACGGGATTGGTGCCGGTCTATCGCCGGACGCTCTACGCCCACGCCCCGGAGTTCCAACGAACGGCGTGCGTGTTCACGGTCCACAACATGGCCTTCCAGGGCGAATTCTGGCACTGGGACATGCTGCTGACCGGTCTCGATTGGAGCTATTTCAATTGGCAACAGATGGAGTTCTACGGCAAGCTGAACTTCCTCAAATGCGGTTTCGTTTTCTCGGACGCCATCAACACGGTCAGCCCGCGGTACGCCGAGGAGATTCAGACGCCGCAATTCGGCTGCGGTTTGGACGGGGTCCTGCGATCCCGCCGCGACGTGCTGCGCGGCATTCTTAACGGCATCGACTACGGCGCGTGGAATCCGGCGACGGATCCCGAGATCGCCCGGAATTACGATGCCGACACGGTCCAAGAGGGAAAACCCCGCTGCAAAGAGGCGCTTCAGGCGGAGATGGGACTGCCCATCGAACCGCGAACGCCATTGGTGGGAATCGTGTCGCGGTTGACCTTCCAAAAAGGCTCCGACCTCTTGGTCGGCGTCTTGCCGGACTGGCTTGCCCGGGAAAACGCGCAATGGGTCATCCTGGGCAAGGGCGAACCGGCGGTGGAACAACAACTGCTCGATTTGGCCCGCGCCTTCCCCCATAAGCTTTGCGTACGCCTGGAGCACTCGGAAGCCTTGGCCCGCAAGATTCAGGCAGGGTCCGACATGTTCCTCATGCCCAGTCGCTTCGAACCCTGCGGTTTGACGCAACTCCAGGCCTTGAAGTACGGGACCGTCCCCGTCGTGCGAGAGGTCGGCGGCCTTGCCGATACGATCACCGACTTTTCGCCCGAATCCTTGGCGGACGGATCGGCCAACGGCTTTCGGTTTGCCGGCGACGACGGCGAAGCGTTGTCGACTGTGCTCCGCCGCGCTTGCGAGGTCTATCAAGAGGCCGGCACATGGTACCGGTTGGTCCGCAACGGCATGTTGCAAGACTGGTCGTGGCGTCGCACCGCTCCGGAATACGACAAAATGTATCGGGGGACGCTTCGCCGACTCTATCCCGATGCCGAACTCCCTTGAAGCGAGTCGCAGCTTGCGGCATGCCTTCGACGGGGGAGCGGAACGGCTTCCCAAGTCGTTGCATCACCGCTCGAGGCAATCACCCCCGACCTCGACCCTCGCAGCGGATCGTGAGATCACGAACCGTTGCCGGGAACGGCGGGGACTTCCAGGTTGATTTCCGGCCCCGGCGCGGGCTCGTCGTCTTTTTGATTGGAGTCGGGCGGCGCGGCCGAGTTGATCGCGTTGCCTGGGGGAGCGTTCTCCGCTCCGCCGCCCGGCGCCCATTGGGGAGCGTCCATCTCTTCGTTGCCGGTGTCGGAGACGTCCAATTCCTGCCGGGTTCCGTCGGGATAGGTGACGGTAAGCGTCGTCAGCCCCCATGTGCCGGCGATCATGCGGCCGATGACGTTGACTTCGGCCTGCCCCTTGGGACCGCGCACCTTGAATGTGAGGTTGGCACTGCCGGAATTGTTTTCCACCTTGACGCTTCCCATCGGAATCCACGAGGCCGCCTCGATAGGCTCCCCCAGTTTTTCACGGACTTGCGGATCGTTTTGCACTTTTTGCAGGGCCGTCTTGTAGGGCGACAGGGATCGCATCCCCAAAAACCCGACTCCCAGGAAGATGCCTGCGCACAGCAAGATCGCCAGGACCACGACCAACCCGATTACGGCCAAGATCGCCGTAACGCAACCGCAGCCGGAGGAATGCTGCCGTCGAGGAAGAGAGACGTCTTGACTGAACTCATCCTCTCGGCCCATCGTGTCGTTGAAACTCATCCGCGAAACTCCTCGCCAGAGAGACCGCAACCTGCTATCCGCCGCCGACCTCGCACCCAGGAGGTTCCCCCAAAGCCTAGCGATTTTGCCTGTTTTTCACAAGTGAACGTGAACTTGAACGGGAACGAGCGGAAGCTTTGGCCCGGTGTTTGCGCCGCTTGGGGGCGCCGTATCTATCCCGCGGCGGCGAGATAACCTAAGATGCACGACGTTGGCAAACACGTGGAAACCGCGTGGGCGAGGTCGCCGCAGCTACCGAGTTGCCATTTCGGGCACCGTAGGTTTCCGCCGACGCTAGCGGCGCGACATCCGGATCGCTTGTTAATGACAACCACAGCAGGACCGTCGTGAACTTGGTACGCCTCATCATCGTCGCCGCAGTGTTGTCGTCCGGGGTCATGGCGATTCCGTGTCTCGGCGAAAAGTATTCCGAGTGGGAAAAGCCCGGCCGCGACCGGATCGAGCGTTTGGTTCGCGACGGCGAAGTCGTGGGAATCGCCGCAGGGTGGATCACACCGCGGGGACGCTCGGTCTTCGGATTCGGTCGGATCGCGAGCGACGGCGAAGATATTCCCGATGAGCACACCGTATTCGAGATCGGTTCGGTGACGAAGGTCTTCACCTGCTTGATCTTGGCGCAGTTGGTGGAAGAGGGGCAACTGAGCCTCGACACGCCCGTCAACGAGTTGCTGCCCGCGGACGCCCGATTGCCCGATCACGAGGGCGAGCCGCTCCGCCTCGCCGACTTGGCGACGCACACCTCCGGCTTGCCGCGTCTGCCAAGCAATTTGGCCCCGGACCTGCTGCTTTGGCCCAATAACCCGTATGCCCATTACACGACGGAGCGTCTCTACGCGGCGGTTCGCTCTACCGAATTGCTCGCGCCGCCGGGCAAGGAATACCGTTACAGCAATTTCGGCGTGGGTCTGCTGGGGCATGTGCTGGCGCTGCAAGCGGGCGAAGATTACGAAACGCTGGTGGAGCGACGGATTTGCCGGCCACTCGGTCTTAACGATACGACCGTGACCTTCCGCGACGGAAAAGAACGCCGCACCGCCAAGGGGCATCGCGGGGCGGGAGTGCCCGTGCCGGACTGGGATATTCCGGTTCTAACCGGGGCGGGCGGATTGCGTTCGACCGTGCACGATCTCCTGCGGTTCGCGGAGGCGCAGATAGACCCCGATTCGACGCCGTTTCCTCAGGCCGTGCGATTGACGCACCAGCGCCGCGGAACCATCTCGAAGACGCTAGGCATCGCTTTGGGTTGGCACATTCTGGTGCAGGACGGCATCCTGTGGCACAACGGTCAGACGGGAGGCTATCACTCGTTCGTAGGATTCGATCCCAAGGCCCGAGTCGGTGTGGTGTTACTGGCCAACTCGGCGACGGACGCGGTGGACGCCTGCGGCTTCGAGGTCGTCAAACTGTTGTCCCGGAGGCCCGGCGGCGATTCCTCCGATGAATCCTCCGCCAATTCAAACGCACCGTGAGCCGATGCGGTGCGTCGCTGCCGGCGGGCTCAAACGCTTCACGGACTTGCCGTGAGCGACCGGGGCGTCGTGTCGGTTGCCGTCCGCGGGGCCATGCAAGTACACTACAATGACGCGATGAGCCGAGACGCTCGCTCGCGACCGGCAACTTTGAAGCCAGTGCCATTCGCCAAACAACACGGCCTCCCATGAACGGCGGAGATTACGACATCGAAGGTCTGGCCGAGTATTTGCACTTGACGCCGCAGCAAGTGCTTCGACTGGCCGACCGCGGCAAGATTCCCGGGCGCAAAGTGGGCGGCCAGTGGCGATTCTCGCCGTCCGAGATTCATCTTTGGCTGGAGCAGCGGATCGGTCTATTGACCGAGGATGAAGACCTGGTGGCGATGGAGTCGCAACTGCGCGACCGTCGGGCTAGCTCCGGTGAAATCCGCATCGCCGATTTGATCCCGCCGGAGGCGATTCAGGTGCCCTTGGCGGCACGCACGCGGAATTCGGTCGTTCGGGCGATGATCGACACGGCATGTCGAACCGGTTGGCTGTGGGACCCGGAGGCGATGCGCGAGGCGGTGCTGGCTCGCGAGGAAATGCATCCCACGGCACTAGAGAACGGCGTGGCGTTGTTGCACCCGCGGCGACCGATGCCCAGCATCCTCGGCCAAGCGTTCGTCGCTTTCGGTCGGACCATGAGCGGAATTCCTTTCGGCAGCGAAAGCGGGGTGCTGACGGACTGCTTCTTCCTTCTATGCTCGGTGGATGAGCGAAGCCATCTCCGCACCTTGGCGAGGCTGAGCCGCATTCTGACGGTGCCCGAATTTCTGCCTCACCTTCGCGAGCTGGAAAGTCCCAAGGAAATCCTTGACTGGATCGCCGAGACGGAAGCCCGGCTTTGAAGGAATCGTCCGGCGAATCCGACCACCGAACACATGCAAGCTTAACGATGATTGTTCGCGAGGCGATCCCGCAGGTAGTCGCAAGTGCTCGCGCTTGACCGCTGGAAACCCGGTGCCGCAACAAGTAACATTAGGGCGTCCTTCGAGGGCGGCGCTCGGCTTGATTTACCGGCGGAAGACGGTGTCATCGGTTCGTCGCCCACGCCGTCATCGCTCTACAGACGCCGGGTCTCGCTGCGAACGCACGGCGTACCGGTGATTCCGCGGGGTCGCATCCGGCATGGAACCTCGACCGAAGGATTGTTACGACAATTTTGGGAGAATCGCAATCATGTCCGGCAACTTGAAAATGCGTGATCTTTTCACGATCGGTTGGGCACTTTTCCTGTTCTGGTGTGCATGGCCGGCGTCGCCGCAATCCGTGTACGGCGAACTGACCGCGGAGCGCACCGAACGCGGCGTCACCATCAGCGTGGACGGTAAGCCCTTCGCCGAATATCGCATCGACCTGGGACCGAAACCGATCGTCTGGCCTTTGATCGGACCGACCGGTCAACCGGTGACCCGGGATTATCCGATGGCCGACACCCCGGGCGAGACCCGCGATCACCCGCACCAACGGTCCCTCTGGTTCACTCACGGCGACGTCAACGGCCTGAGCTTTTGGGAGGAGGCTCCGGGACGCGGCGTCATCAAGCATCGAGAATACGTCCAGGTTCGTGGGGGACCCGACGCGATCGTCGTCACACGCAACGATTGGTTGACGCCGGAGGGGAATCGGGTCCTTAGCGACACGCGACGACTGCGGTTCGCGGCGGCCGATGACATGCGAATCCTCGATTTCGATATTCGCCTGACGGCGGCATCCGGTCCCGTGGTCTTCGGAGATACCAAAGAAGGGACGTTCGGTATCCGCGTGGCCGAGACCATCCGCGTCGATACGAAGAAGGGAGGCCGCATCGTCAACAGCGACGGGAAAACCGATGCCGAGGCGTGGGGCAAGCGGGCGGCATGGGTCGATTACTCCGGTCCGGTCGCGGACTCGATCGTAGGGATCGCGGTACTCAACCACCCGACGTCCTTCCGATTTCCCACCTATTGGCACGTCCGCACGTACGGGTTGTTCGCCGCCAATCCCTTCGGGTGGCACGACTTTGAGGGGAAGAATGACGTAAACGGTTCGTACCGATTGGCGGAAGGAGAATCGATTGTACTGCGTTACCGCGTCATCCTGCATCGCGGTCGCGCTGATGAGGCGGGCATCGCCGAAAAGTTCGCCCAATACGCGGCGGAAACCCCCGGGGAGCTTCCCTGACGGTTGCCTTGTTTTCGCCCAGGCGCGGGCGGCAGGCCCGGCACCCGGCAGGGTCGTGTCCATCCCACTGATTGGCGTTCGAGTGAAGATGCTTCACAGACGTCGCTGAGCGGAAGGGCACGCCCCTCTATTTAGCGGTTTCACGTCTACCACCCGTCGGACGCCTTGCAAGCCTGGGGTGTCTTTCGATATACTTACCGGTTCCGATGGAGACCCACTCCGCTAGCGTAGCTCAATTGGCAGAGCGGCTGACTTGTAATCAGCAGGTTGTGGGTTCGAGTCCCACCGTTAGCTCTGGCGTCGATTGAGCTGAAGACGGATGGGGTATCGGATGGCCGACGATCCGCCATTCAGTCGATTTGCACTGGGGCGAATTGCGGCAGCGAACGATTACGTTGGGGGGTTTCCCGAGCGGTCAAAGGGGTCAGACTGTAAATCTGATGGCACTGCCTTCGCAGGTTCGAATCCTGCACCCCCCACTGGGATGCCGAACATCGACGCCGGGGATCGGTGGAGCTTGACACGCCCGTACAAGATGGGACAATATGCGCTTTTCCCGTTCGCAAAGGCGGGAACGGCGGCATCTATAGGTCAAGCCGACGTCGGCGTGAGGCGAAAGAGTCGTCCTCCAGGCCGGGCGGGTGTAGCTCAACGGTAGAGCAGTAGCCTTCCAAGCTATTGACGGGGGTTCGACTCCCCTCACCCGCTCCTTAATTGTTTTTGGGCGGTCCGGTTTTCCTGGTGCCGGCCGCGGGTTTGCGGCGGACCGACAAGTCGGAAAACCATATACCCACCGGCGATGCGAAGGCGAGAGCCGTCCGTGACGGATGCCGGTGACAGAGAAAGAATCGGTCGCTGCTGTAGCTCAGCCGGTAGAGCGCGTCCTTGGTAAGGACGAGGTCATGGGTTCAAGTCCCATCAGCAGCTCTTGGACTCGGTAGGCCGGGCCGGCGGCGAGCCAGGCAGCATCAAAGTATCCGCTTTACCAACAGCACGGAGACTTAGGACGAATGGCTAAGGACGTATTTGTTCGCTCGAAGCCCCACGTGAACGTGGGCACCATCGGTCACATCGACCACGGCAAGACGACCCTCACCGGAGCGATCTTGGCCGTCCAGTCGAAGAAGGGCTTGGCCAACTTCAAGTCGTACGCCGATATCGCCAAGGGTGGTACGGTCCGCGACGCCACCAAGACGGTGACGATTCACGTGGCGCACGTGGAATACGAGACCGAAAATCGCCACTATGCCCACATCGACTGCCCGGGTCACGCCGACTTCATTAAGAACATGATCACCGGTGCGGCTCAGATGGACGGTGCCATCCTCGTGGTCTCCGCCGCCGACGGTCCCATGCCGCAGACGCGGGAACACGTCCTGCTCGCCCGTCAGGTGAACGTGCCGGCCATCGTCGTCTTCCTGAACAAGGTGGACCTGGTGGACGATCCCGAGTTGCTCGACCTGGTCGAGATGGAGCTTCGGGATCTGCTGAACAAGTACGACTTCCCCGGCGACGAGGTCCCGATCATTCGCGGCAACGCCCTGGGTGCCTACCAGAATCCGGAAGACCCCGAAAAGAATAAGTGCATCCAAGAGTTGATGGACGCGATCGACAGCTACATCCCGGAACCCACCCGGGCGGTCGATAAGCCGTTCCTGATGGCCGTCGAAGACGTCTTCTCGATCGAAGGCCGCGGAACCGTGGCTACCGGTCGAATCGAGCAGGGCATCATCAAGCCCGGCGACGAAGTCGAAATCGTCGGATTCTCGCGCGAGTCGCGCAAGACCGTCTGCACCAGCGTGGAAATGTTCAACAAGACGCTGGAAGAAGGCATCGCCGGCGACAACGTGGGCTGCCTGCTCCGCGGCGTCAAGCGTGACGAAATTGAGCGCGGTCAGGTTTTGGCCAAGCCGGGCTCCATCACCCCGCACACCGAATTCGAGGCCGAGGTGTACATCCTCTCGAAGGAGGAAGGCGGTCGGCACACTCCCATTTTCGCGGGTTATCGGCCGCAGTTCTATTTCCGCACCACGGATGTGACGGGCGAGATGAGCCTCCTGGGCGGGGCCGAAATGTGCTTGCCCGGCGAAAACGTCAAAATCAAGGTGACGTTGATCGCCCCCGTGGCCATGCAAGAAAACTTGCGATTCGCCATTCGGGAAGGCGGACGTACGGTCGGCTCCGGCGTCGTCACCAAGGTGCTGAAGTAACGGCGATTGCCGCCGCCAAATCCGAGGGAAGTGACTTCTCCGCCCGACTCGCCTTGACGAGCTGGGGGGTGGGCTGTCACAATGAATTGCCCGACTCGAAATAGGCGTTAATCCGCCGCAGTCGGTAGGGAGTTCCCCGGAATTGCGGGTAGGGGTGTAGCTCAATTGGTAGAGCACTGGTCTCCAAAACCAGCGGTTGGGAGTTCGAGTCTCTCCGCCCCTGTTTGCTTAAGGACCCAGACGGATGCCAATCGAGGCCCTGCGGTCCCCTGAGTCCACGGCGAGTTACCGTCTCATGCTTCAGGTCGCCAGCAATCGAAAGAATTACGGCGTGAACGCCCTGCTCCAAGAACTGTTCCGCACGACGCTCTACAAACGCAATCAAGGACGCGTCGTCCGGCAGAGTACCTTCGCCGCGATCGTGGTCATCATCGTATTCGGTGCATGGCGGCTAGGTCTGAGTTTGGGCGCCTGGGGGCTGGCGCTGGAATGGCAGTTCGGCCTTCCCGCCGTTTTGATCGCGGTGGGGGCCTGGATCGCCTTCCGTTTGGTGAATGTGGCCGAGGTCGCGGATTTTCTCATCTCCGTCGAGGCGGAGATGCGTAAAGTTTCGTGGCCGAAAGGGCCGGAGCTGATTCGCGGGTGCGTGGTGGTGCTGGTGGTGATCTTCAGCCTGGCCCTGATCCTCACCGTATACGATTTGTTTTGGCGTAGCTTCTTCGGCTGGCTCAACATCTACTGACGAGTGACGATTTCTGCTGCCGAGGCGCCTTCAAGTTCCAACGGCGGCGGTCTTCGCCGCGATGGCGGATTACCAGGTATTCAAGAAAAATATTCGGCGGCGGGGTTTGCGAAACGCCGCGGCGAGGGTTACAATACACGATTCCCCGCCGATTTTCAGCCGGTCCCCTCGGGTCGGCGTCCCCATCCCAAGCGAGTGTCTGGGATTAGGTTTGCGGGTGAATTGGACTCGATTTGGCGGATTGGACTTCATGGCCGTGGACCCCGAAAACCCGTCCAACCTGGAAGGATTCGAGCCTCAGGCGGATTCGGTGCCGGAGTCCGGCGATGCGGCCGATCGGACCGCGCCGACTGCGGAAGGCGGTCGGAAAAACGTCGATGCGGCGGAAAGTGAAACGCCGGAGGCCGAGGCGGCCCGCGATGATGAATCCGATGCGGCGGCGAGCGATTCCGGCGACGACGAAATCCCTCCCAAGGAATGGTACATCCTGAAGGTTCAAACGAACCGCGAGGATACGGTCCGCGAGGCGCTGCTTCGTAGGATCAAGATCGCGGGAATGGACAAGTATTTCGGCGACATCATCGTCCCCGTCGAGAAGGTCACGGAATACAAGGGCGGTCGCAAGAGGGTCCTCCGCCGCAAACTGTATCCCGGCTATATCGTGGTGCAGATGGCGCTGACGGAAGATGCCTGGTTCATGGTTCGGGAAACGCCGGGGATCGGCGACTTCACCGGGGCCATCGGACGACCGACCCCCATGTTGCCGCATGAAGTTAGCCGCATCCTCGCCAAGGCGGCGGAAGAGAAGGCGCAAGAGGCGCCCCGTTTGAAGATCGGGTGCAACGTGGGCGACCGCGTGAAGATCAACGACGGTCCCTTCGCCACCTTCGAAGGAGAGGTCTCCTCGATCGACGAGGCCAACGGTCGGGTGACTGTAGTCATTAGTATTTTCGGGCGAAGCACTCCCGTGGTGTTGGAGTATTGGCAGGTCGAGCGAATCGCGTAAGAAGTTCTCGCGAGCAACGTCATCCTCGGAAGAGGGGGCGGATTGCGGCGAATTGCGTACACTACGAGGCGGTCAGCGTAGGACTGGAACGTAAAAATGGCTAAGCAGCTAGTGGGTGTGGCAAAATTCCATGTGCCGGGCGGACAGGCGACTCCCGCCCCGCCGGTCGGTACGTCGCTCGGTCGTTTCGGAATCAATTTGGGGCAATTCGTCCAGCAGTTCAACGAACGGACGCGGCAGCACCTTGGCATGCGCATCCCGGTCGTCGTCCGCGTTTATAACGACCGAAGTTTCGAGTTGGAGACCAAGAGTCCGGTCGCCGCGGACCTGCTTAAGCAAGCGGCGGGCATCGCGAAAGGCGCATCGAATCCCCCGAAGGAGAAGGTGGGGAAGGTGACCCGGGCGCAAATCGAGGAAATCGCCAAGGCTAAGATGGCGGATCTCAATGCCCGAGACATGGAGCACGCCCGACGCATTTTGGAGGGCAGCGCCCGAAGCATGGGGCTGGACGTCGTGGATTGACGTGCGGCCCGGCCCGTTGTAGGTCCCATCCGATATTGAAGAACAACGTACGGTCGCCAAAGTATAGTATTTTCACAACCGCCAAGCGCGGCGGCGTCGCAAGTGCCGCCGGTGCCGGTGCGGGAGAGCCTGAAAGGGTTCGCAGACCATGGTAAAAGTGTCCAAGGCCTACAAGGCGATGGCGGAGAAGGTGCCGGGCAAGACGCCGCTCCCTCTCGCCGAAGCCGTCAAGCTTCTCAAGTCGTTCGATACCCGCAAGTTCGAACAGACCGTCGAGGTCGCCATACGCACCGGTATCGACCCCAGACAGGCCGATCAGATCGTTCGCGGATCCGTGGTCCTGCCTCATGGTCTGGGCAAGACGGTTCGCGTGGTCGTGTTCGCCAAAGGGGATCGGGTGGACGAGGCTAAGGCCGCCGGAGCCGATGAGGTCGGCGGGCCCGAATTGGCCGAGAAAATCAAAGGCGGTTGGCTGGAATTCGACGTCTGCATCGCCGCTCCCGACATGATGGGCGTCGTCGGCCCGCTGGGGAAGGTTTTGGGTCCCCGCGGGTTGATGCCGTCGCCCCGGGCTGGAACCGTCACCCCCGACGTCGGCAAGGCCGTTAAAGAGTACAAGGCCGGTAAGGTCGAATTTCGCAACGACTCGGGCGGTAACGTGCACGCCCCCGTCGGCAAGATTCGTTTCGACGACCAGAAACTGATCGAGAACATCCGAACGTTCATCGACTACGTGGCGAGCTTGAAGCCCGCGGCGGTCAAAGGTCAATACATCCGGGGAATCACCATTGCGGCTACCATGAGCCCCGGCATTCGCGTCAGCATTTGAGCTCCCGTCGGCGACGTTTCGCGATTCGGGATCGCCAATCCCCTCGCATGAGCTTTAGGGCGCAACGGCGGAGCGTACGGCCCAGAACACCAATTCAGGCGTGGGACTTTCGTCACCATGAGCAAGTTCGTTAAACAGCAAATCACCGATTATTACCGCCGCAAACTGGACGGCGTGGACGCCGCGGTCTTGGTCAACATGATCGGTCTCAACGGACCGAAGACCACGCAATTGCGGCGTGAGCTGGCACAAAAGAACATCCGCGTGATGGTGGTCAAGAATAACTTGGCCAGGCGGGCTCTGACCGGCACGCCGCTGGAGTCGGCCTTCACGGAGGTGTCGGGGCCCACCGCCATTTGCTGGGGTTCCACCGACATCGTGGCCTTGGCAAAAGAGGTGGTGCGACTGGCCGACGACGACACTTTCGCCCCCTTTGCCGCCAAAGGCGGCGTGATGGAGGGCGAACGACTCACCGCCGACCAGGTCAAGGAAATCAGCAAGTGGCCGTCGCGCGAGGAAGTTCTGGCGAAGATCGCCGGGCAAATCATGGCGCCGGCGGCCAATCTGAGCGCGTTGATCGGCGCCGTCGGGGAAACCCTCGCGGGTCAGATCAAGCAAATCTCGGAAAAGGACGCGGAGAAGGAAACGTCGGCCGAGCAACCGGCGACGGCGGGAAGCGAGGGCGAGACGCCCGCCCAGGCGTGACGCGGCGGTTCATGGCGACGGACCGGAAGGAACCGCGAACGTCGCATCCATCCAACGTATTCGGCGAAACTTGGAGCGAGGGGGAAGGGCTACCTGACGCTCAAGCGAATGAGGGTTTTTCGAGGAAAGGATCGGTTCTATCATGGCAAGCGATGCTGCGGTTCGTGAGTTCAGCCCCAAGACCAAGGACTTGGGCGAGCAAATCTTGAGCCTCACCCTGAAAGAGGCGAAGGAATTGACCGACTATCTGGAAGAGGTCGGTGGGATCAAGCCCGCCGCCGGCGGTGTGGTGATGGCCGCCATGCCCGGTGCGGGTGATGCCGGCGGTCAGGCCGCCGCCCAGGAAAAGACCGAGTTCGACGTCGTGCTGGAAAACTTCGGCTCCAACAAGCTGAAGGTCATCACGGCGGTCCGCTCGCTGATCCCCGGAATCAGCTTGGCCGACGCCAAGAAGCTGGTCGAAGGCGCCCCTTCCAAGGTCAAGGAAGGCGTCAGCAAGGAAGAGGCCGAAAAGGCCAAGGCGGCCTTGGAAAAGGAAGGCGCTACCGTCGCCATCAAGTGATCGATGGAATGGATCGGCCGATCGTCTCGGCCTCCGCGGACGTCCGCAATCGGGGCATCTTAGGTTAGCGCGTCTTTCTTTTTCGGATATGCCAACGGATGCGCGTTGACGCGATTTCGAGCGGGAGCCTGGTATTCGTGACGAGTCTGGGCCGATTGTTGCTTGCTGCGCCCGGCAGGTCCTAAAGCGACAATCGGCGCCGGACTCGTTCTGTGTTTCTTGCCTCTGCGCATTTGGGAGGATGAGGTCTCAATGGCGATTTCTTCACGACGCCGTCTGGAGCCTACCACGACACGCGTGTTCGGGAGCCGGCAAAGCCAGTTTCCCATTCCGGAACTGAGTAAGATTCAAACCGAGGCCTACAACCGCTTCCTCCAGGCCGACGTTCCTTGGAACAAACGTAAAGACCAAGGGCTGGAGGCGTTGCTGCGCGAAGTCTTTCCCATCGAGACGTACGACAAGTCGACTCGCCTGGAATACATCCGTTACGAATTGGGAAAGCCGCGATTCACGCCGCAGGAGTGCCGTCAGCTCCGTTTGACCTATAGCCGCCCCCTCAAGGTCTGGTTGCGTCTGACCAAGGATCAGCCCGTCGAGGAGGAGGTGGCGCTCGGTGAACTGCCGATCATGCTGGGCGGTGGCGAATTCATCATTAACGGGGCGGAACGCGTGATCGTCAGCCAGTTGCACCGCAGCCCCGGTATGGATTTCCTCGAAGCAAGGGAAAAAGACAGCGACCGCAAAATCCACAACTGCCGCATCATTCCGGAGCGGGGAAGCTGGGTCGAAATCATGCTCTCCCGCCGCGAAACACTATCGGTGCGCATCGACCAGAGCGGCAAATTCCCCGCGATGACGCTGCTCCGCGCCATGGATCCCGCTTTTAGCGAGAACACGGCCATCCTCCGGGCGTTCTTCGGGGACGAAATCAAGGAGGAGTCGATTGTCGACGGGCGTAGCGCTTCCAAATTGGAAGGCAAGATCGCCGTCGAGGACGTCGTCTATCCGGCGGAAAGTCCGAACGCGGGCGAGATCATCGTCGAGTGCGGTCAAAAGATCACCAAGACGATCGCCGAGCAGATTTGCGCTTCCGGTCTCAAATCGGTGGCGGTCATGCCCGCCCTGAAGAACCCGCTGATTCTCAACTCGTTGGCCGAAGATCCCACCGCCAGCCACGAAGAGGCCTTGTTGCGAATCTATCAGCGTTTGCGGCCCGGCAACCCCGCTCAGTTGGAACGGGCGAAGGCCTTGTTCCATGAGAAGTTCCGCGATCCCAACCGGTACCGCTTGGGGCGCGTGGCCCGTTTTCGCATCAACCGCAAACTCGGCCTGAACGTGCCGGAAGACGAGATGTGCCTGCGTCCGGAGGATTATATCGCGGCCATCAAGTACCTGGTTCGGTTGCGAAGCGGCGATCCCACCGCGGAACCCGACGACATCGACCACTTGGGCAATCGCCGGGTGCGGACGATCGACGAGTTGGCGGCCGAGGAATTGCGCAAAGGCTTTTTGAAGCTTCGCCGCACGGTGCAAGACCGCATGGCGTACAACGACGCGGCGGACATGACCCCGCGAAGCCTGATCAACGCCAAGAGTGTTTCCGCGGCGATCGAGTACTTCTTCGGTCGCGGCGAGTTGTCTCAAGTGGTGGACCAAACCAACCCGCTCTCGATGTTGACGCACGAGCGGCGTCTGTCGGCCTTGGGACCGGGCGGATTGAATCGCAAGCGCGCGGGCTTCGAGGTCCGCGACGTGCACTCCTCGCACTACGGGCGAGTCTGCCCGATCGAGACCCCGGAAGGTACCAACATCGGATTAATCTCCAGCCTCGCGATCTACGGGTCGGTGGATGAATACGGCTTCTTGATCGCCCCGTATCAGGTGGTCAAGAAGGGAGTTTTGCAAGACGAGATTCGCTGGTTGCGCGCAGACGAAGAGTACGATGCGTACCTGGCGCCCGCCGATACTCCCGTGGTCAACGGCAAGATCCAGGGGGACAGCCTGGTGGCCCGATACCGCGGCGACTTCATCATGGTGCCCACCGATCACGTGCAATACATCGACGTCTCGCCGGCGCAAATCGTCGGCGTTTCGGCGGGCCTGATTCCCTTCTTGGAGCACGACGACGCGAACCGGGCCTTGATGGGATCAAATATGCAGCGGCAAGCCGTGCCGCTCTTGGTCACCGAACCTCCCTTGGTGGGCACGGCCATGGAACGGCGCGTCGCGGAAAACTCCAGCTTGGTGGTCCGCGCCAAGCGAGCCGGGACCGTTACCCGGGTCGACGCCGAACGCATCGTGATCGACGACACGGACGAATACCGCCTGGAGAAATTCGTCGGGCTGAACGAACGGACCTGCCAAAATCAGAAACCGATCGTCCGTTTGGGCCAGAAGGTCGAAAAGGGCCAAGTCATCGCCGACGGGGCCGCGATCTGCAACGGCGAGTTGGCCCTGGGACGCAACTTGCTCGTGGCGTTCATGTCCTGGGAAGGTTTCAACTTCGAGGACGCCATCATCATCAGCGAGGAATTGTTGCACGAGGACGTTCTGACCTCGATCCATATCGAGGAATTCGACGCCGAGGTCCGCGAAACCAAACTGGGCCGTGAAGAGTTCACGCGCGATATTCCCAACGTCAGCGAAAAGGTCTTGCGGAACCTGGACGAGAACGGCATTGTGCGGGTGGGCACGCACGTCAAGCCGGGCGATATTCTGGTGGGTAAGATTACGCCCAAGTCCAAGACGGAACTGACGCCCGAGGAAAAGCTCTTGCACGCCATTTTCGGGCGCGCCGGCGAAGACGTGAAGAACGATTCGCTGGAGGTCCCGCCCGGCGTGGAGGGCATCGTCATCCATACCGAAAAGTTCGCCCGTCGCATGAGCCTCTCGGAAGAGGAGCGCAAGGAGTTCGAGCAACGGGTAAAGGAGATCGAGACCGAAGGCAACGCCAAGATCGCTGAGGCCTTCGGCAAGCTGGTCGCGGCCGTCGAGGACGCGCTGAAGACCCGCCTGACCGACGAGGAGGGCAACCATCTCGTCGAGGGCCAGGAGCATCGTTACGTCGCGGAGCAGGCTCAGCGATTCAACATCGATCGCCTCGACATCCGCACGGATCGGCTCCGCAAGCAGGTCGAGAAGATCTACGAAGAACTGTGGCCCGCGGTCGAGGCCGCCATCGACACCCGCGATCATCAGCTCAATTCCATGAAGCGCGGCGATGAGCTGAAGAGCGGCGTCCTGCAAATGGCCAAGGTCTACATCGCCACCAAGCGGCAGATCTCCGTGGGCGACAAGATGGCGGGACGTCACGGAAACAAGGGCGTCATCTCCAAGATCGTGCCCAAGGAGGACATGCCCTTCTTGGCGGACGGCACGCCCGTCCAGATCCTGCTCAATCCCTTGGGGGTGCCTAGCCGCATGAACGTCGGCCAAATCTTGGAGACCCACTTGGGTTGGGCCGCGGCCAAATTGGGCTTTCGGGCCGTCACTCCCGTCTTCGACGGCGCCGACGAAGACAGTATTCGCGCCTGCCTCCGCGAGGCCGGCCTCCCGGAAAGCGGCAAAGTGACGCTCTACGACGGTCGGACTGGTGAACCGTTCGAACAGCAGGTCACCGTCGGTTACATCTACATGCTGAAGTTGCATCACTTGGTGGACGACAAGATTCACGCGCGGGCGACCGGGCCGTACTCGCTCATCACGCAACAACCGCTGGGAGGCAAGGCCCGATTCGGCGGTCAGCGATTCGGGGAAATGGAAGTCTGGGCACTGGAAGCCTACGGGTCGGCGTACATCCTGCAAGAACTGCTGACCGTGAAGAGCGACGACGTGGACGGTCGCACCAAGATTTACGAATCCATGGTGAAAGGGGAGAACACGTTGGAGGCCGGCACGCCCGCCAGCTTCGACGTATTGGTCAACGAGATTCGAGGTTTGGCCCTCAACATGCAACTGGAAAAAGGCCCCAGCGTGTGACGGCATCGGAGCGGATCCGCCGTCCGCACGCGTCGCTGTGACCGCGGTGAGACGCCGGGTTCTCGCCGCTTTCGCCGATGAACGCCGACACGACCTCCGATTTCTTTTCCCTCGGAAAAAGGAGTGCCCAAGGTGAGTTTCGCCGACGTTTCCTATGAACGCGTCAATGAATATATGGCCGTCAAGTTCAGCTTGGCGCGCCCCCACGACATCCGAAGCTGGTCTTTCGGCGAAGTCAAGAAGCCCGAAACGATCAACTACCGCACCTACAAGCCGGAAAAAGACGGCCTGTTCTGCGAGCGCATCTTCGGTCCGGAAAAGGACTGGGAGTGCTCGTGCGGCAAGTACCGCGGCATGAAGTACAAGGGCATGGTCTGCGACCGCTGCGGCGTGAAGATTGCGCATAGCCGCGTCCGCCGCAAGCGGATGGGCCACATCGAATTGGCCAGCCCCGTCGTCCACATCTGGTTCTTCAAGGCGGCGCCCAGTCGCCTGGGAACCCTGTTGGGGATGAAGGTTTCCAGCCTGGAAAAGATCATCTATTACCAGGATTACGTCGTCATCGAACCGGGCGACACGCCGTTGAAAAAGCTGCAACTCCTCACGGAGGAGGAATACCGTCAAGCCAAGGCCGAGTATCCCGAAGGGGCGTTCCAGGCCGACATGGGGGCCGAGGCGATCCGCAAGCTGTTGATGGACATGGACTTGGTCCGACTCTCGCGCGATCTGCGCGTGGAATTGAATGAGACCAACTCCAAGCAGAAAAAGAAGGAGCTGATCGCTCGCCTGAAGCTGGTGGAGTCGATTCGCGACAGCGACAACCGCCCCGAGTGGATGGTGCTCGACGTGTTGCCGGTCATTCCGCCCGATCTCCGCCCGTTGGTGCTGTTGGATTCCGGCAGCTTCGCCACCAGCGACCTGAACGATCTTTACCGGCGGATCATCAACCGCAACAATCGGCTCAAGAAGCTGGTCGATCTGAATGCGCCCGACGTCATCATCAAGAACGAAAAGCGCATGCTTCAGCAGGCCGTGGACGCCTTGTTCGACAACGGTCGCTGCAAGCGGCCGGTCGTAGGCTCCAGCAATCGGCCCTTGAAGTCGTTGACCGACATGATCAAGGGCAAGCAGGGGCGATTCCGCGAAAACCTGCTGGGCAAGCGGGTGGACTATTCGGCCCGAAGCGTGATCGTAGTCGGTCCGAGCCTGCGTCTGCACCAGTGCGGTTTGCCCAAGCGGATCGCGCTGGAGCTATACTCGCCCTTCATCATTCGGCGATTGCGCGAGTTGGGGCACGCCGACACGATCAAGAGCGCCAAGAAGATGCTTGAGCGGCGGGACGAGGAGGTGTGGGACATTCTGGAAGAGGTCATCCAGAATCATCCCGTCCTCTTGAATCGTGCGCCGACGCTGCACCGCATGGGCATCCAGGGGTTCGAACCGGTGCTGGTGGAGGGCAACGCCATCCAGTTGCACCCGCTGGTTTGCAAGGGCTACAACGCCGACTTCGACGGCGACCAAATGGCGGTGCATTTACCTCTATCCATCGAGGCGATCGTCGAAGCGCACACGCTGCTGATGTCGTTCCACAACATCTTCAGCCCGGCCCACGGCAAGCCCATCATCAGCCCTTCCCAGGACGTGGTCATGGGCTGGTATTACCTGACTTTGGGCCTGGCGGGCCGTCGCGGCGAGGACTCCGTATTCTCGTCGTTGGACGAAGTGGAATTGGCGCACTCCCTGAAAAAGGTCGATACGCACGCGCAGATCCGCGTACGATTGCCGGAGGGAGTTCGCGTCAAAGGACGACCCGACATCGCGCCGGGCGCCGTCATCGAAACCACGGTCGGCCGCGTCCTGTTCAACCTGATGCTGCCGAAAGGCATGTACTATTACAACGAGACCATGTCCGGGAAGGGGCTGGCCCAAGTCATCTCGGACTGCTACGAGTTGCTGGGACGTCCGGCCACGATCGACCTGTTGGACAACATGAATCGCATCGGCTTCCGGCAGGCGACCTTGAGCGGATTGAGCTTCGCCACCGACGACCTCTTGGTTCCGCCCAACAAGGCCAAGATCATCGCCGACGCCCAAAAGACGGTGATGCAAAAGCACCGGGCCTACGAGCGCGGCATCATTACCGAAGGCGAGCGGAAAAACGCGGTCTTGGACGCCTGGACCCACGCCCGGGAAGCCATTACCAACGACCTCAAGGAGTTGCTGGCGAACGACCGGCGATATCCGGGCTACGTCAACCCCATCCACTTGATGGCGGAGTCCGGCGCCCGCGGTAACATCGAGCAGGTGCGACAGTTGGCCGGGATGCGGGGTCTGATGAGCAAGCCGTCCGGCGAAATCATCGAGACGCCCATCAAAGCCAACTTCCGCGAAGGTTTGACCGTCTTCGAGTATTTCAGCTCGACGCACGGTGCCCGAAAGGGTTTGGCCGATACCGCCTTGAAGACGGCCGACTCCGGCTACCTGACGCGAAAACTGGCCGACGTCGCCCAGAACGTGGTGGTGACGATGCATGACTGCGGCACCACGCAAGGCGTGACCAAGGGAATCGTTTACCGCGGCGAAAAAGTCGAAGTGAGCCTGGCCGAAGCGATTCGAGGTCGTGTCAGCCGAGCCAACATCGTGAACCTGATCACCGACGAGGTGATCGTTCGCGAGAACGAACTGATCACGCCGGAAATCGCCCGTAAAATCGAGGAGAACAACATCCAACGGATCCAGGTTCGCAGTCCCTTGACTTGCGAGGCTCCGTTGGGCGTGTGCGCCTTGTGCTACGGCATGGACTTGTCGACGGGCCGCCTGGTGGAAGAAGGCTTGGCGGCGGGCATCATCGCCGCGGAAAGCATCGGCGAACCGGGTACGCAATTGACGATGCGGACCTTCCATATCGGCGGTACCGCGGCCCGAGCCTTGGAAGAAAGTCAGGTCCGCGCGCGGCAGGCCGGGCAAGTACGTCTGGTCCGCATGCAGGTGGTCACCAACGCGGCGGGAGAACGTATCGCGATCTCTCGCAACGGTCGCCTCCTGATTCTGGACGAAAAAGGCCGCGAACTGGAAGGATATGAAGTCCCCTTGGGCGCCCATCTCAAGGTGGACGACGGCCAACGCGTGGATGCGGGACAGGTTCTGTGCGACTGGGACCGCCACAACATCCCGATCATCGCCGAAGTCGGCGGGCGCGTCCGGTTCGAGGATTTGATCGATGGCGAAACGCTCCGCGCCGATCGCGACGCCGCCGGGACCATCCGAAGAATCGTCATGGAGCATCGCGGGGACCGGCAACCGCAAATCATCTTGGAGGACCCCGAGACGGGAAAAATCTTGGGTTACGAATACCTTCCGGAAAAGGCCCATATCGAAGTTGAAGAGGGGCAAATCGTTGCGCCGGGCACCCTGCTGGCCAAGCAACCGCGGGAAGTGACCGGGACCCAGGACATCACGGGCGGTCTGCCTCGGGTGACGGAACTGTTCGAAGCCCGCAAGCCCAAAGACCCCGCCATCATGGCCGAGATCGACGGCGTGGTCGAGTTGCTGGGCGAAAAGCGTCGCGGCAAGCGGACGATCATCATCCGCAGCGACAGCGGCATCGAACGCGAGCACATGGTTTCGCCCGGCAAGCATCTCCGCGTGCATACCGGCGACTTCGTCCGGGCCGGGGACGCCCTAGTGGAAGGTCCCCTCGTCCCGCACGACATCCTCCGCATCTCCGGCGAGGAAGCATTGCAGCAATACTTGGTCCGCGAGATCCAGAACGTGTACCGCCAACAAAAGGTGGAAATCAACGACAAGCACATCGAGATCATCGTGGCCCAGATGTTGCGCAAGGTCCGGGTCGAGAACGGCGGCGACACCGGCCTCTTGGAAGGGTCGCTGATCGACAAGTTCGAGTTCCGCGCGAAGAACGCCGAACTGATGAAATGCGTGAAGGTCGTCGATCCCGGCGAGACGCATTTCTCGGTGGACGAGATCGTGCCGCGCGAGGTTTTCGAACAGGAGAACACGCGGGTCGAGGCGGCGGGCAAGAAGCCGGCCAAGTGCGTCCCGCCGAAGCCCGCCGACGCCAGCACGCAACTGCTGGGCGTCAGCAAGGCCGCCGTCCAAAGCTCCAGCTTCATCTCGGCTGCCAGCTTCCAGGAGACCACCAAGGTTCTTACGGAAGCCGCATTGGCGGGCCGCGTAGACCGACTCGTGGGACTGAAGGAAAACGTGATTCTGGGTCGCCTCATTCCCGCTGGAACCGGATTCCGCAAATACCAACAGGCCGAGGTCCGATTGCGGCCTGAAGCCCTGGAGAGACTGGCGGCGCGGCGCCCGGCTGCGGCAACCTCTGACAGGTTCACCTTGCTCGAGGACATCCCAAACCCCCAGGAATCGACGACCTCGGCGACCGGATCCCAGGACGTCTTTAGCGGAGGGGACCCCTTCCCCTCGTTGGACGACATTGGCGAGTCGCCGATCGAAAGCGATCCGCAGGCCAAAGCCTCGGATCCCCAGTCGGGAACGTAAGAACTGCAAAGAAACCGTGTCTTCCGCATATTTTCTATTTCCTGTTTTCACATCGGGAGTGAGCTGGAACGGGAAGAAAGCGAAAAATACGGATGCTGGGCAGTTGAACAACGGGTAAGTCCAGTTTTAGCGAGTCCGGGCTTAGCCTTGCGCAGCGATTCGGTGCGAGGGGTGCCACATCACGCGTTTCGTAAGTCGCAGCGGCTTGACATTGCCGACCGAATTGTTAGGCTTATAGTTTCCCCCTCGGTCCTTTCGGGGATGCACGAGGAAAACGGCGTCGAACGGAGGACATCCCCTTGGGGAGGGCGTCCTTGGGCAGGAAGGTCCGCCGAGGCCGTCCACCCGGCGGAGTTGAAGGCGTTATCGACTAGAAGCGATTTGCTATGCCAACGATCAATCAGTTAGTCCGAAAACCGCGTCGGCCGAAACGAAAGTTCAGTAAGGCACCGGCGTTGGATCGCTGCCCGCAAAAGCAAGGCGTGTGCCTTATCGTCCGTACCATGACGCCGAAAAAGCCGAACTCGGCCTTGCGGAAGATCGCCCGGGTCCGACTCAGCAACGGCAAGGAAGTCACGGTGTACATCCCGGGCGAAGGGCACAACCTGCAAGAGCACTCGATCGTGCTGGTGCGGGGAGGTCGTATCCGCGACTTGCCCGGCGTCCGCTATCAGGTCGTTCGGGGTACGCGAGACGCGGCAGGCGTGGCCGATCGCCGGCAGTCCCGCAGTCGTTACGGTGCCAAGAAGCCTGGTAAATAGCTCCGGCACGGTTCCAATCGGATCGACATGTGTTAGATCGCGTGAACTGCGACGGATCACTCGCGACCATCAATTCCCTTTTGTTGTTCGGTTCTTTGACGGTGGGATATGGGACGGAAAACAGCCAGTGAAGCCACCCTGAAGCCTGATCCGCGTTACGGATCGCTTCTGGCCGGGAAGTTCATCAATTGCATGATGTGGGACGGCAAGAAGAGCACTGCCGAAACCATCTTCTATCAGGCGTTGGATATCCTCGCGGAAAAATATCCCGACAAGAGTCCGATCGAGGTCTTCACCGAGGCGATCGACAACGTCAAGCCGAACATCGAAGTTCGATCGCGCCGGGTCGGCGGTGCCTCTTACCAGGTGCCCATGCAAGTCAACAAAAAGCGGCAGCAGTCCTTGGCCATCCGCTGGGTGCTTCAGGCCGCCCGCGACCGCAAAGGCAAGCCCATGCACGAGAAATTGGCGGCGGAGTTGGACGCCGCTTACAAGCGTGAGGGCGCCGCGATGACAAAACGCGAAAACGTACACCGCATGGCCGAGGCCAACAAGGCATTCGCGCATTTTGCCTGGTAATGAATTTGGAGTAGCAAGACGCCGCGCCGAATCACCTTCGGTGCGGTGTTGTTTTGCGCAGACGGAGTTGGACGAGCGGAATCGGCCCGCCGCGACGCGGACAATGATATCGCGGTCCGGCCCCGATTCGCCGCACCACGGGAAGCGGCGGGGACTTCGGCCCCCGGTGAGGTAACCATGCCAAGAGACATCAACCTGATTCGAAACATCGGGATCGTCGCCCATATCGACGCCGGGAAGACGACGCTCACCGAGCGGATGCTGTACTATTGCCACTTCATCCATCGCGTCGGCATGGTGGACGAGGGAACCACCACGACGGACTACGATCCCGAGGAGCAAGAACGGGGCATCACCATTCTGGCCGCCTGCGTGACCTTCGATTGGAAGGGGTATCACATCAACCTGATCGACACGCCGGGGCACGTGGACTTCACGGCGGAAGTCGAGCGAAGCCTCCGCGTGTTGGACGGCGCGGTGGTCGTATTCAGCGCCCGGGAAGGCGTCGAGGCTCAGAGCGAGACCGTTTGGCGCCAGGCCGACCGATACCGCATTCCCCGACTCGCTTTCGTCAATAAGATGGACCGCGAAGGCGCGGATTTCGAGGCCACGGTCGAGGAAATCCGCGACCGATTGGAATGCCGACCGGTTGCGATCAACATCCCCATCGGGGCGGGTCCGGCGCATTATCCCGATCCCTTCGTCGGGGTGATCGACCTCATCCGCATGAAGGCGTTGCGATTCGAGGAACAAGACCGCGATGCCTTGGTGTTGGAGGAAGACATCCCCGAACCTCTCCGGGAAAAGGCCGCCCAGTGGCGGATGCGGATGCTGGACCAACTTTCCCTCTACAGCGACCACATGACCGAGTTGCTATTGGCCGAAGAAGAGGTCCCCGAGGACCTGATCCATGAGGTCTTACGACTGGCGACCGTTCAAAACATGGTGGTGCCGCTGATGTGCGGAACGGCCCTACACGGCATCGGCGTTCAACCGGTACTGGATGCGGCGGTGCGCTATCTTCCCAGTCCGGTCGACATCCCGGCGGTCGAAGGCTACGACGTGGAAAAACCCGATCGCAAGTTGACCCGCAAGGCCGATGCCGACGAACCGTTCTGCGGCTTGGTCTTCAAGATCCAACCGGAACGCTACGGCGACTTGGCCTACGTTCGCGTCTACTCGGGACGTCTCAAGGCGAATAGCCGCGTTCTGAACCCCGGCAAGAACAAGAAAGAAAACGTCCCGCAATTGTGGCGGATTCAAGCCGATCGCCGCGAGCAAATCGACGCGGTCGAGGCCGGCGACATCGTGGGCATCATGGGAATGCGATTCTCGATCACCGGGGATACGCTGTGCGATCCCAAACATCCCATCCTGCTGGAATCGATCGTCTTTCCGGAGACGGTGGTGGATACGGCCATCGAACCGGAGACGACGGCGGACCGAAAGAAACTGATCGAGGTCTTGGAACTGATGAAGCGTCAGGACCCGACCTTCCGCTATCGCGAAAACGAAGAGACGGGGCAGATTCTGATCAGCGGGATGGGAGAATTGCACCTGGAGGTCATCACCCACCGCCTGCTCCGCGAGTACCGCTTGCGATGCCGGGTGCAGAAGCCGCGCGTCAGCTATCGGGAAACCGTCGAGAAGGCGGTGGAGGCGGTGGGGCAGTGCCATCGCAATTTGGGCGGCCAGCAACTTTGGGCCGAGCTTTCCATCCGCATGGAACCGTTCGACCAAGGCGCTAAGCCGGTGGTGGTGATTCCGGAGTGCGGCGACGCCTTGCCGCCGCCGTTCCTCAAGGCCGCCTGGGAAACGCTGGAGCAGCACGGCGAAGGCGGCGGACTGCTGGGCTTTCCCTTGATGCACGTCAAAGTGGCGATTTTGGGCGGTCGCGTCCACGAGACCGATTCCAACGAACTGGCCTTTCGACTCGCCGCGGCGGATGCCTTTGAAAAGGCCCTCCGCATGGCCGGCGTGGTCCTCTTGGAACCGATCATGAAGATCGAGGTCACCGTTCCCGAGGAATTCGTGGGCGACATCCTCAGCGACCTACAGCAGCGACGCGGCGAGATCGTCCGCACTACCGTCCGCGGCAAGAATACGATCATCGAAGCCCGGGCACCGCTGGCCAATCTGTTCGGCTATAGCAACGCGGTCCGCGGCCTGAGTCAAGGTCGGGCATCGGCGGCCATGGAACCGCTGACGTACGGTCCCGCTCCGTCGGAAGTCCTGGCCAGTTTTCTCTGATATTCCCACTTGGCCTAACGTCGCTACTGCTCCTCATTCGCATCGTCGGATCGAATTCGCACCGAGTCCGATCGACGCTCCTTCACCGGGCCGCGGCAGGGTCCCGCCTCGGCGCCGCTGCGCCCGTTGGGGAGGCGATATCCTGGGACGAGTCCTCATGAAATGCCCGTCGCAACGTCGCCGCGGAGGGCGATCGGGTGAGAACGCTGATCAGCGGAAACAGCAGCATGGGCACCGCCATCGCGGTGACGGACGCCACGGGCACAAGACGTTCGCCCCACCACAGAAAGAGGATATTGGCAAGGCCGACGCCGACCAACATGCAAACCAATGCGGCGGTCGCCGTTCCCCGCCGCCAATAGAGACCGTAAAGATAGGGCGCCAAAAAGGCACCCGCCACGGATCCCCAAGAAAGCGACATCAGGGTAACGATCACGGCGTTCTCTTGCTGGGCGATGAAAAACGACAAGGCTACGAACACGCCGCTCAAGAACCGCATCAACGCCAGCGATCGCCGATTGGATGCCGCCGGGTTCACGTGTCCCTTGTACAGATCGATGGCGATCGCCGAAGACGACACCAAGATGAGCGAGGAGAGCGTGGACATCGAGGCCGAGAGTACCAGCAACAGGATCAATGCCATCAATCCCGACGGCAGTTCCCGATAGAGCAAGTCGGGAATCAACCGGTCGAAGGGGTTAGGCCCCTCGGGAAGTCGGTCCACGAACACGTGAGACAGCGATCCGGTCAGATACGCGCTGACCCCAATGACCAGCGCGAAGACGGTGGTGACGACCGCCGCCCGGCCGATTTGGCGGGGATCCTTGATCGAGTAGAACTTCTGCACCATCTGAGGCAATCCCCAAACGCCGAACGACGTCATCAGCACCAGGGACGCCAGCAAATAGGTCGGCGGTTGATTCTCGGGCGGGATGTGCCGTGCATAATTGGCCGCCGCAGTTTCTAGCGCCGGGAACAGACCGCCCGCCCTGCTGAGCAAGACCGCCGTCATGGCCGCGGCACCGCCCAGCATGATGATTCCCTGAATAAAATCGGTCAGCGTGATCGCGAAATATCCCCCAAGGATGAGATAGATTCCCGTCACCACGGTCATCGCCAAAATGGCCCACTCGTAGGGAATGTGAAACTGAACCTCGAACAGGTGGCCCAACCCTTTGTAAACGGATGCCGAGTACGGCAGGAGAAAGATGAAGATCAGCATGGCGGCGATGATCTTTAGTCGCGGCGATTCGTATCGCGCATCGAAGAATTCCGGCATGGTCATGACGTTCAACCGCTGCGTCATGACGCGGGTTCGGGGACCGAGGATCAGCCAAGCGCCGAGCGATCCGATCAAGGCGTTTCCCACGGCGATCCACAGACTCCGCAGACCGAATCCCCAGCCCAATTTTCCGGCGAAGCCAATGAACAGGACGGCGGAGAAATAGCTGGTCCCGTAGGCCAGGGCCGAGACCCAAGGCCCGATCGCCCGACCGCCGAGAAAGAAATCGTTGAGCGTGCGAGTCTTCCTCAGCCCCCACCAACCGACACCGATCATCAGAAGCAAGTACAAGAGGATGAGAAAAATCGCATACGTCATGGGGCGTCTCTTCTTATGAGCTTTTGGTGGGGTCGCCGTGCGCCACGGCGACGGCACCGCCGCACCGCGTCCGATCAATCGTCGAGGAGTTTTCGCCGGTCGACGACCCGCGCCGCCTTCCCTTCGAACCGTTGCAACATGCGGGGACCCACCAAATTCACCCGCATATGGAGCCCGGTCACGGTGTGAATTTCCGCGATGATGGCGTCGCGCAACCGCTGCATCTCGCTCATCTTGTCCGAGAACCAGTCCGCGGTGACTTCCACGTGGACGGTGACTTCATCGCGGCGTCCCGGTCGATCGACCTCGATTTGATAGTGCGGCGTCGTCCCCTCCACTTTGAGCAAGGCCTCCTCGATCTGTGAAGGAAAGACGTTGACCCCGCGGATGATCAGCATGTCGTCCGTCCTTCCGCGGATGCGGGCCATTCTGACGCCGGTTCGACCGCAGGGGCACGGCGCATCGTCCAGCATGGTGAGGTCGCGCGTGCGATAGCGCAACAGAGGCATGGCCTCGCGGGTCAAAGTGGTGATGACCAGTTCCCCGGGACTCCCCGGCGGTACCGGTTCCAGTGTTTCCGGGTCCAGGCACTCGACAAGAAAGTGATCCTCTTGAATGTGCATGCCGCAGCGAAGACGGCACTCGCCGCTGACCCCCGGTCCAATAGCCTCGCTCAGACCGTAATTATTGAACGCCGTGATGCCCAGCCTCTTTTCGATCTCGCGGCGCATGGCCTCGGTCCACGGTTCCCCGCCGAAATGACCGAATCGAAGGGCGAGCGTCGCCGGATCGACGTTCTCGCTTTGCAGTTCATCGGCGATGGTCAGTGCGTAACTGGGCGTGCAAATGAGGACTTCGGGCCGGAGATCCCTAAGCAACAGCACCTGCCGCCGCGTATTGCCGGATGCCGCCGGAATAACGGCAGCGCCCACGGTCTCCACCCCGTAATGCAGGCCGAATCCGCCCGTAAACAACCCGTAACCGAAAGCAATCTGCACCGTGTGGTGAGGTCGCAATCCTCCGGCGACGAGAAATCGCGCACAAAGGTCGCCCCACATCGCGCGATCTTGCGCCGTGTAAGCCACGAAGGTGGGTTGCCCCGTCGTACCCGACGAACCGTGATACCGCACGATCCGCGACCGTTCGACGGCCAAAAAGCCCAACGGATAGTGATCGCGGAGGTCGGATTTGGTGGTGAACGGCAAGCGTCGGAGGTCGGCGAGATCACGAATTTTGTCGGGATCGACGCCCGATTGGGCGAAGGCCTGCTTGTAGAACGGCACCTCGGCGACGCGCCGCACGCACTCCCGCAACCGGGCCAGTTGCAAGGCCCGCAATTCCTCACGCGGAAGCGTCTCCGCGCTATTCCAAATCAAGTTTTCAATGGGAGCGGCGTCCATGAACACACCTACGCCTCGTTTTCACGCAGAGTTGCCGCCGGGAACCGCGGTTGAGCCAAGATCGATTCATTCCGATCGAGCGCGATCCGCACACGCCGAGATCGGTTTCCCGGGGCGGGCGGACGGCGAAGAAGAACCGTCCTCACGCTTTGGCCCGCTCGAACAGGTCCACGCCTTGAAGCACGTTGAAACCGCGGCGTTGAAGCGCCGTGATGGCGGCGTCCGGATCATCGAAGCGAAAGATCATGATCGCCCTGCCGCCGGAGCGGAACGTGAAGGCGTACATATACTCGATATTGATGCCCGCCTCTTGCACAACGCTCAGCAACTCGGCCAAACCGCCGGGACGATCCTCGACCTCCGTGGCCACGACGTCGGTGACGGTCACGACGTTGCCGGCCTTTTCCAAAACTTCCTTCGTCTTGCCCCAGTCCTCGACGATCAGGCGAAGGATGCCGAATTGCTCGGTGTCCGCCAAGGACAGCGTGAGGATATTGATCCGATTCTCCGCAAGCAATCGACAAACCGCGCTCAAGTGGCCCGGTTTATTCTCCAAAAAAAGTGATATCTGCTTGAGTTTCATTGCTTCCCTCCCAAGACCGGCGACGACGGACGACCGCGGCGAACGCCTCCCTGCCAGGACGGACTTGCCTACCGGGAAAATTCGATCATAACGGAAATCTGGGGCGACGGGCAATCGCCGCGATCGCGAGCGAGGCCGATCAAGCGAGATCGGCCGCAATCAAGATCGCGTTCCACGGCAAGAGGGGTTACGAAAATGCATGACGAGTGGAGTCCCGGCAGTTGGCGGCGAAAACCGTTGGCGCAGCCCATCGACTACCCCGACCGCAATCAGTTGGAAGATGCGATTCGCCGACTGTCACGTTTTCCGCCGCTGGTGACGAGTTGGGAAATCGAAACGCTCAAATCCCGCCTGGCCGAGGCCGCGCACGGCGAAAGATTCCTGTTGCAGGGAGGAGACTGCGCGGAAACCTTCGAGGATTGCTGCTCCAGCATCATTGCCAATAAGCTCAAGATCCTGCTCAAGATGAGCCTGGTGCTCATGTTCGGCGGCAAAATGCGGATCATTCGCGTCGGCCGGATGGCGGGTCAGTACGCCAAACCGCGTTCCCAGTTGGAGGAGACTCGCGGGAACACGACGCTGCCGACGTATCGCGGAGCCATGATCAATCGGCCCGAGTTTTCGCCGGAGGCTCGCACGCCGGACCCCGAATTGATGATCCAGGCCTATCTGCACGCCGCCTTGACGCTGAACTTCGTCCGCTCGCTGATCCACGGGGGATTCGCCGATTTGCGTCATCCCGAGTTTTGGGACCTCCGCTTCGTCGATTTCTCGTCGCGGTCGCACGAATATCGGCGCATGCTGAAAGAGATCGGAGGGGCGGTCAGCTTTCTGGAGGCCGTGGCGGAGCGATCCCTGGCGGAGTTGGGTAAGGCGGAGTTCTTCACCAGTCACGAGGGCCTGCATCTGTGGTACGAACAGGCCCAAACGCGCCGCGTGCCGCGACGGTCCGGCTGGTACGACCTTTCCACGCACTTTCCTTGGATCGGCGACCGCACGCGGGAAATCGGGGGCGCCCACGTCGAATACTTTCGCGGCATCGCCAACCCGGTCGCCGTCAAGATCGGACGGAGTTGCTCGCCGCACGAATTGCTGGAGTTGGTCCGCGTCTTGAATCCCGACAACGTCCCCGGAAAGCTGACCGTCATCCACCGCTTTGGAGCCGATCGGATCGCGGAGTGCCTCCCGCCGCTGGTCGAGATGCTGAAGCGGCACGATCGCCGCGTGGTGTGGTGCTGCGACCCCATGCACGGGAATACCATCTCCCTGGGCGACGGGCTGAAGACGCGGCGATTCGACGACATCCTGCGCGAGGTCGTGCAGGCCTTTGCGATCCACCATGCGATGGGCGGGAGACTGAACGGCGTGCACTTCGAATTGACCGGCGAGGACGTAACGGAGTGCATCGGCGGAGCACGCGGCACCAACGAGGCCGACTTGCGCCGCGCCTATCAAAGCCAGGTCGATCCCCGCTTGAATTACGAGCAGGCCATGGAGATGGCCTTGCTCATCGCACGATGCATGAGAGGAGAAACCGTTTCCTAACCGGTGCCCGGCATCGGCCTAGGCGGTTTACCGTCCGACATTCGGCTGTTCCTTTCCGTGCTCCGCAGGCCTGCGGGGATTCGCACATCGAGGACCGCCGAGAGTACGCCGCCTCCAAGCTGCGCAGCGGGTCGGTCATTGCGACCGCCGAACACCCGCCTGCCACCCGTTCGCACGCGAGGGCGGGCTAACTCGGGCAACGAGTGCGACGCACGATCACACCGAAATCCGAGGCCGGACCGCAGAACCAAGCGGGCAGTGCGTGCAGCCCGCGCAAGAGGGAGTCTCTTCGGACAAGTTCCGCATGGACCGAAAATGCCGTACCAAATACGCGACGGCCACTCCCACAGTGATCCAAGCGGTGATGTCTTGCCAAGCGATCGACATGAGCTTTCCGCTTCCCATGAAACCGCAATCGAAACCGTGGTTCGGCGCCGCGCGGCCCCAAGATCTCCTTGAGGAACCGCCTCTCGAAGCCGACCAACGTCGTGACCTTCTATCCACCTAGAATTCTAAAACTGACTTGATAGGTGACAAGCGCGGCGCAGTAGGCCAGAACCGTCATGTAAGAGAAGGTGAAGATCGGCCAGAAAAAGCTATTGGTCTCGCGTCGGATGACCGATAGCGTGGCGGCGCATTGGGCGCACAAGGCGAAAAAGACCATGATCGAAAGCGCTACGGGAATGTTGAAGACGGGCCTATCCGTGCCCTCCCAGACGGCGGCTTGAAGTCGGGCATGCAGTTCGCCCACTTTCCCTTCGGAATTTACGTCCAATTCGTCCGCGGAGCCTCCCAGATTGAACATCACCCCGAGCGTGGCGACGACGACCTCGCGCGCCGGGAAGGAAGCGAGGACCGCCGTGCTGATCCGCCAATCCCAGCCCAGGGGACGAAAAACCGGCTCGATCGTCCGTCCCAGACGCCCCATCCAGCTTTGCCGCTGGTAGGCCGTTTGTATTTCGTTTTCCAGTTCGGCCCAGCGCGCTTGGACACTTTGGCGATTAGGGTCATTCTCGGGAAGGCGATCGAGTTGTTCCCGAATCCGTTCGCGTTCGGCAGCGTATGGAGCCTCCACGATCCGCTCGTTATGCGGGTAATACAGGAGCGCCCAAACCACGATGGATACGGCCAAGATTAGCGTGCCCGCATTGCGGACGAACACCACGACGCGCTCCCAGACCCGCAAACAAACGGTCCGCGGCGAAGGAAGTTTGTAGGCCGGCAATTCCAGCACGAAGGAGGGCGGGCTACCGCGAAAGATCACCCGCTTCAAAAGCAGGGCCACCACAACCGCCACGCCGATCCCCAACGCGTACAACCCGGTCAGGACCAGGCCCCGCAGGCTCAACGTGCCCCACAAATAGCGCTGGTCGGGGATGAAGACGTAGATCAACAGTCCGTAAACCGGCAGCCTGGCCGAGCACGTCATGAGCGGCGCGATCAGGATCGTGGTCAATCGGTCCCGCTCGTTCTCGATGGTGCGCGTCGCCATAATCCCGGGGACGGCGCAGGCGAAACTGGAGAGCATGGGGATGAACGATTTGCCGCTCAATCCGATCCGCGTCATGAAGCGATCCATGAGATAGGCGGATCGCGCGATGTAGCCGCAATCCTCCAGCACGGCGATGAAGGCGAAGAGAATGGCGATTTGCGGGACGAACGTTAGAACCGCCCCCACGCCGCTCAGCACGCCGTCTACCACCAAGCTGTGCATGGCGCCCGGCGGAATCGCTTGAGAGACTAGGCCGGCCAGATATTGCACGCCCCCGTCGATGGCTTGACTGAACGGTTCGGCCGCGCGGAATACGGCCTGGAACATGGCCGTCATCACGGCGGCGAAGATCAGCGTTCCCCACAGGCGGTGCGTCAGGATGGCATCCAGGCGGTCCGAGAACGTACTCTCGTCATGTTCCGGATAAGTGACGGCGTCCCGCAGGACCTCCGCGACCCATCGATATCGGCTTTGCACCTCCAATTCATAGACCGGTGTGCCCTGCTCGGCGATCCTGGCTCGCGATTCCTGAATGAGCGCATCGGCCGACGCGGCGCCCTTGCCGAAAAACTGCTTTTGCAAGAAACCGCTCTGGTCGAGCAGCAGGCGCTCCACCCAGAACCGTGTCCGCCAATCCGTTCGCTTGGCGGGCTGTCCGACGGATTGGGCCTCTCGCATACCGCCGTTGCCCGCCGAGGCATCCGGCGAAGAAGACGCAGCGTCTCCTGCGGCGTCCTCCGAAAACGGCGTCCCCTGCTCGCCGCGAATCGCGGCCGGCAACCCCGTTTCCGCAAGGCGGTCCAGAAGCTCCTCGGCTTCGACAACGAGGACGTCCGGCAAAGACGGCACCCGCGGTTGCGGCGGCGTCTCCAACACCCGGCAGATCGCCTCCTCCAGCGTCTCCAACCCTTTCGACAGATGAGCCTGAACCGGCACCACCGGAACGCCGAGGTTGGCGGCCAAGGCTTCCGCATCCACGGAAATGCCGCGCCGCTCCGCCACGTCCGTCATCGTCAGCGCGACGACGGTTGGGATGCCCAAACCCAAAACCTGTCCGACCAGGTAGAGATTGCGATCCAGATTCGAAGCGTCCACCACACAAACGATGACATCGACCGGCGGGACGCCCTTTTCTTGACCCAGTAGTACCTGGACCGCCACCAGTTCGTCGCGGGAGCGAACGGCCAAGCTATAAAGGCCGGGAAGGTCCACCGCTTCGAAGTTCCGTCCTCGATAACGAAATCGGCCCGTGCGTTTCTCGACGGTGACGCCCGGATAATTGCCGACTCGTTGGTAGACACCCACAAGGGAACTAAACAGCGTGGACTTGCCGGTGTTAGGATTGCCGATCAGGGCAACCGTCACGCAGCGATTCTCGGAGGCGACGCTCATGGGCGGAAGGTCGGACGAGGCGGGATGACGCTCAAGGGAAAACTTCCAAATCTCCGTCGAACCAAAGGTCGCGAAGCACGCGGCGCGGCGGGGTCAATCGGCGCGACCCCCGCGGTGCCGACGGCGATGCCGATGCCCACGCCCTCTCGAGACGTCCGCGACTTGGCCGATCGGTTCGACCAAAATCCGCACCTGGTCGGCCCGCAGGCAAAGCTTACTGCCTCCCACGTGGACGCTGCACGGGTTGCCGGGCCGAAAGACGCGAATCTCGCGCCCCCTGCACAGGCCGATCTCTTGCAGGCGATGAGCGGCGTCGCCCCCCGCCTGAAGCGAGACGATGATACCGCGATCACCGGCACGAAGCAGATCGAGCGGCATGGGTTCCGGGCAGGTTCGATCGATCGCGGGTTCCGCAGCATGTGAATCGAGCGGAAGTTCAGTGGGACGGATCATTCAAAAACCTCTGCCGTGATCGCCGGCTAACGGTTTCATCGCCCAAACCGATTTCGTCGAGCATGTTCTATCACTCATGAAGCCGCTGAGTCGCGAACGAACACGCTCCAACCAGGCCGGGCAAACCGAGATTGTGGTGCTTCATTACGATAATCATCAAACGCAAAAAAATGAGAATCAGTCTCATTTCTCGAATTATACGCCCGGAATACGGCCCGTTCAAGAGCGCCAAGGACCGGTGAAGA
The DNA here is from genome assembly GCF_054657335.1 of Thermopirellula anaerolimosa. NCBI lineage: Bacteria > Pseudomonadati > Planctomycetota > Planctomycetia > Pirellulales > Thermoguttaceae > Thermopirellula > Thermopirellula anaerolimosa. The sequence continues at coordinate 1,730,571 of NZ_BAAHYX010000006.1, forward strand.
CGAGAATTTTTTCGCCGTAGCCCCTTCGGTCGCCGACTCGACGCTCGACCGTCCGCAGGCCGACTCGCCCGATAGTCGATTGCCAGATTTCGCGGAGTTCCGCTAAGATCATAGGATAAAGCAGAATCCTCGCATCCGGTCGGTGTCGTCCACCCCGCCTTCGGGGAATCCCAATCGAGAGGCTGATATGTTTGAGAGATTGCAGGTCGGGCTTTCCAATGCCTTGCGGACATTGGCCGGTCAGGGAAAGTTGACCGAAGCGAACATGCGAGAGGGTTTGCAGCTTGTGCAGCAAGCCCTGCTGGACGCGGACGTCAGCCTCCCCGTGGTGAAAGCCTTCGTCGAAAAGGTTGCCGCGGAGGCCAAAGGCGAACGCGTCGTGCGGTCGTTGCGACCGACCCATCAATTGCTGGCGATCGTGTACGAGCAATTGGTGGCCTTGATGGGACCGGTCGATCACCAGATCAAGATTAAACCGTCGGGCAGCGTGTTGATGCTGTGCGGCCTGCAAGGTTCCGGAAAAACCACGACCTGCGCAAAGCTGGCGCGGATGCTCCGAGAAAAAGGGGCGTCTCCCCTCCTGGTTGCCGCCGACTTGCAGCGTCCCGCCGCCATTGAGCAGTTGCAAATCCTCGGCGAGCGGTTGGGGGTGCCGGTATATGTCGAACCGGGGGCTTCCGATCCCGTGGAGGTGTGCCGCCGCGCCGTCGCCCAAGCCCCAAAGCAAGGTGCGAATGTCGTCATTCTGGATACGGCGGGACGTCTCCATGTCGATAACGATTTGATGCGTCAATTGCAGGCCATCGACCGCAAAGTCGGACCGGACCAGGTCTTCTTGGTCGTGGACGCCATGACCGGCCAAGACGCCGTCCGCAGCGCGAAGGCCTTTCACGAGGCCTTGACGCTCGACGGCGTCATCCTGACCAAGCTGGACGGTGATGCCCGGGGCGGCGCCGCCCTTTCGGTGAAATACGTCACCGGCGTGCCCATCAAGTTCATCGGGACGGGCGAGCAGGTCGACGCCCTGGAGGAGTTCCACCCCGAACGAATTGCGGGCCGAATTCTGGGCCAAGGCGACTTGATGACGCTGATCGATCAGGCGCGTCGCAAGATCGATCAAGAGGCCATGGTCGAACAGCAGAAGCGGATCATGGCCGGCGAGTTCACGCTGGATGACTTCCGCAATCTCCTGGATCAGACGAGTCGCCTCGGTCCCATCCAAAACGTGCTCGCGATGATACCCGGCATGGGCGGCATCCTTGGAGCCTTGGACAGCGACGACGTGGACGCGGCGGCCTCGATTCGACGCATTCGCGGCATCATCGACTCCATGACGCCGGAGGAACGCCGCAATCCGGATATCATCGACATCAGTCGCCGACGGCGGATTGCCGCCGGAGCGGGGGTCGCCCCCCATGAAGTCAGTGAACTGACCCGGATCTACGACCCCGTCGCGGATATGATGCGAAGAATGGCGTCCCTGAACGCCCGCGGACGGCTACAGATGATCCAGCAACTGTCGCGACAGATGATGAGTAGTCCGGAGTCTTTGCTATCCCGCCAAAAGAAGGGGACCGGAAAGCGGCTTGGAACGGCCGAGAAGGCGGCCCTGCGAAAGCAAAGGGAGCGGGAATTACGACGCCTCAAGCGACAAAAAAAGAAGAACAAATAGGCTGCGCGGCCGGTACGGCCACCCGTCGGGCGGTTTTTCGCGGCGCGACGGCCTCCGGTCATTGCAACTTTTCCCGCAATTCGTAAGAATAGAGGTTCGCTTCCGGCGGATCGGCGCGGACATTCTCACCGCGAATTGCGAACGCGGCGGGTGATCGGGCGAAATCTTCAGTAGGCGCCGACGGCACGGAGGGGTTGAGCCTCCGTTTGAGCAAGTTCGTGGGACTGTAGCGCGGGATTTCAGTAGTTCCAGAAGGAGATATTTTCGTGGCAGTTCGCATCCGCATGAAGAAAATGGGCAGAAAGCATCGCCCGTTCTTCCGTATTTGTGCTACCGATGCCCGATCGCCGCGAGACGGGCGGGTCATCGAGGAGTTGGGTACGTACGATCCGATGATTCCGGAGACGGATGCTCGCGTCACGTTGAACGTCGAACGAGTGCAGTATTGGCTCGGGGTGGGCGCCAAACCGAGCGAAAAGGTCGCCGTGTTGATCAAGAAGTACGGCGCCAATGGAACGCACTTGGAACGGCAAAAAGAGGCCGTGGAGCGTTTGCAGCAAAAGCATGCCATGCGTCGCGCGGCCGCGCAGCAGGCGGCGGCCTTGGCCGGGCAGCGCAAGGCCTTGCGCGAAGACGTCCAAGAGGAGAGTGAGACGACTCCCGAAGACGGCGGCGCCGACTGAGCGGACCGGATATGCGGATCGACGTCCTGACGCTCTTCCCGGAAATGTTCCGCGGTTTCCTCGAGGAAAGCGTCCTGGCCAAGGCGATCGATCGCGGGTTGATTCAAGTCGCCCTGCACAATATTCGCGATTGGAGTCACGACAAGAAACATCACAAGGTCGATGACCGACCGTTCGGCGGCGGACCCGGCATGGTGTTGATGGCGCCCCCGGTGATCGAGTGCGTCGAGGCGGTTCAGGGACAAGCCGACGCCGGGCATTTGATCCTGTTGACGCCCCAGGGAAGACCGTTGACGCAGCAGGTCGTCGAGGAACTGTCGCAATATCCTCGCTTGCTGCTACTGTGCGGAAGATACGAAGGATTCGACGAACGTGTGCGGCTGATTTTGAAGCCGGACGAAATATCGATCGGGGATTACGTGCTCAGCGGCGGTGAAGTGCCGGCGATGGTCGTCATTGAGGCCGTTTCGCGATTGATCCCCGGGGTGTTGGGAGACGAAGAGAGCAGCGAACGCGACTCCTTCTCGGGACCGGATCGGTTGCTGGATCACGCGCAGTACACACGCCCCCGATGCTACCGCGGATACGAGGTGCCGGCGGTCCTGTTGAGCGGGAACCACACGGCGATCGCACGATGGCGATTGCAGGATAGCAAGGCCCGCACGGAATTGCGGCGGGCGGCCTCCATTGGGGATGCCGCCATGGCCGGACCGAAGGACGTGAGCGCATGCGACTCGACAAACGCGAAGGCCGGGGGACCGTAAGAGGCACGGTGGAGAGTTGCGAATACGAAGGGATTTCCGTCAAATTGACGATTTCGGTAGTGCTCGGCGCCGAGCGATGAATCCGGCGTAGGGACGAGAACGGATAGCTGAGAGAAGATAGCCATGAATAAACAGAAAATTATCGAAGCGGTGGAGCAACCGTGCCTGAAAAGCGAGATTCCGTACTTCGAGGTCGGCGACACGGTCGATGTCCATTGCCGCATCGTTGAGGGCAAAGACGAGCGCATCCAGATTTTCAACGGCGTGGTGATCGGGCGGAGCGGGAGCGGCACTCGCGAGATGTTCACGGTCCGCCGCATCGTACAGGGCGAAGGCGTGGAACGAAAGTTCCCGCTGCATTCGCCGTTCATCGCCAAGATCGAGGTTAAGCGGGCGGCCATTGTGCGGCGTGCCAAGCTGTACTACCTACGCGATCGAATCGGCAAGGCCGTGCGTTTGCGGGAACGCCGTCCCGATCAGATGAAGAAGCGACAGAATCGCGAGGCCGCCTGGCATCGAAAGCAGGCCGCCAAGGCACAGAAGCCATCGGACGCATGACCGTCCAATCCGCCGCGATTCCAAGCCGTCGCGGCAAGGCGGCCGTCCCTTGAAACTCGCGTCCCTGACCGGACGGGGGTGAAAAAGCGTCCGGTCGCCGATCCTGAAGGAGGAACAGTCTTCTTCCGAGGGATTTGAACCATGCCCCTTCCTAGCGCGTTTGCCGGTCGGCGGTCCGTCCGTTCCCGGCAAACGCGTTTTTTTGCGCGCATGGGAAACATGCTGGGACGACTGCGGTCGTGGATCGGTCGCCGGGTATTCCGCGCTCGCACGGGTTGCTCACTCACGCCCGGGGAAGCGCGATCTCCGCACTTGGAAGTCGGGCGCCGCGGCGAAAAGGTCGCCGCCGATCACCTGGCCTCCCTGGGGTACCGCGTGCTTTTCCGAAACCTGCGGATCGGCGGCGGCGAACTGGACATCGTCGCCTTGCACGGCAAGACCGTCGTCTTCGTCGAGGTGAAGAGCCGACTCGGGGAATCGACCGCGGCCTGGGAAAGAATCGACGCAAAGAAACGGCGTTTGTTGATCCGCGCCGCACACACCTTTGTCCGGAAAAGAAGCTTGCAGGAATGCCCGCACCGCTTCGACGTCGTGACGGTATGCTGGCCGACGCGGAATCCGGCCGAAACACCGGTGGTGCGGGTCTATCGCAACGCCTTCACCGACGCGCGGGATGAGTGATCCGATCCGACCGAACGTATCCCGGCGGAGCTTATCTCAGTCTTGCGACCGCCGCGCGATCCGCGCCGTCGTTCGGCGTGCCGCGTTGGGTCACGACGCCGGGTCGACCGTTGTCGGCGATGCCCGGCAATCCGCCGCGTTGTCGGGCATGGCGGCGTCAGGCGTTTGTTCTGCGTGCGGGGAGAGCGATGGCGCGGCGCTCACGCGCTGGGGCGCCGGAACGACGAAAATCTCCCACACGACGTATCGCAGGAACAGACCCGTCAGGATCAGGGCCGCGCCGCACAGCGTCCACCACGCCGGTCGTTCACCCCACACCAGGAACGCCCAAACAGGGCTGAGAACAGGCTCGGTCAACGCGATGGCCACCGCCTCCTGGCTGGAAACGACGCGCAATCCGCGAGAGAGAAGAATGTACGGCGCCGCCATTTGCAGCGCCCCGAAGGCCGCCAGCCAAAGCAGTTGTCGGGCGTCCGGCAAGATGCCCAACCGCAGAACGACCGGGACCAACAGAACGGCGGCGGCGACATGATTGACGGCCGTCAGCCACACGGCGTTCTCGTCGCGAAGTTGTCGCAGCGTTACGACGACGCCGGCATAGAACACACCGGAAAGTACGCCGCAGAGGACGCCGACGCGCGACCCGGTCATACCGCCGCCAAGCTCGAAGCCCAAGATCAACAGCACGCCCAGAATGGCGCACACCAGGGGCACCGCGTCCTTGCGCTCCATGGGTTCGCGAAAGACCAGAAGCGTCGCAAGAAGGACCCAGAACGGGGCCAGGTTTTGCAACCAGATGGCGTTGGCGGCGGTGCTCCGCACCATGGCGGTCAGAAATGTGACGTTCATGCCCGCAAAGCACAGCACCATCGGCACCAGCAGGGGACGAAACCGAACGCCGCGGACGCCGGGCAGCAGGATGAGCGCCGCGAAAAAAGCCCGCCAGAACGCGAAGATCAACCCCCGCCATTCCTGCGGCCAGTCGGCGAAGAAATCCGCCTTGGCGAAGATGCCGCTGGAACTCCACAAAACGGCGGCGGCCAAGACGTTAAGTCGTCCCATCGTCTTGGTCATGGCGTCGACTCCGGGGCGGGCGCGCCGGTTTCGGCGGAAATCTCCCGCCAACGCCGCGACCGATAGACGACCGTCTTCCCGCCTTCCGCTTGAAGAATCAACGCGGCGGTATCCTCCGCGGCGTCGATGAGCGGCAAGCCCGCCCCCGGACCAAGCACGCTGATCGCGGTGGCCCAGGCGTCGGCGGCCGCGCCCGAGGCAGCGATCACCATCACCTCGCGGGGCGTCGTAATGCCTAAACCGGTCTTCGGGTCGAGAATGTGCGAGTAGCGCACGCCCTCGATCGTGACGAATCGGTAGCGGTCGCCGGAAGTCGCCGTGCCGCAATTTCGCAAGCAGGTGACAAGACTCGGCTTTTGATCCGGTTCCAAAGGAGCCACGGCAACGATCCAGCCTTCGCGGTCGGGCGGGGGATCGCCCAAGCCGATGTCGCCGCCCAAGTCCACCAACGCCCGCGATATGCCGTTCTGCCGCAACACCCGCAGGGCCTCGTCCACGGCATAGCCCTTGGCAATCGCCCCGAAATCCAACCGCATGCCGGGCACGGTCAATTCCACGGTCCGAGCGGTCGGGTCCAGTCGCAGCTTATCGAATCCAACGGCGCGGCGGGCCTCCTCGAACCGCCAATCGGGCGGCAGTTCTCGCAAGGTCCGCGTTCGCCGCCACAGTCGGATTAGCGGACCCAAGGTAACGTCGAACGCACCGCGGGTGCGACGCGAGATTTCCAAGCTCAGGGACAGCACCTCCCAAAGGTCCGGGCTGACGGGCACGGCAAGCCCTCGGCCCGCCGTCTCACACAATCTCCGAACCTCGCTGTCCGCCTGGTAATCGCTGAAAACGGCGTTCAACTCGCGGATGCGAGAAGCTGCTTGCCGGCAGACCGCCGTCGCGTGCTCCGATGAAGCGTCGTAGCACACGATCCGCAGGGGGGCGGCCATCTCCTCCCCTTCCCACACCACCCGCTGCAATTGGGCAATCGTGGACGCCTCCGCGGTTCGGTCCGAGCCCGTCGAACAAACGGCCTGGTCCGTCGTCTCCGTCGCGACACAGACGCCCGGCGACCGATCGCTCAACAGAATCCCGACAAAAATCGGCAACAGCAAGACCGTAACCGCTCCACGGATGGACCTACACATTGCGACTCGGCACGCACCGCGTGAAAAACGCAGGGGCTTCCGCGGTTTACCGGGACAAGCCGGGCCCGTTCGGATGGTTTCGAGTTGCGGGAGCGTTTGCAGAGTCATGACGCGTCAGGGGCGGAGCAAGACTTCATGGACGGCGGTCGGAAATCGAACGGTCGCGATTCCTTTCATCATCCTTCAAGAAAGGGCGACCTAGCAAGCGGGGCGTAATTTCCCGCTTTCCAGAGGACCGAGACGCGCGCGACGGTCGCCATCCGCCGTCGGGACCTGCGAGAAAACCGTCATTTCGCCCCCCGCTCACCACGTCGCGGCGGCGATGCCTTCCTTCCCCCAGGGTGCTACAATGCCAAAATGGATATGAAACGGACATGAGTTGTCATCGGGACGATTGGATTGCGAAGTCTCACGGGCCAGGCGGGAGAGACGGTACATGAATTCGCGGGAACAGGCGTCGGCGAAGTCGGGAGTTCAAGTCTCCTTCGATTGCGTGCCTCTCCGCACGGTGACGCGCAACGATCCGCCGCTCGATGCGTCTCCCGGCTTTCTGGCTTTGTGGAACCGCGTTCAGGCGGCCATCGCGAAGCACGGGCGACACAACACGTATTACCTCTTCAACGGGCGATGCGCGTATCACCTGACCAATCGCCCGGAGGTCGGAATGCTCGCCTTCGCCTTCGAAGGGTGCGTGATGACCGACCCGGAGGATCGCAAGACGGCGGCCTGCGACCTCGACGTGCGGCTGTCGGGCGATACCTGCGACTGGGCCGCGGAACCGATCATCCGCTGGTTCGCCGAGACGGTCCGCCGCTCGGTGATGGTGGAATTCGACCTCTACATCGAAGCCGGCGACTTGCAGCGGACCGTCGAGCGACTGCAAAAGCTGGAAGCCGAGACGCACGCCAAGGGAGGCTACGTGGGGTTCGGGTTATGACGTTGCCCACGGGCGGCGGAAGGGAGGCGATCTCCGCACGGTCTTCGCGTTGCCGCGCGATTCAAAACGGCAGGATGGGGACGAACGCCTCGTTCCGCATCGCTTGTCGCAGTTTGTGCGTCCAGGCGTCGATCAGCGTGGCCAAATTGGCATTCCGATCCACCGCCGCATAGACGGCAAGACACAGCTCGGCGCAGGCGACGGCGGCCTCGGGATCACCCCGCCAGGCAGGCGAGAGCGAAGGCAACGTCGACCCTGCTCGCTCGGCCTCGTCGTTCGACACGATTTCATCCGCGGAATCGGGCCGACCGGGAATGCCTCCCCGTGCCAGACGAAGAAAGAAGTCCGCGGAAAGCGATGCCAGTTGCTGCAAACGCCGACGTCGCGGAAAGGCCTCTTTTCCCGCTGCGTCGACGAATTGGCGGACCTCCTTGCTCCAGGTCGAGAGGTCCAGGCTCCGTCGCGCCAGGGTAGTCTGCCAGCGCTCCATGAATTCCCAAAGGGCGGGATCGGCCAATTCCCGGGCTTGAGTCAAACTGCCGCCGCTCCAGCGTGCCAAGCGAGTCGCCTCCTCGGCGTCGGAAGCCCAACCGAGCGACGGCAGCAGTGCCGCCACCGTCTCCGTCGCCAGGGGTGCGAAACGTATTTGACGGCATCGGGAGCGGATGGTGGGTAGTTGTTTGGCGGGCGAGGTGCCAATCAGGATCAGAACGGCATCGGGAGGCGGTTCCTCCAGGGTCTTCAAGAGGGCGTTGGCGCCCTCGGTGTTGAGATAATCGGCGTCGTCGATGATGCCGACGCGCCGCCGATTGGAATACGGCTTGAGGCTGACATGGCGGCAAAAACCGCTGCCCATGCGATTGTCCCGCTCGCCGATCAGCGATTCCACCGGGATGAATGCCCGATCTTCGGGACGCGAGATCACGATGACATCGGGATGCGTGCCCGCCGCCACCTGGGCGCAGGCCGCGCAGACGCCGCACGGGTCCATCCGACTCTCGTCCCGCGTTTGGCAGAGCAAGGCCTGTGCCAATTTCAGAGCGAAGGTTCGCTTTCCGATGCCGGCGGGGCCTACGAAGAGATAGCTGCCCGAAAGGCGGCCTTTCGCCGCCGCGCGACGGAAGAAATCGACGATCGCATCGTGTCCTTCGATACCCTGCCAGGCCATAACCTCACGCCCTTTGCGAAGGCGTTTGCGGCGACGATAGGAGCGGTCGGACGATACGCATCACGGCTTCGTGGACTTCGTCGGGCGTGCGGTCGGCACGCACGACGGTGATGCGATCGGCAAAGCGGCAGGCCTCCTGCAAGAACCCGTCGCGAACCTTCTTCAAGTAGTCGATTCCGCGACTTTCCAAACGGTCCAAGCCGCGGTCGATGCGGCGGACGGCATCCTCCGCCGGCATGTCGAGGACGATGGAGATGTCGGGCAACAATCCGCCGACGGCCAGCAGGCCCACTTGGCGGAGCTTTTCCACGTCCAATCCCCCCGCATAACCCTGATAGACAAGGTTGGACGTCAAGAATCGATCGCTGACGACGATGCCGCCGTCGGCCAACGCGGGACGAATGATCTCTTCGGTCAACTCCGCCCGGGCCGCCATGTAGAGCAGCATCTCGGCCGCCGTGCACATCGGTATTTCGCGACGGTGCAGCAAAATGCTGCGAATCTCCTCGCCGAGGGCCGTGCCGCCGGGATCCCGACAAAGGACGACGCGGCGTCCCTCTTCGCGGAGGCGACCGGCCAATCGCTCCGCCTGGGTGGTCTTTCCCGTGCCGTCGCCGCCCTCCAGACAGATGAAAACACCGGGCTGATGTTGGGATGCCATTCTTGGTCGACGAATATGCCAAAAGAGGAAATGGGTGATCGCAACAAGGGAACTCGGTCATGAACGGTGCGGAACCCTCGCCGCGACGGGCGCACCGGTCCTACGCGCAGAACACCTATTGTAGCCGTGACGCGGCCTACCTCGACATAGGGACGGGCACCCGGGCAACAACCCTCTCAATGCAACCAAGAAACGTCAGGCCCGACGGAAAGTCGCGGCTTTCCGCCGGGCAAGCTCACCGGGAATTGGGGTTCGGCAAACAATTCGCACGGGCTGCTATCGCCGCTGCGACCCGCCCGAGGACCAGCGGGGCCGCCAACCGTCGCCCGCCTCATCCGGAGTCTGCAAGGAGGCAGGCGTGACCGTTTGTCGCGGGGCTTCACCGCCGTCGGCGAGGACCACTCCGCCGTCGCTCGACCGTTCCGGCGTCTTGGGGGCATCGGCCTTGCCGATCATCTTGCCGAGTGGAGCAAGGTCCGGGAACGCCGGTCCGGTGACGCCGCCCGCTTGAACCGTGCCGCCCTGCCGAGAAGCTTCCATCCGCGCCGTACCGTCCTCCGCGGAAGTTCGCGGTTTCGGCGGCAAGACCCGCGCCGACGGATCGGCCCGACCCGAGGCACCGCCGGAGGATTCCTTCGGCAGTAAGATCGGATCCGGGGCCGGGATCACCTCCATATTGGAAGGCGCCGGTTCTTCCGACGATTCGCGGGGCGAAGCCGGGTAGTCGGGCAACGATTCCAATCCCTCCTCCAAGTCCGCCTTGCCCGCGTGAAGATCGTACTCTCCGCGGCTGAAGACCGGCGGGTTGGTCCGACCGTAATCGAGATAGATTCCGGCGTCGCGGGCTCGGGCACGCCGCAAGGCATCGAAATAGGCCTTGTGCGGCCAAGGACCTTCCGTGAGGTACACGCCGTTGTATTCCGGCAGCGATCCCTTGCGGAAATGCAGGTGGCTAATGGCGAACATGTACTTGGTGATGGCCTGATAATACTGGATTTGGGCTTCCGCGCGGCGCTGTTGGGCGTTCAACAGCAGGTCCAGCGTGGCCGTGCCCGCGTCGTACATGGCCGTCACCGCACGAACCTCGTTCTCAGCCGCGACGGTTCGGTTGTAGTTCGTCTCGGCCAAGGTGTAGTACTCGTCCAGTTCCCGCAACACCCAAGCGATCTGGTGCGAAATCTCCAGTTCCTGCTCCTGAAGGATGGCGCGTTCTCGGGCGAGGTTGAGCTGCGCGTTCCGGACCCCCGCCATTTCCTTGCGGAAGCCGATGGGGATACGCAGGTCCAGACCGATCTGCCAATCCTGGAAGTCGCCGGAGGTCAACGAACCGTAAGCGTTGGATTTGCTGTTGTCGGGATCGATCAAGTCGTCGCCCAGGCCGTTCCAGCGGTAGAAGCCGAAGGCATCGAGTCGGGGCAGAAGATAGTTTTTGGCGGCGATCAATTCCAGTTCAGCCTTTTTGACCCGCCACTTTTCACGACGCAGCAGCGGGTTGCGGACCAGGGCCTCCGCGTGAACCTCGTAGAAATCGAATTGCACCTTGGCTTGCGTCGGTTCGTCCGCCGGTCGGATCAGACGACCGTCGCTGGCGGCCAAACCCATCAGATAACGCAAGTTGTTCTCGGCCTTGTACAGGGCGCTGAGGGCCTGCTCCACGGAGGCGCGGAAGGCCAGGTATTGCTGGCGGGCTTGGGCCTCTTCCTGGGCGCTACCACCGCGTCCGCCGACTTCGTATTTGGCGCGGACTTGTCGCCACGTTTGCAACGCGGCGTCCCGACCGGCGATGACGGTGTCCAACTGCCGGTAGCTGAGATACAAGGTCCAATAGGCCTTCTCGACCTCCAGCATCAGTTCCGAGACTGATTGCTCGAACTCGGCCAGGCGCTGGTCGTTTTCCAATCGAGCAACCAACACGCCGTTGTTGAATCCCGGGATCGCGCCCGGTCCGGCAATGCGATTGAACGTGACACCCGCTCCCTGCAATAGCGGTTGGCGGAATCCGGCTTCGAGATTCGCCGCCCAATCGCTCGGCCATGCCCGGCTGGCCGTGGCGTTGTTCCATTCGTAATTCACGTTGTGCGTCAAAGACCACGTGCCGCCGGTAGCGTACGTCTTAGAAAGCTGTGCCTGGAACGATCCGAGGTCCTGCTGGAAGGCGCTGGGACGGAAAGCCGTGACGAAGCCCGCCACGTTCTGCGGCGTGTCGTTCTTCTGCCAAAAGACCCGCGTGCTCAGTTGGGCGTCGAAGGCCGACAAGGCCGCCTCCACGCCGGACCGAGGATTGGATTCTTGTCGGGCCGGATCATAGACGGAGGCCACGGCGTCGGGCGCCAGGGTCAAACTGGTCTCGGGCATGCGTGCCGCACCGACGTCCGGTTGGTTCAGGCTGCGGATGATCTTACTGTTCTGCAACGCGATCCCGACCGCCTCTTCCAACTTCAAATCCCAGTATTCCCGCACTTCGCTGTTCGACAGCGTGAGGGGTGGCGCGGCGCCCCGGACCTCATCCAGAGTATCCGCCTCGACGTCGGGATACTCAATTTGGGTGGCCTTGTCCACGTAGTGCGAAAGATCGCCGTCCTCGTGAAGATAAAAGGGCTGCTGTGGTTGACATCCGGACAGCAGAGCTGCGGAGATCAGACCGATCAACGGTGAGCAAGTCCATTTTTTCATGTCGGCCATCCTTGAGGACATTGGCAGCCCTATTCGAGGGGTTCGCCGTCTCCCGTGCAGCAAGCGGAAAACCGGACCCACCGCACTCAAGCGGAAAAGTCCGTGGAATAGCTATCGTCCGCGGAATCGTTAAACTTTCACAAACTTTGATTAGGAGCCGCGAAAATCGGAAAGGTTTTCCTAAGCACCGTATTCGACACAAGAATCCCATAGCGCCCACGCTTTGCATTCGCAAGCTAAACAAACGGGGTTAACGGGCATCGCCGGAGATCGGCGTCCCGAAAGTCGTTTTCGGAACCTCGGGAAAAGCTCCGTCGGCGAATTGCTTCAGGGCGGCGACGTGGCTATGCTGACGGGATTGCTCGCTCCGACTAAAACGGAGCCGAGGCCACCCCTCGCTCGTTTCGCCGCAGTGCCGGTTCCCGGTTCTTCGGTTGGCCGGGGTTCCTCACAAACGGCCAAGAGTTAGGGGGATTCGCGTTCGAGTAGTCGCATCTATGGTCTTTTTTCATGGGAGGTACCGATTGATGAGACGCAGGCTGGGTTTGTTTGCGGCGATTGCGGCCCAATTGGTGGTCGGATTTGTCGCCTCGTGGGTGTTCGCCGAGAACGCCGCCGTGGTTCCCGTTCCCCGAAACGACGAATGGTGGATGAAACGCCATCAGTCGATGAATGAGCGGGTCAAGCAGGGCAACGTAGACATGATCTGGATCGGGGATTCGATCACCCACGGTTGGGAGGGCGGCGGCAAGGACGTGTGGGATACATACTACGGGTCGCGCAACGCCGTGAACCTCGGCATCGGCGGCGACCGCACCGAGCACGTCTTGTGGCGACTCGACAACGGCAATATCGACGGGATCTCTCCCAAGTTGGCGATCATCATGATCGGCACCAACAATGCCGCGGGCTACGCCCCCGAGCAGACGGCCGAGGGCGTGAAGGCCATCGTCCAACGCCTCCGCGAGCGCCTGCCCAAGACTAAGATCCTGCTCTTGGCGATCTTTCCCCGGGGAGAGAATCCGCAAGACGCCTTGCGTCAAAAGAACGCCGCCGTCAATGAGATCATCAAGGGCTTGGATGACGGCGACATGGTGAAATTCGTGGACATCAACGAGGCATTCTTGTTGCCGGATGGGACACTACCGAAGGACATCATGCCGGACCTTCTGCATCCCAATGCTCGAGGATACGCCATCTGGGCGGCGGCCCTGGAGCCGTACATCGCGGCCATCATGGGACCGCTTCCCGCCCCCGCCGCGCAACCCGACGCTGAGGGCTTCGTGCCGCTCTTTGACGGCAAGACGCTAACCGGGTGGCGCAAGGCCGGCGGTGAATCCAGCTATTGGGCGGAGGACGGTTGCATCGTCGGAAAGGTCGGCAAAGGCCCCAACACCTTCCTGTGCACCGAAAAGACCTACCGCGATTTCGTGTTCAAGGTCGAAGCCAAGTTCGACGTGCCGGGCAACTCGGGCATCCAGTTCCGCAGCCATCAACGGGACAACGGTCGCGTTTACGGCTATCAATGCGAAATCGACCCGTCCGAGCGGAGTTGGTCCGGCGGGATTTACGACGAAGCCCGACGCGGTTGGCTCTTCAAGCTGGAAGGGCTGGAGGACGCTCGCAAGGCTTTCAAGGTGGACGACTGGAATGAGTTCACAATCGAGGCCAAGGGCAAACACCTGCGAACGTGGGTGAACGGCGTTCCCTGCGCCGACTTCGTGGACGAGGGCGAAGAGGCCGACCTGGAAGGCTTCATCGCCTTGCAAGTCCATCAGGGAAAGCAGGGCCAAATCCGTTGGCGGAACATCCGCATCAAAGAGTTGCCCGCGGAGTGACCGCCCGATCGTGAGACGCCGCGGGGACGGTCCGGGTCGATAACCGAAGCCGCACGGCGAACGTCGCCCTTTTTCGCATTGCATTCCATGACGGCGTTCCGGACTCCGCGTCCGGGCGCCGTTTTCGTTCGAAAGTTCATTCGAAGGTTCGAACGGGCACGGCTTGGCCGCCCTTTTCGGCCGAGACATACGCGCTGTAAATCGTCGAAATCGCGTCGGCGGCCAATCGGCTGTCGCTTTCCAAAGGCTCGCCGTACGCGACCGTACGGTAAAAGGCCTCCATCTCTTGCGGATAGCCCGTCATCCAATCCTCATCCGGCGAGGTGCAAGTCCAACCCTGCTTGGTCCCGATCTTTTCCACGGTGTAGATGTCGCGGAAGTACTCCTCCTTCGCGTTGTAGGTCATCATCGCCGTGTTGGGATTGATGTTGCAGACCGAGCGGTGGTTGTTGGCGCACACTTCCAGCCAATTGTGGATCCCGCCGAGAACAATGTCCGAGGCGAACACCGTCGCGATCATGCCGTCGTCGAATTCCACGTGGATCATGGAAAAGTCGTCGATGTCGTGGTAGTCGCAGCGAATGTGCCCCAAGTCTTGGAAGGTCGGCAATCGCGTGATGGCATGGGTGCGAGCCGATACCGCCGTCGGACGGATGGGTCGACCCAGTCGGCCACGCCCCTCGACGCGTTTGAGATACAGAGCGGCGGTCAAAGGGTGACAACCTTTGCCGATCAGGACGCCCCCTCCGCAGAACTTCCAAAAGGCGTATTCCTCCGAGTGCGACCCGCTGTGCGCTTCCTCGCCGTGAATCCACAGGATTTGGCCGCGGGTCTTCTCCAGGATCTCGCGTTCTTTTTGAATGGACGGGGCGTAGACCCAATTCTCGGCGTACAACAATCGACCGCGACTGCCGGACTCGGCTTCGAGGATGCGTTCCACCTGGGCCAGTGCCGCATCCAACGCCGTTTGTTTGGGAAAGTGATCGCCGTGAAAGTCCGGGCGATCGTCGCCGAAGTAGCCCGTCAAAGGCTTCTCGCAAATCACGTACTTATCGCGTCGCAGGGCCTCGATGGAAAAAGGGGCGTGCGTGACCGGCGGCGTGCAGACGTGGACCACGTCCACCGCGTCCATCAACGCCTCCTTCGAGTCGAAAGCGAGTATCTCGCGATCCCTCGCGAACTTCTCGGCGGCCTGCGTGTTCCGCGAATAGACGCCCACCACCTCCACATCCACGCCCGACACCTTGCTGAGCGAGTGGAAATGGAACGAAGCCGAGAAGCCGCAACCGATCAAGCCGCAGCGCACCGTTTTCTTTCGTTTCATGGTGGACCGCCTCAAAAAAACGCGACGTCGTTGCAGGTTTGCGTGCCGATCCTCGTGCCTTCCAACCGGCGAGCGATCGGGGGCGAACCCCTATTGTCCAAGTACGCACCAATCGCGGCAAGTCGCCCGGAAACTCCGTAGAGCGGCCTTTCGGCGTATGCGACGATCACCGCCCATGGTCGTGGAAGGCGGCGATTCGAGAATCTTGGGACGGCGTCGTCATCCGGGCACTCGGCCCGTTTCCAGCCACAGCAGCGCGATGATGGTCTTGGCGTCCCGAACCGTGCCCGAGGCTAGGGCGGTCAAGGCCTCGTCCCGGGAGAGGATGGCGACCTCGAGTCTTTCATCCGCCTCGGGACGGGCTTGGCCGGGCACCAGATCTCCGGCCCAATAGAGCGTCATCCGTTCGTCGCTGATTCCCGGCGACGGCAGGAATTCCACGAGCTTCACCATCCGACCCGCCGTATAACCGGTCTCTTCCTCCAGTTCGCGATGCGCCGTTTGAGCGGGAGCTTCGCCCGGGGTCACCGTCCCGGCGGGAATCTCCAAAAGCCACTCATCCACGGCGGCGCGATAATTCCGGATCATCACGATCCGACCGTCCGCCAACATCGGCAGAATCCCCACCGCGCCATGGTGACGAATGACGTAGCGGGAAAGCTCTTCCGGTTCATCGAGGTAGGCCTTGCGGACCACGCGAAACTTGGTCGTCCGGAGCAGGGACTCTTCGCGAAAAGGTCGGGACATGCCGGGCGTCTCCGAAGCCGGGGAGCGATTTTCAGGAACCACGTTTGCACCGCCGCCCACGCCGTCGCGGCGGTCGATGTCGCGACTCGAACACCAATGTTTGCCGCGAACAAGGCGGGCGTCGCGCGGACTCTCGCCAGGGTACACCGGCGATGCGTGCAACGGTACCGGGGATTCGCGGGGGCTCATCGACGCGATCTTATGCCCGCCTCCGCCCAAGCCCCTGCGTCATTTGCTCACCCCCAAAGCGTGACCTAGATTTTCAAGAGGGATACCGTCGCAGTATTGCGCACCCTCAGCCTACGGGATGTCGTCTCAGGCTGTCCACGTCCGTCCGTCGTGCATGCCGCGTCCCGGTCGAGTTCGGCTCCGATAGGGCACCGTGACGAATTTGCCTTGAGGTATCAGGAGTGCTGGGCATGAATCCAACCTATGAACCGGTGACGGACCTCTGCGAGTTCGCGTCCCCAACGGCGGAGTTCCCCGCGAAATCGAAGCCTTGCCAAACGATTCAACGCGCGGCGTTCGACGAAGTACCCAAGACGGAGGAAGCCTGGTCGGCAGTGTCACTCTTGGAGCGTGTTTTTGACGTCGGCTTCGCGATACTGGACGCCGAGGCCGGGACATGCCTGCGGCGGAATTCCAACTTGCCGGACTTGGACTGGGATCTTTTGGCTGCCATGGCTCGTCCCATGATCGGTCACCGGACGCCGATCTTGATGGTCGAGGAGGACCCCGTATGCGTCTTGGCCGTTCCCATGCAAGGCCGGTCTCGGTCGTGCGTGGCGGCGACTCCGCTCATCATGCGGCGGATCGAATTGCAAGAAGACTTGCGCGCGGCGGCGAGGGCGACGGGGTGCCCGGCGGCGATGCTCGCCGAATGGGCTGCTACCCAGCGACCGTGGGAACCGGAATCGGCGTTGAGGGTGGCTCAACTGGTCTTGGAACACGACTTCCAACTGCGGCGATTGGCCGACGCCGAACGGGAAACCGACGAACTTTCGGTCCATCTCTCTTCCGTCTATGAAGAGATTAGCCTGCTTCACCGGTTGACGCAAAATCTGCGGTTGTCCAAGAGCGACACCGAGCTGGCAAGATCGGCCTTGGAATGGCTGGCGGAGGTCATCCAGGCGGAAGGCCTTGGATTGCTGTTTCTTCCCGTGGCGGAACCGACGGAAGAACTGGGGACCGTTGCGCGCACCCAACCGGAACTGCTCTCGGTGGGCCGATTTCCCTTTTCCGCGGAGGAGGTGCGCCGCTGGAGCGAGACGATGAGACTGGCCGACTTGGGAGGTCCCGTCGTCCGAAATCTCTCCCCCGAGGAATCCGCGGACACGGAGTATCCGCACATTCTCAACTGGATGGGCGTGGCGGTGACGGAAGGCGAAAACGTGTTCGGTTACTTTCTGGCCGTCAATCACACGAGCGGCGGCCAGTTCGGCACCGTGCAGGCCAACATGCTGCATTCGGTAGCCTCGATTCTCGGCATCCACAGCGGCAATATCGAACTTTACCGGCAGCAGGCCGAGTTGTTGGCGGGAGTGATTCGGGCGCTCAGTTCGGCCATCGACGCCAAGGACCCGTACACCTGCGGTCACAGCGACCGTGTCGCCAGAATCGCCGTACGACTGGCGCAAGACCTGGGTTATTCCGCCGAAGCCCTCACCCGGGTGTACCTGGCGGGATTGCTCCACGACATCGGCAAAATCGGCGTCAACGACGCCATCCTGCAAAAGCCGGGAAAACTTTCGGAAAACGAATTCGAGGCCATCAAAACGCACCCCACAACCGGTTTTCGGATTCTCTCCGGGCTGCGCAATCTCGACGACGTCATGCAGGTGGTTTTGCACCACCACGAGTCGTGGGACGGTCGCGGGTATCCGGACGGTCTGTCGGGCGAACGGATTCCCCCCGTTGCCCGCATCGTCGCCGTCGCCGACTCCTACGATGCCATGGCCAGTAACCGCCCCTACCGCAATCGCATGCCGCTGGAAAAGATCGAGGAAATCCTGCGGCACGGTGCCGGCAAGCAATGGGACCCGGCGGTCGTGGACGCCTTTTTCCACGCCAAGGACGACATCGTGAAAATCACCGAGTCGGAGGACGTCGACGGCTTTGCTTTTTCCGCGCTGGCCCTGCGAAAGCATTCGTAGCTGGTATCGGCGCCCGCTCGAAGGGCGCGATGCGTCACGCAGACCAATTCTCTCTTTGGCTCATTATCCGCCTCGGCGAACGGTTCGCTCGAAACCTCGCCGATCGCCCGGGTCGCTTGGTTCAATTCAGTTTCACCCGGGGATCGAGCAGCACGTAGGCTGCGTCCACCAACACGTTGGCGCCGTACAGCAGCAGCGTAAACAGCAGGACGAGTCCCATGGCCAACGTGTAATCGCGTTGGATGGCGGCCTCGACGAAGTGAACTCCCAGTCCGGGAATGGCGAAAATCTTCTCCACCACCGGCGAACCGGTCACGATTCCCGCCGCGGCAGGTCCCAAAAAAGACACGACCGGCGTCAAAGACGTGCGCAGGGCGTGACGAAAGATAACGACGGAGGGAGCAAGCCCCTTGGCTCGCGCCGTACGAATGTAGTCCTCTCGCAGCACATCCAACATGCCGGTCCGCGTCAACCGGGCGATGTAGGCGGCGTAGGGTGCGCCCAAGCAAAGGGCGGGCAAGACGACGTGGGCCGGGGTGCCCCAACCCGCCGCCGGGAAGATCGGGATCAAGAACACGAACAAAATGATCGCGAAGCCCGCGATCACAAAGTTCGGCAACGCGATTCCCAGCGTCGCCGCCGTCATCAAAATGCGGTCGGGGGCTTCGTTGCGGCGAACGGCGGAAACGATCCCCGTCGGGATGCCCAAAACAAGGGCGAAGATCATGGCGGCACCGCCCAAGGCGGCGGAAACGGGCAACCCTTGCGCGATGATCTCGTTGACCGTGAAATCCGCCATGCGATAGCTGTAACCCAAATCGAAACGCACGACGTTACCCAATTCGCGGAAGTATTGCTTCCAAAAGGGGTCATCGAGGTGATACCGGGCGGCAAGATTCCGCTCGATCTGGGGATCGAGTCGCCGCTCTCGATCCAGCGGTCCGCCCGGCACCGCCCGCATCAGGCAAAAGCTCACCGTGAATACCGCCCACAGCGTAATCACCAGCCAGATGCTTCGTGAGACGATGAACCGAATCATGCTAGGTTGATCTCTCCCCGCACCCAAAGGACGCTCGGGAATCGCGGACGAAACGGCAATCCTACTTTTAGCCGATTCGGCGCCGCGTCAATTCCGCGGACCGCTCCCGACGACCGTGGAGTTGCCGCCGTCGATCCAAATATCCTTCAAGGGGTGAATATCCAGGATGTTGGGGTAAAAGCCGCGGACGCGGGTTTGAACCATGTTGCGCGTGACCGGCCAATAGATGGGAATCAGCGGCATCTCTCGCAGCAGAATCTCTTCCGCGCGGCGGAAGATCCGCATGCGAACCTCGGGTCGTGCCTCCACTTGGGCGGACGCCACCAAGGCATCGTATTCGGAATTGCTCCAACCGCCGTGGTTGTTCGGATTGCCGGTCGAGAACATCTCCAGGAACGTATTGGGGTCGAGGTAATCGGCGATCCATCCCGCGCGCGAGATCCAAAACTCCCCCTGCCGCCGCGAGGCCAGGTACCGCGCCCAATCCTGATTGGTCAACCGTACATCCAATCCCAGACTCCTTTTCCATTGCGATTGCAGCAGTTCCGCGATGGCCTGGTGGGATTCGTGGGTATTGTACAGCAGTTCCAGTCGGGGCATGCCGCGACCGCCGGGAAAGCCCGCCTCGGCCAGCAAGGCCGCCGCGCGCTCGGGCGCGTAGGGTTCGCAACGAGGCGGTTGATAGTCCACGTATCTTGCGATGTCCTCCGGCACCAAGCTTTCGGCAGGAATCTGTCCGGATCGCAGCACGCGGGCCACGATTTCCCGTTTGTTCACGGCCATGGCGATCGCGCGGCGGACCCGGGCGTCGTCCAACGGTTTACGCCGGGTGTTAAAGATGTAGTACTCCGTGGCCAAATACGGGGCGGGCCGAAAGTCCGATCTTCCGGATCGCAACAGATCGGGAACGATTTCGTTCGGCACGGAGGGAATCCAGTCCGACGACCCGGTGAGATACAGATTCAGCCCGGTCACGGCGGATTCCACCGCCAACACGTCCACGGTGTTCAGGCGGACGCGATCGCGGTCCCAATAGTAGGGGTTCTTCTCCAGTCGAATACGATCGCGGACGCGCCGGGATTTCAGCACGAACGGCCCATTGCAAACGATGTTTTCGGGCTTCGTCCAGGCCGGATACCCGTACCGCTCCACGCAATGCCGCGGCACCGGCGCCATCGGATAGAAACCCACGATCTGGAGAAAATAAGGAACGGGATGGTTGAGCGTGATGCGGAGCGTATAGGGATCGACGACATGAATGCCGACGCGGCGAAAATCATAGAGCAACCACGCATAGTCCTCGGCCGAGGGATCGCGCGGCTCGGCGGAGCGTCGCTGAAACCGTCGCGTCCTGCCGTCGATTTCCACGACGTAAACGGGTTCCGCAGTGCCAACTGTGTCCGCCGGAACCGATTTGCCGTCCGCGACCGCGGAACCGGGTCTTTCCACCGCCAGCAGTCGACCGTAGAGCACCTTGCCGCGGGCAAAAGGCGGCGCTCCCCGCGAGCGGTCCGGCAGTTCGATTTCCACGGGATCCCCCACGTCCACCCGGCCCGCCGTGTATTGCTCGGCGTGGGTGACGTACCACATTTCATAGGCGTACTCGGCCGCCGTCTCCGGATGCAGGAGTCGTTGGAAGGACCAGTGGAAATCCTCGGCGGTGATCGGGCGTCCGTCGGACCAACGCGCCTCCCGACGCAGGCGGAAGGTGTAGGTCTTTCCGTCGGGTGAGACCTCCCAGCTTTCAGCCACGCCCGGCAGCGGCTCCAGCGTCCGAGGATCGTACGACGTCAATCCCTCGAAAATGGCCCAGACCACACGGCCTTCCGGTTGACCGGTGACCAAGGCGGGATCCACCGTCTTGATTTCGGTACCGTTGCAAAACGTGAAATCGGCTTTGTCGGGCCGCACCAGGGCGATCGCGGCGACCACTGCCAATGCCGCCAGCAGCAGCGCCGGCCCCGCGACAAGGAATCGGCCGGTCTTGTTGACGTCTATCATGGATTCACGATCCGCTGATCGTCCGCGGAGTTTTCGGGCGATGTGCGAACGAAGGCGATCATCCCGGCCTGCCTGCAAACGCGTTCCTCCTCCGATGCGCTGCCGGGAAAACCGGCGCTGCGACGGTCGGTCGCCTTCATCCCGTTTTTCCTGAGCCTCTCATGATAGCAAAGCCCGCACCACACGGAAAACGGCGTCCCGTGCCTGCACGGAGTTCCCCCACCACCGGCATTGGCGCAAATTACGAGCGTCAGTTCGAGCCACCAGCATTGGTGCATATTACGAGCGTTAGCTGGAGCCACCAGCATTGGTGCATATTACGAGCGTTAGCTGGAGCCACCAGCGTAAGCTGGTGGTGGTAAGCTGGTGGTGAAGTGAATGCGCCGCCGTCCGCGAAACGCATGGCTCCGCCCCGGCCGGCCACCGCCTGAATGCCCGCGTGGAAAGCCCATGGGCGATCGGGTATTCTGGGACGATACGGTTTTGCGAAACGTTTTTGCGTCGGCTCGACTCTTCCACGTGCAAGGCGTCGCGACGCCGTTACCGGCCTTGCGGGTTATGGAGGAGCAGAACGCTGCGATCGCAATCCCTGAACGTCGCGGCGACGACACGGAATCGGGAGGAAATGCACCATGGCTCGGGCTTCCGATGGCCAACCATCCGGCGGTCAGACATCGGCCCCATCGCCGAGCAACGCGCCGCACGCCGCGGCCGATTCCGCATCGGGGCATCCCAGTCGCCAATTGACGCTCTTCGACTCAGTCTGCATCATCGTCGGAATCATCATTGGGGCCGGAATCTACCGGACCACTCCCGACATCGCCTCTTGCGTGCCTTCCACTGCGGCCCTGGTCGGGGTCTGGCTGCTGGGAGGTCTGTTGTCGTTGTTGGGCGGGTTGTGCTACGCCGAATTGGCGACGACCTTTCCCCATGCGGGCGGCGACTACGTTTTCTTGACCCGCGCCTACGGTCGCCGCATGGGCTTCCTGTTCGCCTGGTCGGAGCTATGGATCGTGCGACCCGGTTCCATCGGCATGATGGCGTTCATCTTCGCTCAATACGCCCGGGAATTGCTGCCGGGCTTATCAACGCACGCACGCGCCGATCAGATGATTCTGGCCGGGGCGGCCATCACGACTTTGACACTGATCAACGTACTCGGGATTCGCGAGGGAAAGTGGACGCAGAACCTGCTGACGACGCTCAAGGTGCTCAGCCTGGCGATGATCTTCGTGGTCGGCATGGTCTTAGTGCCGCGATTGGGCCAAGCCCCGCAAGAGACGGTGGAGGCCGCCGCTCCCCTCAGTTCCAACTTCCGCTTAGCCATGATCCTGGTCTTGTTCACCTACGGCGGATGGAACGAAATGGCATACGTGGCCGCGGAAGTCAAAAATCCTCACCGCAACATCCTCCGCGCATTGATCCTCGGCACGCTCGTCGTCACCGCCGTATACGTCCTTGTCACGCTGGCTTTCGTGCAGGGTCTGGGATTCATCGGCGTCCGACAATCGCAAGCGGTCGCCAGCGATTTGCTGAAAATTCCTTTCGGCAATTGGGGCGGTAGAGCGATCGCCCTGATCATCTGCGTGTCGGTCCTGGGGTCCATGAACGGACAAATCCTAACCGGGGCCAGAGTCTATTATGCGATGGGCCGGGACCATCCCATCCTCCGCGTGCTCGCCGAATGGCACCCCACGCGGAGCACCCCGATCCGATCGCTTTTGATCCAAGCCGTGATCTCGCTGGCGCTGATCGGCGCGTTGGGCTGGTACGAAAGCGGCTTTATCAATTTACTAAACTTCACCACGCCCATCTTTTGGACCTTCTTCGGCTTGGTGGGTTTTTCTTTATTTGTGTTGCGGATTCGCGAACCGGACCGGGATCGGCCATACCGCGTGCACCTCTTTCCGCTGGTCCCCTTGATCTTCTGCGCGTCGTGTGGCTTCATGATCTATTCCAGCGTGTCGTATGCCGTGGAACACCGCACGTTCGAGGCGGTCTGGGCCATCGTGGTCCTGGTGATCGGCGCCGGGGTGAGCCTTGTCCTCCGCTCGTGCTACGGTGAGCCGATCCGGCCCGAAACGCCGTCTTCTCAGGAGACCCACGCATGAAGCTGATCGTTTTGGGAAGCGGAGGGTATCACCCGCAGAACGAACGGCACACGCTGTGTCTGGTACTTCCGGAGGCGGGCCTGATCCTGGACGCGGGCACCGCCTTTTTCCGATTGGCGGATTACCTGGACCATCGGCGCTGGGATATCTTTCTCACCCATGCCCATCTCGACCATATCATCGGCCTGACCTACTATTGGAGCCTCGAACGGCAAACGACGCTGGGCGAGATCGTGGTCCACGGCCTAAACGAAAAGTTGGAGGCCGTCCGGTCGCACCTGTTCGCCGAACCGCTCTTCCCGAAGATGCCTCCGTACCGTTTCACACCGCTGGATAGCCCCCGCCCCTTGCTTTTGGAAAGGCCGGATTGGCCCCCGGTCGAAATACGACATTTCCCCCTCGATCACCCCGGGGGATCGATCGGCTACCGTTTCGATTGGGCCGACCGGTCGCTTGCATACGTGACGGACACGACCGTCCGCGCGGCGGAGAGCTATCTTCCGCACATCCGCGGGGTCGATCTCCTACTGCATGAATGCTATTTTCCGACCGGTTACGAGGATTTGGCAGCCAAGACCGGGCACGTCAGTCGCGTTCAAGCCGAACGGGTCGCCTCGGCGGCGGGCGCAAAGCGCCTAGTCCTATTGCATCACAACCCGGCGGGAGACCTTCGCGAACTGGAGAACTCGGCCTCGGCCGATGCCACGGTTCCCGTTACGACGGCCTACGACGGCCTAGCGCTCGAGTTTTGAGGGGAGTGGCGGCGAAAGCGCACGTCGGGGTAAGTCACGGGAGCGTCGGAGCCCGCATTCTCAGGGGCGTAAACCGCGCGAAACTTTGCGCCACAATTCGCAAACTGCTGGTATTGGACCGCTTCGCGCCGTACAATAATGTGGAGAATGCATTCCGTGGAATTGACCGCGGGAAGCAACCGATGGATAAAGAGAGCGGAAGCCGCGATCCGAGTTTGCCGGTAAAATTCGGCGATTGCACGGAATAGTTAAGAAGCGGGCACGACTTCCGTTTGCGGAATGCGAATCAGGCTGCGTGCCGAGAAAGGGGCTACAACGGGATTGCAATTCGCCACAGTTTTTAGAATCGGAGGCTGATTGTGCCCCAAGACCCCATGGGGAATTGTGCGATCAGGCCTACGGT
The DNA here is from genome assembly GCF_054657335.1 of Thermopirellula anaerolimosa. Lineage (NCBI taxonomy): Bacteria > Pseudomonadati > Planctomycetota > Planctomycetia > Pirellulales > Thermoguttaceae > Thermopirellula > Thermopirellula anaerolimosa. Next base: position 1,754,946 of record NZ_BAAHYX010000006.1, read on the forward strand.
CGGTTCCGAAGCGGGAGCGATGTCCGTTCGTTCTTTTAGGAACTCCGACCCGCCCGCCCTGGCCGGCATTTGGAACCGATGCCAGGGAATGCCCGGCTTTTTCGGCCCTGTCACCTACCAACAACTCGAGCAATTCGTCTTCGGCAAGCCCTGCTTCGACCCGCGGTCGTTTTTCGTCGCCTGCGACGGCGACGTGCCGATCGCTTTCGCCCACGCCTCGTTGCTGCCGACGCTGGGTAAAGATGCGGAGTTGGACCCTTCCCAAGGCATGACTTGCCTCATCGCGGCCCCCCAACAAAGAGACCGCTTGCACGTCGTCCAATCGCTCCTGAGCACTTGCGAACGCTACTTGAAGGGGCGAGGCGCCACGCAACTGTTTGTCGGCGCGGTGTGTCCTTGGCCTCCGTTCTACTTCGGTCTGTTCAGCGGTTTTCGCATCCCCGCCGTCATGGATCCCGGCATCGCGGAGGTTCTCAGTCGCAACGGTTATCGACCGGAATGCGAATACTCTCTCTTCCGCCTCGATCTCAATGACTATGCGGCACAGCACAATGCCGAAATGACGCAATTGGACGCCCAAGTTCAAGTGTCGCCCGAGACCGGGGTATTGCCGAACTGGTGGGCCGCGGCGTGTTTGGCGCACCACGAATATATCGACTTCGTGGCGCGGGAGATCCCCGGTTCCCGAGCGGTTGCCAGGCTCAAGCTCCGCACGGTCTTTCCCAACCCGCATTCAAGTCCCACCGTGGGCTTGGTGAGTTTTCGGGTCACGGAGGACTGGCGAGATCGTGGGCTGGAATCTTTCGTCCTCCTCCAGGCCCTGGAGTGGCTCCGCACCAACCGCAGCGGGGAATTTCGCGGTTGTCGCTTGGTGGAGGCTCAAATCAGCTGCGATGAGCCAGCGATGGTGGATGCCTGCCGCTTCCATCGCTTTGAAGAGTCCCCCGGCGGAATCACCTACTGCAAAACCTTCTGACAACGCCGCTTCTCTCTCCCAGGGGATGACGGTTTTCTCCTTCTTCCGCGGCATTTCGGCCCGCGAGGGACGCGTGGATCCGTTTCTACGCTCGCAATTCCGCGGGTAGCTTCGCCCTCGTTACGCCTGCCCATGCGTCTTCCGGTGCTTGTCAGCGGAGGGGCGTGCGTCGTATGATGGCGGGGTAGACTGTTGTTGCCGTGGCCCGCACCGAACGGGGGGGCTTGCGGTTGGATATTTCTCGTTCTCGCCGTGAGGTTGTGCTCGTCGCGAAGGTTGTGTTGTGCTTTCGCCCGGAATCGCTTCCTCAGCAAGGGGCGTTCCCTCCCGGTGTGGATTTTTCTCATTTGAAGTTTCAGGAGACTTGCGATGGCGCAGGTGGTTCAGAATAGTAGCGCGACCGGGAAAAAACTGCCGTACAAAGTCGCCGACATCAGTTTGGCGGATTGGGGTCGCCGCGAGATCGAGATGGCGGAAAAAGAGATGCCGGGCCTGATGGCGCTGCGTCGCAAATACGCCGGCGCCAAGCCGCTCAAAGGGGCCCGAATCGCCGGTTGCCTCCACATGACGGTCGAGACGGCCGTGCTCATCGAGACGCTGCTGGAGTTGGGCGCTGAGGTGCAGTGGAGCAGTTGCAACAAGTTTTCCACCCAAGACCACGCCGCCGCCGCCATCGCCGCCCGAGGCGTTCCGGTTTACGCATGGAAAGGCGAGACGGACGAGGAGTACGACTGGTGCATCGAACAGACGTTGATCTTCCCTAACGGCGAGCAACTCAACTTGATCGTGGACGACGGCGGTGATTTGACGGCGATGGTTCACGCTCCCAAGTATTCCCACCTTCTGCCCGGCATCCGCGGCCTGTCTGAGGAGACCACGACCGGCGTCCACCGCCTTTACCAGATGCATGCCCGCGGTGAGTTGAAGGTGCCCGCCATCAACGTCAACGACTCCGTGACCAAGAGCAAGTTCGACAACCTCTACGGTTGCCGCGAGTCTTTGGCGGACGGCATCAAGCGGGCGACGGATGTCATGGTGGCCGGCAAGACCGTGGTCGTGTGCGGCTACGGAGACGTCGGCAAAGGGTGCGCCCAGTCGATGCGGTCGTACGGCGCCCGGGTCATCGTCACCGAAATCGACCCCATCTGCGCCTTGCAGGCGGCCATGGAAGGTTTCGAGGTCAATACGCTGGAAGAGGTTTGCTCCAAGGCTCACATCTTCGTCACGGCCTCGGGTTGCTGCAAGGTCATCCGCGCCGAGCACATGCTGCAAATGCCGGACAACGCCATCATCTGCAACATCGGGCACTTCGACATCGAGATCGACGTTGACTGGCTGATGCACAAGTCCGGCGCCAAACGCACCACGATCAAGCCCCTGGTCGATCGCTTCACGTTGCCGAGCGGCAAGTCCGTGATCCTTCTGGCGGAAGGCCGATTGGTCAATCTGGGTTGCGCGACCGGGCACCCTTCGTTCGTGATGTCTAATTCGTTCAGCAATCAGGTCTTGGCCCAAATCGCCCTTTGGACCGAACCGGAAAAGTATCCCTTGGGAGTGCATTGCCTGCCCAAGAAGCTGGATGAGGAAGTCGCACGGTTGCACTTAGAGCACATCGGAGCGAAACTCACCCGACTGACTCCGGAGCAGGCCGAGTATCTCGGAGTCCCGGTCGAAGGACCGTTCAAGCCCGAGTATTACCGCTACTAATCCGGGATCGCCGCACGTTCGCGATTTCGTCGCCGCCGACATGCCGCGAGCCTTTCGCCCGCGGTTGCGTGGGCGCAAGATTGGGATGAATCATTCACCGTGGCGGCGGCACTTTCGTTGCCCGAGACCGTCCCGGCCTTTCCAAAACCATAGCGTTTGAGAACCTATCGATATGCCCGAAATACAGGCGTTTCGCGGAATTCGGTACAACCTGGCGAAAGTGGGGGCCTTGAGCGACGTGATCGCTCCACCGTACGACGTCATTTCGCCGGAGTTGCAGGAGGCTCTCTACCGACGGCATCCGAATAACGTGATTCGCCTGATCCTCAATCGGATCGAACCGGGCGACGACGAGACCAACAATCGCTACTCCCGGGCCAAGCGGTTCTATCGCAGTTGGCTTGCCGACGAGATCTTAGTGCCGGACGCCGATCCCGCCGTGTACGTCTATCAACAAGAGTTCACGGTCGAAGGGCGGCGCTATGTCCGCACCGGCTTTATGAGTCGGGTCAAATTGTCGCACTTCCACGAGGGGCGAATCTTCCCGCACGAGGAGACTCTCCGCGGACCGAAGATGGATCAATTGATGTTGATGACGGTATGCCGGGCCAACATGAGCCAAGTCTTCGGCCTCTACCCCGACCCGGAGAATCGCTCACAAGCCATCTTGACCGAGGCCGTGGCCCAGCGCACGCCGTTGGAGGCGGTCGATCACCTCGACGTCGTACACCGGCTTTGGCCGATTTTCGACGAGGAACTCCTTACCCGACTGGCGAAACTGATCGGCCCGCAACCGATCTTCATCGCGGACGGGCACCATCGTTACGAGACGGCTTTGGAGTATCGGGAACAGATTCGCGACATGGGCCTGTTGCGTCCCGATCATCCGGCGCATTACGTGCTCATGCACTGCGTGGCGATGGAAGACCCGGGCCTGATCGTGCTGCCCACCCACCGACTGCTCCGCGGGTTGCCGGATTGGTCGGCCGAAGAGTTGGCCGAGCGGCTAACGCCCGCTTTCGCCGTCGAGACTGTTGCGCGAGGACCCGAGGCCGCGGCGGATGTCTGGCAAATGCTCGAAAAGGCAGCGGAAAAAGGTTCCTTGGGGCTGTTTACGCGAAAAGATCAAACTTGGTCCGTCGCGAGCATTCGGGCCGAGGGTTGGGAGATGATGGATCAGGCAGCGTCCGACCACACGCCCGAGTGGCGGCGGTTGGACGTTGCGATCTTGCACCGTCTTGTCCTCCGGCGTCTGCTGGGTATCGAGGAATTGCCCGAACCGAAATACGTCCACCTGGTGTCGGAAGTCGTCGAAGGCCTTCAATCCGGCGAATTCCCGGTTGCCGCGCTCGTGGCGCCCGCCACGGTCCAGGACATCCGCGACGTGAGCATGCAAGGCGAACGAATGCCCGCCAAGAGCACGTATTTCTATCCCAAGCTCTGCTCCGGCCTGGTCATCAATCCGTTGGAATAAAGCCGCAATCGCGGGCGTTTCACGTGAAACCGGGCAACTGACCCAGGGTTTGCCGACAGGAACGTCCGCAAGGTGCGGCGAACGTCTCCGCACCTTGCCGGTTTTTCCGGCCTCTAAGTTCGTCCACGCCACCCGCGGGAGCAAGTTTCCGCACCACTCGGCGACTCCCCCGCCTCTCCGCGTCCGGCGACATCCGCAATCCGTGCGGCATTCCCGTGCTGATTCCTTTGGGGTTGATCGTCACTCAAACGTGGTGGCAACGTAGCCTCCGTACCGGCGATTCCCGCCCCTTTTTCACGTGAAACGCGGTCGCGGTGCGAAAGAATCGGGCGGCGTCCCCGCCCCTTGCGTCAGGGAAGCGGCGAGTCGCTCCCGAAAGTCATCTCGTCCATCGGGCGCAGCAGGGGCTACGGAATCGAGCGGGGAAAGGCTCCGCACGCCTGGAAAATCGAGCGACGGGACAACCTCCAAAGTGCCGTTCCGGTGGATCGTGGGGATTGTTACAATCGACCGCCGTTCCGTCGCCGACAGGCCGGGTGAAAGGGTCGCCGAGGAGAGATCGAGCGTGGCGAGGGTTATCTGCATCGCCAATCAGAAGGGGGGCGTGGGCAAGACCACGACCGCCATCAACTTGGCCGCGTGTCTAGCCAAGGCGGGCATGCAGACTCTGCTGATCGACCTGGATCCGCAGTGCAACGCCACGTCGGGTCTGGGTAAACAACCCGTCGGCCGGCACCCCTTGGTCGGCGGCGTACCGTTGCACCACGCCGTGCTGGAGACCGCGGTGGCGGGCCTGTTTCTCCTGCCGGGAAGCCGACGTTTTCGCGACGTCGAAGCCCTCGCCCACGATGACGGCACCTACGGCGCGCGACTTCGAGATCATCTCGAAAGCGGGGCGGCGGGTTTCGACGCCGTGTTGATCGATTGCCCGCCCTCCATCGGACGCCTGACGCGGACCGCCCTGTCGGCCTCCCAAGAGGTGTTGATGCCGATCCAGTGCGAATACTTCGCCATGGAAGGCCTGGCTCAAATGATCGAGGTCATTCGCCAGGTCATGGAAGAACGCGATCGCCGACTCCAATTCGGCGGCATCCTGCTCACGATGCATGATCCGTCGCTGGAGTTGACATGGGAGGTGGAGGCGGAAGTACGGGAGTTTTTCGGAGAGATCGTTTACGCCACGGTGATCCCGCGGGATGTGGCCTGCGGCGAGGCGCCCAGTCACGGGAAGCCCGTCATCGACTATGCGCCGCGATCCCGGGGCACCCGGGCCTATGTCGAGTTGTGCATGGAGGTCTTGGAACGTGACTAGAGAAAAACGGCTTGGACGAGGTTTGGAGGCCCTGCTGGGACGCGTCGGTTCGCCGGAAGCCGACTTCGATCGAGACATCGCCGCGGTCGGAACCGATACCGTCGCGATGCGGCCTCCGATGGACGACGAAAACCGGCCTCAGTCGGACTTGCGGAACGTCTCCGTTTTCGAAATCGAAAAGAATCCCTTCCAACCGCGACGGGACTTCGACGAGGAGGAAATCGCTCGACTCGCCGACAGCCTGCAACAACACGGTCTGCTGCAACCGCTGGTGGTCCGCCGCGTCGGGACCGGCTATCAATTGATCGCGGGCGAGAGACGCCTTCGCGCCGCCATCCGCGCAGGCTGGACCGAAGTCCCGGTTCGCGTCGTCGAAGCCGAAGACCGCCAAATGGCGGAACTGGCGATCGTCGAGAATCTCCAGCGAAAAGACCTGAACGCACTGGAGAAGGCCGAATGCTTCCAGCGCTATATCGAGACCTACGACGTCTCGCAGGAAGAGTTGGCGTCGCGACTGGACTTGGATCGATCCACCATCTCGAACTTCCTTCGCCTATTGGACTTGCCGCCGCGGGTCCAAGACGCTTTGCGCGAGAACCGCATCACGCAGGGGCACGCCCGCGCAATCTTGGGACTGGAATCGGAGGAGGAACAAATCGAACTGTGCCGCCTCGTCGAAGCGGAAGGCTTGAGCGTGCGCAAGGTCGAGGCCATGGTTCAAGAGCGGCGACGCGGCGACGGTCCCGTGCTCTCCGTCGTCGGTCGTGACGGCACGGCGGCGCCCGCGCGACCGGCGGCCAACGAGCATCTGGAGGCGTTGGAACGCGAGTTTCGCGCGGCCCTGGGTAGCAAGGTGGACCTCTCGCACAACGGACGAGGACGCGGAAAGATCGTGATCCACTTCCGCTCGCACGAAGAGTTCGAGCGAATCCGGCAGCACATTTGCGGCCAAAGCGATGCCGTCGCCGATGCGATGTAAATTGGGCCGCCCGGTGCAAGCTAGCGTCGCGTCGCGGATCCCGCCGAATGCAAAGGCGACTCATGCCTCCTCAGCATCGGCGACAACCGGCCGCCGGGCGTTGTTTGCGACAGGCCGGCAAGTTACGATAACCAGTATTACTGAACCCAAAACGGCGGCACGAAGCGGGGACGAAGAGGTCCCTTTTTCCGCGCCCAATCGGTCGGCGCGACCGCCGCATCGCGATCATAAGCGAGACTCCGTCTCGCCTCGGGGTGTAGCGCAGCCTGGCTAGCGCATCTGCTTTGGGAGCAGAGGGTCGCCGGTTCGAATCCGGCCACCCCGACTTTAGAAGGTCGTTCGTCCGATGGGGGCGGACGGCCTTTTCCGTTTTAATAACATCTACTTAACGCTATTGATTACAAATACTTAAGTCACAAGGTCGGGAATAGTCGGGCGGATCGCGGCCTGGGTCTCGCTGCGCCATTGGGGCACGGTGGGAGGCCAATCCGTCTGCTCACGGGGCAACACCGGATGCAACGTTCAAAGACGCACGCCGCCGGTCACGGCAAGACCCCCGAACTCGCTCGCGATCCGGTCACTTCAACGACGCCGTGGACCGGGGCGCCGGCTTCTTGGCCGGGCGAGGACTCTCGAACAGCGGCGGAATATTATCGCGATTCCAGGTCTCGTACAGCGTCCGAAGCTCCTCCACCTTTTCCGGATGGGCTTCCGCCACGCTGCGACTCTCACCGATATCCGTGTCGAGTCGGTACAACTCCTCCGGTTTCTTACCGATCTTCACCAGTTTCCATTCCCCCCGACGCACCGCCCAACTGTTCCCCCCACCGGTTCGCCAAAACAGCGCATCGTGCGGAGGCGCGGCATCCTCACCCAACAGGTGCGGCATCACATTCACTCCGTCGATGGCCGGCGCGGGAGGAAAAGTCGCATCCGCCAATGCCGCGGCGGTAGCAGGCACGTCCAGGCTGATGATCGGCTTGTCGTAGGTCGCCCCGGAAGGCAGCTTGCCTTTCCAAGTGACGACGAACGGCACTCGAATCCCTCCCTCGTAAACGGAGCCTTTTTCTCCCCGCAAGGGGGCATTGCTATTCACGTATGACAGTAATCTCGGAGGGACCTCCTTGTCAGGTCCGCTTTCGCACGTTCGATTATCCATTCCATCTCACCGGGCTGAGGAAGAATGCGGAAGCTTTCTTATCCGCAAGCCATAGCCACTACTTTGTCCCGTTGAGCCGAATTGACTTGACATCAATGGTCGGATACCCAGGGCGTATATCCTTGTCTTTTCTTACAATCCAAAGGCGAACAGTATAGCTATCGGATTTAGGCACACGGACCGAACCAACGGTGATGGTCTTGGCCGTATCCCATGTCTCGGTTTTTTCCAAGGAAAAAAACCTCGCGCTAATTGGTGTCCTGGAATTGTTGCGGAAGACGCCAACCGCGAAAACAGACAGTGGCCCCCTCCACGGGCCAGTGTATTCTATACTCACTTCATAGGTGCCAGATCGTAACTCAGCATGCCATTCGACGTATTCGTTCGGCTCCGACCACGCGGTAATCCGATCGATGTTTGAAACGTACACCAGATGCCGGCCAACCAGCTTGGCATCCTTTGCTTTCAGTACGATGCCACCACCTGACGTGACCTGTTCTATCCTCTGCTCCCACCTATTTTTAACGAGAACCGGTGGGGATGAAACTCGGAAGAACTCCTGAAGTGCGTCCAACTGTGTGTACAGCTTGTCGACGCCGGTCTTGCTTTCTGCCTCCTGCCACACCTCCTCCGCCTTAAGGAGTTGCTCATCATCTGATCGCTCGTCTTTAGGTGATTGCGCCGCTATGACTCGCACCGCTTCGATCGCAATTGCAAGATCATGCGCTTCTACCGCGAGACGTTTCGCTTGTTCCAATTCGACCGTCTTCGCCGCCGAGTCGCTTTCTTTTTTGGCGACATCAAGAATCTCGCGCGCTAGCGCACTCTTCTCTGCTGAGGTTTTCGCCGCTTCGATTCGCTTCCCGTAAACCTCATGGAAAAGCTGCTGAGCCCGAAAGATCGCCGACCAGTCGCCGGATTCCACGACGGCTAAGGTGACACAGAGCACGATCCACAGCATGGCTGTCCCCTTTTCTAACAGCGGCCTGAGATACGTGTGCACCTCACGCACCAGGATACACCGCGAGACAAAGGGGCGGGCACCGCGTGGTGCAGCCGCGGGTTCGGGGATAGCTTGCCTAGCCCGCCCGGCGACATTTTAATCAGAGGAATGCGCTTTTGCCACAGCGGACGCGAAATGTCGAGCCCTTTGCGTTGTTCCCATCTTGCGTGATGGATTCAAGTTAGGAAGGGCCTGGAAAGGGCCTTCCCCGCAGGATGTGCGGAAAAGAGGCGGTTTTTCCCGCGTTGGAGCGATTTTTCACGATTTTTCGACCAAGCCTGCGAACAAGCGGGGATTTGGTGCGTAGTAAATGTATGCGTTCACAAGGATCGGCTTGATCCAAAGCCCCTTGGGTGGTGCGGAACAAGAACTTTCCCTGCGAAAGCACGCAAAGCGTTGGCTGAATCCCTTGTTCTCCGGCTCAGGAAGACCTCCATGCAAATCCCCAACCTCCGACCTCTCTTCGCCTGGGATACCCTGGAAGATAGTCCCACCATTCGCACCCTGCGGGAATTTCTAACGTCCATTCCCGACGAGGAGTTTCTCGCATCTCTGGAGAGATCCCGGGGCAAGGGGCGGAACGACTACCCGGTCCGTGTGCTCTGGGGGACGTCGGTGCTAAAGATCGCCTTGCGGCATCCCACGATGGAGTCGTGCCTGGCCGAACTGAGGCGGAACGCGGAGCTGCGGAAGCTGATTGGGATCGAATCGGAGGATCAGGTTCCCAACGCCTGGAACATGTCGCGGTTCATGGAGCTGCTGGGCCGGGAACCGTTTCGCAGCCTCCTGCAAAAGATGTTCAACACCATGGTGCAACGGTTGGCCGAGGTGGTGCCGGACTTGGGAGAGAACCTGGCCGGGGACGCCACGGGGCTGAAGGCGCGGCGGAAGGAGGGAGAGGCGGCGGAGGCCGATACGGCTCAGTCCGCTCGCCAAGGCATTGCGGGAAAAGGTTTTCGGCGAATCTCCGGGGATCAAACATCCCGAGATGAGTTCTACCGCCGGGAAAGAACCTTCTTCTACCGCTGTGAAAGTACCTTCAGGAAAACCTGCTGCGGCGGTCACCTAGGTTTTTTACCCCAGAGCGGCGGACGAATCGGAAATCTTGTCGGTGTTGAGCCCGTCTGGCACGACGACGGTCTGCGCGGAGTGCGCGCGGAAGGCTGATCAAAGACCGCTTTGAGGCGTTTTCTTCCCTCGAACGCCGCCTTTTCTTCCTTCGAGTGCCACCTTCCCGCCTCTGCGGCATTCCTTCCTGAGGGCTCCCCGCCCCACGCACCCACCTGATCCTTCTTCCGCGACTCTTCCCGACCTATCCAGTCTCGCCCTCTTAACTCGCTCTCCCGCCAAAAAGTTTACAACGCCAACGGCTCCGTCATAATCCGACCGGAGATGAGGCGTACACGCCCGCCGGGAAAGCAACGCGCGGGCCGCAGCCTACACTGGATCGCGATTTTGTGGTGTGACTCGGCTCAGGTCGTGCCGTGTGAAAACACCCCATTTTATCCATATCCGCCAAACAATCGGCCTCATTTATCCGATACTTCCCAGTATAGAGATTGAATTCAAACCACCCAAACTTCTTAATCTTTGCAAGTTTTCATTGCACTTATTCTTGGGAGGTAAAGCCGTGGCGGCATACCAATCGCTGCGATTGGGTACTTTGCGTGATTTGCGTGGCTTTGTGAAACAGACGTTATGTCACTCCAATTATCTCCAAGAAGACCAATTCCCCATGGCGGAGCGGGTTCTGCTTCGCGGCGGACGACCCCAGGGTGTGCTTTTTTGGATATCCGGTCCGCGACAGGTACGTTTGACCGCCATTTGGGACGCGGACCGTCGTGAAGTCCTCTTTTACGATTCGGCGGGCGAGCGCTACCTCGTCGTTCGATTGGACGAAGCCCCCATCTTGCCCAACGACTGCGAAGAGGCGGCCTAGACCCCTTCGATCCGGACGTGTGAATACCGGGTGGAAATGCGGGAACTGCGAACGCGCGCAACGTTGCCGGCAGATCCCAAAACGCGGCGGAAAGGGGCCAAACGCGGTTGCCACAGGACTCCGCGACTGCGCAAGCAACCCGGGGACGACCGAGACTCAAGGACTCGGCGTGCCCTCACGGTAGTCGAAGAGTGTGGATCGAGTCTTACCCTGCCAACCGGCTAAGGATACTTGAATACAGGGAGCGTGCAGCGATGCTGGTTCTTTCTCGCAAAGAAAACCAACGAATTCGATTGGGTGACGATATCACGATAACGATCGTGCGTGTGGCGGGCGACCAGGTAAGACTGGGCATCGACGCCCCCAGGACCGTCCCCATTGTCCGAGAGGAATTGAACCTAAGGGATCAACCGGGAGCAACAACAACGGGCGATCTCCCCGCGCCAACCGCGTCCGAAAACACGTGAACAACCTTGCCCGAGCCTGCACCAGGTCGGGCGATCCCGCAAGGTCATCCGGGATTTGTTGCGACGGAACGCGACTCTTCACAAACAGATCGCGAGCACGTGAATTGTGGCCGGCGAGATTTTGCGCGAAGAACCGACGACGTGCCGCGCTGCAAAAAGCAGCGACCATGCAGTCGCCGCGGCAAGACGGTTCTTCAGCGACTCGGTCCGCTCCGCGTTAGAAGGCGGACCCTACCTTCTCAAGAGTCGGGACACCCTCGCCGAGAGATGCGATTCAAGCAGGTTGCGAAGGTGGCGAGAAAGCCGTTTGCCGCCGGGGAGGTGGATATCCAAAGGATGCGGTAAGGAATACGAAATCCCTACAGGCAATGGAGCTGCGACTTGCCATCCCCGGCGGGCGCTCGGTCACCGTAAGAAGATCACTCTTGCGGAGGCACGGCCCCGGTCAGGCCGCTGTAGTCGCTGCGATCCAAGGGATGCCAGAGCGGCAAGCCCTTACGAACGCGCTCCGCCAAGACCTCTAACTTGGCCCGAGAACCCGCCGGCGCGTCCGTTGGAACAAAGTCCTCGGTCTCCACCGGAGTAAAGTCCTCGTCGTGACCGAACTCTGTGATGGCATCGAAGACGTTTCGCATGGTACACCTCGCTTTCTACTCCTCAAAGAGTCTGAAACAACAAACCAACCTCTTACTACGCAACGCAAAGGGCATACACAGCCCTTCGCTTCAAATCCCAGGGGTGCCTCGTCATGCCTACGGCATAGCCCACTCGGGTCATGCCTAGGCACACAAGCGGCGACCGAAAGCCGTAACGCAGCGGAAGCCCGATTTGTGTCGGCCGAGCCTAAAGAATACTCATCCGCCAAAGCGGTCGCCCTGCAACCGCGAAAACTCGTTAGCCGACCTTCATCTTCGACCCAGGCTTTCGGTAGGAAGAATCACGGCGCCGCTGACATGGGGCGAGATGAATGAAACTTACCATTTTAAGAATTCTTCGAGCGACGTCAATAGGTGCTCTCACAAAAAATCGCGCGGGCCAAAAACCCGCCCGTTTCACCCTATTTGTCCCACATCAATTCCGCCCGAGCAAGCCATCTATGCCCCGGAACGATTCCGTCGTCCGACGCCCTCGAAAACATACGTCCCCTATCGTACGCTTTCCGATTCGGCGGGGTTCGCCCCGGTCGCATGATCTTGCACGTCTCGGCCGTGTCGCTGTTCATACTCGGAAAGCAGATTGTCCGGACAACGGTCCTCCAGTCCGCACTTCGGACAGACCAAACGAATGACTTCCGAACTGCTCAACTTCAGCCCGTGCTGTTCGCACAGGGCATACAATTGCTGCAAATGGGTGCAAGGCACGCCTCGTCCTCCCGTGTCGGCTATTCCGACGTATCGATTGGGAGCGACCGCCGACCGTCAAGACACCCTGTCTTCGCCGGAAGTTCGCCCTCTCCCGAAAGACCCCGCTTGCTTTTCTCCATGCCGAGCGCCACGATGACAAGGCCGTTGCCGCTTGGTCGGATCCGCGGCGGTCTCCACCGTGACCTCGAACCTTTCATTAGGCCACGACGACATTATATCGTTCGAACGACGCGCCGGAAAAAGGAATTTGTCCGAAAATGGAATGGGTTCAACGCCGGATTCAACTTCCCGCCGCGCGGAAGGGCTTGCATCCGATTACGCACCACATATGCGACGCCCTGCCCGAGTTGGCAGAGTTCGAGATGGGCATTCTCCACGTCTTCATCCAGCACACATCGGCCTCGCTCACGATCAACGAGGCCGCCGATCCCGACGTGCCGGTCGATCTGGATCGTCTTTTCGACCACGTAGCGCCGGAGGCGTTTGCGTATCGGCACACAATTGAAGGACCGGACGATATGCCGGCCCACGCCAAGGCTTCGCTCTTCGGCAGTTCCGTCAGCGTGCCCGTCGGCAACGGTCGGTTAGCCTTGGGCACTTGGCAGGGCATTTTTCTCTGCGAGCACCGACGCCGCGCATCCGGTCGAAGCATCGTCTTGACCCTCTGGGGCAGGCGACGCGTCTAGCGGGAAGGCCTGCCGTCACCGCGACGCTTCGCGATTTCCGCGCGGCCACCCCGGCGAGTCCGTCGTCCATCACTCCCGCGGAAAGCACGCGACGACCTTTCCGCACCCCGCCGGTCGTCCCATTCTCGTTGAGCATTCATGTTGACAGACGCAATCGGCGGATTCACACTGAGGGAGCGCAAGGGACTTTCGCCCTTTCCAGAACGAATGAAGGTTTGTTCCAAGGAGCGGAACGAACCAAGCCGCATGATCCCGGGAGGCCCGCCATGTTGAGTCGTACCCGCCTGTCACTCGCATCCCGTCCTGCCGTTTCGCGTCGGCGATACGTTGCCTGGAGATGCTTCGCCCCCGCTTTCTTGTTGACGGCGGCCTTGGGAATCGCGGTCTTCGAGGGCAACCGCGCGGCATGGGCCGATGCCGCCAACGTCCCCGAGTGGAAGCCCGGTCCGCTCCTCAGCGAAATGTTGTCCGGACCGTTGGCGAACGTCGAGGAGATCGTGTTCGCGGTTCGGGTGCCGGGTCGAGACCACTGGTACGTGACGTTCGGCAATTACGCGGACCACTCGGACTATCCCAAGAACCTGGGCTTCAAGTTCGAGGAAGGGGTTTACTGGGGATACGGCGAAGGCGGACGTCTGTGCGCCCTGAATCTCCGGACCGGCAGACTGCGCGTCATCCTCGAAGATCCGCGAGGCGGCATTCGCGACCCGCAGGTCCATTACGATGGGCAAAAAATCCTGTTCTCGTATCGCAAGGGCGGCGAGCATCCATTTCATTTATACGAAATCAACATCGACGGCACCGGCCTGCGGCAATTGACGGACGGTCCCGACGACGACATCGAACCGACCTATTGCCCGGACGGAAGCATCATCTTCTGTTCGTCACGGTGCCGACGTTTCGTGAACTGCTGGTACACGCGAGTGGCGGTGCTTTACCGCTGCGACGCCGACGGCGGCAATATCCGCCCCATTTCCAGCAACAACGACCACGACAACACGCCGTGGGTGCTGCCCGACGGACGGATTCTTTATATGCGATGGGAGTACGTGGATCGCAGCCAGGTCCACTTCCACCATCTTTGGACGGCCAACCCGGACGGGACCTTTCAGACCGTCTTCTACGGAAACATGTACGGGGGCGTGGCGATGCTCGACGCCAAGCCGATCCCCAACACCAACAAAGTGGTCGTCTCGTGGTCGCCGGGACACGGTCGGCCCGAACACCTCGGCCCGGTAGCGGTGGTCGATCCCAGCCTCGGTCCCGACAATCAGGCGGCGGTGCGCATCATCAGCAAGAGCGGAGATTTCAAGGACCCGTACGCCATTACCGAGGATTGCTTCCTGGTCGCAAGCCCGAAAGGTTTGCACGTCCTAAACTCGCAAGGGCGGAGCGAGTTGATCTATCAGTTGCCGGAAGACGAGCGCGGACGGTTCCAGTGCCACGAGCCGCGCCCGCTGGTCGCGCGACCGCGGGAACGGGTCATTCCGCCGCGGGTCGACCTTTCCAAGCCGACCGGTACGCTGGTTCTGGAGGACATCTACCGCGGTCGCAACATGGAGGGCGTGCCGCGCGGGACGATCAAGAAACTGCTGGTGCTGAAGCAATTGCCCAAGCCGGTCAACTTTTCGGGCGGCATGGAGCCGTTGACGATCGGCGGTTCCTTCACCCTGGCGGAGATCGTGGGCGAGGTCCCGGTGGAACCGGACGGATCGGCGAACTTCGAGGTGCCCGCCCTGCAATCCCTCTTTTTCGTGGCGCTGGACGAAAACGACATCGCCGTGAAACGCATGCACAGTTTCGTGACGATGCAACCGGGCGAGCAGACCAGTTGCGTGGGCTGTCATGAACCGCGTCACCATGCCCCGCATCCCGTCACCGACGTGATGGCCTTGCTCCGGCGACCGTCGCGCATTCAGCCCATTACGGACGTCCCGCCCGTGCTCGATTACCCGCGCGATATCCAGCCGATTCTCGACCGCCATTGCGTTTCCTGCCACAACCCCGACAAACGCGAGGGCAAGATCGATTTGACGGGCGATCACACGGCACGATACTCGATCAGCTATTGGACGATGACGGTGCGCGGCTTGGTCTCCGACGGGCGGAATGAGCCGCGCGGAAATCGTCCTCCGTATAGCTACGGCAGCGCCGCCAGTCGTCTGATGAAGCTCGTGGACGGCAGTCACTACGGGGCCAAGCCTTCGCCGCTGGAAGTCAAGACGATTCGCCTGTGGATCGAGACCAGCGCCTGCTATCCCGGCACGTACGCGGCGCTAGGTTGCGGTTTTTATCCGGTGAATTTGCCCTGGGGAGAAATCGGGGCGCGATGCGGTTCGTGCCATTCCCAGGAAGTGCAGACGCCGGACGGTCCGCAACGGCGGATCGTCATGAACGGCGGTTGGCCCGGCGCCCCGGAACCGCTGATGAACCTCGATCGGCCCGAGCAATCCTACATCCTCCGCGCGCCCTTAGCGCGGTCGGCAGGCGGATTGGAACTTTGCGGCCAAGCAGTGGTCCAAGATAAAGAGGACCCCGTGTATCAGAAGACGCTGGCCGCCATCACGGACGCGCAGCGGCGCCTTCAGGAGGGGAAGCGATTCGATATGCCGGGCTTTCGGCCCAATCAACACTATATCCGAGAGATGCAGCGGTTCGGGTTCATTCCGCCCGATCTTGCGCCGGATGCGGCCATCGACCCGTACGCCGTGGATCGAGCTTATTGGGACTCGTTCATCTACCAACCGTCGAATCCGGGAGACCTTGTTTCAGGCGAGTAACCGGCACGGCGGAGTTCGCCTCGGCGGCGACATGCGGAGACCGGTTTCGCCGGACGATCGCGGCGTTGGATCGGGCGGGTTTCGGTTTGGCGCACCGCGCCAGAACGGGACGGCGCGTTGGTTTCGGAGGGGCCGTCGCCGCACCCCGAAGCCTGAGTGCGGCAGCGCCGTGCGCCGCCCGAAAGGACTCCCCTCGTTCGGATGATTCGAAAGTTGACACCCTGGGGTAATCGGGGATAAATTAGGGTGTGGGGAAAGCGTATTCTCGTCACATTTCGGTAGACATTTCGATCCCGTTTTCACTTCACACAGAGTTCCACGTGCGGCGGAAAACAGGTGTCTCGGGAACCGCTCCGTAACACGAACTACTCGATGGACTTCCGGTTCGGTTTGCGGGGCATCGTCTCGACCCGGACGCTCGAAGCCACGATCTTGGAAACGCACAATACGGTCTTTAGCGAAAGAATGCCGACTCGGCACAAGCCAAGCAGTCCGAGTTGCGCCGTCGAACGCCTGAGGTAGCAGAATATGGCGAAACAGGAATCCGCGTGGGGAATCGATATCGGCAATGCGTCTCTGAAGGCCCTGCGTCTTCGGCCGACCGAGACCCCCAATATCGTTCAGGCCGACGCGTTCGATTACATCGAATACCCCATGCTTTTGACGCAACCGGCGGCGGATCCGCCCAGCTTGATCGAGACGGCGCTGAAGCAATTCCTGTCACGCAACGAAGTTCGCGGACACAGGGTCGCGATCTCGGTTTCCGGGGCGACGGGCCTGGCTCGCTTCATCAAGCTCCCGCCGGTGGAATTGAGCAAGTTGGTGGACGTCGTCCGATTCGAGGCCAAGCAGCAGATTCCTTACGATCTGGACAGCGTGGTCTGGCGCTACCAGCGGATGGACGTGGGTAGCGAAGAAAGCAGTTTCGCGCTAGGTTCGACGATCGGTCTGTTCGCCCTGAAACGGGATCAGATCGATGCCGCCCTGGACCCCTTCCGGAAATTGGGCATCGAGGTCGACATCATCCAACTCAGCCCTCTGGCGCTGTTCAACTATGCCCGCTTCGACGCGATGGACGATCTGCCGTCGCCGGACGATTACGATCCGGACAATCCGCCGCCGTCGATCTGCGTCTTCTCGATGGGCACGGATAGCT
The DNA here is from genome assembly GCF_054657335.1 of Thermopirellula anaerolimosa. Classification (NCBI taxonomy): domain Bacteria; kingdom Pseudomonadati; phylum Planctomycetota; class Planctomycetia; order Pirellulales; family Thermoguttaceae; genus Thermopirellula; species Thermopirellula anaerolimosa. The sequence continues at coordinate 1,771,948 of NZ_BAAHYX010000006.1, forward strand.
CGGACCTGGTGATTACCAACGGTTACCGAGTTTGGCAGCGCAACATTCCGCTCGGCGGAAACCATTTCACGAAAGCCCTGAGCAAAGAGCTGAAACTGACCTTCTCCAAGGCGGAGCACCTCAAGAAGAACCCGACGTCGCACCCCGACTCGAAGGCCGTCTTCCAGGCCATGAGGCCGGTCTTCTCGGAACTGCTGTCGGAGTTGCAGCGATCGATCAGCTACTACGGCAGCATCGAGCGGTCGGCGGAGATTGCCCGGGGAATCGCCCTGGGAAACCCGATGAAGCTGCCGGGACTCCGCGGATACATCGAAAAAGGCCTCGGCTTTCCCATTGAGCGGATCGAATCCTTCCCGCACTTGGTCGGCAATGAGGTCGTGGACTCCGCCGGTTTCCGCGAGAACCTCTCTTGTTTCGGAGTGGTGTACGGTCTGGCGCTCCAGGGCATCGATCGGGCCTACATGAAGATCAACATGTTGCCCGACGAAGTGGTCAAAGACCGCTTCATCCGCGCTAAAAAGCCCTGGGCGCTGGCGGCGGCAGCCACGCTCTTGCTGGGCTGCACCGTGAGTTTCGCCGCATCGTCACTGGCGCTGAGCAGCGTGTCGCCCAACCGATTCGGATCCGCCGAGCAGCGCGCCAAGCAAGTCGTCGATACCGCCAAACGGCACCAGCAAGACTTGTCGTCGGTGGAGAGCGAGTTCGACCGAATCAAGGCCATCGGCGAGAACTTGACCGGAAACGTGGAGGGGCGGTTGCTTTGGCTGGAGCTTCTGACCGCCGTCAATCAAGCCCTGCCGCAATACCGCTTGCAGGCGGAGAACGTCGCCGCGCAGGCCGCCGCGGAAGAGCAAGCCGCCGCATCGGAAGATCCCAAAGAGCAGGCCAAAGCGCTGGAGGCTCGCGAGCAAATCCATATCACCAGCTTGGATGCCAACTACTTGGACGACCTTTCCACGTGGTGGCAGATGACGGGCGGATGGTACAAGGCTCCCGAAGGCCAAGAGGGTGCGGAAAGCCAGACCGGAACGACGACCGCCCAGGCCGCTCCGGCGGCGGTCGCTCCGGCAGCCTCGCCGATGGGTGCCGCAGGCTCGTCGCCCTACGGCATGTCCTCTCCGTATGGCGGCAGCGACTCGATGTATCCCGGCGCCTCGCCTTACGGAGGCGCGGCCGCCCCGCCGCCTCCGCCGTCGATCCCCGGTCCGACGGGTCCCGGCTACGTGATTCGCTTGACCGGCTATCACTACCATAACAGCGAGACGGCCCAAATCAATCAAGGCGCCGAGTACGTCCGCAACACGCTGATCAAGAATCTCGAAACAGGCCCGTTCTTCGTGAACGGCGAATGGTTGACGCCCAAAGAACTCGGTATCGGTTTCCCGTGCCTCATCAACCCCGGCAAGATCAAGGTGGTGCGGGTGACGGACCCGAACGTTCGGCCCTCCACGCTCGCACCGGGCGCCGGCACCATGGGGCCCACCGGCATCCCCACCGGCAGCCTAATTCCCGGCGGATCGACCGGCACCTTGGGTACCGGCGCGCCGGGCACCCCTGGGACGATGACCATTCCCGGCGTGATCGAATTGAGACGATTCGACTTCGTGGTGGAGTTCGTGTGGCAACCTAAGACGGAGTCGGAGCGGAAGAAGGCGCGCGAGGAGGCGCAACAGCAGGCCGCCGAGGCTGCCGCACAGGCGGCAGGCGGTCAACCGAACGTCGAGCAGGGCGGGTCTGCGGCGGCACCGGGTGCGGCGGGTGTTCCCGTCATGCCCGGCCCCGGCGGCGTCCCCGCTCCCTCGGTACCGGGCACCCCGGCGCCTGGGCCGGCAGGCGCGGCACCCGCTGCGATTCCTCCCGCAGGTTTACCGGGCGGTCCACCTTCGGCGTTGCCGCCGGGTTCGACGGGACTACCTCCGACGGCGCCCGGTGCAGCCCCGCAGCCGATGCCGCTTCCGCCGGGAAGCGGTCCGGGTGTGGGAGCGCCTCCGCCGATGCCGCCGGGTTCGCTTCCGCCGAATGCCGGCGTCCCGGTCGATGCCGCCGATTTGCCGGATGCCCCGGTACCGCCGCCGGCGCCACCTGCCGCCCCGGCGGGTGGTGGCAATGCCGTGCCGCCCGCGAGCGGTCCGCCTCCGCAGTCGCCGCAACCTTGAGTCTTTGATTTTCGTCCTGGGAGCTTTCCCCGAGTTCGCGATATTCGGTTGGGCTCAAACGTATTCGCCCGACTACTGAGGAAGAAGCCATGGATCAACTCAAGCAGATCCTCGCCGGCGTGTACAAACACCTCTTTTGGATCGTGTGCGGCTTGGCCGTCGTGGTCGGCCTTTCCGCCTGGTTTATGGCGCAGGCGTCCGTAAGCAAAAACATCGAATCCCGAAAGACGGAACTGGAGGGCTTGCGCTCCCAGTTGAGTCAAATTAAGGTTGGTTCTCCTAATCCTCAGGTGGTGGATGCGACGCGCAGCAGAATCGAGGAACTGCGCAACGATGTGTACCAAGCCTGGGTCGCCATGTATGCGGCTCAAAAAGAGAAGAACAAATGGCCGGCGGCGCTGGGTCAAGAGTTTTTGACCTGGGTCGAAGCGCCGAACCGCAAGCCGGGCGATCCGATCCCCGATCGGTTTCGCGAAATCTATCTGAACTTCATCGAGCAACACTTTCCCACCTTGTTCGAAATCGTGGACCTGCGTCGGCCCAAGGATGCCGACTTGCGGCAGTTGGGCAGCTTACGGAGCGGGACCCAAGGCATGATGGGCTATCCCGGGATGGGCGGCGGGTCGGAATACGGCAGCGAAGCCTACGGCGGATACCCCGGGGCGGGCGCTATGAATACCGGGGTCGGAAGCACCTACGGCGGGGCGCCGGGTGCCGCATCTCAGATCGAGATGGTCGGTACCGTCGATTGGAATCCGCAAAGCATCGCCCAGCTCAAATCCCGCTTCAACTGGATTCGCGTACCGACCTCCGATGAGATTTGGAACGCGCAAGAGGACCTGTGGGTCTACGAAGCCTTGCTGCGCGTTATCCGGAAGACCAATGAAGGGGCGTCGGGACAACATAACGCCGTCGTCAAACGCATCGACGCATTGGAAATCGGCCCCGACGCCGCCCGCGGCTTTGGGGGAGCACGGCGAGGGTACGCGGCGGGACCGATGGGATCGGGTTCGCCCATGGGCTCCGGTTCCGAAATGGGCTCCGTCGCCATGGGGTCGGGCGGTTCGTACCCCGGCGTCGCCATGGGAGAGGGCGGCAGTGAATACGGTTCGGAATACGGCGGTTACGGCGGCATGCCCGGCGCCGGCGGACGGAGTCAGTTCGGCCGGTACGTGGACGCCGAAGGAAACCCCTTGCCGCCCACGGCCACGCAACCCTTCGCCGAGTTCAAAATGATGCCGGTCCGCATGCGACTGGTGGTGGATCAGCGGAAACTTGACAAATTGCTCGTCAACTGCGCCAACTCCGACATGCCGATCAAGATCGTTCGGGTCTTGATTCGGCCGGGCCAAGGCTCGCAAACCGGCGGCATGATGGGCGGAATGGCGCCGATGAGTACGATGGGATCCGATTACGGGAGCGAAGGTGCTTCGTACAGCACGGGGGAAGGCTACGGGTCGGAATACTCGGGCGGGTACGGGGCTAGTCCGTACGGTTCGGGCGGATCGTCACCGATGGGCGCGGGTGCGACGCAAGGCCAATCCGGCGTCAACGACGTTCCCGTCATGATCGAAGGGGTGATTTACATCTTCAACCCGCCGGACTTCAGCATGTTGGGCAAGGAAGGCGGACGCGAGTTGGCGTCAGGGCAGTCCCTTGCGCCTCCGGAGACCGCGGCGACTCCGCCCGGTTCGGAACAACCGGCGGATACCTCGGGAGCGGCAACGGCGACCCCCGCCGCCGCACCCGCCGGTGCGACGCCCGGCACGCCCGCTCCGACATCGCCTGGGCCGGGAACCGCTCCGCCGCCGGGCGGTCCGCCACCCGCGGTAACCCCGCCGGGAACGCCCCCCGCGGCCCCGGCAACCGCACCGCCTACGGCACCGGCGGCCGCGCCCGCCGCGGCAAATCCGAACGTATCGGCGACGACCGGCACGCCTGCGGCCCCGCCCGCGGGTACGCCGCCCGCCGCGCCGACCGGAAATCAACCGTAATCGGGGAGAAAGCTGGAGGAACTTAGGCAATTTTAGGACAATTGGGAACGGCAGGACCGGGGAACACTCCGACCGCACGATAGGGCGTGCCGGAATGGGAAATCCTGGGACGGCGTGTGCTTCTTCGGCCTGAGGGGCCGCGAAGGCCGACGGCGCAAGGGGCGTTCGGCGAAAGTGAAGGGGATCGGCATCAGCCGCTGAACCGAAATAACAGCGAGGAACGAGTCATGGCCGCAACCACAGGCAAAGGCGTGCAAGGGCTTCTTGCGGAGAATTGGGAAAAGATCGTACTGGCCCTGGTCGTGTTGGCCGCGCTCGGCCTCGTCGTCATGTCCTTCACTCGCACCAAGGCTGTGGACTTGACGCCGGAGCAGCTTACCAGCATGGCTTCTCAGGCGGAGCAGAACTTCCAGAGGACCGAGCCGATCCCGACTCGCGAGGTGCCCGGTTTCTCCGAAGTGGCGAAGCGGATCAAAGAGGCCGTGTCTTCGACGGGCTATCAATTGGCGGCCCCGTTCGATCCGCCCCTGTTTGCCCAACTGGAAAAGCGGGGACAACCCGAGGTCTTTCCCGTGACAGGCCTGAAGGCCGGCGCCGGTCACGGCGCAGTGGCGGGGGCTGATCCCAGCACGCTGCGCACCACGGCGGGAGCGACCGGCTATCCCGGCGCCATGGGTTCGACGGGTTACGGCACGGCGGGGCCGATGGGCGCCCCTCCCATGCCGGTCATGACCGGCGAGAGTGCCTACGGGTCGGAATACGGGAGCGAATACTCCGGTTACGGGATGGCGGGTTACGGCGGCTATTCCGGCGGTGCCACGCACGGTCGCCGCTGGGTTGTGGTCACCGGACTGATCGAGTGGGAAAAGCAGATTCAGGCCTTCCGCGACGTGTTGCAGAACGCGGTTCGCGTGCCGGGCATGGCCGGCGGCGCGTCCTCCGCGATGGGCTACGGCACCACCATGCCCACCGGCTATCCCGGGGCGGAATCCAGCTATGGCAGCGAATACGGAAGCGAAATGGGCGGCTACCCAGGCGCGTCGGGTTATCCCGGCTACGGGGGCGGGGCCTATGGTACGGCACCGACCGCATTGGGCGAGCGCCCGCAATACGTGTACTACAACATCGAACGCGCCGAGGTCACCGATGAAGATCAACCGGTGGATTCCCTCAAGTGGGAGGCGATCAACGCTCGCGTCCGCTGGGCGGAAGCTTCCCGAATTCAGCGAGACGGCTTCAACTACGTCAGTCCGGAATACGTCATGCCGCCCGGGCAGGTGCCTTTGACCTGGCCTTTGGCCCAGCTTGCCGCCGGGGATAGTTGGGGACCGGAGGTCGCGCACGATCCCGAGATTCCCTTCGTGGAACGACCGCGCACCGCCATGGGCGGAATGTACGGAGGATACGGCATGTACGGCAGCGAAATGTCGGGGTCGGTCGGGCCGATGGGGTCCGGCGGGCCGATGCCCACCACCATGCCGCAACGCCCGGGTGCCGCCGGAACGCCCGGGCAACCCGGTGCCGCGGCGCAGCCTCCCGCTCCGGAGATTCCCGACGCACCGATCGACCCGACGCAAATGCGTCCCGGAGCGCCGGGCATGATGCCGGGCTACGGAGGTTCCCCCTACGGCACGTCTTCGCCCTACGGCGCCCTCGGCGGTTATCCCGGGATGGAGGGTTCCACGGACTACGGCTATACGGAATACGGTTACGGCGCCCCCGGCGGGGCCATCCCGTTGCAGACCGCCATGAAGGAGGCGCCGCTCAAGTTGTTCCGCTTCGTCGATTACCAAGTGGAGCCGGGCAAGAAGTACCGTTATCGCGTGCGGTTATATCTTACGAATCCCAACTATCGCGTGCCGCCGCAATATCTCCAAAATGAATCGTTCGCTCAGGATCCCTACCTGATTACCGATTGGAGCGAAGCCAGCAACATGGTCCGCGTGCCGGCCGACGTCAGCGTTTTGGCCGGCCCCGCCAAGCCCGGCCGCATTCCCACCTCGGAGCCGAGGATCACCTTGGGCTTGACCGTCTTTCAGCCGGGTAGCGGCTTGAAGAAGTTCCAGGAATTCGCCGACCTCATCCGCGGGACCGTGGTGGATTTCACCGCCGAGGAGGTCAAGAAGCTGGCCCCGCCGAAGAAGGAAACGACGACCACGGCGAGCCCGTATCCGTCGGAATACATGTACGGCGAGGAGGGTTATCAGGGGGCCATGCCCGGTCGACGTCAGCGACGCGGTGGTGGCTCCTCAGCCGAGATGGGATCCACGCCGGGTTCGACGACGGGCGATTATCCAACCCCCGGCCCGATGCTGGGTTACGGAGAGATGGGCTCCGGCATGGGGGGGCCGCTTGCCGCCAAGCCTGAGCCGGAACTGGATTTCTTCTCCCGGATGATGATCCTCGACATCTCGGGCGGCGAAACGTTGCCCACCAAGGACGCCTTTCCCGCCTCCGTCGTCCTCGTCGATCCCGAAGGTAACCTCTTCGTCAGGGACGAGATCGCGGACGAGGCGGAATACAAGCGGTTCACGGAACCGCAAACCCCGTACGGCGGGATGTACGGATATCCCACGACCGGATCGGAATACGGCAGCGAGTACGGCAGCGAATACGAAAGCTACATGACCGGATCCGCACCCGGCGGACGAACCCGCGGACGCACGTCCGCAAGCGGCACCCGAGGAACCGGTTCTCGAAGCTCGCAACCGCCCGCCGGCTATCCGGGAGCGTCCGGTCCTCCGCCCGGTTATCCCGGCGCACCTCCCATGCGAGGCGGTCGCCGGGGATCTTGATCGGCCGCATCAAACGGAATTCTTGCGTCCGGCGGCGCCGCACAATCGACAATTCAGCGTACACGACCGGGCCTTACTCGGCTCGGTCGTTTTCGTTGCGCCCGACGGCGGTCCGAAATCGGATATCCACGTCGGCCTTTGCATCGCTGGTTCCGGCAGAGTTTGTGACCCATTCGCCCGGTTTCCGCTTAGCGCCAAACAATTAACCGGCACGGAATCAAACTTTATCTTTCCAGTTATGTTTCGACGCATTACAATCACCCTCGCGTGGTGCGGTGCGGTCGATGGCACGCTGGGAGGGGGGCTGATTCGCCCGGGAGATCTGACGGCATGGCGAGCCGCCGCAACCGCTTTGTAACTCCGAAGCCTCTCTGATTCTCTAACGGAATAACGGGCTTGTGTCATTCCAAACGATGGGAGCGTCGTCATGAAGATAGCGGGCGTTGTGGGTTTCGTGAAAAAGGTCGTGCCTTTTCTGCTGGGGATCGTCGTCTTGGTCGGCGTGGTGCTGTGGCTGTCCGGCTTCTTCAACGAAACCATTCCGCCCGGGCGAACCGAGCTTTCGGTCGCTCGATTCGATCCGAATCAGGAAGCCGTCGAACCGGTGGATGTGATTCGCAAACCGGTGGTGGAGGAGGCCGTGGGCACGATTCGGGCGGCGGACCGAACGACCATCTCCAGCCGAATCATGTCCACAATCCAAAAGATCCATGTGCGTGCCGGAAGCGAGGTCGCGCCCGGCGACGTGTTGATCGAATTGGATCGGGCGGCGGTGGAGCGTCAATTGAACCAGGCTCAGGCATCCCTGACCGCCGCCCAGGCGGCTTTGAAGCAGGCCCAGGACGATTACGACCGAGCGGTTCGCTTGCGGCAACAGAACCCCGGCGCCATGAGCGAGCAGCAGTTCCAAGAGTTCAAGACGCGACTGGACCAGGCCCAAGCCAATGTCGAGAAGGCCCGCCAAGCGGTGGCGGAGATCGAAGTCAACCTGTCGTATTGCACGATTACTGCTACGCGCAAGGGCAAAATCGTAGATCGGCTGGCCGAGGAGGGAGACACGGTTTCGCCGGGCGTGCCGCTGTTGACGTTGTACGATCCGGAGACGCTTCGGCTCGAGGTGCCCATCATCGAGAATCTGGCGACGCGGCTGGCGATCGGTGACCGCGTTCGCGTGTACATCGACGCCTTGGACCGCGAGATCGAAGGGACGGTCGATGAAAAGGTGCCGCAGGCCGATTCCGCGAGCCGAACGGTATTGGTCAAAATCGCCTTGCCGGAAACCCCCGGCCTGGTCGAGGGGATGTTCGGGCGAGTCAAGCTGGAGGCTGCCGTCCGGGACCATTTGTGCATTCCCGTGGCCGCCATTCGCCGCGTGGGTCAACTGGAGTTCGTGGACGTCGTCCGCGAAGACGGGACGAAGGAACGCCGCCTGATTCAAACGGGACGACTGGGACGACCGGGCCACACGGAAGTGCTCAGCGGCGTCCGCGGCGGGGAAAAGGTGGCGGTGCCCAAGGGAGCAGCGGGCGAGGCCTGCGACATCGTGCCCGTCTCGGGTGCTTCCACCCCGCAGTCGCCGAATAGCGACGCGACCAAGCCTCAAGGGTGATTCGCCGTTCCAGCGCGGGCGGTCGCCCTCTCTGCGGGACGGATCGCAGGGATCGGCTTGCCGCTCGTGCCGTGCCTTCGGGAAATGAGTCTTTTACGATAACATTCTCGGCCGACAGGGCATCCGCGGACCAACGTCGAGCGATGTCCGACCGTGCCGATTCGCGACGAGGAGAGATTCAGCCGTGACGGATACGCCTGCCAAAGTCCCTTTTTTGACGCGGGTCGTGGATGTTTTTCTGCGGGGCGACTCCGCGATCATGCTCACGGTGGTGTCGCTGATCCTGGGGCTTGGTGCGCTGGCCATCACGCCGCGCGAGGAGGAACCGCAGATCGTGGTGCCGATGGCCGACGTCTTCGTGTCGGCGCCGGGGCTATCGGCCGAGCAGATCGAGCAGCAGATCACCAGTCGACTGGAGCGGATCGTCTATCAAATCGACGGCGTGGAGTACGTGTATTCCATGTCGCGCCCCGGCCAGGCCGTAATCACGGTCCGTTTCTACGTGGGCCAAAACCGCGAAGACTCGCTGGTCAAGCTGCATACCAAGATATCCGCCTACATCGACGAGACGCCGGCGGGCGTCGATGCCTGGGTCATCAAACCCGTCGAAATCGACGACGTGCCCATCGTCACTTTGACCCTGTGGTCGCAGCGAGAGGATATCAGCGATTACGAGTTGCGCCGCTTGGCCGAGCAAACCCAAAATGAGCTGAAGGCGGTGCCGCAAACCAATCGGGTGACGGTGGTCGGCGGTCGACCGCGACAAATCCGTGTGGAAATCGATCCCATTCGTTTGGCGGCGCGGAATACCTCCGCCTTGCAAGTGGCGCAGGCCTTGCGCGCGGGTAACGTCAATCTGCCGGCAGGTCATTTCGAGCAGCAAAATACCGAGTTCGTCGTGGATGCGGGCACCTTCGTTCGCGACGCCCTGGAACTGGAAAACCTGGTCGTCAACGTGGCGGGCGGTCGCCCGGTCTACTTGAAGGACGTGGCCGACGTCCGCGACGGTCCCGCTGAAGCGACCTCGTACACGTGGATCGGGTTCGGCCCGGCGGCAGTGGACAGCACGGCCCCGCGCGATCACGTCACGGCGGAGGAACTGAAGGCCCGAGAGGCGTCTCCTACCGCGTCCGTGCATCCGGCGGTGACCATCGCGGTGGCCAAACAGAAAGGCAGCAATGCCGTTTGGGTGGCCCAGGCGATCGAGAAACGTATGGAGGAGTTGGCCGGCCAAATCCTCCCGACCGGCGTTTACTACCGCATTACGCGCGACTACGGTGAGACCGCCGACGAAAAGGTGAACGAATTGGTCGAAGCCCTGGTCGTGGCCGTGCTGACGGTGATCGGCCTGATCTGGCTGACGATCGGATGGCGGGCGGCGGTGGTCATCGCCCTGGCCGTGCCCATCTGCTACAGCATGACGCTCTTCGTCAACTACATGTTCGGTTACACGATCAATCGCGTGACGCTGTTCGCCCTGATTCTGGCTTTGGGTCTCCTGGTGGACGATCCCATCACCGATGTCGAGAACATCGCACGCTACTTCGCGATGAAGGTCTTGCCGCCGCGCGAATCGGTGCTGCACGCGGTCCAAGAGGTGCGACCGGCCTTGGTGATGTCCACCCTGGCGATCGTTGCGAGCTTCGCTCCGATGGCCTTCATCACGGGCATGATGGGGCCGTACATGGCTCCGATGGCCCTCAACGTCCCGGTCACGCTATTGGCCTCGCTGCTGGTTTCGCTGGTCATTACCCCCTGGATGGCCATGTACGCACTGCGGGGCGCCGCGCTTTCCTCGCACGACGAAGGCGGTTTCGACGTGACGCGGCGGCCGGTCTACCGCTTCAGCCGCGCCGTCTTCAGTCCGATTCTCCGTTATCGTTGGGCGGCCTGGGGGGTGGTGGCGACGACGGCGCTGCTCTTCGTGGGATCCGTGCTCCTGCCCGGCTTGCGCGTCGTCCCGCTCAAGATGCTCCCCTACGACAACAAGAACGAGTTCCAAGTGGTGATCGATATGCCGGAGGGCAGCACGCTGGAAACGACCGACGCCGTGGCGCGAAGGATCGGCGAGTACTTGGCGTCGCTCCGCGAGGTTCGCGATTTCCAGATCTACAGCGGACTGTCGTCTCCCATGGATTTCAACGGGTTGGTGCGGCACTATTTTCTCCGGCAAGGGAGCAACGTCGCCGACATCCGCGTCAATCTGCTGCACAAGGACCATCGCTCGCAGCAGTCGCACGAGTTGATCCTGCGGATTCGCAACGACATGGCCGCCATCGCCCGCGAAACCGGCGCCAACATCAAACTGGTGGAAGTGCCGCCGGGACCGCCCGTCATCTCGACCATCACCGCCGAGGTCTACGGTCCGCCGGACGCGACCTATGATGAGCTGATCGCGGTCTCCAAGCAGGTCGAGGCCCGGATGTTGCGAGAACCGGGAGTCGTGGACGTGGACATCAGTGCGGAGGCCGACCAACCGAAACTGGTCTTCGTTACGGATCAGCCGAAAGCCGCGCTGTCGGCAGTGGCCAAGCAAGACGTCGCGCAACTGCTGCAATTGGCGTTGTCCGGCTATCCCGCCACCGACCTGCAAATCCCCTCCGAAGTCAATCCCCTGCAAGTCGTGCTGCGACTGCGGCGGTCGGAGCGGTCTTCGGAAGACGATCTGCGATCGCTGTACATTCAGGGCCGGATGGGCCAAATGGTTCAACTGGGAGCCATCGGCAATTTCACGACCACGCACCCGGACGGGACGCCGATCTACGAGGACAAGACGATCTACCGCAAGAACCTGCGGCGGGTCGCGTACGTTTTCGGGGAAGTGGCCGGCAGGCCCCCCGCCGACGCCATCATCGACATGGAGGTGGATCGCACTACGCCGGCGGAACTCGCCGCGGGCGAAGACAAGCCCGCCAAGATTCGGCCGGTCGAGTCGCGAACCTGGTTTCAGCCGGGCGGCGGCGATCGCTGGTCGGTGCCGGACGGATTCCAAGTCGTGTGGAACGGCGAAGGTGAATGGAAGATCACGCTCGATGTCTTCCGTGACCTCGGCATCGCCTTCGGCGCGGCCCTGATCGTGATCTTCATCCTGCTCATGTTCGAAACCCAGTCCCGCGCCTTGCCCCTGATCATCATGCTGGCCATTCCGCTCACGATGATCGGGATCATGCCCGGCTTCCTGTTGTTGAACTGGATCGTGAACCGTCCGATCGAAGGTTTCGCCAACCCGGTGTTCTTCACGGCGACGGCCATGATCGGCATGATCGGTTTGGCGGGGATCGTGGTGCGGAATTCCGTGGTGTTGATCGATTTCATCCATCACGGCTTGGCCGACGGGTTGGACCTCCGCGAGGCGATCGTGCGCAGCGTCGCCGTGCGGTTGCGACCGATCCTGCTGACCTCCGCCACGACCCTGCTGGGCAACTGGGTGATCACCCTGGACCCGATATTCTCGGGCTTGGCGTGGGCCATCATCTTCGGAATCTTCGCTTCCACGCTCTTCACGCTGGTGGTGATTCCGACCGTCTATTGGTTGCTCTATGCCCGAAGCGGGGGCGCGGTCCGAGTCGCCAAACCGTCCGAAAGCGCCAAACCGTCCGAAAGCGAATGAGACGCCCGAGGCTGGCGGAACGATTCCGCGCTGCTGTAGGACAAATCCGCCACAGCGCGTGCGGTCGGCGCTGACGGCCGAGAGCAATTTGACCGGCGAACAGCCCGTGGCATCGACCGCCGTCATTGGGCGGACCATTAAGAAAGGTTCGCGGCGGTAAGCCCCGCGCTAGGGTTCCGCGACAGGTTTTTAGAATCGCGACCACTGTCTCCAGCGACCGTAATAGTCGTCGCGACCGCTCCATTGAGGGACGGAGCGTTCGACGCCCAGGTCGCCCCATCGAAACCGAGGCGTTCCCCGAAAGACGGGATTGCTCGGGGCGGGGAGCACGTACCAGGGTAGCGGCCGAACGGTTGAATCGCGAGGAGCAACCCAAGTTCGCGACGGGGTTGCCGATGACGGTGTTTCGCCGAGATCGGCCGCGCGGAGTTCCGCCGCCCACAGCAGGCTCAGCCCCGCAGCGGCCAAGAGCGTCGATCCGAATCGGCTCTTTTCCCGCACGAGCGAATCCCCCCTCCCTTGGGCCGGGGCGTCGTCAGTGACGCCCGTTGTCCAACCAAAACTCCTCACTCTCCGCCCGACAAAGCGTGCCCCAAAACGCTGCTGCGCGTCGATCCTCGTTCTCGAAGCGCGACCCCGGCGGCGCGGTTGATTTCCCGGCGCGCATGCCCCCGCGTGTCGGACTACGGTATCGGCATAACACGGACGACGGCTACAGCCTTTTTTATTAGAAAAACCCGTGAACTTCCTCCCTTCAAACCCTTTTCCCCAAGCGTCCCTTCGGCAATTTGGGAAAGAGAGGAGCCTTTTGGGACCTATACTTTTCAAAGATACCGAACTGGGATGGGGACGGGGCGTCCCGTCTCAACGCGATGCGGCGGTGTCTCTCTCAGGCGCGGTTGGCGGGCACGCGCCGATCACGACATCGTCCGACTTGTGACGAAGGGTGAGGAGTACATCGAGACGGGGGGGGAATCCATTGATCAACGACTCCGCTTACGCTGCCGGTTGCGACGATCGTTTGCCCCGGCAATTGTCTGGGCGAAGGATCGTTTGGTCGGCGGCCTTGATTTGGACATGCCTGGTCGCCGCCATCATGCTGGGGATTGCCTTGGGCGATCCCGGCCTCCATTCGCCCGCGGTGGTTTCCAGCCTGGGCTTGATCTGGATCGCCGTATTCGCGGGAATTCTGCTGGTTGGACGCCGCTTCTGTGAGGCCGCTTTTTCGGACGAGGTCTCGCTTTTCGACGCCTTGGACGTCCAGTCCGGCGAACAGGCCGTCATGTTCGCCGATGACGCCATGGCGATGGTGGATCGCCGCGGACGCCTGCGCACCGTCAACGACCACTTCTGCCGAATCTTGGGCCGAACGCCCGGCGAAATCTTGGGGAAGCCCGCCTTGGATTTCATCGCTCCCGAGGATCACAAGGTTTTTCAGGGGCAACTGCGGCGACGGCGTCGGGGGATTTCCGGAACATATGAACTGCGCGTCGTGAAGCCGGACGGTGAGATTCGCGTCCTTTTGGCCGCCGTGCATCCCGTCTACGATCGCTTCGGCAGGCACGTAGGGGGCCTGGGGTTGTTGAGCGACATCACGGAGAAAAAGCGTGCGGAAACGGCGGTCCGCGAGCACGCCGAGCACCTGGAGAAGGTGAATCGGGAACTGGAAGCGGCCCGCGCCGAAGCGGAACGCGCCCTTGCCGTCCGCGATCAATTTCTCGCCAACGTGACGCATGAACTCCGTACACCCTTGACCGCCATCTTGGGATACGCCGAAACCTTGCTCGTCGAGGGCGACATCTCCAAGGCCCCGCCCGTGCGACTGGGTGCCATCCAGACCATTCTCCGCAACGGTCAGTACCTCCTACGCATCGTAAATGATCTTCTGGACATCGCGCGGATCGAAGCGGGCGAGTTGACGCTGGAGGCACAATCGTTCTCGCCGTCTCGTCTCGCGGCGGACGTGCTTTCCCTGTTGCGGGTCAAGGCCGACGCCAAGGGCCTCCCGCTGCTTTTGGAGTTGCGGCCGCCTCTCCCTCGAACCATTCGGTCGGACCCCTTCCGCGTGCGGCAAATTTTGATCAACCTGGTCGGCAACGCCGTCAAGTTCACCGACACCGGATCGGTGCGGTTGATCGTCAAGGCCGTGACCGGCGACGAAGGCGACTGCCGACTCGAGTTCGACGTCATCGACACGGGCACGGGCATACCCTCGGATCAGCTCGAACGCATTTTCGAACCCTTCTACCAAGTGAGCGGCGGTTCGACGAGACGTTCCGGCGGCACTGGGTTGGGCCTGACCATCAGTCGCAATCTGGCGCGAAGACTGGGGGGTGAAATCCAAGTCGTCAGCGAAGTCGGTTTCGGCAGCAGCTTTCGCTTGACGATACCCGCGGGCCATCAGTCGGAATTGGAGTGGGAAACCTCGCCCGCCTTGGACTTGGAAGCGGCGTCGACTGCGGAGTGCGACCTCCGAAACGAGACCGCCGCCGTCGAGCTGTCCGCCCGGGTGCTCTTGGCGGAGGACTCCCCCGATACGCGGCGACTGTTCGTCCACATTCTTCAGGGCGTGGGCGTGGAGGTGGAGACGGCGGAAAACGGCACGGAAGCGGTCCGCGCCGCGCTGCACGCGATGCAAGACACCCATCCGTTCCATTGCATCTTGATGGACATGCAGATGCCGGAAATGGACGGCTATCAAGCCGTCCGTATTCTGCGCGAGTCCGGGTACAATAGCCCCATCATCGCCCTGACGGCGAACGCGGAACCGGGAGACCGCAGTCGCTGCCTTCAAGTCGGGTGCGATGGTTTCGCGGCGAAGCCCCTATCCAAGGACGCGCTGATTCGCCTAGTGTCCAAGTATGCCTCCGAATGCCGCGGCCTGCCCTGCCGAATCGTCTCTTGATACCTTCTCCGCCTCGCAATCCGGGCGGTCCCCCATCTTCCGACCGCGCGGCCGACCATCGCCCCGCCGATGCCGTCCGCCGATCGTCGGCGTCCGGCGCGCTTGAAAACGCTCGGGCGGCCTCATAACATCACAGTGGGGCGGCAGAAAGCCTCTCCTGTCTGCAACATTCAGGCGTTTCGCTGGGCAGATGACATGATCACCCTTCCGCGACGGCACGTGCAGATTGCTCTTTGCGGCTTGGCAGCGCTTTGCGCGGTCGCGATGTCGTCTTTCTTGCCGCCCGCGCTCCATGTCTCGGCGGAAGACGGCGTCTTCGGCCCGGCACGCACTTACGACCAAGGCGAACTGCGATACGTCGAGGGCGTCCCGGTTATCATTTTGCGAGGATCGCCCGAGCAAAGGGGACGGCAAGAGGCGGCCTTCGCCCTGAACGTCGCCGAGGGCATGCTGCGTGCTCCGCGGGATCTGCTCGCGTTGCTGAAATACCCCGGCGGTTGGGAAGCCTTTTTGCGGAAGAGTCGGCCTTATCTGGCGAGAATTCCCGACCATCACCGCCGCGAAATCGAGGGCATGGTCTCCATGGCGGACGACCAAGTGACGTACGAAGACATCGCCGCCGCCAACGTAATTCCCGACCTGTATCGGTCTTTCGCGTGCTCCTCTCTGGTGGTCCTGCCGGGAAAAAGTGATGACGGCAAAGTGCGATTCGGCCGCAATTTGGACTTTTTTTCGGTGGGTATTCTCGACCGCCTGAGCGTGGTCAAAATATACCTGCCCGATGAAGGAAGGTTGCGATTCGCCTCGATCGGTTTTCCGGGCATGGTGGGATGTTTGAGCGGGATCAACGAGGCGGGGTTGGCACTGGCGGTCCATGAAGTGCATCTGTCTTCCGACGGATCGCCCTTCGTGGCCGAAGACGCCATGCCCTACACCATGATGTTGCGGGAAGTGCTGGAGACGTGCCGCAACGTCGATGAGGCCGCTGAATTGTTGCGGACTTCGGCACGCAGCACCCGACTGAATATCGTCATGGCGGACCCTCAGCGGGCCCAGGTGGTGGAGTTCACGCCGGCGAATCTCGCCGTTCGCGAACCCGAGGACGGCATTCTGGCCTGCACCAATCACTTCCGCACGCCGGAGTTGCGCAGCTTGACGTGGTGCTCGCGCTACCCGGTTCTGCGTGAGGCGGCAAACCGTCCGCATGTCTCCCGCTCCGACATCATCACCAAACTGGATGAAGTCAACATGCGGTTCCTGACCGTGCAGTCGATGGTATTCGAACCGGAGGCTCGGCAATTGTATTTGGCCCTGGGAAAGCCCCCCGTGACACGCGGCCCGTACCGCCGGATCGATCTGTCGCCGTGGTTGGCTCGCTCCCGGGAAACGAGCGGTGCGGCAGAGTCGCGTTTGCCATCGACCGCCGTTCGCTGAGGGAGTCGCCCCGCCAAGGGGGAAAGCAACCGCTGAAGCGGGTTCCCGGCATGGGAGATCGCCCATGGATTGGTCGGACGCCGAAAACTATCTCCTACAGGCGATCGCCGCGTTGGACGAAAACCAACCGATTCGGGCGTTGAGTTTGTCCGAGCAGGTGGTGACGGGCTATCCCGACTTGCTGATCGCTCGGTTGCTGCGGGCCGACGCCTTGCTGAGGTTGAACCGCGGCAAAGAGGCCCTGGAAGAGGCCGAATATGCGGCCAGGCTGGCCCCTCGGGACCTTCACGCACAAATGCTGTTGGCCCAGGCCGGAGAGGCGGCGGGACGTCTCGGTCGAGCGCAGCAGGCCTGGGAGGCCGCCGTCGAGTTGAGCCGCGAAAGCCCCGAGATCGTCCGCGAATATGCCCGCTTCATGACCGTGCACCGCGGTCCCAAACCGGCTTTGGAGGCCGCCCGCCACGCCGTCGAACTGCTTCCGCAAGACGCTGCGGCTTGGACCATCCTGGGCCAAGCTCAGCTACGCATGAAGCAATGGGCGGATGCCGAGCGATCCCTTCAACAGGCCTTGCAAATCGATCCCAACGACGTGCAAGCCCAGGCCGCGATGGCGGTCTTCCTGCATCTTCGCGGTCGGGAAGACTCGGCCTTGGCCTTGACCCGACTTCTCGAGGACCGAAAAGAGGCGGAACAAGTCGTCGAGACCATCCGCCGCGACGCTAAGAAGCGGCAATTGAATCGCATCCTGGTGGAACGGGGTATCCACCGACCGCCGGCGGGAGAAAACCCACCGGTTTCCCGCGACATGGTCATCCTGCTCGTCCTGATCTTCCTCACTTGCCTGATCGTTCCTTGGGTCCTCTTGGCTCTGTGGGGAATCGAACCGGACCAATCCTTGCTTCTTCTCACCGTGGTCTTGGCGGCCATTTTCGCCCTGGTCTTCACTCGCCAATGGTTCTTCCGACGCTAGGCCCGCCCCGTCCCGGGGGCAATCGCGCGGTTTTCATTCGGCTGTCTCGCGCTCGCTGCGTTGCTTGCAATTCGACCGCTCGATCGGCATGATGGTTTTGAACCGCGGCCCACGTTCTTGTGATCCAAGGCAGATTGGGAACGCAACGGTCCGCGATTCGGTGTCGGCCGCTCTTCTGCGAGTAAGGCGGCGGGGGTTTTTGTCGGTTCCAGTGAATGGAGAAGAAGTCATGAGAAGAATCGTGTCGAGACCTTGGTTTTCAGGCAGCCTCACCTTGCCGGCTGTCGCAGCAACCGTATGCTGGACCTGGGCGGCCCTCGGGCAGCAACCCGATGTGATTCATCAACCCTACCTGCTCGATACGGGACTGGTCTCGCGGTCGATCTCGTTCGAAAACCCCACGGGCGAACCGGGCAAGGGCGGTCAGGCCGCCAGCAATTTGGGAGTGGGACGCAAAGGGTCTCCCGCTCGCAACATCAAGCCCGGCGAAACCTTCCAACTGTGCGACATCGAAGGCCCGGGGACGATCCGTCACATTTGGCTCACCACGGATAGGGCGCCCGAGAATCTTCGCAGCCTCGTCATTCGCGCCTACTGGGAAGGCCAGGAACATCCCAGCATCGAGTGTCCTGTGGGCGATTTCTTCGGGTTCGCCCATGGGAAGGTCATGCCGTATTTTTCCGCCGTCCATTCCGTCGGCCCGACCGGGGGAATGAACATCTGGCTGCCCATGCCGTTCACGAAACGGGCGCGAATCACCTTGACCAACGAGACCCAAAGCGAACGCTCGCCCCCGATCTTTTACCAGATCGACTACACGCTGGGCGATAAGCATCCCGACGACGTCGGCCGATTGCACGTGGTCTTCCGCCGGGAAAACCCCACCACGCTCAAGCAGGACTTCGAGCTTTTGCCCAAGCGGACGAATAAGGGACGCTACTTGGGGACCGTCATCGGCATCCGCAATCTGCACCCGGACCAATGGTGGGGTGAAGGCGAGATCAAGGTCTACATGGACGGCGACACCGATTTCCCGACCATTTGCGGCACCGGCAGCGAGGATTACGTGGGACTGGCTTGGGGCATCCAACAGGTACCGCTGTTCTACCAAGGGTGCTCCCTGAATCAGAACAATTTCGTCTCCATGTACCGATGGCATCTCCCGGACCCCATCGCTTGGCAAAAGGAATGCCGAATCACGATTCAACAAATCGCCTGGAAGAACGGCCTGCAGGAGACGCAAGACGATTGGTGCTGTGCCACATTTTGGTACGAACCGGCCCCCAGCGCTCCCTTGCCGGCCTTCCCCAGCCTGGAAGAACGCATCCGGGACATCTGGAAGGATTAGCGGTGATCCGTCCGGCGCCGCACGGCCGAACCTTTTGGGCACGCGATGCCGGCATGAGCTACGCCCACGTGGGGAACGGCAGGCCTTCCACGTGCCTTTTTGACGGAAAACGAATCCCGCCGGGCGGGCGGCAAGATCGTCGCACGTCCGGCGAATATCCTATCAACGTAACCCCGGGCGTCGGTCGACGAATCGGGGTCTGTTCTTGGCACGTACGGCAGGCTCACCCCTGCCAAGGGGGTTAGTGATGTCGCTCATTTTTGCGATCAGCGCGGCCATCGGCGGAACGGTCCTTATCTGTCAACTGATTCTCGTTCTCATCGGTCTGGGAGGCGAGGTTTCCGACGTCGACGGCGCGGACGCCGGGGGGGATTTCGGCGGCGACTTCCACGGGGATATTTCGGGCGATGCGGGCGGCGCGGATTTTCACGCGGATGCCGCGGGGGGCGTGGACGCCGACACTCCGGATTTGACGCACGGCGCGGACGTGTCGGAGATGGCCCACGCGGGCCATGGGGCGGGACACCTGGATCACGGCGCCGCGCCGCACGCCTCCACGGTCGGAGTATTCAAGGTCGTCTCGTTCCGCACGCTCGTCGCCGCGCTCACCTTCTTCGGACTATCCGGCCTGGCCGCTCAAGCAGCCGATTATCCTCCCGCGCAATCGCTCATCATCGCCGCGGCGTGCGGATTAGGCGCGATGTACGGAGTGTATTGGCTCATGAGGGCCATTTCCTCTTTACGCAGCGAAGGAACCGTGCATATCGGCCAGAGCGTCGGGCGGCGAGCTATGGTTTACTTGAAGATCCCCGCCCGGCAGTCCGGTTGCGGCAAGATCCACGTCGACGTTCAGAATCGGACCATGGAGTATTTGGCGGTGTCCGCCGAGGACGCCATCCCCGCGGGCACCCAGGTGGTCGTGTTGAAGGTCCTTGGTCCGGATACCGTGTTGGTGGCGCCCCTCGCGGCGCAGGCTCAGGAGGCGAACCATGTCCAGTGATTTGGTGTTGGCCCAGTCCGGCGATTTCATCGGCAGTTCCACGTTTTGGATCCTGTTGATGGTGGTGTTCGCGGTCATCTTTCTTTTCCTGGGCATGGTGGCCTTGCTCAAGCAGTTCAAGCGTTGCCCCAGCAACCGCGTGCTGGTGATTTACGGCAAGTCGGGCCGAGGGCAGGCTGCCACGTGCGTGCACGGCGGCGCTCGATTCGTGATTCCCCTCCTGCAAGACTATGCCTGGCTGAGCCTTGAGCCGATGCAGATCGAAATCCCCCTTCGCGGGGCGCTTTCGATGGAGAACATTCGCGTCAACGTACCCAGCGTGTTCACGGTGGCGATCGGGACCTCGCCCGAGTTAATGCAAAACGCGGCCATCCGGTTGCTCGGATTGAGCAATCAGGAAATTAAGAAGCAAGCCGAGGACATCATCTTCGGCCAATTGCGTCAGGTGATCGCCTCGATGAACATCGAGGAGATCAACCGCGACCGCGAGGCGTTCCTCACGAACATCCAAAACTCGCTGGAACCGGAGCTGAAAAAGATCGGCTTGGTGCTAATCAACGTCAACATCACCGACATCACGGACGAATCGGGCTACATCGAGGCGATCGGACAGAAGGCGGCCTCGCAGGCGATTCAAAAGGCCCGCGGCGACGTCGCCGAAAACGAGAAGATGGGCGAGATTCGCGTCGCCGAAGCCGAACGCGAAAAGGCGATCAGCGTCTCCGAAGCCATGAAGTTCCGAGAAATCGGCACGCGACAGGCGGAGCGCGATCGCGCCGTCCGCGTCGCCGAGTTGGAAAAAGAGCAACGAGTCGGCGAGCAAACCGCCGCCTTCGAGAAGGATTCGTTGGTGAAAGAGGCCGAGCAGCAAATGCGCGTTCGCTTGGCCGACGCGGAAGCCAAGGCCATCGAGGGCGAAAACCTGGCCAAGGCCACGGTGGCTGCCTCGCAGGCGACTTTGCAAGTCAAGCAGGCCGAGGCGTATCAACTGGGTGAGACGCGCAAACGGGAAGCGGAGGCGGCGGTGCTGGAAGCCCAACATCGCGCCCTAGCCCGCGCCGCCTTGGCCGAGGCCGAACGCGTGGAAGCCCAGCGGCGCGCCGAGGTGGAGGCCCCCGCCAAGGCCGAAAAGGCCCGCATCATCGTCGAAGCCGAAGCCGAGGCCGAAAAGCGGCGGATCGAGGCCGAGGGCGAGGCCAAGGCCATGTTCTCTCGACTGGATGCGGAAGCCCGCGGACAATACGAAATCCTCGCCAAGAAAGCCGAGGGTTTGCGGCAGATCATCGAGGCCTGCGGCGGCGCCGACAAGGCCTTCCAGATGCTGCTCTTGGAACACTTCGATGCGTTGGTGAACGCCTCGGCTCAGGCCATTTCGAACATCAAGTTCGATAAGATCGTGGTCTGGGACGGCGGCCAATCCGCCGACGGCACTTCGGCCACGAGTCGCTGGGTTCACGACCTGGCCCGAGTCCTGCCGCCCATGATGCAAGTCATGAAGGACGTGGCCGGCGTGGAGATTCCCGAGACCTTGGCCGCCGTGGGCGAAGCCGCGGCCAAAGCGGTACCGGTCCCCTCATCCGCTTCGACGACGAAGTCGGCGGAATGACTTCCGTCGATGGCCCGCTCCGGGAAACCGATTGCGGCGTTTTCGTCCGAGTTTCCGGGCGGGCGACGGCCCTGCGTTTTCGCCCAGAGGTGTAACCTCGCTCGAAGGCGAGCCGTTTGCGTTGTAAACTTTTTGGCGGGGGAGTGAGTTAAGAGCGCGAGGCTGGATAGGTCAGGAAGAGTCGTGGAAGAGCGATCAAGTGAATACGTGGGGCGGGGAGTCTTGAAAAGAGGGGACTCTGGAGCCGGGAAGGCGGCACTCGAAGGAAGAAAAGGCGGCGTTCGAGGGAAGAAAACGCCTCAAAGCGGTCTTTGATCGGCCTTCCGCGCGCACTCCGCGCAGACCGTCATCCTGCGAGACGAGCTCAGCACCGACAAGATTCCCGATTCGTCCGCCGCTCTGGGGTAAAAAACCTAGGTGACCGCTACGGCGGGTTTTCCTGAAGGCTCTTGCTCAGCGGCGGAGCCGGACTCGGGATGTCCCGGGGCGGCAGGCTTGCCGTAGACTCTTTCCCGCAAGGCCTTGGAAATCGGACTGAGCCGCATCTTTCCCAACGTCCCCTCTCGACGCGGGGCCATCGCCAACAGCGTCGCAAACGCGGCGTGCACCACCATCACCGCCCCCACCTCCGCCGTAAACCGCCGGGCCCCGACGATGTTCCCGTCATCCACCCCCCAAAACACCTTCAGCCGGGCATTCACCCGTTCCACCGCCGTCCGCCCGCGGTACAACCGCTCAAACTTCCGCGTCGCCCGCGGAATCGCCGGAAATCGCCGCAAGTCGATCTCCCGCGGCACACGCACCGTCTTCCCATAGGACTTCCCCGCATTGCAAATCTTGCTCATCAGACACTCCCACCCCTCGTGCTTGGCCGGACACCGATACTTGATCGTCTCCCGCGACGGCTCATACCCGATGTAGGCCATCCGATACCGCACCATCGGTTGGCTCACCCGATCGTAACAGTACACCGTCCCCGCCTCGTCGTAGACGATGTTCGAGTTCCCATCGTGGCCGGGCAACATCCGCTCCGCCTCCTCCTTCCACAAACTCCGATTCTCGATCACCGCCTTGATCCCCTCCCGCGACAACAGCTCATGCACCGGATTCGTGTCGGCCGCCTTGTCATAGGCCAGACTCTTGATCCGACCTTGCGGCAGATTCCGTTTCACCTGCTCCAAAACCGCCGGCAACGTCTCGGCATCCCCGGCCGTACTCTCCGTGACCTTGTACCCCAACACCACTTCGTGCTTCACATCCACCGCCAGGTGCAGCTTGAACCCGAACCACTCCACCACCCGCGTCACGTTCCCGTCCTTGTCCGTGTACTCCTTGCGACCGCCCTTGGGTTGCGGAAGACCTTCCGCCTTCTCCTCCTCCGCCGCCTGTCCCTCCTTCCGCCGCGCCTTCAGCCCCGTGGCGTCCCCGGCCAGGTTCTCTCCCAAGTCCGGCACCACCTCGGCCAACCGTTGCACCATGGTGTTGAACATCTTTTGCAGGAGGCTGCGAAACGGTTCCCGGCCCAGCAGCTCCATAAACCGCGACATGTTCCAGGCGTTGGGAACCTGATCCTCCGATTCGATCCCAATCAGCTTCCGCAGCTCCGCGTTCCGCCTCAGTTCGGCCAGGCACGACTCCACGGTCGGATGCCGCAAGGCGATCTTCAAAAGCCACGTCCCCCAGAGCACACGGACCGGGTAGTCGTTCCGCCCCTTGCCCCGGGATCTCTCCAGAGATGTGAGAAACTCCTCGTCGGGAATGGACGTTAGAAATTCCCGCAGGGTGCGAATGGTGGGACTATCTTCCAGGGTATCCCAGGCGAAGAGAGGTCGGAGGTTGGGGATTTGCATAAAGGTCTTCCTGAGCCGGAGAACAAGGGATTCAGCCAACGCTTTGCGTGCTTTGCAGGGAAAGTTCTTGTTCCGCACCACCCAAGGGGCTTTGGATCAAGCCGATCCTTGTGAAAGCACACCCTTACTACGCATGCAATCCCCGCTTGTTCGCAGGCTTGGTCGAAAAATCGTGAAAAATCGCTCCATCGCGGGAAAAACCGCCCGTTTTCCGCACATCCTGCGGGAAGGCCCTTTCCAGGCCCTTCCTAACTTCAATCCATCACGCGAGATGGGAACAACGCAAAGGGCTCTTTTGCGCCACCCGCCTTTGACATGCCGTAAGAGAAAACATAGAATCAGTCTCTAGGTCGCATGAGAGAACTCGTGAAGCTTTTGGGCGGCGACCGCAAGGCGAAACGCGCTGCTTCCTTACGGAGTTTCGGCGACGTTTCTCGGCGGGACAACCGAAAAGATTGTGCGGGGCGGTAGCTCAGTTGGGAGAGCGCTAGAATCGCACTCTAGAGGTCGGGGGTTCGACTCCCCTCCGCTCCATTTTTCGCACAGTCCGGACATCCTTGGGAGTCCGGACTTTTTTTATGAATTAAGAAAAGGCCGCACGGGTGCGACCGACGCCTGCGAAGGTCGCGGCCGGTACGGGTTGTCTCGCACGGCGCGAGCGACGGTCACGCCGTGCCTTTTGCAGCAGGCGGCTGCCGTCGAAGCGATTGCCGTTCCAGCCGCCCTCTTGTCGCCGCTCGAGCGGGAACCAGGTCACGAACGTGAGGCGGCCAAACGACGCGGATGCTTGCCCCAAGAGTCCGGAGCAACGTCAGGCGTTCGGATGCGGGGAAAGGGTGGGACCGAGGATCATGGCGTCCAGCGAGCCGTTTGCGTTGTAAACTTTTTGGCGGGGGAGTGAGTTAAGAGCGCGAGGCTGGATAGGTCAGGAAGAGTCGCGGAAGAGGGATCAGGTGAATACGTGGGGCGGGGAGTCTTGAAAAGAGGGGACTCCAGAGGCGGGAAGGTGGCACTCGAAGGAAGAAAAGGCGGCGTTCGAGGGAAGAAAACGCCTCAAAGCGGTGCTTTGGCGGCCTTCCGCGCGCACTCCGCGCAGACCGTCATCCTGCGAGACGAGCTCAGCACCGACAAGATTCCCGATTCGTCCGCTGCTCTGGGGTAAAAAACCTAGGTGACCGCTACGGCGGGTTTTCCTGAAGGCTCTTGCTCAGCGGCGGAGCCGGACTCGGGATGTCCCGGGGCGGCAGGCTTGCCGTAGACTCTTTCCCGCAAGGCCTTGGAAATCGGACTGAGCCGCATCTTTCCCAACGTCCCCTCTCGACGCGGGGCCATCGCCAACAGCGTCGCAAACGCGGCGTGCACCACCATCACCGCCCCCACCTCCGCCGTAAACCGCCGGGCCCCGACGATGTTCCCGTCATCCACTCCCCAAAACACCTTCAGCCGGGCATTTACCCGTTCCACCGCCGTCCGCCCGCGGTACAACCGCTCAAACTTCCGCGTCGCCCGGGGTATCGCCGGAAACCGTCGCAGGTCAATCTCCCGCGGCACACGCACCGTCTTCCCATAGGACTTCCCCGCATTGCAAATCTTGCTCATCGGACACTCCCACCCCTCGTGCTTGGCCGGACACCGATACTTGATCGTCTCCCGTGACGGCTCATACCCGATGTAGGCCATCCGATACCGCACCATCGGTTGGCTGACCCGATCGTAACAGTACACCGTCCCCGCCTCGTCGTAGACGATGTTCGAGTTCCCATCGTGGCCGGGCAACATCCGCTCCGCCTCCTCCTTCCACAAACTCCGATTCTCGATTACCGCCTTGATCCCCTCCCGCGACAACAACTCATGCACCGGATTCGTGTCGGCCGCCTTGTCATAGGCCAGACTCTTGATCCGACCTTGCGGCAGATTCCGTTTCACCTGCTCCAAAACCGCCGGCAACGTCTCGGCATCCCCGGCCGTACTCTCCGTGACCTTGTACCCCAACACCACTTCGTGCTTCACATCCACCGCCAGGTGCAGCTTGAACCCGAACCACTCCACCACCCGCGTCACGTTCCCGTCCTTGTCCGTGTACTCCTTGCGACCGCCCTTGGGTTGCGGAAGACCTTCCGCCTTCTCCTCCTCCGCCGCCTGTCCCTCCTTCCGCCGCGCCTTCAGCCCCGTGGCGTCTCCGGCCAGGTTCTCTCCCAAGTCCGGCACCACCTCGCCTAATCGCCGCACCATCGTGTTGAACATCTCCTGCAGGAGGCTGCGAAACGGTTCCCGGCCCAGCAGCTCCATGAACCGCGACATGTTCCAGGCGTTGGGGACCCGGTCCTCCGATTCGATCCCAATCAGCTTCCGCAGCTCCGCGTTCCGCCTCAGTTCGGCCAGGCACGACTCCACGGTCGGATGCCGCAAGGCGATCTTCAAAAGCCACGTCCCCCAGAGCACACGGACCGGGTAGTCGTTCCGCCCCTTGCCCCGGGATCTCTCCAGAGATGCGAGAAATTCCTCGTCGGGAATGGACGTTAGAAATTCCCGCAGGGTGCGAATGGTGGGACTATCTTCCAGGGTATCCCAGGCGAAGAGAGGTCGGAGGTTGGGGATTTGCATGGAGGTCTTCCTGAGCCGGAGAACAAGGGATTGAGCCAACGCTTTGCGTGCTTTCGCAGGGAAAGCTCTTGTTCCGCACCACCCAAGGGGCTTTGGATCAAGCCGATCCTTGTGAACGCATACATTTACTACGCATGACATCCCCGCTTGTTCGCAGGCTTGGTCGAAAAATCGTGAAAAATCGCTCCATCGCGGGAAAAACCGCCCCTTTTCCGCACATCCTGCGGGGAAGACCCTTTCCAGGCCCTTCCTAACTTCAATCCATCACGCGAGATGGGAACAACGCAAAGGGCTCCTCGAAGGCCCGCGAGGCAAGGGGCGCCTGCTTTCTGACATCCTGGGAAAGTGTTAGACTGAACGGACTACAGCTTGGGATGATGGGCTGATCCGGACCGGTCGGCGACCGCATCCCACTCTTTTGTCTTTTTCCGACTTCCACCCAACGCGGGGTTTTACGGACCGATCTCGTCGCGCGGCGTTCCGATGGACGGAGTCCTTCCATTTGCCCGCGCGCCTTTCGGCGTGGGAAAACGGCTTAGAATTCGCGGCTTGCCATGAGAGATCCCTACTTTCAACAACTGTTCGCCGATCGCATCGGCGGCGCCAATTACGGCAAAGGAACGGACATCTACAAGTTCGAAAAGATCAAGCGGGCCAAACGTAAAGCCCTTGCGGAACACCCCGAACGTCGCTTGATCGATTTCGGCATCGGCGAAAACGACGAACCGGCGGATGCGTTGGTCCGCCGGGTGATGGCCGAGGAAATCCACAAACCCGAAAACCGCGGTTATGCCGACAACGGCATCCTCGCCTTTCGCGAGGCGGTCGCCCGTTTCATGAAACGCGAGTTCGACGTCGAACTCGACCCGCTGACGGAAATCAACCACTGCATCGGTTCGAAGACGGCCTTGGCGATGCTGCCGGCGGCGTTCATCAATCCGGGCGACATTACCCTGATGACCGTGCCCGGCTATCCCGTTGCCGGTACGCACACGCGGTATTACGGCGGGCAAGTCTATAAGCTTCCGCTTTTGCCGGAGAACGACTTCTTTCCCGACCTGGATTCCATTCCCGGCGACGTGTTGCGTCGGGCCAAGATGCTGGTGATCAATTATCCCAACAGTCCGACGGGCAAGACGGCCACGGTGGAGTTTTTCCGCCGCGTGGTCGATTTCGCTCGCGATCACGAGTTGGTGGTGGTCCAAGATGCCGCCCACGGAATGCTCGCCTACGGTGCGCCGCCGCTGAGTTTTCTCCAGATTCCGGGTGCGCGCGACGTGGGCGTGGAGGTACACTCGCTATCCAAAGGCTGGCACATGATTGGATGGCGGTTGGGCTGGGTTTGCGGCCATCCCAAGATCGTGCAAGCCTTCGCCGACATTAAGGACAATTGCGATTCGGGACAATTCATCGCAATTCAGAAGGCGGGAATCGCCGCGCTCGACAATCCCGACATTCCGCGGCGGGTGCGCGCCAAGTATCATCGCCGTTTGACGAAACTGGTGGCAACCTTGCGAAAATGCGGATTCCGCTGCGAGATGCCCGGCGGAACGTACTTCTTGTATACCCCGGCACCCTTGGAAGTCGCCGGTCGGCGATTCGCGAACGCCGAAGAGGTTAGCCAGTACTTGATCTCGGAACATTCCATCGTTACCGTGCCATGGGACGATGCGGGGCCCCACTTGCGGTTTTCCGTGACCTATCAGGCCGAGACGGAAGCCGAGGAAGACGAATTGATGGCCGAAACGGAACGTCGTTTGGCGGCGCTGCATCCCGGCTTCGATTGATCGCGGACGATAGTCCGCCTCTCACCGGTGAAAGGCGTGCGATATGAGCGAAGACGTTCGCTATTTCGTGTTCGACGTGGAGAGTGTAGCCGATCCGAAACTGGTGGCGAAATTGCGGTATCCGGGCGAAGACATCTCTCCCGAGCAAGCGGTCGCTCGCTATCGCGGCGAATTGGTCGAAAAGTACGACAACGACTTCATCCCCTACACCTTTCAAGTTCCGGTGTCCGTGGCCATCGCCAAGGTGGCCGCCGATTTTCGACTCCTCGACCTGGTCGTCCTGGATGAACCGCAATTCCGCCCGCACGTCATCACGGAATACTTCTGGCGGGGTTGGGAGAAGTACGGACAACCGACACTGGTCACGTTCAACGGTCGTTCCTTCGACATCCCTCTGCTCGAGCTTGCCGCTTTTCGCTTCGGCGTGAGCGTGCCGGGGTGGTTTCGAAACGGCGCGGCCCGCGGAGGCGGACAACCGCGCAACCGGTACAACACCCAGTCGCACCTCGACCTTTGCGAACTGCTGACCAATTTCGGGTCCACGCGGTTCGTCGGCGGTTTGAACTTGGCCGCCAATCTGCTGGGAAAGCCGGGAAAAATGGAAGTCGCCGGCTACATGGTGCAGGACCTGTTCGACGCCGGAAAACTCGAAGAAATCAACGCCTACTGCCGGTGCGACGTCTTGGACACGTACTTCATCTTCTTGCGGACCCGCGTGCTAGTCGGCGAATTGAGCCTGGAAAACGAGCACAAGCTCGTTGCCCAAACCCGCGACTGGATCGAGGCGCGGTCGCAGCGCGATTCCGCCTGCCGACTCTACCTCGAACATTGGGGCGACTGGCCCAATCCCTGGGAGGCGCAAACTTAAAGGTGCTGCGGGCGTCGATCTTGGCGCACAAGGACGCGACGCAAGACGGCCCCTTCCCGGCCGACTCCGCGGACGGTCATGCTTCGGGCTTTCGGGCCGCCCAAGTCCAGTGGCGATCGCTGGTCGCCCGAACGCCGTCCGTGCTCAACCCCAAGGAGGCAATGATCTCGCGAACCTCCTCCACCGTCAGCGCGGCCTGCAACGAATCGGCGAACATCTTCTTCTGATGAGGCGTGGCGCTTCCGGCATAGCGTTCCACAAGCTCATGCAGCGTCGCGGCATCCGGCGGTCGAAAGAGGTCGCGGAAGAACACGATCCCGCCCGGCCGAAGCACGCGCCACGCTTCTCGAAAAATGAATTCCGGTTCCGCCACATGGTGAACGATGCTGTTCGAAATCACTTGCGGGAACGAATCGTCGGCAAAGGGTAGTCGCTTGCCGTCGACACGCACCAGCACGATGCGATCGTCGGCTTTTCTTCGGATGATGTTTTGCCGCGCGATGCGAAGCATCTCGCCCGCGTAGTCCGCTGCCACGACGCGCACGTTCGGCCAATGCTCGCACAAGACCAGGGGAATGAGCGCGGTCCCCGTGCCCAGATCGAGCGTGACCTCGGGTTTGCCTCCCGCCTCCGCGAAATCCCGCACGAAGCGATCATTCACCTCGGCGTGATCCATGGCATCGTATTCCTCGGCTTCCAGAGCGGTGTCCATCGCCTCCGTTTCCAGAATGCGTTGCAGCATGGCGCGGTTCTCCCGGCGTCTGGTGGTTCGGTCGCGGAGTCTCGCCCGAAATGGGAGTCGCGTCCCACCGCGACGACTCCGCCGAAAAAGCAATCAACGCGAGAAAAAAGAAGCCGAGCCGCAACCTCCCAACGCCGCGACGCATCCTTACGCCGCCGGCCACCTAGGGCTTGGGGAGCATACGGCTCGGCCCGTCCGTCGTTCCTATGATCGCGGGACGCACGAACTCCGTTTTTGATTGTGGCAATGCAACGCGAATCCGACAAGCCCGCTCAGCGATTTCAATCGCCTCGTTTACATAGCGCCCTCGACTGCAAGCTTGCCCGAGCCGCTCATGCTTCCATGTTATTTCGGGAGCATCGTGTCGCGAACTTCGTCGAGATCGACACCCAGCACTTCTTTCGCCACGGCTTGGAGCACGGCGTAATCGCCTTGCACGTGGACCGTTCGATGGCGGTGTTCCAAGCGACCGCCCGTGGGCAACGCTGCCGCCGGGGAAAGCGATTCGATTTCGTAGAACGGGCCCAAGCCGGGCTTGTCCGGTCCGGCGGGGCCGTCGTTATAGCTGTTGGCGACGTCGCCCACGTACGGTTCCTTTTGCGGCAATTCCCACATGTTGTTCATGTAGGGATGGGCCGTGGGATCTTCCGGCATGGTGAAATGCACCAACGTCAGGACGCCGTGGACGAAGTCGATCGAACCGGCGACGTTCCGTGCTCGCTTTTGCGACGTACCGATCTTGGACCGATAGTTCCCGTCGCCGAGAAAGAGAATGGCGCTGGGAAGAATCTTGAGTCGTTCCGGCGGAATGGTCCCGAAATAATCGGACTTCACGACCGGCCCCAATTCGCTCTCGTCGCCGGGACGGTAGGGAACGATCACGACGGTTTGCGGTCCCGCGTTGAACATCCCCAACACCCAAATCGACATCAAGCCGCCGTCGCGGGTCCATTGCGGACCAAGGTTGATCACGCGATTGACGGTCTCGTAACCGACGACCTTGACGGTGGGTTGCTTCAATTGCTCGGCCGCGCTTTGCCCGAACAACTGCGCCATGTCCTCGCCGCTCAGCAGTCGCACGTCGCGGATCACGTCCAGTTCGAATTGCGTGCCCGATGCATTGACGAGCTTCATCCGCTGCGTCATGCGATAGAAGGGATCGTTGGGGCCGGAAATCACCCGCCAAGCGCCTTCATTCAGAGCGGGCGGCGTAAACCAGTTGTCCAAGTTCTGCTCGGCGCCCTTGGCGAACCAAAGGCTGAATTGACCGCCCTCGGGAGAGAGCCAGAATCGGTCCTCGCCGCCGTAATTGTTGAAATGGGGGTTCGGCTGACCGGCGTCGATGAAGCCCGAATTGATGAACCCGAAGCTCAACCCCTCCGGACCGCCGCAAGTCGAGGTCATGACTCGGCCCTGCCATTCCGGGCAAATCAAGACCCTCGCGCCGTGTTCGTCCGTCAACTCCAGGACCTTGGTGTGTTGCACCAAATAGTCTCGCGCCTGCGCGTAACTCATGGTTTCCCCTTTCGTCGCCTCTTCGGCGAGAATTCTTTCGACCGTCGCCCAAGAGAAAACCGCCGCCAATCCCAGGGCAGCCACAATTCCAAAGCCGGTCTTCATCTTATCCCTCCAAGTCAAAGGACGCACCGACGGCGGACTCACGGGCCGTCCGTGCATGGAACCAGTTCGATCGCTTCCCAAGGACAGATTCGCAAAAGATATCCCGTCTCTCGGGGACGCGGCAAGCGGATGCACAAGCGGCACCCGATGCAACGCTCCTCTGCGATGCGGCAGACGCAACGCACATACCCGAATGCGTCATCGCGTCGGTCAAGCGCGATGCAACCGACGGGACATACCGCGGCGCACGCTTCGCAACCCGTGCACAAATCGGGATCGATTCGGGCGACGAGCGGAGGGCGTGGACGATGCAGCGCGGACAAGGCGGCGGAATCGTCCCGATCTTGCGATAGCGAATGCATCATGCGTGCGAACCGAATTGCGCGAGGCATCCCCGGTTCGAGATGCTCGCTAACCTTTCCGACACGAGTCGCTCTTCTTATTCGCCTGCACTCATGCCGGTCCGTCGGCGTTCTCACGTTCCCTCCCGCACCCTGCGCGACATTATAACGTCCGCTTTCGCACGCGCTAAGTGTTCGACGAACGATCGCTGAAGAGTCTTATCTCAAGCGAAACTCCGTCGCATAAAACGCGGACAGGCCCGTGACAAAGATCGCACCTCATGCGATCCCGCTTGCGCGTTCCGTGCTTGACAAGCCGCGGCGCGCGCCTCAAGATCAGCAAAGCGAAAGCCGGATCACCTCGCGCGACGGGGCGGGACTTTTTACGTACGGTGACGAATCTCGGTCCGGCGTATTCGGCAACAGCGGCTTCGTAGGGAGTGTCGGCCCCATGAATGCGTCCAACCGCCGTCGGATGATGCTGGCGACGATCGTCTCGGCCCTGGTCGCCGCGTCGATTGCGACTCCGCTTTATGCCGCGGAGGAACCGTGGGGAGCGGAGATTCGCGATCTCTTGTCGGCCGATCGCAACGGCGTCGGACAATCGCAGGCCGCGGCGGCATACGATCGCGTCGTTGCGGCGGGTTTGCCCGCCGTGCTGCCGCTCCTCCGAAGCGCGGATGAAGCGAATCCCATCGCACTAAATTGGATTCTCTCGGCGGTGGATCGCATTTTGGCCGACGCTCGGCGGAGCGGCGCTGCCCTGCCGCGCGACGGCTTGCAAGCGTTTGTGTCGGACCGCTCGCAGCGCGACAAAGCTCGATTCTTGGCCTGGGATTGGCTGCGGCGAATCGATGCGACTTCGGCGCGGCAACTCGTAGAGAACATGCTGGACGATCCCGCCGGTCCCTTGCGGCGCGAGGCCGTCGAATTGCGACTCGCGGAACTCCCGGACGCTGCTGCCATCGGTGCCGCCGCAAGCGACGATCCGCGACGCGAAATCTGGCGCGATGCGCTGAACGCTCTTTTCCATGCCGCGCGAGATCGCGATCAATTGATAAGAATCACCGACCGCCTGCGCGCCCTGGGCGAATCGCCGGACACGGCGGCGCACTACGGATACGTCAGGACATGGCACGTCGTCGGACCTTTCGACAACACGAACGACTCGGGCTTCGATCGCGTCTATCCGCCGGAGGAACGCCCCGGCAGGCCCGACTTGTCGGCCTCGTTTTCCGGCAAGCACGGCAACGTCGCCTGGCGGGAATACGTTTCGCACGACGAGGTCGGCTTGATCGACCTCAATGCGGCGGTCGGAGAGGAAAAAGGAGTCGTCGCTTACGCGGCGGCGACGGTGATCTCCGATGCGGCCCAATCCGCCCAAATCCGCGTTTCCACGCCCAACTCCTTCAAGCTCTGGGTCAACGGCGAGGCAATCGCGTCCTACCACGTCTATCACTCGGGATTCGAACCGGATCAATACACGGTGCCCTGCCGATTAAACCAGGGCGAGAACCTGATCTTCATCAAGGTGTGTCAAAACGAACAGACGCAAGATTGGGCCAAGCCCTGGGCCTTCCAACTCCGCGTTTGCGATGCCCTGGGCGGCGGGGTGATACGTCCATAATCGCGGCCCAAGGCAACGCCCGACCGAACAACCGGGCCTGAGACACAGGTGGCTTTCGTCATGAACATGAAGCGGTCTCTCAACGTTTTGCGAATCGGCATGCGAGACGGCGCGGCCATGCTCGTCGCGCTCCTTACCATCGGCGTATCCTTTGCGCCGGCGAGCGAATGGCGGCACTTTCGCGGGACCGATCAAACCGCCGCCTTTCGGCCCGGCGAGGACGTTCCGCCCGTTCGGTCGCTCGATCAACTCGCTTGGAAAACGGAACTGCCCGGGCGCGGACCGTCTTCGCCGATCGTCACGGCGGGTCGCGTGTTCGTGACCTCCGCCATGAACCCGAAACAGGAGGAATTGCGGCTCTCTTGTTTCGATGCCGCATCGGGCAAGACCGTCTGGGAGACGCGCTTTTGGGCCACGGGTTCCACCGTCTGCAACTCGTTCGGCGGCGTGGCAGGTTCTACGCCCACCTCCGACGGTCGCCTTATCGTCGTCCAATACTCCTCGAATGATCTGGCGTGTTTCGATTTGGACGGACGACCGCGATGGTTTCGCGGACTGGGCCTGGAGCGGCCCTTTTTGAGAAACGACGTCGGCATGGCATCCTCGCCCCGGATTGTGGACGACGTCGTGGTCGTGCAAGCCGAAAGCCTTCTCGACGCGGTCGTGACGGGACTGAGCCTGCAAGACGGTCGAACGCTGTGGCAGATCGACCGCCCCAAGCAAGCGATGTGGTCTTCGCCCGTCGCTTTTCCCCCCGGCGAATCGGCCGCTTCCGAATCGGACGCCGGCCCTTGGGTATTGATCCAATCGCGAGAGGACTTTGCGCTCATCGATCCCAAGACCGGCCGCACGGTCGCCTCGTACGGGCATTGGTGCGACACCGTCCCCACCGCCGCCGTCTGGGGTTCTCACGTGGCGCTTCCCGCCGCGGGAATTCATCTCCTAGCCTTCGACTCCGCCAAGCGGACGCTGAATGCGAACTGGATCTCCGACCGCTTGCGAGTCGCCAACAGCAGCCCGTTGCTGTGCCGCAATCGCCTGTACACGGTAAAACCGCCGAATATCTTGGTATGCGCGGACGCCCAGGACGGTACAATACTGGGTCAGATGCGTCTCGGCGGTTCCTTTTGGGCCTCGCCCGTCATAGCAGGGCGAACGCTCTACCTGCCTTCGTACGAGGGCACGCTGTACGCGGTCTCCTTGGATGAGGACGGCGTGCCGCGGCAACGGGAGGAAATCGAATTGGAGTCGCAAATTCTGGCCAGTCCCGCCGTCGACGAATCGGGCCTGTACATCCGCACGCGATCGTATCTTTGGAAATTCGCGTTCGGTTCCAAATAGCGCCTGAAGTGTCGCGCTGAAGCGGCGGTTGCCCCGCACATATCGTGACGCCCGGGAAAAAGACGCTGCACGACCGCGGCGTGCCTGACCGGCCTGGTGGAATGCCGAATCCCCGGCCTATTGCGGTACCTCGCTCGGAGAAAAAATGTCGCAATCAGAAGCCTACCGAGTTCCCACTTGCGGGCCGATTCAAGGTTCCATCCGCCCACCGGGTTCCAAAAGCATCACGAATCGTGCGTTGATATGCGCGGCCTTGGCCGAGGGCGAATCGGAACTGACGGGCGTCCTCGACAGCGAGGATACCCAGGTCATGGCCGCCGCCTTGAACCGGTTGGGGATCGCGGTCGCTCGCTCTGAAACTTCCGATGCCTTGCGCGTGTCGGGGTGCGGCGGACGAATTCCGGCTCAATCCGCCGAGCTTTTCTTGGCCAACAGCGGCACCAGCATCCGGTTTCTGACGGCGGCCTGCTGTTTGGGGACGGGAACCTTTCGCTTGGACGGCGTGCCGCGGATGCGCGAACGCCCGATCGAGGACCTGCTGGAGACCCTGCGGCAATTGGGGGCCGACGCCCGCTCGGAATTGGGAAACGGTTGCCCGCCCGTCATCGTGCAGGCTCACGGTTTGCCCGGCGGCACGGCGGAAATCGCGGGCACGATCTCGAGTCAATTCCTTAGCGGTGTGTTGATGGCCGCTCCCTGTTCGCACAGCGGCGTCGTCCTGCATGTCCGCGGCGACCTGGTCTCCAAGCCTTACGTGGACATGACGATCGCCGTGATGCGGAGTTTCGGCGTCTCGGTCCGAAGCGAAGACTACCGCACCTTCACGATCGAGGGCGATCGCCGCTATCATGCCGTGCGATACGCGGTCGAACCCGACGCTTCGGCAGCCGGCTACTTTTTCGCGGCGGCGGCAGTCACCGGCGGCAGCGTGACGGTGCATGGGCTATCTCGCCGGAGTCTGCAAGGGGACGTCGCCTTCTGCGACTGCCTGGAACGGATGGGCTGCCGCGTCGTTTACGGCGAGGATTCCATCACCGTCCAAGGCGGCCCGCTCCGCGGCATCGACGTGGACATGAACGCCATTAGCGATACGGCCCAGACCTTGGCCGTCACGGCGCTCTTCGCCGAGGGGCCGACCACGATCCGCGGCATCGGACACATCCGCCATAAGGAGACGGATCGCATTCGCGCGATGGTCGCGGAATTGAGGAAGCTGGGGACCGACGCGGAAGAGCAAGAGGATGGCTTGACAATCCGACCCGGCCCGTTGCGGCCCGCCGAAATCGCCACCTACCGCGACCACAGAATGGCGATGAGTTTCGCCATAGCGGGCTTGAGGTTGCCGGGCGTCGTGATTTTGGATCCCGGTTGCACCGCCAAGACCTATCCCGGTTTCTTCCAAGACCTCGAGCGTTTGATCCAAGGAAGCTCGGTCGAAAAACGCCCTTGACGCACTAACCGAAAACCCCGCGAGATATTCATTCGGTTCGGAGAAAGGGCGGCGAAAAGAGACGGGCGAAGACTCGGATGGCGGCGGGAAATGAACGACGGATCAGCCTCTTAGCGGTTCCCAGGGATGGCGGCATCACGACGCGACGCCTTAACCCCGCGGAAACTCGACTCCGGCGGCGGTCGTGCGCGCTATGTCGGGGCGGCGAAGGCCGATTCAGCGACCACTGGGCGGCGCAAAAGGCCAAGGCGAGGAAAGATTCGCTCCCATCCGCTGCACAAGATTCGGCGTCCGTTGCTCGAACGGGAAATCTTCCACAGCGTCTTCCCGCGCGTAGCCGTCCGTCGCCATGAAGGTAGCTCGGCAGTGATGGCAGGTGACGGCTTTGCCCAAGTGCTCGATCCGAATCTGCACCTTGCGACCGCAGGTTGGGCATCCCTGAACGAAAAACAGTGCGTGCGTCATCCTTCGCACCTCCTCCACAATCGGAAAAGTCCTTCCACACAGTTGATGTTAACGAGGCACCGACTGTTGTTCAACACCACCCACAAGAGCTAGAACGCCTTTCCAAGTCTCCCCATCGTCCCTTTTTAACCGGCAGAACCTTAAAAATGACCGATTGAGGGATCGAAAAGGTTCGCGGTATTCGGAAACTTGAGTTAATAGATTCTCTTTCTCTAAAGAAAATCGATAAGAGGTAGTCGGGAATCCGGCGAAGAAAAGGCGCTAGCCCGCCGGGCAACAATCGCGACCGGCCAAGCTTCCAATCCTTACGCGATGCCGACCGGTGTCGGATCGCGTCAGAGCCGAAATAAGACGCGAAATAAACGCTGAACCTTACGGATTATGTGGGCAAACCCCCTAGTTCGGGTCAAGTTCATACCGGCCTGCCGCTCGCGTCCGTTGGCGCAGGTCGCTCCGCTCCCCTATAATGGGTATTCTTGTCGCCGTTTCGGCCGCCACGATACGGAAGGGCGTTTGGAATCGTCGCGCGGCATCATGGGCACACGGCGGAAACGAACAAGACTCCCAGGGCGAACCCGCTCCGGCTTAAGTACCGGCGGAGAGCCTACGACCTCCGAGCTAGGGAAGGATACAAAGGATGCGATCACGACCGCGAACCAAGTTCGTCCTCAAGTTGAAGAAGAGAGTCTGCCCGCGCTGCGGCACAAAACTCAACACCCAGCGCACGCGCTGTAAGCGCTGTGCACAGGTGGTCGTCCGACCCGGCAAGTGAGAAACGGCCTACCTCCCCTTCGGCCGAGCAACGTGAAAGTCGCGACCGGTTACGCGGCCAAGTGGGTGAGCGGTTCTTTTTCGAATCGGGCAGAGTTCGGGCGACCGACGTCATCGCCGCCGGAATAGCGTGAGGGAGCGGCGTGTTCCGCACCCAGCGACAAGTCGCTGTCCGCGACTCTCTCCGCAATGTAGAATCGGGGCAATGCGAAACCGAATCTTGCACCTGGCCGACCTGCACCTGGGGGCGGCGGTGGACGGCGATCTGCCGGATCATGCCGCCCAAAAGTTGCGAGACTGTCGCGACGGATTCCTCGACCGCCTGGCCGATTATCTCGCTCAACCCGATTGCCCGATCGGCTTGGTCCTCATCGTCGGTGATTTGTTCGATCGGCACGACCCGCCGGAGGAACTGGAGACGCGGATCAGGCGCGTCGTCGCAGCATCGGCGCGAAGCGTGCCCGTCATTACGGTGCCCGGCAACCACGACGAACTCAGTTATCGGGATTGTCCGTACCGCCGCGGCGATTGGCCGGGGGTATTGGTCCGCAATTCCCTGCCCGAGGTCGTTTGGCACGGGCCGATCGAACCGGACGGATACCTCGTGGTCGTCTCCGCTGCTTATGAGGCCGGAAAAACTCGCCCGGGAACGGAATTGCGGTTTCCGATCGTCCGTGAACTCCGCGCGAGCCACGCCTTTCCCGAACATGCTCGCTTTGTCGCCGCCGCTCATGCGACCGTCACCGACTACTTCGGCGGACGCGTTGTGGAAGGCGAGCGATGTTTTCGCGTATCGCACCGTCACGTCGCGGATGCCGGTTACGACTATCTCGCGTTGGGGCATATTCATCGTTCGCGGAGTTGGCGCGCCGGTTCCTGCCAGGCCGTCTATCCCGGTCCCGTGGTCGGGCCGACCGCTTCCGATCCCGGCACGGGCACGTGGGTGAGCGTCCGCGTCACCCCAACATCATTGATCGCCGAAGCATCCCCGGCACCGCCGATGGTCGTTCCCACGCGGTGGAACGTCGTCGAAGAGCATATCGTGCCGGAGGAGCCTGTACCGTCCATATTGGAGCGAATCACGCAACGAGTCGGCGGGGCGGGAGACCATCCCGCCGTCGTCCGACTGCAAGGCCGCACGTCTCATTCCGACCTTTGCGGCGAACTGAGACGGGGACTCGCCGACGCGGGTCTGTCTGCCGTCATTCGCGACGACGACCTGGAGGTCTTGCCCGAGGCGGATGCCGATCAACTCGCCCGCGAGGAATCGTTGACGGGTTGCTTCGTCCGCAAATGGCGGGCGTGGGTCGAAGCGGCAAAACCCGACCAATCGTTGGCCTGGGCCGCCCTGCTGGAAGGCCTGCACGCGCTGGGCTGGAAAGAGGGAGGCGACGGTCCATGATCCGCGTCCGCATCTTGGCCGTCGAAATTCGCAACTGCGGCCCGTGGCAGGGGGCTTGGCGGCTCGATATCCCCGATGCGCCCGTCGCGGTCCTGTGCCTGCCCAACGAAAAGGGAAAAAGCACGCTGTCTTCGGCGATTACCGCCGTATTCTGGGGCGAAGGAGCGCCCTCCAAGAATTGGTTTGCCGAGGACGAGGAATACGCCGCCGCGGTAGAGTTCCAACGCGAGTTGCGCGATCCTACGGGCCGACTGCTGTCCCAAAAGTCGTACCGTGCAGTCCGCCGGTTCGGGACCGACCGCGTATCGCTGGCGGAACTGCGGAATGATGCTTGGCACACCCTCTACGAAAGCCGCCACAAAGCGCGAGGGCGAACCGCCGACAACGCCAAGTGGCAAGAGCTTCTCAGCGATTGCTGGGTCGCCGTGTCGCCGCAAAGCTTTTGCCATGTGGCCGTGCTCTCGCAACCCGCCGAGTGGCAAGTGGAGGCGGCTAGCATTCAGAATCTGATCTCGGGCAGCGGCAACGCCACGGCGGACGAAGCGCGCGATCGCTTGCTGCAACGATTCCGGGAAGTCTCTCGATTCAGCAGACAGGCCGGGCTTTCCTCGGCCGATGCCCGGAATGACGGCGCCTTGGAGAAGGCGATCGCTCGCCGCGAGTCCCTTCGAAAGACCATTCGAGACGCCCAAGAGACGCTCGAGGTCGCTCAGAACCTTCGAGAAGCGTGGGAGAAGATCGAAGGGGAAATCGCCGAATGCGCCGAGGATTTACGGAAGATCGACGCCCAAAAAGCCTTGGTGGACGAACTGCGATCCCTCCGCCGACGATTGGACGCGGCGGAGCGCGATCTGGAACGATGGACCGCGGCGCATCGCGAGAGTGAACAAGCGGCGAAGAAACTGGCGGATCTCCGCACGGAACTGGCCGCTGCACCGAGTTTCCTCGCCCAGGCCGAACTCCCGACGCTCGCGGCGGCCGCGCAGGCCCTCGAAAAGGCCCGAACTCTCCTGGAGAGCAGGATTCCCGAGGATCAGCTTCGCGAAAGCCTCGGGCGAATCGAGCAGGAATACGCATCGGTCAAGGATTGGCCGGCGGATGCGGCGGAGCGGATCGCCGAACTGCAACGACGGGAACAGGCCGCCCATCAGGCGGATGCGGCCTTGATGGAGGCGGAAAGGGCGGCGGCAAGCCTGACCCCGGTCCCCGACGTCCGCAAGCGCTATCGGCTCATCGGCGTGTCCGCCGTCGCAGCGTTCCTGCTGGGACTGACGCTCGGCGGGTTGGCCGTAGGTTGGGGCTTGGGTGTTGCGGCGGGCATCCTTTTGGCTGCCGCCGCGGCGACCTCCGTCGCCCTGCTCTACCACCCCACGCGCGAGCATCCCGACCGCCCCAACGCCGACGCCCGACTTCGCCAGGCCGCGGACCTCCGGCGAACCGCGCACGACTCCCTGCGGCAAGCCCGGGACGCCGTCGCCGCTTGGGCCGGTTCTTCTCAAGCCGCGGAATTGACCCAACTCCTTCAAGCATGGACCGTCTATCGGGAACAGATTCGCCGATTCGATGAGGAAACCGCACGGCAAGCGCAACTGCGGGAAGCGATCGCCGTCGATCGACTTCCCCCGGTCGCGGCCGACCTGGTACGGACGCTCGCCGAGAAGGACGGTCGAAACTCGACGCTCGTGGAACCCGACGCCGAGTTACTCCAACGCGCCCGGCACTTGATCGACGGCGTCATGGACTTCCGGCGCAAGGTACAGGCAGCCGAAGACGCCTTCCGCAATCTGCTCCAATCTCACGCCGTCCAAGACGTGGAGGAATTGGCGGAGCGGCTCCGTCAGACTCAGCGGGAACACAATGCCGCCTTGCTGCGGTTCGATCAATTGAAAGAGGGGTCCGCTCTCGCCGAGGAGTTGGCCCGGGGAAACAGCGTTGAGTTGGATAACGCGGCGACCCAGGCGGCGGAGCGTTCATCCTCCTTGCGGCGCCACGCGGAGGAGTTGCGGACGCGGCGGAACGAACTCGAACGCGAGATCGCGCGGCACGAGGGCGGAAAGGTCGTGAACGTGGCGCAGTGCGAATGGGAACTCCGCGAAACGGAAGCCGGGATCGCGCGACTGGAGCGGCGGCGAGACGCGATCCAAATCGCAGCGCAACTTCTGAACGAAGCCCAGGCCGAATTCTCCTCGCAACACCGCGAGGCCATGCAGCGATCCGTGAACGAACTGATGCGCACCTGGACGGGACCTCGGGACGCCGAGTTCGAACTGGATCAGAATTTCCTTCTGTCGTTGAGAGTTCCGGCGATCGGTTCGCAATCCGATCCCAA
The DNA here is from genome assembly GCF_054657335.1 of Thermopirellula anaerolimosa. Taxonomy (NCBI): domain Bacteria; kingdom Pseudomonadati; phylum Planctomycetota; class Planctomycetia; order Pirellulales; family Thermoguttaceae; genus Thermopirellula; species Thermopirellula anaerolimosa. Next base: position 1,812,572 of record NZ_BAAHYX010000006.1, read on the forward strand.
GTTGATCGACGGCTTGAGCCAAGGCGCCCGGGACCAACTGGCGCTGGCGGTACGGACAGCGGTCCTCGATCGCTTGGCGGGCGATACCGTGTTGCCCCTCCTGCTGGATGACCCCTTCGTGACCTGGGATCATCAACGGCGGGAAAGCTTTAGGCGAGGGCTGAACGCAAACGGTGCGGTCCGCCAAATCATCCTGCTCACGCACGATCCCTCGTTCTCGTCCTGGGGACCTGCAATCACGGTTCGCCGCATCTGACGGGCTTTCCGTCGTTTTCCCCCTCATTGCTGATCCCAGCGAATGTCCGACTTGCTCTTGAGCGAGGCGAAGCCGAAGCGTTGCCGACCGAGCGGCTGTGACCAGGTTCGCGCTTCGACCTCCGCACCCGGTGTCGGCGGACACTTGCCACTGCTTTGCCGAACCGGATAAAATGCCCCCTGCCCCGATCGGGAGCTTTTCGCCCTTGCTGTGATTCGCTTGCCATGGGCGGGAGGTCGGTCGTCATGCACGTCCCTTGATACGAGAACCCTGTCCATGATTACGCGCCGACGACTTCTGCAAGGCGGGACGGCGGCGGTCGCCGCGGCGAGCCTCGCTCGACTTGACGGGGGGATTCTTGCCGACTCAACGACCGCGGAGCCGGCCGCGGAAGAGGCGATTCCCATCGTCGATACGCACCAGCATCTCTGGGACCTCAGCAAGGTGCGGTTGGCTTGGCTGGCAGGCGTGCCGGCTTTGAATCGCAACTTCTTGCCGGGCGATTACTTGGAGGCGGTGGACGACCTCCCCGTCAAACAAGCGGTCTACATGGAAGTGGCCGTCGTCGAGGAAGACCTGGTTCGCGAGGCCGAGTACGTGATCGACCTGTGCCGCCGAGGCGACGGGCCAACCACGGCGGCGGTCCTGGGCGGACGTCCCGCCGCGCCTGATTTCGCCGATTACCTGGATCGCTTTCGCGGCAATCCGTACGTCAAGGGAATCCGTCACATCCCGCCGAATACGGAGGAAGGCCGCGCCATGTTCTTTTCTCCGGCCTTTTCGCGCGGACTGGCCCTCTTGGGAGAGCGCGGTTGGTCGTTCGATATTTGCGTGCCGCCGGATTGGCTGGAGGAGTCGGCGGAGATCGTGGCGAAGTGCCCGGCCACGCGGTTCATCGTAGATCATTGCGGCAATGCCGACCCGAATCAATTTCGCGCGGCTCGCTTGGGAGCGGCGGACGCCGTCGCCTATTGCAAGAAGTGGCGGACGGGGATGCAGGCCCTGGCCGCGCACGAACGAGTGGTTTGCAAGATATCCGGCATTGTCTCACGCATGACGCCGGGCCGATGGACGCCCGACGATTTGGCCCCCGTGGTCAACGCGTGCATCGCGATCTTCGGGGAGAATCGCGTCATGTTCGCCGGGGACTGGCCCGTCTGCACCAAGGGCGGGACCCTGCGCGAATGGATCATGGCGCTGAGGACGATTACGGCGGATCGGCCGATCGCGTTTCGCCGTAAGCTTTTCGCGGAAAACGCCGTGCGGTTCTATGGTTTGGGATGATCGCGTCAAACCGGCAGCGGCAGGAGCGGTTGTCGGTGTGCGCCTCGGCACCCCCAAGATAGGAGAGTTTTGCGGATGCGATACCTCGGTTGCAAGAACCTCGCGATATCGGCTTTGACGATCGCTTTTTCGGCGTCCATGCATGGGCTGCCGCTGCCTGCCGCCGACGTCGATCCCGTCTGGCGTCAACCGGGCCTGCAAGATGTGCGTCTGGAGGGCGGGGAGATCGATCGCCGAGTCGCCGTCACCATCGAAGGAAACATCTTGAAGCTGAACACGGAGGACGACTTTCTGCGTCCCTTCCGGCAGCGCAACGCCTCCGGCGGTTACGTGGGTCTGGGAAAGCTGATCGATAGCGTTGTGAGGTTCGCCGCCCATACGCAGGACCCCCGCTTGATCGAATTGAAGCGAAAATTGATCGCCGAAGCGACCGCCACGCAGGAACCCGACGGGTACATCGGCATCATGAAGCCTGAGGCGAGAATGTGGGGCTTGTGGGACGTGCACGAGATGTCGTACATCGTCTACGGGCTGACCTCCGATCATCAGTTCTTCGGAGAGGAATCCTCGCTGGACGCGGCGGAACGACTGGCCGATTACATCATGAATCGCTGGCAGGCGGCACCGGAGCGAAAGCCCGGCGGGGGCGACATCACCGTCTACATGGCGGTGACCGGCCTCGAAAACGCCTTCCTGGCGCTGAGTCGGCAAACCGGGGATGACAAGTATCGGGACTTTGTCGTCCGATTCCGCAAACTGCCGGAGTGGGACGCCCGCATCGTCGTCGGCAGGCACGGTCCCATCGAAGGACACATCTACGCCTATCTCTGCCGTTCCATCGCCCAATTGCGATTGAGCGACTCGTTGCCCGACGAACGATTGTGGGGACCCAGCCAAGCGGCCTTGGATTTCCTGCTGCACCGCGAAGGCATGGTCATCACCGGTGAGTGCGGAGACCACGAGTGTTGGCACGACACGCAAACCGGGACGATCAACCTGGGGGAAACGTGCGCCACGGCCTACCTGATCCGTTTTCTGGATGAAGTGCTCCGTCGCACCGGAGACGCCTCGTACGGCGACCTGATGGAGCGCGCAATCTACAACGCCTTATTTGCGGCGCAATCGCCGGAGGGGCGAAGAATCCGCTACTATACGCCCTTCGACGGTCCGCGATCGTATCACTCGGGAGACACCTACTGCTGCCCCTGCAACTATCGCCGCATTGTGGCCGAGTTGCCGGGCATGATCAGCTATGCCGCGCCGGACGGCATCGCGATCAATCTTTACACGCCGTCCGTCATCACGCATCGTCTGCCGGACGGGACCGCCGTCACCGTGAAACAAGAGACGGAATATCCGCACAAGGGTGAGGTTCGTTTGACGATCACGCCGGAGCAACCCCGGGAATTGACGTTGAAACTCCGCATCCCGCGATTCTGCGAGACCGCCGTGATTTCCGCCCGCTGGTTGGAAAAACCGCTGGAGAAGTCGGGCGGCGGATGGGCGGAAATCCGTCGCGTGTGGCAACCCGGCGACACGCTGGATTTGACCTTGCCGCTGAGCCTGCGATACGTGAAGGGACGGAGATCGCAAGTCGGGAGCGCGGCGGTGATGTACGGTCCGCTGGTGTTCTGCCTCAATCGTGCGGCCCATCCCGAACTGAAGGACGTGGACCTGCGGCTATTGACTCTCCAACCGGAATCGTTGGAGGGTCCGTTTTCCAGCGACGCAGTCCACCCGGGCGGGCTCGCGTGCCGCGTCAAGGCCTGGGGACCGGGCGATTGGTATCCCCACGCCGCTCCGCGATTCACGCTGACTCTGACCGAGTTTCCCGACCCGCAAGGCGAGGCGGTCTACTTCCACGTGCCCGACCCCTACGATCCACGCCTTGCCGACGACGAATTGATCGTCCCGGCGGATTGAGCGGCGATTCGCCGTCGCCGAGTCGCTTCTTGCCGAACGGACCCGTTAACCGGTCGGGTTTTCGATCCACCGGCGGTAACAGGTTGCGCAAAGATAGAAGCTGAGTCGCCTGTAAACTTGATCCATGGCCTCTTGAGCCGAAAGCTGCTCCAACTCTTGCAGCACTTCGCGAAAGGCCCGATTCAAATCACCGCCGAACTCGGAGGGGTCCAACAGAGGCGGCGTCGGGTCGGCTATGGCTTCGACGCGGATCAGGTAGGCCGTGCCGCTTCCCAAACGCAGTTCCACGCCGCAGCGGTGACACGACACGGGGCAAAGGAAAGGATCCGGTTCGCTCATGCCCGCCATGATAGAGGAAAAACCGCCGCCCGGGCAATGCTTGCAGGACATCGCCGCGTCCGAGTCGCCCCGCTCTTGCGAAATCGGCATTCCGCAGACTCGGCCCTAATCTCGCCCGGTCGATACGCCCGATCTATCGAGTTTGCCCGGTCCGCCGTATAATAACGCTGGAAATCGCGTTTTGAGTCGGCGTCCGCCGCAAGGGCGCCGCGGGAGCGAGACGCGAATCGCATTTGCGGGCGAGTTGACGACGTTGCGAGTGGACGGGCAACCGGCTTCCGGCTTGAAAGCCGGAGTCAACGGAACACCATTCTCGGCTCACGGATGCAAGGAAATCGTGCCATGTCCATCCACATGCATCGAGAAATCGATCAGCTCAAAGCCTCCCTTTTGGAGTTGTGCGGCGTCGTTCAAGAGCAGTTGGCCGACGCCGTTCGCGCGGTGCTCGACCGGGACCCCAATTTGGCCGATCAGGTCGAACAACGGGATCCTTTGGTTGATCGCAAAGAGATCGAGATCGAGGAAGCGGCGCTCAAGCTGCTGGCCCTCTACCAACCGGTGGCGCTGGACCTCCGTTTCGTCATCGCGTTCATCAAAATCAACAACGATTTGGAACGCATCGGCGACTTGGCCGTCAACATCGCCCGCAAGGCCCGCAACTTGGCCCAATTCGAGCCGATTCGGCTTCCCATCGACGTGGACGCGATGTGGCAGAACGTCAAAGGCATGATTCGCGACAGCGTGGACAGCCTGGTGCAAACCAACGCCGAGCTGGCCTCGGATGTGTGCCGCCGAGACGAGATCGTCGATGCGCAGAAACGCGATTTTCGAATCACGATCGAAAAAATGATCGCGGCGCAACCGGAGGCCGTGCAACCGTTGCTCCAGTATCTCGCCGTTTCGCGCAATCTTGAACGGGCCGCCGACCACGCCACGAACATCGCGGAAGACGTCATCTACTTGGTCGAGGGACGGATACCGCGTCACCAAGCCGCCGGAAAGCTGTGACGCGCCTAAGAGGTACCCGCGCTGCGTGCGTCTTCGTCCGCGCCGCCGCCGGTCATTCTCCCTGATCCGATACTGTGAAAAGGCGATAACTCCGCGCCGGCGTTTCGCCGTCGGCCAAGGTCACTGCGGAGATTTCATACGTGCCGGGCGTCCCGCAATCGGGAACGTCGCAGTTGACGGATTCCGCGCCGCATGGGGGCACCGAAACGTTTCGCCGCTCCTCGTGGATCACCCGTCCGTCGCAACTCCACTGCAAGCGCAAATCGACGTCGGCGGGACGGTCACGGTCGTTGATCACCACGATTCGCAGGCGATCGGTCGGTGCCGCCGTCTCCTCCCAGAAATCGACGACCGCCAAGACGGGCGCGAACGCATCGCCGACGAATCGCTGGAAGTACGGGTCCAGGATCAGTCGCTGCAAGTCGATGAAGTGATCGCTGGTTTGGCCGTCCGGACGGGAATACCCCAAGCCGCAAAAGTGCATCACCCCGGCAGTTTGGCGGCGACTCCGCCAAAACTCCGTCATCATGGCGAGGTATCGGGCATATAAGCGACGTCGCTCCTCCGCGGTGTTGCGATCGCCCAAGAAACCCTCGTAATTCGCACGCGAGAGTGTGCAGGGATTGCCCTCGCGCGTCAGCCAAAGCCATCCGTATTCGTTGATGATAATGGGATTGTCGCCCTCGTTCTTCAGCGGGTTGCCGGATAATCCGCCCGGCACGTTCGGTTTGCCGGGCAACTCGCCGAATCGTCGAATGCGGAACTCGCTGGGACGGTCCTTGCTGTAGAACGGGTAAGGGTGGCACTCGAACACGTCGAGCGGGTCCTGCGGGCGTCCCCAACCGTTGTCCCACGGGCGACGGGATCGATCGAGATCGCGGACCCGGCGAATCGCTTCGCCGGTCTCTTCGGTGGTCGATTCGTTCTGCGCATCCCAAATGACGACGCTGGGATGGTTCCAACGATGACGCATCCACTCGCGGTACTGTTCGACTAATGCGTCCGCCTTCAGTTCCGCCGGCCATTGACCCAGGTACCAAATCGGAAACTCGTCCTGAATCAGGATACCTTCTTCGTCGGCGATGTCGTACCAAAAGTCCGGCGGGAATCCGATGCAATAGCGAGCGGAGTTCCAGTGCATGCGTCGAAACAATCGGTGGAGATTCCGAACCCAAGTTTCGTCCCAAGGAAGACCGCCCCTGGCCACGTCCTCGAAAAACCGCAGGATGGTAACGTTGGTGCCGCGCAAGGGATAAGGCTTGCCGTTGAGCAGTGCCATCTTCGTTTGGGGATCGAACCGGAATTCGCGCATCCCGAAGCGCGTGCGAAAGTCGTCGCCCGCCGTCGTCACGCGCAAACCGTAAAGGTGCGGATCTTCCGGCGACCACAGGCGGCAATTCGGGATGGTCAAGACGGCCTCGATGACCCGCTTCTCGCCCTCCGCCAAGGTCATTTCACCAAGATTCGCGGTCACGATGTCTTGCTGCGTGCCCAGATCGTAGATGCCGACCTTCACCGGAGAACCGACGGTCGGACCGGCATTGGCCAACTCGATGACGGCGCGAACGGTTTGAGCGGCAATGTCCGGCACGATCTGCACGTTTTCCACATAGGGGTTGCCGGTTTCCAAAAGCTCGACCGAATCATAGATGCCGGGGATGTAGCGAACCTTCTCGAAGTCCCAACCGTCGGGAAGGCCCTTGGGCACGTTTTCGCGATGGGCGCCCACTCGGATGAGGAGTTCATTCTCCGCCCAGTTGCCGCGGAGAAAGCGCGTAATATCGACGACGAACGGAGTGAAGCAACCGGCGTGCTCGCCGACTTCTTGGCCGTTCACAAATACCGCCGTGGTGAACATGGCCTTGCGAATGCGTAGACGCACGATGGGAGGCGCGGGGCCGAGTTCGCCGAAGATGCGACGATACCAGAAAAAGCGGCGATGCTCCGAGCTTTTTTCGGTCCCGACCTCGGCAAAGGCCGGGCTTGCCATGTCCGCCAATCCCGGCACGGGGACCCGCGCGGTGAATTCGCTCGGCGGCATTTCGTCAGAGCTTTCGGCGATTTCCCACTCGCCGTCCAGACTGGTTTCGGAGCGGCGGATCGTCTCTGCCGTCTCGGCCGAGGCTTGCCGACACTGGGTCGCCACGCACGGCATTAGCCCTGCCCAACAACCCAGCCAAATACCCCAAAGCCTGATGGACGGTGCTCTCATGGCGATCGACTCCCGAGACGCATTTCAGCGGAGACGGTAAGCGTTACACGAAGAACGAGCGTCATCGCACACTTGCGTTTGTTCGGCGGCGCAGGGCGTCGGGCGATGCAGGACACGGACCGCAACCGCCGCCATCCTTGACCGCTGCGGCGGTTTTGTCAAGATAGGTGCTGTCAAGTGTTCGCGTTGTCGCTTGCATCAACCCTCGCCGCTGCGCCGGGCGAATTCACTCAAGCAAAAAAGGAGGTCCGCATGATGGGATCCAATCGCCAAGTATGGGTCGCGCTGGCCGCGTTGGCGGCGACACTGGGGAGCAGCGGCACGCTTCCCAGTCGAGGCGCCGAAACCGCCGCGATTCAAGTAACCGAGGACGATCAGGCCATCCAAATCGTCACGCCTCATCTGGAATTGACCATCAAGAAGGAAGGCTACGTCAGCGGGATCGCGGGAGGCTCGTTCGTGGATCGGGCCACCGGGTTTCGCGACTTGGGCTTCGGTCTCGATATCGCCGACTTTCTTTTGGAACCCGGTTCCGACGAGACTTACCGCGATCAATTGCCCGCGGAGTTGCGATACGATTTCAACAACCTCTATCACGGCAAGCGGGCCAAACGCTTGGTGGAAGGACCGCAGATTTGCACGCAAGCGAAACGTCTCTCGCCGAAAGTGGTGCGGGGTGAGAATTTCGTGGCCATCGGTCAGACTTTCACCTACCACTTGGCGGCCCCCGAGCGGCGGACCGGCTCGCAATGGACCCAATGGATCGTGGTCCCGGGCGATCGTCGCTACGTGTTTACCATGGACCGCGTCGACTGCGTCAACGAAAGCCCGGCCTTGGCATTGCGGATCGACATGCCGGGCCATATCCGGCACAGGGAAGGCGACGGCTTCGATCTGGTCTATCTGTCTTATCGCGGGTTCTTCCCCTCCGCCCTATTCCGCGAGGATTTCCCCCCGGACGAGAAGTTCGACTACGTTCGCGGGCGAGATCCGCTGCCCGACCGCTTCATCCGCGCCTATCGTCCGCTGGACGCGTCGGGACGTCCGGGACCTTGGTTGGCGGGCATGACGCTGGATCCGGCGGTCGTCTCCGAGGCATGGTGTCACCAGCGGGGTTACGTGTGCATGATCGAAGAGATCGGCGGTCGCAGCGTCGCCCCGGGCGATTCCTTCAGCGCAGCCTTCATTGTGGGCTGGTTCGACAACGTCGGCCAAATGCTGCAAGTGTACGATACCTACCACGGAGCGCGAGCGATCGAAGTGGACGAGACCGCCCGAACGTGGCGATTGATCCCTTAAACCGCGGATGCACGAACGCTGGGCGGCGAGCGGGGGCTTCAGAAAGGGGACAACCGCCGTGTGGGACGATACGCCGTGAGAACTTTGGGCCCGGTTTCCTCTTTGGGGCTGAACCAATTGGAGACGAACGTCTCGAAGATCAGGCCGATCAGCACCGCACCCAAGAACCATTCCGACAGGCTCCGTCCCTGCCGCAGCAACGCGAACGTTCCGCTCAGGTCTTCGGGATTCTCGGCGAAGATCACCGGCGTCCCCTCCAGCAGCTTTTCCAAATCCTCCCGCGAGACCGCGGCGGGATCGGCCTCATCGGCATCGCAATTAACGGCGAAGGCCGTTTGGCTGGGCCGCACCGATTCCAAAAGGCGGAACACGTAAACGCCGACCTGGTGCGTGTCGTCGTAACGGAACTCTTTGGTACCGCCCGTCTTCTCGCTCACTTGTACGCGACTGAGCGCACCGCTGGGCGGTAGGACCTCGACGGCGGTGGGCGGTATGCGACCTTCGAACGGCAGCACGATCACGCCGCCCGCATCCGCGTTGTACCGCGCCGGTTCACCGCCCGCCAAATGGAACGTCAGCCGCGCGATCAGGGGAACGAAAATCGGACGCAAGGGGAGGTTCGTCCAGTCCACGTGGACGTTGGTGGCGAGGAACAGCGTGCTGCCGTCACCCACCTGCCGCTCCATCAGCCAGGGATCGCCGTCGCCGTCGAATCGGCCGATGACCGTGACGTCGGGGACGCTCGCCGCATCCGCCTTGACGTACTTGTACGCCAGGACCGAACGATACAGCGACGGTGGATCCACCAGATGCGTCGCGGCGGGATACTGCTTATCCAGGGATGCCACGTACCAACTGTCTCGTTCCTGCGAAGGATCCGGGGATGCGACGCCCGACAGGGGAGCGGGCAGCAAGCGTCCGCCCGCCGCCGCATTCATGGCGTTATAAGCATCCGCGTCGACGGCGGGACCGGCGATCCAGACCAGATGCCCGCCGTGCTCCACGTAATCCGCCAAGCGTTGGGCTACGGCGGCATCCAAGGCCGGAACATTGACCAGGTAGATGACGCGGTAGTTCGACGCCGGTTCCGTCGCCAAGTCCGCCGCCGATAGGACGGTCGTCTTGATCGCCCAATCCTCCTCGTCCAAGGGCTGAAGCGCTCGTTCCAAATAGAACGAATCGTTCAGATAGGCGATCTCGTGCCTTTCTCCGCACACGACCGCCACGGGGATGCCCGCCCCCACCTCGATCGTGAAGAATCGCCGATCGTCGCGCGGATTGCCGTCTTCACCGGCCAGTCGCACCTCGCCTTGATGCAGACCGCCCCTGGGCACCGTAAACACGATCTCGACGGTGGCGGACGTTTCCGGCGGGATGTTCAATTCCGGGCTGGAACCGATCTTGGTCCCGTCCAGGTACAGTTCCAACAACCGCTGCTGGGCCACCGACGAGGCGTTGAAGACCTCGGCCACCGCTTTCATGGGAATCCCCGCCACGGGGATCACGGTCTGAATTTCCACGCGGCGCACCGCGACGTTCGGCTTGGGCGTGCGCCGGCAATCGACGATGATGATCGGGATCTCACGTTCCTTGCGGACGGTTTCCGGGTCCGCGTCGGCGACCGCGCCTGCATCCGCCTTTTCGTCGGCTTGCTTCAAACCCTGCCACGCGGCGGCCTGATTGTCCGTAATGACGAAAATCTGACGGTTCGCGGCGGTGGCGGCTGCCAGTTGCCGCCGGGCCTCTTCCACCAGCGTCCCCACGTCGCCCCGTTCGTACGTGGCGCCCGCCTGACCGACCTGCGCCAACAGTTGCCGCACCTTGTCGTGCCCGTCGTCGAAGACTCCCAACTCCGGGTAGCGGACGCCGGAGGTGGTCCACAAGGCGACTTGATCGCCGTCTCCCAATTCATCCAAAATCTGCTCGGCGGCGCCCACCGCCCACTCGAAACGCGGACGCCCTTCGTCGATGGTCGCCATGCTGGCGGAGTTGTCGAGGATGAGGGCAACCGCCGCGTCCGCCCCGCCGAAGAAGTTCCGCAGTTTGCTCACGGTCGGGCGGGCCAGTCCCACGGCGATCAGGATCAACACCGCCATCCGAAGCAGCATCAACAAAATGTCATGCAGTTGCCGGCGACGCCGCGTCTTTTGCACGCTGATGCGCAGAAACCGCAGCGTGCTGAACGGTAACTGCTTGGCACGGCGGCGGTTGATCATGTGCAGGATCGGCGGAATGACCGCCGCCAACGCCGCCAAGAGGAATGCCGCTGCGCCGAACGTCATAACTGGTTACGCTTCGTCAAGTATCGGGAAAGCATGAAGTCGTAGGGGACCGAGGTATCCGTCATCACGTAGTCGATCCCGCTCTCGGTGCAGGCCATGCGGAATTGCGACAGGAACTCGGCCAGCAATCGCTTGTATTCGTCGCGGACGTAAAGCGGGTCCACCTCCAATCGCTCGTCGGTTTCCAGATCCTCGAAGACGGTCAGATCGTCGAAGGGGAACTCCACCTCCGCCCGGTCCAGCACTTGGAACACGATGACCTCGTGCTTGCGGTGGCGGAAATGGTGCAGCGCCCGAATGATCGGATCGACTTCATCGTACAAATCGCTGATGAGTACGATCAGACAGCGTTTCTTGAAGCGATTGGCCAGTTTATGCAAAACGTCCGAAAGCCGCGTGACCTTGCCGGGCCGCAAAGCCTCCAATTGCCGCATCATTTCGTTGAAGTGCCGGGGGGAACTCCGCGGCGGCATATCCAAGCGGACCGCATCGTCGAAGACCGTCAGCCCGACCGAGTCCTGCTGCCGCGTCATGAGATAGGCCAGGATGGCGGTCAGATAGCAACCATACTCCAACTTGCTGATTTTCGCGTCGTGGCGATAGCTCATGGACCCGCTGGCGTCCAGCAGGACCTGAACCCGCATGTTCGTCTCTTCCTCGTATTGTTTGACGTAAAGCCGCTCGGTCCGAGCGAGCATTTTGTAGTCTAAATGACGAGGATCGTCGCCCGGCGTGTACTCGCGGTGCTCCGCGAATTCCACGCTGAATCCTTTGTAGGGACTGGCGTGCAAACCGCTGATGAAGCCTTCCACCACGCCCCGGGCCACGACCTGGAGGTTCTTGACCCGCGCGAGGGCCGACGGTTCGACGTAGCGATAGCTGCTCTTTCCGGTCATCGCATCTGAAACCTTCGGCGGAGGAACCATTCGGTCGTCACCGCGACCGCGAACAAGAGCCAAAACAACAGCGGCGAGAAGAGCGGTTGCTCCAAATAGATTCGCTTCTTGCGCTCCGCCCGATTCAGTTGCTCCATGAGGCTGTCGGCGGCGCTGATGTGCAGGTACCGACCGCCGGTATCCGCCGCGATTCCGCTCAGGGTTTGCTCGTCGAGGTCGAGTTTTTCGAATTCCAGGTAAGGTCGTCCCACTTCGATCACGAGCTTTTCCGCGGCCAGTTTTTGCCCCTCCAGTTCCGCCGCGACTTCGATTTCGAGCGTCCCGTTAAGCGTGGGTTCGTAGGAGGCGCCGTAGTGCCCGCCCGGTCCGGGGAGGCTCGTCAGCGTCACCCGCTCGGCGGCGCCCGACTTCGCCCGAATCACCGCCTCCACCTTGGCCTTGTCGGTACCTTCTCCTCGTTGGTCCCGCACCACGGCGGCCAACTGGACGACCTCGTCCGGTTCGTAATAGGCCTTGTCGGTATTGGCCGTAACGCCCGCCTTCGCTTCAACGTCCTGCTCGCGTCCCGCCGCCCAGCGCACCAGTTGTCCCCAAAGTTGCAGGAAGGGCGACTGTTGATCCAGCACCCGCGGTCCTTGCTGCCATTTGCGCGTGGTATCCACGGGAAAGACGACGCTGCGACCGCGATCGACCGGCATCACGGCTAAGACCGGCATGCGGTCGGGGGTGACGGGGCAGACCGCCAGGACCGAAGCCCCCGGACGAGCGCCGAGAACTTTCGTGCATCCGTCCAACTCCGGTAGGCCGGCGATCTTAGGCCCGCCCGTCGCCGTCGGAAAAAACTCCGTGATGTTGGCGAAAATCGGGTGCTGCCTCCCCTCGGCGGTGAGTTCCGGGAGGAATGGGTCGGTCACCTGGCCGACGTCGCGATCTCCCAATTCGACGGGCAAGACGGCGGCCAAGGGCGTCGCGGCGTATCCGCCCGGCCCCAAGGCCCGATATCCCCCCAACATGATCAACCCGGCACCGTTCCGCACACGCTCGATCACGGCCTCTTGCTGAGCCGAAGTCAGGTAGCTGCTGTCCAAGTCCCCGATAATGAACACGTCGAACTGCGCAAGCGAATCCGCATCGGAGGGAATGCCCGAAAACTCCAACCCCTCGATATTCGTTCGCTTGACGAAAACGTTTCGCCGCGTCTGCACCATGGCGTAGAACTCGAGGTCCGGATCCTTGGACAAAAACCGGTCGACCAAGGCCCCGTATTCGGCCCGCAGCGTGCCCTCCAAGTAAAGGATGCGGATGCCCGGTTGAACGACGATGGCGGGCGCGGAACGAACGTTGTTTTCCTCGATCTTTTCTTCGCCGACCGGCGGAATCTTGACCGCGTACACATGCCGCCCCTTGACGGTCGGACGAAACTCGAATGTCAGGTCTTGCGGTCCGGGTTGATCGTCGAGCACCACTTCCTGCGAGGCGATCGCCTGATCATCTTCGTACAGCGTGACGGTGACGACTCGGCCCGCCAATCCGACGGCCTCCACCGAAGCCTTGATCCTGCCCAGGTTGTTGACGAGGAATCGCTCCGGACAATCCAGTGCCGTCACTTGAATGTCGCGATAGGAGGCGCTGCTGCGAAGCCCCGCGCCGACTCCCACGGAAAACACCCGGGTCTGCATCTTGGACGATACCTCGCGCGGACTCCGTGCCGCGTTGTGGATGCCGTCCGAAAACAGGAAGATCGCTTCCAATTCGGATTTGGGAGCGGCCTTGACGGCGGCCACCAAGGCTCGCGACAGCGATGTCGCCTGCCCCTCCGGTCGATATTGACCGATTTCCGCGATCGAGGCGACGGGAAACGCCCGCTCCGCGAACGGTATCAGCAGCAGGTCGAAGTCGGTCCGCAGCTTTTCGCTCCAGTCCAAGATGCGGCTTCGCGCCTGCTCGAAGCGCGTGATCCCGCTCGTATCGTCGGCGATGTTCATCGAGGCCGAGCAGTCCAGCAAAAAGACCAGAGACGGGCGCTGCGTCTTATCCCGGTAAAAGCGGACCACCGGTCGAAAAAGGAGTAGCACCACCAAGACGACGGCGACCAGTCGGAGGGCAAGCAGCGTCCGCCATTGGCTGGGGCGGAGTTGCCCGAACTTGAGGTAATAGAACACCGTCACCAGTACCGCCGCGACGAGCAGGACCAGCAGCATGGTGAGCGGGCTTGCGCCTCGAGCTAGGGAAATCTCCGCCACGAGCGTCTCGTTGCCTCTTCTCCGCGACGATGAATCGAATGTCGTAATCGCCTGTTCCGGTTGACGGCGGACCGCACGCGACCGCCGCCGATGCAATATCCGTCCTCTCCGCCGACCGACCGGTCGACGGCATCACCTCAAGCGGCGGTGAGGGACTCGTTCCAAAGCCTTCACTTCTTGGGCGACGGCACGTAGGGCCGTGCCGCGGCCTTTCTCTTCCCTTCCGCCAGGGCTTCCTCGCCCAATCGAATCCGCTTGACGTATACCAAAGATTTCAGGTCTTCGCCCACCTCGCCCTTTTCTCGCTTGTGCAACAGAAATCTCAGCGGTTCGGCATAACGACCGGAACCGCCGCCCGATCGCGAGTCGCCGCCCACTTCAGGCTCGATGTAGATGACTTCCGCCAAAGGCCCTTCGATCTTGCGACCGTCGCCGAGCGTCACCGTGTGGGTGTACTCCCGGGCCGGATAACTCCTGCCCGTATATTCCTTCTCGTCCTTGGCCAACTCGCGGAATCGCCACTCTTTTTCCATCCATTCTTTTAGCACGGTGCATTCGATTTCCTGGATGCGATTCAGCGGAATCTCGCGTTGTCGTTTCAATTCTCCGTCATAGACCTTGACTCGTTTATCCCGAGTCATGTAGAGCCTACCCGCCACGACCTGCCCGTTCGATAGCTCGATGTACCCCGGCACCGCGTCCTCTCGCGTTTGAACGGTCGGCCCAAAGGGATTGAGGGCGGGCGGTTCTTCCGCAGTTACCCCGAGTGCCCCGATCAACGCCGCCGGCATCGCCGCCAGAAACACCGCCGACACCAAGGAACATCGCAACGTTCCCAAGGTATACGACGACAAGCAACGCTTGACAACGCCCGGTCTCATCGAACGACTCCTACCATCATGCACCACCTGCGCTAAAGGGGGCGACGACGTGACCCGACGAAAAGCGTCGCGTCCCTTATCCCCCAATATAACTCCCCGCGGTGCTCCGGTGAAATTCCGTGCCGTCCCAAAGAGTCGGGCCGAGACGGCGGCATTACCGACGGCGACAAGAAGCGCTGCCGCTCAGAGAGATGTCGCTCTGGGAAAGCAACGCGAGCGTTCGCGGTTGGCGCATTGTGAACGGTATTGCCACGACACTTACGCCGCCGCTAGCCGGAGAATCACCGACAAAGGCGGTCGCCCAGGCGGGAGTCTGGACCGTCAAGCCGAGGAACTTGCCCTGCACCGAGAGCAGGCCCGCCCGAGGGTTGGTTCAGCGATCCCAAGAATCGACTCAACCGCCGAGTCGTTGCCCGTTCACCGCCGCGCGGCGGTCGCGACCGGTGCGCTGGAGGCTTCGGCATACCGCTGTCCGCGTTCTACGGATGAACGGAGAGCGGCACCCGTTGGACCAGCGGCAGGCACCGCGTGTTGCGAGATCGACTGCCGACAGTGCGGACAAGGCGCCGGACGGGGGACCGATTCCACGGACTCCGGCACATCCGAAAGAACAGGGCGAGCATATGCCGCTCCGCCGCCCGTCCAGTTACCGTAATCGTCGCAAGCCTCGCAGTTGGCAGGCTCTCCGCCCCAGTCGCCCCAATAGCGCGGCCCGCAATCTCCACACGAGGGGCCGATGCCCAGGATTCGAAACACGCCCGACAGCAGGCCGGGTCGCTCGACGACCACGCCGTCCGAGCACGCGCCACACCGTCCGACCCCGCAACTTCCGCCCGCGCACCCGCCCGGGCCCACGAACGGAGCATCGGCACGGTACGGTCCCGGCACGGCACAGCAGCCCGCGCCGCACAGAAACACGATTCCGGCGTAAACGGGAATCATTTCCCGAAGACCAAGCCCGGCCGAGATATGCAGTCGAGATTTCATGACCGATTCTCTTCCTCTTGTGGGCAACCGCGGACCGAAAGCAAGCGGCGTACAGGCCACTCCGTCCGGCGATCTCTCTCTATGCTCGTAAGAGCTTTATCGGCCATTCAATCGATAAAATCGGAATATTTTCGCCATTCCGAACAATTTCCATGCATCTCGCCGGCCTGAAGACACGCCGCTCGGTCTGCGAGATTCGCGAAACCGTCCCCGACACGGCAGGGAACTCTCGGCGCGGCGGCAGGCGGTTCGGCACCCGCGCGCAAGTCGAGCGCCGGCCTCCCGGGTGAACTCCGCCGTAATCCAAACGTAAAAATAAGAGAAATCGTCAATTACGAACGATCCGCCCTTTCGCGACGTTGGAACACCCGAAATGTCCCTGCCTGAATCGGAATCAAATCCAACGCGGCGGTTTGCGCCGACTTGTCGTTTCGACTACAATAATGGGGAGTTGAGGCCGTCCTGCGTCGCGAAGGTCGGACCCTCGACCCTGAATCCGAGGTCCGGTATGGGCGATGAATTCTCCACGATCGAAGCGGCCATCGACGCGATTCGGCGCGGCGAGGTCGTGATTGTCCTCGACGACGAGAATCGCGAAAACGAGGGAGACTTCATCTGCGCGGCCGAAAAGACCACGCCCGAGATCGTTAATTTCATGATCACCGTGGGCCGTGGTCTGCTCTGCACGGCGGTCTTGCCGGAGGTCTCGGAGCGACTCGACCTCCCCTTGATGGTCCGCAACAACACCTCCCCCTTGGGGACGGCTTTCACGGTCCCGGTCGATCACCGTTCGTCGAAGACCGGCATTACCGCAGCGGAGCGGGCGCGCACCATCCAGGCGCTGGTAGATCCCGATTGCAAGCCGGGCGATCTGGTTCGTCCCGGCCATGTCTATCCGCTGGTGGCCAAAGAGGGGGGGGTGCTGCGTCGAGCCGGTCACACCGAAGCGGCAGTCGATCTGGCCCGTTTGGCCGGTTTGAAACCCGCGGGAACGCTCTGCGAAATCCTCAACGCCTCCGGAGATCGGGCTACCGCCGCCGAATTGATCGAACTTGCCCGAAAGTATCACCTCGAGATCATCACCGTTGCGGATCTGATTCGCTATCGCCGCCGCCGCGAAAAGCTGGTGTACCGCCTTGCCGAGGCTCAGCTTCCGACGCGATACGGACAAGGCCGGATCATCGTCTACGGGGTCAAGTACGAATCGCAGGAACCGATCGCGGTCGTTTTGGGAGAACCCCCTTCGCAAGGCGTGCCGTTGGTGCGACTGCATTCGTCGTGCTTTACCGGCGATTTGATTGCGTCGCTCCGTTGCGATTGCGGCGACCAACTCCACCTGGCGATGGACGCGATGGCCCGCGAAGGCGGCGGCGTGCTCGTCTACCTGCCGCAAGAGGGGCGCGGGATCGGCCTGGCGGAGAAGATCAAGGCCTATCACCTGCAAGATCAAGGGATGGATACCGTCGAGGCCAATTTGGCCCTGGGACATCAGGCCGACAGTCGCGATTACGGCATCGGCATTCAGATCCTCAAAGACCTCGGCCTGAGCCGCATTCGTCTACTCACCAACAACCCGAAGAAGACGGACGCCTTCATCTACGGCGGCTATGACCTGGAGGTCGTGGACCAGGTGCCGATCCTGGCTCCCGTCAACGAGTTCAACGCGAGGTACCTGGCGACCAAGCGTGAAAAGATGGGCCACCTCTTGCCGGACCTGTAGCCCGCGTTGCCTGGGCCACCCTAATTACCTATACCACCTCGTCCGGCCTTTGCGCGCTCCGCAACGGCGCAAGTGCACCCTCCAAAATAAACAGCACCGGTGCTCCGTTTCGGTCGTACCGGCCAGGCCGAACCGGCCCTGTAAGTCGCCAATCCAGGCCGCGTGTGTGGCGGTAAACCGCGTGGGCCGAAACTTTCCGGCAACGCTCAAGAACACCCCGTCTGGAGCCTTGCCACGCCGGCGGATGAGACAGGCAAGTTCCGCCCCCCGATCGAAAAGGCGGCAGATATGGGGCGAAAGTTCACCGAGGGTGGCTGAGGGGACTCGAACCCCCAACACCCAGATCCACAGTCTGGTGCTCTAACCGATTGAGCTACAGCCACCGTGAGTTTCGAGACGCACGGCCCGGCTCGCCCCTCGCCGCCGCCGGACAAGGCCGCCCGTGGGGACTTGCTCGCCGTCGTCCGGCGCCGCGCTAGCCGATCCAGCCTTCAGTCTAATGGTGCCTGCGCCTCGGGTCAATGACGCCCGACGCCGCAAGAGAGTTGACAATGAAGCAACCGACGGGCCAAAATCGCCTAACGAGGATCCACCACCGGCGGGTCAAGCCCCCGCTCGGCAATTACCGGTAACAGGCGGAAGCTTCCGATAACCAAGTTCAGAGTTTGGGGAAAGCCCGCGTATCGTACCGGACATGATTGCAAAGCGCCTCCCATGCTGAAGACTATGGTACATGACCCCGACAACTATCTCCCATCGTCGGTTGCTCGACTGGAAAACCCGCAAACGGACATTCCTCGCGTTGCCAAGAACAAGAGACTCATGGCCGAAATCGAGGCCGCCGTGCAACAGATACCAACGGAACACCGTTTGGTACATGGCGATGCGCGCAAGCTGTCCTTTATCGAGGATGAATCCGTTCATTTAGTAGTCACCTCCCCGCCCTATTGGACACTGAAGAAGTACCGAGATCACGAGAACCAACTCGGAGACGTGGAAGATTATGAAACTTTTCTTCGAGAACTCGACAAAGTCTGGGAACACTGCTATCGCGTCTTAGTACCAGGTGGGCGTTTAATCTGCGTGGTCGGCGATGTCTGTCTGTCTCGTCGGAAGAACGATGGAAGACATACGGTCGTTCCACTCCATGCATCCATACAAGAACATTGCCGCAAGATCGGCTATGACAATCTCGCGCCAATTATTTGGCACAAAATAGCAAATGCGGTTTTTGAAGCATCCGGCAACGGAGCCGGGTTCTTGGGCAAACCCTATGAACCAAACGCGGTAATCAAGAACGATATCGAGTTCATACTTATGCAACGCAAGCCGGGCGGTTACCGCAAACCAACTATCCCAACTCGTGTGCTCTCCGTTATTTCAGAGGACAATCACAAGCAATGGTTTCAATCAATCTGGTCCGGAGTGACTGGTGCATCCACCCGAAATCACCCGGCCCCTTATCCCGAAGAACTCGCGGTACGGCTTGTTCGTATGTTTTCTTTCGTGGGAGATACCGTGTTGGATCCGTTCATGGGGACCGGCACTACGACCGTAGCAGCCGCAAAATGGGGTCGCAATTCAATTGGAGTTGAAATTGACCCACACTATTTCGCGATGGCAGAGAAACGAATTCGGCACGCAACGGTGTCGCTGTTCGCCCGCGCCGAAATAAAAACCGAAAAACAAGGCACAAATGATGGATTATAGAAAGCGAGTTTCGAAAGCTGTCCGATACTTCTGGGAGGTAAGAACGCGACAGCACGAAAAACAGGGGGCCGCCACCGGCAAAAAAGACGCAGGTAATCGAAGGGCAGTTACAGGAGGGAAGCACCTTGACGGTTTCATCAACCTATTGAGGGAGTTGCTCGCTGAGGCCGGACTGCCGGACACCGCGATACACACTACGACAACAACCTTGCCCGGTTACTTTCGTCCAACCAAGAATTGGGACTTGGTTGTGGTTGTGGAGGGCGCCCTTTTGGCGTCAATTGAGTTCAAGGCTCATATCGGTCCGTCTTTTGGCAACAACTTCAATAATCGCGTTGAAGAAGCCTTGGGTAATTCCACTGACCTTCTTACCGCGTATCGCGTAGGAAAGTTCAGGCCGTCGCAACGGCCGTGGCTCGGCTGGTTGATGTTGCTGGAGGATGCCCCGCAGTCCACGACGCCGGTTCGCGCAAATGAGCCGCATTTCGAGGTTTTCGACGAATTCAAGAGGACATCGTACGCGAAGCGTTACGAGCTTTTCTGCGAGCGTCTGATGAGGGAGCGATTGTACGATGGGACCTGCCTTATCTTGTCTGATAAGATTGGAGGTCTGAAAGGCACTTTCCGTGAACCAAATCCGGAATTCAGTTTCGCCACGTTTGCGACTTCATTAACCGCGTATGCGACGGCTTATGCCAAATTGCGCAAGGGGTGAGACGCCGAAAAAGGCGCCCAAGCGGACGCGACCGAGGCGGCGTGCCGGTTAGCTTGCTCGTTCTGCGACTTCGCCACTTTCCCCCACTCCCGCACGAACGCCACGCGCTCCACTCAATCGTCTGTCCTGTCCTTGGGTCATCGCTCGCAGCGCGGCTCCTTCCGGGGAGATTGGCCGGCGGCGCGGCTCGGGCAGGCTCGCACGTTCTTGGGATGTTCGTTGGAATGTTCTTCGGACTCGGGCGGCGCGCTGAGGCACGGAACGCTCTGCGAGGTTGTCATCCGTCTGCTGGGGCGCTGAGGCCGAGTCTGGGTAGCACCGCCGCTTATGGGTGCGGCTGAAATGCTGTTGCGCGATTGGGGGGAATAAGTAAAACAGGGTGTTAGAGGTTTGCGTTGTTGGAAGTTCCCCTAACACCCTGAAAGGAATCGTGATGAGGAGTGTACTCAGCGCAGAGCAGCGTCGTCAACTGCACGAGAAGTTTGACAGCGTATTGGACGCGATGCCGGTCAAGGTGGACGACTTCGAGAAAGCGGAGCAGGTCTTGAGCGAGGGCCTCCACGGCCTGGGCAATCAAGCCTTGCAGGCGTGGGCGGATTCGGCGAACACGTCGGATGCGTTGCCGAAGTGTCCGTGTTGTGGGGAGTCCATGCGGCATCGCGGCTGCCCGCCTTGCACGGTGGCGACGACTTTCGGCGACGTGAAATGCCGGCGTCCCCGGCGGCGTTGTGATCGTTGTGAAGAGGAATGGTATCCGCACGATGCGCGGTTGCGGTTTGCCGGCCACGGCGTCAGTTGGCCGTTGGCGAAAGTGGTGGCCCGGCTCATGGCATGGATACCGGCGGAACAAGTGCAGACGGTCTTGCGTGCGGACCACCGCGTGGAACTGAGCAAGCAAACGATCCAGCAGATCGCGCACACGGCGGGTGAGATGCTCTTGGCCCAGGAGGACGCTCAACGCCAGACGTTCTTTGGGTTGTCGCCCGCGGAGCAAGCCCAGAGGATGCCGCAGTCCACGTGCCATGCTCCCGTGGTGGCGGTGTATGCGGATGGGGCCATGATTCACGCGGAAGGCGAGTGGCGAGAGATTTGTGTCGGTCGGGTGCGGGCCCTGGACGGGGAAAAGAACACCCTGGCGCAGAAGACGTTCGCCCGGTTTTTGTCGTTGGAGGAGTTTGGCCGGCAGTTGTTTCTGGAGGCCTATCGCACCGGCTACGGCCAAGCGTCGCAACGTGTGTTCTTGGGCGACGGCGCGCACTGGCTGTGGGAATTGGCGGCCTTCCACTTTCCCGAGGCTGTGCCCGTCTTGGACTGGTATCATTTGAGCGAGAACGTCCACCAAGCGGCCCATGACGTATTCGGTGTGGGGACGGAGGAAGCGAAGGTTTGGGCGAAGGAGCGGCTCTTAGAATTGTGGGAAGGCGGTCACCGGCAGGCGCGCGTGGCGATCGCCGCCTTGCAGAAACAGTTGCGTGCGCCGAGCAAGCGGGAGGCGTTGCGGAAGCTGGGAGTGTATCTGAAGAACAATGCGGAGCGGATGGATTATCCCCGCTACCGTGCGGCGGGGTTGCCGATTGGCAGCGGCCCGGTCGAGTCGGCCTGCAAGTGCCTGGTGGGGGCACGCTGTAAACAGGCCGGGATGCGCAACTGGCGTCGTCGTCGGGCGGAGGCCATCCTCCGCCTCCGCGCCGCCCTTTACGACGGCCGCTTCGACGCCCTGTGGTCCGCCCATCTCCAACAAGCCGCCTAAACTTGCCACGATCTATCAGCCGCACCCTGATGTATTAAAAGCTTGCACTCGGCGCCACGAAATAGTATCGTACATGTTGGTCCTGAGGCTTGGCCGGTCTTCAAGGCGGTCCATGCCCAGTTCGACGTCCTTTTGTTCTTGTTTTTCGATGAAGGAGGTCTGTCGTGAAACACTCTCGATTTCGCAGGTCGGCTCCACACGGGTTCACGCTCGTTGAGCTATTGGTGGTCATCGCCATCATCGGCATTTTGATCGCTTTGCTTTTGCCCGCCGTTCAGGCTGCCCGCGAGGCGGCACGACGCTCGCAATGCACCAACAACCTCAAGCAGATCGGTTTGGCCCTGCACAATTTCCACGATGTCTATGATCGTTTGCCCGGCAGTTCGCACGATCCCATATTCCAAGGCCTCACCAACCCGCGCGGGTCGGGACAGTGGTATCGCTGGTCGTACCTGGCGTGCCTATTGCCGTTCGTCGAACAGAAGCCGTTGTTCGATCAAATGGCGTCGAACAATTCCTTTGCTCAGTGGCCCGACGGCACCACGGCCCCGAGCGCGAAGACTATGATCAGCGCTTTCATTTGTCCGTCCGACATGGGAAGCGTCAAATCGTTATTCACTTCTTCGGGCAACGCCGCCCCCGGCAACTACCATTGCAACCGCGGCGATCAATGGCTGAATTGGGATTGGTACGAAAGCCGCGGGGTTTTCGCCCGCGTCGACAAGAGACCGACGAACTTCGCCATGGTGTCGGACGGGACGAGCAACACGATGGCGGTTGCGGAGGTGATGGTGGGAGTGCCGGGCAGTCGCAAGGTCGGGGAGGCGGCGGCCCTGAACGTCGGCGCCTACAATAGCGCCCCGCCGTCTTTGTGCCTGCAATTGGTCGGCCCCAATAAGAGGTTCTTGGACAGCGTTACGGTGGAGACGCGGGGGTGGTTGCACTTGGGATCTCGCTGGATGTGTTCCTCCATCTATACGACTTGGCTGCCCATGCTGCCTCCCAACGGCCCCACGTGTGCCAACGGCCACACGGAAGACTGGCTCATGACGACGGCCACCAGTCGGCATCCGGGCGGCGTGAACGTTCTCTTTCTGGATGGAGCGGTGAAGTTCATCAGTGAGACGATCGACGCAGGAGATCCGACGCGCACGGCGACCTCGCCGCCGCCGGGTTTCCCGCCGTTGACGGATACCGGTCGCCCGCAAGATTACTCCGGGCCTTCGCTGTACGGGGTGTGGGGCGCCCTCGGCAGCATCTCGGGCGGCGAGACCGTGCAAACGCCGTGACGCCCGAACGATTCGCCGACTTCCGTTCGCTGCAACGCGGCGGAGGAACCGGCCTCGGGCCCCGCATTCAAGCACCGGCAGGCCTGGGCGTAGGGCTTGCCGGTCGGTTTTTCAACCCAAGATCTAAACACGGGAGGAAGTTCCGCATGAAGAACATCTTCGGTTTCTCGGTCTGCACATTTGCCGCAGTCGGCCTGGCCGTGTTGACACTGCCGGGCTGCGGCAAGGGAAAAACGTCCGTCCCCAAGACTTACCCGACGTCGATCAAGATTACGTACCGCGGGCAACCGTTGGAGGGGGCGAGTGTGACGCTGATTCCGCAGGATCAGTCGGGCCGCGGCGCCTCCGGTGTTACGAACGCCGAGGGTGTCGCCAAGTTGGCGATCCCAGGATTGGCCGAGGGTGCCGTGCCGGGCAAGTACTGGATCACGGTTTCCAAGGTAGAAGGAGGCGGGGCCGCTACCGCGACTACTGCGGAAGAGTTCTATAAACAGCAGGAGGCCGGGGCCAATGCCGCCCCCTCGGGGCCGAAACAGGTTTTGCCCGTCAAGTATCTTTCGGCTCAGTCCAGCGGCTTGGAGTGCACGGTTGCCGAGCAAGAGGGCGAGCAGGTATTTGAGTTTAACCTTACCGATTGAGTTTTCGCGATTGCTAAGCACGCAATCGTTCCCGGCAGCGAAAGAGCCGTTCCTCCGCGAACGGCTCTTTTTTATGACGGCCCGGCGGCTTGACGGTTCATCGCCATATGGCGGAGAAGTTTGACGGGCGAATGCCAGAGCAGCATTGACGCGGGCGCTGGTGCGATCGGGCAAAGCACGGATGCGAGTGCGGGCCGAAACGGCGCGGCGGGATCGTTCGGCGAGTCCGCGGTGCTTACCGCGAAGCATCGCTCGCAGCGCGGCTCCTTCCGGGGAGATTGGCCGGCGGCGCGGCTCGGGCAGGCTCGCACGTTCTTGGGATGTTCGTTGGAATGTTCTTCGGACTCGGGCGGCGCGCTGAGGCACGGAACGCTCTGCGAGGTTGTCGTCCGTCTGCTGGGGCGCTGAGGCCGAGTCTGGGTGGCGCCGCGATTATGGGCCGTTTGACACCGCCGGAAGGCTCGCCTAGAATCGAAAGTTCGGGTGTGCTTCGACACAATTCCTTGCGCGGACTGCGAGGCGTGGCATATGAAGAAAGAGGAACTCGAGGGCTTTCGGAAGGATCTCCTGGCGCTGCGAGAGCGACTGGTGGGCAACATGCGCTACCTGTCGGAAGCCGCTCGATCTCAATCCGAGGAGAACGGCTCGACGCGGGGCGGCGCCCCCATTCATCCCGCCGAATCCGGCAGCGACAGCTACGAACAAGAGTTCACGATGTCGTTGATGGAGAACGAGAATCGTTCCCTGGAAATGGTGGAACATGCCCTAAAACGGATCGACGAGGGGACCTACGGCACCTGCGAAGCGTGCGGAGACCGAATCCCCAAGGCGAGACTCAAGGCGATTCCGTTCACGTCCCTGTGCGTGAAATGCGCCGAGGCGGACGAGAAGGGCGAGGGCTGAGGGGCGTTCAAGATGCCGCATCAGGGCGGAAAACGATGCCGGCGATAGCGGGGACGCTGGATCAGTCGGCAAAGGGCTTCACCAAGGGCAAGGACTGGATTCACGGGGCAAGCATGCGATAATGAAGTGGGTGGACACGAGGGCCGAAGCCGTTCCTCTCGTCTTATCTATTTGTTGCCGCTCTTCGTCTTGCCATGAAGCACTTTCTCGATCTCCGCGTCTCGGAATTCAAGGAATGGTTGACACGGCATGGGCAACCCTGTTTTCGCGCCGGTCAAGTCGGCCATTGGGTGTGTAACGCACCCGGCGTGCCGTTCGAACAAATGAGCGACATCCCCAAGGTGCTGCGCAATCTGCTGGCCAGGGATTTCTACATTTGGTCCATGGAGACGGTCGCCCATCGAACCTCGCCCGACGGAACGGAAAAGCTGCTGCTGAAGACCGCCGACGGCGAGCACATCGAATGCGTGCTGCTGCGAGATGACAAAGGGAATCGCACGGCCTGCATTAGCACCCAGGTGGGCTGCGCGATGGGGTGCGTCTTTTGCGCCAGCGGCTTGGACGGTTTGGTCCGCAACTTGACGGCGGGCGAGATCTTCGAGGAATTGTTGCAACTGCGGCGACTGCTGGGGCCCGACGAAAGGTTGAGCCACATCGTCGTGATGGGGATGGGTGAGCCGTTGGCGAATTTGGAGCGCCTGCTCCAAGCCCTGAACTGGGCCACGCGGCGGGACGGTCTCAGGATCAGTGCTCGGCGGGTCACCATCTCTACGGTCGGCGTCCCCGGCGGCATTCGACGATTGGCCGATCGCGGTGCTCCCTATCATCTGGCGGTGTCGCTGCACGCTCCCAACGATGAACTCCGCAGTCGCATTGTGCCCACCAACGAAAAAGTCGGACTGCGGGCGATCCTGGAAGCCGCCGACTATTACTTCGAAAAGACGGGACGTCGCGTGACGTACGAGTACGTGCTCTTGGCCGACGTCAACGATCGCCCCAGCCATGCCGCGGCGTTGGCCGAATTGCTGCGAGGCCGCAACGCCCTGGTGAATCTGATTCCCTTCAATCCCATTCAAGGGTTGCCGTATCGCACGCCGCACCGCGGCGACGTGCGAGAGTTTGCCTCGATTCTCGACTCGGCCGGCGTGCAAGTGACGATCCGCCACCGCAAGGGCGACGCCATCGATGCGGCTTGCGGTCAGCTTCGACGGATTCGAACCGAAGCCGTGAACCACGCCATCGTCCAAGAGACCGCGTGAATTCTCGAGCCGGAAAGTTTCGGTCGAGATCGCTTGCACACTGCGAGGACCCGCGTTCGCAACCAAGGCGCGCGAAAAATCGGCGAGCCGATGGCCCACGCCTCGGCCCGCCGTGCTGCATGTTCGAATTACGGAAGGCTCCTAAGACGGCGCCGCCTCACGGGAGATTATCGCGGTAAGTCTCCGCGCCAACCCTCAAACCATGTGGTTCATTGTTGAGGGGCGGGAGCGGGTTGCTCGGCCGGCTTTTCGGCGGGAGCAGGTTGCTCAGCGGGCTGCTCGGCCGGGGCGGGTTGCTCGGCCGGTTGCTCCATCGCAGGTTGCTCGGCGGGCTGTTCCGCGGCAGGGGCCGGTTGTTCTGCCGCCGGCGCAGGTTCCGCCGCCGGCGCAGGTTCCGCCGCCGGCGCGGGTTGCTCCATCGCGGGCTGTTCCGCCGGAGCAGGCTGCTCGGCCGGGGCTGCCGGCGGCGTGCTCGGGAACTCGATCTGCGGCACCGAACCCGGGGCCGTTGCATCCGCCGGTTGCTCTTGGGCCGGCTGCTCGGCCGGTTGCTCCACCGCGGGTTGCTCGGCCGGTTGTTCCGCGGCAGGGGCCGGTTGCTCCTGCGCTGCCGATCCCGCCTCAGGGGCCTTCGGTTCTTCGGCCTTCTTCGGACACCCCACCGCCAAAGTCAACATTCCCAAAACCGCCATCAACGCCAATAGTCGCTTCATGATGCGTTCCCCCTCTCCAAACCGGTTCCAAAAAGAATCTCACATCCGCCGATCGGACGGGACGCGGGTTCGCATCCCCGATCAAGCGCCAATGACTGCCGCGTAAGCGGCTCAAGCCTATTCGAACGCGCGGGGATTGGGTTGTCAAGTCTCGCAGACCACCGTGAAGGGGCATTATTCGAGGCCGATCCGACGCGGCGTCATAGACGCTTCGGTCGCTCCGCGGACGTTGCGCGGCACTTATTCATGAAGGCAAGCCGCCTGGTCGGCGGGCGTTCGGTTGCTCAATACCGGTCGGTCGCTCGGGTCGCGTTGATCCGCCGATCGTCACGCGCAGCGGTTGGCGACCAAGACGCTCCCGTGCAAGAATTCGCCGTCCCAGCCCGTCAAGCGAACGGAGACCAATTCGCCGGGCTTGCCGGCCCCGGCGGGCAAAGCCGTCGGCACGTATCGGTCGGACATGCCCAGGACGCGGTTGGGGCATACCGGCGAGGTCAGGTCGGTTTCGTCCTCCAGCAAGACTTGCACCTCCGTATCCAGAAGTCGGCTGATGTAGCGACGGCGCGATTGCTGGGCCGTTTCGTCCAACCGGCGACCCCGCTCGCGTTTGATTTCCTCGGGTACCTGATCGGGCATGTCGGCGGCGGGCGTCCCCTCACGTCGACTGAACCGAAACACGTGCACTTTGACGAAGCCGATCCGCTCCACCGCGCGGCAGGTGGCCTCGAAATCTTCGTCGGTCTCACCGGGAAAACCGACCATGGCGTCGGTCGAGAGGGCGGGAAACGGGAGCGACTCCTGCACTCGGGCGCAACGATCGAAGAAGTACCCCATCGAGGCTCGCCGCCGCATCCGCCGCAACACGGCGGGCGAACCGCTTTGCAGGGGTATGTGCAAGTGGGGACATACCCGGTCGGGGTGGGCCGCCATCACCGCAAGCAACCGATCCGAGACTTCGTTGACCTCCAAGCTGGAAAGACGGATGCGGAAGCCTTCTCGCACGTTGATCAGGCGTTCCACCAAGCCCGCCAGGTCGATCCGCTCGTCGCGCGGCTTATCGTGACCGAAAAGCCCCAGGTGCACGCCCGTCAAGACCACCTCGCGGTAGCCCGAGTCGGCCAGCCTGCGCACCTCATCCTCGATCTCCGAGACGGGACGACTCCAGACCTCGGGGCGGACTTGAGGGATGATGCAGTAACTGCACGGCAGGAAACATCCGTCCTGAACCTTGACGTAAGCGCGGTGCCGCCGCGCAAACTCGGAGATGCCGGTGGGAACTTGCACCAGTCCGCGCTTGGCCAGCACGTCGGCCATGCGACGTTTGTCGGTGACGACCTCACTGACGCCGGGTAGCCCGCGGACCTGGTCTGCCGCCTTGGTCGCGTAGCAGCCCATCACGATGATTTCCCCGGCAGGATTCTCGCGGGCCAAACGGCGAAGGATCTTGCGACACTCGGCGTCGGCTTGATGCGTCACCGTACAAGTATTGAAGATGTAGAGGTCGGCGGGGTCGTTCTCTGCTGCGTCCCGGTAACCCAGTTGCAGAAATCCCTGGCGGAGATACTCCGTTTCATATTGATTGACTTTGCAGCCCAGCGTGATGGTTTTGAGCGTCGGCATAATGAACGATCGGATGAGCGAAAATCGAATCGAATGAACGAAAACAGAACAAAGGGACCGCCCACCGGATCTCGGCTGTCCGCGTATTTGGCGGTCGGGTCGGATTGCGCGGATGCGGTCCCGATGAAGGGTCGCCGGATTCCCCGCGGCGGCGTGCCTCCCTTATGCGTCTTGCCCGCGGAAAATCGGCGCCGATTCCCGTCACTCGGCCGGTTCGACGGTGGCGGTCATGGAGCCTGCGCATCCCCGAACCAGGGGATCGCGACCAAAGGCGTGGATCTGATCCCGCTTCAATTCCGCATGTTCCCGGGTCGTGGTCAACACGATGCATCGTCCCCGGGTATCCACCTCCTTGGCCATTTGAAAGGCCGTTTCCTTGGTGTGCCCGAACAGCGCCGTGAGCATGCGGATGACATACTGGTACGTGTGATCGTCGTCGTTCCACAAAACCACATGGTACCGCGGCACCTTTCGCGGCTTGGTGCGATCCGCCTCCTTGGGGTCCGGTCGTGACTCCACGGCGACCGGGGCTTCTTCGGCGTCGGCTGCCCGATTCACGTCGGCCTCCTCGGCTATTGGCGCGGTTCACTCCGTACCAACGCATCCGTAACCGCGGGGGATCGGCCACCGCGCGGGCGATTCCCCGTGTCCCGATAGTCCAAACTCCACATTCTCATTATAGTGATGTTTTTGCGGCTTCGAGGAGTTCCTCGGGGTGGGGCCTCTCGGCGGGAGTTGCCCGACAATCGCCCGCAGACGGCATTTTCGGCGAAAATCTCGCCGCCTGAAAGCCTTGTGGTCTTCGTTCCGGTGGACACTTTTCCCCCACGGCAGGGAATGGCGGAATCCATGAGCGACATTGATCAAGTCTTGCGATATCTGGAAGCACATCGGGCCGAATGGGACGACTTGCTTTGTGAATACCTACGGATTCCCAGCGTCAGCGCCGATCCCGAACATGCGGAGGATGTCCGCGAGGCCGCGCGGTGGACCGCGCGACTCTTCGAGGTCATGGGGTTCTCCGTGGAGCTGGTGGACGGCGAGAATCGTCCCATCGTCTACGCTCAGTCGCCGCGGGTGGAGGGCGCCCCGACGGTGTTGGTGTACGGGCATTACGACGTGCAGCCTGCCGAGGATCCTTCGCTGTGGGATACGCCGCCTTTTGAGCCGAATATCCGCAACGGGGCCTTCTTCGCCCGCGGGGCTTGCGACAACAAGGGGCAAATCCTGCCGCACATTTTGGCGGTTCGGGCGTGGAAGGAGGCGGTCGGGCGATTGCCGCTCAACTTCAAATTCGTGGTGGAAGGCGAGGAGGAAGTCGGCAGCCACCTTTTAGAGCGATTCATCGATCAGGCATCGGATCGTTTGGCGTGCGATTGCGTGGTCATTAGCGACACCGGGATGCCCGGTCCGGATCAGCCCGCCGTCACCTACGGCCTTCGGGGCATCGCGTATTTCGAGATCCGACTGACCGGTCCGAATCGCGATTTGCACTCCGGCTCGTTCGGCGGAGCGGTAACCAACCCATGCAATGCATTGGCCGCGATGCTGGCCGGTTTGACGGATGACAACGGCCGAATCCGGATTCCCGGTTTCTACGACGACGTCGTGCCGTTGAGCGAAGACGAGCGGGCGAGGATTCGCGCCGTGCCCTTCGACGAAAAGGCCTATTTTCGGATGCTGGGCGTGGAAACGGCGGTGGGAGAGAAGGGCTACTCGGTGCTGGAGCGTCGCTGGGCGCGGCCGACCTACGACGTTTGCGGCGTCTGGGGCGGCTATCAGGGTGCCGGCGCCAAGACCGTCATCCCCAGCCAGGCGGGGGCGAAGCTCAGCTTTCGGTTGGTCCCGCACCAAGACCCCGCCAAAGTGGCCAAGGGTTTGGAGATCCGCTTGCGGCAACTCTGTCCGCCCGGCATTCGACTGGAAATCATCGACTTGCATGCGTCGCCCGCCGTGTTGACGCCTCTTGACAGTCCCTACATCAAGGCGGCCCAGCGGGCGCTGGCGGCGACGTTTCCCAATCCGCCCGTCGCCATCCGCGAGGGAGGATCGATCCCGATCGTGGCGCGTTTCCAACAAAGACTGGGCGTCGACGTCCTTCTGATCGGTTTCGCCCAGGAAGACGACAACGCCCACGCTCCCAACGAAAAGTATTCCGTGCAGACCTACCACCGCGCGATGGCGGCCTCGGCGCGACTGTGGGAGGAGTTGCGACGGGAAAGCGACGGCGCTCGGACCGCCTGAGTCGCGGACGCCGCAACCGGCGTTCGTTAAGCGCCGCAACCGAAAGAACGAAAGGCCCGGCCGAGCGAAAGGAGGTCGGCGCCCCATGAAACGGAGATGTGCGCGATGTTGGATCGACGTTGGGTCGTGGAACACCTGGACGACGTCAAGCGGAACTGCGAGCAGCGCGGCGTTCGCGTGGACGTGGACCGCTTGGCCGAGTTGGAAAATCGGCGGCGGGAATTGAGGACGCAGTTGGACGCGAGCAATCGCCGGGCCAACGAGATCGCCAAGTCGTTGGCGAAATGTCGCGACGAGGCCGAGCGGCAGGCCAAGAAAGAGGAGGGTCGGCGTTTGCGGGAAGAGGCGGCGCAGACGGAGCGCGAGATGAGCGAGGTCGAAGCCGAGGCCGAGGCCTTGCTTCGCTTGATCCCCAACTTGACGCATCCCGACGCCCCGCGCGGGGGCGAGGAAGACGCGCGGGAAGTGGCCCGCGGCGCCGCGCCGATCCCCAATTTCGACTTTGCGCCCTTGGATCACGTTCAGTTGGCGGAGAAGTTGGACCTGATCGACTTCGACGCCGCCGGTCGCGTGACGGGCCACGGCTTCTACTACCTGAAGAATGAGGCCGTCCTGCTGGAGTTGGCCCTTCAGCGTTACGCCATGGATAT
Organism: Thermopirellula anaerolimosa; assembly: GCF_054657335.1. NCBI lineage: Bacteria > Pseudomonadati > Planctomycetota > Planctomycetia > Pirellulales > Thermoguttaceae > Thermopirellula > Thermopirellula anaerolimosa. The sequence continues at coordinate 1,843,393 of NZ_BAAHYX010000006.1, forward strand.
CTTGCTCCAGGACGGCTTTATTCCGATGACCACGCCGGACTTGGCCCGCAACGACATCTTGGAGGGCATCGGGTTCCTGCCGCGAGGGCCCGAGACGCAGATTTACAGCATCGAAAACTCGGACCTCAGCTTGATCGCCACAGCCGAGATCACCTTGGGCGGTTACTACGCGGGGCGCATCTTGGAGGCCGATGTGCTCCCGATCAAGATGGCGGGCATCAGCCACTGTTTCCGCACGGAGGCGGGCGCCCACGGTCGAGCCACTCGGGGCATCTACCGCGTCCACCAGTTCACCAAGGTCGAGATGTTCGCCTTCACCTTGCCCGAGCAGAGCGATGCCATGCTTGAGCATCTCCGAGGGTTGGAGTGCCGCATTTTCGACGGCCTGGGTATTCCGTACCGGGTGATCGACACGGCGTCGGGCGACTTGGGCGGGCCTGCCTATCGCAAGTACGATCTCGAGGCTTGGATGCCCGGTCGGGGCGACTTCGGCGAAATCACCAGCACCTCCAATTGCACGGACTATCAGGCTCGCCGATTGGACATCCGTTATCGCGTCAAGGGCGAGAAGGGAACCCGATTCGTTCACACGCTCAACGGCACGGCGGTGGCCGTCAGTCGGGCCTTGATCGCCATCTTGGAGAATTACCAGCAAGCCGACGGTTCGGTGATCGTCCCCGAGGTGTTGCGGTCTTGGGTGGGGAAGGATCGCATCGCCGCCCGGACTTGAGCGACCGACGCGAGGGTTCCAAAGCGCCACATCGGGAATACGCCGCCGGGACCGGTCTCCCGCGTTTTTTCGGCGCCGGGGCTTCTCGGCGCCCGGTCGACGAATGGCGATGCTGCGCCGCGCGGCCCCGTGGACGAATCGCGGTGCTGATCATCGGATCAGGTCGTCGTCCTCGTCGTCGTCATCATCGGGCAGGAAATCGTCGTCCTCGTCGGAGTCCTCGTCGTCGCCCGCCATTTCCTCGGCGATGCGTTTCAATCGCTCCTGGGTTTCTTCGTCGTATTCGTCGGGGCATTCCCGCGCCCCTTGCCAGACGACGCCCGGTCGATCGCGAAAGCCGGTATCCGCCTCGTCGCAACTCATCAATGTCGGCGGCAGGACGTAACAGCGCTGCTGGGCCTGGATGACGTAGTGCTCGGCCTCCTCTTCATTCCGCGCCAGAACGCCCCAGGAGGCGTAGTATTCTCGCCAATTGATTTGATGAGCCATGCAGGCCGGATGATTCGGCCAAGCGTCGTCCAGCGGTTGTTCCACCGCGCATTCGTAGTATTTGAGTCCCTCCGTGATGGGCCGTCGCGCCCTCTCTTCCTCGAAGTAGTCGTCGGGAACCATCCCGGCCTGGAACAATCGTTCGATCAACTCGCCCTGGAGCGGGTCCTCCGCCGGGAGGTGATCCTTGACCACACGCCACAATTGCCGCAGGATCTTCTCGATGCCCAAGGGGGTAAGGTCATCCACCTCGCGAAGCGGGACGTCGAGGATGGCTCGTACGATGTCGCGGACGGTTTCGGTTTCGCCGCGGATGGCGGCCAACCAGGCCCGCAGCGCCCGGGCCGCAAAATGGTCCGGACCGTGCAACTCCGAGAAAACGTCGATCTGCGTCTCGGCTTCGTCCGGTCGCTTGGTTTCCAGCAGGGACCAGGCAAAGTAGTAAGGCAGCCAAGGTTGTGCGCTGCGCCACTGTCCGGCCAGGTTGAAGTACGTCGCGGCCTCGGCGTAGCGTTCCAAACGAAAGGCCGCCAAACCCGCCTCCCAGGCCACGTCGGCGTCCTCCACCTTTCCTTCGCGCAAGCAAAGATCGAGCACGAAAAGGGCGTCCTCATCGCGCTTCGAGTCGGCGTAGACCTCGGCCAAGGCCAGGGCGGCGGCGGCCTGGGTACGGTCCAAGGCGAAGCTTCGGGCGAAACACCATTCCGCGTCGCCCTGTAAACCCAAGACGTGAAACAGCACCCCGGCGCGATAGCAGTGCCGCGGATGATCGGGTTTCAAATCGAGCGACTTCCGCATGAGGTGTTCCAAGGTCTGTTGGTCGGGAAGGTTCGGATCCGGCGGGCCCTCGGGGGCCTTTTCGGTGGGCGTCTCGTCGCCCGGTGCGTCCGCCGCAGCGTCGCCTTCGGCGGCCTGATCGCGGGACTCTCGCCATTCGGCGACCATTTGAGCGTGCCGCATCCAGGCCCCCAACCCCGCCGTCGCCGACAGATTCAGCACGTCCGGGTGCTCCGGGAAACGCTCGAGCAACCTTCGCGCCCATTGCCACACGTCGTTTTCGCGGCGCAGGACCGCCGCCAGTTGCCCGGCCACAAAAATCAACCGTGCCCCGTCTTCCGGCAACTCCACCTCAGCCGGATCGACGGACAGCATTTCATCCAGGATCGCCTCCATTTGTTGGGAGTCGGCGTCGGTGCCCTCGGGGAGTCGTTCGAACCATGCGTTGAACATGGGTCCCATGGGCGTTTTGTCCCAATCGACGGACGGCACGGCAGACTTCTCGGCGGCCTTTTGCGGTTCACTCTCGTCCGACGAGTCCGCGGACCGGCCGGTCAAGGGAGGAAGCGGGATGCGCTCCGCTGTGGGGGGATGCAGGAAGCCGATGGCCGAAGGGGGCACTTTGCCCGACGTGATGGCGTCCAAGCGAGAGAAGTATAACGCCGCCTCGCCCGGATTCACGTGCCGCCGCAAGTCCTTTTCCAGTCCATCCGCCTGCGCATCCTTGCCCATCATCCGCAGTACGGAGATCAACCGGGTCCGCGTCTCCAGCCATTGGGGAACCGCTTCCCATTGAGTGAGTCGCCGGTCCCAGGCGTCCAGGATTTCGGCGGCCTCCGCGGGACGATCGGCGCAGGCCGCGACTACGGCCTCGAACAGGGCCTTGCGCCAAGCGAAGTCGGGGTTTTCGTCCTCCGGCGGAAAGAGCGACCAATCCAGCGGTTCGCCCACCTCGGCGCACAGTTCCGGCAATTCGTCGCCGCGTCCCGAGAGGTGCAGCGCCGAACCCAGCAGCGTGAAGGCGTCCAGCTTGGCCAGCAGCGGCGTGTGATAGACCTTGGCCAACTCCAAGGCCCGGCGACTTTGGTCCACCGCCTCCGACAGTCGCCCGCACAGCAAGTGGATAAAGGCGTGCATCCGGGCGCCCTCGAAACGATGGTCGCCCTGATCCAGGATGGGCAATTTGTTTTCGATCGACCGCGCGAAGTGCAGGGCCGTCTGCTCATCGCCCAGAGTCAGATAGACCCACACCGTGTAATCGCGAAAGCAATCGAGGCAGGCGATCTTTCCCGTTCGGCGGCAGACTTCATTGCCTTCCCGCACCACGTCGCGTACCCGGGGAGAACCATATCCGTAGCGAATGGCGGCGTGAGAACCCAAATGATGATAGGCGCAGGTCGAAAGCCAAAAAACGACGCCTTGATATTCATCGTCGGGAAATTCGGGTTGGAACTGCCGAGCGTGCTCCTCGCTCTCCAGCAAGGCGACCATTTCGGTCGCCAATTCCATGCCCAATTCCGTCTCGAAGGTGCACAGAGCACAATGCGTAATTGTGAGCGTGGCGCGAATGTAGGGCACGACCCGCCGCTCGGTCTTTGCCAATCTTCTCAGTTCGTGCGCGACGCGGATCGACGAACGGAAGAAACCGCGATCCTCCAACTCTTCCTGTCGACCCCATAACTCCTGCATTTGCCGATCGACAGGGTCCGCCGGTAATTCGGTTGACATGGGAGGTCCTCCTGGAATGACGAGAAGTTTTCGGGCGGCGTCGGACCCGGAGGTCAATCTCCGCCGGGTCGCGAATCGCGCCCCCACAGGGCTTCCGCGATCCACATCAGATCGTCTTCTTCGCGTTGAAAGGCGGCGTGATCCGGGACCCAACCCGCCGTCGCCAAAGCCTTGCCGACCAGCAATCGCACCACGCTGCCCAGCGGCGTGCCGGGCGATTGTTCCAGAGCGCGGCCGACCAAACGGTGATCGAGATTGAGAACCACTTCGTTCGGGCGGGGGACGTCGCCCGAGAAATGGGCGTCGATCAATCGCTGAAATCCCGCCGGCACGCTGCCGCTTTTCTTCAATTCTTCGAAGGTCTTGTATAATTCGGCGCGTTCGCTCAGGAACGCCATGACCGGAATTCGCGGAGCGAACCTTCCCACCAGCACGCGCACTCGATCGGACCCGAGGAAGTCCTGCCAAATCGGCGGCGCATCGCTTAAATCTCCCATGCCGAGGACGCCGCGCGCGAAATCGGGACTGCCCGGCCCGGCGATGCGGACGTCGATGCTGCACCCTTCCGCCGCCAAGTCCGCCGCCATCAAGGCCAGCAGGGTCTCTTCAAAGCTCCGCAGGGTGTGCACGCACGGGGCCGGATAATCCAAGAACAGCGTGTTCATCCAAGATTCTTGGTGCCGATTGGGATTGTACCACAGCACGTAATCCGCGTCCCCGTCGAAGAGCGTGCGACTGCGACTCCGTTTGAATATCTGCTCGAACGTCAGCAGTCCCTGGGAGGTGCTGAAACGGTAGCTACGACGCAGCAGAAGGCGTAGGCGCTCTTGAGCCAGCGCCGCTCCCGCCAAAAGGTAGCGGTGCCAAGCGATCAGCGTTTCCCAACGTTTGGGATCGTTCTCGGTTAGGTTCTCGAAGTGCGAAAAGATGATGCGATCCAGTTCGTCCTGCACCCAACCGAAGCGCACGTTGCGGACCAGGTCCTCGCGACTGACCGTGGGGTCGCACTCGGGTAACTCCACGACTCCGCGGATGAACGGGGCCCAATCCGGCAGCAGTCCTTGCAGGCGGCGGGAGATGACCATCCTCCGGACGGTGACGGTCAAGGTGGGGGCGTCGGTAAAGCCGGGCGTTCGCTGCGGCGTGACGTACAGCGCCCCGCGGACCGTGACCGGTCGCTCCACGCGGAGGGGTATCACCTCCAGCGGCGTCTCCCCGAAGTAGGACTCCAACTCCATTTCCAAGGCGTGGCGGTCGGGAGTGGTGTCCAGCCAAGCGGCGGTTCCCACGTTCACGCGCCGACTGCCGTCGTTGAGGAAAATGGGGAGAGGAAGAAAGTCCGCGTACTGGCGGATCACCGCTTCCAGCAATTCTTCTTGCTCGGCATAGGCGGCAAATTCCGGCTTGAGATGCAGTCGCACGGTGGTACCGCACGATTCCCGCCGGGCCGAGGCCAGCAAGATGTCGGTTCCCGAACCCGCCTCCCACAGCACGGCGCGGTCATCGTCGCGGTGCCGTGAGACCACGACGATCCGTTCGGCCAAGAGGAACCCGCTGAGCAGGCCGACGCCGAATTGCCCGATGAGGCTGGCGGACCCGGGCGCATCGCCGCGGCGCTTGATCCAACCGCTGATGCCCAGTCCCAGCGTCCCCAAGTACGTCTCGGCCTCTTCGGGCGTCATGCCGATGCCGTCGTCGCTGACTTCGAGGACGTGTTGTTCGGCGTTTTGCCGCAGGTCGATCCGCCCCTGAAACGTCACCTCCTCGGCCCGGCGCCGCATGATACCGTCGTGGGCGTTTTGGATCAATTCCCGAACGGCGACCTCGGGGCGACTGTAAAGGGATTCGCCCATCAGTTGGATGATGCCGCCCACATCGACCTGAAAGGGAACGCGTTTGGACCACGCGGGCGATTCGGAGGGTTGTTCGCTGGAAACGGGTCGCTCGGAATCCATCGTCAATCCGTGGAGTAAGTATGCATTGCGGGTGTGTCGCCGCGTTACCCGGACCGACGGCGGCGTCGCGAAGAGGAAAAAGGCGTCTTCGGGAAAGAGGACCGTCCGTCTCCCGCCGATTCACCATTCGTCGTTGGGGCTCCGCTTCCGGCGCCCCGGCGATGTCGTTTCGGGCCGACGATCGCGCACTCTCGCATTATCGGGGCAAACGCCGCCGAGGTACAGGGTCGGAGCGTCATTTGCCGGAGGGGAAACGGCGGTCGCCGTTTGTCGTTCGCGCGACGGGCGTGCCTTTCAACTCCGTGGCGACGTTTCCGGTGGAGGCGCGGAGAGGACGGCGAGAACCTCCTCGTGCAGTAAGTCGTTGGAGCCGAAACCGTTGCCCGACGCAAAGGAATAGACTCCTTGCCAGTCACTGAAACGTCCGCCGGCCTCGCGAATAATGGGGGCCACGGCGGCGGCGTCCCACACCTGCATCAAGGGATCGATCATGAAATCGACGCGACCGGTGGCGACGAGAAGATAGCCGTAGGCGTCTCCCCAGGTGCGAACCAAACGGGCGGACTCTTGCAGGCGGAAAAAGGCGTCGCGGCGTCCCACGTGGTCGAAATTCGCCACCTCGCTGGTGACCCAGGCGGCCTCCGCCAATCGTCGGCAAGACGAAACGTGGGCCGGTTGCGGCGGCGAGTCACCGCGAACGTACCAGGCCCCCATGCCTTCCGCGGCGTAGACACATTCGTCCAAAGCCGGAATGCGGGCGACTCCGGCAGCGGCGCGATCTTCGTACACGATTCCCACCAGCGTCCCGTACAGCGGCACCCCGTGAATGAACGATTTCGTACCGTCGATGGGATCGAGTATCCAACGATAGGCTCCGGACCCTTCCGCCGTCCCCCATTCCTCCCCAACCACCCCGTCCTCCGGGAAGGCTTCGGCAATGCGCCGTCGCAGGTGACTCTCGGCTTCGCGGTCGGCGACGGTCACGGGCGAATCGTCCGCCTTGCGTTCGATTTCGATCTCCGAGCAAAAGTACCGGAGCGTGATTTCACCCGCCTCGCGAGCGATTTTCACGGCCCAATCCAGTCTGCGGCGGAGTCCGTCGCTGCCGCCGACGAAGGTCTCGGATGCGTTCATGGCGTCCATTTCCTGCACGGTTGACGGGCCGAAGCGGTACTCCCTCCTCTCGCTTTCCGCGGCCCGTTCCATAAGAGGTTTCGGTCGCGGGCGGGCGCTTATCGCCGGGCTTCGTCTTCCAAATCCACGGCGTGAGCGTTCACGGCTTGGAGGAAGCGCGAATGCTTCTGACGGCCTCCTCGATGGAGATCTTGGCCACCGGTCCGGCGGACTGCAAGGCCTTTTCCAAAGCCGGCAGGGCGACCTCCGCGGCGGGCCCCATCCGCCCCAGGGCATCGGCGGCGGCGCCCTGCACGTTGGGGTCCGCATCGGCCAAGGCTTCCATCAATTGTGAAATCACGTCCGGACCGTCGGCCCCGCACTTCCGCAGGGCTTTGGCCGCGGCGGCGCGGACGGCAGGATCCTCGTCCTTTAACGCGGCGCACAGGGTTCGAGTCGCCTGGGGATCGCCTTGGCCGGTCGTCCCCAGGGCCTCCGTCGCCGCGGCACGGACGTCCCACGCCTCCGCCCGGCAAGCCTCGGACAACTCGGGAACCGCCGCCTTGGCCGCGGCGCCCAGGGCGCTCAAGGCCCGGATCGCGGAGACGCGGGCATCGACGTTGTTCGTCTCTCGCACCACCTTCCGCAGGGCGGCGACCTGTCCCGGCCCGTACTGGACCAGGGCGTCGATGGCCTGGTCTCGTACTTGCGGTTTGCGGTGGCTCAAGAGCGAGAGCCACTCCTCGGGCGTCTTGTCGGTGTAGCGGAACTCGCGAAAGGGAGCGCGGTCGCCGGATCGCCGCCCGGCCGGATTCTCACCTTCCTCGCCCATGGGCGGCATGGGGCGACACCCGACCGCCGTACCGAAACAAGCGAGTAGCACGCCGAGGGTTGCCCCCAAAGAGATCCGCGACCACCGTCTTCGCATCATCGTTGCCGTCGATCCTCTTGCCGATTGGCTGCTGCAATTGCCGTGCCGCGCGGTTGCGGCCCACGTCTCTATTCTAATCCGGTGGTGGGAAATTCATCCTCTCCCAGGGACTGGATTTCCACGATGCTCTTGCCGCCGTCGATGACGACCTGGTACCGGATGCCCGGTTTGGCGTGGATGACCACGCGACCGTCTCGCAGTTCGGCGGGGAAGGGGATCACGACGCGGTGTCCCTGGACATCCAGGACCTGCGGACGGTCCGATTCGCCGGAAAGCTTGCGCCGCAGGATGTACAGCGCGCACGGGTTGATGAAGGGTCCGTTGCGATTTTGGGCCGCGAGAGAGAATGAATCGGGCAGCGTTCCCGCCTTCGGATCGCCCGGCGGCACCTGTTGCTGCTCGCCCGAGATCAGAATCCCCCAGGCCAGACGATTCCAGTCCAGCGTGGAATCGTACGGCGCCAACATGGTGAGGGAGTAAGCGTAAACCAGGCCGCACCACTGCACGGGCAGGCCGATCCAGTTCGGCGCGACCCAATTCGTGGCGCCGTAAACGGGGATGGTGGCGTACAGCATGACGGGGTGTTCCGCCCAGAGATAGACGAAGGGAATGCCGGTGATCGCCCACTTGCGAGCCAGTTCCAGGTATTCCTTGTTGCCGGTCAGTTCGTAACCGCGAACATAGGCGGCAACGAGGTGCGCGGAGGCCAAGATATCCGGCGTGTGGAGCGACAACTCCCAGACCTGGGCCCCTCGCGGGGTGCGGAATCGCTTCATATACTCCAGCGTACGGATTCCGGCCTGAAGGGCCTCTTGGTCGCCCGTTAAATAGGCGTATTCCAACAGTTGCTTGGCATACTGCGCGCAATAACCGCTCGCGGTGTCCTCGAAGTGGCCTTTCAGGTAGCGCCCTGAATAACGGTAGGAACCGTCCGACTGTTGGGCACGAAGGGCCTGCTGCGCTCGATTGCGTTGGTACTGCGCCCAGAGGTCGGCTCGACCGGTGAGGAAGAAGGCATAGTCGTCGGATAGGTGCCCGCCGCCGGGAACCAGGGTCGGCGTCGGCGGGACCTCTCCCGTGATCCGCCCGACGGTCGAAGCCATGTCGGCGAAGAATTGTCGTTTCCAATTGGGTTCCACGCAGTGCCCCCAACCCTCATCGTCGCGGAGCGGACCCTGAGTGAGCGCCCAAAGCACCAGATCCTCCTGCTCTTTGGCCGATCGCGGCGGATCGGGAGTCTCGGGCAACCCGTGCCTTCCAACGGCCCAAAGGATCGCGTCCTCCAGCGACTCTTGTTTCAGACGCAAGAAGGCGTCGTAGCGCATGCCCAGCAAGCTCATGCGATGCTCCGCCGCGCCGTCCACGAAATTCGGCGTGGCATAAGTCGGTTGCAATCGCATGTCGTCCCAACTCAGGGCGACGGTCGCTTTCTCGGTGGTGAAGGCGGCGAGGGGCATGGTGACCTTGAGTCGATCCGGCGCAAATCGTGAATGCTCCGGCGTTTCGATGTCGGCCTTGGAGGAACTGCACTCGCCCTTGCCCAGGTATTCCAAGCCGGCGAACAACCCTTGCTCCAATCCGCCGCGGGCGCGAACGACGGGGCCTTCCACGAATTCGTCCGCCTCGATTTGGAAGCGAATCTCGCCGTCCGTCGGCCGAACGGCGACGCGAATCCCTTCCGCTGAGAGGTCTAAGCCTCCTTCGACGCTCCGAACCTGGAAGGCGGGGATGCGGGTGAATTGGCCGGGCCGACCCGGTTGCGACGGCGCCGCCACCGGCGCGATCGCCGCGAGAATCGCGTCGCCCTTGCGCAGCCTGATCACGTTCGAGTTTTGTGCGGCCTCCAGCGTCAAGTCCGCCTCGCCCGGCACCGGACAGCCGATCCATTCGGCGGGGGCGTCGTCGTGCACGACGACGGCTTGCCTGGCGAGTGCGGGATGTCGCGGCAACTGCACTCGCAATTCCACCAAATCCAAAAGACGATCCGACGCGGTCGGTTGCCGCAAGGCCGCAACCTCGTTCGGAGCGAGTTCGACCGATCGGTCGCCGTGCCGAAAAGCGACGGTTTCTTTGACCGCGTTCCGCACGTGAAAGATCACGGCATCGTCTTCTACCGCCACTTGTTCCACGACCAGCGGACCGGCCGTCAGCGGGGTGATGCGAACTTCGGCGATCTCGAACCGGCCCTCGGCTGTGCCTGGGTCGATCCGAAGATTGCGAAAACCGCCGGGGGTGTGAATCCGCGCCACGTACGTGTGCCATTGGCCGTCCGCCGCAATCGCGGAATGGCGCGATTTATCCTCTCCTCGACCGGGAGAATCACCGCAGGTCCAAAAGATGCCGAAACCGCCGGGGACCGTGGTGCGGTGACGAACCTCCACTTGGAAGTCCTCGCCGGGGAGTTGGATGTCGCGGCCGATGTACGGGTCGTCACCACGGCTTTCCACCGCTAATATCCCGTTTTCAACCGACAGCGAGCATTGATTCTCGGCCCGAAAACCGCCGGAATCCTTCTCGAAGGAGATCACGATCGGTTCCCCGCCGGGTGTGAATTCCCGGGGATACGGATTGACAGGTTCTGCGGCAGGTTGCAAGCACACAACGGCGGCGAAAAGCCAAGGGGAAAGCGTCACGGTGGTGCTCCTCGTTGCTTAAGGGTGGTTGGATTCTCCATCCGGACGTGCGACGTCGCCGTCGCGCCGGGCGGAACGTTGAGTTAACGTTGGACTAACGCTGGACGGATTGTAGCTCCCAGGCATGAACGGAGGCGGGCGGCAAGACCGCATCCACGCCCCAGCTTGCCGCAGATTCGGTCGGGCCTTCGACGGTCTCGGCGGTTAACCGGCGGACGGATAGCGGGCGATCCGGCAACCCCCAGCGGGCGGCATCGATTTCGATCCGCACGGGGACCGGTTGCTCGGCGGCGTTGACGGCCAAGACCAGCAAGCGATTTTCCCGAGGCAAGGCCCAGCAACCGCGAAACACGGCGTCGGTGGTGACCCACATGGTGCCTCCCCATTGCCAGTCGGCGCGGAGTTTGGGAATTTCACCCAGGACGCGAGGCGGTCGGGCCATTTCGCCCGCGTAGAAATATCGCGCCGTTTCGGCGCGGAGCGTGACCAACTTCTTCAAAAAGGCGGCGTTGTTTTCCTCTTGCAGAACGCCGGGGTTGATCCAGCCAAGCTGTTCGCCGAAGACCAACTGCTGTGCCGCCCGCATCCGGAGCGCCGTGTCTCGGTTCCTGCCCGCTTCCTCCGAAGGTAACAGCCCGCTCCCCGTCCCTCCGTAATATCGGCCGAACATCTGCACGCTTCCCCCGTACACGGCGGGAAACAGCGGAACCTGATCGGGATACTGCCAGTGCCAGGTCAGGTAGCCGTCGAACCATCGGATGAACGGTTCCGCATTGCACTCCGTGGTGATCATGCGGTCTCGGGGCATGGACCGCCGAAGCGCATCGAGGAGATGCCAATACGACTCGGTCCACCAATGCCCGCCGCCGAGAGGATGCCCGTGGGACGGATCGAAGCACAAGGTCGGCGCCGCCGCCGCGATCTGATCGATGTATACGCCGTGCACACCGCACTCGGAGAATAGCCGCAACACGATTTCGCGGACGGTATTCTGCCAGAGCGGCGTGGAGGGGCACATCACGCCCAAGCGGACCGGGCTGCCGTCTTCTTCCTTGCTGTTGTAAGTTTCCACGTAAGGCTCACCTTTTTCGTCCTTGGAGACCGCCGGCTTGGCCTTCAAGGTGAACTCGAAATCCTCCATGCCCCGGTCGCGCGTATCCCACAACCGACCGTTGATGTACGGCATGACGTGAACGCCGTGCGATTGCAAGTCGCGGACGCCCTCGGCGAAGCCGTCTTTCGTGGGGAAGTAATGGGGATAGTCGTTGTCGAAGGGGATTTGGTGCCAATTGTACCAGTGGAATCCAACCGGCACGCCGAAGTACTCGGCGAACTTGCGGACCGACTCGACGCAATCGCCCGGGGCGCCGCCGCTCAGCGCCCAAATCGGCAGTTCCCGCATCCACGGCGGAGTATCTTGGCGTCCGTCAGGCCCCAATTCGGGAAACCAGCGGGCTTCGCGCCTTACCCAATCGCGATAGATTCTCGCGGCGTCGAACCAGTCGCCGTCGAACAGTCGCCAGACGACCTCGCCGGAGGTTTGGAAGGTGTTGCCGGGCGTCCCCATTCCTTCCGCCCACTGTTCGACGGTGTAGTCCACGAGGCGTTCCCGGGGGCGGCTGTGTAACTGCAATTCCTTCGTTCCGCCAAACGGATCATGGACGCCGATGTAGAGGCCCGATCGGTTGTCGTGCGGATAGGCCGCCACGAACTGCATGGTGACCCAACCGCTGGGATAGCGCCCGCCGAAATCGACGGCGCGGCGCCAAGCCCCTTGCTCGGCCACGCCCGCGGCCTTGGGGTAGACCAGCCAACCGTCCGCGTCCGGTTCGAGCAGAACCATTTGGGGAAACCGTACGGAGCGGATGCTCCGATTCTCGCCGGCATTTCGGACCTCGAGCGTCCAGCGGATGGCGTCGTTGGTTTCGTCGGCTAACGCTCGGGCGACGACGCCCAACCCGTGCAGGCGGGCGTCCGCCGGATTCCGGAATTCCAGCGTCAGCGTGCGTTCGCCGGGATCGAGCGTGACGGAGAAGTCTTGCCAGCCCTGATCGGAATTCAAGGCGATGTCTTCCTCGCCGCCGACTGCGCGGACGTTCACCGTGAACAGCGGCAGACGGTCGCCGGTGATCGCTCGACCGTCCAGGGCGTCGTGCAGGGTCGGCCCGATGACGCCGGTCCGATCGCGTTCGCAAACCAAGGCGACTCGCCCGGCGGAAAGGACGACGAAGCGATCGGGCAGGCGGCCTTCAGCGGCGGCCAAGGCGTCGTCCCAGCGACCCTCCGCCTCCAGTCGCCGGGCCAAGCCCGCGACGACCGGCGAAACGTTTTGCGCACCGGCAATGATCCGGCGGTGGACTTCGTCCGTCGTCACCGCAGCTTGTGCTACCTTGGGAAGTTGCCCTTGCACGGATGCGAGTCGCGCGGCGGGATCGTCGGCCGAAAAGCCGAATATCCAGGCGGATTTGTCCAGGATACCGGTTTCCCACGGCTGCCAAGCGGCGTCGCCGTTGGATTGGATGTAATGGGCATCGCCGCCGGGCGAATCATAAATGAGGACGTTGCCGGGCGACGCCAGCCCGAGGGCGCGCGGGCCGTCCAGGATGACGGCGGCTTCAGTCAAGCGGTGCGACTTGCCGGCACGTTCGAAGCGGCCCCGCTGTACCGGATCGCCGCCCAGCCATTCCGCCGCCGTTTTCTCGGAGAACTGCAACTCCAGAAAGTGGTGTTCGTCCCATCGGAAAGGCGCACTCTGCGCCGCTCTCGCGCGGACCCAAATCCAAGGGGCATCGTGGAAATACACCCAATCGTAGACCGCCCAAGGTCGGGATTCCGGATCATTGCTCCCCGATTTGTACCGTGCCCGGGTGCGAATCACGGTGCCGATCGGCCCGACGCCCAGTTTCACGATCTCCGCTTGAGTATCGTTTCCCGGCAGAAAGCTCCCCTTATCGCGGTGATGAACGCGATCCGCAAGTCGCAAAGGGAAGTCTTTGTCGGCGGATTTCACGCGGAGGGAAGCGAAAAAGCCCCCGCGCTCTCGCAGGTGCTCGGCGGCAAAGTGCGGCGTGTCGACGCTGCCGTCGAAGCTCCCAGCGATCGGCGGGGCCGATCCTTCGGCGACCCGCAAGACGACGTGGTCGGGCGGTGGGTCGGGAAGATCGAGCAGCAGCGTTCCCGATCCGTCGTCGGGCGTCGCCGTCAGGTCGGCTTCGGGGTCGTCCATATGGGGAGCGGGAAGGAATTGGGCAGGGATCGCGCGACCGTCCGAAGTCACGACCTGAAGCCGCTCGGCCCAACCCGGTCCCCAACCGCACCGTTCCGCCGCCGCCGCAAGCCGCAACTCCAGTATCACCGGCCCGGCGCCCACCGGCGGATCGAGCAGCACAACGGCTTCCTCCGCGGGAGTCCGAACGCTCCCCAAACCAAGGGCGATCCAACCAATAACCGCCGCGAATATGCCTTTCAGCAAGCTCCCCATCGGAACCTCCTGCTACACCCTTTGTTCTTCGGCTTTCATAGGAGATACGGTCCGCAAGGATCGGGGTCCCTTCGCCGCTACGAAATTCTGCATTGATGGCATATAATTCGGCCTTGATCGAATCCGCTGTTCCGCGGTCGCGTTGGAAAGAACAATCCGAACGTCTCCGTAGTGGGAAAGCTCTCTGTCGGGGCGGCGACCGCTGTGGCGTTTCCCGGCCCTGCGTTTGGGAAATCGAGGATCATCACGACCTATGGAAATCTTGCCTCAATTGGTGCTGGTGTTGAGCCTCGGCATCGCCGCACAATGGTTGGCGTGGCGGCTTCGCATCCCGGCGATTATCTTGCTGCTTTCAACGGGTATCATCGCCGGGCCGTTTACGGGCATCATTCACCCCGACCGATTGCTCGGGGACCTTCTCATGCCGACGGTATCGTTGGCGGTCGCCGTCATTTTGTTCGAAGGCGGGCTGAATCTCAAGTTTCGCGAGCTGCGGCAATTGCAAGGCGTTTTTCTGCGGCTGATGACGCTGGGAGTGGCGGTCACCTGGTTGGGCGCCGCGGCGGCAGCGCGGTGGACCCTCGGCCTGTCGTGGGGGGCCGCCGCTTTGATCGGCGCGGTGCTGACCGTGACCGGCCCGACGGTCATCGGACCGCTCCTCCGTTCCTTACGTCTGCGGGGCGCGACCGGAGCCATCCTAAAATGGGAGGGGATCGTCGTCGATCCGCTGGGTGCCGTCTTGGCGGTGGCCGCCTTTCAATTCGCGCACCTCGACGGCGGCCATGGCCCGTGGCAGGAGGCCCTGCGTCAAATCGCCGTATCGGCCGCGGTCGGTCTGATCGGCGGCGCGGCCACGGCGATAGCCTGGGGGCAATGCATACGCCGCCATTGGATTCCCGAGTTCTTGCAAAGCCCCGTCGCCCTGGGAATGGTATCGCTGCTTTTCGCGGTCACAAGCCGGTACGGCGAAGGGGCGGGACTACTGGCCGTTACGGCGGCGGGCATCGGCCTGGCCAACAGCGGCATTTCCGTGCGAGGGATTTTGGAATTTAAGGAAAACTTGGCCGTCGTCCTGGTGTCCAGCCTCTTTATCGTCTTGGGTGCTAGATTGTCCCGGGATACCGTGTTCTCCTTCGGGCTACAGGAATTGATGTTTGTGGGCATTCTGACATTGATTCGCCCCATTGCCGTCACGATTTCCACGTTGGGGAGTTCGCTCAATTGGCGCGAACGTGCGTTCTTGAGTGCCGTGGCCCCGCGCGGTATCGTGGCTGCGGCGGTGATCTCGGTTTTCGCCCTGGAACTGGAGGAATTCGACCCTCACTCCGCCGCCCTTCTGCCCTCCGCCACTTTTGCCGTTATCTTGGGCACGGTGACCGTGGCCGGACTTTTCGCCCGACCGCTGGCCCGCCGCCTGCAACTGATCGACCCCAATCCGCAAGGGACGATCTTCGTCGGGGGATACGCCTTTGCCCGAGCACTGGCCAAGACGTTGAAGAGCGAGGGCTTTCCGGTCCTCATCGTGGACACGGATCGCATCAAAACCGCGGTGGCCCGAATGCAGGGATTGCCTGTCTATCACGGCAGCGCCATCGCCGATCGCACGATCGAAGAGCTGGATTTTTCCGGAATGCGGCGCGTCCTGGCCATGACGCCGAATGATGAATTGAACAGCCTGGCCTGCCTTCAATTCTCGCACGTCTTGGGCGGGCGCGAAGTCTTCCAATTGCATTACACGGATCCTCGCGAAGCCAATAACGGCGGCGGAGTACCGCAGGCCTGCGGACGATTTCTCTTCGACGAAAAAATCTCGTTCACCAAGCTGATGGAACGGTTCGGTCAGGACGTGAGCGCAAAAACGACCCGCTTGACGCCGGAGTTCGATTTCCAAGCCTACCTCAAGCAACACGGCAATTCCGTCCTTCCGGTCTTCCTGATCCGAAAGAAGCAGGAGTTGCTGGTCTTTGCGGCCGACGAGCGACTTTCCCCCCAACCGGGCGATGTCGTCGTCGCACTGTGGCAAAAAGCGAACGCGGTCGCCGCCAAAGTCGAAGAGGCCGAGGAAGACGATCGCTGATTGCCTCCCTGACTTTAAGGTGGCCGGTCCCGCCTCTTTGCTCATTTTTCGGGAGTGAAGCGATCGCTGAAGTACGGGCCTATTCATGCTTTCGGTATTCAGGTCCGCGAACCCTCGGCTTGCCCGTGGTGTCTCAGAACAGACTGCTTTGACGGGGCGATGTTGACCGAACAGCCTCTAACGGGGAGGGGAATTGTTCTAATGTGTCGCAACAATGACGCGGCTCGATTGGGGGGCGTCGATTGCACGAATAAAGGTCCTTTCCCAGCGTACTTTGGAGGTCCAACAGAGCTTGAACCTGTGGCAAAGTAATCATGGGTGGTTTAGTATCAATCTATAAGAGTTATTCACCCTGTTTACGGGCAGTTTATGATGGCATAATAAGAGAATGCACAACTGGTACCCGAGTGATTTCAGTTCCTTCTTGCCGTCATCGGACCTTCGCTGCGATCCGATCGGTCCGTCTCGGATAGGCTGTTATGTAGGTTATCACGAGAGGATTGCGTAGCAATCCGGCGGAGTCGGTGGGCCCCTTCTGGGTGTGTGGCGTCGGAGCGGCAATCATCGTGCCGCGAGCGGTACGCCGTCGAGACGGGCCGTCAAGCAAACGAAAATCGAGGTGATGCTATGGCTGTGGCGTTTCAAAGCGAGATCGGAAATCGGATCGTGGGCCCGCCCGAGGTGGTGCGGTTGTTGCAAGAGGCCGCCCGCGTCATCCTCCCCGAGACCCCGCAAGAGCTGATCGATCTGGCTTTGGGCGGAGCGGACAAAGATTACAACGAAGTGATTTTCGATATCCCGGGCAAGGGTCCGGTCTGCGAGGCCACCGTCGTCCGCTGCCGCAACGGGCTGGCCGTCAACTATACGGACCCGTACCTCCGCCGGCGGGACCCCGACTGCATGGTGGTGGCCGACGACCGTCCGACGGATCGTCCCCGATTCAACGAGAGGTTTTCCCTGCCGTTTTCCGACGTGCGGAATCAAATCCTCGATTGGTTGGCCGAGCAGGAGTTGATTATTCTCCCGTTTTACGCGGGCGGGAGAAAGTTGGGATTTCCGGCGATCTTGGTCTGCCCGATCAATGCCGCGTTTTTCGCCGCGGGCCTTTCCTTGTTGCAAGAGAGCATCCTGGCGAAGGATGTGCCGGAGAATTTTCTGCCGCGAGCGGTGGTCTACGTGGCCCCGCCCTTCCGCCACACGCTGTGCGACGGCAAACAGGTCGTCATCCACAATCGCGCCGCGTCGATGCACGAGATTTTCTCGTTGAATCTATACCCCGGTCCTAGCGCGAAAAAGGGCGTGTACGGCGTGCTGATCAGCCTCGGCGAGGAGGAGGGATGGCTGACGCTGCACGGATCCACCGTTCAGGTCGTGACCCCGTACGACAACATCATGACGTTGATGCACGAGGGGGCCAGCGGGGGCGGCAAGAGCGAAATGCTTGAGTACCCTCATCGTGAACCGGACGGCCGACTCTTGATGGGCAGGAATGTGCTGAACGGATCGGAGCGGAGGATCACGCTCAACCAGGGTTGCGAATTGCACCCGGTCACTGACGACATGGCCCTCTGCCATCCCTCTCTGCAAGAAGATCATACCAAGCTGATCGTAACCGACGCGGAAACGGCCTGGTTCGTCCGCGTGGATCATATCACGGCCTACGGCACCGACCCGCACTTGGAACGGATCACCACGACGCCGGGATCGAATCTGGTCTTCTTGAACATCCACGCGGTCCCCAAGGCGACGTGCCTGATTTGGGAGCACACGGAGGACGAGCCTGGCAAACCGTGCCCCAATCCGCGCGTGATTCTTCCGCGGCAAATGGTCCCCCACGTGGTGAATGACCCCGTGGCGGTGGACGTGCGGAGTTTCGGCGTTCGGACGCCGCCTTGCACACGAGAAAAGCCGACCTACGGCATCATCGGCATGATGCACGTGCTGCCGCCGGCGTTGGCTTGGCTTTGGCGCCTGGTCGCTCCCCGCGGTCACGCGAACCCCAGCATTACGGATACGGCGGGGTTGCAGTCGGAGGGCGTGGGCTCCTATTGGCCGTTTGCGACCGGGTGTCGGGTCGACCAGGCCAATCTTCTCCTGCGGCAAATCATGGAGACCCCCGGCACGCGATTCGTGCTGATTCCGAACCAGCACATCGGCGCGTGGAAGGTCGGTTTCATGCCGCAATGGTTGGTCCGCGAGTACTTGGCCCGTCGCGGCGGCGCACGCTTTCGGCCCGAGCAGATTCGTCCGGCCCGGTGCCCCCTCCTCGGCTACGCCTTGAGCTTCATGCAGGTCGAAGGAACGCAGATCCCGTCGTGGTTCCTGGAGGTCGATACGCAACCGGAAGTGGGACCGGAAGCCTACGATGAGGGCGGTCGGATCTTGCACGAGTTTTTCGTGAACCATTTGCGGGAGATATTGGAATCGCCCGGCTTGGACCCCGTCGGTCGGCGCGTCATCCGCTGCTGCTTGGATCAGGGCACGGTCCACGATTACGAGCAGTTCATCCCTTTCAATCCGTACGGCGGTTGAGAAAGGGGAGGGGGCCGAAAACCGGTTGGGGCCTGGCATCCCTCGGGCTGATCGCGCCCAAGTGCGAGCGATGAGCGGAGACGAGTCAAGAGGTTGCCGCGGCCCAGCGATCGACCGCCGCAGTTACCGCCGCCTCGCCGTGCACCGGTTCGTCGCATTGGAATCCTCGGCAGCGGTAGAGTGTGACCTGGCCATCGCGAGCGGTTCGATCCGCGAAAATCGCCTGCAAGTGCGGGCTGATCGCTCCCACGGCACGGCCTTGCGGATCGACGCGCCGCAGAGCGGTCACGGCGGGGGTCGGGTAGTGCCGATGCAGCAGTCGCAGCCAGGTTTCGGCCGTGCGGTCTCGGTTGGCCGCTTCTCCCCCGGGGCAAGTCGGCGATGCGTCGCCCGAATCGGGGACGACGAACACCCACTCCGTCCACGGCAGTTCGCGGAGTTGCCGCACATAAAGGGAATGTCCCAGCCCGACGGGAGACTGCCGCATCCAACCGCTCAGCGTTTGCAGCGCCTCATCGGCGGCCTCCAAGTACCGCGACTCGCCCGTCAAATGGCCCAATCGCAGCAGGGCTTCCGCAGTCAAAGCGGTCCCACTCGGGGTCGGGTTGTCGAAGAAATCCAAGCGGCGGACCAAGACGTGGGGGTGCTCCGGTGCGGTCTGGAAAAAGGCTCCCGTATTGGCATCGCGAAAGGCCTCCAAGATGACGTCCACCCAGCGCACGGCCTGATCGATGCGGCGCTCGTCGCCTTGGGTCTCAAACAAGCTGATCAGGGCGACGCACAAGGCGGCGTAGTCCTCGAGGACGGCGGGAAAGCGCGCCAGGCCTTCCGACCACGTTCGGCACAAGCGGTTCTCGTCGGCCGCAAAGGCGGAGGTTAGAAATTCGGCGCCGGTCGCGGCGGCGTCCGCGTAGCGTTCCTCCTCCAGCACGATGCCCGCCCAGCAGAGCGCATCGACCGCCAGCGCGTTCCAGCCGAGGAGTATCTTCTCGTCACGACCTGGTCGAACGCGGAGGGCGCGGGCGGCGGCCAATCGCCGGCGTGCCTCGTTCAATTCTTCGTCGTTTTCCGATTCGTCGGGCGGCGGGGTGAATCGTCCCTCTTCCAGGCAACGTAACCGATTGAGGATGTTCTTGCCCTCGAAGTTGCCTCGCGGGCTCACGTCGTAAACGCGGCAGAAACGTTCCCCCAAGGCCGGTCCGAGGATTTCCATGATCTCGGCCGGATCCCATACGTAGAACTTGCCTTCCTCCCCTTCGCTGTCGGCGTCTTCGGAGGAAAAGAACCCGCCGCCGGGGTGCCGCATGTCGCGGAGCAGGTAATCGAGGGTTTCGCGAGCGATCCGGGCATAGAATGGACTCCGAAACAGTCGGTACGCATCCAAGTATGCCCGCGCCAACGAGGCGTTGTCGTAAAGCATCTTTTCGAAATGCGGAACCAACCACACCGGATCGGTGGAGTAACGGTGAAAGCCGCCGCCTAGGTGGTCGTACATTCCGCCCGCCGCCATGGCGTCCAAGGTGACGGCGGCCATCCGCTCGGCCTGCGCCGAGCCGCAGCCTTTGGCACGGAGCATCAAGAAACGCAAGACCGAAGGATGCGGGAACTTGGGAGCGGGCGAAAAGCCGCCGTACGAGGCGTCGAAACCGCGCAGCAACGTCCGCTCCGCGAGTTCCGCGGCGGAGTCGCCGGCCGTCGCGGTGGTGGGAATCGATTGCGACAAATCCGTGAGCAGTACGGCCATTTTTTCGGCTTGTTCCAGGGCCTGCTCGCGTCGCTTTTCCCAGGCATCCACCACGGCGCGGAGGACGTCCAAAAAGCCGGGCATTCCGTCGCGCGGGCGCGGGGGCCAGTACGTTCCGCCGTAGAACGGTCGCAGTTCGGGCGTTAGGAACACGGACAGCGGCCAACCGCCGCGGCCCGTAATCACCTGCACGGCCTCCATGTACAAGGCATCGACGGCGGGCAATTCCTCACGGTCCACCTTGATGCACACGAAATGCTCGTTGAGATAGGCCGCGATTTCCGCGTCTTCGAAGCTCTCCCGCTCCATCACATGGCACCAATGACACGCCGAATAACCGATGGAGAGGAAGATCGGCCGATTTTCCCGGGCCGCGCGGGCCAGGGCCTCTTCGCCCCAAGGAAACCAATCGACCGGATTGTGCGCATGTTGCCGCAGATAAGGGCTTTTTTCGTGAATCAGCCGATTCGGCATGAGGATCTCGCTTCCCGATACTTGGATGGCTCCGCCCCCGCTCCGCTTGGGCCACCCCTCATCATACGCCCACCTTAGGGAAGAACCAACCCGTGGAATCGCGGGACGAAAGGCCGAGTCGTTACGGCGTCGGTCGCTGGTTTTCGCGTTTTTTTGCGGAGGTCGCCGCGATTCACTGCCCTGCCGATTCCCCCGCCGTCAGCGATTCCAATTCGTTGACCGCCGACTCCAACTCTACGATCAACGGGTTTTCGCTGGCGTGACGGAGCACGCGGACCGCCTCCCGATAGTACCAAAGCGTGCCTTCCTTGCCGCCGCGGAAGTGTTCCCAAATGCGATCGCCCCAAACGCGATAAGACGTGATGAGGTTGCGAACGTTGTCCAATTTGTCGGCTGCCGTGACGAGTCGGACGGAGGCGTCGGCCGTCTTCAAGCGTTCCAAAAAGGCCTCTTTCCGCTTCCTCCAGGGAGGCGGCGGAGATTCCTCGCGGTCGCTGCACTGCTTAATGATGTGCAGTACGCTGCTGCCGAATCGGTCGGCGATTTCGTCGGCCAAACCCGGTCGGTTTTGATCCTCTAAGGCGTCGTGCAGCAAGGCGGCGATCACCTCGTCCTCGTCGCCCGAGTATTCCATCACGGTGCCGCACACGCGCAGCAGGTGGCCCACGTAGGGCACTCCCGTCAGCTTCCGCCTCTGCTCACCGTGCAGCGTCATGGCCCAGGATAGGGCCTGCTCGAATCGATCTGAGAATTCCATGCCGAAAAGACCTCGCGCTAGCGCGCCCCGTGAGGGAAACCTTGGTCCGCCGCCGAAAGAACGCCGTGGGCCGCTCGGGCGGACGGTTCTTGTCTATTATCGGGCTGCGACGACGAGCGGACAACAATGCCAACAACCGGGCGTCCCGAGGGTTTATCCGCAGAAGCCGATTCCCCGTATTCGACGAGGCGAACAAGCCGAAGCCGACCTCTCTGCGCGAAACGATCTTTTCTTTCCCGGTTGCATTTGTTATGTACTTCCGGCACGGTTTTCCCGGAACGTTGCGGCAGGCGTGCGCGGAGGGCGCGCGGCGCGGCCGCCCGGGCGATTCGGCCCTGCGCGAACCCGACGAGACGACCGCTCGCCGGCGCCCGCCATGACGCCGACGGTTACGGACGTTCCCGGCCCGGATGGGCGAAATTATCAGGAACGAAGGTGCCAAGATGCCTACCACCCATTCCCGTCTCTCTCGCCGCTCGGGACGCATTGTCTTCGGACCGGCGCCGGGCGTCGTTTTACTCGCGGCGGCGGTCTGTTTCGGAGTTTTTCACGCGTTGCTGGGGAGCGAGCCTTCCGTTCCGACGGGACAAGGGACGCCCACGCCGGCCCCTGTGCCGGCCAACATTTTGAGGCCAAGCGGCGACGTTCAAGGCTCCGCCCGACCGCAGACGCGGGTCGAGCCACCGCGGACTTTGCCTGCCTCCGGGACGGCGGGAAAGCCGCTTCCCGTGCCGCAAAACCCCTTAAGAACGCCCGTCGCCTCCGCATCCACGACCGCGCCCGGTTCGGGAAGCACGAATCCCGCCGCACCCTGGGTGCGTTCGCCGAACGTCACGGCGGTTCGCCCCACCTCCGGCGAAACGACGGAGGCGATTTCGCCTCTGGAATTGGACGGTCGCATCCCCGCGACTTCCGATCGGTCTCCTTCCATGCCGCCTCCGTCTACGTCCGCCTCGACTGCCCAGGACGCCATCCCGGACGTTGGAACGACCGGGGTTCCGCCATTTTCGCCGCCGGTCGGGATCGGCGAAGGGACGGCGAGCGGACGTTCGCCGGGACTAACGCCGCTGAGCGATTCGGCGTCGCAGCCTTTGGCGGCACCCGGCGGCGCTGCGTCCGGAACCGCGGGGGATTTTTTCCAAGGCGCCCCGGCTTCCTCCTCGCGTGATTCCGCCGCAACGAACTCGGCGATGCCGGGAACCGACGCGCCCCCTTCGACCCTGCCGGCCCCGCAACTCCTTGGGGATCCGCCCGTTGACGTCGGTCGTATTCCGCCGCGGGATCGCGTGGCGGGAAACGCGGCGGACTGGGGTCCCGGCACGGATACGGTGTCCGGGCCCGCCGCAGTCGGCGGCGCGGCGGCATCCGGGGCGGAAGGGACCGCGCGGCCGGGCGACACGTCCTTGGAGGGGCCTCAAACCGCCCAAGTAACCTTGCAGAAGGTGCTGCCCGGCGAAATTCAAGTCGGCAAGCCCGCCGTTTTCAAGATCATCGTTCGCAACAGCGGCGCCACCACCGTTCCCAAGGTGGAGGTCCGCGATCCCATTCCCTGGGGCGTTCGCGTGATGCGGACCACGCCGCAAGCCGCCCGAGGACCGCAAGGTGAGCTTTTCTGGTCGCTCGGTCCGCTGGCTCCCGGCGATGAATTGAGTCTGGAGACGGAGGTCATGCCGCTTCAGGAAGGGGAGATCGGCAGCGTGGCCACGCTTTCCGTCATCACCGCCGCCTCGGCTCGAACGTCGGCCACGCGCCCGCAGCTGGTGCTCCGCGCGCAGATGCCGCAACAAGTGATGATCGGCGAGGAAGTGGCGATGCTGATTACGATCTCGAACCCCGGTTCGGGCACGGCGACCGGCGTCGTGTTGGAGGAGCATGTTCCGACCGAGTTGCAACATCCGGCAGGCACGGACCTGGAGAACTGGATCGGTGATCTTCGCCCCGGCGAGACGCGCGAGTTGCAATTGAAACTCCGCGCGGTCCGCCCCGGCGCGGCGGCCAACTTGCTGGTCGCGCGGGCGGAGGGCAATCTTCGCGTGGAGGATCGCACCGCCGTGCAGGTCCTGGCGCCGAGTTTGGAGTTGCTGGCGGAGGGGGCGACGCGGCGATTCCTCGATCGGCAAACGACCTATCGCATTACGATCCGCAATCCCGGTACCGCGCCCGCTCGCAACGTTCATCTGACCGCCACGTTGCCGGGCGGAATGCAGTTCGTTTCCGCGAACAACGCCGGGTCGTACGATTCCACGACTCACAGCGTGCATTGGCTCTTAGAGGAATTGCCCACCAATCAGCAGGGCACGGTGGAGTTGACCGTGGTGCCGATCGCGGTGGGGACGCAAAACCTGGCCTTGGCGGCCCGGGCGGACCTCGGTTTGGCCGCCGAGAACGCCCTGCCCGTCGAAGTGGAGGGCATCGCCGCCATCCACTTCCAAGTGGCGGATACGGTCGATCCCGTGGAACTGGGACGCGAAACCGGTTACGAAATCCGCGTCGTGAACCAGGGGACCAAGACCGCGGAGAACATCCAAGTGGCGGTCGTCTTACCGGAAGGAATGCGGTTGATCGCAGCGGAAGGCCCCACCGCCCACAGCGCGGCCGGTGAGGAAGTGCTGTTCGAAAAACTGCCGCGTCTGGCGCCCAAGGCGGAGGTGACGTACCGCCTCCGCGTCCAGGCCGCCGCGCCCGGCGATCACCGCATTCGCGTGCAATTGCTCAGCGATGATATGCAGCTTCCCGTCACCAAGGAGGAAAGCACGCGCATCTTCACCGATCAGTAGCGGTTGCTGAAGACGCCGGTTGGCTCGGCGGATACTCCAACACCTGGCCGTCGCTCAAGAGTCGCTCGCGGAGTGCAGCGTAATCGACCTCCTGCACGGGAATGCCACCCTCGACGGCCATCACCGCCGCAGTCGCCGCCGATTGACCGAGTATCATGAAAACCGGTTCCATGCGAATGGAACCGTAGGCCACGTGCGATGAACTGACGCAAACCGGCACCAACAGGTTCTCGCACTCGTCGAGTTTGGGCGTGAGTGCTCCGTAGGCGATTTGGTACGGCTTGAGGGACACTCCGATGTCGCCTTCATTCTGCACGAATCCCTCGGGCGTGACGTATCGCTGGACGTTGTGCGAGTCGATGGTGTACGACCCCATCCCCACCGGTTCCGGGGTCGGGCGCCTGCGCAGCAGTTCATGTTCGGTCATCACGAATCGGCCGATCATCCGCCGCGCCTCGCGGATGTAAAGCTGGTGCGGCCAATTGCCGTTGTCCACGAACTCGTCCTTTGCCAGGCCCCACTCGCTCACGGCGCTACGGACATCCTCGGGCACGCGGGGATCGTTGGCCATGAAGTACATCAATCCCTTTTGATACCGCTCGTGTTCGGCGACGATTTCCCGGCGACGCTCATAAGAAGCCTCGGGATAGTCGTAGTTGTAGCCGATGTTGTCCGTACTGAAAGGCCCGTGATTGTTCGTGTCGGTCTTGGCATTGGGAATGGGGTCGTACTTGACGAACAATTCCCGCCAGCCCGTCTCCAAAACGCGTAGTAGCAACTCGTATTGCGTGGGATCGTAACCTTCCGGCTTGGGGAATGGGACGCGGTTTTCGGGATGTTTGGTGAGACACATGCGAAAACAATACGCTTGCACGCGATGATCCCCTTGGCCCTTTTCGCCGGGCGGATCGGGGCTGATGCGGGGCAAGAGTCCGCTGCCGGGATCGCCGGGGACGACGTACGGATCGACCGGCTTCTTGAAGTAATGGCCGTGATGGAAGACGCCGGTCTGAACTCCCGCCCATTCTTCGCCGTAGGTGTCTCGGCCCTCTCGCCCGACTGCATAGGAGACGCCGGCGGACGCCATCAAATCGCCTTCGTACGTGGCATCGATGAAGACTCGCCCGCGAAAGGTCGTGCCGTCCAACGTGGTGATCGATTCGATTCGGCGACCGCTCTTCTGCACGCCTTTTTCGCGATCCAGCCAAGCGTTGCGCCAAACGCGAATCCCAAGTTCGGCAAGCCATCCGTCGAACACCGCTTCGGCCACGTGCGGTTCGAATACCCACATGGTGCGAAGTTCGCCGTCCACGGCGGGAGTACCTTGTCCGCGGTTGCCGAACGATTCTCGAGTTTGCCAGCGCCACGCTTCGGGCCGTTGATAGTGTAGCCAAATGCGGTGGTAAAACTCGCGACTCAGACCGCCGATCACGGCCTTGTTGCCGGTGTCCGTGAATCCCAATCCGCCGCTGGACAATCCGCCCAAGTGCTTGTCCGGACTGACGATCACCACCGACTTGCCCATCTTGGCGGTTTGCACGGCGGCGGTCACCGCCGCGCTGGTTCCGCCGTAAATGACCACGTCATAGACACGCGAATCTTTTTCGCCGATATCGCCGGACTCGGTCTGGCCGGCGGAGGCCGACCAGCGATCGCCGAACCTCGGCGTCAACAGGGAAAACGCCGCACACGTGAGCGCAACTGCGAAAAGGGCACGAGGCATGACTCACTCCGTCTCAACATCTCGATCGCTTGGCCGACAAGCGTTCGCCGGCCAAAACACCGGCGAACGCCGCCCGAGTACGGGCAGCGCGCGACTGCGGGAGGCATGCCGCGGTCGCGAACGCAGACTCGCCCCATTGTAGTGCATTCCGATCGAGAATCGAGCGGGCGGGAAATCACGCAGTACAAAACTTGGAATTGACGCAGGACGAAAACGACGCGCGCGGCACAGCCTCCGTCACGGCGATTCGGACTCGTCCGGGCAAAGCTGTGCTCGTTCAACAAAATGAGCGGCCCGATTGTGAAAAGACGATCCGCCGTCAAGAAACACAATACACCGCCCGGCGTGGACCGATCGTTGCGGCGAAATCAGCGAAGACTTCAGCCAAAATAGCGTGGCACGTTGGCGAGAGAAAACAAATCCCTCGACCATCAATCCGTGCCGGTGGAAAAAGTGAAGATCCGTCGAGACTACGCGTTCGACTTTTGGAGGTGACGCTTACGGATTTCCGCCAATTCGCTTGCCAAGCGATGGCGGAGCGGGCTTTCCGGACGCAAAGATCGAAGCAACGATTCCGCCTTCTCGAACGTCTTTTCCGTAATCGTACCCTTGAACAACGTACTCCAACTCCGAGCCACCTGTTGTTCGGTCAGCAAGGTCCACTCCTTCCAAGAAACAGACAGCGGGAGACGCACAGGGGGCGCCCTAGCCCTTACGTCACTTCCATTATATCGTTACGCCGCTATTCGTCGATGAGTTTTCTCAAAGTGCCGCTTTTTCGGGATGAGACGCGGGGCGCGGCTTTCGGGGTGGTTGCGGGCACCCCTGCCCTCCGAACGACGAAACACGCTACAATCATCCCCAGGTCGCGGCGGATATGGGATTTCCGCTCGAGAAAACCATTTCGTTTCCCGGCCGAAACGACGGCGTGCGGAGGCAGCGACCGGGCGTATCCGCATCGACGCCGTTTCTCGGACAAACCGGACGGACTTTTCCACAACTTGGCGGAGGTGTCACATGGCAAAGAAATCCGGCGGTAAGACGGAAGGCAAGTCGGAGGCGGCCGCTTCTCGGGTCTCCGCCGTGTTCGATAACAGTCCTGAGCTGAAAACCACCCTGCAACAAATCGAAAAGCAGTTCGGCGAGGGGGCCATCATGCCCCTCGGGGCGAGCAAGATCGAGGCCATCGAGGGCATATCCACGGGCAGCCTGTCGCTCGATATCGCGTTGGGCGGCCAAGGCATTCCGCGCGGACGGATCATTGAGATTTTCGGCCCGGAGTCCAGCGGCAAGACCACCTTGGCCTTGCACGTGGTAGCTCAGGCCCAAAAGCAAAACGGCATCGCGGCCTTCATCGACGCCGAACACGCCCTCGATCCGTCCTGGGCCAAGAAGCTGGGAGTGGACTTGGACACTCTGCTGGTCAGTCAACCCTCCAGCGGCGAAGAGGCCATGCACATCACTGAGATGCTGATCCGCTCCAACGCGGTGGACGTGATCGTGGTGGACTCCGTGGCCGCCCTGGTGCCGCAAAAAGAATTGGAAGGCGACATCGGCGATTCGCACGTGGGATTGCAAGCGCGGCTCATGAGCCAGTCGCTCCGCAAACTGACCGGCGCCATTTCGAAGGCCAAGACGGCGGTGATTTTCATCAATCAGATTCGGGAAAAGATCGGGGTCATGTTCGGTTCGCCGGAGACCACTCCCGGCGGTCGCGCCCTGAAGTTCTACGCCTCGTGCCGGATCGATGTCCGCCGCGTCGGCCAGATTCGCGAGGGCGAGGCCGTGGTCGGACAGCGCGTGAAAGCCCGGGTGGTGAAAAACAAGGTTGCGCCCCCGTTCCGCGTGGCGGAGTTCGACATGCTTCACGACTCGGGCATCAGCCTGGAAGGCGACGTCCTTGACCTGGCCGTGGATCGCAAACTGGTCGTCCGCAGCGGGGCTTGGTTCCGTTACGGGGATTTGCAGTTGGGACAAGGCCGCGAGCGGACCCGGGAATTCCTCAAGGACCATCCCGAACTGATCGACGAGTTGCGCCGGAAGATTTTGGAGTTGCCCGCTACGGTGCAAACCGAGGCGGGTGATTGAGCGAGCGAGGGCGCGCCGCGCGGCTGACGGAGTCGCGGCGCTCGCATCAACATCCCGGGGGTTTGGGGAGCACCGCCTCGCGGTCTATCGAAAGCCGAGGCGTTCGGCTTGGGCGAAGTCGGCCTCGGCCCGAGTGTTATCCCCCAGTTCCCGGTACGCCAAACCGCGATTGTTGTAGGCTTCGGCCAAATTGGGGTTGAGCCGAACGGCCTCGTCGAAGTCGGCGATCGCCCGACGATAATCTCGCATCGAATAGTACGTATTCCCGCGGTTGACGTAGGCCTGAGCGAAGTCGGGACGCAGTGCGATGGCTCGACTGTAGTCCTCCACCGCTCCGGCGTTATCGCCTTGGATTCCCCGTACCACGCCGCGATGGAAGTACGCGTCGGCGTAGTCCGGGCGAAGTTGGATGGCACGATCGAAATCGGCCAAGGCCTCGTTGAAGCGACGGAGGGCGGTCAGCGCGAATCCCCGTCCGTTGTAGGCCTCGGCCAATTGCGGGTTCAATTGCAGGGCGGCGGTGAAATCGGAGACGGCCCAATCGTAGCTTCCCTTGGCGGCGCAGGCTTGGGCGCGATTGCAGTAGGCGTCGGCCAGCGAGGGATCCAGGCGCAGGGCTTGGGTTTGGTCGGTGATCGTCCACTGGTAGTCGCCGCGAGCATAATAGGCCAATCCTCGACCGTAGTACGCGCGGGCATAGGTCGGCGCCGCTCGAACCGCTGCATGGCATTGGTCCAAGGCCTCGTCCACGCGACCCGCTTGCAGGTGTTCCATGGCCGCCGTCAAATGCCGCTCGGCGACGACCTCTTCGGGGCGAAGGGCTCGCCCGCCGGGGCCGCGCGCTCGTCCGCCCAAACCCAACCCTTGCGCTATGCGGTGCAGCCAATCCAAAGGCCCGAAGTTCATGGCGCAACCGTTAGCAATGAAAATAGAAAAGGATCCGTGTAACAAATGCCCGCCCGATGTATGGATCGAACCGCACCCGACGGCGGCAAATGCGACTCTCGCCGCGAGAAGCTTATTGAAAAATACTTGGCATCGAAACGGTTTGCAAGCATTCGGTTCGTCACCCCCCACGGGGCGCCGCCAGGTCGGCCAAGTTCGCCTGGCAGCGAGTGATCTTGCGGCGAGACCGGCCAAACGGTCCGCCGCCGATGATGCGGGACTCTCGCTAGACGCTCTGCGCGGGTCGCCGGTGCGGTTCGATGCTTGACAGCGATCGTTCGGCGGGCACATCATGAATGGTAGGCGGACGGCGCCACGACGCGCCGGGCGAAGCTTCGGGGCGAAGGCTTCGTCTAGATGCGCGGGCAATCGCTTTTTCCATAGCAATTGCGAATCCCGGCGGCGAATTGCCCATCGGCTTTTCGCGCCAATAATTTGTTACCGTTCAATGGCTACCCTCCCTCTCAACGGGCGTCGGATACGTCGCGAAAGAGCCACCATCACGGCGATGATCCGGATTTATTGCCGCAAAAACCACGCAAGTGATGGTCCTTTGTGCGAGGATTGTCAAGCTCTTTTGGACTATTCCATTTGCCGATTGGACCGCTGCGTATTCGGCGAGGAAAAGCCGACCTGCGCTCAGTGCCCCGTCCATTGCTACAAGCCCGTCATGCGAGAAAGAATCCGGGATGTAATGCGATTCTCGGGACCTTGGATGTTGTTGTACCATCCGATTCTGACAATATTCCACTTCTGGGACGGGCGGAAGAAGGCCCCGCAAGATCATCCGCTGGTCCGCAAATTGAGCCAATGACTCGGTAGCGTGTCTAAAAAAAGAGCCGAGCCTTGCTCCCACGGCGGTGCTTTTCCGCATAGTAACGACACCCACCTTGCTTCCCGCCCACCGAAATCCGTGAAAAATACCGTGCCGTCGTTAGTTGTTGCAAGCAGCGGACTATGTTATACTGAATAGTTTACGCAAAGACTGCGCTTAGAGCGAAGTAAAAAGCTCGTTGCTCGGTTGAATGCAATTGATCTGCAAGCAATTAAATATTTTTTCTCGGTGCGTGCCGGGAAAACGGTAGTTGTTCCGCTTCTTGGGAGGAGTTTCTGATGAGTCGTTGGGTGTTTTCACGTTCCGGGCGACGCGTAGCTCGGTCGGGGTTCACATTGGTGGAACTCCTTGTCGTCATCGCCATCATTGGTATTTTGATCGCCCTGTTGCTGCCTGCCGTGCAAGCTGCGCGGGAAGCGGCCCGACGAAGCCAGTGCACCAACAATCTCAAGCAGTTGGCCCTGGCGATGCAAAACTATCATGACGTGTATAACGGGTTTCCGGCCCGGCAGGCAGGTTCCGGGGACGCGAACAGCAGCAGCGGCAACACGCATCGCGGTCGGTTGAGCGGTTGGGCCGCCTTGACGCCGTATTACGAACAAAAGGCCCTGTACGATCAGATCTACGCCCTGCCGCAGCAAGCGCCTTGGAACGGCACGAGTTGGTACAACACCAGTCTCCCCGCGCTCAACTGCCCGAGTGATACGAACACCACGCCGCCTTCGGGCACCGCCCGCGGTACCGTGAACTACTGCATGAACGGCGGCGACTCCCCGATCGACAGTTTCAACGCGCCCCCTACCAGCACGATGAACCGAGGGGTCTTTCACGTCTTCCGCTGGACCAATATGGCGGAAATCACGGACGGGACCAGCAATACGGCCATCGTCTCGGAGCGCATCAAGCCGCGCTCTCAGAATGCGATCGGCAATGTGGTCGGCTTGAGCCTGGGGACGAACCCCTTGACCTGCCGCGCGGCGTACGACGCCTCGCAGAGACGCTACGTGACGGGCAGCTTTACGGGCGACACCGCGCCCGGTTTTCGTTGGGCCGACGGCGCCGCATGGTTCGCCGGTTTTACGACGATTCTCCCGCCGAACTCGGCGTCGTGCGCGAACGCCGCGAGTCACTGGGAACTGGGAATCTACACCCCCAGCAGTTGGCATCCGGGCGGCGTCAACGTGGCCTTGGCCGACGGTTCCGTCCGGTTTGTTTCCGAAACGGTGGACACCGGAGACCTCGGACTCAACTTCCCGGGAGCCAACGGCGGCGGTATGAGCCCCTATGGCGTTTGGGGAGCCTTGGGTTCCAAGAGCGGCGGCGAAGTATCCTCCGGGCCGTGACATTTCCCACAAGAGCGGCAACAGCCCCGCCGACGACGGGAAGCCTTTGACAGAATCGAAACCCGGGATCTCCGCTAAGTCAAATGCGGCGTTCCCGGGTATTTCGCTAATTCGCATTTTTTTGGGCACGCGCGGTAACGCAGGGACAAGGCCCGCGCCGTGCGGTGAGCAGCGAAGCCCCCGCGGGCGCGAGGGCTGAAGTTTTCGATTCCATCCAAGTTCGATATCAGCAGCAGAATCCACAGATAGGAAGAGACGTTTCATGAGAGCGATTTCTCGCGGTTTTGAAAGCAAGGCGATAGCGGCGGTCTGTTTGGTCGGACTTGTGACGTGCTGGACCGGTTGCGGCGGAAAGGGGTCCGTTGCGGGACGCCCCGCCACGATTCCCGTCCAAGTCGTGGTCCATTACAAGGGTCAACCTGCGGTCGAGGCGAACGTGCAGTTCCTGCCCAATAGCGGCGACGGATCCGCCGCAGTGGCAGCAACGGGGATCACGGACGCCCAGGGCGTGGCGCGGATGATGACGTTCGAACAAGGCGACGGAGTGGTACCGGGTTCGTACCGCGTCACCATTCGCAAGTCCGTGCCGGTCGGCGGCACCGCCGAGGCCAATCCCGATGCCCCGCCCGTCCCGGTCCAATACCGTGACGAGTTGCCCGCCAAGTATGCGGCCCCCGAAACATCCGGGATGACAGCCGAAGTCGACAAGTCGCGGACCGAATTCTCCTTCGAGCTGACGGATTGACGCCGCGGAAGCACCGGCGACTCGATCGATCACCACTCGGTTGGCGCCGGGGCGGCCTGTCGGAGCTTGCGATTCCACACCTAATCGCCGCCGGGATTGGTCCGACTCTTGCTCGCATTCGATCGCGTCAACGGCGTGGACCGTCGCGACCGCATGACGGACGCCGGGCTCTCACCGTTCGAATCGAACGAATGGGGATCGGCCGCACTGCGCATCGCCGGCATCGTCCCGAAACGGCGCATCTTCCGCTGTTTACCAATCGGCGCGAGCGCCGCTTTGCGCTCGGATACCCACAATCGGGCGGTTTCGGTTATACTCTCGTAGAGTGCGTGTTGGGCCGTCGGTTCGCAACGTCTTTGCCGAAAGATCGTCCTGCCGGCCAAGGTGTGGCTGCGTCGTTTCCTATTGGGTCGATCCGACGCGTCCGGTTCCATTTCGAGGCTTTGCCGAATTCCTATGGCTACCACGGAAGTCACCATTTCGTTGCGGCAATTGAGTTGGGGGTTGAAAGTCTCCGCCGAGCAAGTGCAAGCGGTCGTGGAGTTGCTCGACGCGGGAAATACGATTCCCTTCATCACACGCTACCGCAAGGATCAAACGGGCGGGTTGGACGAAGAGAAGGTCTTAGCCATCGCCGAGCGGTTGCTCAAGCAGCGCCAATTGGCCGAGCGCAAGCAGACCATCCTTCGCTCGATCGAGTCTCAGAATAAACTGACGCCTACCTTGGCAAAGCAGATCCTGGGCGCTCGCACGCTCAAGCGACTGGAAGACCTCTATCTGCCCTTCAAGCCGAAGAAGCAGACGTTGGCGACCACTGCCCGGGAACGCGGTCTCGATCACCTGGCGGAAGAGATTCTGAATCAGGACCCCATTGCGGCGGACCTGGATCGACGGGCGACCGACTACGTCAACCCGGATAAGCAGGTCACCTCGGGAGCGGACGCCTTATTGGGCGCGGGCCACATCTTGGCCGAACTGTTCAGCGAAAACGCCGAACTGCGGCAGCGGCTTCGCGACATTTTGATGCAGACGGGCAAGCTCAGCACTTCGCTGACCGAAGATGCGGCGAAGTCGTTGTCGGCGACACCGTCCGCTGCGACTCCCGCCTCGCCGATCGAATCGGCTGACGCTCGGGAAACGGGCCCGACCGCGGCGGAGACTTCGACCAAGGAACCGACCGAGCAAACTGCCGCGACCCCAAGCCCTGCCGATGCCGCCGCGCCCGGCATTTCCGAGCAATCGGTCTCCGCGGACGTTCGCGGCGATAGCGGCGAAAAAGCGGTGACGCCGGAGAACGGTGAAGAACGGGCCCTCGGTGAGCACGGCACGGATTCAACGCCGCCTGCGGAGGACGTTGGCCCCGCCCCGGAATCCGACCAGGTTACCGAAGCTGGCCAAGCCGAGACGTCCGCGACGCAGCAGGCGGTGAGCGGCGAAGCAACTCCTGCGGAAAGCGCCCCGATCGAAACCGGCGCAGTCCCGCAGGCGTCGGCCCCCGCCGGACCGCGCACGGTGCCGCTCAAACCGGCTGTGTCGGCCAAAGAAGAAGAGCGACGCAAGAAGCGGGAACGGTTTCTCCGGCTATTCGCCGATTATGCCCGATACTCCGAAAGTGTGCGGACGATCCCGCCGCATCGAGTTCTGGCCATCAATCGCGGCGAGCGGGAGAAGGTTTTGCGAGTCAAGATCGAGGCCGACCTCGAGACGCTGCAAAAGGCCGCGGAAGAAATCTGCGTTCCCGCCGAACACCCCCACGCGGAGTTTCTCCGGGGTTGCGTGAGGGCGGCTCTGACGCGCTTGGTTTTGCCCGCCCTGGAACGCGAGATTCGCCGCGAGTTGAACGAAAAGGCCGAGGCCCACGCCGTTCAAGTCTTCGCCCGCAACCTTCGGCGACTGCTCCTTCAACCGCCGGTCCGCAATCATGTGGTACTGGCGATCGATCCGGGGTTGCGTCAGGGGTGCAAGTTCGCCGTGCTGGATCCCTACGGCAAGGTCCTGGACCACGGTGTGTTCTCGATCATCGGGTCGAGCGAGCGGATCGAAAGCGGCAAGCAGCGCGTTCTCGAAATCGTGCAAAAGCACGGCGTGACGCTGATCGCGTTGGGCAACGGCACGGGATGCCGGGAGACGGAGGACTTTTTGGCGCGGCTGATGCAGAACGATTGGAAGGACGGCGGGCCGGCCTATGTGATCGTGAACGAGGCCGGCGCCAGCGTCTATTCCGTTAGCCAAATCGGCCGCGAAGAGTTGCCCGAGTTCGATGCCGCCATTCGCGGGGCGATTTGCATCGGGCGGCGACTCCTCGATCCTCTCAGCGAACTGGTAAAGATCGAACCGTCCGCCTTGGGTGTGGGACTGTACCAACACGATCTGAAACAAAAGCACCTGGAGCAGTCGCTCGATCAGGTCGTGCAGTCGTGCGTGAGTTTCGTGGGCGTGGATGTCAACACGGGCAGTCCGGCCTTGCTTACCTACGTCTCCGGCTTGAATCAACTCACCGCGCGGCGGATTTACGAGTATCGCCGGGAGCATGGGCCGTTCCGTAATCGCGAGCAACTGAAGGAGGTCCCCGGCATCGGTGAGGCCACGTTCGTCCAGGCGGCGGGATTCTTGAAGATTACCGGCGGAGACAATCCCCTGGACGCCACATGGATTCATCCCGAAAGTTACGAACCGGCCACGCGGGTGATGGAAAAGCTGGGAATCTCGCCCGAGCAGTTGACTCAGCCCGAGGCGCTGCAACCGCTGAACGAGAAAATCGCGTCGCTGGACGTGCAATCGCTCGCGCAAGAGTTGGGTTGCGGCCCGTTGCTGCTGCGAGATATTTTGCAGCAATTGCAACGACCGGGCCGAGACCCCCGCGAAGACTTCCCGCCGCCCATCTTCAAAAAGGGCGTTTTGAAGATGGAAGACCTGGAACCGGGCATGGAATTGAACGGCATGGTGCTGAACGTGGTGGACTTTGGGGCGTTCGTGGACATCGGAGTCAAGCAACCGGGACTGGTGCATCTCAGTCGGATGGCCGCCCGATTCGTGTCCGATCCCCACGAGGTGGTGGCGCCGGGCGATATCGTTCGCGTGTGGGTGGTGGAGGTGGACAAATCGCGCCGCCGCGTATCGTTGAGCATGGTGCCGCCCGGCACACCGGTCCCGACTCGGGGCGGCGGT
The DNA here is from genome assembly GCF_054657335.1 of Thermopirellula anaerolimosa. NCBI lineage: Bacteria > Pseudomonadati > Planctomycetota > Planctomycetia > Pirellulales > Thermoguttaceae > Thermopirellula > Thermopirellula anaerolimosa. The sequence continues at coordinate 1,878,438 of NZ_BAAHYX010000006.1, forward strand.
CGTCCGCGGGGTGAAGGTCGCGCCGCGCGTTCGGAGGGTGCTCCGCCCGCCGGTCGGGAACGAGCGGCGCCGCGGCGCGGACGGACGGGGGATCGACCGGAACAGAAGCCCGCCGAACGCCGCGTCGGGCGAGAGTCCGCCGGGAACCGCACCGGGGATCAACGCGACGGGCAACGTCCCTCCCGCAGGCCCCCGCGCGAGTCCGGTTCGCGACAAGAGAGTCGACCGGAACGAGAGGATCGCCGACCGGAACGCAGCGACGGTGCGGAGATTTCTCGGCCCGTCCGCCTGCCGCAGCGTTTATCGTCCTCCAAGGCGCCGCCCGCCCCCATCAGCGAGGACGTGCTGAAAGGCAAGCAGCCGATGCGGAGTTTTTCGGATTTGATGCAGTATTTCGCGGTCAAGGGAGCGACGCGACCGAGCGCGGGCGAAAAAGGGGGCGGTCAGCCCCAGAGTCGCGGGAAGGATCGCTCGCGCGACGGCAAACAGAGCACGGGGGATTCGACTGCGAAAGCGACCGCCCAAGATGCGCCGAAGCAGCCCGCGACGGACGGCGCCGAGGAACGTCCGCAAGGGCCTGCGGAGGAAGTGACGGCGACCTCGTCGGGCAACGAAAACGCGCCCACGCCGCCGCCCTTGCCCGCCGAGGATGCGTCCGCTACCGTTACCTTGGGGGACTCGGAGAAGGATGCCTCGACGGTCTCCGACGCCGACAAGCCGGATACCTCCGCATAATTCCCGCCGCATCGATACTTGGATACTTGGAACGCGGAGCATTTCTCTGGGTCATCATGAACGACTTTGAGCAACGACTGCAAAAGGCGATCGACCGCGGAAGGCGGATCGGCCGACAGCGTGCCGAAGCCGAGGCCCGCGCCGCCCTGAGCGAGGCCGAACTCCGTGCCCTGCACACCCAATATCGCCTGGAACTGTGCGATTATCTGGAATCGTGCCTCAAGAAACTGCAAGGCCATTTGCCCGGTTTTCGATTCGAGACCATTCTCTCGGATCGTGGGTGGGGCGCCGCCGTCAGTCGCGAAGACTTTCGCTCGCGATCCGGTTCCTCGTCGACCAACCTGTACAGTCGTTTGGAGTTGCTGATCCGCCCGCTCAGCCCTTACGCCGTGCTCGATTTGGCGGCCAAGGCCACGGTCCGCGATCGGGAATTGTTCAACCGCAATTTCTTCCAACCGCTGGGCGAGGTGGATATCGAAACCTTCCGCGAGACCATCGACCGATGGATCGTGGAGTTCGCCGAGGCTTATGCTGCGCGCACCACCTGAGCCGAGATTCTTCGCGGGGACGGCGGCAGCGTGAATCCTTCGGCAACCAACCGCCGTGAGGGGCGTGGGAACGCAACGCCGCGACTCGACTCGCCGGTGCCGTCCGCACGTCGTTGAAGCATGACTGAAACGGATTCCCCGGATATCGCGACCGTTGACGACCGATCCCAAACGGGCGGGTTATCTCCGACCGCGGAGGCGTGGCGGCGGCTAAGGCGGAACCGCGCGGCGATCGGCTCCCTCGTCTTCCTCGGGCTTTTGGCCGTGGCGGCCTTTCTCACGCCGTTCTTTCCCCTGACTCCGCCTCGGCTGGTGGATACGGAACGGCAATTGTTGCCGCCTCGGGCACGGCCCGTGATGGAGCGGTTGCTTTTGGGGAGCTACGACGCCGCACCGACCGCGGACGCGCGGCTTCGCTCGCTGTCGGCCGACGAGATCGAGGCCAAGTTGCAAGAAGGCTTCGGTCGATTGGGGCCGTTCAGTCGCCTTCTATTAAGGGCGAGGATCGCCGTCTTTGGAGAGTGGTGTCTCGCCCCGCTTTGCGGGACCGATCGGTTGGGCAGAGATTTGCTATCGCGTATCTTCTGGGGTTCCCGCATCTCGCTGGCTGTGGGCCTCGTCGCCACGCTGGTGTCGCTTGTCATCGGCGTCACCTACGGCGCCGTGGCCGGGTTCGTCGGCGGTTGGATCGACGACTTGATGATGCGATTCGTGGATGTCCTCTATTCCGTGCCGTTCATCTTCGTGGTGATTTTCCTGATCACCATTTTGAGCGCCGAATCGATCAAGAATACCCTGGAGGATCGTTTCGGCATTACGCGGATCATGATCTTCTTTCTGGTGGTGGGCGCCATCTATTGGCTGACGATGGCGCGAGTCGTGCGCGGACAGGTCCTTTCCTTACGTCAGGAGTTGTACGTCGAGGCCGCCCGAGCCTTGGGCGCGGGGCCGATTCGCATCCTCTTCCGCCACATCATTCCCAACCTGATCGGCGTGGTGATCGTGTATCTCACGCTGACGATTCCCCGCGTGATGCTCTTCGAGGCCTTTCTGTCGTTCCTGGGTTTGGGGGTGGAACCGCCGGACGTCTCTTGGGGCCTGCTCGCCAACGAAGGCTTGCAGATGATTACGCCCATTCGCATCTATTGGTGGTTGGTGGTTTTCCCGGGGTTGGCCTTGGCCGCCACCCTATACGCCCTGAATTTTCTGGGCGACGGCCTCCGCGACGCGCTGGACCCGCGTCTCAAAGACTTGTGATTCGCTCGGGATTCGCCGCGGCAATCCCTCTACCATTGCGATTCGCCGCGACGGGCTAGGTAGTAATCCAGCCTGGCGAGTACGGCCTCCCGGTACGGTCCGAAGGGTACGAAGACCGCCCGCAGAGCGTCCACCGGAGTGAACCGCTTGGTATCCAGCAGAAAGACGCCTCGATCGCCGACGCGGACCGCCCGAACCGTTTGCCAGGGAATGCGGTGCAGTCGCCCAAAAACCGTCCGCTCCACGCCCTGGGGACCCATGCGATATGTGGCGGGCAACAACGCGCGGAGGAACGAAAGCACGATCAAGGCATCGGCGACGAACGTCCACAGCAACCGCGAGGTCACCATCCACGCCCCCAGCGAGGTCGCCGCCAACGCCAAGACGAAGACCGCCACCGTAAACGGCTCATGGACGATCGGCCAGTCATCCCACTCCAAGAGCGGCGGATCGTCTTCGGGAAGTTGTTCGTATCGTCGGGTAATGGTGCTGGCGGTACTCATGGCGCGACGCGGATTCGGGGCTGCGGCGGGGGCCGACGGCGAAGAAAAGCCTTTTCTTCATTATACTTGGCCCGCCGAGCGAGACGCCTGCGTCCGCTCTCGACCGAGGATCGCTCAGCAGTCGCCCGGACCGGCGAAGCGAAGCGTTTCTCAGCGTACGGCGGGTTGTGCCACGCGGTACCAATCGACGGGCGGAGAAAACGCTTCCGCCCCGAACTTCACAACGGCCAGCAGCGGCACCGGACTCCGCGCGGCGATTTCGCGAGGGTTGTCCTCGCGACTGATATCCGCCTGGTCGGGACATACGGGTTCGTTCAGCACGATTCCCGCCGTCGGCAATCCCCCACGATAGACGCTCGCCGCCGTGAGCGTCGTCAGCGTTTGATTGATGGTCCCCAGGGCGTTGCGGGAGACGATCAACAGGGGAAATCCGAGGTCGCAAGCCAAGTCGGCGACGTAGTCCTCCTCGCTGATGGGCGAAAGCAAGCCGCCCACGCCTTCGACCAGCACGACCGCCGACCTCTCCAGCCAGGGATCGAGTCCGCGGCGAAGAAGATCGCGGTCGATCCGGCGATTCTCCTTGGCGGCGGCGACGTGCGGGGCCAAGGGCGCGAGAAAGCGTTGCGGACAAACCTCTTCCGGCGTGCCGGGCCGCCCCGCGGCCTCCCAAAGCAACAAGGCATCGTCGGAGACGATCTCGCCGTGTACGCTTCGGCAACCGCTGGCGGTCGGTTTGTAGACCCCCACGGCGTAGCCTGCTTGCTTCAAGGAACGGGCGATCATGGCCGCCACGTAGGTCTTTCCGACCTCCGTATCGGTGCCGGTGATGAACAGCCCTCGCGGTCCTCCTTGCTCCATGACTCTCCTCCCACGGGTCGCGCTTAGGGTCGCCTCGCACCCGATGCCGCCGGGTAGCGCCCAACCGGCGTGCGACGCCGCCGTAGGTTACGGACTCGAGTCAATCTTGCGTGGACGATAGCCGTATGGCAAAGCGCCCTTCGTTGCGGGTTCACGGTCGCAGCACGACCACGCTCAGATTGACGCCGGGTGCCGCCGCCGGATAGCGGAGCCTCGCTACGCCGCCGGTTTGGGCTTCCACGTAGTACTCGAAATCGCCGGTCAGAATGTCAGCCCCAATCGTTGCCCGGTACACTCCCCGCGCATCGTGCTCCAAGGGTACATCGCGAAATTCTTTATCCCCCAGGGGACGCCATCGCAGGACGGGGCGGTCCGGGGTGAAGCCCAGCACGATCACTTTCACGCGGAAGGCCTCGCCCGCCGTCAGTAACGTCCTTTGAGTGGGCACGATCAGCCGAGGCGGTCCCTCGTAGTCGGTCCCCGGTTGCGCCTCCGGCGGAAGGGGTTCGCCCAACATTTGCTCCAACTCCGCGCCGGGATCGTACAGCAGCATGGGCAAGACGTGCTGCTGCCAGTTGGCGACGTTGCCCAAGCCTCCGTAGGTGCTGACGTGCGCCAACAAGTAGTGATGGGCCTGGGCCGTCTCTCGTACCAATTGGATGCGGAGCGGCAGGGCCTCTTCGCGGGCGACCCGCCGCTGTTCTTCGGGGGTGGGAGCCTGCTTGGCCTTGGCAACCGCCGCGTTGTAAACCGCCCACGTGCAGTTCACTTGCCCGTTGGCTCGCATATACCGGAACAGATTCAGCCAGTAATCGAATCGCTCCAGGTTGCCCGGTCCGACAACGCGATCCCGCAAGGCCTCCAGTTGCGAAACGAAGGCGTATTCCGGGGCGACCTTTTCCCAAGGTCTCGGGTCGGGCTGAATGCCGCCGGGACCTCCCACCCAGTTGCTGGGACGCGGGAGTCGACCGTCGACGGCGGCGAAAATCTCGGCGATTTCGGCGGCGACTTCGGGGCCGAATTGCGCGGCCGCCCAGTCCAAATAGAAATCGTGCGAGGCCAAGAAGCGATCGGCGGCGGCATTCGTCACCGGCCAATCGGCCGCATAATCCTGCCAAGCGGGTCCGCCACAGTTCACCGCCCGCATCATGGGCCCCTCCAGGCGAATGGCGGCGATGGACGGGTACTCGACCTCGGGCACGAAGTCGATCGTCAGGCGACCGTCCGTCACGGCCACATCTTCGAACGTGTAATCGAGCGCCCGATTTCGGCCAACACGGGCGAAGATGTCCAGGCCTTCGATGACGGGCTGCCCCTGTATCCGCACGCCGAAGACCCGTTTTCCCGCCTCGGCGTAATGCGGTTCGCAAAACTTGAGGATCAGGCGATACCGACCGTTGGGCACGTCGAAGTGATACGCTGCGACGTTGTAACGGACGGTCCGGTACAGCTCGTCCTCTTCCGTATCGGCAACTTCGGCACCGGGAAACGCCGCCCAATTCCCGCCTTGCGGTCCTTCCTTGGGGGCGGGTTTGGGTTGCGGCGGCCTTCCCCAATTCGGGTTCCAAGCGGCTTGATCCCACGCGGCCTTGGCCAGTGCGGAGACGTTCGGCCCCAGTTGCCGCGTTCTCCAGTGGATACCCATCAGACCCGTGCAACCGTAGGCCAGGGCGTCGGCGGCGTCCTTGCGCATTCGACCGACCCAAAGCTGCGGACTGTTGAGGGCGGGATCGTCCTCCATCCAAGGAATGGCCCATTTGGGACGGCCTTCGACTTGAGCGAAACCCGGTTCCACAGGTTCGTGCCCCACTTGGCGGTTGATGCAACTGACGGCCCAATCCTTCGGCAGGACCTTATCGAACATGGCGCGATCCTGCACCGGTCCCAGGACCCAACCGCAAGTGGCCAGACCGAACGGGGCGCCGACCTTTCGGGCGGCCTCCGCCGCCGCGTTCAAGTCGGCCAGGGTCGCGTCGATTTGAGCGGGCTTGGTCCCCGACCAGGTCCAATCCTCGGGCGTCCAGAACCAGTAATAGTCCAGGGGGTGCGTCTGCATGATGCGGCGGAACATGCCCTCGTAAACCTCTTGGACTACGGCGGGATCCCGCGGGTCCTTGCCGGCCTCCTCCAAACGCTTTCGCACGGCGCTGGGGATGGTCAGCGGCGTCTCCGTCCCGACGACGGTCTTGACTCCCAGCAGACGGGCGAAACGAAAGGCCCCGTCCAGCGTGACACCCATCGCCTCGAATAATTGGTTGGTCTTTTCGACGGGTGCCTCGTTCCAGGGGGAATAGCCTTGCATGTAGTCGGCGCCGAAGTCGTCGGCCTCGAATATGCGATCGGCGCCCCAAACATAGGCGGAGGTCTTCCAGGGGCGGTATCCCCAAGCTCCCGTCACGTTGCCGGTAAGAAAATGCCGGGCGGGATAGCTAAAGCGCACCGCCGGGCCCTCGCCGATATCGTCCGTCGTACCGATCCACACCAGCGGTTCCGGTCCGACGCCGCCCTCGGGATAGCAGTGCAACCCGAAGAAATTCATCCCCAGCTTGGGCAGTTGGGCCAGCACCGCCCGATAGTCCTCCAGGCTCCACCAGTCCGGTCCTTCCGGGAAGTCGTGAAAGGGCTGGATGCCGCGGCAAGCGAAGAGCGGGCGCCGCGTCTCATCGAGTTGGGGCAACGACCAAGCGATGAGCCGATCCGGAAGCACGTCGCCGTCCAGGTAGAACCTGGCCCCGTAACTTTCGGCCGTGCGGTATGCGGCGTACAGCAGCGTCCCGGCGTCGTAACCCGCTACGACCAGCAGATGGCGTTCACCCCGAGGCACGGTCCAAAGGACGTACCCATCGGGCTGAGCGACCGCCAATCGCCCGGCCAACTGCGTTAACGAGTCTTCCAGTCCCATCTCCCGCAGCCAAGGGCCGGTTTCCAGCGCCTTGGCGTAAGCGATTAAGATAACATCGGACTCGCCAGGTACGTCGGCGACGATCGGCAGCAGCGCGCCGGTCCGCTGGTAGACGTAGCGACGGACTTCCTGAGCGGCCAACCGCTCCACGGCGTCGGCATCCGCTCGAACCACGATCGCGGCGGGCGAAGAAGGCTGGGACGCCTGGAGCGTCCGCGGGCGGAGCAGGGCCGGCACGATGCCGGCCACGCACACGAGTAATCCAACCCAACTTGTGAATCGCATCATGTTGCTTCCCTCCCGCGTGTTTGCCGGCGGGGCGTGAAATTGGGCGCCGCACCCCCTGCGCAGGGTTGGTGACCGAATCGCGCGCCGCACGAGATGCCGCCCCGGTCGGCCCGGATCACCCTGCGTTCCGCAAGGCACCGGACGGCGTAGACGTACTTTTACCCGTCGAGAGACCGCCGTTCAAGCCGCTTGGCGGAGAATTGGGTCGGCGGCATCAGGCGGAGTACGACGAGTTAGAGAAACGAAGAACCCGCCGCGAATCCGGTTGTGAAATCGCGGACCGAGCCTTTCCCGGGAGCCAACGCGGATCATGGGGCCGCCGTGGGTTGCAAGCGCGAACCGCGGTAGGCCGGGTCGATGCGATCCATCTCTTCGCACAAGGCGTCGATGGTGTCGCGGATTTGCTTCTCGGTATGTTTGGCCGTGAGGAAGAATCGCAGTCGGGCGGCGGTCTCCGGCACGGCGGGATGCACGATCGGTTGGACGTTGATTCCCCGCCGAAACAGTGCCTGAGAGAGCAGCATGCAGTGAAGCGAATTTCCCAGGATGACGGGCACGACGGGCGAATCGTGGCTCAGACCGGTATCGAGTCCGCGCTGCCGCGCCAATTGCAGGAACAAGGCCGCGTTTTCCCGCAAGCGTTGCACGCGCTGCGGTTCGGTTTGCATCAGGTGCAGCGAAGCCAATGCCGCGGCGGCGTTGGGGGGCGAAAGGCCGACGCTGAACACGAAACCGGGGGCGGTGTACTTGAGATACTCGGTCAGGGCCCGCCGACCCGCAATATAGCCGCCGCAACTTCCGAACGACTTGCTCAGGGTGCCCATCCAAACGTCCACGTCGGCTCGATTCACGGCGTGGTATTCGCCGATTCCGCGACCGGTTTCGCCGATGGTACCCATGGAATGGGCCTCGTCCACCATCAGCAGCGCCTTGTGCCGCTTCTTCACCTCCACGAACCGCGGCAGGTCGGGAATGTCGCCGTCCATGCTGTACACGCCCTCGATCACCAGGAGGACGCGACGATATTCGTGGCGGAAACGCTCCAGCAAGCGGTCGGCGGTTTCCCAGTCGTTGTGCGGGAAAGGACGGCGCCGCGCGCCCGAGAGAATGGCTCCCTGAACGATGCTGTTGTGGGAAAGGGCGTCGTGCAGGATCAGGTCGCCGGGCTTGAGGAGATGGCCGATCACGGTCTCATTCGTGGCGTGCCCGCCCACGAAGACCACGGCGGACTCGGTTCCCAAGAACTCGGCCAAACCTCGCTCCAATTCGCCGTGGAGGACCTTTTCGCCGGAGACCAATCGACTGGCCGACACGCTGGTGCCGTAACGCTCCACGGCCTGCTGCACCGCTCGAATGACGGCCGGATCGCCCGACATGCCGAGGTAGTTGTAGCTCGAATAATTGACATACTCTCGGCCGCCGATGATGGTGCGATCGTTCGTGATGCCTTCGTGCACCGTGAAGAAGGGGTTTCCCAATCCTGCCGCTTCCAAGATTTGGAGGCGTTCTCGCAGGGCCGTATACTCGGGAAAACGTTCGAAGTCCCAGCACTCGGGCGGAATCTCTTGGCCGGGTTCGAAGAAGGCGGTGCGGTTGCGGATTTCCACGCCGCCCCCGCCCAGGTAGCGTTCGACGGCCTCGACCACCTGCTGCGCCGTCTCCAAATCGGGCAGAATCTCCTCGGGGAATCGCCCGCCGAATCGTTCCTCCAGCGAGGCCAAGATCTCCATGCGTTCCAGCGAATCCAGTCCCAATTCGGCGATGGAACTGTCCAGGGTAATCCCGGCGGCGCGGTCCTTGCCCACGCGTCGCACCTCATCCAAGACGGCCTGGATGATCTGTTGCCGATCGGCGGCGACGGGAGTTCGTGGTTGGGAGGAAAGTGCGGCGGATTCACGGGGACGGCCTCCGCCGGCAGCCTGCCAGCCCTCGCCGCCTTGGGCCGCCAAGTGCTCTTGCAGTCGCCGCAAACCGCTTGCGGTGTCGTCCGCGGCCGATACCGTCCCGGCCCGCACGGCGCCGTTGCCGCCGGTCCCGGTCGATTCCGCCGCTGTTGCCGCGGGCACGGGGGAATCCGAAGTTGCGCCGCCCGCCGAAGGCATCTCGGCGGTTGCAGCCTCGCCCGCTCGCCACTGGGCCACCACGGAGAGCGTCCCGTCCAAGTAGGCCTTGCGACAGGCGAACCGCTGGATCTTGTTGCTCGACGTCCGCGGGATGCTGCCCAATTTGATCAGGACGATGGCGTCCAATGGGAGTTCGTGTTCCAAAGAGACGGCACGGCGCACCGCCTGAAAGATTTCGTCGAAACCCTGCTTGACGTGGCGCTCGACCTCTTGGATCAAGACGAGCTTTTCCCTGCCGTCCTCCTCGACGGTGCAACACGCCCCCGCATTCGGTCGCAAGCGATTGTCGGCCCGCTGGGCCGTGCGTTCCACGTCGTGCGGATAGACGTTGACGCCGCGAACGATGATCATTTCCTTGATTCGGCCGGTGACGAACAACTCGCCCTCCAGCAAGAACCCCAAGTCGCCTGTCCGCATGAACGGCCCTTCTCCGGTGTCCGCGATCATGCCGCCGAAGGTCTCCCCCGTGGCGTCGGGATTCTTCCAATATCCTTGAGCGACGCTGGGGCCGCGGACCCAAATCTCGCCCACCGCAAGCTCTCCCAAGCGGCGATGGGTCTGGGGATCGACGACGGCCACTTCCACGTCCGGTAGTCGCGTGCCGCAACCCACCAGGGTTTGCACGCGGTGCCCGCCGTTGTTCGTCGGTCGCGGCCTGCCCTGGGCGACGGATTCGGCCTCGAAGCGGCGGAGAATCGGCGGTTGACGCACGAACCCTCCCGTGACGATCAAGGTCGCCTCGGCCAAGCCGTAACACGGATAAAACGCCTCGCGTCGGAACCCGCAGGGGGCGAAATACTCGCTGAATCGCTCGATGGTCTCGGCACGAACGGGTTCCGCGCCGTTGAACGCCACCTCCCAACAACTCAGGTCCAGGCTTTCGCGCTGCTCCGGCGTGACCGAGCGGACGCACAGATCGTAGGCGAAATTCGGTCCGCCGCTGGTCGTGCCGCGATATTTCGAGATGGCGGCCAGCCAGCGATAGGGTTTCTGCAAAAAGGCCATGGGCGACATCATGACATTCGGCCGCCCCACGAAAACCGGCTGCAAAATGCCGCCGATCAGGCCCATATCGTGATAGCTGGGCAACCAATAAACGCCGGTTCCCGAGCGCCGATGCTCGAAGGCGTGACAGATGAGGGCCGAGTTGTGCATCAAATTGGAATGCGACAGCATGACCCCCTTGGGCGTGCCGGTCGAACCGGAGGTGTATTGCAAAAAGGCCAACGTCTCGCCCGAGATGTCGGGCCGCTTCCAGTCGTCCGGCGGTGCCGGTTCTTCGCCGGTGGTGGTCAGCCAATTCAATTTCAAAAGGTCGGGCGTGTCATGGATCACGCCGTCCACGCGCTCGCGCACCGCCGCCGTGGTCAAGGCCGCTTTGGCCTGGGCATTGTCGGAAATCGCCTGGATGCGTTCCAAGGACCGATTGCGCCGCGGCGGATAGACGGGCACGGCCACCACCCCGGCATACAGGCAACCGAAAAACGCCGCAATGAAATCCAGTCCCGGCGGATACAGCAGCAAAGCCCTCTCCCCGGATAGCCCGTGCGCCTGAAGCCATGCGGCAATGGCGCGAATACGACGGTCCAACTCCGTATACGTGATGCGAATCTCGTCATTCTCTCCGTCGGCCAAGTAGACGAACGCCGTATCGTCCGGTTGGTGTTCGGCGCGATGACGCAGCAAATCCACGAAGGTGGGGGGAACGAAAAAACTTCCGATGGAACAACTCATGGGCACATCACGGCTTTCTTATAGGAGCGGAATATCCGTCGTCCTTCGTCGGCCTCGCATCCGTATCGCTAGCGCGACATGGAGGCGTTTGGAGAGTATGCGGAAAATGCACGACGGAGCGTCCATCCGCGGAAATACCAATACGTCGGTCGGTGGGGAACCTGTTCTTACGGCGCGGAAATAGCCCCCCCGCGCAACACGCGACGCGAAAGCCCCATTTCTTCGATTCGGAAGAATCAACCGTTCAGAGTACGACCTTTTGCGTGGGCTGACAACCCATCACTTCATTGTGCAAATACGCTATTATTCCCAAAATTCGCGGTCAACACAAAACAGCGAGCTTTGGCAATCTTAAGGGTCAGCACGATACGCCTTTGTGGGGGGGTGTGGCGAATGGGAACCGGAAAGTCATTCGCAGCTCCCATCTGCGGATCCGCAGCAGAGCCTCGCAACGGGGAGTGCGATGCGAACACTTTTCCGCAACCAAGCAAGATGCCGCCCCGACGTGGAGCGGCGAAGGAGATTCGGGCACGATCCCTCTAAAATGGGGGGCGATTCAGCGCGGCAAGCTTACACGCAGGCCGACGTCCTCTTGGCCATCAAACTTGCCTCCGTCGTCGCGAAGGTTGGTTCCCACGGAGTAGACCAGCCATCCATCGTCCACCGGGCGCAGGAGCAGAGGTGTGCCGGTAAACGGATCGACCTTTTCCCCCTCGGGGAGATCGATGGATTCCCAGGCGATTTCCGCCTTCCCGCCTTTTTCGTTCGCCTGTTCGACGATGCGAACATGGGCGCGAAGGCACCGAATTTCGGCAATGGCCGTCCGACCCGCGTTTTGGCCTGCCTCAAAGGCGGGCAGCGCAAGGTCCACCAGCTTATTCCATGCGGAAAAGCCCTTTTGCGGCGAGGGTGCCGCCGCCTTGCCGGGGACGTCCAGTCCGTGCTGCCTATAGTAGTCCAGCACATCCAGGTAGTAATCAACGGTGCTGTAATACATCACCGAGGCAGGCCAATAGCGAGCGAACGACATTTGACGTTCCATTTGATCCAGACCGTAGGCGCCTTCGGATCGAAGGGCTTCCTCCCACCACCGATGGACGTCCAATTCCGCGAGTCGAGCATCGAGGGCATTGAGGGTCTCGCTTGGAAACCGCCCGGCGGAAAGCGTATCGGCGGCTTCGCGAAGGGTAATGCGGAGACACGCCACCCGAACCAAATTACCCACTAAGCACGGAGCGCCCCGCCGCAACGTCCGCAAGCTCAGCAAGACGTCCTCCATGAATCGCTCAGCCTCTCCCTGCAACCGGTGATAACGGGCGGAGACGCCGAGATAGCGGTAGACGCCTCGGACGTCGGAGATCACGCCAAGAAGCCTCTCCATGAAGTCGCCTTGCGTGCCGAGGGCGGCATACGGTTCCTCACCCGGCAGTTCGGCCAACTGTCGGAACAACTCTCGGGCGCGGGGATTCTCCGCAATGGCGCGCATACGAGCTAACTCCTCGTCGGTGGGGGTGCCCGCGCTCACCGTATCGCTCGAAAGCAGGTCTTGCCACCCCGAATCCGTGGCGGCCAATTCTGCCATCAAGGCCCGGACAAGTTCGGTCGCCTGCATGCCATCGTGGGCCGATTGTGCGTCGAGGTCGGCTACGGTAATCGGGATGCCTTGCTCTGTCAGCGCCGTGAGGCGTCGATGCGGATTCCGGTCGGCGGCCCAAACCCACAGGGCGAAAAAGATGCCCCCAATGCCCAGGCATGCCGAAATCACGGGAATGACTTTTCGCGTCGGTTTGTGAAACATTGCGTCCGTCTCCGTGCAGGGCGCGCCGTTAACGGCGCGGCGCCGTCAATTGGAGTTAAAACTCACCCCATGTGAATTCGCTTGCGAGGCTTAAGTATTACGGCGTGCGGACGAAATACCCAAGGGGGTGCGGTTGCCGAAAGGCCCGCGGACCGGCATCCGGCGGGACCGCAAAAACTCGCATTTGGATAACACGGCGTTGCCGCCGGGTTTCTGTCGGAATAGACTCGACGCAGCAGACCGCAAAAAGCTAGAATGACACCTTGCTGAGGAGACTTTTGATGTCCGTTGGCGAAACTTACTTCAATTGTACGGCATGCGGGAGTCAACTCAAGGTTGCTTCCAACACGGCGGGCAAGAGAACGATCTGCCCCGCCTGCGGTGCTACCCTGATCGTGCCGACCCCGCAACCTCCGCCCCGGGACGATCCTATTTTCGCCGCGATCGAACCGGAACGTGCTCCGGGCGCGGCGAACACCAAGTTTTGCTTTCACTGCGGCGCCGTCATCTCGATCCTGGCGGAGATTTGCCCCCGTTGCGGTGTCCGACAACCCGGCACATCTCCGCACGGCGGTTCCGGCCCGAATCGCCTCGTGGCGTCGCTGCTGGCGATTTTTCTCGGCGCGCTGGGGGCGCACAAGTTTTACTTGGGCGATACAACCTCCGGTGTCATCTATTTGATCATCAGTCTCGGCCTCGGGTTGTGCACTCTTGGTATCTCCAGCTTGATTATCGGCTTGGTCGCATTGATCGAGGGACTGTACTACCTCAGCTACACCGATGAGCAATTCGCCGCCAAGTACGGTCGGCGATAGGCGACCGTGGTGCTGTGGTGCAACCTAGCACAACATTGGATCCCGTCGATATTTGGCCGGGTATCGCAGCGGTTGCGGCGGGGCTGGGAAAGCGACTTGCGAAGAGTCTTCCTCGTCAAGCGGCGCGGCGATTCTCGGCGGTTGAATCGTCGCTCGTTTCGGTGCCGTACGATGTCGCGCGCAGCTCTTCGCCGGACTCTCGCCGGAGTCGCGGCGCGTGCTGTCGATGCTTCCACGCGTGGGCAATCGCGATCAGATAAAGAGGCAGCATGACGCCTTGCGCAATCGTGAAGCCCACTGCCGCTCCCCACAAACCGTAAAGACGAGTCATCGGGGGCAGTAGCAGCAAGACGAGGACCAGGGACGTCGTTCGAATCGCCACGTGCGTCTTGAACCGTAAGAGCGTATCCAAGGCCCGTCCGAGCGGTCCCGTCAGGTACAGGATCACCGCCGATCCCATGACCCAAACCGCCATATCCCAATGCCGGGCCATGTCGTCGCGGAAAAGCCATTGCAAAACGAGCGGTCCCCAGCCGGAGATCACGATCATCCACGGGACGACGCCCAAAAGGGCGCTGACCGTCGTGACACCCGCCAGCAGGCGCAGGAAGCCGCGATGATCGCCTTGGCGGTAGTAACGGGCCAATCGGGGACTCATGGTCTGACCCATGGCCACGACGAAGATCATACCCATCCCCGCCAGTTGCAACAGTGAGGCGAATATCGCCAAGGACGCCGGACCCAATACGCTTTCCACGACGTAGCGAGGAACGTTGGTGATGAGGTTGATTTCGAACGCCACGATCGCCAGCGGAATGCTGTGGCGGATCAGGCTGCCCCAGACGGGCGTGGGGCGAACGAACGATACGTGCTCTTGGTCTCGATCCCCGTGAAGGGCTTCCCTACGGCACACGGTCGAACCGTGGGTCCGGTATTCGGCGAGGGCGGCGGTATCCGCCGAGGGTTTCCTCGATGCAACGTCGGCGGATTCGCCCGAGGTGTGCGCAGAATCGTCTTCCCGCCGCAGTCCGCGGAGGAGGCGCTGGGCGTTGGGAAGGTCCCAGGCAAGACAGACGGCGACGGCGGCAAGGGCGTCCAAGGCGGCGGCCAAGGTAATGGTTCCGCCCCAGTGGATTGCGCCGCAAAAGGCCGCGACTCCCAATAGATGCCGGAGGATGAGACTGAGGCCGATGCGGTCCATGCGTTCTTCGCGCTGGAGGACGCCGTGCAGGATGTCGGAGGCGCCGTCCCAGAATCGGGTCGCCGCCGCACAGAGGATCAGCGCGACGCGGTGGAAGGAATAGCCCAACACAAGTCCCAGCACGACCGCCACGCCCCAGGCCGCCGCCGATCCGACCAGGCGGAGCGAGAAGTAGTGCTGAAAGGGGTACTCGCGGGCCACGTCGTTGATGAGCAGCGGGCGGAGTCCCAAATCGGTGACGGCGAAGATGGGTCCGGTCAGCGCCAGTGCGGCGATGTACACGCCCGCCGCCTCCCAACCCGCCCACTTGACCAGCAAGATCAATAGCACGGCCCGCGCAACGGATCGCACCGCATTCCCCGAAAAGACCCACGCCAGGTTCCAGTGGATTCCCAGCGGCGGCAGCGCGCGCGGTTCGGGCCTTCCGGCGGTCGCTTTGTCCGGCAGGGCCGCGGCATTGGCATAAGGGGCGGCAGGCTCAGCCATCGGGATGCGAGCGAAGGGCGGTTCGAGGGGCGGAATCTACAGTCGGCTTCGCGGAAGACCGCGCAAAGTGCGGTCGCGGGATGGGATGGCCCGGCGCGACCGACCGGGGTGCATCGGCTTGCCGTGCCGCATCGCTCGACCGGCGGTCCTTCTCGGGCCGCATGGGGTAACCGTACCAGGCCGCCTTCCACCCGGCGAGCATCCAACATACCCGCTTGTCGGCGGGCGAGAGCTTGCTTTGCCACTCCAAATCCGGCCGCAAGCGGATTTCCCGTTCCATGCGGACCCGATTTCCCGCCACGACGTGCCCGGGGCGCAACGGTGCGGCCGAATTCAACATTTCGAGCCACGGATCGGCGGGCAGACTCAGGACGTCCGCCACGGCGTGCAGCGCTGCCTCGGGCCGGGACGCGAGATCTTCGTATTTCAGCAGCAAGCTGCGTCGCCGATCGTGCCGCCGGCGAACGTAGTCGGAGCAGACATTGACAAACGCCCACACCAGGGCGCTTTTCCAGACCGGTAGGCCCGCCATGTCCGCTTGCACCCCTTTGGCCTCGTCTTTGCGAAAGCTTTTCCGGGCGGACCAGGCGAAGCCTCGAACGTCCCGCACCAGATGGATCAAGCGGAGATCGACCCGGCCGAAATCCCGGTCCATCCGCAACAAGGCCAACGCCCGGGCCGGGTTCTTCGAGGAATCCACGACGATGGGGCGTCCCGAGACCGCGGCGATAGCCCTGAATAGGGCGGCGGTCTGCTCGGCGTAGTCGCGAAACGCCACGCCCGACCGCGCGGGCAGCACCAGTCGCTCGGGGTGAAGCGTGCAGGTCAATCGCACGGCGCTGATACGGCGCTGCTCGAAGGCTTGCAGCAGGTACTCGTAGTGTCTCGGATCGGCGCCGCCCGACTCCCGGCGCCACTGTTCACGCACGGCCTGCCAGAAATCGCAATCCGGAGTGCGACGCCCGCACGAGCAGTACTGCCCCGCGATCCAACCGCTGCGGACCACGTTGCACAGTTCTCCCACCCCTTGAATGCTCGGGTGTGCGCCCAGCAGCATATCCAGGACGGTGGAACCGCTGCGGCCCGCTCCCATGATGAACGCCACACGCGGACGGGTCGAATCCTTGCCCGAAAGCCGAAGGTCTGAATTGGTCATATCTCTTCTTCCTCGCCTGATGTCGGCCTCGCGGGGGCCGCGACCGATCGGTTCTCCGCGACCGGTTTCACCAGGTGCCGTTACTTCGCTTTGCAGGAAGGCTCACGCGGCACGGAGACGGACAGGCTTCGCGGCGGCCTCCCGCGGTGCGGCGGTATCCGGGCGGTAACCGGGAATCAAATCTTGCAACACTTGCAGGACTTCGCCGGGTCGATCGTCCGCCAGATTGCGCAGCCGCGCCAGGTTCTGCCGGAGCGCGGCCAAATCCGCGGCAGGGCTGACGGCGATGCGGATTTTCGGGTGCCGGGTGGGCAGGGATTGCTCTCCCGCCGCCTGCAACTCCTCGTAAAGCTTTTCGCCGGGCCGCAATCCGACGTATCGAATCTCGATGTCGCGGCCCACCTCCAGGCCGGAGAGTCGGATCATATCGACGGCCAGGTCGAGGATGCGGACCGGCTCGCCCATATCCAAGACCAGGATCTCGCCGGCCCGACCGATGACGCCGGCCTGAATGACCAGTCGGGCGGCCTCGGGGATGGTCATAAAGAAACGTTCCATGCGGGGATCGGTGACGGTCACCGGTCCGCCCGCCGCGATTTGCTTCCGGAAGATCTGCACCACGCTGCCGGCCGAATCCAGCACGTTGCCGAAGCGGACGGTGACGAATCGGCAACGAACCTCGCGGGTCAAGGATTGGACGTACATTTCGGCCAATCGCTTGCAGGCGCCCATCACGCTGGTCGGATTGACCGCCTTGTCGGTGGAGATCATGACGAAAGACGTCACGCCCGCCGATTCGGCCGCGTCCGCCAGTTGGCGCGTGGCGAAGACGATGTTCTTGACCGCCTCGCCGGGATGGGATTCCATGAGCGGCACGTGTTTGTACGCCGCGGCGTGGAAGATGACGTCGGGGCGGTGCCGTTGCAAAAGGTTTTCGACCCGGCGACGATCCAAGAGATCGGCCAGGACGACTTCCATATCGATGAACCGTCCTTCCTCGCGCAAGGCGAGAAGATCCGCCAACTCGCGTTCCAAGAAGAACTGGCCCGTCTCGTTGCGATCCAGGAGGATCAGCTTGCGCGGGGCGAAGGGGATCAACTGTCTGGCGATTTCGGAACCGATGCTCCCGGCGCTGCCCGTCACCAGCAAGACGCGATCGCGAAGCCAGTCGCGGATGTGGTCCATTTCCAGGGCCACCGGCTCTCGACGCAAGAGGTCCTGAATGGATACCGGTTGCGGTTGCAAGGCCACGCGACCGGTGAGAAGTTGCTGATAACTGGGCAGGACCTTAAGGGCGACGCCCGCCGCTCGCGCATCGGCGGCCAGCCTTCGCACCTCTCGACCCGTGATGTCGCCCGCCGCGAGAAAGACTTCCTTCACGCCCAGCTTGGCGGAGATGTCGGCGATCCGGTCTACGGTGCCGAGAACGGGGACGCCGCCCAAGCACCCTCCCACCTTGCGCGGATCGCGATCGAGGAAGCCGAGAACGCGATAGCGTCGGCGGGAGTCGCGCAGCACGGCGCGGAGGGCGCCTTCGCCGGCCTCGTCGGCTCCCACGATCAACGTGGGCACGGCGCCGCTCCAGAAAAAGCTGCTCCAACTGCGGTCCCACATCGCCCGCTGCACCGCGCGAAAACCTCCCAGCAGCACGATCGTGGCGCCGCAATCCAAGAGCAGTATGGCCCGGGGAGCCATCTGCGGCGGACCGAAAAATCGCTCCGCCATGGCCGTGGCCAAAAGGGCGAGCCCCGCCGCTTGGATAAGCCGGGCAAGGTCCGAAAACGTCAAGAACCGCCCCCATGAACGGTGAATGCGAAAGCCGACGAACACCGCCAACTTGATGGCGACGACGTATCCGACGGTACTCCAGAACCACTGCTCGACGCGGGGCGGAGTCTGCCCTTCGAATCGTAGCCAAAACGCCGTCAGATATGCGGCCAATAAGAACGGAAGGAGCATCGCGGCCCCTAACAGGCCGCGAAGGTGATGACGCCAAACGCCGGGGGTCGTGCCGCCGCTATCCGCCGCGGAAAGGCGCGGCGTTGCGTTATCTTGTTCCACGGCGGGCGATTGAGAGGCGGAGAGATTCGCGCCGCCGTCCTCGTGCTCCGGCAAGCGAGGGGCAAGACGGAACTTCGCGGCGGGCGATGCCGGCCCGTTCTCTTCCCGCCCGTTGGCTCGACCGAACAGCGGCAGCGATTTCACGACTTCCTCCTTGAAGGCGCCGACGGTTCGCTCCCCGTCGGCACGACAATGCTCGGCGGCATCCTTGCCGCGCGGGTTCCCGATCCGGTTCCGGGTATGGCGGCGGTGAAACCGCGGCGACGCTCGTCACGCGGCGGGAGGGGCATTCATACCGGATTTGGCCGTCCCTCGGCAAGGCGGTTTTTTGTGCCGGGCCGTCACGCGGCGATCCGATTCAGCGCTCCGCCGAGGCGGTTTCCCGCGACGCAACGACGGGGACTTCCGCCCTTTCCGAAAGTTGTCGCGCGCGGAGCGCCGCCAATCGTCGTTCCAGCGGTCGATGACCGGGCCGGCGCAGCAAGCACCACCGCACGTGTTCTTCCGCTTCCGCCCAGTGCCCCAGTTCCTCCAGTCGCTGGGAAAGGTAGTAGTGTGCCCGATAATCGTTGGGATTTAGGGTCGAGGCTCGCCGTGCGGCGTCCAAGGCCCCTTCCCCGTCTCCCATTTCCAGCAGGACGAAGTGCGTCTCCAGCCACAAGGAGGCCTCGGTCGCAGGGTCGTTTTCGATCTTCGCGATTTGACCTTGCAGGGCCGACAGATACGCCTGCGCCAACGGTCCCAGGTTCTCGGCCGGGTAGCTTTTTCGATAGTAGCGATACATGGATCGCAGGGCTTCCAGATCCGGTTCGAAAACGTGTAAGAGAAATTCGGTCTCTTCGGCGACGTTTTCCGGAGAGGCTCGGCCCGCAAGCTGACGGATGAGGCGCGTCTGGTGAACGCGTCCGGCGTGGAAGGCGCGGCGCCAGTAATCGATCCACGCGGCCTCGTCGCCCGCCAAAAAGGCCTGCAATCCGGCTTCGAACAGGATATTGCCGTTGTAAGGCGCGGCGCGAAGGGCCTGGGCGGTCCACTGCCGCAGTTCGGCATCGCCCTCTCCTCGCAGAAAGCCCAATTCGCCCAGCACCAAATACGCCTCACCCAGCAAGGGGCAGAGCCGAACGGCTTGGTGAGCCTCTTGTCGGGCAAGGTATAGCAATTTGCGATGTTCGCCCACCGCTGCCGCCAGCCAGTCGTCGAGCGCGGCGGCGCTGGGGAACTGTGACTGAACGGCGGCATCGCGTATTTGACTGAGCGGCATGGCGTTGTCAGCGCTCAATTGCAGGGCGTGAAAGCGCCGTAGGTAGGCCTGCGCCAGTCGCAAATGCGGTTCGGCCCAGCGCGGTTCCGCCTGAGCGATTCGGCTCAACAGTTCGATCACGCGTCGCTCCGATTCCGCCAGACGGTCCGGGGGGGACTCGTCGCCGACTTGCAGCCAGGCTTCCATGGACGCGCTCTCGGAGGCGCGTTGGAGGGCGAGATACCTTTCCCACAATTGCTGGGCATAGACGGCGGGAATGCGATCCGCGATGACGACGCCGGTGAGTACGGCGACACAGAGGGCCGCCGCCGTCCAAATCATGGGCTTCCACGGTGCGGTTTCCTTTCCGCCGGAATGCGCCCCAGCGCCCGCCGTGATCCTTCGTCGGCGGAGCGATGCAGACTGGGTGGTCGCGCATGTCCGACCACGGGCGGCGTCGGCATCGGTTGCGAAATCCGCCAGGCGCCAAACGCAGGCCGCCAGCGTTACGGCGGTGACGGTCAAGCCCGGCACGTAAAAGACGAAATCGACGAAGCCGTGCAGGGCATGCGCGGCCAGTCCCGCCGCGGCGGCGACCGCCGCCATGCGATGCCGGAGATCGCAGCCGTGACGCGCGGCGCGGCCTGCTCGAACGAAGATCAGTATCCAGCCGCACAGTAATAGGCCCAAACCCGGGACGCCGGTCTCCAAAAGCACTTGCAAGTAGCTTTGTTCGGCATGGGAGTAATAGTGGGCGTGCGAACGTGGGCCTTCGTAGAGGGCCTGCACAAAGCGAAAACTGCCCGCTCCCGATCCGAAAAGGGGAAAATCCTGCGCCGCCCGCCAGGTGTTTTGCCAAACGGTGGTGCGACTCTCTTGCCGGTCCAAGGTCTCCCACGACAGCGCGGCGAGGTCGTCCAGTCGCTCGGCCACGCGATCTCGGCCGAAAATCGCCAATGCCGTCGCTGTGACGAGCACCGCCAGACCCAACAGCCCAATCGCGTAAGGTCGCAGCACTCGCCCGCGATAGAGGGCGGCGGTCGTGATTATCAAGGCCAGGGCCAGTACGACGTTTCCGGCGCGGGAAAGCGACAGCAGTCCGGCGAAGAGCACCATCCCCAGCAAAATCACGCGGATCCATTCCCCCTCGCCGGTTTGTGCGGACGAACCGCCCGAGTTGGTCGGTGTGCCGCCGATCCAAGAGAGCGTCGCCCGGGCCGCGCGAGGTCGGTACGATGCTCCGCGCCGTGCCCCAGGGACGAAGGCGCTGCCGCCGAAGGTCCACCACAGCAGGGGGCCGATGCCCAGGGCCAAGTAATCGGCAAAATGATTGCGATTGGTGAAACAGCCTTTAACGGCGTCCGCGGTGGTGGAATAGGGGTGCTGATAGAACCAGAAGAATTTGCCGTTGCCGGCCACCTGCTGCAAAATACCCAGTCCTGCCACGATCATCACGCCCCAGGCGAGATAGCGGAAAATTCGCTCCACGTCTTCGATCGCCCGAATACGCTGCGCCGTGACCCAAAACACGGCGAAATAAGAAAGGAACAGAATCAGGCACAGTCGCGTTTCGTCGGGCATCAGGCTGAGGAAGGGCCAATGGCCCAAGACGCCGTCTTCATTTTGAAACCAAAGCGGCAGGAAGGACGGGACTGTCGGCGACAGCCGGGTTAGGAGAGACGGGGGCAACGGGAACAGTTGCACGGCCAGAAGCAACGCGCCCGCCGCCGCAAGCCATTCCACGCCCGTTCGCACCAGGGGAGATCGAGCGGCAAACGCCCGGCGGAGACACCAAAGCAGGAGCATTCCTCCCGCGGCGGTCGCCAGTAGCAAATGGCCTAAGGGGTGCCGCCCACCCATCATCAAGGGAACGCCGAAGAGGCAGACCGGTTGCAGGGCGTCCAAGCCCTGGTCGCAAAGGCGTATCCACAACGATCGCGGACCGCTCGAACTGTCGTGAAGCGAGATGTGCGGCATGGCTTGGCGTATTTCCGACGGATCGTACCGAATCCGTGACTTTGATCGACTCGCTCACCGACGCCGACGGAATCAGGCGACGCGCCGCGGCACGATGCGACCGCGGACGGGCGTGGATGCCTCGGTCGGTGCTTCTTCCGCGGCGATTGGCCGGGCAGCGGTATCGGCGCCGCCCTCCGCATCGGTCTCCGTCGGCGGCATCGGCAGGGTTTCCTCGGCCTCCGCACCGTAATAGTCGCCGGAGTAGCCCGCGTATCGGGCTTGTTCATCTCCCGGCAAACGATTGACTGCCAATCCGATGAGCGGAACCTTGAGGATTCGAAGGTGCTCGATCGCCCGGAAAAGTGTGCGCCGGGTGTTCTTGAGAGGTTGCGTGACCAGCAGCGCGCCGTCGGCCATGCGCCCCAAGATGATCGTGTCGCTGGCCAACGGTGCCGGCGGCGTGTCGATGATGACTTGGTCGTACGTCGATTCCGTCCAGGTCAGCAGTTCGCTCATCCGGGCGGAAGCGAGTAATTCGGCGGGATTGACGGGTCGGGCGCCGCACGGCAAAACGTCGAGGCCGGGGATCACGTCGCGGCGGATTCGGCTTGGAGCGGATTCGGCGGCGGGGGACTCCGCGCGAAGGACTTCGGAGAGACCCTCGCGACCCCGCAATCCCAGCAGCGTGGAAAGGCCGGGACGGCGGAGGTCCCCGTCGATCAGCAGCGTGCGTTTGCCGCTTTGGGCAAACGCGGCGGCCAGATTGACGGCGACGGTCGATTTGCCGTCGCCCGGTTCGGCGCTGGTGACGATGATGCGCTCCGTGCGTTCGTCGTGCAGGGCGATCGCGGTGCGAAGAGTGCGAAAGCTCTCGCTGGCGGCGCCGGTGGGGTCTTGAGCCACCTCGATGGCCGCGGCCCCGCTGCCGCTTCGAGCGGCCATTTCTCGCACCACGGTCAGGACCGGCGTCTTCAGTTGCCACTGAATCTCCTCGACGGAGCGGAAGTGATCGTCCATGACGTCCAGCACGTAGACGATCAACAAACCCAGTCCCAAACCCAGCAGCATGACCATGGCGACGGTGCGGGACAGGCTCGGAGAGACCGGAGTCCGGTTTTCAACCGGTTCGGTGATCAGCGATGCCCGCAAGTCGCGCGTCAGTTCGATGTTGGTCAGCCGTTTCACCAGGCCGCCGTACAACTCGCGCAAACCCGCGATGTCGTTCTTCAGCATCTCCATCTGGGCCAGTCCGCCGGCCAATTGTCCGGCTTCCACGCGAGCGATTTCGTACTGCTCCGCCAGCGAGTTTTCCTTTTCCACGCATTCGGCCAAGCGCTGCCGCATCAGGGCCAACAAAGTCGGCCCAAGCTCGTCGGCTTCGATGGTGTTCAGACGGTCGCGAAGTCGCTGCTGGAATCCCTGAAGGTACATTTGATTGGCCGCGATTCGCTGCAAGAGCTGTTGGACCCGCGGATGGTTGTCGCCCAGGTGTTCCCGTAGGGCATTCAGGGCCACTTGATCCTCCAGGATGCGTCGTTCGGCTTCGGCTCGGGCCGTGGCATCCTGGGGATTGAAGCCCAGGCTGTTCAAAAGCATTTCCCGCCCCACGGCGTCCGACATGGTGTTCAGATACTGCCGCAGGTCTTCGCCGTTTCGAATCGCAGCTTGCAGGGCGGCCAGAGACGCCGCCAGTTCGACGCGTTCCTTCTGAGCTTCGATCAGGGAGGCGTTGAAGGCCTTGGCCCGCTCCACGAGCGGATGCAGAAGTTGGCCGCTGCCGCCCGAATCCAGGGCGCCCAGCGACCGGCTGAGGTCTTGAAGTTGTTGCTCCTTTTCACTGAGGCGGACGCTGAGGTCATCCTTTTCCTTATTCAAGGTTTGCACGATCTCCGCGGCCGTCCCCTGATGCGTCTCGCGCATGAATTCCAGATAGGAATCGACCACCGCATTGACCACCCGAACCGCCGCGGAGGGATCCTTGGACTCGTAGGTGACGGTGATGATATTGGTCTTATATACCGCCGCCGCCGAGAGACGCATTTGCAATTGCTTGATCCATTGTTCGGGCGAATCCGGCGACAGATCGACGGCGATATCCTCGGGCGCCAATCGTTTCAAGGCGCCTTGCAAGACCTTCGCGCTGGAAATCAGGTTGACGAACGTCGGCATCAGGCTGTCGTCGCGATTGGACTGGACCTCGATGGTGGGCGAGAGCGAATTCTCGCCGGTCTGCAAAATAAGCAGTTCCGCCTTGGCGGAATAGATCCGTTCGGACGTGGCGTAGTACAGGGCGCCCAGCAGGGCGGCGGCCAACAGCACGGCGGCCACCACGCGCCAACGGCGTCGCACCGCCGCCGCGAACTGCATGGCCGCGTGGACCAAGTGCGTGGTCGAGTCGGGAAGCATGGTAGCGGGCAAAAGCGAGTCGGGCATGCCTGTCTTCCGTCGCAATCAATTGAGCGGCACGGAGCCGCCGATATGCACGAAGCCTTTCAGCAGGTTGTAAATGAAGGTGCCGGGCGTCTCCTCGATGGAGATTACGTCGCCGGCCGCCACGAAGAGATTCTCTTGCGAATCCTCCTTGGCCCGCCGCAAACTGACCTTGATGAGTACCGGCTCCTCTCGACCCGGCACATGCCGTACGATCCAGACCTTGTCCGCCAAAGGATTGCTCTTGCCGCCGGCCAAGGCGACGGCGTCCAAGATGCGGATGGGTTGATCGGGCGGCATGGGGTAGGCTCCGGGTTTAGCCACCAGGCCGTCCACAAAGAACGGCAGGGCCTCGCGTTCCGTCACGTTCACCACGTCGCCGTCCGCAAGGCGATACTCGCGGGGCGAGCCGCCGTCGGGTGACGTCAAATTGATCTGCCGCACGCGAAGCGGGCTGGAGTCGCTCCAACCGGCGGGCCGCACGCCGTCAAATGAACCGTCCGCGGATCCGGCGTCCGCGGTCAGGGGGGGCCGCTCGGCCGAGGATTCGGAACTTTCGGCGCGGCGAATCTCGACGACCGGGCCGGCCTTGGTATTCAGCCCCTCGGCCGCCACCAAGGCGGATAAGAGATTGCTGTTCGATGCCGGCAGATTGTAAACCCCCGGCTTGTTGACCGCCCCGACGACCGTCACCTGATAGGTCCGTTGCTGGCTGCGAATCACGGTAACGGTAGGATGCCGAAAGACGTCGCGCTCCACCGCCGCCGCCGCAATCGCGCGTTCCGCCTCCGCGAATCGCAACCCGCCCACTTGGACCGGGCCGATGTACGGCACCCGAATGATCCCCAGGTCGTCCACGCGGACGGGCACGGGGTTCGGCCGACTCTCCAAGTCCGTGGCCACCGTCACCTGAAGAACGTCCCCCGACATGATGACGTCGCTGGGAACGCTTTGGTCCGAGAATTGCGGCAAGGGAATGTTCCGCAGATCCGGTACCGGCTTGGCTTGGAATTCGACGGGTAATTTGGAGGGTCGATACACCTGCCGCTCGGCGCACCCCGCCAAAGGCACGCATAGGAAGAAGAGAAGCCCCAACAACTTCACGATCAACCCGGCGGCGACACTGCCGTCACTATCCTGAATGCGGATTGCGGTCCCCGCGGTCCGTGGATCAGATTCGAATGCGGCGATGGTCATAAGGATGGAGCCGGCACAGCGATGAAATCGAACGTTCAGCCCGGTCGAGAACAATCGCTCCACCGGGAAACCACGCATCGTATTCGCGCAAGTCGCCGATCGCCGGAATTCCGCGGAATCCGAGGACGGCGGTGCGGTTGGGGTAATACCGAATACAAGCAGTGTCGGTCAACCGCGTTTGAGGCGGTTTGTCGGGTATCGGGAGGAAATCCCCGGTCGGTGGAGCCGCATCATGAGGTGGACTTCCGATTCCGGTCACGGTCTGTTGCGTCCAATGGCGGCATGGACGTGAGAGATAAAGTCTGTCTTTCCGGAAATGCCGGGGCGGGGACTTGTCCGCAGAACTGCGGGCAAAGATATTCACCAAGTTATCCAGATTAACTTTTTCCCTCAATTCAGCGTTGGTTGCTCAAATCGCTGAAGCAAAATCGACAAAAGTTTCTTGTTTACCCTACACACCGCACACGTTTCATACGATGGAATCGTTGCAGACCTCCGATTTATGATTTCCTACCCAACCCGCACCCTTGACAACGGGATTTGAGCTGTTAATCTAAGGAAACTAGGTATGGAAGAAAGTGTCTGTTGCCGTGTCGCCGCTTAAACAGGGCGCGGCGGATCATCGGCGACAGCAAGGGTTGTACACCGTGGTCGCAGCCCCCGTACCTGCGGGCCGTCGCTGGGGAGATTTCTCGCGACGGCAGTAGTGTCACCTTTGTTTTGGGTTCCTGTGTTAGGAGGTCCGAGTAATGAACCGACTGATGATTTCTGGTGTCGCGGCCGTTTGCGTCCTCGTGAGCGCCGCCATTTACGCGAACGCCGGCGTGCTGCGCGGCCACAAGGCCTGCTGCGCCCCGGCCGCCTGCGAACCGGCTTGCGAACAACCCGCTTGCCAACCGGCTTGCGAGCCGGCCTGCGCTCCCAAGCACTGCGGCCTGCTCGACAAGGTTCGCGCCCGCAAGGCCGCCAAGGCCTGCTGCGCCCCGGAAGCCTGCGAACCGGCTTGCGAAAAGCCCGCTTGCGAACCGGCTTGTGAACCGGCCTGCGAACCTGCCTGCGCTCCGAAGCACTGCGGTCTGCTCGACAAGATTCGCGCCCGCAAGGCCGCCAAGGCCTGCTGCGCCCCGGAAGCCTGCGAACCGGCTTGCGAAAAGCCCGCTTGTGAACCGGCTTGTGAACCGGCTTGTGAGCCTGCCTGCGCTCCGAAGCACTGCGGTTTGCTGGGCCGTTTGCACGCCCGCAAGGCCGCCGCTTGCTGCGTCGTGGACCCCTGCGCTCCCGCCGCCGAAGCGGCCGCCCCTGCCGCAGCGCCTGCCGCTCCGGCCGAAGCCCCTGCCCCTGCCGCCCAATGAGCTGAGTCCCGGCGGGACGGTCCTTCCTAAGCCGTCACGCCGTGAGCTTGCCTTCAGCTCGTTTACGGCTGAGACGGCGTCTTCCTTGTTTCGTGGGATACGCTTGCCCTGTTGCGGTTCCACGCTCTAGAGTCGAAAAAGCTGCCATCGAAGCCGGCTTCCCCCAAGGTGGTCGGCTTCCGATGCTTTTGGAAGGCGCGTTCACTCGCACCGACGCCGGCGAGCCAAGTTTTTGCGATGCTTGAGAGCGGCGGAGCGTCGCGTTAGACTACAGGTCCCCCGGGTGCGCAGCGGGACGTTCATCGACCCCGGCGACGACCGTGGGTCGTGGTTGCCGGGACCCGGCGATGCCCTCTGAAGGTGACCGTTACCCGATTCCAGCTCTGCGTCGATTTCGGCAAAAAAGGGCCAAGCCATGAATATCCATCGCATAATCCTCTTGTTGGTAGCGACGGCCTGCTTGCCGACGTTATCCGCCCGGGCTGTGGAAAATACCGGCACGTCGGAAAACAACTGGGTCGATCTCGTTCCCGCCCAAGATCCTTCCGGTGAGATACCGGGCTGGGGGTGGTTCTGCGAAGACGCGAACGTGCCGGTGGGAAAAGTTTGGCGGTTGACCGCGGACGGCGTCCTCCAATGTGCCGGCACCCCACGGGGATACCTATTCACGCAACGCGAGTTCTCGGACTTCGAATTGCGTTTGGAATGGCGATTTCCACGTGAGGCGGGCCGAGGAGGCGTCCTGTTGCGGACCACCGGACCGCATCGCATCTGGCCCAAGAGCTTGGAAGCCCAAATCAATTCCCCGGACGCGGGCGACTTTTGGGGACTGGGGGGATTCGCCTTCCGGGGGCCGAGTGATCGCCTCGAAGTTCGTGAGCACGCCGTCTTCGGAAAACTGACCCATCTCTCCAAGACCGAAGCGGCGGAAAAACCGGCGGGCGCATGGAACGCCTACGAAATCACGGTGCGAGGGGACGAGGTCGTACTGGTTATCAACGGTCGTCCGGTCAACCTCGCCACGCGGTGCGAAACGGTTCCCGGCAGGATTTGCCTCACGGCGGAAGGCGACCCGATCGAGTTTCGGAACATCCGGTTGCGAGTCCTGCGGAATTCGCAAGAATGAACCGTGCCGGTATCACGGCGTTGCGCATGGGCATTATCGACAACGTTTTGAGTAATCCATTGAGAGGAGAAGCTTCGATGTTGCGCACGTTTTCGGTCGTATTGACGCTGGTTCTGAGTATCGGCCTTGCGGGCAATGTCCCGGCCGAACCTTCCGCAGGCAGCGATTCCACGGCGGGTGAGGTCCGACTGTTCAACGGGCGGAATCTCGACGGTTGGGACTTTTTCGTGATCGATCCAGGCAAGAAGATCGAGGACGTTTGGTCGGTGCGCGACGGCCTGCTGGTCACGCAGGGCGAACCGCTCGGCTATTTGTTCACCAAAGGTAAATACAAGAACTTCCGGCTTACGGTGGAGTGGCGTTGGGAACCGGGGACGGAACCCGGCAACAGCGGCGTCTTGCTGCGGATCGCCGGCGACCCGGTTTCCTTCCTTCCCAAGTGCGTGGAAGCCCAACTGCAAAGCGGGAGCGCGGGCGATATTTGGGCGTTTTACGGGGCGGCCCTCCGCGGCGATCCGGCACGCTTCCGCAAGATCACCGGCCACGAGAAGATCGGCGATTTCGTCGGCGTCGGAAAGATCAAGGCCGCCGAGAATCCGCCGGGCGAATGGAACCGATACGAGATCGAACTCGTCGGGCCGAAACTCACGCTTTGGATCAACGGCCAGAAGGTCAACGAGGCCGAAGGATTGGACGTGGCGGCGGGACCGATCGGTTTGCAGTCCGAAGGGGGACGCATTCAATTCCGGACCGTCACGTTGAAACCGTTGGCCGACTAGTCGGATTACCGTCCGCGGGAACCCCGCGAGTTCCGTCGGGCGATCGCCCTCTCGGGGAGACGTTTTGTCGGTCGTCGAGCGCGGCGGCAACCGCCGGCCCCGCGATGCATCTTTTTCGCCCTCGTGAGAAGCCGGCGAAGCGGATAGAATGTCGAGAATGGGCGGCAGCGTCGGGGCGTGCCCCCAATGGGCTGCCGGCCTAAGGCGCGGAGTATCCGCCGGTGTCCCCGAAGGCTCGGCACCGGGTCGGCGCGAACCCGACCGGGGTCGGGTCGGTCCTTTCCGGAATTGCCTAAATAACATCGGCATAGATTCAGGTCGTCCTGCTTATGCACGCTGAGAATCGCGAAGTGGAACCGCCGATCGGTCCGACCGAGGCGACGCAGAAATTCCGTATTGCGGTGGCGGATCGAGTTCATCGTCTGCCGCCGTACCTGTTCGCGCGGATCAACAAATTGATGTACGAGAAGCGTCGGGCGGGCGCCGACGTTATCGACCTGGGGATGGGGAACCCCAGCGATCCTCCGCAAGACATTGTCATCGAGAAGTTGGCTGCCGCCGCCCGCGACCCGGATAACCACGGTTATTCCGAGGCCCGAGGCATCCTAAACCTCCGCCGCGAGGTGGCCGCGAAGTATTACAAGCAGCACGGTGTGCGATTGGACCCGGAGAACGAGGTCATCGTCTGCTTGGGCTCGAAGGAAGGCTTCAGCCATTTGTGCTTGGCCTTGCTCGGACCGGGGGACACGGCCATCGTGCCCGCGCCCTCTTATCCCGCCCATACTTACGCCGTAATCCTGGCGGGGGCCAACGTCATCAGTCTGGACGTCACCAAGCCCGAGCTTTTCCTGAGCAATATCGCCTACACCTGCCAATACCTATTTCCCAAGCCCAAGCTTGTGGTGGCCAATTTCCCGCACAATCCGACGGCCACGGTCGTGGAAAGGGATTTTTACGTCGATTTGGTGCGACTGGCCAAGAAGTACGGCTTCTTGATCGTCAGCGACTTGGCCTATGCCGACATCACGTTCGACGGCTACAAAGCCCCCAGCCTGCTCACGTTGGCCGACGGCATGAAATACGGCGTCGAACTGACGACCATGAGCAAGGGTTATAACATGGCGGGGTGGCGGGTCGGGTATTGCTGTGGCAATGCCGAAATCGTCCGCGCCCTGGCTACCGTGAAGGGATACTACGACTACGGCATGTTCCGTGCGATCCAAGTGGCGGCCATCGTGGCCTTGCGGAAGACCGACGCCGCCGTGGAAGCCCAGGCCCTGGAATATCAGCGGCGCCGCGATGTGTTGTGCGACGGGTTGGAGCGATTGGGCTGGGACATCGAGCGTCCTAAGGCGACGATGTTCGTTTGGGCCAAGATTCCGGAGCCTTGGGCCAGTCGCATGCCGTCCGTGGACTTCGCGATGAAACTGCTCGAAGAGGCCGATGTCGCCGTTAGTCCCGGCGGCGGTTTCGGACCGACCGGCGAGGGTTATCTCCGATTAGCCCTGATCGAGAATCAGCATCGGTTGCGGCAGGCCGTGCGGCAGATCGGGCGATGCTTGGGCCGGTCTGCCGAACCGCGCAAAAAGGGCGCGGCGGAATCGCCCGAGCGGCATGAAGCGTCCGTACCCGGCGCGGGATAGACGTGCCGCCGTCGTCTCACCGCGGGACGAGGTGGAGACTTTTCGATAGCCCGGGATGATCGGGAACAAGATCGGCCATTCGGCCGTGATCGACATTCGAGCCGATTCCGCGAAGGATGCGCTTGTGCAAGATGCCCAATTCGACGTCCACGCGCAACTGGAAGAGCGGCATTGGTGGTTTACCGCGCGGCGTCGGATCGTGCAGCGACTTCTGTCGCTGTTGATTCCGCCCGGCGCCTTGGTGATCGACATCGGTTGCGGGACGGGGGCCAACATCGCATCGCTGGTTCCTCCCTATCGGGGCGTGGGGATCGATCCGGCGGCGGCAGCCCTCGTGCCTGCCCGAAGGCGATTTCCGAGCGTCGAGTTCATTCAGGGCGAGGCCCCCGCTGCATTGGGAACACGGTTCGCGGAAGGCGACGCCTTTTTGATGTTGGATGTCTTGGAGCACGTCGCCGACGACCAGAGGCTCTTCGATGAGGTCACGGCGGCGGCGCGAAGCGGGGCCGTGTTCTTGATTACCGTTCCGGCCGATCCCGAGTTGTGGAGTCCGCACGACGAGGCCTTTGGGCATTATCGCCGTTACACGCTGGGAAGTTTGCGGGCGTTGTGGCGAGGGCGGCCTTTGATTCCCTGGCTGTGCAGCTACTATTGCGCTCGGCTTTACCCGATCATCCGAACAGTTCGGCGCTGGACGGCTTTTCGATGCCGGTCGGCGGGACGGGAAGGTACCGACTTTCGCTTGCCGCCGCGACCGCTCAACCGTTTTCTGGAACGACTGTTCGCGGGGGAGGGGGCGAAGTTGGAGGCCGCCCTTCGCAGGCACCTGGCACGGGGATCGTTGGAGGAGCCTCCGCCCTTTCGCCGCGGGTCCAGTTTGATCGCCGTTTTGCGGAAGGAATGACAGGCGCGGCAAAACCGTCATTTTTTCCGGGCCTGCGACTGAGACTTGGGGTAGAATTCAGGGGCAACGCGTTGGCAACCGGCGGCCTTGTTGCCCTCCCATTCGACCGATTCTTTGGAGGAAGGAAGCGAACATGGCATCCGAAACGCCCTCCGCTCCCGGTTGGCACGAACCGGGAACCGAGCCTCGCGAAAGACGCTCCTGGGACCTCTTCGACGTGCTTCGCACCGTCTCCATGATCTGCGTCCTGGGTTTGTTCGCGTTGGTGATTTGGCGGTATTCTCTGTTGAACCCGAATCTGGAAGGAGCGGGCGAGCAACACCCCGGCGTGGGCAAGACGCTTTCCACGATCGCCCTGAAACCGCTGACGGGAGGCGGAGGTCCGGTGCAGGCGGGCGACCTTCAGGGCAAGGTGGTGCTGCTCAACTTCTGGGGCACCTGGTGCCCCCCCTGCCGCCAAGAGTTCCCCCACCTGGCCGCGCTGGCGCAGCGCTATGAATACCGCCCCGAGTTTCGGTTTCTCTCCGTCTCGTGCGGGTCCGGCGACCGGGAGAACGTGGAAAAACTGCGGAGCGAGACGCGGGCCTTCCTGCAAAAGGAAGGCGTCGATATGAGCGTCTATTACGATCCGGACGCCGTGACTCGAAGGAGCGTGGACGCAGCGGCGGGGTTTCGAGGCTATCCCACTACGGTCCTACTCGACTCCGGCGGGGTGATCCGCGGGATGTGGGTCGGCTATTACCCGGGCGTCGAAAAGGAAATCGAACGAGCGATCGCCAAATTGCTTCCCTAGTCCGGGACGCGACTCGAAACGGCGCGGAGTCAAAGCGGCATCAAATCGTTTGGGTATGATGCCCGGTCGTCACCACGTCGTTGACGGCTTCGGGATCAAGCTCCAGATCGACCTCGTCGCTCAAGTTGAGATGATCCAATGCCTGACCCTGCATGAAGCCCGGGGCCAGACCCGCGGGACGATTGGCGGTCACGATTTCGCGGCGAGCGCCGGGCCGAGCAAAGAGCACCTCCAGCATCACGCCCAGTTGCGTCAGATCGTAAGGCATCATCCGCCGCTGCGATTCGTACTCGATGAAACCGTACAGCACTTGCGAAAAACCTCTGCCCACCGGCCAGCGTACCCGAAGCGCCGAGGCTTGATCGTCGAAGAGTTGGTAGATTCTGGCGCGGGTAAGATGGAATTCACGGGCTAAGCGCTGGACGCTCCGGGGCGCATCGTGTAGGCCGATCCGCTGCTCCGCCAGGTCCACCGCCTGGGGAACGCAGTCCTGACGCAATTGTTCGAAAATCGGCAGCACGAATCGTTCACGGAGTTGCTCTGCGGAGGGGATTTCGCCGGATTGCCAGGTGTCCAGAATCCAATTTTGAATATTGACGACGCGACGAATCGCCAACGTAAAGCCGACGGCGGCATCCGGTTCCACACCGTGAAGCGTTTGGTGGACCGTCCTGAATACCTCCCAAACGGCGCGCAACCGCTTCTCACCGAATGCCCGCCGCGCGAACAGTTCGTTGAGCGATAGGCCCGCAAATTCCCCAAGAGGCACTTCCCACATCACGCGCGGAACCGAGCGAAGGGAGGAGACCAGACGACCCAAGGGCAAGGTTTCTAGGCGGTGCCTGCGGACGGTGTCGCGCCACTCGCTCCAAACGACCTCATTAATTTGGGAGAGATCGAAGTCGGCGATTTTCTTTTGGCCCTCCTCCTCCAGTTGCGCGGCGGCCTCCATTTGCGGCAGCATGGCGGGATTCGTGGCCACCGCCCGTTCCAGCAACATCAGCAGTCCGCCCAGTTTTTTTTGGCCGATGCCGGGTGTGGCGGCTATGCTGCGAAGATCGGACGAAACGATTTCTCGCAGAGTTTTCGTGATGACCGGAAGGGGGAGGTTGCGGTCCGCCGCCGTCGCCCAGAAGCCCAGACGCTTCTCCCAAAGCGAACTCCGCTCGGGCTGAGACAGCGTCTGTCGCAATTCTTCAAATCGTGCAGCGAGCTGCATCAGTTGCGAGGAACTGAGATTCAGCATGGGAACCTTCTCCACTCCCTGAGAGATCAAGCGGCGAAATCCGCCCGAAGCGGGACGATCCATGAGTCGTCTTCCGTACAAAATAAACACCCTCCGCCCCTACAGGCGTCGAGAGCTTTAGTTCGCATATCTGTTCCGGAAACGCGGAGGGAATCGTCCAGGTAGGTTTGAACCGGACGGCGGCATCCGTCGGCGGTCCAATTTTTGTCTCTTTTTACCGTCGATCAATGGCACACGGAGCCGGGATTTTGGAATTCCGTCCCCCCGTCTCCTTAAATCATTAATCCCCAAAGTGCCGAACGGTTTCGGCGAAGGCGAAAATTTGCTGGATTTTTTTCAACCGACAACTGCAAAGCGCTCCAAAATCTTCGGCGCGTACCAACCACGGATCGCCTACCAGGGTCGCACCGGAAGCCCCTCTTGCCGAGGGGGGGCCTTTGCCTGTTTAGTTAACTATACGCTATTCAACGCCGTTTTTTGAACCCCGGCCACCTAAATTTAGGGACGATCTGCGTGTTTGTGAGGTACTTTGACCACGAAAAGCTGACATTTCCGTGCTTGGAACCCGTATCTTCCATCCCCTGGCGTTCCTTGCCGCATGGTGCCGACTGTGGGACAATCGCGTTAAGCCCGTGGAGATATTTCGCGAGTTTGTTCGATTTGGTTCAGATATCCTGAAATGCAGGCTGATCTGCTGAACGGGCTGGATTTCATTCGTAACCGTCTATCCTGAATGAGGTTGATTCGGGTTTGCGATTTCGAACGCTTGGCTCCATTCGGCGCTCACGTTCGCCGATCGGCAGGTTTTTCGCGAAACAATGCCCGCAGATATCGGGTTGCCCTAGCGAGGCGCCGTCATTACCCCAAAACCCCTAAGTTTTGCGGTTCACGGGGTTTTGCAGCGGTTAGGGGCGGAAAGGCAGTTAGAAAAAACTCGGCATGAACGATTCTTCCGCGGATTCCGTGAGCGGTGATGCGTTGCAGGTCGCGGCTCGTGATCTCGGAATCGAGTTGACGGCGCAACAGGCCCACTTGCTGGCGGCCTACTGCCGATTTCTTTGGAGCTGGAACGAAAAGATCAATTTGACGCGGCACACCGATGTTGCAAAATTCGTGCGTCGCGATCTCCTGGACACCTGGGTGTTTGCTCGGGCGATTCAACCGGACGAAATCGTGGTCGACGTTGGAACGGGGGGCGGCGTGCCCGGGGTCCCACTGACCATCCTCCGTCCGGACCTTCGCGTTTTCCTGTGCGAAACCGTGGCAAAAAAGGCCCGGGTGGTGCACGACATCGTGTCGCAGTTGGGCTTGCCGGTGCCGGTCCTGCACGGCCGAATCGAAGAATTCCTTAGGGAAGGACGCTGGGAGTTCAATTCTCTCCTCTTTCGTGCAGTGGCCCCGCTTTCGAAGATTCTCTACTGGGTCCAACCCCACTGGGGAAAATTCGACCGGTTACTGATTCTGAAGGGACCGCGCTGGGTGGAAGAGCGCGGCGAAGCGAGGCATTTCGGACACCTCCGCGGACTGGCTCTCCGCGTCCTGGATCGCTACGAAATGCCGGACACCGCCGCCGAGAGCTTCTTGCTGCAAATTGCGCAAAAGGAACGTTGTGGAGAGGGAAAGACCTGCCGACTTTCTCGGCGAACCTCTCCGGACGTTGCAACCGCGGCATGGGTGGAGCCGAAAATCGAAGACCCGCCGCGCGAGTCGGGGCACGGTCGCAGCAGGCCCCCGCAACCCCCAAACCGCGGCGGAACTCGGCGCAGACGCCCGCCGCGACGCTGAATCACCATCCCGCCGACGCCGCGCCGTCTCCGCTCGCGCCCTCGGTTTTCCTTCGCGCTATCGGTAGTCCCCAAACTCCGGTGATACGCTACAATTACTGGGCGGCGCACGCAACGGATCGGATGGCGAGCGTGCATGCGAGGCGTCAGGCAAGTGGTGCGCGGGGGATCGATTCTCCCCAAGGGGGGCCTCTCGGTCCTGCATCTTTTTGATCGTCGTGGCGGCGAGGATTCATGGGCTGGCAAGATCGTGACTATTCCCGAACCGTTCATACTCCCTACTCTCCCGGAGGTTGGAGCGGCCCACAATCCGCCATCGCCTGGATCGTATTGATCAACGTCATCGTTTACGTCGCGGATGCGCTGACGGACTACCAAATCAGTCGCTGGACCGCCGCGCGAGTCGATGCCATCAAGCAGCCTTGGTTATGGTGGCAGTTCGTCACCTACGGCTTCACTCACGACAAGGCCTTCAACCACATCTTCTTCAATATGTTGACGTTGTGGTTGTTCGGCCGGGAGATCGAATACCTCTACGGCCGCGCCGAGTTTACGAGACTGTATATGGTCTTGATCACGGCCGGCGGCGTTTTTTGGTCGATTACGAACGTGCTCAGCGGCAGTCCGGATGTCGGATTGGTCGGGGCCTCCGGGGCGGTGGTGGGCATTTTCCTCCTGTTTTGCCTGCACTTTCCCCGCCGCACCATCTTGCTGTTTTTCTTTTTGCCGGTTCCGGCTTGGGTGGCCGGACTGTTCCTGATCGTGCCGGACGTGTTGGGCGCACTCCAGGTCAGCACCAGGGGGCAAATCGCCTATTCCGTCCATCTTACCGGAGCGATTCTTGCCGCCCTGTACTATTATCAGGGCTGGAATTTCGGGCGAGCGTTGCAGTCGCTCGGTTGGCGGAACGTCTCGGATCGCTGGTACATGTGGACGCGTCGACGCCCCCGCCTTCGCGTTCGGAATCCGCGGGGGGATACGCCCACGTTCGACGACGAAGACCAAGAGAGCGAGGCCTTCGAAAAGTTGCAGCGCGAAGTCGATCGGATTCTCGACAAGATCGCGAAAGAAGGCAC
The DNA here is from genome assembly GCF_054657335.1 of Thermopirellula anaerolimosa. NCBI lineage: Bacteria > Pseudomonadati > Planctomycetota > Planctomycetia > Pirellulales > Thermoguttaceae > Thermopirellula > Thermopirellula anaerolimosa. The sequence goes on from NZ_BAAHYX010000006.1 coordinate 1,914,432, forward strand.
GGAAAGCTTGACGCGGCAGGAGCGACGGACCATGCAACGGGCATCGCAACTGTTCCGCGAGCGCCTGTCGGGCAAGCGTTGAGATCGTCGAGCGGGCGGACCTTTCTTGCCGCGGCGCAGCACGAGGTCCGCCGTCAAGAGCCTCGACTTCTTAACGGGGATCGCCTCCGCACGTCACGTCGTCCCGCCGGTCAGAGGAATGCGGCAGATCCAGCGAACGCCGTCTTCGGATTCCCGGACCTCGAATTCGCCGCCCAGCAGCAACGCCCGTTCACGGACCACGAGCAAGTCGGGATCGAACACCACCCGGTCTTTGGTCGGTTGAGAACCGCCGCTCACGAAAAGCTCCAGAGTTGCCCATTCTTCATGGCACGACAAGTTCAGTTCGATGGGCGCCGTTTCGTGGGCGAACCGCCCCGTTTTCAGCAGTTGCTCGGCGATGCGAAAGAGCGAAGTCGCCAAATGCGGCAATAGTGAGACGACACCGTTCGGCGCATGGAACGTGATGATTCGACCGGTTTCGGATGAAAGCCCTTGAATATACTCCTCCAGGGCGGGTACCAGTCCGAACCGTTCCAGTGTGCCCGAGTGTAGGGCGTCCGCCAAATTGCGGCATACCGTCAGGCATTGCTTGGCGATCCGGGCGGCGGTCCCCGCCACCGGATCGGGATCCCCGTCGGCGTGTGTCGCCGCGAGTTTGTCCAAAGCCAGCGACAAGCCCGTCAACTCTTGGCTCAGGCGATTGTGGAGTTGGTCCCAGACCAGACGCCGATCCAATTCGCTGACGTCCAAGAGACGACGCAGGCAGGCCTCTTTCTGCCGCAATTCGGCTTCAATGCGGTAACGCTCCGTGACGTCGGTTCCGATGATGATCAGGTCGTGGATCGACCCGTCTCCGGAAGTTTGCGGAACGCAGCGACAATACCAAATCCGTCCGCTGCCGCCGCGAAGCTTCATCGAGGTAACGATGCGCTGATCCCTGGCCTGTTCCAGCTTGGCCAAACACGCGGCGCGGTCCTGGGGATCGACCAAGTTCAGGATGGACGATCCCAACGCCTCCGGTTCAATGGGGCGGTTGATGTACTTGAGGTTGAATTGCGAGTCGACCAAGGCAATCCGGTCCGGCAGATTCTCGACCAGCGATTGCCACCGGTTGCGGCTTTCCCGCTCGGCCTGTTCCGCCAGTTTGGTGGGCGTGATGTCCTCGACGAGGGCGAGTCCCCAGCCTTCGCCGGGTTTGAGCATTTCCCCAATCGATACGTAAAGCCTTCCCCAGACGACGCTTCCGCTCTTGTGCAGGTATCGCTTCTCCAGCACGACCTTCGAGATTCGGCCTTCCGCCAGAGGCGTCAGGGTCTCGGTCTCTCTCGTCATATCGTCGGGATGCGTGATGTCGGCGATCGACGCCCCTTGCAATTCGTCCGGTCGATACCCGAGCATTTGGGCGAATTGTCGATTCGCCTCCAGGATGTGCCCCGTGAAGTCGCAAATCACAACGCCCACGCAGGCGTTCTCGAACACCCGATGGAAACGAACGGCGGGCGCGCAGGTTTGATCGCACTCCGCTCCCCGTCGTAGACGCGACGAGGCCGTCCGCAGTCGATCCGTTAACTCTTGAAGATCGACCGGATCGTACAGAAAGTCGTCGAAGGCATCGGCCCAATCCTCGCCCGACGGTTCGCCGGCGCGAGGGCGCGGGCGGATCAGAATGCGCTGTGGGCTGTGCTTGCCATTTGCGAGGGCGATTGCGGTGCGGACGCTCTCCGTATCGGGCAAGCGTGGGGAATCGACGATCCAGATGGAAGCGGCTTGAATCCGATCAAGCAACTCCGCCCCGCGAGACGCCCCTTCAACGATAGCAACGTCCCATCCCTCGGATTCCAAGGGTCGGAAGAGATGCGGTGCCGTGCTGAAGACGGCGATTTTCATCACAAGCCCCCAGCCTGCCCCAGGTCCAACGTCCGCACGGCCTGCTTGGCATCGAACAACCAACCCAAGCGCCCCTCTTCGGACGAGTATACTCCGTCGCACGGACCAATCGAGACCCTAACGAACGGACGGTGAAAGAAGCATTCACCTTAGGGTAAGATTTTACCGGAATATTCCACCAATGCACAAGAAGCCGCCGCACAACAATTTACGCGAGCGAATCGAGAGGATTTCCCTCGCTGGGTTTCCCGATCAAGTCGGCCTGGAGCGCGGCGCGGCGAACCGGAACCGCGTCTTCCATCGCACTTGCGCGAGGTCGACATTCGTCGGCAATTCGGGACATCGCCGGCGAAAAACACCAGAGCATTCGTAATGATTCCTCGCAGCGAGTTTGACTTTCCGCCCTTCCCGCCAACAATGATAAGACAACCGGCGGCGACCCGACCGACGGGCGCCCCCGTTTCATCCTAAGGCTCAGCCTTCCTTCTTTTAGCGGAGAATTCACTGATGGCGTCGCAATCGTACTCACGTCGAGAATTCGTACGTCAGTCCGGGATCTTGAGCGGGACCGCATGGGTCTCGGGCGGTTGGCTCGCTAATGTTTCCGCGAGCGAGGCGGTCGAAGCGTCTTCGGAGGCACGACCGATCCCGAAACGGGTCCTGGGGAGAACCGGCGAACAGTTGACGATCTTCACGCTGGGGACGGCGCCTTGCGGAAACTCGAGGGAGATGTCTTTCGAGGACATCGCCAAGGTCGTGAATACGGCGATTGATTTGGGGATCAATTCCATCGATACGGCGCCGGCTTACATCAAGGCCGAGGAAGGGGTGGGTTTGGCGATGAAGACTCGCCGCAAGGAGGTCTTTCTTGCCACCAAGGTCCCCGCCGATACCGTCGAGGAAGGCGAGAAGTCCTTGGCCCGTTCGTTGAAGTTGCTTCAAACCGATTACGTGGATTTGCTCTACTATCACAGCGTGGGCAATCGCAAGGTCGACGGCGCCCTGGATGCGGAGGGCGTTTTCACGTGGTTGGTGCGTCAAAAGGCGGCGGGCAAGTGCCGCTACATCGGGATTTCCGGGCATAATCTGCCGGGAAGGTTCGCGCAATTCCTCGAAACCGGCGAGGTGGACGTCCTCTTGGCCGCCGTGAACTACGTCGATCGCCACACCTACAACTTCGAGGAGCAGGTGCTGCCCATCGCTCGCAAGCACAACGTGGGCATCATCGCCATGAAGGTGCTGGGCGGGGCCGATCCCGCCAAGGGTAGCTACGCCAATCCTCGGTCCACCGGATTGTTGGTCGGCGACAAGGTGGGACCGGCGATACGCTATGCGCTTAGCCTGCCCGGCGTGTGCAGCGTCAATCTCGGCATCAATAACGTGGAGCAACTGCGGCAGGATATCGCCCATTTCTACGAAGACGCCCCGCTGTCCGAGCAAGAGACGGCGGCCTTGTTGGCGGAGGGCAAGCCCCTGGCCGACAAGTGGGGCGCCCATTTCGGACCGGTGACCGAACCTGCGCGAAGCTGATCGAATCGGTCTTGCCGCAGCGAACCTGATCTTGGCCGACGGGCGCTGCCCGCCTGTTTATTCACCGGCGATACCGGTAATAGGCGGCGCACGCGCCCTCGGACGAGACCATGGGTGCACCCAGGGGTTGTTCGGGCGTGCATAGTCGACCAAAGGCGGGGCACTCCGTGGGACGCTTGAGGCCCTGCAAGACCTCGCCCGCGATGCATTCCCGCGATTCCCCCTGCCCCGTCGCCCCAACGTCGAACCGCCGCTCGGCATCGAAGGCGGCGAACTCTTCGCGCAGGGCGAGGCCGCTTTGCGGGATGACGCCGATCCCCCGCCATGCCCGGTCCACGACTCGGAACACCCGCCGCATTTGCTCCTGCGCCCAGGTATTGCCTTGCGGTCGGACCGCGCGGGAATACTGGATTCGGACCTCCGCCCGCGCGGCTTGCAACTGCTCCACGCACTCGCCGATGCCCCATAGGATATCCAGCGGTTCGAATCCGGTGACCACGATCGGCACGCGAAAGCGCTCCGCCAGGGGAAAGTACTCCTCGATACCCATCACCGTGCAGACGTGCCCGGCGGCCAAGAATCCTTGCACGCGGCAGTTCCGCGAACTGAGAATCGCCTCGATGGCGGGCGGCACCAGCACGTGGGCCGACAGGATCGAAAAATTCGCAAGCCCCATCCGAGCGGCTTGAGAGACTGCCATGGCGTTGGCAGGCGCCGTGGTCTCGAAGCCCACCGCGAAAAAGACGACCTGACGCTCGGGGCGGCGGGATGCCAAGGCCACCGCGTCCAAGGGTGAATAGACGATTCTCACGTCGCCGCCTTCGGCTTTGACTTCCAGCAAGCTCTTGCGACTTCCCGGCACCCGCAGCATATCCCCAAAGGAACAGAAGATGACGCCCGGTTGGGACGCAATGGCGAGCGCTTTGTCGATGATTTCGACCGGCGTGACACAGACCGGACAGCCCGGCCCGTGAATCAGCGTCAATTCCGGCGGCAACAACCGGTCCAGGCCGTAGCGAAGAATGGAATGCGTTTGACCTCCGCAAATCTCCATCAACGTCCACGGTTGTCGGACTAGACCGCGGAGTCGGTCCGCCGTCGCGCGAACCGCCTCTGCGTTGCGATACTCTTCCAGATATTTCACGGCCGAATTCCTTGTTCACACGGAAGCCTCGGGCGGTACCGGCGGATGCCGCCCCCTGCGCAACTTAGCTGCCTGTTTGATCGCCGCCTGTCGCCTCGGCCGATTGACGCACGCGGTTTTCCTCCGGTTGGTTTTTCAGAGAGTTCTCGCCGGGGCCGTCTTCGAAGGGATCGCCGGGAAGTTCACCTTCGATTTCTCGGATGAGACGCAAGTTTTCCTCCGCCTCGGCCTCATCCAATCGGCTGATGGCGAATCCCACGTGCACCAACACGTATTCGCCGGGGACCGCCTCGGGCGTGTAGGCCAGGCAAATCTCCTTGCGGATGCCGCCGAAATCGACCCGACCGTAGGGCAAACCGTCGCGATCGAACGTTTCCAATATCTTCCCTGGAATCCCCAAACACATGCTTGGTAATCCTTCGCTGAAAAGGTGCTCGTTCTCGAGCGATCTCGCTTGTTTATTTCGGCATTCTCGCCGTTAGGCCGGAGCCTCCACGGAGAGGTCCGCGCCGCGCTGCCGCAGGGCTGCCAACCAAATCTGACCCAGCGCCAAACCGCCGTCGCCGGGAGGGATTTCGCGGTGCACCAATAGCCGGAACCCGTCGTACTCCGCGAAACGTCCCACCAATTCTCGTAACAGGGAGTTTTGAAAGCACCCGCCGGACAAGGCTACCGTGCGACAACCAAGCCTCCTCGCCGTTTCCGCGACCGTTTGGGCCAGCCTGGCGTGAAAGGCCGTCGCCAAGGCTCCGATCGGCGTCTGATTCTCTACGGCCCGAAGCAGCGAAGCAAAGAGCGGTCGCCAATCCACAATCCAGGGTTGTGCCCCCATACCGCCGCCGGCGTCCGCGATAGGACACGCCTCCAAGGGTTGCGCCAACTCCCGCGGGTCCGTGCTTCCCCGTTCTTTATGATACGCTTCCCGAAAGTCTTCCGCCGCGAATTGCAGTTTCATGGCCGCCTGCCCCTCGAAGGAGGCGTTTTCGCCGAAGCCGAGCAGCGCTGCCGCCGCGTCGAACAGTCGACCGGCACTGGATGTCCGCGGACAGAGCGTACCACCCTCCAACAGACGCATCAGCACCCGACACTCATCGGCGCGGAAAAGATGCTTCAAGGGCTGCGCGGCCTCGGGCCCCAAGATTTCGTAGAGGCATCCCAAGGCCGATCGGCGAGGTTGTCGCGCCGCGGCGTCTCCGCCGGGCAAGGCGAACGTGGCGAAATGGGCGACCCGTCGTATCTCCCGCCCGTCGAATAGAAAGAACTCCCCACCCCAGGACGTGCCGTCCGTACCGTAGCCCGCCCCGTCCCACACGGCGCCCAAGAGGGGCAACTCCAAGGCCGCCTCGTCGTGCGATAGGCCCTCGTTCTCCGCCAGGCATGCCGCAAGGTGCGCCTCGTGATGTTGAACACGAAGCAGCGGTAACCGCAGACGCTCGCTCAATTCCTCGGCGAATCGGGTGGACGCATAGTCGGGATGCAGGTCGCAAACCAAAAGTTCCGGGGCGGCCTGGAAGAACCGCAACAAATCCTCGACGGACCGGCGGAAGGCACGGAGGGCGGCGGGCGTATCCAGGTCTCCCACATGCGAGCCGAGCACGACGCGACGCCCCATCGCCAAGGCCGGTGCGTTCTTCAGGTGCCCGCCCAAGGCGACCATGACCGGAAGAGGCTCACGCAAGCGGATCGGACGCGGCGCGAATCCCCGGGCACGGCGGATCACGCAGGTTCCCAAGGAGTCGGCCAGAACCACCGAATCGTCCACCGGGCGCACGATCGGCCGATCGTGCAAAAGGAAGCCGTCCGCGATACCGCCCAGTCGCTCCAAGGCCTCATCGTTTTCCACGGCCATCGGCTCTTCCGAGAGGTTGCCGCTGGTGCATACGAGTGGTCGGTCGACCGCTCGCAGCAGCAAGTCGTGCAGCGGCGTGGCCGGAAACATGACGCCCAAGTAGGGATTGCCGGGGGCCGCGGACTCGGCGATCGGCGGTGTTCGCGATGCGACGTCCCGTTTTCGCAGCAGCACGATCGGCGCCGCGGCAGATCGCAGCAAGCGGCGAACCTCGTCCGATTGCAACCGGCAGTAGCTCTCCGCCGCGGCCTCATCCATCAATAGGGCGAAGGGTTTGTCGGGACGGCGTTTTCGCCGGCGCAGTTCGCGAACGGCGGCCTCGTTCGTGGCGTCGCATATCAGTTGAAAGCCGCCTAGTCCCTTCATCGCCACGATGTATCCCGCAAGAACGCCGTCCGCCGCGATCCGCAAGGCGTTGTCTTCTTCCGCCAGGACGTTCCCCTGCGAGTCGCAGAACGCAAGCCGCGGACCGCACTGTGGGCAAGCGATGGGTTGTGCGTGAAATCGCCGGTCGCCCGGGTCTTCATATTCCTTGCGGCAGGCCGGACACATCGAAAAGAGTTTCATCGCCGTCAGCGGTCGATCATACGGTACGCCCTCCACGATCGACCAGCGCGGCCCGCACTGCGTGCAATTCGTGAACGGATAAAGGTACCGCCGATCCCGCGGATCGCGGACCTCGCGCAGGCAATCCGAGCACACGGCCAGGTCGGGGGGAATCGTCGGCGAAGGACTTCCCGCCGCGACGCTTTCGCGGACCTCGAAACCGTTCGCATTCGATCGGTCCGCCGATGCGTCCGGACTATCGAGCGGTATTCGCTCGGCCTGGAACGTCTCGTAGCAAGTCCAAGCGGGAAATTCGTTCCGCAAACGGTCCTCGAACGCCCGAACCGCCGCGACGCCGCCTTCCACCTCCATCACCACCCGATCGGACTCGTTCCGAACCCAACCGGAAAGTCCCAAATCGTGCGCCAACCGATACACGAAGGGGCGAAACCCGATCCCCTGGACCGTGCCGGTCACTGAAATCCGCGTGCGGATGCGTTCTCCTGGAAGAGCAAATGGATCGTGCATGAGGGGCCGCGACAAGCTCGCGCGGAAAGGTTGAAGTTGCGTTGGGCGTTCAAAGCGGATGTAAGGAATGGCGTCCAAGCGGCGACCGTAAGCCGCCCGGCAACGACGACCGCCCCGGCCCTTCGAGACGGCGACCGACCTTCGGACTCGCACCGCCGCCGGTCGGTGGTTCGCTCCGCCTGCTCACCGCAGCGGATGCTTGCGAGCGGCGATTGTCCGATCGACGTGCCATAGTGCCATCCGACTCGACCGATAATTATACGGGCAACGGAGTGCCGGGGTTTTGCCCCGACGAAGCGGCGGGAATAGGAGCACCGGGGTTTGAGCGCGTATAATCTCCGGTTTCAAAGAGGTTTTGCGCAGTTGCCGTGCGCGTGCCGCGCGGGCGACCGTTGAAGCGTTCGTCGCGGCGTTTTCAGTGAGATCACGGAGGGTGTTCGCGAATGTGGGATGCGCAGCGATGGCGGGACGTAGTCGGCGGTCGCGATCGCTCTTGGAAGGCGACGGGTATTCGCGCCGTACTGGCCGTCGCCGAACCTCTGGTCATCGCGGGCACGCTGTGGCGGAACCGGCGCTACGACTGCGGTCGGGCCGCGATCCATGACGTGGGCGTACCCGTCATTTCCGTGGGAAACCTCACGCTGGGCGGCACCGGCAAGACCCCCATGACGGCGTGGTTGTGCCGCTGGTTTCGACGGCATGGAGTGCGCGCGGTCGTCGTCAGTCGCGGGTACGGCGCGGAGGCCGGGGCGGTGAACGATGAGGCCGCCGTGCTGGAATTGCAACTGCCCGACGTGCCGCATCTGCAAAACCCCGATCGCGTGGCGGCGGCCCTGACCGCCGTGGAGGAACTGGCGTCGCAATTGATCGTGCTCGACGACGGCTTTCAGCATCGTCGCTTGGCCCGCTCGTTGGACATCGTGATGCTGGACGCCCTGGAACCATTCGGACTGAATCACGTCTTTCCCCGGGGAATGCTCCGCGAACCCTTAAGCAGCTTGGCCCGGGCCGACATCGTCGTACTCTCGCGCGCGGACCGGATTTCCGCCGAGGAAATCGAGCGGATTCGTCACCGGACGCGGCAATACGCACCCGAATCCTTGTGGGCCGAGTCGCGGCATGTGCCCGTCGCGGTGCTCCAACTCGGACGGGACCCGACCTCGCCGAACGAGCTTCAAGGGAAACGTGCGGTCGCCTTCTGCGGCATCGGCAATCCGACCGCCTTTCGCAAGACCCTGAGCAATCTCCAATTGGAGATCGTCGCGTTTCGAGCCTATCCCGATCATTACCGATACCGACGGGAAGATATCGCGGATTTGTCCGACTGGGCAACCGCAAACGGCGCCGACCTGGCGCTTTGCACGGAAAAGGACTGGGTCAAGATCCGTTCATCGCAGTTAGGCGCCGTTCCGCTTGCGGCTCTGCGAATCGAGTTGGAGTTTACGGCAGGGCAAGAGAGCGTTGAAAAGCGTCTGGAAGAGATCCTTGCTGAAATCCACCGCCGCGAACGGGAGGAGGCGGAGGCCGCCGAAGCCCAACCGTGACGGGTGCGGCACCATTGGATCCGCGGACCGGTCCTCGCGTTATCGGGCAACCCGGTCGCCCTCTCCCAAAGGCCGCCCGGCTATTGGACCACGTTGAGCGCCACAAGGTACCGGGTTTCGATCGGCGGAGCGACGGTCGTGACTACCGTGGGTTGAACGGTGTTGCCGGAAATCACGGTCGTGTACACGGCCCCCACCAAGATTTCGGAAAACCGACCGGGGCTGCGTTGGGAGTTCGCATAGATGAAATTGTTTTGAATGTAGTTATCCATCCCACCATTGATAAGGATGCCGTACCGTTGGTTGTGGTGGATGCGGTTGTTTCGAATGACGTTGAAGCGGTCTCCGAAATCGCCCCCCAGTCCCAAGCCGCCGATGCCGCTATCGCCGTTGCCGTAGAGATCATTGTTGACCGCCCAAACGGCGAAATTGTTGTTGCAATAGTGGAACCCGTTGATGCCGTTGTAGCGGCTCACATTGTTGAGCCAAATGCCGCCGATGGTGAGATCGCCCGCCGGGTGCAATCCCTTACCGACATTGTTTTCGGTCAAATTGCCCTCGACTCTGATGTCCCAGCCTCCGTTGACCAAGATGCCCTCGCCCCAACCGCTGTTCTCGGCGCCGAAACCCGCCCCGCGGACGACGGAGTCGCGGATGATGGTATCTCGCTCCCAGCCTAGGGCGATGCCGTCGCGGCGTGGGTTTTCCACCACGGCTCGCTCCACGAGATTATCGCGGCCCTGCTCGAAGACGATGCCCGTCGAAAAAGAACCCCGCACCTGAACGTCACGAACCGCGGAGTTCTCGGTGAATCGGAGATGAATGACCGCGTCTGCCAACGCCCGCCACAGGACGTAACCCGGCGCGGCGTTGCCGTCGAGGGTCAGGTTCTCCACGACGACGTTTTTGATCAGCGAACCATCGTTCGTCCGTGCGGTGCGGACCAGCGCAAAGAGATTGGCGACCGTGGCGGATCGGGCGGACGAAAAGACGGAGTCGCCGTCGAGGGGACGATCCAGAATCAGTCGGTCGCTCAGGACGGCCGCCACCCGGCGATAGATCGGTGCGTCGGCCCCGCTCATGAACAGCCCGATCTCGTCACCGACGCGAAAACCGGCCGTCGATTGCAATCGGACTTCGAGATCGCCGGGGCGGGCATCGGCGGTCAGTGCGGTGCTCGCGTGGGTCGTCCGAACCAGCGTCGTGCCGTTCGGGTGCCCTTGCAGGGTAACGTTGGATCGCAGCACCAAGCCGGCACGGAGTGTGAAAGTTCCCGCCGGGAGAACGACCACGCCTCCCTCGGCGGGCAGTGCGTCGATCGCCGCTTGAAAACCGAGCGTGGCATCGGTGGGATCGTAATAATCGGCGGCGTTCACCACGGTCCGGACTTCGTTTTGATGAACCGTCCACCGGGCGACGGCATTCCGCACGACGTCGTCAACGTCAAGCCAGACCTCCTCGGAGGCGAAGCGTCGCGTTTGTACCGCCGTGCCGGTTTCTGCGAAGAGGAAATCGGTGATCGTGCCGTCGGCCGAAAGCGAGTCGCTCCCGCGCGAAGAATGGAACTCGGCCAGATCGCTCCCGCCGCTACCCGCCACGGCGTACACTCGGTCGAACGTTTCGACGCGATATTCGAAATTCGCTCCGGACAGTCGGGTGTAATACGGCCGCGCCGTGAGCAGATCATTTCCCGGCGAATCGTACAACCAGGCCGTGTCGGTCCCTCCTTCGCGCGCATAGGCGTGGACGGTTTCAAAGAACTTCACGCGCGTGTAATCGGTCGGAGTGCTCATGGCCGCCCAATCCGGCCGCGCGACAAACGTATCATCGCCGGGCGAATCGTAGAAATGGGCGAGGTCTTGGCCGCCGTTGCGGGCATAGGCGTGAACGTAGCGGAATTGCTGCAAACGCACCGTCGCCACGTCGTTGAAAAGGGCGGCGTCGCCGGGGAAGGCGGTGAAGAAATCATCTCCGGGCGAGTCTTCGATCTCCGCGACGTCGGCCCCGCCGCCCGACGCGGCCACCATCAGCCGGTAGCCCGACACGGACAAGTCGGCTCCGCCCGCTTTCATGCGGATTCCGGACAAATCGCCGCTCAGATAGTCGTTTCCGGCGGAGCCGATCACCAGGGCGGAATCGAAACCGCCGGAGGTACTGACGACGGTCACGTCGGCGAACAGTTTGGCTCGATTGTAGAACCCGTTGCCGCGCACCACGGACTGGACGGGGTTGAGGGTCGCTTGATCATCGCCGGGGGAATCGTACAGCGTGGCCGAGTCTCGCCCACCGTTGCGCGAATAGGCGTGGATGATGGCCGGTCCGATCAATTGGTGTTCGAAGCCCGGCCCCTGACTCCGACCTTCATTCGGTCGTAATTCCACGCGGTCGTCGCCCGGCGAGTCGATCAACTCGCCCACCGCCGAGGAGGAAACATAAGCCGATACGGACTCGGTTTGGTAGGCCGTGACGGTTCTGCCCGTTAAAGATAGCGTTGCTCCGCCGGGTGAAATCGAAACCGACTCGTTCCCCCGGGAAGAACGGAGCACGGCTTGATCCCGCCCGTCTCCGCCCGAAAAGGATATGCCCGAGATACCTGCCGGCAACTGGTACGGAATCCCATTGAGAATCACGCGTGCGGCGGCATCTTGATACTCGAAGGTATCATCCCCGGTGGTACCGAAAAAGGACCAGGTGGTGGCGGTTGTGGTGAGCAAGTCTGCTGCAAGGACGATTTCACCGGGCGCGGGGGCGACGATTTGCAAGTAGTAGGCTTGCCCCGCCGTAACCGCGGCGTCGATCCTGCCGGAGGACTCGGCGATCTGAACCGTGGAACCGCTCGACTTCTCGTATAACCGTAGCGTCCCCTCGTTCGAATCGGCCGAATCGCCGGTGGTGCGCAGCGCCGAAAGGAGTCCGGTCCGCGTGGCCGTGAATTGAAGCCATGCATCACCGCTTCCGCCGGGAAGCACAATCCGAGCGAAGTCGAGAACCCCAAGGTTGAGCAGAGTCGCCGAGAGCGCCAACCTCGGCTCAAGGGTCTCGAGTCCGAGCTTGCTTGACCGACAGAGCTTCGCGCCTCCCCTGCGGAGGGGACGGGAGAAGGCTTGCTTCATGGAACACTCGTAGTTGCGTTATCAAAGTTGCAGTACCGACCGGGAATCGTCCCCATCCTTGCGGTCGGCGTATCGTGTTCTCGTCCTGACGCGGCTTGGTTTCCCGACGAAGGTGGTTACCAACGAACGGGTTAAGCGTCGGTTTCGGTGTCCTTTAGGTTGGAATTGGAGACTTGCGAAAAGGTTCCATGTTATGGGTAATTTGCGGACGATAAGACGTTTGCACAAAACACAGAAACAATCGCCTATCAGTTCAAATAGTCACGACGGTCCAAAGTGTCCCTTTCGGTTTACGCCCGGCAATCGACGGCAGTCTCAGCGCACGCGCAAATCGTATTGCTCGATTTGCTAGCATGCATTTCTCGTACCGCTGATCGTGACTGGGCGCCGGAAAAGGTCGCGCCGATCGGCCCGCCGAGAAACCTCTAAAGGATCAGAGACTTCTGAGATCCGGTTCAGCCTGCGAGCGAGGGGAACCGCCTGAGGAGGAAAGATCTTCTCCTAGAACCACCCCATGCCTCCAAGGATCCCCTTTTCTGAGGCATAGCTTAACGTGACCGGCAATGCGGCACGTTTTCACTTGGCCCGCCGCACTTGCCTAGGCTTGTTGGCTGCGTATCATTAAGCACAATTACCGCAGTTATATTTGGGCTTTTGAACATGGGACCCAATTCGGGGGTCTCACCCGGCCCACAAGATAGGCGGACATTTAGGCTCAAGATCTGTTGTCGGTTTACCACATTGAGACAGGAGAACGTTGAATGGCTTACACACTCCCCCAGCTTCCTTACGCTTACGACGCCTTGGAACCGCACATCGATGCTCGGACCATGGAAATCCACCATACCAAGCATCACCAGGCCTACATCACGAACGTGAACAAGGCCATCGAGGGCACGGAATGGGAAAAACTGTCCGTCGAGGATTTGGTGGCGGCGATTCACCGCGTTCCGGAATCGATTCGCACCGCCGTCCGCAATCACGGGGGCGGTCACGCCAATCACTCGCTGTTCTGGACGATCCTCGGCCCGAACGGGGGGGGCGCCCCGCAAGGTTCCTTGGCCGCCGCCATCGATCGTGAATTGGGCGGTTTCGACAAGTTCCGCGAAGCCTTCACCAAGGCGGCGATGGGCCGATTCGGAAGCGGTTGGGCTTGGCTCTCCGTGGATCCCAACAAGAAACTGGTGGTGGAGGATACGCCCAATCAAAATAGCCCCTTGATGCACGGCAACATCCCGATCCTGGGCGTTGACGTCTGGGAGCACGCGTACTACCTCAAATATCAGAACAGGCGGAACGAGTACATCGAGGCCTTCTACAGCGTGATCAATTGGGGCGAGGTCCTTCGTCGGTATACGGCGGCCTTGACTCAGGCCACGCCCGAGTCGGCAAAGCATCCGCTGCACGGCGATTCATGAGTTCCCCCTTGAGATCGCTTCGGCGACTCGATCAACTCAAAACGCCGCGAGAAAACTCGAAGTTCTCTCGCGGCGTTCCTGCTTTCAACCGAAGCGGTCAACCGAAGCGGCGTTCCCGCCTTGCCGGGATGATCGTCTCGGGCGTAAGAAGCCCCCGCGGCTATCGACTCGATTCCGCCAGGTAAGGCTCCAGCAAACCTTTCACGGCATCGCCATGAAGGTCCTGTTTGCCGAAGCCTGGTGCCGCCCCCAGTTCCACGGCCTGCCGTTGGTACTCGGGGTAATTGGAGATCAGCATCACGGGAATCGCGGCGAGTTCGGGCGACTTCTTCAATTCCGCGATCAACTCCATACCCGACTCACCGGTCGCATCGAACACGCGGTTCACCAGGACCAGATCGAACGCCCGGTCGCGGACCATCGACAGTGCGGTCCGACCGTCCGCCGCCGTGCTGATCTGCACGTCGAACCAGGCCGACAATCGCTGCGTCAATCGCGCGTTGTCGAAACCGCAATTGCCAACCGACAGTACGTGCTTGCTCAAGGCGGACCTTCGCCGGGACGAAGAGACATCGGAAACGAAGCGGCAACCGGAAGGACGCTTTTTCCGTAGGCGTCCCGCTCAGTGCCAAAACCTGGCTCAAGCGGAAACGGCGCTCTCCAGCGCGCGTTTCAGATCGTCCTTCGACCGAGCACCGATGAATTGATCGACGACCTGCCCGCCCTTGAAGACCATCAGCGTGGGAATGCTGGTGATGCGGTAGCGCGTGGCGATGTCTTGGCATTCGTCGACGTTGACCTTGCAGACCAGGGCCTTCCCTTGGAACTCGCCGGCCAATTGCTCGACGGCGGGAGCGACCATCCGGCACGGTCCGCACCAGGGCGCCCAGAAATCGACCAAGACCGGCACGTCCGACCGCAATACCACCGAATCGAATTCCGAAGAAGATAACTCTCTTGCCAGACCCATGATTAATCCGTCCTCACTTTTCCAAATCCGTGAATTGACGCAATACGTCCCACCCGTTCCGGATACTCTCCGGTCCCTTGATTATTAGGTGCATGTTCCGCCGGGTCAACGGAAGGAATCATGCGCAGCGATTCGCTTGCGGCGTAGAACCGGCCGGGCTCGCATGCTTGCTCAATCCAGCGGCTTGATCATCCGCCGAGGGTCGAGCGCTTCGGCGAGCTTATCCTCGGGCAAGACGTTTTGCTCGCGGCAGACCTCGCGGATCGTCTTCCCCCGGCGAAAGGCTTCCTTGGCGATGGCGGCGGCGCGCTCGTACCCGATGTAGGGATTCAATCCCGTCACCAAAGCCAGACTCTTTTCCACGGCCGCCTCGCACGCTTGCGGATTGGGCTGGAGATCTCGCAGGGCCTTGTCGGTAAAGGCGGCGGTTCCATCGGCCAAGAGGCGCACGGATTCGAGCGCCGTGTCGGCCAAGACCGGCATCATGATGTTGAGCTGGAATTGCCCGCCCGTCGCTCCCGCGAAGGCGATCGTATGGTCGTTTCCCAACACCCGAGCGGCGACCTGCATCAAGCTCTCGCACATTACGGGATTGACCTTACCGGGCATGATGGAACTGCCGGGCTGGAGATCGGGCAAGATGACCTCGTAGTATCCGCAGCGGGGACCGGAACCCAGAAAGCGGATGTTGTTGGCCACGTGGAAGAGCGTTACCGCCACGGCACGCAACTGCCCGTGACATTCCACCAACCCGTCGCGCTGCGCGTTGGCCTCGAAATGGTTTTCCGCCTCGCGGAAGGGGATACCGGTCTCGTCGGCCAGGATCTCGGCCACGCGGCGCCCGAACTCGGGATGGGTGTTGATGCCGCTCCCCACCGCCGTTCCGCCCGCCGGAAGCTCCAACAATGCCTCCGCGGCACGTTCCGCGCGGCGGACCGAAAGTTCCAGCATGCGGGCGAGTCCGCTGAACTCCTGCCCCAAGGTCAAGGGCGTGGCGTCCGCCAAATGCGTTCGGCCGATCTTGAGAATGTCCTTCCATTCCCGGGCCTTGGCCTCCAAGACCTTCCAGGCGTGGGTCAGAGCGGGCAGAAGGCGCTCGCGAATTCCCACGGCAACGGCCACGTGCATAGCGGTGGGGAAAATGTCGTTCGTGCTTTGCCCCATGTTCACGTGGTCGTTAGGATGGATGGGCTTTTCCGGTTGAAAACGATCCCCTCCGGCCAGTTCGATCGCGCGATTGGCGATGACCTCGTTGGCGTTCATATTGGTCGAGGTTCCGGACCCGGTTTGATACACGTCCACGGGAAACTGGTCGTCGAATTTGCCCGCCGCCGTCTCGCGACAGGCTTGCAGCAAGGCCTCCACCTGAGCTTCCGTCAGCGGTTTGGGCCCCGCCGTCAAACGCCCCAGCGCGTGATTGGCCTGGGCCGCCGCCCATTTGACAAGCCCCAAAGCGTGAACGAATTCGCGGGGCAATCGCTTGCCGGAGACGGGAAAGTTTTCCACCGCCCGTTGCGTCTGCGCACCGTAATACGCCGCGGCGGGAAGCCGCACCTCGCCCATCGAGTCACGCTCCACGCGGTAGTTCGAATCGGTCATCATCCGTTTTCCTCTTGGACTTCCAACGATCGCAGGTCTGATCGGACGAAAAAAGACGGGAAAGGGCCGAACCGCAAGGCTGCTCTGTTACGCCGGAGACGCCGCTTCACCGCACGCGACTCCCGACGAGCGCAACACGCTACGGGGCGGCGAAATCCGGTCACGGAATCTCGCCCTCAAGGCACGGACGGCAAGGTTTGGCGGTTTCGATCCCAAGCCCATAATATCCGCAGTCGCCATTGACGTAAATCGAGGGTCATTGCGGCGTTGCGAATCGCTGCGGGCGGGGTGAAGGGGGGATGGCTTCGACGTATCGGCTAATCGCTGCGGGGCGTTTCGCCTCCCGCCCGAAGCGCGGCCACGCGGCGGTCGTACGCCGCGAGGATGGTCTCGCGACGCAGCGTTCCCAAGATACGGTTGGGATCGTCGTCGGCGACGACGGGCAATTCGTCCAAGCGATGTCTTGCCATCAGCCGCAGGGCCGTATGCAGGTCGTCTCCCAAACGCAACGTCACGACCGGACCCGCGATATCGACCGCGATGACCAAGTCGCCGGCCCCCTCTCCCGCCAGCACGGTGCGGAGGTCGTTCAGGGAAATGACCCCGGTCAAATGGTTTTCGCGATCGACCACGGGAAAGACGTACTGCGACGAGTCCGCCGCCAATCGCAGCAAGTGAGGCAGCTTGCAGGTCTCGGGGATGATCGTCGGCCGCGGTTGGGGATGGTACACCTCTTGCACGCGCATTTGCTCCAGCACGTCCATGACGAAGTCGCCCACGTGCGCCGGACTGTCCGCCAGACTCGGCACCTGTTCGCGGCAGAGCGATACCCTTCCCGGCAGCAAGGCGACGTGGAGGAACGAGACCAGCATCATAGGAACGAGCAGATCGTGCGAGCCGGTCAATTCGGCGACCATGATGAGGGCGGCCAGCGGGGTCTTGAAGACGCCCGCCAGAAATCCCCCCATCCCCACCAAGACGCACGCACTGACCGGCGGTGCGATCTGAGGAAACCAGACATGGCAAACCCCTCCGAATGAGCCGCCAAGCATGGCCCCGATGAACAAGGAGGGAGCGAACATCCCACCGCTGCCCCCCGACGAGATGGTGAAGGACGTGGCGAGGATCTTGCAAAGGACCAGGACCGCCATAGTTTTCCAGGGGAGATCCGGTGAGTGCAAAATCGCCTTTTGCACCCAACCGTACCCGCCCGCCATGACCTGGGGATACGCCAAGGCAATCAGCCCGACGCCCAATCCGCCGATCGCCGGTTTCAGCAAAAGCGGCAGCTTGAGTCGCGCAAAGACTTGATCGCTGAAGCCGTCGGAAATTCGGACGTACAGCCAAGCGGCCCCTACGCAGAGGAGCCCGAAAGCAAAGTAGAACGGCAACTCGTGGGCGCCGTTGAACGCGCAGGGCAGGAATCCGGTCTCGGGATCGGGAGCGGTGGGGAGGTCGAACATGGGTTGACCGCCGAAGACGGAGACGAACACGGTGTAGCCCACCACCGCCGCCACGCAGACCGGTCCCAGGGCCGTGAACTCCATGGCGGTTGTGGAGTACAGAACTTCCACCGCGAACATGGCGCCGCCCAAAGGGGCGCGGAAGACGGCGCCCAAGCCGGCGCCCGCCCCGGCCAAGAGGAGGATGCGGCGTTCCCAGTCGCTGAGTTTCCAGCGTGTCGCCAGGAGCGAGCCGATTCCGGCGCCGATCTGCATGGCCGGCCCCTCCCGCCCGGCCGAACCGCCGGTGCCGATCGTGATGATGCTGGCCAGTCCCTTCACCCACGGGATGTTTGGCGGAATCACCCCGCGCAATCCGTGAAATGCACGAATGACGGCGTCGGTGCCGTGCCCTTTGGCCTCCGGGGCCAGTGCTTCGACCGCAACCCCGCACGCCAGTCCGCCCAAGGTGGGAACCAAGAGCACCAACCACCAGCGTTGGGGAAGCTGGAATGGGGCATCAGGATCGGACGCAGCTTCGGGCGGGGGCCGATAGCCCATGGTCTCGTGCAGGGCCCAATGCTGCACCGATTCCAAGCCCCAAACAAAGACCACGCCCGCCATGCCGACGACCGCGCCCGTGACGGCACTGAAGGCCAGCATCCTTCCGGAGGTGTCCCATGAGAAAAGGCGGCGAATCACGTCGGCCAAGGGAAAGGCCCAATCGAAGCGGAGCGGTGCGTCGCTCCGTTGTCTATTCTGAGGCGGAGGGGAGGCGGCGTGCGGGCCTGGAGGTGATGTTCCGTCGGGAGGATTCACGGATTCAAAAGATTCGGGATGGGGAAATCAACGTAATATGTGTTCACGAGGCGACCGTAACTTCCGCGGCCGAACGCTTCGCCCGGCGAGCGACATCCGTTATTCTCGCGCCTGCGAGGGTTCTCGTGCACCCCGGGTGCCTCCCGGGTTTTTGCCCGTCGATTCCGCCGGTCCCTTGGCGGTCGCGGCGTCGCTTTCCGCGAAGAACAGGGCCTGCAACAGCAAGAGAAAGACGCCGCACACCAAAAGGCTGTCGGCGATGTTGAAGTTGGGCCAAGGCCATCGGCCGATCATCACTAAGATCCAATCCCTCACCGCGTAGACCGGTTCCCCGATTTGGTGCATGTTCGTGGTCTCGGGCCAATGGAGTCCGTGCAGTCCCAGGCGGTCGTAGAGATTTCCCAGGATACCCGCCGTAATCAAGGCCATGGTGCAGGTCAGAAATCGGCTGTGCGCCGCCCCCAAGAGGAAAAGCCACGCCATGACGACCGCGGCGAAGAGGATCGAAACGCAAGCGAACGCCAGGCTCCAGCCCTGCCCCAACCCGAACAAAGCCCCTTCGTTGAGGCTGGTCTGAAAACCGAAGACGTGTGGAATGATCCACCACACGGGTTGCTCACCGGGCATTCCGAGCTTGGAGAAAATCCATTCCTTGGTGGCCAGGTCGGCGCCCAAACCCGCCGCCGCAAGCAGAAAAAACAGTCCGTACCGCGTCGGGGCGATCCTGCCGCGACCGGGGGCCGGGTTGGTCGGAGATTGCGAGGGCGGACGGACCGGCGACGTTGACAACGCAACACCTCTTCTCGATTTCGGACGAAGGCAAGACGCCGGTTGACGCTTCCGGTTGCGAAGCGACAAGGGCTTTCCCGATTATGGAAAAATCGCGATCGAACGGCAAGGCGGAAACGGGGAGGCGCAAAACCTCCGCGCGTCCGTTTTGCATGCGAACGCTCCCGCCGGTTTGGGGAAACAACCGGCGCAACGCGATGCCGGTTCATCGCGCGAAGGAAGGTCGCGACGGCGCCATTCCGGATTGGTAGAAATCCGGCCTGGTTGCGCCCGCCGCGGTCCGGCATGGTAACGCGCAGGTCTTGCGTAACGACCCGCGTTCGTCAGCCTTCCATGATCACCTTGAAGCCCATCAACCGGGCCATGTGTTGAATGTCTTGCATGTGATCACCGTAGAACACCACGCGGTGCAGTAGCGTCATGGCGTCCTCGGTATCGAGCGCACTGCTCCAGTCGGCGACCATGGTCGCGGCGTCCTTGACCTCGGTCACGATTTGGGTCCGACATGCCCGAACCGATCTCTCCGGAACCGCCACGATCTTCGCGGTGGAAGCCAGGATCGTGTCGAGATTGACGAACTTGGTGCGGGTGATGACTTCTCCCACGCGGTATTGCACTTCCGGAACGCAACCGCTGCCGCCCACCTCCGAATGCCCGCGGAGCAAATAGGGGGCCTCCGCGCCGTCGGGACCGTCCAGCTTGAGCGGGGCGGTGCAGTGCGCCGTCCACAACAGATTCCGCGACGTATCGAACGTGGCGTTTCCCTGGAATCCCGGCTTATTGATGGCGTACTGGAACAGCATCATGGTCAACAGCGAGTCCATGTCTCCTTCGCAAGCGGCGGGCTGGCCGCGGTCGCGAAGCCGCGCAAAGCCCAAGCACGGAAATCCGCGCGGCAGCCAACCCATGCACGTACCGACGGCGAGTCCTTGGGCCTGGTGCATTTCCATCAGCTTTTGCAGGGCGACGCTGACCCGGGCGGCCTTGGCGATATCTTCTTCATTCGGCTCGATGATCTGCTTGGCGTTCTTGGTCCAAGCCTCGGCTTCGGCGCGGACGGCCTCTTCATCCGCGGCGGCCATCATCTCGTCGAAGGCGGCCTGCTCCACCGCCAAGACCTCAGCGCCAAGACGTTCCTTGACCAGGTCCGGGGAGCAGGCGGGCGCCGTTCCGCGGGCGGGCGGGAAGAGCAAAATGCGGGTCTTTTGCATCATGGGGATGACTCGCAGCAAGCGCAAGGCGCGCTCCAATTCGCCGTAGTCGCTGCTGGCCAGCAGAGTGACCCGATGGCCCGCACGCTGCCACCGAGGGGGATACATCCAATCGTGACCGCTGGCGGGGAGCGAAAAGACGGCCATGGGGTGCCGACGCTCCAAGATCGGATTGACCAGTCGGGTCAGCGCGAAGCAATTCAGGTTGATCGCCAGGACCGGGACGCCTTCGCCCGCCTTGTCCAGCAACTCGGCAGTCTGATCATTGCTATTCGACTGGCCCACGATCAACTCGATATTGCCGAGCTTGGCCTCGCATTCGGCGAGCACTTGGCGAGCCTTCTCCATCTGCTCGGCATCGGCGTTCCAGCCGCGGTCGGCGGGACCGGGGTTGCCGGCGAAGAGCACGCAAATGCGGGCCTTTCCCGGCGGTTGGGCGGCGGGGGCCTGCGAGGCCCAGGTGTAATTCCACGCCCCCGTCGAGGCCAAAGCCGTCAAAACGCTCGACCCCAAAAATTCGCGGCGATTGCAGTGCTCACACATGGTGGTCCCT
Organism: Thermopirellula anaerolimosa; assembly: GCF_054657335.1. Classification (NCBI taxonomy): domain Bacteria; kingdom Pseudomonadati; phylum Planctomycetota; class Planctomycetia; order Pirellulales; family Thermoguttaceae; genus Thermopirellula; species Thermopirellula anaerolimosa. Next base: position 1,935,416 of record NZ_BAAHYX010000006.1, read on the forward strand.
CCCTTTCTCGGAACGCTTGAAGATGACGTCGGCGACGCGAAGCTTGAATGATGCCTTCCACTTCGAAGCCGGTCGCTTGGTTTCCGAAACCGCCGCTATCATGCAATCTGTGAAAGCGATTGTCAAGCAAATTGGTCGTCATTTGGGCGGCACGCCCGGCGGTCACGCTCGCCTTTACCGACGGAGTCGCAAGGCAGCTATGATGCAAGCCGCTCGTCGTGCATTCCAAGGGTTGGGCCCTTGGCGAAAAATCCGACCGCAAATCGCTTCAACCGCAACGGCTTTGCCCGGCAGGTCGGTCAATGCGAAAGTCCGGCAAGTACGCGGTCGTAAACTTGGGCCGTTCCTTGGGCCATGCTGATGTCGGAGAAGCTTTGCCGTTGTCGCAACCGGGCATGGCGGGCCATCGCCGACCAATCCAACTCGCCGCGGATGAAACGAGCGGCGGCCGAAGCCAGCGCGTCGGGGTCATTCGGCGGGACCAGCACGCCGTCGCGACCGTCGCGAATCGCCTCGGGAATCCCTTCCACCGAAGAAGCGATCACGGGCAAACCCAAGGCCATGGCCTCCAGAACGACCATGGGCAATCCCTCGCCGAACAGGCTGGGGAGAACGAAGAGGTCCATGCACCGCATCATCTCGGCTACGTCGCGCCGGAATCCCAACCACTGCACGGCGGCGTCCAAGTGAAGCTCGTGCGCCAAACGCTTAAGGTGAGCTTCGTACTCGCTCGTTTCGAACGGTCCCACCGCGATGAGCCGCGCGGGGAGATTCCATTCCCGAAGTCGGGCCAGCGCGTGAAGCAACACCTCGGTCCCTTTTCGCGGTCGAAAGAGGGCGGTCGTGCCGAGGACCCAGCAGCCGCGAGGCGGGTCGGCGCTTCGCGGCGTTTCAGCAATCGGCACGCCGTTATGGACGACGTGCAGTCGCGTCGCGTCAACCCCCGCGGTCGCCATGTGGCGACGGAGGCTCTCGGAGACCGTGATGACCGCCGCCGCTTTTCGGATGCAGAAGCGTTCCACCGCCGCCGTGATGCGGTTCTTCAGGCCGGCCGTCGAATCCCGGGCGGCGGGACTGTGGACGTGATACACCCAGGGCACCTTCGCCCGCCGAGATGCACGCGCCGTGATGAGCGCAGCCCGGGGCGTGTGAGCGTGCAGGAGCGCGACCTCTTCCCCACGAAGGCGTTCCGCCAGTCGCCGTGCGGGTCTCAGGTCGAAGCGACCGCGCATGGGCAAGGCCGTCAGCGGTGTTTGCGTGCTTGCCCTCGCCTGCCGAAACAAACCCGGCCTGAGGCAAACGAATTCGGCTTGATAGCCGAAGGACGGCAAACGCAGGGCCAATAGGTCCTGCACCCGTTCGGCCCCGGAGTAGTATTCGCCGTTGATGACGTGCAGCACGCGGCGCGTCGCGGACGCCGAAGTTTCTTCGGTCTTGCGCGGTTCGCTTGCACCGCACGGGGGCACTTCGCGTTCCGCCGCACATGTTCGAGGAACGGCGTCGTGGACGCAGGCGGCGATGACGTCGGAGAGTTCAGTAGGCATTGTGACCTCGCAAGACCGTCCAGAATGTTTGCACAAGAATCTTGAGGTCCAGCCACAGCGACCATTCGCGGATGTACCGCAAGTCCAGTTCCACGCGACCTTGCATCTTCTCCAACGAGTCGGTCTCGCCGCGGTATCCGCGGACCTGGGCCAATCCCGTCAGACCGGGCCGCACCTTGTGCCGCAACATGTAGCCCTGAATGATGCGGCGGTATTCCTCGTTGTGGACGTTCGCGTGTGGGCGAGGGCCTACCAGAGACATCTCGCCCTTCAACACGTTGAACAATTGCGGCAGTTCATCCAACGAGGTGCGACGGAGAAACGCTCCAACTTTAGTGACGCGGGGATCGTTCTTCACCGCTTGTCGGACGTTCGAACCGTCCTCGCACACGGTCATGGTGCGGAATTTCCAGACCAGAATCTCGCGACCGTCCAGGCCGTAGCGTCGCTGGCGGAAGAAGACCGGTCCCGGGGAACTCCACTTGACGGCGACTGCAATCACGATCATGAGCGGGGCGGCAAGAGCCAAAAAGCACGTCCCCAATACCACGTCCAAGGCCCGCTTCACGAACCCGTCGATCCCGTAGAAAGGATTTTCGTACACGCTGACGACGGGTAGGCCGCCGACGTTCGTCCAACGAGAGTGGAGCAACTCGAACACGAAGAAGTCGGGCACGATGTAGACCGAGGCCGTGGTATCGCCCAACCGGTTGAGGATGCCGCGAATGCGTTCCTCGGCCCGCATGGGAAAGGTGATGTAAATCATATCCACGCGATGCTGTTTGGCGTGTTCGATCAACTCGGACACGCTGCCGAGCTTTTTTCCCACGTCCTCCGGGATCGGTCCCGTCCGTTCTTCAGGACGATCATCGTAGAAACCCAGGAAATTCAGGCCCAAGTCGGGAGAATTCTCCAAGGCTTCGACCAGGCGAAAGGCCAGGTCGTTGACGCCGACCACCGCATAACGGCGGGTGTTGTAGCCCGCGCTGCGGAGTCTCCGCAGGACGATTCGCAGCAATGCGCGCAAGCCCGTCATCGCCAAAGGCGTCGCCGCGAACCATGTGGCGGCGGCCTGCGGCGGGAAAAAGGCGAAAGAGTCGCTCACGTAGCCCAAGGTGACGATGAACGGTATCGCGAACAACCAGGTGAACGCCGCGCAGAGGAGTTCGCGCTCGGTGGAAATGCCTCGCCAATTGCGGTACAGGCCGGTGATCTCGGCGACGACGTGGAACGTGATCGTGGCGGCCAAACCCGCCAACAGATAGCGGTCATGGTCGCCCCCGGTCTGATACTGCGCAAGCAGCACGCCCGTCAGCACGGCGATGCCGTCCAGGATCCGATAGGTCAACTCGCGAACCGACCAGTACTGATGGATTCGACGGGTAGGACTCATGTTGGAACTCTCGATCGTCCGGGAAGACCATGCAGCGAATGGCGGAGAATACGCGTTTAAGGGCGGCGTGCGGGCACAAGGCCTTTTTTCAGTAGGGTCGTGCTCCCGTGCCGAATCCTCGGCGCCGTAGCCGAGCGGCGATCCCCGTTGGTCGCCATTTCGCAACCCATGCCTAGCGAAATATAGCTTGCGGCGCCGAGCACGATCGCGCGAATTGGCGGTCCGTTCGTGACGCTGTGCCGTCCTCGAGGAATCCCCCCGCATAGGTGCTTGCTTAATCGGAACGACTGGAATAACGTGATAGCATTGTCGGTCCCGTCGGCGGGGACCGATGGACGAACGCACGATACTGGGGATTCTCTTCGGCGGAGGCTTGCGGTGACTTCCTCGGAACGCAATCGGGTGGTTTTGGCGTGCATGGCTCATCCCGACGACGCGGAGTTTGTATGCGCGGGCACGTTGATCCGGTTGCGGGAGTTGGGTTGGGAGGTGCATATCGCCACCCTGGCGCCCGGCGATTGCGGCACGATGACGCAAAACCGCTGGGACATCAGCAGTCGCCGGACTCAAGAGGCTGCCGCCGCCGCAGCGTTGATCGGGGCCGAATACCACTGCCTGGACGAGCGCGACGGCTTCATCGCGTACGATAAGCCGACGATCGCGAAGGTCGTCGATCTGTTTCGGCGGGTGGCGCCCGGCATCGTGTTCACGCACCCCTTGCGGGATTACATGATGGATCACGAGATGACGGCCCTGCTGGTTCGGGCGGCGAGCTTTCTCCACGGGGCGCCGAACTGTTCCGCATTTCCGCTAAAGCCCAACACGGGCGTTCCTTACCTATACTACTGCGATCCGCCCGAGGGCATCGATCCCTTGGGACGGCCGATTGAACCGACGCTGCGCGTGGATATTTCGGCCCAATTGGAGAAAAAAGCCGCCATGCTGGCCTGCCATGCCAGCCAGCGCGAATGGCTAAGGTCCTATCACGGCATGGACGAATACCTGGAATCGATGTACCGCCAGTCGCGACAACGCGGAGCCGAGATTGGAGTGCCGGCCGCCGAAGCGTTCGTGCAGCATCGGGGCCATGCCTATCCGAGCGATGACATCTTGGCGGAGCTTTTCGGCAAAGCATAGTTGCGCGGCCGAATGCCGAGCACCCCGCCGTCGCCCGCCCGGGCGGCGTCCGCCGATTGGATCGGAAAGGCCGGGGGGAGGGAGTTGCATGCCTTTTCCCATGCGATGTTCGGCTTGCGGTCGTGAATTGAACATCCCCGATGATTTGATGGGGAAAAAGGTGCGATGCACCTGCGGCGGCGTCCTCGATGTGCCGAAGGAACCGCCTGTTCGCGAGGAAGACCTGTACGCCGTTGCCGAACCGGCGGCGACAAGTCATAAGGACGAGCAGCGAACTGAACCGCGGACTTCCGCTCCTGCCGAAAGGCGATCGGAGCAGGCCGAGGCCGCTCACAGTTTGCAATCGACGCTCGATTTACGCGACGCCCCGCAACTCCACTGGGCGGCGGGATTGGCCATCGGCTACGGGTGCTTGATGACGTTCATCGCGTGGTTTTTTCCCAACTTCACCGGCTTTTGTTGTTCCATATACCCGGGTTTGATATGTTTTCCGGCCTTGGCAGTCAGCGGAATCCTGCTGTTGCGGGGGAACCCCTTGGGTGTGGAATGCGTGGGGATATTCGCCGCCGCCTCCGCGTTTTTGACATTCGTTTCCGCCGCGACGATACTTTTTGTCAGCTTGGTTGCGTTATTCCAAGGGAAAATCGGGGCATCGCTCTTGTTGGGAGGCTTGGCCGCCGCCGCCGTGGTGGTTCCCGCATGGTTGTTTCTCTGGGCGATCCGATTGCACCGTCAATGGAGAGCGTTGCAGGACGATAGTCGTGCGTGACGACCGATGACGGGCCGCAAGGGAAGTGGGTTTCCCCGCGACGACATTCGGAATGCCCGTCGGTCGATCGCGCCGCCGCGCACCGGTCGGATACCGGTCGATGGGCAAAATCTGATCGGGATATCACAAGCCGGTTCACAAGGGCCGACTCACAACGGATGGAAGCCGTTGTGGTTCGGGTCGCTGAAGCGAGGATCGGATCATGGCCAAGAAAAAAGCCGCCAACAAAAAGAAGCGAGAAGCCGCCCTGGGAAAACCCCTGACCGCCCGCGAAAAGCAAGTGGTCCGACTCATCAGTCTCGGGTGTTCCGTAAAGGAGGCGGCCGCCGTCCTCAAGTTGGCCGTCAGCACGGTGGACAATCACAAGGCCAACGCCATGCGCAAGCTGGGAGCCGACAAGGTGGCCCTGGTGACACGCTTAGCCATCAAGAAAAAGATCAGCTCTCTTTCCGACCGCCTGACCCCTTTGGAGAAGCGTCGCAGCGGCCGAAAGGACGATGGTTGGAACTGAACCGGCACAAACAAACGGCGGAACGCCGAGTCCGCGACTCAGGTTCCGCCGTATCGGTGTCGTTCCGACGGATGAGGGATACCCCTTTCCGTAATCACTCGCGCGCGTCGCCGCTCAAATGTCGGCGTACAGGCAGAACTCGTACGGGTGGGGACGCAATTGGACGGCCGTGACCTCGTTCTCCGTCTTGTACCAAATCCAGGTGTCGATCACGTCGGGGGTAAAGACGTCGCCCCGTAGCAGGAATTCGTGATCCGCACGGAGCGCAGCGAGGGCTTCCTGCAACGAGGCGGGGGTGGTCGGCACGTCCTTCAATTCTTCGGGCTTGAGATCGTAGATGTCCTTGTCCAGCGGTTGGCCCGGATCGATCTTGTTCTGAATCCCGTCGATCATCGCCATCAGCATGGCCGAGAAGGCCAAATACGGATTGCAGGCCGGATCGGGGCAGCGGAACTCCAACCGCTTGGCCTTGGGACTGGGACTATACATCGGGATGCGAATGGCCGCGGAGCGGTTCCGCTGCGAATAGGCCAAGTTGACGGGGGCCTCGAATCCCGGCACCAGTCGCTTGTAGCTGTTGGTCGTGGGATTGCTGAACGCGCAAATCGCCGCGGCGTGCTTCAGCAGACCGCCGATCGCGTACAACGCCATGTCGGACAGGCCCGCATATCCGCGCCCGGCGAACAGCGGTTGCCCGGCCTTCCACAGCGACAGGTGCGTGTGCATTCCCGACCCGTTGTCTCCGAAGAGGGGCTTGGGCATGAACACCGCCACTTTGTTGTGCTTCCGCGCGACGTTTTTCACGATGTACTTGTACATCATGACCCGGTCGGCCATCAGCACCAACTCGGCGAACTTCATGTCGATTTCGGCCTGACCGCCCGTGGCCACCTCATGATGCTGTGCCTCGATCGGAATCCCGCAGTCGATCATCAGGTGCATCATCTCATTGCGGATATTGAACAGTTGATCGGCGGGCGGGACGGGGAAATAGCCTTCCTTGAACCGCAACTTGTAGCCCAGGTTGGGTTTTTCTTCACGCCCGCGATTCCATTGGCCCTCGACGCTGTCGATATAGTAGTACCCGCTTTGGGCCGACTGATCGTAGCGGATGTCGTCGAAGATGAAGAACTCGCACTCCGGACCCACGTAACAGGTGTCGGCGATGCCGGTGGACTTCAGGTAGTTCACCGCCTTGCGTGCCACGTTCCTGGGGTCGCGGGAGTAGTCCTCGCGCGTGATCGGGTCCTGGATATTGCAGATGATGTTCAGGGTGGGGATTTCCGCGAACGGGTCGATGGCCGCAGTCTCGGGTTGCGGCACCAGCAGCATGTCGCTCTCGTTGATGCGCTGCCAACCGCGGATGCTGGAACCGTCGAAACCGACGCCCTCCTCGAACAAATCCTCCGTCAAGGCCGAGACGGGAATCGTCAAATGTTGCCACAATCCGGGAAAGTCCATGAACCGCAAATCCACGGATCGCACGCCCTTTTCACGACACAACGCCAGCACTTCTTTCGGGGTCATAACTCTCCACCTGTCTCGCAAGATCCAACGGATACGAGAAAACGAATCGTTGATTCGGCCTCACAGACTGCCGGTCGAGTAAGGGGTTTCGTCCCCGCCTCCTCGGTTACATCGCAGTCGAACCATGGTTAAAGCAATCATCATTCCAAAACTGTTTTTTGGCGGATAATCGCAATTTGGGGATGTTTTCGGGCGGATTGGGCGCGCGACCGCACCCGAGGCGAGGGCCGGAAGCAAGAATATTGAGCATGTATGCCTATTTTCCGCGCAATTGCGTCTATTGTTCAGCAGATCGAATACCCCGTAGGGGTTGTCCACGGCTTGCCGCGACCGGCGAGACCCCTTGTTCGGAACGAGACGAAGGAGAGTTCCTCATTGGGTCGGGCTTGGGGCGAATCCGGGTCGCCGAGCGAATGCCGGCCAAGTCGCAACGAGCCTCTGGCGGTGCTCCCATGGCCCGTTTACACTGAATCGGCGGTTTGCCGAACCTGCCTGCGCAGCGGCGGGCATCGGCCCCAACGACCCGTGGAAGCATTGGCCGCGAAAACGCTCGGAGACCGGTAGCATGGGCAAGCAGACCTGGACCATCCTCGATTCCCAGCACGGCGTGTACTTGGATTCGCTAACGATTTCCGGCGGCGAACTGCCGAGATCGGCGGCATCGATGCGTGTAACCAAACGGCGCCTTCACGGGGGACCGTGTGACGGCGTGGACGTCGTGGAAATCGGTAACGGGGAAATGAATGTCACGGTGGTCCCCACCCGCGGCATGGGGATTTGGAAGGCCGAGTCGGGGCCGGTCAAATTGGGTTGGATTTCCCCGACCCGCGGGCCGGTCCATCCCGCCCTTGTGCCGATTTTCGATCCCAGCGGTTTGGGTTGGCTGGATGGCTTCGACGAACTGCTGGTCCGCTGCGGTTTGGAAAGCAACGGCGCACCGGAATTCAAAGAGGACGGCACGCTTCGCTATCCCCTGCACGGGCGAATCGCGAACCTCCCCGCCGAACACGTGCAGGTCGCCGTCGATGACGAAACCGGCGAGGTCAGCGTGCTGGGGCGCGTCCGCGAAACGCGACTTTTCTTCGCCAAACTTCAATTGACCACCAGAATCTCCCTCCTGCCCGGGCGGTCCGAGTTCACCGTCACCGACACCGTCACCAATCTGGCGGGAGTGCCGGGAGAGATGGAGCTGCTATATCACATCAACTTCGGTGCGCCGCTTTTGGGACCGCAGTCCAGGGTGGTGCTGCCGATCCGCGAAATGGCCCCGCGCGACGCCGTCGCCGCCGCCGAGATCGATCGTTGGGACGTGTACGGGCCGGGCGTCCCGGGCAAGCCCGAAACGGTGTACTTCTTCGAGTTGAGTTCTCACCCCTCGGGAGCGACGTCGGCCCTACTGCACAACGCCGAAGGTACGCAGGGGGCGGGCGTGGCATTCAACGTCCGCGAACTGCCGTGCTTCACCCTGTGGAAGAACGAACAACCGGAATGCGACGGTTACGTAACTGGCTTGGAACCCGCTGTGAACTTCCCCAACGTGCGATCCTTCGAGAAGGCCCGAGGGCGCGTCGTGACCCTGGAACCGGGCCAGTCGCGGAGTTTCTCGGTGACCGTGCGGGCGTACCGCTCGTCCAGCGAGGTCGAGAACGCCCGAGCCGAAGTATTGGAGTTGCAGCAGGGCGTTCTGCCGCGGGTTTCGCGAAAGCCGAATCCCGCGTGGTCCGCCGGTGTCGAAGGCTGATCGCCGCCCGACGCAATCGCTCCGACGACGCCTTTTTCGCACCGGCGCTTCGGCTACAGTCGAACGCCTTCTTGCGCCGCCAGACGGATGACGGCGAATTTGAAGTATTGAAACTGGTGCTTCGGCTTCCGCTTGGCGAAGAGGTAGGCGGCTTGCACGGTCTTCGGAGAGATTACCCCCGCCCGGGCCAGTCGGACGACATATTCGATGAAGCCGTTTTCCTCGGGCGTAGCGGTTCGAAGCGAGGATTTGAGCACCTCGGGATCGAGGCCGTCGGTGTCGGCCCAGAGTCGGCGCGAGGCGAGCGTCGCCCAACCCGCTCCACCGCAAATCATCGCCAAGAATAGCCTGCGATCCATGCCTTGCGTACTCCTCCCTCTCACCGCATCGCCGATTGCCCGGCTATACTTTCCCAGCCTTCGCCGCGCCGGCCTGTGTCTTCAAACGGCGGCGGGAATCGCAAACCGTTCCCTTTCAGCCTTCCGAGACCCCGCGTGCGCGGATATACAAGATTCGACCGGGTTGCCTGATGTGTGCGTATACCAAAATCCGCATCCCTGGAAAAGTCCGAATCCGGGGCGGAATAGGTTGACGCTCGCGCGGACATCCCACCTTACGGCGTAGGATCGTCGCCCGACGCAAGGCCGCCTCCTAGGCTAGGCGGCACTTGCGCGTACGGCACGGGTTGGCGAAGCGAGGCGACCGCGTCTCACGGGCTTGCCGGTTGGGATTCCTGCGGTCGCGAGTGAGAGAACAACCACGAGGCAAGCTCAGGCTCGTTGTAGGCCGCGGTCCACGAATTGTGTCCCACGCCCGGATACTCCGTGTAGCGAACCTCGGCGCCCGCCTTTTTAAGAGCCTCGACCATCCGTTGCGAGAGCACCGGGGGCACGACCGGATCGGCGCCGCCGTGAAAGACCCAAAAGGCGGTCCCTTTCATTTCGGCCGCTCGGGACTCATCGCCTCCCCCGCAGATCGGCACGGCGGCGGCGAAATCCTTTGGCCGGCGCAAGAGCAGATCGAACGTACCGAAACCGCCCATGGACAGGCCGGTCACGTAGCGGCGAGCGGGATCCACGCTGAACTCCTTTTGCAAGGCGTCCAGAAGCTGGATGGTCAGCTTCATGGCCGGGCTTGCGTCGCCCGACTGGGCTTCGAAACCGTTCGCCGAACGGCGGATGGCCGACCACCATTGATCGCGCGGGCATTGCGGGGCGACCAAGATTACCGGATGATCCGCAACGGCGGCGAGATTCAAGAATTCGTCGTTCTTAAGCTGCGCCTCGTTATCGTCTCCGCGCTCTCCCGCTCCGTGAAGGAACAGAATCAACGGGTACTTCTTGGACGCATCGTAGCCCTCCGGCACCAGCAGTCGGTACGGCAGTTTTTCCCCGTCGGCGCTGGTAAACACCCGCTTTTCCATGCGTTCTTTGATCATGCGTCGCTTACTTGCCGCGTCTTCACCGCGGGTCACTGGAGGAAGAACCAAAGCCAAGACCAATGCTACAAGCGTCAAACCTCGCATCACGGACTCCTTGCTAGAGTTGGGCCGAAACCCTCGAACGAACAACGATACGCCCGGCCGACAACGCCATACCGGAGAAAACCGCCCCCGGCCGCCGCAGCGGCGGAGACGTTCCCAGCACGGCGCGTTGAAAAAACCGCCTCCAGCCCGTGATGCCATGCCGTGAAAACGCTATCGAGTATTTCCGCCCCCCGCCGGTAAGGACGGACCGGTCCCACACGCTTTCAACAAGGGCGGAATCCGCGAGACGCCGGCTATTTCTTTTCGTCTTTCGGGGGCAGCGGGACCGGCAACTCGCCCGCCTTGATCCGGTCGCCGAACGTGGGAGACTTCGGATCCTTGGGATCGACCTTCTCGGATTCGACCTCCGCCAGCGCCGCTTGAATCTTCTCTTTGTTTCTCGCATCCTTGGTGCGGTCCAACAAGCGATCCAAGGCATCGCCGTATGCGTTACGCTTCTTGCGGTCCGTCCCCTCGTGGCAAACATTGCATTTCGCCTCGTCCACGAGTTGCGCGAAGGCCTGGTCTTTCGGCTCTTTGCTGTCTTTCTTGACGTAGCGGGCGACGAACTCGTTGCGGAACTGGATGACGGCCCACGCCGCGTTCATACCCCAGCAAGCGACGCCCAACACGAACGCCGACGCCACCAAAACCGGCCACTTCGTTCTCATGGTGAGGACTCCTAGAGTTTGAAAGAATCATGCGGTTTCGAGATGTGCTCCGACCAGCATCGTCCAACTTTGTCGGAAACCGGTGAGCCCGGGGTTTGTCGGAAGCGTGTACCGTGGGGACGATGACCGCGTTGCCTTCGCCCTTCCGTCAGGCGACCGTCGGCCATCGCGTTGGTAAATAATAGTTAAGCTTCACACTGAGAAAAAGTCAACAAAAGGAGGTCCGGCCCTGTCCGCTCTAGCCTTTGCCCTCGACGGACATAAAATGACAAACGGTTCGCGTTAGGCGTCGGGCGGTCGGAAAATCGCATCGCGTGGAATTCGCCTCGATGCTGTTCATGCCGGCCCAATCCCCAACCGCCTGCCGCTCCGCGGCGTAACCGGTCGCCGATCGTGCGTGCGACCCGAGCATGTTCCGGCGGCGAAGGGAAAGGGTCCTTGATCGTCCAAGTGAAAAAGATGAAGGGTGATTCCAATGAGTGACTGGGTGGAAGCGGGTAAAAAGGCCCCGGATTTTACGTTGCCTTCGGACTCGGGCAAGAAAATCAAGCTCAGCGAACTCCGCGGCAAACCGGTCGTGCTGTACTTCTATCCCAAGGACGACACGCCGGGTTGCACCAAGGAGGCCTGTGCCTTCCGTGATTTGCAGGCCGAAATGCAGGCCCTGGGTGCGGTGGTCCTCGGCGTCAGCGCCGACGACGTGGACAGTCACGCCAAGTTCCGCGACAAGTATCAGCTCAATTTCCCCCTGCTGGCCGACACCGATCACAAGGTCGCCGAAAAGTACGGGGCGTGGCGGGAAAAGGTGCGTTTCGGCAAGAAGTCCTTCGGCATCCAGCGTTCGACCTTCTTGATCGACGCCGAAGGCAAGGTCCACAAAGTGTGGAAGAGCGTACAAGTGGACGGGCACGATCAACAGGTCTTGGCCGCACTCCGTGAGCTTGCGACGTGACGTAAGCTTGCGACGTGAATCGACTCGCGAGTTGACCGGCGTCGCCGTCGTCTGCGGCTTCGCCCTTCACCATCCGAGGGCCATTGAAAACGAACGAGATATGCGAGGAAAGATTGCGATGAAGACTCGACGCTTCGGAAGCGGACCGTTATGGCAGGCGCACTCGGGATTGGTCGCTTGTGCCTTATCACGGGTTTTGTTCGCTGCGGGCGCGATGGGTGCGATTTTCATCGCCGGGTGCGCTAAGCCGACCGCTGAATCCGAAGCGGGTGGAGAAGCCGATACCGTCGTGATTCGCCCGACTGAAACCGCCGAACCGACCGATTCGACCCAGGCGATGCCGCCCTTCGCCGGGAGCCAAGGCGGCACCGGGGAAGCGGCGACGCCGGGAGGTGAAAGTACCGCGACCGCCTCGCCCGCCGGCGGGGAGTTGGTGCTCGCCGGCAAATATCGCGTTACCGCCCCGGAAGGCTGGCAACCTCGCCGCCCGGCCATCAACATGATCGAGTACGAATTCGCCGTACCCGCCGTGGAAGGCGATCCCCGCGACGGTCGCGTCACCTTCATGGCCGCCGGCGGTTCCGTCGAGGCCAACATCGATCGCTGGCTTGCACAATTCACGCAACCCGACGGCGCGGAGAACCGCGAGCGGGCCAAGATCGAGACCGTCCAAGCGGCGGGCGCTGAGGTGCACCTGGTGGACATCTCGGGCACCTACAACGAATCGAGCGGGCCGATGATGGGCAACGCCGTCCCCCGCGAAAACTATCGCATGTTGGGCGCCATCATCGCAAGCGCGGACGGCGGCATGCCCTATTTCATCAAGTTCTACGGCCCGGCCAAGACCGTCTCCGCAAACGCCGACGCCTTCCGTAAGATGATCGAAGCGATGCACTGAGCGACCGCAGGGCCCACTAGGCGCAGGGGTCGCATCAGGCCCGTTTCCGTACTCCGCTCCGCGAATCGAGGACCTCGCCCGCGATGAAGGTCTTTCTTGCCGGGATCATGCAAGGCTCGTTGACCGAAAAAGGCTTGCACGACCAAGACTATCGGCAATTGCTGCGACAGGCCTTGGTCCGAGCGTTCCCCGGTGCGGATATCTACGATCCCCTGGCGGACCACCGCAATTCGCTCGACTACGAACCGAAGACCGGCCGAGACGTCTTCTTCTATCACAACCGCATGTGTCGCGAGGTGGACCTACTGGTGGCCTACATCCCCCAGGCTTCCATGGGGACGGCGATCGAGATGTGGGAAGCCCATCAGCACGGAGCAGCGGTCGTCAGTATCAGCCCCATGCGGCACAATTGGGCCGTCAAATTCCTCAGCCACGCGATTTATCCCGACGTGCCGGCCTTCTTGACCGCCGCCAATTCCGGCGAAATCGCCCGGTTGGTCCGCCGGGTACGAGGCGACTCGCCCCTCGCGAAAACCGACTGAAAAGCCGACCGAAACGAGTCTACCCTGCCGGTTTGGGGCGTTTGCGTTCCGGTCAATCCTCTAGGATGCCCGGCGTGCCCGTATCTCTTGAAAGGCGCGGTGGGCGTGGAGGATTCGCGTTGCCTGTTCGGTCGCGGCGGGGGCGAAGGGCACCGACGAGAAACGCAAAACCTCCCTCTCGTCGCGCAGGAATACGATGTCCCCCACCGCGGACCGCTCTTGTCCCGGTAAAAGTCGAACCTCGATCCGGGTAATATCGTGCCACGGGACGAAATCCGTCACTCGGCCCGGAATTCCCCGCAGCACGGCGACCCCATTCTCGGCAAGTCGGTAATAGGTGCATCCCCATGGGCGGACTCGCCAGAGATAGAGGACCGCGGCGGGCACCGCCAAAAGCACTCCCGTAGCAACCGTCACGAGGCGATTGGCAGAGACCGCGCGGCACCAAATCCTCGCTACGGCGGCACCGGCAGACCAGAGCGAGATCGTCGGCCAAAGGGTCTTGACGGTTCGGCCCGGCGTAGGGGGCAAGTTCTTGGACGGTTCGTCGGAGGGTCGGCTCATAGGCAATGCATAGACGAAATGCAGCGAAAGGACGCGATGCTGCGCACCCAAGCGATGCGCATCCAGGAGCACTTCGAGGCTGTCGGGTGAACCGGGGCGTGTTGCGAGGCTTTCGGTGCACAGCGGCCATTTCGAGGGCGTCGGGGATCGTCGAACGGACTCACGGCGATTCCCTAGGTCGCCCTCTTTCGCGGATCGCGCATTCCACCGCTAACCGCGAATCACCCTTGATCATAGTGCGTCGACGCACTGGGGACAATTGGAATCGCCCCGCCGCTGTTACCCACCGGTAGAATCGTCCCCTGATTGTCGCGAATAGAAACGGCCCCAGCGATGGGTTCAAGGAACCGCCGAAGCGTCCGCCCGTTCGCCCGCGGGAACCCCGGACATTGCCGGACGGTTTCCCTGAATCCGAAACCTCCGCCACGGACGCCTCGCCACAGGCCCGTCGCCGGAAGCCACCTCCACACCGTCTTCACCGGCACGGACACTCATCCTCCGCCGCCCGGAATTCCGCCGCCAAAGTCGGACCGCGATCCGCGTGCTTCTCCCGGTAGAGCGTCAACGCATTTTTCTTCAGCGCCCACGCCCGTTGCCAATGTGACGTCCGACGCCGCAACCTGTGGACGAATCCCCCGCCCCCAATGCGCGGTAGCCCGACCACGAACCCTCGGCCTGGCGAGGCTCATCCCCAAGCTCTCGCACGCCTTCACGCGCGCAATACCTCCCGCCTTGCCGCGAGCGAAGACCTCCCTCCTCGCCCGCCTTTTGGCACTTATGCGCAAATACCTCTACGTAACCACTGAACAACGTCCGCGGCTTCGGCGGCTCGAGTATCTCGGCCTTGTTTTCGGTTCCAAAGGGCGGATGAGCGGGGTTTATAAGTTCTATATGGTGTCTATGTCGCCCGGTTTATCGGTCTGTTGCCTCGTGAGCGCACAGTATCAGCGCTCTATCCCGCACCGGGCAAGGTCATACTTTGCAACATTGCATAACGGCGAAGGTAGATATTCACGGCGCTCGCAACTCCCAACGCATATTGGAGGTCCTTGAATACTCCGCCGAAACCGCCACCTTGCCCGTCATCCGGCACTCTCCGCCGTCGATGGATGTGGGCATCACTTCGAGGCGGCCCGGCGCCAACGTCCGCTGCGATGAACCGTCCTTCCTCGCCATGATCACCCGTCCTAATGTCGATGCGCCTCTATCTTGGTTCCCATTTATGGCCGTATTATACTGTTGCCATAGGGTTGTTGTGCAGAGGGTTCCTTAAGAGCCTTTGTAGCTACACCTGGCAGAGAGATTATGGCACTGACTCGCAGTCAACCCTTCGCATAAACCCTAGCATCGCACGCTGCCCGAGTATCTGTGGAATGTTCGCTTTTCACCAATTGGGCGGCACGCTTTATGATGGTGGATCGCTCTCAACATTGCCCGGCGACGGCGAGCCGGGAACTGCGACAACGCATCATCGGGCGATCTCTCCCCGGGCGTCCGGCGCCAACGCGGACCGGAACGCCTCGAACGTGCTCCGCGACGCCGACGTATCGTGAACGGAAAACACGATCCGCTCGAATCGCCCAGCCCAGACGCCGCGTAAATGCCCCGCAAATGCGGCGGCAACGACTGCGGGATCGTTGCCGAACACCCCGCACCCCCACGCACCCAAGACCAACCGCTTGTATCCGTGCGCGGCCGCGACTGCCAACACGTACTCCGACCGCCGGCGAAATATCTCCGGGATGGCCGGCAGTTCGTCCGGTCGGTTCTTCGCCGCCGCGACGGCGTTGGGGGCCGCGCTGGTGATGAAGGTGACCAGATGCGGCTTGGGAAGCAATACCCCGTCGTCGTTTCGGAACACCGGACAACCCGGGGACAAGATGACCGCGTCTGAATAGAGCAGCGACGGCGAGGCCCGATGCCGCTCGTAGAACTCCGATGCCTGTAGAAGCGAGGCATGCAAGGCCGAACTTCGGGCCA
Organism: Thermopirellula anaerolimosa; assembly: GCF_054657335.1. Lineage (NCBI taxonomy): Bacteria > Pseudomonadati > Planctomycetota > Planctomycetia > Pirellulales > Thermoguttaceae > Thermopirellula > Thermopirellula anaerolimosa. Next base: position 1,951,170 of record NZ_BAAHYX010000006.1, read on the forward strand.
ACGACTCCTCTTGGCCTTGGCCGCCGCTCAGAAACCCGCCGCCCGGGTTCTTCGCCGAGGCGAAATTGAGGGCGGCAACGGGGTCGGCACTGTCGGCGAGCAGTCGAGCGACACCGGTCAGCGTCGTCTCGTTGACCACTTCAATGGTGCCGCCAAACGGGCGCGCGGGTTTGGCGAGCACCTCCTCGCGGAGTCGATTCAACTCGCTGGGGGTGAACAATCGCGTGGCGGCGAGGCAATTACGGACGGCGGCGGCGATGTCCACGGCCCCACCGCACTCAGCGGTATACGCTCCCCGTTCGGTGATCTCCACCGCCTGCTTTGCCAGTTCCATCAAAGTCCACCGCTTCACGGCCTTCTCCAGCGCTGAGGCTGTCTATAGAATGACCATACTTGGGTAAGAGGCAAAGTTATTATTCTAATGCGCACTTATTCTAATTCGCGAGTCGAATAGTAGTCTTGGTCGGTGATTTGATGCCGCGGGTTTTCTGGGTGACGGGACGCTCCGCACCGGTCTCGTGCGAATCGCAGAGGCTCCTTAAATATTCAATGGTCGGTATGAATATGAATGTCCTTCGACGGGAATCGGCAGCCTGCTTTGCGCCGCTTCTCAGTTCGGCCGAAGCTAATCCGATCAAGCCGCTTCGTCCTTCTTTTCGGCCAATTTGTCGAGCAGGATGTCGGCCTGGGGCGTAACTTTCTCGAAGTTGGCGGGCAAGTCGGGATCAACGTTCTTAACCGCCCAATTGATGCCGGCGGTCACGAAGGCCGCGAAAAAGGGGCTTGTCCACACGTCCTCGGTATGCCCCAGCGAGGTGAAGAACACGTTGCCCTTGCCCTGCCGCCGCGCCCAGGTCGAGGGGAAGGGCGGTCGGCGATAGCAGTCGCCCTTAAGGAATCGCGTCTCTTGGACGAGGATCACGTGCATGTCGTGGTTGAAGTTCTTCATGCAGTACCACTCATCGAAGAAGGCGATGCCCTCCGCCATCCCCAGCGACGCGATGGGCGGCAATCGGTGCGAACTGATCGTCAGCGAGGCCTCTTGTTGCGGTCCGTGAACGATGAATTCGCCGCCCAGCATTCGCAGGAACGGGTCGAGCTTTTCCCGCGGAACGTTGACGTACTGCTCGCCCGGCGTCCGCCAACAGGCGCAGGTCGAGTGGAAGCCGATGAAACCCTTTCCGTCTTCGACGGCGGCCATCAGTCGGGCCTTGCCTTCCGGCGTCATGGGCGGTTCCCCCGCCTCGTTCGGCTGAGTCAAGTCGTTGTTGCAATAGAAGGCGAAGGCGTCGTATTGAGAAAGGTCCTGGTCGAAGACGCGACCGTCTTTCGTGCACACGACCTCTACGCCCATCTCTTCTCCGATCTCCACCAAGCGCCGCTCGCCGAAGCTCAACTCTTCGCCCTCTTTGCGCCGAACGATCTCGTGATAGTAGCCCACGTTCCGCGTGAAAAAGAGCACTTTCTTCCGCCGGACGTCTTCTCCGTAAAGCCGGGGCGCATGTCCTGACGCCAAAGTCAGAAACGAGCCCGAGACGAGTTTGAGAACGTCGCGCCGCTTCATGGTTGAGCCTCCCAACGCTGGATGTGAGTCGGTGGAATGCGCCGTCAATGGGGATCGAGCCCCTCGCGGGACTCCGCCCGCCGCCCGCGTCCGAAGTCGCCCCGCCCTTCGGCTTGCGCGATGCGCAAACCGCTCTTGAGCCTAATCGACGGGCAACCCGAAGGCAATGCTTCGACCGCGAAAACTCCATTCGAGCACTCCCCGCCCGTTTTACGATGACTTGCGACCCGGCGGTACGGCACGAGACGCCGCGCTATCATGTTATCGCCCTCGTCGTCGGCACTCCACCGGGCGGAAGGACCGGCGGGACGACCTGTGCGGTGCGTGCGGCCTGCGCGGATCGCGCCGGCTACGCGCGATGCGCCGACGATTCGGAAGGGTACGAAGGGAGCGGAAATGGCGTGGCGGACCCGCGGGTCGTACGGGCTTTGCCGCATACGACCGGCGCGGCGCGACCCTTTTCCCGCGAATCACCCGATCTTTCGTCAATACCGGCCGACACGCCGGACGATGCCGAAAGAGAGCGAAGCGCGGTCGCCGAGTCGGCAGCATCCTTTCGCCGGTGGCGATCCACCGTCGAATGCCCCGGCGCCGCGTGTGGAAATCGGATTCCTGTCGCGCCGAGGTTCACGGAAGGTCAACGATGGAACGCAAGGCTTCGAGGGGTTCGACCCTACCGGCATGGTTTGCCGCCGGGGCGATCATGTGGACGTCGTTGTCGGCGGTTTACGCGGACGAGCGGGGGCCCTTTACCGCATCGCCCGCCGCCGCGCAGGTTTACGGAAGCGCCCGCTTCCGTGTGGAACCGCTACCGCCGCCCTCGGATGAGATGATTCAAGACGGCCCGGCGAGGGAGCCTGTCGGGACGGTCGGCGTTGTGCGACCCGGCTGGTTGCCCGTCGGGCCGACCGAAGTTTCATCGCAACCCGGGCGGATCGAATTGGCGGCGGACGAAGCGGATCGCATCACTCGGGATGCCTACGATCTGGCGGGTCGGGGCGCCCTCTTCGCCGCCCGCGAGCAATTCCTGACGGCTTTGCGGATTCTGGCCGAGGCCCTGGACGCAGAGTTCCCCGAGCGTCGTCACGCAGCGAGCCTGAACGCCGCCTGGATCGCCCTCCGTGAAGCGGAAGACTTTCTGCCTCGAAGCGCGACCGCCGCGCCGCCGGACACGGCCTCGGTGGCTGCCGGGCACGCCACGCCCATCTTGAAGGACGCCGATCTCCGCGGCGTAACCGGTCTGGAGGCCTACCGCCGTTATCTATCTTTCGCTCAGGACCAATTCGCCTTGGCGGCCGATTCGGAATTCACGGCTTCGATGGCCTTGCGCGGCCTGGGCAAGGTTTATGGGGCGTTCGCCGAGCGAGGCGTCTCGCAACCGCGAGAGGCATCAGCCGTAGCCGTCATGTTTTACCAGGCCGCCCTGTCCGCTCGGCCCGACAACTACATGGCCGCCAATGACCTGGGCGTGCTGCTGGCCAAGGGCGGTCGGTGGAACGATGCCCGACAAGTCCTCGAGTATGCCGTCTCCCTTTCGCCCGGTCCTTCGACTTGCTGGAACCTGATTCGCGTCTGTTCGGCGTTGGGCGATCCGGCCGGAGTGGAGCGGGCAAGGCAAATCCTTCTGGCCGCGCATCGCGGCGAAACCGCCGACGACGATCGCCGGCCTGAGATTCGCTGGGTCTCGCCCGAGAGCTGGATCGATGGGCGACCGGGGCGCGACGACGTTTCGGCCTCGCCGGGATCCGCGAGCGTCTTTGCGGCGGAGTCGCAGTGGTCGTTGGGGGGAACGCAACCAAGCGCGTCGGGCCGCACTTCGGCCGCACAAGGTCGCGCCGAATCCACCTCCCGCGACAACCCGGGCGACCGGTTTCTCGAATGGCTGGGGCTGAAACGGCGAACGCATCGGTCCTCAGAGCAGCTTTGGATCATCAGTCGTCCCGCCGAGTCGCCGAATCCGTCCGACTCACGCACCCGCGACTCGCAGGCTGCCGCCGGTTTGAGCGGGGATGAGACGGTCCGTCGCACCGCTTGGTGGGATTCGCGGGACGCCGGCGATCCGTCCCAGGGAGTGAGATCGCCCTTGGGCGGTGCTCAGTCCCAAACCGTGGACCCGGTGACCGGGCTGGCGCCGGGCGCATCGCCCGCCCCTCCGCCGTCCTCCTGCTCGGGCTACCGTTGCGGCGTGCAATGCCCCGACTGCGGCGGATTGCGTCGCGGCGGTTGGGATCGCGCCCGCATCATCGCCTGGGAACGCTACGCTCAGGGTGAATACGTCGGCCCGGCACGTGCGGCGCACGTCAACGAATATCGCCTCCGCGTGGATGATGAACTGCAAATCGTCTATCGCTTGACCCGCGAGGAAACCAGTCGCCCCTACCGTCTGAACGTGGGCGACGAGATTCGCGTGGAGTCTGCCGTCGATCCCAAGATCGAACGAACGGTCATCGTTCAGCCCGACGGCACCGTCACGCTGCTGTTCCTGGGCCAAGTCAAGGCCACGGGGCACACCGTCGATCAGTTGCGATTGAAATTGGATCAACTCTATTCCAAGTACTATCGGAATCCGTCCATCACCGTGACGCCGGTGGTGGTGAATAGCAAGCTGGAAGACCTGCGGGCGAGCGTGGACCGTCGAGCGGGAGAGGGCGGTCAGAGCCAGAACGTGCGCGTCACGCCCGAGGGAACCATCTCCTTGCCGCTTTTGGCCACGGTTCCCGCCCAGGGACTGACCCTCCGCGAATTGGAGATGGAATTGAACGCCCGTTACCGCGAACAATTGGAGGGGATGGAAGTCACGCCGATCTTGACGCAGCGTGCCCCGCGGTACGTGTACGTTTTGGGCGAGGTGGCGTCGCCGGGCCGTTTCGAATTGACCGGGCCGACCACCGTCTTGCAGGCCGTCAGCATGGCGGGCGGATGGAACAAGGGCGCCAACCTGCGGCAGGTTGTGGTCTTCCGCCGCGGCGAGGACTGGCGATTGAGCGCGGCGATGCTCAATCTGGAATCCACTCTGCACGGCCACAACGCCTGCCCCGCCGACGAAATCTGGCTTTCGGACTCGGACGTCATCATCCTGCCGAAGAATTTCTTCCAAAGGGCCGACGACTTCATCGAGATGGTCTTCACCAAGGGCATCTACGGCGTCTTTCCGATGCAGGCCACCATCAACTTCGCCAAACTGAGCACGATTTGATGGCCCGCCGCGGAAGCGGCGTTTGCGCCGGAGTTGCCCGAAGGCCGTGCCATGTAGACGCCCCCTCCCGGTCGGGGTGCGGGCTGTGCCGAAAAAATCCCAGGATGGTTGTTAAGATCGCCGGTTTCGAATCGTCTATTGTAGTGGGCCGTTTGCGGCAATAGATGATCGAAGGCTCTGCGGGGTCGATGGAAAAACCTTGCGGGGTCGAAACCGCGGAAACATCCAATCCGGGGAATTTGGACCATGGCACGGCAATTGCAGCGAGGCGACCACGTTTACGTTTCCTATAGTGCATTCACGCATCACGGCATCTATATCGGCGAGGACAAGGTAGTGGCGCTGTGCAAAAAGCCGTCCGACCCGAGCGCCGAGTCGCGTGTCTGCCGTATTTCGACCGACGAATTCGCGGACGGTCGACAGGTGCAGGTCCTCGAATATGAACCGTCCGAGTGTAGTCCCCCGGACGTCGTCGTCGATCGCGCCCTATCCAGGGTGGGATGCAGGGGCTACGATCTCGTCTCCAACAATTGCGAGCACTTTGCGACGTGGTGCAAGACGGGGGAACGGCGAAGTCGCCAGGTGGAGTGCTTCGCCAGGCGGTTCGGCGCGAAGGTTGTGGCGAAGCCCGTCGCGGAGATTGTGGCCAGGCAAGCCGCAAGGACCGGGAGCAAATTGGCCGTCAAAGCCGCCGGACGGATGAGCGTCCCGCTGCTCTTGGTCGGGGACGTCGTGCAACTGGGCGTGGAACACGGCGCACCCGCTTGCGGCCTGGCAGATCCGAAGACGGCCCAGATGATGGGGGCGGCCGCCGGTTTGACCGCTCACGCGGCGATCGGTTTTGCGGTCGGGGGACCGGCGGGGGCCTTGATCGGTGCGGCTTTTTGGTTTCTCGGAGAAGCCGCGGGGACCTTGGCGGCAAGCCCGGCCAATGCGGAACGAAAACCGGAAACCCGCGGCGCACTCGAGACAATCCCGGGCCGACGGCGCAAACCGACCGTCGCATAACTACAACCGCCGACGTCGCCACCGCCGGCTTACGCCGGCGGCTCCAGGGTGGGTTGCTCCAGAGTTGCACATCACTCTCTATTCTCTTTTGCAGCCACCAGCGTTAGCTGGTGGTGTTTCACTAGGGTTTAGCGCAACTGGAGCCACCAGCGTTAGCTGGTGGTGCTTCGGACGGTGCTTGGACGCGAGACTGGATTCACCACCGGCTTACGCCGGTGGCTCTAATTTCTTTCGTAATCGTTTTTTTGAGCGTCCAGCACTTGCAGCCACCAGCGTTAGCTGGTGGTGTTTCACTAGGGTTTAGCGCAACTAGAGCCACCAGCGTTAGCTGGTGGTGCAATGCTTGGAGCGGATACCGCCGGCGGAAGTCACCGACTCGCGCGAAGTCCTTCTCATGCGGACGGAATCGCCATGGGATTCGTCCAGGCGTGATTGCCGGCCTCATCCACCACCTCCACGCGGACCCAGCGGTATTGGCGACGGGCCCCCGCGAACTTCCACTGGGCGGTGGTCAAGGGGGCATCTTTGCCGGCCCGAACGACGTAACCGTTGCCCCACCCATCATAGCGGAAAATCACCTTCCGCACGGGACTGGTCACGATGCGGACCGCGCCGTCCTCGATCCGGCAATCGTCGATCGTCGGACCGGCGGAGGCGTAGTACGCCCCCCGCTCCACGGCGTCCATGATGGCTGCGACATCCAGGGAGGGCGCCTTGATCATGGTCCAGCCGAGGTTGATTAGCCGCGAATTGTGCAGGTCGTCCGTGCCGATTCCGCCCACGATGCGGCCCGCATTGAGCACCTGATCCCAATGCACGGAACTGTTTCCGTTCTCGTTTTCCACCTCGCAACCGCTGTTGAACACCTCGACGGCCACGTACCCCGTCACCTCCAACATTTCGTTGATGTTATGCGCCGTCCAATAAGGATGTGCATAGACCACCCTGCCGCCCGCCGCAATCACGCGATCGATCATCTCTTGGGCCGGGAGGTTGCGGTCCAATTCGAAGGGATGCGGGATATTGAGGGCGACGAAGTGATGGGCCGGACCGCCGGTCCCCGTTCGCGGGTGCATCTCCATGCCCACGATCGGCAGGAAGTCTTCCCGCCCGAATCCGCTCAGGTCGTTCGTCTTCCAGTGATCGGTGACGGCCACAACTTGGTAACCGGCCTCGCGATACTGCGACAACCGCGTCGGCACGTCCACGTCGCCGTCCGAGGTGGTGGTATGGACGTGAAAGGCGGCCTTGAACCACCGGCCTTCTTGCACAAAAGGATTGAGCAGGGGCGTCGCCGCAGCGGGCGCCTCCGCACCGAGCGACTCGCGCGCCCCGAATGCCGCACGGGCGGCCACGGTTCCCGATAGAGCGATGAAGGTCCGGCGATCCATGGTGGCGACTCCTCTTCGGAAAGAAAATTGCAGCGAGACCGGCCCCCGCGAACGTGATAGGGGAGGAAGCGAGATCGGGAAGCAGTATAGTCGACGCCGACACCCTCAGGCAACCGCCGCCGATGATGCGAGAGAGCCTCCAGCGTAATCTGTGATGCTTTTCTTGCGTAGCGTTTAGCGCACTTGGAGCCTCCAGCGTAAGCTGGAGGTGTCAGTTGTGAACCCGCAGCGCAAGCTAGAGGTGCTTTTGCGTGGCGTTTAGCTCACTTGGAGCCTCCAGCGTAAGCTGGAGGTGTTTCAGGATGTGTTCCGACACTGCCCGAGATTCACGACGTTCTCACGCGGCCTCGGAAACCGCGATGGGTGTCGCGGCGTTCTTCCCGGTCGTTTCGGGGGAATGACGCGCCACGATCCGCCACTTGCCCCCGTGTTCCCGGCGATAGACGATGCCCCGCCAAACGATGTCCCGCCGCAGACCGCCGCGGAGCAAGGCCGCCCAGCCTATCAGCGCGATACATGGGGCCGACAAGATGTCGATCAGAAAAATCCACCGCATACCGGAGAAAGCGTCCGGACAATAGGTCCGCGCGGCCCAGGCCCGACAAACACCCCGGAGTCCATACAAAACGTAAAGCAGGCCTGCCGCCGTTGCGGACGCCGTCCGGACCGCCGCGGAAGGCGCCGCCCAGGCGCCGACCAACAAGCCCCAAAACGAGACTTGCGCGAACGTTTGCAGCAGCACGGCAGCCAACCACCAACGAAAGATCACGTGCCGGGCCAGAGAGAATTGGCGCTCGATGAAGGCGACGGTCTGCGACCAATTCCAGTGGTTTCGGGTAGGGATCATGCAGGCCGGTTCGAACTCGATGCGGAGCCTTGCCCGCCGCAGCACGTCCGCCGCCTTCAAGTCGTCGCAAATCGTCCCCGACCAGGCCTCGCGTAGATTTAGCCGCTCGAACACCTCGCGGGTTATCGCCCAGGAACCGCCCCAGATGAGGTTCGGGGCATTCCGGCCCAGCAGCATGGCGTAACCCGCGTTGATCGAATAGACCACGACGTCGGCCAGTCGCCCCCCCCGGGCCGTGAACCAGCGGTAGCCCGTCACCGCCGCTGCGTCCCGCTCTTCCAGACGCCGGGTCAGTGCTCGAAGCCAATACTCGGGCGGCGACGCGTCCGAATCGGCGAATGCCAGGACCTCCACGTCGGGCGGAATGTCGGCGGTGGCGCGGCGAAGGTTGTGCACCTTTTGGGCCTCGCCGTCGGCCTCGCCTGCGAACAGCACCTCGGCCCGCCGCTCCGGGTGCACCGCAATCAGGCCGAGGATGACGGCGCAGGCGGGATCCTCCGTGCTCTCGACCACGAAGCGGATGCGGTAATCGGGGTGATCCTGGCGAAAGAATCGTTCCAGGTTTTCCGCCAAATCCGGTTCCGCCCCGCGGCAGGGGACGATCAGCAGCGTCGACCGGCGCGAAACGAGCCGGGAAATGTTCCGCAGTCGCGATGCGGCAAAGCGGCGGTGTTCATACGCCTGGAGCAACAACAGCGCAGCCTGAAGGATGGCCGCGGTCGCCCACAGCCCAATCACGATCGGCCAAAACCCGTCCATGGTTGCCGACACGAAAAAAGTCCCTAATTCCGCATTCCGCGGCGATCTCCGTTCGCAGCGTCTAAGTTCAGACGTCCGATTCGCCGCACCGTTACAAAGACGCTATGGCAGCATAAGCCTTCACGGCACTGCCGTCAATCGAAATCGGGTCCGTTTGGAAGGGCAACGGCAAGGCGCGGCTTCACAAGTCGGCGACAATCCTCGCCTCAACCGTTCGTCGCGGGGACCTGGGAGTTCGAATGCATGGCCCCGACGGACGAATAGGTGTGATGCCGGTAGTATCTCCGCCGGACCGTGTTGCCGTAAAAGTGCCCGAATCGGTTGGGACGCTCCAGGATCGGCAAAGACCGGATCTGCTCGCGCGTCATGGACCGGGCGGCGGAATCAGCCAAAACCGGCGTCGCGGGCAACGTCCAAAACGCGCTCGCCACGATTCCCGCGAACAACAAGTAACGCAGTGCACGTCGCATGGCGGTCTCCTCATGGCTAGAAACAACAACCCTACGCGCGGCCCCGCAAGGAGGCGCCGAAAACTCTTGCTTTCGTGGTATCTCGGCATCGCGGCGGGGAAAAATCGGCGGGCAACCGAAGGTAACGGGAACGCAACGTTGAGCGATAGCGAAAGTCGCGAGGGTTGCAGCGTTTGCAGCGGATGCACGATCCGTGCCGGTCATATCACCGCACGTCGCCTTCTTAAACTCACAAATATGCCGAAATTGCCTGCCCGACAAGCCCGTCCCCGGCGACTTCCCGACACTTGTCCCGGGCGCCCTCACCAGCATAAGCTTCCTGTAGCGTTCCTCACCGCCTCTTTCCCCGGAGTCCGTCTCAGTTATCACCGATCCCTGCCTTTGCTCCATGCCCGAACGTGCCGAACCTTCCACCGCAGCAACGCCTACGGACAGCGGCGCCGCCTGGCCGGTCGCACGCAATCGGTCGCTTCCCGAAGAAGAAGCCCGCAATGCCGAGCGGCGAGCCCCGGAACTCTGCCGCGATTCCACCCAAGATGTGGGCGTCTTGCTGGTCGGTCATGGGACTCGCGAACCGTCGGGCATCGAACAAACGTGGGAGTTGTGCCGCCTTGTAGAGACTTCTCTTCGCCACAGAGGCTTTGGCGGGGCGTTCGCCCTGGCCTTTCTGGAGTTGGCCCAACCCAGCATCGCCGCCGCGTTGCCGGTCGTGCGGGACGGGGCAATTCGCCGGCTGATCGTGGCCCCTTTGATGCTTTTTGCGGCGGGCCATGTGCGGCGCGACATTCCTCACGAGGTCCGGACGGCCTTGGGCGATCATCGCCTTCCAGCAGTCCGCTACCTGGACGCCTTCAACGACGACCCCGCCGTGCTCCGGTTATCGCTGCGGCGTGAGCGAGACGCCTTGGGGCTACCGCCCGACCGTGACGACGCGACGGAGGAAACGTACTATCTCTTCGTCGCCCGGGGAAATCGCGATCCCGAAGCCTTGGCCGCAACTCGCCGCGTTTTGGAACTGCGTGCTCGGCAATCGCGGCGGCGGCACTATGGCTTGGCCTACCTGGCCATGGCGAGGCCGACGCTGGATGAGGCGTTGGACCGGGCGGCGCGCGGCCCATGGCACCGCGTGATTGTCCAACCGCACCTGCTATTTCGGGGACTGCTGGAGCGCGAGTTGCGGGCCAAGGTCGCCCAAAGGGCGCAGCAGCGCCCCGACATCACCTGGGTAGTCACCGACGTCCTCGGCCCCGATTCGACGCTGGCGGACAGCTTGGCCGCCAACATCTCCGCGGCAATCACCCCGCAACCCTAAAACGGTTCGGTTTCGTGCCGGTCGAAGAAACCGGCGGTCTCCTTGGGCTATCGACGGTCCCAATTGCTCCTCCCGATACCCAAACAGCCCTGTCCACTGGTGCGTTAAGCTTCTTGCAGCACGGGCGAGGGCCGGCGTTGCCGGATTTGGGCGCGGCGGCGGGTAAGGTGACTCTCCAGGCAACCGCGGCCAATCTATCGCGTGAATATCGTGAGTATACATCGCGTGAGTATCGGGTTTATACAGAGGTTTTGTGAGGGGTCCGTCATGTCGGTTCAAGGAACGTTGGGGGCATCCAACTCGGGCGGGCGGATGCCTTCGTGCTGCTTCAATACCTGCAACAACATGCCGTAAACCCCGGCGGCATGTTCGTCCAATCGGCCCACATCCAACGGTTTCTTTTCGTCGGGATCCCGACGGAGATCGAAAAACTCGCCCGTCGTGTAAAGCTTGAAGTCCTGCGTGAAGGCGAACTCGCGGACTTTGCGGTCGTTACCTTGCCGCGGCGAGTACCAGCAATAGATCCATTCTCGCGGTCGGCCCGGTTGACCGAGCAATTGCGGCCACAAACTTCGACCGTCCAGGACTAACTCTTCAGGCAGGGATATTCCCGCCGCTTCGCAGATGGTGGGAAAGAAGTCCGTGCTGTCGACGAGGTCTCGGCAGATCAGCCCCTCGCGCACCAACCCGGGACCGTTCACGATCAGCGGGACGTGCATCCCGGCGTAAGTCGTCTTGCCCTTGCCGCCGATGATTTCGCGGTCGCCCATTCGAGAGCGGACTCCCCCGCCCGTCCCATTGTCGCCCACGAAAATGACGACGGTTCGCCGGCGGATGTCGAGCGCGTCTAGATGATCCACGAGTTTTCCTATGAGCTTGTCCATATACTCGACCATCTCTCCGAAGTGCCGGGGATGCCGGTGGACTTCTTCGCCTTGCGCGGCGGGGTCCCAATCCGGACTATCAGGCGTGGGTTGGTAGGGCGAGTGCGTCAAGGTCATTGGATAGTAGAGCAAGAACGGTTGGTCTTTGTGACGGGAAATAAAATCGCAAGCGAATTGATTGAGTAGATCGGGGCCGTATTCGCCGTTATGATAGTCGCGTTCTATGCCCATGATCTCCAAGCCCGGATTGGCATATCGAGGCGGTCGCCGCGTGTGTTGCCATAAGTAATACTCCTGGAAGCCCAATCGGCGGGGTAGATCGACCTCGTGACCGAGTTGCCACTTGCCGACGATGCCGGTTGCGTAGCCCGCCTTCTCGAAAAGATGCGCAAAGGTACGGACGTTGGGGTCGATTACGCCGAATCGGAGGTAATTGCGGGCGTTGGAGCGACCGGTCATGATCTGGACGCGGGTGGGCGTGCAGAGTGGTTGCACATAACAGTTTTCGAATCGCACGCCCGAGGCGGCAAGCTGATCGAGTCGGGGAGTCTTGTAAGAAGTACCGCCGTTCGCGCCGACAGTCTCGTAACCCAGGTCGTCCGCGAGGATCAAGATGACGTTGGGCCGATCGGACCGGCCTTCCGTTTCGGCCGGGGCGGACGCTCCCGCGACCAGGACTATCCATCCCAAACTCATCCCGAGCAGACTCGCGAGTCGTCGATACATGGTAATCTTCCCCGAGGAAAAAGGCCGTGACTCCGGGTGGATGCCCGCGAAGCGGTTGGCGGACGGAGCCGAGACACCTCCAGCTTACGCTGGAGGCTCTTTCACGTCCGCATCTCCAGCATACGCTGGAGGCTCCTCCACACCCACACCTCCACGCCACACTTCCAGCTTACGCTGGAGGCTCTTTCACGTCCGCATCTCCAGCATACGCTGGAGGCTCCTCCACACCCACACCTCCACGCCACACTTCCAGCTTACGCTGGAGGCTCCTCCACGTACACACCTCCACGCCCACACCTCCAGCGTAAGCTGCTATTGTTGGAGCCACCAGCGTAAGCTGGTGGTGTCGGAGCCGCCGGCTCGATCTGGCGGTGTCGGAGGCTCACAAGTTGTCCCATCACGCGATCGGCCTTGCGCAGCGGTGGCGTCTTTTGCGCAATCGCTTCACGGGTGCGGCTGAAATGCTGTTTCGCGATTGGGGGGAATAAGTAAAACAGGGTGTTAGAGGTTTGCGTTGTTGGAAGTTCCCCTAACACCCGGAAAGGAATCGTGATGAGGAGTGTACTCAGCGCAGAGCAGCGTCGTCAACTGCACGAGAGGTTTGACAGCGTGTTGGATGCGATGCCGGTCAAGGTGGACGACTTCGAGAAAGCGGAGCAGGTCTTGAGCGAGGGCTTCCACGGCCTGGGCAATCAAGCCTTGCAGGCGTGGGCGGATTCGGCGAACACGTCGGATGCGTTGCCGAAGTGTCCGTGTTGTGGTGAGTCCATGCGGCATCGCGGCTGCCCGCCTTGCACGGTGGCGACGACTTTCGGCGACGTGAAATGCCGGCGTCCCCGGCGGCGTTGTGATCGTTGTGAAGAGGAATGGTATCCGCACGATGCGCGGTTGCGGTTTGCCGGCCACGGCGTCAGTTGGCCGTTGGCGAAAGTGGTGGCCCGGCTCATGGCATGGGTACCGGCGGAACAAGTGCAGACGGTCTTGCGTGCGGACCACCGCGTGGAACTGAGCAAGCAAACGATCCAGCAGATCGCGCACACGGCGGGTGAGATGCTCTTGGCCCAGGAGGACGCTCAACGCCAGGCGTTCTTTGGGTTGTCACCCGCGGAGCAGGCCCAGGGGATGCCGCAGTCCACGTGCCGTGCCCCCGTGGTAGCGGTGTATGCGGATGGGGCCATGATTCACGCGGAAGGCGAGTGGCGAGAGATTCGTGTCGGTCGAGTGCGGGCCCTGGACGGGGAAAAGAACACCCTGGCGCAGAAGACGTTCGCCCGGTTTTTGTCGTTGGAGGAGTTCGGCCGGCAGTTGTTTCTGGAGGCCTATCGCACCGGCTACGGCCAAGCGTCGCAACGTGTGTTCTTGGGCGACGGCGCGCACTGGCTGTGGGAATTGGCGGCCTTCCACTTTCCCGAGGCTGTGCCCGTCTTGGATTGGTATCATTTGAGTGAGAACGTCCACCAAGCGGCCCATGACGTATTCGGTGTGGGCACGGAGGAAGCGAAGGTTTGGGCGAAGGAGCGGCTCTCAGAATTGTGGGAGGGCGGGCACCGGCAGGCGCGCGTGGCGATCGCCGCCTTGCAGAAACAGTTGCGTGCGCCGACCAAGCGGGAGGCGTTGCGGAAGCTGGGAGTGTATCTGAAGAACAATGCGGAGCGGATGGATTATCCCCGCTACCGTGCGGCAGGATTGCCGATCGGCAGCGGCCCGGTCGAGTCGGCCTGCAAGTGCCTGGTGGGGGCACGCTGCAAACAGGCCGGGATGCGCAACTGGCGTCGTCGTCGGGCGGAGGCCATCCTCCGCCTCCGCGCCGCCCTTTACGACGGCCGCTTCGACGCCCTGTGGTCTGCCCATCTCCAACAAGCCGCCTAAACTTGCCACGATCTATCAGCCGCACCCCGCTTCACTTGCGGCGGGATGGGTAGGCGTCTATGCTGTTAGGGTTGCGTTCCGCCGGTTCGAGTTCGACGAGGCTTTTCGGCGCGAATCCAGCGACGCGGCGGACGCCGAATCTAATGCTTTTTTCGTTGTTGCGCGATGTGCGCTCGTGTTCTTAGTTCCGGTGTAGACAGCGGAGAGACGCCCCGGTTCCGGGCAGCGGAATGGCATGTGGGAAGAGCTGCGAGAAAGCACGGCGGAGGCCAATCGCCGATTGGCCGAGTGGAAATTGGCCCCGTTGACGTGGGGTAACGTCAGCGGCATCAGCGCGGACCGCCGGGTGATCGCGATCAAACCCAGCGGCGTCCCGTACGAGGAATTGACACCGGACAAAATCGTGTTGGTGGACGCCTCGGGCGGCGTGCTGGAGGGGAATCTGCGGCCGTCCAGCGACACGCCGACGCATTTGGAGTTGTACCGTGCCTTTCCATCGGCGGGCGGCATCTGCCACACGCACAGTCGATTCGCCACGGTCTTCGCCCAATTGCGCTGCGGGTTGCCCTGTTATGGGACGACGCACGCCGATCATTTTGCGGGCGAAGTTCCCGTTACCCGCCCCCTGACGGCGGACGAGGTGAACCAAGAGTACGAGGCCGCGACGGGCCGCGTGATTGTGGAGTGCTTTGCGAATTTGAGGTTGGACCCCGCGGCGATTCCGGGGGTCCTTGTGGCCGGACATGGGCCTTTCGTCTGGGGCGGCGGTCCGCTTCAAGCGGTCGAAAACGCATTGGCGTTGGAGGAGATCGCGGCGATGGCCTGGGCCATGTCGGCCTCCGGCGTCCCGCTCGCGCCCTTGGAGGATTACATCTTGAAAAAGCACTTCGAGCGGAAGCATGGGGCGGCGGCCTATTACGGCCAGCCTCGCGCAGAGTCGCGGGAGACGTAGAAGACGCCGCGAACGATGGGCCGCGCCAATGATGCAACCAATGCGCGGATCGCGGCAGACCGGGGGGAAGTGACGACATCCGACACAACGCCAGCGTGGAGATCGCCCGGCTATGATCGACCTGAAGCAATTCGAATTGTGGTTCGTGACCGGTAGTCAGACGCTCTACGGCGAAGAGACGCTGAAAAAAGTGGCCGACAACGCCCGGGCCGTTGCCGCGGGCTTGGACGCCGCCGCGGAGATTCCGGTACGCGTGGTGTATCAACCGCCGGTCACCGATCCGCAGGCCGTTGCGCGTGTGTGCCGGGAGGCCAACGCCCGACCGGAGTGCCTGGGACTAATCACCTGGATGCACACGTTTTCGCCGGCCAAGATGTGGATCGCCGGACTGCGGGAACTGGCCAAGCCGTTCGTGCATCTGCACACGCAATTCAATCGCGACCTGCCCTGGGACGCGATCGACATGGACTTCATGAATCTCAACCAATCGGCGCACGGCGACCGCGAGTTCGGCTATCTGTGCAGTCGGATGGGGCTTCGCCGGGCCGTCGTGGTGGGACATTGGCAAGACGCGGATGTCCGCCGGCGCCTGGGCGCATGGTCTCGGGCGGCGATCGGTCGGTACGAGTTGCGACGGGTTCGCATCGCCCGTTTCGGCGACAACATGCGCGAGGTCGCCGTTACCGAAGGCGACAAGGTCGAGGCGCAGATCACGTTGGGATGTTCGGTGTTGGGCTACGGGGTAGGCGACTTGGTCGCCGCCGTCCAGCAGGTCTCCGATGCCGAAATCGACCGCCTGACCGCCGAGTACGACGAGCAATACGCGACGGCCCCCGAGCTGCGCCCCGGCGGCGCGCGGCGCGGCGAACTCCGCGAAGCGGCACGGATCGAGTTGGGGTTGCGGGCGTTCCTGCAAGACGGCGGCTTCCACGGGCTGACGGATACGTTCGAAAACCTGCACGGCCTGCGGCAATTGCCGGGACTGGCCGTCCAACGACTGATGGCCGACGGTTACGGTTTCGGCGCCGAGGGCGATTGGAAGACCGCGGCTCTAGTCCGCGCCATGAAAGTGATGGCGGCGGGGCTCCCCGGCGGGACGTCCTTCATGGAGGATTACACCTACCACTTGGCGCCGGGCGAGGAAATGGTGCTGGGCGCGCACATGCTGGAGGTTTGCCCCAGCATCGCCGCCGATCGGCCCTCCCTGGAGATTCATCCGCTGTCCATCGGCGGGAAGGAGGATCCGGTCCGCTTGGTGTTCGACGCGCGGCCGGGACCGGCGGTCAATGCGGCGCTGATGGACTTCGGGGATCGTTTCCGCCTGTTGGTGAACGCGGTGGAGACGATTCCGCCGCCGGCCAAACTGCCGCGATTGCCGGTGGCGCGGGCGGTGTGGAAGCCATTGCCGGACTTCAAGACCGCCGCCGCGTGCTGGATTTGGGCGGGCGGAGCGCATCATACGGCCTTCAGCCACGGCGTCACGCCGGACATGCTGGAAGACTTGGCCGAAATGCTGGGATTGGAGTTCTTCTTCATTGGGCCCGAGACGTCCCAGTTGGAGTTCCGGCGCGAGGCGCGGGCGGCCAACGATCGAAGAAGATAGCATTGCCGAAGACTCGCCCCGATTCACGGGGCCGAGGTCGGCGGTCGGGCGCGGGGCGAAACGGTACGCTTGAGAAGCCCGGCGCCGTGAGTGTAAAGTGGAACCTTTACGAAGGACGATTGGCCGCACGATGTCGCCCGCCGGGGTCGTCGTGCATCATCGATCGCGGACTTTTTCCCAACACGCAGAGGGGATCGCTTCATGGCAGGCATGGATTGGATCGTCATCGCGGCTTACTTCGTCGTCCTGTTCGGTTTGGCATGGTGGGTCATCCTGAAAGGGAAGGACACCGCCGACGACTACTTCCTGGCCGGTCGCAACCTGGGCTGGTTCGTGGTGGGGGCTTCCATCTTTGCCTCCAATATCGGCTCGGAGCACTTGGTGGGTCTGGCGGGATCCGGTTGCACGGACGGCGTCGCCATGGCCCATTACGAGTTGCATGCCTGGTGCTTGCTCATCCTGGGCTGGGTCTTCGTCCCCTTCTATCTTCGCTCCCGGGTCTTCACCATGCCGGAGTTCCTGGAACGCCGCTTCAGCCCGGGCGCGCGATGGCTGCTCTCCTTGATCTCCCTAGTGGCCTATGTGTTGACCAAGATTGCGGTCGGCATCTTCGCCGGGGGCATCGTGTTCCAGACGCTTCTGCCGGACGTACACATTGCGATCGGCTCCTACGACCTCAACAGCTTTTGGGTCGGATCTTTCGCGGTCATCATCTTGACGGGTCTGTACACCGTGCTCGGCGGGATGCGGGCCGTCGCTTACACCGAGGCCTTGCAGACCTTCATCTTGGTGATCGGTTCGGCCCTGGTGACGATCTTCGGTCTGCGCGTACTGGGCGGATGGAGCGGCCTGCGCGAAGTGTGCGGGGGCGAAATGTTCAACCTGTGGAAGCCGCTGGCCCCCGCCGGATGGACCGGCACCTGGAAGCCGGTCTTGGATGAAGGCTCCAAGACCATGGCCTGGTATTTCAACAGCAATTATCCCTGGTTGGGGATGCTGATCTGCGCCCCCATCAGCGGCCTGTGGTATTGGTGCACCGATCAATACATTGTGCAGCGGTGCTTGGGCGCTCCCAGCGAGAAGGAGGCCCGGCGAGGGGCGATTTGGGCGGCCATCCTCAAGCTCTTGCCGGTGTTCATTTTCATCATCCCGGGTATGATCTGCTTGGCCGTCTCGGTCAGCGGTCGCAACGAAGACCTTACTCGACAATTTTTCACCGCGGAACTGGAAACGGCCCTTTCCCGCGATCCCCAGGTCATCGCCCAGACTAAGAGCGAGGTCAAGCCGATCTCGATCGGTCGGGTCAGCGTGCCGAAGGGCGAGATTCGCGAGATCCAAGGACAGCAAGTGGTCACCAACGGCAAGGTCGCCGTGGTGGGCGGCGAGATTACCCAAGATCAAGACGGCTACGTCGTGACGGGCGGCAAGGTTTACGTGAATTCGCAGAGCACGCAGGCGGCCTTCCCGCTGATGGTCCGCTACGTACTGCCGACGGGCATTCGCGGAATCGTGGTGGCCGGTCTCTTGGCCGCCCTCATGAGTTCGCTGGCCGGCGTCTTCAACGCCTCGTCCACGCTGTTCACGATGGACTTCTACAGCAAACTGCGGCCTGGCGCGTCGCAGTCGGAATTGGTCTGGACCGGACGGATGGCCACCACGGCGATGGTGGTCATCGGCCTGGCGTGGATTCCCGTCATTCAGGGCGCCCGCGGCTTGTACGATTACCTGCAAAGCGTGCAGGGCTACTTGGCCCCGCCCATCTTCACCGTATTCTTCCTGGGCGTATTCTGGAAACGACTCAACGCCAAGGGCTGCCTCTGGGCCTTGGCGGTAGGGTTCGCGCTGGGCGTGTTTCGCTTGGCCGTGGACACGCCGGTCAAGCTCTTCGGCGTGACCTATCCCGAAGGCTCCTTCCTCTGGATCGTCAACAACATTTTCTTCCAATACTTCGCCGTGCTGATCTTCGCCGTCAGCGTGGTCGTGATGATCGTAGCCAGCTACCTCAGCAGTCCGCCGGATGAGGCCAAGATTTCCGGTTTGACCTACGGGACGATTACGGAAGAGCAGCGCCGCGAGTCGCGGTCCACCTGGAACGCGGTCGACGTTTTGGCCTCGGCGTTCGTGTTGGCCGCCATCATCGCCGCGTACCTGTACTTCCGCGGATGATCGTCGCAGTCGAGGGCTTCAAGCCTCAAGCATATTCGTGAGCCTCCAGCGTGAGCTGGAGGTGATGGGGATGGGAGCCTCCAGCGTGAGCTGGAGGTGTCTCGGCGCGGCCCAAGACTCACCACCGGCTTACGCCCGTGGCTCCAAGAGAGTTTTCGAGTGTCGACGAAGAAAGGAACCGCATTCATGGCGTCCTGTTACAGCCTCTTGCGCCGTTTTCGGCTCGGCTTGTTCTGGCCGGTGCTGCTGTCAGCGCTGTTCGCGTTCGCCCCGGCGGGGGGTCAGGAGGTCGTCCTCACCGTCAAGCCCGACGAGGCGGTCAACCCCATCGACGTCAAAGTGTACGGCCATTTTCTGGAGCACATCTACCACTCGGTCAACGGCGGACTGTGGGGTGAGTTGGTGTGGAACCGCAGTTTCGAGGAAATGAGCGGCGGGCAGTGGCAGATTCGAGACGGCGAGGTCGTGCAACGCGGACTGGGCACCAATCAGCGACTGGTCTTCGGCGACCCCGCCTGGGGAGACTATGAATTCACGCTCCAAGCCAAAAAGACCGGCGGCGAGGAGGGCTTTCTGATCCTCTTCCGCGTGCAGAACGAGCAGGACTTCTACTGGTGCAACCTGGGCGGTTGGGGCAACCGGTCCCATCAACTGGAACGCGGAAGGACCGGCGAGGGACGCTGGCACGGCGTCGGTCCTCGTGTGGACGGTCGCATCGAGACCGACCGCTGGTACGACATCCGCGTCCGCTGCGAGGGAACCCGATTCCAGATTTGGCTCGACGGCCGACTCGTCATCGACTGGACCGATCCCGCGGGCCATCGGACGGGCGCGGTGGGCGTCGGCACCTGGGCCACTCAAGCCCGATTCCGCAGCCTCAAAGTCACCGATCTATTCGGCAACGTCCTTTACCACGGCCTGCCGGATACGCTCTCCGAAAGCGTGACACCCAAGCATTGGCGGTTCGCCGGTCAAGGTCGCCTGACTTTGGAGGACGAACACCCGCTCAATAGCCGCTTCGCGGTCCGCATCGAGGGTCGGGACGGCGAAAGCGTGTTGCGGCAAGGGCCTTTGGCGCTGCGGCGCGACGAATGGTACGTCGGTTCCCTGTGGGTTCGCGGCACGGCGCCCCTGGGAATGTCCGTCCGACTGATGGACGGCGCGCAACCGCTGGCCATGCAAAGCATTTTCAGCGTGGGCGACGACTGGCGCGAGGTGCCCATCCGCCTTCGACCGCACGCGAACACGGACCGTGGGGCGCTGGAGATCGCGCTGCGAGGCAAAGGCAACGTGTGCTTGGACCAGGTCAGCCTGATGCCCGAGAGTTGGGCGGCGGGCGGTTTTCGCCCCGATCTGCTCCAGGCGGTCAACGATCTGCAACCGCCGCTGATCCGTTGGCCGGGCGGATGCTTCGCCTCGGCTTATCGGTGGAAGGCCGGCATCGGTCCGCAGCATAAGCGCGAAATCTATCCCCGCGAACTCTGGGACGATCAGGACGTCAACTCCTTCGGCACCGATGAGTTCATCGCCATGTGCCGCAAGGTCGGCGCCGAACCGATGCTGGTGGTCAACATCGGTACGCCCGCTTGGAACCCCAACCCCGACCCCGAAGAATTCATGCAGGACGTGCTGGACTGGATCGAGTACTGCAACGGTCCCGCCGATTCCAAGTGGGGCGCGGTTCGGGCGGCGAACGGTCATCCTGAACCTTACGGCGTGAAGTATTGGGAGATCGACAACGAGACCTGGCACATGCGGGCGGAACCGTACGCCGAGGCGGTCCGCCGCTTCGCCCCCGCCATGCGCCGCGCCGATCCGTCCATCAAGCTGGCGGCCTGCGGCAGCGGCGGCATGGGACGCGACGCCCATCAATGGAACCGCGTCATCATCGAGCGGTGCGCCGATCTGATCGACTACCTCAGCATCCATCACTACGAAGACCCCAATCGATTCGCGGACGGTCCCCGGGCATACGAGGCCTTCTTCGAAGAGACCGGACGCATCATCGCCGACTCCAAGAATCCCGATCTCAAGCTCTTCGTCTCGGAGTGGAATGCGCAGAGCACGGACTGGCGCACCGGCCTATATTGCGGCGGGATTCTGAACGGTTTCGAACGGACCGGCGGCGTGGTGGAGATCGCCTCGCCCGCCCTATTCCTCCGACACGTTTCGGCGACGGACTGGGACAATGCGTTTATCAACTTCGATCATCGCAAGTGGTTCCCCGCCCCGAACTATGTGGTCATGAAGCTTTGGCGGGAACACTACCAACCCGTCCGCATCGCACTGGAAGGCGAGGCCGGGCCTTTGAACGTGTCCGCGTCCCGCTCCGCCCAGGGTGACGTGCTGGTAATCAAGGCGGTCAATCCCCTGGAGCAACCTATCACGCTGTCGCTGAAGGTGCCGACCGAGGGCGTCACGCGCGCCGACGCCCGACAGATAGCGCCGGGGAGTCTGCGGGCTCGCAACAGCCTGGACAAGCCCGACGCTGTGGCCCCCGTCGCAGCGGAAGTCTCGCGAGGACCGGAGGGATTCACAGTCGTGCTTCCCGGCTACTCCGCCACCGTCGTGGAACTCCGCCGCGAGTGAGGGCGTTCGCGTCGGGACTGCCCGGGGTCACCACCGGCTTACGCCGGAGGCTCCAGGATTCGTTTTGACGCGTCTCCATCGCATTCATGAGAGCCTCTGGAGGTAATGGTAATGGTGATGGTCATGAGAGCCTCCAGCGTAAGCTGGAGGTGTCTTGGCGCAACCCAGGATTCACCACCGGATTACGCCGGTGGCTCCAATTTTGCACCACCAGCTTACGCTGGTGGCTCCAGTTCTTCGCCACCGGCTTACGCCGGTGGCTCGGGAAAAGGGTGGCTTGGGAAAATAGCGTCCGCGCGGCACAGGCTAACACGCAAACGTGAGCCGCCGGTGTCAGCCGGCGGTGAATGGCGAGCACAGCCTCAACGCTCGTTTCCGGCATCCTCGACGGCCAGAACTTTGCCTGCGTACACGAACGCCAGCGTGGCGGCCACGCGATCCGCCGGAAGGCTCAGCAGGCAGGCCGCCGCCTTGCGGTATTTTTCCAACTGGGGACGATAGAACGCCGCCCTGGCGACCAGGCTGAAGCGGGGGTCCGTTTCCTCCGCGGTCGATTCGGCGTGGACCACCTTGTCCGTCTTGTAGTCGACGACCTGGGCCAGAATCGGCTTGCCGGATCGGTATGCCACTGTGACCCGATCGAATTGGCCGCGGCAGAATGTGCCGTCGTCGAGAAAGATCGCAAAGGGACGCTCCTTCCAAACGACCCAGTCGACGCCGTCGAGGGATGGAAATCGTCGCGCGATGCGCGGCGGAAGAAATGCGTCCGGCGTCTTGCGCGACAACAGCGATCGCAATTCCTTCGCCTCCAGCAGACGGCGGAATTCGGCCAAGAGCCGAGAGAGGTCCGCCGTCAACTGCGGATTCGCGGAGAAATCGCCCGCCGCCAAATCGTGCAGCACGCGATCGTCCGGCACGCCGTCCTCCAGCCAATCGATCTGTGAGAACCACAGATGGAGGATGCTCCCCTCGTCCAACGCCCGTTGCGGCGGACGGCGAAAGAGGTCGCGGAGCGGTCGGTCCCGGCCTTCCAGGGCGTGCGGCGACAACCAATGCACGGCCCGCGGAGTTCGCGGCTTTCCCGTGAATCGGATCGGTTCTCCGGTTGACTCCGGGGTCAGGCGCTCTTCCGACGGCGGGGCTGAAGGGGGTCGCCAAGCCCGTTTGCCGTGCTCCCACAGGACCTCGTCAGGTAGGACGCGCTGGAAGGCGGGCGGGGCGCCGTCCTCGTTCGGCGATAGCAGGGCCGCTCGAAGAATCCCCGCCCACGTCAACGGCAGCGTTCGCTCATGGTCGCGCGAGGGGTTGATCAGCATGTAGAGTGCGTGGACCGCCCGGGTCATGGCCACGTACAGCAGGCACAACGATTCCCGAATCACGCGAAGCCTTGTCCGGTCGAAGCGTTCGGCAAACCCCTCGGGCAAGACGCCGACCTCGCGCAGTTTGCGGTCGGTCCAAGCGCACACCCAATCGTATTTGCCGCCGGAATCGCTGCGATCGGCCGCCACGTTGGGCGGTTGGCCTTCGAGTCGCTGGTCGAGATCGGGCAACACGACGATCGGGAATTGCAACCCCTTGGAGGCGTGGATCGTCATCAAACGCACGACCCCTTGGGACGGCTCGGCTTCTCGCCTGCTTTCGATCCAGCGGACGAAATCGTCCACGCGGGAACGGTCGCGGGTTTCGTAGGCATAGGCCAAAAGCGCCAAGCGTTCCAGTCGCGGCAGGTCCTCCACCGCCGAGAACGGAAGCAGGCTTTTGGCGTAGTCGAAAATTACCGGGCCGTAGCCGCGCAGCCCGATTTGCGTTCGCAATCGCAGCGACAGTTCGCGTCGGGCCTCGGCTTGCTCGGCGGACGACCGGCGGGAATACGATTGCCATCCGATCGTCTCAGCCAGGGGAGAATGGGCCACATGAAAGGCCGCCGCCTTGTCGCCGGGATGATCCGCCAGTCGCAGCAGCGACAGCAGGACCCGCACGCCGGGGGCCAGATCCAAAGGATTGCCCGCCTCCTCGCTCACCGGTATCCCTAGTCGCCGCAGGCCGGACAACAAGGGCGGAATCGCGTCCTTTTTGCGGAATAGCACGCCGATCTCAAGCTCCGGGTAATCGCGGTGCAATTGAGCGATCAGTTGCACGGCGCGGCTCGATTCCGGCGAGATTTCCTCGGGCACGTCGTCGTCGGCTTCTTCGGCGTCGTCGCGGGGACGTGCGACCGGATGGGCCTCCTTGCTCATCAAGGCGCAATAGCCGTCCAGTTCTTCCCGCGCCGTGCCGTGCGATTGGAACGCCGCCGCGAAGACCTCCGCCGCTTGCCGCGGGATATCACGCTCGTCGGAATTAGAGGCAGCGGCGAAGGCCGCGTTCCGAGGCAGGGGTTCGAACACGCGATTGACCGTCTCGATGACCACGGGGCTGGAACGGTAGCTGACATCGAGCGGCATGGTCGCCAGTTCCGGAATCTCGTTGGGCAGGTTCTCGATGATCGCCGGTTCGCTCCCCCGCCAACCGTAGATGGACTGCTTGACGTCGCCCACGCAAAAGAACGTTCCTTCTTTGCCCGACCGAATGTGCTCCACCAACGGACGCAGGGCCTCCCATTGCGGCATCGAAGTGTCTTGGAACTCGTCGAGCAATAGGTGCTCGACGGTGCCGTCGAGGCGAAAGCCGGGCAAGGGCGAAGTCCGCCACGAGGCGGCCAGACCGTCGCGCACATGCCGCGTGACGTCCGCGAACGTCACGCCGCCCCGCCGTCGCTTCGCCGTCTCGTAGCAGGCATGGAACTCGCGGAGCATGTGGAAAATCGTAGCGGTTTGCCGACGAATGCGGTTGCGGAGCACCGCTTGGGCGTGCTCGACGACCGGTCGATAGGCCTCCAACAACTCATCGTCGATGGGCTTGCGGTGATATATGCCCGTGCCGCCGGCGACGGCCTTGGCGATACCAGTCGTCAAGAATTTCTCCCAATCTCCCGCTCGGGCCTTCTCCGCCCCGGCAATAAGCGCGTTGACGACGCGACCGTCGGGCTTGGATCCCGGGCGATCGGCATACCAGGAGGCAAGCCCGTCCAATACCCGGAGATGGGATTGCAACTCTTTTTCCGAAAGCTCTTTCGCGGCAGGAATGACGGACCAGGCCGCCTCCTCGGACTCGAGAAAGACCAGGTCGTAAAGCTGGTAGACCAGTTCCAGGAGTTGATCGGTCACGGAGCGAACGGCTTGTCCCTTCGTCAAGAGCCGCATCCAGTCGGCGGCATCCGTGCTTTGCTCGGCGGCCAGCATCTCCGAGATTGCCCGCAATCGCAGTCGCCGATCCGCCTCCTCGTCCAAGATGGTCCACGTCCAGGGCAGATCCAATTCCAGGCGGAAGCGTTGCGCCACGCGGACGAAGAAACTATCGAGCGTGCAGATATTGATCCGGTCCAGGCGATCGACCAGTTCGCGGAGCAGTTCGAAGCAGTCATTGGGGCCGAGCGTCGTGCCGACGACCTTGGCCAAATCTCGGGCTTGCTCGGGACGTTGGGCCGCGGAAAGCAATCGGCCGAGGAGTCGATCGAGTATCTCGCGCGCCGCCTTGCGACTGAACGTGGTGGCCAAAATGCTCTCGACGGGGCGTCCCGACAGCAGCAACCGCGCCAAGCCGTGGATCAACTGAAACGTCTTTCCCGATCCCGCCGAAGCGCGAATCAGCAAGTGCCTGGGGTGGGAACGGTTCGTGGAGTCCTTCATACCGTAGCGCCTTCGTTTGGTACCATGGTTGGCCGCGTTTCGACCGCCGGGGTGCCCGTCCGCCGGTGATGCCGGTTCGACAACGCCTGGTACTCTTGTCGATTCTTTGCCGAGCAAGTTCGGCGGCTAACGTGTCTTGCCGATGATGCGATTCAAGTCGTCGAACCCTGGGGGCGGAGGATCGGCGGGCGGACCGAATCGGCCCCGGCACACGCAGCGAATCACCTCCCGGGCCGCTTCCACCGCATGGTCCAATTCCGCGCGACTCCAGTTCACGAATTCCGTGCCCGTCTTGCCGACATCCTTGGGCAACAGGAAATAGCCGAGCCGAATCGTCGGTGCGTCGCGACGGCCCGAAGGCTCCGGGGCTTTCCGGGTTAAAAAGTCGCGGACCAAGTATTCGTAGAGCGGCAACTGCAAATCGACCCAGCGTGTGACGGACTCGCCGCGATGAACGAGCTTTTCCCAGAGGCTCTCCGGCAGATGCGGCGGGCGAGTCGGGTCGCGCAGACGCTTGCGGTGGGCCTCCTCCGGTCCGGTCCCCGCGTCGCCTAACTTGTAGTCGAGAATCTCGAACGCGTTCTGCTCGGGGTGATAGTCGATTCGATCGACGCGGCCGACGACGGACACGGCAAGCCCCGGTTCGTCGAGCGGTCCCAACGCTCCCGACAGGGAGTATTCGCAGGTTTCGATCCGCCAGCCTTGCCGCGCGCGTTCCGCCTGCCGTCGGGCGAAGGCCGCCAGTCGCTGTTTGAGGTGTTCGACCTGGACGGCCACGGCGGGCTTCGGTCCGGCACCGAACCGCGACTTGACCAGGCGATCCAAGCGCGCGGCCAAGTAATCGGCCGTTTCGTTCGGGTCGTCCGAATCCTTTTGTTTGGATCGCCCGAATTCGCTCAGCACCTGGTGCGCCAAAGTGCCGAAGTCCATCGCTGAAAGCTCCTCCACGTCGTCGGAGCAAGATTCCAGTCGCAACCGATGGCGGAGATAGTAGCGATAGGGACAAGCCAAGTAGTCGCGGAACTCGGTGACGCGCATCTCGGCGGGCGGGGGCAACGGTTCCGGCGGCGGAGGAGCCCAGGGGTCTTCCCGACTGTCCGCCGCGACGGGTGGAACGCTCGGCAAAAGGCGACCGGGCGCGGTCTCCGGACGATCGAAATAGCGCTCCACCTGCCGCAAAAAGACCTCTTTTTCACGCGAGAAGAGGAGTCGGCTGGGGAGCAAGGGGTCGCCGTCCAGGGTTTGTCGCGCGGCGATCAACCGCCACTCTGCGCGGCCCTGGATCAACAGCGTCAAGCCGTACGCGTCCCGTGCGAACCGTCGGGCGTTGTCGTTCAGTTCGAACGCCTCTCGCAACCGATTGGGGAGGAAGGGATCGTTCCCCGTCGTCGAAGGCGTCAAACCCTCGTTCATGTTCGTTACGATGACGGCTCGGGCGTCGTCCCACGGAATCTCCAACCAGCCGACCAGTTCCACGGCGTCGGGCAGCGGCTTGGGCGGCAAACGACACCCGCGAAGCTCTCGCTCCAATAGCGGCAGCCAATCCTTGCCGGTCAGACAGAGTCCCGCCCGTTTCCAGAGGGAGTCGGGGACGTCCAGCCAAGCGTGCAACCCGGCGGCGATGTGATCGCACGCCTCGCGCCAAGCCTGTTCGTCGCGGATCGGCGACGGCGAGTCATTCGCCGCATCCGGGCCGGCCTGCCCGAAGGTATCGCGAGCGGCGTCGAAGAACTCGGCCAGGGCTTGGGCGATCCCGTCCGCCCAATACTGCGGCGGCATAGGCCCGGCGTGGAGAAGCGGTCCGACGGCTTCCGTCAAACGGGCGTACGCTCGCTTCATAGATGCCGAGAATTCGCCGGTCGTTTCCATGCCCGCCGCGGCGTCCAGCGGCAGATGTCGCTGCATCCACTGATCGGCGGCGGAGAGGATGTCGTCGTGCTCGACGCCCGTTCGACGCAAATAGCTTTCCACCCAGGGGTGGCGCAGCAGCGCGACCAGGTCTTCCGCCGTCCCGCTCGAGGCATACGCCGAAAGGCCGCTCAGCAATCGCCAGGGAAGGGATTCGGTGACGGGGACGCCGGGACCGTACCGGGCGGGCACCTCCAGTCGCTCCAAGATTTGCAGGAGCAACGGGGCGAGCGATTCATCGGCCAAACCGATCGTGATTTCGCCCGACGCATGATCCAAGCTCCATTGCCGCAACGCCTCCTCGACCTTGGCCGCCTGTTCCACGGCCTGATCGACCACGGAGATGCGGTCGGGGTCGGGCGGTTGCGGCAACGCGCGCCATGCCTCGGGAATCAAGGTCCCCCAGGGGTCGAAGCGGTCGGCCTCTTCCCGGGGTGCCGCCACCAAAGCCGCCGCCTGATCGCCCGCCGCGTCCAGCATGGCTCGCACAATCCGGGGCGGATCGACGATTCCCACCAGCACGATGCGGCGCGTCGCGCGGCATTCCCCGTTCCGGACCGCGTGGAGCCGCGCCGTTTGGACGTCCCAGTAGCCGTTGGCGTCCAAAATCTCCAAATAGCATCGTTGCAGTTCGGCCAGGGCTTCCCAGCGCGGACCCTCGGGGAAATCGGCGATGCGTTGCGGGGCCTCGCGGGCGACGTCCTCGAACGTCAGACCCGCCCCCGAAAGCTCGGCGTGCAAACGGGCGAACCACTCCCCGGCTTGGAGTCGTTCGTGCAGATCGTCCGCGGCGGGCGGACGCCGCAGAATCCGCGCCACGCTCTCGGGACTCCGCCGCCGCAGTTCCTCCAGGGCGGCGACCCAAGCCAGCGATTGGACGGTCGGCGACGCGAACGGGCGCCGGTTTTGGTACAACAACTCGGGCAAGCCGCCCACCGTGACGACGAAAGGCGGGAGGAAGGCCCTGCGTCGGGCCTGGAGACGATGGGCGAGCAACTCCAAAAAGCGACGCCCCGCTCGGGCGGTGGGAAATACCGCTATCCAGTCGGAAAAGTCGGCCGTGGCCGTCGCTGTATCACTTTGCTGAGCGAGGAACCATTCGACCGCGGAGACCGGCAGCGGGCGATCCCAACCCAAGAAATGACGTTCCATGCGTTCCATCTCCGCGCGGGTATCGAGTCGCGGTCGTCGCGCCGAAGGCAAAAGTGCCCGCCTCCCGCACCGCGGCGACCCGTCGATGGCGAATCGGGGCTTCCTTTTCCGCCAGTTTACGCGGTGAAGGACCCTCGCGGCATCCACCTCTTCATGCCTCGATACGATTTTTGCAGCAACAACACGAGCTGCCGGCATTGGAGCCGCCGGCGTAAGCCGGTGGTGGGTTTGGCGCTACCCAGGGCGGATCAACAACAACGACGCGAATACCACGCCAACCACCAGCTAACGCTGGTGGCTCCAGTTTGTGTGTGGATAGTTCAGGCCCACCACCAGCTAACGCTGGTGGCTCTAGGGTTTGCACGATGGCGCAGCAGACATTGGAGCCGCCGGCGTAAGCCGGCGGTGGACACCCCCAACGTACCGCGACGCACGTCGCGCACCAAAACACCGCTAGCTCACGCTAGCGGCTCCTGTGGTGCGAATCGCAAATCCACCTCGGGCCGACGCACCCACCTCGGGCTGACGCCTGAGGCTCCTTTTTCTCTGAAGTCCCTTGCCGGGTTGCGCGCGGGCGCGTTGGGTGTTGCGTTTCGGCCATGGCCCATTTGCACGACTGCCGGCATCACCTATATTTCCAAGAGCATTGTCGGGGTATCCTGCGATCATGAGGTCGGCGCGGCCCGGCGACGCTCGACCCGCGGCGTTGGGGCATCGGGCGCGTCGGCGCGGAATAGGTCGGGCAGGGAAGCGACGCATCCAAGAATTCGAGGATCGATATGTCGGACGGCAAGATCAACGTGGCGGTGGTTCCGGTGGCGGGACGCGGGACGCGACTGCTCCCCTTGACCAAGAGCCAGCCCAAGGAAATGCTGCCGGTGGGTCGCAAACCGGTCGTGCAATATGTGGTGGAGGAGTTGGCCCGCTGCGGCGTGGAGCGGTTTCTCTTCGTCACCGGTCCGGGCAAGACGGCCATCGAAAACCACTTCGATATCGACGTGGAGTTGGTCGAGAGCCTCCGCGAATCGGGCAAGGAGGACCTGCTCAAGGAGTTGGCGTTCGAACGGGCGGACCTCGACTATTTCTACACGCGGCAGCGCCGGCAACTCGGTCTGGGACACGCCATCCTGTGCGCGGCGGCGGCGGTGGGCAACGAGCCTTTCGTGGCGGCCTTGGGCGACTCCATCATCGGCCTGCACGCCCAGTCGCTGGTCGTCCGCCGCATGATCGACGAGTTCCAGCAGCAGGGCGCGGACGCCGTGATCGCCTTCGAGATCGTGCCCCGGGAAGACGTGGTCCACTACGGCATCGCGAAACCGGAGCGAATGCCGGACGCGGAGCACGAAGTGTTTCGGTTGAGCGGAGTCGTCGAAAAGCCTTCGCCCGCCGAAGCCCCCAGCGACTTGGCCGTGGCCGCGCGGTACGTCTTCAGTCCCGCCATCTTCGAGCATCTCCGCGCGACCGAACCTGGCAAGGGCGGCGAAATCCAGTTGACCGACGCCGTGCAGCGCCTGATCCAAAGCGGCGGCAAGGTGCTGGGCATCCGCCTCCCGCCGTCCGAGCGTCGGTTCGATATCGGCAACTTCGAGAGCTACTTCAAGGCCTTTTTGGAATTCGCTTTGGCCGACCCTGAGTACGGCCCGGAATTGCGGCAATTCGTACGGGAACTGCCGTGATCGCGCCCAATCGGCCAAGCGTGACGCGGCAGAACAAGCGGTGGCGGCGGTCCGCGACCGCTTTCGTCGGGGTCGCGCTCCTTACCCTTCCGGCGGGAACGAATTCGCCATGGAATTAATTCGACGTTACGCCTACGCCCGTGCCGGTCTCCTGGGAAATCCTTCCGACGGATACCACGGCAAGACGATCTCGGCGATCATCCGCGATTTTCGCGCCGAGGCCGTGCTGTACGAATGGGACCGCCTGGAATTGGTGCTCAGCCAAGAGGATCAAAGCAAGTTCCGGTCGATCCGCGACTTGGCCCGGGACGTGCGTTTGCACGGTTACTACGGCGGCGTCCGCTTGGTCAAGGCCACCATTAAGAAGTTCGTCGAGTATTGCGACGCGCAGGGAATCGCGCTGCACGATCGGAATTTCTCCATCCGCTATCAGAGCACCATTCCCCGGCAGGTGGGCTTGGCCGGTTCCAGCGCCATCATCACCGCCGTGCTGCGCTGCCTGATGGATTTCTACGGCGTCACGATTCCGCGGCGCGTGCAGCCTTCGCTCATCCTCTCCGTGGAGACGGACGAATTGGGAATCGCGGCGGGCTTGCAGGATCGCGTGATCCAGGTGTACGAGGGTCTTGTGTACATGGATTTCGCCGAGGACAAGATGGAGGAAATCCAAGGCTACACGTGCGGCGTGTACGAACCGCTGGACCTGGACCTTTTGCCGCCGCTCTACCTGGCCTACGACCCGCGGATCGCCGAACCGACGGAGGTCATCCACAACGATCTTCGCGGGCGATACCGGCGCGGGGAACCTGCCGTCGTCCAGGCGATGTGCAAGTTTGCGGAATTCGCCGAACGCGGAAGGGAGGCCCTTTTGGCACACGACTGGCGCGAGTTCTCTCGCCTGATGGACGCCAACTTCGACCTGCGCCGTTCCATCCTGCGTCTGGCCCCGGATCACATTCGTATGGTGGAGACCGCTCGGCAATGCGGCGTCTCCGCCAAATTCGCCGGTTCCGGAGGCGCGATCGTCGGCATCTGTCCCGACGAGGCGACCTTCGAACGCTTGAAGGCCGCCATGAAAGCGATCGACTGCTTGGTGATTCGCCCCACTGTCCGACCGAAGGAATGATTGGGCCGGGAAACCGCCGTGGCAAGCAAGGGGTCGGGGCAGGTTGCGGGACGGACGACGGTCTCCCGGCGCGGGATGCGTTTGGCGCCGCTCAAGGCGACGTCAAGTCGAAGTCATAGGTCGTTTGGCTCGGCGTCACCTCGACGGTGAGCGTCGAGGCCTTGTTGTAACGGGCGGGAACCAACTCTTGGGGCGGAGCGGGGGTAGGCCCCTCGCCGCCTTGCTCACTTCCCCCGCCTTCGCCGTCGAACCCCACGTTCAGGCCGGGAATCCGCGTCGCCGTGCTGATGCGGACGATTTTGCGGCCTGCGGTGACGCCCTTCTTCCGCGAGTCCACTTGAAGTTGGTAGCGGCCCGATGCGTCGGTCAAGCCCACGCACACGGTCCCGCTTTCCGGGTCCTCGAACATGACCACGGCGTCGGGGAGCGGTTGTCCGTTCAGATTGACCGTCCCCGTACCCGATACCAAATCGAGCTTGGAATAGTCCACCGTGGGTTGCATGTTGCAACCGGAACCAAGCAAGACGGCGCAGAAAAGCGATATGCCAAGCAAAGTGTATCTCATGCCGTGTCCTCCGTTGTGAGCCTTCCGCCTCGAAGGCCGTTGAGCGGCGTCGGCCGAAGATCGTCTTATTGCCAATCGCCGATCTCAGAACGAACCGGGCGTCTCTTGTCCGTTGCGGGAACCGATTCCCTGATAGACGGCCAGGTCGATGGTATCGCTGAGAAATCGCACCGAACCGTCGCAGAAGGCAAAGTTGGCGCCGCCGGGGTGATAGCTGCCGAAAGAGATCTCCATCAGCACCCCGTGCACGGTGGGATCGCGCCAGGCATTGATTTTGGGATAGGTCGAGGCGAGGGCTTCGGAGTACTCCGTGCCCCCCTTGCCGCCTTGGACCCAACCGCCGGTCTGCGGTAGGCCGATCTGCCAGTAATCCATGCCCTGATTGTCCTTAACATACTCGGGATCGGTGTGCATTTCGCCGAACATGGCGGTGTTGCTGGTACCGTCCTTGCAATCGTCGAGTCGGATCTTGCTGTTGCCGAAAAGGACGCCGTCGAGCGGATACTGTTCGAGCGCGACCTGGGGGTGCCCCGGCGGGATGGTGCTCAAGTCGTCGGAGGCCGCCTGCGACGAGGCCACGCCGTTGTAGCTGGTGGGCACCCGGCCCGGAATGTTGTTGTAATCGAACCGCTCCGCAATCGGCAGGCTAGGGCAACGGAAGGCCGGGATGACGGTTTGGCACGCCTTGGTATTGGCGGAACCGGAGTCCCAATTACCCGGCCCGGATTCGTCGAAAATCAATGTATCGTAAAGATTCTTCTGCTCGATGTACGGCAAAAGCATCGCGTGCCACGATTGCTCCCGATCGCTGAAGCCGAAGGGGAGCACGCCGACCGCGCCGTGATAGTTGTGCATCCCAAGGGCCAATTGCTTGAGGTTGTTGGTGCACTGCGATCGTCGTGCCGCCTCGCGGGCGGCCTGCACGGCGGGGAGCAGCAGGGCGATCAAAATGCCGATGATCGCGATCACCACCAACAATTCCACCAAGGTGAAGCCCGGTCGGGCGCAACGGTCGGACTTTCTATAAGGAGCATTCAAGGAAAGACGCAGCATACGTATTCTCCTGAATAATCGGACGTCAATTTAGGCTTTCAAAAGAACAACCGCAATAAGCTGTAGCTTGACCGGCAGTCGAGTCTTTGCAGCCCGTTTCATGGGGTTCAACGTTGAGCACGTTCGGCGTCGAAGACTTGTTGATCCTCGGCCTGAATGGCGGCCTGTGTTTCAGGTGTCATGGGCGGCGGGGCGGGTGGGGTGCGATTGCAACCCGGCACGGTAAGCCACGCAACCAAAACCAAAAGAACGCAGCGAATCAAGGTCATGAGATTTATCCTCCATGTATCGCAATTTCGTCTTTCGTTATCCCGCCGTTCCACCCGACGTCGCGCTCTCCGCGAAAGCGGTCATGAGCAAGGTTGTCTGGATCGAAAACCAGGAAAGCGGCCTGGGATTACCCGCGGCGCTGTTAGGTAGCGACCTAGGCGGGATGTCGGGCGATGCACCGCGGGTAATCCGTCGGCCTGGCGGGTGGATCTGTGGATTCGGATCGCGTCAGTTTTCGACCGGTTCTCCGTCGTCGCTGAGGGACAGTCGGCGAAAGACCTCATGCTGGATCGTGAAGGACACGAATCGGACGCCGCCGTCGGCCATGCAAGCGTTCACTCCGCCCGGGTGCGACGATCCGAAGAACGGGTGCCACTGCCCCCACGTCCGCCCGCCGGGATCGGTGACGGTCGTCCATCCGCTGCCGGGGTTATAGGGGGCCTTGTTATCCGGAATCGGCGTAATGCCGTAGGTGGTGCCGTCGCTTAGCTTGCCTCCGCCGAACCGGACGATGTCCTCGTCCCAGCCCGCGTTGTTCCAGCGTTCGTTATCGCCGCCGTCGCTCCCGAAGGATTTCGGGTGCAACGCCTTTTCCGACACCATGATGGTGTTGGAGGAACCGTCGCGAATCAGTTCGACTCGGGTAGTGCCGCGGTCGGTCTGGATGATCACGCCGTGCTTTCCGCCGCTGCTGTTTGAGGATCGGATGTCGGCGGTATCGCGCTCACCGGCGTTTCCCGCATAGTCGCTGCGGTAGAACTTGCCGCTGCCGATGGGTTCCGGAATTCGGCGAGACGGGCAGTAATAAACCGTAACGGCTTGCTGGGCGACGATGTTTTCCTTCGAGTTCTGACCGGATCCAATGGTGGTCGGGTCGTCGGCGTCACCGGCCAGTTCGTACACCGTCCGCTGTTCTACGAACGGGAGGATGTGGTACCAAAAGCTCCAACCGTAGCGGGTGCGGGAATTGCAACAGGCGTCCAGCCCGTCGGGCTTGCGGTGGTCGCCGTCGCGGGCGCCGGTCGGCAAGCGGCCATACGTATCCTGAAAGTTGTGCATGGCCAATCCGATTTGCTTGAGGTTATTGGTGCATTGCGAGCGGCGCGCCGCCTCGCGCGCGGCCTGCACGGCGGGCAACAACAGCGCGATCAAGACGCCGATGATGGCGATTACGACCAACAACTCCACCAAGGTGAAGCCGACTCTGCGGCCCTTTCCGAAAGTGGGGACACGATACGACATGGCGACAACCTCCTACTCCTGACTCGGCGCCTCGCATTTCAGCCGACCGGACCGGCGCCTGTTCGCCCGACGACTACGTTTTTCCGCCGCTTCTTTCCGCTCGTTTCAGAGTCAATATAGGGACGAATTGTTAGGGAATTGTGAGAGAACTGTTAGAAATCTGTTAAAGATCCGACACAGTTCTGCGGTTGAAAAAAAGGTTGTGTCGCTGTCTTTCGCGATGTCTGGCAATGGCAAGCTAAAAGGGAAAGCTACGTGCTCGCGACATCGACGAGAGAATGCAATGGGAAGGGCGCTATCGCAGTCGCAAGAATCTCGAAAAGGCCGCGCGCAGCGCATCCACCTCGGGCTGACGCCTCCACCTCGGGGTGACGCACCCACCTCGGGGTGACGCCCAAGGCTCCCTGTTTCGTTCAAGGCTCGCGCTCGCGAAATGCGCTTGCGTTCTGCATCCGTTCCCTAAGCCGCCGGCTTGGCGTAAACTCGAAGAAGCGACGGCGGCTTGGCGGCTTGTCGCATTTCCCGTTCTCACTCCGATCACGCAGCCCGGAGACTTCGTCATGCCGTTTGCCATCCCCTTGCGTCCGCGGTCGCTTTCGTCCCAATGCGGTGCCTGGTTTGCGATTCTGATCTCGGCGCGCGTCCTTTGGGGATGTTCCGGGCCGAAGGAAGCCCCGCGGGCATCCGACACCCCTGCCGCGCCGACAGCATCCTCCCAGGAGGCATCGAAGGATCCCGCCGCGTCCCAACAAGAGGGCGCCGGTCCCGCCGCGAATGCCGCCCAAGCGACGCTGAGCGAAGTCGATGCGGAGGCGTTGACGGCACAACTCCGCGCAGCCAATCCGGGATTTCAAGGAGACGCCGTCATGGAGCAGCAAGGCGGTGAGGTCGTGGTTGCCGTCAATGACCCCGCGGTTGCCGACATCCGCCCCTTGGCCGGTTTGCGCATCCACAAGCTCGACCTGTTCCAATGCGGCGTCGAGGATTTGACGCCCTTGCAGGGGTTGCCTTTGACCGCACTGGCGATCGATCGCACCCGGGTCGTCGATTTGCGGCCGATCCAGGGTATGCCGCTGGAGTTCCTTTCGGCAAGCGAGACGGGCATCGAAGACCTCACGCCGCTCCGCGGCTGTCCGCTGCGACAACTCAATCTGGTTCGCACCAAGGTCCGCGACCTGACTCCCTTGGCGGGATGCCCGCTGCAAAGCCTGTGGCTGAACGACACTCCGGTTCAGGACGTTACCCCGCTGGCCACGACGCCGCTGGAAAGCCTCACCTTGGCGGGCACGGCGGTGGAGGATTTACGACCGCTGAAGGGCATGCCGCTCAAGCGACTCCACATTGCCCGAACGCCCGTCCAGGACTTGAGTCCGCTCCGCTGGCTGATGCTGGAACGACTCGTGTTCACGCCCTCGCGGATTCAAAACGGGCTGGATGTGGTCCGCGGCATGACGAGCCTGCGCGAAATCGGGACCGCCTTCGGAGAATCGGATTGGGGAATCGAAGATCGCCTCTACCCGCCCGCCGAGTTTTGGGAACTGCTCGATCAGGGTAAGTTGGCGGAGTAAGCGGCGTCTTTGCAGTGAGGCGAATCGAAGAGACCGCCGTTAAGGGCGGAGACCATCGCCCGGGCCTTGTGCCACGTTTCCGCGTACTCTTCGGCGGGATCGGACTGCGCCGTAATGCCGCCGCCGACGGGCACGATCCACCAATCGCGCTCCGCCAAGACCGTGCGGATCAGGATATTGAAATCGGCTTGGCCGGAGTACGATACGTAGCCCAGCGAACCGCAATACGGTCCTCGGGCATGAGGTTCCAACTCCGCGATGATTTCCATAGCGCGGATCTTGGGCGCCCCGGTGATGGAACCGCCCGGAAAGATCGATTGCATCACGTCGCGCCAGGTCTTGTCGGGCAGCAACTCGGATTCGATCACCGAGACGAGATGATGCACGCCGGCATACGACTCCACGCGGTTCCAGGCCGTTACATGGACGCCGTCGGCGCGGCTGACGCGCGACAGATCGTTGCGGAGCAGGTCCACGATCATGGTGTTTTCGGCCCGCTCCTTTTCCCCGCACGCAAGGGCCTGAGCCGATTCGGCGTCGCGCGCCGGGTCGCGGTGGCGCGGGCGCGTTCCCTTGATCGGTCGGGTCTCCACTCGACGGCCTTGTATACGGGCCAACCGCTCGGGCGAGGTGGACAGCAGTTGCCGCCCGCCGAGGTCCAAATAGCCGCCCATCGGCGCCGGGTTCTTGCGTCGCAAGGTCGTGTACGCCGCGAGTGGGTGGCAGGAGGCGGGGAGATACAGCCGTTGCGACAGATTGACCTGGAAGACGTCTCCCGCCCGAATGTAACGCACAATGCGCCGCACCGCCGCCGGGTATTCCTCTTTGGAGAAGTTGCTCCAAAGGCCGGACGCGACGGGCCTTACGGGACCGGGCGGAAATGCCGTCGATTCGATCGACTGCGACTGATCGCGTGGGCCGGTCGGCTCAACTCCCCCCTTGCGCGACGCCCGATCCAATAGAATCCGGAATCGGTTCGCCCGCGCTTCGGCCCGGCGTCGCCGCTCGATCGGCCCGGCCGCGGGAAACCCCTGCGAGATGAGCCAACTTCGTCGCTCTCGGTGATCGATCGCCAGCACAACGTCGTACAAACCCGCCCAAAAGAGCGGAAATCCTTGGTCGCAATAGGGCGGAGCGGGGATAGGCCGCTCCTCGAAGTATCGCCCCAGTTCATAGCTCCACAGGCAGATCAAGCCGCCCTGGAAGGGGCTGGGGCAAAGAGATTCGGACGTCGCATTCGCACGCGACACGGTTTCCGCAGCCTCCTGCAAGGTCCGCAGCGCGAGGGATGCCGAGGCGCCGGGAGGGATCGTCCAAACCTGGTAGGGATCGGCCGCCAAAAACGAGAATCGGCCGGTCGCCTCATGCGGCGCCGCGGCGTCCAGCCATGCGCAGTAGGGCAGTTCGGCCCACCGCGGCAACAGCGTCTCGATCTCCACGTACGGCGCTTCGTGAATCAGGGGCAAGGGGCCGGCGGACACGGGCGACTCCTACGTCTCCTCGCAGGCTTGGACGGCCTTCCGTCGGGCGAGACGACGCTGCCGCCGCTCGGCGCGGGACGGTTCGAGCACCGTGTGCATCCCCCAGTGCAGCGCCTCGTCCTGGGAATAGTTTTTGCCCAACAATCCGGCCACGGCGGCCTTGGCCATCTCGTAACCCAGGTAGAAGGCGGTCCGCGAATCTACGGATCGTTTGGCGGCGGAAGCGGCCTCCAAGAGTTGCTCGAAGACGTCGTAGGCGTCGTCGCCTCGGATGTCGCGGCCGAAACCCAGCACGCGCAACTCGCGCCCCGAGACGAACACACGCGGCGACGGGTCCGAGATCCGCGTCGCCAAATCGTCGACGAATTCGCGGTTGTCGGCGGGCTGAGGATCGCGGAGCATGGCCAACTGATAGTCTAGGTTGCGGATGGAAATCCCGTAGCGGCGCGCCGCGAACGTCAGGCGGCGAATCCAGTCGCATTCGCGGACGGACGTCCTGGCCGTATTCACGCTTTGCGTCGTGAGCACGAAGCGGAACCCCAACTCCTCGGCCAAGCCGAGCATCAAAAGCAGCATGGGGGCGGAATCAGCGCGGCTATGGATCAGCAGGGGGCACAGGTCCATGCTCAGCTCGGCGCCCTCCCATTTTGCGGCGGCCTCGTAGAGTTGGAAGATGCTGGGCGCGAAGCCCATCCCGATCGGCGTCAAACAGATC
This sequence comes from Thermopirellula anaerolimosa, assembly GCF_054657335.1. Taxonomy (NCBI): domain Bacteria; kingdom Pseudomonadati; phylum Planctomycetota; class Planctomycetia; order Pirellulales; family Thermoguttaceae; genus Thermopirellula; species Thermopirellula anaerolimosa. The sequence continues at coordinate 1,988,990 of NZ_BAAHYX010000006.1, forward strand.
TGCAGTATCCAGGGCACTTTGTGCCGTTGGAGCCATCGGACCTTTTCCTCTACGCCGTCCCAGGTGCCGGGAAAGTCGGGCGTAACGACGGCGACGGTCTTGTGCCGTTTCCAGAGGTCGGCCGTCTCCAGACCGAAAGGTTCGACGTACTGCGCCCCCGCCTCGATGGCGGCTTGTTGCACCTTGGGATCCCTACTTCGCACCCACACCCGATGCCCCGACTGGGCCAAGGATCGGATGGTCGCCTTGGCGGCGGGCCAAGGCTCGCGGCTTTCGTGAGAAAGGACGATCACGTCCGCCCCGTCGTGCAGGAGCGATTCGGCCTGCTGGTGAATCAGCGGGCGCGAGTATTCCGAGGCCTCCTTGATCACCGCCGCAAGCCGCAGGCTATAATCCTCACCCACCGCCGCGGGACGATTCTTGTCCCGGAAGTAGCGCGGCAGGTCGTGCAGATCGGCAGGTCCGCGTTCCACACGGCGTCCCGTCCGCGACTCCAGAACCTCGCAATCTCCCCGGCAATGGCCCGGCAAAAGGATACGCGTCGCCGCCTCGGGGACCTCCAATCGCTCGGCCACCCAGCTTGTGCTCATTAGGGCGGCCACAGTGATGGGCATGACGGCCACGCTGTACTCGAAATCGAAACACTCCGCGAGATCGGGAAGCATGCGCCGCAGGGCAGGCTCGGCCAAGCGCCCCGTCACAAACAAGTAGTGTTCCGAACTCATGAGGAACGGCTCCTGAAAAAATTGTGCGGGCGGCATCGAATCCGGGTAAAAACGGCGGAGTGGGGCGAGGCGGGGACACGCGGACGCTCGGGCAAGCCGATCGGAAAAGGCCGGTCCGGGCGGGGGGCGCCTGAGGAACCAACTCACAACCGCCGCGGAATTGTCGCTCAATCTATCTTATGCTCCAAGTGAGATTTCGGCTCAAGCGAAAATTATTTGCTTAAGATTTCTTGGTAAGTCGCTCCTGCCCTACAAGCGGGGGGTGCCGCAACTGGTATTGTGGAAACCAGGGGGGTGCGGGTAACCTACCCGCCAACCGCCCAGTGTTCGCCGGGCCCGCCGCGCCGTGAGGCGGCGCGAACGGCGGGGCGGAGTCCGTCATCCAGGGATCGGGCAGGCGGTCGTCGCGGCGCCGCCGGTCCTATCGCGACCTATTTGGCAAGGATGCCATTCCACTATGAAGCCCGTCGTAAAGTGCCTTGCTATCGCCGTTCCCGGTCTTTTGTCGCTGGTCGTTTCCAGCGGCTGTTCGCTTTGGTCGCGGGGCGACGCGACACGCCGTCTCGACGAAGCCACAAGCGAGAACGCGGATATCGTCGGCGATTTGGCCGTCCCCTACGGCTTGCACCCCATTCCCGTCGAGGCCGTCGGCCTGGTAACGGGTTTGAGAGGAACCGGGAGCGACCCGCTGCCCTCGCCCGAGAGGCAATACCTCCTTTCCGAAATGCAACGTCGCGGCGTGGATTCGCCCAACACCGTGCTGGCCTCGCCGGATACCTCCCTCGTCCTGCTTCGGGGCTATCTGCGGCCGGGTATTCAGCGCGGCGACCGCTTCGATATCGAGGTTCGCGTGCCCTCCCGCAGCGAGACCAAGAGCTTGCTGGGCGGATACCTGCTGGAAGTCCCCATGCGAGAAATGGCGGTTTTGGGGGGCGCCATTCGCGAAGGTCGCGTTCTGGCGTCCGGCGAGGGACCGGTCTTGGTCGATCCCAACGCCGATCCCGCCAAGGACCCGATCTACGCCACCCGCGGCGTCATCCTGGGCGGCGGCGTGTCGCGCACCTCCCGCACTTTGGGGCTGGTTCTCAAGCCGGAACACCAATCGGTGTTCAACAGCGCCCGCATTCAAACCGTGGTCAATCGCCGCTTCTCCCTGGTCCATCGGGGAGTTCAAGAGGGCGTAGCCAAGGCCAAGACCAACGAATACATCGAACTGAAGGTGCACCCGCGCTACAAGGACAACATCGAGCGCTACCTGGCGGTGATTCGCGCCATTCCGCTGAAGGACAACGAGACGGACCGCGTCCGCCGCATCAGCGAACTGCAACAGCAATTAATGAACCCCGATACCGCCGCCTCGGCTGCCATCAAGTTGGAGGCGATGGGCAATCCTGCGCTCTCGGCGCTGAAGGAGGCCCTGCAATCGCCGCAAACGCCGGTCCGCTTCTACGCCGCCGAGGCGCTGGCCTACCTGGATTGCCCGGACGCCGCGCCCGTCCTCGGTCAGATCGCCCGCGACGAACCGGCTTTTCGCGTGTACGCCCTGTCGGCGCTGGGCACCTTGAACGACCTGGAATCGGTCGAGCAATTGCGGTCGATGCTGTCCTCGTCGAGCGCCGAGACCCGATACGGGGCCTTCCGCGCCCTTACCACGCTGAACCCCAACGACCCCGTCATCATGGGCGAGCGGTTGGGCGATCAATTCTGGTATCACGTTCTGAACGTGGACGGTCCCGCCATGGTCCACGTGACCAAGAGTCGCCGACCGGAATTGGTGATCTTCGGTTCCCACATCCGCCTCAATAACCCGCCGCTCCTCGAGGCCGGCAACCGGATCATGGTGACCAGTCGCGAGCCGGGCAAGATCGTGGTCTCCAAGTTCACTCCCAACGAACCCGATCAAAAGCGGTTCGTCTCGGACGACTTGGACGAGGTCGTTCGTGCCGTCGTGGAATTGGGAGGGACGTATCCCGAAGTGGTGCAAATGCTGCAACGGGCCAAGGCGGGCGGATACTTGACGGCGCGATTCGAGGTGGACGCCCTGCCGGAACCCGGGCGACGCTACGCGCCCCAATCCTCGCCGTCCGATCAGGAATTCCGCGGTCCTTTGGCGGAGGACGGGACGGATTTGAGCACTCCGGATGCGACCGCGGCCTTGGATGAGGAAAAGTCCGCGGAGGCGACGGCGGCGCCCCATCGCCCCGGCCTGTTGCGCCGTTTGGGATTGCGAAAGGACGCAAGCGAATGAGCGGGCGGGGTCATCGCGCCGGCGCGGTCATGACGCAACGCACTCGTGAAAGCGGCGGTTTTGGGTTATCCTGGGAGGATCGCGTTCGCCCGGGCCGTCTCGATCCCGGGCTGAGCGACCGGACCGCGGGTCGCCGGTCCGTCCCCGCGGCGCTCGTCGTCGCGGCAGTCTTTCGCCGGTTTCCCTTCCTCGATTCCTCCCTCAGAACCGCTTTGCCGTCGCAATGTTGAAAGCCCTGGAGATCGTCGGTTTCAAGAGCTTCGCGGAGCGAACTCGCTTCGAGTTCCGCCCGGGCATCACCGCGATCGTCGGCCCCAACGGTTCCGGAAAGTCCAACATCGTGGACGCCGTGAAATGGGTTCTAGGGGAGCAGAGCGTCAAGAGTCTCCGCGGGCGGGAAATGGCGGACGTGATCTTCAACGGGTCGGCGGGCAGACGTCCCCTCAATTCCGCCGAAATCACGCTCACGCTCGACAACTCCAAGGGTCTCCTGCCTCTCGACACGCCGGAAGTCCACATTACGCGGCGGGTCTATCGCGGCGGCGAGTCCGAGTATTTGATCAACCGCCGCGCATGCCGCTTGCGAGACATCCGCGACATTCTGGCGGGGACCGGACTGGCCACTCAGGCCTATTCCGTCATCGAGCAGGGCAAGATCGATCAATTGCTTCAGGCCTCACCGATCGAACGCCGCGCCGTCTTTGAAGAGGCCGCCGGTATCAGTCGTTTCAAGGCTAAGAAGCTCGAAACGCTTCGCCGCCTCGACCGCATCGACCAGAACCTCCTCCGCTTGGCCGACATCGTGGAGGAGGTGCAAAACCGCCTCCGCGTGGTGCGATCCCAAGCCGGCAAGGCCGAACGCTACCGTCGCCACACGGAACGCCTACGCGAACTGCGAACGCACGCCGCTCGCCTGGACTGGACCGAACTCAACCGACGCCTGGCGGCGCTGACGGAGAGCAGTCGTGCCGCCGCCGAGCAGCGCGAACGGGCATCTTCCGAGCAGGCCGCCTTGGAGAGCGAGTTGGCGCGACTGCAAGGCGAAGCAACGACCCTGGACGCGCAGAGTCGGGAATTGCAGGCCGCCGCCGCCGACTTGCGAGAGAAAATCGCCGCCGCCGAGGCCGCTATCGCCCATCAAATGGGACGACTCCGCGACACGGAGCGGGAAATCGGGCGCATGGGGCAGGCCTTCCTGGAACTCCACCGCCGCGTTCAAGAGTCGGTCGGCGTCCACGAATCGTTGGCCCGAACGGTCGGCGAAGTCGAAGAGCGCCGTCGCGAACTGGCGCGCACCCTGGCCGAAAGGGAACGCGATCTTTCCGAGGCCCTGGAAACCCTGGATCGCGTCCGCCTGCTGCACGAGCAGCGGCAGAGCACGCAGTGGGAGGAATTGCAGACCTCGTTGAACGCGGCGAACGCGGCAGCGCGGCTCGAAACCCGGTTGGAAACCGCCCGCGCCGAAAAGGATCGCATTGAAAAGGAATTGAGCGTCCTGCGGGAGCGGCGGCGGAGCTTGAGCGAGGAGATGGCCGGTTGGGAAGACCGGTTGGCGGAAGCGGAGCGCTGCGAGCAGGCCGCGGCCGAGAGGCTGGAGTCGCGGCGGTCCGAGTTGGCTCGAGTGGTCGCCGACTTGCAGGCCGTCGAAAGGCGGCGGCGCGAGTGGGAGCAGCATCAGGCCGCCCGCGGCGAGCGACGCGCCGTCTTGCAGCAACTGGAAAGCCGCCGCGAGGGGGTCGAACCGGGCGTCAAGGAATTCCTGCGGTTGCTGCAAGAGGGTTCGCCGGAGGATCGCGCCCGCGTGCGGGGATTGGTGGCCGATCTTTTGCGGGCCGAATTTCAGGCCGCGCTGCTGGTGGATGCCGCCCTGGGCGAATCGGCGCAGTACGTCGTGGTGACGGATAGCGCCCCGCTGTTCGAGCGTTGGCTCGGCGGCGCGGCGCCGGCGGGTCGGGTGGCCTTCCTTCGGCTCGACGTGTTGGCATGCCGCGAGCAAAGCGACCAAGAGCAAACGCTGTTCGCCGATCTGCCGGGCGTGCTGGGCCGGGCCGCCGACTTCGTGGAGACCGACCCCGACTGCGAACCGCTCAAGCGGCGACTGCTGGGAAACGTGTGGTTCGTCGATACGCTGGCCACTGCCCTCCGCTTGAGCGACCCCGCGGGAACGGCCCGCTTCGTCACTTTGGCCGGCGAGGTCGTGGAAGCCGATGTCGTCATCGCCGGGCCGAAGAGCGCCGGCGGCGGCTTGGTCAGCCGCAAAAGCGAGCTCCGCGCCCTGGACGAGGAATTGCAACGCTTGGCCGAGGCTCTGGCCCGCGTTACGAGCGAAGAGGCCGCCCTTCGCGAGCAGGTTGCGCAGGAGCAAGCGGCCTTGGCGAAAGCCGAGGCCGAGAGCGAACGAGTCCGCAGCGAATTGACGGAGTGCCGTCATCGCTTGGCCGCGCTCCGCTCGCGATGGGAGGAGGCCGAACCGCAAGTCCGCGACCTGGAGGAGCAATCGAATCAAGTCGCGCGCGACATCGACCAGACCGCCCGTCTCTTGGAACAAGCCCTCCGCGAGAAGGCCGAGGCCGACGGTCGCGCGCGGCAGGCCGAGGAACTGTTGACCCAAGCGGCGCAAGAGTTGTCCGCCGCCGAATCGGCCGTTCGCGATCGCACGAAAATCGTCACGGACTTGAAGGTCGAACTGGCCAAGTGCGAGGAGCGTTTGCGGAACCTGCACGCGGAGCGACGACGCCAAGAGGAGGCCGGTCGCGAACGATTGCGCGAAAGGGACGAATTGTGGGAGCTCCTCAGCGAGTCGGCGCGCAGATGCCGCGCCGCCGAGCGTTCCATCCTCGCCGTCGAATCCCAGTTGGCCCTGACCTGCTCGCGGAAGGAGGCCGTCCTTCGAGACCTGCTGGAAGTCTCACGACAACGGGCGACTTTGGAGGAAAATCGCGTCCGCGCCTCGCGGCGACTGCAAGCCGTCGCCAAGGAAGTACACGCCGCGGAGGCCGAACTGCATCGGCTGGAACTAGAGAGCAGCGGAGTCATTCACGAAAAGACGGCTCTGGCCTCGCGGTTGCGCGAGGACTACGGAATCACGCCCGCGGAACTGGATCGCCCCTCCGCCTTGGAAGACGATCGCGGTCGGGAGGAAATCCAGGCCGAAATGGACGACCTGCGGCGCAAGATTCACCAGCTGGGAAACGTCAATTTAGAGGCCCTGGAGGAGCTTTCCCAATTGGAGCGGCGATACGAAACGCTGTCCGAGCAATACCAGGATCTCACATCGGCCAAGACCTCCCTCCAGCGGATCATCGACCGCATCAATACCGACAGTCGCCGCTTGTTCCTGGCCACGCTGGAATCGGTGCGGGAACACTTCGGGGTACTGTTTCGCGAACTGTTCGGGGGAGGGCAGGCCAGCATCGAATTGGAAGAGGGCGTGGACGTCCTGGAGAGCGGCATCGAAATCGTGGCGAGGCCCCCCGGCAAGGAGCCTCGCAGTATCTCCCTTCTTAGCGGGGGTGAAAAGACACTCACCTGCGTGGCCCTGCTGTTGGCCATGTTCCGCAGTCGCCCCAGCATGTTTTGCGTTTTGGATGAGGTCGATGCGGCCTTGGATGAGGCCAACATCGATCGTTTTGCGAAGGTCTTACGTGATTTCCTGTCCGTAACTCAGTTTCTCATCATCACGCATTCGAAGAAGACGATGACGTGCGCGGACGCCATTTACGGGATCACGATGGAGGAATCGGGCGTCTCCAAACGGGTCTCCGTGCGGTTCGAGGACGTCAGCGAAAACGGCGAATTCGTTCCGCGCGGCGAGGATGAGCCTGCATCCGCACCGGAAGCGGACCAAGCCGCCTGACCGATTTTCTCTCCGCATCTCGCCCCGGCACCGTCTCTTTCGCCGGGCAAATACTCTTCGTCTTCCGCAGGCTCGCCGCGACCGCGCTTTTTGTTACAACGCCCATATTCCGCAAGGACGTGGAAAGATTCTAAAGTGCGAGCGGATAAAAAATCGAAACTAACAATCGGAGCGTTTGTTCCTTGCCACGCGGAGGAAACAGAAGCTTGGCATGGAGCGGTTGTCAGGGGGGAAAACGCAAGGAAACCCGCCGGTCTCGTCCCGATTGAAGGGAAGAGACCAAGAGTTCTTCTCGCATTTTCTCTCCCGATTTTTTCGGACCATCCGGTCTCGCTTGTGGAAGTCGGTGTAGTAATTGGCTGGGTCGAATTGAACCTTCCCCATTTTACGAATTTTCACTGACTTCCAGGCAACCGGGGAGCCGATGTCATTGATGAGGCGCGGGTCAGAAGGAGCTGTACCACGGCCGACGAAGTAAGCGGTCACCTCGCACGCCCCGACCCAGGGGTCTTCCCAAAGAGGACGGATGTCGCGCCGCACGACGGAGCGAGCGGCAAGGGACGGGAAGGCCGCGGGGCGCGGAGGAGCGGTCGGTAGAGAGGCCGACCGGAGAATTCATTGGATCTAGTGACAGTTTGGAGAGCCTGCAATGAAGGTCTTCACTACAGGTCAGGTTGCCAAGATCTGTAAAGTTGCCCCGCGCACCGTCAGCAAATGGTTCGACTCGGGTCGCCTTAAAGGGTACCGCATTCCCGGTTCCCAGGATCGCCGCATCCCGCGCGAGTACCTGATCAAGTTCCTGCGGGAACATGGAATGCCCCTGGGTGAATTGGAGGACGAAACGACCGCCAAGGTCTTGATCGTCGCCCAGGATCAGTTGCTGATCGAGAATCTGAAGCGCGAACTGCCGCCCGAACGCGCGTTCAAAGTGGCGGTCGCCTCCAGCGGTTTCGACGCCGGCATCCAGGCCGAGAGTTTTCGCCCGGACTGCATCGTCGTCGATTTCTCGATCGGCAAGACGGAAGGCTTGCAGATCTGCCAGCACGTCCGCCGCAACGGCGAATTCAACGACGTGGTGCTGATCGCCCTCCTTCCCGACGATGGAAGCTCCATGAGCTTCGACCGATCGGCGATCAACGAGACGTTCAAGAAGCCGTTCGACGCCGGGCTACTGGCGGAACGGATTCGCAGTCTGGTCGGTGCCCGAAAAGAATTGGTTTGATCTCGACCGTCGCCACCGACGGCCGCTGCCTCGCCGGTTCCCGCTAAGCCGTTGCGGACGGACCCCCGTAACGGATAATTTCCCGCGGCGTCACGCCGCGGGTTTTGTTTTCTTGCCGTTGCGTGAACGCCTCGGCGCCTCTCGCGTCGTGCCGCGGTCGCAGCTTCGCATCCGATTGCGAGGGCGTCACGTTCCCTCAGCCCGCTTGCTCGACCTCTTTGCGGCGGTCTTCCGGGCGGTCTTCTTGACGGCGGTCTTCTTCACGCTCTTCCGCGCGGCGGAACCGCCGCCGGCGGCCTTTTTTGCGGTCTTCCGCCGACCGCCCCGCGATCCGCCCGCCGCCGCCTTTTCCGCCAACCACGGCAAGGCCGACTCCAGCGTGACCTCGTCCGGCGGGACGGACTTGGGCAACGAGCAATTGGTGACGCCGTCGGTGACGTACGGGCCGTATCTGCCGGACATCAACTTGACGGGCTGACCCGTCACCGGCGAGATCCCCAATTCGCGAAGGGCCTCGATGCGTCGCCGCCGGGTTCCCTTCGGCTGCGCCAAAAGCTCCAAGGCCTGCTCCAGCGTGATATCCAGCACGGAGAGGTCCTCCGGAATGGATCGCGTCTCGCTCCCACACTGGAGATACGGGCCGTAGCGTCCCAGTTGCGCCACCACCGGTTCGCCGCTTTGCGGATGAGTCCCCAGCGTTCGGGGCAGCGACAGCAGCTTCATGGCGATATCCGGAGTCACATCCTCCGGTCGCATCTTCTTGGGCAGCGAGACGTATTCCGGCTTTTGTTCGCCACCGCCCTCCCCCCGCTGAACGTAAGGGCCGTACCGACCGGTCTTCACGTAGATCGGTTTCCCCGTTTCGCTACAGAAGCACAGCGGTTGTTCGGCCATTTCCGCCCGGCCCAGCAACTCCAGGGCCTTTTCGGGCGTCAACTCATCGGGCGGGAGATCGTCGGGAATGCTTCCGCGGCGCTCGCCGTATTCCAAGAACGGCCCGTACTTGCCCACCCGCACCCAAATGCCCGGATCGTCTTCGCTCGCTCCCGGCGGACGCCCGATGAACACACGGGAGGCCTCCCGCGCGTCGATTTCCTCGACCTTGCTGGCCAGCAAGGGTTTCAAGCCCGGTCGATCATTGCCGAAGTAGAACCGCCGCAGGTAATCGACCCAGCGCAACTCGCCGCGACTGATGGCGTCCAGGGCGTCCTCCATCTCCGCCGTGAACAGGTAGTCGATCAGGGAGGGCAAGTGCCGCTCCATGAGTTGGACCACGGTGACGGCGGTCCAGGTGGGAACCAAGGCGTTCGCCCGTTTGAAGACGTATCTTCGCTCCAGAATCGTATCGATAATGGAGGCGTAGGTGCTGGGCCGACCGATGCCCATCTCTTCCAAGGCCCGAGTCAGCGCCGCTTCCGTGTAGCGCGGCGGCGGTTGCGTCACGTGTCCGTTGGGGATGACTTCCAGCGGCGTCAATTGCTGCCCCGGTCGCAGCGGCGGCAACACGGTCTCCCGGTCGGCCAACTCGGCCTCCGGATCGTCCGCGCCCTCCACATACACCCTCAGGTAGCCGGGAAACTCGATTGTCTTGCCCGAGGCTTGGAAAACCACTCCGTCCGCATCGATCTGGGCCGACACGCGCCGTCCCCGGGCGTCGGACATCTGGCAGGCCACCGTCCGTTTCCAGATCAGATCGTAGAGTCGCAATTCTTCGGGAGACAATTCGCCTCGCAGGGACTCGGGCAATCGCAACTCGGTCCCGGCAGGGCGGATGGCCTCGTGCGCCTCCTGGGCATTCTTGACCTTGGTGGCGTAGATCCTCGGCGAGGAGGAGAGATACTCCTCCCCGTACAGAGATCGAATCGTCTGCCGGGCGGCGGCGACCGCTTCCTGCGACAGGCTCGTGGAATCGGTACGCATGTACGTGATGTAACCGTTTTCGTACAACCGCTGGGCGATCTGCATGGTCGTCCGCGCGGTATAGCCGAATTTGCGGTTGGCTTCCTGTTGCAGCGTGCTGGTCGTGAACGGCGGATAGGGTCGGGTAACGTACGGCTTTTCCTCGACCTGAAGCACCTTCCAAACGGCGCGGCGCACCCTCTCGGCCACGGATCGGGCCGCCTCCTCATCCAGCAAAATGACGCTCGACGTCTGGGCGTCCTCGGCGACCTTCAGTTTTCCGGTCGTGGGATCGAAGTCCCGCCCGGAGACGATCCGCCGTCCGTCCACGGACGCCGATACGGCGGGGAACGACTCGCCGGAAGCGGTGGCCAAGACCGCCGCAATGTCCCAATAGCCGGCCCGCACGAAACTCATGCGACGGCGTTCCCGATCGACGATCAATCGCACGGCGACGCTTTGCACCCGCCCGGCGGAGAGTCCTCGCCGCAATTTGCGCCACAACAGCGGCGACACCTCGTAGCCGAACAAGCGATCCAATATCCTTCGCGCCTCTTGCGCCCGGACCAGGTTCTCGTCGATTTCGCGCGGAGACTCCAAGGCCCGCAAAATGGCGCGTTGCGTGATTTCGTGAAAGACCAATCGCCGCACGGGCACGCGCGGTTGCAAGACCTGACACAAGTGCCAACTGATGGCCTCGCCTTCGCGGTCTTCGTCCGTAGCGAGCAGCAGTTCCGAGACGTTCTTGATCGCGTCCCTGAGTTTGGCGACCTGCTTTTTCTTTTCCTTGGGAACGACGTAGATCGGTTCGAAATCGTTGTTCACGTTGACGCCGAGATAGGCCCACTGTTGCCCCCGGTATTCCGGCGGACACTCTTTGGCGCCCTCGGGCAAATCGCGGATGTGACCGATGCTGGCCTCGATTCGATACTCCGGTCCGAGAAATCGGCTGATGGTCCGAGCCTTGGCCGGAGATTCCACGATGACGAGCCGACTCGGCGTGCCCGATTGCTTTTTCGCCATGACAGTTCCAGTTTTCAGAAGTTATTCCACATCGCGCCGGAGGCTATCTTCACGACCGTTCCCGGCAGGAGGCGTCCGGTGTGGGCCGCCGGGTCGCAGTCCGCGCCCCGCGTTCCGAATCGCCGAATGCAACGGAGCCATCTCTCCCGGCGTCGCCGACGAACCGACCCGCACGCTTATGCGATCGTGTGGGGCCGGTCGACCGGATTTCCCATGTTTGCCCGCCCCAACGTCGCGACGTTGGCATTTGCAATTGTTAGAAAGCAATTTAGAATGACCGTTCCGCTTTCGTCGGGGAACGGGGGCCGGTTCGGCATGACCCGTCCAAACGTTACAATTGCGGTTTTCGGGAGAAGTGTCAAGGCGGAAGGATCCCCCTCACAACGGCGGGTACCTTTCGACGACCAACGTTTTTCATCGCATTCAATCAGCCGAATCGCTACCAGGAGCGTAAAACACCCACCATGGCCAGTCCCTTCAAAATCTTTCGAAAGAATGCCAAGGTCCTGTTGGTCGGCTTATTCTTGATGTCGATGATCAGTTTCGTGATCATCCCGGCTTTGCTGGAGTACCTGGGCGCGACGCGCGGCTCCAGCACCCCCCCGGTCGTCGTCACGCAGCGATTCGGAAGCCTCACGGAACAGCAGGTGGACGGTCTCTTGATGGGCCAGGCCGCCGTCCAGCGATTTCTGGAGGCCCTGCAAGACTACGTGACCCGCCGCCAGGGCAACCCCATGCAGATCACCATGTTCCGCCAAACGCTAGGCGAGCTTTCGGAAGAGCAGGTCGTGCGCCTGTGGCTCCTTGCCCGGTATGCCGAAGCGGCGGGCATGGCGATTTCGGATCCCGCCGTCAATCGATACATTCAAGACCTCCTGAACTCCACGGGAGTCGCCATCTCGCCGCAAGACCTCCAGGCCTTGATGGCTCAGCAACGCATCGACGAGAACGCACTGTTCTCCGGCATGAACCTGGCTTTACTGGCTATTCGCTATGCCGAATTGAGCGGGGTGGACCCGTGGCGATTCCTGCCGGGGTACGCGGGCGAGACGCCGGGCCAGCGGTGGGACTATTTCCTGCGACTGCGTCGCATGGCCTCGGTGGAACTCGCGGAAATCCCCGTCGAAAAGTTCGCCCAAAAGGTGACGCCTCCCACCGACGCCCAACTGCGGCAGCTTTTCGAAAAGTACAAAACGCGATTGCCTCAACCCAATAGCCCCGATCCCGGTTTCAAGGTCCCCGAGAAGGTTCGCTGCGAATATCTCAAGGGCGACCTTGCGATGTGGTTGGAACGGACGTCGGTATCGGAAGAGGAGTTGCGCCGCGTGTACGAAGAGCGGAAGGACGAGCTATTCCTCGCACCGCAGACATCCTCGGCCCTGCCGAGTGCCGCAACTCCGGCCGGTCCGGCGCTTCCCAGTCCGCAAGATACGTCGCCTGCAACGACCGCGCCTCCATCGAGCGAGAGCACCGCACCGGAAAGCGGTGATGGCGGACAGGCCGCTCCCGCGCCGTCCCAGACCATGCAACCGGAGTCAGCGCAACCGGAAGCGACTGCGCCCGCCGAGCAACCCGGCGGTGAAAGCGGTGCAGCGACTGCCCCGCCGTCCACGCCGCAGTCCCCCGGTGCCGCCGAGAATCCGAGCACCGAAGCCCCGGAGATGCCGGTCCCGGAAACCGCTCCCGAGTCGCCGCAAGAGGGCGCGCCGAGCGGCACCCCTCCCGAGTCGACCGGCGACCCCGCGCCCGCGGAATCGGCCCCGGCAAGTGAAGCCGCTCCGGAATCCTCTCAGAAACCGCCCGAGAAGCCGGCCGCGGAAGAGTCCTCGGACACGCCCGCCGGGTCCACGGAAGGCGGCTCCGACCAGAAGGCCCCGTCCTCGTCGGATCAGTCTCGTACGGAATCCAAGCCCGTCGTGCGCCTGGTTGGGTTTATGGAGGAGAGTCCCGCGCAGCCCGAAGAATCGCCGACCTCGCCTTCGGAATCTTCGCCCGCCGCGTCCGGCGATGCCGCAACCGCCCCCCCCGCCGTAAGCCCGCCCGCGGTCAATCCGCCCGCCGAACCGGCCCCTGGGTCGCCCCCGGGATCGACGGCGGCGCCCGCTTCCCCGCCCGGTGAGAATCCACCCGCGACGACGGCAACGCCCAAGTATCGCCCCTTCGAGGAAGTGCGGGATGAGGTGCGGCGAATCATCGCGTCGGAGCAAATGCGGGCGGCGCTGGACAAGATCGAAGAGGAAATGCGTCGCTATCAGGTGGCCTACGGGAACTACTTGTCGGCGGTGGAGTCGGCCAAGGAGAGCAAGGCTACGCCGCCCAATCCCCCGGAGCGTCCCAATCTGGAGGAAATCGCACGCCGCGAGGGGTTCCAGTACGGCAAGACAGAACTCCTGCCGCGCTGGGACATCGAGGCCCTGGATATCGGCAAATCCGTGGATTCGCAGGGAGTGACGTTCGCTCAGGTGATCTTCGACCTGCGTGAATTCCTCACGGCCCGAACCTTCGATGTCAACCAGAATCAATACCTGGCGTGGCCGATCGAACGCGTCGAGGAACACGTGCCCGAATTCACCGATTCGGGCGTCCGAGAAGAGGTGCTTCGAGCGTGGGGGCTGATCGAGGGCCGCAAACTCGCCGACAGCGAGTGCGCCGCCTTCGCTTCCGAGGCCGAAAAATCCGGGAAGACGTTGGCCGAGTTTTTCGCCGGCAAGGATGAGTTCAAGGACGTTCGGATCGTCCCCGAGACGGAACCTTTCACCTGGATGACGTACGGCGAATTGGATTTGGCCTGGGCGGCGTCGCGCCCGCCGTTCCTCAGTTCCATCAAGGCCAAACGCAAGGACCCGGCCAGCGGCTTGGTGGTGGACGAGGACGCCGTGGATCAGCCGGGCAATGACTTCATGGCGGCGGTATTCGCGCTGCAACCCGGCCAAGTCGGCTTCGCCTGGAATCAGCCGCGCTCCAGGGTGTATTTGGTACGGGTGATCGAAATGCAACCGCCGGCGGCCCAGCTTTACGATGCCTTCGTGCGACAAAACCAGCAGACGTACATGTCGGTTTCCTGGTACGACCGCATCGAGGCCTACAGTCGCTGGAGCCGAAATCTGGAAGAGCAGGCGGGCTTGCGGTGGAATCGGGCGCCGTCCCGCGCCGCCCGCCGTTGAGGATGCCGTCTCGCCGCCGTGCGACGCGATATCCGGCCCGCTGCGAAACCCGGCTTTACCTCCGACCATCAGGCGTCGTCGTGACGATGCGGTTCGACGGCCCGCGCTTCGTCTCCGAAGATACGGGTGAGCTTTTCCCGTAACATCAGCCGGGCACGCAGAAGCCGCACCTTGACGTTGGATTCCGTGATCCCCAAGGCTTCGGCGGTCTCCGCCGTGGAAAGCCCCTCCACGTCCCGCAGCAAGAAGGTGAGGCGATATTTTTCGTCCAATTGATCGAGAGCCTCTTTCAAGATGCGACCGGTCTCCGCGCGACCGAGGATTTGATCCGGGGTGTCCCGCCATTCGGCGATGAAGACCGGAAAAGGCGGATCGCCTTCGCCGTCGTGGCGCGTGTCGTCGGCCAAGGGCGCCGCGGCGCGGACCGCCTCGCGCCGCAATAATGCCAAGGCGTGGTTCGACGCGATTCGCAACAGCCAGGTCGCAAAGGCCGAATCGCCGCGGAAGTCGTGGAGATGCTCTAACAGCGTGATGAACGTCTGCTGCGCGACCTCTTCCGCGTCGTGCTGATTTCCCACGATGCGGCGAGCCAGGCCGAAGACTCGGCGTTCGTAACGCGCGACGAGGGCCTCGAAGGCGGAAAAATCCCCCGCCCGGGCCTTTTGCAAAAGTTCCCAATCCACTTCCCGGTCGCTGGCCATGCGGCTCCTCCGTGCCGTCGGCGGCCGACGGACGCGATGCCCCTCCGACAAGTGCCGATCACCCGTCCCTAGCCTGCACGAGCGACGTTTCGCGTCTCCCACGTCTGCCTCAAACAATAACCGGCCCGGCGGAGTTGCACAACCGGCCCTTTTCCCCGGCACTGCGAAGCATCGTGGGTCGATGCAGAGGACCGAGCGGAAAAGCTCAAACAAGTCAGCGGCAATTCGCGTAAGAATGAAAAGAGCTCGAACGCGTAGATGGGGCACTCTTTGACGGTTGATCGAGGACGCTCGGAGAGCGTCCTGGTCGCCCGGGCAGCGTTGACCAAGCCCTTGCGGATTCCGCCGGCGAACACTCTCTTGGAAGCAGCCCGGTCTGATTTTTGCGCGATGCGGCTGTTACAACCACCGAAACTGTTGATTTCAGCGACGACCGGAAAAATCGCTACAGGTGTTTCATTATCGCCAACCGCAAATCCTTATGCTGTTTTCGCCGAAATGATATATTAACAAGACTGTGCAATTTACCTTTCCCCGGGCATCCCCTCACACGCTTCCAGGGTTTGCTCGCCCCGCAAGATTTCACCAGATTCCGGGAGACGACCGTGAGTATCGAGAACCTGAACAAGATCTTTCATCCGCAACGTGTCGCCGTGATCGGTGCGAGCGATACGCCGACCAGCGTCGGCTACACGGTGCTGCGAAATTTGGTAGGCTCGGGATTCCCCGGCGTGGTGTATCCCGTGAACTCCAAGCGTGAATCCGTGCAGGGGATTCACGCCTACAAGGACGTTCAAAGCCTGCCGCACGCCCCGGATTTGGCGGTGATCTGTACTCCCGGGCGAACCGTCCCCGGCTTGATCCGCGATTTGGGCGAGGTCGGCACGCGGGGGATCGTGGTCATTTCGGCGGGCTTCCGCGAGATCGGCGACGAAGGGAGGAAACTGGAGGCACAAATCCTCCAAGAGCAGGCCAAGTTCCCCGGCATGCGGATCGTCGGTCCCAACTGCTTGGGCATCATCGTCCCCGGCCTTTCTCTCAACGCCAGTTTCGCCGCCGAAACGCCGCCGAAGGGGCACATCGGCTTCATCTCGCAATCCGGTGCGCTCTGCACTTCCGTGCTCGATTGGGCCATCGACCAAGGGATCGGGTTCTCGTATTTCGTCTCGGTCGGCAACATGCTGGACGTCACGATCGCCGACCTGATCGACTACTTCGGTTCGCAGACAGAAACGCAATCCATCATTCTCTACATCGAGTCGATCACCGAGGCGCGGGAATTCATGTCGGCGGCGCGAGCGTTCGCGCGATCCAAGCCGATCGTCGCCTACAAGGCCGGGCGCTTCGCCGAATCGGCGGCGGCGGCGGCCTCGCACACCGGGGCCATGGCGGGCGTGGACGCCGTGTACGAGGCGGCCTTCCAACGTGCCGGCATTGAACGCATCTTCCAAATCGAGGATATGTTCGACTGCGCCGAACTCCTCGCAAGACAGCAACCGCCCAAGGGCGACCGCCTGGCGATCGTCACCAACGCGGGCGGTCCGGGCGTGATGACGACCGACGCACTGATTGCTCGAGACGGCCACCTCGCCTCCCTGTCCGAAGAGAGCCTGCAAAAGCTGAATGAGTTTCTGCCTCCGTTCTGGTCCCACAATAACCCGGTGGACGTGCTGGGAGACGCCCCGCCCGAACGTTATGCCAAGGCGCTCGATGTCGTACTGTCCGACCCCGGCGTAGATGCGGTGCTGGTAATCCTAACGCCCCAGGCGATGACCGATTCCACAGCGACCGCGCGGGCGGTGGGCGAAATCGCCAAGAAGCACAAGAAGCCCGTCTTGGCGGCCTGGATGGGCGGACATACCGTCGCGGAGGGCATGCAGGTCCTGAACGACTGCGGCGTCCCCTCCTATACCACTCCGGAAAAGGCGGTGCGGGCGTTCATGCACTTGGTTTCCTATGCCCGAAACCTCACTCTCTTGCACGAAACGCCGCGCGACATCCCCGTCTCCTTCTCCTTCGACCGTCAGCGCTTGCGGGGCGTGTTCGAAAGCCTGCTCACCGAGGGGGCCGAAATCCTCACGGAAAGCGTCTCCAAAGCCTTCTTGGAGGCCTACGGCATCCCCGTCAGCAAACCCTTCTTGGCCCGTAACGCCGAGCAGGCCGTGGAAATCGCCAAACGCGTCGGTTTCCCGGTGGTGATGAAGATCCACTCGCCGCAGATCACGCACAAGACGGACGTGGGCGGGGTCAAGCTGAACCTGGCCAGCGAGTCCGCCGTCCGCGAGGCCTTCGAGCAGATGACGCAACGGGCGGCGGAACGGCGCCCCGACGCCCACATCATCGGTTGCACCGTCCAGAAGATGGTCAGTTACCCCAACAGCTTCGAATTGATCATCGGCACCAAGCGCGACCCGGTCTTCGGCTCGGTGATTCTGGTGGGGATGGGCGGCGTTGCGGCCGAAGTCTTCCAAGATCGCGCCTTGGCCTTGCCGCCGCTGAACGAAACGCTGGCCCGTCGCGCCTTGGAATCGCTCAAGTCTTGGCCGCTGCTCCGCGGCTATCGCGGTCGTCCCGGCGTCAACATCGATAAGCTGATCGAGGTGTTGATGCGATTCTCCTATCTCGTGGCCGATTATCCCGAGATTCAAGAATTGGACGTCAATCCGCTGCTCGTCACGCCGGAGGAGGTCATCGCCCTCGATGCCCGCGTGATCGTGGACCGCAACGCCCTGGTCTACGGCGTGCGCCCGTACGCCCATCTGGCGATCCGCCCCTATCCCGAAGAGTTCGTCACGGAACGGCAACTGAAGGACGGGACGCCCGTCATTCTGCGGCCGATCAAGCCCGAGGACGAACCGATGTGGCACGAACTGCTGGCCAGTTGCTCCACGCAGTCGCTGTGGTTCCGCTTCAGCTACCTGTTCAAGCAGACCACGCACGAGATGGCCTCGCGGTATTGCTTCATCGACTACGATCGAGAAGTCGGGATTGTGGCGGAAGTTGAGGAGGAGGGGCAGCGACGCTTGATCGGCGTGGGCCGCCTCGTCGCCGACGCCAACCATGAGGTCGCCGAGTACGCCGTCATCGTGGTGGATCGTTGGCACGGTCGCGGTTTGGGCGGCTTGCTGACCGACTACTGCCTGGAGGTCGCCAAACGGTGGGGAATCAAGAAGGTCGTCGCCGAGACCTCGAAAGATAACGCCCGCATGCTCGCCACCTTCCGCAATCGCGGCTTCGAATTCAACGAAAAGGCCGACCAGGACGTCGTACTGGTTTCGCGCCCGTTGGCGTGATTCGGCGGTTTGGGTCTCCCAGGCCGCCCGTTTTCGGCCTTGCCTAACAATCGACGTGCAGAGTCGCGAAGAACTCGGCACTTTGTGCCGAGTTCTTCGTCCATTGACATGGAGCACGGCTCGGGCAATCAAGGGACGAAGCCGTAACGCGACGTCACAACGCACCGCCGTCCGCGCCTCACCTTCCCATTCCCTTGACGGCGCATTATTGCCATCCTACCATGTGAAAAGAGTCGTCTCGCCGGGCCCGATGAACTCCCCAGTTCGCTTTTTTCTCCGGTGCTTGCGGTGGGGCGTCGCTTATGATTTCACGGGCCTCGTGTGGTCTAACGGAGAAAGGTTTTCTTATGACTCACGTCGTGTGCAAGCCGTGCGTGGACTGCAAATACACCGATTGCGTCGTGGTCTGCCCCGTGGAGTGCTTCTACGAGGGCGAACGCATGCTGTACATTCATCCCGACGAATGCATCGACTGCGAGGCGTGCGTGCCGGAATGCCCTGTGGATGCCATCTTCCTGGCCGACAACGTGCCCGAGGAGTGGCAGGAATACATTCAAATCAACGCCGACATGGCGCCGCAGTGCCCCAAAATCACGGAAAAGAAGACCCCGCTCTGCGAGCAGTGACGCGGCTTTGGATCGGCCCGACGTGGTTTCGGCCGAGTGTTCGCCGAGATTCGTGGAATCGCCGACCATCGACTTAGCCGCGTAAAGCGATCCGTACTGCGCAGCGGAACCGAGCCATGCGTTAGAATACGGTTGGCGGAACGAAGCGTGACCGCCAACCGTGCTTTTTTGATGCGGCCACTTTGCGTCTGGAAGTCCGGGGCGTCTCGGGGATCTGCGACGCGGCGTCTGATAGGGAGCCAACCCAGCGTGGTCGATTGCCGCCCGTTGCTCATCGGCCTTGTCTTCCTTCCGCTCGCGGAAGCGGCGGAGTTTTCCCGATCTGCGGCCTGGGCGGGACCGGCCTTTTCCGCCGCGGTGCTGCTGGCCGGCCTGGGACTGGCGCTGTGGAACGTCTTAGGACGCCGGCGATTTCAGCGGCGGGGTCCCAGGGAACCCGGCGAAACCGCGTTTCGGCAGAGCCAGTTCCGCCGCCGCTTGCTGACCGCCGGTTTGTGCTCGCTGGTCGGCCTGCTGATGCTGATTGGGACGTGGTGGCCCGGTCGCGACGCCTCCGCTTACGTCGCCCTATCCTTTTGGGGATTCGTGACGCTCCTGGTCCTGTGGATGTTGCTGACCGCGTTGGCCGACATGCTGGCTTCGTGGCACTACTTCGGCAAACTGACCGACGAGGCCGAATTGGAACAACTCAAGTTACGGGTCCTGGCCGAGCGATTGAGGAGGATTCAAGGAAACGGAAAAGACGATGCCGCCCTCCACGCGAAAAAGCCGCCCGCTTCCGCTCAACGCAGCGACGAGAATTAGGCGATCCCAGCGGATTTCATCCGCCCAGGGTGTGTGGGAGCGAGCGTCGTCCGGCGCGGGCGTCCGCTGCTCGGGAGGTTATTCGCCGCTCCACGAGGCGGGCGTGACAGGACGCACGTTCACCTCGGCCTGAGCTTCCAGCTTTCTGCCGTCCGCCGTGGTGTATCGGGCAAAGGCGAGCAATTGGCCGTGGACCGGCGGTTCGGCGGGCCACGGCAAGTCGAGCAAATAGCCCGATGTCCCGCCCCGCTGAACGAAATAGCTTCGAACTTCGTCGGGGTGAAGGTCCCAGCGAGCGATGCGGGCGCTCAAACCCGAGAGTTGCGGGTCGAGCACCACTACGCTGACCGGCGCTGCCGCCGCCAGAATATCGCCCCGATCGTCCATCGGTTGCAGCAGCACTTGAATCCCGTCGTCGCCGGGGCGACCGTCCAAGTCGATGCCTCGCACCCACTCGGGATGCAGGACGAGGGCCGTGACCTCATCACTGCCGCCTTCTCGCACGCGACCCGTCGCCGGGGCGATCTCTCCGCGGGAGACCGCCAAGGCGGAAACGCCTTCCGTTCCGCGGGCGGGGACCTCGTTTCGCGTTGTATCCGGGAACTGGGGCAAGGCCGTCGAAGAGTCGGGAGGAATAAAAGCCCCCGGTGCGGTGGATGGCGTTTGGCTGCCGGGCAGAGCTTGCTCCGGACTGCTCTCTTGCAAGGGCGGCGAAATGTCGATTCCCGGCAGGCCGTCGCGTCCCGGCAAAGGCGGCGGTTCGGCGCGTTCCGGCCAGCGAGGGGCCGCGTCCTCCGCCCGCTTCGGTGTTCGCGTTTCGGTACCGCCCGTCCCTTGGCGCTCGCTTTGTCTCCGGCAAGCCTCCAATTCCGCTTGCTTGTCCTCCAGCAAGCCCGCCAATTCCCAAATCTTGTTTTCCAGTTCTCGATTTTCGCGTTCCAAGTCGCGGACGATTCGCGGCGTTTGGCAACCCAACAAGGCCGGGGCCGTCACAAGGGCCGACAAGAAGAAGAGAAGAATACGCCGCGCGACGACGATGACGCCGTTCGGACCGTGCGGCGACCGCTTCGGTGCGGCGAAATCTTCGATTTGAACCATGGAAATCCGTTCCTGGGAAGTGCGCGGACCCGGCCCGCGCCGGACGGTGATACCTGGGACCGGGCAGTGAATACCGAGTTTGCCGAATCGAGGCAAGGGCAATCCGGCGGAATCCCGCCCGTCCCGGCGGCGGCAACATCTCACGGCGACGGCGAGATGCGATTTCGGGGTTCCCAGTGCCCCGACGACACTAGCGTGAGGCGACCGTCCGCGAAGGGCACCCGGCACGAACCGAAAATCCGCCTTGCGATTCCTCCCTTCATCGGGTATTCCTTCGCCCTTGCCGTGATCGGAAACAAGCGGCCCCGTTGCGGTTCCGCCGCGCGTTCCCGCTCCGGCAAGGTTTCCGATGCGGTATCGCCCGACGAACAACAGGGAAGGCCGCGTATCCGGTGCAAACGAATCACGATCCAAACATTTCGACGCGTCCCGACGCGGGCGGAAAAGGCGAACCCACCGCATGCCGATGGGGCTGCGCCGTGCTCCGCGGCATGCGATTGGCGACTCTGGCTGTCGTAATGACGGCCCCCATCGTGGTCTCGGCGCAGGATGCGGCTATTCCGCCGCAGCCCGTAGATGCCGCCGCCCCCGTCGTTCCCGGGAACGAGACTTTGGTGACCGAAGTTCGAATCGTGGGGGCCAAGGGGATTCCGCGCGAAAAGTTCCTCCCTTCCATCAAGACCCGCGCCGGTCGACCTTTCAACCCCGATTTGATCGAAGAGGATGTGCGGCGATTGCACCGCACCGGACTGTTCTTGGACGTCAAGACGTACACCCCCGAGGCAGACGGCGGAAGGCTCGTCGTCTTCGAGGTCCTGCCGCGCCCCCTGCTGCACTACGTGACCTACGCCGGCAATCGGGCGTTCGACGCCAAGCGTCTGACCAAAGAGACCGGGTTGAACGCCGGGGATCCCCTCGACAATTGGCAGGTGGAGGAGGCCCGGCGGCGCATCTTGGAACTGTACCGCAACAAGGGCTTTCCGGACGCTTCGGTGACGATCATCGAGGGCAACAAACCGGAAGACCGAGGCGCCATCTTTCTCATCAATGAAGGCCGCCGTCAGCGCATCGGCTGGACCGACTTCGTCGGCAACAGCATCGCCTCCGACGCCCGACTCCGCACGCAAGTGCAAACCAAACCGGGATGGTTCTGGTTCCTCGGCGGCTTGTTCAACCGCGAAACGCTGGACGGCGACGTGCAGCGACTGACGGCCTACTATCGCGGCCTGGGGTTCTTCCGCGCACGCGTCGGTCGCGAAATCGAAGTGCGACCCGACCCCTTCGACTCCAATCGGGAATGGGTCACCGTCACGTTCGTGATCGACGAGGGGCCTCGCTATCGCATCCGCGACATCGCCTTCTTCGGAAACGAGAAGATCCCTCGGGAAAAACTGCAAGGCGTCCTGGAGTTGAAGTCCGGGGACTATTTCGATCAGAACAAATTGCAACTGGATATCGCGAAACTGCAAGACAAGTACGGCGCGATCGGCCATGTCTTCGCCGATGTGGAGGTCGATCCGCGGTTTTTGGAGGAACCGGGGATGCTGGACCTGGTCTATCGCATCGATGAGGGCCGCCAATACCAGGTCGGGCGCATCAACGTGAAGATTCAGGGGGAATTCCCCCATACCCGGCTGACCACGGTCCTGAACCGCATGTCGTTGGCGCCGACCGACATCGTGGACACGCGCGAACTTCGCAACAGCGAGCGTCGCCTGCGCTCCGCGCAGATTTTCGAGGTCGATCCCTCGCGGGGCGTGCAACCCAAGATCGTGTTCAGTCCGCCGGAACTCACCGACCCGGGCACCGGTCGCCCGGCCCAACGACCGGTGTTGGCCGAGCAGGGTGCTCCGCGATCGGGTGCTCGCCCGGGCACCGCCCCGCCGCCCGAATCCCAGCGCGAGGGCGTGGTGCCGACCGGCGGCGAAGAGACGCCGAATACCGCCGAACCGACGATCTATCGCGGACAGTACGGACCGGAGGCGGGAAGCAGCATGCCCGCGCCGCCCACCTGGCTGGGCCGAATCGTTCCCCGCCGCAAACCGGACGAACAGACGCCTGCCGCCGAGGCGGCGGTTTACGACGCTCCGGCCCAAACGGGAAACTCCGCTCCCATCGCGCAAGCCGCCGTTTACGCGGCGCCCGGCGGCGTCGGTTGGAGTCCCCAACGCCCGGAGGCGATCCCGACTTCCGCCACGACCGAAGCGGTCGCGGGTTCCCCCGGCCTGGTCAATCCGGCGGGCGCAATCACCCCGGATCGCGCGGATGCGGCATATACGGCTCCGTCGAGCGCACCCGTCTATCCGTCGGGCGGCACGACCGCGATTCCGCCCCCCTCGGGCGTCCAACCGATCGTCTTCCCGGATCGCCCGCCGCCCGGCCAATGGGACGGCTATTGGGATGGCGGCGAGCCTTCCGCCGAACCGCCGCTGGACTTGCCCTTGGAGCCGATCGTCACCGAGACGCGGACCGGACGGTTGCTCTTCAGCGTGGGCGTGAACTCCGATGCCGGCCTCCTGGGCACGGTGCTCATCGAAGAGCAGAACTTCGACATTGCCCGACTGCCGCGCAGTTGGCGCGACATTGCGGACGGCGTGGCTTGGCGCGGCGCCGGTCAGCGCTTCCGCTTGGAGGCCGTCCCCGGCACGCAGGTCCACCGCTACAGCATGAGCTTCGCCGATCCCTATTTCCTCGATCGCAACGTCAGCCTCAGCGTCAGCGGCTATTACTACCGCCGTAATTACCGCGAGTGGGACGAACAGCGTTTGGGCGGTCGCATCGGCTTCGGCTATCAGTTCACGCCGGACCTGTCGGGGACCATCGCCTACCGCGGCGCGGACATCAAAATCAGTGATCCCATCGTTACGCCGTTCGGCACCCCGCAGGACCTTTTGGACGTGGTCGGCACGAATATCCTGCACGGTTTCGAGGTAGCCCTGACGCACGATACCCGCGACAACAGCTTTCTGCCCACTGAAGGCCACCTGTTCCAGGTCTCGTTCGAGCAGGTCATCGGCACCTACGACTATCCCCGCGCCGAGGTCGATCTGCGGAAGTATTTCCTGCTCAGCCAACGCCCGGACGGGTCCGGACGCCACGTCCTAGGCTTGAGCACCCGTTTCAACGTGACGGGCAACGACACGCCGATTTACGACCACTATTTCGCGGGCGGATACTCCAGCTTGCGCGGCTTCGACTTCCGCGGGGCGTCGCCGCACGAGATGGGTATCCCCGTCGGCGGGCACATGATGTTCCTAGCCTCCGCTGAATACATCTTCCCCATCACCGCCGACGACCTGATCCGCGGCGTGATCTTCTGCGATACGGGCACCGTGGAGCGGACCGTCGACTCCTGGGACCAGAACTACCGCGTGGCGCCGGGCTTCGGCCTGCGGATCGTCATTCCGGCGATGGGGCCGGCCCCGATTGCCCTGGACTTCGCCTTCCCGGTCAGCAAGGAACCGACCGACGACGAGCAGGTGTTCAGCTTCTTCATCGGCTTTCTGCGATAGCGGGGAGTGCCGCGTCGTGCGATGCGTCCGCCGCGCGGTCCTGCTCCGCCGCGGCACCCGGCAGTCCCGCCGAGATCATCTTGCGCACCCGTGCGGCCTTGCGGCGGAGATGCTCCGCCTTGCGGATCAACTCCTCCAGTTCCCGCCGCCGTGCCGCCAGCGGTTCCAGCACCGCCGGGGAATCGACGTGAAACGCCGCGGCAGGGTTGAGCCGCCTCCCTTGGGCCGCGATTCGCGAAGCGATCAACCAATAGCCGGGCAGAACGCTGACCGCCAATAGCCCGGCGGCCAGTCCGTAGAATGCCAGAGGGGGATACTCGGCCGAACCGCCTGCGTACCAAGCGCTCGCCACCCAGGCGCGTCCGATGCGAATGGAGGCGTCTGCTAAGATCACGAACGGCAGGACGTTGGCGACCAGGTTGACCCATGGCCGCACCGCGTGCGAGGCGACCTCCTCCGCGGTCTCCTCCACGCTTGCCCGTAGCTCGTCCAGCAATTCCGAGTCGCCCGCTTCCAGACCCAAGCGCTGCGTCAGCCAATTCAGCAGGCGGTCGGCGGCGCCGTCTGCGGATGGATCATCGGTCGGCGGGGTCGGCGTCGTCTTCTCCGTCCGTTCCGTGGCGGCAGGCAACTCGTGATCCTCCAGCGTGCGGCGGACGTCATTCGCGACCTGGGCCAAGTCGGCCTCCAAATCGGGCCCCAACGCCTCGAGGATGCGTTTCAGCGGCAACACGCCGGTCAGCAGCGCGCGAACCGTGTCCAACGAAGCCGCCGCCGCACCCCACAGCGAAAAGCGGTAGAATCCCAGGCGAAACAGGCGATAGGTGGCGGTCAGGTGGTACCATCGCGTCCGCAGCCAGGCCGTCAGGGAGGCGAAGGCCGAGGTCCGCTCCGCCGTCAATCGCCAAGCCTGCTGGGCCACCGCTTGCCGGAAGGCGTCCTCCGCCCGGCGGCGGGTCCACGCCTTGCGATAGGCGGCCCTGACCTTTTCGGACAAACGATCCTCGGCACGCGCCAGTTCGGCCGCCTTGGCGCGAAGCGGTTCCAGAATCTCTTCGGCGGCGGCGTGCTGCAAGTGACCGCAAATCCCGTCCCCCCGCAGTCGTTGCCGGTCCCTGCGATAGTCGTGATCCAACAGCGCTCGGCGGAACTCCGCGAACTCGAAACGGTGCGGTTGGGCCGCCGAGACCAAGAAACGGCTCGAGGCGTCGGGGTGGAAACCCGCCGCATGGAGTCGCCGATCCCAATCCTCTACGATCTTTTGCCGCTCTTCCTCGGCGAGTTGGTCGGCGCGATTGAGCACGAACAGCCACCGTTTGCGCACGGCCCAACGGCGGACCTCCTCATGCACGCGGAAGTCGGCTCGCTTGTCGGGCGAGGTCACGTACACCACGATGTCGCTTTGTTCGATGAGTCGCCGGGCGGTTTCCCAGTGCTCCCGCACCACGCCGTCGATGTCCGGCAAATCGCAGAGGATCACCTCGCCCAAATCGGCATCCACGAATTGCGGATTCAGTTCGTCAGGAATGTGGATCAGAGGCTTGAGGCCGGGCGCGGCCGCTACGTAAGGTCGATCCGTGAAACAACGCACGGATGAGGAAACGGGGCTGGCGTCGTCGCGGCGGATCAAGGCGTTAAAAAGCGTCGATTTGCCCGCCCCCGTCGGCCCCAGCAGCACCGCCGCGGCAAAAGCCGGCGCATCGTCGCGGTGGGCGAAGTTCTGCGCCGTCTTCAAACGTTCGTTCATTTCGTAGGCGGGCGACCAGAACAAAAAGGGCCGGCATAGGGCCGCCAATTCGCGGACGTCCTCCAGCAGCGGTTCGATCAAGGCGGCCTCGGGCGAATTCATCGTTTCCGTCGTCATAATTCTCACCCCTCCGCGAACTGCCGAACCGGCGACGATCCCGATCGGTTACCGCCCTTATCCGCTTTCACTCGCAGCTCTTGTTCGATGATTTCACAGGCTTGCAAACAAGCGTCGATGGGCATCTTCTCTATTTGATTGAGCGTCTTACGCCATTCTTCCGTCAACTTTTTGGCGAAGTTCTCCTGGAGGAAAAACTCCAACTCGTCGGACCGCTGCTTCGCCCAATGGCGATACGCTTGTTCCGCAACCTCACCCAACTTGAGTTTCGTGAAGTGCCTGAGCAACCAGGCTGCCGCCGCGTTGGAGGCGGCCAATCCCGTGAGAGAGCCGAGGGTCGTGCCGAACAGGCCGCCGCTCAGACCCAGATCGGCCACGATCAGCCCCAAGCTCGTGAGATTCAACGTCGGCGGGAGGATGGTCAAAGCCATCGCGAGCCAACGGTTCTGCCGGCACCATGCTGCCAGTTTTTCTCGAACTTCGATTTCCCAGTCCGTGCCGACCTTGGGAAGCTCCCGCTTCAGCAGATCGTCGCGGATCGCCTCGAGGCGTTCCGCCGAAAGCATCCCGCCCGGCGTGGCCGCCCCGGGAAAACGACTGCGGACCCGATCGATCAATAATTCCAGCGAGTCTCTCAATTTCTCTTTTTCCAGTTCCTCGAGCGTGCGAGTCGGCGGGGCATCCCCGGCGGCTTGACGCGATAACAAAGACGAGATAATCTCGCTCGCCGCTTTTACCGCGCCTTTTACCGTTCCCGAAACGTATCCCATCGCGCGGGCGAAGTATTGCACCAAGGACGGTGAGTTCCGCCGGGCTTCCTCGATTGCCAATTCCAAGGGCCTGCCCGCCGGGAATATGCCCTGCGCGATGAACTCCGCCGCATCCCGAACCAGCTCGTCGAAGGTTGTGAGGTCGTCCTCCAGTTGCTTTCCTTTCCGTTTGGCCGTGATAAGCAAGTCCTCCGCGGAAAGCGTTGCTTCGCGGACGGTCTCCAGCAGGCCCCGAAAAACGAGTCGTTGACCGTCCTGGCCGCGGAGCCACGAAATCAACCCCGGCTGATTGTCCGCCAGCGGGACCGCGTCTTGCAGTCGCGGACCGGTTCCCGGGTCGGCTAGGGGACTGCAATAGAACATCGCGTCGGCCAAGAATTGCAGCAGCGTACGACCGTCGGCCCGCGTCGCGTGAAAGCCCAATTCCGGCTTTGCCTCCAGCAGTTGCAGCAAGTGGCGACGCATTTCCGCGGCGGCTTGGGGTGAAGTCTTGGTGAACAGGTAGATCAGATTGGCCGCCGAGCGGCAGCATTGCGCCAGCATCTCGACCGTGCGATGATCGGAGTACGACTCGCCGAAGACCATGAAGACGACCAACTCGGCGCGGGCCAGCATCTTCTCGGCCGACTTCCAATTGGCGCACTCCACCGAGTTGAAGTCGGGGACGTCCGCCAGGATCAGCGGCAGCCCTTGCCGGTCTTCTCCCGGCAAAGAAGCGGGGTAATAGAAAAGGAGGGCGTCGGAGGCAGGCTCGCGCAATTGGTCGGGGCTTTCCAATCGCGCCAGGCCGTATTCGGGAAAGATGCCTCTGAGGAAGACCTCGTCGCACAACTCGAGAGGAACGGCCACGGCACAGCCCCGGGTCATGGGACGCAGGGCGCCGCCCGCCGGAACGTCCACACCGGTCAACAGTCGGAACCATGAGCTTTTGCCCGCTCCGGTCGGCCCCATCAGGACGGCCACGAGAGGCGGCGTCGTGTCCCGGCGGAGACAGAATTCGAGCGATTCGTACCGCATGCTTACGGCTTGCCGGCCCTTCCAAGAGTACGAGTCTCCCAACGCTTTGCACACACCGGGAACGGACTGCAAGAGCAGTCCCAGGCAGCGGCGGAGTTCGTCGAAGCGGACATCGCGCTGCGGAGTAGAGGTTATTTGCGACATGGAAAGATCCTCGCCGACCAAAGCGGTGACTTTATAACTCTACTTCTCGTTATGTACGCCGCAAGGGCACGGGCCGTAACAAACGATACGAGCGTGCTAACCGGTTCCGTCCTCCCCGCGGATGCACGGACGGTAGGGAGACGGCGGCAGGCGCCACGCGTCAAGAGATCCGCAGGATCGGCAGGCTCGCGGGGGTCTTTCCCTCACGAAAAGAAAGCGCGCCGGTGGGGCAGACGGCGACGCATTGCTCGGCCAGTTTGCCCAGGGCCTCCTCCAGCGAACGATGGAAGGGAACCCCGACGCGGACGTCGAAACCGCGACCGACGAAGGTCAGCCCCAAGGGGGCGCGGGCGGCCTCGGTCACCGCCACGCACAAACCGCAAACGATGCACTTGCCCGGTTCGTACAGCACGTTGGAGTCTTTGTACTGCAACCGCAAGACGGCCCGCTCGCCTTTATAACGGTTGGGGTCGGCGCCGTAGCGCTCCGCGTAGCGGCGCAGGCGGCAACCCGGCAGGGCGCGGCAGTCGCAATGGAGGCACCGCCCGGCCTGCGCGGCGGTCGCATGCAGGTCGAGTGCGTCGATCGACGCCTTCAGTTCCTCCCGCGGGGCGTCCGCGGCCAACGATCGCAGTTCCGCCAGTTCGTCGGGAGAGAGCTTTCCGATGCGGACGGAGAAGGTCTCGGGCCACGGAGCGGCGGCCCCTTCCTTCAAGAAGCGGTCCAGCGCATACGCCGCCTCCTTGCCGTCGGCGCAACTGCGAACCACCAGTCCTCGGCCGCGAATCGCGTTGCCCGCCGCGAATACGCCGGGGAGCGACGTGCGAAAGGTGCCGCGTTCCACGGCGGCGCCGCGCGGCCCGGTCGACAATCCCAGACTCCGCCAGACCTCCGCGCTCTGCTCGCCGATGCACAACAGGACGGCGTCGTATTCGTCTTGCAAAGCGGAAAGCGTAACGCCGCTAGAGGCCGCCGAAGGTCCCAGCACCGCTTCACCGCGAAACTCGATTCCCAGGGCCAGGACGGCGGCGATTTCCCGATCCAGAATCTCCTCGGGCAAATCGGCGGGGTCGATCTCGCCGGATTCGCCGCGCAATCGTCCGCCGGGTCGTGGTTGGCGATCGTACAGCACCACGGCGTGGCCGCGTCGCCGCAAATAGTACGCGGCCGACAGGCCCGTCGGGCCCGCTCCCACCACCGCCACGCGCTTGCCGGAGGCCGGTTCGCACGGGGGAATGTAAAAGTCCTCTCGGGCCAAGTCCCAATCCGCCACGACGCGCTTGAGGTCGCACACCGACACGGCGCCGTCGGCCGATCCGCGGCGGCAACCTTTTTCGCAGGGCTTGGGGCAGACGCGGCCCAGCACGGCGGGCAGCGCGATGTCCTCCTTGATCGTCACAACGGCCTCGTCGAATCGGCCCGCCTGAATCTGCCGCAACATGTCGGGGATGTCCATGTGGGCGGGGCACGCGAACTGACAGGGCGCCAAGCAATCGCCCACGTGATCGCTCAAGAGCAGTTCCAGCGAGGTCCGCCGCATGGCCGCCACCTCGTCCGTCTCGCTCTCCACCGTCATGCCCGGCGCGGCGGGCGTGCCGCACGACGGTACGAACTTCTCTCGGCCGTTCGGTTCGCGGACCTTGACCATACACACCAAGCACGAGGTCTGGACCGGCAAACCTTCCATGTAGCAGAGCGTGGGGATGTCGATCCCCAACTTTTGCGCGGCTTGCAGGACGGTCGTCCCCGGCGGAACCTCGACGGCTTGCCCATCGATCGTGA
This sequence comes from Thermopirellula anaerolimosa, assembly GCF_054657335.1. NCBI lineage: Bacteria > Pseudomonadati > Planctomycetota > Planctomycetia > Pirellulales > Thermoguttaceae > Thermopirellula > Thermopirellula anaerolimosa. Next base: position 2,018,738 of record NZ_BAAHYX010000006.1, read on the forward strand.
GTCGAATCATGGCTACTCCCCAACGGAACGGGTCGCAAGATCGGACGACTCGGCGCCGCGCGACGGGCGGATCGCCGCCCGCGCAACCCGCCTGAGACGGCTAGGACGCCGAATCGGCCTCGCTCGCCTGCACCTCCCGCAGCACGCTCGCCCGGCGAATCTCCACACCGCCCGACTCGACCACCACCGCACCCGCCGGACAGGCCGCGCGGCAGGTGTCGCACCGCGTGCAAAGCTCGTCCAACACTTGATGCTGGCGATACGGCGTGAGCGGGATGGCATTCACCGGGCATTGCTGGGCGCACAGCGTACAGCCGATGCACTCGTCGGTGATCCGGTAGTGAATCAACGGGGCGCATTTCCCGGCGGGACATCGGCCCCGCAAATGCTCCTCGTATTCGTCTCGGAAGTATCGCAGCGTGGTCAGGACGGGATTGGGGGCGGTCTTGCCCAGGCCACAGACGCTGCCGGCGCTCACGGCGTGAGACAGGCTCTCCAGCGCGGCCAGGTCGCCGGGGCGTCCGCGGCCCTCGCAAATGCGATCCAAAATGTCCAACATGCGGCGCGTACCCACCCGACACAGCGTGCATTTGCCGCACGATTGATCTTGCGTGAACCGGAGGAAATACCGGGCGATATCGACCATGCAGTCGGAGTCGTCCAAGACCACCAGGCCGCCGGATCCCATGATGGCGCCGGTCGCGGTTAGGGCCTCGTAGTCCACCGGGGTGTCGAAGAGCGAGACGGGGACGCACCCGCCGGACGGTCCGCCGACTTGCACCGCCTTGAGCGTCCGTCCGGGCAGGGCGCCGCCGCCGATCTCCTCGATGATTTCACGAAGCGTGACGCCCATCGGTACTTCGATCAGTCCGCCGCGCTGCACCTTGCCCGCCAAGGCGAAGACTTTGGTTCCCTTGCTGCCGGGCGTGCCCAGGGCCGCGAACTTTTCGGCGCCGTTGCGGAGGATCCACGGGATCAGGGCCAGCGTCTCCACGTTGTTGACCAGGGTAGGCCGACCGTTCAGACCGGACTCCGCCGGATAGGGCGGTCGCAACCGCGGCATGCCGCGTCGGCCCTCGATGGAGGCCAGCAAGGCCGTTTCCTCGCCGCAGACGAAGGCCCCCGCCCCTTCGTTGACGGTAAAACGGAGTTGAAACTCGCCGCCGCCGTTTGCGCTGAGGATGCCGCGCTCCTCGCAGCGGCGCAGGGCCTCTCGCACGCGGGCGACGGCCAAGGGATACTCGGCGCGGATGTAGAACAGGCCGCGCGTCGCTCCCACCGCGCGGGCCGCGATCAGCATCCCCTCAATCACGCGATAGGGGAAGGACTCCAGGATCATGCGATCCATGAAGGCCCCGGGGTCGCCTTCATCGCCGTTGCACACGACGTATTTGATCTCGCCGGGGGCGCCTGCCGCGATCCGCCACTTGGCCCCGGTGGGGAACCCCGCCCCGCCTCGACCGCGCAAACCGCTCCGCTCGATCTCCTCAATCACGGTCTGGGGAGACATCTCGCGCCACGCGCGGCGCGACGCTCGAAAACCGTCGTGCTTCAGGTATTCGTCCAGATCCAAGGGGTCCGTCTCGCCGCCGTGCTCGATGGCGATGCGGTACTGGCGCCCCAGAAAGGCGCACACGGGCGGATCGCGGACGTCGATGCGGTGCCGGTCCACCGCCTCGTCCACGTCTCCCACCAATGCGTCCAACCACCGCGCGACATGATATCGCAAGCGGCGCAGCGGATTGCGGGGGCGAAAGTGCGAGTCGAAGATGCCGGAGACGTCCTCCGGTTGCACCCTGGCGTACAGTTTGGGCGTGCCCCGACGGGGGACGATCTCCACGAGCGGCGTTTGGTGGCACATTCCCACGCAACCGACCCGTTTGACTGCGGCCGGCGTGCGATTGACCGCCGTCAATTCCCGCAGACGCTCGTACACCCGACCGCTGCCCTGGGCCTGACAGCACGAACCCAAGCCCACGCGAATCTCCGCCTCGGCCTCTTCCGGAGGAACCCATTGCAGGTTCCGCGGGACGGCACCGTTGGACGATCGTTCCAGGAAATCCGCGATGATGCGGGGCACCTTGTGCGGGGTCAGGCGACCGTAGGTCGCTTCGTCGATTTGCACCACCGGCGCCAACGTACAGCAGCCCAGGCAGGCCACCGGTTGCACCGTGAAGCGTCGCTCGGGATCGGTGTCTTCGCCGGGTCGGATCCCTAAATGCCGCGTCAGGGCGTCCATGATCTGATCGGCGCCTTTGACGTGACAAGCGGTCCCGCGGCAGACGTGTATCATGTGCTCGCCGACGGGACGATGCCGGAACTGTGTGTAGAAGGTCGCCACGCCCGTCAATTGCGAGGCCGGGATGCCGGTCTTCGAGCACACGTATTCCAGCGCCTCTTGCGGCAAGTAATGAAAGTGAGACTGAACGGCCTGCAAGATGGCGATGGTCGCCTCCGGCCCTTTGCCGTGGCGTTCCAGAATCTCGTCGATCACGGAGAGATCGATGGAATCCTTGGCGTGCGTTGTGATCACGAGGGTGGCTTCCGCGGTGTTTTCGCCGACCGGGGTTCCGGACCGGCGGCTATTTTCCGATCCGAATCAGGTGGTCCTTGCCCCGAATGAAAATGGCGCCGGGTTGAAAGGCGGGACTGGTCACGCACTCCTCGCCTAGCGGGTTTTCGTGCTCGATCCGGAAACCCTCATCGGTCACGGTTCCCACGTAGCACTTGCCCTCATGGGCGAAGAGATAGATTTTGCCTCCGGCCAAGCCCGGCGAGGACGTAAACGTATCCTCCGGAAACTCGTGTTCCCACAGTTTTTCGCCCGTCTCCCAATTGTAACAAGTCATGACGGCCGAAGCCGAAACCAGGATCAAACGGTTCTCGACGACCAAAGGACTGCACGTGTCGGGCAGGCCTTCCTCCAGTTCCCAAGCCAAATGCGTTTTGGTGACGTCCCCCTCGCCGTCGGCGCGGATGCCGTACATGTAATACGAATACTCGCCGCCGGCGGCGATCAATCCGCCGTGGAAGACGGGGGACGGACCGCAGTCACCGGTAGTCCCTTCGAATCGCCACCATTCCTTGCCGTCGGCGGGGTTGTAGGAAATCACGAATGGGTCGGCGACGGTAATCAACTGCTCGCGGGTGCCGTCGTGGAAGATGATGGGAGTGGTCCAGGAATTGGCGGTTTCCCTGGACACCTCCCAAACCGCTTCGCCGGTCTTGCCGTCGAAGGCGTACAACCGCGAGAGGTTGTCGTCCGGCGATCCCTGGTCGAATTGCACGATGACTCGGTCGCGGTAGGTGCAGAGCGAGGCCGCGTGGCCGTAGATATTCTCGGGAATGCCCAGACTCTTGCGCCAAACGAGCTTGCCTGCGAAATCGACGGCCCCTATGTCGCCGTTGGCGAAGACGGCGTACACGCGCCGCCCGTCCGTGGCGACGGTGGGAGCGGCCAAACCGGTGTCGGCCAAGACCTTGGGCGGCTTGGCGGTGCTCTCCGGCGTGCCGGGAATTTCGCACTCCCACAGTTTCTCGCCGGTAGCGGCTTGGAAACAATAGACCGCGCGGCGATCGTTGTCCGCTCCCGTCACGAAGACCTTGTCCTCCCAAACCACGGGCGAATTGTTTCCCGGCAGGGGGACGGGGGATTTCCAGGCGATGTTGTCGCCCGTCTCACCGTTCCACTCCGTCGGCACGTCGTCGTAGGCCGAGATGCCGGAACCCTCCGGTCCGCGAAACCTCGACCAAAAACGGGCATAGTCCTCGGGCGAGGCGCAGTCCTCCGCGCCAGCGGGGCTTGGCGCGACGCCCGGCGATGCGGTGCCGGGGCCTTGCGGCGTCGTCGTGCCGCGGGCAGGCATTCCCCCCGTTTCGACAGGTGCGGAGGTTCGGACGCCCTCCGCGGCGGCGACTTGCGTCCCCTGGTCGTTGATGCGGGCCGCGCCCTCCGCCAATCGCCTTTCGACGCCGCGACCAAACCACCACAGGACAAGCCCCGAGACCAGGAGCAGCGCGGCCAGGCCGCCCACCGCGCAACGGGCGCGGGCCGCGTTTTGCTCGTGCCGTTCGTCGAGCAGGTCGGAACCGGCAGGGTGCGGCAACGGTCGCCGCAGGGAGGACGCGATTTTGGCAGCCACCACAAACGTCAATCCGCCGCCGATCAAGAGCCAGGCGCCCCACTCCCGAAACCGCCGATCCCAAAAGTAGGCCTGCCGCAGTTGGAGATCCAGTTCCCGCACCCGCTGCTTGAGGGCTTCATTACGCGGTTCGGCAGCGGCTTGCTTTTGCAGGGCCGCGAACTCGGGATGATCCAAGGGGTCCACATTGCGGCGAACGGCGTAGTGAAGCAAGAGCACGGTCGCCGCCACGGCGCAGAAGGCGCCCGAGACGACTGCCGTGCGATACGCGGCGAGGAATCCCTCCCGCGGCGCGCCATCACCGGGCGGGAGATCAACCGTGGCGGCGTCTCCGATCCGTTCTTCCCTGCTTCCCTTTTCGGACGTCATATTGCTGCTCTCATCGAATTTCGCAACCAAGCGCGCGACCCGTGCGACGCTGCTCTCGCCGAAACGTAGCGGTCGTCGGCGATCGACCGGCGGTCGGTCTCGCAAACCGGCACTCCGCCTACCGCCGGGAATCCGTCCCGCCCGGTTCTCGCGGGATAACCGCATCCAGAGCGACCGGCGTCCCCTGGGGCATCACCGCGTCCACGCTCTGAATCCAACCGCGTCGGACTTGTTCCTCCGGGCAGTACCAAAAACACCTTCCGCAGGCCACGCACCGGCGGGGATCGGGGTGGTAATCGTCGCGGTGCGTCCGCGTGCAAAGCTGCGTCAACTTCAGTCCCACGACCAGGCCGATCCATGCTCCCAGCAGCGTGCCGCCCGTGCGGAAGGCATCCAATCGCGCGGCCGCCGCCGAGAAGACCTCGCCCGGGCTTTGTCCCGTGTTACGGAAGGCCTTCACCGCATCCAGGGCGAATTTGTTGTTGGGGTCGATGTCCTGTTCCGCGACGAGCCATCCCGCCAGACGCACCTGGTAATCCATGCGGGCCAAGGTTGCGTGGCTCATTCGACCGACCACCGCTCCCAATGCGATCCACAGGGGGACGGCGGCCAGGAATAGAGCCAGCCTCCGCCGAGCCTTGCGCCGTTCGCTAGGGGAAAGCGGCGACGGCGGCGACACGATGGCCCCGTAGGGACAGGCGTCCTCGCACAGTCGGCAGCGAATGCATTGGGTGGGCGGGATCCGCACGTGCCACCGCGCCAGCTTGGACGCCAGGCCCAAGATCACGCCGTAAGGGCAAAGAAAGCGGCAATACGGTCGGCCGATGAACATGCCGATGACGAGCACGCAAGCGCCGAAGATCAACATGGGCGCCGCTCCCGACCGCCGGAAAAAGGCCACGAACGGATCGTACTCGCAGATCACGTAAGCGGTTCCCGTCGCCGCATAGAGGACGGCCAATCCCAGATAGACCCAAGGAACGATTCCCAGGGTATGTTCCAGCCAAAGGGGAATTCGTTGCGGGCGGATGGCGGCCAACTCTTGAATCGCGCCCAACGGGCACACCGCCGCGCAAAACGCCCGCCCGAAAAATAATGCGAACACGATCGGCAGCGTAAAGAAAATGATGACGGTCACGGGGACCGCACGATGGACGTTGAATGCGGCCTCGGCGACGTCCTGGATCGCCCCGATGGAGCACACGCAACCCTCGCGCCGAAAGCCGAACCAAAGCAAACTGACCGCCGCCAGGATCAGCAGGCCGTTGCGCGAGCGGCGGCCCAGCGCCAAATAGGCCGCCGCGATCAATGCCGCGAACAGCGCCGCCGCGTCGGCGTACTCCCAAAGCGGCGAGTCGGGGGCCGGGACGGGCGTCTCGGGCATTTGGTGGTAGGTGAAATCGGGCGGCGGAAATCGCTCCTCAGCAGAACTGAGGCCGACCGGCAACAGGACTGCTGCGACGATCGCCGCGACGATCCCGGCCCACAACCGAAATGAGAACCGCCGAAACGCGGCGCCGTTGGGCACGCCGGCGTCCTTGCCGCGACACGGTTTCCCCGACCCGCAACGCGGCACGGGGCGGTCTGTGCCGATCGCCGCTTCATTCCCACACGATTCGCGGAAATCTGAAAGCTGCATAAGTTCCCCGAAATCTCTCTCCCCGCTGCATCATTTCGCTTTGCTTGCCGCCGAGGCGGGACGCCCGCGGTACCGTCTTTGCCGCAGGCCGTCCTGCAAGCTATGCCGGTCGGATGCGATGTTTCAACAAATAGGGCTGGGAGGCGGGCACGCGGACGAACGCCTGGGACGGGCAGGCAATCGCGATGGAGCACTCGTGGCAGCGGACGCAACGATCGTGCCGTACCTGAAGGTACAGCGAGGCGTTGCCGAACGCGGCACAACCAACCACGCATTTGCCGCACGCGATACACAAATCTTCGTCGATGGTGTACTCGTAATACGGTTCCTCCACGGCGCGGCGGATGATGGCCCCCGTCGGGCAAAGCTGGTTTTCGGCCGCGGTGTTCAGGGCGGTCGGTTCCGGCGGGAAGTAGCCCGTACACAGGTCGCAATAGCCGCACATGGGAAAGCTGTTGACGCACTTGACGGCCGAGTCCTGGAGCACGCAGTGCGTAGCGCAGTTTCCGCAGGCGATGCACTTGTAGGGATCGATCTGCCACAGCAAATCGTCGCGCCGCCCGTTGTTGCCTAGGATGTAGCCGCCCAGGCCGCCCGTGCCCAACAAGGCCGCCATTTGCAAGCCGTCGCGCAAGATCTCCCGCCGCGATACGCCTTTACCGGGACTTGCCATGTTTCACCTCGCAAGACTTTCGCCCTCGCCCACCCATCGACCGGCCGCGCCGAATTCCGCGCGCGATCAAGTCGTCTTGAACGGGGTCGCCTTTTCCGTCGCGGCATTCCGCTGCTCGGACCGTGCCGCTTCCTCACGATAGTTGCGGGCCGCCGGGAGCCGACACGAAGCGCGTACGCCGCATCGGGCACATGCCGGGCGAGGGCAGGCCGTCGTCTCGCCTCGGCGTCCCAGGCTCAGCATCGCCGCACCGCCCACCGCCAGTGCCGCCGCCGTCCATCGCGCCGCGCCGACCAGCCATGCACGCCGGACGGTCAAGCCGCCGAGTTCGTCGTGATCGATCTCTGATCGTCTCATCGCTCTTTCCTCTGTCTACTTACGACTCGGCCCGACTTCTTTTCCCCGGTTATGAATCGACTCCGCCGGGCGCCGCTTCGGCAGCCTCCTGCGACGTTGCGCCCTCTTTCGATTGCGACGAATTCTCGGCGGTCTTCGGTTCGAACACGAAAACCTTGCTCCGGGCGGAATCCAACACGAGGATTCTGCCGCGGGAATCGGTCGCCAGGTCGGGCACGGGGGTCCGCTCGTCGTCCCGTGTCTCCGTGGTCATGGATTCGGCGTCGCCGAAGAAGTCGGGGCCGGCCACCCAGCAGCGAAACTCTCCCTGTGGAGAGAAGACCTTGACCCTCAGCAGGCCTTTTTCCAGCGTTACCGTCGAACCGTCGGGCAAAAGGGCGATATGGGCGGGGTTGCAACAACCGCAAAAACCGTCTTTCCCCAAGCCCGCTTTACCCCAGAAAAACTCCAGGTCGCCCGAAGGTCGGTAGTATTCCACGCGGTGCGCACCGGGATTGACCACGCGGAGCAAACCGTCGTTTGCCCAGGCGACGTCGAGGTAGGGGCTGGGAACCACCAAACCGACGATGCCGCGCTCGCGGTCCCGCTGTGCCAATTGCCCGATGAATTCGCCCTGGAAATCCACGTAGTGAATCACGCGGTTGCCTGCGTCGGCGATAAAAACACCGTCCTTGGCAACGGCCAGGGATGTGATGATCGCCTTTTCGCCGAAGGAGTTCCATCGGCCGAGCGGCTTTCCCGCCTCGTCCCAAAGCGTGACTTCGCCGCCGGAACCGCAAAGGATGGTCCGCCGCGTTTCTCCGCCTGTCCCGGGAAGATCGAGCACAGTCAGGCACCGGATCGGTCCCGCCGCGGGGACGCTTCCCATGCGTTGTCCGTCGGCCGAGTACCGCTCGATTCCGCTTGCACCGGCGACCCAAACGGCGTCCTCCGCGTCCACGAACAGGGCGCTCGGTTCCGCCGTCGTGACACCCCACGCAGCGGTCACGCGGTACGCCAATTCGTCCTCGGGAACGCGGCGATAGGTGTCCAACGAGTACTCGAAGCTTTGCGGGAAGGCGTCTTCTCGGGGATTGCGCAACCGATTGCGATAGGCCGCCATGGTGAGAATGCCGATGACCAAGGCCGCCGCGACCACTGCCGCGATCCACCAGGGCCACGCGCGGCCCGAACGATCGCCCCCGCCGCCGGCGGCGTGGCGATCCAGGGGCGGATGGGAATGCCGTTGCGACCGCATCGAAAAGCCTCGCGTTCGGGTGTTTCGTTTTCGTCCCATGCCGGGCGGCAATGCTTCCCGGCGGATACGCGCTCACTCAGTCGCGGGAGGCAATGCCAGGCACGCCATCTCCGTCATGCTTCGTACCAGAAAGTAACCCGGCACGAAGGCGGGAGGACCCCAGCAATCGTGTCCTTCCAGCACTTGGGACTGCGCAATCAAGCGGAAACCGTTCGGATCGGCGGCGATGGCCGACAGCAAACCGTCGTCATCCAGGGCCAGCAAGACGCCGTTAATGATCATGTACGGCCCCAGACCGAAACGATATTGCGACCCGCTGCTCCAGCGCTCCTTGCCGTCCAAATCCAGGCAGACCATCTGCTTGTCCTTCTCTCGCACGCCGTAGATGAAACCCTGATAGAAGATCGGGGTTTGCTGCGTGGAGCCGAATTGGGCGGGCGACAGGCGAAAGAGCGTTTGCGGCACGGGCTTGCCGTCCTCGCTTTTCATTTGCATCATCAGCGCCCCCGAGTCGTAACCGCCGCAGAAGAAGATGCGTCCCTCGGGGAGCGGCAGCGGCGACGGGACGGTCGCCAGACTGATCTTCCATTCGGCGGTATCCCAAACGATGCTGCCGTCTCGCGCATCCGCCGCGACCACGCCGCCCGACGCGCAATAGAGGTAAAGCCGCCTGCCCTCGAAATCGACGGGCACCACGGACGAGTGCGTCATCTTCCAGTCGCGGGGATTGGGGGTTTTCCACAAGACGGTCCCCTCGGCAAGGTCAAGCGCCGCCAATAGGGCATCGGGACCGCCCGGCGCCAGGATCAGGCGATCACCGTCCACCAAAGGGCATTGACCCGCGTACCAGGGCGGTACCGTGGTGCCGAATTCTTGGACCATGTCGATCAGCCACCGAGGCTCGCCGGTCAGACGATCCAAGCAAGCCACATGACATTTGGGGCCGATGGTCACCACGTACTTGCCGGTGACGGTGGGAATCGTCCGCGACATGCCGTGGTTGCGCTTGACCGCGTTCGGGTAGCGGAATTGCCAAATGTCCTTGCCGTCGGCCAGGGACAGGCAACGGACGACGTCCTCTTCTTTTTCGCGGTCGTAATCGATGATGTAGACTCGGCCGTCCTTGACGGCGGGGGCCGCGAAACCTTCACCGACCGGGATACTCCAACGTTTGACCGGTCCCGATCCGTTCCAAGGCGGATCGAGCGAGAAGTCGGCGGATTGGTAGATGGCGTCGCCGTGCGGGCCTCGAAAGCACGGCCACTCGCCGGGAATTTCGGCCGGCTTACCGTCGCCGGGCACCAGCGTGCCCTTGAGCGTCACGTTGGTCGTTGCCGCCGCGGTCGCCCCCAATGGCTTGTCCAGCCCCGGCACGCGGATGGGCAGTTGCGGTCGCGGCACGGCGGTCAACCACGCCGCCAAGGCAAGCGCGGCCGCCAAGGCGGTGAGACCCGGGGCGAGGATGGGCAAGAGACGTGGGGGCATACGCTAGCCGACGCCGTGGGGAACGACGGGAACGGTTCGGGCCGATCACGGGAAAGATATTTCCGCAGGACGCGCGCTCAGCGACAATGCTGCGGCGTGCGACCGAGGATCGGCACCCAAAAAGCCAGTATAGCAGAAGGTTGCCGAAGCGGCGACAAAGCAAACGCGGTGTCACGCACGAGCCGCGAATCGTCGAGGTTTAACGCAATTCTCGAATCCGAATATTGCGAAACTCGACTTGCATGGGCGGGCCTTGGTGAAGCTGGAGCGCGATGATCCCTTCCTTGGCCCCGACCGGATCTTTTTCCTCGTAATCCACGGTCGTGAAACCGTTGATTTCCAGTCGAATCCGCGGACCTTGGCAGGTGATGGTGTACTCGTTCCATTCGCCCGCTTTGACGTGTTTGGCTACTTCTTCGGGCTTGACGTCCGCCAAAATGCCTCGGCCGCGCTCCTCGTACAGAATTCCCATGTAGCGCTGCTCGGCCATGTCGGCTTGATAACCCTTGACGATGAAATCATCCAGTCGTTCACTGCGAATCTGCACGCCGGAGTTGTGATTTCTCAGTTTGAATTCCAGCTTGAGGACGAAATCGGCGTACTTTTTGGTCGTGCACAAAAAGGTGTTGTGCTCGGCCTTCACTTGATCGGTGCTGCCTACGATGACGCCGTCTCGGACCGACCAAAAGCGGGCGTCGCCTTCCCAACCGTTCAGGGTCTTGCCGTCGAACAGCGAAACGAAACCCTCTTCAGCGGGTTTTTCCGCGCGGGCGGAGGAATGGCCCGTCGTCAGCCATGCCGCTGCGGCGGCAACAAGCAAGACCGGCAACATACGAGGCTTGAACATGGTGCGAGCTCTCCTTGAAGGTGGGTAAAAAGCAGGCGATAACGCCGGGCCGACCGTCGGCGGGGCGAAGTCGTCGTGCGGGGAAATCCGCCGTCCCTAGCTGAAATGCAGCATACTTCGCCCGGTCGTCTTTCTCAACATGCCGGGACGGACGCGATTCCCGCACGCCACAAGGATCATGCGGCGGGCCGCATGCGCCGGCGCGTGGATCGAAGCATGGAAGCGACGGACGAACGGTCGCCTCTACCGCCGTGATCGCTTGAATTAAGGGGCCAACGTCAGGCACACGTAGCGAATGACCGTCGGTTCATCGTCGCACAGGCCCAACAGGTCTAATGTCCACGAAGGCGGTGAACCTGCACGCGGCGTGGCGGTGTAGAAGTTCGTCAGCGGCTTGCGAAGCGGAACGGTCGTCGCCGCTCCCGGCACTCCGCCCGGCAGGATTTCGAAGACCCGGTTCTCGCCCGGCGAGGCGCCGCCCGGGCCGACGTCTCGCACGTGGCAAACCACGAAGAGGCGATCGGCGGGTGTGATCCAAAACCGCGCGAACGTGCACAGCACGCCGGGTTGCCCTTCCGCCGCCTCCAACAGCGTCTTGCGGAGGACGACCTCGCCCTCATGCAGAATCGCGTAATTCAGTGCTTCAGACTGTTTTTCATCAGGAAAGAACTTTTCGCGAAGCCGAGTGTCGATCGCGCGCTCCGTCCAGAGGATGTGGACATCGCCTTGCGGATCGAGCCACAGGTCCAAGGGCGTAATCCAACCCGCCGTGCGCTCGCGAGATGCAATCTCCACCCAGGGTTCGAACTTGCCCGTGGTGATGTCGCGCGAGCGGACGTAGAAGAGTCGGCGAAAGTCGTAATCCCAGTCGCGACCGGTCAACTGCTTCTTATAGGCCCGCCAGGCCGAGTTCGGCTCCACGATGTCGCTGACCCCGCAGAAATGGACCTGCCGATCCTTCAGCGCCGCCACGGGATAGCAGACTCGGATGGGCTGAGGTTTTTCGTAATCGGCCCCGAACGGCCAGACCAGCTTACCCTGCGCAGACCAATTGCCCTGGGCATCGAGGAAACTCCATTCGGCGTGGGTGTAGCCGACGTTTTGAAAGAGAATCAACTCGCGGCGAGGACCGTCTGCAACAAACGTGCGATACGAATGCTCGGTGAACGCCGGTTCGCCGTCCCACTGGGGCAGGATGGTGCGGAACGGGTCGCGCGGCCGATCGGGATCGAATTGCAGGATCTCGGGTCGGGCGGGGCCTGCCACTGCCTTGGGATCGGTCGCCAGCGTAGGGTTGACCGAAAGAAAGAGTGGGCCGCCGGGAAACACCGCCAAAGGGCACGGTTCCCGAGTCCGCCCGACGGGATCGGCCTGCACCTGCCGCCAACCGGCGGCATCCCGTACGAAAAGCAGCCAGCGGCAATTATTCAGGGGATTCACACCCGGCAGCGTCTCCAGACCGCTTGCGAACACGCGATCCCCCATCCGTACCAGGCACGTCGAGCCTCGCGACCACATCGGACCGGCGCCGTTGTCGGCGGGTTGATATCGATAAACGGTCTCTTCCGCCTCCACCGTTATTTGGGGTGCGACGCCGGGCCCTGCGATCGGCGACTCCGTGCCCGACAAACCGTTCACTAATGCCAGCAGAACGACGACGTGCGATACCATGCGAAATCACTCCCAAAACTTTGGAAGGCGCACGCCGGGCAATTCATCGGCGGCGTGATCGGGGAATGCAGCGACGCCGCGCGACCAGGTCGACACGAATCTATTTGCCCTTGCCTTGCTCGACAAGCGGGGCGAGCTCCTCCACGGTCGCCCGAGCCTCTTGAAGGCGGCGTTCCAAGTCCGCCCGCTTCAAGACCTCGCGGAGGCGATTGCCGATGTAGCGCCGGGCGGCGTCTTCCGACATTCCCTCGGGAACGGGGATTTTTTCGGGCGTCTCTTCCAGAATCCAGTCATCGCTGCGCTGCGTCGCCAAGGGAACTCCGCGAGGATTCACGATGTTCCCCATCGGGTTGCGCGCCCAAGCGTAACGGTAGTGCACCGGATTCGCGACGAACGGACTGCTCAAGACGAGCACGTTGCGTCGATACCGCGGATTGTTCGTGCGGTCGCCGGCATCCTCCGTAGCATAACGAATCTCGGCGGGATAAAACCTCCGATCTTCCCCGGCGATTGCGAAGCCGAGCATCTTGCCGTCGGCGTCGTCCTTGGTGCGGACCTCGGTGCTGAAGGTCAGCCGAAGCGTGCCGTCCGCGGCCTCCATTTGCCGGATGACGGGCGGCAGCCAATACTGCTCCGCGTCGCGTCCGAAGAGGATTTCGTATTGCGTGACCAAGGCCCATTTCGCGGCCCTTTCCCCGGCCGGAATCTTGATCTGCGGGTGATAAAAGCTCTTGCGAAGGTCGTAGGAACTGACGAAACCGATCGCGGCGTCGCCGGCGTCATAGAAATCGCGGAACGTTCGATACTGCGCTTCGCGGATGTAGGGACCGACGTCGTACATCGACTGGAGGAAATTCTCGGCGGTCTGCGGGTCGCCCGCCGTGCACAGCGAGATGATGCAGAACGGCAATTGCGGGTCGCGGAAGGCCGTCCGCCAGGCCGTGATCATCTTGCCGAAGACCTGGTAGTACATCCGCGCGCCGGCGGAACCGCTGAAGCAGTTATTGAACCCCTGATGAAATACCGCCCCTTTGACGGCGAACCCTTCCAGCGGGCGGATGACGCTTGCGTAACAATAGCCCGGTCGATTCCGGTCGGCGACCGGTCCGGGACGCAGGTCGGTCGGCGGAGCACTATCGGGAGGGATCGGTTCGCCGCGTTCCCGTAGCGCCTTGATCCGGGCTTCGTAGGCGGCGACGCGGGCCTGAAGATCCGCCTGCGGATCGTATTCCGCGATTCGCTTGGCCCAGTCGTCCAACAGCGCACGCGTTTCCCGCCCTTGAATCTGCTGCAAAACCTCCAGCGGCGTCCACGTCTCGACGGTCGTCCCGCCGATCGAGGCGTCGATCAATCCGATGGGCACGCCCGAGGCCATGTGCAGGCGACGCCCGAACACATACCCGATCGCCGAGAACTCCGCCACCGTCTCCGGCGAGCATACCTCCCAATCCCCCTTGCGAAAGTGACGATTCGACCAGGAACTCCACTCGTACAACCGTTCGAAACTGCGAACCGAGTCGAAGCCCTTTCCTTGCGGCATGGTGAGCAGGCGAATGCCCGGAAAATTGGCCGACGCGACTTCCAACTCGCCGTCATCCACCTGTCGGATCGGAAATTCCATGTTGCTTTGACCGCCCAAGATCCACACGTCTCCCACCAGGATGTTTTCCAGCGCGATGGCGCTGCGAGCACCGCGGATGGTCATGGTTTGCGGTTCGGTACGGGCGGGCACCGGTTCGAGCGCGACCTCCCAAGAACGATCCGCCTGCGTCTCAGCGGCGACCGCTTGTCCGGCGAAGGAGACCGTCACGTTCTCGCCCGGTTCCGCCCAGCCCCAAACACGGATCGGCTTGTCGCGCTGGAGCACCATGTTGGTCTGAAACAGATTGCTGACGCACAAACCCTCGCCGACTGCGGGGACGTCCACGACGTCTTCGCGCGGCATCGGCCGAGGCGGTTCCTGCCCGACGATCCCCGTTGGAAGCAAAAGCCCCAACAACATACCCACAGCGATGCCGAGCCGACTCATGTTCCAATCCTCGAGTTTGTGAAAGTTGGCGGGAGTGCGGGTCCGCTCGTCCTCCGCGGCGTCCGCGGGCGAGGGAATCTCGCGGGAGCGCGATCGGTATAAAATCGGGGCGGTCACGGTTTCGGCGAGGGTGTTTCTCGGAGCAACCGCACCATGGCGCGGCCCATTGCCTCACCCACGTCCATGTACGTTTCGGCATGGCCGCCGTAATGACTGTTTGAAGCCCCGCCGTGACACAACGGGTGACCGTACACCGTCGCCACGTTGCCGCGAAACCGGGTGTACTTGCCGGACTCGCCGTCCACGGCAAGCTGGGCATCCAGGATCAAGCCGTCGTTCCCGCCGGACCCTTTCTCCGTCTGTCCCAGCGTGGCGCAGACGAATTTGGCGTCCGGCGCGTTGAAGTCGGTACGCAGGCGATCGATGAGTCGGACGAGGTTCTGCTCGTAACGGGCGGCGTGCACCGGATCGTAACGGTCCTTGTCTCCCTGCCACCAGAAAAAGCCCGCGATCTCGTAACCGGTCGCTCCCGGGTAATACTTGTCCAACTCCGCCAAGACCGCCTTCGCGTTGGCCGTGTCACCGTCGTACTGCATGCCCGCGTACCATGCAATCGGTTCCGGCGTGGTGCCTTTTTCCCACCTGGCGGGCGAGTCCTTGTAGCCTGCGTAAACCCACGTCTTGACCTCGCCGGTCTTGGGATCCTTCAGTTCCACCTCGCATCGCTCGCTTCCGGGAGGCAGCAGGTCCCATCCCAAGCTACGGTTGCCGATGCAGCTTTTCAGGATCAGGACCGGTTCATCCAGGGCGTCTCCGAGCGCGTGTCCGATTCCCAATTCAGGCCCGATCTTGCCGCCGCCGACGGTCAGCCATTCATTGTTGAACAGTCGCATCGGTCCGGTGCCGCTGCCCATCACACGGACGTAACGCACGTCGCGCCGTACCGCCCAGTTGCCTTGCTCGTCGAGCAGATAGGGGTATTTGCCCTTGTCACGCACGGCATAAGTCAGCGAGCCTTCGCCTTCGCCGGTCACCTTGCCCGCCCCCACCATGTTGGATTGGCCCAGCAGGATGAAGACCTTGACCGGCTTGGTCATGTCCGCGGTGGGTGCGTCGGCGGGCGCGGAATCGGTCTCCGCTCGCACGGCACCCGCCCACGCGATGCCGCACAGGGCCAGAAACGATACGACTGAGCAGGAAAAACGCATCATGATTGGAGACCTCGACTCTCTTGATTGTTTGCCCGAAAACCGGAGGCCGACCCCGATGGGCCGGCCGGCGCGAGCGGCGGTCCGTCCCATGCGCGGCCCAATCGGCGCGACTTCGCAGCGCAACATGGCGACCGCAAAAGAGACGCTCCGTATTGGCAACACGGGACTCGCAGGCGTATCCGCGTCCCGGCAACATGCCGTCAGTATACTTCCGTCTGGAACGCGGGCAAAAGGATGAAAGGCATCGCCGCCGGTCAATTTGGAACTTTCCCGGCCTGCGCAAAACCGACACAATAGGGCGAGGAACTTCGCACGCACTTTTTGCTCAGGCCGATCGACACGCCCAGGGGTTGCTGCCATGAAAACGAAGAAACGCCGCGCCGTCGCCCGTCCATCGCGGCGTCACGGTTTTCGCCGACGAACGCCGCCGGGCAGTCCGCCGGGGACCATCGTCTCGGTGCCGTCCGCTCCGGCGCCCGCCCTTACCTTGACCGTCTTCGACGCGGAGAGTTGCTCGGAGCGTCGGGTTTCTCGCCTGGAACAACTGCCTCCGCTTTCCGAAACGGCGGGCACGATGTGGATCGACGTGGACGGAACCGGCGATGCGGCGGCCTTGGAGCAGATCGGGCGGACCCTCGGACTGCACCCCCTAGCGCTCGAGGATGTCGTGCATGCGCATCAGCGGGCGAAAGTGGAGGAATACGGGGACTGGCTTTTCATCGTCGCCCGACTGCCCCACTTGAACGACGCCTTGGAGACCGAACAGATCAGCATGTTTTTGCGGAAAGGTCTGCTGGTCACGTTCCAACCTCGGCCCGGCGACGCCTTCGGCCCGGTTCGCAAGCGGTTGCGGGACCCCGCCTCGCCGCTTCGCGCGGCGGGCGCCGACTACTTGGCGTACTCCCTGCTGGATCTGACGGTGGATGCCTTCTATCCCGTCCTCGAGGACTTCGGCGATCGCATCGACGTGATCGACGAACAGGCCGCCGCGTCCGACCCGCGGTCCGTATTGAGCGCCATCCACGACCTCCGCCGCGAGTTGCTGTTTCTGCGGCGCGCGGTTTGGCCGCACCGCGACGCCTTGCAGACGCTGGCCCGCCAGGATCGCTTCCTGGGGCCCAACACGCGACTCCATCTCCGCGATTGCATCGACCACGTCACGGCCATCATGGAGTTGACGGAGACGTACCGTGAAATGTGCGCCGACCTCCGCGACTACTGCATGTCGTTGATCGGCAATCGCATGAACGAAGTCATGAAATGGCTGACCCTGACGGCCACGCTGTTCATTCCGCTGAGCTTCATCACCGGCATCTACGGAATGAACTTCGACCCCGACGCCTCGGCCTGGAACATGCCCGAGTTGCGATGGACCTTCGGCTACCCCTTCGCCTTGAGCCTGATGCTGCTGACGGCGTCGGGCATGATGTACACGTTCTACCGCCGCGGTTGGATCGGTCGCCGGGAGGAGGTTTTCCAGGAATCGGCCGACGGTCATCGCGTCCGCTTGGTGGAAGACGTCGCTGCGGAGGAACGCGCCGAGGGTGGGCGAAACGCGACTCGCCGTCCGGGATCGAACGGCGAGTGAAACGGGAATATCGGCGGCGGACGTCGAGGGTCACACGGAGGCCAGGGCCTCGACGACCAGATCGCCGATTTCAGACGTGGAATAGCCCATCTTGCCGGCGGCTTGGCTCTTCATTTTGGTGCCGGTGACGACCTGGATGGCCTTGTTGATCTTGGCGGCGGCGGATTCGAAGCCCGCCTGTTCCAGCAGCATGCCGCCCGCGGCGATGGCGGCGATGGGGTTGATGACGCCCTTGCCCGTGTACTTGGGCGCGCTGCCGCCCATCGGCTCGAACATGCTGGTTCCGCCCGGTTCCGGGTTGATGTTCCCGCCCGCCGCGACCCCCATCCCGCCTTGGAGGATGGCGGCCAAGTCCGTGATGATGTCGCCGAACATGTTGGTGGTCACGATCACGTCGTAGTATTCGGGATTCTTGACCATCCACATGCAGCAGGCGTCCACGTGGTTGTAGTCGGTCTGGATGTCCGGGTATTCCTTGGCGACCTCTTGGAAGGTCCGCCACCAGAGGTCGTGGCCGTACGTCAAGACATTGGTCTTGGCGACCAGGGTCAGCCGCTTTTTCGCGTTCCGTTTGCGCGTATATTCAAAGGCCCAGCGGATGCACCGTTCGCAACCCTTGCGCGTGAAGACGGCGGTCTGCGTGGCGACCTCGTCCGGCGTGCCCTTCTTCAGAAAACCGCCCACTCCGGCGTAGAGGTCCTCGGTATTCTCGCGAACGACGACGAAGTCGATATCGTTCGGCCCCTTGTCCTTCAGCGGGGTTTCCACGCCGGGATAGAGCTTCACCGGTCGCAGGTTGATGTACTGATCCATGCGGAAACGCAACTCGAGGAGCAACCCCCGTTCCAAGACGCCCGGCGGGACCTCGGGGTGCCCGATGGCGCCCAAGAGGATGGCGGGAAACGTTTTCAGTTCCTGGAAGACGTCTTCCGGAAGAATCTCCCCGGTCTTCAGGTAGCGTTCGCCGCCGAGGTCGAAGTCCTTGAATTCGATCTCGAAATTCTCCAGTCGGGCCGCGGCTTTCAGAACCTTGACCGACTCCGCCGTGACCTCCGGTCCGGTACCGTCACCCCCGATTACCGCCACGCGCAAGAACTTTTTTTCAGCCATGAGTTACCTCGACGGGAAGCCGACTTTGGAAGACAAACCCCACCGATTCCGTCCGAGCCGATGGACGGAGCGGACGGCGCCGGCAAAGGCCTCGGGTTGCGGCACGTTCCGCCCGGATGGGAAAACTTGATTCTACGTAGAGCGGCCGAGAGGGGAAAGCCGGTACATCGAGTTCACGCCCTTGATTCCGAGGTGTCGGAGGGTTGCGCCGCCGCAGGCTCACGCGGTAAAAGCCGCCGGCGTCAGTCGGCAGTGTTGCGGCGCTACCCAAGTTTCACCGCTAGCTTACGCGAGCAACTCCAGGTTTCACCGCCAGCTTACGCTGGCGGCTCCAGATCTCACGCTGGCGGCTCCAAGGCTTTATTGCCATCTCACGTCGGCGACTCTGTATTTCACCGCTAGCGGCTCCTAGTTTTACCGCTAGCTCACGTCTGCGGCTCTGGGTTTCACCGCTAGCTTACGCTAGCGGCTCCAGATTCTACCGCTCGTTCACGTCGGCGGTTCCAGATTTTACCGCCGTCTCACGTTGGCAGCTCTCCCGGCGCGACGAGCATAGACCCCTGGAGCCACCAGCGTAAGCTGGTGGTGAAATCGCCAAACGTACCCCCAGGCGCGACAACGCATACTCTCAAGACGCGTTAACGGCGGACTGCGCTCCGCGCCACGGGGCCGACGAGAGATCGGGTTCCGTGCCGAAATCAGCGGGATGTTGCAGGGCCGCGGCCAATCGCTTTAGGTACTCGGCGCGGGAAATTTCCCGAGCGCCAAGGGACTGCGTGACGGGCGTCAGCATCTGGATATCGACCAAACGGTAACCCCGCGCTTGCAGGTGATACAGCAGGTGCAGCAATCCGACTTTGGAGGCGTTGGGGCGAACATAGAACATCGACTCGGCGGCGAACAAGCCCGCCAGCGCCACGCCGTACACGCCGCCCGCCAGTCGTCCGGCGTCCCAGACCTCGACGCTGTGGGCGAACCCCAAGCGGTGTAACCGGATATACGCCCGCACCATGGCCGGCGTGATCCAAGTCCCGTGCACGCGATCGCCCGCAGATGCGCAACCGCGCATCACCACCGCGAAATCGCGATCGCAGGTAACGTGAAAGCGTCCCTGCCGCAACAATCGCATCAAGCGCCGCGGGATGTGGATACGGTCGAACTCGAAGACGCCGCGGGGATCGGGCGAGGCCCAAACGATCGGCGAACGCTCATCGATGGGCCAGGGGAAAATGCCGTGGGCATAGGCATCGAGGAGGATTTCCGGTCTCAGGTCTCCCCCCAGCGCCACAGCGCCCTCGGGGGTGGCCGTCTCGGCGGGAGGAAAAAAGCGCGAGGGCGGCAGGTGCGGTCCGTGCTCGGTTTCGCCGCGTCTTGGCATGGTGCATGGATCGGGAACGTTGTTCCGTACGGCGCCGCCGCCCTCGCCTGAGCGTCGATCTTCAACCCAGAATCTCGACCTGTATTCCCACGCGTTTCGCCGCGTAGGCCGCCTCTTTCAGGTAATCCCCGTACACGGTCATCCAGTGGAATCCCGGCATCCGATCGGCCAGCAGTTTGCTGTCGCACTTGAAGGCGATGTCGATCTGCGAGCGGCAGATCGGCAGGAGCGGATGCGCCACGATCTCGCCCAACAGGCCGACCCAACGCCGCGATTGGAAATCCGGCAGAATGTTCGTCACAACGGCGCCGTTGCTCATCTCGACCTTGGGCGCGGCCCCGTAATCCGACTCGAAGTGCGTCATCACGCGCACCGGTTCGGCGTCCTTGCCGTTCATCTTGCGCGGCGCCGTACAGTGCGCCAAGGTGATGATCCCGTGGTGCGGATACGTGGGGTCGTTGAGGAACGGCGGTTTGCCCGAGATCGACGCCATCAAAATCCCCGAAGGAATGACCACGAAATCGGATTCGCAGAAGGCCAGATAGCCGTCGTCGTTGAGCGTGCTCAGGGCCATGCAAGCCGACGTCTCCGCGACCGGCATGATCGTGCCCATGCAGTGCATGACCGTGATCATCCGGCAATCGGCCTGTTGCATGATTTTGCGGAAGACGTGTTCCAGGAGGAATGCGTTGCGGAGGAACGCGCGGTCCGTCTCCAGCTTGACGTTGGGATCGCCGAGGTAGTCCTCGGTGCGTTTCTCCGCCAAGGCGACGGCGGCGGCATCGGCGCGGGCCTCCTCGATCATCTTCTTCAGGTCGGGGTAGGTGACCTCCAGAATTTCCAGACCCCAAGTCTTTTTCACCAAGTCGGTGATGACTTGGCTGGGTTGTGCCCAACCGCCGGCGCCTCCCACGGCGACGATCCGCGCATTGCGGGTGTTTTTCAATCCGCATAGCGCCCGCAGTCGCCACAAGACCTCTTCGTAGTCGTCCACGACCACGTCGTCGTTGTCCATGCCCGGCACTTGCAACTCGTCCGTATGCTGGCGGAGGAAACGCGGGCTGATGATTTCGTAGTACAAATACACCGGCCCCGACTTGTGCCGGATGAAAAAGACGGTGTCCTTCTTGAGGGCCGCGATCTGGTTGAGATCGCCGTCGCAGGCATAGACCAAGAGGACGTCGGCCTGTTGGACGTCGGGCATGGCGGCCAACTCGGCGGCGTTGCGTGTGGCCGTCAGGGGGGCGATTTCCATGGGGAAATCCGCCTTGGACTGTAGGGCCTTCAGTTCGCCGTCGATCCGCGCCGCCTCGGCCTGGACGTCGTCCTCGGTCTGCACCCCGCCCCACGGACGCCAACTGGTTTGCGGGGCCTTTTTGTAAAGTTGATAGAGGAAGACGGGTTTCACCTTGATCGCCTTCCGCGGGGGCGCGGCGGGCAATTCGGCGGACTGCACGCCGCTCGCCCAACTCAAACCGCTCAGGGCGGCGATTCCCAGCGCAGCGCCGCTCATTCCGCCTAAGAACACCCGTCGGTCAAATCCCGCGGCGCCGGGCGAAGCGCCGTGGTCGTGCCCGCACGGGCAACAGTGCGTCATGATCTTTCCCGTCGGCAACGGATGGCGTGAGTCCATAATTTTCCCTCCCGAGAAAAATGTGAGCATTCCCCTTCGGCGGACGTTCCCTGTCGCGCCGACAATTCGTCAGAAGCTAGACGCATTGTGGCCTCGGCGGCCAGGAATTGCAATCGGCGGGATCGCTGGGTGGGATTCACCACCAGCTCACGCTGGTGGCTCCAGTTGAGAGTTCTAGGAGCCGCCGGCGTAAGCCGGCGGTGTTTTTCGACACAACCCAAGATTCACCACTAACACCACCAGCTTACGCTGGTTGCTCCAGATCAGCATCACTTTTACCACCACCAGCTTACGCTGGTGGCTCCAGGTCAGCATCACTTTTACCAACACCAGCTTACGCTGGTGGCTCATGATGATTACCACGTGGTGGCTCATGCTCTAGGAGCCGCCGGCGTAAGCCGGCGGTGAGGGCTTCGGACATCCAACGCAGATCGCAGAACGGGACGGCGGACAGCTTACCCAATCGCGCCAATCCGCCCAAATCGATCTTTAGAAAAAACCGACAACAGCTTATCATGCTGCAAGCTCGTCGAACTCTCGTTCCGGTTGTGGCGCATGGGGGCGACGCGACTCAAACAATGCACCGCAGGGATACGATGGAAACCTTAGAGAGGGGGATCGCCGCAGCCCGGCGGCTGTAACGGTTGGTTCAGTCGCCAAGTCCGCCCTGCCATCCCCGATCCGCTCGGACCGGAGTCCCGCTCAAAAGGACGAACGCCATTGATCGCATGACCCGACCGACACAACACGCTCTTCGCCGCCGAGCCGATCGCATCGGCCCGAGGTGGACGCTCTGCGCCCTCGCCGTGTTGTGGGCCTTCGTGTCGGGTTGCACGCTGCCGCCCAGCAATATCGATCCGTCGGGGCAAAAGATTCTGGTGCCGCAGGGCGGCGAACCGGTCGGGCCGTATGTGGAGGTGCCCGGCCGTATCGGTCCCGGCGATTGCAGCGAGTTCGCCGTCACCCCCATGGAGACCGCCGCCTCGGTGGGGACCGAGGTGATTTTGGTGGCTTCCGTCCGCGGGCAGGACGAGTATATGCTCACCAACAAGCGGGTGGAGTGGACGCTGGCGGAGTCGGGGGTGGGCTATTTCGTCGATTTCAATCGCGCCGGGATCATGGACTATCTGGTGGGCGACTTCACCCGGCCGCGCAAGGTCACCGACCGCTTCGTCATCACCAGCACCACGCGCGATTATCTGCGATTGACCCGGGGAACGGTGACGCCCACGGACGACGTGCTGATTCGTCCCGGCCAGGCCTGGGTCAGCGTCACCAGCGCCGTGGAGGGCACGTCATTGGTCAATGTTTACGTGCCTTGCGTTTACGGTTGGGATCGTCGGATTCAGACGGCGACGATCCATTGGGTGGACGCCCAATGGACGTTGCCCGCCCCGGCCATCGTCCCGGCGGGGTCGCGCCACAAATTGGTCACCACGGTCACGCGGCAGCGGGACGGCACCCCGTGCTCCGGATGGAAAGTGCGGTACGAGATTCTGGACGGTGCCTCCGCGGTCTTCGCCGCCGACAATTCCACTACCGCCGAGGTCGCCGTGGATTCGGCGGGCCAGGCCGCCGCGGAGATCCTTCAAACGCAACCCTCCGCGGGGGTCACCCGAATCGCCGTGCAAATCGTTCGCCCGGGCGACGCACCGGGGGCCTCCGGTCGCCAGTTGACGGTCGGACGGGGAATGGTCATCGTGACCTGGTCGGGTGCTCAGCTTAATGTCCGCGTATCGGGACCGGGCACGGGCGCGCCGGGCGCGCAATCGTTCCGGATCGAGGTCAACAACTCCGGAAGCCTGCCCGCCGACGCCGTGAGCCTCAGCGTGACCTTGCCGCCGGGTGTGAGCTATCGCTCCGGCAATCCAGCCCCGAGCGTGTCGGGCGCGAGCCTGTCGTGGCAGGTGGGCCGACTCAACGGCGGAGAAACGCGATACTTCGAACTGGGCGTGGACATCGCCGCGGCGGGAAGCTACTCGATCTGTGCAGCGGCGCAAGGTTCCGGAGGAGTCACGGCGCAGAACTGCGCCGCCGTCACCGTGGGGGCGCCGCAATTGGCGATCCAAATCCGCGGACCGAATCAGGCCGTGGTGGGGCAGGACGTCAACTTCATCATCGACATCACCAATCGCGGTCAGGCGGCGGTAAGCGGGCTATTGGTTCGCGACACATTCGATGCCGGGTTGCGGCACAGCGTGAGCCAAGGCGCTGTGGAGCGAGATTTCCCCGGCGCAATCCTTCCCGGCGAGACGAAATCCATCGGCGTCACCTTCCGCGTCGTTCAGCCCGGCCGTTGGTGCCACACGGTTCAAGTCACGGGTCCGGGCGGGATCGCCGCATCCCAGCAGGCCTGCCTCGAAGCCTCGGCCGCGCCGGGTGCGGCAACAACTCCGGGCGGCGGAGCGACAACCCCCGGCGGCGGTCTGACCGGTCCGGGCACGGGAACCGGCGCGGGCGGTACTGCGCCGACTCCGGCGGCGGGCACACCGACGACACCATACGGCGGAACGACGACGCCCGCTCCGCTCGGCGGCACGGGATCGGCAGTCGCACCGCCCTCCACCCCCGCGCCGCCCGCCGGATCGCCGGGCATGGCCCTGCCGCCCGCCCCAACCGGCACCGGGACCACGATCACGCCGCCGCCGACCGCGCCTCCCGCCCTCGGTTCGGGTACGAGCGGAAATGGAGCGGGGGAAGCCTCGCCCGGATTGCCCCCACCGCCGTTCGGCGCGGGCACGGGCGGTCCGACCGCGGGTTCGCCGCCGTCATCCGGGTCCGGGGCGGAAGCACCGAGCGGACTCGGTCCCGGAACCACTCCCGCCGCTTCGCCCGTGGAACTCCGCGTGACCGGACCCCAGCGCATGGAGCTAGGCGGACTGGGCGTCTTCACCATGGAGGTCACGAACCGCGGGACGACCGCCCTCTCGCAAGTCCGCCTGGTCTGCGATTTCGACGTCGCCTTCGAACCGGTCCGCGCGAGTGCCGGGCAGCAGGTGGAGGGCGAGTCGATCGTGTGGTCGCTGGCCGAAGTGACTCCGGGCCAAACCGTCCGCCGCCAAGTGGAACTGAAGGCCGTCGCCAGCGCCGCAAACGCCTGCTGCCGCGCACAATTGACGGACCGGACCGGGCAACTGGCTCAGTCCAGCGCCTGCGTCGCCGTGCAACCGGCGGCCCCCGGCGCCGCCACCATCCGCGAACGGCCTACCGCCCCCAAGCTCTCCCTTCGCATCATCGATCGCCACGAACCGATTGCGCAGGGCAAGAACAAGGTCGTCACCCTTCGCATCGCCAACGAGGGCAACCAAGCGGCGCGGAACGTGCTTCTGACCGTGCAATTGCCGGGCGAACTGAAATGGAACCCCGAGGGCACCGCCGGACCTACCGCAGCGGAACCGACCGCCGACGCCGGACGGGTACGCTTTTCGCCACTGACGGAATTACCGCCGGGCGAGACTCGCGATTATAACGTGTCGCTCACCACGCTTGCGACCGGCGAGGCGGAGATTCGGGCCGAACTGTCGGCCGACGAACTGTCGGAGCCTATCACCGCCTTGCGCAAGACGACGATCATCCGGCCGTAGGAACCACCGGTTGCGGTCGAAAAGCCCAAGCCCTTTATGCCGCGATACGTGATTTTGGAACACGATGCCCCGCGCGGGTTGCACTGGGATTTGCTGCTGGAAACGGCGGGCCTGCTGTGCACCTGGGCGATCTCCCGACCGCCCGACGAATCCCAAGAACTCCCCGCCGAAAGGCTTCCCGACCACCGACGTGTGTACTTGGAGTACGAGGGACCGATCTCCGGCAATCGTGGGACCGTCACCCGCTGGGACTGGGGCGAATACCGCATCCTCCGGCGGCGCGACGGTTTCTTGGAGTTTTCCGTCCGCGGGCAACGCTGGCGCGGCTCCGTCCGGTTGGCTCGCCGTGAATCCGCCTCCGAGGAGTGGACGATTCGTTACTTCCCCGATTCTTCGGACGCCGAACCGTGAACATCCTGGTCCCGATTCCACCGCCGGCTTACACCGGCGGCTCTCGGTGTCTGTTGCGCAGCGCCACGGCACGAGGAATGCCCCGCGAGCGCGAATCGCCATCAGTCGGCGGCGCGCACACCCGGCGGCGACGATCCGAGATGGCTGGACGCGGAGCAGCATGCTCCGTCGCGGTCACCGTCATTTCGCCTTGAGGCATTCCTCCGGGGTGATGACGCCGTCGCCGTTGCGATCGTATTTAGAGAATTCCCGGTACGTGTCCTCCGTCCAGCGATCGGCGAACTCGGCCATCAGGACCTGGCCGTCGCGATCCTTGTCTCGATCGCGGAACCACGAGGGCAGGCCGTCGGGCAGGCGGTCGTAGGGCGAGCTGAATCGGTACCTCTTGACCGAGACGGGCGAAGCGGCGGTTTGGGGCGGTGTATCGGAACGACCTTCTCCCCCTTCATGACGCCGCGATCCGCCGTTCATTTCGGCCAGGCGGCGGGAAAGCTCTTCCTTCGAGATGTTGCCGTCACCGTCGGCGTCGGCAGGAGCCCAATCGCCTCGCATCTTCGACCACTCGTCCTTTTCCAGCACACCGTTTTTGTTTTCGTCGTACCGCTGCATCAAACCGTCGGCGAACCGGGTAATCCGCTCGTCGATCGGCGGCGGAGGGGCCGAGGGTTCCTCCCGACGCTCCTCGCGCGGTTCTTCGGATGAAGACGACGGCGAAGACGGTTGCGAAGTGGACGCGGAACCGGCGGCGGCGGTCGGAGTGCCGAAACCTTGCGGTCGCAATGCCGTCGGGGAAGCAGTCACGCCGAAACCGGGGACCGTACCAGGGGGGCCGAGCTTGAGAATCTTGACCTCCGGCGAAGGACTGTTCGTCGCGGAACTACTTTGCGACGACGGTTGTCCCGAGGAAGACGGCTGCCCCGAGTTCCCTTGCGCTTGGTTGCGGTAGTAATTGATCAGCCCGTCTCGGACCTCGGAGATGCGAAAACCGTTGGAAACATCCTTGCCCGTCCGCTCGCTCAACCGAGGAATAATGTACTGGGCGAATCGTGAGTTCTGAATCTCCTCCTTGGAGACGAAACCGTCTTGGTTCTCGTCGAGGCGGCTCATGAAGCCGACGTAGCGCTCCGCGCGTTGTTCCGGAGTCGATTCCGACCCACGGTCATACCCTCGGGAATCGCCTCGAAAACCGCCATCCATCGGCGGCGGACCGCCGAACCCTCCGGGAGGCCCCCCAAAGCCACCACCCATCCAAGGGGGCTGCGCCTTCACCGAGGAGGCATTCCATGCCAAGCTGAGCGCGAGCACCAGCATCGCGCCGACGACACGGCAGAGCGACGGCGTCGTGCTTTGCTGCCAAAACGTTCGTGGCGAAAGCGCCTTCATTTTATATTCCCCCGAAAAACCGCGGGCGTCGTCGGACAAAGGCGGAGATATAAGGCGACGGGGCCGCTTATTAGCGTTTTCTTTCATTGTAGTCGCGGCGGACGGTCCCACCGCGACCTTTTTTGGGTCGTTTGGATATCTCGTTGTTATGTCTCCATCAAGGTAAACACCCGACCTCGGGGTTGTGTTTCGAGCAAAGTGCAAAGGGCGTGCCCCGGCGGTAGGACGGTGGAGCGCGGAGGGCGGGGGCGCGTGACGATTCCGGACCGTCGCGAGAATCTTTCCGCGGCGGTCGGAACTTTTCGTGCGGCAGCGCGTTTATTGCCTTGGAGACGCTGGGGGCGTCTCCGCGGTCGCGGCGGACAGCCTCGCGAGTCGCCCGCGACGCAGCAGCGGTTCTTCGTTCGGAGGTTCGGTTGAGAGTCGGAGGAATGTCCATGAGAGTGACCCAGTTAGCGTTGGCGGTGCTGTTGACGATCGGTCTGACGGCAGGCGCGGCTTTGGCGCAACCCCCGGGTGGTCCCGGCGGTCGCGGACCGGGCGGATTCGGCATGATGGGCGGCGGCGGCATGGGCTGGGCGCAGCTCCTGCAAGTCGAGAAGGTGCAAAAGGAGATCGAGCTGACCGACGATCAAAAGGCTGAGATCGAAAAGATCGTCACCGCCAATCGCGAAAAGATGCGGGAGTTGTTCAGCCAAGGCCAAGGCGGTGATCGCCGGGCAAACTTCGAGAAGATGCGGGAATTGCAGCAGGAAGCCCAAAAGAAGATCGAAGACGCCCTTCTGCCGCATCAAGTGGCCAGGCTCAAGGAAATCCGCCTCCAGGTGTCCGGCGTCGGGGCCTTGATGGATCCCGAGGTCCAAAAAGAGCTTGGGTTGAGCGAGGAGCAGGTCCAAAAGCTCCGCGACGTCGGCCGCGAAGTGATGCAGAGCATGAGGCCGCAAGACGGGCAAGGCCCGCGTGACCCCGGCGCGATGCGGGAACGGTTCCAAGAAATGCGGCAAAAGATGGAGGAAGCCGCCCTGAAGGTCCTCACCGAGGATCAGAAGGCTAAGTGGAACAAGATGAAGGGCGAGAAGTTCGAACTCTCTCCCGAGGATATGTTCCCCCGCCGCGGCGGTGACGGTGCCCCCGGTGGTGATCGGCCTGCTGGACGACGAGGCAACCGGAATACGTGAATGCCTCGACCGTGATGCCGAGTTCGGGACGCCCACGCGAACCGAATCAGGCTCTCACGTCCGACGATAAATCCCCCAGCTTGGCGGGTGGGTAGCCGACCACGCGGCCCGTGACCGAACTGCGAACAGAGGCACCCCCGCCTCCGGGTCTCGGCCGAAACGCGCAAAAATGGTCCGCGAACCGCTCGCCAAGCTGGTTTTTTCCTTGGATAGGGAACCGCTAGAGGGTTGATTGGTTACCATCGAGAGAGTGGTTATTGGGCGGGGCGGAGTCCCAAGACGGAAGTGGAAGGGATCGGGCGGTGCGTCAAGGGGAAGCCGCAATTGCAACCGGCGGGGCTGAGTCCGGTGTAATATGAAAATGGGCACGCCTTGAGATCAATCCTGCTCCGGTTTGGATGCAACCTCGGACGCGCAATTTTTTGAGAGAAAATTTCATCTGAAACGGATTTCTCGCAGTGCGCAACGAATAATTAGGGGTATGGAAGAAATAGGCGGGGGAGTCGGGGCAATCGTCTCTTGCCGTGGCTTGGTGCCGCCTATTCGTACTCGCCATCGTCGCGGAATAGGTTCTTCGCGGCCGATTGTCACGAGTTCTGTTTTGGATGACGTGGGCTTTGGCCCGGGGAGGGAGCGGCGGTTCGATGGGTCGGGCGATCGAGAGGCGGGTTAGGCCTCGCTTCGCATCCCCGCGATTCGGACCGAGGAGTTTTGGCGCGGCGGCGCCTCGGTAAATGGTGGCCCATGGAAGCCGGTGAAATCTTGCTAAGAAAAGGCCTGTTGACCGCCCAGCAGTTGCAGACGGCCCGTCGCAACCAGGGGGAGGGAAAGCGTCTGGACCAAGCCGCCGTAGGGATGGGCTTGGTTTCGGAAGAGCAAGCGCTTCGCGCGCTCGGGGAAGAGCTTGGCATCCCGTACGTCGATCTGCACGACGTCAAGATCGATCCGGCTTTGCTGAACGGATTCCCCCTGAAATTCGTCTATCGCGAGAACCTGTTTCCCATCCGTCAAGAGAACGGACGACTGATCGTCGCCACCAGCGACCCGTTCAACCTGTACCCGTTGGATGAACTTTCCACCGCGATTGGCAAGACCGTGACCCCGGTTTTGGCCAGCCAAGCGGAAATCAGCAAGCTGATCAAGACGCACCTGGGCGTGGGCGGCGAGACGATCGACGAGTTGATCGCCCAGAGCGACGACGAAGATTCGGTCGAATTGATCGACGGCATCGAAGCCGACGGATCCGAGCTTTCGCAACTGGCGCAAGAGCCTTCCGTCGTCCGGTTGGTCAACGAGATCTTGTTGGAGGCCATCGACGTTCGGGCGAGCGACGTGCACATCGAGTCGCAACCGTCGGGCCTGAAGATTCGCTACCGCATCGACGGTGTGCTGCACGCGCAACCCGTCCCGCCGGAGATCAACCGCTTTCAGGCGGCGATCATCAGTCGTCTGAAGATCATGGCGCGGTTGAACATCGCGGAACGGCGGTTGCCGCAAGACGGTCGCATTCAGCTTCGCGTGGCCGGGCGCGAGGTCGATGTCCGCGTCTCCGTTATTCCCATGATCCACGGCGAAGGGATCGTCCTCCGCTTGCTCGACAAGGGGGCGATGGAGTTCAACCTCCGCAAGCTGGGCATGGAGGAGGATATCTATGCCGTCTTCCAAGATCTGATCAAGCTCCCGCACGGCATCCTGCTGGTAACGGGACCGACGGGTTCCGGTAAGACGACCACCCTGTACAGCGCCCTGTTGGAGATTCGAGACGAGCAAACCAAGATCATCACCACCGAAGACCCGGTGGAATACCAATTGGAAGGCATTAACCAGATTCAGGTCCATCCCAAGATCGGCCTGACGTTCGCCGCATCGCTGCGGAGCATCCTGCGTCACGACCCGGACGTGATCCTGGTCGGCGAAATCCGCGACCTGGAGACGGCGGAAAACGCGATCCAGGCCTCGTTGACCGGGCACTTGGTGTTCAGCACGTTGCACACGAATGACGCGGCGGGAGCCTACACGCGACTGATCGACATGGGTTTGGAGCCTTTTTTGGTCTCCAGTACGGTGGAGGCCGTCATGGCCCAGCGATTGGTGCGGACCCTGTGTCCCGAGTGCAAGGAACCGTACGAACCGGATCCCGCCGAATTGCCCCGCGATTTCCCTCGCGATCGGTTAGAACAAGGGGTGACGCTGTACCGGGCGAAGGGGTGCCGGGCGTGCCGGAACGTGGGCTATCGGGGGCGGGTGGGTATTTTCGAGCTTCTCGTGACCACGGAGCGCATCCGTCAGTTGTCGCACGATCGGGCCAGCAGTTGGGCCATCCGCCAGGCCGCCGTGGCCGAGGGCATGATCACCCTGCGGCAGGATGCGTGGCGGAAAGTGTTCGCCGGGCGGACTACAATCGATGAGATCGAGCGTGTGACCCGGGCGGAGGAACACTGACGCTCCGCCGTTGCGGTCGCCCGATCGCAGGCCGGGGATCGACTTGCGGGGCCGAGGCGGTCGCCCCGTCGTTCCAGCCTTTTCGGCGCTCGGCGGTTTCCACCCGATCGCGCCGCGGTCCAGAGGAATAGTATCAGCTCATGCCGGAGTTCAGTTACGTCGCCGTCGACGCCAGCGGAAAGAAGATCACCGGCACGGTTGCGGCAGCGACGCAACGCGAGGCGGTGGCGGCGGTATCTGCGCGCGATCTATTCCCGTTGGAGGTCCGAGGCGAAGCGACGGATTCGTCGGCCTTGCGGCGGCGTCGCGTGCCCGCCCAACTGATGGCCGTCACGTACGCTCAACTGGCGGACCTCTTGCGGAGCGGCGTGCCGCTGTTGCGATCCATCCAGGTGATTCGCGGTCAGGTATCCCACCCCGTGCTCAAGGAAGTATTGGGGGAGGTGGCGCGGCGGGTGGAGGACGGGGCGTCGTTGGCCGACGCCGTCGCCCGATTCCCCGGTTGCTTCGGCGAGATGGCCGTCAGCATGATCCGCGCCGGCGGCGAGGGAGGCTTTTTGGAGGACGCCCTCGTTCGCGTCGCCGCCTTCACCGATGCCAGTGAAGACCTGCGGAAACGGGTGATGGGCGCGATGGCCTATCCCGTGCTGCTGTTCCTCATCGGAACGGTGGTCGTCAGCGGTCTGCTGGTGTTTCTGGTGCCCCGATTCCAGACCTTGTTCGAAAGCCTGCGGCAACGCAACGAATTGCCCGGTTTGACCGAGGGGCTGCTGGCCGCCAGCGACTTCCTCCAGCATTGGGGTTTGTGGATCCTGCTCTTGATCGGCTTGACCGTGTGGGCGGTCCGCGGTTGGCTAAAGACCGAGGCGGGTCGGCGGGTGTGGGATCGGTATATCCTCCGCGTGCCGGTGGCGGGCAACATCTTCCTCAGCTTCGCCGTGGCGCGGTTTTGCCGCATCTTGGGTACGCTCCTGCAAAACGGCGTGCCGATCCTGCGGTCACTCGAGATCGCCGGCCAGGCGACCGGCAACCGCGTCCTCAGCGACGCCGTGGCGAAGGCCTCGGAGAACATCTCGGCCGGGCAGTCCTTGGCCGCCCCCCTGGCCGCCTGCAAATTGTTTCCGCCCATGGTCATCGAGATGATCTCCGTGGCGGAGGAAGCGAATACCTTGGAGACGGTGCTGATTCAGATCGCCGACGCCCTGGAACGGAGAACGTGGCGGCAACTGGAATTGGGCGTGCGGTTGCTGGAGCCGATCATGCTATTGATTATCGCCGGGATCGTGTTGATCGTGGTCATCGCCCTCCTGCTGCCCGTCCTCAAGATGAGCACTACGATCTGACCCGGCTTGCCGAATCGACCCGTCGCCGGAGCGGGAGGTTGACGCCGGAGTCCCCAATGGGAATCCGCGGGGCGACGCAAACCGGGACAATTTCCGGTGTTTGGGGTTTACATGAAGGGAGGACGAGGTTTTGCCGGACTTCTGCGCGGCATTCGCGACGGGTTCGGCACGCGGCGCACGATCGCACGGTCTCGCCGCCGTGGGCGAAACCTCGGAGGGGATCGTACCGCTAGCAGTGAAAAAAGGAGTTCATTTCATGTGTGACGCTGGAACGAACAGGTCGAACCGACGCCGCTCACGCCGTGGTGTGACCTTGATCGAAGTGTTGTTGGTGCTGGTGATCCTGCTGATCATCGCGTCTATGGCGGTGATGGCCTACGGGCCGATCCAACGGCGCGCGTACATCAACGCCGCGCGTGCCCAAATCAAGGCCTTCAAGGCCCCGATCCAGCGGTATTACCTGGACACCAACCAGTACCCGGCGTCGCTGGACGCCTTGATTCAACCGCCGGCCGACTTGCCCGATCCCACCAAGTGGGACGGCCCATACTTGGACAGCCAATTCGTGCCCCTCGATCCTTGGGGAAACGAATACCAATACATGTACCCCGGTCAAAACGATCCCGAAGGCTTTCCCGATATCTGGTCTTTCGGTCCCGACGGCGTGGACGGCACGGAGGATGACGTGACCAGTTGGGCCGGCTAGGTCGGCGGGAGCGCTTTGCGATCTCGGCCTTTTCCTGCTTCCTTCCCGCTCCATGCGGCGATTCCCATGCGTCGGCCGACACTTTCCCAGCGACTTCGGCGAAATGGGCGGTTCAACCGCCGGGCGCTGACGCTGTTGGAAATCATCCTGGTGTTGACGCTGATGTGCGTGCTGGGCAGCATGGCCTACATCACGGTGATGCGGCCGATGGCCTCGCAACGCCTGGAAACTGCCGCGGATCAACTACGGGCGGAGTGGTTGCGGGCACGCAATCGGGCCATGTCGCGCGGCGTGACCTACGCCTTCCGCTGTTCGCAAGAGAGCGGCGCGTACACCGTGGAACCGTACAGCGACGCTTCCCAGGACGCGACTCTGACGGGGAGTTTCGGCGGCACGAGCCTGTCGGGCAATGTCGCCGCGCCCGTTATCCAAGGGGAACTACCGGAAAAGATCGTGGTTTACGACGGCAACGTGCTGGCCGACGAATTGTCCTCCGCCGATTTCGCCGAGAGCGGTCTCGCGGCCGACGGATTCGGTACGCAAGGGAGTTGGACCATCCTCTTCTTTCCGGACGGAACGGCGACCTCGGCGGTCATCACGCTGCGGAACGAATACGGTCGGGCGATCGACGTTTCGCTCCGCGGACTGACGGGGGCCGTTCTCGTGAGCGATGCCTATCACGCGGACGCGGTCACGGCGGGAACCGGCGAAAGCGTTCCCGCTTCCGCCGCCGGAGGTGCGCCATGAGGTCGCGATTGGGAATCGCCGATCGCCTTCGCGGGCATGCCCAAGCGGGTTTTACGCTGCTGGAGGTCATCTTGGCGATGGCCATTCTGCTGCTGTCGTTGGCCGCCGTTTCGCAACTGGTCTTGACCGCCCATGCCAACGCGCGCTTGGCCCGGGACCGCGGCACCGCTCAAATGCTGTGCGACAGCCTGATGGCGGAACTGATCGCCGGATCGCTCCCCTTGGAATCGACGAGCGAAACGTCGCTGCAAGACGTGGTGGACGGCGTGGACCCGGACTGGTTGTATGCCGTGGACGTGTCGGCGACGGACCTGGACGGCCTGCTCCGGGTGGAGGTGCTTGTGCGGCAAGACGACGCGGTGATCGCGCGGCCCGCCGAGGCCCGTTTGGTGCAATGGATGATCGATCCGGACTACGAGTTCGTTCAACCCGGCGAGAGCACGTCCTCGGGAGAGTCGTCGTCATCGTCGCAGTCTGGGGAAGCGTCGAACGCAGAAGACACGGGAGATGCGCAGCAGTGAACCGCCGCACCGGATTCCACGCTTTGCCGCCCTATCTTTGCGGCCATCCTCGCCGAGGAAAGGCGTGGCAAAGGCGGTGCCGCCACTGCGGCTTCACGCTCCTGGAAGTCATCCTGTCGCTGGCCCTGGTCACGCTGGTGCTGGCGGCGATGGGTGCGGCGACGGTCTTCCACTATCGGGCCGTGGAATCCGCCAAGGCGCGCTTGGCCGAGGCGCAACTTGCCCGAGCGGTCTTGGAACGCATGGCCCAGGACATTCGCGGAGCGGTCCCCTACGATCCCGTCAACTTCGCTCAATTGATCCCGGGTTTGGTCACGCGAACCAGCGAGAGTGATCTGGCGGATGCGGCCTCCGCGGCGGGACTGGATGCCTCCATGCTCTTTTCGGAGGGCGGCGATTCCTTCTCGGACCTGGGCGACGATGCCGCTTCCGGAGCGCTGCCGCATAGCGTGCCCGGCCTCTATGGCGAGATCGATTGGATTCAAGTGGACGTCAGCCGCCTGCCGCGTCCCGACCAACTGCAATCCGAGATTTTCCTCTCCGCCGACGGGATGCTGATCGACCGGGTGAGCGACGTCAAGACCGTGACGTACTTCATCCTCGACCCCGCGGAGGCTTCCGGCTACACGATCGCAAGCACGCCGGGGGTTACCGGCTTCGAGCAGCAAGGCGGCTTGGTCCGCCGGGAATTGGATCGAGCGGTGACCGCCTACCTGGCCGAGAGCGGCGAGTTGGATCAGATCGACAACACGCTTCAGCCGATCGCCCCCGAGGTCGAGGCGGTGGAGTTCGCGTACTTCGACGGTTCGAGTTGGACGGACTCCTGGGATTCCGACCTTCAGGGCACCCTGCCCACGGCGGTGGAAATTCGCCTGTACATTCGTCCCGCCGAGTCCCGACGCGACGGCGGGATGTTGACGGGCACGCTCGGCGCCGGGCTTGCCGAGGAAGGCGACGACCTGCGGATGTATCGCACAGTCGTCTATCTGCCGGCGGCGCACGTGACGGGCCAACTGGGAGCGACGGGCGGCGGGACGAGCGAGTCCTCCGGTTCCCAAAGCGGAATGAGCGGCGACGAAGGTCAGGAATCGGAACAAAATGATGAGATGAACAACTCGCCCGACGACCGCGGCGATTCCGGTCGCGGCGGCAGACCCGGCGGCGATTCGGGCCGCGATCGCGGCGGTCCTTCTTCCGGCGACGGCGGCGGCTTCGGCGGTCCTCCCCCAGGTCCGTCCGGAGGTCCGCCGAGAGGTCCGTCCGGCGACGGCGGTCCCCCACCCGGTCCTCCGCCTGGTCCG
The DNA here is from genome assembly GCF_054657335.1 of Thermopirellula anaerolimosa. Classification (NCBI taxonomy): domain Bacteria; kingdom Pseudomonadati; phylum Planctomycetota; class Planctomycetia; order Pirellulales; family Thermoguttaceae; genus Thermopirellula; species Thermopirellula anaerolimosa. Next base: position 2,053,723 of record NZ_BAAHYX010000006.1, read on the forward strand.
CCGAGCGGCGGTTTCGGCGGGCCTCCGCCCGGCGGCGGAGGAGGAGGCGGCGATGACCGGTAGCTCTCGGCCCCGATCTCGATCCGTCGTTCGGCGGCACGGCGTCCGCGCGGTTCCCTTGCCCGCACGCCGCGGTATGATCCTGTTGGTCGTCTTAGTCACCGTGGCCCTGTTGGCGCTGGGCGCCTTGACGTTTGCCGAGTTGATGTTGGCGGAGCGAGAGGGGACGGAAATCTACGGCCGATTGTCGCAGGTTCGCGCCGCAGCTTCCTCCGGCGTGGAGACCGCCCGGCTGTTGGTCTCCATGGACGAAGATCAGCAGATCGAGAACGGCGGTTGGTACGATAACCCTACGTGGTTCTCCGGCGTGCCCGTCCTGGAAGAGACCGATCCCCGCAATACCGCCTATTTCTCGATCATTGCGCCCGCCGACGAGGGTTACGCCACCGGTTCCGGCGTGCGGTACGGCCTGGAGAACGAATCGGGCAAGCTGAACGTGAACAGCCTGCTCTTGGCGGACCAGTATGTCGAGAACGGCGGGCGGCAGCTCTTGATGGGCTTGCCGGGCATGACCGAAGACGTCGCCGACGCGATCATGGATTGGATCGACGCCGACGACGAACCGCGGGAGTTCGGCGCGGAGGTCGACTATTATTCCTCCCTCGATCCCCCCTACGCCCCCAAGAACGGACCGCTGGAAACGGTCGAGGAACTGCTGTTGGTCCGCGGCGTGACCCCCGATCTGCTCTTCGGCGCCGACCGCAATCGCAACGGCATGATCGATTCGGGTGAGACGGTGCCGGATACGCTTTCGGCGCTGGGCGTAAGCGACGCGACGGCCTATCGCGGTTGGGCCGCCTATTTGACCCTTTTCAGCATGGAACTCAACGTCCGTCCGGACGGCTCCGCCAAGATCGACATCAACCAAGACGACTTGGAGACGCTGTACGACGAATTGGCGGCGGAATTCGGAACGGAGGCGGCGACGTTCATCGTGGGCTACCGGCAGAACGGTCCCTACGACGGGACGGACGAATCCGAACCGCTGAGCGAAGGGGCCTTGCCCGATTTCTCGCGACCCTCCCGCGCGACCTTCAGCACGGTGCTGGACCTGATCGACGCTCGGGTCCGCATGCAATTGCAGGGCGAGGAGGAACCGGTGGTCCTCGGTCCCCTTTGGTCCACGTCCGAACCGGGATTATTGCGGGTGGCGCTGCCGCTGATCATGGCCAACCTGACGGCCACTTCCAGCAAGGTGATTCCCGGTCGCATCAACATCAATTTGGCGCCCCCTTCCATTCTGTACGGGATCCCGGGGCTGGATCCCTCCGCCGCGGACGCGATCATCGACTTTCGCCCCAGCGACCCCGTCAACTTGGACGACGATCAGTATCGCTACGAGACCTGGCTGTTGGCCGACGGCGTGGTGACGCTGGAGGAGATGAAGGCCCTGATGCCGTTCGTGACCTGCGGCGGCAGCGTGTTCAAGGCGCAGGTGGTGGGGTATTTAGGGGGTGGGATTCCGGCGGTCCGCCACGAAGTGACGATTGACGCTACCGTCCGTCCCGCTCGCGTATTATTCTGGAGAGATATGAGCCATCTGGGCCGCGGTTTCGACGCCGACGTTTTGACCGGGGCGGGAACGTCCACGCTCGGTTTGCCCGGCTTTTGAAAGGCGATCGACGCCGAGGGAGGACGCAGGTTATGCCGCAGTGGCTGGCCGTGGAATGGGACGATGAGGAATTGCGGGCGGTGGTCGCCCGCGCCGCCCGGCGCGGCCTCACCTTGGAGGACGCCTTTTCCGTGCCGCTGCGGGAGGCGGTTCCGTCGTCGGGCGAGAACGGCGAGCGGCAGCGCCTTCCGGCGGAGGAAGTCGGCCGCAAGTTGGCGGCGGCTTTGGCGGCACGCGGCGTTTCCCGCCCTCGCACGTTCGTCGCCCTCAGTCGCTCGCGGATCGAATTGCGCCAGATTTCTCTCCCCCCCGTCGCCGACGACGAACTCCCCGAGTTGGTCCGCTTTCAAGCCTTTCGCGAGTTTCCGCACATCGACGAGGAATGGCGGATCGACTATATCCCGCTGGAAGCCGCGGCCGATCAAACGCGGTCGGTGTTGGCCGCCGCGCTTCCGCCCGCCGGCAGCGCCGAGATTCAAGCCGTCTGCGGAGCGGCCGAGCTGAGCGTTTCCCGGCAAGTTTTAAGGCCGTGCGCCGCCGCCTCATTGGCTCTCCGCCGCGTTCCCACCCAACCGGATGAGATTCGCCTGATCGTGAACCTGGTCGGCGAGGAAGTCGATCTGGTCATCGTGATGCGGGATGCGCTGGTGTTCGTGCGGACCGCTCGCGTGGCGGGCAACCCCTTGAACGATCCCGACGCCGCCGAGCTTTTCGTGGGCGAAATCCGCCGGACGATGGTCGCCGCTCAGAATCAGTTGGGCGGGGGAAGGGCCAACCGCATCGTCTTGTGCGGAGCGGATGCGGCCCACGAAAAACTGGTCGCCATGCTCGGCGAGCGGCTTTCCCTCCCCGTCGCCTGCTTCGATCCTTTCGCCGAAGCGGCGGTTTCCGGGGAGCTGGTTCGCCATCGCCCGGAAGATTCGGGCCGCTTCGCCTGTCTGGTGGGCGTGCTGGCGGATGAAGCCGACAAGCGTCTCCCGGCGATCGATTTTTTGCATCCCAAACGCCGGCCCGAGCCGCCTTCGCGCAAGAATCAGTATCTGCTGGCGGGCGCGGCAGGCTTGTTGCTGGTGCTGTGGGGAATCATCTTCGCTTGGTTGGCGGTCCGCGGCATGGACGAAAAAATCCAAGCCCTGCAAGCCAAACGCCAAGATTTGGACCGCAAATTAAAGGAGGCCGACAAGACCCGCAAGCTGGCCGACGCCCTGGACGCTTGGCGAGCGAGCGACGTGCCGTGGCTCGAGGAACTGAAGCGGCTGAACGAGAAAGCCCCCTCCGCCAAGGAAGTGATGCTGAATAAGCTGACGATGACGGCGAGCGAAAAGGGCGGGCAAATCACCCTGGAGGGCTTCGCCGCAAGCGCCGACGCCGTACAGGCCCTCGAACAATCGCTCGAGGATCCGGATCATCGCTTGGTCAGCAAAGGCAAGGCGGAGGACGCGTCCCAACCGCCTTACACCCTTCGCTTCGGATCGGTGGTGCTGATTCGACCGCCCGAGTCATCGAGCGGGACTGCGCGGGCGACCGCCGTGCGACGGACCGCCTCTCCGGCCGCCCGGGGAACCGCCGGGGGGAGGCAGCCATGACCATCGGCCGACGTGAGATCACCCTATTGGCGGTGCTGAGTTTGTTCGGGGTTCTGCTGGTGGGGACGGCAGTGTATTCCGCCGTCGTCTCGCCGTACCTCGCCAAGCAGCGGAATTATCAACAACTGGCGGCGCAAGTGGCGCAGAAGCAACGCCAGTTGAACGAGCTGACCAAGGCCGAGGAAAAGCTCCGCTTTGCCCGCGAGCAATCGCTGCCTGCCGATCCCGCCGCCGCGAGACGACTCTACGAGAACTGGCTGCTGCAATCCGCCCAGGCGGCGGGTTTCGACGGCGTGAAGATCGAAAGCGGCGAGGTCCGCCGCGAGAAGGACCTGTTCTACCGCTTTCCCGTCGTCATTCGCGGACAAGCCACGCTGGAGAAGCTGACGTCCTTCCTGCACGCCTTCTATGCGCGGAAATACTTGCACCGCATTCAACAGATCTCGATCACGCCGGCCAAGGACGGAAAGTCCATGGATTTGATGGTCTCGGTGGATGCCGTCGTTTTGGATGACGCCGCGGCGAAGGAAGCCCTGCCGGAGGGCGAACCGACGCAGCGAGAACTGCCGCCGGTGAAGGATTATGTGAGCGTGATCGCGGGCCGCAATCTGTTCGCCGTGTATCAGCCGCCCCCGCCGCCGCGTCCACCCCGACCGCCGGAACCGCCGCGCCCTTCGACGCCGCCTCCGCCGCCCGCCCTCGACCCCAGTCGATTCGCCTACATCAACGCCATCGTGGAAGTCAACGGCAAGCGCGAGGTGTGGCTCTATTCCCGCACGGAAGGAAAGACGCTGCGCTTGAACGAGAACGACCCGTTCGCCATCGGCGCCGTCAAGGGCCGGGTGACGCGGATCGGCATCCGCGACGTGGAGGTCGAAGTGAACGGCGAGCCTCGCGTGCTGTCGCTGGGCGACTGCTTGTACTCCGACGGAAAGCCCGCGCATGACGAGACATGACGCGGCGTTTTTACCATCGGAGCGCGCAACGCCGGTTCGCTGCCGCAAGTCGCCGCGATCCATTCCCAGGAGGCGTGCATCATGTCCCAATGGAAGGCTCCTCGATTCGGTGTTTCGAGGCGAAGCGTGCTGCGTGCTTCGGCGGCGGTCGCACTGCTTCCGACCGCGCGGTTTCTTTCGGCCGAGGAAACCGCCGAGGTCCCCATCCGCGCCGTGACGCGAGGCCCCCGCTTTCACTGGTTCGGCTACTACGACAAGCTGCAATTCGACGGCGAAAATCGCCGACTCTTGGGAATGGAGGTCGATTTCGAGCACCGTTCACCTCGGCCCCAAGACCGCATTCGATTGGGCATGGTGGATCTGGCGGACGGCGACCGCTGGATCGAGTTGGGAGAAAGCACAGCCTGGTGCTGGCAACAAGGCTGCATGTTGCAGTGGCGGCCCGGCCATGATCGCCAAGTCTTGTGGAACGACCGATCCGGCGACCGTTACGTCTGCCGCATCCACGACCTGGCGACCGGTCAATCCCGAACCGTCCCGGCGCCCGTCTACGCCGCGGCGCCCGACGGACGCTGGGCCGTCAACGCGGATTTTCGCCGAATCAACGACCTGCGACCGGGCTACGGTTACGCGGGCCTTCCCGATCCCTTCGCCGACCAACGCGCCCCGAAAGATTCCGGCATCGACCGGGTGGACTTGGAGACCGGCGAGACCGCTCGCATCGTTTCCATCGCCGACGCCGCCGCGATTCCCTTCGATCACGGCGATTTCGGGGAGGGCAAGCATTGGTTCAATCATCTTCTGGTCAATCCCGACGGCACCCGACTGGTGTTTCTGCACCGCTGGAAGATCGACGCCCAACGCTGGCTCACGCGCATGCTCTCGGTCCGCCCGGACGGCGGCGATCTCCGCGTGCTGATCGGGTCGGGTTACGTCTCGCACTTCATTTGGCGCGATCCGCAACACATCTTGGCTTACGCCAAACCTTCGCCCGAAGCGCCTTGGGGATTCTACCTCTTCGAAGACCGACCCGGCGGCATGGTGGAGCAGATCGGGGCGGGCATCATGGGGCCGGGCGACGGACACTGCACCTACTTGCCGGGAAACCGGTGGATTCTGTGCGATACCTATCCCGACCGGGACCGCATGCAGCACCTCTATCTGTTTCGCGTCGCCGACGGTCGACGCATCCCCTTGGGGAAGTTCCTTTCGCCGCGGGAATACGCGGGCGAATGGCGATGCGACCTGCATCCCCGCTTCAGTCGCGACGGACGGTTCGTCACGATCGACTCCACACACGAAAGCGGCCGACAAATCTACCTGTTGGACCTTTCGCGGATCGTGGAAGACGCCACGGCGTGAGACCTCGCGTTCGTTGGCGGGGAATAGAGGCGACGAGTTGTAGCGGGAACGTACGGCACCCGGTGCAGTGCACGCGCACCGCCGCCCGCCAAGCGGCCTCACACGTGATTCGACGGAGTCGGCGAGGGCAATCCCGCCGGATCGTCCTCGTCGGGCGCATCACCGACATGCCGGTCGCCGTTGAGCGGAATGGTAACCCGAACGGTCGTTCCCCGACCCGGAGCCGAGACGATTTGGGCGGAACCGCCCAGCATTCGAGCGCGGTCGCGGATGGCGGCCAGACCGAAATGCCCGGTCGGGACCTCCGCCGGATTGAAACCTTGACCCCAATCCCGAATAACGACGTTCACGCGGCTTCCCTCGTGCGACAGGCGAACCTCCACCTCTTGCGATCCGCTGTGATGGGCGGCGTTGTGTACGGCCTCTTGCACGATGCGGTAGAGATTGTTCTCGACGGGCGGGGCCAAGTGGAGCGATTCCACGTCGGACGTAAAGCGAACCGGAATGCCGCTCTGCTCGCCCATTTCGCGGCACAAATCCCGCAATGCGTCGATGAGCGTCCCGCGATCCAAGCCCGCCGGCCGCAAACCGTCGATCATCCGCCGTGCCTCGGCGATGGCCTGACGCAGCAAGAGAACGGCGCGATCCATGACGGCGGCGGCCTCGTCCGGGCGTTCCCGTTGTACGTAGTCGAACGACTGTAAGTGCATCAGGGCGGCCGATGCCTGCTGCACGAATCCGTCATGGATCTCGTAGGCTAAAATCTCGCTCAGGTGATCGGTCCGTTGCACCCATTCGTGCAACAGACGGCCTTCCTGCTCCCGCCACTGTTGCCGATCCTGCTCCCACGCGGACTTGACCTGCTCGAATTCCTGCTGAATCTTTTGCCATTCGGTGACATCCGAAATGTATCCCTGAAGGCAGAGGAGGTCTCCGTCGCGGTCGAAGATGCCTTGCCCCTGCTCCCAGACCCATTTGACGGTGCCGTCCGCGGCCCGAATGCGGTAGACCATACGGTAAGGACGACGCTCCGCAACGGCCTCTTGCACGGCGCGGTAGACGGTCTCCCGATCCTCCGGTTCAATCAATTCGGCATACGATACGCGGCGGTTGCCGAGCAAGTCCTCGGGCAAGTAACCGGTCAGGGAGCGGCAGCCCTCGCTGATGAACTCCATGGTCCACTGCGGATCGTTGCGGCAGCGATAAACCAGTCCCGGCAGACCCTCCAGCACGCTGTTCAACCGCTGGGCTTCAATGGCTAAGAAGGCGGTGTAGCGATGCGCCGCCGTCAGGCTGGGGCGAATAAGCCAAACCCCCACGAGGGCCAGCGTGGAAATCATCAACGCCACCGTCTCCGTGATGAGGATCGGCTGCGCCCCGGCCAGCCACCACTCGCCGAGCACCAACGCCCGGCGAATGCCCATCAGGATCAACGCGGCGGAGATCAAGAGCCATCCCCAGCCCGCGCGAGACTCTTGCGCCAGACGAAACGCCAAGGCGGCGGCCACCGCCTGAAAGGCAATGGACAGAAGCAGGACGATGGTCGTCAAAGGAGCTTCCACGGGAATCAAAACTCTAATAGGGGTCGCTTTTCGAGCGCGCCGCTTTCGGGAGGCTCACAAAAACCGCCGAGAAACCCGCCCCTTTGCTGCTTCTCCATCCGCCCACGGGTACTAAGGATATGCATTGCCGGCCTACGCTGCGACCGCTTCCGGCGATGCCCAAGGGTCCGCACTCGCTCCGCGGTATTTCCAGACGAGAAATCACGTTCGCATACCGTGTTGTGCGGGAGCGCTGTCATTTGTCTCTGAAAGTATTGCATCGGATGCGGGAAAAAGAATCAGCCGATTGAGGGGGCTTCGGAAATTTCCGCCGATGTCGCCGTCCTGGCCCGCCCCAAAACCGCCGGCGCGGAAGCCCCGCGAATCTGCGGAAGTCCCCCGAATCTACTGCCATATCGCACGGGCGAAATCGTGGCCGCCGATCCAAACCTTGTCTCCCCAATGCCGAATGGACGAATCCGGCCCCTAGTGGATTCTAGGCCGATTTTTTGTCCGCGCGGCCCCCGCCTGCCGGGACACCTCCGCAAAGACACTCGCTCTCCCCCATTCGCCTTTATTTTCCGGCAAATCCCGTGCGACACGGGCGGACAAGTACGGCAAAAAAGTTCAGAAAATACGTTGCGATTGCAATTCCGGAGTGAGAGTACTAGAATACAACAACTAATTTGAGACTAGGACTCATTATCGCAACTGCTTAGATAAGCTTTGCAAGTCCGTTGGAAAGGAGGTTTCCCAATGCGTCGCTCAAGAATCGCCCTCGGTGACCGCGGCACCTTGCGGTCGGGTTTCACGTTGGTCGAACTGCTGGTCGTCATCGCCATAGTGGCTCTTCTGGTGGGCCTTTTACTCCCCGCCGTTCAGGCGGCCCGCGAAACCACCCGAAGCGCCGAATGCCGAAGCCACCTCCGCCAGATCGGCATTGCCCTCCACAACTACGTCACCGTCCACGACGGCATCATGCCCTTTCACGTGGGTGAAGGAGATTTGACCGACAAGACCCAGTCGGCCATGTACGCCTTGATGCCCTACTGCGAACGCAATCCCGGCATGTTCCGTTGCCCGGGCGACGTAGGCTCGCCCGAGGACCCCACGCCCTTCCATGTATCTTGGGGCACGAGCTACAAGCTGGAGGGTCGAGCCTTGAGCCAAGCATATCTGCCGGAGCGGACCGTCTTGGAGTTCGACCCGACGAAAGGTCAGTGGAAGACAAAGAAGAAGGCAGCCAAGCCGATGTGGGTCCGCCGCATCGACGATCACATCACCGGCATCGACTCGAAGAAGGCCGCCGAGGGCAAGGAATTGAAGCCCGAAAACCTCACGCAAAGCTCGCAGATCCAACTTGCTCGCGACATGTTCGAGCCTTGGAAGGCGGGCGAGGTCAAATGGAATGCCTTGCGGGGAGTTTACACGTCCCGACCCTATCACGGCGTGCATATGAACGTCCTTTTCGTGGACGGGCACGCCGTTTCCGTCGGTTCCAAGGCGGAGTGGGACCTGTTGCGAGGAAAAACGCCGGAGGACAACGACGACTGAGCTTGCTTCCGATTGACTGAAACCGGATGGATTTTTGGAGGAGACATCGATCGATGATCGTCATGACCTGGGCCGCTTGGATGCGTTGGTCGCACCGGTGGATCGGCCTGCTGCTGCTAGTCCCTGTGACGGCGGTGGGCGTGACGGGGGTGCTTCTTGTGCATGAACCGCTTTGGGCCAACAAGGACGGCGTCAAACCGCCGGCGAGCTCGCCGGGGACGCCCACCGGGGAAAGCGCCGGCCTGTATCCCGCCGACCTCTTTCCCCACGCGGAGGCGTGGCAAGGCCGCATGCCCGCCTTCCAAGCCGCGCTGGAACATTTTCGTGCGGAACACGGCGACTTGCCGCTCCGCGAGGTGCAACTGCGGCGCGACGCGGCGGCGGGTTGGGTAATCAAGGTCAAATCGCTCCCCACCCCGAACGACCGAGAACGCGAACTCCTTTGGGCGGCGGACGCCGGTCATCCCCTCGGCCCGACGGCCGGCGTGCAGGCCTATCGTACCACTTCCGGCGGTTGGGACTGGAAAAAGATCGTCAAAGACCTGCACACGGGCAAGTTGCTGGGAAATGCAACCGGTTGGGTTTGGGCCGACGCCGCAGGCTTGGGCATGATCTTCTTGGCCGTTTCCGGTCTCTTGGTGTACGGCAAACTATGGCTGGCCAAGCGGGCACAGCGGAGGAAGGCGGCGCAATTGCGACGGTCGGAACCGCCCCATGCTCCGCCGCGCCCGCCACACCCCGCCGCCGATCCCGGCATCTCGCGGCTTTCGGAATCCGGTAGCAAGTCGCTACCTCCGATTTGCGTCTCGAACTTCGTGGCTCGACGGGAGGGATGGTGATGCGCGCCCTCGGTTGGATCGTCGTCGCGGTCGGAGTGTTCTATTTCGCGTGGGGCTTTTTGGCGGGCAAGGGTGCGCCGTCCCTGCCCCGACTACCCGAGCAAGACGTCCGCCGCATCGCCGCCGCCGCCGAACGAGAGCGAGGCGACCTGCTGACCGAGTTGGCCGACCGCCTGCCCCGCGACGGCGTCCAGGTCCTGTTGATGCAGGGCGTTCCGGACGGTCAGGCCGTCGTCTTGGCCGGCGAGAATGATTCGTCCGGCGACGAAACCGCGACCCATTGGCCCTCCCCCTGGCCGGAACTGAATCGCGTCTTGGGCAAGCCCCCCGGCGAACCGACCATCGTCCGCGACGCCTACGCCGGTCGGCGCTACGTGCATCATGTCTATCCCGCCGACCCGGCCCGGAACCACTTTCTGGTAGTCACGGAATTGGCGGCCGGCGATCGACCGTCAGGCTTGCTGCGATGGATCGTCCTCGGCGTGAGTCTGCTCTTGGCCGCCGTGCTGTGGTTCGCCCGAGAGGAGAGCTGATCCCCCGATCTGCGAGCGGGCGTCCACCTCGCAGACGCTCCCGCCGAATACCAAGACGCCCCAATCCCCGGCGAATCCTTCCGCCCCGCCGCCCGGCATAATTCGTCGTTGTCCCACTCGCTTACAAATATTTCTTGAATAGACTCGTAATCGCGACGGCTTTCTTCTTGGCTTCCTTGTTCACAATCTATGGGCTGACTCCGGTGAGGAACACTTGGTGCAAGGAAACCGCTCAGAGAGGGCACGGCGTGACACGCCTCCGGCTTGGGCTATCCTCGACCATCATAGAAAGGGATACGCAACACCCGATAACCCGATACATCATTTAGAGCGATACCCCGCCGATTAATGACAATACGACAACGAGAATGACGGCCAATAGGCTCACGAGACACCCTTGAGGGTTGGTTGCGGATCGGCCGTCTCTTTATCTTACAGGCTTGGTTTCGCATTTTCCGTAACGTGGATATCCCGTTCCTTACCATAGCCACACATATTGTTTTGCGTCATTCCTTGGGCGTTCTGCATGCCGACAAAAATGTCGAGTTGTGCGTTAGCTTCGCTCGTCCTTCCGTCAAGCACGGGAAACGCAGAAGCCAGGACTGCGATCCCACTACCTTTATTATTTCGAGACACGTTGTTCCGCGCCGTTCCCTGGGCGTTTTCGTCGTAAAGGATGCCGTTTCGTTTGTTAGCTTCGCACGTGTTCTCTTCAAGCAGGGGGGACGCAGAACCCCCGACTCTGATACCATGGTAATCATTTTGCCGACACGCATTCTTATGCGAGGTCCCCTGTGCATTCTCGGAGTAACCGATGCCGTTCTTTGTGTTAGCTTCGCACGTGTTCTCTTCGAGTAAGGGAGACGCTGAGCCCGCGACTCCGATTCCATGGTCCCCATTTTGCCGACACACGTTGTTCCACGCCGTTCCCCGCGCGTTTTCCCAGTAGAAGATACCACTCATCTTGTTAGCTTCGCACATGTTCGCCGCCAGTAGGGGGCACGCAGAACCTGCAAGTGCGATCCCACAATACTCATTTTGCCGCGACACGTTGTATCGCGCGGTTCCCTTGGCGTTCTCGGCATAGAAGGTACCGTGCATCTTGTTACCTTCGCATGTGTTTCGTTCGAGTAGAGGGGAAGCAGAATCCGCGAGTGCGATTCCACATTCTCCATTTTCCCAACTCAGGTTGTTCATCGCGGTTCCCTGGGCGTTGTCACAGTAAGCGATGCCGGCTTGTTTGTTACCTTCGCATGTGTTTCGTTCGAGTAGAGGGGAAGCAGAATCCGCGAGTGCGATTCCACATTCTCCATTTTCCCGACTCAGGTTGTTCATCGCGGTTCCCTGGGCGTTGTCACAGTAAGCGATGCCGGCTTGTTTGTTACCTTCGCACGTGTTTCCTTCCAATAAGGGTGACGCACCCCCCCCGACTCTGATACCATGGTACTCATTCTGCCGACATACATTGTTCTGCGCCGTTCCCTGAGCGTTTTCCCTGTACAGGATGCCGCATTCTTTGTTGGCTTCGCACGTGTTTCCTTCGAGTAAGGGTGACGCAGAACCGAGAACCGCAATTCCTTGGTACTCATTCTGGCGACACCCATTGTTCCGCGCCGTTCCTTGACCGCTTTCGTTGTACAGGATGCCGCATTGCTTGTCGGCTTCGCACGTGTTTCCTTCGAGTAAGGGGGACGCAAAACCCCCGACTCTGATACCATGGTACTCATTTTGCCGACATACATTGTTCTGCGCCTTTCCCTGAGCGTTTTCCCTGTACAGGATGCCGCATTCTTTGTTGCCCTCGCACGTGTTTCCTTCGAGTAAGGGGGACGCAGAGCCTTCGACTTGGATCCCAACTGATTCATTTTGCCGACACACGTTGTTCCGCGCCGTTCCATCACCGTTCCAACTGTACAGGATGCCGGATTGCTTGTTGGCCTCGCACGTGTTTCCTTCGAGTAAGGGTGACGCAGAACCGAGAATCGCAATTCCATCGTACTCATTCTGCCGACACACATTGTTCCGCGCCGTTCCATCACCGTTCGAACTGTACAGGATGCCGAATTGCTTGTTGGCCTCGCACGTGTTTCCTTCGAGTAAGGGTGACGCGGAACCCCGGACTTGGATTCCAAGCCACTCGTTCTGCCGACACACATTATTCTGCGCCGTTCCCTGAGCGGTTTCGCAGTAAGTGATGCCGTTCCGTTTGTTAGCTTCGCACGTGTTTTCTACTAGTAACGGGGATGCAGAGTCCTGAATTCCGATTCCATGGTACCCATTGTGCCGACACACATTGTTCTGCGCCGTTCCCCTGGCGTTTACCCCGAAAACGATACCGACTTGTGTGTTCGCTTCGCACGTGTTTCCTTTGAGTAGGGGGGACGCGGAACCATGGACTCCGATTCCATGGTACCCATTTTCCCGACACACATTGTTCCGCGCCGTGCCCTCGGCGTTTTCGCTGTATAGGATGCCGCTTCGTCCGTTAGCTTCGCACGTGTTTCGTTCCAGTAAGGGTGACGCAAAACCCGCGACTCTGATACCGTGGTACTCATTTTGCCCACACGCATTCTTCTGCGCCTTTCCCTGCGCACTCCCGTAGTAACTAATGCCGTTTTTTTTGTTAGCCTCGCACGTGTTTCCTTCGAGTAGGGGGGGCGCGGAACCCCCGACTCCGATTCCATGGTACTCATTCTGCCGACACACATTCTTCCGCGCCGTTCCCTGGCCGTTCTCCGCGTAGACGATACCGGATCTTTTGTTGGCCTCGCACCTGTTTCCTTCGAGTAAGGGGAACGCCGAATCCCGGACGCGGATTCCATGCCACTCATTTTGCCAACACACATTGTTCCGCGCTGTCCCGTGTGCATTGTCACAGTAAACGATGCCGGATTCTTTGTTGGCCTCGCACGTGTTTCCTTCGAGTAAGGGTGACGCGGAACCCCGGACTTGGATTCCAAGCCACTCGTTCTGCCGACACACATTATTCTGCGCCGTTCCCTGAGCGGTTTCGCAGTAAGTGATGCCGTTCCGTTTGTTAGCTTCGCACGTGTTTTCTACTAGTAACGGGGATGCAGAGTCCTGAATTCCGATTCCATGGTACCCATTGTGCCGACACACATTGTTCTGCGCCGTTCCCCTGGCGTTTACCCCGAAAACGATACCGACTTGTGTGTTCGCTTCGCACGTGTTTCCTTTGAGTAGGGGGGACGCGGAACCATGGACTCCGATTCCATGGTACCCATTTTCCCGACACACATTGTTCCGCGCCGTGCCCTGAGATTTATCTGAATACAGGATGCCGACCTTGTTGCTTTGGCACGTATTCCGTTCCAACGTTGGCTCCGCAAGGTCGCCGACCGCGATCCCTGCATCATTCTCAACAAAATGGCACTCTCGAACCCATCCCGCCGTTTTGCTATTGATTCGGAGGCCGCAAAATATCAGCTTGTCTTGTTCTGTAGTCTTATCGTCGGAAGACTGTGGATTTTTTCCACCTTGAAAACGACAGCCCTCGATATGAATCTGCCCGGACTCCACCACACAGACGTCCGCCGTCACCCGGCCAATGTGCTCAAAACTAATCCCCTTGAGATTGAAGTTCCCCTCGCCCGAGTACTTGATCACAAACCCTTCGCCGTCGCAGATCACCCGTGTGTTGGTCATTCCCGCCCCGATCAACGTCACCGCCTGCGTGATTTCCAACGGTCGTTGCAGGCGATAGACACCCTGGCGAATCTCGATCGTTCCTCCAACCGAGCACTGGGCCAAGGCCTCTTCCAGCGTCGCTGCGTCGCCGGTTCCATCGGCAGCAAGCACAACCCGCTTTCGCCTCTCCTCGGCGGAAGAGCTTTCCGTTGCAGTCACTCCGGAATTGGCCTCCCGGTTCGTTCGGCCCTGCGATGGGCGGCCCGGGGACAAAAGCCTCTGGTACAAAATTCGAACCCAACTCTGCGCTTTTTCGGAAAAGCGTTTTTCCGGATCAGGGTGAAGAGCGGCCAGCAGGAGCTTTTTTTCCGCCTCTTGCAGACCGTCCAAGCTCGGTTCGCCGCGCTTTTGTCGCTGGAACAGTTCCCCCGGCTTGTCGCCGAACGGTTCGTTGCCGGTCCGAAGTTTGAGGTACGTCGCCGCCAACGAATACAGGTCCACGCTCGGCGCCAGGCGGTGATCCTCCCAGGCCTCCGGCGGCAAATAACCGAACGTCCCCGAACCCGTGTGCGACGCCGTGCTCGCACCCGCCAGTTTCGCCAGACCCAGGTCCCCCAACTTCACGCGACCGTGGAACAGCAGGAGATTCTGCGGCTTGATATCCCGGTGATAGATCCCCTGCCCGTGCAGAAAGTCCAAACCGTCCGCCGCGTCCCACATGAGCTTGAGAAGTTGCCCGACCGGGATCCCGGCCCGTCCCTCTTCGCGGTGCCGTTCCCACAACCGCAACAGGTCGCCGCCTGTGGCCAATTCCCAGCGCGTCACCAGGTAATCGGTCACCACCCAATAGTCCAGCAGGCTCACAATATGCGGGTGGCCGGAGATGGCTTTGACGAGCTTGAGGTTATCCAGTTCCTTTTTGAGGGCGGGATTCTTCTCGTCGATCGGTCGCAGGGAGACCTTCACCGCCGAGCGGACCCCGCTGGGGGACTCCACCTGCCAGGCTTCGGCAAATCCGCCCACCCCCAGGCGCTTGATCGGCCGAAGTTGCTGCTCGTTTTCTAAAAACGCCCGCACCACGTCGTCCATCGCAAAGCGCCCCTGACAATTCTACGGGCGGGTGTAGGTTGCCGCTCCGTGTGCAGAGTCCGTGCGGTCGGCGGTCAGCCCCGGCGAATGAAAACACTTGTTTGATAATAACGCGAGATTTTTGGAATATCCACGTCGAGCGGAGAATCGCTCCGGCGAGGTGCTTCAAGCGCCGCCTTGACGGTACATGTCGCGTTCCGCACGGCAGATCGGACAAGCGGGCGCTTGGCCTGTTCGAAGCGCGCACTGCACCACTTCTCGGGCCGCTCGGAAGCGCGGCCCAAGGGCGCGGTGCTCGGACTTGCGATAGTCGCGATTCGCCGAGCAGCTATACTTGGCGTCGCCCGATCGAAGCGCGGAACCTCAGCCGGTCGCCTGGGCGAAACACTTCGCGGCGAAGTCCCAGTCGACGTGGTCCCAGAAGCCTTCCACGTACTTCGCGCGTTCGTTCCGATAGTCGATATAGTAGGCGTGTTCCCAGACGTCGATGGTCAAGATCGGCTCCAGGCCGTGTTTCAACGGGGTGTCGGCGTTGCTGAGTGCCAGCACATTGAGTTTGCCGTCTTTGTCGGCGGCCAACCACGCCCAACCGGAACCGAACAGTTTGACGGCGGCTTCCGACATGGCGGCGCGAAGCTCGGCCAAACCTCCGAAGTCGCGATCCAAGGCCGCCGCCAAGGCCCCGCTCGGCGATCCGCCCTGCGGCTTCAAACAATCCCAATAAAAGCTGTGGTTCCAGGCCTGGGCCGCATTGTTGAACACGGGACCGGGCGGCGCCTGCACGACCACTTCCCGCAACGACATCTCGCTTTCCGGCTTGCCCTCCACCAGGGCATTCAAGTTCTTGAAATAGGCGGCATGATGCTTGCCGTAGTGAAACCGGATCTGCTCCTCCGAAAGAAACGGTTGCAGGGCATCCATGGCATACGGTAACGAAGGTTGAACAAACGCCATCTTACTATCTCCTTTCCCGGAAACGGATTGAACCTGCACCGCGGCGGTCTGCCGGGCCGACCCCAGCCCCATCCCCACGACCGCCGAACCGACCAAGAAGTCGCGACGCTGCATCGGATCCCCCTCCCTCAAGAAAAAGTGCCGAGAGCCTCAACTTGCCTCGTGCCGCCGACGCCGATCTTCCCTACGGCGCCTTGAGTGTATCGCCGCCGGTAGGCCCGTGCCAGATAGGGTGCGGCTGATAGATCGTGGCAAGTTTAGGCGGCTTGTTGGAGATGGGCGGACCACAGGGCGTCGAAGCAGCCGTCGTAAAGGGCGGCGCGGAGGCGGAGGATGGCCTCCGCCCGACGACGACGCCAGTTGCGCATCCCGGCCTGTTTACAGCGTGCCCCCACCAGGCACTTGCAGGCCGACTCGACCGGGCCGCTGCCGATCGGCAATCCTGCCGCACGGTAGCGCGGATAATCCATCCGCTCGGCATTGTTCTTCAGATACACTCCCAGCTTCCGCAACGCCTCCCGCTTGGTCGGCGCACGCAACTGTTTCTGCAAGGCGGCGATCGCCACGCGCGCCTGCCGGTGCCCGCCTTCCCACAATTCTGAGAGCCGCTCCTTCGCCCAAACCTTCGCTTCCTCCGTGCCCACACCGAATACGTCATGGGCCGCTTGGTGGACGTTCTCGCTCAAATGATACCAATCCAAGACGGGCACGGCCTCGGGAAAGTGGAAGGCCGCCAATTCCCAAAGCCAGTGCGCGCCGTCACCCAAGAACACACGTTGCGACGCTTGGCCGTAGCCGGTGCGATAGGCCTCCAGAAACAACTGCCGGCCGAACTCCTCCAACGACAAAAACCGGGCGAACGTCTTCTGCGCCAGGGTGTTCTTTTGCCCGTCCAGGGCCCGCACTCGAGCGACACGAATCTCTCGCCACTCGCCTTCCGCGTGAATCATGGCCCCATCCGCATACACCGCCACCACGGGAGCATGGCACGTGGACTGCGGCATCCCCTGGGCCTGCTCCGCGGGCGACAACCCAAAGAACGCCTGGCGTTGGGCGTCCTCCTGGGCCAAGAGCATCTCGCCCGCCGTGTGCGCGATCTGCTGGATCGTTTGCTTGCTCAGTTCCACGCGGTGGTCCGCACGCAAGACCGTCTGCACTTGTTCCGCCGGTATCCATGCCATGAGCCGGGCCACCACTTTCGCCAACGGCCAACTGACGCCGTGGCCGGCAAACCGCAATCGCGCATCGTGCGGATACCATTCCTCTTCACAACGATCACAACGCCGCCGGGGACGCCGACATTTCACGTCGCCGAAAGTCGTCGCCACCGTGCAAGGCGGGCAGCCGCGATGCCGCATGGACTCACCACAACACGGACACTTCGGCAACGCATCCGACGTGTTCGCCGAATCCGCCCACGCCTGCAAGGCTTGATTGCCCAGGCCGTGGAGGCCCTCGCTCAAGACCTGCTCCGCTTTCTCGAAGTCGTCCACATTGACCGGCATCGCGTCCAACACGCTGTCAAACCTCTCGTGCAGTTGACGACGCTGCTCTGCGCTGAGTACACTCCTCATCACGATTCCTTTCAGGGTGTTAGGGGAACCTCCAACAACGCAAACCTCTAACACCCTGTTTTACTTATTCCCCCCAATCGCGCAACAGCATTTCAGCCGCACCCGCCAGATATTGTTGGGCCGCGCCTGCCGCAGCCCAGTTCCGCGGCGCAGCCTCGAGCAACACCGAATCGGCCGGGGTCGAAATACGATGCGCAGCCGCACATCTCCCTGCGGTCCCGCTGCAAACACCGGCTTAGCAACCGAACCGGGTCCGGACTGCATTGAAGGACCATTGACACCGCCGTCGGATTTGGTCCAATGGACCTGGGCGTGACCAACTGAAGACGGTGCGGGACATCGACCGCGGGCTGTAAGCTTCCCCCATTGGCTCAAGTCAAGTGGGTGCCACCGTGGTCCATGATTTGATCTACGACGCCCTCGGCAAGATGACGTCTGAGACCAATCCGGCGGTGGGTTCGTTGTCCCTCTTCACCGCCCGTCCGTTTACCGCCCCGTTGCCGAAGTAAGCGCGCGGGCCGGTTTGGCGCCCGATGTCACGTTGGGTCGACCGGAGGGTCGGCGCGTCCATCCGCCGGGTCGAAGCGCGGATTCCACGAAGATCTCTTGTCGCGGAGGGACCGCCATGCTGGAACGCTGGTTTCGTCTGCGGGAAAACGGAACGAACGCGCCCACCGAAATGTTGGCCGGGCTGACCACGTTTCTGACGATGGCCTACATCATCGTCCTTCAGCCGATGGTCCTTTCCGGCAAGCTGATGGGGCGCGAAGAGATCGGCATGGATTTCGGGGCCGTGATGTCGGCCACCTGCCTGGCCGCCGCCGCGGCGACGATCATCATGGGCGTGTGGGCCAAATACCCCATCGCCTTGGCGCCGGGGATGGGCGAGAACTTCCTCTTCATCGGCTCGCTGGTGCCTGCCGCCGCGGCGTGGATCGAAACCGAGGTCGCCGCCGGCCGATTGGAGGCCGGTGCCGTCCAACCCTGGCAAATCGCCTTGGGGGTGATCTTCTATTCGGGCGTGCTGTTCCTGGCGCTGTCGCTGTTGGGCGTGCGGGAAAAACTCCTGGACGCCGTCAGTCCCAGCATGAGGAACGCCATCGCGGCGGGGATCGGCCTGTTCATCGCCCTGCTGGGCTTGCAAGGGGCCTCCATCATCGTCGGCACACCGGAACAGATCATCAAACTCAGCCCCCGCCTGGCCGGACCCGACGTGGTGGTGTTCTTTGTGGGCTTTTTGGTCACGGCGGGTTTGTACGGGCGACGGATGCCGGGTTCCATCGTGCTGGGAATCTTGGCGGCGACCGCGACCGCCTTGATTCTGCGCCAACTGATCCTCGCCCTGCCGCACGCGGCGGACTGGCCCGCCGTCGCCCAATCGAAACTGATGACCCAATTCACGCCCGCCGCGGGCCTGATTTCGCGACCGCCGTCCCTCGCGCCTACCCTGGGGAAGATGGAACCGGGTCTCTCCTTGGCGATCCCATTTTTACCCTATATTTTGATCTTCCTCTTCATGGACCTTTTCGACACGCTGGGGACCTTGGTCGGGGTGAGCGAGCAAGCGGGCCTGATCCGCGAGGGCAGGCTGCCCCGGGCCAAGCAGGCCCTGACCGCGGACGCCGCGGGCACGGTGTTCGGCGCGATCCTGGGCACCAGCACCGTGACCAGTTTCATCGAGAGCGCCGCCGGCGTGGAACAAGGCGGACGGACCGGTTTGACGGCCTTGACCGCGGCGGCCTTGTTTCTGCTCGCCCCCTTCTTCGAACCGGTCGTGCGCATGATCGGCAGCTATTCGCCGCTGACCGCCGCCGCCCTGCTGGTGGTCGGCTCCATGATGCTGCGGAACGTGCTGAAGATCGAGTGGGATAACCCCGCCGAGGCCCTGCCGGCCTTCATCACCATGGTCGGCATCGTCTTCAGCTACTCCATCGCCGACGGACTGGCCCTAGGGTTTATCTGCTATCCGTTGGTCAAGCTGTTGGCGGGCCAAGGACGCCAGGTCCGGCCCCTGATGTACGGACTGGCCGCCGTGCTCGTGGTGTACCTCTTGGCGGTGAAGAGTTACACGGGCTGAAGGCGACGCGTCCACCGCCGGCTCGCGCCGGCGGCTCCCTGACCCTGTGTAGCGCCATCACGCGCATCATCGCGTTAATCCCTCGAGCCGCCAGCGCACTTGGAGCCACCAGCGTAAGCTGGTAATGTACCCCTGGAGCCACCAGCGTAAGCTGGTGGTGTATTACCCGAGCCACCAGCGTAAGCTGGTAATGTACCCCTGGAGCCACCAGCGTAAGCTGGTGGTGCACCCTGGGTTGCGTCAAGACACCTCGGGCTTACGCCCGAGGCTCTCCAGCGTTTGTGTGAATGGCGCGCCATCACGCCCACCCGAGCCACCAACGTGAGCCGGCGGCGCTCACTCCAGGCGGTGACGGAAGAACCACGCCGAGGTCACAAGCGTGAACGCAGCGATGGGAAGCAGCGGCCAGATGTACGGCCAAACCACGTCCGCCGTGGGATTCTCCAAAAATACCATGCGGCTGATCGCCACCATGTACCGCAAGGGATTGACGTCGGCGAGCCAGCGGATGGCGGGGTGAATGTTTTCCACCGGCGTGGCGAAACCCGACAGCAACACGGCGGGGACCATGTACGTAAACGCTCCCAGCAAGGCCTGTTGCTGCGTGGAGGAGATCGAGGAAATCCACAAGCCCACGCCCACGATCGCCAACAAGAACACGAACAAGGCGACGGCCAGAAGCGGCAGCGAACCGCGAAACGGCAGGCCGAACAGGGTCACGGCGACCAGAATCATCAGGCCGCCCTCCACGTAGGCCACCACAAAGGCGGGCACGGCCTTGCCGATCAAGATTTCGCCGGGTCGCAACGGCGAGACCAGCAGTTGGTCGAAGGTGCCCAATTCGCGTTCCCGGGCGACGGAAAGGCCCGTCACCAACAGCGTCACCAGGTTCGTCAGGATGCCGAGCAGGGCCGGCACGGAACTCCACAGAGGGTGCAGGTTCTCGTTGAACCATACCCGCGTGATAGGTATGGCCTGCGTGACCGGCGGGCCGGCGACGGCGCGCCGCGGCAGGGCTGTCAGCGCGAAATCGCGGACGATGCGACCGGCGTAACCCTGGGTGACGGCGGCGGCGTTCGATTGCCGTCCGTCGAGCAGGATTTGCACGGCGGGGGAGCGGCCGGCCTCCAGCGACCGCGTGAAATCCTGCGGGATGTGCACCACCCCAAGCACCTGCTGCGAATCCAGGGCTTGGCGAACCTCGGCATAGTTGCGGCAAGGGACGATGCGGGAAAAGGTGACGGGAATGGACTCGAATCGGGCGGCCAATTCCCGGCCCAGCAGGCCCGCGTCTTCGTTGTAGATGCCCAGTCCGGCGTTGCGAACCTCCAGCGTGGCGGCGAAGCTGAAGACCAAAAGTTGCACCAAGGGCGGGACGGTCACGACCATGCGACTGGCCCGGTCGCGGAAGATCGCCAGGAACTCCTTGATTACCAAGCGTCGGATCCGTTCCAGCATGGCAGTCGCCTCATTCCAGCGTCAGTCGCGTCTTGCGGATCGTCAGTATCCACAGCACCGCGGCGAAGAGGGCCAGGATCAGCGCATCGCCGAGGATCACTTCCCACACGTTGCCCGCCAAAAACAGCGTCCGCAAGGCCGAAACGAAATACCGGGGCGGCAAGACGTACGTGAGGGCGCGAATCGGCGGCGGCATGCTGTTGATCTCGAAGACCAGGCCGGAAAGGATGAACGAAGGAAGATAGCCCACGATCAAGGCCGCCTGCGTGGCCACGAACTGGTTCCGAGTGGCTGTGGAGATGAACAGCCCCAACCCCAAGGCCACGCTCAGGAACACGGCGGCAACGCCGATCAGGGCGAGCCAGGAACCGCGAAAGGGGACGCCGAACACGAGGATGGAGACGCCGGCCACCAGCATCATGGTCGTCATTCCCAGGGCGAAATAGGGGAGGAACTTGCCGAGCAGGAACTCGGCGCGACTGATGGAACTGGCGAGGAGGGCCTCCATCGTGCCGCGTTCCCATTCCCGCGCTACCACCAGAGCCGTCAAAATGGTCCCGATCAACGTCATGATCACGGCGATGGAACCGGGCAAGATAGAGGCTCGCGAGTCCAGATTGGGGTTGTACCAGACCCGCGGTTCGACGGTGATGGGCGGCGCCGCACTCCCCAAGCCGCGGTCTTCGGCGTAGTGTTGGATGTCCCTTTGGAGTAGGTTTTCCAAGTAATTGACGATCAATTCGGCCGTGTTCGCCTCGCTGCCGTTGACCAGCAATTGAACCTTCGCCGAACCGACGCCGCGCTCGCGGGGATATTCCTGCGTAAGGACGACCAAACCGTCGAGTTGTCCGCCGACCAGCAGGTGTTCCAAGTCCGCGCGCTGACGGGCTTCGGTGACTTCGAAGTAGCGACTCCCCCGCAAGGCCGCAGCCACGCTTTCCGTCGCCGCCGAGGGCGTCTCCACGACCAATCCCAGCGGAATCTCCACCGGATCGAGCGAAATCCCCCAGCCGAACAGAAAAAGCAGTAGCAAAGGCAAAACAAACGCGATCACCAGGCTGCTGGGGTCGCGTAGAATCTGGTAGCCTTCCTTGCGAGCCAGGGCCAGCACGCAGCGAAGGCGGAGGGAGCGGGTTCCCGATGGCGTCGCGGCGGGCTTTTGCTGGGGCTTCATGCGGCACCGCCTCCCTTGCCGTGGTCGGTTGCGGCGGGTTCGGCGACCCGATCCTCTCGCTCCTTCACCCGTTCCAGCAGGGCGATGAATGCGTCCTCGAGCGTGGGATTGGGTAGCTCGGGCGATTGGACGGAGTTGCGGATGGCGTCGGGCGTGTCCATCGTGATGACCCGACCTCGATTGACCAGGGCCAACCGATCGCAGTACTCGGCCTCGTCCATGAAATGGGTGGTGACGATGACGGCGGCACCCTCCTCCACGAGTTGATCGATCCGCAACCAGAACTCGCGGCGGGCCAGGGGATCGACGCCGCTGGTAGGCTCATCCAGGAAGACCACGGCGGGCCGATGCATGACCGCGACCGCCAGGGCCAGTCGTTGCTTGAAACCCAGGGGAAGCTCGCCCGCGTTGACGGCGGTGAACGGACGCAACTCCAGTTCCTCCAGGGCGCGATCGATGGCGTCGGCAAGCAGGCGGCCGCGCAGGCCGTACACCCCGCCGAAAAACTCCAGGTTCTGCCGTACGGTAAGGTTGCCGTAGAGGCTGAACTTTTGGGCCATGTATCCGACGTGGCGTCGGGCTTCGGCGCGGGCCTTGCCGAGGTCGATGCCGGCCACGGCGGCGCGGCCCTCGGTGGGCGCCGCCAGCCCGCAAAGCATGCGGAAGGTGGTGCTTTTTCCCGCCCCGTTCGGCCCCAGCAGTCCGAACACCTCGCCCCGCCGCACGCGGAACGATACATGATCGACGGCCGTGAAATGCCCGAACCGCTTGACCAGTTGCTCCGCCGCCACGACTTCCTCGTCCGACTTGTCCGCCGCGGAACCGTTGTGTTGAAAGGCGACCCGATCCTTGGGAATGCCCCCCAGGGCGTCGATGAAAGCGTCCTCGAAGTGGGGTTCGGTCGATTCGGCGCCGCGCGCCGCGTGTCTGCCGGCGGGATCGGCGCCTTGCCGCAGCACCACTCGCAAACGCCGCCCTTGAATCCGGGTATCCACGACATCGGGATCTTGCAGCCACTCACGCGTCAGACGCCGCCGCTCTTGCGCCGGGACGTCAACCAAAAAGGTGCGGTGCTCGACCCTGGCCGTGAACTCCTTGGGCGGGCCGAAGAACAGCACGCGGCCCTCGTACAAGACCAGCACGTAATCGCAATGCTCGGCCTCATCGAGATAAGGCGTGCTCCAGACGATGCCCACCCCTTGGTCCCGTTGCTCGCACGTGATCTTCCACAGTTCGCGGCGCGAGATGGGATCGACCCCCACGCCCGGTTCATCCAGCAGCATGACCTTGGGGCGGATCAGCATCGAACAGGCCAGGCCGAGCTTTTGCTTCATCCCGCCCGATAGTTTGCCCGCCAGTCTCCGCTGGAACGGGGCCAGTCCCGTGAATCCCAACAGGCGGTCGATGCCGGCCTGCCGCTCCGCTCGGGGGATGCCGCGCAACCGGGCGTAAAGCATGAGGTTCTCTAAGACGGAGAGGTCCTCGTACAGCCCGAACTTCTGGGGCATATAGGCCAAGTGATCGCGGAACTCGAAACCTTCGCGCGTATCCTTTCCCAATACGACGATGCGGCCTTGCGAGGGGGCCAGCAACCCCGCGGCCAAGCGAAGGAAGGTCGTCTTCCCCGCACCGTCCGGACCCACCAATCCCGTAATCGCCCCGGCAGGAATCTCGACGGTCACATTTTGCAGGGCGGGTTGCGGGGAAGGCGGAAAGTTCTTCGTTACCTGTTCGAACTGGATCACGGCCGACTTTCCTTGCCCGACGCCGACCCCTGCGCTTCCGGAGACAACTGCACGACGACGGGCATTCCCTGCCGCAACTTTCCTTCCGGGTCTTTGACCAGAATCCGCACGCGGTACACCAAATCGGTCCGTACTTCCCGCGTTTCCACGGACTTGGGTGTGAATTCCGCCACCGACGAGATGAAGCCCACCTGTCCCGCAAAACGATTCCCACCGTCGGTCGATACCTCCACCGCCATCCCCGGACGAATCGAGTCCAAATCCTCCTCGGCGACGTAGGTTCGGACCCAAACCTCGTCCTGCCGAGCGATGGAAAAGACCGGTTCGCCCACGTTCACGAAGTCGCCCGTCTCGTGGACGCGAACCTGAATCACGCCCGGAACGGGGCACTCCAGTCGAGTATCGGCGAGTCGCCGTTTGGCTTCAGCAAGAACAGCCTCGGCTTGTCGCGCCACCGCCCGAGCGCGGTCGATGTCCTCCTGTCGCGGGCCTGCTTCCACCAGGCGCTGCGCCGCCAACGCCGCTTGATGGTTGGCCACCGCTTGATCATAAGCCGCTTGGGTGTTGTCCAACGTCTCCCTCGAAACGGCCCCTTTGGGCGCCAACTCCTGGGCGCGCCGCCATGAGATTTCGGCGTTGCGGACGGCCACCTCCGCCGCCTCGGTCAAGGATCGCGCCTTCTCGATCTCTTCCGGACGCGAACCGTTCTCCAATGCCGCTAGTTCCGCCCGCCGGGCCTCCAATGCCGCCTCCGCCTGATGCACCGCATCCAAGAACTCGGCCTGCTCCAATTCCGCCAACAGTGACGACGGTTCGACTGAATCGCCTTCGTCCACGTACAGGCGAGCGATCCGACCGGGCACCTTGAATCCCAATCGGACTTCCCGAATCTCCACGTTGCCGTGCAGCTTCCAGGCCTTCTGCTCGACCTCCATCCACAGGCGGTGCCACCACCCGCCGGTCACTGATGATCGCGACACGCCTTTCACGCCGTACTTCTCGGCGCTCCAAAGGCTTAGGCCCACCACCAGCACCGCTGCCAAGAGCAGAATCACGCGCTTTTTCATGACACGCGCACCTTATCATCTTCGCGCGATTGCGCTACACAACTTCAGGGAGCCTCGGGCGCAAGCCCTGTGTGTTTGCCCTAGAGCCTCGGGCGTAAGCCCGAGGTGGCGTGCTACGAGCCTCGGGTGTCAGCCCGAGGTGTCTCGACGCAACCCAGCCTTCCACCACCGGCTCACGCCGGCGGCTCTTGGTTGCCTTTCTTTCCTCTTTGCAGAACCGCCACCAGCTTACGCTGGCGGCTCTTGGTTGCATTTTCTTGTCGATGCACCACCAGCTTGCGCTGATCGCTCTTAGAGCCTCGGGCGTAAGCCCGAGGTGGCGTGCTGCGAGCCTCGGGCGTCAGCCCGAGGTGGACCAACGATCCGTCACTTCCGCTTCCACCCCTGAACCTCGACCAAGGGCGGCGACTCCTCGCTCTCCTCCACCAAGGGGATCGGCCGAACAAACACGGCCTGGCGGACCAACGGTCGCTCCTCTTCGGCCTGCGGAAGGCCGGTTCCTTGGACGCCGGGCGTAGCGGCCGGCTTCCACGACTGGCCGGCATCCCCGCTCGATGTGGGAGCGTAAGTGCTGGGCGGTTGCGAGGACGATCCGGATGCGGCAGGAGCGGGCAAGACCGGCGCGGCGTCCGCCGCCGAAAGCGGCACTCCCGTGCTCGTGATCGACGATCCGCACGTCGAACAACCGCCGGACGAACCGACGACCACCGTCCCGGCGCCGTACGACGCGGTCGCACTGCTCGCGCAGGGATCACACGTGCCCGCGGTTAGCGGTAGGGAGTAACCCGCGAATTGCGTCGTGGTCCAAGTTGGGGCGTAAGACAACGAATATGCGACGCGACGCGCACGCCATCGTTCGAATGGACGCCAAGAGAACAACCGACGACGCTCGACTACGATCTCCACCGGGCGATAAACCACCGTCGGCGTCGCCACGGGCGAGGCGACCGCGTAGGGTGTCACCACCGGGGGCACCGCACCGGCCATGACGGGCGCCGGTCGCATGACGGTCGTCCCCAGCGAAGGCGGCAAGGGCCGATATGCGGCGCGGTACGTAACCGCCGGAGCGGCGTACGTGACCGGCATGTACGTCGTGACGGGCACCGCAGAGACCGGCATGTACGCCGTGTAGCCCGTGGGATACGTCCCGTATTGCGCTGCGTAGGTGCTGGGCCGATTGAACAGGCCGCTCAAAAGGCACTGCCCATGCGCCGTCCCGCCGACGCACCCGGCAAGCACCACCGCCGCAACGATCATCCGTCGGCCGCATCGAACTGCCATCATCGCTAATCTCCAATTCCCTTTGCAGGATAAGAGCCTCCGCTACAAAGCTTTAATAAAATTGAGCCGACAAAACACCATTTGTCAAGTTCTTGATCGACGGAATCGCCAAAATTGCGGATTGTAATGAATATAATGGTTACATAAATGTAGAGCACCATACGGTATAAAACGAGAACAACGCAGCCTTTTGCCGGCAACGTTCGCTCAGCCTGCCCAAACCAAGAGATCGCGCAGGTCGCATCGTCATCGACGTCGCCGCACCGCTCCCTTGCTTTTCTGCCCGCGCAATGCCGGCCAAGAGCTTGCAACTCGTTCGCTTCGGTACCTATCATGGTGCTCGGAAATTCCGCCGAAGCCGATCGGCAGAGGGTGCGGAATACCGGCCAAATTCGCCGGGCGCTTTTCCAAGCAAGGCAAGGAGAATTGCAATGGGGTTGATATTGCGTGCGACGGCGATTGCCGCCGTGTGGTTCCTACTAAGCGGCGCGGCGTTCGCCCAGGGGGATCAGTCGCCCGTCCGGTATCGGAGCGATCCGCCCGTCATTGCGTCCTCGTGGGACGACCTGCTGGAGGGAGTGCAAACCGCCGAGGCTTGGGCGGCACGCCGCGAGGTGTTGCGGCGTCGCTATTTGGAATTGATCCGCGATCAATACAAACCGGAAAAGCCGCCTTTAGACTTGCAGGTTCACGAGACGGCCGATATCGACGGCGTTTACCGGCGTCTCTACATCAGCTATCAGGTGGAACGCGACGAACGGGCCCACGCCTACTTGGGCATTCCGCTGCAATTGGAAGGTAAGGCCCCCGCCGTCGTGGCCTTGCACGGTACCACGGCGGACGGCACGCGGCAAACGGCGGGATTGAGCGGCGATCCCACCAAGGCCTTTCTCGATCAGCTTTGCCGTCGCGGTTACGTCGCCGTCGCACCCGAACACTTCGTCTCCGGCGAACGGATTCCGCCCGAAGGCCCCTACGATACCACGCGGTTCTACCAAAAGCATCCGGAATGGACGGCGGTGGGAAAGTTCACCTACGAACACAGCATCGCCATCGACGTCCTCTTGACTCGACCGGAAGTGGATCCCGCGCGGATCGGCGTGATGGGGCATTCCCTGGGAGGGCACGGCGCCTTCTTTCTGGCCGCCTACGACGACCGCGTCCAAGCCTGCGTCTGCAATTGCGGGGCATCCTTTTTCCGCCACAATCCCGAGGTCGAAGCCTGGGCCCGCGACCACTGGTACGTCTATCTCAAGCCCGTTCGACCGCTGCTCCTCCGCGGCGAATTGCCGCCCATCGACATGCACGAGATCATCGCGATCATCGCACCCCGGGCGTTTCTGGACGTTTCGGCCCTCAACGACGGCAACCCGCTCACTCAGCGCCAACGCGTGTTGATGCTGTTGAAGATCGCCGACGTGTACCAATTGCTGGACAAGCCCGAAAACTTCGCCTTCTTCGTGCACGGACGAGGCCACGGCGTGCCGCACGAGTCGCGGGAACTGATTTACGGATTCCTGGACGCCCACCTCAAACCGCCGGCAGCCACCCAAGCTCGACTATTGACACAATAACCGCATTGATGCTCGCCGCCTCCGCGGCTATTCGAATCCCGTATATTCCTACACCAAGGAGTGCCGCAGGCCGCTCTCGCCGCGACGGGAATAAGACGTGAGATATAAACAGGCGGAATATCGCAATCCCTTCGTGGCTCTTTTAAGAATAAACCGAGACAATAGAAAGGACGCCACCCATGAAACACATCACGACGATCTTCTTTTATGGTGTTTTGGCAACGGTTGCGGCCTGGCTGCAAACTGACACGGCCAAGGGTATCGAAAGCCCTGCAACATCATCGGAAGGTGCAACCGCCGCTGCAGATCCGCAGGCCGCCTACCCACGGATAGATCTGCGAGCAGATTGCGGGGCGGTCGGCGACGGCGTCACTAATGATACGGAGGCCTTTCAAAAGGCGGCACAGATCCTTCAAGAGACCGGCGGCGGAACGCTGGTCATCCCTCCCGGCGTCTATCGGGTCGGCAAGCAGCAGCATGTCCCGGGCGAGTTTCCGTACTATCGCGCGGCCAAGATCTTCACGGTTAAGGGGCTGAAGTACCTGCGCATCGAAGGCAATCGGGCCGTCCTCCGCTTGGCGCCGGGCTTGCGGTTCGGCTCCTTCGATAAAGACACCGGCGAACCGTTTCAACCGTCCACCATGCCCTTCGTCGATCACAAGTACGCGGCGCACGTGGGATTCATGCTGCACATTGTCGAGTGCGACAACGTCGTCATCCAGGACCTGGAACTCGACGGCAACCTGGGCGAACTGATCGTCGGCGGACCATACGGCGACACGGGCCGGCAGTTGCCCGCCTGCGGAATCTTTCTTCAGAACAATAAAAACGCGACTATCGAGCGGGTCCATAGTCATCACCATGCGCTGGATGGAATCATGATCGGCTGGTACGGCCTGAAAGAGGAGGACCCTGCGGCGCCGCATACCCTGATGGACTGCGTGTTCGAGTACAACGGGCGGCAGGGACTTTCATGGATCGGCGGGCGAGGGCTGACCGCTCGGCGGTGCAAGTTCAATCACACGGGAAGGGCCGAAAACAACGGCAAACCGTTCGCCTCCGCCCCCGGTGCGGGACTCGACATCGAGGCGGAGGAATCCATCTGCCGCGACGGCTATTTCGAGGACTGCGAGTTCGTGAACAACGTCGGTTGCGGCATGGTGGCCGACTCCGGCGACGGCGGATACAGCCGCTTTGTCCGCTGTTTGTTCTGGGGTGTGACCAATTGGAGCACATGGAATGCCAAGCCGGGATTGGTTTTCGAGGACTGCACGTTTCACGGCAGCATTGTGCACGCCGTTGGTTCGGACGATCCGGCCTTGGCCACGCGGTGGATTCGTTGCACGTTCGAAGATAAGCCCTGGCAGGGGCAAGGTCCTTACGGTGGTTTCCTGGCCGAACTCAACGGCAACCTAAAAAACGTGACGTTTGAATGCTGCGTCTTTCGCGCGAACCACCGCCGCAGTATTTGGTGCTCGGGCAAAGGTTTTCGCTTCATTGATTGCGAGTTCATCCACCGCTTTGCCGACTTGCCGACCGGCGAATACCAAGCCATTCTGCGCGGGGGCGAGGTCGTCGGGTGTCATTTCAAGGAAGAGTTTCCGGGCAGCACAGACGCTCGATGGCCGATTCTTGTCGACGGTTCCCGCGTAGGCCGGGAAAAGCCCACGGTTGTGGACGGACCGCACGTCCGCTGGGGCGGCACGCAAGGCCCCATTGGTGTGATTCCCCCAAGCGAATAGTGCGAGCACTCCACCGGCGGCGGACAAGCTTTCTTCGAGTCCATCGCCGACGCGACGCACTCTGCGGCGGACGCGACGGATTGCTCCGCGACTGGGGCCGGGCAGGGCGACACGCAACTAGAGTTAGCGCATCTTTTGCCCGGCGCCGGGCGTTCAGTTCGAGGCGGGGGCGGGTTCGAGCGTCCCAACCCGGATGCATTCCATCCGGCCGTGCCCCGACTCGGCCTTCCACAGGTCGCCCAACGGACATTGCGTGAGGATCCGCTTGATGACGGCGGCGATCGGTTCCGCGACGACCAAGCCGACCGTCTCGCCGCGGTGCCGACGGAGAATCTTTTGCAGTTCGCGGGTAAGACGCTCCTCGGCCTCGGCGATGGTCTCGCCCTCCGGCAACTCCGCATCGCGCCTACCCGCCTCGCGCGACAAGCCCTTCCGAGTGCTTCCTGCTAGTCTCCATAATCCAACGCAAGAAGCTGGGGCCGATAAGGTGCGAGGCCCCCGCCTTAGATAAGTGGTCCGCATCCCGATAGAAGGCTCCCTCCTCGCTACCGATTATCGAAAACCCGTTGGAATCGAAACAATCAGAGCTAGCATCCAACTCCCCAACCGCCTCAGGCAGTCTTTTGAGGACCGCGCGAAATTTCCCGCTCGCCTCGCGAAACTCGCTAACGGACGTACTTTGCGGACACGGTATCCCAAATCTTCTTGAAAGCCACAACGCCTGCGGTACGGGAAACCTCTGTTCCGGTACCTGAGGCATGATCCACACCCCTATCCCTGCGTATATCAACGACATTATGGCCGACCGTAACGCCGCTTCCTTATTCTCATCCACCTCATCAAAATGCGTGTTCCACCTGGCCACCATTATTACGTGTTTCGGTTTTGTCCGAATGATATAACCGAGCGCTCGCTCGTTCCACACGTTCTTGTCCTCCGTATAACCCTCCCACCTCGCCAAAGGCGCGGTCGCCCTCCTCGCGACAATCGCGCCACAGACTTTTAAACGACGACATTCATCCTCCACATAAGCGCCCAGCGACATTGCGTGGCTATCTCCCCAGATGATGAAGTCAACACCTGATGGCCCGTCACTAAGACCATACATAGTCACGCTACCGGTTTTAAGTTGCTCGCCGGACACTTCGTAGCGAAATATAGAGGGATCGACGGTCCTGGGATCCAGCGCCATTAACTCCCTCGGGTAGATACTTGCGAAGCCTCCGGATTTCCATATAAACACACTCAAGCTTAGGATAACGGCAGCTGCTCCGAACCAACCGCATATCACAAAGTAAACGCTGAATCTTCCGGCATGCCCCCGGAAAGGCATTTCGACGTACCGCCATGAAGCCACCGCAGCCGATAGGCTCAGGCCGATTAGCAACAATGCGTGGTGCCAAGAAATCGATCCTGCGCAGCAATACCTTCCAAACACAAGAATCGGCCAATGCCACAAGTACAATGAATAACTAATCAGACCGACAAACACCATCGGTCCCGTGGCGAGCATAGCAGCGGGGAACGTTCGGATGCAGGAATTGCAATAAATAAACACGGCGGCTGCTACCGTAGGAAGCAAAGCTTGCATGCCAGGAAACGGAGTAGTTGAGGAAAACAGGCACGCGGCAGCAACAATAACCACAAGCGAACACCAACTTAGGGCCGACAGTAACCATCGCGGCATACTATACGTTGACGGAAGAAACCAGAGTATTGCACCGATCAGCAATTCCCACGCCCTAGCTGGTAATAGGTAGAATGCGGCTGAAGTATTATGCCGTACTTGATAATGACTAAGAGCTAGGGAGACAAGCAAAATAGCGCCCAAAGCAACGACAGTAGGCCTTCGGCCCAGTCTGTTGAGAAGCACCAGAAGAAATGGATAGATTAAATAAAACTGCTCTTCGACAGCAAGAGACCAAGTGTGCAGAAGCGGCATTAGCTCGGCACGGCCATCAAAATATCCAGTGTTCCTGAAAAAATAAATATTAGAACAAAGCACTTGCTGAGCTACCGCCGACTTGGCTAAGACCTTTAAGTCACTGGGGAGGAATAGGACTGCGCCGGCAAGCAACACCAATACGACCATCAACGTTACCGCGGGAACGATTCGGCGAATCCGTCGTATCCAGAACTCCGCAAGAGAGAAGTGCCCCGCTTCTTGCTGTTTTACGATCAAACCCGTAATTAAAAAACCGGAGATTACAAAAAATACGTCTACTCCAATAAACCCCCCCGGAAACCCCAAGCCCGCGTGAAACAAAATCACGAGCATGACCGCGATCGCTCGCAGCCCGTCAATGTCCGGTCGGTACTTGAAATCAACCATTCTTGGGTTCGCTCTGTGTTTGTGCTAGCGAAGGGGGCGAGATGCAGCGGAAAAATCCTTTCAATAATAGCTTGAAATTGCGTTTCGACACGCACTCTGCGGCGGACGCGACGGATTGCTCCGCGACTGGGGCCGGGCAGGGCGGCACGCAACTAGAGTTAGCGCATCTTTTGCCCGGCGCCGGGCGTTCAGTTCGAGGCGGGGGCGGGTTCGAGCGTCCCAACCCGGATGCATTCCATCCGGCCGTGCCCCGACTCGGCCTTCCACAGGTCGCCCAACGGACATTGCGTGAGGATCCGCTTGATGACGGCGGCGATCGGTTCCGCGACGACCAAGCCGACCGTCTCGCCGCGGTGCCGACGGAGAATCTTTTGCAGTTCGCGGGTAAGACGCTCCTCGGCCTCGGCGATGGTCTCGCCCTCCGGCGGGCAAACGCACTCGGGCAATTCCTGCCACTGGCGATAGATCTTCGGTTGTCGCGTGCGGATTTCCTCGATCAGCATCCCTTGCCACAAGCCGTAATTGAGGTTTCGCAGGTTGGGGACCCGGCGGACCGGCACGCCCAAGGCCCTGCCGACGGCCTCCGCCGTCTCGATGGCGGGACGGCACGGTCCGTGATATAGGGCCTCCAGGCGAAGTTCCGCGGCCTCCAATTCCCGAATCAATCGCGCCGTCTCTTCCAAGCCGTTTTGATCGAGCGGAATATCGAGCGTGCCGCGGATACGGCCCTCCGTTTCGTAGCGGGAGGCGCCGGGACGAATCAACACGACGGTCGTCGGCAATACTGAGCTGCTCATTGCACACCCTGCGCAGACTGCGCAAGCTGAGAAAGATGGACTAGACGCTGCTTGTAATCTTCATATCCTAGCAGGCCGGTACCCACGATGAACATGGAGGCCCCGGCTTGGGCGCACCGTTCGATCGTACCGTCCTTGACGCCGCCGTCGACGGAGATCATCAGTCCCGCCGGCGCCCGATCACGTAGGGTGCGGATCTTGTCCAGCACTGCGGGGTTGAAACTTTGCCCGCCGAAGCCGGGCATCACGCTCATGACCAGGACGATCTCGCAGAGGTTTAGATAGGGGAGGACGGACTCGACGGGGGTGGGCGGGTTGAGCGACAGGCCCGCCCCCGCGCCCAGGCGACGGATTTCCGCCAACAATTCCGTGGGGTCGGGTGCCACCTCGATGTGAATCGTGAGGTAGTCGGCGCCCGCCTCGCGGAATCGCGCCAGGTGTTCCCGAGGGTTGGCGATCATCAGGTGGACGTCGAGGGGCAGCGGTGTCAGTCGGCGGACGGCCTCGACGATAGGGATGCCGAAACTGAGGTTGGGCACGAAGTGGCCGTCCATGATGTCGAGGTGCAGATAGCGCGCACCGGCATCCTCCAACCGCCGGACCTCGCGGGCGAGGTGGCCGAAATCGGCGGCCAAAAGCGACGGTCCGATCATCACGTGACCGGCCAGCCAGTCCGTGTAGAGCCTGGAAGCCGCCCGACTGGATGGATCGGCGGGGCTATCCGGTTCTGCTTGTCCCTCGTGCAAAGGTGTTTGCCCTCGTGGAAACGGCGAGAACGGTCGCGCGGCTCTTTTCAGGAAAACCGCAGACGCCGGAGGACTTCCGGCCTGCCCGCGACGGATTCGGCACGTGGGCCAAGTCGCGGTCCGTTCCAGCCTAATTCGGTCTAGTTTAAGCTCGCTCCTCCGTGACGTCACTCCCGACGACAGGGGATGCGGTCACCACAGGCAAAAGTGTATCGAAAAGCTAACACACACCGAAAGATCGGATTATTCTATTCTACGCATTAACACCAAATTTAGTTGGTGCAAATGCCATTCTGATCCGCACGTGCTCGGCTGTGTGAAGGCACCTTTTTCCAAGGCTTCCAGAACACGAAAACCCCTCTATTGAAGGATACCTTACAATCCATCATTCCGTGTCGAGAGGCGGCAGGGGTCCTCCTACCTGAGGCAAGTCCTCCAGGTTCTCCAGGCCGAAAAGTTCAAGGAATCGTTTTGTGGTGCGATAGCGGGCCGCTTTACGGGCGTTTCGCTCGGCGGCTTCGTGGCTGACGGCGAGCAGGTCCCGTCGGACCAGTTGGGCGAGGATCGCCCCGCTCGGTTTGCCCCTCAGGTTGTTCACATCCTGGACGGTAACCGGTTGGCGATAGGCCACCACGGCCAGCACCTCGACGGCTTGTCGCGACAGCTTGATCGGCCGAACGGGGCCGAAAAAGGCGTTGCGCAGGTCCGCGTACTCCTCCAAAAGTCGCATACGATATCCGCCGCCCTCGAATACCACGCGGTACGGGCACCCGCGACGACGGTATCGCTCGTTCAGTTCCGCCGCCAACCGAGCGACCTCGGAAGGCGTGACGCCTCGCATCAACTCCGCCGCGTAAGTTGGATTGTGAGGTTTGCCGTCGGGGTCGCCCACGAATAGGAGGGCCTCCAGGACCCCCGCTGGGTTGACGTACCGCGACTCTTCGTCGTCGCAGACGTTCGATCCCGCCAGGATCGGTTGCTCGTCGCTTCCCCCTTGGTTGCCGTCCGCAATAGGCTCCAAGGCTTGCTCGTCGCCAAGGTCGGGTTCCGCAGGGGGGGCCGACTCGGGGGCATCTTCGCCGAGGGCTTGGGCGAACGCCCGGGCGAGGTCCTCGAGGGATATCGCCTCGGTTTCGTTGGGATCGTGTTTCGGCTCACTGGGAACCATGTCGGGGCCGTGCAATTGGAGCCAAGGAAACGCGGCCAAGCGTCCCGCGACCGGGCATCTCTCGTTAATGTCTCGCAAGCAGGCCCGCCGCAAGATCATTGCCAATTCTACGCGCCGGTGTTTTCACGCGGGTCCGTCGCCCGGCGAACGGGGCATCCCGCCCGGCGGAGAAGTGCCGGAACGAATGGGGGTGAGGCTATCCAAAACGGGTCGCCGCGACAAGTGGGAAAGGCGGAGGTCGCGCGCGAAGACGGGGGGGACGACTGGGGCGCTGGACGGGACCGGCGGCGCGGCGGCAATCTCGACTTCTCGCAAGGGAGGGGAGCGGCGTAGAATGGGACCATGCAAGGAGCGCAGAGCGCCGCGGCAGCCTGTTCCGCTTCCCTTCAGGGATTGCCGGAGCGGTTGTCTCAGCGGCCCGACTTGTGTGACGCGGCGACCGTGCTCCGGTCCGGCGGGGGCGTCATCCTCGACGGAGCGGCAGGCTCTTCTTGCGCGCTGGCCGCGGCGACCTTGGCGACCTACCGACCGCCCTGCCTGCTGGTGGTGACGGCGGCGGCATCGCGGATTCCGGTTTTTGCCGATGATTTGGCCGTCTTCCGCCCCGATCCGATCGAAGTCTTCGCGCCGTTGGACCGCATCCAAAGCCCCCCGGACTGGCGCGACCCGCTGATGGGCGCCCGACTGCGGACGGCCAAGACCCTGCTCGGCCCGCAGTCCCCGCCCGTCCTGTTGACCTGCATCGAAGCCTTGATGCAGCCCCTGCCGGACGTGGACGAGTTGCGGGCGTCCGTCCACTCGATCCGCATGGGCGAACGGTTGGACGTATCGTCGCTGACGGCGCGACTGGCCGAGTTGGGCTATTCCAGTGCGTCCGCGACGGCCCTGCCCGGCGAATTCAGCCTCCGCGGCGGCATTCTCGACCTCTTTCCGCCCGAGTGGGAGGCGCCGGTACGAGTCGAGTTATTCGACGACGAGGTGGAATCGTTGCGAGAGTTCGACCCCGCCACACAGCGGAGCACTCGCCGCTTGACCGAGGCGGAACTGACGCTGCTTGCGCCCGATGCCGCTTGCCGGACCCCGCTGTTCCGCTTCTTGCCGCCGCAAACGTGGATCCTGCTGGTCGATCCGGAGGACATTCGACAGCAGGCGGAGACCTACCGGCAGCGGGTGGATCAGGGTCGGGGAGCCGATTTATTCCCCCTCGAAACCGTGCTGGCGGACTGCCGTAACTTTCCCACGGCGACGTGTTGGGACATGGCCCCGGCGGGCTTCGAACGGGTCTTTTCGCTGGGCGCGCAGTCGGTGGAGCGTTTCAGCGGACGCGTGGACCAAGTCCGCGAGGAACTGGACGCCGCCGGCTTGAACGCCGAGGTCTTCTTGGTCGTGCCCAGCGACGCCGAAAGGATGCGGCTGAGCGAACTGTTTCGCGATTCGCGAACCGCGCGCGAGGGGCGGTTGCACACCGTGTCGGGCCGCCTTTCGTCGGGTTTTCGCCTGGCGGAAGAGCGCTGCGTCGTGCTCAGCAGCGGCGAGATGTTCCACCGCACGGCGCCGCCGCGTCCCATTCGGACCTACGTCGGTCGGCCAATCGATTCGTTCCTGGAGTTGCGGGAGGGAGAGCTTGTCGTCCACGTCTCGCACGGGATCGCGCGCTACCGGGGACTGACTCGGCTGGAAAAAGACGGGCGCATCGAAGAGCACCTGGCCCTGGAGTTCGCCGAGGGCACGATGTTGTACGTGCCGGCGTCCAAGGTGGGCTTGGTGCAGAAGTACGTGGGCGGCGTGCGAGGCAGGCCCAAGCTCTCCAAGTTGGGCGGGCGGCTTTGGGCCAAGCAAAAGCAGGCGGCGGCCCATGCCGTTTTCGATTTGGCGGGTGAGCTTTTGGAGGTGCAAGCCCAACGGGCGACGCGACCGGGGATCGCCTTCCCGCCCGACACCCTGTGGCAGCAGGAGTTCGACGCCTCGTTCCCCTACGAGGAGACGCCGGATCAGATCGAGGCCATGGCCGCCGTCAAAGAGGATATGCTCCGGCCTCGACCCATGGATCGGCTTTTGTGCGGGGATGTGGGTTTCGGCAAGACGGAGTTGGCGATGCGGGCGGCCTTCAAGGCCGTGGACGCCGGCTATCAAGTTGCCGTGCTCGTCCCCACCACCGTCTTGGCGGAACAGCACCTCCGCACGTTCCGCGAGCGGATGGCCGAGTATCCATTGCGGATCGCCTCCCTGTCGCGCTTCGCCTCGCCCAAGCAGCAGAAGGCCGTCCTTCGGGGATTGGCCGAGGGCGAGATCGACATCGTGATCGGCACGCATCGACTGGCCCAACCCGACGTGCAGTTTCGCAATCTCGGTCTGGTCGTCATCGACGAGGAACAGCGTTTCGGCGTGGAGATCAAGGAGCGTTTGAAGGCCCTGCGGCAGACGGTGGACGTGTTGACGATGACCGCCACGCCGATCCCGCGGACCCTGCATATGGCCCTGGTCGGCATCCGCGACATCAGCAACCTGACCACGCCGCCGCGAGAACGCTTGGCCGTGGAGACGCGGGTGTGCCGCTTCGACTCGAAGCTGATTCGCGAGGCCGTGCTCAGGGAGTTGAGCCGCGAGGGGCAGGTCTATTTCGTCCACAACAGGGTCCGGGACATCGAGGCGGTCGGCGCCGTGCTGCGGAGCATCGTCCCCGAGGCCCGCATCCGCATCGCCCACGCGCAGATGCCCGACCACGAACTGGAAGAGGTGATGTCGGCCTTCGTCCGCCGCGAATTCGATGTGCTCTTGACCACGACGATCATCGAAAGCGGACTGGACATTCCCAGCGCCAATACGATCTTCATCGATCGCGCGGATCGTTTCGGCCTGGCCGACCTGCACCAATTGCGGGGCCGGGTGGGACGCTACAAGCACCGCGCTTACTGCTACCTGCTGATCGACCCCTCGCGCAGACTTCACCCCAACGCCCGAAAGCGCCTCCGCGCCATCGAGGAATACAGCGAGCTGGGGGCAGGCTTCGCCCTGGCAATGCGGGATTTGGAGATTCGCGGGGCGGGCAACATTCTGGGGTCGCAACAGAGCGGACATATCGCCGCCGTCGGCTACGAATTGTATTGCGAACTACTGGAATTCGCCGTCCGCCGGTTGCAGAACCTGCCGCCCAAGACCTACGTGGACGTGGACATCGACCTCCCCGCCCAAGCCTTTGTGCCCGACGAATACGTCTCCGACATCCGGGCCAAGATCGACCTCTATCGCAGGCTAAGCCGCATCAGCGAGGGCGAACAATTGGCCGCCTTCGCCGAGGAGTTGACGGACCGTTTCGGACCGCCGCCGGAACCGGTACGGCAAATGTTGCTGCTGCAAGAGTTACGGATCGCCGCCCATCGATTGCGAATCCGCGCCATTCGCCGTGAGCACGGATTCGTCGTGTTCCAATACGTCTCCCGCGAGAAGATTCGTCGCGTGGCCGAACGGTCGGGCAACCGGTTGCGGATCGTGGACGCCGAGTCGGCCTATCTGCCCATCGAATCGCCCGAGAAGGATGTGACCGCGCTCATCGTACGGCTGCGGGACCTGCTGAGTTCGGTGCCCGGTGATCCGGAGTAGCGCCGGGGCACCTCCAGCTTACGCTGGAGACTCCCAGTACGATCGTGCCACCTAGAGCCGCCGGCGTGAGCCGGCTGTAGAACCCTGGGTAGCGCCGGGGCACCTCCAGCTTACGCTGGAGGCTCCCAGCAAAATCGCGCCACCTAGAGCCGCCGGCGTGAGCCGGCTGTAGAACCCTGGGTAGCGCCGGGGCACCTCCAGCTTACGCTGGAGACTCCCAGTACGATCGTGCCACCTAGAGCCGCCGGCGTGAGCCGGCGGTAGAACCCTGGGTAGCGCCGGGGCACCTCCAGCTTACGCTGGAGACTCCCAGTACGATCGTGCCACCTAGAGCCGCCGGCGTGAGCCGGCTGTAGAACCCTGGGTAGCGCCGGGGCACCTCCAGCTTACGCTGGAGACTCCCAGTACGATCGTGCCACCTAGAGCCGCCGGCGTAAGCCGGCGGTAGAACCCTGGGTAGCGCCGGGGCACCTCCAGCTTACGCTGGAGACTCCCAGTACGATCGTGCCACCTAGAGCCGCCGGCGTGAGCCGGCGGTGTTCGCTCCGCAATGTCAATACGCGGGCACGGCGGCGGGCGGAGGGCACACGTTCGCCTGTCCGGAATAGACCGCCGGTTGCGTTTGCGGGATCGGCATCGCCTGCATGGCGGGATCGGCCAGGTTCACCAGGGGATAGCCGGGGTAGGTCGGCATGGCCCAAGTCGCGGCAGGGTCCGGAATCGGCTGGTTGATCCGCGCGTTGCCCAGGTGAACGCGAAGCGTCATGTCCGCCCGGGGTACCTGCAACTCCACGGCCCGAGGCATAACCAGGCCCGAGACCGGGTCGCGGCGATGATCGTACGACACGGCCGAGGCCAGCAAGCGACCTTGCGGATCGTACAGATGCTGGGCCAGGACCAATCCGTACTGCGCATCGAGTACGATCACCTTGACCATCGGTCCTTCAGGCGTCTGACGTCGGGTGCGAACCTCTAAACGATTGCCGGCCAACGGCACCGGGCCTTCCGTGGGCGAGCCGAGGTCGATCTCCACGATGCCGAAGGCCTCGGTCAGCCAGCGAGGATCGAGGGGCACGGCCTGCCGTGCGGCGCTGCCCGGCAATTCGTAATCCACCCACCGGCTATAATACAGGGCCGGCGGTTGGTTCCGTTTGACCCAAAACCAAAAGACATCGTCGTTGCTGCCCACGTCCAATTCCATCCCGCTGATACCCGTCTCGCCCCGCATCCGCAATCGGCGCGGTCGCTCGAACGCGATCTGAGTCCGCAGTGAGGGAATCCCAGGCCCGGAGATCACCGCCTCGTCCGCGATGAACGATTGAATCCGCGTGGAGTTTCCGTTCACGAACGCGGCGATCTGTTCCAGGGTGGGAGAAGGCGGCAATTGCGGGCCGACGTAGGCCGTTTCGGCGGGGGAGAACATCCGGCAACCGCACAGGACCGCCGCCGGCAACAGTCCCAGCCACAATACGACCGCGCGCATCGGGCGTCTTTTTCCGCACCTAACATCGGCATCCATGCTCGCAGCACCTTGTCGGTTCGCCCGGCCATCCCGCCGGATCGTTTCCGACTCCGGTCGGGACGGTCGCCCCGCCGAAGCCTCGGCCGGTTCGAATTTCAGCTCAAACCGCCGGAAAACAGCCGGTCGATTTCCTCCTGCAATCCTTGGAGTCGGGCCTCGTCGGGCAGGACGACCGGCACCGTATAGGTAACGTCGCGCTTGGGGCAATAGAGGGTCGCCCGCTCGCTCCCGTCCGGCATTCGCTCCGTCTTTTCCAACCGCAAGATCCGCCGACGCATCATCAGCAGCGCCAGTACGTAGCGGAAATCGGCCCGTTCCGCGTTGCCCTCCAACTCCTCGAAGCAGTGCAGCATAATATCGTCGGGAGCCCAATTCTTCCGCGTGCCGGAGGGGGGCGGAATACGTGCCCGCCACCAGGCCACGCAGTCGTCGGGCGGTCCTTGCCAGGCCTCGATCGAATAGTCGAGGCGGCGCCACTGCCCGTCGTCGTCCGTCAAGACGCTGTAATACTCTTCGCCGGGCTTGAGTTCACGGCCCGTCACCACGCAATGCCGCGTGCAACGCTGGATCTCGTAGTCGATCACCGCTCTCCCTCTTGCCGTCACCTCAGGACGCCGTGGGGCCATTCGGACGCAGACGAGCCTGAGGCGGCATCGCGGCGTCCGGTCGCCCGATCGGGTCGAGGAGGTTAGCAAATCCCGGCAAGCAACGCAAGAGAGCGCGCCGTTGGAGCGCCCAAGCCATCGGACGGCACGGCGCGGTTCGCCGTTACGGCATTCCGAGCATGTTGAGGAGAAAGCTTACCATCGCGGGATGCTGCCCGGCAGTTGGGGGCGCGGCGGGGGAAGCAGCGCGGGCGAGTAGTTGCTTCGCTGCATGGTGGAGGCGGCACCGGGCGTGCCGGCATCGACCGGATACGACACCCCGCGTTGGACCGTGAACGGGTCCCGTCCCGGCGTTTGGGGTCGAGGTTGCAGGCGACTTTGCAGGTTTTGCCACGTCTGATTGGGCGGCAAGAGCGCAGCGCGCGGATGATCTCGCCGTGGAGTCGTGACGTCTTTCCACCACACCTTTACCCGATCAAGGAACGTGGGCTTTCCGATGAACCCACCCTCCGGCGGCGCGACGGGCGTCGCACCGGCACCGCCGAAAAGCGTCCCGGTCGGCCCCGCGTACGGGGTGGGCGAGGCGATTCGCATGGTTTCCGTCGCCCTTCCCGACGACGGGAGCGTAGCGGTACCCCGGCTTCCAACGCCTTGCGGCATCGATGCCGTCAGAGGCAAGTTCTGCGGGGTCGTTGCCCAAGCCGAATCGGTTTGCGGTGGAACGGCATACGGCGCGGCATACGGGTTCTGGGAGTTCCAGGGCGGATTAGTCGCCAAAGCGGATCCGGTACTGACGCCTGACGCCGGGACCGAAGCCCCGTAGCCCGACGGCGGGATGATATTTCCCGTGCCGTTCCCGCTTGGCCGTTGCGGATCTTGGGGATTCCATTGGGGTTGGCGAATCACATCGCCTTGCATCCCATTAGGATAGCCGACCGATGTACCTGCCGTATTCACTCCCCGCCATGCGTTGGTATTCGTCGTTATCGAAGCGGGAGCGGGAACAGGAGCGTAGGCCGGGTTTTGCGGCGACTTTCGTCGGAACAATTTGCCCAAATCGAGTTTGCTTAGGTCCAGCTTCGGCAGCCCAAACCAGCCCTTTTCCGGTTGTTGCCTCGGGGCGGGATAGGGGCCGGGTTGGGTCGTCGCATACGGTCCGACACCGCCCTGAGCGATTCCGCCCGAATAGACCCCGTAGGTCGGGGAGGCCCCCGGGGCAACGCCGTTGCTCCATGCCGTCGAGTTCGCCGCAGCGGGACCGGTGAGCGGTCGGGCGGTACCGTAGAACGCTCCCGGCGGTTGTCCCTGCTGAGGCATTGCCGGGACGGGATTTGCGGAACCGACGAGGGGTGGGCTACTCGCCGTCGCACCGCTCGCGGCGGATTCCCTGTTCCTGCCTGTTCCGGCGCGGACCCAACCACCCGGACCGCCGGTGGTCGCAGGCGCGGGCGATGGTGGGGAAACGTCGGGAATCGCGACATTGCCGGGCGATGAGGCCGACGAGGCGCCCAAAGGAAGGCTCGGCGGCGCCGCGGAGGGCGAAGTTTGCAGGTCTTCGACGGACGGCGCCAACAAAATGGGACCGTTCTCCGTCCCCCGTGCCGTCCCGAGAGTAAGCGCGGAACAAACAAGGACCGCCGAAGCCATTCGGGCGAATCCGGGCGAGAATGCTTGCCGGGGCGGTCCGCTCAGCGGATGCCGAAACGCTTGGGTGCGCTGTGCCCAGGGGCAAATCTTGCGCTGAATGCTGGGGGAGGCTTTCATGGGATTCACCGCCTTCAAGAATCAGGTCCGGGCGAGGGAAGGCTCGCGCGGGCACGAACCGGGCACATCGTGTTTCCGCCTCAAGACGCCGGTTCCGTGGCGGTAGGATCGTTTCCGTGAAGAGGGCGGGTCGGTTCCTTGTTTCCTAATCGTCGCCCGCCTTCGGTCGCATTTGGCGAACTCGTTGTCCACGCTATCCTCGGCATCTCGGCTCGGGTCTTCGAAACCGGCCAAGTCGGCCCGGTCTGACTGTTTGGAACGGATGGAGCCTGCCGGCGCGTCAAAGTCGGCTTCATCGGAAACCTCGACCTCGCGGGCAAAGGCTCGCATTACAATAAGAGAAAAGCGGCGTCCCTCGACCAAGCCGATCGAAGGCGGCGCCGGTGTACCGTTCGACTCTTGCGGAATACGGCGTGCCATGCGACAGACGCGACGCGAGTTCACGCCCGGTGCCCTGCGTGCCTTGACGGCGGCGACGACTTGGCAAATGGGGACGGCGGAGGGTTGCCTCCGTGCGGAGGCGGTTTTGCTGGGGCTTTTGGAGGAGGGGGAATGCCGCGCGGCGATCACGCTTCGCGAATGCGGCATCGACCGGGCGCGACTGCTGGCGGAATGGCCCGACTTGCGGCGTTCCAGCATCCCTCCGCCGCCGTACGACGCCCCGTTGCCGCCCTTGCACCCCGACCTTCAGGCCGGACTCGCGGCGATCGATGCCCTTGTGGATTGGGGAGATTGGCCCGCGATTCTTTCCACTGAACACCTGCTGCTGGGACTGGCCGCCGCCGATCACGCGGTAGGCGCATGGTTGCGATCGCACGGCGTAGATCCCGAAGAGATCTTGCAGCGTATCCACGCCCGTTACGGAACGGCGAGACCACGAACTGCGGAACCCGCCGACCTCGCCGCTATCGAGCTTTCGCTTCAGGGCGAAGCGGTACGGGACGACGGTCGCGATGGCGCGGCGGAGGCGACGTTCGCGACTCCGCATTCGGAGGCGTCCCACGGCGTCGATCCGCAGGGCAATTCTGATCCGCCGCCCGATCCCAACGATGCCCGCCACGGCACTTGCGCCGAGGTCTCGCCGGACGACCGATACCCGAAGGACGGACGTTTGTCGCCGGACGTCGTGTTTCGTGCCGTGCGGGTCCTCGATGCCTCCGCCAATCGCGCCGCGGAAGGCCTCCGCGTCTTGGAGGACTACGTCCGGTTCCTGCTCGATGATCCGTTTTTGACGGGCGAGTTGAAGCGCGTGCGTCACGAACTGACCGCCTGCTTGAAGCGGTTGCCCATGGAGGCGAGACTGGCCGCCCGGGAGACCCTGGCCGATGTCGGCACGACCATCAAGGGATCGCAAGAGGCCCGCCGCCAAGACCTTGCCCAACTGGTGGACGCCAATTTTTCGCGGGTACGGGAAGCCCTCCGCTCCATCGAGGAATACGGCAAGCTGGTGGCGCCGGACCTGGCCGCGGCAGCCGAAACCCTCCGCTATCGCCTGTACACGCTGCATCGGGCGGTCCGCCGCACGGATCAGGCGCGGACGCGGTTGGCCGGCGCCCGACTCTACGTCCTGGTCGACGGACGCGCGTCGGTGACGGATTTGGAGGAGCTTTGCACGAATTTGGTTCGGGCGGGCGTGCACGTCATTCAACTGCGGGAAAAGCGACTGGACGACCGCACTTTGATCGGCCGCGCTCGAGCGGTCCGCCGCGTCACCCGCGGTACCGATACCCTGTTCATCATGAACGACCGCCCGGACCTGGCCGTCCTTGCGGAGGCCGACGGCGTGCATGTGGGACAGGAGGAGCTTTCGGTCAAGGACGCCCGAACCATCGTCGGGCCGGATCGTTTGGTCGGCGTCTCCACGCACGGCATCGAGCAGGCGCGGCAAGCGGTTCTGGACGGGGCGGATTACATCGGTTGCGGGCCTACGTTTCCCTCGCCCACCAAGCGATTCGAGTCCTTTCCCGGGCCCGCCTTTTTGCGACAGGCGGCGGCGGAGGTTCGCTTGCCCGCCTTCGCCATCGGCGGCATTCACGAGGGCAACTTGGGGATGGTTCTGGAAACCGGTTTTCGCCGCGTGGCCGTAAGCAGCGCGATTACCGGGGCCGACGATCCCGCCGCCGCGGCGAAGCGGATTCTCGACCTTTTGGCGCAGGTCGAGGTGGCGTCGCCGAAATGAGTTTGCGCCGCCCGCGCGCCGGTACGTGATTGCTCGTGCGTTTGCGGGGGTATCCCTCAGCGGTAATCGGTCGGCTCTTTGCCGCTGATGTACTGCCGCCAACCGTCGAGATGCTCTTTCGGCAAACCGGTCTCGCGGCTGAATTCCCCGCTGACCTCGGCC
Organism: Thermopirellula anaerolimosa; assembly: GCF_054657335.1. Lineage (NCBI taxonomy): Bacteria > Pseudomonadati > Planctomycetota > Planctomycetia > Pirellulales > Thermoguttaceae > Thermopirellula > Thermopirellula anaerolimosa. The sequence goes on from NZ_BAAHYX010000006.1 coordinate 2,098,024, forward strand.
GCGGTGTCCGGCACGGCCACTTTCACCCGAAGCCGACCGTTCGCCTCGTAATGAAACACCACGTCCACCGGTGATTTCGCGGGCAAATTGGGGGGAAGGTCCGCCACGGTGATCCTGCCGATCGCCGAGCAGTCTTCGGGAAAGGTGCTTTCGCCCTCCACGATTTCGACCAGAATCGAACGCTGTCCGTCATGGGAGGTTCGGAATCGGCGCTTGGCGGAGATGGGAAGCCTAGTATTGCGGGGAATCACAACGCCCACGCGGCGGCGTTTGGTGAGCGGGTCGCGGCCCACCACGCCCAAACTGTGCGAATTGACGTTGCGAACGCGAAAGGCGGTGGGATTGCCTTGGGCCTTGTCGATCCTTCGCTTGGCGTGCAAGGCGGCGCCCCATGCCACGGCCTCATCGGCCGCCACGACGGATTCCGGTTCCTTCCCGGAAAGTTCCCGCAGCATCGACCGAACCATCGGCATGCGACTGGACCCGCCGACCAAGAGAACGCGGTCGATCTCCTGCCAGTGTAGCCCCGCCGCTTTGAGGGCCTGGACGGTGGTAAAGCGGGTGCGGTCCAGCAGGTCCTTGGTGGCCTCCTCGAAGGCGGAACGCGTTAACTCGATTTCCGCCGACTTTCCCTGATATTCGAACGGGACCAATACGCGCTGCCGCGCGGAGAGGCTGCGCTTGGCCTCTTCGCATTCCCGCCACAGTTTGCCCCAACCGCGTGGATCCTCGCGGGGATCGATGCCGTGTCGTCGGATGAAGGCCTCCGCCGCCAAATCGACCAATCGCTGATCCCAGTCCCAACCGCCCAACCGCACGTCGCCGTCAATGGCCAGCGTGATGTACTCGCGACCGCGAATCTCCATCACGGTGACGTCGAACGTGCCGCCGCCCAGGTCGTAAACCAGCAATCGCTGCGGGCGATCGCGCGGCCCGGGCCGATCCAGAAAGCCCGACTCGTACGCCGACGCCAGGGCCGCCGCTACCGGTTCATTGATGATGTCGATGACTTCCAGTCCCGCCATGTAGCCCGCGTCTTGCGTCGCTTTGCGGCGGACTTCGTCGAAATAGGCGGGCACGGTGATGACGACGCGGGAAAACTCGCCCAATTGCGCGGTCGCATCTCGGCGAAGCTTGTTCAGGATGAAGGCCTCGATCACTTCCGGCGGATAGCGCTTGCCCTGGATGACCTTGTGGTAGATCGGGTAGCCGACGTCCCGCTTGGAACACTCCGCCGCTTGGTTGGGGTCCAAGGAGAAGGCCTTGACGGCCTCACGTCCGATTACCGCCTCCTCGCCGTCGAAGAAGACGACGCTGGGCGTGAGTCGCTCGCCCTCAGCGTTGGGAATCGTCTCCGGTCGCCCTTGGGCGTCGATCCAGGCGATCACCGAAAAGGTCGTCCCGAGGTCGATTCCGACCGCCGGGATGGCGCGTTCTTGGTCGCTCATTCAGGCCTCTGCTCGCGTTCCGAAGACTGCCGCCGCGGCAAGCGCCGTCGCTCTTGCGAGGGCCGCCCCAGACGAGAACAACCCGCACAAGATCGTCCGCGACCGGCGGCGCAGCTTGCCGAAACTTCCACGCGTCGTTCCGAAAACCCATCCTCTTGAGTATAGGTCGCCGGCGACGCGGTTTGAACGGCGCGGAAGAGGCGGAATACCGGCAGGCGACGTCGGGGGCGGCATCGCGCGGCGGCAACTCGAAGACGATTAGCGGTCGGACGTCGCGTCGGGGGCCTCTTCCAATAGCCCTGCGCCGCCGGTTGCCTCCAGGAAGTCGGCGTAAACCTGAGTGAGATTCCACATGATCTCCAACTCGTTGTAGCCCGCCTCGAGCAATCGACGACGGACATCGAGCAGCGTAAGGAGATTAGCCTCTCCCGCCTGGTACAGGGCCTGCATCTTCGAGATCGACGCTTCCATGGCGGCGCGGGCCCGCCGAGCGTCCGCGCATTGGGCTTCGGCGTGCCGAAGTCTTTCCAAAGCCACTTGAAGCCGCACCCGGATTTGCCGACGTTGCTGCTCCAACCGAGTCAACTCGCGACGATATTCCATCTCACGCCGATACGCGATTTCGCGGCCGGTATTGAAAAGCGGCACGCTGGATTCCACGGCAAACCCGTAGAACGTCGCCCCGGATTCATTGTGTTCATAGATCGGCCCCACGTTGACCGGCGGGATCCGCTCGGCCCGGGAAAGACGCCATGCCGCCTGCGCCGCGGACACCTGCGCCTGGACGCTCAAGATGTCCGGATGGCACGACAGTATCTTGGGCAAGAGCGACTCTTCATCGGGAACGGATTCCGGCAGCAGAAAGGGGTCCCGGACCTCCAGCGGAACGGCGGTCTCGGGCAGCGCCAAGTGGTTTTGAAGTGCCGCCGTCGCCGCGGAGTATTCTTCGCGGCTGAGGCGAAGGGACTGCTCCACGGCCTGCGCTTCCGTTTCCGTAAGGAGCAAATCGGCGCTCGTCGTTAACCCGCTCTCCACCCGCCGCCGCGTCGTTTCGACGAGTTCCCGTTGAAACGTCGCCAGCTTTTCGGCGAGTTGGTACCGCTCCCGGCGATACACCGCCGTCTCATACAGTCGAAAGGTATCGGTCAAAGCGTGGAATTGTGCGGCCAAAAACTGCCATTGGGCCAGACCGTATTCGGCTCGCGCCTGAGCGACCCGGTACTGCTGCGCTCCGTTGATCTCCACCGGTTGCAACCAGGTTAACGTGAGAATGGTCTTGAGCGGTTCGCCGGTTTGGGGATCGAATGTCCACGGCGAGACTTGAACGGAGACGGTGGGGTTGAGTGCGGCGGGCAGTCGCTGGGCCGCCCACCAAGCCGCCCAGGAGACCCGCCGATCGTCGCGGAGAACCAGCAAGTCGGGATTTCCGTCGAGCGTTTCCCGAAGGGCTTGTTCCAGACTCAAGCCGGCGACCGCTTCGGCAAATCGCAACGGGAGCCCGGCCAAAGCCAGCCCGCACAGCATCGGCAGGAGCCAACCCTTCAGGCGTCGTTTTCGCCGGGTCCGATCGACCGATCTTCCGGAGGAAATTCTCATCACGGCCGCGTCAGTCTCATTACGTCACCCGGCTTGTCCCAACAAGATTCGCTTATTCGTCGGCGTCCAGTAAAAACCGAACAACCGGCATTATTCCTTTTTTCGGCAAGGTATCGTCGAAACGATAGCGGGAAACTCGCTTTCAGCCCATTGAATACTAAAGATAAAGAAGATAGAGAGCCTGGGATTGACAGGCAGGACGTCTGCCCGGCAAAGGCGCGCGGCACCGAGATTCGCGAGCACGCCGGTCGGTCCGAGATCGTCGTCGCGGTCGGCCGCGGATTACGGAGACTTCGGCGGCCCGTTTGCAATTCGGACGGGGCAACCCTCCGGCAGCGCATACCCCCCTTCGACGGTTACCAGATCACCCTCGGAGAGACCCGATGATATCTCCACAAAGTCCGCCGTTCGAGCGCCGGGCGTAACCGGAACCTCGTACGCCTTGTCCTCGCGAATCACCGTGACGACGGGAGTTCCGGAGCGATCGGCGAGGGCCGCGACGGGAATCACCAGCACGTTCTCGCGTTTCTTCAGCTCCAATTGGACGCGGCAACTCATCCCCGGTCGAAGCAGTGGTTCCTCCGTGTTCTCGACCTCGACGCGGACCACCAGGTCTCCGGTGGCGGGATCGGAGTTCGCCGCCAAACGCGCAACGGTCCCCTCCCGCGTCCGCGGATCATCCATCAAATCGCGAACCTCGGCGGGAGACCCAATCGAGATTTGACCGGCGTGGATGCCCGGCACTCGAACCTCCACGAACACGTGCGACAAGTCCATCAGCGTGATCAACGGCGTAGTTTTGTCCACAGCCATTCCTCGACGGATGGGCAGGGCGCTGACCATCGCGTCGCAAGGACTGGTCACGGTGCAAAGGTCCCGATCCAGTTGGGCGAGGGCGGCCTGGGCCTGGGCCTCGGCCACCTGGGCTTCCGCCTCGGCGATCTCTTCGGGCGGCGTTCCCGCCTTGTAAAGCTCCAGCTTGGCGTCGGCCTCTCTCACGGCGGCATCGGCTTGTAACCGTGCACCCTCGGCTTCCTCCATCTGAAGCGGCGGAATCTCCCCACGCTCGAACAGGGGACGCAGGGCTTCGCACTTGGCCTCGGCCAAACGGAGGTCCTCCCGGGCTTTGCTGAGTTGTTGCTCGGCCATCGCGACTTCCTGCGGGAGAAAGCCCCGCCGCAGCCGGGCGAGATGAGCCTCCGCCTTTTGCAGGACGGCCTTGGTTCGCGCCAGTTCGATCTCCGCCGGGCGGGGATCCAGCCGGATCAGCAAGTCGCCGGTTCGCACCCGGTCCCCCTCCGTTACCGCCATCTCATCCACCCACCCGGTCGTCTTGGCGCAGACATCCACGACCCGCTCAGGGATGGCCGTTACCTGCCCGATCAGGTCCAGCGTCGGGATGAATGCGCGACGAGCGACGGAAACCGCTTTGACGGGCACCGGGGCGAGCGTTTCCTCGGTCGTGCTCTCCTCCGGGGGGCGGCAACCGACCGCCGTCAAGGAAATGCTCAGAACGATGAAAACCGCCACCGCCCCGACATGGGATCCGGCGCCCGGCAGACAGTGATGCGATCCGAAAGCATCCTGGAACATGCGACGACCTTTTCATGAGGGATTGTCCCGGTTCCGGCAAAAGACCCGAAACAACGTTTCATACAGTACCGGCGTTGCCACGAGCGAGAGCAAGAGCGAAAACAAGAGGGCTCCGATCACCGCCACCGCCAGGGGACGGAGCATATCCGCGCCCGCGCCGATCCCATACGCCAAGGGTAACAGCCCTAACAGCGTCGTCACCGAAGTCATGAGCACGGGTCGCAGTCGCCGCCTGCCGGATTGGACCAGGGCCTCTTGGCGGGAAAGCCCCCGACTCTGAAGGTATCCGACGTAATCCATCATTAAGATCCCGTTCTTAGCGACGATTCCCATACCGATGATCGCGCCCAAAAACGACACGATGTTCAACGTGATTCCCGCCGCGTACAGAGCCACCAGAACGCCGAACAACGCCAGCAGCGAACCGGCCACGATGGCGAACGGTTGCAGAAAAGCGCGGAACTCCATCAACAGCACCGTAAACACGAGGAACGCCGCAGCGGCCAAGACCAGCGTCAAATTGCGAAAGGACCTTTGTTGCTGCTCATAGAGTCCGCCGAATTCCAGCCTCGCCCCCGGCGGAAGTCGCACCTGCGCGCGAAGCTCTCGCCGGATGCGCCGCATTCCGGTTCCCAAATCGAGTCCTTCGAATCGGGCGGTGACCGCCGTCAATTGACGCAGGTCTTCTCGGTGCATCTCCAGCATTCCCGGTTCGTATTGTACGGTCACCACGTCCTCCAATGTGGTGCTTCGTCCGGGATCGGATCGCACCGGAATCCGTCGCATCTTGATTTCCCGATCCAGCTCGGAGGACCGGACCAGCACCCGTACCGGAATTACGCGATCCCCTTGCAGCAAAGTGGAGGCCTCGCTCCCCAGCAGCGCGGTCCGCAGCATCTCGCCGACGTCGGCCGGAGAAAGACCCAATCTAGCGGTCTGCTCACCTCGGGCGATGAATTTCAGGCTGGGACCCGCCACAACCAAGCCGTCGTTGACGTCCACCACGCCCGGGATGGTTTCGATTGTTTTCGCGATTTCCTCGGCCTTGGTCTTGAGGACTCGCGTATCGTTGGAAAAGATTTTGATTTCACAGGGATCCGGGGACCAGGTCAGATCTCCGATCAAATCGCTCAGGACGCCGGGAAACTCGGTGTGCAGCGCCGGTTCGGCGAGGTGGATCTTGCGACGCAACTCTGCGATGACGTCGGCCGTGGCACGCTTCCGATCCGCTCGCAACTTGACCAAAAAATCCCCCGTATTCGGTTCGGCGATCGCCAGCGCCAGCCGCGCACCGGTACGCCGGGAAAAGCTCTCGACCTCGGGCGTTTCGAGCAGAATCTTCTCGACATGCCGGAGGATGCGGTCGGTCTCGTGCAAGCTGGTGCCCGGCCGCGTAAAGTAATCCAGCACGAAGGCCCCTTCTTCCATGTCCGGCAGGAACCCTGTTTCCAGTCGTCCGTACAGCCATGCCGCGCCGAAGGGGAAAAGGCAGATCGCCAGGGCCGCCGGGACGTACCAGCGGAGGGCCGGTCGGGCGCCGATTTCGTACAATCGAATCATGGCCCGCAGCACGCGCCCCCCCTGCTCCAATTCCTCTTGGATCGCTCCCGTCCGACGACGCAGGACAAGACTTGCCAAGGCGGGCGTGAACGTCACCGCCAAGACCAGCGAGGTCAACAGGGCGATGACCATGGTTAGGGCCAACGCCCGGAAAAACACTCCCGCTACGCCGTCCAGGTACGTCAGCGGAAGAAACACTACGACCGGCGTAAGGGTGCTTCCCACGAGCGGTTTTCCGACCTCCGCCACGGCGGCGGCGACCGCACCGGCGGGGTCCAACCCGGCGGCCAGCTTGGCGTAGATCGCCTCGGCCACGACGATGGCGTCGTCGATAATAATGCCCACCGCCGCTGCGATCCCACCCAGCGTCATCAGGTTGAAGCTCATGCCGCACGCACGAAGCCCCAGGATGGTAATCAGCACGGTCGCGGGAATCACCGCCACCGCCACCACCGTAGTCCAGAAATTTCGCAAGAACAGAAACAGCACGACGACGGAAAGCCCCAGGCCGAAAATGATCGCCTCCCAAACGCTCCGCTCGCCCTCTTTGACAAAAACCGATTGGTCGTAGAAAAAAGCCAGCCGCAAATCGGGCGGGTATTCTCGGCCGATCTGCGCCAACTCGTCACGCAGGGCCGCGGCGATGCCGATGGTACTGGCGTTGTCCGGTTGGCTGTAGACGTTCATCAGCACCGCCGGTTGCCCGTCCGCCGTGACCACGTTGAATTCCGGCGCCTCCCCCGCTTGGATCTCCGCCACCTCGCGCAAATACACCGGGCCCGTTTCATGCCAGGCCAGAACGACGTTTCCCAACTCCTCGGGCTGCCGTACCCGATTGTCCAACACCGCCAGATAAAGCTGCCCGTTCTCTTCATGCATGCCGGTGGGGACGAGTTCGTTGGTCCGCGAGAGCACATCGACGACGTCTCGCAAGGTCAAACGCCGAGCTTCCAATTTGGCCGAGTCCACGACGACGTGGTATTCCGGTTCCCGTCCCCCAACAATCTTTACCTGCGCCACGCCCGGAATCCGCAGCAAGCGCGGCGTCAGTTCGTACCGTGCGATTTCCCACAGTTCCGTGATCGGCCGATTCGGCCCCGTCAGGCTGACCCTGAGGATCGGGAAGGCCGCGAACGTAAGGCGATGAACCGCGAACTGAGCGGTCGACGGCAGTTGACCGCGAATCTGGGATAAGCGTCCCAGCACGTACAACTCCGCTCGCTCCATGTCCGTCGACCAATCAAAGAAGACGCTGATATCCGCCGATCCCCGTCCCGTCGTAGAGCGGATATTGATTGTGCCGGGAATGTTTTTCATGGCCTCTTCGACGGGCCGCGTAATGGTCGCCATCATCTCGTCCGCGGGCATAACACCGTTATCGATTAGGATTACCACCCGCGGAAAATCGGTCTTGGGAAAGACGGAGGACGGCATGTGATAGGCGCTGTACGCGCCCGCAACGCACACAGCAGCGGAAAGAAACAAAATGGTCTTGCGGTGTCGTAAAACGAAAAAGGAAGAGTCGTTCATATGGGCGGTGGTTCGAATCGCACGCGGGGGCTTCAGGGAAAGTCGGCGGTTTTCTCAACTTGGTCGGTCGAAAGTACGCAAAAGCCCCCTCCGCGTCTCGGCGTTTCAGGGGCCCGCAACGCGGCAAGCGGTAACCTCGGCTCAAGGACTCCAAGCTGGGATCCGGCCTTATTCTGCGACGATCGCCCGCCCGCAACAAGACCGTTCGCGATGCATTCACCTCGGGCTGACGCCCGAGGCTCGTGATTGATAATAGCCGCGGAACCTCCACCTCGGGCTTACGCCCGAGGCTCTTGATCGCTGACGCCTGAGGCTTTTGATCGTTGACGGCCGAGACTTGGGCCGGTGTGTGCCGCAAGACGCAGCGTGGGCCGGTTTCAGCCGTACAGCTCGATGGCCCTGATGATCTCGTTCAGATCGTTGGCCACGCTGACCGCGCGGTTGGCGAAGGTTGCGCGGCGTACTCCGCGACTGCCGAGTACCCGATCGAACAGCTCTTGGTCGGTGGTGTGATAGGCCACGGTGGCGGTGGGGTCTTTGAGCTGATGGCCGGTCAAAATGCAGACGGCACGTTCGTCCGGTCCCACGACGCCCTCGGCCACCAACCGCTTCAGCCCGGCCACGCTCGCGGCGCTGGCCGGTTCGCATCCCAAGCCGCCGGCGCCGACTTGGGCCTTGGCGTCCAAGATTTCCTGGTCGGTGACCTCGCGGACTACGCCGCGGCAGGTATCGAGGGCTTGAAGACACTTCGTGAGGTTGACGGGCCGATTGATCTCGATGGCGCTGGCAATGGTTTCGGCCCGCCGCTCTTGGCGATCCATGTCCTCGTAGTATTGTCGGATCAGATCGGGATCGGGCCGCCCGGCGTTCCAGCGCAGCCCCTGATTCTCGAACAGGTTGTAAAGCGTATCGGCACCGGCGGCATTGATGACGGCCAGGCGCGGCGCGCGGGGAATCAGGCCCAACTCCAACAGTTCGCGGAAAGCCTTGCCGAAGGCGCTGGAGTTGCCCAAGTTCCCGCCGGGGACGACGATCCAGTCGGGCACCTCCCAGCCCAGGGCCTCCAAGACGCGGAGCATAATCGTCTTTTGGCCTTCCAGGCGGAAGGGGTTCACGCTATTGACCAGGTAGATGCCCAGCGTTTGGCTGACTTCCTTCACCCGCCGCATGGCGTCGTCGAAGTCGCCCGCGATCTGAACGGTCAAAGCGCCGTAGTCCAAGGCCTGCGAGAGTTTGCCGTAGGCGATCTTTCCGGAACCGACGAAGATCACCGCCCGCATCAATCGCGTCACGGCGCAGTACAATGCCAGCGAAGCGCTGGTATTGCCGGTGGAGGCGCAAGCCGCCTTTTTCGCTCCCGTCAGCCGGGCATGGGTGAAGGCGGCCGACATGCCGTTGTCCTTGAAACTCCCCGAGGGATTCATCCCCTCGTATTGCAAGAATAGCCGACCCGAATTCAGGCCCACGTATCGCGCGACCTGATCCGAGCGTTGCAAGAGGGTCTGCCCCTCGCCGATGGTCACGCAGTCCTCACGCGCGGCGAAGGGGAGCAAGGCATGGAAGCGCCAAACGCCGCTGAACGAGTGCGGATCGCCTCGCCGCGACCAATGGGCCTCGAAGTCGCGGAGGCTGCGCGGCGGCGCGATGCGGTTCCAGTCGTAGGCGACCTCCAGCAGCGATCCGCAGCGGGGGCAAGCGACGTGAATCTCCTCCGTACCGAAGGTGGCGCCGCAGTCGGGTGCAATGCAACGTTGAAAGGCGAATTCGTTGGGACGGATGGCACGATCCCCTTCTCGGCAATGGACTCCCGGGAGCGGGCCCGCCGCCCACCGAGGCGGCGACTTCGGCGAACCCGCCAACTTGCATCATATAGCCCGAAAGGGCGCGCAACGCAAGGTGGGTTCCACACGGCGAACTCTTGACGGCGGCGGGCAAACGCGGCTAGACTGCGGGTTTGGAAACGCGGCGCGGCCCGTCCGCGCCGGTGTTGCGCGCCGAAGTCGCTGCGCGCTGTTTCGTTCCACGAACGCCCCCGGACCGGAATCGCTCCTTTCTCGCGACTCCTCCGAACTGGAGTCTCCCTCGTTGGGAACACGACAGGGCGGCGGAAACTACGAGCTTTCTCGATCGCGGGCGCATCCACCGGTAAAAACAGGTAACAACACGTGGCCAACACTGCCGTCATCGGCCTCCAATGGGGTGACGAGGCCAAGGGAAAAATCGTCGATATCCTGACCGAAAACCACGACATCGTGGTCCGCTACCAAGGCGGCGCCAACGCCGGACACACGGTCGTGATGGGCGGGCAAACCTTCAAGCTATCGTTGATTCCCAGCGGGATATTTCGGTCGGGCGTGCAATGCGTCATCGCCAACGGCGTGGTGGTCAACCCCAAGACCCTGCTGGCCGAGATCGACGCCCTCCGGGACCGCGGCCTCCGGATAGACGCCAACTTGACGGTCAGCAGCCGCGCCCATGTCATCCTGCCCTGGCACGTGGAGGAGGATCGCATCCTCAACGACTGCCCGACCGGCGAGGCCATCGGCACGACGCTGCGGGGAATCGGCCCGTGCTACCGCGACAAGGTGGGGCGATCCCATGCCGTGCGCGTGGGAGATTTCTACGAGAGCGGTTGGCGCGAAAGGATCGTCGCCGTCGCCGAGGCCAAGCGGCGGATGCTGGAACCGCTGGGTGTCCCGCACGACAGTCCCGCCCTGGACGCCGAAGCGATTTGCCGGGAATACGGGGAATACGCGGATCGCCTTCGCTCCTTGGTCGCCGACACCACCCAATTCCTTTTGGACGCCGTCGAATCGGGCAAACGCATCCTGTTCGAAGGCGCGCAAGGCGCGCTGCTCGACATCGATCACGGAACATTCCCGTACGTCACCGGCAGCAACAGTTCGGGCGTGGGGATTTCGGCCGGTTCCGGCGTGCCGGGCCGCCACATCCACAAGGTGCTGGGCGTGGTCAAGGCCTATTGCACGCGAGTCGGGGGCGGACCGTTTCCCACCGAACAGGACAACGATGTGGGGCAGCACATTCGCGACCGCGGCAACGAATACGGTACGGTCACGCGGCGCCCGCGGCGCTGCGGTTGGTTCGACGCCGTTGCCGCCCGTTACACGGCACGACTGAGCGGCGTGGACGCCCTGGCCGTCATGCTCTTGGACGTCCTGAGCGCCCTGCCCGAAATCCGCATCTGCACGGCCTACGAACTGGACGGCGAACGGACGGACCGCTTTCCCGATCACGTGGAGCGTCTCCGCCGCGTCAAGCCGATCTACGAGTCGTTGCCCGGGTGGAGGCAGGAAATCAGCGACGTGCGCCGCCTGAGCGACCTGCCCGTCGCGGCGCGCAAATATTTGGACCGTCTGGCGGAGGTGGTGGGTCGCCCGGTGGAAATCGTCTCGGTCGGCCCGGACCGCGAGCAGACCATGTTCGCCGAATGATGTCCCGGGTTCCCGCCGAACGGTCGGGGTCGGCACGATCGGCCCCAACCGCAACGAAAGTTTGCGAGGAGCAGGGAAAAGGATCCCTGGCGAGAAACAGATGACGGATTCGCCGTCGCCATTGCAACTCGACTTCGACGTCCCGCCCGAAAAACGACCGCGGCACATCGCCGCGATCATGGACGGCAACGGTCGCTGGGCGCAGCAGCGGGGACTGGCTCGGGCCGAAGGACATCGCCAAGGCGTTGCCGCCGTCCGCCGCACCGTCGAGGAGTGTATCCATCTGGGAATCGAGCGCCTGACGCTCTTTTGCCTTTCCAGCGAGAATTGGAAACGCCCCCGCATGGAATTGGAGTTCCTGCTGAGACTGCTGGAACAATACATGGTGGAGGAGCGACCGGACCTGGTGGCCAAGAACATCCGGGTCTCGATCATCGGCCGACCCGACGGCATTCCGCCGCGAGTCCGCAAGGAAATGGACCGCACCTTGAGCGAATGCGCGGCGAACACCGGCCTGCAATTGTGCCTGGCGATCAATTACGGCGGGCGGCGGGAGATTGTGGATGCGGTGCGGGAAATCGCCCGATCCGTCGCCGAAGGTCGCCTGAAGCCCGACGAAATCAGCGAAGAACTGATCTCGGCGCACCTCTACACGGCGGGCATGCCGGATCCCGACCTGCTCATCCGCACGGCGGGCGAGATGCGCATCAGCAATTTCCTTCTCTGGCAAATCAGCTACAGCGAGCTTTGGGTCACCGACGTCTGCTGGCCGGAATTCGCCGCCGAACACCTCCGGCAAGCGATTCGCGATTACGCGCGGCGCGTCCGTCGTTTCGGCGGTCTGGTCCAGGCCAAGAGTTGAAACGGCCCAACCGAGCACGTCCCGCTGCGACCTCGCCGCGTCATTCTCGGCATGCCCCGCGCCTTCGCGACGCATTCAAGGTCGCCGCCTCAAAAAACCCCACCAAACGCGAAGCACCTTTCTTCGCCCCTTTCACCCGGGACACACACAGCGAAACCGAGTTGGAGGCAAGCTCGAAAATAGTCACGGCGCAACCCGGCGTAACGGGATCAATCGCACCGGTCCAAGCAGTCCCGACGGCTCGATCTGCCATTGCGACGCATCGAAGGGCTTGTAGTTCACATTGACGATATTGATGTCTTTCATGATTTTCCAATCCACGTTGCGACGATCGAGATCGCGGACTCGATTCGCTGAGAGATTGGTCACCTCGATCTCCAGTCGGTTGATCCCTGCCTGGAGAAGCGCACCCAGACGAATGCGGAACGGAAGGGCAACCAGCGTGCCCAGTTCCTTCCCGTTCAGCATGACCCGCGCGCTCTCCCGCACGTCGCCGAGGTCCAAAAGCCAGTCTTCGGCGGGAAGGGTCGGGCAAGGGAACTCCAAAGTGTAGCGGGCGGTCCCGGCGAAAGCCTGGGCTTTCTCGTCGGGGGCGTCGGTCCAAGAGCTTAGCTGATCGGTCCGATAGGACTCGGGAATGGCCGGACCGCCGTCGATGAATTCGATCGACCACGTTCCGGTCAGCGGCACACCGTCGCCCGCCTGCCGAAAATACGGCCATGCAGCGGCGGATTGCGGGACGGCGTCCGCTCGAACGAAGACGCTGCATCCCGAATCCAATTGCAGGTAGATCTCCGCCTTGCCGTCCCGGCGGCGAAACGCGAGCGATCCGGATTGGCCGCTCATCGGGTCGAATAAGGTCGCCCCGCCGCAAGGTGCACCGATGCAAACCCAATCGTCAACCGGTTTTTCCGTGTGATTAGCAATGAAATACCAGTAATCGTCCCCCACCAAGACGAGTCACCTACGGCCAGAAAGTGCCTTCGGCAGCAGATGTTAGTCGTGTTGCCGGTGTTCCGGACGGTTGCGCAGGCGTTTCCTCTCGCCATCCAAGGGGCGGAAGCACAAATGTCGCGTCGGCCGAAGGGGGATCGATTGCCACGCCGAGATTGTTTCCGACGGTCCGCTCCGAGGGCCTAAACAGCAGTGCCGGCAAACGTTCCATTTTGTTGCCGTTGCCGACCGGACTGTTGAGAAGAGCGGCCTTGTCCTCGCCCTCACGGTTGGGGTCCCACCACGCCAACGTCGACGAACCTCCGCCATCCATGTTGATGCCGCGATGAGCGCCGAAATACCGAAGCCACTCGCCCAACTCTTGAGTGGTTGCTCCCAAACCGGCGGGCTGACGTCCGTCAATCACGGCGATCACAAGGTACCGCCCTTCTTTACTCAGGCCGATCCCGGTGCGCGGGTTCAGGTCTGCTCCGCCGGGAATTGGTCGGCCTTCATCCAAGCACAGTGCAAATCCGCTGACGGCCAGTTCCACTTCGGAAAGGTCCGTGTCCGGACCCGTCGTTTCGATCCTCACACCACCCGATCTCAGCTTTATAAGCGACGGCGACCCCGTCGCCCGGGAGACCACTATGCCTTCGGATACCGCTAATCCGGCAAGGTCCGTTGGGGTGTTTTGATTGAAGGGGGCGGGCCAGGGCATAAAAGCGTCGGCATTGACGGCCAAGACACAGGGAATGCCGTGCGCCCGAGACGTGCGGATGAAATCCCGCGTTGTTTGTCGGTCGGTTTCGGCCTGCCCCTCCGCCCAATCTTCTCGCCGCGGTGTGGTGTGTAGTCGCACACCGGGCGTTTCGGTATCGACCCGTACACTATGCACGACTATTTTCCGCGGCTCATCTATTCGAATACAAGCATACACAATGCCCGGATAAAGTTCCTTGGCCTGTCCCCAGTCGTACACGCCATCCTCGGCGTGAAGGCGTGCGAGGGGCCCCATCGCCGCCACGATCGCCGCCAAGACGGTACACAGAATCACTGACGCGGCAACACCCCGCCCTAGTCTCCTCACTGTAACGACTCCTGAATTTCCAGCGCCATGACACTCCCTTTGTATCGGCATTATACTCTGACGAGTAGGGGTTCCAAGTGAAAGGCGATTAACAAGCGAGATCGCCTTAAAGGCAGAATCGACACATAGCGCAAGAAACGCCGGCGGCGCAGGTTCGCAGCACACGGATTCGATATGATCCAGACGCTTTTCCAGCGACTGGAATCGCTGCTGACACACGCCGTCGTTCTTCACGCACTGCCGTTTTAGCATGCGCAATACTCTGCACCATCTCTGAGAAGGGCACGCGCCCCGAATACCCGCCTTGACCGCCGAGCGATTTCGCGGACAATAGCCCCTGCTGATTCGCCTCCCGCCGTACACTTACGGAGGCGAAGCGAGAGCGTCGACGCGGGGGAGCATGATCGCGGCGGACGGCGTTCGCGCTGGATACAAAACGGCGAGTCGTGCCGTATGAGATCGTCTTTGGAGGGGTCCGGCAATGACGTTCCGAGAATATGCATACCTGGTATGGTCGGATTTATACCGCATCTTCGGTCGACTACAATGGAAAACATTGGTGTGGTGTATTCTTTTCGGTGAAGCGTTTCAATACATCTTCTGGTTACGCACCTGCGCCTATACCAAAAGCCACCCGCTATTGAAATGCACCGCGTACCCATTCGCTTACCTTATGCTGCGGCGCCTGAGGTACATATTTGGCATTTCCATTCCGATAGACACACCCATTGGAAGCGGTTTCTATATCGGGCATTTCGGGGGCATCGTTGTTCATAATCGGTGCGTCATCGGAAAGAATTGCAATTTATCGCACGGGGTGACCTTGGGACAGGCCAATCGGGGACCGCGGAAAGGGTGGCCGGTCATTGGTGACAATGTATATATCGGGCCGGGTGCTAAGATTATCGGACGCGTGGCGATCGGCAACAACGTCGCCATTGGTGCAAATTGCGTAGTGACCAAGGATATTCCGGATAATGCGGTCGTGGTTGGCATTCCGGGCAAGGTAATATCCTTCGAAGGGTCATATGGATACGTAAATAGAACCGATTACGAGAATAAGCTCAAGCGAGGACCATGACCGGTCGCGGCGGGAAGCTGACCGCGCCGTAATTAGAGGGCGAATACGGCGTATTGGCAACATGCGCCACGCACGGATGATCGCAAGTCCGGCGAGAGTCGCGATAGCAGGTTCGGAGCATATCGCGTCGGCCATGCGCCCCTGCCGACAATCTTACTCAACGTCACAAGCCTCCGGTTTATATGCTTGCCCAAAAGCGCGAGGCGCCGAGTCATATCCACAGGAACGGTTTTCAACACTGCGGACGCGTGGATGGATTTGTGGAAGGCCTCTATCGGCCCACACCCACGGTTTCCAGCTCCGCCCCTTTTTCATTGATCAATCGCAGAGTAATTCGAGGTTCGCCGGAGACCGTTTCGAATTGTAGTTCGCCGAAGGCCCAGGTGTCGCGACCGTCGTATCCGAAAAGTTGGTCGCGGGAGTCCGACGCCATGGCGGCGGGACCGGGTACCCCACCAAGGCTGCCGACTTCGAATTCGTAGATCTTGTTTCCGTTGGGGCGGGGTATCGCAAAACAGCGTGCTCCGTGCCGGTCGCCCGAAAGCAGAAGCACGCGCGAGTTCGTCTTGGCGTCGATGAGCCGGAAGATTTCTTCGCGGGCGTCGCGGTCCCAGGTGCCCCAACTGTCCTTGCCGCCGGAAATATAGTCGCTCCACATCGTGCCGCCGCTAGTCAGGATGAAGGGCGCATCGGAGTCCGTTAAAGTCCGCTTGAGCCAGGCCGTTTGCCTCGGGCCGAGAAACGAATAAAGGCGACCTCTTTGTTCGGCGACGCGGCAGGACCTTGTATCGAGCATAATGATGTGCAGCGGACCCATGCGTGTTTGGAAATAGATTCCCTCGCCGGCAGGTTCCGGATTATTCCACTGCCGATTCCATGTCCGTCGTAAGGCATCGACGGGAATCGTTTTATTCCCGAACCTGGCGCCGAAGGCATCGTTGGCGAAATAGTCGTGGTCGTCCCAGGTCGCAAAGATGGGAACACCGGCGGCCAATCTTTGCCACCAGGGTGACAGGTCCCGGGCCAGATAGTCCGCATGCACCAGCCCCGGATCGGCTTGGCGGTCGTCCGCGGCAAGGTCGCCCGCCAGGAGCATCGCCCGATTACCGCGCTTGAGAATCAATTCGAATAGCTCGGGCCGGTGCAATCCGATTTTGTGAAAGTCGCACCCGAAGGCTATCTTGAACGGGACGTTGGCATCCGCAGGCAAAGTCGTGAAGCGTCCCTCGCCCAGGCGATCTCCGTCTTCGGCGAACACGCGGTAGGTATAGGTCGTGTTCGGAGTCAGGCCGTCGCAAAGCGCGACGGGATATTCATCGGGTTCGGCGGAAGCGTACTCACGCTCCGGGCCGTCGGTTTCGGGTTTCAGGACCACGCGGATCGTGCCGGGCATCGGCAGGTGCATCCAGACCTTCACGCGGTTTTCCGTCACATCGCCCAGCATCGGACCGCCGAGCTTGTTGCGATGATACTTGCGGCAGACCTCCGCCACGTCGTGCCGCGGATCGCTTCCGCACATGGCTTCGCGGCAGGCGGTATAAAAGTCCGTCACCTCCTTCGGTTGCGGAACGAATTGACTCATCCTCTTGAGATCGATTTCCAGCGTCCCCTTGTGCGCATCGCTCAAGGAAACCTGGGCCGGGGTAGGCTGCCGGGGCGACGGGATCGGGGGCTTGTCCTCGGCCGCCGCAGTCGCAAAAAGGACCAGGCAAAGGCCGGCCTTTCCGGCAGTCCTGATGAAACTATTCATGGTGAGGCCGTGGAGGCGTGTCATGGGATTGTCTCGCGCGGGCGGGAGATTGGAGACTCTGGAAATCTTCGACGAATCTTGGGGATCCGGACGGGTTGAGTGTTGCACCGTGGTTGCACCTTTTCCGATACCCTGCGGTCGGTGCGGCGTCAATAGTTGCGACTGGAATCTCGTTGTCGATGGTGGTATTCGTGCCACCGCCGGATGACGTTGGGATCTCCCGGTGTGCTCACCGCCGGCTCACGCTGGTGGCTCCATATGCGTTAGACTCGCGCACGCGGCTCCATCCGCTTCAACTTCACCCGGCGGCTCGCGGTACACTCACCACCAGCTCACGCTGGTGGCTCCATAGCTCGCGCGATGGCACGAGAGAAATTGGAGCCGCCGGCGTGAGCCGGTGGTGGCCGGCGCGCTCACGCTGACATTCGAGCGGGGAGGGCATGAAACACTTTGGAGATGGTAGGATGGGAACTTGCGATCGTCCAATTACTAATGGCCATGACAATCTTGCCTGAAGGAGTTCACCCGATGCTTCGTTCTCGGCGACGTCTCTCTTGCGCTGCCGCCCTGTTTGTGCTGTTTCCCCTGATGACCTCGGCTGCGGACAAGAAACCGTTACCTACCGCTCACTCGATGAGCGAGATCGCGGGCTGGAACGTCCGCGTGGATAATCGACTGCTCGAGGGCGAGCACGCCGCCACCGGCGCACGCGCATTGAAACTGCTCGAAGCGAGGCTGGTCGCCATCGCGACCGTGGTGCCGGAAAAGTCACTGGCAAAGCTCCGGACCATCACCATCCAGATGGACCTGGACCACGGGGACTTGACCGCTATGCAGTATCACCCCGACGCCGGTTGGCTGAAGGAGCACGGTTACAGCGAGCAACTCGCCAAGTGCGTCCATATCCCGGATGTCCGGGACTTTCTTTTGCCACGGGAAAACTTCCGCATGCCCTGGGTGGTGCTGCACGAACTGGCACACGGCTTTCACGATCAGTTCCTCGGCTTCGACGAACCGCGCATCACCGCGGCATGGAAGAAATTCCGCGACGGCGGGAAGTATCAATCCGTGATCACCAGTACCGGCACGATGCGCGAGCACTATGCGTTGACGGACCAGAAGGAATTCTTCGCCGAGATGACCGAGTGCTTCTTCGGATCGAACGATTTCTTCCCGTTCGTGGCCGGCGAACTGAACCAGGCTGAACCGGAGGTCTTCGCGCTTTTGGAGGATCTTTGGGGCACGCCGCCGGGTTTCGCCAAAACAAGGCCGGAATAGCTAACAGCTTCAAAAGCCCTTCATTCTCTTGCGGATCGCCCATTGCATGCCCCCAACGTCGTCGCAGCGCATCGGCATCGTCACGTGCCGGGCCGAGAAACTGGCGGACTACTTTCCCACCGCCGCAGAGCCGAACCTCGTTCCGACCGAACCGCCGTTCACCCCGGACGATCAACGATTGGTCGAAGAACTGCGGCGCCGCGGACACCGCGTGTCGTCCGTGGTTTGGGGTGAGAAACCGGAACGTTTGCCGTCGCGGTTCGATCGCCTAGTCGTCCGTTCCCCCTGGGACTACATGGATAGCGACGCCTCGCGACGGGCGTTCGTGCTTTGGTTGGAACGGCTTGCGGCAACCGGCATGACGGTGGACAACGAACCGCGGCTCATGCTGTGGCTGATGGACAAGCGGTACCTATTCGACTTCGCGTCGGCGGGCGTGCCGATCGTTCCCACCCGGCTGATCTCGGCCGACGATTCGTTGGACCTGGAGTCGTTCGTGGAGCGGCACGGGGCGGTCGTCGTCAAACCCGCCGTGTCGGCCGCCGGTGTGGGATTGGAATTCCTCCGCGACCGCCTTGAGGCGCGGGCGTTTCAGCGCGGACTGGCGGATCACCGTCGATCCGCGACGTATTTGGTGCAGCCCTTCGTGCCCGAAATCCGGACGCACGGCGAATGGTCGCTGGTGTACCTGGGCGGGGAATTCAGCCACGCCGTACACAAGTTGCCCGCCGCCGGGCAAATCATGGTGCATGCGGAACGCGGAGGGACGCTCCGCTTCGCCGACCCGCCGAAGACCGTCCGGGAGTTGGGGGATTGTGCGGCGTCGGCCCTACCCCGCGTATTCGCCGCGCACGCGGGCACGGCCTGCCGCATGCCGCTGTACCTGCGGATCGACGTCATCGAGACGGCCCACGGGGCACTGCTGTCCGAATGCGAGGGCGTGGAACCGGAGTTGTTCTTTCGCGCTCGCCCCGACAGTGTTCGCCGATTCGTCGACCTGATGGAGCGTCCGATGGCGGGATGAATCGCTCGGTACCGGAATCACCGGCGGCGCGCTTATTTTCACCACCAGCTTACGCCGGCGGCTCCATATGCGTTAAACTCGCGCACACGGCTCCATCCGCTTATACTCCGTTCGAGGGCTCCCATGTTTTTCACCGCCGGCTTACGCTGGTGGCTCACATAATGTTTTCTCACCATGTTTGTATTCACCATGTTGTTATCCAGCGCCGGATGGCGCCTGGGGCGCGCATTTTATGCAGCGCCGGGGGGCATGGCATGCGACGGCGAGGCGATGGGGTCACCATTGTACGCGGACGGGGGTGCCGGGGTTGACGCCCAGTTGCGCGGACGCGTTTCCCCGCACCACGGCGATTTCCAGATAGTCGGAGGAGCCGAAGAGAATCACGGACGAGCCGGGCGGTCGCTCGGCGTAGGTGTTGACCCAATCGCACAAGGGGCGGTCGCCGCACGTTACCACGGCGCGCCCCACGGCGGTTTCGGGCAAGGCTTCGCGGCGGATGTTCGTCACCAGGTTGCCGAAGTCGTCCACCCAGATCACGCACCCGGCTAGGTAATCGTCGCCCCTTTCGACTTCCGGGAAGGGAAGCGGTTGCAAGGCGTCGAGTCGCGGTCCCAATTCGCGGAGGGCGACGCCCAAGCTCAAATGGGCGGCGGCGGGGGCCATGATGTCTCGTCCGTGAAACGTATGCGATACGACGCCGCGGCGGAAATGGGATTGCTCCAACCGAACGGCCTCCGCCAGCGGCAATCGTCGCGCCACGATGCCCAGCAACCCGTTGTCGGGTGCCACGAACCATTGGTCTCCAAGCTTGGCGGCGGTGCAGGCGCGGTCGGTTCCCACGCCGGGATCGACGACCGCCAGGTGAATCGTGCCGGCGGGGAAATAGGGCGCCGCCTCGGCCAGCAGCCACGCCCCGCGAAAGACGTCCTGCGGGGGCACCTCGTGGGTGATGTCCACCAATTGCACGGCGGGGTTGAGCGACAGCATAACCCCCTTCATCACCGCCGCATAATGCGATCGCGAACCGAAATCGGTGAGGAGGGTGATGATCTTCATGAGACGGCCCTCGCCTGCCGCCGTCACATCCGCGCGATCAGTTCCAGGCAGATTTCCTTGACGCGCGCCGGATTGACGTTGGGATTGCGTTTTTTGGCTTGGCCGACCAAGCTACCCAGGGCCTTTTCCTTCCCCGCCCGAACCTCGGCGATCACTTTGGGATTGGCGGCCACCAGTTCCCGGCACAAGGCCTGCACTTCGGAGTCGTCCACCTCCGTGATCCCCAAGGCCTCGACGGCCTCTTGCGGCCCGACGCCGTGTTGCAGCATATGGGCGAAGACCTGCCGTCCCTTGAGCGTATCCAATCGACCGCCGCGGACCATTCGCAATACCTCGCCCAGCGATTCGGCGGGGATGGGAAATTCGGCGATCGAAATCTGTCGCTCGTTCAGCACGCGGAGCACGTCCTGCTGAATCCAATTGGCGGACGCCTTGGCGTCGCCGGACGCCGCCGCCAATCGCTGAAAGTAATCCACGGCGGGGAGGCCCAGATTGACCAGCACCTCGGCGTCGTAGGCGTTCAGGCCGTACTGTTGCCGCAATCGTCGCCGCAAATCGGCGGGCAGTTCGCCCAGCGCAGCCTTGACCGCCTCGATCTCCGCCTCGCCGACCGTGATCGGCGCCAGATCGGGTTCGGGAAAATAGCGATAGTCGCTGGATTCCTCCTTGGATCGTTGCGGGCGGGTGACTTCGGCGTGCTCGTCCCAGCCGCGCGTCTGCTTGGGAACCTCGCCCAATTTGCGACCGGTCTCTTGAAACACCTCCCACTGCCGCACCGCCTCGTAGGCCAAGGCCTTCTCCACGGCCCGAAAGCTGTTCATGTTTTTCACTTCGACGATCGGCGTGGCGACCGTGCCGTCCGGCGTGGAGATGTGCAGGTTGATGTTGGCGTCGACGCGGAGGCTCCCCTCCTGCATGTTGCAGTCGGAGACCTCCAGGTAGTTGAGCAGCAGTTTCAACTCTTGCAGAAAGGTCTTGGCTTCGGCGGGGGAGCGGATGTCGGGGTGCGTGACGATCTCCAGCAGGGGCGTCCCGGCGCGATTGAGGTCGATGCGACTGTCGGCGCGACCGGCCTTTTCGTCGTGCAAACTCTTGCCCGCGTCCTCCTCCAAATGCACCCGGATGATGCGGATGCGGCGTTCCCCTTCGCCGTCCTCGCCCGGTACGTCCAGCCAACCCTCGCTGCACAAGGGCAGATCGTATTGGCTGATCTGATAGCCCTTGGGGAGGTCCGGGTAATAGTAATTCTTGCGGTCCCACTTGGTGAACGCGGCGATACGGCAGTTCAGTGCGGCGGCGGCCTTGAGGGCCAGGCGAAAGGCCTTGGCGTTCATGACGGGCAGCACGCCCGGCATGCCGATGCAAACGGGGCACGTCTGCGTGTTCGGCGGAGCGCCGAACTTGGTCGAGCAACCGCAGAACAACTTGCTCTCGGTCAGCAATTGCACGTGGACTTCCAAGCCCACCACGATGGTGTACGGTGACGATGCCACGCCCTTCTCCTTCAACCGAGATGGTCCATCCCGGCGGCCTCGAGGGGGGCGGGTCGCCGCCGGTGCCAGTCCGTGATCCGCTGCAAGGCGTGCGCCACCCGCAGCAAACGCCCCTCCTCCAAGGCCGGCGCTTGGAGGTGCAAACCGATCGGCAGGCCGTCCCGACTGAAGCCGCAGGGGATCGACATGGCAGGCAGTCCCGCCAGATTGGCGCCCACGGTGTACAGGTCGAACAGGTACATCGCCAGCGGGTCGCTGAGCTTTTCGCCCAGTCGAAAGGCCGGGGCGGGAGTCACCGGTCCCGCGATGACATCCACTTCGGCGAAGGCGCGGTCGTAGTCCTCGCGGATCAGGCGTCGCACCTTCAGCGCCTTGAGGTAATAGGCGTCGTAATAACCGGCGCTGAGCGCGTAGGTGCCGAGCATGATCCGCCGCTTGACCTCCGCGCCGAAGCCTTCCGCTCGAGTTCGGCGATACAGCCGCACCAGGGGCGAATCCAGGTCCTCCAGGGCTTGCGTGTCGCCCGACGATTGCAAGGCTCGCCGCTCCTCCTCCAGCTCCGCCAGCATCGCCTTTTCGTCCGTGCGGTAGCCGTAATGGACGCCGTCGTACCGGGCCAAATTGCTGGAGGCCTCGCTGGGGGCGATGATGTAGTAGGCGGCCACGGCGAAACGCGCGTGCGGCAGCGACACCTCGACGGTTTCGGCTCCCAGTTCTTCGTACGCCCGAAGCGCCTCGCGGACGGCCTCGGCCACCTCGTCGTCCAGTCCCTCGGTGAACTGATCGGGCACCCAGCCGATCCGCAAGCCTTGGAGTGAGCTTTCCAATTCGGAAAGGTAATTCGGCACCGGTCGCTGAAGCGACGTCGAGTCGCGAGGATCGTGTCCCGCCAAAGTTTCCAGAAGCAGGGCGCAGTCTTCCGCCGATTGGGCGAGCGGTCCGATCTGGTCCAAGCTGCTGGCGAAGGCGACCAGGCCGAAGCGGCTGACGCGACCGTACGTGGGCTTCAAGCCGGTGATGCCGCACAAGGCCGCCGGTTGGCGAATCGATCCGCCGGTATCCGACCCCACGGACAAGGGCACCATCCGCGCGGCGACGCAGGCCGCCGCTCCGCCGCTGGAACCGCCGGGGATACGCGTCGGGTCCCAGGGGTTTCGCGTGGGATGAAAGGCGGAGGTTTCGGTCGATCCGCCCATGGCGAACTCGTCCAGGTTGGTCTTGCCCACGATGACCGCGCCGGCCTCGAGCAGACGTTCCACGACCGCGGCATGATAGGGAGGCCGGAAGTTCGCCAGCATCCGCGAGGCGCAGCTTGTGACCCGGCCTTGCACGCATAGGTTGTCCTTGACGGCGACGGGGAGGCCGGCCAAAGGGCCAAGCGTTTCGCCGTTGCGGCGGCGTCGATCGACGGCCTCAGCCTGGGCCAAAGCCCATTCCGCCTCGACGGAAAGAAAGGCCCCGACCGCGGCATCCTCCGCGGCGATGCGATCCAGACACGCCCGGGTGACCTCGACGGCCGAGCACTCCCCGCGACGCAACCGGGCGGAGAGTTCGCCGGCCGAGAGTTCCGACAAGGAAGCCATGTCGTACCATCCAATCCTGCTCGATGCCCATGCGATCTCGCCGGGAAGCCCTTTTTTCGCCGCGACCGTTTTCCCGGCCCCGGCGGGCGTTCAGGTTTCGCCCAACACGGCGGGGACGCGATAACACTCCTCGTCGCGGTGCGGGGCGTTGGCCAGGGCCGACTCGCGATCCAGACCGGGGACCACGCGATCCTCGCGGAGAACGTTGGTCACTTCCACGGCGTGCGCCAGCGGTTCCACGCCCTCGGTATTCGCCCCGGCGAGCCGTTCCATGTATTCCAGCACGCGGCTCAACTGGGATGCCATCATGCGGGCTTCTTCGGGCGTCAACTCGAGTCGGGCCAACAGGGCGACTTTGCGAATTTCCCGTTCGGAAACGGCCATCCGTCCTCCTCCTAAGCGCCGCGCGGCGTCAGAACGCCCCAAGCTTGCCCGCCGGAATCTCCGAATCACCGCCCGGCGCGGCGACGGGGTTGGACCTACGGACGGCAATGCCGGCGGCGTGAACCGAGCGAAGGCTCGCCCGCTCTAAGCCCCCAATTTTCGCACAACGCCCACCACCACGCCAAGTACCCGCGCTTGACGGACGTAGATCGGCCTCATTTTCTTGTTGGCGGGCTGAAGGCGGATGCGGCGCCGCTCGGGAAACCAGCGTTTCAGGGTGGTTTCGTTGTCGTCGGTCAGGACGACCACGATGCTGCCCGGCTCGGCAGTCTCTTGCCGCCGCACCACCACGTAGTCGCCGTCGGCGATTTGGGCCTCGATCATGGAATCGCCGTGGACCTGTAGAACGAACAGATCGCCCCGACGATTGTCGAACACTTGATGAAAGTCGATGGACTCGGCGTTTTCGACGGCCTCGTGCAGACGTCCCGCCGCGATCCTCCCCAACAAGGGCAGACCATTGACGCGGGACTCGTTGGATCGCTCCACGCTCTCTGCGGCTGGGCGATCCCCCAACAGACGAATCGCCCGAGAAAGATTCGGCGATCGGGCGATGTACCGCTTGGCCTCCAAGGCTCGAAGGTGACACATCACGCCGTTGGGCGAGCGGATATTGAAGTGCTCGGCGATTTCGCGCACGGTCGGCCCGTAGCCCCGCGTCAAAATCTTCTTGCGGATGAACTGGTAAATCTCATTCTGCCGCTCGGTCAAGTTTTCGGACCGATTCATAACGATTCTCCGAAAAGAAAGGCTTCCTCGCCGCAACGCCTTTATATACTGTACAAATCGACACATTAGCGGTCAATCGGCTCCAGCGGCCCTCCCGCGACAAAGAGGGCAGTGTGCGTCCCGCGCCGCCGTCTTGCCGGGCCGACTTCGCACGGATCGACTCGCCCGACCGCCTCACGTTGCGACGACGGAAACCCGACTCGCGTGTCGCCCTGCGGGGCGGCGGCGTACAATGTCACTTGAAAAAAAGGTAGGTCGTCCGAGTTCTCCGCCCGCTGTGCGTCCTCCCTCACTTTGCATCAAGGAACGTTTCGCCGTGACCAATGCCGAAATCGCCGCGGTCTTCGATCAGGTGGCCGACCTCTTGGAGTTCCAAGGGGCGAACCCGTTTCGCATTCGGGCGTATCGCACGGCGGCACGCACCATCGGCGACATGGTCGAACCGCTCTCGCAATGGGTCGAGTCGGGCCGCGACCTGAAGGAGTTGGCCGGCATCGGCGACGACCTTTCCGAGAAGATCGCCGAACTGTTGACCACGGGCACGCTGTCGCTATTGGAAGAGCTAAAGGCGGAGTTTCCCGAGAGCGTGCTGTCGCTGCTCCGCGTGCA
Organism: Thermopirellula anaerolimosa; assembly: GCF_054657335.1. Taxonomy (NCBI): domain Bacteria; kingdom Pseudomonadati; phylum Planctomycetota; class Planctomycetia; order Pirellulales; family Thermoguttaceae; genus Thermopirellula; species Thermopirellula anaerolimosa. The sequence goes on from NZ_BAAHYX010000006.1 coordinate 2,123,135, forward strand.
GGGGTTGGGACCCAAACGAGCGGCCATGTTGTATCGGGAATTGAATGTTCGCGGCTTGGAGGATTTGCTGGCGGCCTGCGAGTCCCATCGCGTGCGGGCATTGAAAGGTTTCGGCGCTAAGACGGAGGAGAATATCTTGAAGGGTCTTCGAGCGGCCATGGCCGAGTCGCAACGCATCCTGTGGTATCAGGCCGACCAACTCGTCCGCGATTTAACGGCCCATCTGGCCTCTGCGCCGGGGTTGCGGCGCTGCGAACCGGCGGGCAGTTATCGCCGCCGTAAGGAGACCGTCGGCGACTTGGACATTTTGACCGCCGCCGACGACCCGAAGGCGGTGATGCGGCATTTCGAAAAATTCCCCGGCGTGCGGCGAATCTTGGCCGAGGGGACCACCAAGGCCGCCGTCGAACTTCAGGCCGGTCTGAACGCCGATTTGCGGGTCATTCCGGAAGAATCCTTCGGCGCCGCCCTGCAATACTTCACCGGTTCCAAGGAGCACAACGTCGTGCTCCGCGGCATGGCCAAGGATCGCGGGCTGAAGATCAACGAGTACGGCGTGTTTCGCGGCGAGGATCGGATTGCGGGCGAGGATGAGGAGGGCGTCTACGCCGCGCTGGGATTGCCGTGGATTCCCCCGGAACTCCGCGAAGGGCGATGGGAGTTCGACTGGGCCTTGGGAGAAGGATTGCCGGAACTGATCGCGCAGGAGGACATCCGGGGCGATTTGCACATGCACACGACGTGGACGGACGGCATGGCCACGGTGGAGGAAATGGCGCGGGCGGCACGGGAACGCGGCTACGACTACATCGCCGTGACGGATCACTCCCAGCGCGTGACCGTGGCAGGGGGATTGACCCCGGACAAGGTCCTTCAGCAATGGGAGGCGATCGATCGCATCGCCGCCGAAATCGAAGGCATCCGCATCCTCAAGGGAATCGAGGTGGACATTTTGGAACAGGGCGGACTGGATTTGCCGGACGAGGTCTTGGCCCGGGCGGATTGGGTCGTGGCAAGTGTCCATTTCGGTCAGAACCAGTCGCGGGAGCGGATCACGCAGCGGATGGTGGATGCCCTGCGGAACCCCTACGTGTGTGCGATCGCACATCCTACCGGCAGATTGCTGGGGGAACGCCCCGCCTACGAGGTCGATTTGGAGGCCGTTCTGGCGACGGCGGCCGAATGCGGGAAGGCCATGGAATTGAACGCCCATCCCCGCCGTTTGGATTTGAACGATACGGCCTGCGCGGCTGCGAAACGACACGGAGTCCCTATTGTTATTTCGACGGATGCGCATAGCATAAATGGTCTCGAAGCGATGCGCTTCGGGGTGATGCAGGCTCGGCGGGGCGGGCTGACGCGGGAAGACGTGCTCAACACGCGGCCGTGGGGCGAGTTCCGCAAGTTCCTTCGCCGCGGCGGTTGACGCCCCGTAAGGCGAGTTCAGGTTCGGTCCGCAAAGTCGCCGGTCGCCCCCGGGCTGAACGACTTCCCCTTGTAACGGCCCGGCGATGCGGTCCGGCGACCACGATGGACTCTTTCGCGGTAGGCAACCATGAAAATTCACGAATACCAGGCCAAGGCCCTTCTGGCGCAATACGGGGTGCCAGTGCCGCGGGGTGAGGCCGTGGAAACGGCGGCGGATGCGGCCGAGGCCTTCCGGCGTTTGAATGTCGCCCGCGCCGTGGTCAAGGCCCAAATTCACGCGGGAGGCCGGGGGAAAGGGACGTTCGTCGAGAACCCGGCCCAGCGCGGCGTGCAATTGGTCGGCTCGGCCGAAGAGGCGGAAAAGGCGGCCGAGGCGATGCTGGGAAAGACGTTGGTCACGGCGCAGACGGGGCCGCACGGTCGCGTGGTGCGCCGCGTCTTGGTGGAGGCCGGATGCGCCATCCGCCGCGAGTTGTATCTGGGAATGGTCGTCGATCGCAATCGCGGCAAGCCGGTCCTGATCGCTTCCGCGGAGGGCGGCGTGGAGATCGAGACCGTCGCCGCTCAGCGGCCCGAGGCCATCTTTCATGAGCCGATCGATCCCTGGGCGGGCCTTCGCGGCTTCCAGACCCGAAAGCTGGCCGGAAAACTCGGCCTGGACGCATCGGGCGAAAAATCCGCCGCCGGATTCCTGCCCGCTCTGGTCCGCTGCTTTTTGGAGCAGGATTGCAGCCTGCTGGAAATCAATCCGACCGTGGTCACCGAGGACGGCACATTGCTGGCCTTGGATGCCAAGATCAACTTCGACGACAACGCCGCGTACCGCCATCCGGAATGGGCGGAGATGAGGGACCTGAACGAGGAGGAGCCGACGGAAGTGCGTGCCCAGGCCGCCGGCTTGAGCTACGTCAAACTCGACGGCAACATCGGGTGCCTGGTGAACGGGGCGGGCCTGGCGATGAGCACCATGGACCTGATCATGCTGCACGGCGGCAAGCCCGCCAACTTCCTCGATGTCGGCGGCGGCGCCGATGTGCGGCAGGTGACCGAGGCCTTTCACATCCTGTTGAGCGACTCCAACGTGCGCGCGGTGTTGGTCAACATTTTCGGCGGCATCATGCGCTGCACCACCATCGCCGAGGCGCTGATCGCGGCCTATCAATCGGTGGGCTTCCACGTGCCGCTCGTGGTTCGGCTGGAAGGCACCGAGGTCCGAGCGGGCCGGGAATTGATACAAAAAAGCGGCCTGAACATCATCGCCGCCGACGATTTGACGGATGCCGCCAAGAAGGTGGTGGCGGCCTGCAATGCGGCCGATTCCGCGTGATATCCCCGCGGAGAACCAGCAAGAGACCATTCCGCCATGAGTATATTGGTTGATCGAGATACCAAGGTTTTATGCCAGGGCATTACCGGCAAGGCCGGCCGCTTTCATACCCGCCAATGCCTGGAGTACGGCACGAAGGTGGTGGGCGGGGTGACGCCGGGCAAAGGCGGTACTGAAGCCGAGGGCGTCCCCGTCTTCGACACCGTGGAAGAGGCCGTGCAAGCCACGGGCGCCGACGCCACGATGATCTTCGTGCCGCCGCCCTTCGCCGCGGAGGCCGTGCTCGAGGCCGTCGATGCCGGCATTCGCACCATCGTGGTCATTACCGAAGGCATTCCGGTGCTGGACATGGCTCGCGTAATGCCCGCCGTCCGCGCCGCCGGCGCGCGGATGATCGGGCCGAATTGCCCCGGCGTGATCACCCCCGATGCCTGCAAGATCGGCATCATGCCGGGATACATCCACCGCCGCGGATCGATCGGCGTCATCAGTCGCTCAGGCACACTGACCTACGAGGCGGTCTGGCAACTCACGCAATTGGGGTTGGGACAGTCCACCTGCGTGGGGCTGGGCGGCGATCCCATCGTCGGGTCCAGTTTCACGGACCTTTTGGAGTTGTTCGCGGCCGACCCCGAGACGGAGGGCGTGCTGTTGATCGGTGAGATCGGCGGCAACGCCGAGGAGCAAGCGGCGGAGTACATCGCCACTCGATTCTCCAAGCCCGTCGCCGCCTTCATCGCCGGTCGCACGGCGCCGCCGGGAAAACGGATGGGACACGCGGGCGCCGTCATCACGGGCGGAAAAGGCACCGCCGCCGACAAGATCAAGGTCTTGAACGAGGCCGGCGTGGTCGTGGCGGAAAGCCCTGCCGACATGGGCGCCGCCATGAAGCGTGCGCTTGCCGCCGGTTGCTGATCGACTCGGCGGGGGCGTCTTGTAAAGCTTGTACGGCATTTTGCCGCGCCGCTGCGTAGTCCGACGGTAAAAACGGCACGCACGGCGCGGTCGCGTCCGGTTTTCAGGCCGACTTGCCCTCGATGGCCTGGGCCAGCTTTTCCAACGCCTCGCACTCGATCTGGCGGACGCGTTCTCGCGTCAATCCCAAGACCTCCCCGATCTCCTTGAGGGTCCGGGGTTGGCGATCCTCCAATCCGAACCGCAACTTCAGCACGGCAGCCTCGCGCGGATCCATGGTCTGGAGCTTCTCGCGAATGTGGAACATGCTGTCGTGTTCCACGAGCATGTCGTCGGGGGATCGGAAGCGTTCGTCCTCGATCATTTCACCCAAGGACCAACCGTTGTCGCCCTGGTCGGTCTGCGGCGTGAGGTTGTAGATGCGAATGGCTTTTTTGATGATCGAGAGTTTTTTGCGGGGCACGCCGAGAATGCGGGCGATTTCTTCCGCGGTGGGGGTGCGACCGAGTTCCTCGGTCAGGCGGGCCGTGGCGCGGCGCCACTTCGACAGCAGTTCCACCATGTAGGCGGGAATGCGGACGGTCTTGGCACAATTGATCAGCGCCCGTTTAATCGACTGCTTGATCCAATAGCTCGCATAGGTGGAGAATCGCGTTCCCATGGCGGGATCGAAGCCCTCCACCGCCCGCATCAGCCCCAGGTTGCCTTCTTCGATCAAATCTTGCAGGCTGAGACCTTTGCCGGTGTAACTCCGCGCGATATTGACCACCAGGCGGAGGTTGGCGCGGACCATGCGGTCCCGGGCCACCGGATCGCCGTTGCCGATGGCGATGGCCAGTTCCTGCTCCTCCTCGGGCGAAAGCAACGGCGTCTCGTTGATCTCGCGGAGGTAGGTCTCCAGCGGCGAATGGCTGGAAGGATCCTCATCGAACGGTTTGCGTTTGATTTTTCTCATGGGATATCAGCGTCGCTGCCTGCTCGGAAGATTTTCCCTTGAAAGGGCTATCGACGCTCCGGACCGTCGCGCTGGAGGGAAGCGTTCCGGTAACAAGATGGCGCGAATGTGCGCCGCGGCGGGATTCTTCCGTGCATAGCGATTGGCGCGAGGAGGGCGGGTCGCGGCGGCAATGCATCGCGCCGCGCGAAAAAAGACGGCCCGGCGGGTGGGTTCGCCGACGGGCCGTCGCGACGTGCTCTTCACGCTCCGCAATGCGCGAAACGGTTTGGGTGGAAAAGGGGTCAACCGTCTTGGCCGAAGCCCTGGATCAGCGGACCGCCGCTGCCCAATCCGCCCTTCAACTCTTGCTGCGGTTGAGCGGGCGACTCGGCCTTCTTGCCCTCCGCCGCCTGCTCCTCTTCCTCCGCCCATTCCACGCGCTTGCGGGAGAGGCCGATCTTGCGGGCGTCGTGATCGACTCGCAAAATCTTGACCTCGATCTCATCGCCCAGCTTGACGACCTGCTCGGGGTTATCGACCTTGTGGTCGGCCAATTCCGAGATGTGCAGCAGGCCCTCCAGGCCCTCCTCCAGGCCCACGAATACGCCGAAGTTGGTGATCTTGGTGACCGTTCCCTTGACGATCTGGCCCGGTTGGTACTTGCTGGGGATGTAGTTTTCCCAGGGGTCTTCGGCCATCTGCTTAAGTCCCAGGGCGATCCGGCGTCGCTGCTTGTCCACGGAGAGGACGCGGCATTCCACCTCTTGTCCTTTTTCTAGGACTTCGTTGGGATGCGTGATCTTGCGCGTCCACGACATATCGGTGACGTGCAGCAGGCCGTCGATTCCCTCCTCCAATTCGATGAACGCGCCGTAATTGGTGAGGTTGCGGACCGTGCCCTTGACCACCGCGCCGATAGGATAGCGCTCCTCGACGTGATCCCAGGGGTTCTCGGCGGTCTGCTTGATGCCGAGCGAGATCTCCTCTTTGTTCTTGTCGATCCCCAGCACGACCACCTCGACCTCGTCGCCGAGTTGAACGACCTCACTGGGGTGATTGATCCGCCGCGTCCACGACATCTCGCTGATGTGCACCAGACCCTCGATGCCGTCCTCCAGCTTGACGAACGCCCCGTAGTTCATCACGTTGACCACGGTGCCTTTGACGCGACTGCCGACCGGATAGCGCAGTTCGATATCCTCCCAAGGACTGGGCGTCTTTTGCTTGAGTCCCAGGGCGATTTTCTCTTTTTCCCGGTTGATATCGAGGACCATGACCTCGATTTCCTGGTCGATCGAGACCATCTCCGAGGGATGATTAATGCGGCCCCAACTCATATCGGTGATGTGCAAGAGTCCGTCGATGCCGCCCAGGTCCACGAAGACGCCGAAGTCGGCGATGTTCTTGACCACGCCCTTGCGGAGTTGGCCGACCTCCAATTCGGTGAGCAGTTGGGCCTTTTTCTCGGCCCGTTCCCGCTCGATCAGCGCCCGGCGACTGACCACGATGTTGCGCCGCGCTTCGTCGATCTTGAGCACCAGGCACTCGATGGTCTGGCCGATGTACTCGCCGATGTCGGAGGGGCGGCGAATATCGACTTGGCTGGCGGGCAGGAAGACGTTGACGCCGATGTCGACGAGCAATCCGCCCTTGATTTTGCGGGTGACCGTGCCCTTGACGACGTCGCCCTCCTTCACGGTCTCCATCACCCGCATCCACGCCCGGATCTTCTCCGCCTTGCGCTTGCTGAGGGTGATCATGCCGCGGTAGTCGTCGCCCAATCCAAACTGGTCTTCCAAATCCTCGACCAGCACGCTGACGATATCGCCGGGCTTGGGCGGTTCCTCGCCTTCCTCCCACTCCGAGAGCGGAACGATCCCTTCGCTCTTGTAGCCGACGTCCACGACGACGAAGTCTCGCTCCACGCGAAGGATACGCCCCTCCACGATCTGGTTGACGGAGACGTCTTCGTGGGAGAGCACCCATTCCTCGGGCGGGAGGCCCGCCGAGGCCTCCTGAAGTTCCGCTTCCCACTCTTCCGGAGAAGGATCCAAACCACGAATCAGATTTCGATTAACCATGAGACAAAAAACACCAACGGGCAAAAACTCGGAAAGGGCGGACAATCACCGTGCGATCCGCGAAACGCTCCCCGACACGTTCGACATCGGCGAAAAAAGCCGCGAGCCGGACGGTCGCTCGCCGTCCGCCGAACATCGCTTCGCCGAAAAACGCCGCCGCCTGTTGCGTTCGGCATAGGCGGGGTGCCGAAAGTCGGAACGGAACCGCGGGAACAATCCCTTCGTAAGAAAGATCGCAGATTTGCCGCCGGAGCACTTCGAGGGACCGTTCGCGGGGGAGGGTGTTCGGAACCGGGCGGCCATCGCAGGCGGCGACGCGGTTCGACAAGACACCGATGCCCAAAGCGGTGGAAAGTCCTCCGGGTGCGCCGCCTCCGACGAGTCGTCCCCTACCCTCGCAGGGGATACCGCGACCGCCGAGAGAGAACCGTAGTATATCGACTTTCGAGACCCGCCACAATTGCCGTACCGCACGCGTTGCGGTCCGGGTGCCGATATTTCGCCAAAGAAACCGTGGGAATTGAACCTTATCCACTCCGAAGAGGGATTGTCTCTCGATATATCCCGCCGAGACGCTGAAGCGGCCGAGGCGAGCATTTGAGGCGGGTTTAAGACGAGAAAACCGCTCTTCAGGGGGGTTGGTTCTAGCGGTTCCCGCGGGTTTTTGGTATATATGTGCGGGAGGGAAATCTGCCGCACCCCTCTTCGGAGAGGGATTTGAGCCTAGTTTCGAGTTAGTCCGCGGCGACATCAGCGCGGCGATGCGGGCATTCTTACTAGTTCAAGGAGAAAGCGTGATGGAAGTGACCGCCGAGAAGATGCAGTCGTGGTTGAATCGCTTGATCGGCCCGGAGAAGGAAAACCTCGGGCTGGCCACCTATCTGAAGCGGATTCCCCGGGTCAAAGACCTGACGAACGTACCCAGCGGCACGGTGGTCTTGGTTCGCGGAGACTTGGACGCTAAGCCGGGGGCCAAGGTCGGAGAGGGCGACATCCGCCTCCGATCCATGAAAGAGACCTTGCAAATCGGTCGGGATCGGGGATGGATCCAGGTGATTTTCGGCCACATCGGCCGCGATCCTCAACTCAGCCTGGACAAGGTGGGAAAGCGGATCAGCGAGATCATGGGTCATCCGGTTCAGCTCATCGCCGACTGGTTCGATCCCGACACGGACACGATTCGCCCCGAGGTCAAGGCCGCCCTCGCCGAAGCCAAGCCCGGCGACTTGATCCTCTTGGAGAATACCCGCAAGTACGATATGGAGCGGATTCTTTGGAAGGCTAAGGCGGCGGATATCCCCAAACTGGCCGATCGGCTTGCCAAGATCGCCAACGAATTCGCTTCGAAGATCGGCAAGGTTTATGTGCATGAGGCCTTTTCGGCGGGCAGTCTGGATACCTCCTCGGTCGTCGTCCCCGCCGCAATGGACAAGGCGGCTTTGGGCGAGTATTCCTACGGCGAATTCTCGGGTCCGTTGACCACCTGCCTCAACGCCCAACTCGTCATCTCCAGCGGCCTGAAGATCGACAAGCTGGATGACTTGGAAGCGATGATCAGTCGCGGGAAGATTCGCTGGGTCTTCACCGCCGGTTCGTTGGCGGTGGGTCTGATCAAGGCGTCGGCCCAATTGGAAGGCAAGGACTTCTGCATCGGCGTGGCCGAGGATCCGGCCCACTCCGACAAGCCGTATTTCATCCCCCAAGACCGCATCGAGCAGGCGAAGCGAATCCTTTCGGAAGGCCGGGACAAGGGCATCCAGTTCGTCATGCCCGTCGATTTCGTGCTCCAAGACGGTCGGGTATCGGAAACGATCGGCCCCGGCGAACAGCAATTGGACGTCGGTCCCGCCACTTCGGAGCTTTTCGAACGGAAGATCGGCGAGTTCATCGAATGGGCCAAGGGTCTGAACGAACCGGCGGTCGCCTTCCACAACGGTGTTTTCGGCAAGTTCGAGGAGCCTCAGTTCGAAGAGGGGACGCGCCGCTTCGTGAAGCAGTTGAAGCGACTCAAGGACGCCGGGGTCCAGGTCTTTGTCGGCGGCGGCGAGGGCGGCAAGGCCCTGGAGAAGTACGGAGATCCCTCGTGGGGAATCTACAACTTCACGGCGGGCGGTACCGTGCTCAACGCATTGGGAAGCGATCCCGTCCCGTTCCTGGTCGCCCTGGAAATGGCCGCCAAGTGACGGTTCCCCTGGGCCGGGCGCGGTTCCGGCGAATGAGGGACCTCGCGGCGCTCGCGGGGTTTCCCTCTTGATAAGAGCCTGTTCGGCTTTCTCCGTAGTTCGACATACGAAAGGCCGGTTTCCCGATCCGTTACCGGGGGCCGGCCTTTTTCGTTGCCATTCCTTTTCCAGTGGCGACGCAGTGGACCGCCTCCGCCGACCGCGTTTCGCCGCTTGCGCCTGCCGCTGGTCGCCGCTTGCGTCCTCCCCGGCATCATCGGAACAACCCTCCTGCGCGAACCCCGCCGTGCAAGGTTTTCTACCGACCCGCGCGCCGAATGCAAGCTATGGTTGGAAGGAAATATCTCTCTTCGGAGAGAAGAAATTAGGGGCGTCGGCCCCGGCGGCGGTCGTGGGATGCGCCGCCATGCCTGAAGGTTTCCAATGTGAATGGGGATTGCATGAGCGTTGTCGCACAAACGTCGGGGTTCGCCGGAGAGAAGGCCGTTCGCGCGGCGCAGCGGGTCCACGAGATCTCTACGCTGCCCCAGGTCGCTCTGAACATCATTCGCGTGGCGGACGATCCGAATTCCAGCGCCGCTGATCTGAAATCCGTGATGGAGGCCGACGCGGCGCTCAGCGCCCGGGTCATCCGCTGCGTCAATTCCTCGGCCTACGGCCTGCGGTCCAAGATTACGAACTTGCAGCAAGCCATCGCCTACCTGGGCTTGAAGCAAATCCGCAACCTGGCGGTCACCGCCACGGTTTCCGATCTCTTCAAGGCGGGCGACGGCGTAGGCCCGTATCGTCGCACCGAGCTTTGGCGGCATTTGGTGGGCGTAGGGCTGTGTGCTCGAATGCTCGCCATGCGCTTGCGGATCAGCAATTTCGAAGACGTGTTCCTGGCCGGGTTGTTGCACGATATCGGCATCATCCTGATCGACCAGCACTATCACTCGCAATTCGTGCGGATCATCGAATCCTTGCAGGAATCGGTGACGCTGTGCGAGGTGGAAACGCAAGTCTTGGGGTTCAGCCACGTGGAACTGGGCGCCGCCTTGGCCGAGCAATGGTCGTTCCCGATCTCGGCGACGGCGGCCATCCGTTATCACCACCAAGCGGCGGCCTATCGCGGCGAGCACATCGCACTGATCCGCTGCGTGGAGGTGGCGAACTTGATATGCACCCTCAAGGGCATGCCGTCGGTCGGCATGAATCTGTTGCGCTTCAATCCCCAGAGCGTGGCCGCCCTAGGATTGACGGCGACGGATCTGAAGGTCTTGGCCGCCGACTTGGACGACGAATTGTCGGCGCAATCGGGGCTGTTTCAAATCTGACGCTCGGTCCGGCGCGCGTCCCAACCGATGCAGGGGACGCCGCCGACCCGCCGGCACGACCGTTTGCAAAGGGGCAAGAAGGAAACGAGGCGACGCGTTTGCGAGGTCTGCGCCGAGCGAAAAAGCCCGCCTTACCGCATGAGGCCCTTCGCAATGGAACTCCGCGTATCGAATCTGGAGGATCTGGTCCGGACGGTCGATGTCCCCGGGCTCACCGTCGGTCGCAACCCCGGCACGGACCGACTGATCGAAGAGGGCGGTCGCACCGTTTGGCTTGTCGTGGACGAATCCTCCGGGGCGCGGGTCAGCGGTCCCGGTTGGTCCGAGCATTTTTCGTCCCGCCACACCGAGACCTTGATCGAGCAGGCGTCGCAAGGACTGCGTGATCGCGGCGCTTGGTCCGTGCGCGTGCCGGGCTTGAAGGCGACCATGGACGTGTTGGCCGCCCGCCTGGACGTCGGCAGGTCGGTCATCATGTCGGCGGCCCGACCGGTCTCACCCGATCGCCCGCCGCCGGCGGACGAACCCGCCATCATCACGCGTCTGACCACGGCCATGGCGGCCTGCTTGCTCCACGGAGAGACTTTGTTCCAGGAACTGCGTACGCGGGTTGAGCACCAGGCGGCCGAGCAGGAAATGCTCCGCCTTGCCCGCGGCGAAACTTTCATCGGCACGGTCACGGAACGGGAGGAGCGCATCCGGCAACAGCGGGAACGCGAACTGTGGGAAAAACTCTGCCGCGAAGCCGAATCCGCGAACCGAGCCAAGAACGAGTTCCTGTCCAACATCAGCCACGAATTGCGCACGCCGCTGACGGCCATCCTGGGCTACACCGACATGCTGGCCGAGGAGGCCGACCCCGAGGCGCGGTCCCGCCACTTGGAAGTCATTCGCCGCCAGAGCCGCGCCCTGCTCACCCTGGTGGATGACATCCTCGAACTGTCGGTCCTCGATCGCGGAAAGTTGCGGATCGAGAAAAGCAAATGCCGTCCCTGGCGGATCGTGGACGAGATTCTGGAATGGGCGCGACCTCAAGCCGAATCGCGAGGACTGACGATCCGCGCGGAATACGCCTTTCCCATCCCCTCGCTCATTACCACGGACGCCAGGCTCGTGCGGCAAATCCTGCTGCATTTGGTCGGCAACGCCGTCAAATTCACCGAACGCGGCGAGATCGTGCTGGGGCTTAGCTGGCTGAAAAAGGTCGGCGGCAGGTCGCAAATCCGGTTTTTCGTGCGAGATACCGGACCGGGCATCCCGCCGGACGACCTCGCTCGACTGTTCGAACCGTTCCACCAATTGGACGGCACCTCCACGCGACGGCACGGGGGACTGGGGCTGGGCTTGACCCTCGCGCAGCGATTGGTCCACGCCTTGGGCGGGACGCTGGAAGTCTCCAGTCGCCTTGGCGAGGGCAGCACCTTCACGGTCTCTTTAGACGCCGAACTTCTGCCGGGCGTGGAGTTGATTCACCGTCTACCCGAGGAAAGCTCCGCCCCCCAAGCATCGACGCCGACCGCGGAACCCGTTGCCCGCCTCGAACCTTCGGAGGACGTCGCGGAAGTCCCCCGCGGACGCATCCTGCTCGTCGAAGACTCGCCCGAGAATCGCCGGTTGATCGGGCGCTTCCTGCACTTGGCGGGTTGGGAACCCGAGACGGCGGAGAACGGCCTCGAAGGATGGCAGGCGGCCATTCAATCGCTGAACGAGGGCCGTCCCTTCGACCTCATCTTGATGGACATGCAGATGCCCGTCATGGACGGTTACGAAGCCTGTGCGCGGCTCCGCCAAGCAGGCTGGCGAGGACCGATCGTCGCGGTCACGGCCCACGCCTTGCCCGAGGACCGCGAAAAATGCCTTCAGGCCGGTTGCGACGATTATCTCACCAAACCGATTCGCCGCGACGTGCTGGTCGAGACCGTGCGGCGATACCTGAGCTTGTCGCACGCCGAAGTCGCCGATTCCACGGCGTGAAACACCTTGGGCGGCGCCGCACCGACCGCCACCCCGGATCGACCGACCCAGCGCGACAAGCTCTCGCCGCCTTGCCCAGGCGGACGGGATGAGACAATCCGGCGAGCGGTGCGTTTTTCAGCCCATCAAAGGGCGCCGTTCAGATCCGCCGGGATCGGACCTTCTCGCGTCAACGTCAGACCGTCCGAGGCGCGAATCGTGATCTTGTAGCGCGTTCCCGGTTCCATCGCCAGGTAAACGGCTTGACCGTGGGCGGCGCGGATGCCGGCGGCCTTGGCCTTTTCTTCGTCGCGGGCATAGTCCCAGAATTGCCGCCACAATTCCCGCTCAAAGTCCGTCATCGCGTTTCCCGACTGATACACCCGCGGTTGCCGATCCTCCTCGTCCACCAGGACGCCTTGGGCCGGGCTTTGGCGATCGCCGAAGATCCGTTGAAAGAGGCACAGAGAAGCCGCCCGCAACGGGTCCGACTCCTCCACGAAGCGGTCCTCGAACTTGACCACCAAGGCGTCCACGTAGACCTTGTCGCCCATCACCTCCAGCAATCGCGGTTCGCCGACGGGGCGGCCTTGCGGGTCGATCTCCACGAAGCGGAGTTGCGCGCGGGGAGGATTTTGATCGTCGCCGGGCTGAAGCCGCAAGCAATCCAAGTACGCCACGCGGCGATCGACCTTGAGCAATCGCACCGCCGTTTGAAGCCGTTCGATCTGCTTTTGCTTTTCGGCGACTTCGGTCCGCAAGTCGGCCACTTGCTCGGTCAGCACGTTCACCTGTTTCAAACGCTCCTGCAATTCCGAGGCGGTTTGGGCCAGCTTATTCTTGGTCTCATCCAGTTCCGCCTTCATGGCCTGTTGTGCGCGTTCCCGCGCGAAATACTCCGTATAGCCGAAGTAGGCCACGGCGACCAAAAGGCCGACGAACGCCAACCCCGCCAAGGTGCGGAGCAGGGAATTGATCGCCATGAGGAATTTCATGTTGGAACCCTCACTCAATTACAGGGACCTGGCACGATCCGCGAAGGCGCGGCATTATCAGGCGGCGGCGATTCGGGAACGCGACGGGGTCGCGCCGACCGGGGCGCACGCCGCGGTCGCGAAAGGGGCCTCAACTCTGAAATCGCCGCTTGCCTCTGTGAAAGCTTAGCACTTCCGGGGAGCAGTGGGTTACGCCGCCGCCGCGGTTTCTGCGTTGCCCGCGCGATCTGCGTATCGCGTACCTTCCGCACATCCCGTTCTCTCGTCCCCGCGAATCGCCCTGTAATTGGGTTGTACTGCATCCGGCGCGAGAGGTAAACTGAAAAGAGTTATACAGGGCCATTCGTTTTCATCCCCTTTTTCTTTCCATCCGCCGTTTCGGAACAGAGTTTTTCGGCGTGTGGCATCGGGGCGCGGCGTGCGCCGAAGGACTGCCTAGCTCGGCGGTTTTACGGCGAAGCGTGCCGCTGAAACGCGCCGTGCGCACGCGTGTCAAGGAGAGGTCGGATGACGCGGCCGTTCGACGCCTACCATGTCTGGTTGGGAATCCCGCCCGGCGAACAGCCCCCCGACCACTACCGCTTGCTGGGTATCCCCCTCTTCGAACACGATCCCGATGTGATCGAGCAGGCCGCCGAGCGCCAAACGGCGTTCTTGCGTCAGATGGAAAGCGGCCCGCACCGGGAAACGGCGCAGCGCATTCTGCGGGAGATTTCGCAAGCGCGGGCTACGCTGCTGAATCCGGCGACGCGAGCGACCTACGACGATCTCTTGCGGCATCTCAAGGCTGGTCGCGACGCGAGCACGATGCCCGCCTCCACGCCGACGTCCGTTTCGGGCATGCCGCGGAGCATGCCCTCTCCGCTGGAAGGTCGGACCGACGGCGCAGGCGGCGAAGCGTGGAACGTGACGCCGACGACCGGCGCGCAAAAGTCGTTGTCAGCCAAGATTCTCGCCTGGGTCACGCTGCCGTGGCGGGTGATCCTGTACCTCTGGAACCATCCCGGCGCGGCGGCCGGCGTGGCCACGTTGATCCTGATTGCGGCGGGCGTGTACTTGGTGGTGGACTCCCTCCCGCGACCGAGGGAAACAGCGGACGTCCCGCCCGATCAACGCCCCGCCTCCCAAGATTCGGCCCGGGGCGACCTGTCCGCATCCCCTGCCGAGGTCATCCCCGGTTGGTCCGCATCGAGCCACGCGAACCAAGGCGGCGCCGCCTCGCAATCGGCGAACGCGACTTCAACGAATCCCGCACCGATTCCGCCGACCGCCTCGCCCGCCACCGGCGCCGCCCCCGCCTCCGAGGTTGTGAGCGTGCCGGGCGGAACGCCCCCCGCAACCGGATCGGGCGACCGGGCGGAGTCGCAAGCCGCGGAACTGCTCCCCGGCCTGTTGGGACGGATCACCGTGGGCGGCGAGGACCTGGGCGTTGTGCTGCGATACGCGCCGGGGGATGTATTCGGGCAAGGCGAAATCGACCGACTTCTCACGCGCTACGGCCTGGAAAAGGCCGATTTGGAACTTCGCCTCGAAGGCATCCTCCGTGTCAGCGGTCAAGACCTTCCTCAAGTCGTCGGCGTGGAACTGATTGTCGAGTCGCCGCTGGCCGCATCCGGCGGAACGACGTTGTCCCTCAATGGAAGTCCGTTGCCGCTGCGAGATTTCGACGGCAGCGGGATTCCCAAGGCCGTGGTGGCTTTTCAGCCGGGTGATCGCCGCATCACCTGGACGCTGAAAGGCTCCGACTTCGGGACGGGAAACCGTTTCACGGTGCAACCGATGCGCGGACGTGTTCCGACGGACAGCATGAAGATCGCTGTTGGTTACGACACCGAACTGTTGCGGGGCTGCGAGGGACTGCCGACTTTGGGCCGGCACTCGCTGAACGCCGAGCTGACCGAACTTTCGCCCCAGGAATTGGCCGGCGACGAGGGTTCCGCGCCGCCGCCCGCCGCAACGCCCGCCGCGGTCGCGGATGCCCGCCGCCCCGTCCCTTCCTTCTCCGATCAGGCTCAGGCCAAAAACGCCCTTCAGCAGAAGTATCGGAAAGAGTTAGCGGACGCAAATCGCCCGGAAACCCGATCCCTTCTGGCTCGGACCTTCATGAACGAGGCCAACCAAGAGAGCGACCCCGCACTCCGTTACGCGCTCCGCATGGAGGCGAGGGACTTGGCCGTCAATGCGGGCGATCCCTTCCTGGCCGTGCAAATCGGCGAGACCATCGCGGCAGAATTCCAGCGCGACGTCTGGGAGGTCCACGTCGAGACGCTCGGCGAGGTTCGCAAGAGCAAGCTTTTGATAGCGCGAGAACCGGCCCTGACCGTATTGCAGAGCCTGGTCCGCTCGGCGGTTCGCGAGGACCGTTACGACGCCGCCAAGTCGCTGGCCGAGATCGGCGAGGGAATTGCCCAGGAGGCTCGCGATTTGGTGCTCCGCGACGCCTTCAAGCAGGCGCAAGATCAGGCCCAAGGCTTGGCGACGGCCTACCAGTCCATCGAAGACGCCTTGGCCGCCTTGCAAACGAACGAGGACGATCCGCCCGCCAACGAGACGGTGGGGCGTTTCTACTGCCTAGTCAAGCAGGATTGGAAGACCGGCCTGCCCTACCTGGCCAAAGCCGAGCACGCCGTGCTGCGGGCGGCCGCGCGCAACGACCTGGCTTCGCCGACCTCGCCCTCGGCACAGTTGCGCATCGCCGACGATTGGTGGGCATACGCCGAATCGCTGAACGATGCCGAGAAGGCCGCCGTGCGGCGCCGGGCCGGCTATTGGTACCTCAAAACCGAGCGATTCCAATCCGGCGAGAATCTGGCGCGCGTGCGTCAGCGTTTGGCGGAAAGCGGACGAGTCGTCAATTTGATTGCCGCCGCGGCGTCGCGGAAAGCGGCCTTCGTAGGGACCTGGCAAGCAGGACGGGGAATGCTGGTTTCGGCGCCCGAGCCTCTCCCCAAGGTCGTTTTCCAGGTCTTGCCGCCGGAGGAATACGACGTCGTATTGGATCTGCAACCGCTCCCCCGGCCTACGCCGCCGCGGGGAAGGGGGCAGCAGAATCCGCCGCCGGTGTCCGGGCAAGGGGCGTTCATGATCGGCTTGCCGCTCGGTCGCTCCTCCGCCGTCGCCGTTCTCGATTGGCTCCAGACCACGAGCAACGCTCACTACGCCTTCTTGGCCAACTACGACGGAAAGGGCCCGGACCCCGCCAACCCCACGCTCCGTGCGGTCCAAATCTTTCGCACAGCGCGCCCCAACACGGTCATTTGCCAGGTCCGATTGGACTCCATCACGGTGACGGCCAACGGCGTCCCCGTGATCGAATTTCAGGGAGATTTGGGCCGACTGTCGCTGCCGCGGGAAATCGGCGTGAGCGGCCCGCGACGCCTCTTCTTCGCCACCGTCCTTGCGCCCTACCAGGTGTCGCAGGCCGAACTGCGGGACGTGGGCGAATGAACGGCCAACCCGCTTCGGCAACGCACGGGCAAGCACTCAACACGGCGGACGGCGCCCCGACCGCCTGCGACGTGCTGGCCTTGGGCAGTCTTGCCGTGGACGACGTGCTCTATCTGGAGCGTTTCCCCCAACCGGACGACAAAATCACCGTGACGCACAGGTCACGGCGATGCGGCGGATTAGCGGGAACGGCCCTCTTGGCTGCCGCTCGCTTCGGCGCCCGAGCCGCCTATGCCGGATGGTTCGGCAACGACGAGCTTTGCCGCTTCATCGGCGAGCGTCTTCGGGCGGAGGGAATCGACCTTCGCCATGCCGAAGCCTGGCCGGGCGGCGGCGTGGTCCATTCCACCGTGCTCGTCGATCCCGAACAGCGCACCCGGACCGTGTTGGCCTATCGCACCGGTGAACCGGGACCGGCCGACGACGCTCCTCCGCTCCCGGTTATCCGCGGCGCCAAGGTACTGCTGATCGACCATCACGGATTGCCGGGCACACTTCGCGCCGTGCGGGCCGCCGCGGATTTCGGCGTACCGATCGTGGCCGACTTCGAACGCGACTCCGGACCGCTACTCGCCGAAATCCTGCCCCTGGTGGATCACTTGGTGGTGGGCTTGCGGTTCGCCCGAGGGTGGTTCCGCGATGCCGGCCTCGATCCCGCCGAAGCCGTTCGCCGTTTCTGGAACGAACGGCGGCAGGCCGTCGTCATCACCCACGGCGAACACGGCTGCCATTACCGGGCTCGCGAGGACAATGCGGTGCGGCATCAACCGGCCTATCGCGTCGCGACGCGGGACACGACCGGTTGCGGCGACGTCTTCCACGGCGTCTATGCGGCTCTCTTAGCGCGGGATAGCGCGCTCGCGGAAAGGATTCGCCTCGCGTCCGCGGCGGCGGCACTCCGTGCCGCGGGAACCGTCGATCACGCCGACAACGTCCCCGACGAACGGGCCGTCATGGAGTTCTTAGCCGTCGAATAAGCCGGGGTCTGCGGCGTCTCAATGCACCGGTCCGTCGGCTTATCGACACGGCCTTTTCCCTCATTTATACTTGGGGCGAACGTCTCGCCTCTAAGTGCTTCAACCCGGGAGAGCGGCCATGTCGCAGCTTTGTTTCGGCCTTTGGGAGAATCGTGCCCTGCGATTCCGGTTGCTGGTCGTCGCGGTCGCATGGGGTGTGATGGGAGCGGTGATGGATCGCCCGGACGTTGCCGGACCGTCCCGCCTCTGCGCGGCCCAAGAGTTCCTCGGTCCGACGGAGATCGTCGCATCTCCCGACGGCGGCACGCTGTACGTCCTGTGCCGGGACGCCGCCAAGATCGCCGTGGTCAACCGCGCCCAGGGCGAGGCGGTCCGATGGATCCCAGTCCCCGCGGATCCCTCCGGAATGATCGTCAGTCGCGACGGGAGCAAGCTCTACGTGACGGCGGGCATCACCGACGGCGTCGTGGTCGCACTGGACGCCGCCTCCGGCAACGAAACGGCCAGAATCGCGCTCGGCCATTTCCCCTGCGGTCCCAGCTTGTCGCCCGACGAAACCAGGCTTTACGTCTGCAATCGCTTCCTCAACCGAGTGGCGGTCGTGGACCTTGCCTCGGGCAAGATCACCCGGACGGTAAGTGTCATTCGCGAACCGATCGCCACGGCGGTGACGCCCGACGGAAAGACCGTCTTCGTCGCCAACTATCTGCCGCTGGATCGGGCCGACGAATTCGACGTCGCGGCGGAGATCTCCTGGTTCGACGCCGAGACGCTGCAAGGCGGCCGCATCCGTCTGCCCAACGGCACCACCGACCTGCACGACTTGAAGGTCACGCCGGACGGCAAGCACGTGGTGGCCGTACACATCCTGGCCCGGTACCAGATGCCCACCACCCAACTGGAACGCGGTTGGATGAACACGAACGCGCTATCCATCGTGGACGTGGAAAATCGCGCCTGGGTCAATACGGTGCTGCTGGACGACATCGATCTGGGCGCGGCCTTGCCTTGGCGGGTGGTTTGTCCGGGCGACGGTCGCGTGTACGTCTCCCACGCCTCCAGCGACGAGGTCACCATGGTGCAATGGCAACCGTTGCTGGATAAGCTGGCGGCACTGCCGAAGGAACCGCCCGCCGGCGTGAGCTACGACGGTTCGCAGACCTCGCTGACCGCGGGCGACGTGCCCAACGACCTCTCCTTCTTGGTCGGCATCAAAGAGCGATTTCCCATCTACGGCACCGGTCCTTACGACTATTTGGAACGGCCCATCGACGAGGTGCCCAAGGGACCGCGCGGCCTGTGCGTGACGGACGGCAAGATCTACACCGCCGTCTATTTCGGGAACATGCTGGCCGTGATCGATCCGGCGGCGTCGAAATACCGCCGCATCAGCTACCTCCATTTAGGCCCCAAGCCCGAATTGAGCCTGGAGCGCCGCGGCGAAATGTTCTTCTACGACGCCGCCTTGTGCTTCCAGCACTGGCAAAGCTGCGCCTCGTGCCATCCCGACGCCCGGGTGGACGGTTTGAACTGGGACCTTTTGAACGACGGGATCGGCACGCCGAAGAACAACAAGAGCATGCTGCTGGCCCATCAAACGCCGCCCTCGATGTGGGAGGGCGTTCGCCCCGACGCCGAGTCCGCCGTGCGGTCGGGCATCCGGCACATCCAGTTCGCGGTGCGACCCGAGGAGGACGCCCAGGCCATCGACGCCTACCTGAAGTCGCTTCAGCCGATTCCCAGTCCGTACTTGGTGGACGGTCGCTTGAGCGAGGCGGCGCAGCGGGGACGCGAGTTGTTCTTCTCTTCCCGGTTGAATTGCGCCCATTGCCACCCCGAACCGTTGTACACCGATCTTCGCAAGCACGACGTGAATTCCAAGGGCAAATTCGATCGCGTCTCGGAATTCGACACGCCGTCGCTGATCGAGGTATGGCGCACCGCGCCCTACATGCACGACGGTCACTATCTGACGCTGGAGGAGGTCTTCCGCGAAGGCCGGCACGGCGACGTGGCGGGCGAAATCGATAAACTCACCGACCAAGAACTGCACGACCTGTGCGAATTCCTCCGCTCGCTATGAATCCATGAATCGAGAGCGAAGTCGATCAAGTCGTACGGTCGGGAGGGAGATCGGGAGGGCAATCCGCCGCCGATGAGCGAGTTCGTCCAAGAGCGTCATCGCGCGCCCTTCCCGCTGGTGCGTCCGCGGGAATTGATCCTCGCCTGTCCGCCCATGAAGAGCAACGTCAACCTGTCGCGGATCGTTCGCGCGGCGGGTTGCTGCGGCCTGCGTCGGCTCATCTGTTGCGGCAATGCCCGCATTTTGCCCGAGATCGCCCGGGATACCGGTCCCGAACTGGTGATCGAGTTCCATCGCACGCTCCCGCCGGTGCTGAAGCGTCTCAAGGCGGAGGGTTATCCGCTGATCGGGCTGGAGCAAACCTCGGACTCGCGGTGCATCTACGAATTCGCGTTCCCGCGTCGGTGCGTCTTGGTGATCGGCCACGAACGGTTGGGCATCGAAGACGAGATTCTGCGGTTGCTCGATGCCGTGGTCGAGATTCCCGTTTACGGCCTGCCGCACGCGCATAATGTGGCCACCGCCGCCGCCATGGCGATGTACGAATACTGCCGGCAATACCCATCGGGTTGAGAACCGGGGTCTCGCCGGCGGCGCGGCGCGACGAGGGGACGATTGGGGCGTCTACCACTCGCCGCCGATCGACGATCCATGCAGCACGCCGCGAAAACAAAAACCGCCGGCATAAGCCGGCGGCGGAGAGGGTCGCATTACGTTCGCGTAAAGAACGAATCGCAATGATCGGGCGAAGTCGCTCACCACGGACCGCGAACGTAGTTGTAGCCGAATTGGTCGGTGTCGTGAGGCCAGGACGGCGCTCCTCGGAAGATGGGGCGTCCGCCTTCCGCCGGGCCGGGCCAATTGCGGCTGAATTGGTGGTCGATGGTGTTGACGCGGGTATTGCCCACTCCCCATCCCCAATGCGTCTGGAACTCCGCGGTGGGCGGCACCACCACGGCGATGGGCGCTCCCCACGCGGCGTTGGCGTAGCCCGTGTGCCATGGCGCGCACGCGGCGCGGCGTTGCGCCCGGGCACCGAAGAACGTGTTCTCCCCTCCCCAGGCCGCCGTTGCGCTCAGGCTCAAGGCGACCATCGTCAACAACGCGATACCGACTCTTGCTTTCATAACGAGTTCCTTGTTTCCAGCGGGATTACGGATGCCGTTTGTGCGAAGCGCCTTCGATCCGCCGCTCCGCCGGGACTTGCCTCAGGCTGCCCGACCCAGCGCGTCCGTCCTTGACCGAATCGCGCCGACGCGGACGACCCGATCGGGCGATTGCTCTAGTACCAGCCCACCACCGTGCGCGTCCACCCTCCTTGCGGATTCTGCCGCCAATACACTTTCATGTGTTTGTGCAGGAATTCGTGCGGGTAAAGGGGTTGGTACGTCACCCAGGTGTGACCCACGTACGGGGGCGTGGGCACCGGCGAAACGTACAACGGGGCCGAGAGATTGCCCGGTGCCATCGGGGCCCAATAGCTCGGGAACAAATCGCCCACGCGGTGATTGTCCGCGGCGCGAACGCCGGCGGGCGGGCAGTTGGGACAAGGGGCCTGGGCCGCGGCGAAATCCGCCCCGCACGCCGTTAGCCACAAAAGCGCCGTGACGCCCGCCGCGATCCGAAAATGTGAGTGCCGCATCGATCGAATCCTTTCTCGAAATCTCTGAATCTCCCACGCCGCGCCGTTGCGCGAACCCGTCATCTTTCCGCGCGATGCCCGCTTTACCGGCGAACATTCACCGGACACCGCGAATCGGGGGAACGGACCTCCTTGCCGCCGACCCCGGCACCGCCGCCGATCCCGCGAATGGAATCGATGCGCAGTCGCCGTTCCATCCGCGTAGGGCCGTCTATTCTGTTGATTCGGCTTGAATCGGCGGCGCGGGTGAGACTTTGTGAACGGGAAACCCCGTGTTTTGCTGCGAAAAAAGGCCCATCCCGGCCCAAACGCGATCGGCGACTCCGGATAGCCGCTACAGCCCGCAAAGTTTGCCGTCGGGCAGCGCAACCGCGCCGGGCAATGGCGCAGTTCCTGGAATCATCAGCAGGCGACACTTCGATTTGTGACAATCAGGAGACATTTCTATTCGTGGGCAACAACTTTTTCCCGATTCGCCCTTGATCGCTCGGTCAATGTTCGGTACGCTTCCGCCCTCTTACCCGCGGGTCCGACCGAGACCGCGGCCAAACGATACATCCGCCTTCGGCTGCGGCATGGGCCGGGGGTCGAGCAACGGATGCGACGGTTTCGGCGGGAGGGTCCGTCTTGGCAAGTGCCCCCGGGGAGCTTGGCGGTGGCCGGATATGATCTGAGATCGAACCGAACACACGGCGGCGCGACGCTTGGGTTCGCCCTGGGCGCTTGGGCCGCATGCGCCGCGATCGCCACGTGCCTGACCGGATGCGCCGGCATGAGCGCGTCATCTCTCAACGCTCAGGGTGTGCGGCTTTACCAGCAATCCCGTTATCAAGAGGCCCTTCAGCAATTCGGCCAGGCCCTGGTCTATGACCCCAACGACGCCGACGCGTACTACAACATCGCGGCGGTGTATCACCGCATGGGCGAAGTCTATCGCCGCCCGGAGGAATTCCCCAAAGCCGAACAATACTACCGCCTGTGTCTCGGCAAGTCGCCGGATCACACGGCGGGGCACCGCGGTTTGGCCGTGCTTTTGGTCCGCCAGGGGCGATCGGCCGAGGCCTTCCAACTGATGCAAGACTGGATGTTGCGGCGGCCCGATCTCGCCGATCCCCGGATCGAATTGGCGCGGTTGTACGAGGAATCGGGCGACACGGCGACGGCCAAACGCTACCTGACCGAGGCCTTGGCGATCGATCCGCGGAACGTCCGCGCCATGAATGCGTTGGGGCACCTCCGCGAAATCTCGGGCGAACGGGAGTTGGCGCTGGTCAGCTACCAACAGTCGCTGCAATTCAACCCGCGGCAACCGGAATTGGCCGCCCGGGCGGCCACTCTGGAATCTCAAGTCCGCTTGGCGCAAGCCGCGCCGAAGCGCGGGGGATTTTCCGCCCCCGCCGCCGATCGGTCTCTTCTTCGCTGAGGGTCCGAATCGTCTTGGCCAAGCGACCACCCGGCGCACCCGGCCGTCGCCTCCTCACGCCGCCGTTCGATCCAAGCGATCCGCCGCATTTGACTCGCGCCGCCGGTGACCTAGAGTTTCAATGAGGGACTCTCTCAAAGATCAGCCGGAGAGGGTTCCCGTGCTCGGCGTCGTCCGCACGCCTCATCCCGGCGACGTCTCTCGGCTGAGAATGGTGTGGGTGCTTCTCCAGGAAATGCGTCCCGGCGGATTGGTTTGCGTCGGGTCGCGGAAGGGTTTCGACTTCTACTATATTCGCTCCAAAGGTTTTCCGGCGTCTCGGGCCGACCGCCCGGGACGATGTTGCGAGGCGACGCCCCAACGCCGCCCGCCGCGGAGAAACGCCGCGACGGACCGTCGCAAGCATCGCTCCTCGCCGCCGAATGGGAATTTCCACGATGTCTCGCTTTCCTGCTCGTCTCTCGGCAAAGGTACGCAAGCTCCTCCTTGAACAAGACGCCGCCACGACGGTGGAGTACGCCGTCATGCTCGGCCTGATTCTTCTGACGGCCCTGGGCGCCATCGGCACTTTCGGCAGCGAAACGGGCGGCTTGTGGTCGGGGATACTCGGCAAACTGCAAGCCGTGGGTTTCATGCCGTAAAGACCGTTTCTCGCAGCGAAAGATCGCGCGGATCTCTCCAGCCACGGAGCACGGCCCTGGGAACATGGCGGTTCCTCCACCGCCGGCTTACACCGCCGGCTCACGCCGGCGGCTCCACGATTTCGCTTGGCTCGCCGGCGGCTGTGAAACATTTGTTGTAAAAGATGCGGCACCGTGAGCCGCCGGCGTAAGCCGGCGGTGGGGGCGTGCGCCCAAGCCGGACGAACCTTCAGAGACGTCCCCCGTCGCCTGCCGGAGCGATCTTCTCCCGAAGCCTACACGCTCCTTTTTGGGAAAATGGCGGAGGTCCGAATTCACCCCAGCGGCTTATTGACAGCCCGGAACGCGCCCCCTATGATAGGCAATGAAAAACAGGGCAAGATTTTCTGATTGGCGAAGGTATACGCCGTCTAGAGGAGAGGCCGAGGTTGCGTAGGCGAAAATATCCCGCAGGATGCCCCATCGCCTTCGGCCCGCTGTTTTGCGCCGATTGATCGGGTGCAGTCTCAAGTTGGGGGGAATCGGTTCCGTGGTGAGCGGCGTTTTCGACCCCATGGCGCCGCTGAATTCCTTGGGGGATTTCTGAGAAGGAGGAGGATGTCATGACCCAGCGTAGCGTGTTGTTTTTGGCGGCCGCGGCGTGGCTACTGTTGCCGATCGGCGTCGCCTCGGCGCAGGATGCCTGCGCCCCCGCGTGTGCACCGGCCTGCAAACCGGTCGTTCCCTGCGTCCAGAAAACGGTTTGGGTACGTCAGGTGTGCACCGAAATGCGGACCGTGCGTTGCGTGGAGTACGTCCCGCAAGAAAAGGAATACACGGTCCAGGTGGTGAAACTGGTCCCCGAGACCACCACCGTGGAAAAGGAGTGCATCGAGTGGACCACGGAGACCCGCACGAAGGAGGTTCGCTACACCGTGTGCAAACCGGTGTGGCAAACAGTGACGCGTGAGTACACGGTCATGGTTCCCAAGTGCGAAAAGGTGCAAGGCACCCGTAAGGTCTGCAAGATGGTGCCGGTGAAGGAGACGCGGAAAATCTGCGTCGATGAAGGCGGTTGGGAGGAACGTCCGTGCCAACCGGGGTGCACCATTCGCGGTCATCATCACCGGCGTGTCGTGACGGCCTGCTGCCCGCCCACGCCCGACGCCTGTGCTCCGCCTGCCGCGACCTGCAAGGTTTGGGTCTCCAAGCCGGTGATCAAGGAGGTCGAGGTCACCTGCCTGCGTCCGCAGTGGGTGGAAGAGCCTTGCGAGTACACCCGCGTGGTCTGCGTTCCCGAAAAGCGAACCTGCGAAGTGAAGGTTTGCCACTGGGAGAAGCAGGAGTGCGTCAAGCAGTGCCAATACACCGTTTGCGTGCCGAAGAAGGTGGTGCGACCGGTGCAAGTGACCGTTTGCAAGAAGGTCGTCGAACCGGTCGTGAAGAAGTGCACGGTGATGGTCCCGTGCGTGGTGGAAAAGCAAGTGCCGGTTCGCGTTTGCAAGCGAGTTCCGGTAACGGTCACGGTGCCGGTTCGTGCTCACCACTTGCTTCATCGGAAGGTCGTGGGCGACGTTTGCTGCGATAGCTGAAGCCCGCTCAGTTCCCGCTCGCCTTCAGTGCCGAGACTCGGCGCGGTCCTTTGCCGTGCATAATCGGTTCGGGCAGGCGGAGCGGTAAAGGGTCAGCAGTCCTTTCCGATTAAACCGGCCCGCTTTGGGGAAATCCTCAAGGCGGGCTTTTTTCGCGCCCACGCGGGACGGTGTTTGCCTCGCTTTCAACGGTCTCGGCGCGATGCCGGAACGGCATCGGCGGGCGGGTTCGAAAAAGCGGCAAGATTGACGCTGGTTACCAGGGCTACTACCATTGGGGCGAGGTCGTGGGAGCGGCCGATTCGGGAAACGCTCGTCGGAATCGAGCGGCGAGTTGCGTCAAAACGGGTCGATGGGACAAAGGCGAACCGGCGATGTGCGAATCTTGCGAAGGGGAAATCCTCAGACGGACGTTTCTCGCGGCAAGCGGAACGGCGGGAACGGCGGCGGCGTTGAGCGGACTGTTCGCCCAGGCTGCGCCGGGAGAGGAGGCCGCAGTATTGCCGCCGCGAGAGAAGAAGCCCGCCCGGGTGGCCGTGGTCTTTCTCTATCCGCCCGCCGAGGTCGTGCTGGCGGGACGGAACGAGGATTCTTGGCGGGTGCATCAGTGGTTCACTTGGCCGGGCAATCAATTCGAACCGGAGCGGCAAGAGGAGCGTTTTACGGCCCAAATTCGCGAGATCGCAGCGAGGCTGGGTATCGTCGCGGAGTTCGCCCCCAAGGCCCTGTATCAGGAAGCGGCGGTGGCCCAATACATCGAGGCCGTCAAGGCCTCCGCCCCCGACGCCGTCTTGGTCGTCAATTTTTGGAATACCTTCGCGCCGTGGTCGTTTCGCATCGCGACCGAGGCGGCGCCGGCGGCCATCGTGTATCAGCCCGTCGGCTCCAACCACCAATTGCCGTCGGAAGCCCTCCGCAACACACCGGGCCTGTTTTACATCCATTCGATCGAGAATTGGGCGGAAATCGAGCGGGGACTCCGCGCCGTTCGGGCGAAGAAGATGCTGGCTCAGAGTCGGTTGCTTCGCGTCACCGGGCGAGTGGAGGAAATGACTCAGGTCGTGGAACCGGACTTGGGGACCGAGGTGGTGACCGTGCCCGCCCAAGTCTTCAACGACATCTTCGACGCCGTCCCCGCCGACGATGCCTTGGTCCGCGAGGCCATGCAGTGGAAGGCTGAAGCCGCGGAGGTCCGCGACGTCAGCGACGAATACTGCGTAGACGCGTTCCGCGCCCACCGCGCAGTCCGAGAAATCATGAACCGCTACGGCGCCGACGCCATCACCATCGAGTGCCTGTTCCTCAAGCACCGCAAGCCGTGCGTCAGTTTCGGAATCAACAACGGCGATCTGATCCCCTGCGGTTGCGAGAATCAGTTGGACGGGACGTTGACGCAGATGCTGGGGCGTTGGCTGTGGGACCGGGCGGGCTTCATGCACAATCCCGAGTTCGACACCAGCGAGAACCGTTATTTCGGCGCCCATTGCACATGTGCGGCCAAATTGCACGGGCCGGAGGGTCCCGCTCGGCCGTTCATGATTCGCCCCTTCTTCCATCAAATGCCCAAGACGGCGGCGCTCGACGTGCAGTGGCCGGAAAACGAACCCGTCATCTTGACCAAATACTACAGCGGACGGAAACAGCTCTGCTGTTGGACGGGACGGTCGCTGGGTTCTCCGACCTGTCCGCCCGCCGGAGGGTGCGCCACCCGGGTGCTGGTGGAGATCGACCGCGTGCAAGACGTGTGCGACATCTACCCGGGCGTCCATCCGATCCTGTTCTGCGGCACGCCGGGCGACGCCCGCACGCTCAAGGTCTTCGCCCGACTCTACCAACTCGAACTGTTGGGGAATATTTAGGCCGGAACCGCGTCGCACGACCGGTAAGGGGGCGGTCCTTCGGGAAGAAGCCCCATCCCCTCGGCGAGTTTGAATCGCGTCCGACGTGTACCGCTCCGCACTAGAGCAGAGCTTGAAAATCTTCGACCGTCAGACCGGCCTGCCGAAGAATGGCGCGAAGCGTCCCTTTCGCGAGTTCCTTGTGATCGGGGATCGTCAATCGCCGATGGGGCGCCTGTTCTTGCCGCAGGATCATGTGACTGCCGCGCCGCCGATCCAGGACGTACCCGATTTTTTCCAACGCCCGCGCAACGTCGCGACCTGATACCACGGGCAACGGATTCACAAGTTGACCTCGACGACCTCTTCGGATATCGAAGGGGGCACCGGTTCGCGGCGAGCCTCGAGACTCTCCAGGTATCCGGCGATGGCCTCTTTGATATTCTCGATCGCTTCCGAGCGGGTCTTTCCCTGCGAGATGCAACCGGGGAGGGCGGGAACTTCCGCGACGAAGACGCCGTCTTCATCTTGTTCGATCAAGACTCGATAACGCACGGGGATTCCTCCGCGAATACGCCGGATTACGTCGAGATTCGCTCTGATGGACAGACCGGACGACAGGGGAGCGTTGCCCCCGCCGCCGTGTTTCAGCGCGGTGCGAAACTCGATTTAGGGCCTATTCGATTGTATATTGAGGGGGCGTACGACTGTCAACGCACTTTCGGATTGACGCCCACGCTCAAAGTCTTCGCCCGACTCTACCAACTCGAACTGTTGGGGGATATTTAGGCGGAGAGGCGAGGGGCGGCGCGAGGCTTCGCCGAGCGTGCGAAAGAATGAAAATCGAGGAGGCATCATGACTCTGCTTCGCGGCGTGGCGGCGTGGATTCCGGTCCTGGCATTGGCGGTTTCGGCGGCGGCACAAGATAGGCCCCCGCCCACTAATGTGGTGCTGATCGTCGCCGACGACCTGGGCTGGACGGACGTCGGGTGCTACGGCAGCAGTTTTTATGAAACCCCCAACGTGGACCGTTTGGCGGCGGAGGGCATGCGATTCAGCGACGGTTACGCGGCCTGCCCCGTGTGCTCGCCCAGTCGAGCGGCCATCATGACGGGCAAGTGGCCGCAGCGGACGGGCATCACCGATTACATCGGCGCCCCTCAGCCCGACGGTTGGAAACGCAACACCCGCCTGCTGCCCGCCGCGTACCAAACGCAACTGGCCCTCGAGGAACGCACATTGGCCGAACTTGCGCACCGGGCCGGTTACGCCACGTTCTTCGCCGGAAAATGGCACCTCGGCCCGGAGGGCTATTGGCCCGAGGATCAGGGATTCGACTTCAACTTGGGCGGAATCGATCGCGGCGGGCCTTACGGCGGGAACAAGTACTTTTCCCCGTACGGCAACCCGCGCCTGCCGGACGGACCGCCCGGTGAACACTTGCCCGCCCGACTCGCCCGCGAGACCGCCCAATTCATCGAGAACCACCGCGACCGCCCCTTTTTGGCGGTACTTTGCTTCCACTCGGTGCACACGCCGCTGATGGCCCGCGAAGACCTGCGGCAAAAGTACGAACAAAAACGGGCCGCGCTCGGCCTGGAAGCAAAGTGGGGGCGCGAGGGCGAGCGGGATGTGCGGTTGGTTCAAGAGCACGCGGTTTACGCGGGCATGGTGGAGGCCATGGATCAAGCGGTCGGCACCGTGCTCGATAAGCTGGATGAACTCCATCTGGCGGAACGTACCCTGGTGATCTTCACCAGCGATAACGGGGGGCTTTCCACCAGCGAAGGCTGGCCGACCTCCAACCTGCCCCTGCGCGGCGGCAAGGGCTGGATGTACGAAGGCGGCATCCGCGTGCCGTTCATCGTCCGGCAACCGGGCGTCGTCCCCGCCGGGACCGTCAACCCTACGCCCGTCTGCGGCATCGACTTCTACCCCACCGTGGCGGAAGTGGCGGGGGTCGCCTTGGACGGGGAATCCGGCGTGGACGGGCGCAGCCTGGTGCCGTTGTGGACCGGTCAAGCATCGCCCGCCGAACGACCGCTCTTTTGGCACTACCCCCACTACGGCAACCAAGGGGGAGCGCCCTCCGCCGCCGTGCGATTGGGCAAATGGAAGCTGATCGAGTGGTACGAGGATCACCGACGGGAGTTGTACGATCTGGAGGCCGACATCGGCGAAACGCGCGACTTGGCGGCAAGTCGGCCTGCCGAGACCGCGGCGCTCGCGGAGCGTCTCGGCGCGTGGCGGCAAGAGGTCGGCGCCCGATATCCCACCGAGAACCCCGCCTTCGATCCCAACGCGCCTAGCGGGCGGGCCGCGCGTCGCCGGTGAGCCTTCCCGCCCAACCAAAGAGTTTTTAACGGTTTTCTAACACTCTCCCCTGCCCAAATACGTACAATAGACTCCGAGCGGACCGGAACGGTCGAAGTTGGCCGCGTCTCCGCAACGTGTCCCGGCACCCGCTCATCCAAGACGTCGTGTTGCTCAGTGTCGTTACCCCGGAGGTTTTCCATGCAGCGCGTTCGAACTCGATTCGTCGTGCCGGCCTTGGTGCCGGCCGTCTTCCTCTTCTGGTGCGCCGGAGTCTTCGGCCAAGACGGCGCGGCCGCCGCCAAGCAGCCGAAGAACGTCATTTTGATGATCGCCGACGGGGCGGGCTTCAACAGTTGGTTGGCGACCGAGTTCTACCACGGTCGGCACGGAAAGGAAATCTATCAAGGCGAGGGCTGGTTCCAGGTCGCGTGCACGACGTTTCCCCTCAATACCAGCAGCAAGCCAAAGAAATCGGGCAAGCAGGACGAGGCGGTCGTTTACGATCCGGCCAAGGCCTGGGACGCCGAGACCGGCTATCGCTACCTGAAGAGCACGGCCACGGACTCCGCCGCCGCCGGGACCGCCTTGGCCACGGGAATCAAGACGTACAACAACGCCATTAATTGGACGGACGACGACCAACCGATGACCGGCAAGACGCTGCCTGAGATCGCCCACGGCTTGGGAAAATCGGCCGGCGTCGTGACGTCGGTCCAGTGGTCGCACGCCACCCCCGCCACCCTTGGCGGCGCGCACAACGTCAGCCGCAACAATTACGCCGAGATCGCCCGCGAAATGCTCGGCGCCGATTACCTCCAGGTCATCATGGGGGCGGGCCATCCCTGCTACGATAACGACGGTCGCAAGAAAACGGACGATCCGTCGGACAAGGATTGCCAATACGTTGGCGGGCGCGAAGTGTGGGACAAGTTGACTTCCGGCCGGCATCCCAGCGGTTGGACGCTGGTTCAAACCGTGGAAGAGTTCGCGCAACTGACCCAGGGGGATACGCCCGCGAAGGTCGTCGGCACGGCCCAAGTCGCCACTACGCTTCAGCAGGGTCGCGGCGGCGCCCTGGGATTGGTCAAGGAGGCGATCTTCAAGTCGAAGCCCTTCGAGAACCCCAAGAATCAGAACGTCCCCACGCTGGAACTCATGACGCGGGCTGCCTTGAACGTGCTGGATAACAACCCGCACGGCTTCTTCCTGATGATCGAGGGCGGGGCGGTCGATTGGGCCAACCATGCCAATCAGGAAGCCCGCATGATCGAGGAGCAAACCGACTTCCTGGCCGCCGTTCAAGCGGTTTGCGATTGGGTGGAAAAGCACAGTTCCTGGGATGAAACGCTGGTCATTCTGACGGCCGATCACGACTGCGGATTGCCCTGGGGGCCGGAGTCCGACGTCCAGCCCTTCCAGCCCATCGTGGACGCCGGGGCGGGCAACATGCCCGGTCTGCGGTACAACCACTCGGGTCACAGCAATTCGCTGGTCCCCGTCTTCGCCAAGGGATCGGGCGCCGCGCGGTTGAGCGAGTTCGTTCGCGGCAAGGACGAGCGGGCGGGCAAGATCTGGGGCTTTTCCGGTGATTACATCGACAATACCGATGTGTTCCGCCTGATCGAGTCCACCCTGCGGGCCGGTCAGTAACGCCCCGGCGAAACCCCTAGAGCCGCCATTTAGAGCCACCAGCGTCAGCTGGTGGTGGAATCG
The DNA here is from genome assembly GCF_054657335.1 of Thermopirellula anaerolimosa. NCBI lineage: Bacteria > Pseudomonadati > Planctomycetota > Planctomycetia > Pirellulales > Thermoguttaceae > Thermopirellula > Thermopirellula anaerolimosa. The sequence goes on from NZ_BAAHYX010000006.1 coordinate 2,153,922, forward strand.
CTGTTCTGAGCCACCAGCGTCAGATGGTGGTGCACGCGATATTCTGAGCCACCAGCGTAAGCTGGTGGTGTTGGGGGGCTTGCTCCTGCCCAGCGCGTTCCGCCTCGCGCTCACGCTTGGCGCTTTCCACCTCGGGCTTACGCCCGAGGCTCCAGTTAACGCTCCTTTTGACGCCCGAGGCTCCAGTTGGCGCGCGAGGCTCGCGCCGGTGGGCGACTATGGAGAAGCACCGTCCTTACGCGGTGTGCCGGGCGTTTCTGCGGGCGTTTCCATTAAGACCTCCACATGGGCCGTCACGCCGTCCGGTGCGACGAGGGCTTCGACCTCCAGGCCGCGTAGCCAATTCAAGGGTGGAGCGAGAAAACCCGGCGGGGGAGTCGTTGCCAAGAACCGCCGCTCGGACTCGGGGGCGAAGGCCGTCGATGTCCACCGCGGCGTCCCGCCCTCGTCGGTTTGCAAGACGTACTCGCCTTGCAGCGGACATTGCAGTTTCACGTCGAGCAGCAATTCGGCGGCGGTCTTGCAATCCTCGGCGGGGACGTGCAACTGTTGCTGAAAATCCCGCAGCAGTCGCAGGTTTCCCAGCGATGTTTGTTTGGTCCGCCAATAGATGTAGCTGTTGAGCAGCGGCGTGATTTGGGCTGCCGACGGATCGCCCAGGCTGAGGCGAATTTGGGCCTCGCGGTCCGTTTCCTCCCAGCGCAATTGCGGGGTCACCGCCGCCAGCACCTCGTACTGAAACGAGTACACCGACATGCCTTCCATCTCGCGACGCCACAGGCCGAACAGCCCGCGACTGAAACCGTAAGGGTCGGGACGGGAACTGAACGTGCGATTGAGCTTCGCCAATGTGCCCGGTTCCCCCGTCTGGCCGATGTACCCGATCATGACGTCGCGGAGTCGCCCGGTCGGCACGATCCGCCCGTCACGGACTTCGATCGGCGGGACGATGTCGGCCAATCCTCCGAAGATTCGCCCGCGGTTGAGGACGACCTCGAACTGTCCGATGTTTCCCGGTATCGCGGCGTGGCGCAGGCGATCGGCGGGACCGAGCGACTGCATCAAGCGATCGAAGTTGTCCTTGGCAAGGGGCATGATGCGGGCATCGATGAGGATGCGGTCGCGGGTCTTGTCCACGCTTTCCCGCCGGACCGCCGCCGTGATCGGATCGAGTCGCCGCCATTGCGTGGCGTAATGTTCGAGAAAGCCACGGTACATTTGCGTTTCGTAGGCGCTGACCGACGTAACCGGCATGTCGGCGATGGGCACGAAGGCGCCGCGGTGTCCTCGCAGAGAATCGACGACGACGCCGTTTTCGAGCACCGCCCTGCCGCCGTCGCTCCGCGGACCGAAGGAAGGCGGTAGGAATCCCAGCTCGGCCAATTCGGCGGGATCCCGCACGTCGAGGCCCTCTCCCGCCGCGGCCAGCAAGGCCAACTCCAGCAGGTCCATGTCGGCCAGGGCCTGCACCCGACGCTGCGTCTCGATGCGATATTCCGGACCGGTCAACTTACGGAGGAAGTCCCGCGACATGTACACAAAGGCCGTGTCTTGCCGCGAGACGGGAAACAGTCCGCGAGCGAAGCGGAACTCGGGATTGTCGGCCAGGGGACGCACGCCTTGCCCGGCCTCCAGGAACCGCTCCGCCAGCGTGCGGGAACTGGTGACGAGGTGGAAGTCGCCGTCGGCCGCGTAGTATGAGCGGACCGTGCCGTCGGACGAATGGAGGTAAGACACAGGCTTGCCCGCGATGGTCAACGTCTCCTCCCGCACGTCGCCCCGCTTCAGGCGTTCTCTCCGCTGCTGGAGGATGTCGGTGGCAAAGAGCGCGCTGTTGCGGGCTTGGAAGAGCAGGCCGAACGATGCGCCCTCCTGAAAGTACAGATCGAAGCCCACGATGGCCACGTCGGCCACCACGGTCTCGCCCAACAACCGCGCCAGGGCCGACTGCCGGATCACCAGTTGCTGCTCCATGCGGCGGCGGATCTCATAGTTCAGCGACCGCAGCGCCACCAGATTCTGAAAATCGCCGCCCCATTTCTGCAACGTATCTTGCAGCCACAAAAAGTTACTGAAACTGCCGAAGCGGCAATAGAAAGCCTCGGCGGGGACGTGCCGTGCCAGCGGTTCGATTTCGATTGATTCGGCGGGCGGGGAGAGGCCCGGGGCTTCGTCCGGCCAAGGCTCGGGCAGCGGGGAATCGGCCGGTCCCGCGAAGGCCTCCGACGATGCGAATCGACTTCGCATCATCGCCGTGCGGAGCGGTTCCGTACTCAGGGCAGGCCCCAATTGCGTTCGGAACCACTCCTCCCAAGACTTGCCGCTCAATGGCGGCATGGGCAAGCCGAACCGTTGGGCCAGCATCAATTTGAGGTAATTCGCCGCCATCGGCGGGTAATCCGACTTCGGCTCCAGCAGACCCGGTTCCGCGGTGTATTGTTTCCACCAGGCTCGCAGTAGACGGTTGTAGCCGCGGGGATCCGGTTGCGGGGCCACCGTCAGGCCGAGTCGTTGCCGACCGGCGATGGTCAACTCCAGCGGCTCTTCGCCGGTAAACAGGAAGTAGATCGTGACCCGAGGGACGGCGTTCACCAAGTCGGCGAAGAACCCGCCCACCAGGGAAGGCGTCTCGACGGCGGGATAATAGACGCGCCCGGCGGATTCCTCCAGCAGGATGCCGTCCAAACCGAGCGGTTCCGGCATCATTTCCGGGACCGCCGGGATGGTCAACCGCCCCACGCCGAACGGTCGTCCGGCGAAGGCCTCCGCCGTAATCTGTTGGCCCGGGCAGGTCCTTGCGCCCAGGGCGAGACCGAAAAACGCCGTGACTGCTATTACCGCCCAATACGCTCGCTCCACCGTCGTCTTCATGGCACGCTCCTTGTTACCTTGCATTGTAGCGTGCGCGAAGACGGCGGTTGGAGTCGAGTCGCAATCGTGCGCCCGCGGAAAGCCGCGCGGAACGGCCGAATCAGCGGCCCACCGGTTTCACCGAGGTCGTCTTCCGCGGTTGGAGCTTGGGGCACGGCGGCGTGGGGACGTCTTGGCCCAAGCGGCGGAGGGAGCAGGCGACGGCGGCTTGGAAGTCGCCTTCCGCCTGGGTGTAGCCCGCCTTCAAGACGGCTACCGCGTTTTCGCCGCCGATCCGCTGGAGACACATCCGCGCGTCTTCTCTCAACTCGGGATTCGACAGCAGCGAGATGCCGATCGCCTGGTCGATTTCCCAATCCTGAACGATCTCGGAGAGCATCCACAGGACGTCTCGGGCAAGCTGGACGTCTCGGGCACGTTGCGGGGACAGCCCTCCCATGACTTCTCCCAGCGCGGTGACGGTCGCGCCGCGAACCATTTCGCGACCGGGGGCGCCGGCGTATCGAACGATTTGCCACATGGCGCGATTGGCTGCCCGGGCGACTTCGAGTTCCCCCTCCGCGGCGAGTCGGGCGAGGGCGGGCAGTGCGGTCGGTCCCACCTTGCCCGCGGCCAGCCACGCATCTCGACGTACGAAGGGATCGGACGATTGTAGGGCCTGAAGCAGGCTCTCGACGGTCATTTCTTCCATTGCCGGTATCCTATCACGTTGAAGTTTACGGTGGATATTGCCTTGCCGCGGGGACCGGCGAACGGGTCACCGACTCGCCGCCGCGGCGCATTCGCGTCAATCGTCGCGGTCACAGGTGGTAGGGATGGCGTTGCGGTCGGGCCATCAGTCGCCGGGCCTCCTCGTCACCCACGATCTCCTGCTTGGCCTGGTCCCAGTGCAGCTTTCGGCCCAACATATAGGCCAAATTGCCCAGGACGCAGAGATTGGCGACCCCGACCCCGGCTTCCACGTTCATGATCGTCTTCTTGCCGGTGAAGATGCCCTCGAACCAGTCCTCGAAGTGGCCGGGGCTTTTGTAGACGTCTTGGGCGCCGGGCGGAGGAACCCACTCGCGGGCCTTCTTTTCGATCCACGTCCCGCCGTCGCCGCCCCAGTGATGGAAGGTCCCATTGTCGCCGCGATAGACGGCGCCGTAGCCGGGCCGACTGATCTTACCGCCGGGTTCCCGGCCCGTCCGCTCTTCGGGCGGCACCGGTTCGCCGGGCTGATTCCATGTGAGGACCCAGTCGGGATCCTTGAAGGTGTAGGTCACCTGCATCTCCACGCACGAGTCCCACAAACCTTCCTCCGGGGGCGTGCCCGACGCCTCGATGGTGACGGGACCGGTACCGTCGGCGCCCATCCACCACATGGCGCAGCTCATCACGTGGGCCCCGCGGTCGCGGATTTGCCCCCCGCCGGATTCCAGCAGCCAGCGGAAGACGCCGTGCAAATACTTGGCGTTGTACGGTCGCCAGCGGAGCGGACCGAGCCACAGGTCCCAATCCAACTCGGGCGGCGGGTCGCTGTCGGGGGTGTGGCTCTTATCCACCGGGCTGGGATAGTGCCAGCAATCGACCCGACTGATCCGCCCGATGTTCCCGTTGACCAGGTAGCGATGCGCCAGATAGGCCTCCGGTTGCGATCGCCCCTGGGAGCCGATTTGGCTGGCGATTTTGTTTTTGCGAGCGGCCGCGACCATGGCCTTGCCTTCCTCGATGGTGCAGCAGGCCGGTTTCTCGCAGTAGATGTGCTTGCCGCACTCGGCCGCGTGGACGAACTGCACGGCGTGCCAGTGGTCGGGCGTGCCGATGACCACGGCGTCCACGTCCTTGCGTTCCAAAATGTAACGGTAATCGCGATAGACGTCGGCCTGCGGTCCGACCAACTTGGAGGCCGCTTCCAGTCGGCGGTCGTCGACGTCGCACACGGCCACGTGTTCGCATAGCCCCCGCTCGCGGAGGCCGCCCATTTCCCGATACAACGAGGCACCGCGCCCGCCCACGCCGATGTGCGCCACGCGAACCCGTTCGTTCGCGCCGGGCTTGCCTTGCGATGCCAAGGCGTGCGGCGAAATCCATTGCGGCACCGCGATGGCGGCACCCGCCGCGGTTCCCGCCGCTTGCAGAAACGTGCGGCGGGCGACAAGGTCGCGTTCTTTTCGAGTCACGGAAGGACCTCCCGATTCTTGATGGTTCAGTAAGCTCGCTTGCCGTCGCAAGCAATCATGCACGAACGACGTCGCGGCGACGATGCCGCAAGTCGCCCCATGAGGTTAACACGGCCCATCACCCGTCGCAAGCATTACGCATCGATAACGCCCATCGCGCCATGAATCGCACGAAGGCGATGCGCAAGTTTTCCACCGCCGGCTCACGCCGGCGGCTCCAATTACGTCACTCCAATTATGTCAATGGCGCCAATCGCGCCGGGGTCTTCATTTTTCCCGACGCCATCGCGCAAACCCTAAGAGCCACCAGCGTAAGCTGGTGGTGTGTGCGATTCTCTGAGCCACCAGCGTAAGCTGGTGGTGGAATCTTGGGTAGCGCCGCAACACCTCGGGCTTACGCCCGAGGCTCCAGTGTCACTCCCGCGAGCCACCAGCTAGAGCCACCAGCGTAAGCTGGTGGTGGAAGTGCTACTAACCCATGTGACGCTGCTCCCCGCGACGCCCGTGGTTCGAAGCTTGGGGTCCGGTATAAAATGAAACAATCATCCCCGCCAAGATCGCCGTGGATTGCTTGGCGTCCCTTTCGAATGAGCGCCGGTCGCCCGATACCCGAAGATGCCGTTCTCCCTGACCGATTCTCCCGCCTTTTCGTGGCAGTTCCTGGAATCGTACCTCCCCCGGTACGACGCCCACGCTGTGCGTCACCTCGAGCTTTTGGGCGAAGTGCGCTCCCGGTTGGATGCGTTGGAACCCGGCGGCAATTCGGACGACTCGCCGCCATTTTCGCGCGGCGACGATGAGGCGGCATCGCGCGGATCACGGACGGCGGAATCGAGTATAGTCGATCGCCTGGAGCGCCTCCGCTATCAACTCCTCAACGAACGAGCGGCGGCGCTGAGTGACGAGGACCTTCGAGCGGCGGACGAACTCGACCGCATGTACGCCGTGCTGGTAGGCCGACGTACGCCCGGCGGTCGGCAGGCCCGACGCTCATTGTGGAATCCCGACTTCGCCGCGGACGCCGTCCGACGACTGGAGCGTTGCTTGGACCCGGCGATGCCTTTGGAGGAGCTGACGGAATCCGCGCGGCGTGTGACGGAAGAGCACTTCCCCGGCGATTCGGGCAATGCGTCGGAAAAGTCGGCGAGGCACCGCGTGTTGCTCTACGCGCCGTTGTATCTTTCCAGCTATTGCGTCAATCACTGCCTTTATTGCCACTTCAAGTACGACAATCCCACCACGCGGATTCACTTGACGCCCCGGCAAGCCGTAGAGGAGGCGGAATACCTGGCGGCCCAGGGCATGCGGCACATCCTGCTGGTGGCGGGCGATTATCCGCGATGGACCGGCGTCGATTACTACGTTTCCGTCGTGGAGGCGTTACGGCGGCGATTCGCCGCGCAATGGGCCGTCGAGATCGCGGCGCAGTCCACCTCGGGCTACGCTCGACTGTCGGCGGCGGGCGTGCTGGGAGTCACCCTGTATCAAGAGACGTACGATTTCGACCGCTACGCCGTGCTCCATCCCCGCGGGCCGAAGACCCACTTCGATTGGCGGCTGGAGGCCTTGGAGCGCGCCGCGGAAGGCGGCATCCGCAGGTTGGGCTTGGGGATTCTGCTGGGAACGGCGCCGGTTCTCGAAGACGCCCGCGCTTTGGTCCGCCACGCCGAGTACTTGCGACGGCGGTTTCCCCGTTGTACGTTGGCGGTCAGCTTGCCGCGATTGCATTGCCCGCCGGAAGGCTTCACCGTGCCGCACCCCGTCGACGACGAGACGTTCATTCGGCTGTATTGCGGGCTGCGTCATGCGTTGCCGGACGCGGAGTTGGTCCTCTCCACGCGAGAGACCGCCGCCCTTCGCGAGCTTCTGGCGGGCGTGTGCGTCACCCAGCTATCCGCGGGCAGCAGTACGGCGCCGGGCGGATACGGCGATCGCGCGGCGGGGCGGAGCGTGACCGGCGGCGAGCAGTTTCCCGTCGGCGACGAGCGACCCGCCGAGCAGGTCGTCCAAGCCTTGCGGAGGCAGGGACTCGCGGTGGTTTGGGAAAGCGCGTAACGCGGCACGGAGCGGCGCGACCGCCGGCGACGAGGTTTCAGGCGAGCGAAGACGGCGGGAGGACGGCATTGCAGCCCGAGCTTTCCAGCGATGCCATCCGACAGGCCGTGCGACGCGGCGGATCGGCCGTTTTCCTCGCGCAGGTCGCCTCCCAATTGCTATCGCTGATCTTTCTCGGCCTCCTGTTGCGTCAATTAGGGTTAATCCCCTACGGCTGGATGGGCATGGCGGCGCCGCTGCTGGTGCTGGTCCGCATCCTCATTCACTCGGGCCTGGACGTGGCGGCCATCCAGCAAAGACGCTTGGACGACCGCCAGATTTCGGCCCTGTTCTGGGTCAATCAAATCCTGGGCGTATTGGGCGCCGTTGCCGTAGCGAGCGCCGCGCCGTTGATGGTGCGGCTGTACGGCGAACCGCAACTGTTCGCGCTGACGATCGCCCTGGCCGGCACCATGCCCGCCACAACGCTCGGCGCACAGCACCAGGCGCTGCTGCAACGGCATTTGCGACTGGGCGCGCTATCGGTCATCCGCTTGATCGCCCAGGCCGCCTCCGGACTCGCGGCGGTGGCCGCCGCCTTTGCCGGGTGGGGAGTTTGGGCCTTGGTCGTACAGCAGTACGCCGAGTTGCTGCTGACGTCGCTCTTGGCGTGGTGGGTCGAACCGTGGCGGCCGCGTTGGGTCCTCCGCAATACCGGCAGTCGCGGCTTGTTGACCTTCGGCGGACATTACACGCTCAGCAATTTGCTGTTCTTCGTTCCGGCCAACTTGGACAAGATCCTGATCGGCTCATGGCTGGGACCGGCGGCCCTGGCCGTCTACGGCCAGGCCTTCAATCTGGCCCAAAAACCGGTGGGTCTGGTGGCCGCTCCGTTAATCACGGTGATGCTGCCCACGCTTTCCCGAAGCCGATTTCGCCCGCACGAATACCGCCGCTGGTTCGCCTCGTTTCTCCGCTTTTTGGCCTGGCTGATGCTGCCCTGCGGCGTCGGCTTGGCCCTTGTGGCGCCCGAGGTCATGCTGGTGCTGGGCGGCGCGGAATGGGCGGCGGCAGGCCCCATCCTGCGCGTCTTCGCCCTGATGATCCCTTTTCAAGCCTGCGTCAACGTGTTGGGCAGCGTCTTCTCATCGGTGGGGCGTGCCGACCGCATGGCCTTGGGAAGTTTGGCCGTCGCCGTCGTCTCCGCCGGCGTCTTCACCGCCGCCATGATGCTGCTTCAGGGGCATCCCGACGGGGCGTTTCTATTCGCCGCGGTCTATGTCGCTCTGTTCTGCCTCGTGCTGTTTCCGCCGTACCTGGGCTGGGCCTTGCGGACGGCGGGCCTGGAATGGACATCCGTGCTCACGCCCGTCAAGGACGTCCTGCCGCCCACGCTCGGCATGGCCGGGCCCGTGCTGGCGCTGCACGCGGCGGGGTCGTGGGCATGGCCCGCCTCGCCGTGGATCCTGGCGCCCGTCGAGGTCCTCACCGGCGCGGCCGTGTACCTGCTCCTGAGCCGACGGCAACTCCGCTACTATCTCCGCGAAGGCTTCCGCGGATTTCTCCCTCAAGCCGAAGGTAAAGTCGCAGACGCCGGGCGGACGCCGACTCCGTCCGACCCGCCCTAACTCTATGGAGGGATTCGCGAAAATCTGATTGTGGATTCCGCAATGCCGATATATAATGCGGCACAGACAACGGGGGCGACTTCGGTGCGGACCTCTCGCTTCGGTCGGCCGAGGATGACGTTGCCGTAACGCTCAAACCTTTCCCTGGCCTTCGGTAATGAGGAGTGTGCGCATGGCCGAGAAATCGGATCGCAGGCGGTTTTTGGGTACGGCGACCGCGGGAGCCTTGGCCTCCGGCGCCATGATGGGTCTGGAAGAACGCATCCTGCTGGCCGCGGTGCAAGACGGAAAGGCCGACCAGCCCCCGACGCCGGCAGATCCCGCTTCGATGCCCTACGGCCAAGTCGGCAACGTCCGCGTCAGTCGGCTGATGATCGGCGGCAACCTCATCGGCGGTTGGGCGCACAGTCGCGACCTGATGTACGTTTCGCGCCTCTTCAAGGCCTACAATACCGACGACAAGGTCTTCGAGACCTTGGCCTTGGCCGAGCAGCACGGCATCAACACCATCCAAAACGATCCCGCCTGCATGGAGTTGGTGTATCGCTACAACAAGGAACGCGGCGGCAAGATGCAGTCGCTGGTCTGCATCCACCCGGAACCCGACGAAGCCAAGGTTCGCGCCGAGATCGCCCACCTCATCGACCGCGGCGCCACCCTGCTTTACACCCACGGCGAGATGACCGACCGCTTGACCATGGCCGGCCGCGTCGATGTCTTGGCCAAGTGCATGGAACTGATCAAAGAGGCGGGCGTGCCGGCGGGTATCGGCAGCCACTCCCTCGAAACCCCCAAGGCCTGCGAAAAAGAAAACGTCGGCGCCCAGTTCTACGTCAAGACCTTCCACACCGATCAATACTGGTCGGCCTCGCCGGAGGACAAGCGGCAGGAATGGTGCTGGTATCTGCCCCGTAACGGAGAGGCCGGCACCTACTTCGACAACATGTGGTGCATCAATCCCACGGAGACCTCGGAGTTCTTCAAGAGCGTCAACAAGCCGTGGTTCGCGTTCAAGGTGCTGGCGGCGGGAGCCTTGCATCCCCGCGTGGCCTTCCCTTACGTGCTCCGCAACGGCGCCGATTTCGTGATCGTCGGCATGTTCGACTTTCAGATCGCCGAGAACGTCGCCATGTTTAAGGAGACCTTTGGTAAAATCGGCAATCGCGAGCGCCCGTGGCAGGCGTAGCGGCATCGCCGGGCTTATCCACCGCCGGCTCACGCCGGCGGCTCCAGAAGGTACACCACCAGCTCACGCTGGTGGCTCCAGGGCTCGTTTTTGGCGCCTTTTAAGAGCCTCCAGCGTAAGCTGGAGGTGTTTCGTCGCTACCCAAGACCCACCACCGGCTCACGCTGGTGGCTCTGGACAATCCACCACCGGCTCACGCTGGTGGCTCTGGACAATCCACCACCGGCTCACGCCGGTGGCTCCAGGGCTTATTTTCACGTGTTCATGGAGCCTCCAGCGCAAGCTGGAGGTGCCTGGGCGCTACCCGAGATTCACCACCGGCTCACGTGGTTGGTTCCGTCTTTTCTTTTTGGTGCCGCAAGGCACGGGAGGGGTACCATGCGACGAACAGCGGGCCGAATTCTCCTTGGTGCTTCGGCGGTCGGCGCGGTGATGTTCCTGGCAGCGATTCCCCGCGCAGACGCCCAATCGGCAGGTGATTTTCGCACATGGACGGACGCCTCGGGACGCTACAAGGTCGAGGCCAGGTTTTCGGCGCAGGAAGGCGAGATCGTCATCCTGGAGAAGCGGGATGGCGGCAAGTTGCGGATCGCGATCGATAAGCTAAGCAAGGACGATCGCACATTCTTAGAGCAATTGCAGCAACAGAACCCGTTTGAACCCGCCGAGGCAAGCCCGTTCGAGGCCATGCCCGGCCCGGGAACCGGCGCAGCACCGGGCGGAGCGACACCCTCCGCCGCGCCCCCAGCCGATATGACGGGCTTCACCGTGGATTGGTCGCAAGTGCCCATGCTGTCGCTCCCGGCGGACGGGACGTGGCAGTACAAGGCCGCCGGTGCGGCCGCGCCGACCGTGGCGGAACGCACGGTCATGCTCCCGCCCAAGCGAGACTTCTTCGAGAAGATCAACGGGTGTGCCATCAATCCCGCCGCCATGCAGGGCGTGGTGAGTTACGCCTTGGACCGACCGGGGGGAAACGAGGCCAGTTCGCGATTGGTCAAATGGGATCTCCGGTCGGGTCAAGGGTTGGGCGCCTACGTGCGGTCCGGCAAATGGGCCGTGTTGGCCCTGGACGACGACGGCGGCAAGGTCTTGGTCCGCAGCGATGAGTTCGGTTTCGGCAAGCAGGGACTCCTCGAACTCTGGGCCTTGCGGGGTCAAGAGTGCGTGCCTCTCGCCTCGTGGCGACCGCACCCGGACGCCTGGGCGGGAAACGGTGATCTGAAGTGGGCCGCCTTTCTCGATGCCAAAACGTTCGCCACCTGTAGCGGCGGCGGCAACCTGGTGCTTTGGGATGCCGCAACCTGCCGACCCGTCGCCCAGATCACGATCCAAGGTGCCTGCGTTCCCGCCCTCCGCGACGATCGGGCATGGTTGGCCTTTATCATGGGCGAACGGTTGTGCCTGCTCGACGTCGCCAAGCGGGAGGTGACCGCGGTGCTCGCCGCCCCCCGCCAACTCAACTTCCCCAACTTGGCGTTCTCTCCCTCGGGAAAGAAGCTTGTCTGCGCGGATCAAAAGGGCCTCGTGGTTTGGAATCTGGCGGACGCCCGGTTGGAAGCCGAATTCTCGCCGTCGGGAGTGCCGATCACCGGCCCGGTCATCATGCCGGACGATGACTTCGTGCTGCTCAACCGGCAGACGCTCGTCTCGATCGGCACCCAGGTCAACGTGTGGCAATACACGGGCGCCGAGGCCGTAGCGACCTTGGGCGGCGTAACGTTTTTGGTGACGGGCGGAATGAACGGTCCGGGGGCGGTGGCAGCCGCCAAATTGCCTCATGCCGCAGCACGACAGACCCTGGAAAAGGCGCTCAAACAGCCCGATCTGTTCATCTTCCGCAAAGGCGTCTCGGTCCAGTTGGACGTCTCGGCGATTCCCGCCGCCGAACAAGCCCGCGTTCGCGACGCACTCACCGAGAAACTCGCGACGATGGATATTCGCGTGGTCTCCCAGGCGCCGGTGGTGGTGGCGGCGGGCGTGGATCCGCCCCAACGTAAGGAGGTCTCCTTCCACATGAGGGGTGACTATAAGGTCACCGAACACGTCGCTTGGGTCCGCATTCGATACGAGGGCAAAGACGTGTGGCAATCACGCGGGACGAATATCCCCATGGTGGTGATGCTCAAGGATGGTGAAAACCTGGAAGGCGTGCTGCGGGAAAAAAGCAAAGGGCCGGACTATTCGTTCTTCGCCAACGTATCCCTGCCCCAATACCTGCAAAAGCCGCAAGGCACGACTCCGGGTCGCCCGCAAGGAGGCCAAACCCTGGGCACGTCGCAGGTCACGACTTCCGGGATTTGAGCCGCCGCCGGCTCAATGATGAACGCACCACCGGCTCACGCCGGTGGCTCCAGTGCCTATTTTCGCTCCTTCATGGCACCTTCCGCGTAAGCTGGAGGTGCTTCGACGCTACCTAAGACCCACCACCAGCTTACGCTGGTGGCTCTAGGGCTTGTTTTCGCGTCTTCGTGGAGCCCCCAGCGTAAGCTGGAGGTGTCTCGACAATCGTCGCAATTGTTCAAGCGAGGCCCTCCGCGCGAGCTTCGATCCTAAAGCTCCCCGGCCTCGTGGTACGCCTCGGCTTTGAGAAGGTGTAGGGCGAGGATAAAAGCCGCGCTCTTACGATAATTCGCGCGCGTTAGGAAAACGATTCCGGCTGTGGCCAACACACCTGCAATGACCCATCCCACGGGACCCGCCAGTACCGCAACCGTCGATGACGCCCCCATGTACGCCGCAAAGGGTAGCGTAATTCCCAAAATGCCCGCTGCCGTGGAGATCACAACCGACATGGTTGTGTAGAAGGCGAATCCGGTAAAAGCAACGGTAGCGCTCAAGGCTGCAAGCGCCCCCGCTCCGCCGAGAGCGGCGATTGCCGCCTTGTCGCCGACCGTTGTGCCGCTCTTCTTCTCAATCGCCTCGAGTACCTTAAGGCGACCCTTCTGGTCCAATTTATCCCACAGGTCCTTGAAGGATACCTCCAAGATCTTTCTCTCCAAGTCAAAGGTAGCAAGCGACTTGACATCCGCGTCGGACACGCCGTATTTTCCGGCAACCCATTTCACGAGGTCATGGTAGTACACGCCGCTTTTTGTCGGATACGTAAATATGGAACTTGAAACCCAAAGGAATTGGTTCCGTATCGACTTGGGACTAATCAGGTCGCGATCGACCGCTCCTTTCTCAATGGCATTCAACACAATGTCGGCTGAAACCTCGTTGTACGTCTTTGGCCGCTGTCCCGCCGGGTATTCCCAGTAAGGCAGCAGTCCGAAGCTGGCGAAATCCCGATCCGGTATCTTAGGCAGCATTTGAAGAGCTTGTGCGAGCGACGCGCGTTCGCCGTCGCTCATCGCCTCAAGCATTTGATCAAATACCCGGGGATCGTTCACGAACGCATCCTTGCGGGCGTACTTGAGCCAGGGTCTCGGCACATTGCCCGGGGTAACCGCTTTGGATTCTTCTGCAAATGCGGGCGATTCTAAAAGACGTCCGAGAAGGACGCTCGCGGCAACGGCACCGCCGGCCGACAAGACCGCTCGTCTGCTGACATGTTCGGGACGAGAAGAATGGTGTTCGTTGATTTCCGCCATCATCGGCTTGAGCCCCTTTCTAGGTTTGTGGACATTCACCGCTGAATGCTCGCAATCGCCATGTCTCGTGACAAAGTGTTGTGGAATAAGGACTTATAAATCGCTTTAATTCGTGATTCCAACGTCAGTTATCGCACCCGAGTTTAGCAAGGAAGCGCCCAAGATGTCAAAGTGTGGTCCCCAGTAAATGCGTCGGCGATGGCTTAGCCGCGCAGCGTCATTATGGCTAGCGGCGGACGGTCCTTTATGACGCCCACCGTCGGAAGTAATTGGTTGGCGACCCAAGCCTGCGTTTGAGCCGCGACCTCCGCCGGCCTATTCTCCCGGCGGAGTGTCCGTCGACTCGGCATCCGCCCACTTGCGGATGCGAAGGTTGGCGATGCGGAAGTTTTCCATGTGCAAGATACTTGTGAAAGCGCCGAAGTCGTAGGGCACGGAAGGGTGAAAGTTCCCGTCTCGAATATCCAGGCAACGTTCGCCGTTCACCCATAAGACCACATGCTGATCGGCCAATTGAACCTTGAGCAGGTTTCGTTCCGCCACCTTCGCCGGCGCGACTTTGCGGTCGTTATTCATATAGACTACCGCCTCATTACTGCCGTATTGGACGAGGAAACGGTGATCGTGCGGTCCGTCGGGATTCGATTGAGGCTCCCTCAGTCCGATCCCGAATGCGTAGAAAGCCCCACGGGGAACCGCAGCTTCGATTTCCAATTCGATTTCGACGGGCGGCGGTGGCGAGAACATCAGGCGCCCCATTGCGAAACCGGTCTTGTAATCCGCTTTCCCCACGAGCGTCCGCTCATTCTCCCGTTTCCAGTGCCCGCAGATGGTAAACCATGAAAATAGATCTTCGTCGAAACGCGGTTCGATCCATTCGCCGGAGCGAAACGCCAATCGCCAGTCCGCGCTTTGTCGAAGGGCGGCACAAAAGGCTTTGGCCGGGGCCTCCTCGGCATGAAGGACGGCTTGATCCAACAACTCTTGCAGTCGCGCGATTTGTTCCTCGGTCGTCTGTTCCCACGGGATACGGTGGATCGTCCGGGCCTCTTCCAGAAACGGACGGGCGGGACTGGACCATGCAAGATACTCCGCCACGGTCAAGGTCGGCTGACGATACCACAGGTACATGACTTGTTCATCAGGACGCCCTTGGAGGGTCTCGTAGATGCGGCGAAAATCGTCCACGCGACGGGCCCGAGCGGCAATCATCAGCTTGGCCGTGGCCAAGTACCGGCGGCTTAGATCCACCGCCAATTCTCCATCCCGGGCAGGTTCTTTTTCCAAACCGTCGAGGACTTCCATCGCTTGCTCGAATATTCCGGGCTGGGACCAAATGTCGTGGTTCGATCCCATCTCTTCATCGATTTTTTCTATCGCGATGACAAAAAGGTATGGCACGTTGGTATCATATCGCCGGGTGCGGGCGCACTCCCGTCCGAATTCCAGCATTTGTTCCAGGTCCCCGCCCCAGCGAGGATACAGCGATGTCAAATACGCATAATAGGCCGGAATATGATCGAATTGGGCGGCGACCGCTTTCTCGAACCATTCCCGCGGCGTGCCGTATCGGCCCGTGGACATCGAGATCCCGATCATCGCAGCGTAAGCCTCCGGATAATCGGGCCGCAGTTCTATGGCTTTTTGCAATTCTTCGACGGCCTTTTCGCTATATTCATAGAATAGTCGCCATTGGTCGGGAGGTACCTCGTGCGCAAATCGGTTGCCTCGAGCGCTCCAAGCCATTCTCTGATGCATCAGGGCACTCATCATGGAGCGAAGCCACGGCGTGGTTTTCTCCAAACGCAGTTGATGTAGAAAGGGCAGACGACTCGTGAGCGGCCCATGAATCGTGATATTGCCGCACAACCGTCCGACCTCGAAATACACAGCCCGCTCTAAATCTTCCGTGATCGTTTCGTCTTCCAATCGCGCGTTGAAATAGTCCCTGAATGCCGTAGTGACGTCGAATTGCAGTCGGATTAAGTCATCCGGCAGACTCGGCAGTTCCGCCAGCATTCTCGCATACGTCGTCAAAGCCGCCCGGCGCATTTCGGTTGAGTAGGGCGATTGATCCCATTCCTTCAAGGCGGACGCGATCAGCGACGCCGCCCGCTCATAATCTCCGTCCTGCTTCCATGCCCAACCGAGGTAGGCGCGAATCAGGACGTCGTGCGATCCTTTCTCTAGGAGTGACTCGCCCAAGCTCGGCAACGACTTCGGTCCCATCAATCGCGGCGTGGGAAGCATGCTGGCCTGAACCAGTCGCATGAATCGCGCCGCCTGATCGTGGATTTCCGGCGGGTCTTCGGTCAAGCGATGATACGCATCGATTTCTCGCTGCCAAAGCCGAAGCAGTGCGCGATCCAGCGCACTCGCGGCTTCGCTGCCGAATTCCGGGATGGAGGGGAGCTCCTCCGCGGATGCCGGCACGGAGGACGCCGACACGTTTGCCGCCTGGGCGGTGGGAGCGGTCTGGGATGCAGCGAACCGACCGGCCGTCCAAAACACTACGAAAACCAGGCCCATCACGTAACGAGGCAATACGGCGGACATGGCACACCTCCCCCTCGCGAAAAGATACTCCCCTTTGGAATCGGAGCAGGGGCCTGAGACCGGAAAGAAAGAATAGCGCCCGTCCCCGTGCCCCCAAAAATCCGCAACACGTCGCCAAACCACTTCCGCGCGATAGGATATTCCGTCGGCTTGCGCGATGCAATAATCTCACCTCAGCGATGCCGGGACGCGCTCGTCGGCGGACCGATCGCAACGCGGCGGGATGGTCGGCACGCGTCATCGCATGGCTCCCGGTGCCTCAGGAGCTTTCACCGCGATCTATCGCACTCGCCCGACCGACTTGACAGTTCAAATCGAGAATCGCTATCCCACAATCCCTCTTTCCGAGCCCTTGCAGGATCGCTCGTACGGGCATACAAATGCGAGAGTTTCCATCCCTCGTTAACACGATCTTCGCAATAAGAGGGTTCCAAGATGAGCGAGCAAAGCTGCCGATACCGGTCGGTTGCCGCGGCCATGGTCGCCACGGTCGCGATGGGGTGTTGCGTCTTCGCGGCGTCCCCTGCCTTGGCGGACGATGCGGCGGGCGGCGGGGTGCAACCGTCGCCGGAGGTCTATCTTTTCAGTTACTTCCTGGGCAACGGCGAGGATGGATTGCATTTGGCGTGGAGCGAGGACGGTCTGACATGGAGCCCGCTGGGTGGCGGACGATCCTTTATGACGCCCACCGTCGGAAGCAAGTTGGTCCGCGACCCCTGCCTGTGCCTGGGACCCGACGGCGCGTTCCACATGGTCTGGACGACGGGTTGGGGCGACCGCGGTTTCGGCATCGCCCATTCCACCGACCTGATCTCTTGGTCCGAACCGAGTTTCGTGCCCGTCATGGCGGACGTGCCGGGGGCCAAAAACTGCTGGGCGCCCGAAATCGCTTGGGATACTCAGAGCAAGCAATACGTGATCTATTGGTCCTCGACCGTGGAGGGGCGGTTTCCGGAAACAGCGGCGTCGGGCGACGAGGGTTGGAATCACCGCATCTATCGCACCGTGACGCGGGATTTCCGCAACTATGCCCCGCCCGAGTTGTTCTACGAACCTGGATTCAATTGCATCGACGCCGTAATCGCACCGCTGGGTGACCGCTATGTGATGGTACTGAAGGACGAGACGCGGCACCCGCCCGCCAAGAATCTCCGCGTCAGCTTCGCCGAGCGGATGGCGGGACCGTGGTCGCCCGCCTCCCCGCCGTTTACGCCCGCCGGTCTGTGGGTGGAAGGACCGTCGATCCTCCGCGTGGGCGACGCTTGGCACATCTATTTCGACGCGTACACCCAAGGCCGTTACGGCATGATGCGAACGCGAGACTTCCGCGAGTACGAGGACCTGTCGGACCGCGTGGCTTTCCCGAAGGGAGCGCGGCACGGCACCGCCTTGGCGATACCTCGCTCGCTTTTCGACACAATCCGCACCAAGTTGGACGGTCAATAGAAAGGCCCGAACCGGGGCGATGGAATCGCAGGCTCGGGCCAATTAACGGTGATGGCAAAGAAGCGCCGCGCATCGGGCGGAAGGCCCGGCGTTATTCCGGATTCAAGGGCGGCGGCGTCTGCGACGGTTCGGCGGTCGGTTCGGCCCGGACCACGTCGGATGACGCCCCGGAGTCATCCGCTTCGCTCTTCTCGCCCTGCTTGCCGTCCGTGCGATCCTGGATGCCCAGGTAGAAGATGACGGCGACCACCAGGGAGGCGATGGCGGGCCAGAGCCAGATGTTCTGCCAGTCGTTACGCTGGATGGCCGCGTAATCCTCCGCCGAGACGTAGAATTCGCCGTTGACGGCGGCGCGGATGGCGGCGCGGGTCCGCGGCGGACTGAGGGCGGAAATCTTCCTCAGCAATGCGTCGGCTTGGCGCCGCGCGGCGCGATCTTTGTCGCTTTCTGAGACGTTGCCCACTCGGAACTCGTTCTCTTCCAAGGCTCCGTCCTTGTTCGCGTCATACTTGGCCAGAAGATCGCCCCAGGCCGGTACCTGGTAGTCGCCGGGGAGCGTCTCGTCGCGGATCAATTCGGCCGTGATGCCGGCAATCTTAGGCGGGTACAAGTCGTTCGTCTTGCCGGCCAGATTGGCTCCCAAGAACCAGGCCACGCCGAGCATCAAGAAGGAGATGAAGCTCTGAGCGCTGGCTCGCATGTCGCGCGGGGCCTTGGTGTCCACGAAAATGTACGCGCCCACGTACACGAAGACGTAGCAGAACCCGTGGATCACGATCGCCAAGATGGTGATGGGGAAGTTCAGCGTGGCGAACAGGAAATAGCGGATGGCCCAGACGATCATACCCAAGGCGAGGACCTTCTTCAGCCCGAACCGCGCGATGAAGATCGGCATGGCGGCCATGACCAGGATTTCGCCCAGTTGGCCCAGCGTCATCAGCGTGGTGGGGGCGGGGGCGTTGATCTGCGACAGGTACAAGTTGCAGCTTACGAAATAGTAAACCGCCGGGATGCCGATCAAGAAGGCGCAAACGGTAAAGAGGAGGAACTCGGGATCACGGAGGAGTTGCAGGGCCGAAAGCCCCAGAAAATCGCCCTTGCCGGCGTCGCCCTTTTTCTGCGGCGGCGTATGGGGCAGAGTCAGCACATAACCCGCCAGCAGCAACTCGATGATGCCGGCCAGGTACAGGAAGGCGGGCGACTTTTCTCCCAGCACGATCCCCACGATGAATCCGGAGACGATCCAGCCGATCGTGCCGAACAAGGCGATCCGGGGAAACATGGCCGGATCTTCGATGTTACGGAAGGTCAGGGAGTTGGCCAGCGCCAAAGTGGGCATAAAGGCCAGCGTACTGACCAGAAGAAAACCGAAGAGCGGGGCAAAGCTTCCCGACATGCCCGCCAAGATGATGCACACGCCGCCGATCACGTGGAGGGCGGCGAGCACGTGTTGCGTGGCGAACAGTCGGTCGGCGATATAACCCACGAACAGCGGCGAGACGATGGCCGCGATGGCCGTGGTGGAAAAGATCCATCCCATTTCGCCGCCCGTCAACCCGAGCGACATCGGTCCGTAGGTCCCGATGGGGACCATCCAGCTTGCCCAGACGAAGAACTGGAAGAACATCAGGATCGACAATCGCGCGCGCAGCCAGGTGCTTTCGGACCACATGTGGACGTCTCCCTTCTCTTGAGAATGCCGCGAATCTCGTTTCCCGCCGATCCCCGGCAAACGGTCCAGGGCGGTTGAGCGGCGACTCAACAGGGGCGTATTTTAACACGACGCCGGGGTGACGGAAAGCTTTGCGAAAATGTGTGTCCTCCCTGAATAGGAATGCCCCCTCAAGTCGTGAATGGAAATGTCCCTGTCAACCGTCCGAAAAGGCTGGAACGCGGCAGTGCAAGCACCGAGCGAACATGGGGTGCCGGAGCGGGATATCGGGTATGATTTCCGTATGAACTATTTTGCGCATGCCTATCGGTATTTGCACGATCCGTATTTCGCCGCGGGGACCGCCGTGCCGGATTGGTTGTCGGTCGTGAATCGCGGCGTGCGGTTGCGTCCGCGGGTAGTGGCTCCTCATTTGGAAAACGGCGACGGCGTCCGTCGTCGCGTGGCCGCCGGCATCCTTCAACATTTGACGGACGACCGGCGTTTCCACGGCACGCCGGCCTTTTCGGAGGCCCTGACGACGGTGCTGAGCGTGATTCGGCCGACCATGGTCGAAGGTCGTATCCCGACGGTCTTCCTCTCGCATCTCTTGGTCGAGGTCCTGCTGGATGCAGCCTTGGCGGCACGTTTGCCGAACGAAATCGATGCCTACTATCGGGCACTGGAGGGCGTGTCGGCCGAGGCGATCGCGGCGAGCGTGTCACGCATGACCGGTCAGCCGATTCCCGGCTTCGCGCCGTTCATTCGACTGTTTTGCCGGGAGCGCATCTTGTTCGACTACTTGGAAGATGACAAACTATGGATGCGATTGGGTCAGGTGATGCGGCGACTGCGGTTGCCGCCCTTGCCCGACGAATTATTCGACACTTTGCCGCGGTTAAGGGCGTTGATCGCAGCGCGGCAAGAGGGGCTTTTGGCACCGTGTCGCCCGGAAGCGGCGGAGTCGGCGGAATCGAGCGGCGACCGAGCGGACCGCGACGATTCGGCCGAGTCGGTAGTTCCCGCTTGATCGGCCCGCAAAACGAACCGCCCCCGCCGAAACGAATCGGTTTTCCGCTTTCCACATGCCGTAAAGAGGAGCACGACCATGCGGTTTGGAATGAACTTGTTGATGTGGACCGATACCCTCAACGACGCATGTCTTCCGCTGTTGGACGAGGTGAAGGAGATCGGTTTCGACATTGTGGAGTTGCCGGTCTTCGATTTGGACAACGACGCCAACTATCGCAAATGGGCTGCGCGGATGGACGAGTTGGGCTTGGGCCGAACCGCCACCGCGATCCGCGGCCCCGACGAGAACCCCATCAGCGCCGATCCGGCCGTCCGCCGGAAAGGGATCGAGGCCAACAAGCGGAATCTGGATTGCTGCGCCATGCTGGGAGCGGAGATCATGGCCGGTCCGTTCCACTCCGCGCTGGGCGTGTTCTCCGGGCGCGGTCCCACGGAGGACGAGTGGAAGTGGGGCGTGGACGCCATGCGCGAGGTCGCCGAGCACGCCGAAAAGGTCGGCGTCACGCTGGGCATCGAGTACCTCAATCGCTTCGAATGCTACTTTCTGAACACCGCCGCGGACGGTGCCCGCTTCTGCCGCGACGTCGATCACCCCCGCTGCAAGATGATGTTCGACACCTTCCACTCCCACATCGAGGAGAAGAGCATCCCGGAGGCGATCCGCGCCCTCAAGGACCATTTGGTCCACGTGCACATCTCGGAGAACGATCGCAGCACGCCGGGCAGCGGCAACGTCCGTTGGGACGCCGTGTTCGATACGCTGAGCGAGATCGGCTACGATAACACGATGGTCATCGAGGCCTTCGGTTTGGCGCTCGACAAGCTGGTCCCGGCCACGAAGATTTGGCGCCGCATGTACCAGAGCGAGCGGCAGCTGGCGACCGACGGTTTGCGCTTCATGAAAGAGAACGTGGCGCGGCGTCAAGCCCGATGAGCCGAAAATGCGACCGAGCGGGATTGCCGCCCGGCGGAGGCGGAGGAACCCGACCAATGCAAGGCAAACAGTGGCGTCGCCTTCTCGCTTGGGGGATCCTGTGGTGGGGAGGATGGATGATGGCGAGCGGTCGCGGAGACGCATTCGAGGGAGCGCGGGCGGCGTTTCCCCCGCAGGAACCCGCCGGACCCGCGTGGTCGTGGAATCAACCCATCTACGAGGTCTCGCTGGAAAAGCAGACGGAAGCGGGGACGTTCCGCGCCTTCGAATCGCGCTTGCCCGATTTGCGGCGATTGGGGGTGGGCATCATCTGGCTGATGCCCATCCACCCACGCAGCGGCAATCCCCCCGACAAACCCCACTACGACAGTCCCTACTGCGTCCGCGATTATTACGACGTGGATCCGCGTTACGGCACGAAGGAGGACTTTCGGCGGTTGGTGCGGGCGGTCCACGAGGCCGGGATGTACTTGATCATGGATTGGGTGCCGAACCACACGGCCTGGGGCAATCCCCTGCTCCAATCGCACCCCGAATTTTACGTCAAGGATGCGGAAGGACGCATCCGCCAGGCCGGTCCCTGGGCGGACGTCGCGCAACTCGATCACTCCAACCGCGAGGTTTGGAACTACATGCGAGACGCGCGCCTGTACTGGATCCGCGAGTTCGACGTGGACGGCTTTCGCGAGGACGTGGCGGGCGCGCTGCCCATGGAATACTGGGAGTGGTTGGCGCCGCAACTTCAGGCCGCCAAGCCGATCTTTTGGCTGGCGGAATCCGATGACCCCAAGTTGCACCCCGTCTTCCATATGACCTACGATTGGACGTTCCAAACGGTGGTGTGGAAGGTCGTGCATTTCGGGGGCAAGCCCGACCTCTTCGATGAATTCCTGCTCGGCGAGCGGCGGCGCTATCCCCCGCCCGCCCTCCGCATGAGGCATTTGACGAATCACGACATGGCCGGGTCGGGTTACGCCTGGGGCAATCGACCGTTCATCGACATCCCGTTTTTGGAACGAACGTCGTTGACGGAGAAGTACGGACCGGCCCACCAAGCCGCGGCGGTGCTCATGACGACGCTGCCCTTCGGACGACCCATGATCTGGAACGGCCAGGAATTGGGCCTTCTGGAGCGCACCCCGCGGAAATTGGCCTGGGATGAATCACCCTTTTTCAATTTCTACCGCCGACTGTTTTCGCTCTACCGCGAGCACCCCGCCTTGTACCGCGGCGATTTTCGCCGCGTCGCCGCGGACGACCCGGCCGTGTACGCCTTCGTGCGGCGGAGCGAAGACGACTGCGCGGCGACCGTCTGCAACCTCAGCGGGGAAACCGTCCGGTGCGTCCTCGCCGAACTGCCGCGCGACTTGCCCGACGACCGGCGGACGTTCCGCGAGGTGTTTACCGACGAAGAGCGTTCGCTCGCCGACTTGACCTCGCAACCGCTGGAACTCGCTCCGTGGGGCTATTGTGTGTGGGCGAATTGACGGCCTGCCATGGGCCGCAATCGCAATCCATCCCAACCCAACCCTCATAACTCCTTCGAAGGTGCCGCCGTGAAAAACCACGCTATTCCGAGTCTCGCTCATGGGATCGCCCTTGGCCTTGTTGCAATGATCGGTATGCCGGCGATGGCCGACGATTCTCCCCGGGTGCTGATCGACCCCGGCGTTGCGGAATCTTGGGAGGGCGGCCGGCTGGCCGTGGACCATGCGGACGTGTCTCCCGTCGATACGCCGGACGGCAAGAAGCTGCGGTTCACGGTCTCGGAGGACGGCGCGCAAGCTCGATTCCGTCTCGTGTTCAAGGAACCGTATCTCGACCTTTTCGGCTACCGCTTCGTCGAGGCCGAATTGCGGAATCCCGGCGAGCGTCGCGTGCGGGTCCAATTGGGCGTTCGCTCTCCCGCCAATAACAACCGCGCCGCCTCTCGCGACTTCGAACTGGAACCCGGCGAATCGGTTGCGTTGCGGGTAACGCTCCGCCGCATCGTCCCGAAGGCATTGAAGGACGTCTTCTTCGGCATGCGCGGCTTTCCCGAGTTGATGGATCCCGAGCGCGGCATCGACGCATCCCAGGTCAAGGAGGTCTTCATCGGCATCCGCGACGCCAAGGCCGGCCAAACCTTGGAGATCGGCCGAGTGGCCGCGGTGGAGAATTTCGCGAGACCGTCTTGGTGGGACGGGGATACCGCGAGACTCTTCCCCATGATCGACGCGTTCGGCCAGTACGCGCACGGCGATTGGCCGGGCAAGGTGCATGACGAAACGGAATTGCGGGGGCGGATCGCGGAGGAGCAGGCCGACTTGGCGGCCCATCCCGGACCGGAGGCGTGGACTCCGTTCGGCGGTTGGGCGACAGGTCCGCAATTGGAAGCGACCGGCCACTTCTACCCCAAGAAGCATGAAGGACGCTGGTGGTTGGTCGATCCCACGGGCCGACTGTTTTGGTCGCACGGGACGGACTGCGTTCGGGCGACGACCGCCTACACCCCGATCACCGATCGCGAACATTACTTCGCCGACCTGCCGCCGCGCGATACCGCGCTGGGGGCCTTTTACGGTCGCGGAAATTGGGCTCCCCACGGGTATTATCAGAACAAAGGCGCCTACACGACCTATTGCTTTTCGGCCGCCAACCTCCTGCGCAAGTACGGCGCCGATTGGGAAGCGCGGTTCAACGAACTGGCCCACGTCCGACTGCGAAGTTGGGGGCTGAACACCATCGGCAATTGGTCGGACCCGGCGTTGTACCGAATGAGCAAAACGTCTTACACCGTGACGCTGGGGGCGGGCGCAAGGCGGATCGAAGGCTCCACCGGATACTGGGGCAAGTTCGCCGATCCTTTCGATCCCGACTTCGACCGAAACCTGAAGGCCGCCGCGGAGCGCGAGGCGGAGACCTCGGCCCGGGACCCGTGGTGCATCGGTTACTTCGTGGACAATGAATTGGCCTGGGGGGACGAGTTGTCGCTGGCCGTCGCCGCCTTGCAATCCCCGGCCGATCAACCGGCCAAGGTCGCCTTCCTCGCCGATCTCAAAGCGAAATACGAAACGATCGATGCCCTGAATCGGGCGTGGGGTACCGAGCACGCCTCTTGGGACGCCCTTCTGTCCCACACCGAGGCCCCGGACAAGGAGAAGGCACACGACGATTTGGCCGCCTTCTACACCCGCATTGCCGAAGAGTATTTCCGCCGCTGCCGCGAGGCCGTCAAGGCCGCCGCCCCGAACAAGCTCTATCTGGGCTGTCGCTTCGCTTGGGTCAACGATCGCGCGATTCGCGCCGCCGCCAAATACTGCGACGTCATCAGCTTCAACCGCTACGAAATCAGCGTCCGCGACCTCCGCTTGCCGGAGGGATTGGATTTGCCGGTCGTGATCGGCGAATTCCACTTCGGGGCCTTGGACCGCGGGATGTTTCACACCGGCCTGCGGGAAACGGCCGATCAAAAGGACCGCGCCGACGCCTACCGCCGATACGTCCGCGGCGCCCTGGAAAATCCCCTGATCGTCGGCACGCACTGGTTCCAGTTCGTGGATCAGGCGACGACCGGGCGGGGTGACGGCGAAAACTACCAGATCGGCTTCTTGGACGTGTGCGACACACCCTATCCCGAGTTGCGTGCCGCCGCACGCGAGATCGGGCAAACCATGTACTCGTACCGCGCCGGGGCGGCGTCGCGTCCGTGATCTTGCCCAACCGCATACATACCATTTCAATCGGGGAGGTTGAATCATGAGTCGAAAATTGCTGAAGGCGATCGCGCTGGGGATCGTCGTCCTGGCGCCGATTTGGGCGATGTCGGTCGCCCCGGTCGTTGCCGCCGAGAACAAAGCTCAAGCCGACGCCCGACCGAACATCATCTTCGCCATCGCGGACGATTGGGCCTGGCCGCACGCCGGGGCTTACGGCGACCCCGTGGTCAAAACTCCCACCTTCGACCGCATTGCGCGCGACGGCGTGTTGTTTAGCCGGGCGCACGTGATGGCCCCGACCTGCACGGCCTCGCGGGGGAGCATTCTGACGGGGCAGGCGGCGCATCGCCTGGAGTTCGGGGCCAACCTCTGGAGCCTGTTGCCCGCCAAGTTCCGCTGCTATCCCGACATCCTCGAAAGCAACGGCTACGCGGTGGGATTGATGCGCAAGGGTTGGGGGCCGGGAAGTTTGGAAAACACCGGTAGGAGTCGCAATCCCGCCGGGCCGAATTTCCGCAACTTCGCCGAGTTCCTCAAGACGGTCCCTCCCGATCGGCCCTTCTGCTTCTGGTTCGGCAGTTCCGATCCCCACCGGCCCTACGAACCCGGCAGCGGCGAGAAGGCGGGGATCGATCCCGCCACGATCGCCGTGCCGCCCTTTCTGCCGGATACCCCTACCGTCCGCTCCGACATCGCCGATTACTACTTCGAGGTGCAGCGGTTCGATCGCGAGTTGGGCGAGGCCCTGCAAGTGCTGGAAGAGGCGGGACGTTTGGAAAACACGCTGATCGTGGTGACGGGCGACAACGGCATGCCCTTCCCCAAGGCCAAGGCCACCTGCTACGACGCCGGAACGCACGTGCCGCTGGCGATCTGCTGGAAGGCCAAGGTGCCGGGCGGACGCGTGGTGGATGATTTCGTCAGCATGACGGATGTGGCACCGACCTTTTTGGAGGCGGCGGGCTTGGCTCCCCTGCCCGAGATGACGGGCCGAAGCCTCCTGCCGATCCTGCTCTCCGATCGTTCGGGCCGCGTCGATCCCGCCCGCGATCACGTCTTCACCGAACGGGAACGCCATGCCGCGACGCGGCCCAACGACGCCTCCTATCCCGTGCGGAGCATCTTCACCGAGCGCTGGCACCTGATTTGGAACCTCCGGCCCGATTATTGGCCCGCCGGCAATCCGCCCGAGGAATCCGTGGGCCGCGACTACGGCGACATCGACGGATCGCCCACCTGGTCGGAAATACTGGAGAAGGCCGACGACCCTGCCATGCGACCCTTCTTCTTGGCGGCGGCGGGACGCAAACGACCGGAGTTCGAGTTGTACGACCTGCAAAACGACCCTGGCGAGATGACGAACGTGGCCGGGCGCCCCGAGACCGAACCTATCCGCCGCGAACTGTTCGCCAAGTTGCGGACGTGGATGCAAGAGACGGGCGACCCCCGGTTTTTGGGCGAGACGGATTTTTGGGACGTGTGTCCCTACTACGGGCAACGGCCCAAGCAATCGACCACCCGACCCTAGGTATCGACGTAAGCGCCGCCCCGCGTGAGGCCGGCCATGAAATGCTTGCGATAGGTTTTCGGCTTCTGGAGAAAGGAGACTGCAACATGAGACGTCGATGGTTTGCGAAGCGGTTCCGCGTGCCGTCCTGTCTGCTCATCGGACTGGTTGCGGCAACGGTCGTTTGGGCGGTATCGCCGCGTCCCGCCCGCGCCGCCGACAACACTCCTCCCGAGGGCTTCACCGCCCTATTCAACGGCAAGGACCTGACCGGGTGGAAGGGGTTGGTGGGCAATCCCGTCACGCGGGCCAAGATGACCGCGGAAGAACTCGCAAAGGCCCAGGAAGAGGCCGACCGGCGGATGCGAGAGCATTGGCGTGTGGAAGACGGAGTCCTGGTCTTCGACGGCAAAGGCGACAACCTTTGCACGCAGAAAGACTACGGCGATTTCGAGTTGTGGGTGGACTGGAAGATCCTGCCGAACGGCGACAGCGGCATCTATCTCCGCGGATCCCCGCAGGTTCAGATTTGGGACGCCTCCACCCATCCCGAGGGTTCGGGCGGGCTTTACAACAATCAGAAGAACCCCAGCAAGCCTATCCGCTGCGCGGATCGACCCGTCGGAGAGTGGAACACGTTCCGCATCCGCATGGTCGGCGAGCGCGTGAGCGTGTGGTTGAACGGCGAATTGGTGGTCGACAACGTGGTGATGGAGAACTACTGGGAACGCGACAAGCCGATCTATCCGACCGGAGCGATCGAGTTGCAGAACCACGGCAACACGCTGTACTTCAAGAACATCTATGTCAAGGAGTTGTCGCCGGACGACAAACCCACACCGTGACGCGACCGTGATGCGGCAAACCGCATTTGACGGTTTTGAAGTACCGCTAATTGCGGAAAACAACGAAAACGGCGGCAGTCCCGAGACTGCCGCCGTCGTATTTTTTGCCGACAAGCAAGGATTCGGGCTTATCGCCCGCCCTGCTCACGATACCGTGATCGATTGCGTCGGGCAGACATCCACGCAAGCACCGCAATCGCCGCACACATCGGCGTCGACCACGGCCTTTTCATTCTGGATGGCAATCGCATCCAAGGGGCAAACCTGGACGCATTCCGCACAACCGTTGCAGGTTTCCGCATTCACAATGGCCGTCATCAGTCCCTCTCCTGTAAGTGAAATCCGACACGCAAAGCAGCCCGATCCGTGTCATGAGCCGACCTGTGAAAGGCCCGACCATGCCGAACGACCGGGAATGGCCCCCATCCACCGCGGGACGCAGCGTCGTCCGGACGAATGAAGGGAATCTCGCCTTAATTAATACGACTCGCGGTGCCAAAAAGTTTGCTACCCTGCAATCCGGCGAACCCGACTGGGCGAGTGCAACCGGGAAACAGGCCGACCCGCAAATCAAGCCATTCATTATATTCCCCTCTACAGGGAAACGTAAGAACGGGGTGGCAATTCCGCCGCGGACTTGGTGCTCCCGAATCGCGACGGCGACTCCGGGAGGCGGTTTGCGGTATGCGAAAACGCAAGCCGCGGGCAAATGCCCGCGGCGAGGAGGTGTTACTCAAACCGGGTCCGCAATGCTGCGAAACCGAGGATCAGACTTCCTTCGAGTCGATCCAGCTCATCATCTTGCGGAGGGCCTTGCCGACCTGCTCGATTTGGTGCTCTCGGGCGCGGCGGCGGAGGGCCTTGAACTGCGGTGCGTTGGCCTTGTTTTCTAAAATCCATTCCTTAGCGAACAGGCCGGTCTGGATTTCCTTTAGAATTTTCTTCATCTCGGCCCGGGTTTCGTCGGTGATGATCCGCGGCCCGCGCGTGTAGTCGCCGTACTCGGCCGTATTCGAGATGCTGTACCGCATGTAGCTGAGACCGCCCTGATACATCAGGTCCACGATCAGTTTCAACTCGTGCATGCACTCGAAATAGGCCAACTCGGGCTGATAGCCGGCCTCGACGAGGGTCTCGAAGGCCGCGCAGATAAGCTCGCTGACGCCGCCGCAGAGGACGACTTGTTCGCCGAAGAGGTCGGTTTCGGTTTCTTCGGCGAAGGTGGTTTGGATGACGCCCGCCCGCGTGCCGCCGATACCCTTGGCGTAGGCCAAGGCGACTTTGAGCGTTTCGTCATTGCCGCCGGGGCCGACGCCCACCAGGCAGGGGACGCCGCCGCCTTTGACGAATTCCGAACGAACCAAGTGGCCCGGACCCTTGGGCGCCACCAGGATCGCCGCCACACCCTCCGGCATATCGAATTGGCCGTAGTGGACGTTGAAACCGTGCGAGCAGACCAAGATATTGCCGGGCTTGAGATGCGGGCGAATTTGGGTGCGGAAGATATCGGCCTGAAGTTCGTCCGGGGCCAACAGCGTCAAGAGGTCGGCTTTCTTGGCGGCCTCTTCCGTGGATAGCGGCTGAAAACCGTGCTCGACGGCCAGCTTGTAGTTGGCGGTGCCGGGCAATTCGGCCACGATCACATTCACGCCGCTGTCGCGCAGGTTTTGGGCGTGGGCATGACCCTGCGATCCGTAGCCCACAATGGCGACCGTCTTGCCTTTCAACAGGGACAAATCGGCATCCTGATCGTAATAGACCTTGGCCGGCATGGGAATCTTCCTTTCTATCTTGCTCTATCTTGCGAAACGATGGTCCAATCCGAATCCGCAGGGAAACCTTGCCGCGGACCTCGCCGGGGCGCGTCGATCCGGTGCGCGACACGCTACGAGGCGGCCACGGGGGCGGCTTGGGCGGTATCCTCGTCCGGTTGCGGTTTCAGCGACTCGGAGCCGCGCACCATGGCGATGCGACCGGTGCGGCACAACTCCAGAATCCCGTAGGGCCGCATCAGTTCGATGAACGACTCGACTTTCTTTTCCTGCCCGGCGATCTCGATGATCATGCTATCGTGGGAGATGTCCACGATGCGACCGCGGAAGACCTCGACCAATTCGCGGATTTCGCTCCGCCGCCCGGACGGGGCCGACACCTTGATCAGCATCAAATCCCGCTCCACATAGTCGCGGGAGCTGATGTCGTCCACCCGGACCACGGTGACGATCTTTTCCAGTTGCTTGCGGACCTGCTCCAAGACCTTGCCGTCGCCCACCACGACGAAGGTCATGCGAGACAGGCGAGGGTCTTCGGTTTCCCCCACGGCCAGGCTGTCGATGTTGTAACCCCGTGAGGCCAACATGCCCGAGATGTGGGATAGCACGCCCGGCACGTTCTGTACGAGAGCCGACAGAATATGACGCATAAAAGACTCCTAACGAACTGAAACCGTTATGTTACCCCCCGATTTCCCTGGGGACAAGCGCCCGCCGGACGGGGTTCGCGTTGCCGGGCGGGTCCGAGGCGGGGCGGCGCTCGAAAAAGGCACGTCCCGCAGTGCGCAAAATCGGTCCGGTCGGTTGACTCGCCCTGCGCAAGAAATGCGCGCCAGGGACGCCCCTCGGCCGCCTCCGGGCCACCTCCGGCTTACGCCGGAGGCTCTCAGATACATTAACAAACCCCTAGAGCCACCAGCGTAAGCTGGTGGTGATCCTGTTGATCCCGATTTCTGGGGCTACTTCTGGAGCCACCAGCGTAAGCTGGTGGTGGCATGGTGGACGCTGGGTAGCGAAAGACACCTCCGGCTTACGCCGGAGGCTCCCAAATACGTTAACACACAACAACGCACACAAGCACAAAACCACGCCACAAGCCAAAACTGCAAAAAACAAAACACTAGAGCCACCAGCGTAAGCTGGTGGTGGAGAAACCTAGAGCCATCAGCGTAAGCTGGTGGTGGAGAAACCTAGAGCCACCAGCGTAAGCTGGTGGTGAAAGAATCGGCGCAACGCATCTTGTTGCTCGGCACGCCCTTTGCAACCAAGCCGGCATTCGTGGACGTTCGCCTCGCCACGCGATGCCGTGCAGCACCGTATGCCCGAGCGACGCGACGAAGAAACCCCGTTCCTTACCAACGCAACGAGTATCCAGCCATGAACGCAACCCCGAACCAAGCGCCGAACGTCCCCCCTTCCCAATCCGTTGCCGAATCCGCGCCGCCCGCCCGTCCCTTCCGCTTCCACTGGCAGGGCTTTGCGTCGCTCGTGCTGTTCGGACTCTTCGCCGCGATGGCGGTCTCCGGGACGGTGCTCTATCTGTCACCGCGTGGAAGGACGGCCAACTGGACGAACTGGCGGATTTGGGGGCTGGGCAAAGAGGACTGGGCCACCCTGCACATCTGCGTGACTGCGGCCTTCCTCGTCTTCGGATTGTGGCACCTCTTTCTGAATTGGCGGATGTTTTGGGGCTACATCCGGTGCGGCATCTTGGGACTACCGCAACTGCGGTTGGAAATGCTTGCCGCGGTCCTGGTGACGGCAACGATCGTGTACGGCGGCGTGCGTTTGCCGCGACCTTTCGACCTATTGGCCGCCGGTCGCGATTACTTCCGCGACTATTGGGAGCGGCAGGACGCCGCGGCGCCCGTCCCCCATGCCGAGGAACTGCCGCTCGGGCAGATCGGGCGTTGGGTCGGCATTCCCGGCCAAGAGATTGCGCGGATCGTCGCCGAAGCGGGCGTCTCCGACGTCTCTCCGCGGATGACACTGCAAGAGTTGGCCGACCGATTGGGCGTCGCCCCCAAGGACGCCTTCGCCTGGTTGCAAGAGCGCGTGCCGGAACTGCAAGACGTATCGTGGGACCGCGTTCCCACCATGTCCCCGGGCGGCGGGGAGCACGGATCCGCCGAGGGACATCCCGGCGGCGGCTTCGGCGGCGGTCGCGGCATGGGTGGAGGCATGGGGCCCGGCATGGGAGGAGGCATGGGCTTCGGTCGCGGTCGCGGTTGGACGGACGAGCGACATCGAACGCCCGACGCAAGCGACGACCGATAGCCGCTCACGCCGGCACATCGCTGCACGCGGCGGCACGTGCAGTCGCCCGATCCGACCTCCGCTTTCCCCCGGCGACAAGAGCGTGCCGCGATTCCCCAGGGATCGAGAATTGGGACTCTGTGCCTCACGATTCCGCGATTTCGGACTGCCGCGGGCGAGTTCGGGCGAGTAAGCTAAGGGGTGGAGGTGCCCTCATGCTGCCCGAACCCCGAATCGGCAAAAGCGAATTGATCGAATTGTGTCGCCGGTTGGCCATGCAAATCGAGGCCGGCATCGAGATGCGGGCGATTTGGAAGCGGGAGATCGACCGCGTCGTCTCGCCGACGAGTCGCCGCGTGGTGCGCGAGATTTCTCAGGCGGTCGATCGGGGGCAGAGCCTCAGTGACGCAGCGACCGCCGCCGGGGCCTACTTCCCGCCGCTGTTCCTTCGCATGGTGAAGGTGGGGGAAACCACCGGGGCGCTGCCCGAGGCCCTGCGACTGCTCGCCGATTACTACGAAGAGGAACGCTCCCGCCGCGCCTTGTTCTGGAAACTCTTGGCTTGGCCGCTCACCGAACTGGTGCTGGCGGTCGGAGTGATCGGCTTTTTGATTTGGGTGATGGGCGTCATCAGCAACATGAGCGGCAAGTCCGTGGATCCCCTGGGGTTGGGATTGGTCGGCAACACGGGTCTGGCGATCTATCTGTTCTGCGTGGTTGCGTCGGTTGCGGCAATTGCCTGGGCGGCGTACGGATGGCGGCGCGGGTGGCTTGCTCTCCGCCCCTTGCAGCGATTGGTCCTGAAAATCCCCGTCATCGGCAGGATCGCCCATACGCTGGCCCTGGCTCGCATGACGTGGGCCATGTACGCCACGTTCCGCGGCGGGATGGACGTCATTTCGGCGGTGGATTTGGCCCTGCAAACCGCGGACAATGCCGCCTTCGACGACCTGCGCCCGATGCTCCACCGCTCCATTCAAAGCGGCAATTCCCTGTACCAAGGCTTCGCCGAGACGCATTTCTTTCCCGGCGAGTGGCTGGATGCCTTGCGGGCGGGAGAGGAAAGCGGCACGTTGGACGCCGCCCTGGAGGGGTTGAGCCGAGAATACACGCGACGCGCCGCCGCCGCCATGAAGATGCTGAGCATCGTCGGGGCGGGATTGGTCATGGCCCTGATCGTGGGCGTGATGGTCTTTTTGATTTTCCGCCTGGCGATGTTCTACATCGGCCAAATCTACGAAAATCTACCGCCCGGTTTCTGAATCGGATTCCGGCGGGACGCCGACGCGGTCGGTGTCGTCGGTCTCGGCAGTCCACTCGATCAGCACCCGCTGCACGCGACGCGGCGTCGCTTCCAAGACTCGGACCCGAACGCCGCCGAACTCGACCGCCTCGCCGCAGGCGGGAATCCGGCCCAAATGGGACATCAAGAGGCCCGCGATCGTGTCGTAGTCGGGATCTTCCGGCAATTCCAGGTGCAGGCGGCGATTGATCTCCTCGACGCGCGCGGAACCCAGGGCCTCCGCGCGCCCGTTCTCCAGCGGTTGAATTTCCTCGACCTGTTCGGGATCCAATTCGTCGCCGATCTCGCCGACGATCTCTTCCAAAATATCTTCCAACGTAACGACGCCGGAGACGCCCCCGTATTCGTCCAGCACAACGGCCATGTGGTTACGCGTGCGCTGGAAGTCCTCCAGCAGGGCATCGACGGGTTTGGTCTCGGGGACGAACAACGGTTCGCGGAGCAGGGCGGTCCAGGGCGGGCGATCGGCCTCGGCATTGGGTCGGGCCAGGTGCGGGAGAAGGTCCTTCGTGTACAGGATGCCCACGATGTTGTCACGGGTCTGGTTGAAGACCGGAATGCGACTGTGCCCCTCCCGAATCACCGCCTCCAGCATCTCGTCCCACGACCATTCGCCGGGCAAGGCGAACATTTCGCTGCGGGGCGTCATGATTTCGGCGGCGTCCACGTCGCTCAACTTGATGACGCCCTCGATCATCTCCTTGGCGTCTTCCTCGAGATAGCCCTGCCGTTCTCCCGCCGTCATCAAGGAGCGAATTTCCTCCTCGAATTCGTCCTCCTCCTCATCTTCGTCGGCGACGTTGTCCGTCAACCGCGCCAGAAGGATTTGAACGGCTTCGGCGGTCCGAACGATCGGTCGCAAGACTCGGGCGAATCCCCTCCAAAGCGGCCAGAGGTGGTACACGACGGGCGCCGCCCAAATCGCGGCGACGGCGCGGGGAATGAAGACGCCTACGATGAGAACCGCCGCGGCGATCCCCAGACCGCTCAAAGCGACGGGCACGAGTTGCACGCCGTGCGGCGGGCCGTCCGGGCCCCCGGCGCTCTCGAACGCGAGGAGCACCCGGTGCGCCGCCGCCAACACCACCGCGGCCAGCGCCGCCCATTCCAGCAATTCGGCGGCATCCGCGGCGCCGCGATACGCACGCAGAACCTCGGCCAAACGCTGCGGACGATGATGGCGCCGGCACAGATCGGCCAGCTTGTGGCGCGGAAAGTCGCGGAGAGAGCGGACACCGGCGGACAGAACTCCGACGCACACCACGCCGCACGCCAGGATCCAAAAACTGAGATCTTGGGCCTCCACGTGAACTTACCGACCTCCTTTACCCGCTTCCCAAGCCGAGACGTTCGAGGTACTCGTCTTGCCGTCGTCGCATCACGGTCCGATCGCGGGGGGCGACGTCGTCGTAGCCCGCCAAATGCAACGCCCCGTGGACGACGTACAAAATGAGTTCATGCTCGGGCGGTCGGCCGAATCGCGGGCCTTGCCGGGCGGCGGTTTCCGCACAGACGACGATCTCGCCCTCTATGTGATTGTTCTCTACTTCCAGGGGAAAACTCAAGACGTCGGTGGAGGAATCGTCGTTCAAATAGCGTTCGTGCAAGGCCCGCATCTCGGCGTCGTCCACCACCGCCACGCTGATTTCCCCCGTCTCGTAGCCCGCCTCCGAAAGCACCAACGTCACGGCGCGGCGGATGCGGCGTCGGTCGACGGGCACGACTCGGCACAGTACGGCAATCGGTACGCGAATCATGATGGCACGTCGCCGCGGAGTGCGCGGTCGCAGCTTGCAACCCGGTCGCGCCGCCCGATCCATCGCACGATCCGACTCGGCGCGGCGCCTTCCCCGCGGAAGTTCTGAAAACCCGGTATGTCCTGTATCCGATCGAGGCTCATGAGGAACCTTGCGGCGGCGAATCGGGTTTCGCCGGTTCGGAGGTCGTGCCGCCGGACGACGGCGCGGAAGTCCCCGGGGCTTCGCCTTGCGTTTGCGTGGGACGGGCGGCGGCCTCGGCTTCCGACGACTTGGCGGCGGGCGGTTCCTCCGGTTTCGCTCCCTCCCGCGGCTCCTCCGTCTTACGATCCGTCGCGCGTTCGCTCCGTTCGGTGCGCTCGGGATATTTGATCCGACCGTGATACATCGCGGTCAGCGTCTTGATCATGGCGTCCTCGATCGCTCGCAACTCCCGCAGCGTCAGATTGCTGAAATCGAACTGGCCCTCATCGAGTTTGCGTTCGGCGATTTCCCGAACGACGGCCTCGATGCGGGAGGGGGCCGGATCCTTCAGGCTCCGCACGGCGCTCTCCACGGCGTCGGCCAGCATGAGGACGGCGGCCTCCTTGGTCTGCGGCGGCGGGCCGGGATAGCGGAAGATCTCCGCGTCCACGGCGCTGCCCTCCGGGCGACCCTCGCTCTTCTCCCTCGCCCGCCCGTAGAAATATTCCACCAGCGTGGTGCCGTGGTGCTGTTCGATGAAGTCGATGATCGGCTCAGGCAGATGGTAGCGTCTGGCGAGATCGGCCCCGTCCTTGACGTGCGAAATAATCACCATGCTACTCATGGTGGGTTCCAGCGTTTCGTGCCGATTGGGGTTTCCCGCCTGGTTCTCGATGAAATATTGCGGATTGATCATCTTGCCGATGTCGTGGAAATAGGCCCCTACGCGGACGAGAAGTCCCCGCGCACCGATGGCGTCCGCCGCCGCCTCCGCGATGGCGCCCACGTTGATGGAGTGGTTGTACGTGCTGGGTGCGCGCCGAGCCAACTCGCGGAGCAACGGATGGGAAAGGTCCGTCAACTCCAACAGGCTCATGTCGGTCAGGACGCCGAAGAAGCGCTCCACGAAGGGCAGTAGGCCGGTCACCAAAAAGCCCGTCGCCACCACCGCAAGCGCGATGCGCCCGATCTCGGCGGCCAGCGTCGCGTCGAGCGGGACCTCATTGGCCAGGGCCAGCACGAATCGAATCACCATCGCGGCGGCGGCGGTCCAGAATCCCACGTAAATCAGTTTGGCTCGGCCGCGCAGGCTTTGCAGTTGCAGCACGCTGACGATCACGGCGGTGCCCAGCAGGATGCCGCTGCCGACGTCCTGTCCCGTGGCCAATAGAAAGGTAAGGGCGGCTACCCCCCCGAAAAGCACGGCGAACTCTTGCGAATAGGCGACCGCCAGGATTTGGGTGAAAATCAGGAGCGGACAGATTTCGGCGTAGGGGACCTCTTGAGCCAGCCATAAGGCGACGGCCAAGGTCACCCAGTATAGCACCAGCAGGGTCGTCAATCGTTGAATACTGACCAGAATCCGCCGGTGGCGAAGGAACAGGTAGGCTGCGATTCCGGAGAATCCACCGACCACAATCAACCAAGCGCCCAGGAACCGCCGCAGTTTTTCGGGCCAACCGCGGAGGTCGCGATAGCGGAGAAAGGAGTCGGCCAACTCAGCGTCGGCGTCGGTCTGCTCTTGGGTGATTTGCTGGGCCCGAATTTCGGTGTCCGGATCGGCGGCGGGCGGAGGGGAGGGAAACCAGCGGTACGACGTTCCGGCGGGTAGGCCCGCGCGACTGTCGATCGCGAGGCTTGCGTGCCCGGCAATGCCCGACGGCGGGTCCCATGCCCGAATGACCGCCGCCGTTACCAGCGTGCTCAGCACGCCGATCGCTACGCGCACCGCGACATCGCGGTGGCGGAGGCGGTTCCAAGCCTGCTCCCACTTGCCGGGAGTGCGAATCAGACCGGTAACCCGGTCCGCTCGCGTTCGTCTTATCGTTCCGGAAGCCATGTCAATCGCTTATCAGGGAATACGCATTTTCGGCGACACCGGAAGGCTTGGTCATTTGGGCGGCGGGAGTCGGCGCCGCGAGCAAGCCGATCCCCGTTCTCATTCGTTTTCCGCCGAGGTCGTGGGGGCGTGCTCGGCCTGCACATCTTCCGGTCGCGATTCGCCGCCGGGGTGCCTGGGACGGTGCGGCCCGCGCCCTTCGTACGCGTCCACAATGGCCTGAACCAAAGGATGCCGCACAATGTCGCCCGTCCCCAATTCCACATGGGCGATGCCCGGCACGCTTCGCAGTCGCGTCCAGGCGTCGATCAACCCGCTTCGCACCTGGGATGGCAGGTCGATCTGGGTAGTGTCGCCGGAAACGACGATCTTGGACTGTCGGCCCATTCGGGTCAGGAACATTTTCATCTGGGCAATGGTCGTATTTTGGGCCTCGTCCAGGATCATGAACGATTCGTTGAGGGTCCGGCCTCGCATGTAGGCCAGCGGCAGCACCTCCACCCGCTCCTCCTCGGCAAACCGCCGGACGGTGTCGTAATCGATCATTTCGCGGAGGGCATCCATCAAGGGGCGCAAATAGGGCGAGATTTTGGCCTGCAAGTCGCCCGGCAAAAAGCCCAGGCTCTCGCCGGCCTCCACGGCGGGGCGGACCAGCACGATTTTTCGGATCCGCTGTTCCCGCAGGGCGGCCACCGCCAAGGCCACCGCCAAATAGGTCTTGCCCGTGCCCGCCGGACCCCGGCAAAACACCACATCGTGATTGAGGATGGCTTTGACGAAGCGGGCTTGGCCGGGCGTCCGCGGATATACCCGCCTGCCCGAGTAAACTTCGATCGGCGGCACGCCCTCCTGGATCGGCCCGCTGCGGACCTCCATCACCATCCGCCGAACTTCGTCCGCGGCGACCAAACCCTGCCGGCGAACGATCTCCTGGAGTCGTTCCAGGACTTCGGCGGCCTGCGTGACGGCCTCCTCATCTCCCGAGACGCAAATCCGGTTGTGATTGCCGGTTACCCGAACGCCAAAGGCCTCCCGGATCATCCGCAAGTGTTGATCGCACGGGCCGAGTACCGCCAACAGCGTTTCCGAGTTGACGACGCTGATAGTCTTTTCACTCATGCCTGAAGCCGCGCAAGTACGTGCGCGGCCGAAAATGAAAATGCCCCGCACTTGGGAAATTGTAGTCCACCAATCTTCAGGATAGTATGGTCTCCTCAGTCATCGGCCCCTCTAAAGAGTAGCACATCCCCCATCATTGTAGGAGTCAAGGCGGCTCCCACGATACGTTGCGGGGGCGTGCCGCGGCAAAGAACGGGCCGGCCACCTATCCGCGGCGACCGTGCCCAGCGGCCACGAAGGCCTTGGATTCGGCGATGGGTATTCGTCGCCGATCGCGGACACGCCGTGGAGAGGGACCGGCAACCTCAATCGAGGTCCTTTTCGTAGACACGGTAGCGCTTGTAGAGTTTTCCGCCCACCGCGCTGACCGTGCGATTGATGGCGTGGTTGTCTTCCAGGGTCCAACTCAGTTCAGCCCCTTCGAACCCCAGTCGACCGACGCCGTGATCGATCGTCCGAAAAATCATCTGCTCGGCGATTCCCCGATGACGATAGCCGGGGATTAGTCCCAGCACCATGACCCGGGCGATGCGGACCTGTCGCAGACGCTGGAATAGCCGCACGGCGCCGATGGGCATCCCCCAGGAGGTGAGCCGACCGTTGAGCGGGCGAATCGCTTCGTTGAAGTCGGGCACGGCGATGGAGAAACCGACCGCCCGGCCGTCCAGTTCCGCAATGAGCACCATTTCCGGGCGGGCGAATTGGGCCAAACGCTTGGCGAAATACCGAAACTCCGCCTGCGTCAGATCGATGAACGCCCATTGATCGTAGCGCGTGGCGGCGTAGACCTTAGCGCAGCGCTCGATTTCGCTTTCGAAGTTGTTCATGTCGAACGGGCGAATTACCGCGCGGCATCGCTGCTCCACCCGGCGGACCCGTTTCGTCCACTCTTGCAGTCGCTCATTGTCCGAATCGAACCACCAGGCGAAGAGATCCTTGGCCTTGGTCAATCCCCAGCCTTCCAGCAGTCCCTCGTAATAGGGCGGATTGTGATTCATCATGACCCGGGGCGGATACTGAAACCCTTCGATCAGCAGGCCGCACGGGTAATTGATGGAATAGTCGATCGGCCCCATCAGGTGGTTCAAGCCGCGCGATTTTGCCCAATTCGCGGCGGCGTCCAGCAAGGCCGCGGCGACTTGCGGCGATTCGATCGACTCGAACATGCCGAAGCAGGCGGTCTTGGTGCCGTGCTTGGCGTTGTAACGGGGATCCTCGCTCACCAGTACCCGACCGACCGGGCAACCGTCCTGGCACGCCAGGAATTGGACCGCCGTGCCGTGCTGAAGAAAGGGGTGCTTGCGAGGGTTGAGGAACTCCTTGACCTCGATCAATAAGGGGGGAATCCAGGCTGGATCGTTCCGATAGATCAACCAGGGCAAACGCGTGAAGTAGTATTGATCGCGCCAAGTTTGCACGCGACGGACGCGGACCGGCGCCTCCCTGTCTTGCGGCATGCGCAACCGCAGCATGGGGCGGGGTTCCATCCCGAAGTCGAAGAAATTCGAAAGATTGAAGGAAGTCATCGTCGCCCCGATCGGGGTTCTACGGCCGACGGAACGCAACCGGTTCCGCGGCCGATGATACCGGCTTCACGGCCCGAAGTCGTACAGCCGATAGGTCTTGATCCGCTTGGCTCCCCCTTTTTCCAGGCTTCCCCGCGAAAGCGCGTTGGACTCCAGCACCCAAGAAAACTCGGCCTCTTCGATACCCCACTCCAGGGCCTTGGGTACCAGGCCGTCCAGCAATACCAAACCCAAACCCAGCAATTGGTATTCGGGCAGAACGTTGGTGCTGATGACGCGAATCCGTTTGATCGCCCGCTTGTTCCTCAACAAATGAATGAAACCGAAGGGAAACAGGCGACCGTCGATTTTTTTGATGCGCGGGTTGTAGTCCGGCAATCCGAACACCGCCCCCGCCATGCGACCGTCCACTTCCACGCCCAAGGCCAATTCGGGCACCATCAACCAACGGAGCGCGGAGGCCATGTGCCGAACCTCGCCCTCGCTCATGGGAACAAATCCCCACGTGTTGGTCAAGGATTGATTGTAGATATCCAGAAATAGTCGCACGTCCTCCAGGAATCGGCGCTTGTTCAAATAGCGAATGCGAGCGCCCAACCGCTCCGATATTTTATCGCAGACCGGCTTGAGTTTGGCGCGGATTTCCGGGAGCATGCTCACGTGCCCCCAATAGGCGTACAGGTCCTGCGTTTTACGGAATCCGTACGACTCGATGAGCCGCTGATAGTACGGCGGATTGTAGGTCATCATGAACGTCGGCGGCGAGTCGAAGCCCTCGATCAGCAGCCCAAGTTCATAGTTCAAACTGGGGTTGACCGGACCTCGGAGCTTTTCGATCCCCCGCTCGGAGAACCAGCGACGGACGGCGTCGAACAGTCCGGCGGCCGCCTCCGCGTCGTCGCGGCATTCGAAGAACCCGAAGAATCCGCGCTGGTCGCCGAACCGCTCGATGTGTCCCCGGTTCAAGATGGCCGCGATTCTACCGACCACCTGATCGCCCCGGTACGCCAGGAACGTCTGGGCTTCATTGCGTTCGTAGAAGGGGTGGGGGCGGTAGCCGACCAGTTCGCGCTGGTTGGTCCGCAGGGGCGGGATCCAGTTCGGGTCTCCCCGGTACAGCCCCCACGGAAAATCCAGGAACAGCTTCTGCTCGCGTTTCGACGCGACGGGTTGTACGACCAAGGAATCCATGGTTGGCCCAATGGGGAACGGAGTCGTCAAAAGCGGGATTGTACGCCCGGGACGGAACGGCGGTCAATCGGAATCGCCGATGCCTCAGCGGCGTACCGCGCGCAATCCCAAGCCCCGCGACCGGTCGGGGGCGGACGCCCGGGGTCGGATCGCTCAGATCAGCTCCTCCGCGAATTCCTTATTCAAGGCATCCGCGGCGCGTCGGCCTTCGTTCCCTTGCACCACCACATTGAGCCGGACTTCGCTGGTGCTGATCATCTCGGCGTTGACTTCGGCCTCGGCCAGGGCGCGGAAGGTACGCGACGCAACGCTAATGTGGCTCTTCAAGCCGGTGCCGGAAACCGAGAGCTTGGCGACGCGAGGTTCCCCCGTCGGGGCGCCCGCCCCGATCTCCCGGCTGAATCGCCGAGCGGTCTCCAAGGCGGCTTCATAGCTGGCCTCGGGCATGGTGAAGCTCATGGCCGCCTTGCCGTCTCGCCCCACGCTCTGCACGATCATGTCCACGTTGACCCCGGCCTGGGATACCTGCCGGAACAAGCGGGCGGCCAAACCCGGCCGATCCGGGATGTCGGCGATGGTGACCCGGCCTTGCGTCTCGTCCAAGGCGATCGACTCGATCACCAGATCCTCCATGCCGTGCAGTCGCCCGATGATCCGTTCGCGATCATTCTTGCCGTTGGTCGCGGGGGCCGATTCGTCCTCCACGGGCGGCGGGGCTTGGTCCAGGGCGAAGGCCGCGTGGGCGGTCCTGAGCGATTCCACCCCCTGCCCACGATCCACCAGCACCGAAATCTTGATCTCGCTGGTGGTGATCATCAGGATGTTGATATTCTTTTCGGCGAGCTTGGAGAACAGTCGCTCGGCGACGCCCGCTTGCCGCGCCATGCCCAAACCCACCACCGAGGTCTTCGCGACGTTCTCGTCGTAGCCGACGCTCTCCGTGCCCAGTTGCTTGCCGACCTCCTCGACGATGCGGAGCGCCGCGGGGAGGTCCTCCTGGAACACGGTGAACGAGATGTCGGCCCGTCCCTCCGTGGCCACGTTCTGCACGATCATATCCATGGGGATATTCCGCCCGGCCAAGCGGGTGAAGATCGCGGCGGCGGCGCCCGGACGATCGGGCACGCCGCGGACGGTAATTCGGGCCTCCTTTTGAATCAAGGCCGCTCCGCAGACCGGTACCGCGCGGCTCTCCGGCAACCACGAGATCACCGTCCCTTCGTTGTCGCTGAAACTGCTGCGCACGTGGACGGGCACGGAGAATCGCTTGGCGAATTCGATCGAGCGGTTGTGCATCACGCCCGCCCCCGCCGTCGCCAATTCAAGCATCTCATCGTAGCAGATGCGACTCATGCGGCGGGCCTCGGGCACCAAACGCGGATCGGTCGTGTACACCCCGTCCACGTCGGTGTAGATTTCGCACTGCTCGGCGTGCAGCGCCGCCGCCAGGGCCACCGCCGTGGTATCGCTTCCGCCGCGCCCCAGGGTCGTGATGTCCGCCGTATCGCTCACGCCTTGAAAACCTGCCGCGATGACGATGCAACCGTCATCCAGCGCCTGGCGAATGCGTTCCGTCGAGATCGAGCGGATGCGGGCCTTGGTGTGCGTGGAGTCGGTGTGGATTCCCAACTGGCCGCCCGTAAAACTGATCGCCTTGTGCCCCATGGCGTGAATCGCCATCGCCATCAGGGCCACGCTGACCTGCTCGCCGGTGGAGAGGAGCATGTCCATCTCGCGGGCGGGAGGTTCGCTGGTGATCTGCCGGGCCAAATCCACGAGATGGTCGGTGGTGTGCCCCATGGCGCTGACCACCATGACCACCTGCCGACCTTGCCTTTGGGCCAGGATGGCCCGCCGCGCCGCCGCCATGATCTTTTCCGCGTCGGCCACGCTCGTGCCGCCGAACTTTTGCACCAAGATTCCCATCGTCAAGCCCTTTGTTCGTGTTCCCTTCGGATTTCGTATTCATTTCGCCCGGTTCAACGGGCGGACTCTTTGCAGCGTGATCCGCTCACCTTGCGATCGAACATCACCACGCGGCGAAAGGCTTACGTTTGCCGCCGCCGGCTGGGTCGTCCCGCCGGCAGTGCCTTCCTGCTCAAAGATTCGGAGTCAGCGCGTCGCGGCCTCCTCCGCGGATGGCTTGCCCAGGAAGTAGCCCATCAAACGCCAACCGGGGTCGAAGACCGGTCCCGCGGTGGCGGCGACCTCGTCATACGACGGCACTCCGCTCGGCGCCAGACCCGTTCCGGCCATGGCGAAAGGCACCAAGCCGTGACTGTGGGTCTTGGTTCGCAGCGGCGTGGGGTGGTCGGGCGAAACCATCATGCGAAATTCGCCCAACCTCGGGAGCGCCTCCCAAAGCGGTCCCACGATGTGTCGATCGATTTCCTCCAGGGCCTGGACCTTTTCTCGCACCTGTCCCTGGTGCGACGCTTCGTCGGTCGCTTCCACGTGCACGCAGACCAGGTCGTACTTGCTGAGGGCCTCGACGGCATAACGTCCCTTGGCCGCGTAGTCGGTATCCAAATAGCCGGTGGCGCCCGGGACCTCGATGCGATCCCAACCGAACAGGCGGGCCAGTCCGCGGAGCAAATCGACGGCGGTAATCATGGCCCCGCGCACGCCGTAGCATTGGGCGAACGGCGGCAATTGCGGCGCTCCGCCCAGTCCCCAAAGCCAAATGCCGGTGGCGGGTAGTTTGCCTGCCTTTTCCCGGGCGGCATTGACCGGGTGGCGGGCAAGAATTTCGGCCCCCGCGTTCATCCATTCCGTCAAAAGCTCGCTGCCGGGTCCCCGAGGGAAGTCGTCCAACACCGAACGATCCATCAGATCGTGCGGCGGCGTGGTCTGGGTATGCACGCTGAAGGGGGGCGGTTCTCCCGCGCCCCGATAGACCGCCAAATTGCGATAGCTGACGCCGGGATAGAACTGTAGTCGCTCCGAACCAAGCTCGTCTTGAACGGCGGCGATCAATTGCCGGGCCTCTTCGCTGGTGATGTGCCCCGCAGTGAAGTCGACCATGATCCGGTCGCGGATGGTCACCAGATTGCAACGGATGGCCCAATCCTGGGGCCCCAAGGCGATATCCTGCGCGGCCGCCTCCAACGGCGCTCGGCCCGTATAGTACCGGATCGGGTCATAGCCCAACAGGCTCAGGTTGGCGGTATCGGAACCGGGCGGTAGGACCGTGGGCACATGGTTGGCCAAGCCGCAGATGCCGGCGGCGGCTATGGCGTCCATGTGGGGCGTGCGGGCGGCTTGCAAGGGCGTCTTCCCGCCCAACTCGGCCTGTGGCTCGTCGGCACAACCGTCCGGAATGACGATGACGAACTTCATCGAATCGAGTCCTTGTTTGGTCGGATGGGGTGCCGCGTCGGCTTGACTACGTCAGCCGCGCACCCTCATGCGGACGCTTCCCGGCCGAACCGCGTCCAGACGGTCGATCGCGTCCATGGCCCGACTCATGGCACCCTCGCGGGCCTCGTGCGTCATGATGACCAGCGGCACCGGTCCGCCGTTCTCCTCCTCGGCCTCATGCTGAATGACCGACGCGATGGAGATTTGGTTCTTGCCCAAAATGCCGGCGATCTCCGCCAACACGCCGGGACGATCCTGCACATGGAACCGAAGATAGAAGCGACTGGCGATGCTGTGCGGGTCTTGCAGCGGGGGGGCATCGCCGTCTTTTTCCCACAGGCGCAGATTGCGGAAGGTAATGGCCGCCCGTCCCATCGCCGTGTCGATGATGTCGGCGGTGACGGCGGAGGCCGTCGGCATCTGCCCGGCCCCAAGGCCGTGGAAGAACACCCGACCCACGGCGTCGCCCACCACACGGATGGCGTTGAACGCCCCGCGGACCTCGGCCAGGGGCGTACCCCGGCGGACCAAGGTCGGCGATACGTGCAACTGAAGACCCTGCTCCGTCCGCTCGGCGACGGCCAAGAGCTTGATGCTGTAGCCCAACTCGCCGGCGTAGCGCATATCCGCCGCTTGAACGGTCTCGATGCCGACCCGAGGAATATCGCGCCACGAGACCTGCGAGCGGAAGGCCAGGCGTGCCAAAATCGCCAGCTTTTGAGCGGCGTCGC
This sequence comes from Thermopirellula anaerolimosa, assembly GCF_054657335.1. Taxonomy (NCBI): domain Bacteria; kingdom Pseudomonadati; phylum Planctomycetota; class Planctomycetia; order Pirellulales; family Thermoguttaceae; genus Thermopirellula; species Thermopirellula anaerolimosa. The sequence goes on from NZ_BAAHYX010000006.1 coordinate 2,198,106, forward strand.
TGCCGTTGACGTCCATGGCGGGATTGGCTTCGGCGTATCCCAGTCGCTGGGCCTCGGCCAGGGCGACCGAGTACTCTTGGCCCTTTTCCTCCATCTCCGTCAGGATGAAGTTGCTGGTGCCGTTGAGGATGGCGTGGATGCTGCCGATTTCGTTGGCGGTCAGACTTTGGCTGATGGCCGCAATAATCGGGATGCCGCCCGCCACCGCCGCCTCGAAGGCGATCGATCGACCGTGCCGCCGAGCGAGTTCGAACAATTCCGGACCGTGCTCCGCCAACAACGCCTTGTTGGCCGTCACCACGTCCTTTCCGTTTTCCAGCAGGGAGGCCACCAGCGTTCGGGCGGGTTCCACGCCGCCGATCAGTTCGACCACAATTCCGATCTCGGGGTCGCGAATCAAGGCTTCCACGTCGTCCGAAAGCAACTCGCGGGGAACGTTCACGTTGCGCGGGCGAGAGAGGTCCTTATCGACGATCCGCGCCAATTCCAGGGAGCAACCTGCCCGACGACAAATCCGCTCGCGCTGTTCCAACAGAAGCCGGGCCGTACCGGAACCGATCGTGCCGAACCCTAGAATCCCGACCTTGATGGACTGCATGGCATGCCTCGCAGGAGGCGGCCCGGGGGAAGCCGAAATGCCCCCAAATGGACCCGCGGGAAGATGAAAAATCGTGACGTTGCGATGGGCGAACGCACCGCCGAGGCGCACTTCGCCCCTCGACGATGCGGCAAAGCCTTCATCCTATGCCGGTGGCTTAACAAGCGTCAAGACGGTATGATTGGAGAGTTTCAGCAAAGTAGGCATCGACCGCTGCTTGTCAGAGGGCGGTCGAGCACTCCGGCCGCTTGCGCCGGGTACGAATCTTCTTGGACGGAAATCCCTGAATCCCACGGAGTATCGCTCATGGAATCGATCGCCTTTGATTTTCTGACCAAGCTATTGGAGACCCCCAGTCCGTCGGGTTATGAGACGCCGGGGCAAGAAGTCGTTCGCGCCCACGCGCGGACCTTCGCCGAACAGGTCCGAACCGACGTCCACGGCAACGTCATTGCCGTGCGAAACGCCGCCTCTCCCTTCCGCGTTCTTCTGGCCGGTCACTGCGACCAGATCGGTTTGATCGTCCAATACATCGACGATAACGGCTTCATCTTCTTCCAATCGATCGGCGGTTGGGATCCGATCAACCTGGTGGGCCAGCGCGCCGTGATTTGGACGGCGTCGGGACCGGTGGCGGGCGTGATCGGTCGCAAGCCCATCCATCTGCTGACGGAAGAGGAACGCAAGGCCGTGCCCAAGCTCAAGGACTTGTGGATCGACATCGGGGCGGCCAACAAGGCCGAGGCCGCGGAAAAGGTCCGCATCGGCGATTGCGTTACCATCGAATTGGCCTACCGCACGCTGCTCAATCAGCGGATCATTTCCTCCGGTCTGGATGATAAGGCGGGCGCGTGGACGGTGATCGAGGCCCTGCGGCGGGTTCGGCCCGACAAGCTCCGCGCCGCCGTGTATTCCGTCTCCACGGTGCAAGAGGAATTGGGCTTGCGCGGGGCGCGGACCAGCGCCTTCGGAATCGATCCCCACGTGGGAATCGCGGTGGACGTGACCTTCGCCACGGACTGCCCCACCTTGGAGAAAAAGGAAGAAGGCGACATCGCCGTGGGGAAGGGACCGGTCATCTATCGCGGTCCCAACATGAACCCCAAGGTCGTCGATCGCCTGATTCAAGCCGCCGAAAGCAACGGCATTCCTTACCAATTGGCGGCGGCGGGCAAGGCCACCGGCACCGATGCCAATGCGATTCAGGTCAACCGCGCCGGAGTGGCGACGGGCTTGGTCAGCGTGCCCAACCGTTACATGCACAGTCCCGTGGAATTGGTCAGCCTGGAAGACATGGACCACACGGCGGACCTGCTGGCCCGGTTCCTGGAAACCCTCAGCCCCGACGACGATTTCACGCCGTGAGGTGAGATTCGTCCGTACATGGCGATTCGCCAACCTGCCGCAGACCGCCTCGCGCAGGCGGTTAATCAAGCGTCGATCGAGCTTACGGCAGGTATTGGATCCGCCGCAATACTTCCTCTTGCGTCCAGTCGCCCTCGTGGTTCAAGGGCAAGAGGAGGTACGCCGCCTTCTCCGAGCAGCAATCGAGGATGATCTGGTACTCGTTGGGCACGGCGTAGCCTTGGGGGGCGGGTTCGTGCCCGTTGATCAACAACTGCGCCCGGACCATGCGGCAAAAGGTCCGGGCGTTTTCGCTGCGATAATCGCGCCCCCACACCAGACGAAATACCGTCCCGTGTTCCAGAAATTCAACGGGATCGATGGGCCGATCGAAGACCGCACCGTCGAAGCCGTTTTGGTCCACGGCTTCGGGAATGCTGTGGCTCAAAAAGACGCCGCCTGGCAAACGAATCCCTAGGGGGCAACTTTGAAGAAACGGAATGTAGGCTTGGCGGACCTTTTCGGCGGCGGGACCGTAGGCGTGCTGCAAACCCAGTCGAAAAAGCAGATTCAGCATCTGCCGTTTCTTTTGGATGGGGTAGTCCGTGACCTCCGACAACTCGTGATTTCCCAACAGGAAATGCACGCGATCGGGAAACTGCGTCTTGAGCTTGGCCACGTCCTCCAGCACGGTGTGCGACATGCATCCGCCGTTTTCGGGATACGTCGGTCCGCCGTGGCAGACCTCTTGAATCACGAGGTGCCGCCGGGGATGCTTATCGAGGGCCGCCAATCGGCGAATGGAATTGAAGTTCTTGCGATGCCCGTGCAAATCTCCCGTGATCATGATCTCGTCGCCGTCGGCGGGCGTCAAAACGATGACGTTCCCCTTGCGAAGATCGCAGGCCGCATTGGCTTCGGCGGCCTTTTGAAAGGTCGTGATGATCCGTTCGATGTATTCGAAGGATGCCACCATGTCGGGCTCCTCGGCGAAAATTTCCCTCGCTCGCTGACGGCACCTTGCTGGGCTGCTTCAAGAGTTCCATTATTGCCGTAGCGGCGGCATGAAGGAATAGGCGGCGGTTGCCGGGCAAACGTCCGCCTTCGGCCGGAATACCGCTTCAGCGACTTTGCACGCGCCCGGTTGCTCACGCTCGCCGCGCTAGGCTCGGCGCCGTTCGACCGACCGAGGTCGCACGACGGAGATGGATCAGGCAGCCTCGACTCGAAAGCCAAAGACAAGAAACGCTACGAGGCCCGGCTTGCCTTCCTGCAAACCGAGCCTCGGTTCCGTGGTTGAATGCTCTTCCAGATCAACCGCCGATCGGGCACGCGATCCGGTCCCGTCTCAGGCAGCTTGAGATTCCTTTCGGCGTGCCGACCGCCGCCGCAATCCCATCCAAACGGCCATGACTCCGCCGCCGCTTGCCAAGGCTACCAGGGACAGCGGTTCGGGAACCACCTCCACGCTATAGCCCAATCGGGTCAATAAGAGATCGTCATCGATGCTGCTGCTGGGATTGTAAACACCGCTGGCCATGACGTATTTGATGTCCGGGTTGGCAAGCGAGATCGTCGCGGTGAAGAGTTGCTGGTTGAACGCGATGCCGACGGGCACCGTCGCGATGGGCACGTTCGATGAGTTGTAAGCCGTGAGGAAACCCAATTCATCGTCGAGCGGTCCGCCCGAGAAATCGTTGCGGTAGAAATCCATCGAAACGAACGAGACGGGCGAGTCGAACTCCGCACGCAAGACGACCCATTTCTGCCGCCAGGCCGGCTTATCGTAAATGACGTTGTTGCTCTTGGTCTGCCAGCCGAAAAAGTGCAACGAGGACGGGTAGTGTCCCTTGTCGTCGGCCATCGCAAAGACCGTCGGAGTGAAAGGCGGCGTCTGCGCGGTCGCCCCTTGCAAGGCTTGAAGCGTCACGAACGGCGGCGTAATCGGGTAGCCCAAGTTGTAATTGTTGGGGTCCACCCAAACGATCCCGGCCGAGGCTTGGGAACTCCACGCCAACAGCCCCGCCGTTACGACCGCCAAACTCAACAGCCCTCGGTGAATCAGTTGCTTTCTCATGTTGCCGACGCTTTCTAAACCCGAAGAACCAACACCCTCTTCTCTCTCCCGCACGAGAGCGGCGCGTAAGGCACCGCGGCTCATCCATGAATTGTAATTATGGGAAAATTGGGAATCAAGCGAAATCTAGCTAAACCCATCGCTTTATACGTGTGATGCATGGCGGTCATAACACGCCGGTCGCCTGTTTGCTGAAGGGGCCGCGGCGGACCGGCCCACCGATCGCATCTAATCCGCACGCCCCGCACATCCATTGCTGGAAGAATATCCCGTGCAAACAGCGTACCGATATTCAAGATTCAATCTTTTTTCGAAATTTACTCTACCGTACTCGTCGCAATAACGCCAGAAACGCCGATTTTGATGACAATTCCTGTTGCTGCCACGTCGCGAGCTGCTCCTGGGCAGAACATCTCGCCCTTCCCATATTCCTTGATTGTAGCATTTTACGGCAACTGAATCGTTTCGCTACACCCGATCAAGGGTAAGGAATGCCGCGCGATGCCAACGGCACCTTCTTTAGATGAGACCGGGACTCAGCGAGTTCCAGTCACGGGGTCTGAGAGCGTCCCGCGCAGCGGCGTCTGCGTTGGGGAACCGAAGCCGGGAGTTCACGTCGGCGACAGAACCCGGGCGAGATATCGGGCCGTGTGGTTGTCGGAAAGTTGAGCGATCTGCTCGGGCGTTCCGGCGGCGACGATCCGCCCGCCTTCCGTGCCGCCTTCCGGACCCAAGTCGATGATCCAATCCGCCGATTTGATGACGTCGAGTTGGTGTTCGACCACGATCACGGAGTTTCCGCGATCGACCAACCGATTGAGCACGTCCAGCACCCGCCGGATATCTTGGAAGTGCAGTCCTGTGGTCGGTTCATCGAGGAGGTACAGCGTGCCGCCCGCCTCGCTACGCCCCAACTCGGCGGCCAGTTTGATGCGTTGGGCCTCCCCGCCGGACAGCGTGGTGGAGGGTTGGCCCAGCTTGAGATAGCCCAAGCCCACGTCGCAAAGCCCGGCCGATAGCCGCGCGATGACCGGGAAGTTCGTGAAGAACTCGAGCGTCTCGCGGGCCGACATTTCGAGCACCTCGGCGATGTTCTTCCCGCGGTAACGGACCTCCAGCGTGGTGCGATTGAATCGCGTGCCCTCGCAGACCGGACAGGGGACGAAGATGTCGGGCAAGAAGTCCATCTCGACCTTTTTCCGTCCCTGGCCTTCGCAGGCCTCGCATCGTCCGCCCGGCACGTTGAAGCTGAACCGTGCCGCGGTGAAGCCCAACCGCCGGGCTTCGCGGGTGGCGGCGAAGACCTTGCGAATCTCATCGAAGATTCCGCAATAGGTCGCCGCGTTGCTCCGCGCGGAACGCCCGATCGGCGTCTGATCGATTTCCACCACGCGATCCACCAAATCCGCCCCGGACAACTTACGATAGGCGGCGTTTTGGACGGGCAAACGCTGGACGGCCTGCCGCAGGGCGGGTGCCAGGGTCTCGCTCAAAAGCGAGCTTTTCCCCGATCCGCTGACCCCCGTCACGCACACCAACACGCCCAGCGGAAACACGGCGGTGACGTCTTGCAGATTGTTGGTCGTCACGCCTTCCAGTACGATGGCGCGCGACGTGGAAACCGGCCTTCGCCGTTTGGGGATGGGGATCGTCGTCCTGCCTGATAGGTATCGACCGGTCGGCGATTCCTCGATCTTCAGGATGTCCGGCAGCGTGCCTTGAGCCACCAGGCGTCCGCCGTCTTCGCCCGCCCCCGGTCCGATGTCGATGATCCAATCGGCGGAGCGAATCAGGGCCTCGTCGTGCTCCACCACCAGCACGGTGTTGCCGCGATCGCGGAGGCAGCGGAGGGCGGCGATCAGGCGATCATTGTCGCGGGGATGCAGTCCCACCGACGGTTCATCGAGAATGTAGCAAACGCCGGTGAGGACGGCCCCCATCCCGGCGGCCAACTTCGCGCGTTGCAATTCGCCGCCGCTCAAGGTGTCGGCCGGGCGGTTCAAGGCCGCGTAGGTCAGCCCGACCTCCGTTAAAAACCCCAATCGTGCCAAGAGTTCGTCGAGGATCGGTTCGGCTACGGCCTTCTGGACGGGCGTCCACGACAAACCGGCCAAGAACGCGCTCGCCCGGTCGGGTGTCAGGCAGGTGACGTCATGGATGGTCTTGTCGCCAAGAAAGACGGACCGACCAAGCGGTCCCAGTCGGGCGCCGCGGCAATCGGGACACGTCACGCGGCGGCGGTATCGCGACCACGCCTTCCGCGTGCGACCGTCGTCCAGCATCTCGTAATGGAGTTCCAAAAGGGGCAGGATTCCCACGAAGCGGGCGCTCGCGCGGCGACCGGACGACCGCCGAGCACCGTCCGCCGACGCATCGGCACCGCCCTTTTCGCCGTGGATCAACACCTCCCGAATCGCCTCAGGGATATCCGCCAAAGGCGTGGACCAATCGAAGCCCCCTTGCCGCATCAGCTTTTGCAGTTTGGTGCGATGGTGCTTCAATTCGGCCTTGGCGTCCGACCATACCCGTACGGCCCCGTTTCCCAACCCGCGGGAAAAATCCAACACCGACTCCGCCGCGAAGCGATCGGTGTATCCGAAGCCTTGGCACGTCCAGCAGGCGCCGTGAGCGCTGTGAAAGCTGAACGTCCGCGGTTCGGGGTCGGGATAACCGGTGCCGCATCGTCCGCAGTACCGCCGTCGGCTGAAGACCCGATCGACCCACCGCGTGCGCCCGTCGGCGTCGGTCCGTTCCATCGCCACGCGCAGCAATCCGTTACCGTGCTTGAACGCTTGCCGCAACGATTCCTTGAGCCGATCTTCGATTCCCGGGCGAAGGATGACGCGGTCGATCACCGCCTCGATCGTGTGGGGCTTCGCCGGGTCCAATGCCGTCACGTCGTCCAGGTCCGCGATCTCGCCGTCGATGCGGGCGCGAAGAAATCCCAGCTTGCGGATGCGGGCCAGCACGGCGCGGTGAGCCCCTTTTTCCCCTTGGATCAAAGGCGCCGACAACACGGCCTTGGTCCCCTCCGGGGCCTGCATCAACTCGGACAAGACCTGGTCGGAGGTCTGCTTCTCCACGGGGTCGCCGCACTGAGGACACCGCATGGTTCCCAGTCGGGCGTACAACAAACGCAGCAGATCGTACACCTCCGTCAAGGTAGCGACGGTGCTGCGGGGATTGGGGACGTCGGCCCGTTGATCGACGCAGACGGCGGGCGGCAGGCCGTCGATCCAATCCGCGTCCGGTCGTTCCATCATCGGCAGCAGTCGGCGAGCGGAGACGGACAAGGTCTCCAGATACTGCCTTCGCGATTCCGCATACAGCGTGTCGAAGGCCAGCGAACTCTTGCCGGAACCGCTCGGTCCGGTGATCGCCACAATGCAATCCCGCGGAATGTCGGCGTCCAAGTCACGGAGATTGTGTACCCGCACTCCCCGGACGCGGATCACCTCGGTCGTGTGCGACGCATTGCCGGTCGGGGACGGCGCGATGGCCATGACGAACGATTCCCTTTTTCGAACGATTCTTTCGGCGGCGGCGTTGCGAGAACCGGACTCAGAAGAGCAGCATCGTGAGCTTGCGGCGGTATTCCTCCGTCAGCGGATGATCGTTGCCCAAGACGTTGAAGACGCGGAGCATCAAAGCGCGGGCCGGTTCGCGGAGATCGCCGCGGTCTTTGGCGACCACGTGAAGGGCGTGCTCCAGCGCCCCGGCGTAATCGTGCTTGGCGGCCTCGATTTCCGCCAGCGCTAGAGCCGCCGCCAAGTCGTTGGGATCGGCAGCCAGACGGGCCTGCAACTCCGCCGGATCGCCTTGCGTCTGCGCCGACTCTTGCAGGCGGATTTCCGCGAGCATCCGTTCGCACTCCTCGTCCGCGCCGCCCCGTTCCGCCAACTCCTCCAACAGCGGTTTGGCGTCGCTCAACCGCCCCGCCGAAAAGAGCACGCCGGCCAACACGCGCCGCGCGGCCGTGCTTTGCGGATAATCGGCCAAGATCTCGCGCAAAGCCGCCTCCGCTGCCGCCGGATCTTGCGCCGCCAATGCCCGCGCCGCTTCGCTCCGCATCTCGTCTTCCGCGGGGACGATGCCGTCCAACCACGCCCGAAGCTGCGATTCCGGCATCGCTCCCGTGAACTGATCGACGGGGCGACCGTCGCGAATGGCGAAGACGGCGGGAATCCCCTGCACACCGAAGGCCGCGGCCAGGCTCGGTTCTTCATCCGTGTTGACTTTGGCCAGCACGAACGCGCCGTTTTTCTCGCGGGCGAGCTTTTCCAGAATCGGCCCCAACATGCGGCAGGGGCCGCACCAAGGCGCCCAAAAGTCCACCACCACCGGCACCTGTTTGGAGCGTTCCAGCACATCGGCCTGAAAGCGGGCCGCATTCGTTTCGACAATCCAGGGCGATTGTTCGGGCATCGTATTCCTTTCCGCCGCTGAGGGAGGGAGGGTGTTGGTTCAGCGCTCCGCCGGGTGAGCAACGCGGATCGTCTTTTTGCGCATTATACCGAGAAGTCGCCTCCGCCCGGGCTTCCCCGTGTGAGTTGGCGCAATCGCCTTTATGCCGGCGCGAAGCACGCCGCGCCCGTTCCGAATGCGGACGAAGGTGCGGCGATCGTTTCGTGCAGGCCCCGCGGAGGCTGAGCGGGAAAACGTTGAGGCGAGAAATTGGGTGCGGAGCGATCGCGCGTCGCATCGCCCGATTCCCGACGGTCGATCATGAGACGTCCCGGCGGCGATTCTCGTCATCCCATTCTTTGCGACGCTTGGCCTCCTCCGCGTCGCGGAGGCGCTCTTCGGCGGGAATGGCGAAAACGGAGGTGTTCGCCAACACGCAACCCCGGCGTCCCGGCACGCAGTCGGTGCGCAATCGCAGGCAGAACTCGCGCTCCATGTCGAAATGCGGACAGGAGAAGGATGTCATATCGCTTTCCCTGGGCGAACGAAGCCATGCGCCTTCCTTATCATCGGAACTTCGGCTCGATCGAGCAAGAGAAAGCCCGCGCGAAACAGGCGGCTCGCCCGCAGAGCGAACCGATCACCGTCGGGATCGTTTGCGGAGCGAGATTCGTCGGTTCCGGAAACGGCAATGCCGATCCGCATCGACCTTCCGCTCGGAGTTTGCCGTGCGGCGCGTTCGCGGGCTGGAGCGCCGCCTTGGTTCACAATCGCAGGTACCGGAGCATACCCTCGAAGAAACTTCGGGCATTGGTACCCAGGGTGCGCACTCGGTACCCGCCCTCTTGAACGACCAGCGTGGGCAAGCCGAGTTGCGCCACCATTCGCCCGTTGACGGCGAAGTCGCGCGCTCGCAGCGGCCAGGTCCCCGTCGGATCCGCCAGGGCGGTGTCGAATCCCAGCGCGAGCACGAGAAACATCGGCTGAAAGTCCGCCACGATCTTGATGGCCTTTTCCAACGTTCGGTGATACGCGGCGGCGTCGATATTCTCGGGCAAGGGAAAGTTATGCGAGAACCCCTCCCCCGCCTCCGCGCCGCGCTCCTCCGCAAATCCCGAGAAATACGGATATGCGAAACTGGGGTGCCCGTGAATCGAAACCGTGAGGACGTCGTTTCTGGTGTAGAAGATGTCCTGCTGGCCGTTCCCGTGATGGAAATCCAAATCGAGGATGGCGACCTTTCCCAACCGAGACAGGTACTGAGCGGCGATCGCGTTGTTGTTGAAATAACAGAAACCGCCGAAACTGCGGCGCTCGGCATGATGGCCGGGCGGACGAACGAGGGAGTAGACGACGCGCCGCCCGTGAAGCAACTCCTCGGCGGCGGTGAGCGTGCAGTCGACCGCTCGTCGCGCGGCGAGATAGGCATTCCGGTTCAGCGGAGTGAACGTATCGATGCAATAGTAACCCGCCCGCACCGCCAGATCCTTCGGCGGTTTCGCGGCGTTGCGGATGGGAAAAACGTACGGGTAAAGAGACTTGCCGGGCGGCATCAGGTTGCAGGCTCGCTTGAGATAGCTCACGAAGTCGGCGTCGTGCACCGATTCCACGACCTTCTGCGGAAAGGCTTTGGGACGCAAGACGGTGAAAGCATCCATGGGCAGGATGCCCTGTAGGATAGACTTGATTCGGACCGGTGACTCGACGTATCCGCGTTCCCGCAAATGATGAATGTCGTGCTTGGCGTTGATGACCAAGCCGATCTGCTCGTCGCGTTCCAGACGAAGGGGTTGCGTCTCGCGTTGCTTCACCGGCACATAGCGCGGAGCTCGCAAGCGTACCGGATCGTCGCGAAAGGACGCCACGACCATCTCGATGTACTCGGGCGGGCAAAGGTGTCCGTACTTTCGTTCCAGGATGGCGCGGACCGCCTTCCGGGCGAGATGGCGTGACAGCGGCCGGTCCCGATCAAGCCCGTCGAACACCAGCAGCGGCATGTCGCTGTCATCGGGACGGATCGGAGCTTGATAGGCCGTTCCCTCGATGGGATAGGCCCCGAACGCCTCGTAGAACTTCAGCCTCGCCGCGTTCTGCTTGGCGGAGCGGGGATCGGAGCATTGATGCGGATCGTCCGGAAGGCACTCGAAGAAAAGGCCCTTGGCCCCCAGCGCCTTGGCGTCCCGTCGCACCCGATCGTACAAGGCGCCGCCGATGCCGCGTCCGGCCTTTCCCGAGGCGGAGGCGATGTAGTCCAAAAAGCAAAACTCGATCACCGGTTCGTGCATCATCAGGGCGAAGCCCTGCACCTGGTGCATGTTGTTGGTCGCGACGTAAAGCAGGGTACGGAATTGCTGCTTGAAGGGATTTCGGAGTTTTTCGGCCAGTTGGTCGATTTCCCGCCGCGGGACGGCGTCGAACTGCTCCGCCAAAATGCGCTGGACTTGCTCGATCGCGTCCCGGTTGTCCGGCAACACGTCGTCATGCACGCGGCGAATGTAGAAGGCGGTCATGGAGATGCGTGACTCCGCAAGAGGTCGTTTGGAGGGCGGTCCCTTCCGCGGACACGGCTGAAAACGGCAGCGCGACGCGAACCGATTTCCCGGTATCGGGGAGGTGCGGAAAGAGCGGGAAAAGGCGTCTTCCGGCACCGCCGAAGCGGTGTCGCTCATGGCAGTATACACCGCAAACCCGCGACCGAGGATGGCCGGGTCCGATCTTCTCGGCACGGTATCGACTCCCAAGGGTCGCGCCGGCGCGAAGTGCGCCGTGACCGTTCCGGATGTCGGCGACCGGGAAGTATTCCCCGCCCAGCTCAATGCGTACAATGGGGATTGTTGTGATAGACCGGAATCGCCCGAACCGGAGACGCAGGAGAACAACAAGCCGATGCTTGCGCCGAACCAGGTGATGGACGCTTACTTCTTGGACGTGCGATCGATGATCTTGGAGATCGCCGCGGCCTTGGACCGCCACGACACGGCGGCGGAGAAAGCCGCCTCGGGCGGCGCTGCCGACGATCCTCGCCGTCGCAAGATCGAGGAGGCGGTCCGGATTCTCGCGTCGCAGGGACCGTGCGGCGATCGCGTCGAGCGGATCCTCCTGCTGTTCTCGGACGACCCGGGCGATGGGGCGTGACGTCGTTCGCGCCGGTTCAGGGAGCGTCTCCCTCCGGACGGTCCGCCCGATGCGCCCCCCGACGTAACGTCGATCTTCACCCTCAGGGATTTCAGGCCGATGTTCATCATTCAACCGCATTACCACGCCATCGCCCGAACCACCCAAGATTACGAACGCATGGCGGCGGCGGGGGTCGTCGCCGTGGCGGAACCGGCGTTTTGGGCGGGATTCGACCGCCGGTATCCCGAGACGTTCATCGACTATTTTCGGCAAATCAGCGAGTTCGAACCGACCCGGGCCGCACAGTACGGCATCCGGCATTTCTGCTGGGTGGCCGTCAACCCCAAGGAGGCGGAAAACCCCGAACTGAGTCGCGCCGTCTTGGCCAAGATGCCGGAGTTCTTCGAAAAGCCGACCGTGCTGGGCGTCGGAGAAACCGGACTCCACAAGAGCACGCCCAACGAAATCGAGATCTTCGAGGCCCAAATCGAATTGGCCGTGCAATACGATCAACTCTTGTTGGTGCATACCCCGCATCTGGCCGACAAACTGTACGGCACGAAACGCATTCTGGAGGTGCTGAAGAACTTCCGCCTCGATCCCGACAAGGTGTGGATCGACCATGTGGAGGAGCACACCATTCGGATGGTCAAGGACGCCGGTTACTGGCTGGGTTTCACGCTGTACCCCATCACGAAATGTTCTCCGCGCCGTGCCGTGGACATGCTGGAACGTTACGGATGGGAACGGACGCTGATCAATTCCTCGGCGGATTGGGGCCCCAGCGATCCCGCCACGCTGCACGAGTGCATCTTCGATTTTCGTCGCCGCGGATACTCGTTGCAGCAGGCGATCGAGGTCTTTCACAATAACCCGGTCCGTTACCTGGGCCAAAACCCCAAGTTCGACGTACCGTTGATCCGAGTGGAAACGCACGAGGTCGGCCTGGTAGGGTTCCCCTGATTTGACGGCATCCCGGCCGAATCCGATAAAGCGTCATGCACTTCAAGCACGAGAAGACCGCCGTCGCCTTGTGGTCGCTGGCCGCCGCCGCGGCCATGACCGCCGGGAAGCTCTTGGTCGGCGTACTGACCAACAGTTTGGGCATCATCGCCGAGGCCTTGCACTCGGGCCTCGACCTGCTCGCCACGGCGATGACGCTGTGGGCGGTACGACTCTCCGAAAAGCCGCCCGACCGAAACCATACCTACGGTCACGGCAAGTTCGAGAACCTCTCGGCCTTGGGCCAAACCCTGCTGTTGCTGATTACCGCCGGTTGGGTGATCTACGAGGCCGCGGCGCGTCTCTTCTTTCGCGAAAGCGTCGAGATTCAGCCCAGCATTTGGGCGTTCCTGGTCGTCTTGGCGTGCATCGCCGTGGACATTTGGCGGGCGAGAGCGCTCCAGCGTGCGGCCGATAAATTCCAAAGCCAGGCCCTGGAGGCCGACGCCCTGCACTTCTCCACCGACATCTGGTCTTCGCTGGTGGTTTTGGTCGGCCTGGCCGGCGTCCGGTTGGGACAGCTTTGGGGCGTGGAATGGTTGGAAAAGCTCGACGCCGTCGCCGCCCTTTTGGTGAGCGTCTTGGTGATCTACGTCAGCATCCGCCTTGGACTGCGTTCGGTGGCCGTGCTATCCGATCAAGCCTCCGAAGAATTGGTGGATCGGATCACGGCGGCGGGACGTGTGGAAGGGGTCTTGGCCGTGAAGAACGTCCGCGTGCGGCAAAGCGGCGCCGGCATCTTCGCCGATCTGACGGCCGTCATCCCGCGAGATTTGAACATGGAGGCCGCCCACGCTCTGGTGGGCAACGTCGTTTCGGCGGTGCGGCAAGCCGTTCCCAACGCCGACGTGGTCGTGCACCCCGAACCCACCGCCCGCGAAAAGGAGGATCGCGCCACCACGATTCGCGTGCTGGCCAAACGGCACGGTCTGGAAGCTCACGACGTCCATTCCATCCACGAGGAAAACGGTCGGCAGACCGTGGAATTGCACGTCGAGTTGGACCCTGCGCTCAACCTCAAGGAGGCGCACGAACGGGCCTCGCGTTTCGAGGAGGAGATGAAGAGCCAATTCTCGGACATCGACGAGGTCATCACGCATCTGGAGCCTTCGTCGGCCAGTCAGCCCGCGCAATCGCGTCAAGGCGACCGACCCGCCGTGGAGCGGGTGATCGCCGAATTCTTGGACTCCAGCGGAGTGCCGGGACACGCGCACGCCTTCCGCTTTCAGGAGACCGGTTTGGGGCCTGCGCTGTCCTTCCACATCCACTTGGACGGCGCACTCCCCCTCCACGAGGCGCACGAGATCTCGCGCGGCCTGGAGCGACGACTTCGCAACGCGTTTCCCGCCTTGCATCGCGTGACGATTCACGTGGAACCGCGACCCGACGGCGATTCCGAGGCCCCCTCCGCCCCCGACCGATCCGAGTGATGCGGCCTCGCGATCGTCGCCGCCGCCCGATGCGCAACAAAAACCCCCATTCCCTCGTCGCGATCGACGCGAAGGAATAGGGGAGTGGAACACGCTCGGGAAAACCGGGGATTCGCGCCGCCCGGTCTCAGTGCGACGCCTTGGCCTCGCCCTGTTGGCAGCTCAGTTCGCGCAACTCACGCACCCAAATGTTGCGGAAGCGCACGGGGTTACCGTGGAATTGCAGGTGGATCGGTTCCTTTTCTCCGTGCGGCGTGTACTGAGGGGCCTTTTCCCATGCCGTCGCGCCTTCGATCTCGAAATGATTCTGCACGACCACGCCGTTATGAATCACCGTCACGTAGGCGGGCTTCACCAACTTGCCCGATTCGTCGAAACGCGGGGCCGTAAAAATGACGTCGTACGTCTGCCATTCGCCGGGCTTGCGCGAGGCATTGACCAGCGGCGGATGCTGCTTGTAGATCGCTCCGCATTGGCCGTCGAAATAGGTGGGGTTCTCGTACGAGTCGAGAATCTGAATCTCATAGCGGCCCATCATATACAGGCCGCTGTTGCCTCGCCCTTGTCCCGATCCTTCCACCTTTTCCGGTGTGGCGAATTCCAAATGCACTTGGCAGTCGCCGAACTTCTGCTTGCTGACGATTCCGCTGCCGTGCGAGACGGCGTAGCCGTTTTCCACGATCCAGTTTTCGCCGTTCTCCCACTGCGACAAATCCTTGCCGTCGAAGAGCACCACGGCGTCCGAGGGCGGTCCGCCGTCTTGCCCCGGAGTGACGACCGGCGGTTCCTCCCAAACCTTGCCGCTGACCCATTCCTCGGCCGACAACGGCGCCGAAAGCATCCACGACGCCAGCGCGCCGCACAAGACGATCCCAAACAACGTGCGCATACCTACCTCCTGGGGCTGAAAAAACGGAGACACAAGCTGAAACACGCCGGATCGGAGACCTTGCGGCGGCGCCGGAGACGAAACGTCGACGCTCGTTAGGGCGGGGCCATGACTGCGGGGCAACGTCGCCGATCCAATCCCGTCATCATGCTTTGCCGCAGGGGCAACGTCAAGCGCCGCGCTCCGACCGCGTTGACAACGCGGTTCGCGTCCCGCCTGCTTCCACGTCGCCGTCACGGAACCTCGTCGAAGACGCGGACGTAATCGACGACGAATTCATCCGGAATCTTGGCGGCTTGAAGTTCGGGACTGGGGCGACCCTCGCGCCGGTAGCCCATGCACTCCGCCGAGACCAAAATGAATTGCTCGCGGTGCGAGATCGGCCCGTCGATCCGCCAGGTTTCCTTGCCGTCGGCGTAGAAGACGTATTCTCGCGGCGTCCACCACAGACCAAAGGTGTGGAATCCGTCGGGCGACTCGTCGAGTTTGACCGGACCGGACCCTTTACTCTTTCGGTTCTTGCCGTAACCGCCGGTATGCACGGCATGCGAAATGACGTTGTCGCGGGTGAAATTCTCCATGATGTCGATCTCCACGCCGGAATCGCCGGGGTCGAGCGTGGCCCCGATGCAGGGCGATTGCAGCCAGAAGGCGGCCCACCATCCCGGTTGCGTCGGCAGTTTGCAGCGGATCTCGTAGTAGCCGTACTTGTGGACGAATCGCGGCGGTTCCAATTCGGCGATCGGCCAGACGAACTTCTGCGTGAAACTGCTGTCCGGCGGTCGGTCCATGAAGTTGGCACCCGTCTGCAATTGCGACGTGAAATAGTCGCCGTCCTTTTCATAGACCGTCAGCACCAGGCGGCCCTTACCGTCCAGATACCAGGCGTCTTCGACCCAGGTTTCGTGCCGTTGATGCATCATGTGGAGGCGAAAACCCCATTTGCCTCGATCCAATTCCGGTCCGTCGAATTCATCGCTCCACGCCAATTTCCACTTCCTGCCGGGCGGTAAGAGGCTCGGCACGACTTGGCCGATCGTCTCGGAGGAGGTCCCCGACGCCGCCGGTCGCGAATCCTCGGCCCAGGCGAAGCCCGTCCACAACATTAGAAAAACCGCCCAACCGGTCGCCGCGCAATTTCCTCGCATGTTGTCGTTCCTCCGTCTCGTTGAAATGGTAGGAGCAAATCCGGCAAGCGCCGGTCCGCCGGTCCGTCGCCGTAACCGCCCGAGTCGCTGACTGTCGCCGCGTCCGTAGTCTACTTCGCTGAGAGAGCGACTCCAAGGCTTTTCGCTTCACGGGTTGTCGGAAGATACGCCGAACAGCAGTGCGGCGTTGCGGGCCGTTTGGGCGGCGAATTCCGCGACGGGCATACCCCGCAACTCGGCCAGGAACGCACCCGTATGGGCGACGTATTCCACGCGGCATTGCGGCACCCGCCCCCGCAGCGGCTCCGGGGTCAGAAAGGGGGCGTCGGTCTCCACGAGAATCCGCTCCGGCGGCACCCGCCGCGCGGTCTCGCGAATGGCCTCGAACTTGCGATTGCGGTACGTGACCGATCCGGCAAAGCTGATGAAAAGCCCCAACTCCAGCCAAGTCTCGACATCATTCCACGAGGCCGCGCAGGCGTGCATCACGCCGCGAAGCCCTTGCGCCGCGAACTCGCGCAGAAAGGGCGTTATCTCCTCCTCGGCGTCGCGGCAGTGGATGACCGCCGGCAACCCGCTCCGCACGGCCAATTCCAGGTGACGGCGGAACCAATCGCATTGCACGTTCCACGGCGTGTGGTCGCGGTAGCGGTCCAGGCCGGTTTCGCCGATCGCTTTGACGGCAGGATCGCCGACCCAGGCGGCCACCCGTTCCCAATCTTCGTCGCCGCACTCCGCCGCCGAATTGGGATGAACGCCGACCGCCGCCCAGACCGTGCCGGGACATCGTCGAGCCAGAAGGATCGCGGCTTCGTTGCTCGGGGTATCGATCCCCGGGCAAAGGACGCCGACCACGCCCGCCTCCTGCGCCGCCCGAACCGCCGCTTCAGCGGCGGCGAGCATTTCCTCCCGCGGGGAGTCCTCGTCCATCAGATACAGGTGCGCGTGCGAGTCGAACCACGCACCGGGAACAACATCGCGATCCGTTGGCATGGGGAACGGCCTTTCATTTCCGGCGACACGCGGACGGCGGCGAGACAATCGCGAGACAATCGCTGCCGTCAGAGCGGCGTACACGCCGTGCTCGGAGCGTGCGGTGCTGCGATTCACTGGCGCGACCGCGGGCGGTCATGCCGCATCGCTCGGGGCGGCGGGGGATTCCTTCCGCAAATCGTCCAATAGCGATTGCAACCGCTCGGCTTCGTCGAGAAAGAGTCGGCGGAGCGATTCGGCCGACTTGGCTGCGGCGGGCGCGAGTCGCGGATCGGCGGCGGACTCCAGTTCGGCCGCACCGTTGCGGAGTTCCCGGATCATCTTGTCCGCGAGAAAGTCGAGCGAAAGATCGTGCCACGCGGTGTACACGTCGGGATAATTGCCGGGATCCGGTACCTCACCGCTCCGCACGATGTGCTCGGCCGCCTTGGCGGCGAATTCGCGATGCTCCTCGGCAATCTCCTGCATGGCCTCCCACAAGTCGGCGAAACGCCCCGGCACCCAAGGTCGCGCACGATGGAGATAGGCGGGCAGCGAGCGGGCGGTCAACGTCAGCATCCGCCTCCAAAGTCCGCCGGCCCTTGCGTTTCCCGCGGAATTGCCGGGCAGGGCGTTTTCGTCACCCGGCGAGGCCTGAGACGATGGTTGCAATTGAGTCTCCATCACGAATCGTTTCCCCTCCCGCACTCCATCCACTCATGCCATGCGCTAGACGCCGCTTGCGTCCATCCCTCAGGCCGAAGCGCGGGACGGGCGTCTCCCGGCCCGAACACGGCTTCGGTACCCGGTCCGCAGTCGCTCACGGCACACCCGCCGCGGCCTTGGCCCAACTGAACAAGGGTTGCCACAGCACGCCCAACACGATCAGCGACAAGGCCAGGGCGGACACGAACGTCACGCCGGAAACGCCGACGGTCGGTCGGGCCGCGATGACGGCTTCGCTCGGCGATTCCAACACCATCACTTTCACGACTCGCAGATAGTAGAACAGGCTGATCGCCGTGTTCGCGGCGCCCACCACCAGCAACGTCCACAACCCGGCGTAGGTCAGCGAGGCGAAAGCCGCGAACTTGGCCGCGAAACCCGCCAAGGGCGGCAACCCGATCAGGCTGAACATGATCACGGTGACGGCCACCGTCAACCCCGGCGAGAAGCGGACCCAGCCCGCGAAGTCGTCGATCGTTTCGCTGCGGAAGGCGTCGCGCAGGAAGGCCGTCGCCGCGAACGCGCCCAGGTTCATGATCAGGTAGACGACCACATAAAGGGCGGTCGCCGCCACGGCCCAACGGGCGAGTTCGGGCTGGGATCGCCACAGCATCGCGGCGGCGGCAACCGGCATCAACATGTAGCCCGCGTGCGCAATCGTGGAGTACGCCAGCAGTCGCTTGAAGTTCCGCTGCCCGTAGGCGGCCAGATTGCCGAATGTGCAACTGACGGCGGCCAAGAAGGCGATGACGGCGGCCAAGAATCGGCCCACCACGTCGGCGGGAGAACGCGGATTCGACGCCGCGGCAAGCGACGAGGCGGCGACGGGGCGGGCGACGGGCGCATCGCGACCATCCGGGGAAGTGCCGGGGATTGCGGCAAGTCGGACGGCGCCGGCGTGCGGCAGCACGGAATCGGCGGGGATCGCTCGGTCCGTTGCCGCGAATTGGGCGGGATCCGGGAGACGGGTGACCGTCGGATCGGCGCCGAGGAAACCCGCGGTCAGGCGAATCAACAGGATCAACGCACCGGCCTTGGAGACGGTGGAGAGATACGCCCCGACTTCGGCGGCAGCCCCCTCGAAAACATCCGGCACCCAAAAGTGAAAGGGAACCGCCGAGAGCTTGAAGGCCAAGCCGACCAGCAGCATCAACAAACCCAGCACCAGAACGGGCGCGTGCGAGGCGAAATCGGAGGCCTCGGTCAAGGCGGCCAACCGCAGTCCGATGGTCGGCAAATGGAAGGAGCCGAGACTGCCGGCAACCAGCGTCATACCGTAGAGCATGGTGCCCGCCGACGCCGCCCCGAACAGCGCGAATTTGACCGCCGCTTCGCCCGAGGCCCGACGCGATTTGATGAAACCGGCCAGCATGTACCCCGGCACGCCCGCCATTTCCATACCCAGCAGCACCATCAACAAATGATCGGCCGAAGCCATCACGCACAACCCCAGGATGGAGGCCAGGTAGAGCACCAGGAATTCCCCCACGTCTTCGTCCTCGGGCAATCGCGTCATGGCCAGGAAAATGACGAATACCGCACTGAAACCGAGAAAGAGAATGCGGAAGAACAAACCCAAGAGATCGAAACGCAACAGACCGGTGAAGCCGCTCACGGCGGTCTGGGGCAGATGCGGCAACAGGGCCATCATCGGCCACTGCATGACCGCCGCCGCCAGCGCCGCGACGACGCCCAGGAACGCCAGGGAATACGGCAGCCTCCGCCGCGACGGCAACAGCATGCGCGACAGGAGCAGCAACAGTATGGTGACGCAGACCAATCCCTCCGGCGCGAACAATCGCAGGGAAAAATACGCGTCGCCTTCGAGTTGCTCGAGCAAGTAAGGCAAATTCACGGTCGATCCACGTCCCGAAAACGGTTCAAGGAATACGCTTCGTCCGATGCGAAGGCCATCCGGCGGGGCGACGGCGGAGGCGCCCTGCGACGGAATCGGGTCATCTCTCTTCCGTCCCGCCGTCGGAATTCCACGCTTGCAGCCAGGCTTCTCGGGTGGAAACGGGGCGGTCCGCGGTCGGCGTCGGTTCCGGCGGCGCGGTCTCGGAACGCCGCATCCATGCGGAGAGTTGGTCCACCGTTCGCTCCACGCTGGGGGCCATGTATTGGAACAGCGATTGCGGATATACGCCCAAGACGATGGCTGGTATCAACAACGCCGCGCCGATGCTGAATTCCCGGGCGGTGAGGGGCGTCAAGCCCTCGGGGTGCGGTCCCTTGTATTCCGGCCCCAGATAGACCCGCTGGATCGTCCACAAGATGTAGCCCGCCGTCAGGATCATCACCGAGGCCGCGATGACCGCCATCGCTGCGCTGTAGCGGAACGACGCCAGGACGACCAAGACCTCGCCGATGAATCCGCACAATCCGGGAAGACCGAGCGCGGCGAAGAACAGGCCGAAGGCCAATGCCGAGTAGGCGGGCATCCTGCCGTAGATTCCGCCGAAGCGGTCGATATCACGATGGTGGACGCGATCGTACAACACGCCGACTAGGAAGAACATGCCGGCCGAGGACAGCCCGTGGGCGATCATCTGGAACATCGCCCCGTTCATGCCCATCTTCCAATATTGGCCGTCCCAAACGCCGGGAATCAGGCTCCAGGCGCCGATCCCCAGCACCACGTAGCCCATGTGGCTGACGGAACTGTACGCCACCAACCGCTTGAAGTCCTTTTGTGCCATGGCGGCGAAGGCGCCGTAGACCATGCTCACCAGTCCCAGCAGGCAGACCAGCCAAGCCAACTCGTAGGCCGCCGAGGGAAAGATGGGATAGCAGATTCGCAGGATGCCGTAACCGCCCATCTTCAGCAAGATTCCCGCCAGAATCATGGAAATCGGCGTGGGAGCCTCCACGTGGGCATCCGGCAGCCAGGTGTGAACCGGCACGGACGGCACCTTGATCAGGAACCCGATCAAAAGCAGCAAAAAGCACCACCATGCGAGCGACTTGCCGAAAAGGGCCGGTCGGGTGAAGTCGGAGTCCGGCAACCGACCCAGTTCCGCCAAGGCCGGCAGGTTGAAGGTGTGGAGCGGTTTCTCGCTGGGGGCCAAGGACTTCGTGATGACCGTTTCGTGCAGCAAGGCGTCGCGCCGTTGCTGTTCCGAGAGTCGGCGGACGTCGCTGTTATAGTACATCACCAGCAGCGCGATCAGCATCAGCACGGAACCGACCAGCGTGAAAAGGAAGAACTTGATCGCGGCGTACTCGCGGCGCGGTCCGCCCCAAATGCCGATCAGGAAGTACATCGGCAGCAGGACCACCTCCCAGAACACGTAGAAGAGGAAGAAGTCCAGCGCGGTGAACACGCCCAGCATTCCCGTCTCCAAAAGCAGGAACAAGATGCTATAGGCTTTGACGTGCTTGGTGATGGACCAACTTGCGGCGGCAGCCAAAACGCAAAGGAACGTAGTCAACAGGACCAAAGGCAGACTCAGGCCGTCCAGACCGAGGAAGTAGTAGATATCGAAGGAGGGGATCCAGGGGATTTGCACGACGTTCTGAAAGCCCGGTTCGCCCGCAATGAATCGCGCCTGCGACATCGCCTGCTCGACCGGGTTGTTGGGGTCTCCCAAGCCGGGCAGGATCAACCGTAGGCTCAAAAGAAACACGACCAGCGTCGCCCCCAGCGTCAACCGGCGGATGGCCTCCGTCGCCCGAGCGGGAACGAAAAGGAGAATCAGCGCGGCCAACGAGGGCAGGAAAATCATCAAGCTTAAGACAATTGCGGCAGCCATGGTCTGCGATCGTATCCGAAGTTCTCATCGGCGCGCCGCGCGGGGGCGCGTATCCCATTCGCGTATTCCGTTTTTCACGCCTGCGGTCGGCTTGGGCGGGAAAATCTCGCCGTCGTCGTCGACCGGCGGCGGTCCGCTTGCGCACGACCCGTACGCGACCGATTGGATTACGGCGTCAAAAACTCCCAATATAGCGAGGCCAGCACGAACAAGGCGGCGGTACCGGCGGCCAGCCATACGATATACAGTCGGATTCTGCCGGTTTGAACCCGCTTCAGGCTCAATCCCAGGCGATAGGTCGCCTCGGCCAGGCCGTTGACCGCCCGATCTACGAAGATCCGGTCGAACACGTCGTCCCACACGGCCAAGCCGCGCACGGCGGCGGCGGAACCGTCGGCCAAGCGGTCGATCACCTGCCGATCCACCCACGCCGCGCAACCGGCCAGGAATAACGTGGGACGCACCCAAAGCAGGGCATACAGTTCGTCGAAATACCACTTATTTTTCACGAACCGGTAGATGGGGCCGAGGGCGGCGACGACCCGGGCGGGATCGAAGTTGCGCGTCCCGTAGAACAGGACGGCCAAACCGATGCCCAGCGCCGCGGCAACGAAGGCCGTCCACGAGGCCGCCGTGTGGATCACCGCCTGGTGGGACTCGTGTTCCGGCGGCACGGTCAGCGTCGCCCAAGCCGCCCCGGCAAACGCGCCTTCGCCGGTCCCCGCCGGTCGGCCTTGCTCCAAGATGTTCGGTATGCTGAAGGCCGTACCCGGCACCTGCCATCCCGCCGCCACCGCCATGATCGCCAGCACCACCAAAGGGATCACCATGGACCGCGGCGATTCGTGGGCGTGGGCGAAGACGTGCTCGTCGCGAGGCGTTCCGGCGAACGTCAGGAACCACAGACGAAACATGTAGAAGGCCGTCATGGCCGCCCCCAAGACCGCCGCGTACAGCACCCAACCGTACATGGGGCTCGTACGCTGGAACAGCAAGACTTGGGCGACGATGGCGTCCTTGGAGTGAAATCCGCTGAAACCGAACCACAGCGGGATGCCCACCCCGGAAATCGCCAGGCAACCCACCAACATGGTGCCGGCGGTCCAGGGCATCTTCCGCCACAGACCTCCCATCCGCGGCATTTCGTTGGTTCCGCAGGCGTGAATGACCGAACCGGAGCACAAGAAGAGCAGGGCCTTGAAAAAGGCGTGGGTCATCAAATGGAAGAGACCGGCGACCCAACCGCCGACTCCCAGGGCCAGCATCATGTAGCCCAACTGGCTGACCGTCGAATACGCCAGCACGCGCTTGATGTCGGTCGCCGTCAGGGCGATGGTTGCCGCCAAAAACAGCGTGACGGTGCCGATGACCGCTACGACGTACAGCACCTCCGGGGTGAAGAGCGGGTAGCAGCGTCCCACCAAATACACGCCGGCGGCCACCATGGTGGCGGCGTGAATGAGGGCGCTGACCGGCGTGGGGCCTTCCATCGCGTCGGGCAACCAGACGTGCAGGGGAAATTGAGCGCTCTTACCCACGCACCCGCAAAAAACGCCCAACCCGGCCAACATCAACCACGTGTAACCTAAGGGCACCTCTCGGCGCGGCGCGGCGTCTTCCCGGGAATCGACCGCCGTCGCCTGATGCGGCGTTGCGGCGTGTACTTGGTCCGCGGCGGTCTCACGGGCATCGCCGGTCCCGCCGGCGAGTTGCCGCATGCCTTCCGGCACGATCAGGGCGTGATGCGAGGACTCGGCGCGAACCAGGGAGAACATCCCCGGTCGAACCTCGCCGCGCGGTCCCGGTACGTCGCCGAAGTCGAGCGTGCCCAGCGTGCCCAGCAGAATCATCAGACCGAAGACCATGCCGAAATCGCCCACCCGATTGACGATGAAGGCCTTGTTCGCGGCGGTGGAGGCCGACCGGCGCTCCACATAGAAGCCGATCAAGAAGTAGGAGCAGACGCCCACCAATTCCCAAAAGGCGAAAACCATGAAAAGATTGCCCGACGCCGCCAGTCCCAACATGCTGAAACAAAACAGCGAAAGGAACTGGAAGAAGCGATGGAATCGGCCGGGGCGGACCAGCGGCGCACCGTCGTCTCCGCGGACCTCGCCGTCGTGAACGTCGTGCAATTCCTCATGCATGTAGCCGAACGAATAGACGTGGATGCACGTCGCGATGAATCCCACCATAAGGAACATCGCGATCGTCAGCGCGTCGATGTAGTAGCCCACGCTGAGTTGCAGTTCGCCGAATCGGGCGAGCGTGTACCACGTACCGGCCAGGACGGGCGGCGAGGCGACGGCGGAGTCGGCGGGGGCGTGTTCGTCCGCCGCTTGATGGGCGACGGCGTGTCCCGCGAGCGGATGGGCGGAAAACCATTGGTAGGCCGCCGCGACCGAGAGGACCAGCGAGGTCGCGATCGCCGCCGTGGCGATATAGCCGGCCCAGCGCCCGCCGCGACCCAATCGCGGTCCGAGGAGCAAAATGATTGTGAACGAGGCCAGCGGCGCCAAACAGGCCGCCGCCAGCAAGCTCGGAATTGCCGTGTGAGGTTCCATCATCCGTTCAACCGATCACCGTGATCGACGTCGATCGTGGCGTAACCGCCGTAGAATGTCAGCGCGATAGCCAGGGCCGCTGCCGCCTCGGCGGCGGCCAAAAGAATGACGAACAGGGCGAAGATCTGACCGTCCAGCGAAGGCAGGCTGCTTCCCGCCACGTTCGGACTCGACATCGCCACCAAATTGACCGTGCCCGCGTTCAAAACCAACTCGATCCCGATCAGAATCCCAATCAGGTTCCGCTTGGCGATCATGCAGGTGATGCCCGTCACGAATAGGACGGATCCCACCAGCAAATAGGCGGCCAGAGGAATCTGAGCAAGCGGCGGATCGATCATGGTTACCGAGCGTCTTCGTGGAACAATGTTACGTCGAACAATCTTGAACGAACTGCGTGGTGCGGCTCGCCGTCTCGTGCGGCATCTCGCGGTGTCCCGATACCGGTCCGGGATGCCGTCCCGACCGCGGTGCCGGGCATCATGCTGGGCCTCCCTGCGCGGCGGCGGGCAGAGGCTCGGGAGTCGTCTGCGGACCGCCCGTCCCCTCCGAGGCGACTTCGCGCCGCCCCTCGGTCTCCGTGTTCGCGGGGCGCCGGGGTCGGGCCAGGTAGGCCGCCCCAATCAACACCGTCAGCAGGTGCACGGAAACCAATTCGAAGGGCAACAGGTACGCCAAGCCGAGGGCGGCGGCACCCTCCGCGTCGCTTTGGGCGGAAACGGCGTCGATGCGTAAACCCAACAGGGCCGACCCCAATCTGCCGGGGGAAACGGCGGGTTCCGCCGCCGTCGCCCGCGGATCGATCGGGCGCGGAAACCGCAAGTTCGCCTGAAGCAAGACCGCCGACAGCGTCGCCGCCGTAACCAAGGCCAACAACCATTGATCGGGACTGGTTTGCATCCGCACGAAGGGCGTTCGGGCGGTGAGCATCACGCCGAACGCGATCAGCACGACGGTCCCGCCGACGTAGATCATCAATTGCATGGCGGCCACGAAATAGGCCCCCGCCAGGAAAAACAAGCCCGCCACCGCCCCCAAGCAAACCACCAAGTAAAACGCCATCCGAACGATGTGCGTCGTCACGACGGCAGATACAGCGCCCGTCACGGTGATCGCGGCGAGAATGATGAAAAAGACCCAATTCCAATCCATCACGTCATCACCCGCCGGAGCGGCCCTCCGGAGTTGAATGCGTCCGCGGTGGTTCGACCTCGAGGGAAACCCCGTCGCTCGCGACGATCGCGCGGTCCTGTGCGGCGGAAAGCGTCGGCGACGCCGCCACCCGACCGCGATCCCCGTCGGACCGATCCGCAACGTTGTGGGCGGCGACTCGGGCCGGTACGCCAGGCGACGCGACTTCGGGCACGGTCCCCAGCGGTCGTCCGAAAATCAACCCGCCGGGCAGAAAGTACGTCCACAGTACCGCCCCCGCGAAAGCCGCACAGACTAACGGAAAACAGTATTTCCAGCACATGGTAATCACTTGGTCGATTCTTAGGCGGGGGAGGGTCCAGCGAAGCCACATCATGAACACCACGCCGAGGGCGCACTTGACGAGGAAGTTCGCGGCCCCCAGCAGGTTGCCGAAAAAGCCCGCCGCGGGTCCGCTCGCCGCAGTCAGTCCCACGGCGGAAAGGATGGGGATGGGGCCGTTCCAGCCGCCCAGGAACAAGATCGCCGCCAACCCGCTGAAGGCCGTCATCGAGGCGTATTCGCCCATGTAGAAGGCGCTCCAGCGAAAACCGGAGTATTCGGTGTGAAACCCCGCCACCAATTCGCTTTCCGCCTCGGCCAGGTCGAACGGGGCGCGATTGGTGCCCGCCGTGGCGCAAGTCATGTAAATCCAGAACGCGGCGAAGGTGAAGGGGTCGTGGAACAGGAACCAGTTCCAAAACCAACCGCGCTGCATGTTGCCGATGGCCGTCAAGTCCATGGTCCCGGCAATCAGCACGGGAATCACGGCGGAGAAGGTCAGCGGGACCTCGTAGCTGACGACTTGCGCTCCTTCCCGCATGGCGCCCAACAGGGACCACTTGGACCCGGACGCATATCCGCCGAGGATGATGCCGAAGACCTCCAGGCCCGCCACCGCCAAAATGAAAAAGACGGCAATGTTCAAGTGCTGGGCGACCCAACCATCGGCAAAGGGCAGGGCCAGGAACACGGCGAAGGCGGGCGCAAAAGCGGCGTAGGGCGCAAGGCGAAACAGAAACCCGTCGGCGTCCCGCGGAATGAGGTCCTCTTTGCTCAGCAGTTTCAGGCCGTCGGCCACGGGTTGGAGCCAACCGAACCGCCCGCCCACCCGGGTGGGGCCGAGGCGATCCTGGATGCGACCGGCGATCTTCCGCTCGGCCCAAGTGGCGAAGGGGACGATCGTCATCACGATCGACAGGATCACGCCGACCTGGAAGATCGCCACGCCGACGTAAACCGTCCACGCCCAAGGCGAGGTTGCGTTTCCGCCCAATAGTTGGATCAACCACTCGGCCATGCTTGCTCGGTTCTCGTGTGCGCCGCGTCGATCTTCGTGAATGTCGTCATGAAGCGATTCGGCCCGCCGCCGACCGCCGCTTTCTCCCCTCTTGGTCGCCCTTCTCGGTCGCGCGGTCCGTCGCGCCGGGCGGTCGCCATCAGCGATCCACCTCTCCCAGCACGATGTCCAGCGAACCCACAATGGCGGGCACGTCGGCGATCAGGCAATTCCGGCACAAATGCCGCAGGGCGGACAAGTTGCAGAAACTGCTGCTCCTCGCTCGGGCGCGCCAAGGAACCGCCTCGCCCTGGCTCACCACCAGAAAGCCCATCTGTCCCTTGGGGCATTCGGTCTCTAAATAGACCTCGCCGGGCGGAAGTTTTTCGTTCAGTTTGATGGGCCGCCCGATGTCCCCATCCGTCTTGCGGTAAAACTCCATCGCCTGCCGTACCAACCGGATGGATTGGGCGACCTCGACCATGCGGACGAAAAAGCGGTGCCAGCAATCCCCCAACACCGCTTCCGGCGGGACGTCGGGACAGGGCGGATTCCGTGGATAGCTCCCCTCCCGGCACACCGCCGTCTCGAAATCATAACCCTCATACATCCGGGTGTAAAAGGGATCGCCGTCGCGCCGGAGGTCCCAATCCACGCCGCTACCCCGCAAAACGGGCCCCGTGCAACCGTAATCCAAAGCATCCTCCCGCGAGAGCACGCCGACGCCGGCGGTCCGCTTGATGAAGATGGCGTTGGTGGACAGGAGGTCGTGCAGGTCGTCGATCACAGGCTCGAATTGATCGAGAAACGCCTCGCATTCCTCCAGCCATCCCGGCGGCAAGTCGGCCATCATGCCGCCGATCGTGATGTAGCTGTACGTCAATCGCGCGCCGCAGACCGCCTCGAAAAGATTCAAGATCTTTTCCCGCTCGCGGAAGCAGTACATGAACGGCGTGAAACTGCCCAGGTCCAGGCCGTACGTGCCCGCCGCGACCAAGTGACTGGCGATACGCCCCAACTCCGCGATCAGGACGCGAAGGTGCCGGGCCTTTTCCGTGACCTGCAATCCCAAAAGCTTCTCGACGGTCAGCGACCACCCGAGGTTCATATTCATGCCCGCCAGATAATCCATCCGGTCGGTGTAGGGTATCCACTGTCGGGCGGTGACGTTTTCGCCGATCTTTTCGGCGCAGCGATGCAGGTAGCCGATGTGCGGGACGGCGTCCAAGACCAACTCGCCGTCGGTCCGCAAAACCACCCGTAACACGCCGTGCGTGCTGGGGTGCTGCGGGCCCATATTGATGAGCAACTCTTCCGTTCGTATTTCCCCGACCGTCGCCAGGGATTCCCGATCTTCGGACATGGTTTCCCGAGTCGTTGTCGTTATTGATGGGTAAACCGGTCGATCGTCGGTCTTGCGGAATGCGACGACCGCCGACCGGTCGCTATCGAACTCGAATGCCGTGATATTCCTTGGGCATCTGGTAATCCTTGCGGAGCGGGTGTCCCTCCCAATCCTCGGGACAGAGTATCCGCCGCAGGTCGGGATGGCCGGTGAACTCCACGCCCGACAGATCGTACACCTCCCGCTCGTGCCACTCCGCCGCCTTCCACACGCCGGTCACGCTGGGCACCTGCGGCAGTCGGCCCGGCACGTCGTCCTGCCATCGCGGCAACATCACCTTCAGCGTCAACCTGGCATGATGCGTCAAGCTGGATAGGTGATACAACAATTCCAAGTGCGGTTGCCACGGCGTCTTGGCCGCCTTTTTCGGATCGGTTTGCAGGTAATCGACCGCCGTGATGCAGTTCAGCATCTCGAATCGCAAATCAGGGTCGTCGCGGAGAAAGCGGCAGACCTCGGGCAGCACGGAGGCCGACACCACGATCGCCTCGTCTCCCCCGGGCGATTGCACGCCCTCGACGGCCTCGCCGAATCGGGCCTTCAATCGTTCCACAACCACGGCGGTATCCACGACACCTCCCGTCCGCTATGAGACGCGTTCCCTAACGAGAATCGAGCACCGCCGCCCGGACCCATGGCACTACCCGGACCGCGGGCGCTCGGCTAGTCGGTCCCGCCCCCGGCCTGCGGCGGCGTGCGAATCCAGTTCAAGTCGCCCCGATACCAAACGTATGCGAAGCCCACCATCAGAATCCCGAAAAAAACGGCGATATCGATCATGGCGAGCCGCGCCAGTCGTCGCCCGAAGGCGGGAATGTCGCTTTGCGATTCGGTCGCGTCCGCCCGGTTGACCGGCAAATCGGACGAGTACGCGGCGACCCGAACGGGAGCGGGGCCGAATCCGCCGTCCGCTTCGAAAGCCGCCGCTTGCCTGGTCGTCGGGTCGGCCGAATCTTCGCCCGGTTGTGCCTCCCTCGCCGGTTGAACCGCCGACGGCAGGCCCAACTCATTCAGCCGCATCACCTGGGCCTCGGGCGGCAGGCGGGAATCGCTAAGCTGCGCGGCCTTGCCGAACACCGTCGCCCAGGGAAAGAAAAACGCCACTTCCACGTCGAAAATCAGGAAGACCAGGGCCACGACGTAAAAGCGAAGATCGAATTGCACGTCCGCGCTGCCGAGGGCCGGTTCCCCGCACTCGTAAATATCGCCTTTGACGGGTGTGGGATTATTCGGGCGAAGCAGACGGCCGATCAGAAGACCGCCCAGCACTACGGCCACGGCCGCGCCGAAGAACAGCAGCAGGTATCCGACCACCAAAACCGGCGTCATGCGAGCCTATCACCCCCGGAGCGATTGCGAAATTCGCCACCTTGCTCGTTGAAAAATCCCATTGTATGGCATCCCCCCTGCGATGCAAGTCCGCGGAACGTTCGTACCGGAGGGGCATGGGGACCGATGAGATGCCGACCCGCCCGGATTACGGGCAACCGGGGTCTTTAGGAAAGCTCCGGCAGTTCCGAGACGGGTCGCCTCCCTGCAAATCCGGTCTCCCACTCGTGCCAAAAGAGGATTTCCGGTTCGCCCAGGCGCCAGCAGAGCCAAATCCGCCGCCCGTCGAGCCTGGCCGGGAAATCCAGGATGCCCTCCCGAAGATTCTTGACCTCGGCGCCCAGGCTCACGATCTCTCGGACGTACTCCTGCAATCGCAGCATGTCCTCTTCGAGGGATCGCTCCATGGCGGCAACTTCCTCGCGATACAGGGGGTGCCGCTCCCGCGCCCCGCGATTCAATTCCGTCAGTCGTTCCTTGCGGAGCCAAAGATCCTCAGCCAAGGCCGTCATGCGTTCCACGATCGGGCGTGCTTCGGCCAATCGCTCGTTGGCTTCCCGCAGGGAAAACCACGCGCCTTCATCAGTGACGGAATCTTCACGGTTCATGGCACGGTTCGATCCGGAAGGGGACCTGGAGAAGCATGCGCGACGCGTCCGGCGACCGACGTACCGCCGCGATCCGACAACCGCTCACGCGCCGGGACCTTCATCCACGGGTTCCGTGACGGCCTTGGAAAGGGCCACCGCGGTGGGATTCAGCGTATTCTTTCCCCAAGCCACCTCGAGGGGAAGCCTGGCGAAATCGACCATGCAACCGTCACGCGAGTAGCAGCTTAGGTCGTACGTAGAGCCCATGAAGATGCAATCGGCCGGGCAATTCTCGGTGCAATACGCACAGAACATGCACTTGGTATAGTCGATCACGAACGACGTTACCCGAAAACCCTTGCGGCCCGGCACGCGCTCCTTGGTGATGTAGATGCAATCCACCGGACAATCTCGGGCACAACGGTCACAACCGATGCACGAGGTCAAGTCGAAACGGTGGAAACCGCGGTACCGGGGCGCGATGACCGCCGGTTTTTCCGGGTACTCGTACACATGCGTGAAGGTGCCCCGGCGAGCGCTGTAGGTCGAAATCCAGGTCCGCAGCGTCACCCAAAGGGCCTCCGCCGTCGTGGCCACCGCCAAGTAAACGTTCCGCCACCAAGCAGCGAAACCTTGTGTCGCGTTCGCGATACCGGACATCAGCACCCTCGAAATGTAGGCTCGGAATGATTCGGCAGGAGAGGCAAGCAACCTCGCTACCGGACCGCAAACCTCATCGTCGTGACGCGATCCCGTCCCGGCACGACGCTTCGTCCGCCGATACCGGACGCCCGGCAATGCCGTCCAAAGTCAATCGCCGAGGCGTCTAACAATTATAAACGTGTTGGAGCACGGGACAACGCAGACGCCGAGCGCCAGCTAAAGCGTCGGCCCAACGTGGCTTGCCTGGGCTAAATCGGCCCCGGACCGAGATCGGGCGCGAAAAGCCCCGCTGGAATCGCCCAACCGGAACCAAGCACCGGGTTTCTGCGGCGAATAGCCCTGGAAGCGCGGTCCGCGACCGCAAATCCAACGTGAACTGGACGGACTGAAGCGCGGGCTCGTCAACGCCGGTCACGGGGATGCCGCCAATGGAATGCCGGCTCCCGTTCCACTCCGACAGATCCAGCGGACGCTGGAAACGCCTTAAGTGTCGCTTTCTTGACACATGACTGAAAATGTGTATAGTTATTATCAGAGTAGTACCCGTGAAACGGTGAGGCAGGACATCTCGCCGAGGGAGGGCGCGATAAACCGGTGCGGCGATTGCAATGCATGCAGCGATTGCAGCGGCCTCGATTGGCCGATTCGCAGCCGAAATTGGCGAAAGATTACTTTAGATAGGCCCAATACTCCCCTAAAGGGGGATGCCAATCAGTCAACCGCAGCGTGGATTTTGATTGACAAATTGACTTTAGGCAAGTAAGGTCGAATAGTGAATTGTTGCATCGCGCGCTCACACCCTGCGCCGTGATCGCGCCGTCGTTTGCGCAGCCAGCTTCTGCAAAGGATGGAAGGATGCTAGTTCTGGCTCGAAAGAAGAACGAGAGTATCGTGATCAACGACCAGATCACTATTGTGGTCGTTGACATCCGAGGTGACAAGGTCCGCCTCGGAATTACGGCACCCAAGGAAGTGCCGGTCCACCGGAGAGAGGTTTTCGACGCCATCCGCGCGAAGAGTCGTGAAGGCGAAGAGAATCATCAGCCGGCAGCGGGAGACGCACAAGCGTAGTAAACTTCCCGCCGCGTCCGGCTTGCGACCATTTCCCCTTTCCCGCAAGGTGAAATCGGCCCGCCCCGCTGTTTCCCTCCGTAACCGCTCTTCCCGGTCCTCATTCCTATTTTGTGTTCTTGCGGTCTCCCAGCGAGGACGCCCGTCGCCTGGAATCTTCCACGCGAGGTGAGATTCCCTGTCTCGCCTGCTCGTCGGTAAGCCGCGAGTTCGTTCGTGATGAGAACCCGTCTCGCGAAGCGATCACCGGTTGCCGCGGCCTTGATCGGATTCCACAATAGTCTAATAGTCGTCAACAGGTCCGCCCAACCGTCGCGACCGCCCATGCGCATCGGCTACGGGCGGCGTCGTAAGGACACTTGCGCCGTGTGTAGCGGTTCGCAGTCGGTGATTTCCGCGATGGCGCGGGACCGTCCGTGTGCGATTCCCACGACTGCGGCACCCGATTGGGCGGCGCCTGTCGCTTTCCCTTCCGTCTTACCGGATCACAAAAGTGCCGGCCATGGAACATCTCGCGTTTGGCGGCACCCTTCAGTCGCCCGAGGTCGCTGCGGAATGGCTTCGTGATTGCCGGGTACGAGACCCGCGACTCGGGGTCGCCAATCTGTCGCAAATCCTCTCACGGGGTATTACTCCGGACCTGGCCGAATCGCTCTGTCGGCAATTGAAGGCGAGCTTGCCCATCCTTGCCGACCCCGACATGGCTCTGAACAACCTGGAGCGATTTGTCGCGGCGGTCCGCAGTCCCTTATCGCTGGCCGCCTTCTTCGATCGCGAACCGGCGGCGCTGGGTCCGTTGCTCCAGATCTTCGCGTCGAGCCAATACCTGAGCGATATCCTGGTCCGCGATCCGGAGAGCTATGACTACCTGCATGTATCCCAGGGCGAGCCTTTGCCGAGGCAGGAACTGGTCGATGAGTTGACGTACGAAGTGAGCGCCTTGGCGCACGATCACGAGATCCTCAACGCCTTGCGACGCTTCAAGCAGCGGCAAATGCTGCGAATCGCCTACGGCGATTTCGTTTGCAACCAGAGCGTGCTCACGGTGGCCCAGCAAATCTCGTACGTGGCCGACGCCGTGCTGGAGGCGGCCTTGCGGACTGCCTGGGCGAAGTGCGTGGAACGATTCGGTCGGCCGCAAACCCCGGGCGGAGGCACGGCGGGCCTCTTCATCCTGGGCATGGGCAAACTCGGCGGCATTGAGCTGAATTACTCCAGCGACATCGACTTGATCTTCATTTACGAGGACGAGGGCACGACGACCGGGCCGCGCTGCGCGGACAACGCCGAGTTCTTCCAGCACGTCGTGCGGGAAATCATCCGCCTCTTGACCCATCGGACCGAACTGGGGGCCGTGTACCGAGTCGATCGCCGACTCAGCCCGGAAGGCGACAAGGGGCCCGCCGCCGTCAGCGTTCCCGCCGCCCTGCATTACTACGACGTCCGCGGTCGCACTTGGGAGCGGCAGGCCTACATCAAGGCCCGACCCGTGGCCGGAGACTTGGAACTGGGCTTCGAGTTCCTGAAACGACTGGAGACCTGGGTCTACGGGCGCTATCTCGGACACGCCGATATCTCCGGCATCAGATCGCTGCGCCGACGCATCGAGAGCCGCGCGCGCCGCGACGGCATCGACGCCGAAGACGTCAAGAACGGTTGGGGAGGCATCCGCGACATCGAATTCGCCATCCAATTCCTGCAATTACTGCACGGATGCGATATGCCGGCCGTGCGGACCGGCAATACCTTGGAGGCCGTAGCCCGCTTAGAGGAGGCCGGCCTGCTCAGCCACGAAGAGAGCTTCCATCTGCAACAGAGCTACCATTTCCTCCGCAAGCTGGAGCATCGCCTGCAAATCATGTTCGACTTGCAGACGCATTCCCTGCCCACCGATCGCGAGGAATTGCGGAAGTTGGCCATGCGGATGGGCTATCCCGACCTCAAGACGAAACCGGCCGATCGCGCGTTTGAAGCCGATTACCGGCGATTCACCCAGCGCAACCGCCGCATCCTCAACCACCTGCTTCAAGAGGCCTTTGAAGACGACGAGGAAACCACCGCCGAGATCGATCTGGTCTTGGACCCCGACCCGCCCGAGCAGCTTATCCGCGAAGTCTTGTCCCGTTATCGCTTTCGGGAACCGCTTCAAGCCTATCGCAATTTGATGTCGCTGGCCGAGGAGCGGATTCCCTTTCTCTCGACGCGGCGGTGCCGTCACTTTTTGGCTTCCATCGCGCCGGCCCTGCTGTCGGCCGTCAGCGCCTCGCCCGATCCCGACGCCACGCTGGTAACGCTGGACAAGGTGGCCGACTCGTTGGGCGGCAAGGGCGTGCTGTGGGAACTGTTTCGATTCAACCCGCCCACCTTGAAGCTCTTCGTCCGACTGTGCGCTTACAGCCCCTTCCTATCCGGCTTGCTCGTCAGTCACCCCGGCATGATCGACAGCCTGATGGACAGTCTGGTGCTGGACCGCCTTCCCTCGCCCGAGTTTCTGGAGCGGATGCTTCAAGATCTTTGCGAGTCGGCCGAGGACATCGAACCGATCCTCCACGCCTTTCAGAGCGATCAGCTTCTGCAAATCGGTGCGCGCGACCTCCTCGGCAGGGACAATTACGAAGCCATCACGCGGGTCATCACGCAGGTCGCCGAGACGTGCCTGACGGAGATTGCCGCCAAGGAATACGAGAGCCTGGTGCTGAAGTACGGCCAACCGACGCTCGCCGACGCCGATTCCGCGGACCGGGGCGCCGAGATGATCATCCTCGGCATGGGCAAATTCGGCGGTCGCGAAATGAGCTACCAGTCCGATCTGGACGTCGTTTTCCTCTACGAAGGCGACGGCGAGACCGTTCCGCTGTTGAGCGGTCGCTACGGACGCGGTCGCGAAGGCACCACGAATCAGCATTTCTTCAGCCAATGGGCGCAGCGGATCGTCCGCGCGGTGTCGCACCTGGGTCCGTACGGTCGCCTGTACCAGATCGACGCGCGCCTGCGACCGACCGGCAAAAGCGGCACCCTGGTCTTTCCCCTGGACGAATTCGCTCGCTACTTCCGCGAAGGAGAGGCCGACCTTTGGGAACGCCAGGCCCTCTGCAAGGCCCGCGTCGTCTTTGCCTCGCCGCGAATTCGGGAGCGAGTGCTGGACGTGATTCACGAAGCCGCATTCGGGCAACCCTGGAAGGACGAATTCCGCGACAAGATCGCCGACATGCGCCGTCGTATGGAGGAGACGGCCTCCAAGGAATTCGACATCAAGCGCGGACCGGGCGGCGTCGTGGATATCGAGTTCCTCGTGCAAATGCTGCAACTGCGCTACGGCCGCGAATGCCCCCAAGTGCGGACCCCTTCCACCTGGGATGCCTTGCGGAATCTGCACGAGGCGGGCCTATTGGACGAGGGCGACTATCGCTACCTGCTGGAAAGCTTCACCTTTCTCCGCACATTGGAAGGCCGCCTGCGCCTGGTCAGCATCACGGCGAGAAACAACTTGCCGAGCGATCCGACGGAACTGACCAAGCTCAGCCATTTGATGGGTACGGACGGGCCGCCCGCCCTCCTAAGAACAGTCGAAGATTACCTGCGCGAAAACCGCCGAATCTTCGAAGACCTGGTCGCCCGGGCCTAGAAGACGACCGGCCCCCAAGCCTCGGGGACCAACGGGGTTGCGACCCTCTTTGGCAGCTTCTCGTCTTTGGCGAGTTCTCGCAGGTCGCGCGGAGGCCCGGGTCGCAATCCGCAAATCCTGCCTGACCGTTACTGCCGCCACGTTCCGCGGACACCCAATCGAGCGTCATTTAGTTCAACCTTAATTGTCGTGTCGGTCGCTCCGATAACACAGGTAAGCCGCGGTGTGCGGCCCCTTTTCGTGTTTTTTTCGCGGTCGTGAAGGAAGGATTCGATCCATGCGTAACGGAGCGCGCACGTTCCGGCTTTGCTTGCAAGGATGGGTGGGGGCGGTCGGCATTCTGGTGTTGACCGCCGGTCTCGCCGGCGGCCTTCCCGCCCGGGCACAAAACCCCGCGGCTTCCTCCCACAAGCCCGTCTTCTACGACAATGACTTCCGTTATTTGCTCCGTCCCGAGACGGATTCCGTTTATCTGGGCGACCAGCTTAAGCGGTTGTGCCTTGGTCCGTGTATCACCTACGACGTCGGCGGCCAATTCCGATTGCGTTATCACGGCGAGCGCAACATGCGCGGGCTGGGATTGACCGGTCGCGATGACGACTTTCTGCTGTACCGCACGCGGCTCTATACAAACGTGGAAATCGCCGAACGTTTCCGCTTTTATTTCGAGGGCATCGACGCCGTCAGCAACTACGAGGACTTTCCCCCGCGACCGATCGAAGAAAACCGGGCTGACGTGCTCAACTTGTTCGGCGACGTTCAAATCTGGGAAGGCGCGGCGGGAACCCTTTCGGCGCGGCTGGGTCGGCAAGAGTTGATCTACGGCGCCCAGCGGACGGTCTCGCCGCTCGATTGGGCCAATACCCGACGGACCTTCGAGGGTTACAAGCTCTTTTGGCAGAGTGAGCAGTGGAACGTGGACGCGTTCTGGGTCCGCCCCGTCGCCGTCAATGCCAAGAAGTTCGATTCGCCCGACTACGATCAAGAGTTCTGGGGACTGTATGCCACGCGAAAATGGAGCAAGCAGAACACCTGGGACATCTATTACCTTCGCCTGGAAAACGAACGCGACGATTTCGAGTTCGACACCCTCGGTACCCGACTGGCCGGCGAACGGGGCCTGTGGTCCTACGAGGCCGAATTGGACCTGCAATTGGGTAAGTTTCAGGGGCGCGATCACCAGGCCGGAAGCTGGACGCTGGGGCTGGGAAGAAAGTTTCCCGAACTGCCTTGGTCTCCAGCCTTATGGGCCTACTACGATTGGGCCTCCGGTTCCCGGACGCAAGGCAATGGATACCATCATCTTTTCCCGCTGGCGCACAAGTATCTGGGATACATGGACCTGTTCGGCCGACGCAACATCGAGTCGCCCAACGTGCAACTCACGCTGTCTCCCTGCGATCGGCTCAAGCTGGCCGCATGGTACTACGTGTTTTTCCTGGAAAGCACCAAGGACGTTCCCTACACGGTCGTGATGTCGCCGTTCAACGGCGGCAATCCGCCCGCCGACTCCTACCTGGGTCAAGAGATCGACCTGACCGCGACTTGGCAACTTTCTCCCCGGGCGGATATCTTGTTCGGATACTCGCACTTCTTCGCGGGAGACTACTACAAGGACACGCCCGGCTTGGTCTATCGCGGCGACGCCGACTTCTTCTACACCCAATTCACGCTGAATTTCTGACCTTACGTCGCGCCGCGACAATAGACGAGCGAAGAACCGCCGGAAGGGGAAAGAGCGGGAAAACTCCCGAAGAGCGAAAAGCAGGGAGAAAACCCGACCGATCGAGCGGGGAGACTGTTCTCAGCGGAGGGCACGGGACTCGAACCCGCAACCCCAAAAGGGGCACCACATCTCCAGTGTGGCTGCTCACCAATTCGCATACCCTCCGAGTCCGCGGCGGTGATCTCGCACCGCCTCTTGGGGATTATAGCGTACCCGGGCGATGACGTCAGCGCGGAGTGCCCGGCCCAAGCATAGTCGCCTCGCCGGCGGAAGGCGCGTCCGGTCGAACCTCGGTGGGTCGGGCGATCGGCGGACCAAGCCCGAGTGGATTCGCCTTTGTGGAGAAGCGGCAATTTGGTACAAGTTATGACTGCCGGTTTCCGTGCATCCGGATCAGATCGCCGTTGAGCGCCGACGCGGAGGCCGAGCGGTTCGATCTCCCCGGGGATGGAACGTCCCGA
The DNA here is from genome assembly GCF_054657335.1 of Thermopirellula anaerolimosa. Classification (NCBI taxonomy): domain Bacteria; kingdom Pseudomonadati; phylum Planctomycetota; class Planctomycetia; order Pirellulales; family Thermoguttaceae; genus Thermopirellula; species Thermopirellula anaerolimosa. The sequence goes on from NZ_BAAHYX010000006.1 coordinate 2,235,469, forward strand.
ACAGTCGCTAAGTCTTGCCCGACAGGATCGCACCAGGGATGGGTAATTTCGGTCGCGTCTTTGCTTTGGTTTTTCGTCACCCTTGGGTGTTGTGCGGCGTCACCGTCACGGCGGTGCTGGTCGGCGTACTTTGGGGCGGCAACATCTCGGCTGTCTATCCCATCGTCGAGGTCTCCTTCCGCGGCGAGTCGCTCCACTATTGGGTGGATATGAAGATCGACGAGACTCGGCAGGACATTGTCCGACTGGAAAAAGAGTTGGGGCAACTGCGTGGGGAGGCCGGTGCAAAGCCGATCGACGCGACCGCGAAACTCCGCGCGCAATCGCTGGAGCAGGAACTGAAGAACGCGAACCTGCTGCTCGCGCGCTACCAGGGTCTGCGCCCCTGGATTCACCGCTGGACGCCCGACGACCCGTTCCAGACCTTGCTCCTGGTCATCCTCGCCCTACTGGTCGGCACCGTCATTAAGAGTGCGGCCTTGGTTCTGAATATCGTGCTGGTGGGCTACCTGGCCCAGAGCGTGGTTTACGACCTGCGAACGCGATTCTTCCGCAGCGCCCTGGAACTGGATGTCAACACGTTCAGCAACGACGGGGTGGCCGACCTCATGAGTCGATTCACGCACGACATCCAATGCGTGTACGGGGGCGTGGTCATTCTGTCGGGCAAACTGGTTCGCGAACCGCTGAAGATGGCGGCCTGCCTGATCGGCGCGGCCGTCATCAGTTGGCCCCTCTTGCTGGTCTCGCTGCTGGTCGTGCCGCCCGCGGCTTGGGCCGTGCGACGATTGAGCCGCAGTATCAAACGCGCCAATCGTCGGGCCATGGAGGAAATGTCCATCCTCTACGGCACGCTGGAGGAGGCCTTTCGATCCATCCGGGCGGTGAAGGCCTTCACCATGGAGCCGCACGAGCGGCGACGATTCCGCGAGGTCAGTCGCCGCTATCTCCGCCGTGGTCTGAAAATCGCATGGTACGACGCCCTCACCAATCCGTTGACGGAGGTCCTGGGGATCGGAATCATCTCCCTGGCGATGATGGCCGGCGCTTATCTGGTCCTCCGCGAACAGACCACGCTGTTCGGGATTCCCATGGCCACGCAGCCGATCTCCATGCCCAGCCTGGTGCTGTTCTACGCCTTTTTGGCGGGGGCCGCCGATCCCATCCGCAAATTGTCGGACGTGTTTTCCGGCCTGCAAAGCGCGGCGGCGGCGGCGGACCGAATCTACGCCGTGATCGACCGCAAACCCAAGGTCCGGGACGCCGCCCATGCCGTCGCCGTGCCGCGACATCACCGCCACATCGTCTTCGACCGCGTGGGTTTCGCCTACACCGCCGATCGCCCGGTCCTCCGCGACATCGATCTGGAGATACCCTTCGGGCAAACCCTGGTGATTCTGGGTCCCAGCGGTTGCGGCAAAAGCACGTTGGCCTCCTTGATTCCGCGTTTCGCGGACCCCACTGAAGGCGAGATTCGGCTGGACGGCGTGCCCTTGCCGAACATTCGGTTGCGTTCGTTGCGGCGCCAAATCGGTGTGGTAACGCAGGAACCGCTACTGTTCAACGACACGGTGCTGAACAATATCCGCTACGGTTCTCCCGGGGCGAGCGAAGAGCAGGCCGTCGCTGCCGCCCAGGCTGCCAACGCCCACCGCTTCATCACGGAGGAACTGCCTCAGGGATATCACACGGTGGTCGGTCCGATGGGCAGCCTGCTTTCCGGAGGTCAGCGCCAGCGGATCGCCCTGGCCCGGGCGATTCTGCGCGATCCCGCCATCCTGATCCTGGACGAGGCCACCAGCCAAATCGACGTGGAAAGCGAGCAATTGATTCAGCGGGCACTGGAGAAATTCGTCCAAGGTCGGACCACGATCATCATCACCCACCGCTTGGCGGCAGTTCAGGCCGCGGACCGAATCATGATGCTCCACGACGGTCGAATCGTCGCGCAGGGCACGCACGACGAACTGCTGCTGCGGTGCGACGCGTACCGCCGACTGTTCAGCCTGCAATTCGACGAGCTTCGAGCATCCGCTTGAGCCGGTTGCCTGGATCGGCCCATATTGCGGCAATTCCACGACCGAATATCGCCCCGAAAAGCCCTTGTCGCCGGGCGCGGGCAATCTTGCCGAACCGTGCCGGACAACGGACCGTAGGAGCAAGCGACTCAGGGAGTTCACGCACATGGTGTTTACCGAAGAATCGCTGCTGGTCTTGCGGGACGTGCGGAAATCGTTTCAAACGCCCGACGGCGAAGTCTTGCCCATCCTGGATATCCCGGAATTCACCGTTCAGGCGGGGGAGCAGGTAGTTATTGTAGGGGAGAGCGGTTGCGGAAAGACGACGCTCTTGCACGTGATCGCCGGCATTAGCCGCCCGGACGAGGGGCAAGTCCGCATTGACGGGTGGGACATCACCCTGCTATCGGAGGCGGAAAGCGACCGTTTTCGGGCCGAGAACATTGGCTACGTCTTTCAAACCTTCAACTTGCTGCCCGCCTTTACCGCGCTGGAAAACGTGCTGCTGGGGATGACGTTCGGGCGAGGCAAGCCGGACGTCGGTCGGGCCAAGCACCTGCTGGAGAGAGTGGGACTGGGCCATCGTATGCACCACCGACCCCGGCAGATGTCAGTCGGAGAGCAGCAGCGGGTATCCGTCGCGCGGGCACTGGCCAATCGCCCCAAACTGATCCTGGCCGACGAACCCACCGCCAATATCGACACGGGAAACCAGCAAGTGATTCTGGATTTGCTGCGGGAGGGTTGCCGCGAGGAAAACGTGGCCCTGATTCTGGTGACGCACAGTCCCGAAGTGGCGGCCCAATTCCCTCGGTTGGTTCACCTGGCCGAGATCAACCTGGTTCTGAGCGGCAAGAACTGACCGCCGTCGCTCCCGCGTCCTACCTATTCCCCTCAAATTCGAAGATGCTGCCATGAATCTGTGGAAAATCGCTTGGCGAAGCATTCAACATCGGGCCGTCTCGTCGGCGTTGACGGCGTTTTCCATGGCGCTGGGCGTGGCCCTGGTCGTGGCCGTATTGGTGATCTATCAGATTCTAGACCATTCGTTCAAGCGAAGTTCGCAGGGCTACGACCTGATCGTCGGCCCTGCCCGGGGCGGTCCCTTGGAGCTGGTGCTGAGTACCGTCTATTATCTGCAAACCCCTCGCGGCACCATTCCCTACGAAGTCTACGAAGACTTGCACAGCGGGCGCTTCGCGGGAGAGGTGGAGGCGGCCATCCCCGTCTGCATGGGCGGGTTCTACGCCGGGTTCCCCGCCGTGGGAACCGTCCCCGAGATGTTCGAGACCTTCCGTTATTTCGGCGACCGATCGTACGAATTCGAGACGGGGAACAATTTCGCGGCCGATCAACCGTGGCAAGCGGTGATCGGGGCCACCGTCGCCCGGCGAACCGGCCTGGGAGTGGGCGACAAATTCAAGATCGCGCACACGACCTCCGGTCAGGGTACGCATGAACACGCCGAGGAATACGAAATCACCGGCGTGCTCAAGCCCACCGGGACGCCCGTCGATCGCGTCCTGTTCATCAACATCCGCGGTTTCTGGGAACAGCACCACCACGATCAGGCGATGGAGGCGGAGGCGTCGCCGGAGACGGATCATGCCGCCGCCGAGGCCGACGCCGACGAGCACCGCGACGCCGGTGACCAGCGGGCACTGACCGCCGTACTGGTCAAACGCGACTGGACCAACTCCGCGCGAGCCTTGGAATTGCCCCGCTTGATCGTTCGCGACTCGCCCGGCCTGCAAGCGGTGGTCCCGAGCGAAGAGGTCGCCAAGTTGTTCGAGGGATTGCTAGGCAACATCCAAACCGTGCTGCTCATTTTCGCCGTCATGATCGTCGTCACGGCGGGCATCGGACTGATGGTCAGCATCTACAATTCCATGGCCGAGCGCCAGTTGGAAATCGCCGTCATGCGGGCATTGGGGGCCAAGCGCAGTACCGTGATGCTCGTCGTCCTGCTGGAGTCGATCCTCCTCTCGTTGGGCGGCGGAGCGGTGGGAGTCCTTCTCGGCCACGGGCTGATCGGGGCCTTCTCCGGCACCATCTTCGAGCAGACCGGCATTCGCATCAGCGCGCTGAGTGCGCAGCCGATCGAATTGGTATTGATCCCCGGCCTGATCGCGCTGGCCTCCCTTGTGGGCTACATGCCGGCTTTGATCGCCTATCGCACGGACGTGGCCAAGGCCCTGTCCCGCGGAGGCTGACGCGCTGCCCCGAAATGCGGCCTTTCGGTCGCAGGGTCGGCGGCTATTCCTGCGGCGGCACGTGGCGGTCGTCGCGCCGTTATTCCGGATTGGCGCCCATCGAGAAGAAGGGGCCGCTTGCACAGGGTTGGCCTCCCGATTGCGAGAGCAAGTCCGTGGCGAGACCCTGCAACTGGGTAGCCGTAGCGATCACCAGGGCCTGCAAATTCATCGCGTCGCCCTCCAGTTCGCGGATGAATTCCTCGGCCTCGCCCGCAATGCGTCGGGCGGTACGGATGAGCACTTCTCGTTTGCCTTGGTCGGCCGATACGGATTCCGCGGCCTGTCCCTCCGGGATCCTGCCCAACGCGGCAAGCCGGCAGTGGAACCAGCGGAGCAGCGTCCCGCGACTGATGGCGCCCACAGGCTCTCCGTTCCGCACAACAACGATGCGCCGCAAGGCGACGCGGCACAAGAACTCGTAAATGACGCGGAGGGGCGTGTTCTCCTCGTAAGCTATGACTTGCCGCTGCATCAACTGCGACACCGGCCGCTGCCACTCGTCCAAAGTGGCAATCGCGACCATCAAATCCTTTTCCGATAATACGCCGACCAATTTGCCGTCGTCATCAACCACCGGGGCGGAGGTAGTTCGAGAACGCAGAAAGAAGTCGGCGGCGTTGCGAGTGGGGGTATCCGCCCGCAGCGGGCTGACAATCGGCGTCATGACGTCCTGCGCCGTGACGCCCTCGAAGACATCCGTTTGCCCCGCTCCTTCGCGCGCATCGATGCCGCCGTCCACAACGGCCAGGTAGGGGACGACACGATTCCGCCCGTATCGTTTTGCACACAGCAGGGCTTGATCCGCCCGATCCACTAGTTGCTCGGCGGTCAAAACGTCTTCGCGCAGACCCGCCACGCCGACGCTGCACGTGACGGAAAGCTCCTCACCCGATTCGGTACGGATGCCTTGCGCGGCAATCGCCCGGCGAAGCCGTTCCGCCCAAATTTCGGCGCCGGCCTCGTCCGTATTGGGCAGAAGAATGCAAAACTCCTCGCCGCCGTGCCGCGAGACGATATCCGAATCGCGCGATAGCTTGCGCAGTGTTTCGCCCACGGTCCGTAGTACAAGGTCGCCCGTCAGGTGTCCGTGAACGTCGTTGATCCGCTTGAAGTAATCTAAGTCCACTACGGCGCAGGATAGGGGCGCATCGTGACGTTTCGCCAGGGAGTAGTGATGATAAAGGTGCTCGAAGAAACTCCGCTGGGTCAACAATCCGGTGAGGGCGTCGGTCCGCGCCAGCCGGGCGGTTTGGCGGTTGGCCGCAACGATCCGCCGGGCGGTGTTCAGTCGGGCCAACAGTTCCGCCTTTTGTACCGGTTTGGTGAGATAGTCGTCCGCCCCGCTTTGCAGACCGTGAACGACGTTTTCCGGCGTATTCCGCGCGGTGAGAAGGAGGACGTGAACGTAGTACGACAGATCTGCCGCCCGAATCCGCCGGCACAAGGCGGGGCCGTCCACGTGCGGCATTTCCCAGTCGGTCAAGACGATATCAGGGCGTTCCCGAAGAACGGTCTGGAATGCCTCGGCGCCGTCGGCGGCATCCAGAACTTCGTAGTGCTCGCTTCGCAAGAGATGACATACCAAACGGCGAACCGCGGCGTCATCGTCGGCGACGAGAACCTTGATCGCGGCGTCCGGCGGCGGCGGTTCCACGGGGCACGCAGCGTCCCTCGACGGAGTCTCGAAGGCCGTTACGAGGGCCTCCCCCTCCGCCGCCGGCAAGACATGCGAATTAGCGGCTTCTTTTTCCGTCATACCAACCTTTCGTCAATAGCAGGGATCCATTCACAGGTGCACTAGGCTTGGTCAGAAAAAGGTAGGTTACGGTCGGCGCGCTGCAAGAGACGAAATCGCAAAATATTCTTAGACACGGCGAGCAAGGCTCCTCTTTTAGTACGATCACACTCGTCCCCAGCGCAAATTCCCCCAAGACCGGCTGGATCGGAATAATCGCGGGCATCGCTACAAACCCCCTTGAACCGGTTTGATGTTCTGCGGTCGCAGGCGGGACTCTTCAGGCAGAAGGCCGGCAAGTCGCGGGACGCTCCTCGACGCGGAAGGCGGCGAGCGGCGTCCGACCGCTACCAAAATCGGGTGCCATTTTGGCAGTTCATCTCTCTTGTAAAGATTGCCCGGTCTGCGACGAATCTCTACTTTTCGACATAAAGTGCTCCAAATAAAAGACTTGCGGCTATATTTCCACGCTCTTGATACACGCGGCGCGCGGTTTGCATAAAAAGACTCTCGCCTACGTGAAGAGGGGTCATGCGAGACCCCGCGTCGTTTTCAATCCGGTACCGGAGCGGTACGGTTCGGCGTCATTCCGGCGGCAAAGGGTTTCTCGAGCTAACAAACAACATTCACGCATAAAAGGAGTCGCCTCGATGGCTGAAGAAAAAATCATCGGTATCGACCTGGGTACGACCAACTCGGTGGTGGCCGTCATGGAGGGGAAAGAAGTCAAGGTGATCCCCAATCAAGAGGGAAACCGCCTGACCCCCAGCGTGGTGGCGTTCACCGAAAAGGGCGAAGTCTTGGTCGGCGAGCCTGCAAAACGTCAAGCGATTACCAACCCCAAGCGGACCGTCTATTCGATCAAGCGATTCATGGGTCGCCGTCGCGAAGAGGTTCAATCGGAGGAAACGATTGTTCCGTATCAAATCGTGGGCGACTCCAGCGAGTACGTGAAGGTCAAGATCGGCGATCGCGAATACACGCCGCCTGAGATCTCGGCCAAGGTCTTGCAAAAGCTCAAGGAGGCGGCGGAGTCCTATCTGGGTCATCGTGTGAACAAGGCGGTCATTACCGTGCCGGCGTACTTCAACGACGCCCAACGGCAGGCTACCAAGGACGCCGGTCAGATCGCCGGTTTGGAGGTCGTCCGCATCATCAACGAACCGACCGCCGCTTCATTGGCCTACGGTTTGGACAAGAAGACCTCGGAAAAGATCGTGGTCTTCGACCTCGGCGGCGGGACGTTCGACGTGTCGGTCCTGGAAGTGGCGGACGGCGTGTTCCGCGTCATCAGCACCAACGGCGACACGCACTTGGGCGGCGATGATTTCGACCGGGCGTTGGTCGATTACGTGGCCGACGAATTCAAGAAGGAATACGGCATCGACCTCCGCAAGGACCCCATGGCCCTCCAGCGGTTGCAAGAGGCCTGTGAAAAGGCCAAGAAGGAACTCAGTTCGGTGCAGCAGACGGAACTGAACCTGCCCTTCATCACCGCCGACGCGAGCGGTCCCAAGCACTTGCAAATGACCATCACGCGGTCGCAGTTCGAGCGCTTGGTCGATCATCTGGTGGAGCGTTGCCGCAAGCCCGTCGAATTGGCGCTGCAAGACGCGCGGCTTTCGCCAAAGGACATCGACGAGGTGGTTCTAGTCGGCGGTTCCACGCGGATACCCAAGGTGCAGGAACTGGTCCGGCAGATGTTCGGCAAGGAACCGCACAAGGGCGTCAACCCGGACGAGGTCGTGGCGGTGGGCGCCGCCATTCAGGGCGCCGTGCTGGCGGGCGAGGTCAAGGACGTGCTCTTGCTGGACGTCACGCCGCTGTCACTTGGCATCGAGACGCTGGGCGGCATCATGACCCGCATCGTGGAACGCAATACCACGATCCCGTGCGAGCGCAAGCAGGTCTTCAGCACCGCCGACGATAACCAGACCGCGGTGACCATCAAGGTCTATCAGGGCGAGCGCGAGATGGCCGCCGACAACCGACTGTTGGGCATGTTCAACCTGGAGGGCATCCCGCCCGCTCCGCGAGGCGTCCCGCAAATCGAAGTCACCTTCGACATCGACGCCAACGGCATCCTGCACGTGTCGGCGAAGGACCTGGGCACCGGCAAGGAGCAGAAGGTCCGCATCGAGCAATCCGCGGGTCTCTCCAAGGACGAGATCGAGCGGATGCGGCGGGAGGCCGAATCGCACGCCGAGGAAGACCGACGCAAACGCGAGTTGGCCGAACTCCGCAACAAGGCCGACAACCTCTGCTGGCAGACCGAAAAGCTGCTGAAGGATAACGAAAGCAAGCTCGGCGAATCGGATCGGCAGGCGATCCAACGCGCGATCGAGAAGACCCGGGAAGCCGCCAAGGCCGACAGCGCGGAGCGGATCAAGTCGGCCATCGCGGAGATGGAGGCCGCCGTGCACGCGTTCAGCAAGACGCTGTACGAGCGTGCCGCCGGGGCCGGTGCCGCCGCCGCGGGGACCGCGGGCGCGTCCGCCGGCGCCGCCTCCGACAAAGGCAAGGATGACGACACCATCGACGCCGAATTCGAGGTGAAGTGATCCGCCGAGTTCGGGCGACGGCGAAGCGTCCCGATCGTCCGAGCCTTTACGAAAACGACCAAGGCCGCTTTGGGATCGCGCGAGCGATCGAGGCGGCCTTTTTTACGGGCTGAGCGCGTCTCCCCGACGCCCCACCCGACCGCGAGCCGGCCCTAGCAGCGGCTTCGGCCGTCCGCGGGTCCCCAAAGCATCCAAGAAATCAACGCATAACGAGAAAGAAAGAAATTCAAAAGGAGGATATTCCCATGGCATTTCGTTTCGACAAACTGACCATCAAGGCCCAGGAGGCGGTCGCCGAGGCGCAGTCTCGGGCCGCCGATCGGCAGAATCCGGAAATCGATCCGCTGCATCTGCTGGAGGCGCTTTTGAATGAAAAAGACGGCATCGTCCGGCCCATGCTCCAGCGGATCGGCGTCCAGTTCGGCCACTTGGAGCGGATGCTCCAAGCCGAATTGCAACGTTTGCCTCGCATCTCGGGCGACGCCCAGCGGCAGCCTTCCGCCGCGCTGATGAAAGTGCTGGAGCACGCGCAACGGGCCGCCGACGCGATGAAGGACGAGTTCGTCTCCACCGAGCACCTGCTGCTGGGACTGGCCCAGGCGCCTTCCAAGGCCAAGGACATCCTGCAACTCAACGCCGTGGGCGAGAAGGAGATTCGCGAGGCCATGCGCGCGGTGCGGGGCAATAGCCGCGTGGAAGACCCCAACGCCGAGTCCAAGTATCAAGCCCTGGAACGCTACGGCATCGATCTGGTGGAACGCGCGCGGCGCGGCAAGCTCGATCCGGTCATCGGCCGCGATCAAGAGATCCGCCGCGTGATGCAGGTCCTTTCGCGCAGGACGAAGAACAATCCGGTTCTGATCGGCGATCCGGGCGTGGGCAAGACGGCCATCGTGGAAGGCCTGGCCCTCCGCATCGTGGACGGTGACGTGCCCGAAAACCTGAAGAACAAGCGGCTCATCGCGCTGGACATGGGGGCCTTGGTGGCGGGGACCAAGTACCGCGGCGAATTCGAGGAACGACTCAAGGCGGTATTGAAGGAAGTGGAGGGGGCCGGCGGCAACGTCATCCTGTTCATCGACGAACTGCACACCGTGGTGGGGGCCGGTCGCGCCGAAGGCGGTTCCGACGCCGCCAATTTGCTCAAGCCGGCGCTCGCTCGGGGCGAGTTGCGGTGCATCGGGGCCACGACGCTCGACGAATACCGCAAGTACATCGAAAAGGACGCCGCCCTGGAACGCCGCTTCCAACCGGTGTACGTGGGAGAGCCTTCCCTCGAGGATACGATCGCCATTCTGCGCGGTTTGAAGCCCCGTTACGAGGCCCATCACGGCGTGAAGATCAAGGATTCGGCCTTGGTGGCGGCGGCCCATCTGTCGCACCGCTACATCACCGACCGTTTCCTCCCCGACAAGGCCATCGACCTGGTGGACGAGGCCATGAGCCGATTGGCCATGGAGTTGCAAAGCGTGCCCGTCGAAATCGACCAACTGCAACGCCGAGTCGTGCAACTGGAATTGGCCGAGCGCCAATTGGCCGAGGAAAGCGAAGAGCACGCCAAGGAACGCCGCCGCGAAATCCAAGAGGAGATTACCAAGCTCCGCAAGGAGTTGCAGGATTTGCGGTTGCAATGGGAAAACGAAAAGGCCGCCCTCGAGGAAATCCAAAAGCTGCGGCAGGAATCGCAGCAGGTGGAACACGAGTTCAATCAACTCCAGGCCGGCATCAAGGACAAGCAATCGTCCGGGAGCATGGTGCCCGAGGCCGACTACCAGCGCCTCTACGAATTGGACATCCGGCGGCGACAGTTGCAAAAAGCGCTGGAGGACAAGGAGTCGGCCTATCCCGTCTCCGACGACCGCCGCTTGTTGCGGTTGGAGGTCGGCCAAGAAGAGATCGCCGAGGTCGTCAGCGCGTGGACGGGCGTGCCCGTGTCGCGGATGATGGAGACCGAGCGGGCCAAGCTGATCGTGCTGGAAGAGCGGTTGCACCTGCGCGTGGTGGGGCAGGACGAGGCGGTCCGGGCGGTCGCCAACGCCGTCCGCCGCAGTCGGTCCGGATTGCAAGATCCCAAGCGACCGATCGGGTCCTTCATCTTCTTGGGCCCCACCGGCGTGGGCAAGACCGAGTTGTGCAAGGCCCTGGCCGAGGTGCTGTTCGACGATGAAAACGCCGTCGTCCGACTGGACATGAGCGAGTTCATGGAACGGCACACGGTAAGCCGTCTGATCGGCGCCCCGCCCGGCTACATTGGTTACGAAGAGGGCGGGATGCTGACGGAGGCGGTCCGCCGCAGACCCTACGCCGTGATCCTGCTGGACGAGATCGAGAAGGCCCACCGCGACGTGTTCAACATCCTGCTGCAAGTGCTGGATGACGGGCGGTTGACCGATAATCAAGGCCATACGGTGGATTTCACCAATACCATCATCGTGATGACCTCCAACATCGGCAGTCAGGCCATCCAAGAGATCACGCGGAGCGGGGGACGCGAGGAGGAGATTCGCCGGGCGGTGCAGGAGGCCCTGCGGCATCACTTCCTGCCCGAGTTCCTCAACCGCGTGGACGAAACCATCATCTTCCATCCCTTGCGGCGCGACCAGATCCACAAGATCGCCCAAATCCAGATCGACCGACTCCGCCGTCGTCTGGCCGAGAAGGGCGTCCGGTTGGAGGTGACCGATCGTGCGATCGAGGCGGTTGCCGAGTTGGGATACGATCCCACGTACGGGGCGCGACCGCTGAAGCGCGTCATTCAGCAGCAGATCGAGAACCCCCTCGCCGTCGAACTCCTCAAGGAGAGCGACTGGGAGGGCATGACGGTTCGCGTGGATTACGATCTGGGCGAGTTCAGCTTCCAACGCGTCGTGGAGGCGGAACCCGTGGAGGATTGATCGCTCGGGCCTCACTCCCGTCGCCCGCAGAAGCGCGCCGCCGGGGCGACTCGGCGGCGCTTTTTTACGCGCCTTGTGCCGAGAGTCGCCGTCGAACGGTCATTCCGCAACGCGTTGGCGGATGAATCGCACGGTGGGATCGGCCCCGGCGCTCCCGCCGGTCAGCGTCTCGGCCAAGTAGCGGACCCGTTCCCGGGAGTTGATGGGAGATCGAAAATTGTCGCCCTTTTGCAGGATGATCCGCAGGTCGGGCATTTCGCCGAAGGCCTCCGTGCCCGCCACTTGGCAGGGGAACCAGTAGCCCTTGCCCTCGTCGTCGACGAGAAAGAACTCCGGATAGCAGTGCCCTTGCACCCAAACGGTCCGCGAGGGAATGCCCAAGGCCCGGCAAAGCGCGATGAACAACGACGTCATGTCCTCGCAGTCGCCGGTCCCGTCCTTCAACGCCGCCAAGGCCCCGCGGAGCGGCGTGTTCTGCTTGTACGTCACGTGTTCGCGGACCCAATCGTAAATCACCTTCACGCGGTCCCAGTCCTTGCCTTCGGCGGGAAAGATCTCCTTGGCCTTGGCGACGATCTTGGGATCCCGGGATTCGATCTTGGGACTGGTTCCCAGGAACGGTCGGGCATCGACGGGAATCTGCCGCGTCTCGGGGATGCGAAAGATCGAAGTATCCGCCGGGGGCAACTGCACGAATCGGCGGACCTCCACCGTGACTACGGCCTTGGCCTCCTTTCCGCCCGGCAAATTCGGAATTTGCACCACCATCATATCGACCAATCCATCCACGGTCTGATAGCGGACGGAAACGCCGGGGGAAATATCCTCCTCGACGATTTCGACCTGTTGTTCGGGCCAATCGCGCGGGATAGGCGCAGTCCCTTTGATACCGCGACAGGCCCCGCCCGCCGCCGTGATCACCATACCCGCCTGCCAACGCATGACCACAGGGTCGCCCAAGCGACAGCCCTTGCCGTCCTCGGTCTTGAACTGCCCGAACCCGGGACGGCACGCCACGAGCCAACCCCACAACACGACCGATGCTATCAAGAATCTAAACATGGCTGTTTGTTCCCCGACAAGTAAACTCGGGACGCCGTCGCCGTAGGAACCGGCCCCGTCATGACCCGTAGCGCTGCCACGGAATGCCCCCGCGACGGCGACCGTGATTGCACCGTGCCGGACGATGCTTCCTCTTCCTTCTTTATCATACGATACACAGTTTGCGGGACATGCGAAAAATAGGCCGTGCTTTTCGAGTCCTGCTCGCGCTATCCTCACGCAGCGTCGCCGCGTGCTTGGGGGCGGGACACATCCGCAGCCCCTCCGCCGACCGTTCGCCGGGAGGGATTCGGCACGCGGAAATCGTTCCGAGGTCAACGCTCACGTCGGGGATGCCGGAGCAAAGCTCGGGCGAGGGAAACGCCGGGAAGCAGCCTTGATTGGATGATGGCGGCTTTCCTATAATCCGCGGCCCTCTCATTGCCGTGCGAAGGAGTCGCGCGACGGGGGAGGACGCCATCCGACTCGGGCTTCCCGCCCGAGCCTCGACCGTGACGCACTGCAAACCCGGGCCGACTCCCCCACCGAGAAGGCCCCCGGACCGGCAAGGACGCCATTTCCCTGAGCGGTTACGCACACCACGGACACCGAAGAAGCACCGCTGCGCCCACGCGCCGACGGGACGATCGGGGCGGAATCCCCTCCGGATCGCGCCGTACCGACCGTCCGGGGTCGCGATGGGCAGGCATCGTCCTGTGCCTCGTCGCGTGGACGGGGTGTTGGATAGACCGGGCCGCGGCGACGCCTCCCGGATTGCCCCTCACGCCCGAGCGGATCGCCGCGGAAAGGACCGCCTCGCAGGCCGTGGTCCGTTTGCCGCAACCCAATCCCTCGGCCCCCATCAAGGTCACGGCGCAGGCGGCCAATCGCTGGCGGTTGGGAAGTTACGAGGTCTGGATTCTCCGCGGGAATTGCCGCATCGCGCAGGGCGGCCTGTCGCTGACCGGAAGCGAGGCTGTGCTGTGGATCGACCGATCGCCCGATGAAATGCGTCCGGCGGTCGCCGAGGATGTCTCCTCCGACTTCGTCCCCAACCTTCCGACGGGCGACGGTTTTGCCCCCGCCTCGGCTTTGGACGAACGGCAACCGGCGGTCACGGGATATCCGGAGACCGTGGGAGGCCTTGCCCGCCGCGACACCAAGGTGATCGTCTATTTGGAAAACGGAGCGGATGGGGCGATTCAGGGCGTCGGTCCCGGGGCCAGGTTTCAAGAGCGGGTCTATTTCGGGCGCCTTTACACGACGGACGACCTGGCCGTGGAGGCCCTGGAGATCGCGGGGGAACCGGCGGAGTTGCCGCCCGTCTTTCTCCGCGCGGCGGCACGGCGGAATGCCGAAGCCGACCGGTCCGTCCGGCAGGCGCAATACGCGGCGGAAAGCGATTCGGCAGGGGCGAGCGGTCCCGCCGATTCGTCGCCGTCCGGCGGCACCCGACGCATTCGCGTCTTTCCGCGCAGCAGCGTCCCCGTCCAAGCTCAATGGTTTCCCGACCCCAACGGCGGGCAATGGATCGGCTTGATCGACGCCGGCGTCAACTTGATCGTGGAAGAGGCCGGACCCTTCGGCACGATCGACATTTCGGCCGATCGCCTGGTGATTTGGGTGACCGGCGACGAGCAACTGAACCTGGCCGACAGCGAGGCGATCTCCTCCGACCTTCCCTTGGAAGTGTACATGGAGGGCAACATCGTCTTTCGGCAGGCGGATCGCCGCATCTACGCGGATCGGATGTACTACGACGTCAACCGCCGCGCGGGAATCGTGCTGAACGGCGAGTTGCTGACGCCCGTTCCCGATTACGACGGACTGCTGCGACTCCGGGCCGACATCCTACAACAACTCGACGAGAATCGCTTCTTCGCGCAAAATCTCTTCGTCACGTCCAGTCGCATGGGAGTGCCGGGCTACCGCTTGCAAGCCCAATCCGCGTTCTTGGAGGACTTCAGCGAACCGGTCTTCGATCCCATGACGGGCGAACCGGTGATCGATCCCGAGACCGGACGGCAAGCGGTGATCCATCGCCGTTGGGCCACGGGACGCGATAATTTCGTTTACCTGGGAAACGTCCCCATCTTCTACTGGCCCGTGCTGGCCGGCGATCTCACCAAGCCCACCTATTACCTCAATCGCATCCGCCTCCGCAACGACAACGTTTTCGGCACGCAGGTCTTGACCAATTGGGACGCCTACCAACTCTTCGGCATCCGTAATCGCCCCGACGGCACCGAATGGAGCCTGAGCCTGGATTATCTGAGCGACCGAGGATTGGGGCACGGCAGCGGCTTCACCTACGCCCGCAACGGCTTCTTGGGACTACCCGGCTATGCCACGGGATTGATCGACTATTGGGGCGTCTTCGACAACGGGTTGGACAACCTCGGCTTAGGCCGCCGCGCCCTGGTGCCCGAGAAGGATTACCGCTACCGCTTCCTCTGGCAACACCGGCAGTTCCTCAACGAGGAATACCAGCTTACCGGCGAGGTGGGACTGATCAGCGACCGCAACTTCCTGGAACAATTCTACGAGCGCGAGTGGGACGAACTGAAAGACCAAAACACCTCGCTGGAATTGAAGCGAATCTACGGCAACTCATCCTGGAGCCTTTCCGCGGGCGTCCGCATGAACAAGTTCTTCACGCAAACGGAGTGGTTGCCGCGATTCGACCACTACCGCCTGGGCGCCTCGTTCCTCTACGACAGCCTGACCTGGTACACGCACACCAGTCTGGGATTCGCGCGGTTGAGGACGGCCTCGACTCCCAAGGATCCCGCCGACGCCGCCGCCTTCGCCTACCTGCCCTGGGAGGTGGATCCCATCTCGGGCGTCCCGCTGGGCACCAACAGCGAACGCCTGATCACGCGGCAGGAGATCGACTGGCCGTTTCAGGTCGGACCCGTCAAA
This sequence comes from Thermopirellula anaerolimosa, assembly GCF_054657335.1. Taxonomy (NCBI): domain Bacteria; kingdom Pseudomonadati; phylum Planctomycetota; class Planctomycetia; order Pirellulales; family Thermoguttaceae; genus Thermopirellula; species Thermopirellula anaerolimosa. The sequence continues at coordinate 2,250,895 of NZ_BAAHYX010000006.1, forward strand.
ATCGTCCCCTACGCCTTGGGCGAACTGGGGCATTGGGGCGAGGACGTGTACGGCGACGATTTTCAGCGGGCATATGTGCAACTCGGGATGCGAGCCTCGCTGCCCGTCTGGAGTTACAACCCCTACATCGAGAGCGACCTGTTCAACGTCCACGGGATCGCGCACAAGGTCACGTTCAAGGCGGAGGCCTTTTGGGCCGACTCCAGCAACGACATGGACCGGTTGCCCCTGTACGATCCCTTGGACGACGACGCCGTGGAGGCCTTTCGGCGGCGGTTGTCGGTACTCACGTTCGGTCCGGGGACGGGTTTCGGAGGACCGCCCGTTCCGCTCCCCTTCGACGAGCGCACCTACGCCCTACGCAACGGCATGGCTTCGTGGGTCGCCGCGCCGAGCATGGAGATCGCCGACGACTTGACGCTGATTCGACTGGGCGTGGAGCAGCGATGGCAGACCAAGCGGGGGCAACCGGGCGCCCGCCGCATCATCGACTGGGTCACCTTCGACACCCATTTCTCGCTGTTTCCCGATTCCTCGCGCGACAATTTCGGCCGCTTCGTGGGACTGTGGGACTACGACGCTCGTTGGTTTGTGGGCGACCGCCTGACCCTGGCCTCCGGCGGCGTCTTCGACTTCTTCGATTCGGGACAAAAGCTGCTCACGGTGGGGGCCTACCTCAATCGCCCGCCGCGAGGGGATTTGTACGTGGGCCTCCGCATCCTGCAAGGGCCGATCGACAGCACGGTCCTGTTCACATCCTATTCCTACCGCATGTCTCCCAAGTGGATGTCCACCCTCGGCGTTTCGATCGATTTGGGGGAATCGAACAACATCGGGCAGAACTTCTCGCTCACGCGCATCGGAGAGTCCTTCCTGGTCAGCGCCGGCGTGAACGTGGACGCAGGCCGCGACAGCGTGGGCTTCAACTTCACCGTGGAACCGCGATTCCTACCCAAGCGGCGATTGACCGGAGCGACCGGAGCCGCGATTCCCGTCTCCGGCACCCAGGGTCTGGAGTGAGCCGAGGCTTGCGTCCCAACGCATCGAAACCGAAGCAGGCCGTGCCGCGATGCGCAGACCGAACGGCGAACGGACTCGCCCGGCGGACGCGCAGTCCGCAGACCTTGCCGAGTGCGGGAGAACGGCCGAAAGGAAGGCCGCCGCCCGCCGTAAGCACCGGCTAAGAATTGGCGGCGCGAGAAGTCCGTGTATCGGACGGAGTCCCGGCATTCCAGTCGGATCGCCGTCGGATGAGGCAGACCTCGTTGCCGGTCTCGTTGTACGTGACCTCATCCATGAAAGCCCGCATCAACAGCACGCCGCGACCGAAGCAGCTTTCCACGTTTTCCGCGTGGCACATCAGGTGCGTGAAGGGCTTCGTGTCGAAACCCGGTCCTTCGTCTCGCACTCGCAGGAGGATTTCGTCGGGCTTCAATCGCCCCTCCAGCCAAACCTTCCGCTCGGCGTAGGGCGACTGCACGCGGCGCTGCTCGGCAAGAGCGAAGAATTGCCGCTCGTCGTTTTCTCGCAGCGACGAGGAAAGCTCCAAATTGCCGTGAAACATGGCGTTGGAAAGGGCCTCTTGCAAGGCGATCGTCACGCGCGTGCGTTCCGCCGGATCGTCCCAACCCAGGTCCTCCAGCGCATCCTGAACGTAGTCGATCATCGCCGAGAAGTAGCGGCAATCGTTGTCGAGCGCGAAAAGAAACGACCACTGATGGAGACAACGCATCAATTCCGACCGCGCCACGCGGCGTTGTGAGGCCTGCATCACTTGCTCCACGGTGGAGGCCAGCCTTTTGCCCGCCAATCGCTTCGGTACGTAACTGGCGGCACCGCGGCGAAGGGCCTCCAGAGCGATCTCTTCGCTGCCTTGGGAGGTGATCAAAATGACGGGGACCCGGGGATGCCGCTCCCGAATCCTCTCCACCAAGGTCAGGCCGTTCATACGGGGCATGATCATGTCCGTGATGACCAGGTCGAAATCCCGCTCGTCGAGGATCTCGGCCGCCTCCATGCCGTCCTGTGCGGTGTGGACCTCCACGTCGGGCAGTCGCTCCAACAACCCGGAGATTAACCGCCGATCGACGGCCGAATCATCCACCACCAGGATCTTGGTCATACGGGTACTCCGTTGTTGGCAGCGGGGACGAACGATCGGCTCCCCAGTCGAAGGCGGCGGATCAGCCCGCGTCGCCCTCCGGACTCTCCCCGGCGCGGAGTCGAGGAATGACCGCCCGCAACCGCTCGCTCGCCTCGCCCACCAATTGGGACAACTCCTCCCACTCGGCCAAAAGGGTTTCGAGTGCGGTGTCGCTGAGCAAGTGCCTCTCCAAAGCGTACGCCGTTTGCGAGGCCCTTGCCACCCCAAAATACCGCAGAGAGCCGCCCAAGGTATGTGCGGCACGGCGGGCGCCCGGCCAATCGGCACGATCCACACCCTCTCGGATCGACTGCAACAGCGTGGGCGCCTCTTGGAGAAAGGTCTCCACGAGGTCCGCCAGAAGGCCGGCATCTCCCCCCGTCGTCGCCAGTGCCGTCTTCCAGTCGATCACGATTCCCGTGGTCCGTTTCCGCTCCCGCGATTCCGGCGGCCTCTCGGACTCCCTCGGCGGGGGTTTGGTCGGACCGGGCGCTTGGAGTCCGGACCGGGCTTCGGGTACCGCATCGGTTCCAACGGGCGGCGGCTCCGACGCGGCGGTCTCATCGCCAATCGGGCGGGACTGCGTCGGGACCTCTTCCTCCGGTCGGCCGGCACTCCGCTCGGCGGCCTGCCTCAGAAAATCATCCCCCCGAACCTGCCGCAACACCTGCACGATGACCTGGAAGAAGTTGGTCACGTCGATCGGCTTGGCGAGGTAGCCGTCCATGCCCGAAGCCAGCGCCGCTTCGCGATCGCCTTGCATGGCGTGGGCGGTCATGGCGATGATGGGCAATCGCGGCGCCCCGCTCTCGCGTTCGCGCCGCCGAATCTCCTCCGTGGCCTGATAGCCGTCCATTTCCGGCATCTGGATGTCCATCAAGACCAGATCGAAGTCTCGACGGTCCAGCCACTCCAGGGCCTGTCGTCCGTCGCCGGCAACGACGACCTCGTGCCCGGCCTTTTCCAGCAGCGTGACGGCCACCTTCTGATTGAACGGGCTGTCCTCGGCCAACAAGATTCGCAATCGCGGCAGTGCGGGCAGTTCCGCGGGCGGCATCCCCGTGTCGGGCGGATGCCACGGAACGCCCAATATCTCCGCCACGGCGTTGTACAACTCGGACTGTTTGACGGGCTTGGTGAGGGCCAGCGCCACGCCCAACTCGCGGAGCGTGCGTTGATCGCCCGGACTGTCGGCGGAACTCAGCACGATCACCGCCGTCTTTTCCGGCGGCAATAGCTCGCGGAGACGGCGGATGAACTCCAGTCCGTTCATGCCGGGCATGAGCAGGTCGGTGAGAACCAGATCGTACGGGTTCTCTTCCCGCAGCGACGCCCGCGCCATTTCCAACGCCGCCTCGCCGGATTCGGCGGCCTCGCCGGCCAACCCCCATTGGGCCAGCATTTCCTGGATGATGCGGCGATTCGTGCGGTTGTCGTCCACCACCAGAATCCGTTGCCCTCCATACGGGCGAAGATCCGTCGGCGGTGTTTGGGTGCGGGGTTCCGTGACCACGGGAAACCGTGCGGTAAAGGAAAACGTGCTGCCCTCTCCCGGCGTGCTTTCCACCCAAATCCGCCCGCCCATCAATTGCACCAGGCGCTTGCAGATCGCCAGACCCAGGCCCGTGCCGCCGAATCGCCGCGTGGTGCTTTTGTCGGCCTGCTCGAAGGCGGCGAAGATGCTTTCCCGTTTCTCCGGCGAGATACCGATGCCCGTGTCTCGCACCGAGAACTGCAACTCGGCCTCATTCTCCGAACAACTCAAACACAGCACCTCGACCACGACCTCGCCGCGCTCGGTGAACTTGACGGCGTTATCGACCAAGTTGACGATGACCTGCCGTAATCGGACCGGGTCGCCGAGCAGGGCGTCGGGCACGCCGGGGTCCACGCGATACGCCAATTCCAACCGCTTGCTGTGCGCGCGGAGGGCCAACCCCTTCATGGTGTTGCCCAGTTCTTCGCGCAGGGAGAACTCCACGGACTCCAGTTCCATGCGGCCGGCCTCGATCTTGGAGAAATCGAGGATGCTGTTGATCAGGGCCAGCAAGGTTTCCCCGGCCTCGCGAATGATCTGGAGATAATCCCGCTGTTCGCCCGTCAGCGGCGTTTGCGCCAAAAGCTGGGACATGCCCAGGATGGCGTTCATGGGCGTGCGAATCTCGTGGCTCATGTTGGCCACGAAAAAGCTCTTGGAGCGACTGGCTTCCTCGGCGGCCTGCTTGGCCTGCTCCAAAGTCCGCCGGGCGATGATCTGGTCGGTGACGTCCCAAAAGACCGCCTGCACCCCGACCACGTCTCCCGCCGCATCCCGAACCGGAGATTTCATGACCTGCACGTACCGCAGGGCGCCGTCCCGCTCGTATTGCTCGATGTCTTCAAAGAGCCGACCGCTTTCCATCACGCGGCGGTCGTCTTGCCGGTATTTGGAGGCCAGGTCGGGCGGGTAGAAGTCGAAGTCGGTCTTGCCCAAGATGTCCGTCAAGGGCCGACCCAACAGGTGGCAGAACGAGGAATTGGCGAAGGTGAATCGCCCTTCCCGATTCTTTCGCAGCACGTGGACCGGCAGATTCTCCACCAGCGAAAAATAAAGGGCTTGCGAATCCCGCAAACCCTTTTCGATGTTTTCGCGGCGTTGGATTTCCTCCTCCAACATGCGGTTGGCTTCGCGCAGTTCCCGCGTCCGCTCCTCGATGAGGCGTTGCGTCGCCAAGGCGCGCCCGCCCAGCGCGTGCACGTAAAGCGATAGTAAGACGGAGCCGAATAGTCCCACGCCCAAAAGCCACCAGGCCCCGAGACCCCGGCGTTGTTCGATGTACGCGGAGCTGGGACGCATGGTGATCCGCCATTCGCGCCCGGGCAGCGAGATCGTCCAGTTCCAATCCCACCGCATCACGGCCGCATCCCACGGTCGCAAACCGGACCAATCGCCCACGGAAAGCAGGTCGTGGTTCCCTTCATTAGACTGCGACGTATCCACGACGGAGAGGTGGATTCCCTGCTCTTCGCACCAACTCCGCAGCGGCGCCAGCAGCGCCTGGATGTCCACCACCACGATCAAGACCCCCGACGCCTGGTTGATGCGTTCCATGGGGTCGTCGGGTACGTATTGAAAGGGGAAGACGGGCCACCCGATCAAAAGATATTTCGGTTCGGCGGCACCCGCGGCGGCGCTGGTTCCGCCGCCTCCACCGGTGTTGGCGGGTGAATTCGGATCGGGCGAGCGAACCGGCGAGAGGTCCGACACCAACCGCGAGGCGATGCCGCCCGCCGACACCGCATGCAAAAGGGCCTCAAACAGATCGTCGCGCGAGGCCAAATCGAAACCCTGTCCCTCGCCCGTGCTCCGGCGCGGTTCGATGTACATGATCGGCATATGCAGCGGCCGGGTTTGCGCGCGGACGCGATTGCCGGCACCGTCCAATTCCCAGATGTCCAGGCCGTTGACGCCGTTGCGGTCGGCCTCTTGATAGAAGTTCAGCAAGTCGTCGGGACGCAGGATGGGTACCCACGCCGCGAAGGAGACGTCGGAATAACGCGACAACAAGAGGTCGCAGACGGCGGAGAACTCCCAGCGCTCGACGCGTTCGGACCCGGCGTAGAGGGCGGCCAGAAAGTTGAGAAGCCCCACGTCGCGACTGATCGAAGAATCCAAAAGTTGGACGCGTGTGCGGCACTGGTTGTGGCACTGTCCGGCGATCCGCCCGCTTTCGCGCTGAATGTTGGCTCGCCACAGAAGAAAGGAACCGGCAGCCCCGATCAGGAGGATGACCAGCGTCGTCAACCGTAACCGGAACGGCGCCGACCCCAACAGGGCCGGAAAAAACCGCCGCGTCTCCGGACTGGCCGACTGCATGTTCATCTTCTCATCGCCTTGATTCCGGCGTGAACGAAGATAGGAAGCTTAGGACAAGACGGGAAAAGACGCGAAAAAGGCACGTCGGGGCGGGCTAGATCCCCCGCGAAAGACCGGGCGGCACGGCTTTTCGCCACCGCCGCGCCCTCCCCCGCGTCCGGCGTTTCCCGCGGCGCTTTCAGCGACCCTCCCGCACTCTTTTTCGTCATTTCCTAATTCATTTTACCACAACAACCGATTCCGCCGTTAATTTTCGCCGATTTTAGAGACTTCACATTCTTCTGTGAAGATTCCTCAACAGTCAAAAGTGAAAAGGCACACGGCGGGGAGGTTGGGCGGGCTTGTCGGCGCCCAAGATGAGCGTTCGGCGGTCGATGGAATCCCAGGCGATTTGGAGCGCGGAATCGGTCGCCGCATCGCGACCCCAACAATTGCAAGATGGCTCCGCTGCGCCCAAGCCCGCCTTCAGTTCACCGGCGCCACATTCGGCGGCAGCGGCGTCCGACTCCGTGCGCGGAGATTCTCCGCACGATCCAGCAGGTTCTGCGGCGGCGAGACCACTTGCGGGACCAATTGGTAGTCCAATACCCGCATGTCGCGAATCTCGCGAGGCACGACGTTTTCCGAAAAGAAATCGAGCGGCGGCACCTGATACCAAGGCGGGTCGATCCGCTCGTAAACCGTCAAGGTTTGGTAACCGTCCTTGACCAGGCGAATCTTCCGCGTGCCGTAATAGGTGAAAGTGGTGGCGATGGGTGTGGAGCCGATCTGGTAATCGTCCACGTACACCATGGCGCCCGGCGGATCGCTGCGAATCATCAGGCGGCGTTGAACGCACCCCGATACCGACAGCACCAAGGCCAACGCGAACATCCGGATCGCCGGATGAGGTCGGCTTGCGGCGCCGAAAAGGGATTTCCGGCGCCAATCGCCGCATCGGGATGGTAGGTGCGCAAGTGTCATCTCGAAGGCCGTGCCCAGGTATCGTCAAGGCGTATGACGGCTATCCCGCCCGCTCCGCCGATTGCCGGTCGGGGATGATAACAAACTCTCTTTCGCCGTTCCATACGGAATTAGGGCCGGCGAAGGCCTCCGCCGACTCGATTCCCTTCAAAAGCTGCCGGTGATATCCCCCGCCGAGGCAGTGGCGAGGGCGTGGTAAATGCGGGTGTCGATCGTCTCCGAGATCATGTGGACCGACCCGTCGCCCAGCAGGAACTGCGCCCCGCCCGGATGTTGGCTGCTGAAACCGTGGGCGTGAAACTCCTTGTTGTTCGGGGGCAAGATGGCCGACCCGACCACCGCCGCCAAGACGCAAGCGTCGCCGGGCATGGTGCCGGTCCAGGTGCAGTATCCGCGGGCCGCCGTGCGTTCGCCCACCAGCAGCGTCTGGCTGAGGCCGTCGGTAATGTCCGCCAACGATAGGAAACTGTTGTGATACATCGCGCCGTCGCTCCGGCACTGCCGCCCCTCCGGCAGTCCCTCGCAATCGTGAACGTCCGTCACGCCGAAGACCCCGATGTAGTTGCTCTTGGCCAGCAGCATCTCCATCAATTCCTCGTCCTCATCTCCGTGATCGTGGTCGTGATCGTGGTCACCCTCGCCCTCATGGCCGTGACTCTCGTGCAACTCCTCGACCCGGAATAGCTTTTCGCTGGAGTTGACGTCGGAAGGGCAGAGAAAGATCGGCAGTACGGCCTGACGCGCCGCTTCATTCCGCGGGTCCCAGATGGGGGCGTCCAACACGATCTTGCCGTTGTACAGGTTTATCTGCTCCAAATAGGGCAGGATCAATGCCCCCCAACTCCAACCGGGTCCGCCGTTCACCAGGGGACGGCGCCCGTCCTCGCTGTAACCCGTCCAACCCGCGGGCAAACGACGGTGTACGTCGTGATACATCTGGATGGCCAAGCCGATCTGCTTGAGATTGTTGGCGCATTGGCTCCTTCGCGCCGCTTCCCGCGCGGCTTGAACGGCGGGCAGCAATAGCGCGATCAAGATGCCGATGATCGCAATCACGACCAAAAGCTCGACCAGCGTGAAACCGGGACGCGTCATCCCGACCGAACGATAACCCGTATGCTTTATACGCCGCATCGCAAAATCCTTCACCGAACATGATTCCGTCGAAAATGCCCGCAATGATGAACGCATTGCGAAAGAAGCGATGATCTTTTCCTGGGACCGACCGAGCGATCCAGTCGGCGGATGCCGGAAACGATGCGGCCTGGGACGGCGTCCCGCGGCCCATCCATCCGGTGAACCCCGACGGCCGGGCCAGGTAATACCCGCCGTCGTGAAAGGAAGTCGGCCAGCCAAAGCGCAGTCCAACGGCACACAAGGACGCGCGCACGATCAGACGAAAAAACGGCTTGCCGGGCCGAGAGGCGGAATCATGCAAAAGCGGGAGGACCGCGACTGCGGTGAGAGTGCCGCGGTGACGAGACCCGCGGAACGGTGTCCGGGAATTGGGTCCACACGATCCACGCCGCGCGTGGGACGTGATAACCCTTGGGGGCGCGGTCCTGGCCTTGCGTTAGAAAATGGCAAACCAGGCAGTGGGCGGCATCGAGGGCGTGATGACCGGCAGGCGCGGAAGCCCAACGCGGGGGCCCGTCGTCCGCGCTCGCCGAAATCGCCCCCCTTCCGGTATGCCGAGCGTCCGCAGGGACGTCATGGCAAGGGTCGAACGATGAAGACGCTATCGGTTCGCCCAGGCAGATCGGGCCGCAAGAGTTGTCGCTCGGTTCGGCGGCATGGCGGTGCAGTAGCGGCGCAAAGGTCAGCGAAACGCCCCACCACCCCGCCAGAGCGAGGACGGCGTAGCGTTTCCACATCCTGTTGGCTAGCCGAACCATGACCGACGACTCACAACGAAAGCAGCAGCAGAAATTGCCTCGATCCCCATTACCCGGCTGAGTTGCCGTACGTGGATTTCAAGGGGACGGTTCGCGACGGGAAACCGGAGCGATTCTCGCCGACAACTCCAATCGTACAAAACCGGTCAAGGGACCGCGGCGAAAAAGTGTCGCTGAGATGAGACCAAAAAAAGTGCCCTCCGTAGGCGGGGCAGGGACCTACGAAGGGCTGAGCTGTGAGGGATACCCCCACTGCATTTGATTATCGGCTTGAAACCGGAGAAAAACAATACCTAATCCTGGGGGGTAAAAGAAATATTTTGCTACCTAAATCGTTTTTCCCTGCCGCTCGCCCCGGCCCAAAAACAGGCGACCGCCGGACAGCTATTACTGCGTCCGACGGCCGGGGAGTCCTCTCAACATTGGCTTCCGCAATCCGCGCCAGGGTTTCCGCAATCCGTGCCCGGCGGGGCGAGGCGATCGTCGCTTTAGAATATGTCCATGATAAAGTGGTGACCGCTGTAGAATCGCCGCGGTTCGGAGTAGTAGTTCTGCCAGCGCTGGTTGTAGACGGGGATCCGCATCTCGGGCGGATAGCGGAAGTACAAGTCCTCGCTGCTCTTGTAGTAGTCCGGCCCGAAGTAGTTCTGCGGGTAGTACACGTACGGATAGTGGTAGAATCGGTTCCAATCCTGCGTGCTGTGGGTTCGGCCCCATTGCCGACCGTAAGCCTGCTGCGCAGAGGCCGTTTGATGTGCGCCTGCGGCCAACATCACGGCGACAAACGCGGCAACGATCAATCGCCGAAACATGGTGGTTCCCCCTCGATCAGTGAAAGAGTTTGTTATCTTCTTCGTCACCCGCAAATTCGTCGCGGCGGACACGGCCCCATCTCGCGGAGACGACCTCCTTCACCCCCGAGCGAGATTTCGCCGCAAGACCGCGGTGTTGCACGATCCATCGTTTTACGTCATCGGCAGAATTCCTATCCGGCATTGAGCGAATATCCCGAGCCGTCGGATTGTCCGCCTCAGTCCGCACAACCGGCGCGTTGCGGCTTGACGCCGATTTCCTACTGCCGGGTTGCCGGAAATCAACGCAGCGGAACGCAAGAACCTTGTTGCGGCCCTTGTCCGATCGTGATTTTCGGCCCGCGGTTGAGAAAGGACCCGGACTTGCCGCGACCGTCTCGCTGGAAATGGCCGCTCGGCCCGAACAAGACGGCGAATTCGGCCGCATGGGCCCACAGTCGCCGCAACACGGCACGGGAATTGCTCACCGAAGTTCTTGTGGTTGAAGGGCGGCTTCCGGGAGGTCGACCCGTTCGCCGCAAAGATTCCGCGATTTCGTTCTCGTTCTCGTTTCGGCAGCTTGATCCGGCGCCGTCCCCGAGCCTTCCTCGGTCGATACTTCTATGCTGCAAGCCATGCATCCCAGCGAACTGGTCGATTTGGCGGTCTTCGTCGCGGACAAGGGGCATTTGGTGGCGGAGGACACGTCCTTCCAAATCCCCACCGACGCAATCGAGGGCTTTTGGTCGAGTCACAAGCTCCGCACGGATCATTGGATTCGCGTGCTGCAAACGGTTGCCGAGCGTGAAGCCCCCGGGCGCTACAGTCGGCAAAACGCCGCGCTCATGGAGGAGATCTTTACGGCGGAGATTCTGACGCGGGTATGGGCCGCCGTCCTGCATTTGTACGATCTTTACCGCGAACGCGCGGAGGCGGGACCGACCGGGCAAAGCGCCCTCTTGGCCCATCTGGAAGTGCGGAACCGCGCCCTGACCCTGCTCCTCGACGGTAAGCCTTTCGTGGAGGGCGACGCCGTCAAATTGCAAAAACTTCAGCAACGCAACGAACGCTGGACCGACGTTTTGATTGGACGCCTCTTGGAATGGGGCGACGTCGCCCGTTTCGCCGCCGACCCCGTCCGCGCCCGGGACTTTTCGGCCGACATCCACCGCCGGGAGGAACTGGGCGATGAAGGTCGGCAAATTTGGCGTTTGATGACGGCCTCGCTCACAGCGGCCTACGCGGTGCCCCTGTTTCGCTACAGTCCCAGCGGAAGCCTCAACGAACGGTCCGCGGCCTCGATCTTGGCCTGCTTCCCGCCCGAACTGATTCGCGGTACCACCTACGAGTATTTCGTCCGTCAGTACGACCTGCTGCGACGGTGCGAAAACCTGGATCGCGCCTTGGCGGAGGCCTTATCCGCCGAATAGCGGGCCGCCCCCTTATCAAGCCCGACCGAAACGGTTATCGTAAATCCCGCCGCGCCGCGGCGATTTCCCGGGAATGAGCGAGGGAAGAAGGCTTTTCCGGCGACATCGCGCGCCTCGCGCGGACGCGTTTGCCGCGGCGACCCGCGCCCGGCCGTTGCCGCCGAAACGACGGCCTCGCTTGAGCGGAATGCAAGGAGCCATATCGGAATGCGAACGTTTTTGGTCACGGGCGGCGCCGGTTTCATCGGCTCGCACATCGTCGAGGCCCTGGTGCGGCGTGGAGACCGGGTCCGCGTGCTGGACAATCTGAGCACCGGCTATCTTTCGAATTTGGAACCGTTTTACGATCGCGTGGAGTTCCTCCACGGCGACGTGCAGAATCCCGACACGGCGGCGGAGGCCGTGCGAGGTGTGGATTGCGTTTTTCATCAAGCCGCTTTGGCCAGCGTGCCGCGGAGCGTGGAGCGCCCCCTCGACACGCACGCCGCTTGCGTGACCGGGACCGTCGTACTGCTCGACGCCGCGCGACGCGCCGGCGTACGGCGTTTCGTCTATGCAGGCTCCAGCAGCGCTTACGGCGATCAACCGTTCAGCGCCAAACGCGAGACGGACCTGCCGGATCCCATCTCGCCGTACGGCGCGGCCAAACTGGCCGGGGAATACTACTGCCGCGCCTTTTTCGCCACCTACGGCTTCGAGACGGTGGTGCTTCGCTATTTCAACGTCTTCGGTCCCAGGCAAGACCCCGGCAGTCCCTATTCCGCCGTCATCCCGCTTTTCATCACCGCGATCCTGTCCGGGCGAAGGCCGGTCGTTTTCGGCGATGGCACGCAGTCCCGCGACTTCACCTACGTGGCCAACGTGGTGCACGCCAATTTATTGGCGGCGGAGCGGCCGGGGGTGGCGGGCAACGTGTTCAATGCCGCCAACGGCAAAAGCATTACCCTGCTGGAACTGTTGGGCGCCATCAACCGCGTGTTGGGCACCCAAGTCGAACCCGAGTTCGCGCCGCCCCGCCCCGGCGACATCCGCGAGAGCATGGCCGACATCGCGTCCGCCCGGTCCCTGCTGGGATATCAACCGCAGGTCGATTTCGCGACCGGCTTGGAGCGATCGATCGACTACTACCGTACAATCTGCGGGTCGCCGCGGGCATAGGCCCGTTCGGTGATCGCACGTCTTGCCATCTTTTCGGGCTTCGTGTCAGTCCGCGTCGTGGTCGTGCTGCGCCTGTTCCTCGGGCGTCGCCGCCTCGCGGATCCGCAGATGGACGCGTTCCTCTTGAGCGTCTGCACGGCGTTTGGCGACGAATCGCACCAGCAGGTTCAATGCCAAGGCCGCGGCCAGGCCGATCAAGCCGAAGTGGAGGATCAGTCGGGCAACGCCCGCCGTGGCAACCACGGCAATCACGGCGGCCAAGAACCAACACACCACAACCCAAATCGCGCGCCCGATTTTCAGATCGGCATCTCCGCGGCTAAGCACGCGGTCGGCCAAGCCTGTGGCGATCACCGCCGCGAAAGCCACGTACGTCGTCGAGACCGGCAGTCCGCGACTGGAGGCCAGGGCGATCACCCCGGCCCCGGTGGAACTGATGACGGCGGCGCGCAGCGGATCGTAATGCAGTTTCTTTCCGGCGGGGCTTTTGCTGGGCGGCGGGGCCAACTCGGGGCGGCGGGGAAGAAGGGCCACGATCCACCGCGCCAAGACCCGGCACCAATTCGGCGCGTACAACGCCACGCGGTCGAACTGGCTGCCCGTGTTCACCGCCGCTCGCGTCACGCGCTGGGCATCCCGGGTCCACATTCCCCCGACGATCAGACATCCGCAAACGAACAGCACCCAAGGCGGAATGGGAATCTTGGTGGCCACGGCGACCGACTCGTGCGAGTTCTTCCAGAGCCAAAACGCGGAAAGTCCCGGCGATGCGCAGTTCGCCAAATCGTTCTGGCCGAAAGCGAAGGCCAAGCACAGCATGCCCACCACCGCCATGCCCGAGAATAAATACTTGGTCCCGAATTCTCCCGACAGAAGCAGAAAGATATGTACCAGCAGCGTGGAAAGCCCCCATGCCGCCAGCAGCGCGAAGACGGGCGTGTAGGCGTCGATCGTGGCTTCGCGAAAACTTTGCACCACGCTCAGGCCGGCCATTCCTTTGAATACCATGAACCAGGCCAATCCCGTGAGCATCAAGCCGCATATCCAGGGACCGTGGAGCAGAATCGTCTCGCGATCTTCGACGCGACTGCCGACCGCCGCCCGAAAGACCCGTTGAATCAGGAATCCCGCCACCCCCGCCATGATGATGGAGACGAAGATCGCGGCGACGACGGTTTGCACTTTATCCCAGTGGACGATGGAGACGCCGTACAGTCCCATCGAGGCGCCCACCAACTCGAAAATCAGGCAGGCGGTGGTACTGACGGGCATGCCGAACGTGGAATACGCATAAAGCAGAACCGTGTCCACCAGATACACGCTGATGTAGGCGATGACGGCGGCCTGGAGGGTGAGCAGGGCGGGGTCGAAAATGCCCTTGCGGGCGGTCTCCATGACGGGCGTGGAAAAGGACGCACCCAGGATGACGGCGACGCCGGCCAAGGCCACGGCCAGGCGACGCGGGAGGATGCGGGCGCCGAAGACGGCGTTCACGATGTTGGCGCCGTCGTTCCGCCCGACCTCGATGCAGTCCCACGCCAACAGCGCCAGACCGAGGAACGCCAATACGGTGACTAAATCCATGATAGACCGTCTCCCGACGCTCTGTGCTGAGCTTTTTTGTATGGGGGATACCGGCGGCGATTGAGGCTGGGAAAGGCGGAGGACGTCCCGACCGGCAGGCATCGTCCCGAAAGGGTGCGACGCACCGCACCCCTGACGCCGCCTATCGCGTCGCCGCCGAAGGAGTGGCAAACCCCGATGCCCTGCCGAGTCTCTCGACTCTCCCGCCCGACCTAATCATTAGCCAGTCCAAACCCTAGCGATTTTCGACCGCCGGCGGCGAACCGTCAAGGGTTGCCGAGAATGCTTGTCTTTTCCCAGCCTCTGCGGATTGCCCGTTCGCGGCCCGCCTAGGGAGGAAAGCACGCCGCCGAACCGCAAAAGGGTGTCTTGCGTGGGCGGCGATTGGAAGACATACTTATTCTTGTGGTCGGGTGAAGCGGTCGGCAGGCCCGTGTTTGGACGTTCCACGTCGCAATCGCGGTCGTCCCGGCGGCTTTGTCGCCATGCCGGAGTGGCGGAATGGCAGACGCGCTGGACTCAAAATCCAGTCCCCTTCGGGGGGTGTGGGTTCAACTCCCACCTCCGGTATTTTCTCGTCCCAGAGTTGCTTGCCTATCCTGGATTTCTCGACCTGCTTGTGCGGCAAGCCTCTCTTGTCGCTTTCGGCGCCGCCCCTATTGCACCAGAAAAGGTTGGCGTACCCGGACCCTACCGATTTTCGTCCCCGGACCGACGCAAACTCGGCGCCGGCCTATCGGATACCACGCGGTCGAGCGGAGACGACTCCACGATCGCCGATCTCACGGTTGCCGGGAGACCTCGCCCACGATCGCGATATAGTCGAATCGGCACGTACCGGTAAGGCTTTGGCCGGTCGCCAGGTCGAGGCGGAGTTGTTTCAACGTGCCTTTCCAACCGGGCACGGACGACATATCGACGACGTATTCCCGCGGGGCTTCGTCGTTGGGGACGACCTCGAATGCGAGGCTCTTGGCGTCGTCCCAAGTCGGATCCGCCTCCGTCGTGAATCGGAACCGTATCGTCGTCGCCGCGGCCCCTGCTCCCGCCAGCAGCATCCCAACGAAAACCGCGGTCTTCTCATAAGGTGTCGTCATGGTTCCGCGCCTCCGATGGTTCGTACAACTCGGGCTGATCGGAGCCATTGTAACACCTGAGGAGCCGCCCGGAAGCAAGGCGAGGCGCCGGCCTTCCGCCACACACCGACCGTGACCCGGCGGTGCGGGGAGTCCCCGCAGGGGGCATAAAGAAAGCCTCCAGCGTGAACCGGAGGCTTGTTGTGCATCGGAAAGTGTTTGGGAACCGCGGCCTGGGTGGGGCCGGCGGTTGGTGCAAAACGGTCTCAGAAGAATCCGCCGCCGAACCCGCCGCCGCCGAATCCGCCGCCGCCGCCGCCGAACAGACCGCCGAAACCTTGTCCGCCGGTACCGCCGAGGCCCTGGCCGCCTTCACCCGTGATGAAGTTGAACGTGTTGACTTCCGTGATCGCGGAGAAGAAGGGCACCGGGTTGATGCGGACATAGCGGCGATCGGCGGAGATGACGGCCGAGGTCATCATGAAGGCGCCTTCGGGCACGACGGTGATTTGCGGGGCGTAGCCCACCGCACCGCCGCGTACCGGGACGAAGGGCAGGATGCCGCCCGCCCCGCCCAGGTTGGCCCCGTCGGTTCGGGATTCGTAGTACGACGCCATCGCAGCAGGATCGACCTGGGCCGCCTGTCCCGCCGGAAGCTGTTGCGCCAAGATGCGGTTGCGAAGCTCCAGATGGTTCGTCACTGCGGCGGCCAACATTCGCTCGTTCAACGGGGCTTGCAACCGACCGTCGGCCAGTTCGAACTGAATGACGGCCTCGTCGTTCTTCATCTCCACCATCTTGGTCAACGACTGGGCCTTGTCGGTCAGCAGGTGCGTGTGGATGGTGACCTTGACTTTACCGCCCGCCACTTCACCCCATACGCGGCGAATCAGACCACGATAGGTGCCGCTGAAACCGCGCGGGCAGACGTAGTATTCGTGGTAGCCCTCATCGCCCTTGCGGGCCGAGCGACTGGAGGTATCGCCGACCAGCACCCCGCCCGAGGTCGTCCGCGGATTGCGGAGCGAACACAGCGTACCGGCAGGCTCCTCGACGATCAGATCGACGTCCGCTTCGCCCAGCCACGAGACTTCGATGACGCAGTCGCGGGCGACGGCTTCATCCAGGGCGGCCTGATAGCGGGAGGCTTGCTCCTCCAGCTTCTTGGCCTTCAGTTCGTCCAGCGTGGCCTTCGCCGTTCGCAAGGCGTTCAGCCACACGTCCTGGTGCTTCTCGGGGAATACCTGGCTCAAGATTCCCACGGTGGACCACTGGATGCCTTCCAAGTCTTGAAGTTTTTGCGCGACTTTCAGACCGGCCACGTAAGGTTCCGGCCATTGCGGGGCCAGGGACGCGGCTTGGCGATAGACGCTCAAAGCCCGGGCGTCGAGACCGTGACGCTCCAATTGGATGCCCAAGGCCAAGAGATCCAGAGGCTCTACGGCGAAGTCGGCCGCGGACATCAAAACCCGCTCGATCTCGTCATTCGGCCTTCCCGCCGCCTCCATGGCCAGGGCCATGCCTTCGTACATCCACGGTTCGGGCGGATTGTGCCGCAACGCGGCGTTCAGCAACTCCAACAGGTAATCGAACTTTTGCGCCGCCAAGAGGCGTCGCACGGCCTCGCGGACATCGGAGGCGGGAACGGCCCGATCGCCCTGGAACAGGCTTTCCCAGACCGAGTCCGGGGCCGCATTGATCGTGCCGGCGACGATGCCATCGGCAGTCTCGAGGAGCGACGAAGATCGGGCGTCCGTTTGGGGTCGCGGTTGGCCGTCGGGCGAACGAGAAAGATCGTCGTTGACGCTGAAGGCACGGAAGCCATTGTTCCCGGCGCCGGGGACATTGAACATACCCCCTCCGAATCCTCCCATACCTCCCATTCCTCCACCGAATCCTCCCATTCCTCCCATGCCACCGAAGCCTCCCATGCCTCCCATCATTCCCCCTCCGTAGCCTCCCATGCCACCCATGCCTCCCATCATCCCCATGCCACCCATCATCCCCATGCCGCCTCCCATGACGTTCGGAGGCACCACGAGGTCGGCGACGGGATAGACCTTGAGGATCAGATCGGTGTCGGCCTGTTCCGGCGTCGTGATCAGCAGAACCTCATCCTTGACGATGTACGTGAGGTCCAAATCGCGGAGCAACAACCGCAGGGCGGACCGCAACGAGATTCCACGGAGGCTCTTGGAGACCGCCGTGGAACTGTCCACGCCCATCGCACTGAGGGCCTTATTATCCAACTGGATTTCGATTCCGTGCCGGTCCTTCAGGTAATCGACGACTTCGGACAATGGGGTATCGATGAAATCGAGTTCCGTCGGCCGCCGCAATTCCGCGGCGATCTTCCGCTCGGCCGCGTTGTCGCTGGACAATTCCATCGAGCTGTAACGTTCCTTGCGGCGAGCGGTCAACTCTTGCCAGACCTCCGCATCGGGGTACAAGACCGGCGGTTCATCCGGAATGGGAACGTGGGCCAATTCCGTTTGGTACAGCGTATCGAGGACGCCTTTCTTGCGGGCTTCCCGCAACTCCATGGCCTTCTCGAAATTGCCTTGCTGGCTGGACATCCGCTGCGCCAGATTCATCACGGGGTTCTCCGGCGCCAGCTTGACGGCTTCCATAGCCGCATTGACCTCGGCCTCTTCGTATCGGCCCTCCTCCATCAGCGAGTTGAATCGCTCCATCAATTGCGTCAGCTTTTGCTCGCGGGCCAGGAGGCTTTCCGTGAGCAGTTTCCGCTCCAGGGCCTGGGCTTCCTGTGCGGCGGCGCGGCGTTGCTGCTCGTTCCATTCGATGACGCGGGCATCGGCCTGCCGGATCGCCGCGCGGACTTGATCGGCCAACTGCTCTCGGACTTCGGCGGGCAGATCGGGCGTCCGCGAAACCTGGTCCAAAAGCTCCTTGAGGTCCTGGCGAACATCCTCGGGATTGGTCGCCATCCGCTTGCGGGCCTCATTCAATCGAATGCGGACGTCCTGCGTGACGGCGTCCACCAACACCGCCCGATCTTTAAGGACTTGCGCGGCCAAACCGGGAGGCGCCGCACCGGCGGCGGGGGCCGCCGGGCCGCTCAAGGTCAAATCGGCGGGGGCTTGGGGTGCGGCGGGAGCCGCCGGTGCCGGGGCCGCTTCCGCGCCCGCCTCTTGCGAGATCTGCGTCACCCGCGCCAAAATCTTTCGCGCGGCTTGGTTCTGCGGATCGCGGCGGACCGCCTCCTCCGCCATGCGGCGTGCGGCCGCGACGTCGTTCACTTGCAGGGCCTGTTCCGCCAATTCCGTCAGATTGTAGGCCGTGATCTCGAATTCCTCGGCCAACTCCCGCAGCAAAGCGGTGCCGGGAATCGGGGCCGCGATGCCCCCGCCGGAGCGAATCGATTCCACGAGTTGGACCAGGAAGGCGTTATCCGGGCGAGATTCCGCGGCGGGCAAATTCCAGGACAACGTCGCATTGCCGAAACCCGCCTCGACCGCCACCGGCCCCAATTCCTTCAACGTTCCCACGACCACGGTATCGCGATCCGCGCGGAGGGGAGGCAATGTCTTCGGGAAAACTTCGCCGACCGGTCCCGACCAGGCGACGGACGTCGGCCAGGCGACCGGGGAAGCCACCGCAGCGGCCAGTTCCGCCGCCGCCGACTCGGGCGTCACGCCTTCCATATCGCGAACCAAGATGCCGCCGCTGTGCGTGGCGATACTCGCCATCAACGGGGCGTCCCAACGCGGGCCGACCAGGAAACTGCTGACCGGGATGCGATCCTTTTGAAGTCGACTGCAAATCGCTCCGATGCGATCCAGCGGCAAGAGATTGGCGCGGCTCAAACCGTCGCCGATGTACACGAGCGAGCGACCCTCCGCGGGCGTGCCTTCGAAGGCCTTCATCGCGGCGTCCAATCCCGCCTCCAGATCGCAAGCGCCCAGCGGCACCCGTTGATCGAGTTTGGCCAGGGCGGCCTCCAATTCCGGGCTGCCCGGCGCGGCGAAATCGGCCTGCATCGGTACGGCCTTCAAATCCACGGCCAAGATTCGGACCTTGTCGCTGGGACCCAACTTGGCGAGGAGGTTTTTCAGAACCGCCGACCCCGTCCGACGGAAATCGCCAGACTGAGCGGCCGAGGTGTTCACCAGGATCACCACGTGGTGCGAATCCGCCGGTCGCAGCACGGATTCATCCGCTCGCAGCGAGGCGGCAAAATAGGCCGCACCGTCCGGGGATTGAAACACCTCCAGGTTCCCCTGCGGCGCCGCGGCGTGCACCGATGCCCCAAGCGAGAGGACCATCCAGGCGAAACATGGAACCAGCAGGATGGGACGCACTTTCGACATGATCATGCTTCTCCGACTTTAACACGCGCCTTCGGCGTTCCCCCCGGGACCTACGCGCCGAAACAGACTAGAGGCCAAATTTCATCCGTCAAAAACTAAGGGGCTATGCCCATTGTAGCTTGGACAGATTGCGTTTGCCAAGCAAAAACTTTCGATCCGGAAAGATGGGAAATATGGATAGGTAAATCCCATTCCCCGGCTTGGCAACAGGAACGGGCAGCGCGGCCTGAGCGGCTCCATTCCCCGCCGCTCTTTTGACGCCGCTCCTTGGCGCGGAGTTCCGAACCGGCGCTCCAGGAAATTCTCACCGTTTGTGAAAACTCGAAAAACGGCGTTTCAATGTCGAAAAGCCGTCAAATCGGGGGGCTGCGGGATCGTGCGAAAAGGCGACCGAACGGCACGTCCCGACGGGGCCTAACGTGAGATATTCTGCCGAAACGGCGGCGAAACTTTCCGCGGAAAAACGGGCACGGCGGTGGAGACGATGCTCCTCCCGCCGTGCCGGATGCTAAAACCTTGGCGCACGAGGCTCGCAACTGCCGGATGGGGCTATTTCACGCTCGTTGAATCCGGCTTCGCTGCCGTCCGGGGTCGATTCAAGAGCCACGCCAGGCTATCGGCCAGGTTCCGCCGGGCGTCACTCACCGTTCGGCTGAGGAACTCGGGAACAGAGTCCATCGCCCGCAGCAGGGCAGGCAGAACGACCTCCAATCGCACCGAATCCGCGTTCTCTCCCTCGGAGAGCGCGGCATTCAGTTCCTTCCAACCTCGGTAGCCCTCCTCGTAAACGAAGTAGCGATACTTCTCCGATTGACAGTAGTCGCCTTCGTACACGTGCGAAACCTCGTCGGAATTTGCGGCGGGCGAGTAACCGGGCGTCTCCAAGTCCCATGCCGCCTCGTCCTGAGCCTCGAACGTCGCTTCGGCGTTCGGCATGCTTTCCGCGACCGATTCGAACCGCGGGAGGGTCGGGAATTCCACCGTGGTTTCCTCGGCGGCATCCTCCCATTGGAAGTCTTCTCCAGGCTCTCCATGCATCGGAGTATCCCAAACCGGAGCGGCTTCCGTCGGCTCTTGCTCGGGCGACGGCAGGGACACTTCGCCGCTCATCCAGGCTTCTTCATAATCCTGGTACAGCGGTTCCAGGCTCTCCTCGCGGACCATCTCGAAGTCGCCGGACAGGGCATCGGTGGACGCCTCGGCGTCCGCCGTCATCGTCGCGGCGTCGTTGAGCGGGCGGTCTTCCGCGGCAGTTTGCAGATCGTCGGATTGCGGCAACGTGGCATCATTGCGGGCCAAGATCCAACCCTCGGCAACGCGTGCCTCCCAATCCTCTTCCACGTGGACCTGGGCGTATTCGGCAAGGGTTGGGAATTGAATTACCCCCGCCTTCGCGGACGTCGCGGCCTCGCCAGCCGTCGGCGCCGGTACCTGCCGGGCATTGCGGCGCCGCATCCAGGGACGCCCCCCGACGACGTCTTGCGGTTCGGCCTCTTCGTAGTAGTCGCCGTACAGGGCCTCGTAATCCATGTAATCGCGATAATCGTCGATTTGAGCGTCCGGCAACTCCGCGGCATACTCGTGCGAATCCATTGCCGCCGATTCCTCCGCCATCTCTTCTTCCACCGCGTTCATGCCCGCGATTTCTTCAGCTTCGCCGGAGAGGGAAGATTCCGCCGCTCCGTCGGACCACGAAACCGAGGCCGAGAACTGTTCGCTTGGGCCGTAATTGTCGTAAAAGCCGTAGCGGGAAGCCTCTGTTCGAGGTTCGGCCTCCTCGAAAACGATCTCCGGTACCTGCGATTGATAAGAAGGCTTCTCCTCATTCTCAGCATCACTCTTAGCAGCGGATGGGGCCTGCTCGCTCGGGAAGAAGCCGAGTTCGTCTCGCCCCTGGAAGAGATAGCGGTAACGAAATTCGGAGATGCGGGAAAAGAACTCTTCGACCGGACAACTCGCAACGTCGCTCGCAGGTTCCAAACGGTTCTCGGCGGCCTCGTCCGATGCGGTGAACTCGTCTTCCGCCGCCTTGTCCTCCGCCATCACCGCTTCGTCGATTTCGTCCGTCTCAGCAAGGTCGTTCCAAGATTCGTCCTCCATTTCCAGCCAAGGGTTTTCTTCGGTCGTCGTCTCGTACTTCGAGGGTTGGCTCCAAGACGCCTGTTTTCCGATTGCCTGATGATCCGTCCGCAATGAAGTCAAACCGATTACGAGCAGAGTTCCACTACAGAATCCGAACACGGTTCCGGGAAACCAACGTTTCGCCATCTTTGGGTCCTCCCCAAATAGCTTTGAGAGATGCAACTTGCCGGAAAGTCCGCGGCGGGAAAGAAAGATGCGGGACAGAGCTGAAGGCTTCCGTGAGGGGTTCCGCCGTAAGAACTATCGGAGAGGATGAATAGAGATATTGGCTAATTCAGGCAGCATTCGTAATATGCGGCATCGGAAAACTGTGGAAAATGTACGGGCACTTTGCCCATAGGGTCGGGATTGGGGGATGTACCGCCGGGGAAGACTCGATTGCGCGCGTCCGTTGCCTCACGACCCTTCGTACTCAGCGAAAGCCGCTTGTGCGGCTTGCACGAAGGCCGCAATTCGATGGGGCGACTTTCTGCCGGGCGAGGATTCCACGCCGCCCGCCGTGTCCACACCCTGCGGACGAACGGTGCGTATGGCCTGGGCGACGTTTTCCGGCCTCAAGCCGCCGGCCAGGGCGACGGGGACTTGCGAATGGCGGCGGACGAATTCCGTCGCCGCCGACCAATCGAACGTCTTGCCGGTTCCGCCCGGCGCCTCGGGACTCCAGGCATCCAGGAGGATCATGGCGGGAAGCACGCCCAGGTTGCGACACTCCGCCAAATAATCCTCGACGCATCGACAACTCTCTCGGACGCGGAAAGCCTTGATGACGGGAAGAGGCTGCAAGGCGGCCACGACCTCGGGAGGTTCGTCGCCGTGGAGTTGCACGGCGTCCAAACCCACATAGGCCGCTAGTTCTCGCACCTCTGGGACGGGCAGCGAGACGAACACCCCGACGCGAAGCATTTTCCCCGAGACCACCCGAGCAATCGCCCGCGCGGTCTCCGCCGGGACGTACCTGCGGCTTGGTGGATAGAAATTGAGGCCCACGGCGTCGGCGCCCGACGCGATGCACGCCTCGGCATCCTCCGGCTGCGTGATTCCGCAAATCTTGATGCGAAACATCGTTTCTTCTCAGGTCGAGGTCGCTGGGTCGGTTCATGCCGCAATCGACGTCCGATGCCCTGCGGCGTGACCGCATTGGCCGATCGCCCTCTCCGGAACAAGGGCGGCAGCTTGATCGAAAAATCCGGAACAATTGGCAAAAGCAAAACGACCGCACTGAACCGACTAAAGCTCATCCCGGGAAAAGTCGATTCCGGGGGAGGAGCGGCATGGGACCGGATGGCCCCTACCACCGCATTATACGGGCGGACGCCGCGGGATCGTCCTGCGCCTCCGCGCCGCGCGAACGGCACCGGATTCGAGGTTCTATTGCGAGATGGCACATCCGGGAAAGGCGACATTCCAACAATCCGCGAAGGCGCGACCGGGCGGCGATCCCCTTGGTTGGATCGTCCGCATCGCGGTCTTGGCGACGACCTTCGCGACCGTGATGTGGCTCTCGCGTCCCCTCGCGGACGCCCCCGGCATCGTAACCGAGCACGATTCCCAAGCGACCTTGCACGAGGCAACCGGCGGATCCCTCCGTCAAAAGACCCCGGCGTTACCGCAAGATCGTTGGGAGGCATGGCTTGCCGCGCGGGAACGATCGCAAAAGGCGTTTGCCGAATACGCCGCCGTCGCCCGACAGATGCAATGGGCGTGGCTGCAACACGTCGCCGCGCTCCACGATGCGCGTCGCTACGGTACCGAACTCCTGGCCAAGGGATCGATCGCCGTGATTCCACCCTCTGCGACCGCGGGCAATACCGCCGCGGCGGAACGAACGAATCCCACCGAGCAGGAACGGCAGCGATGGGCGTTCCTGAAGGGCTACTTGGCCCGATTGGAAATGGAACGCGCCCAACTCTCCGCGACGCACACTCCCGCCCATCCGGAGGTCGCACAACTGGATGCCATGATTGCGGAAGTGCGGAGCGAAATGCGACAACTGGAGCGCTGGATCGACCATCAGGGCG
Source organism: Thermopirellula anaerolimosa (assembly GCF_054657335.1). NCBI lineage: Bacteria > Pseudomonadati > Planctomycetota > Planctomycetia > Pirellulales > Thermoguttaceae > Thermopirellula > Thermopirellula anaerolimosa. Next base: position 2,274,282 of record NZ_BAAHYX010000006.1, read on the forward strand.
CGTTTGCACGGGACGGATATCGTCTTGAATCGAATCACGAGGCTTCGGAACCGCCGGCGCCGCATCGCCGGGACCTGGCAACCGCCGTCTCGCGACCGCCGGTGGGGAACGGCCTTTCCGGGGGACTCCGCGAGGAACCGGAGGTATCGACGCCGGAGACGGTCCCGACCGAGGCCTTTCGCGAGGCGATGCGCGATCTGGCCGCAGGCGAGGCGACGCTGTCGCAATTACTGGAGCACGCGACCGCGGCGGGACAAGAGTTGCAAGCGGCGCTGTGCCGAGAAGAGGCATCCGCCGCCGCCCTCCAGGAAGCGTGGCGCGATTTCGCGGACCGGTCGGCCTCCGCGCCCCCCGTCACCGATCGAGCGGGTCCCGCGACGACCGCCGCGAACGGACGGTCGCAATCGTCCTTCGGACTGCGAGGGACGCTGGCCGCGGCCTTGAGCCTGCTGGCGACCATCGCGGCAGGCTGGATTTGGAACGGTCTGCGCAGCCCGGAAGAGATTTCCCGCGACGAACCGCCCCCCCGGCGATACTGGCGTGCGGACGGCGCCGAACCGCTGCCCGCCCCAAAATTGTTAGGGCGATGACGCGGCGACGCCAAGATCGCCGACCCGTTTCCGAGACCCTTCGAAATCAACCGGCAAATCGAACATGTACGAGCAATTCTTTCATCTTCGTCGACGTCCTTTCCCGGCGGTGCCGTCCCTCCGGCACTACGTCGCGTTGCGGACGACGGAGGAATTCCGCGTCAAGCTGACGCGGTGCCTGGCCCGGGGCGAAGGCGTCGGCTTGATCGTCGGTCCGACCGGCACGGGCAAAACACTGTTGTGCCGAGCGGTGGGCGCGGACTTGGCGGCCCGTTGCGAGGTGGTTATGCCCGCCGTGGGACGCATTCCCTCGCGGAAAGCCCTGTTTCAAGCCGTATTGTTCGAACTGCATCGGCCTTATCAGGGCATGGACGACGGCGAATTGCGGCTGGCCTTGATGGACTATCTTCTCAGCCCGGATCGCGAAAAGCCGCTGGTCCTGATCGTCGACGAGGCCGACACGCTCTCCCTGCGCATGTTGGATGAACTGCGGCTTTTGCTCAATCTGGGACGGGGTGAGGAACCGCCGCTGCGCCTGCTCCTTTCCGGAGGCACCTTGCTGGAGGAAAAGCTGGCGGCGGGAAAACTCCAACCTCTCAGCCAGAGGATTTCCGCACGCTGTTATTTGGATGCCTTGAGCCGGGCCGACACCTTTACCTACGTGCGGGAACAGATTCGACTCTGCGGCGGAAACGCCGACGCCATGCTGTCCGAGGAGACCCTGGCGGCGGTGTACCACGCCACGGGCGGCGTGCCGCGACTGATCAATCAAATCTGCGACCATGTCTTGCTGCTGGCCTTCGCCGACGAGATCGAACGCATCACGCCGGAATTGGTCCAAGAGGCCTGGTCCGATTTACAGCAGCTTCCCATGCCGTGGGAACCCGCCCCCGAACGAAAAAGCTCTTCCTCGCAGGTCGTGGAATTCGGCACATGGGACGAGGGCTTGGACGCCGTCTCGACCTCCGACGGGTTGACCGAAGACATCGCCGGGGATTCGCAGGCCGGTTCGGACGCGGTGAGTGAATCGCCCAACGACGAGCGTCTCGGCGACGATGCGTCCGCCCCCGAGGTCGCGGCAACCGGCGACGACGAACTTTCCCGAAACGGCGAGGCAACGCGGTTTCATGGTCCGGGCCGAACCTTGAGCGGACCGACCGGCGCCTTTCCCGTCCCCTCCGGCGAGTCCCTCGGCGGTCCTGCGGCCGATGTCTCCGACCCGATCGAACTGCGCCCCTTGGAACACCTTCGGCAGGCCGAGCAGGCGGTCCGGCAATTGCAGCAGGAATTCCGCCCGCCCGCGACCAAGACCGAGGTGGAACTGATCTTCGAAGACTGGGGAAACCCCTTCGAGGAGGAGTTTCAGCAAGTGATTCCGGTCACGGGCGGTCCGGTCCCGGACACGGCGACGCGATCGCAAAGGGAATGCCTTCACAGCCCGACGCTGGAAGAGGCGACGGCGGAGAAACCATCGGCGGAGACCGATACCGGCACCCTGGAGATCGTGATCGAAGGCGATGGCGGCGAGACCGCACCGACCGCCGGTGATACTCCGCCGTGCCCGGAGGACGTGCAAGAGCCGGAACCGCAAGACGCCGGCGTCACGGAAGTGCTGATCTTCGATAACCACGTCGGAGAAGCGACCGCCCGGGATGAGGCCGAGCACCGCCGATGCGAAGTCGGCCCGGCGGTTCGCAGTCCGAAATTCCGCCGACTCTTCTCGCAACTCAAGCAGCGCGCCGCCGCTTCGCCCGAGTCTTGATGCGCCGCGCTGCCGCGCCGCGAACGGTTCACGTCACAAAGGGGTGCGTGTGCGGCGAGATGCCTGGGGAACGGTAGTCGATGTTCGTCAGATACTCGACGAGGGCCGCATTGTCTTCCCAGATCGGCCGCATGAACTTATCTCGGATATAGGCGAAGACGGCGGCCTTCTGCTCCTTGCTCAGCGACCCCGGACCGCGGACCGCTTGCAGAATCGCGTCCTCTCCCCGTTCGATGCGGGTCACGGCGTAACGCGGGGCCAGTTGATAGACGGCCAGGCCCTTCAAGCGATGGGAACCGTCCTCCCTCCGCACAATCTGAAGCTCCACTAGTTTGAAATCACCTTGACCCGGCAGTTTGTCGGCGTTGCGAACCGCCCGCACGAACGTCGTCCCCGAGCGGATCATCCAGCCTTGGCCGTTGTTCTCCCACGAGGCCGTCAAACCGTTGCGATCCACGACCAGGTAGTGGTAATCGCGGACCAGACGGTCGGCCGGTTCGATGTCGGGAAACTCGTCTCCGGTCGCGGCCTCTTGGGCAGAGCGCACGGTTTCGCCGGGGTCTTCGGATGGCGCATCCTGATCGGGGACCGGCACATGAACGATGGCCCCGCACTTGGGGCACTTCCCCGCCCTCCCCGCAAGCTCGGGACGCACGCGCAGGTTGGTCTGACAGGAGGGGCACACCACGGTCAACATGAGTCGCTTCCTTCCCCGAAATCGTTCCGCGATGGAGGTTCGAGATTTATGGTGACCCATCGCGTCGCGGGATGCAACCGCGCGGCCCGGCGCTGCGGCCGCGCCTTCCACCGCCGGCTAACGCCGGCGGCTCCAAGCATTTCCCATCAACATGCGATTGCCCATGGAGCCACCAGCGTAAGCTGGTGGTGAATGCTCGCGCTTGTGCGCCGCGCAATTAGTATCCCTGGAGCCACCAGCGTAAGCTGGTGGTGGAACCTTGGGTAGCGATAAGACACCTCCAGCTCACGCTGGAGGCTCCTGCTCGCGCGTTGTCCAATTGGCTTCCTGGAGCCACCAGCGTAAGCTGGTGGTGGAACCCTGGGTAGCGATAAGACACCTCCCGCTCACGCTGGACGCTCCTGCTCGCGCGTTGTCCAATTGGCTTCCTGGAGCCACCAGCGTAAGCTGGTGGTGGAACCCTGGGTAGCGATAAGACACCTCCCGCTCACGCTGGAGGCTCCTGCTCGCGCGTTGTCCAATTGGCTTCCTGGAGCCACCAGCGTAAGCTGGTGGTGGAAGCGCCCGCGAGATAAGAAGCTGTGGCGCTTCCTCCACCTCGGGCTGACGCCCGAGGCTCTAGGTCTCTTGTCCATTCGCGCTTGCATGGCGGGGTTACGCGGTTTGCCTCAATTTGCCGCGCGATTCCGCGAATCGGTAGCGGTTCCCGCTTGCGGCGCGGTAGATTGACGGAGGACGACACGGAGCGACCGCTCCTTTCGGCACGCGCAGGCCGCAGGGGCGTTGCGCCCACCCAACCAACCACAGGCGACGGACCATGGCCGAGCTACTACTCGAAGGCGTCACCAAGAGCTACCCCACTCGGGCCGAACCTCTCAACGTGCTGCAAGGCATCGATTTGCAGGTCCGATCGGGGGAGCGCCTGGCGATCATCGGCCCAAGCGGGTCGGGCAAGAGCACGCTGCTGAACATCATCGGCGGCATGGACGTGCCGAGTTCCGGCCGGGTGCTGCTCAACGGCGAAGACCCCGCCCAACTCCGGCCCGACGCCTTGGCTCGCTTTCGCGGACGCCACATCGGATTCGTCTTTCAGGATCATCACTTGCTGCCGCAGTGCACCGTCTTGGAAAACGTATTGATTCCCGTGCTCGCCGAGGGTCGCGTGGGCGACGAGGACGTGCGGCGGGGGACCGAATTGCTGGAGCGGGTGGGGCTGGAGAGTCGAACGGGACACCTCCCCGGCGAGCTTTCCGGGGGCGAGCGCCAGCGGACGGCCATCGCCCGAGCCTTGATCCGTCGCCCGGCCTTGATCCTGGCCGACGAACCGACGGGCAACCTCGACGCCGCCACTGCCGAGCACGTCCGCGAACTGCTGTTTCGGACCACGGAGGAGTTCGGCACGATGCTAATCCTCGTGACGCACAACGAGCGTTTGGCCGCCGCCGCCGAGCGCGTTTTTCGGCTGGAAGGCGGCCGATTGCAGCCGACGCCGGTCTAAAGCAAGGGGATCGAGCGGGCCATGAACTTCGTGCAATTCCTACGGAAGACCGTCGGCTATTTTTGGAGTTTGCATCTGACGGCGGCCTTGGGCGCGGCCGTCACCGCCGCGGTCCTCACCGGGGCCTTGGTGGTGGGCGACTCCATGCGGTTCAGCCTGCGGCGTTTGACGCTGGATCGCTTGGGGCGAGTGGATCAGGCCATGACCGGCCCGTATTGGCTTACGAACGCGTCGGCCGAGCGTCTGGCGTCTTCGCCCGAGTTCACCGCGGCTTTCGACGCCGTGGTCCCGGTGATCCGCCTGTACGCGGCCTTGCAGCGCCAATCGCCCGACGGCGCCGCGGCGGGTCACGTACAGGTCTTGGGTTGCGACGCCCGCTTTTGGTCGGCGATGGGAAACGCACCGCCCCAACCGCCGGGTCCCCGGGAAATCGTGCTCAACCGGCAAACGGCGGAACTGCTCGGGGCGACCCCCGGCGATCGCCTCATCCTCCGCCTGCCGCGACTGCAAGTCGTGCCCGGCGAAAGCGTGTTCGGGCGAAAGGCCGACACCATCGAATCGACGGTCGTCACGGTCAAAGCGATCATCGAGGACGACGGCGCGGGACGATTCGCCCTGGAACCTTCCCAACAGGCGCCGCGGAACGCCTTCGTCGATTCGGCTTGGCTGGCGGAACGGTTGAACTCGCCCGACACCGCCAACGTGTGGTTGATTACCGGCAAGCGGGCGGACCGCCCCGCCGCCGCCGAGGCCGAACGGCGACTGGGCGAGATCTCGATCTTCACGGCGGACGACCTGGGACTGCGATGGGAGGAATCGCCGAGGGGCTATGTCCACCTGACGAGTCGGCGGATGCTGCTGGCACCTTCTCTCCGCCGCCTGGTCGAGTCGCGACTCAAGCCCGCCGCCGCGGACCCCGTTTTCTTTTACCTGCTGGAGACCGTCCGCGCCGGGACGCACGCCATTTATTACGCCACGGCGGCGGCCCTGGAATTGGCGCCCGCGCCTCCGCTGGGGCCTTTCCCCGCCCCCGATGGTACGCCCGTCGCCACGCCCGGGGAAGATGAAGTCGTCCTCAACACCTGGGCGGCCGAGCAGTTGCACGTGGCCGTCGGCGACACCGTCGAAGTCACGTGGTTCGATCCCGAGCAAACCGGCGGCGAGGTCCGGCGGACCACGCGCACGTTCCGCGTCAGCGGCATTACGGCGATCGCGGAGGCGGCGGACGATCCCAAGCTGATGCCGGAAGTGGCGGGCCTGACCGATCGCCGTTCCATCGCCGATTGGGATCCGCCTTTTCCCTTCGACGCCGGCAAAGTGACGCCCGCCGACGAGGAGTATTGGGAACGCCATCGCGGCACGCCCAAGGCGTACTTCTCCCCGAAGATCGCCGCGCGGTATTGGGCCAATCGTTGGGGCGATGCCACCTCGCTCCGCATCCTCCCGCCGCCGAACGTCTCGCCAAACGAGATCCGATCGCGACTGCGCTTCTCGGCCGAGGAAGCCGGAATCACGCTGCTGCCGGTCAAACGTCAAGGACTCGCCGCATCGGCCGGCACGACATCGTTCGGCATGCTGTTCTTGGGATTCAATATGTTCGTGATGACGGCGGGGCTGCTGCTGACTTCGCTCCTGTTTCGCTTGGGGATCGAGAAGCAAACGCGGCAATTGGGCGTGCTGTCCGCCGTCGGTTGGCCCCCCCGGCGCCTGCTGATCTTCCTGCTCGGCCAAGCGTGCGTCGTCAGCCTGTTGGGCGGCATCCTGGGCGTTCCCTTGGGTCTGGGCTACGCGGCGGCCTTCGTCGCCGGTCTCAACACCATCTGGTTGCCCGCCGTCGCCGTGCCGTTTCTGCGTTTCCACGCCGGGGCAGGCTCCCTGCTCATCGGCGGATGCGCCGGCGTCCTCACCGCCGCGGTCGTGACGACCTGGGCGCTTTTGCGATTGGTGCGAGCGCCCACGCGGGAGCTGTTGTCCGGCGGGACGGGCGAAGTCTCCCCCGCGGCGGGCGTGCGAAGTTGGAGGACGAAACTGGAGGCTTGGATCGCTCTCGCCTGCTTCCTGCTGGCTTTGGGCGCGGCGACTTTGGGCGTCCGCGGCGATGAAATGCAACAGGCCTTGGCGTTCTTTCTGGTGGGACTGTTGATCCTGGCCGGGGCCATGCTCGCCCTGCTCGCGCGGCTCCATCGGTCGGCCCGTCAGGCCCGGGCGGCGCGCTCGCTGGGAGGCTTGGCCCTCCGCAACGCCGCCCGCAATCCGACCCGAAGCACCTTGAGCCTGGGCATGACCGCTGCCGCGTGCTTCCTCATCTTCTCCGTGGCGGCGTTCCGCTTGGACCCCTCGCAATCCGTCCCCGCGAAGGACGGCGGCAACGGCGGATTTTGGCTGCTGGGCGAGACCGATCAGCCGATCTTCGCCGACCTCAACACGCCCGACGGTCGCCGGTCCCTCGGTTTCTCTCCGCAAGACGCGCGCCGATTGGATGCCGTGCGCATCGTTCCGCTCAGGCTCCAGAGCGGGGAGGACGCCGGTTGCCTCAATCTTTATCGCCCGCACCAACCCCGGGTCTTGGGAGTGCCCAAGGCGCTGCGTCAACGGGACGGCTTTTCCTTTGCGGCGGGTATGCCGAAGGCGGCGGCACCCGGTGCGCCGACCAACCCGTGGCACCTTTTGGACATGCCCGACGGCGGCAACTCGTCGCCGACGACTCCCATCCCGGCCATCCTCGACGACGCCACGGTCAAGTATTCGCTGAATCTCTCCGGCGTGGGCGCGGAGTTCGAGATACTGGACGGGCGGGGGCATCCCGTGCGACTCCGAGTCGTCGCCACGCTGCAAAACAGCATCTTTCAAGGAAACGTCTTGATCGCCGAAGAGGCGTTCATCAAGCTGTTTCCCGACACGACCGGCTACCGTTATTTTCTCGTCGAGCCGCGCGTCGCGTCGCACAGCGCCGCCGCGCCGAACCGGGGCGAGAAGCCCCAGGGCGAGAAAACGGCGCAGGATTGGCGGGAGGAGGCGCACCGCGTGCAACGCGTGCTGGAGCGGCAGTGCTTGGACTACGGCATGACCATGACCCTAACGACCGAACGCCAGGCCGCCCTGCTGGCCGTCCAAAACACGTACCTCTCCACGTTCCAATCCTTGGGCGCCCTGGGATTGCTGCTGGGGACCTTCGGCTTGGCGGCGGCCCAAATTCGCAGCGTGGCCGAGCGGCAGTCGGAGTTGGCCCTGTTGCGGGCGGTCGGGTTTCGCGACGTCCGCATCCGCAACTTGATCGTCCTGGAAAACCTCGTCTTGCTAGGGGGCGGTTTGGCCCTGGGAACGGCGTCCGCCGCCGCGGCGGTGCTGCCTCAATGGTTCCTCGGTCGGGCGTTCCCGTCCTTCACCACGCTGCTCTGGATTGTGCCGATTTCCTTGGCGGTCGGGCTGATTTCCGCGGCCTTGGCGGGACGACAACTGACCGCACTGCCCTTGATCGGGGCCCTCCGCCGCGAATGACCCCAAACGCGAAGGGCGGCATCGTGCCCGCGCGTAGCGCAGTGCCTATTTAGGAGCCACCGGCGTGAGCTGGTGGTGAATGCTCGCTTGTGCGCTTCGCAATGCGTATTCAGGAGCCACCAGCGTGAGCTGGTGGTGGAGAACGCGTGAAATCGCTTCCCAACTTCGCGCGAATCGAACCCTGATTCTTCCACCGCCGGCTAACGCCGGCGGCTCTAAGCATTTCCCATCAACACGCGATTGCGCATGGAGCCACCAGCGTGAGCTGGTGGTGAATGCTCGCTTGTGCGCTTCGCAATGCGTATTCAGGAGCCACCGGCGTGAGCTGGTGGTGGAGACGCCCGGGAAATAAGACGCTGTGGCACTTCCTCCACCTCGGGCTTACGCCCGAGGCTCCAGAGGCTTGCCCGAGGGTCCAGAGGTTCGCCTGAGGCTCCTTGTCCGAGGTGAATGCCCGAGGCTCTTGGTTATCTTATTTATTCGGGATGGAAGCATCGGGCCAGCCGCTCGACCAAAAGCGGCGTGCGAGGACCGGGGACCACCGGCACGTCCGACAGAATGTACACCCGACCCGTCCGTACCGCCGCGACCTCGCGGACCTGCTTCCAACCGCTGAGGATGACCTCGCGATCGACGTCCGCGGCGGGCATGTCGCCCACCAGGTCCACGATCACCTCGGGATCGAGTCGGAGGATTCCCTCGGCCGAAAGGACGGGAAAAGGGACGCCTAAATGCTTGGCCGCGTTCTCTCCGCCGGCCAGTTCGATGACCTGATCCAGAAACCCGTCGTCGCCGGCGGCGTACACGTCGCGGAGACGGTTTTCTTCGATCGTGCGGTCGATCGCCAGCAACACACGGGGACGCGGTCGGCCGCGCCATCGCTCGGCCACGCGATCCAACCGCTCTCGCAGCATGGCGGCCTCCTTTCGGCCCCGCTCCTCCACGCCGAAGACCCGGCCCAATGTTTCGAACGAGGCGAACACGCCCTCCAAGTTGCGGTGATCGACCGTCAGAACCGGCAGCGAGAAATGTTCGAACATTTCCTCGAAGCGCTGCGCGCCGGCGGGGACGATCACCAAGTCGGGTTGCAACCGCAGCACGGCCTCCGCGCTGGGATTGAGGTATCCGCCGACTTTGGGCAGGTCGGCGGCCTCGGGTGGATAGCGACAGAAATCGGTCACGCCCACCACCCGATCGCCCACACCCAGCGCGAACAGCGTCTCGGTAATGCTGGGGGAGAGCGAGACCACACGTTGGGGAACGGCGGTAGGCTCTCGACCGGCGGAAGACGGCTTGGCGGGCGAGGTCGGTCCGTCGCTTGAACCGCACCCCGCCGCCCACAGAAACATCAAAAGGAGCGCGGTCGGCCGAATCGCCCGCCGTACTCGCGCTCCCCTATCTTCCGCTTGGTTCCACATGGATTGCGATGCGCTGATCCGTCCCTGCTCAGCGGCCCTTCACGTCGTAGCACATCAGCACGTTGTGCGCCCGGAGATAGAGCTTGCCGTCGCAGATCACGGGATGCGGCCAAGCGGGACCGTCCACGACCTCGGGCGTGAACGAGCTGATGACGCGAAACTCCTTGGGATCGGCGGCGATCAGGGCCGTCAAGCCCGATTCGTAACGGAAATAGAGCTTGCCGTCGGCGTACAGAACGGCGGCGGAACCCCGGGCGAGCGCCCTTTCCTTCCAGTTGATCTTGCCGGTCATGAAGTCTAAGCAGGTGGGCGTGCCTTGGTTCTGTCCGTCCCCGCCGTAAATCGCGTCGCCTACCAGCACCACGCCGCCGTGGTGATTGGCGAAGTGGCGATAGTCGAAGAAATAGACCTCGCGCGCGGACCAGCGATCGCCGTCGCGCTCCACGTCCACCAGGGCGCAGCCCGTCCGATAGCTGGTGGTCACGAAGACGTAATGATCGCGGATGACGGGCGACGTGATGTTGGCCACGGCGTTGGCGATGCGGTTGTAGTTCCAGAGCAGTTTTCCGGTTTGGGCATCGACGCTCACGGCGCCGCGACCGACCACGGTCACGTACTGCCGCACACCGTGGATTTCGGCGGGAACGATGGAGGCGTAGCCCGCCCCGTCCTTGCCGGCAGGTCCCAAGTCGCCGGGATCGCACTGCCAAATCGTCTCGCCGGTATCCTTATTCAGGGCGACCAGCAGGGCCTTCGGTCCGCCCGGCGTGCACACCAGTTTCTCGCCGTCCACCAGGGGCGATTCACTGAACCGCCAGACCGACATCATCACGCCGCCGAAGTCGCGTTCGAAGTTTTTCCGCCAAACGACGCTCCCGTCCGCGGCGTTCAGGCACACCAGATCGCCGCTGGTGCCGATGGCGTAGACTTTGCCGCCGTTGACGGTGGGGGTGCAGCGCGGACCGCCGTCGGAGTGCGGGGGGCCGACCTCCGCCGCCCACAACTCCTTCCGACTCGCCAGATCGTACGCGATGACGTACTGCCGCTCGGAGCCGCCGTCGCCGCGGCGATCGCCCATCGTGTAGATTCGCCCGTCCGCGATAGAGACCGTGGAATAGCCCCGGCCCAGGCCTTCCAACTTCCACAGCAGCTTGGGACCGCCTTCCGGCCATTGGTCGAGCAAACCGGTCTCGGGGCAGATGTTGTCGCGATTAGGGCCGTGGAATTCCGGCCAATCCGCCGCCCGCGCCGCCTGCACGACCAACACGAACGAAACCAAACCCGTCGCCAATGCCCACGATGCTCTACACACGGTCCGCCTCCCGGTCAAAACGCGTCGTTGATGAAGAAAACAGGGGCAACATGACCCTCGCCGAAACGGCGGCAAGCCCTCGCCGCCGCTCGCTCGGCATCGGGTCAATTGTGACCGAGCGTCGCGGAGGTGTCAAATGCCCGAGTCGCCCGCGATTGCACCGCCGGCTTGCGCCGGCGGCTCCAGAAAGCGTATTGCACTCTGCGCGAGCAGGAGCCTCCAGCGTGAGCTGGAGGTGTTTTATCACTACCCAGGATTCCACCACCGGCTTACGCCGGCGGCTCCAGAAAGCGTATCGCACACGGCGCGAGCAGGAGCCTCCAGCGTGAGCTGGAGGTGTTTTATCACTACCCAGGATTCCACCACCGGCTTACGCCGGCGGCTCCAGAAAGCGTATCGCACACGGCGCGAGCAGGAGCCTCCAGCGTGAGCTGGAGGTGTTTTATCACTACCCAGGATTCCACCGCCGGCTTACGCCGGCGGCTCTAGAAAGCGTATTGCACTCTGCGCGAGCAGGAGCCTCCAGCGTGAGCTGGAGGTGTTTTATCACTACCCAGGATTCCACCGCCGGCTTACGCCGGCGGCTCCAGAAAGCGTATCGCACACGGCGCGAGCAGGAGCCTCCAGCGTGAGCTGGAGGTGTTTTATCACTACCCAGGATTCCACCACCGGCTTACGCCGGCGGCTCCAGAAAGCGTATCGCACACGGCGCGAGCAGGAGCCTCCAGCGTGAGCTGGAGGTGTTTTATCACTACCCAGGATTCCACCACCGGCTTACGCCGGCGGCTCCAGAAAGCGTATCGCACACGGCACCGGCACGCGGCGTCGGCGTCATCCGCGGGGTTCATTGTTCGGCGGGCGGCGTCTTCCAGCCGCGGTAGAACTCGAGGAGTCGGCCCAGGTTCACCCGCACGTAAGGCTCGTCACAGGCGGGCGTGGTTCGCCCGGCATCCGCCACCCACATATCGTGCTTTTCCGGTTGCATCACGGCATTGTGCAGGTTGGAACTCATGGCCACAGGTCGCTTGATGATCTCGATCATGGCGGCGGGGTCGATGCGGCCGAACCGCTCGTGCAATCGCTCGCTGAGGATTTCGGCCCGACGCTCGCCGGAGACGAACACGGTGTCCTCGGGAACCGGCGGCAGAAGGGGATGTTGCTCGCCGGGTCGCAAGACCAGCACCTCATTCGGCACCGCCCGGACCGCGGCAAGGTTCCGCTCACGATCGCTGAAAACGTAATAGTACTCGCAGGTTCGGGGAGTTTGGCGGAGAATCTCCAACGCCTCCTCCACGGTGGACGCCCGCTCCATGATCTCGCGGAGCAGCAGGCTCATGGGCATCCCGTCCCAATCGCCTTCGCCGCGACCGCCCATCTCGCCCACCGCCAAGCCCTTTTCGTTCATGGCGGTCACGGTACCGACGAAACCGGCGTAGCCCAGGCTCATCCAGGCATGGCGGCCTTCGGGCAGAAAGACCTGCACGGCGGCGCACTTTTGCAGATGGATGTCGCGCATGTAATCGAGAACCCGGGCATGGACGACGGAACCGTCGGCGCTGGCCTTGCCCCGAACCGCCACGCCGCTGCAATGAAAACGCTCGGGAAAGAAGTTGGCGTAGCGACCGTCGCGGATCGAAACGCCCGCGGCTTGGGAAAGGGCGTCGATTTCCTCCACGTATCGGGCGGGAACGTGGGGAGCGGTCCGCTTTTCGATCTCGGCCATGGTATCCAAGAACCAGACGCCCCCGGCCATGGAATCGGCTGCGCCCACCCCGTACACCACCCGTTCCACCAAATAGCGAACTTGTCCCGCCAAGAGTCGCCCGTGTGCCGTCCCCATTTCCCGCGGGTTGCCGTCCACGATGACGATCTGCTTGCCCTGATAGTGCAGCAATACGCCGTGCCCCTCGGGATCGACGGCGACGATCCGATAACCCTCGGCGGAGAGCGGCGCGATCGCAGATTCGGCGACCGCCCGATGCATCGAGAGGACCGTCAGCACGGTCCAAGCGACAAGCAGTCCCACGAAGGGCCAAACAACAAGCCGAGCACGTCGCGACGGCCACATTGCGCGCGAACCGTCCAAGCCGTAAAAGCTCTGCGTCATGGATAAACCTCGATCAGGCGATGCGTATGGTGCGTCGTGTTATGCGAAGCGAACGTAAAAGCCTCCCAGGCCGGGCCGCACCCGCTAGGGCAAACTCTCCAATGCGAAATTGATCACCGCACCGAACATGCGATACACATCCTCGGCGGCAACGTCCTGCATTTCGGCGTTGGCCGGGGGCGCGAACAATTCGCGGGCGGCGGGGGCTTCCGTCTGCCAACTCTCGAAGCGAATCCGCACGGTGGCATCATCGGCTTCCACGGTCAATTCTTCCGGAACGGAAGCGTTCGGCGGATAGATCAACCGCGCGGCGGGTCGCTGTTCGCCCGGTTGCGTCACCACCAGCGTTCGCCGCCCGTCTTCGGACGGAATCTCGCGGATTTCGACCAGGGCCTCGAGCGCGGCGGGGGAGGCCGCAGCACCCGCCACCGCCATCACCGCGAACCGCGCACTTTGCAGATACTCGGACCGCACGAAGGTCAGCGGCGAGCGGACGGCGCTTGGCCCCTCGCGTCCGGCGAAGGTCTTCCCGGCAATCGACGTCATCCAGGGAAAGTCGCCCTGTCCGATGGTAAAACCTCCCAGTTGCGGCACCTTGCCGGTCAGACGGAAGCGCGGACCGTGGCCGCGAATCAGCATCATCTCGCCGTCTTGGCCGCCTTGTTGCGATTGCACGTCCGCCCTCAGCCGCACGATATGGCATCGTCCCGGGGACGGTTCCTGCAAATAAAACCGCGTCCACTCCCGCAGCGTGGCCGAAAGCAGGGCGGCAGGCGTCCGGTTGCCCGCGGCAGGGGCGGGCGAGGGCGCTGCGCCGGGCGGCAAATCCTGCGCGAAAAACGCCGCCGTGGTATCCAAAATCTGCGGCAACGCTCCCAGCGACGTGTAGTGCCCCATCCCCTCCAGCCACACCACCCGATCCGAAATGCCCAAGGCTTCAGCAAGTTTTTCCGTGGAAGCCTTGGGGATCACCTCGTCCTCGCCGGCGTTGATCATGAGGACGTTTCCCGCCCGGGCACGCTCGCGGAGGGCATCCGCTTGATACAACGGGTCGGCCCGGCGAAACGCCTCCAGGACCGCCGACCGCTGCTCTTCGGATAGCCCGGCAAGGAATCGCCGCAGATCCTCGGCCTCTCGGGCGGTGGCGAGGATGCCCGGCAAATCTCCGCCCGCCAGAATCAAGGCCGCCCGATGCAATCGAGGCTCACGCTCCGCGGCGGAGGCGGCGATAATTCCGCCCAGGCTGATCCCCGCCACGCCGATGCGGTCGGCGCGGACCTCCGGTCGTGAGGCCAAGAAATCGACGGCACGCCGCACCTCCTCCATCGTCTGATCCAGGACCGCGGTGAATCGCTCCGGTCGCGCGAGAATGTCGTGAGGACCGTTCGGACCGCCGCGCTCCCCGTAGTACGGCAATTGGAAGACCATCGCCGGAATGCCGCGCGACGCCAACACCGATGACAAAATCCGCACCAACTCCAAACTGCCGTCCAAAATGTGCAGACAAATCACCGCCGGTCGCGGCGGATCTTCGGCACGCATGTTCAGCGGCACATAGTATTCCACGGGAATGACGTTGTTTTGCGGCAACTCGGTGACCACGGGCGAGGGATACCGCAGGTGGATCACGCGGCAGTTCTCTTTCTCCGCGACGGAAACGATTCGGCAATCGAAACTCCCGCCGTGCGAGGACTTGGAAACGGTCCACACGCCGCCGGCCCGCCAATCGGTCGAAGCGGCCGCCCCGGAATCGGCCCCCTCTTCGGCCCCGACTGCGATGCCGCCGACCAAGGCGAACAGCACGCCCGCAAGCATTGCGCCGCGGAACGCCGCCGAAAGAACGCCGGTCCGGCACATCGCCGAAAACCCGCGGCTTGCCGGTCGCAAAACGGGCATTAGAAAACTCCAACGAGACAGTTCGGCTCCCATGACGCGCCGATCCTCCCAGGCTTGATGTCGATCAACCGTAGTTGCCGTAAAACCGGCGGACTCTTGGGTCCGCGAAAGGGCGACGAGCACTCCCCCGGCGTCCGAGGGCTGCGTTCGGAACAACGCCCCCACGTCGCCGAAGCGAACCATTATTCGCGATCCTCCGGCTTGGGCCAAGCCCGATCGACCGGAGATGCGTGCCACGCGACCCGTCCGCCGCCAACGTCCCCCGCCCGCGACAAGCCCCCGTACCGCCTTGCTTGCTACACCGATCTTGCCGGTCCGGTTGCACCGCCCCTCAGACTCAACCAAGATTGAGACTGCGCAGCGCTCGGCGATCCGCGGCGGCGAAGCATCCTCGCGACCGTGGACGACGCAAGCGCGGCGTCCCAGCGCGGCGGACCGCGGCGAGACCTCAGAGTTTTCGGCGAGATGCGACCATGATTGCGGTGACCGGAAGTAACGGACAATTGGGCGGGGAGCTTTGTCGCCGACTGGGAGATGCCGCCGTCGGCCTGGACCTGCCCGACTTCGATCTCACCAAACCCGAACAGGTCCGCGAGCGCTTGGCGGCCCTCCGCCCCGAGGCCGTCATCCATGCCGCCGCTTACACCGCCGTGGATCGCGCCGAGGACGAACCGGAGCGGTGTTTCGCCGTCAACGCCGAGGGGACCGGCATCTTGGCGGAAACGGCCCAACGCTTGGATTGTCCGCTCGTCTATATCAGCACGGATTACGTCTTCGGCGCCGCCCGACCGGACGCCGAACCGCACCGCGAAGAAGACCCGGTCTTCCCGCGAGGGGTCTACGCACAATCGAAGTACGAAGGCGAACTCCGCGCCCTGGCGTGGCAGCGGCACTTCATCGTGCGGACCTGCGGTTTGTACGGGCGACTCGGCCCGAATTCGCCGGGCAACTTCGTGGAGACCATGATCCGCTTGGCGGGGCAGGGTAAGACGCTCCGCGTGGTGGACGACCAATGGTGCACGCCCAGCTACGTCCCGCACGTCGCCGCGGCGGTGCTGTATCTCTTGCGCAGCGGAATGTACGGCACGTTCCACGTCGTCAACGGCGGCGCGACGACTTGGTACCGCTTTGCCTGCGAGATCTTCCGCCTCATGAACATCGACGCGGACATCCGGGCGATCACCACGGAGGAATACGGCGCCAAGGCCCCGCGACCGGCCTTCAGCGTGCTGGATACCTCGAAATATCATCGCTTTTCGGACGCCCCTCCCTTGCCGCACTGGAAGGAAGCCCTGGCCGAGTACCTTCGCGAACGCGGCGAAGTTCCGCCGCCCGCCTGACCGCCCGGTCGCCTGTTCGGTCACAAACAAGCCCGCCAGAGGCTCGGAAACCCCGCACGGCGGCGGGGGTGCGGCTGAAATGCTGTTGCGCGATTGGGGGGAATAAGTAAAACAGGGTGTTAGAGGTTTGCGTTGTTGGAAGTTCCCCTAACACCCTGAAAGGAATCGTGATGAGGAGTGTACTCAGCGCAGAGCAGCGTCGTCAACTGCACGAGAAGTTTGACAGCGTGTTGGACGCGATGCCGGTCAAGGTGGACGACTTCGAGAAAGCGGAGCAGGTCTTGAGCGAGGGCTTCCACGGCCTGGGCAATCAAGCCTTGCAGGCGTGGGCGGATTCGGCGAACACGTCGGATGCGTTGCCGAAGTGTCCGTGTTGTGGGGAGTCCATGCGGCATCGCGGCTGCCCGCCTTGCACGGTGGCGACGACTTTCGGCGACGTGAAATGCCGGCGTCCCCGGCGGCGTTGTGATCGTTGTGAAGAGGAATGGTATCCGCACGATGCGCGGTTGCGGTTTGCCGGCCACGGCGTCAGTTGGCCGTTGGCGAAAGTGGTGGCCCGGCTCATGGCATGGATACCGGCGGAACAAGTGCAGACGGTCTTGCGTGCGGACCACCGCGTGGAACTGAGCAAGCAAACGATCCAGCAGATCGCGCACACGGCGGGTGAGATGCTCTTGGCCCAGGAGGACGCTCAACGCCAGACGTTCTTTGGGTTGTCGCCCGCGGAGCAAGCCCAGAGGATGCCGCAGTCCACGTGCCATGCTCCCGTGGTGGCGGTGTATGCGGATGGGGCCATGATTCACGCGGAAGGCGAGTGGCGAGAGATTCGTGTCGGTCGGGTGCGGGCCCTGGACGGGGAAAAGAACACCCTGGCGCAGAAGACGTTCGCCCGGTTTTTGTCGTTGGAGGAGTTTGGCCGGCAGTTGTTTCTGGAGGCCTATCGCACCGGCTACGGCCAAGCGTCGCAACGTGTGTTCTTGGGCGACGGCGCGCACTGGCTGTGGGAATTGGCGGCCTTCCACTTTCCCGAGGCTGTGCCCGTCTTGGATTGGTATCATTTGAGCGAGAACGTCCACCAAGCGGCCCATGACGTATTCGGTGTGGGGACGGAGGAAGCGAAGGTTTGGGCGAAGGAGCGGCTCTTAGAATTGTGGGAAGGCGGTCACCGGCAGGCGCGCGTGGCGATCGCCGCCTTGCAGAAACAGTTGCGTGCGCCGAGCAAGCGGGAGGCGTTGCGGAAGCTGGGAGTGTATCTGAAGAACAATGCGGAGCGGATGGATTATCCCCGCTACCGTGCGGCGGGGTTGCCGATTGGCAGCGGCCCGGTCGAGTCGGCCTGCAAGTGCCTGGTGGGGGCACGCTGTAAACAGGCCGGGATGCGCAACTGGCGTCGTCGTCGGGCGGAGGCCATCCTGCGCCTCCGCGCCGCCCTTTACGACGGCCGCTTCGACGCCCTGTGGTCTGCCCATCTCCAACAAGCCGCCTAAACTTGCCACGATCTATCAGCCGCACCCTCCTTGACAGCCCCTACAAAACTCGATAGAGTACCGAAATAATGAAGCTTTGTCTCACTGTTCTGGAACACCTCCTCTAAGGTAGTTTACATAGCACAGCCCCTGTCCTCCAATGTCCGACATTAGAAGCCAACCCGTTAGTGCGCTCTCCGATGGCGGTGGCCAAGGTTGGTTCTACGTGCAATGGCATCTGACAGATCGCTGCAATCTCCGGTGTCACCATTGCTACCAATCCAGCTATTCCGGGGGAGACCTCTCTGAAGAGCAGTGTCTCGTTATAGCCGGTGAACTTGAGCGCGCAATGGGTGTTTGGAAACGCAGGGGTCGAATTTCCCTCACTGGTGGTGAACCCTTCCTTTCGGGCGCACGCCTGTTCCGTCTGCTGGATTTCTTCGATGGCTCCCAGAGTTTTGAATGGATTGGTATTCTCACAAATGGCACCCTCATCGACAGCCAGACAGCTCGCGGCTTAACACGTTATCGCCGTCTGCGCGAGGTGCAGGTGTCACTTGATGGTGCCACCGCTGAAACCCACGATCGAACACGCGGTGACGGTTCGTTCTCGCGTGCGATCCGAGGGCTTGCTTGCCTTGAACAGGTGGGCATTTCTACCTCGATTATGTTCACGTTGACGGCAGGGAATTACCATGAAGTTGACGGCATCGTCGATCTTGCGTTACAACTGGGCGTTGGGGCGATCACTATCGAACGCATGACCCCAATGGGCAAGTCGTGCGATTGTCAGTTGTCCGTTACAAAGGAGGTGCTAAAGGCAGCATACGAAACGGTTGCCCGGAAGAAAAAGACCTTGGACACACGCTGCTCCCTACGCATTCGCACGTCGCGACCGTTGTGGTGCCTAGTGGATGATACTCTAGGCGGCTTCTGCCCTGCCGGACTGATGAGCCTCTGCGTTCTTCACGATGGCACGCTGTTGCCGTGCCGCCGTTTGGAAATCCCACTTGGGAACATCTTAACAGACGGATTGTTCAAGGTGTGGTACACCTCTGACGTTCTTTGGAGCCTTCGCCAGAAGAATCGGATGGAAGAAACCTGTAGAACGTGCAAGTACCTGGGCAAGTGCGGAGGTTGCCGAGCGGCTGCCTTTGCGGCAAGTGGCAATTTTCTGGCACATGATCCGCATTGCTGGAAAGGGGATGTGTTTTAATGCCCCACAACAAGCTTTTGCAGCAAGTATACCAATTGGCAGGCGACTACACTCTATACCAGGGCCAACCTGACGAGAAGCGATACTGCCTGTTTAACGTGCGAGACGGTAAGATTTTTCGCCTGAACGCGGTCAGCTATGCAATGCTCGAATCGTTCGACGGCGAGGATACGGTCGAGACCATAGCAACGAAGCTGTCACAACGGTTTGCTGCGAGTGTCGAGGAGATTCGGAATGACCTCTTGGCAATGATTGCTGAGTGGACGAACCGAGGCATTTTAATCCCCAAAGGAGGTTTCTGATGGAGACCAACGAAAAACCCCAAGTGTACGAGAGCCCCCTCTTCGAGGAGGAAGATGGAATGACTTTCCCTGAGGAACTGTGGGCAGAGTTCAACCAGGGGAAGTGGTGTTTCGGGTGTACCAATTGCAACTGCAATTGACTCAACGGTTCAAAGGCAACGGGGCCGGTGAGGCGATCCCGTTTCTTTCCGAGACTACTGATTACAGTTTCTTGATAGACGGGACGACCGGCCTGCGAAACCCTCTGCAAGGGTTTCGCGAGGTCGTTTGGTTATTTCTCTATTGTGAGTGCCGATGGGTTTTCCCGTTTGTTGCACGCGATTTCGTGTTTATTTGGCCCACCTCGATGACTTCGCTGGACGCCGCCGCACACCGCCGCGTAGACCGCCGCCAGCGTGCAATGATCCAGGGCCGTATGAAGACGCATGAATACGCTCCTCGTTGTAAATCGAAAGTAGATTGCCAGCCCCGTTTCCAATGCACGCGGCGTCGCGAAGTCGTGAAGGTAAAGGTGCTCGTACTTCACCATCCGCCACCAACGCTCCGCAAAGACGTTGTCCAGCCAACGGATGCGACCGTCCATGCTGATCGCCACGGTAGCCGACTCCAATCGCCCCGTGAACGCCGCGGCCGTGTATCGCACGCCTTGATCCGAATTGAAGATCTCGGGCTCGCCCCCGCCAAGAGCCTCCTCCAACACCTCCAGGCAGAACAAACCGTCCAGCGTCTTCGACAATCGCTACCACAACACGTTGCGGCTGTACCAGTCCATGACCACCGTCAGGCACATCCAGCCGGTCGGCATGGGCACGAAGCTGGACGGCACCTAGTTGGGACGCACAATTCTGCCGTCGAGCAACTGCCGCTTCCACTGCCCAATCCACCCAAGATGGACGCCGAACTGGCACGCCAGCTTGCTCGTCATTCGACCCCTCGCACCGCCGCCTTAGCCTTCAAGGCCGCCTCGATCCGTCGCCGCTTCGCTCCCATAGCGTCCTCTCACAATTTGGACCAAGCCTACCAAGGTTTAAAACCAAAGTCTTGGTCCAGTTTCCGGGGGCCACTATACGCATCGGCCCTCTTGCCGTCGCACAAACGGAATTCCTATGATCTTTGATTCGCACGTTCATCTCTGTGAAAAGCGATTATTGAAAGGCGTTTGCGGAACGCACTCCGAATTGTTTGGATACAGCAACGCCCGAGAAAACCCGTGGAAGAGCTATAGGCGTGTAGCGGCAAAGAACGGAGTGTTCAAAGCCATCGTTATGCCTCTCCCATTCAAAGAGCTTTCAGCAACGGCCGCGGATGAGTATGTCTGCCAGGCGGCAGCCTGCAATCCTGACTTAATGATGGCGATCGCGCTCATCACTCCGAACGTTTCACACCTTAACTTGCTCCGAACCAATATCGTTGGAGCTAAGGAGCATTTTTATCTTACTGCCGGGCAGCCTGCCAAGGCTTACTTTGCGGCATACGACTTCCTCCAACAGAATGATTTGGTCCTCCTGATTCATCCTGCTATGAAGGAAAGAGTCACGCGGGTCACTGAGATCAAGAAGAACTTTCCCCGCCTGAAAGTCATCTTGGCACATTCTGGACGCAAATGGCCGTACACCGGCGACGAGGTGGTGGATGTGGCCCGCAAACTCGAACGTTTCGACTCTCTCTTCTTCGACACGTCTTGCATCCGTAACCCTAATGCGATCACCCGGTTAGTGGAAGTTGTGGGATGCGAGCGAGTTCTCTTTGGGTCGGACTTCCCCTATTTCCAATCGGAAGACGAAGACACCTACGGGCAGGAAATTGCCGCAGTGGCAGATGCACGTCTCAGCGACGAACACCGCCACCACATCTTCCAGCAGACTTTTCGGAACCTGTTCCTACGTGACGCATGGGTTCGCCGCGTTTGCAGGCAGGACAAAGACTCGTTGTTGAATATCATTCAAGATATTCCAGCCGACGAGCGCAGGTTCCTGGCAATCGACAAGAAAAGGGACATCGTAATAGATGCGGTTCGCAACGAACGACACATCCTGCTTCTCGAAACCGGCGACGAGATCGTCGGTTTCGCACGGGAAAGCGGACGAGCAGGCAATGGAGCCGTCGTCGAGGAGATTTACGTGAAGCCTGCCCACCGCGGCAAAGGGTATGCTAAACGTCTGTTAGCAACCTTTGCGGCGATGTTCGACTGGATGGAGATGAAGACCTATTCAGATAACAAGAACATCTGCAATCTCGCAAAGCGTGCCGGATTTGTAATCGACAAACGAACGCCAAAGGGATCGCTCTTGACGTGGAAATGGTCGCGGGGGTAGTCCGATGGCTCGAGTTCTTCAAGGTCGCGTGCTTCACCTTCGTAACCTTGGAGGCGTGGTCTTCCTGGTAATTCGATGTGGCACCGAGTCCCATCGGCTCGTATGCAGCAAGGACAACGTGGCAGCGGAGGAATTCCGACAAGTTCGCAAATTGAAGCGAGGAGACTTCACGAAGGTAGTGTGCGAAAAGCCAGGCCGAGACCTTAGAATTGTACAGGTTTGTCTGTCGATACCGGCGTCCAAGGCAGCTTTTGCCCTGCCCGACGACCAACTCGATCTGGTGCTGGCTTACTCACGGCTCTTACAGTCGATTCGTCGAATCCTGGGTTCTGACGGATTCGTAGAAGTCAGATTGCCGTCAATTCACTTTGGCGTACACAAGCAGGCGCACTTTTCTCTCGACTTCTTTGGCCTGCCTGCGCGATTAAGTACGAGCAACGCCCTGCACCTCAACGTCTTAGCGATCCACCTGTGCAAGGTGTTCTGTTTGCAGCCATGTTTTAGGGCAGAGCCTTCGCGGACGCACAAGCACTTGGCTGAGTTTGACATCCTGGAGGCGGCCCACATGAACACTACGATGG
The DNA here is from genome assembly GCF_054657335.1 of Thermopirellula anaerolimosa. Lineage (NCBI taxonomy): Bacteria > Pseudomonadati > Planctomycetota > Planctomycetia > Pirellulales > Thermoguttaceae > Thermopirellula > Thermopirellula anaerolimosa. The sequence continues at coordinate 2,296,280 of NZ_BAAHYX010000006.1, forward strand.
AAGCCGCTATGGTACTCGTCGAACGCTTGGTGAAACAGTTGGCCGTGGAAGTCCGGCAAATGACTGATGTGTGTACTGTTGCCCAGATAGACGTATCGATCCCTTTCCGCCGCATCAGTTATGATGAGGTAGCCGCAAAGCATGGGGTACATGGGTGTGGACTTGGCCAGCATGAGCGACGAATAGCTGAAGATGGACCGATTTTCATAACAGATTTTCCGGCTCACCTTGCGTCGTGGTCCGCAAAGCCGAGTCGGCCGGGCTACGCTCAGTCCTTTAATCTACTATTGCCAGGGGTCGGGGAGGTCGTGGAAGGTAACGAAAAGGAGACTTCGGTAGAACTGCTAAACCGTAAGTTTCAGAACCTCGACATGGTGAAGCAGCTTGGCTGGTACACCAAGCATTTCGTGCATCCAGGGTGCCGCCTTGCTGGATTCGGCCTCGGTGTGGATCGTCTGGCCATGTGGTTATTTGGCGTCAAGAACATCCGAAGACTACACCCATTCTTCCGAGATCAGCGGTTCTCCGAAATCCATGATGAATCCGGTGACTGACGCCATTATACGAATACACATTCTCCGAGCCATCGGTTCACTCAAGAACATGATTGAGGAGATGGAACGGAAAGGTTTGGAATTAAAACGCCTGACCAAGACTGCGGCGATACTCGCAACAGTCGGGGTATCTCGGAATTCACTCCCTCGCAGTGTACTTACTCGCTGCCTCCGAGAACAACAACAGGACGGAGGTTGGATTGGCGTCACCGATACAATGTGGAATGCTTATTTCCTTGAAAATGACGATACCCACAATCACGACGCTGAATTTCTGCGGAGTCTCGACTATCTTAAAGGACAGCGGACGGCTGATGGGCTTTGGGGACGGTCTGCTAGAGATATGAGCCGGATTCCGGTCACGGGAATGATGCTGTACCTCCTGCCACAGTTGGCAACGCCGGATGTTCTGCACGGTTTGGAACGCCTTTGGTGCGCCGAAAGGAACACACTGACGTACAAGGCTGCGTACGTTTTGATGGCAATGGCGCGGTGTTCGTACATTCCACAACGAACCGGACTAATCGAGGAGACGATGGCGTGGCTGATAGAGAACCAGCGGGATGATGGGAGCTTCGCCCCCTGGAAGTCGCATCCTGTCGCGTCTGACGTATTCTGTACGTCTGTCGCACTCCTCGGCATGGCGCAGTATCCGCAATTTGTTTCACCAGAGGCGTTCCAGAAGGCGGGTCGCTGGCTGTTAGAAACACAACTGCCCACCGGAATCTGGCCATACCATGAGATCGAGGACGGCGCATCGTGGGCACTGTGGGCGTTGGCCCATCTCGCGTCCCATTTTGGAAAGATGAAGAGACAAGCATGAAAGTGCTTCTCGTCTATCCAGCACCCTCAGTTGACAAAGATCGGCGCTATGGCTACTCGCTGAACCTCCTGTATCTCGCGGCACTTCTGCGCGGGGCAGGCTACGCACCCGAGTATGTCGATTTCTCATTAACCCCAGACGCGGAAGACAAATTGTACGCGCTATTGCCTTCCGCTGTGGCTGTGATCGTTGAGGTCGATTCATTCCCGCTAAAACGAAGCGAAAATGTTTGCCACGCGGAGAAGGTGATATACGACATTCGCCACAAATATCCACAAACGCCAGTGGTGGCCTGCGGCTACGACTGCATACTCAATCCGCGCGATATTGCCGGAGCCGACTACACTTACAGTACTGAGCCGGAACCAACGATTGTTGAGGTAATTAACCGTCTTACGCAGCGCGTCGCGCTGGACAGAATGGCTATCGCAGCCTGCCAGTTGAAAGACTTGGACTTTCTGCCCTTTCCAGAACGCGACCTGATTAGCGATGACATGGCCCGTGGGGGACCAACTGCAACACAGTCGTTAGCACGCTCTGCGTTGATTCAGACCAGCCGAGGGTGCCCCGGATCATGTACGTTCTGCCAAAGAAAGGGATGGCAAACTGGCGTCCGTTACCACAGTCACGACTACGTTGTTGACGAGTTTCGTGATCTCCAATCCCGCCAAGTGGTCAACGTGTGGGTGACGGACGATAATTTTGCATCGGATTTGCCAAGAGCAAAAGGCTTGTTGCAGATGCTTGCCGAATCCGGCAGCACGCATGGAATGCGGATAGCTTTGAGTACGTGGACGAAGATCGACACCGAGTTCTTGGATTTGGCAAAGGCAGCGGGCGTCAGCATCATCAGCCTTGGCTTGGAATCCGCAGCGAGTGAAATTCTTGAGTTTTACCGGAAGAAGATCGATCAGGGGCAAGTTCGCACGTTGATTGAGTACGCGGACTCCATCGGGATGTTCACGGTGGGCAACTTCATAATTGGCGCGCCGATGGAATCGGAGTGGACCATTGAGGCGACGTTTCGGCTCGCGGCCTCAATTCCAATCGACGAAGTCAACGTGAAGATTCTGACCTATATGCCCGGCTCGGAGTTGTTTGAACGTCTGCCCGACGAGAAAAGAGCGGAAAGGGCCGTGTTTGCCTGTCGTGAGAACGGGCTGAATTCGTTTGCTTTGGCGGACTTAAGGAACCACATCAGGCAATTCTATGCGGAGTTTCGCAAATCGCGGGAGAGGCGACTGGCGAAGAAAATTCACAAACATGGTCTGCCGTATTGCATCGCCCAAAAGGCGGGAAGGCGAGTCACGCCATAGAGCCGGCGATTCCATTTCGTTGGCCACTGCCGGGCCTGAGAGGTTCCGTGATCAACATCGCCTTGAACAGCGACAAGGTGTTGTCATTCTTGTTGCTGGCTCATTTCGGGGGCAACGATTTCCTGAATCCGGTGTATTGCGGCGTGGCCACCCACGTAGCCGATGGTCCCCGTGATTATGCCGGTTCCGATGCCGACCGGAACCGTGATCCAGGGTCCTCTTTCCGACGTGGCAAGACCGGCTGGCGAACCTCCCGCTAGATACTGTCTCGTAAGGTATCAGTTTACCGCCCTGTTCGTGGTGTAGAGCGGGAGCGGGGTGGGTGAGCAGAGGGTCTGGCGGAGGAACTCGTAGGGTTCACGGCCCAATTTGCGGCAGGTGCGGGTGATCGAGGGGAGCGTCTGCTGGGCCAGCCGGCCGGCCTCGGAGCGGTTGCCGCCGCTGAGCTTTCGGGCGATCACGTTGAACCGCAGTTCGAATTCGCTCTCGTTGTTCGTCGCCGGGATGTCCGCGGGAGCGGTCAGGAAGCGAAACACGTCAGGTCGATGTTTTTCCAGGAACGCCGCCAGCCGTTCGTTGCCGGCATGACGCTTGACCGGCGTCACCAACCGTTCGAGCGCCGCGGTCAGCCGGCCGCGCAGCGACGACAGCCCCGCCGGGGTCAGATGCCCGGCGAGGAACCGGTCCCGCACCGACAGGCTCCGCTGGAGCAGCTTCTTCACGGCGCGCGGGAACCGCACCGCGCCGGCGGTCGCCGTCTCCAGCAACTCGCGGCAGCGCTTCAGGAGGTGCGCCAGGCACTGCTGATGGCGGGCCCGCCGGAACTGGCCGTAGCTCGCCAGGCCGTCGTGGATCAATGTGCCGGCGTAGTCGAGACCGATGATCTCGGCCAGCACCTCGTGTCCGCGGCGACGATCGATGCGGTACAGCACCGCGTCGTCACTCACCACCACATGCAGCCAGTGCAGCACCCCGCCCAGCTTCCAGCCGGTCTCGTCGCTCTTGATGACCGGCGAGCCGCGGACTTTGGCTTCGATCCGGGCGTAGGCGGGCTGACACTTCGCCGCTGTTCTGAGGATCGAGCGACACGACGTCGAGCGGTTGAGCGTGATGCCGAACAGGAGCTGCATCAGCCGGGCAATCTTGGCGTGCGAGAGGCCGAGTTCCTTGTTGAGGATCGCTTTCGCCGCGTGCACGTGCGGACCGAGCTGACTCGCGGCCGCACCGAGGGCGTCGGACGTCTGCAGGGCGTGTCGCCCCTGCACCCGCGCGCCGCAGTCGGCACAGTGGCCGCAGTGAATGTCGAACCGCCGCACGATGGGCCGGGTCGGCAGGTCGGTCTGCCACTGCGGCTGCGTGGTCTCGTCCACCAGCTGCCTCGAATGGCACTTCGGACACTGCGGCGGGAGCGGCACGTCGTAGACCTCGTCGGGCGGCTGTTCGGGGATCGCGCGGCGATGGTGCTGTCCGTAGTCATCGCCGGGCTTGCGACCAGGCGGCTTCGGGTCCGGCTTCGGCGGCCCCTTCGAGAACGGCGCGGCCTGCCGCTTGCCGCCACGCTCCTTCTCTTCCAGCCGCTGGAGAAGTTCCGCCTGCCGCTTGAGCAGCGACTCGACCTGCGCGGTCAGCCGGGCGACCTGACGTTCGAGTTCGGCATTCCGCGCCTCCAGTTCGGCGACCCGCTCCTGGAGCGCCGCGTTCTCCGCCAGCAACTCGTCGTAGGTGGGGCGTCGACCATCCATGGCCCGGCCAGGGTGCGGCTGAAATGCTGTTGCGCGATTGGGGGGAATAAGTAAAACAGGGTGTTAGAGGTTTGCGTTGTTGGAAGTTCCCCTAACACCCTGAAAGGAATCGTGATGAGGAGTGTACTCAGCGCAGAGCAGCGTCGTCAACTGCACGAGAAGTTTGACAGCGTGTTGGACGCGATGCCGGTCAATGTGGACGACTTCGAGAAAGCGGAGCAGGTCTTGAGCGAGGGCCTCCACGGCCTGGGCAATCAAGCCTTGCAGGCGTGGGCGGATTCGGCGAACACGTCGGATGCGTTGCCGAAGTGTCCGTGTTGTGGGGAGTCCATGCGGCATCGCGGCTGCCCGCCTTGCACGGTGGCGACGACTTTCGGCGACGTGAAATGCCGGCGTCCCCGGCGGCGTTGTGATCGTTGTGAAGAGGAATGGTATCCGCACGATGCGCGGTTGCGGTTTGCCGGCCACGGCGTCAGTTGGCCGTTGGCGAAAGTGGTGGCCCGGCTCATGGCATGGATACCGGCGGAACAAGTGCAGACGGTCTTGCGTGCGGACCACCGCGTGGAACTGAGCAAGCAAACGATCCAGCAGATCGCGCACACGGCGGGTGAGATGCTCTTGGCCCAGGAGGACGCTCAACGCCAGGCGTTCTTTGGGTTGTCGCCCGCGGAGCAAGCCCAGAGGATGCCGCAGTCCACGTGCCATGCTCCCGTGGTGGCGGTGTATGCGGATGGGGCCATGATTCACGCGGAAGGCGAGTGGCGAGAGATTCGTGTCGGTCGGGTGCGGGCCCTGGACGGGGAAAAGAACACCCTGGCGCAGAAGACGTTCGCCCGGTTTTTGTCGTTGGAGGAGTTTGGCCGGCAGTTGTTTCTGGAGGCCTATCGCACCGGCTACGGCCAAGCGTCGCAACGTGTGTTCTTGGGCGACGGCGCGCACTGGCTGTGGGAATTGGCGGCCTTCCACTTTCCCGAGGCTGTGCCCGTCTTGGATTGGTATCATTTGAGCGAGAACGTCCACCAAGCGGCCCATGACGTATTCGGTGTGGGGACGGAGGAAGCGAAGGTTTGGGCGAAGGAGCGGCTCTTAGAATTGTGGGAAGGCGGTCACCGGCAGGCGCGCGTGGCGATCGCCGCCTTGCAGAAACAGTTGCGTGCGCCGAGCAAGCGGGAGGCATTGCGGAAGCTGGGAGTGTATCTGAAGAACAATGCGGAGCGGATGGATTATCCCCGCTACCGTGCGGCGGGGTTGCCGATCGGCAGCGGCCCGGTCGAGTCGGCCTGCAAGTGCCTGGTGGGGGCACGCTGTAAACAGGCCGGGATGCGCAACTGGCGTCGTCGTCGGGCGGAGGCCATCCTCCGCCTCCGCGCCGCCCTTTACGACGGCCGCTTCGACGCCCTGTGGTCCGCCCATCTCCAACAAGCCGCCTAAACTTGCCACGATCTATCAGCCGCACCCGGCGGCGGCGCGGAGTTTCCGTCGGCAGGTCGCCCCGGCAATAATAGCGGAGATTCCCTTTCTTCGACCCTACAAGGAGCAAACGGGGCATGAGCACGCCGACGACCAAGGAACAGGAAATCGAATCGCAATTGATCCGCAAGCTCTGCGGGCTGAAGTACACCCTTCGGGAGGACATCCGCGACCGCGAGGCGCTGGAGCGCAATTTCCGCGAGAAGTTCCAGACGCTCAATCGCGTTCGGCTCAGCGATGCCGAATTCGACCGCCTCCTCGACCAGATCGTCTCCCGCGACGTGTTCGCCTGCTCGGAGCGACTCCGCCACCGCAACACGTTCGAGCGGGAGGACGGCACGCCGCTGCACTACCAGCTCGTCAACCTCAAGGACTGGTGCAAGAATGAGTTCGAGGTCGTCAACCAGCTCCGCATCAACACCAAGTCGAGCTTCCACCGCTACGACGTGATTCTGCTCGTCAACGGCCTGCCGCTGGTGCAGATTGAACTCAAGAGCCTACAGATCAGCCCCCGCCGGGCGATGCAGCAGATCATCGAGTACAAGCAGGACCCGGGCAACGGCTACACCAACACGCTGCTGTGCTTCATGCAGCTTTTCATCGTCAGCAACCGCTCTAATACCTGGTACTTCGCCAACAACAATGCCGAGCACTTCCGCTTCGATGCGGATGAACGATTCCTGCCCATCTACCAGTGGGCCGCGCCGGACAACAGGAAGGTCGCACATCTCACCGACTTCGCCGAGGCCTTCCTCGCCAAGTGCACCCTGGCGGAGATGATCAACCGCTACATGGTGCTGATCCAGACCGAGCGCAAGCTGATGATGATGCGCCCGTATCAGATCTACGCGGTCAAGGCCATCGTCGGCTGCATCCGTGAAAACCGCGGCAACGGCTACATCTGGCACACCACCGGCAGCGGCAAGACGCTCACCTCGTTCAAGGCCTCGACCCTGCTCAAGGAAAACCCCGACGTTGAAAAGGTGCTCTTTGTCGTCGACCGCAAGGACCTCGACCGCCAAACCCGGCAGGAGTTCAACCGCTTTCAACCGGGTTGCGTGGAGGAAAACACCAACACCGAAACCCTGGTCCGGCGCCTGCTCTCCGACGACTACGCCGACAAGGTGATCGTCACCACCATCCAGAAACTGGGCCTGGCCCTGGACGCCAACCACCGCAAGGAATACCGCAAGCGGCTGGAACCCTTGCGCGACAAGCGCATCGTCTTCATCTTCGACGAGTGCCACCGCTCCCAGTTCGGCGAGAACCACAAAGCCATCCGCGAGTTCTTCCCCCGGGCGCAGCTCTTCGGCTTCACCGGCACGCCGATCTTCCAGCAGAACGCCACCTACCGCACGATCGAGGGCACCGAAGCCCGCATGGTCACCACCGCCGACGTCTTCGGCAAGCAGCTCCACGCCTACACCATCACCCACGCCATCGACGACCGCAACGTGCTGCGATTCCACGTGGACTACTACAAGCCCGAGGGCGCAGCGGTCAAACCCGGCGAGACGCTCGCCAAAAAGAAGATCGTGGAGGCGATCCTCGACAAGCACGACGCCGCCACCAACCAGCGCAAGTTCAACGCGCTTCTGGCCACGGCCTCCATCGACGACGCCGTCGAATACTTCCATCTGTTTCAGCGGATTCAGAACGAACGGGCCGAGGCGGACGAGGATTTCATCCCTCTGAACATCGCCTGCGTCTTCTCACCTCCCGCCGAGGGCAACCGCGACATCGCCCAGTTGCAAGAAGACCTGCCCCAGGAGCTGGCCGACAACCGCAAAGAACCCAACAAGAAAAAAGAAGCACTTGCGGCCATCATCGCCGACTACAACGCCCGCTACGGCACCAACTTCGACCTCTTCACCTTCGACGGCTACTACCAGGACATCCAGCAGCGCATCAAGGATCACAAATACCCGAACAGGGACCTGCCGCACGAAAAGAAGATCGACATCACCATCGTGGTGGACATGCTGCTCACCGGTTTCGATTCCCAATATCTCAACACCCTTTATGTGGACAAGAACCTCAAGCACCACGGCTTGATCCAAGCCTTTTCCCGCACCAACCGGGTGCTCAACGACGCCAAGCCTTACGGGAACATCCTCGACTTCCGCGCCCGGAAGGCCGCCGTGGACGAGGCGATCACGCTGTTTTCCGGCGAGGCCGGAGAGCGGGCCCGCGAGATTTGGCTGGTGGATCCGGCCCCCGTCGTGGCCGAGAAGTTCGCCGAAGCGGTGCAGCGGCTCCGGGACTTCATGCAGTCGCAGGGTCTGCAATGCCGACCGGAGGAGGTGGCGAACCTCAAGGGCGACGAGGCCCGCGCCGCTTTCATCAATCACTTCAAGGAAGTGCAGCGCCTCCGCACCCAACTCGACCAGTACACCGACCTCGACCCCAAAACCCGCCGGACCGTCGGGCAGGTGCTGCCCGAGGACGACTTGCGGGCGTTCCGCGGCGTGTACCTCGATCTCGCCCAGGACCTCCAGGCCCGCCGGGGCAAAAGCGCCGACCCCAACAACCCCCTCGAACAGCTCGACTTCGAGTTCGTGCTCTTCGATTCGGCCCTCATCGACTACGACTACATCATGAAACTCATCGCCAAATACAGCGAGCAGGGACCGACCAAGCAGAAGATGACCCGCGAGCAGCTCGTGGGCATCCTGCGCAGCAACGCCAAGTTCCTCGAAGAACGCGAGGAGATCATCGAATATGTGAACACCCTGGCGGCGGGCCAAGGCCTGTCGGAGGCGGCAATCCGCGACGGTTACCAGCAATTCAAAGCGGAGAAATACGCGCGGGAGCTTTCCCGCATCGCCGAAAAGCACGGCCTCGACCGCCAGGCGCTGCAAGCCTTCGTGGACGGCATCCTGCACCGCATGATCTTCGATCCCGACGCCCTCACCGACCTCATGGCGCCGCTGGGCCTCGGCTGGAAGGCGCGGTCGCAGAAGGAGCTGGCGCTGATGGACGACCTGACGCCGCTATTACGGAAGCTCGCCCAGGGCAAGGAGATTTCAGGGCTGGAGGTGTACGACCGTGCCTGAGAAGAAGAAAAGAACCGTGGTTCCGCGCCTGCGCTTCCCCGAGTTCCGCAACGCGGGGCCGTGGGAGGTGAAGCGGTTGGGGGAGGTGTCTGAGATCAATCCGACATGTGGACCACTACCTGAGCGCTTCATTTATATAGACTTGGAATCTGTCGTTGATGGTCGGCTAATCCAGAGGCGAGAAATTAGTCGTGCTTCAGCTCCAAGTAGGGCGCAGAGGGTAATTGAACGTGGCGACATTCTTTTTCAGATGGTAAGGCCTTACCAAAGAAACAACCTTTTTTTTGACTATAACGACGGGAATTACGTTGCATCAACAGGTTACGCACAGCTTCGAGCATCACAAAATGCGCGCTTTCTCTATCAAGTGCTTCACACCGATTCGTTCGTTGGCGCGGTGTTGGCGCGGTGTTCCGGTTCAAACTACCCGGCTATAAACCCATCGGACCTTTCGTCAATTCAGATAGGCTTTCCGCCGGAACCAGAACAACAAAAAATCGCCGACTGCCTCTCCTCGCTCGACGAGCTGATCCAGCTCGAAGCGCAGAAGCTCGACGCCCTCAAGGCCCACAAGAAGGGCCTGATGCAGCAGCTCTTCCCCCGCGAGGGCGAGACCACCCCCCGCCTGCGCTTCCCCCAGTTCCGCAACGCGGGGCCGTGGGAAAAGCATTCGCTAGCCGATCTAGAAAACAATGGATGGGTTGAACTTGGAAGAGGTCAGGTCATATCGCAAATCGATATCAAAGAACATCCAGGACCGTATCCCGTATATTCTTCATCGACCAAGAATGACGGGCTTATGGGGAAATATGGCCGCTTCATGTTTGATGAGGAGTTAATTACCTGGTCTATCGATGGAGGGGGGGATTTTTTCTATCGTCCAAAACATAAATTTTCCGTCACAAATGTTTGCGGGTATCTATGGGTTGACACATCAACACTCAATACTCGTTTCATTGCTTCCCAACTTCAGAGTCGCCACGCTTCGCTCACATTTGATTATCAATTCAAGGCGCACCCGAGTGTTATTCGCAAACTATACACACTCAGTCTTCCCTCATTACCTGAACAACAAAAAATCGCCGACTGTCTTTCCTCGCTCGATGAGCTGATCCAGCTCGAGGCGCAGAAGCTCAACGCCCTCAAGGCCCACAAGAAGGGGCTGTTGCAACAACTCTTCCCGCAGGAGGTTTCCGCATGACGCAGCAAGACCAGGTCCGCCTGGGCAAGGTCCTTTGGGCCATTGCCGACCAGCTTCGCGGCGCCATGAACGCCGACGACTTCCGCGACTACATGCTGTCGTTTTTGTTCCTGCGCTACCTCTCGGACAACTACGAGGAGGCGGCAAAACGGGAACTGGGCACGGACTGGCCCCAGTTGTCCGCAGAGGACCGCCGGTCACCCCTGGCCGTCTGGTACGAAGAGAACCCGGACGACATCGAGATGTTCGAAAAGCAGATGCGCCGCAAGGTGCACTACGTGATTAAGCCCGAATACCTCTGGAGCAGCATCGCAGAGCAAGCGCGCACTCAGGACCCGGAGCTGCTCCATACTTTGCAAAAGGGCTTCCAATTCATCGAGAACGAATCCTTCTCCAGCACCTTCCAGGGGCTGTTTTCCGAGATCAACCTGGATTCGGAAAAGCTCGGGAAGAGCTACAAGCAGCGCAACTCACGGCTTTGCACCATCATCACGACGATCGACAAGGGGCTTTCTGAGTTTCCCAGGGAGCGGGATCTCTTGGGGGACGCCTACGAGTACCTCATCGGGCAATTCGCCGCAGGCAGCGGCAAGAAGGCGGGCGAATTCTACACCCCGCAGGGCATCTCCAGCATCCTCTCCGGCATCGTCTCGCTGGATGCCCAGGACCCGGCCGCCGGCAAACGGGAAAGACTCCGCAACGTGCTCGATTTCGCCTGCGGCTCGGGTTCGTTGCTCCTCAATGTGCGCCAGCGCATGGGCAGGGACGGCGTGGGCAAGCTCCACGGCCAAGAGAAGAACATCACCACCTACAACCTGGCCCGTATGAATATGCTGCTGCACGGCCTCAAGGACACCGAATTCGAGATATTCCACGGCGATTCTCTCCTCAACGAGTGGCCGCTTTTGCGCGAGGAGAACCCGGCGGAAAAGATCGAGTTCGACGCGGTGGTGGCCAATCCACCATTCAGCTTCCGCTGGGAGCCTAGCGAGGCGCTGGCCGAGGATTTCCGCTTCAAGGACTACGGGCTGGCCCCGAAATCCGCCGCCGATTTTGCTTTCCTGCTGCATGGCTTCCACTTCTTGCACAAGGAAGGCACGATGGCGATCATCCTGCCGCACGGCGTGCTCTTCCGCGGCAACACGGAGGCGAAGATCCGCAGAAAGCTGCTGCTCGACGACAACATCGACACGGTGATCGGCCTGGCGCCGAACCTGTTCTACTCCACCGGCATCCCGGTGTGCATCTTGGTGCTGAAAAAGTGCAAGAAGTTCGACGACGTTCTCTTCATCAACGCGGCCGAGCTCTACGAGAAGGGCAAGCGGCAGAATCGGCTACTGCCGGAGCACATCGACAAGATCGTTGAGACGTACCAGTACCGGCGAGAGGTGAACGAGGAGCTTCCGAATGGAGCGCTTTTCGTTTCCCGCCGGGTGAGCATGAAGGAGATCGAGGAAAACGACTTCAACCTCAACATCACCCGCTACGTGAGCACGGCGCGACCGGAACCGGAGATCGACCTGGCGCAGGCGCACGGCGAGATCACGCAGATCAGCCGCAAGCTGGTCGAGGCCCGCAAGCGGCACAATGCCTTTTTGAAAGAACTGGGGTTGCCGGAACTTCCCTGAGCCGACGGTCCGGCTCGCCCCGTCGGCGCGCGACGCGCAACTTCGGCTTTTTTTGATCGAGTATGGCAAACCGTGCCCCCTGCCGAGCGGATCGCAACCGCGAAGAATCCGGCCGGTCGGGATTGTCCCCGGTTGGGAGCGTGCCGCCTCGGGCCAAGACAAGACTTGGGGCAAAACAAGGTGGGGCACCATGGGATGGGTTACCCCGGGCCAAGGCGAAAATGGAACACCCCGGGCCGGATCAAGACAAGAACGGAACACTCTGCGCCAAGTCAAGACGAGAATGGATACCCTGGGCCAAGAAACGGCAAGGGTGACGGCGTTCGGCCGTCACCCGGGCAGAGTGGAGGCGGCGGGAATCGAACCCGCGTCCCGTGACATTTCGGCACCAGCTTCTACGTGCGTAGCCGATTTTTTGGGTTCTCGTCGGTCCGGTCGCCAATCGGCAGGCTACCATCTCGACCAGTCGAGGACGGGGATCTCGTCTCGGGCGTTCTCGACGTGACCCGAGACCAGTCGGATTTGGCGGCCGACTTTCAGGCCCCTCCGACGGGAGCCATCAGTCGGGGCTGCGCGTTTTAGGCAGCCAAGGCCAAGCTGTGGTTGGCACTTATTGTTGTGACCGGCTTTTTACGTGGGCCACCGATCAACCACGGCACGCCGCTGGAACCTCAACCTGTCCGGTCGAAGCCAGTTCGCCCCCGAAGTGCTCGAATGTTCTACTTCTATCTTATCGACCCGCCGCCCCAAAGACCACAACCGCAGCGAGTTTTTCCCCAGTTTCCCGGTCGGGCAGTCCGTCGGACAAGGCAAGCCGCCCTTTTCCGCCCCTCCATGCTATGTTTCCATCGAGGCCGCGCGTGTTGCCTTGGGGGACGATTTTCCGCACGAGCGACCGCCGACCGCGCTTCACCGCCGGGCTTTCGTGCCGTGGTCCTTGCGGCAGCCGTGGTCGGAGACGGACGCCGCGCCCGTCATCAACATATACGTTGCGGACGCGACGCCGGTATCGAGAAACCCGACCGGGACGCCGCGTGCAACGCCGCCCGACCGCCCGAGGAATGACGCCGATTCCCCGCGCGGCCGATGACTCGCCGGGGCGCTAGTTCGCTGGGAGGAATGCCGCATCATGAACCAAGCGATTGCCGGTACGTTGCAGGAACCGTCGCGTGCCGCCGGTGACCATTGGGGCGAATTCTTCTCCCGGTGGCCGAGCGGGATACCCAAGCGGGGAATCTTGGTGACGCTATTCGGGGAGCAAGTCCCGTTCTCGGCCTTTTTGTACCGCGACGGCATCCTATTCGTGGAACGGACGACTCCCGACCAATTGGGGGGACGCGCCCTGCTGATCCCATTCGAGCAGATCGCCGCCGTCAAGTTTTTGGACGTAGTCAAGACGAAGAGTTTGGAGCTGAGCGGCTTCCGGCAGTCGGAATCGAAAGCGGAGGGCTAGCCGGTGCCGGGCAATCGTGCGAAGAATCGCATCGGAAACGAAAAAGCGGACGAGCGGATCGCGCCGTAGAAGAGACTGCGCGTCCGCTCGTCCAACGAAGCGGGGGTTGTGCCCAAATGGAATCTAAGGAGCAAGGCCCCCTAGAGGAAGGAGAAACCCGCCGGGCAGGCGATTCGGCTTTGCGGTTTGCTTTCGGCCGCGAAGTCCGTGGCTCGCCGATCATCACGTCGGTTCTCGATCCGCCTCCCCCTTGGTGGGATTCACCCATCGAGGGGCCGACGAGAAGAACGTTCGCCCTTGCGGACATCTCGACCTATTCATTGCGCCTCGTGGAGAGGGCGCACGCGGTGAGATCGCTCGATCGGGCAAATTGCGGAGAGGTTTCGCCGATCCGCCGCCAGGGGACTTGACGTGGGGCGGCCGTAAACTACAAAATGAGAAGCGTCGATGATGCGTTGGCATCCAAACGCCGTCGGCTGAAGATCGCGGGTGTAGCTCAGGTGGTAGAGCACGACGTTGCCAACGTCGTTGTCGTGGGTTCGAGTCCCATCACCCGCTCTTTTAGGTGACAATCGTTTTTTTGCACTGCCGGGTCGCTCCATGACTTTTTCCAACCCCTCCGAATTCGACGATTCTCTGTCGTCTTCTTCCGGCGATCAACCGGTTTCCGATGTCTCGGGTGAATCCGCGAGCGAACCTCAGAGCGACTTGGAGCAAGGCGTAGCGGTTGCCGCACAGGCGGAAGGGGAAGAGGACGCCGAGGCCCCTCAACCGCCTTTGGAGTACGAGCACGCCATCGAGGAAGTGGACGCTTGCAAGCGCCGCGTGCTGGTGACGGTTCCGAAGCGGGAAGTGCAGCGGTTCTTCGCCGACGAGTTGAGCGAAATCAAGGACACCGCTGCGGTTCCGGGTTTTCGACCGGGCCACGTTCCCCGAAAACTGTTGGAAAAGCGCTACTGGGTCGAATTGAAGGATTCGCTGAAGGCCAAATTGATGCTGGCGGCCTTCGAGGATCTGTCCGAGAAAAAGGCCTTTTCGCCGATTTCCGACCCGGATTTGGACCTCGACAGCGTGGAATTGCCGGATGACGGCGATTTCGTGTTCGAATTCAGCATCGAGGTGCGTCCGGAGTTCACGGTCGAGAATTGGAAGGGCCTGAAGGTGAAGCGGCCCATCTATCGGATTTCGGAAGAGCACCGCAACCGGCAGGCGCGTCGCAGTCTGGAAAAGATGGCCGAGCTGGAGGAAATCGACGACGCCGCCGAGATGGGCGATTACATCGTCGCCGACGTGACGCTGCGGTTGGATGACCGGGTCGTCAATTCCTCCGAGAATGAGACGATCCGAATTCGGCCTACCCTCAGCTTCCTGGACGCCGTGGCGGAGAGCTTCGGCGAGACCATGGCGGGGGTTCGGGCGGGTGAAACGCGGACCTGCCCCGTGGTCGTGTCCCAGGAATGCCGGGACCCCGAGTTGGCCGGCAAGACCGTCGAGGCGGTTTTCAAGGTGCGTGCCGTGAAGCGGCCCAACATCGCCGCAGTCCTCGCCGAACAAGGCAAGACCGAGGAACAATTCCTGAATGAGTGGCGAGAGGAAGCCGAGCGGTATATCGATTCCTGGCTAGAGAGCAACCAGGCGAGAGTGATTCGGCAAAGCGTGCTCAACCAATTGATCGACCAAGTCCGCTTCGACCTGCCGCGCGATTTGGTGAAGAAGCAGACGGTGCGGGAAGTTCGCCGGATGGCCTTGGAGTTGCAGTCGCAGGGCTATACCAAGGAGGAGATCCAGGCGCGGCTCAATCAATTGCAGCGGGAGGCGGCGGAGCGGGTCGATCGTCTGCTGCGGGAGCACTTCTTGCTCGAGCAATTGGCCGAGCAGGAAGGAATCGACGCCTCGGAGGAGGATCTGGAACGCGAAGTGATCCGCATTGCGGAGCAGGCGGGCGAAAGCCCTCGGCGCGTCCGCGCCCAAATCGAGCAGGAAAACGCGTGGGACGTGCTTCGCAACCAGGTGATCGAGCGCAAGGTCATCGAGCGGGTCCTGGAGTTCGCGGAGGTCGAAGACGAGGCCAAGGACCTGGAATGGCCGGACGAGGATGTCGAGTTCGCGCTGTCCGAAAGCGTGGCCCGGTCCCGGTCCGAAGAGGCCGCAGACCAGGCGCAAGGCGAATCGGCGTGAGTTGCGAGATCGTTTCCCGCTCGCGAAGAGTCTCCGAACATGACGCAGAACCGCGCGGATCGACGCGGTTCTTTTTTTGGGGCTATGCTTGAAAAGTCGCGGAGCCTTCGCCGCCCGGTGCGAGGCGGAGAACCGTAGGCCGACGCGGCGGCGCGGCGCTCGTGCCGAATTTGGTCCGAAAGGACGTCAGCGAAGAACGATAGGAACCGACCATGGACGATCCCCTCCTTTCCTTGCGTCCCCTGATGGACCCCGTCGCGAGCTATCGCGATTACCAGCGGCAGCGGCAGTTGACCTTGGGCGATTTGCTGCTGGAAAACCGGATCATCCTGCTGCAAGGCGTGATCCACGACGGGAACGCCAGCGAAGTGATCATGAAGCTGCTGTATCTCCAAAGCGAGAACCGGCGGAAGGAGATTCACTTCTACATCAATTCGCCGGGCGGCAGCGTGAGCGCCACGCTGGCGATCTACGACACGATGCAGATGGTCAGTTGTCCGGTCGCCACGTACTGCGTGGGGCTTGCCGCCAGCGGCGCCGCCGTACTGCTGGCCGGCGGGACCAAGGGACGACGCCTGGCCTTGCCGCACTCCAAGGTGATGATCCACCAGCCCTACGGCCAAGTGGGCGGGCAAGTCTCCGACATCGAGATCCAGGCTCAAGAAATCCTCCGCACGCGAGACTTGCTCAACGAGATTCTGGCGCAGCACACCGGGCAGCCGCTGGAACGCATCGCCAAGGACACCGACCGCGACTTTTACATGACCGCCGAAGAGGCCAAGAATTACGGTGTCGTGGACGACATCCTGAGAAAGCAGGCGGTGGAAGAAGAGGAACAGAACGCTTGATCGAACCGGCGCCGAGCGACCGCCGCAAGGCCGGTTTCGGCAGTCCGCTTTTCGCGCACTGGCCAGGGAGACGGACCCCATGACACTGATACCCTTCGTGATCGAACGGACGGGCCGAGAAGAGCGGGCGATGGATATTTACAGTCGCCTGCTCAAGGACCGCATCGTCTTCATCGGATCGCCCATCACCGACGAGCTTTCCAACGCCGTGGTGGCCCAACTCTTGTTCCTCCAATCCGAGAACCCCAAGGCCGACGTGCATCTCTACATCAATTCGCCGGGCGGCAGCGTGACGGCGGGATTGGCCATCTACGACACCATGCAGTTCATCCGCTGCGATGTGGCCACGTATTGCATCGGCCAGTGCGCATCGATGGCCGCCGTGCTCCTGGCGGCGGGGACCAAGAACAAACGCTTCGCCCTGCCCAATTCGCGGATCATGATCCACCAGCCGATGGCCGGCATGGAAGGTTCGGCCGCCGATATCCTGATCCACGCCAAGGAATTCAGCGCCGTCAAGAAGCGGCTCAATTCGATCCTGCTGAAGCATACGGGCCGACCGCTGGAGGAAATCGAGCGCGACACCGATCGCGATCGGTTCATGTCGGCGGAGGAAGCCCGGGACTACGGCCTGATCGACCAGGTCATCGAACGCGCCCCGGAGACGGAACCCGCGGGAACGTGACACCCTCCGCCCTCAGTCGCGCCAATCCCGGCGTCCAAGCGGTTCACGCCGGGACGGGGACCTCTTGAACGAGCCGCGCGACGAGCGATTCCACGGCCTCCCGCTGATTGCCGTGCAGATACCCCTGCGGCACGACGCGATGCGCCAAGACGGGCACGGCCAAGGACTGCACATCGTCGGGGACTACGTAATCTCGACCCGCCAAAAAGGCCGACGCCTGGGCCGCCCGATACAGCATCAGCGTGCCCCGGACGCTGACTCCCACCCGAAGCTCGGAACAGCGCCGGGTGGCGTGGACCAACTCCAAAAGATAGCCGTCGATTTCCCGCGTCGTACGGACCGTGCGGACCGCCGCTTGCAGCGACAGAATCTCCTCGGCGGACGCCACCGGTTCCAGGCGATCGACCGGTTCGCCGTTTTGGTGTTGCGCCAAGAGTTGCAGTTCCCACTCCCGCTCGGGATAGCCCAACGAGATCCGCAGCAGGAAACGATCCATCTGACTCTCGGGCAGCGGATAGGTGCCCTCGAACTCGATGGGGTTCTGCGTGGCGATGACGATGAAGGGCTTGGGCAGCGGATAGGTACGGTTGTCCACCGTGACCTGAAACTCGTTCATGGCCTCGAGGAGGGCGCTTTGCGTGCGGGGCGTGGTCCGATTGATCTCGTCGGCCAGCAGGACGTTGGCGAACACCGGTCCGGGATAGAACACGAACTCCCGTTTCTCCGGTTGGAACAGATTGCTGCCCGTAATGTCGCTCGGCGTCAGGTCCGGCGTGAACTGGATGCGTTGGAACACGCCGTCGATACTGCGGGCCAGGGCCTTGCCCAAGAGCGTCTTGCCCACCCCCGGCACGTCCTCCAGCAGGATATGCTCGCCGGCGAAAAGGGCCGTCAGACAAAGGCGGATGACCTCGTCTTTACCCAGCAGTACCCGGCTGATATTGGCGTGCAATCGCCGAACAACCTCGGGGGATCGGTCGAGCATGATCAGGTCCAAAGATGACGGAATTCGATCGCGACGGCGGCGCTTCCGCGGCGACGGGCCGAAAGGCACCGACCGACTGCGCCCCCGCCGGTCCGCGCGCCCGGCAAATCAGGTGGAAGAACAACCTGTTCCCCCTACAGGAAGAACCCCGCCGCGCCGCTTTCGGTATCTCCTTATTTTAGCGGAGCCTGCGGCGAGAGCGATATCGGCGAAGAAGAGCGGATGGGCGGTTCCCTCGCATCAAGAAAAAACTCGCCGCCGTATGCGGTCACTTCGCGGGCGAGGAGGGGGAATTTCGTCGGTAGCTACCCGCGAAACATACGGCGGCGTGTACGATGCCGGCGAATCACCGGCGGCCCCTGGTGCGAAACGGAGGTTGCAGCGGGGGGCTCCCGGTCGGTCGCTTCACGAGACGGCGAACGATGTCCCGCACCCGCACGTCTTGACGGCCAAGGGGTTATTGAAAACAAATCCCTTTTGCATCAGGGAATCGTGAAAATCGATCGTCGTACCCTGCAAGAATCGCACGCTGGCGCGATCCACCACCACGCGGACGCCCTGGCTGTCGCCGACGACGTCGTCCTCCGAAGCCGGAGACGTATCGAAGTCGAGCCGATACTCGAAACCGCTGCATCCGCCGCCCACCACGGCAACCCGAAGCGCCGTTTCCGGGGACATGCCGTTTTCCGCGAGAACTCGCTTGACCTCTTGCGCGGCTTTCTCAGTTAACGTGACGGGCACCATCGTTGCTACTTCGCTCCTTTCCTAAAATGAGACTTTTGAATCGTGGATAGCCGTTTCACCAACCGATGGTCGGTACAATTTCAACCTACGGGGACCCCGGTCTCTTCCCAAAGCACGCTCGAATCAGAAGATAGGAAGCGTCATCCCCATGCCAACCCGGGAACTCACATCGGGCGGTCTCCTAATCTTACGCGCCGGGTATAATAACGTCAATTGCGGTAGAATATATTGCGACAAATAGCCCGATCAGTGCGGCAGTCGAAAACTCGGGCGGGAGATAGAGATATCGGATCGAGGAATCGCATGGCAACCGAGTTCGGTGTAACCGATTTGCAATTGTTTGTACCCACCCTCCAGGAGGGTCGGTGTTTGGTGGAAATCGCTGACGCGACGGAAATCTCGGTCCGCGGTCGGGATGCGGGAGATTTTTTGCACCGTCTGTGTTCGGCCGACCTTCGGACCATCCAACCGGGGGAAGGGTTGCCAGCCTTCTTCCTGGACGCCCGGGGGCGGGCGGTGGCCCTGGTGGACATCTACCGCCTTGCCGACGGTTTCGAGATCGCCTCCGCGCCAGGCCAAAGCGGCCCGATCTTATCGCACCTCCAGCGCTACCGAATTCGGGAAGCGGTGACGTTCGAGGATCTGTCCGATCGACGACGCCACTACCGCCTCTTCGGCCGAGGTGCGGCCTCGCAATTGCAGACGTTATTCGACCCATCCCCGGCGGAAGGCGATGCAGTTGCCGGGGAGCACCTGCTCCGAAACGGCGGTCGCTCCGGGGATCACGGCACGCTTTCCGTCGGGGGACGCCTCGTGACCCTCCGCTGCATTCTTCGCGGAGAATTGGAGGCCTTTGCTCTTGTCTGCGACGCCGCGGACGGAGACGCCGTCCTTCGCTGGATGACGGAACGCGGAGTCGTCCCGGGTCCGGCGCCGCTATGGGACGCCGTCCGCATCGAACTGGGGTTGCCGGACTTCGGACGGGACATCGGCCCGGATTGCCTGGGTCCGGAGGTCTCGCCGGATCCCCGCGCCATTTCCACCACCAAAGGCTGCTATTTGGGGCAAGAGACGGTGGCGCGGCTGGATGCCCACGGGCATTTGAATCGCAGGCTTCGCGGACTGCGCGTGCGGGGCGAGATTCCCCCGCCGGGTACCGAGTTGCTGCTCAGAGACAAACCGGTCGGTCGCGTGACGTCGGCGGCCTATTCTCCCCTCCGGGGCGAGGGCGTGGCCCTGGCCATGATCCGCCGCGAGGCATGGGAACCCGGCACCGTGGTAACCTGGGAGAAGGGCGAAGCCGTCGTTACGGATCTGCCCATGGTGGACTCTCAATGACGCAACAATACGCCAACCCGCCCAGGCTGGAGCCCGGCACAGTCACGCAACCAATACCACCGTTTGCCGTCGAGCCTGCGAACCCCGCCGCTATTGCAGCGTGATGTCGTAGGTGTTGGACTTGGCTTGGTCCGACTTCGCGTCTCTTGTCGCACGGCAACACCTACGCACCGAATGGGGATTCTCCGCAATTGACGATATATCGTATTTGATATATAATTCACCGCACCGTAGGAGGTGCGAGGCATGGCAAGGGCACAATCGCCGGATGGGGGCGCGCCGGATCTGAGGCCTTTGGTTTGGCTGCACGGCGAGGTCAAAACGCCTCCTTTCTCGGCGGAAGCTCGGTTGGAGGCCGGGGTACTTCTCCGCCTGCTACAGCAAGGTCGGCGATTGGAAATGCCGCAGTCGGAATGGCTGCCTGCCGTCGGCAAGCGGTGCGGGGCGCTACGGATTCGCGATAGGCAACACAACTGGCGGATCGTGTACCGCGTCGATCACGATGCCGTCTTGATTTTGGAAGTCTACGCCAAGAAGACCCGTGCGATCCCGAAAGAGATCATCGACCGATGTCGAGACCGACTCAAGCGGTATGACGAGGCGGTCCAAGCCGCCCAAAAGCAACCGAGCAAGCGAGGACAAGGTGATGGACGCGGCAAAACGCGAGGCAATTGAAGCAGCGGGTTGGAAGGTCGGCGACGCGGCGGATTTCCTCGGGATGAGCGAAGAGGAACGCCAACTACTCGAGATGCGTCTCGAACTGGCCCGGGCGATTCGCCGTCAGCGCGAGGCACGCAAACTCTCGCAAAAACAGTTGGGGCTGATTCTCAAGACGAGCCAGCCTCGCATCGCCAAAATCGAGCAGGCGGCGCCCGACGTTTCCCTCGACCAATTGGTCCGCGCCTTCACGGCGGCGGGAGGCGTGATGGTCATAAAAAAGGCGAAGACGACGAAGAAAGAAAATCTCGCCGGACGCCGTGAAAGACTCGTCCTGGAGTTGACGACGCCTGAATAGTCCGATCGCCAAGTAACGCCCCCTTTCACGTGCCGCGGTAGCGTCGGCCGACGCCACCTGTCCACACCGGAGGCTCCTTAACGCAAGGGCCACCGCTTGCCGCGCCGAGAATAGAACCCGGCACAGTCACGCAACCAATACCACCGTTTGCCGTCGAGCCTGCGAACCCCGCCGCTATTGCAGCGTGATGTCGTAGGTGTTGGACTTGGCTTCGACTTTGAAGCTCAGGCCCGAGGTATTTGGGTTGGCATACTGCGCCGGCAAGACGTTCTTGGGTACAGGGGCTTCCTGGCCGGGGACGGGAGGCGTGTATTCTTCCTCCGATCCGCTGCCGCCGCCGGTCGGACCGGCCCCCTCGTACTTCGTCACGGAGACGAGGTATTCGCCGGGCAACGCCCCGTCACCCTTGGCGAAGGTCCCGATCTGATACTTTCCCTCGTTATCGGTAACCGCGCTGGCTGCCAGCGGCCCTTCTTGGCCCGGCGCGGCCGGTTCCTTCGGCGTGAACGTCACCGTGGCGCCGGGGACGGGCTGACCATTCATGGTGACGGTCCCCGTGACGGGATAAGTCTTCGGTTTGTCCGATCCACGATTGCATGCCCCACCCAAGACGATCGCCGCCAGCGCCGCGCCGGCGAGCATCACCGTCAGCCTCGACATGTACCTTTGCATAGCACGAGACTCCCAGAAAAAGAACCTCAACCTCTAACGAAAGAACTCCACCCTACGGCACGCCTCAAGACACCTGCCCCATCAAGACCGGACGGCGGCCCGTGCGCGGAACCAAAGGAAACTCGGATCGATGAGCCTGCACGTTGACTAACGAGGGGTGCCCTCACCCTCGATCGCCGACAAAACACCCCTAATTTCGCAATCAACTTATCACAACGTGCCCCGGATGTAAAGTCTTGTGCCGGAAAAAAGCGCAAGGTGATTCGCGTCCGGTTTGGTCGGTCACCACCGGCTTACGCTCGTGGCTCGCAAAGTATTTCGCCACATTTCACCACCAGCTTACGCTGGTGGCTCTAGTTTCGTCACCATCGGCTCACGCTGGTGGCTCTGGGCTTCCAACAATGGCACATGGAGCCTCCAAGATGGAGCCTCCAGCGTGAGCTGGAGGTGTTTCAACGCCGCCCAACGTGAGCTGAAGGTGTTTCAACGCCGCCCAACGGAGGCCACCCCACCGTAGTAGTGTTGTTCGAGCTCAGCCTAGGCGTTATCCTGCGGTTACGTTTCGCCGTGCACGGCCTCACAGGAAGAACACTACCAACAGGGGGCCGTTGCCGGTGATCGGCCGCATTTCGGTGCCGTCGCTGGGACGCACTAACCGCCCACGACGCCGAGTCGCCCGGCTTCACCTCCGTTTCCCAGCTTCTCTTTGTCGGAAATCATGGCCCGACCCGACGTCTCGATCATCATTTCCACCTACCAGCGGCCTCGCAACTTGCGGTTGTGCCTGCTCGCCGTGACCGCACAGCGGGACTTTCCCTACAAGACCGAACTGATCGTCGCGGATGACGGTTCGCAAGACGAGACCGCGGAAATCGTGGAGCGATTCCAGTCCGAGACGGGAACGCCCGTGAAGTTCCGCACGCATCCCCACGACGGTTTTCGCGCCGCCTTGACGCGCAACGAGGGGTTCGCGGTTTCCACGGCGCCGTACGTTTTGTTCTTGGACGGCGATTGCCTCATCCCGCCGGACCATTTGGCCGTCCACTTCCGCCTGCGGCGCCCCGGTTTGGCCCTGACCACGGACGCGGTCCGCTGGGATCGCGAGGTGAGCGCGGCGTGCGGCGAGAACCACGTCGTGAGCGGTGAGTTCACGCGGCACGTGCCCCGGGCGGAGCGACGGCGACTCCGCATCGCCCATTGGAAGGCCGTGCTCTATCACCGCTTGCGGCACCCCAACAAGCCGCGACTGTTGGGCGGCAATTTCTCGGTCTGGCGACAAGATCTCGAAGCGATCAACGGTTTCGACGAGAACTATAACGGTTGGGGTTGCGAGGACGACGATGTGGGCATCCGGTTGCATCAATTGGGCGTCCGCGTCTATTCCATTCGGCGACATACGCACACGTTTCACCTTTGGCACCCGCCCGTCGATTCCGTGCCCGACAAGATCCGAGAAGGGAGCAACTTTCGCTACTTTCAGCGTCGCGGACGATTGACGCGCTGTCGCAACGGCCTGAAAAAACGGGAGGCGAGCGATTTGCACGTGGTTCTTTCCGGGGTGGAGCGGAGGGATCCTTGGCTGGGGCGATTGCAAGAGTTGGGGATGCGCCCGATTGCGATCCCCTCGCCGGAGGCGATCTTGTCCCGGCCCGAACCTTCGCCCGGTCCCGCTTGCTGGATGGCAGGCCCCGGGGACCGAATTGCACAGCACGAGCGACCTCGGATCGGACCGAGCGACGCTCCCGCCCCCCGATTTCGCCCGGACCAAGCGCACGTCGGCACAGCCGCCGCGGTCGCGACCGAATCCCCGCCCTGCGAATCGGCGGACCCGGAAATCGAGATCGCGGTTTGGCCCCGGGTGACGGCTTTCCACGGTCGAGCGGACTGCCGCGTGCTGCTGATCGCCGAGAACAGCGTGCCTCACCGCCGTCTGTCCGCGGAGGCCGACATCATCTTGGGACCGTGGGAATCCCCTCCCGGCGCCCTCCGCCTCGTCCGCGGCGCCCGATACTTCCCGCTCTCTCAGTTGGAAGAGGCCGCGGCGGCCATTCAATGAGGGAACGCCCGGCCGCGCCGAACCCCGCCGGTGCACACCGCCGGCTTTTACACCACCGGCTTACGCCGGTGGCTCTAGTTTGGTCACCACCAGCTTACGCTGGTGGCTCTTGGTTTTTGTATCAACATGCGATGGCACATGGAGCCTCCAGCGTAAGCTGGAGGTGTCTTACCACCACGTTGCGAGCGTCAATACGATCGTTTGCCCCTTCACCACCAGCTTACGCTGGTGGCTCTGGGTGTTTCGCTGATTCATGATTGCACATGGAGCCTCCAGCGTGAGCTGGAGGTGTTTCAACGCCGCTTAGCGTGAGCTGGAGGTGTCTCGGCGGCGCCGAAAAGCTCGCCGCCGGCATAAGCCGGCGGCGGAGAGGGCGAACAATCGCGACCAACGGGGAAACGCGATCCCGTCAGTCGAGGAAACCGACCAGGTCTTGGCTGCGGCACGGTTGCTGGAGCTTACGGACCGCCTTGGCCTCGATCTGGCGAATGCGTTCTCGGGTCACTTTGAAGATGTGCCCGACCTCTTCCAGGGTGTAGCAGTAACCGTCCCCCAGGCCGTAGCGCAACTTGATGATCTCGCGCTCGCGGTAGCTCAAGGTCTTGAGGACCTTGTTGAGCTTTTCGCGGAGCATCTCATTGGTGGCGCCGATGGCCGGGCTTTCGGCCCCGCGATCGGGCAACAGGTCGCCGAAGTGGCTGTCCTCGCTGTTTCCCACCGGTCGATCCAAGCTGATGGGATAGCGGTTCATGGTCAGCACGCGCTGCGCATCGTCGGCCGAGGTCTCGACGGCGGCGGCGGTCTCCTCCAAGGTAGGCTCGTGCCCCAACTCTTGGAACAACTGCCGCGAGGCGTTCCTCACCCGCGTCATCGTCTCGGACATGTGGACCGGGATGCGGATGGTGCGGCTTTGGTCGGCTACGGCGCGGGTAATGGCCTGGCGAATCCACCAGGTGGCGTAGGTGCAGAACTTGAACCCGCGGCGATATTCGAATTTATCCACCGCCCGCATCAAGCCCGCATTCCCTTCCTGGATCAGATCCAAGAAGCTTAACCCGCGATTGCGATACTTCTTGGCGATGGAGACGACCAGGCGGAGGTTGCCCTCGGAAAGGGCCCGTTTGGCGGCCTGATACTCTTCGTAAACTCGCTTGACGTAGCGGACGCGATTGCGAAGGCTGGTGGGCGTCTCCTGCGTTAGACGCAAGATGTCGCGGCACTCCTTGATCCAGGGCTTGCGCTCCGCGGCGGGCCTACCCGATCGGGCATGCTCCTCGATCCGGGCCTTCAACTCATCCACCCGACCGCTGAACTCCTCCAGCACGCGGATCATCGGTTCCAGCCGCTGGGTCCGCAGCCCCAATTCCTCGGCCAGACGAACGGCGCGGCGCCGGGATCGCCCCAAACGCTTCCAGGCCGCCCTCCGCTGCTCGATAGGCCGGGACTTGCTCAGGGCGACCCAATAGTCCCGCCGATTCCGCTTCACGATCGACTGCAAGGTCTTCAGATTGTGCGGCAACCGGCCGAGAATCTGGTCCTTCTCCAAGTGGTCGCTGACGGAGACCTGAACCGTGCGATCAAAGGGGAGTTTGCCCTCGTCCACGCGACTAAGCGTGCGGACGGCCTGCTGCATGACGTAGTCGCACTCCAGCAGTTTGCGGCGGAATTTGGCCCGGGTCACCTCGATCGTCTTGGCCAGGGCGATTTCCTGTTGCCGCGTGAGCAAGGGGATTTCGCCCATTTGGGTCAAATACATCCGCACGGGATCGTCGGACCAAGACTCCTCCTCATCGCCGGTCACGGCGATTTCGTCCTCGTCCTCGGCCTCTCGGTAGGCTTCCTCGCTTAGTTCGTCGGCCACGTCGAGGTCATCGACGGCGTCCTCCTCCAGGATATCGTCCCTCATCTCCAGCAGGCTTCGGCCCTGGAGTTCGTCCTCGTCCTCATCGCCCGGTCGCAAATCAAGATCGTCGTACAAAGCATCGGATTCGTACAAAGCCATTCCTCCTCTATGCAGCGACTTCGCCAGGCCAACCCGCTACCCGACACGCCAAACCGCCGCCGCCATCACGATACCGCGATTCCCAACGCTCCAACTGCCGGTTCGAAAAACGGAGACGAAGCGAGACATCCGGCGAAACATCGTGAAATCGGGCGGAGAACTTCGGCGGAACTCATCAAGCGGGGACGCGGAGCGATGGTCGAAACTTGCCCCCCGGGGCTTCCCTGCGAATGTCGAAAGACACCGGTGAGCGCAACACGACCCCGTCAACAAAGCGCGGATTGCGTTCTAAACCGGTACAATCGCCCTCGGACAAGAGGGGCAACGATGCCTCTCCACGGAACGGCTACGAATTCGCCCGACGCCACGCACGACTTGCTGAGTCCGCACGGAACGGCCGCGCCCCAGATGTGATTTAAGGCGGGATAGGTAAAGCTTTCTCACCCGCGCGCCTCTTTACCGAGGCTGGGTTGCATGGGGCCCGTCGTTCAATTTTACACAAAAATCGGCCCGAGTCCAATTCGATTTTCCGGAATTTCTCACACGCCGGAAAACTCGATGAAGATGCGCAAAACCTGTGTAGCATTGGGTAATCTACGTAGAATCGGGCGTCACCGCGGGTGCACATCACCGACCATCACCACCAGCTCACGCTGGTGGCTCTACTTACGACGTTAAGAGTGCACACCACCGGCTAACGCCGGCGGCTCTTGGTTTTTGTATCAACATGCGAGAGCGCATGGAGCCTCCAGCGTAAGCTGGAGGTGTCTTACCCCTACCCAGGATTCACCACCAGCTTACGCTGGTTACGACGTTAAGAGTGCACACCGCCGGCTCACGCCGGCGGCTCCACGCTTTTCTCACCACCAGCTTACG
The DNA here is from genome assembly GCF_054657335.1 of Thermopirellula anaerolimosa. Lineage (NCBI taxonomy): Bacteria > Pseudomonadati > Planctomycetota > Planctomycetia > Pirellulales > Thermoguttaceae > Thermopirellula > Thermopirellula anaerolimosa. The sequence goes on from NZ_BAAHYX010000006.1 coordinate 2,322,922, forward strand.
CGGGTGGCTCTAGTTGCAGCACGAAAATCGAAGCCACCGGTTGACGCCGGCGGCTTCGATTGGGACGACGGGGGCCAGGGACTCAACCCAGCGTCATCGCGGCATGGGCACCAACTCGATGGTCAGTTCATTGCCGCCGGGCTTGATCTCGACCTCCTGCTCCTTCGGCGTCAGGCCGACGTAGGGCGACGGCGTGGGACGATCCTCATAGCTCTCCGCGCCCGCGGCCTTGGGCATGAACGTGACCCGATGCTTGCCGATGACGGCGCCGTCGCCGGTCTGGTAGGTGGAGAGCACGAAGGTACCGTCGCTCTGAATCTCGCCCGTGGCGGGGCGACCGGTCTTGTTCTCCGCCGCTCCCGCAACCTCCTTGGGCTGGAGGCTGATGATGCCGGCAGTCACCGGTCGTCCCTGGTACACGACCTTGCCTTTGGCCGGGGCGGTCTTGTACTCCGCGCCCTTGTTTCCCCCGCAGCCTAACGTAACCACCGCCAGGAAGGCCAAGGCAAACCACATCCGCAACAGGCCGAACGCCTTCATGATCGTTTCCTCGCTCATCAGGACTTGGGCCGAAACCCTTTGGGCAGCCGCCGCGCCGCGAGTTGCCTTACGGCACCGTCACCGCGTTGCCGTCGTTGATGCTGCCCAGGTAGGCGTACAAGGTGGTATCGATGGTCTCCGAGAGGAAATGCACCGACCCGTCGCCGAAGAGGAAATTGGCTCCGCCGGGATGCCGACTGCCGAAGCTATAGTCGGAGGGGCTGAGGTTGTTGATGTAGTTGTTGACCTCGCGATTGTTGATATAGGTGTAGGGGCCGACCAGACGAGCCCAGGAGCAGATGCGCCACTGCCCGGCCCAATCGTTGTTGCCTCCCGCCCACAGCGGAAACACGCGATCGATCTGATTGATCTGCACGTTGGCCGACAAACTGACCTCGCCCAAGGCGATGACGTTGCTGGTGCCGTCCGTGATGTCGGCGAAGGTGGTGACGTAGTGGTAGTCGTTGGTTTGGGCCAACCGGAACACGCCGTCTTGCAGCGTCCCGCTGGGCTGCGACCAACTCGTGGCGCCGTTGGTCAAGATGTAATTCACCCAAGGGACCTCGCTGCCCAAACAGGCCGCGTAATTCGATTTGCCGTAGCCGTTGTTGTCGTACTTGGGCAGGGTATCGCTGGGGCAGATGAAGGCCGGGATGATCGACTTGGCTCCGATATCGCGCGTGCCGGCGGGATTCCCGTGGTTATTGCGGACCTGCGTCCACCAGTTGTAGGAATCGGTATTCGAGACGGGGTGACCGGCGGGCAAAGCCGGGCTGACGCCGACAAGCTCCTGAATCGACCCGTGAACGCGGAGATTGCTACCGCCCGGTATGTAAACGATGGCCGCCCCGCCTGAAGTCAATAGATCGTGCATCGACTTCTGTTCCATGAAGGGCAGAATGTAGGCGCCCCAGGCGTAGTTGTCGTTGTCGTCGTCCGGTTGACCGACGGGAAACGTCCCATACACATCGTGGAAATTGTGAAGGGCCAAGCCGAGCTGCTTGAGATTGTTCGTACACTGCGAGCGTCGGGCGGCTTCGCGCGCGGCCTGAACCGCCGGCAATGGCAAGGCGATTAATATGCCGATAATCGCAATCACCACCAATAGCTCGACCAAAGTGAATCCGCGGCGTTTCATGGCGAGACCTCCTCGCATGGAAAAGAAAAACAACACCATCCCCCGCTCAGCCGGCACGTTCACCCGACGGTGCTTGCACGATCGCGACAAGAGCGGACGTGCGCCGGCTCTACCACAAAAAACGCCGCGGTAAGGCGGGAGTTTCGAGATAAAAGCGGAATTGATTCAATACGGCTCACGCAAGAAAATGTGCGACTAATTGCGATAAAAGATGCGAACTGCAACGAATTAAAACGGACATAAATACTGATATTGAAAATTGCACCGCCGGCTAACGCCGGCGGCTCCAGGTTGTTGCATCAACATGCGAGAGCGCATGGAGCCTCCAGCGTAAGCTGGAGGTGTTTTACCACTACCCAGGATTCACCACCAGCTAACGCTGGTGGCTCCAGTGGAACGCCAAGAGTGGCAACGCCGGGGCGCGCGCCGGTATGATGGTCCGCGGAGGAACGATCCCATCATGACGCCCGACGATTTACGCCTCGGCATCATCCATCGCCCCAGCGGCGTCCCGGAGCGGACGCAGCGACTGGGTCCGTACCTGCTGGAATCGTTGATCGAACCCGACGAGGAGGGGGCGGCCACGTTCTACCGCGTTCGCGTGGAACCGCACGGCCGCACCGCGGTGAGCTTCCATCGGATCGCGGAAGAGTTCTACTACGTGCTGAGCGGGCGAGGCACGGCGATTCTGAACGGTCGACCGTATTCCCTGAAGGCGGGCGACTTCCTCCGCCTCCCGCCCGGCACCACGCACGCCTTCGTCACCGAAGACGAACCGCTGGAAATGCTGGACATCCACGTGCCCGGTTCCCGACCGAATCGGGACGTGTATTTCATCGATACACGTCCCGACGGTTTTTCGGCCGAGGGCGGATGACGGGCAAGCGGCGGTCCGGCTTAGAACCGGAACTCTCCGCCCGCGAACGCCCCGTGCAAGATCAAGCCTGCATTGTCGTCGATGGCCAAGATGGCATCCTGGATATCCACGACGTAGAACGGGAATTGGTGATCGGCCAAGGCGATGCCGGTCGCCGCCACCACGCGATAACCGACGAAGGCGGTCCAGCGGGGCGCGAATTGCCAATCCAATCGAATATCCGCCTCGGTCAGAAAGGCCACCGTATTCTTGCTGGAAACGGCGGGAAAGCTTCCCGGCACCGGATCGCCCACGGGCGGGTTCGGGTTCGGCCCGAACAATTCACCGTCGCCGCGATAGGCGTCGAAGCGGTTGTGAATATGGTTGTTGTAGATGCCGAACTTGGGCACGCAAGAGAGCGTCACCGTGGGGCACACCCGCCACGACATATCGAATCCCAATTGCGCACCGATCAGGTTGTTTTCCGCGCGGTCCGAAAGGAAGCCTTCCTCGACGGGGTTGTCTCCCCAGGCCCCCGCGTGCGCCCGCGACGAAAACCGCAGGCTCTCGTCGAAGCGGAAGTATCGCACGCCCACCAGCCAGTCCAAACGCAGCGGGTCGTCCTCCAAGGTGGGGCGGTAGTGGAAGAGGTTGACCTCCACGTTATGCACCTCGTTGCGGCGATCGAGGCGTTGCTCGTACACGCCGAAGAAGAGATCGGCGGGCAGGCCTGGAACGGCGGGATTGGCGTACACCACGTCCGTGAAATCGAGCGTGGTGCTGACGAAATCGGGATGCGTGACGGAGTCGTCGCCCCGCATGTCGGTGAAACCCCAGTACGTGCCCTCCAAGGCCCACGTGCCGCAGGGGTCGCGGCGTCCGATGGTCACCTGCCAACCGCCCTGCCAATCGGCCTGAGCGTCCTGGCCGTTCATCAACTCGTTGGCGTTGTTGTTGGATTGATAGCTGAACCACACGCGGTTGGGTTGGTTGCGGCCCATGATCAACCCCGCCGCCCGGGCATACCACAACCGGTTGCAGGCCGGATCGCAGAGCCATTGGCAGCCCGCCGATTCCGCCGCGTTCGCCCCGCAAGCCGCCTGCTCCGACAACATCATGCCCATTAACGAGGAATTCTCCGCCGGGAGATCGGCTTGGGATGAGGAAGCCGCTTCGCCTTGCGGCACGGGCAGGGCCAAGTCGGCCTCGGGCAAACTCGGACCGCTGACGAAGGTCGTTCGCGGCGCCGCGGCGGGCGAGGACTGCCATACGGCGGTCCCGTTCCAGGGCCCGCTCCCGCCGCCCGTCGCATCCGCCGACGACGAATAGCCCGACGGTCCGAGCGCCGCCCCGTCCAAGCCTGAAAGCGGCGCCGGTGCCGTTGCCGGAGACGCCGCCGGCAGGGGTTTGATCCGCGGCGTCTCGGCGGCGGGGGCCGTCAAGGACCGAGGTCGTGCCGCAAGCGGCAGCAGGTCCGGAGCCGCCGTCAAGCCGTATTGGGCCGAAACGTCGCTCGCCGACCAGCCCAACATCCCGAAAAGCAACATCACCGGCATCATTCTCATCTTCATCGGTACCTACCCTTGATCGACGATGGTTGCGGGGTGCAAACCCGCCTCTGGGGTCTTGTCGCTCCGATTCTCAGCAAAGTGCCGAGTTGCGCCGCCGTGCGCAAGTTGCACTTGGAATCGGCGATTCCTGATTAGAAGATCGTCCGCGGCGAAGCGACTGCAACGGCCGAAGCGGGGCAAAAACACCGGATTTGCGAGGAAAGCCGGCGACTGATTCGGCAGGTCCGCTTTCTTTGCTAGGTCCGTTTCGGTAGGCCGGTTCGCGACAACCCGAAAAACCGGCGCCGCTCTTGCAACCGAATCTCGACCTCAGGGGTAAACCTATCAGAGCACGAGCCAGCCCGCCCCCACCGAAACCTCGCTCACGTCGGGCAATTCGACATATTCGATACGATCATCGCCGCCCGAGCTATCGCGCAGCTTTGCCAACTCGAAAAGCTCGACCTGATGCGTGAGAAGGCGAGCGCCCGATGAGGCAACGCGATAAAGCCGAAGGATGTCGCCCGTCACTTGGGCCAGGTCGTCGCCGGGGGTGTCCCACAAGGCGGCCTTGTCCGCGCCACCCGGGGAGGAAGTATCCCAGCCCTCGCCGGCGCGGGCGAAGACCTGATCGAAATAGCGGGCCGTAATGCGATAGCGTCCGCCCGCCGTCGCTTGATCGAAGATCTCGCTCTTGGCCGCCTTCCCCTGAAACTCATCCTTGAGCGGCGAATCGTAAAGAAAGGCCTGGTCGCTGCCGCCAGAAGACGCATCCGCCGAGACGAAAGCGAAATCGCGGAGGGTCACGTCGAAGTCCGGTCCCGAGAAGCGGGTTTGCCCCATCCGCGCCTCCAGGCGATCGTCGCCGGGCGAACCGAAGAGGACCGCCCGGTCGTTCCCGCCGGAACCGAAGGCACGCACTTCGTCGAAAAACTTCACACGGTGATAGACGCCGGGCCCCATCATCTTGGCGTGATGGTATTGCGGTTCGGACTTGAACTTCACGGCGCGTTCTCCATCGCCGTCCGGTCGAACGTCGTGCAACTCCGCCGCATCGCGACCGCCCGCCGAGGCATACACGTGAATCTCGGCGAAATCCTCGCAAATCACGTCGGGGAGCACGCCGCTGAACCACTCGGCGTGGGCGGGAAAGAGACGCACGGCGTCGTCCGCCGGACCGTCGCGGAGGATGACGACGTCGCGCCCCGACCCGCCCTCGAAACGCACGGTCGCGATTTCGCCCCAATCCGGCGCATCGTAGCGGACGCCTTGGATCGCCAACTTTCGACCGGCGGCATCGGCTTCGAACAGGTCGTCACCGGAGGTCCCGAAGACGACCCACGTACTTGCCTCCTTGGTCAGTAGGTCGGTTACACGCAGATCGAAACCTGCTGTGTCGCCGCGGAGATGCAGGAAGTATTCCGCGCCGCCGCGGACATCGTAGTCCAGCCGCGCGGCGTCACTCGGAGCGTGCAACTCGGCCAAGACCGCCGCCTGGGAATCGGTCAACGGGTTGCGATCGTAAAGGAGTACGTCCAACCGCCGATCGCCGGGCACGCCCAGGGCTTCCACGGTCAAAACACCGTCGCGGACGGGAAGAAAGCGGAAGAAGCGGTGCCCTGTATCCGGCAACGTCAAACCCGACCACACGGCGAAGTCTGTCACTCCGCGATCTTCCACCTCTACCAGCACGAATTCCGAGATCGCGACTCCGCTCAATTCGCCGCGATCGTCCTCGGCCTGCGCGAGCAGCGTGTATCGACCGGGCGGCAGCGCCGTGGTATCCACCGTCCACATCCAACCGTCGTCCGGCGACTCGTCCCGACCCAGCAGCGGGTCGAGCGCGGGATTCGCTGCGCCGTCGCCGTCGGCATCCAGGTAAAACGCGACGCGGACGACCCGTCCATCCGAGTCGGTTACGCCCGTCGCGGTCGCCGTCAACGGCAGGCCCGGCGACGTGATTTCGGGCTGGACCACCAGGGCTGCGATCTCCGGCGGCATGTTGGCCGCGGGCGGCGGATCCCAGCGCAAAAGAAAACCGTCCCGCACGCCCAGGAAGGTTTCGGTCGGATCCAGAAACGGCCAATCGGTTGAGGTAGTCCCGCCGACGATCACAAAAGAACCTGAGTCGCCGTCGATGACCGCCCGGGCGGAGTCGAAGTCGCCGCCGCCCAAGTAGCTCGACCAGGCGACGGCGCCGGAGGCATCGAGTCGGGCAAGGAACCCGTCGGTGGCGCCGTCCAAGCGGTCGTCGAGACCGCCGGAGCACCAGTCGGGCGAATAGGTGGTTCCCACCACATAACCTCCGCCCTCGCCGTCCGCAACGAGTCGGCCGCTCTGTTCATTCAAGCTTCCGCCCAACAGCGCGGTCCAGGCAGCGGAACCGCCGTCGTCGGCCAGGGCGGTGACGAAGACGTCCTTGCCGCCGCCGAGGGCGCCGGACGTGATGCCCGCGGGCCAAACGGCGGAATCGGTTTCGCCGGCGATCAGGATTCGTCCGGTGAGGGCGATGGAGACGGAGACGCCCGCGTCCTCGCCCGATCCGCCGAGATAGGTGGACCACGATCGCTGTCCGTCGGCGGTCGCCTTGAGCGCATAGGCATCGAAGGCGCCTCCGAGATAGCCCGTTTGCATGCCCCCGGATATCCAGGCGGAGGAGGAAGTTTTTCCCACCACCACGACGCCGCCGTCGGGAGCCGGGGCCAAGCCCGTCGCCGTGTCCCAAAGTCCGCCGCCCACATAGCTCGCCCACAACCGGGCGCCATTCGGCGAGAGCTTGGCGAGAAAGCCGTCGAACGTCCCGCCGTTGTAGCCGGAGTCGAAACCGCGGTAACCCCAACCGGAGGACCCGGTGGTACCTGCGACGTAAACGTTGCCCGCGGCGTCGCAGACCACGGCCTCGGCGCCGTCGTAGGCCGATCCGCCGAGATAGGTGGACCAAACGTGCTCGCCTTGCGGGGATATCTTGACGACGAAGGCGTCGCCGTAACCGCCGTAGGAGAGGTCGTACCCGCCCGAAACCCAACCAGCGGAGCGCGTATATCCCGCCGCGAGGATGTACCCCTGTTCGTCGACGGCCACGCTTCGCGCGCCGTCATCACCGTCCCCGCCCAAGTATGTCGCCCAAAGAAACGCGCCCGACGGATCCAGCTTGGCGACGAAACCGTCTCCGCTGCCCCCCCAGGTCGCGTCGAAACCTCCGATGGCCCAGTCCGGCGAATAGGTCTGACCGCAGACAATGATATTCCCTTGGGCGTCGCGCGCCACGGCAGTGATTTCGTCCCAATCCGCGCCGCCCAACAGTCGGCTCAGCCCAACCGACCACTCTCCGCCCGAGAACGCGGATGCTGCGCCGGCGGTGAGGACCGCGGCGGTCGGGTCGAGGCTTGCGGGCGACGGGGCGATCATCGAAGTCGGCCCGACCTGCGCCGACAAGAGGCAACGGGATTCCAGCACCTCGCAGGCGGAGCGGAATCGGCCGGACCGCGGAGAACGGTTCGACCGTTCGGCGGCGCGCCCTCGACGTCGGCGACTCCCCACAACGATTCGTCGGCGCCGGGAAAAGATGCCCGCAGCGATGGTTCGCACCAGCCCCATGCGTGATTCCCCCTCCGGCGAATCCGCGGCGACCGGCGGAACGGACGCCTCTGCCTCGCGCCGGGTATAACCGAGAATTCGCGGTCGATCCCTTGGGACGTCAATCGCAATGCCGCCCAGTATAGTCGCGTCGCTATCGTTGTGAATATGCGGCGGCAAGCCTCGGGCGTCAGCCCGAGGTGGAGCACGAATCGAGATCCCGACTTTGACGCATGGGTAAATGGAGCCTCCAGCGTTAGCTGGAGGTGCTTTGCCACCACCCTGCGGGCGTCAATGCGATCGTTTGCTTCTTCACCACCAGCTTACGCTGGTGGCTCTGGGTATCACAACCAACTCACGCTGGTGGCTCTAGGTTCACGACTGGCTTACGCCGGCGGAGCGCGATGTATTTCTCTAGGTTTTTCCACCAAATCGCGATTACACATGGAGCCTCCAGCGTTAGCTGGAGGTGCTTTGCCACCACCCTGCGGGCGTCAATGCGATCGTTTGCTTCTTCACCACCAGCTTACGCTGGTGGCTCCAATTTGATCACCGCCGGCTTACGCTGGTGGCTCTAACTCTGCTACCGGCTTACGCGGGTGGCTCTAGGTTCACGACTGGCTTACGCTAGTGGGTCGGATTCGCCGTGTCGAGGGCGTACCTCGCGGGAGGGGCGACGATGTAGGGAGAGAAACTTCCGCCGCCGGGCGCGGTTTATTCTCTTGATGAGTCGCGGCGATCGGCCGAGCACACCGAAACGCTTGGCCGAAGAAGCGCCGCCTCGCCCTGAAAGACAGCGGATGCGTCCCTGGGACGAGTCCGGCGATGCAAAGTTGGAGACCGTGGAGCCGATCGTGGGGAGGCGGGTCGGGCGTTTTGGGTAAGGGAAGTCGGCCGTTTCGGCGACTGCTAGCCCGACGCCGACGCATGGAGTACAGTAGAGGAGGAACGTCTCGCATTGAGAGAATCTTCGTGATCGAGGGACGGTTCCATCTTGCCTTTCCCGTGGTAGGTCCACGCGACGGGGAACCGCTTTGGCTGTCAGTGAATCCTCCATCCAACGGTCGGCCCTCCGCGACCCGGACGTGCGCCTCATGTTGGAGGTGCGTTCGGGAAACGCGGCGGCCTTCGAAGAGCTGGTGCAACGGTACCAAGTTCGCGTGCTGGCCGTCTTGGAGCATTTGGTGGGAAATCGCCACCAGGCCGAGGATTTGGCCCAAGAGGTCTTCCTGCGCATCTATCGTGCCCGAAATACCTATCAGCCCAACGCGAAATTCGCGACCTGGCTGTTCAAGATCGTCAACAACCTGGCGTTGAACCAGTTGCGCAATTGCTCGCGGCGGCGCGAGATGTCCACCGATTTTCGGCCGGACGGCTCGCAATTCCGCGAGGCCTTCGCAGAAGCCGTGCAGGTGTCCAGCGGACAGATGCCCGCCCGGCGACTCGACAAGATGGAAATGCGCGACATCATCCGCCTGGCCTTGGAATCGCTGAACGAGCGTCAACGACTGGCGATCCTGCTGTGCAAATTCGAGGGGATGAGCTACGCCGACATCGCGACGGCTATGGATATGTCGCCCAAAGCCGTCAAGTCGCTGCTCTCCCGCGCCCGAGTAAGACTGAAGGACATCCTGGAACCGTACATCGAGACCGGCAAGATGCCGATCTCCCTGGCGGAAGCGGAAGCGACGATGGATTGGGGCAAAGACGCCGACGACTCCGGAGAACACGCGGAAACGCCGCGGGACGAAGACTGACGCTCGGTCGCGGCGATGCCGCGCCCGCCGGCGGCGACCGGACGCGAACGATGCTCTCGCCGTCGGCGACGCAAGGGTAAGGGCCGTTTCGAAGCCATGAACGACTCGATGACGCACAACGAGGATCCGTCGCGGCTGGAATCGCTGCGGGAGGAACTCGTCGCCTATCTCGACGGGGAACTCTCCCCGGATGAGTCTGCGCGCATCGAGGAACGGATCGCGCGCGACCCGCGACTCCGTCGGGAATTGGATTACCTGGCCAAGACCTGGGACTGGCTGGACGCCCTGGAACGCCCGACCGTGGACGAGGAGTTCACGCGGACGACGATCGAGATGGTGGCCGCCTCGGCCATGAATGAGGCCGAACAAATCCGCCGCGAGGCCCCGCGGCGAGCGGCTCTGGAGTGGGTCTTCGGCGGCTTGGCGGCGGCCCTCTTGGCCGCGGTCGGTTGGCTCACCGCCTCCGCCTTGTGGACCAACCCCAATCAATGGCTGCTGGAGAATTACTCGCTCATTCAGAACCAGGACCTCTACCGCCGCGGCGAGTCCCTGGCCTACGTGGAGTTGCTCGATCAATCGGGGGTGTTCGATTCGGCCGATGCATTCGAGGCCGACGCGCCGGGCGATTCTCCGCCGACGGCGGAGTCCGGTTCGGACGGACCGTCGCCGCCGCCTTCGGCGTCGCCGGTCGCGGCAACCCATCCGGTCGGCGACTCCGGAGCGGACGAGCAGGGGAACTCGCACGATTCCCTCCGCGTGGTGCCGCCCATGACTTCGGACGCCGCGCGACGTGAGATCGAGGCCCTGTCCTCCGCCCAGCGCCAGGAATTGCAGCAGAAGTTGGTCCGCTTCTCGCGACTCACCGAGGCCGAGCAAGATCGTCTGCGGCGATTCCACGAGGAGTTGTGGCGCCATCCCAAGGCGGAACACTTGGCCCGGGTTTTGGCGCTCTATTGCCGCTGGTACGCCATGCTGATGCCGCACCAACGCCTGGAGTTGGAGACCCTGCCGGACGAGCAGCGGATCGCATGGATTCGCGAACGGCAGCAGGAGTTACTGTCGGAGGCGATGCGGAACGCGCTGTTCAACTTCCCGCCCGATCGCCTGCGGAGCATCCTCTCCAGTACGCGCTCCTTGAATGCGGGCGAACCGCTGCCGCGCGAGGACTGGGGCGCGCTGTTCAAGTTCTTCGAGAGTCTCGCCGCCGGTCGTGCCCGGATGATGTTGGACGGCGGTGCCTGGCCGCCCGCTCGACGCGAGGAAATCCTGCGGAACCTGAATCGCTTCAAGGATGACGACCGGAAGCGGGAATACCTGGCCATGCTGTGGCTCCAGAACCAACTGGACCACCCGGACGCCGATCCGCCCATCACGGCGGAGGACGTGGCGGCCCTCCGCGCCGAACTCTCCCCGCAAACGCGGCAACGTTTGGAGTCGTTGCCGACCGATGCGCAAATCCGCCTAGTGTGGAATTGGGCCAGGGCGGGGGTCATCTTCCGCTACATCGCCCCCCGCGTGATGTGGGACTTCCGCCGGCCTATGAGCGAACAAGAGTTGAGCAAATTCGTGGAGGAGCAGCTTTCCAAGGAGGATCGGGAGCGTTTGTTGGCCTTGCCGCCCGAGGAAATGCGGCGCGAAGTGATTCGGCTGTACCTGCGCCAGAACTTTCCGGGAATGGGTGAATGGGGTCGCGGTCGGGGGCGCGGCGGACCGGGCGGCGCTCCGCCCAAGGGCCTGGAAGGCCCGCCTCCACAGCAGGAACCGCCCTACCCTCCTCCTCCGCCTCCGCCGCCGGATGCGTCTTGAGCATCTTCTCACCGGCCGGATCGTTTTACAGGCCGGATCGTTCCGCGGGGCGGTCCCGCCGATTGAACGCCTTCGGGTTTACGCCTCGCACTGAGACGCCCGCCGCCATGCGCCGAGTAGCAGACGCCGCATCGTCGCCCCACCCGCCGCGGCGAACACCGCAACCAGCGGCATGATCGGCGCCCGCATCCGCAGATTCGTCCAATAAAAGAGGTGCACGAGCGTCAGGACGACCGCCGCACTCACGATCCAACTGAGGGCGACGCTGCGCCCCCAGTGCCCGCCCGGTCCTTGGGCAAGGGCGTCGGAGTCGATTTCCAGTCGATCGACGTTCCGTCCTCGCAACAATACCCAAGCTCCCGCCGCGGCGGCCAACAATTCCGCGGCGTAAAGTCCGCCCGCGGCATACCGCCCCCATCGACGGAGGACGGACTCGCCCTCGCCCGCGCTGGGCAGAACACCCCAAAACGACGCCAATCGCCCCAAACAGGCGCGTGCGAACGTGCCGGGCTGGGAGGCGATGGTGCGTCGCGCCAATCGGTAGGCCAGGCGGTCGGCGGCGGGTTCGTCCTGCACGCCCGCGGCGCGAAGTTCCGCCTCCCAACGGCGGTTGAATTCCGCGGCATCCCACACGCCCCGACGGTCGGCGTCTTGCAGGTAGGCGTAATAGTCGGGATTGTTCGCCAGGTAGAGCGTGTATCCGCCGTGGGTGGTACCGAAGACGAGCGAGCCGAACAGGGCCGCGTTTCGCGCTCCCCAGGGCAATAGCACGACGACCGAACCGAGGATTGTCAGGCCGGCCCTTCGCCATGCCCGCGGGTCGGTCCGATCGCCCCGCCGCCGAGTACCTTTCTTCCGATCGAAGCGATCGGTCGGCTCGGGCGTTCGCGGACCGGCGAGCAGGAGCATCGCCGCGGCAACGGGAATCCAGGCCAAGAACGTCGGTCGAGCAAGGGCATTCAACCCCAACAAGCCTCCCGCGCAAAGCCATGCGGCGGCGGTGTCTCTTCGTGCGGCCTCGGTCGCAAACCACGCGGTCGCCGCCAGCAGCGCGGCGCTGAGCGTCTCGGTCATCAGCAGCCTGGAATGGAAGAGCAACAGCGGATCGCAGGCGGTCAGCACTCCGGCCGGCCAGGCTTCCCGGCCAAGACCCAGTCGTCGGGCCAGCGACATGGCAAGGGCGACCGTAGCCAAGCCTAAGACGAGGTGCAGGATTCCGGCGCCCCAAATCCACGGAAGCCCCGTCGCACGCACGCAGGCCAAGAGCACGGGGTACAGCGGCGGGCGAAAGGCCGTGGCGCGCTCGCCGTAGCCGAAGACGCCGTGCTGCACGAGGTTGTCGGCCACGGCGGCGTAGCCGTCGATATCCTCCGCGAATCCGCCCGGTACCCCCCAAATCACCCCCGCCCGAATCGCCAAGGCCGCGATCAGCACGATCGCGGCCGACGAGCGGAGAGGACCGCTGAGGCGATTCTTGAAGGGATTGGGCGGCATGGCCGGATCACGCGGGGACCGAACCGGGGGTAATCCCACCGGGCGTTACCACACGACTTGTCCGCCCAGCGACACCCCCTGGAAAAAGATGCCGCCATTATCGTTCACCTGGGCGGGGGTGGACAAGGCGAAGTCGATCTGCTCGGCCGCCAAGGCCACGCCCTCGAACCACATCAGATCGTACCCGCCGAAGACCGTTACCCGCGGCAGAACTTGATAGCTGGCGAAGAAGTTGAGTTCGCCCATGAAGGCCGCGTCCGTATCCTTGGCAAAGCGGAGGATTGGGCTGGGATCGTTCAGCAGGTCCATCCGCGTGGTTTGTTCGGACCAATTGAGCATGGGAGCGACCTTGATCCGAGCGCCCCAATCGAAGCGGTGCCGCCGAAAGAGCAGTTCCGCCCCGACTTGAACGCCGAAGGTGTCGCTCTGGCTCCAGATCGATTGCCGTCCCCACAGCGTGGTCGTGCCGCTGCCGTTCACGATCTCGCCGCGACTGTCGAGAGTGAATCCCTCGTCCAGCGAGATGCCCCGCAACCCAAGCAAAAAGCTCCAGAACGTGCCCGTCTGGCACTGTCGCTGCCAGCGTCCGTTGGGGAGCAGCGCCAAGCGATCGGCGCGATGCCGCGGCCGGAACCACCAGTTCAGCTCGAAGTTGTTGATCTCCGAGTGATACTCGGCCTGCTGCCAATCGGCGAAATCGAAGTCGGTCAGATTGAAGGGGCTGAACAGCGACCCGGCGGTGAAGTCGCCTGAGCCTGACGTGTAGTTCGTCCGCGTGCCGGATACCGACGCGCTGTCGGACCACTCGTTCAATCCCCAATAAACGAATTCCAGGAACTCGTCGCGATTCTCCTTGTCGCGGCCCAAGTAGTAGGTAACCCGGGTCTCGTAGCCGCCGGCGATGTCGTCGTTGAGATCGTAGACATCCATTAAGGAATTGCCCAGGATGTCTTGCGTGACGGACTTGGAGCGAGGTCGGGACCGACTGAGAATCTTGGCCCCGTTGTACCAGGTCCAGAGGTGTGGGCAATCGTAACCGGCGCCGCAGATTTCGCAGCAACCGGCCGTCGCTTGGAGCGACATGGACTTGCCGGATGCGGCCCGGTCCCAGGCTCCCTCCAATGAGGTACCCTCGGCGTTCTCCACGCCGATATCGGCCGACGGGTCGGGGGCGCTCATGATTTCGCCGGGAAAGGAATGCGCGGGGCCGAACTGCTGCGCCCGGGCGTCGGGACCGCCCGGCAATCCCGCCCGACAAAGGGAAAAAACTAGCACTAGGCCGACAATACGACTGGCTTTCACGCGGTCGTCCTCCGTGGCAGCACGATCGCTCCCCAATCTCAGGGAGCACAAGGATCGTGGACCGAAATACTCGCACAACCCTAATCGGCAATCCGTCGCCCGAAGAACAAGAATATTCCGTAAAATCGCTCCAGTCGCTACAACCTGCGCAGGCGAAACAACCCCCCCGGTGAGCCACGTGCGTGGAAAAACATACTGGAGCCGCCGGCGTGAGCCGGCGGTGAAAGATTCGCGCGATACATCGGCGTAAGCCGGCGGTGGGTTTCGCGCTACCCAGCGTGCATCCACAACAATGGGGCAAATACCACGACCACCACCACCAGCTTACGCTGGTGGCTCCAGCGTTTGCGCGACGGCGCAAGAGAAACTGGAGCGCAATCGCGAATTCGGAAAAAGCTATGGGAGCCGCCGGCGCGGAAAAACATATTGGAGCCGCCGGCGTGAGCCGGCGGTGAAAGATTCGCGCGATACATCGGCGTAAGCCGGCGGTGGGTTTCGCGCTACCCAGCGTGCATCCACAACAATGGGGCGAATACCACGACCACCACCACCAGCTTACGCTGGTGGCTCCAGCGTTTGCGCGACGGCGCAAGAGAAACTGGAGCGCAATCGCGAATTCGGAAAAAGCTACTGGAGCCGGCGGTGGAGAATCAACCCAAGATCACTACCACGAAAACTGGAGCCGCCGGCGTGAGCCGGCGGTGAAAGATTCGCGCGATACATCGGCGTAAGCCGGCGGTGGGTTTCGCGCTACCCAGCGTGCATCCACAACAATGGGGCGAATACCACGACCACCACCACCAGCTTACGCTGGTGGCTCTAACGTTTGCGCGACGGCGCAAGAGAAAATGGAGCGCAATCGCGAATTCGGAAAAAGCTACTGGAGCCGGCGGTGGAGAATCAACCCAAGATCACTACCACGAAAACTGGAGCCGCCGGCGTGAGCCGGCGGTGGAAGATTCGCGCGATACATCGGCGTAAGCCGGCGGTGGGTTTCGCGCTACCCAGCGTGCATCCACAACAATGGGGCGAATACCACGACCACCACCAGCTTACGCTGGTGGCTCCAGCGTTTGCGCGACGGCGCAAGAGAAAATGGAGCGCAATCGCGAATTCGGAAAAAGCTACTGGAGCCGGCGGTGGAGAATCAACCCAAGATCACTACCACGAAAACTGGAGCCGCCGGCGTGAGCCGGCGGTGGAAGAAACGCCGAGCGTCCGGGTGTTACGCGGGCGGAATGGAGAGCGCTCGGCGGACCAGGCCCACGTCGTGGACGCGAAGGATGCGGACACCCGCGGCGGCCAGCAGCATCGCCAACCCCGCCGTCGCCCGACCGAGCGCCGCCGGATCGCCGCCCACCATCTCGCGGAGAAACCGTTTGCGTGAATGGCCGACCAGGATCGGACGACCCAACTCGCGAAAACGGCTGATCCGGGCGACGAGTTGCCAGTTGTGCTCGGGGGTCTTGGCGAAGCCCAGGCCGGGATCGACGACCACGGCCTCGGCGTCGATTCCCGCCGTTTCGGCGGCCTTCAAGCCCCCGCGCAGTTCGGCCAGGACCTCCTCGACAACGTCGCGATAATCGGCGAGCGACTGCATGGTTTGCGGGTTGCCGCGGATGTGCATGAGACACAGGCCCGCCCGATATTCGCGGACCGTCGCCGCCATCTCGGGATCGGCGCAGAGACCCGAGACGTCGTTCACGATGACGGCCCCGGCCTCGAGCGCTGCACGGGCGACCGCCGCCTTGGTGGTGTCGATGGAGATCGGCAACGCGACCCGTTCGGCCAAGGTCTCGATCACCGGCAGCACGCGGCGAAGTTCCTCGTCGACGGGCACCGGTTCCGCGCCGGGGCGGGTGCTTTCGCCGCCGATGTCCAGGATGTCGGCCCCATCCTCGGCCAGACGGAGGGCGTGGTCCACGGCGGCCTCGGGATCCAGGAATCGCCCCCCGTCGGAAAAGCTGTCCGGCGTGACGTTGACGATGCCCATCAACAGGGGATGGTCGCCCCAGGTCAGGACTCCGCCGCGAATACGCCAACGAGATTCGATCATGGTATCGTCGTCGATCGGGAACGTCCGCTTCCGCCGCCGTTCCCCTTCGTCCGGCGGCGTCCGCGCTGAGAGCGCGAGGCTCGCGCGGCTACCAAGGCGTCTCCAGCATGCCCACGATCTGCCGCGCCAATTGCTCGATGGCGGTCTGATGGGCGGTGGCGACGGACTGACCGACCTCGGGCACCAGCGTGGCTTCGGCGGCGATGCGGGCCAAGTCGGGCGGCAACGGGACGGACTGCATGGGCATCAATTCCCGACCCCGTTGGTCCACCCATTGCACCTCCACCTGCAATTGGACGGCGGTCTCTCGGGGATCGTCGTAGCGGTTCTCCACCACCGTCCGCTTGGTCTCGCTGACGATCCGACCGGAGAGGATGCTGTCGGCCTTTTCCATCGAACCGACGACCTTGTAGGGCGTCCGCAATTCGATCTCCTTGACGACGGCTTCGGTCAACCGTTCGCCCAGGCCGGGCCGAAAACTCGCGGACTGAAACATGGGCACGTAGATGGTTTGGATATCCGGCCGGAAGAGGGTGGCGTTGCCCACGAAATAGCCCGCACAACCGGTCGCCAAAAGCAGCGGCACGGCAGCGGCCCAGAGCAAGCCACCCAATGCGAATCCGCCCGCGGTACGGGCCGCGCGTCGCCTTGGCCCGGGCCGAGACGCATCCGCCTTCGCATCGTCGGTCGGCGCCGCCGGCGTTAATCGTCTTTGGATTCGAACCATCGCGTCAGCCACGGGAAGCGATCGGGGGGTTTGTCCGGCAGACCGTCGATTTGGCGGATCCTCTGCGCCGCCATGACCGCCGCCTTGCTGTCCGGAAAATCCTGGAGGACCAAGCGGTAATAGTATCGGGCCGCGCCGTAATACTTGCGGGCATCGTAGTATTGTCCGATCGCATAGTCCCGCATCGCCTTTTCTTCGTAGATGCGGTTCTTTTCTTCGATCAATTTGATCCGATCGTCGCCCAACTCCGTGGAGTAAAGGGCCAGGACTTCATCGGAGATTTCCTCGGCCTTTTCCAAGGGGGTGCCGTCGTAGGTCGGTCCTTGGTAGGAAAGGGTGTACGACTTGATGCCCAAGAGCGAGGCCGGAATGACGTACTCGCTCCGCGGATGGTCTTTGCGGATGAGGTCGTAGTGGAACGCGGCCTCCTCGTAGCGCCCCTTGAGGAAGTAGGCGTTGCCCGTGGCCAAGAGACTGTCGTCCGCCAAGGGACCCGTGGGATCGTACAGGCGGACGCTTTGATAGGCCTTCAGCGCGCGGCCCCAGGTGTCGAACTTGGGCCGCGTGGGGTCGCTGAACTGGACCAAGCCGAGGAAGGAGGGCCGAGCGGCCTCGACCTGCTCCCAGTATCGCCCGATGGCGAATTGCCGCCGCACCGCCGTATCCAGATAGCGGGTGAACTCGTATTTCTTCAGCAATTGGTCGTAGGCTTCGTTGGCCTTGGCGTAGCGGTCGAGGAAGTAGTACGATTCGCCCAAATAGAAGAGGGCGTCTTCCTGCAAGGGCGAGTCGGGCCAGTGGGCAGCGGCCTTCTTGAACCGCGCCGCGGCGGTGACGTAGTCTTTTTGGCGATACGCCTCGACGCCTTCCCCGAATAAACGACGAGCCAGGGCTTCGTCCCGTTTCGGCTTGAACAAGCCGACAAACCGCTCCGGCAAATCGAGCAGTCCCCAGGTCTCCTCCTCGACGGGAACGTCGCTGGTGGAAAGGACCAAGGCATCCTCGTCCGCCGGAATTGCTTCCGCCCCGCTCGCGGCGGGGGAAGCTTGCCGGTCCGGCGTTCGCGCGGTCGAGCGATCGTCGGCAACCGCGGTCGTTCCGGTCCGCGATTTGGGCTCGTCCGCGGCGGACTGTTGACCCGTCAGACGGCGAAACAGCCAGCCTCCCTCGTCGTCTTGGGTCGAGGTTTGATAGCCGGAATCGCGGGCGGAGGCGGGCAACTCCAACATGCTGCGGCACCCGACGAGCAGCGGCGCCAGAAGGCACGCCAGTCCGCTCAGCGCGATCAGTCTTCGTCGCGGAGTGCGGCGGGCGCGGCAACCGGGCGTGCCGGCACACTCGGGATCACCAAGGAAGCATCGCCAGGTATTCATGCATCCGCGGCCTTTGGCCCAACAAGTGACAGATCAACTGATTCAACACGCCGCGCAACTCGCCTCGCGTCGCCGGCGGAATCTCGCGGTCCTCCGTCGTCTCCGCGTCGGGAGCGGACAACGCCCGCATCGCGCCCCAGGTCTCCGCCGTCAACGAGACTACGTTGCGCCGACCGGGCCGACAGCGAGGGCAAACGCCGCCGCCGTCTTGCAGTCCGAAATACAGGCGCCCCCGCTGCCCCTGCTCGATGCTTTCCCCGCAGCCAACGCACTGCTCCAGGCTGGGACCGTGCCCCAGCAGGTCGAGCAGTCGCCACTCGAAACGCGCCACGCGCCGCGCCGGATGCAGCTTGCTCTGTAGCTCCGCGATGGTCTCTACGGCCAAATCGAACAAGGGCGGGTTCGGGTCGTAGTCGTGAGTCAACGCGTGAAGCAACTCCACCACGTAATACGCCCCGTACAGCCCCGGCAGGTTGTCGCGATCCACGCGAAACCGCCGCAGCAGCTTGGCTTCGGTCAGCAAGTCCAGTCCTTCGGTCGATTTGCGGAGGAAGACTATTCGACAAAGGGCCAACAGGTCAAGAGCGAAGTCGAAGGGGTTCTTGGGTCGCTTTGCCCCTTTAGCTAGAACGCGTATCTTGCCGAATTCCCGGGTATAGAGATGCGCGACCACGCTGCTCTCGCTGAAGTCGTGGGTTCGCAGGACCAGGGCGACGGCCTTTTCGGTGCTCATCGTGATTGGAAAAAAGCCTCTTCCATCCGTCGGAGGGAGCCTATGTTTCGACCAGACTTGCGGTGAGACACGCGACCGAGACGCCGCGTCACCGACCATGCGGTTCATGATAACGCTTCGCCGGGGAAAGAGGAAAAGCACGGCAAGTCGGGCGAAGGTGACGGCGTGCGCGCGTGCCGCCGCGCCGCCGCATCCGCACTCCCGCGCTTTGCCCGTCGGCAGCTTGACGGCTTATAACGCGATTGCGCATAATGAGCGCGGTCGCCAAAACCGTTTGCCGCCGCTTGTTTTCCGCGAGGTGCGGTGCGGCGACTTGTCGTCCGCGAATCGGACGGCCGCGCGGAGAATGCCGGAACGGCAGCGCGTGCAGTCGCGAGACGCCCATTCCAAGAGTTCGTTGCGACTTCTTTCCTTTCGCGGAGGTGTGCCATGTTGCGCGTCGGCCTGGGTTTGTTATGCGTGGTGGGTTTGATGGCAACCGCGGGTTGTCCGGGCGGCGGGGGAGCCAAGCTGAATACCGTCAAGGTGACCGGCACGGTGACGTTGGACGGGACGCCGTTGCCGGGTGCTACGGTGACGTTCTCGCCCAAGTCGGAGGGCGCCCGGGCCGCCTTTGGAACCACGGATGAAAACGGCCGCTTCACCCTGACCACGCTGAACCCCGGCGACGGAGCGATTCCGGGTTCCTATGCCGTCGCCGTTTCCAAGCCGGTGGCGAGCGCTTCGTCGTCACCGTCTCAAGACCCGCGGGCGTTCAGCGGCAGCATCAGCCCCGAAGAGGCGGCCCGAATCAAGGCCCAGGCTCAAGGCGGCGGTGCTGCGGCGGCAGCGGCGGCCAACGTCGTGCCCGCCAAGTACGCCTCCGCCGATACCTCCGGATTGACCGCCGAAGTGAAGGCCGGCGGCGACAACAACTTCCCGTTCGAGCTTTCCAGCCGCTAGAGCAGCCCTCAACAAGCCGCGATTTTCGCTCGAAAAAACATTCCGCGGAAAGTTGGCGCAAGCGTGCTTGCCTGAATTTTCCGCGGATTTCGTTTTTTTCGGTCCTCCAGCAATTAATCGGTGTTAGTATGGGTAGAGAAGGCTCGCGCCGGTGCGCCGCGAGCGGGTGGGTTTCAAGGGCTTCCCACCTCCCGTCGATCGTCCTATCCGTTGGCTTTGGCGGCTTTTCGATCGCAAATGCGCCGCATTCGCATTGGTTCGCCGGTCTTGTGACCTATAGTTCCTTTGGAAGAGCCGTATTGCGCTCGGCGGTCTCCCGACCGTCGGTGTGATGAATCCTTCAGTTTTTAGGAAGTGAGGTGTTGTCGTGGTCCGCAAAAGGTCGTGGCGAAAGTGGATCAGGGGTTTTACCCTGGTGGAACTGTTGGTGGTGATTGCCATCATCGGGATCCTAATTGCTTTGTTGCTGCCGGCGGTGCAGGCCGCCCGTGAGGCCGCTCGCAGGTCGCAGTGCACCAACGCCCTCAAGCAAATCGGTTTGGCCCTGCACAACTATCACGATGCGCACAACGTATTCCCCAGCCTCAGCCAAGGCACGCAAACCGGCAACGAGCAGACCTGCACGTACGGGGGCTTGAGCGCTTTCGTGATGTTGCTGCCGTATCTGGAACAAACCTCGCTGTACAATCAATGGGCCTCGCCGCAGGCCAGTCCCGCCTACAATGCCTGGGGTCCGGTGCCCTGGTACGGGTGGAACTTCCAACCGCACCACGTCCAGGTGCCGTCGATTCTGTGTCCATCCGACGGAGCGGCGGGCAAGATCCGTGACGACGGGCGGCCCTACTGGTGGCAGGGCGACAACTCGTACGTCTTCTGCTGGGGCGACGACATCAACACCAACTGGCGGGGCAAGACCAATCCGCGCGGTATCTTCGGGGCCGATAGCTTCATCGGCTTTTCCGGCATCAAAGACGGGTCGAGCAATACGATCGCCGTCAGCGAAATCGTCGTTTCCACGCGATTCGACGTCCGCGAGACGCACGGGAATTACGTCGAGAACGTCGGCGAAGGAACCCTGCGGGCCAACCCCGGTGCTTGCTTGGCGTACAAGGGAACCAACAACACTATCACCGCCGCCGCTCCTGGAATCGGCGAGATCCGCGGCGTCCACTACGGTTGGGGTGCTTGCGTGGCGACCGGTTTCAGCACGATCCTGCCGCCCAACTCGATCGGTTGCAAAGGCGCGTCTTCCGAGTGGGGTGAAGACCACGTGATGCCGCCGGACAGCTATCACCCGGGCGGCGTGAACGCCGGTTTGGCGGACGGTTCGGTCCGCTTCATCAGCGACACCATCGACACCGGCAACCTGGCGGCGCCGGAAGTCGGCGGCGGTCCCAGCCCCTACGGCGTGTGGGGCGCCTTGGGCACCCGCTCCAGCGGCGAGACGCTCAATAACTTCTGATCCTTCCGCCGCTCATTTCCCCGAATCCAAACCGCCCCGATCCCTCGCCGGATCGGGGTTTTCTTTTGGGCTTCCGGCTACAATAACCGAAAAGGGATTCGGTCGGTTCGGCCGCCGGTTCCCGGCGCGGGAAAGCGGTTGGTCCGCCGCCCTCGGTATTCGCGTTGCCACCTCATCGATCTTGCTGTGCCATGAGAGCCATCCGCCACGACGCCCGAAACCGGGATTCCAATGAACCTCGACCAACCTCTTCCAACCCTTGCCCGGCGCGACGGCCGCCCTCCGGCGGGGCGCTGCGATACCTCGCCACGGATGCACTCCTGGTGCTCTTTCTCGCCGCAAGCGTGCTCTCGGTCGATCCGGCGAAGGCGGCGGATCGGGTCCTGTTTCGCAACGTCACCGCCGCCTCGGGAATCGACTTCGTGCATACCGACGGCAGCGGCGGGCGGCATTATATCGTGGAAACCGTGGCCTCCGGCACGGCCTCCTTCGACTTCGATAACGACGGCCTGATCGATGTCTATTTCCTCAACGGCGCGCCCCTGCCCGGCACCGTCGCCGACGAAACGCCGCGCAATCGCCTGTACAAGAACCTGGGGGGCTTCCGCTTCCGCGACGTGACGAACGAAGCCGGGGTGGGCGACCCGGGCTACGGCTTGGGGGTAGCCGTGGGCGACTACGACGCCGACGGTTGGCAGGACCTCTATGTCTCCAATTACGGACCCAACGTCTTCTACCGCAACAACGGCGACGGCACGTTCAGCGACGTCACCGAACGGACGGGCACAGGGTTGGCCGATCCTCAAAAGGCCGGGGCGGGCGTCTGCTTCCTCGACGCCGACGGCGACGGTCGCCTCGACCTCTACGTGGCGAACTACCTCGCCTTTTCTCCCGACATGAACGTGACCGCCAGTTGGAAGGGCCTGCAAATCTACCCCGACCCCTCCCGCTTCCGCCATTGGCCCGACAACCTCTTTCGCAACAACGGCGACGGCACCTTTACCGACGTCAGCGAGGAATCCGGCGTCAACCGGCACCAAGGCCGGGGCATGGGCATCGTCGCCGCCGACTACGACAACGACGGCGATACCGACGTGCTCGTCCTCAGCGACGGTCCGCCCGGCAATTCCCTCCTCAAAAACGACGGCACGGGCAAGTTCGAGGACGTCGGCCTGTTGGCGGGCGTGGCCTTCGATTCGGCCGGATTGGCCCACGGCGCCATGGGCACCGACTGCGGTGACTTCGACAACGACGGCCTCCTCGACTTCTTCGTCACTTCCTACCAAGGGCAGTGGGCCACGCTTTACAAGAACCTCGGCGACGACTTGTTCGACGACGTGACCCAGCAGACCGGGGCGGGGACCGCCTCCTTCAATCACGTCACCTGGGGGTGCGCCCTGGTGGACGTCAACAACGACGGTTTCAAGGACATTTTCTACGTCCGCGGACACTTGATCGACAACATCGAATTGCTGGACGACACCACCGCGCTGGCCGCTCCGCCCGCCCTACTCCTCAATCAAGGCAACGGCAGGTTCATCGACGTTTCGAGCGAGGCCGGCGACGCCTTCCAAACCAAGAGCGTCGGGCGCGGGGCGGTCTTCGACGACTTCGACAACGACGGGCGAGTCGATGCGATCATTCTCAACTCGCGGCGACCGGCGACCGTCCTCCGCAACGAGTCCGTCAATTCCAACCATTGGCTGCAAATCCGCTTGGTCGGCAAGCGCGCCAATCGCGACGGCGTGGGGTCCCATGTCATCGTGACGGCGGGCGACCTGCGGCAACTCGACGAAGTCCACGCCGGTCGCGGTTACCAAGGTCACTTCGGGACACGCTTGCACTTCGGCCTGGGATCGCACGACCGCGTGGATCGACTGGAAATCCGTTGGCTGGGCGGCGGCGTGGACGTGCTGGAAGACTTGCCCGTCGATCGACGACTCACCATCGAGGAGGGCGGCAAGATTCTGGCCGACGAACCGGGGACCGCCCGTTGATGATTCGAGAATCTCCGGAGACACACTGCCGATGACGCAACGGCAAGACACGGCGAAGGACAACTCTCCGCACCGCTCCCTTGTCCGGCGGTTCGAGCGGATGGTCGAACGCGAGGGTTTTCCGGCGGGCATCCTGCTGATCCTTCTCGCGCTGCCGGTGATGATTGGTTGCCCGCGGGGTGAGAACGCGCCGAGTCCTCCCGCCGCGACGCAGGCCGAAACGCCGCCCGTTCCGGCGCCGGCAAGCGATCGGACCGCTGCGGACCTGCCGCTCCCCGCCCCGGCCCAAGCGCCCGGCGACACGCCCGCGACCGAACCTCCCCCGCCTTCTCCCGTCGTCGATGTTTCCCCGGCGCCCGCCGAGGAATCGTTGCCCCAATCCACCGCCGAATTGATCGCGGAGGTCCGCGCCGTGATCGAGGAGTTGGTGCAGTGGGGACCGGACAACCTCGACTGCATGGAAATGAAGGCCCGATTCCTCGATTGGTTGGGCAAGTCGGACGAGGCCGAGCAGATCTGGCGGCAATGCCTGGAACGGGAACCGCGGTACGTCCACGCCTACGTGGGATTGGCGTCCGTGGCGGCCAAACGCGGGCGGCACGCCGAGGCGATCGAGCACGCCCGCAAGGCCGTCGATGCCGATCCCTACTCCTTTCGCGCCCGAGACATCTTGGCCGAGGCCCTCGTCAACGAGAACCGCCCGCAAGAGGCCGTCGATGCCCTGGCCGAGTTTCTGAAGCTCGACCCTCGATCGCACGGATTCTTCTTGTTGGGGAGAGCCTACACGCTGCTGGAAGACCTGCCGAACGCCCGCAAGGCCTACGAAGACGCCCTCCGCGTCTATCCCGACTATGCCGAGGCGTGCTACGCCCTGGCCCGAGTCTGCCTGCGACTGGGCGACCGCGCGGCTTCGCAAGAGTACCTCGCCCGCTACCAAAAGCTGATGAAGCGCCGCGACCCGCACGAACAGGGCATCGAGATGGGGCGGGACGATTTCAAAGAGATGAAGATCAATGCGGCCATCATCTACACGGACGCCGGGCGCATCTACTTGTCCCGCGGCCTGCCGCGCATCGCAGAACGCTTGTGGCGTCGCGCGGCGGCGCTGGATCCCGGCAGCGTTCCCGCCCGAGAGTTGGCCGCGAGCCTGATGATGGATGAAGGACGCTGGTCCGAAGCCCTGACGCTGTTCGAGGAATTGCTCCGCGTGGATCCCTCCAATCCCCGATGGATGGTAGCGCAGGCCCAAGCCTACGCCTTCGCCAAGCGCCCGGAAGATGCCAAGAACACCTTGGCCGAGGCATGTCGCCGCTGGCCCGATCGTCCCGAAGTGCACGCCGCCCGAGCACGGTTCCTGGCGGCGTTGGGCGAGGACCTGGACGAGGCCGTGCAATCCGCCCAAGCGGTCGTCGAACGCAGGCCCAGCGGACTCAATTACGCCTTGCTGGCCTGGACGAAGTTCCGAAAAGGCGATGCGGCGGGCGCCGACGAGGCCCTCCGCAAGGCCCTGGAGTTGGACCCGGACAATCCCGAAATCCGGCGCGTGTCGGCGACCATTCGCGGGGACGCGCCGTCGGCGCCTTCGCCCGGCGGCGCGCCGTCCGGTCGATGATCGCGCCGGGCGCCGGCCCTTGCCCGGTCGTTGCGACGTGTTCGCCCCGCGAGCACCGCCGGCTCACGCCGGCGGCTCCAAGATTGCCATTCACGCAACCCGCCGCCGCTATCGAACGATCACTAGAGCCGCTAGCGTAAGCTAGCGGTGCCGGGGCCGCTCGCGTAATCAAACAATCATTAGAGCCGCTAGCGTCAGCTAGCGGTGTTTGGACCGGCTCGCTTAATCGCAAGAAAACTAGAGCCGCTAGCGTAAGCTAGCGGTGGCGGGGCCGCTAGCGTAATCAAACAATCACCAGAGCCGCTAGCGTCAGCTAGCGGTGATCGGAGCCTCCGGCAGCCCAACGCCCGCATCGGCAGCGGTTGCAATGCGATGTCCTTCCCGGCACAATGCGTAATCAAGCCCGCCTGCGAAATGGGCGGCGGAAGTCGTCCTCCCAGCCTTTTACCCGTCTCCAGAGTCCGCTCCCATGCTGCGCGTATCCACTCACCTGGTTCGGCCGAACGCGTCCCCAGTGCTCATCACGGCGATCGTGGTCGCTTGGGTATGCCTTGTCTTCCCGGTCCGGGCCGATGATTGGCCGCAATGGCGAGGTCCGAATCGCGACGGCACGTGGAACGAAACCGGAATCGTTGAGCGGTTCTCGGGAAACTCTTTGAAGATTCGCTGGCGTGCACCGATTTCCGGCGGTTATAGCGGGCCGACGGTCGCCGACGGTCGCGTCTTCGTCACCGACCGCGTGACGCAACCCGACGAAAAAGAACGCATTCACTGCTTCCACTGGCAAGACGGCCGTGTGCTGTGGACTTACGAGTACGCCTGCCCCTACCGCAACATGACGTACCGCACCGGCCCTCGCGCTTCCGTGACCGTTCACGACGGCTTGGTGTACGCCCTGGGAACCATGGGGCATTTGCACTGCTTGCGGGCCGAGGACGGTAGCCTGGTGTGGCGCAAGGCGCCGGGCGAGGATTATCAGCCCGAGGTGCCCACCTGGGGCGTCGCCGCGGCACCTTTGGTGGAAGGGAATCTGCTCATCGTCCAAGTCGGCGAAGCCGACGGATGCCTGCAAGCCTTCGATCGTAAGACGGGAAAACTCATCTGGAAGACCCTCGAAGACCCCGCCTCGTATTCCGCTCCCATCGTGGTCGATCAGGCCGGGAAGCGGGTCGTGATCTGCTGGACCGGCACCCGCGTGACGGGAGTCGATGCCGCGGACGGACGCCTGCTGTGGTCCATCCCCTTTGCGCAGCGCCGCTGGATCGACGCGATTATCTCGCCGCTCTTCCATCCCGAAACGAACGAACTGTTCGTAAGCTGCTTCGAGGACGGCGCCTTGATGATGCGTCTCGACCCGGCGCAACCCCGGGCGGAGGAGGTATGGCGGCGAGCAGGCCCGAATGAAGTGAAGACCGACGCCTTGCACATCCTGATGGGCAGCCCCGTTCGCGACGGCGACTATTTGTACGGCGTGGACAGTCACGGGCAATTCCGTTGCTTGGACGCGCGCACGGGCGATCGCCTTTGGGAGGATACGTCGTTGACTTCGCAACTCCGCTGGGGAACCCTACACATGGTCCGCAACGGCGAGCGCGTGTGGATGTTCAACGACCAAGGCGAATTGCTGATTACGCGGTTGTCGGCGCGGGGGGTGGAAGTCATCAGTCGCGCGACCCTGCTCAAGCCGACCAAAGGGCAGTTGGGTCGCGGCGACGGCGTCACATGGTCGCATCCCGCCTTCGCGTATCGCCACGTATTCAATCGCAACGACGAAGAGCTTGTGTGCGCGGATTTGAGCGCCGGCGCCCAATGAGCTTGCCCACCGCGGACGCCGGGCGATGTGCCGTCCGGTCGATGATCGCGCCGGGCGCCGGCCCTTGCCCGGTCGTTGCGACGTGTTCGCCCCGCGAGCACCGCCGGCTCACGCCGGCGGCTCCAGGATTGCCATTCACGCAACCCGCCGCCGCAATCGAACGATCACTAGAGCCGCTAGCGTAAGCTAGCGGTGCCGGGGCCGCTCGCGTAATCAAACAATCATTAGAGCCGCTAGCGTCAGCTAGCGGTGTTTGGACCGGCTCGCTTAATCGCAAGAAAACTAGAGCCGCTAGCGTAAGCTAGCGGTGGCGGGGCCGCTAACGTGATCAAACATTGACTGGAGCCGCTAGCGGTGAGCGGTGATTGGTGCCCGCGGGCAACCGCCGGAAGTCACCCCTCCATGACGTCCTTTTCCCGCTTTTGGGCCAATTCGTTGGCCTTTTCCTCGTACTCCTTGGTCAACTCCTGGATCCGCTCCTTGATGCGGTCGCGGTCGTCCTCCGTGATCTCCTTGTCCTTTTCCGCCTGGTCGGCCCATTTGTTGCCTTCGCGGCGGATATTCCGCACCGCGATTTTGGCCTCCTCGCACAACTCTTTGATTCGGGCGACCATTTTGCGGCGGACTTCGGTGGACAGCGGCGGGATGTTGATGCGGACGACGCGACCGTCGTTTTGCGGATTGAACCCCAGGTCGCTGGCCTGGATCGCCTTCTCGATGTCCTTGAGCGTACCCGGATCGTAGGGGCGGATGACGATCTGCTGCGGCTCGGGGGCGGCCACGGAAGCCAATTGCTTGAGCGGGACCGGCGCGCCGTAGGCCTCCACGCGGAGACTTTCCACCAAGCCGGGGTTGGCCCGGCCCGTGCGAATACCGGCCAGATTCTCCCGCAGCACGGAGACGGCCTTCTCCATCTTCTCTTCCACGGTCAGCAGGATTTCATCTTCGGTCATGGCGCGAATCTCCTGGGCAAACGGCACCGCGAACCTCGCTTGCGCGGCGCGGCGAGGCGGAGGTCGCGGCGGGGCGAAGCCCCCCCTCGGCCCGGTCGTTTCAGACGATGGGCGAGGACGCAGTCGGCTCCCCGTCGCCGATCCGCGTGCCTACCGACTCCGCGCGAATCGCCCGCTCGATGTTCCCCTTCTTGTGAAAATTGAAGACCAGAATCGGCATCCCGTGCTCCGCGCACTTGGTGACGGCCTCTTTATCGAGCACGCGAAGATTTTGAGCCAAATAGTCGGCGTACGTCAGGCGACCGTACAGCACGGCGTGGGGATTGCGAACGGGATCATCGCTGAAAACGCCGTCCACTTTGGTGGCCTTGAGCAGAATGTCGGCGTTGAACTCCAAAGCGGCCTGGGCGGCGGCGGTGTCGGTGGTGACGAACGGTCGGCCCGTCCCCGCCGCCACGATCACCACGCGGCCTTTCTCCAAGTGCCGGTCGATACGGCGGCGGATGTAAGGCTCGGCCACGTTCTCCATGCGGATCGCCGAAGCCAATCGCGTCTCGACGCCCAGCGACTCCAAGGCGTCTTGCAGGGCCAGGCCGTTGATGACGGTGGCCAACATGCCCATGTAGTGGGCGGTAGCCTCTTGAATGGCCGCGCTCCCCGCCTTGAATTGCGCCCCGCGAAGGATGTTGCCGCCGCCGGGAACGACGACGATGCGGACGCCGCTGCGAGACGCGCGGGCGATCTGCTCGGCCAAATCCACGACGCAACTCATCGCGATCCCGCGCTGACCTCCCACGGCGAAGCCTTCGCCGGAGATCTTCAGAACCACGCGGCGATACTTGCCCGCCTCCGCGGCGGTTTCTCCTTCCGTCATCGGCGTATCACTCCTTGCCGACTTCCCAATATACAAAGCGTACGAGCTTCATACCGTGGTCGCCGGCGAATTGCTGGACGGACTTGCCCGGTTCCTTGACGAACGGTTGATCGACCAGGCAGTTCTGAGCGTAAAAGTCCTTCATGCGGCCCTCGACGATCTTGGGAATGATGTTCTCGGGCTTGCCGGACTGCCGCGTCATCTCGGTCAAAATCTCTCGCTCCTTGGTCACCAGGGCGGGATCGAGTTCGTCGCGGGTCATGGCCTTGGGCCGCATGGCCACCACGTGCATGCAGATCTCCTTGGCCAACTCGGCGTCGCCGCCTTCGACCTCGACCAGGGCGGCCTTGCTGCCGTCGTGGTGCAGATACGCCCCGCACGAACCGTCCAGACGCAGGATTCGCCCCACGCGGAAACTCTCGCGGATGCGATTCACGACTTCGGTCAGGCGATCCTTCAACGTCTTGCCAGGCTCCTTGGCGGAGGGCTGGGTCAACAGTTCCTCGGCCGATTGGGCACCGGGACCCTGCGCTAATTGTCGCACCATATCCTCGGCCAAGTCGATGAAGTCGGGGCTCTTGGTGACCGGCGCGCTTTCGCAAAGCAGTTCGACCATGGCGGCCTTCTTGCCGTCGAAGTCTTGATAGATCGCGATCCGCCCGAAGGCTGTCTCGCGGTCGGCCCGCTTCTCCATGACCTTTTGGCCGGCCTTGCGAAGGATTTCGATCGCCTTTTCGGCGTCGCCTGCCGCCTCTTCCAAGGCCCGCTTGCAATCCATCATGGGCAGCCCGGTACGCTCACGCAACGCCTTCACCACGGCGGCGGAAATTTGCGACATGACTCGATCTCCCATCTAGGTTGTACGAAGGATCGCCGAGTTGCCACTGCGGACGCGATTCGCCCGGCGGTCGGTCGGCGGGAATTGTCGTTAGCTCACCCCGTCGCGGGACCTAGACCGCGGCGGTTCCGCGGCGACGCTCACTCCACGGGGTTGGGGTATGGAGCAGGCTGCGGAGCGGCTTCCGGTTCGGCGGGCTTCTCCGCCGCCGGCGCGACCGGGCCTTCCTTCAGCAGTCCGGCGGAGGCCCGACCCGCTATCACCGCGTCCGCCAGCACCGTCAACACCACTTCGATGGAACGCATGCTGTCGTCGTTACCCGGGATGGGCAGGTCCACGTCGTCCGGGTCGCAATCCGTATCGATCAAAGCCACCGTGGTGATGCCCAACTTGCGTGCCTCGCGCACGGCGTTCTTTTCCTTGTTGGGATCGACGATCACCAGGCATTCCGGCAATCGCTCCATCGTCCGCAAACCGTGCAAGTTACGGTAGATTTTGCGGTACTCTCGGTTGAGGGCCGATTGCATCTTTTTCGAATAGGTGTGAATCGCGTCGCTGTGGATGAGACTTTCCAGCTCCTCCAAACGCGCGAATCGACTGCGAATCGTGGCGTAATTGGTGAGGGTGCCGCCCAGCCAGCGATCGCTGACAAAGGGCATGCCGCAGCGCTTCGCCTGTTCGGCGATGATGTCCGCCGCCTGCCGCTTGGTGCCCACGAACAGAATCAACGACCCCTTGGACGCGACGTTCTGAAGATATTTCCTTGCCCGCAAGAGACCGCGGAGGGTCTCCCGCACGTCGATGATGTGAATCTCGTTCCTGCGTCCGTAGATGTACGGGCGCATCTTGGGATTCCAACGACTGGCGCGATGGCCGAAGTGGACGCCCGCCTCAATCAGATCCTTCACCAGAATGGTAGCCACGGATTGCTCCTAACTAGGGCACACCGACGTGTTTTCCCTGCAACGAGGGGTCGGCGTTAACAAAAGAATCACCCGGTCTGTTTGCGATTCCCCCTACGCGGACCGCTCGCGCAGGGTAGAACCCTAAGAATAGTGTCCACGACCGGTCGGGTCAACTAGAGCCGCGATGTGGGGGGGATGCGGGCAAAAAACGGATCGACGAAGCGAGTCGGGCGCAATTCCCGGGGAATGAGGGTTTCTTGCCATCAAGAAAGCAGGAAAAGCCCGTCTCGTGAAAGACAGGCTTTTCTCAAAACACGGGAGGAGGAGGTGCTTCGTACCCCAGATCAGACCGGCGCCGCAGCCGCGTCGGGGGGCGTCTTTGCCGGCATAAAACTATTTCATCGACCTATATTACTTATTCTGCTCAAGCTTTCTGCGATACTCGTCGCGTTCGCGACGCGTGGCGTCCAGATCGAAGAGCAGGTATTTCATGTCCAATCGCAGTTCGCCCAAAGCGTCTTGCACCAAATTGAGGATTTGCCGGCGGCGGCGAGCGTTATCCACCACCCTTCCGAGCGGTCCCTGCAACCGATTCCGGTAGGGGTCCGGGAGAGAACCAATGGCCTGCACCAACTCCTGTAATTCGGGGGGGATGGTCGCCTGTTCTTCTTGCTTTCCGAATCGGGGCTGCGTCATGGGTGTCGTCTCTTCAGTTGTTCCGCCGGGTCGCCAACGATGTCCGTCTTGCTTCGGGAGAAGAAACAGGCAGCTTTGATTCCAAGGCCGCCGGGGAGCAAAAAAACGAACCAAAGTCTCGATATTGTAAGACTTTAAGACGACGTTGCATGTTTGCGACGGATTTGGGCGCGTTGCCTTGCGTCAACAGTTGATCTGGTCCAAAGCAACAAATCGTGGTAAAAGCGGGACTTACGCGGCCGAATCTCGGCGCCTCAGGAGGAGGCGTCTCGCGCCGGCGTTGGATTGCCGCCGCCCGTCCGCCATGCCCCGACCCGTCGTCACAACCATCGCCCAATGTGCCAACGATCGCGAGCCTCGGCTTGCCGTGGCAGCAGTCCGCGCAGGGGCGGCCTTTTGCCGCGACGGTCGCCGCGCGGATTGGGGTACGTTTCGGGGACCGCCCTCGGAGCATTCCGCAAACCGAAAACGCTTACGGCGTTTTCTCCATCCTATCCGCAGTCCCCTGCTCGCCGCGATTACCCTGCTGATCGTTGCCCTGATTGCGACCCCGGCACGGTGCCAGTTGACCGATCCTGCCGTGGGGAATCCATCCGACGGGGCCTCGAGTTCGTTTCGCTGGAGTTATGCGGGCGGCGACGCAGCGGCTCAAGAGACGCTCCATCGCATCGAGATGATTGGGCCGGGACAACCGGTCGAACGCATCGCGATCTCTGCCGGAGTCGGCACCGCCGTCTATTATTTCCACCCCATTTCCCCGGCGGCGGTCATCGAGGAATCGGCCTGCAAAGTGATGGTCCGCGCTGCCCGACCCGGCGTTCAGGTCTTCTTTTCCGTTGCCTTGCCTCGGACCCTGGATCGCCGGACGGGAAACCCGCTGGCCCTGCTGGTGCCGGGCGAAGTCCTTCGCGTGGCGGGCGCCTGGACCGATCTCCGCGTTACCGAGGTCCCCCTCGGACTGGAACGCGAGATCCGTCCCTTGCGGCTGCAATTGGGCGGGCTGTCCATCGATCCCCGGGGCGCCGTCATCAACGGTATTGTGCTGAACGTTTACGGCGGACCCGGCGAAAACGAGGTCTGGATCGGCGACGTTTCCCTGAGCGGACGAGTCGCGCCGCCGGCGATCGGCGATGCGGAAGGCCCCCCTCCACCCGCGCCTCCGGTCGGCATCGCCGCTCCGAACGGGTCTCCCGGAGCGTTTGCGCCGCGCGATCCGTTCACCTCGCCGCCGAGCGATGGCAACGTCCTGCCCGCGGCGGGTTGGTCCAACACGCCCTTCGCCGAGGAAACGCCGCCCCTCACGACGGTGATTCGCGGCGATTCGGCGGGCAGCGCGGACGCTGCGTCCCCGCGGGCGCGGATCGCCTTGGAGGGGTCGTTGTTGCGGATCGACGGGCAACCGTTCTTCGTCCGCGGCGTCGAACATCGGGGAGAACCGCTCGACTTTCTGCAACGCTTGGGCTTCAACGCCGTTTGGACGCAGCAGGCGAGCGAGTCCCTGCTGCGAGAGGCGAGGGATCGGGGGATGTGGGTCATCACCCGACCCGACCCCGCCTTTTTGTCCGCGACGGGAACGCCGGGGTTCGAGCGCACCCCCGGTCCGCTGTTGGAGCCGATCCTGGCCTGGGACCTGGGAGAGCAGAATTCCGCGGCGGACGTGACCGCCTTGCGTCAGGCGGCGGATGAGTTGCGGCGGCGCGACGGGACGTCAGGGCGACTCCTGGCGGCACGTCCGCAAACCGATCTTCGCACGGTCGGTCGCGCCGTGGATATCCTCGTTTTCGGACGCGAACCCGCCTACACGGCCCTGACGTTTCGCGACTACGCCGACTGGCTTCGAGGACGCCTGCTGCTGCCTCGACCCGGCACGCCCGCTTGGGTGACCGTCCAGACGCAACCGGACCCCGCTTTGGTCGATCAATGGCGGGCAGCAGGTATCGATACGACCGACATCGACGGTTTGGAACCGGAGCAGATTCGAATCTTGACGTATCTATCGTTGACCGCGGGAGCGCGGGGCCTGATTTACCGCTCGCGCTCGCCCTTGGATTCCGCCGATCGAGCCGCGCGCCTCCGCGCGGCGGCGATGGAACTGGCGAATCGCGAGTTGGCGCTCGTGGAACCCTTCCTGTCCGGCGGGCAATTCGTGGGCATGGTGGAAAGCAATCGGCCCGAGATCACCGCCGCCCTCTTCCGCACCGATCGCGCGCGGCTCTTGATCCCGCTTTGGATCGGCCCCGGTTCGCAGCTTGTCCCCGGACAATCGGCCTCGCAAGACGTCGCCTTCGTGGTGCCGGGCGTGCCGGACGCCTATTCCGCGTACTTTCTACTGCCCGGCAATATGGCCCCGCTCGATGCCGAACGGGTGACGGGGGGGATGCGCGTGCGACTGAGCGAGTGCGGGCCCGCGTCGCTGGTCGTCCTGACGCAAGATTCCTTGGTGTTGCACCATCTGTCCCAGCGCGGTTCGGTCTCGGCGACGCGCGTGGCCGAATTGTGGAAGGAGATCGCGTCCGATACCCTGCGGCAAGTCCGCGCCGTGTACGAGCAGACGGCGCGAAGCGGCAATCCCCCGGCCAACGCCGAGGCGTGGTTCCGCATGTCGGCGGATAGCCTGCAAGCGGGCGACGCGGCGCAGCGGCGGGGAGACGCCGCGGACGCCATCCGGCAATATCAGCGCGCCATCCGCCCCCCGGCCTTGCTCCGCCGGGTACTGTGGGAATCGGTACTCGATCCCGCCGCCGACCCCACGACCGACCCGTTGGCCCTATCCTTCCAGACGCTGCCTTGGTACTTGGCTTGGCGTGATCGTTGCGCCGCTGCGGCCTGGGGCGACAATCTTCTGCCCGGCGGCGACATGGAAAGCGCCGAGGCTTGGTCTTCGACGGGTTGGCAGGTCTATCAGTATCCCGTGCCGGGCGCGGAATCGCGTGCCCGTCTGTCGGCCTCGGCGGCGAGGTCCGGAAACCTGGGCCTGTGCCTGTCGGCCCTGCCGAGCGATCCCCAGCGCCCGGCGGTCAACGTCGAGTCTCCGCCTATCTGGTGCGAGTCGCCGCCCGTCGCCGTGCAAGCCGGCGACCTGGTGCGGATCGAAGGCTGGGTCTACATTTCGCGGCCCATGTCGGGCAGTCCCGACGGCCTCGTCATTCAGGATTCCATCGGCGGAGACGCCTTGGCTGCCCGCATCCCTCGCACGGTGGGCTGGCGACCGTTCCGCCTGGATCGCGCGGCGACGCAATCGGGCGAGTTGCGCCTGCGCATTCTGATGACCGGCTTGGGCGAAGCATGCTTGGACGATCTGGTGATCCGGACGGCGAAGCCGCTGGGACCGCTGGCCGGGCGACCCGCCGTTCGGTCGGTCGCGCAAACGGCGCCCGCCGGGGAATGACCGTCGCTTGCCCGCGAAACATCGAGATCGCCGCAACCACTGCGCCCGCCGCCCGATCCTCGCCGCCGCCGGCCTTCACTCCACTCGCCACTCCAGGATTCCGCCCGAGTAGCCCTGTTGCAGCTTGACGTACAGCCGAACGCGGGTGGTCTCGACGGGGTCGAACTCCAGCCGATTGAAGCGGTCCTTTTCGGTCCCGAGGCCGGACTGCGGTGCGACCTCCCGCCAATCGTTTCCGTCCCACCATTGCACGCGGCAGGCCTCGGGGACGCGACAACCGCCCCCGCCCGTGTCGTCGAACCAATAGACCTCCACGGCGGACACCTTCTTCGCCGCGTCGAAGCGGTACGTGATCCACTCCCAGCTTCCCTTGTGCGGCCACCACGTGAATCGGGGCAGGCCTTGATCGCCGGAGTTCCGCGGCACGACCCCGTCGTTCACCGCCGCCACCGTATCGTTATCAAAACAGTGCGAGGCCTCAATCGGCGGGACCTCCGGCGGTTTCCAGCGGTTGGCATCCGCACCGAAGCCGATGACCGGAAAGGCCGAGATTCGCAGTCGCGCGCAGCCCATCGGAATCAACAGCACCTCCTCCGTCGGCTCTTCGGATAGCACCGGCGAAGCCTGCAACGGGGCAGCCAACCCGTACGCATCGAGTTGCCACTCCGGTATCTTGCGGGCCTTGGTCTTGAGCGCGACGGGCGCCGCATCCGGGGTGAACGGCTGACCGACGCCGTCCCAATCGCGGCGGATCGGCTCGAAGCCGCTCTCGGGCGGATCGCTCAGCACCAAGCCGTAGTTCCAATCCGTGGTGGGGTAAATCTCCCAGGAAGGCCATTTCTCAGTGCGATCGTACTTGACGTAGCGCTCGCCGATTTTCAGCGAGTACGTGAGCGGTCCGCGGTCCACGGAAACGCTGTTGTGATTCGCTTCCCACACGCGGAGGCGAATCGACATCGGCAGCGTCAACGCCAATTCGTCGCCGTCGCGCCAGGTCCGCTCCACGACCAACCAACCGCCCGCCGCGGCTTTCGGGGTCGGCAATTCACCGCCATTCAGGCGGAGCGTCGGCTTCGAACACCAGTTCGGTATCCGCAGGTACAAAGGGAAGGCGACGGGTGCATCCGCGGCCAACGTGAAGACGACGCTTTCATCGAACGGATACTGCGTCTTCTCGGTGATGACGACTTCCCGGCCTTCCGCTCCCACCTTGGCGCGGACCGAACTCGGCGCGTACAGCACGGCGGCCAAACCATCCCCCGCCGCGGCCATCCACAGGTGTTCCGCGAAGTACGGCCAACCGTGCGAAACGTTGTGCTGGCAGCAGCGGTGATCGTAGGGGTCCATGCAGAACATGGGACCGCCGTTTTGCACGCCCGGCGCCTTGTTCTTGGCGTCCGAGACCGCCAGATTGGGCGACGTGAGGTAGCGCAGGGCCTTGAGGTCGGGGGTCATCGAGGCGGGCAGGGAGTTGAACGCGACGTCCTCGCAGACGTCGGCCCATCGCACGTCGCCGGACAAGGCCGCCAGCATCTCGCAGGAGAGCATCATCTCGACCATGGCACAGGTCTCGGCGGCCTGGCGGGGATCGACGTAGCCCGGCCTGCAATTCTCATCCGCTCCGTACAAACCGCCCGGCACCTGTCCGTAGGCCCGCCGCATGTCCTCGTAGTTCAGCCATGCCCGGTCCAGCAGGGCAAGATCACCCTTCTGCTGATAGAAGATGCCCGGCGCACGGAAGCACTGCGCCATGTTCACGCCGTGCCAATTGGCCACGCCCTGGTCCCATCGAGCCATCCGCCGGAATATCTTCTCTCCCAATTCCAAAAGCCACGGGTCGCCCGTGCGATTGTACAGCCAATAAACGCTCGCCAAATTGTCGCTTGCCCGCTGGTTCTGCCAGTACGGCAAAAGGAAATCCTCTTCCGGCAACTCCAACTCCCAGCGGAAGTAGCGCCGCATCAACTCCAGCACGCGCGGATCGCCCGTGTATTCGTGATACGATTGCAGCACGTTGAGCATGACCATGTTCGGCCAGACGTCGGGCTTCAGGCCGTGCGGCGAACCGATCACCCGCAGGTTGCGTCGCGGACCGAAATAGCCGTCCTCGCGTTGGCTTTGAATCACCGGTTCGATCCATCGCTTCGTCTCGGCGATCATCTCCGGCCTTTCCAGCAGGTAGGCCAAATCGCCGTAGCCCTTCAGCCAGTAGGGCACCTCTTCCCAATGGCTGGTCTCGCCTTCGCCGGCGGGGCTGAGCCAGGCGTTTCCCTCGGGATCGAGGAAGCGACTGACCTCGTGCAAGTGCCCAACGAAACCGTCGGCCTGCAATTCCAATTGCGTGTGCAACCAGTCCCGGGCGCGGACCGCCCCGACCGGCAGTTTGGCCAGCGGACTGGGCACCAAGGGCGGACGATTGGCCGCATAGTGGCGGATTCCTCGCGCACCGTCCGGGGTCTTCACCGCGCGGACCGTCGCCTCGCCCGAACGCTCCTCGCCTCCGGCCAACGATTGGAAGCCCATCCACGCGACTCCTAACATTACCAAACCGATACACGCCCGTTTTCGGGTGCGTGAGGACACCATGTTCCCGTAGCGCATGCAGCGTTCTCCTTCTTCTTGCGGCGGAGCCTGCGGAGGATGATCGCGGGGACGTCGCCGTACCGCCGCCCGAGGCCTTTCTAGTGCGAATATAGCGGACCGACAAACGCCCGGAAAGCGTTCGGCTGCGCCAAGCGTCCGCGATGCCAAGCCCACCGGTTTCGCCGCGGGTCCAGACGATTGGGAAACGCTCCGGGCAAGTCCTGTCGGAAACATTACTCGGCGCCGCCGCGCGCGGGAAGAAGAGCGGTGGAACCCTCCGTGACCGTTCCAGCGACGCCTCGCCGGGGTCGGTCTATCACACCCGAATGAAAATGACCCCTTGCGACGTGAATAGCAATGTCTCTGTTAATTGTCCGCACAGCTTGGAATGCAGCGGCGGGTTTGGAATGTAGCGGTAAATTTGGAGTGCGGCAGCGGGCTTGGAGTGCGGCAGCAAAGCCGCCGCTTTGAAAAGCGGCGGCGAGCCACCGCAGTCCATAGTCAGCGGCAAGCCGCAGTCCACGGCGCCGCGGCGATCCCGAGTCGCTCCTCGCACCGTCCACTTCGCCGCCCGATTCAGCAGTTCCATGAACCCCCAGCGGGGGACATTTCCATTCGTGGCGAACACGCCCAGCTTCTGCATACTTGCCACTTGCGGTAACGACTGCCGCCGGCTATACTCGCACCCCGGGAAATCGTGACATAAGGTAAGTTAGCGGGAAGCCAACAGCTTTGGTAGACAAACGTGAAACAGAGATAGTCTGTTTCTCTGGAGACTGCTTAATTTGGGAGGACATGGATGATCTTCATTATTATTTTCCTCGTCACTGTTGTCGGGGCCGGCGCTCACCTCTATATCTTCCAATCCGTCCCTCGTACCAAGGAACGTATCGTCGAGGTGTTCCTCCTCTATTTCCTTTGCGTTGAGTGGGGATTTGGAGCTGTCGTGACCTCGATACCACACATTCTCATACCTGATCGTATTGCGAACTACATAGGATGGCAAACGGGTTCCCCTTTTCAGATTGAACTAGGATTTGCGTCGTTAGGTATCGCAATTCTGGGAATCTTATCGATTTGGCTGCGAGGTTGGTTCTGGGTCGCTCCAGCTATAAGCCATTCTGTGTTTCTATTCGGTGCTGCCTTTGTGCACATTCGCGAAATAATTGGCCGGGGCAACTTCAATCCTGGGAACGCGGGTCCTATATTGTTTTTTGATATTGCTGTCCCGCTTCTCGTTCTGGGATTACTTCTGGCACATATTCGTATGGGCGGCATGGCAAAGGAGAAGCTATGAAGTGAGCCGTATCAGTTTACCGCCCTGTTCGTGGTGTAGAGCGGGAGCGGGGTGGGTGAGCAGAGGGTCTGGCGGAGGAACTCGTAGGGTTCACGGCCCAATTTGCGGCAGGTGCGGGTGATCGAGGGGAGCGTCTGCTGGGCCAGCCGGCCGGCCTCGGAGCGGTTGCCGCCGCTGAGCTTTCGGGCGATCACGTTGAACCGCAGTTCGAATTCGCTCTCGTTGTTCGTCGCCGGGATGTCCGCGGGAGCGGTCAGGAAGCGAAACACGTCAGGTCGATGTTTTTCCAGGAACGCCGCCAGCCGTTCGTTGCCGGCATGACGCTTGACCGGCGTCACCAACCGTTCGAGCGCCGCGGTCAGCCGGCCGCGCAGCGACGACAGCCCCGCCGGGGTCAGATGCCCGGCGAGGAACCGGTCCCGCACCGACAGGCTCCGCTGGAGCAGCTTCTTCACGGCGCGCGGGAACCGCACCGCGCCGGCGGTCGCCGTCTCCAGCAACTCGCGGCAGCGCTTCAGGAGGTGCGCCAGGCACTGCTGATGGCGGGCCCGCCGGAACTGGCCGTAGCTCGCCAGGCCGTCGTGGATCAATGTGCCGGCGTAGTCGAGACCGATGATCTCGGCCAGCACCTCGTGTCCGCGGCGACGATCGATGCGGTACAGCACCGCGTCGTCACTCACCACCACATGCAGCCAGTGCAGCACCCCGCCCAGCTTCCAGCCGGTCTCGTCGCTCTTGATGACCGGCGAGCCGCGGACTTTGGCTTCGATCCGGGCGTAGGCGGGCTGACACTTCGCCGCTGTTCTGAGGATCGAGCGACACGACGTCGAGCGGTTGAGCGTGATGCCGAACAGGAGCTGCATCAGCCGGGCAATCTTGGCGTGCGAGAGGCCGAGTTCCTTGTTGAGGATCGCTTTCGCCGCGTGCACGTGCGGACCGAGCTGACTCGCGGCCGCACCGAGGGCGTCGGACGTCTGCAGGGCGTGTCGCCCCTGCACCCGCGCGCCGCAGTCGGCACAGTGGCCGCAGTGAATGTCGAACCGCCGCACGATGGGCCGGGTCGGCAGGTCGGTCTGCCACTGCGGCTGCGTGGTCTCGTCCACCAGCTGCCTCGAATGGCACTTCGGACACTGCGGCGGGAGCGGCACGTCGTAGACCTCGTCGGGCGGCTGTTCGGGGATCGCGCGGCGATGGTGCTGTCCGTAGTCATCGCCGGGCTTGCGACCAGGCGGCTTCGGGTCCGGCTTCGGCGGCCCCTTCGAGAACGGCGCGGCCTGCCGCTTGCCGCCACGCTCCTTCTCTTCCAGCCGCTGGAGAAGTTCCGCCTGCCGCTTGAGCAGCGACTCGACCTGCGCGGTCAGCCGGGCGACCTGACGTTCGAGTTCGGCATTCCGCGCCTCCAGTTCGGCGACCCGCTCCTGGAGCGCCGCGTTCTCCGCCAGCAACTCGTCGTAGGTGGGGCGTCGACCATCCATGGCCCCAACAGCTTGACTCACCGCCGCTCACAGGGCAAGATCAATTCGCAGGGCGGTAAACTGGTACAGTGAGCCAAGCTCGCGTCCATCGGTTGGGATACTGACGTTGTGGATTACGTTTTGTCAGTCCCTTTACCAACAGAAGGAGCTTGGCCGTAAACTATTGTGGCATCGACTTGGGTGGCGTGTCCAGTTACGTGTACATAACCACAGAGCGTGGGCGGAAGTTATGGTCCGGCCCGGTGGAGACGACGAAAGAGGCGTTTGAAGCGCGTTTGCAACGATTTTGCAGAAATGGCCTGAGCGTGGCGATCGAGGCGAATATCTACCTTCACCGCCTGCCGATCCCTCGGAGCATGACCTTGCCCGGCGAGGGATAGAGCGCTGATAGTGCGCGCTCACGAGGCGACGGCCCGATAAACCGGGCGACATAGAAAACATATAGCCCTTACAAACCCCCGCTCATCCGCCCTTTAAGGCCGAAAACAAAACCGAGATACTCGAGCCGCCGAAGTCGCGGAGGATTGTTGAGGGGTTTCTAAAGGTTGTGTAGTTTCCACGCGACATCGAGTATTGCGACTCCTGCCCGGTATGGAACGCTTGCCGTATTCGCTCTTTATATCCGATTGCTCGACTACTCGGCTATAAGGGGAGGCCGTAGGGCGGCGCCGAACTCTTCGCCTGAGCGGCGACACGCGGCGGCGCAACGCCTGACCATGAAAAAGGTGCTACGGTTTCGCCTCGTTGCCGCTAGCGCGAGGCGTCGCTCTTTCCTTCCATCGGCCTGTCAAAGGGTCGGGGATGTGTTCGTTTGGGATTTCAAACGGGAGGGTGTCGACGGGAGGGACTTTCAGGTCAACAGGCGCAGTAGCTCCCCATTCCCGTCGCGTTTCTATCGTTCCTTTACAAGTTTGCGAGACCGTGCCATCGGCATGGAGCGTAAGCCGAATCTCGTAATTCATCACGCACGAATCGGTGCGCTCGTACGCCGGTATGTTGGACTCGGGGACAGGCGCGAAATGCATCTTGTAGGGTAATATCTCGATGTCCCACTTACCGACAATTACGTTGCCTTCGATCCGCCCGGTGAATGTTCCTTTATGAGGCAGCGGGTCACACGTGATTCCTCGGCCGTACTTGGGAGGCTCCACAAGCTGGTCCATCGTGCCGCTGACCTTCTCTCGGCGAACGACATAGGTCGCCTTGAGTTTGGGGTTGT
Source organism: Thermopirellula anaerolimosa (assembly GCF_054657335.1). Classification (NCBI taxonomy): domain Bacteria; kingdom Pseudomonadati; phylum Planctomycetota; class Planctomycetia; order Pirellulales; family Thermoguttaceae; genus Thermopirellula; species Thermopirellula anaerolimosa. The sequence continues at coordinate 2,363,884 of NZ_BAAHYX010000006.1, forward strand.
AATCGTTAATCGGCCCGCTCAACCACGTTTCGACGTCGATGATCCGATCGCCCGCTCGAGCCTGCGGGTCGGGCGGACTCGGCCGGTCAGCCGGCGACGTCAAGCGGTAGGTCAACGTGCCGACCGCCCCCGGTTGTCCGCCGACGACCAACTTGTACTTGCCCGGCGGAAGCACGGCGTTGGGGTCGTCTTTCAGTTCCGACATATAGCGCCGCTGCGTGATGGAATAGACCGTGGTCGCGGTAAGCCGGTCGCTCGTGCGGCCCGTTTTCGGGTCGGCCCAGCGATAACGGAATCGACCGGCCGAGTAGCCTTCGGGAACCGTGAACTCGCCTGGCGACAGCGCGGCCTGCTTGCCCGCCGCCCGTTCCGTCGAATACTCGACCGAAGCCGTCACCGTGTGCATGGTGCCGGAGTCGGCAGGCCGCTTCGACTGGGCTTCCGCGCCCCGGGCAATCTCCGACGGCGTGAGCACCGCGGCGAAGACCACCATCACCGCGAACACCCTGGACGCAGAGCGACTTTGGCTCGACATTTTACTACTCCTTAATTGGATTCTATTTTCTATCGTTCCATTCCTTCGACGCAGTTCATCTATAGCGGACTAAGGAAGTCTAGCTGATACCGGTCGCTCACCCGGGGATATTGCCGATTATTTGGAAAGAATCGCTTCATTTCGCCCAGGCCGCCGCCGCTCCTTCCGTCACAACCGTCGTTTTCGCTTCAATCGACCGCAGTTGTTTGTCCCACGGAATCCGCGACGGGCGGCTTCTTCGTGGACGGTTGCGGAACCGTCGCTCGCCGGGAATGGAAGAGCGTCGCAAAGGTCGGAGAGGACTTTGCGGGATTGTGCCGGAATGCGTGAAGCCAGGGCGCCCCGGCATTCGGCCGCGCGTGCTATTGCGGCATGCCGTTTTCGCCGGCGCGAGACTGCGACTTGAGCCACTCGTCCCACTGCTGCACGCCCATCGGCCCCAGGCGCTCGCGGATGGTGCGGATGGAGAAATCCAACATCCGCTGCATCAAGGGATCGCGGACGTGATCGCGGATCGGCCAAAGGAGGTTGAGGGCCTCGGAGGCTTGGCGGTAGCGGTTTTTGAGCGTCAGCACGCCTACTCGGCCGGCCAGCCCGAAGGCCTTTTGCTCGATCTCGCTGTCGTCGGAGGCGGCCAAGTCGTCGAATACCGCCAGGGCGTCGTCGAGACGGTCTTCGCGGAGGTAGATCTGCGCCAGTCGCATCTTGGCCTGGGAGGTCCAGAAGGACTTCTCGGGAAAGTACTCGATGACGGCCCGCCAGGCCTTCTCCGTGCCGACCTGATTGGCGTAGAGGAGTTGCCCCAACACGGTTTCCTGCCGCGGCACATCGAGGGAGGAGGATTGGACCTGGGCCAAGAGGGGCGATTCGTGGGTCCGCCAGTAGCCCGCCAGCAACCCCGCCGCCAAGGCCGCCGCCCAGATCGGCGACCAAATCAGCAGAAAGCGTCGCCGCCGCCGCGACGTCTGACGCATCGCTTGATCCAGTTCTCCCAGGGCCTTCGTCGAGGCGACGGTCGCGTACTCGGCGGTCTCGAGTTCGGGCAGGGTGCCGGGCCAATCGTCCGCCACGTGCTCGGCGTAGATACGCCGCAACTGCGAGAGTACCGCTTTGGGAGAAGCGAATCGCTGTTCGGGCGTCTTGCCCATCATTTGGTGCACGGTGCGGCACAACACCGGCGGCAGGTCGGGGCGATGATTCTCCAGCGGGTCGGGGTTCTTCTTGAGGTGCTGCACCGCCACCGCCAGCGGTGAATCGCCCCGAAACGGCGGTTCGCCCGCCAGCATGTGATAGCAGGTCACGCCCAGCGAATAGATGTCGCTCCGCGCATCGAGGGGCCGGCCCTCGATCTGTTCGGGGCTCATGTAGAGCGGCGTGCCCATCGTCATTCCCACCCGCGTCAACTCGACGCCTTCCTCGCCGGTTCGAAGGCGTGCTAGGCCGAAGTCCGCCACCTTGACCTCCAAGGCGTGCGTGATAAGGATGTTCTCCGGCTTGATGTCGCGGTGGACGATGCCGTGCTCCTCGGCCTTGGCCAGCGCCGCGGCGGCCTGACGCATGATGATCAGGGCGGTGCGGAGGTCCGGCGGACCGTACTTTTGCAGCCACTGCCGCAGGTTCAGCCCCGGCACGTATTCCACCGCGATGTAGTGCAGGTCGTCCCGATTGCCGACCTCGAAAATCTGGACGATGTTGGGGTGCACCAAGCGGGCCACGGCCTGGGCCTCGCGCCGGAATCGCCGCACGTAGGTGGGATCGCGCGCCAATTCCGGCCGCAGTATCTTCAGCGCCACCTGCCGCTTGAGCGACAGCTGCTCGGCCTGATAGACCTCGGCCATGGCGCCTGCCCCGATGCGGCGCAGGATGTCGAAGTCCCCGATTCGCCGCCCGGCCAGATCGGGCATGCCGCCGAATTCGCCGACGTCACCGTCTTTCGCCATGAACCCACCGCTTGCTGAACGCGACCGCCCACCGTTACCCATCGACCGGTCGACCCCGAGAATCGCGGCGCCGGTCCGGGCCGCACGCCCAATTGTAAGTCTAGTCGCGAATCGGTGGGAAAGCCACCGCCGACGCCCCGGCGTTACACGTGCAACTCCACGATGTCCTTATCTTGCAGCACGTAATCGCCCTTGACGACGGTGCCGTCGTGCACGGCGGTGCCCCACACTCGGGCGAATTTCAGGTTCTGGGCCAACTCCTTGTGGACCTCCTCGGCCATGTCCAAGACCGTGCTCCCGCGGCGGAACGTGAAGGGCCGTTCCAAATCCGGTTGCTTGGCCGTCGGCAGCTTGGAATATACCCGGACCACATCCAGACTGTGGTAGATCGCATCCCGCAAGGCCTCCAAACCGATCCCTTTTTCGGCCGATATGGAATACTCCGGGAAATCGAGCGGCACCAACTCGTGCAATAGTTCCAAGCGAATCGGGGCATCCTCCAAGTCCATCTTGTTGGGGACCAAGAACGCCCGAGTATACGACAGGCCCACGTCGTCCTCGTCCAGATAAGATTGGGCGCTGAGACGCGTCTTGGTCTTGCTCAGCTTTTCCAGCACGGCCTGACAGTCCTCGATCCCCTCGTCGCTCCCCAGGTCCACCAGCAGCAAGGCCAGATCGGCACTGCGGATCAGCCCGTGCATGTAGGGTTCGAAATAGTCGGCGGTGACGGGCGGGGTGTCGATGAGTTGCACGAAGACGTCTTCCCAAGGCATCATGCCGGGGATGGGAGTTTTGGTGGTAAAGGGGTAGGGGGCGACCTCGGGCGTGGCCCGGGTCAACGCCCGCAGCAACGCACTCTTGCCCGCGTTCGGCCCCCCCAGCAAAATCGCCGTACCCGCCCCTTGTCGCGGAATGCGAATGCCGCGAGCCTTGCGCCCCGTGCTCCGCTCGCTTTGAAGCTGCTTCTTGACCTCGCTGATCTTCCGCTTCAGTTCGGCCTGGAGCTTGTCGGTCCCCTTATGCTTGGGGATCTCCTGAAGCATGATCTGGAGCCATTTCAGCTCCTCTTCCGGCGTACCGGCGCGTCGGTATTCCTCCTCCGCTTTCAGGTACTGGGGCGTGAGATTGGCCGGCATGGTCTTCGGTGAAACGATCTCCAAATCAGTGAACGGCGGGTAAGGCAGGGCGAACAGTCCCTTAGAACCCCAGTTTACCGCCCGCCGCGGGGCGCAACCAGCCCGCGCTCAACCCGCCTCCGCGACTCCTCCTGACCTATCCAGTTTCGCCCTCTTAACTCGCTCTCCCGCCAAAAAGTTTACAACGCAAACGGCTCCAACTCGCCCGGAGAGCCTCTCCGCCACGACCCGCTAAAGTCGCCTGTGTCACGGTCGTCCCGCGGAGGTGCCGGATGCCCGACGTGTCCCCAGGGACCGTCGAGCGCGGCACTCGACTCGGCGGGACACAACGACGTCGCAGGGGGATGATTCACAAGCCCGATTTGAACCGCGGCGGTGGGCCGGTACGCAGCCGGGCCGATGCCTTGGTCCGGCGTCCCGAGGTTTGTTACGCGGGGGCGGCCTATAACGTACAAACAAGCGTGACAATTGAGCGACCGGCAGCTAGAATTCGACTTACTGTAGCTAATCGCCTATGCGTTAGGCCGGACACTTGCGGCATGCAGCTAATGCCGGAAAACTTCTTGCAACCAGGTTCAACAATGGAGGCAAACGACATGACCAAACAGCTCACATGGCGTAAAGCCATCGAGAAAGTCCTCAGCGAAGCGTCCGGCGCGATGCATTACAGGGATATCACGCAGAGAATCATCGAGGCAACCTCTGCACGCCACACGTCTGATAAGTAACCTCTGCACAACCACCGTCCGGCAGTAGTATTCAGCCATAATTGGGAACTAAGATAGAGGCGCATCGACATTAGGACGGAGATCATGGCGAGGAGGGACGATTCATCGCAGCGGGCGGCGGCGACGGGCGTTTCGACGTGATGCGGAAACGCCGCGGCGGCAGGGGGGCCTTCGGATGATGCGCATGGTCGCGGTTTCGGCGGAGTATTCAAGAACCTCCGGTATGCGTTGGGGGCGGCGAGCGCCGTGAATAGATACCTTCACCGTCATGCGATTCTGCGGACTATAACCCTGGCCGGCACGGGATAGAGCGCTGACAGTGCGCGCTCACGCGGCGACGAACCGACACACCAGGGAACATGGGAAGCATATATATCCTATACATTTCACTTGTCCATGGATTGACGTGGAGAATAAAATCGAAATACCGGAGCCGCCGAAGTTGCGGACGTTGTTCGGTGGTTCTAAATGTGAATGGTCTAATGAGGCTGTAATACGCGATCAAGTATTTTCAAGAGGAGGAAAACTCAAGTGACGTCCTTCGATCCATCCAAGTTCACGGTGCCGGAGGCAAAGCCATTGCCTGTAATCCTGTTGCTTGACGTCAGCGGCAGCATGAGTGGCGAGAAAATTCGAAATCTCAACGAGGCCGTCCAAGACATGCTGGAAACATTTCGTGACCAGGAAAGCGGCGAGATCGAAATCCATGTCGCCATCATTACGTTTGGCGCGGAGGTGAGGCTGCATCAGAAGCTTTCCCGGGCCGGCGATGTTAGGTGGCAAGACTTGACCGCGCGAGGCATGACACCGCTGGGTGCGGCACTGAGAATGGCGAAGGCGATGATTGAGGACAAAGGGGTCATTCCTTCTCGCGCATACAGGCCGACCGTGGTCTTGGTCTCGGACGGCCAACCAAATGATGACTGGGAAAAACCACTGGTCGATTTCGTCAGTCATGGGCGATCCTCCAAATGTGACCGCATGGCGATGGCCATCGGCGCGGACGCAGATGAAGGTGTGTTGGGCAAGTTTATCGAAGGTACGACATATCCGCTGTTCTATGCTGAGAACGCGAAGCAGCTTCGAGACTTCTTTAGATTCGTCACTATGTCGGTCACTAGCCGAACAAGATCACAGACGCCCAACGTCACGCCTGATCTGAGCGTCATGGATGTTAAGCCGGCCACCATTGAGTCCCGGACGGAGAGGCCGCGAAGCTCCACGAAAAGCCATTCCGATGGTACCGAAAAGAACGAGGAAGCATGCAACGAGGGGTATTGGTGATGTTTGACCCAAGCAAATTCACGGCACCGAAAGCGAAGCCGCTACCGGTTTTGCTGCTGCTGGACGTCAGTGACTCGATGAACGCGGTCATTGACCCCGAGAATGTCCGCCGTACTGGAAGAACATGTGTGGCTGATGGCCGGACATGGGAACTGGTCGAAGGCGGAACAGCAAGGATCCAGGTCTTAAACGACGCCGTCCGCCGAATGATCGGATCATTCGCTGCGGAGGAGCGGATGGAAACGGAATTTTCGGTTTCGGTCATTACCTTCGGGGACCAGGCCGTTTCGCATCTTATAGCGGGAGCTGCGTCGTCGGTGAACTGGACCGACATGGAAGCAGCCGGCAGCACGGCGATGGGGGCGGCATTTTTATTGGCGAAACGCCTGATTGAGGATAAAGATGTCATTCCCTCACGTGCTTATCGCCCAACGGTGGTGTTGGTTTCGGACGGACAACCGACGGACAACTGGGAGGGACCTTTGGAGGCACTGATCACCGAGGGACGATCGTCGAAGTGCTTTTTCATGGCCATGGGAATCGGCGAGGATCCCGGAATGCAGGTTCTCGAGCGATTCATTTCCAGGACGCCCGTGTTAGCGGAAGTCAACGGCGAGTCGGTTCGTAATACCGTATTCCACGCGAAGGATGCGGATAAGATTCACGAGTTTTTCCGAAAGGTCACGATGTCGGTAACCATGCGGAGCAAGTCAGTAAACCCTAACTCGGTGCCCACATCCCGTTCTGAAAATGAAGAGGAAGGAGGATATTGGTGATGACTCAGGCGATCGGAGACCCCGAAGAACTTGAGCGATTCGCGCTCTCTTTGCAGCAGTTCATAGATTCGCTAAACGACGCCGTGGCACACCTTAACGGGGCGTTCGCCTCGCTTGGCGACACTTGGCGGGATGAGAAGCGGATGCAGTTCGAGGAAGAGTACAACTCGCTTGTCCAACAATTGCATCAGTTCAACGCGAGCGCGGCGGAACAGGTTCCGTACTTAATCGCGCTTGCATCGCGTTTGCGCGATTATCTGCAAAGCTAGGACCCGGAGTTGCCATGGCACAAGTTTCCGTGGGGCGAGTCGAGAACTTGGAGGATCTGACGCGTGGGTTGCTATCGGTGCGCGAGGCACTGGAGCCCGCCTGCCGAGAACAGACTGCGGCGGCGGAGAGAAATTATCAAGAAGCTCACGAAGAGGCGCAGAACAGCGATCGTCTGTTGGAACGCGCCATCGAACAGGAGCAACAAGCACAACAGGCGTTCCAGGACGCCAATCAGGATCTAGAAAGCTGCCTGAATGCCTTGAGTGATGCGTACTCCGCGCTGGCGCGTTGCGAGGCTCAGGGAAAGGATGAGGAAGGATATCCTCCTAATTGTTCCAGGGAAGAATCGGATGTCGCAGAGGCGGTGACGGCCGTCGCGGAAGCAGAAGCCAAACTGCAGCAAGCGCAAGAAGCCGTTGAAACCGCGCAAGAGAATCGTCAAGCGATGGAGCGTCGAGTCGAATACGCGAGACAAGCTCGGTTGCTGGCGGAGCGGGTCCTCGAGCAAGCCCGCGCGGAATGCACACTGAGGCTACATGCCGTATCCCAATCGATCGACTTGGCGAAGGCGAGGCTCAATACCGCGCAACAGGCACTAAACACCTATCTCGCGGCCAGCCCGCCTGCAGCGAAGTTTTTCGATTGGCTTAAGTGGAATCCAACGAAACACGGCGGAGCCGTCACGCCGGATACCCTCCGAGACCGGATGAACCTCTCCCACGAGCAACAGCTTTTGCTTCACGAGTACCTCTATGAACGAAATGCTGCATATCGCGGACTGGTTGACAAGTATCGTGGCGAGTGGGCGGCGGCGAGAGGCGACGTCGAACGTAACATCGTGGCACGAAAAATACGAATACACCTGAGTGGCGAGTTTGCCGAACAAATGGCACGCCATGCGCTCGCACCATTGGGCGGAAAGACTGAGACGCAGGGACGCACATATGTTAAAGATGACGGACGCTACACCAAGACCGATCTGTTGGTGACCGATTTACGGGTGCCCGTCATCTTGGGCCGAGGCGCAAAAAAGGGCGTTCCTATCGGCGGTTCAATGGCGTTCGAAGTGAAGTGCGGCAAGGCGGATTACCTCCGCTCCCAGAAGGATCATATGATATTTCAGGCAGAAGGGCACAAAAAGGCTGATGCGCACTGCACTCTTGTCTCGCGTGACATCCGAGATTTGCCGCAGGAGAAGGAAAAGGAATTGCGGGACAGGCTGCGGGAAGCCGGTTCCCCGCTTTTAGGAATGTTGCCAAGGAAGAATGAAATTGACCGGACGTGCATTAGCTTCGTCTGCCGGGAAGTCGAGGAGAAGCGATGAAGATTCGCCTAGCAATCGTCACTCCTGATCTGCTCCCACACATCCGAGGGGAGGTTGAAATCCTGCGGAATTCCGTCGATGCAGGTGACATGGACGCGGTGGATGCGGCTACAGCCAGACTCTTGTCTTTGACCGCGGAATGCCCCGCGATTGAAATGTCCCAGGAAGAATGGCGGCATTTTGCGGCGAGCATCAAGAGCAAGAAGCCCCACTTCGAAGCCCGCTATTTATTGCCGAGTGAGGTTTTTACAGCTATTCTGCCAACCATCACCGCCAACGACACCGTCCTTGAACTTCCAATCGACGGAGAAGCTGACAATGGAATTCTCGCTCTTTGACGATGTCCGTGGAATCGCCGTGCAGTGTGCCGAAGAATTTTGCAGCGGGGTGCGGGATGCGTTTGGGGCATCTATGATACGTGATATACTCGATCCGATCCTTAAGGAAATCGACGCGCTCCGCACGTTCAACGAGGAGTTCCAGCGTCACTCGGTCAGCATCGCTACTTTACTCGAAGAAGCGAGAAGCATTCGGGTTACATGACGTAAATAGACGATATGACTGGAATACTCGAATTTTATCGAGAAGCGATTGCCAAAATACGGCATGCCGTGGAGGCTTATCGTCAAGGTCTTGCACGCATCGACCGTGAATACGCCGCCGCCTCCGATCGCATAGCTCGGTCCGTTGCAAGCTTGCATGAAGATTCCGCACGACACGGTACCGCCTCGGTCGGTGCGCAACGGGAAGAAGCACGTCTGCGCCGGCAGTTGCGCACGGTCGAACAGGAAATCGCAAAGACCGACGACGACATCAAAACAGCGCTTCAAGGGATCGCCGCGGTCGAATCGAACATCCGAGCCCTTGGTGACGAGAAGTGCGATCTTGAACAGCAAATCAGCAACCGTTGCCTCGTGGTCAAGCTCTACCATTTCTTTTTTGAGGAGAGTGACGATGCGCGAAAACAGTGTCAGGAGCTGCAAAGGAAATTGGATTCCGAAGTAACTCGCAAATCTGCGCTGGAAGAGGCAAGGCGAAGATTTGAGTTACAGCGGCAGCAATCGGACGCAAAGAAAGCAGCACTCGAGGAGGAATTGAACGACATCCGTAGCAAACTCACCAGGTATAAAGTCGCGAGAGGCCGGACCGCAGAACAGGAGACACGTTTCAATGCCGAGAACCAGAAGGCGGCGGCCAATCGGAGAAGCCGAAAAGAGAACTGGCTGTCGAGTTGTGCCAATCAATGGAAGATCCTCGCCGCGGAAATCAATCAGGCTGCGGCAAGACTTCGGCGGTGGCAGCCTGCTTTGGTGGAGCTTGGCCCGAACCACCTTCCGGCGGCTTCAGATACGCCCGATGGTCTTTTTCTCGGTTCGCAGAAAATTACCTTCGAAGATTTCACCTGCGTCGTCCCCTACCCGATCCCGTTTCCCTGTCCCCGAGCCCTTGTTTTACCCGAAAACAACGAGGACCGGAAGCGTTGGGCGCATCACCTCTTACTTCGATTGTTGTCGTCTGTGCCGCCGGGAGAGATGGAAGTCACAATCGTTGATCCTTTAGCCCTGGGACATTCAGTGAAACCATTCCTCCCGCTTCTGAAAGTGGAACAAGTGGTACCGCACCAGCGCGTGCTGACTCGCTCGGACGAAATCGAGACTGCGCTCGACAGGCTGACGAACGAGGTCGAATATCTGATACAACGCGGATTCAGCAACAGGATCTCCAACTGGTCGGAATACAATGCAAGCCATGCCGACACTCCGCTACGCTACAAGGTATTATTGCTCTTCGATGTTCCGGAGCAACTTACGGATAAGAGCCTGTGGTATCTTGAACGGCTTTGTGAAAACGGGCCGCGTTGCGGTGTCTTGCCCATCATCGCCGTCGACGAAAAACGTATGCAAGATAGACGATATGACAAGTGCCGCGCAGCAATCGAATCCTCGGCCGTGCGGATTGACTCTCTTGTAGGTAACAGCGACGTGAGCTGCGACGGGCTGGTCATTGAGTACCAACCGGAGCAGTGGCCTCCCCAGGAGGCATTGGATCAGTTCTTGTCGACATTCGCCCACCGTTGTGCTGGGAAGGCACGCTTCAGCAAAACACTGGCTGACCTGTGGTCGGGCTACTCCAAAGGCGCAACAACAATCAACGGATTTGATATTCTAATCGGGTGGACCCCATCCGGTGAATCCGTATCACTTACATTAGGGGCCACTACTTCCCAACATCACGCTTTGCTTGCCGGGAAAACGGGATCGGGAAAGTCCAACTTGTTGCACGTGATGATCCATTCGCTTTGCGAAGCGTACGCACCTACCGAGGTTGATCTTTACTTACTGGACTACAAGGAATCAACGGAGTTTACGGTGTATGCGAATCCGCCTTTACCGCATGCGCGGTTAATCGCGACGGAAAGCGACCCCGAATTCGGGGTAACCGTCTTGCAGCATCTTGTCGCCGAACTGGAACAGCGGGCTCGTATTTTCAAGGAAGCAGGCGTACGCGATTTTGTAGAATACCGCAAAGCGACCAGCCAACAGTTGCGGCGAATCCTGCTTGTCATTGACGAATTCCAAATGCTCTTTTTAGATACGAGCCAGGTCGCCGAGGCTTCAGAGCAGCTCATGGCGAGACTCTTGAAACAGGGGCGTTCCTTCGGTATCCATGTCCTTTTGGCGACCCAGACGTTGAACGGCATCAAAGCCTTTTCGGTCGGCGAATTAATCTCGCAATTGGGGTGCCGCATCGCACTTGCCTGCAGTCAGGAAGACTCTGCGAGGATTCTCGCCGGTAATAACTGGGCTGCGGCCGATCTGAAAAGTCCGCCCGAGGGCATTATCAACAATGCCAACGGCGCGAATTCCGCAAATATCAAATTTCTCATCCCGCTCGCGGACAGCGAGTTTTGCCGCCGGCACATCGCCAAACTGTCGGAGCGTGCGGCAAAGCGGGGATTCGAAGTCAAGGCACGCGTTTTCAACGGAGCGATGCTACCGCGAAGGCCGGGCATGAAGATTTTTCAACAGCATTGTCGCCAGCGGAACTCACTTCTCTTGGGTGAAAAACTTACCTTCTTCAGCGACCTACAGGATGTCCCGCTTATCACGCGACCCGCATTCAATGTGCTCTTTAGCGGTTACAGCGATTGCATCCACGACGGACTGCTTTCGTCGGTTCTCACTAGCCTGGCCGTTTTAGCCGATTTTGACCAAATCCTGTACTTCAACGGGCGCGGAATTGTACCGGGGGGGGACTTTAGTCGTGCCTCATCAGTGTGCGGGCCGAGATTCCAATCGTATACTGACATCGAAGCATTTCCGTTGCAGGTTATTGCGGACAATATCGGCAAACAGCGCGTTGCTGTCATTATCGACGGGCTGGACGCAGAGAAGGCTTTGCATCCGGCCCAGAGATTCGGTGTATCGAGACCCTGCGAACCGATTCCTCCAGCGGAATTACTTAAACAGATCGCCGAGGAAGGGCCGCGAAAAGGAACGTTCGTTTTCGTGTTTATCGACAACTGGCGCCGTTGTGCAGGTCCGTGCAAAGATCTAATCAATCTGTTTGAGTTGCGAATCGGATTTTGCATGAGCGAGGATGATGCGGCGGCACTCGTCAGCGGCGGGATCGGCAAGTTCAGAGGGATCGAAAAACCGAACCGGGCGGTGTTCGTCAATCGCATGACAAACGAGATTCATTGGTTCCGCCCGTATGTCGCAAGATCGGAGGATGCAACATGCTGATCCAGTTGGTTTGGGACAGGTCCGGCAGTATGGCAGAATGCGGAAAGCAGTTGATCGCGCGTGGGATTGCGCGAGCAATTGAGCAATACGTTCGGTTGGGATACGTGAGTGCCGATTTACGGTTGATCGCCTGGGGCAACGACGCCCGAGTCATCAATTGGCAACCGGATCAAGAGTTTCCTGAGGAACTGCTGCTGTCGGAAGGTTCGTCGAGCATGCAGGCTTTAGTCTCTCTTCTTGGGACGAATCCCGATGGCAGGGTCTTGATTATTACAGATGGATTTTGGTCACCGATGGACCGGAAAGTGCTGAAACGGTGGAAGGAGGGCCTCCGGCCAGACACCGTTCGCTTCATAAAGGTTGGTGCTGACGCCAATCCGCATATGACGGGGAGGAATGTTTTCTCGGCAGAGGACGTATTCGCCGTCCTGGATGGTTGGCTGGAGGAGGGCACGGAGTGATTGCGTGGCGAAGCTTCGGCGCGAGTGTGATCGGGCCAGGGCATATCGCATCCAGACTGCCGAATCAGGATGCGTGGATTGCATTTCATGATGTACGGGCCGACGGCATTGCGGTCTCAGACGGTCTTGGCTCGAAGCCGTTTTCCGATTTAGGCAGTTGTGCCGCCTGTCGTGCGGTCGCTCTTGCCGTCCGTGCCGCGAGCCGTGCGTCGTACGCAGACACAGACAAGGCCAAGCTCATAGATTGTATCGTAAACAAATGGATAGCACTCCTGTCGCCGCTTCCTCCTCAGGATTGCGCCGCCACCTGCCTGTTTGGGGTTCGCATACGAGATTCGATTCTGGTGGGAATGCTAGGCGATGGCCTTGCCGCGGCCATCAAGACGGATGGCTCTATCGAGTTGCTGACGGACAAGAAGGAACACGGGTTTTCCAACCTAACAGCCGCTCTTTCGCCGAAAACAACGGCGGTTGTCTGGCAATGGTTAGAGTGTGGGGCCGAAGAGTGCCATGCGATCGTACTCTGTACGGATGGCGTCGCTGATGATTTGGACGACTGCACCGGCTTTGTCAAAGAGTTTTTTGCGGCGCACCGAAACCTCGCATCAGTATCGGCATCTCGTCGGACCCGCAAGATGTTAGAAAGATGGCCTACACCCAAGCATAGTGACGACAAGACTATCGCCTGCCTCTGCCGTGAGGAGGCGTCATATGAATAGGCGTGACAACGATTCACAAGAAAAGCCATTGGTCGACGAATACGGCAACATCCACTATCGCGCTGAAGAACTCGCCCGAGGGGGCCAAGGAGCAGTTTTTCGAACCAGAGATGCGGATCTGGCGATCAAGCAGCCGCTCGATGCTACCGGCTGGCCGGATGCAAACGCCAAATTGCGCGACCGATTTCGCAATGTCCGCCTACTGCCCATTCCAGCCCGCATTCCGATTTCCCTTCCGCTAACTATGCTACGCGATCAGCCCGGGTATGTGATGCGTCTCCTGAACGGGATGAAACCGTTTTCTGTTTTCGACCTGGCCGGCAAAGCACGACAGGAACTGGAAAAGCAGGAGCTTCCCAAATGGCTTGCGAAGATTCCAGACAGGGAGATGGCACTTCGACTTTTTCATTACGCCCAAACCGGTTCCACTCGGCGCCGGCTGTTCGCTCTGGCGAGATGCGCTTCCATTCTAGCCAGGCTTCATGCCGCAGGAATCGTCTATGGTGACGTTTCACCGAACAATGCATTTATCGAAGCGGCGTCTTCACTCGCAGTCTGGCTGATTGATGCAGACAATCTGCGATTTGAGTTGCCGAGTGGCGGTGCCACGGTCTACACGCCAGGCTATGGCGCGCCCGAGATTGTTCAAGAGCAGGATCAAGCCCGTCCCCGCACGGACTGCTGGGCATTCGCGGTGATGGCATTTAAGATGCTCGCGCTCTGTCACCCCTTTATCGGAAAAAGGGTCTTGGAAGCTGATGAAGAGGAGGGTGGTTGGGATGCAGACCCGACGAGCGCCGATTCACCCAAGGATTCGAATGAACAGGCATACGCCGGCTATTTTCCTTTCATCGATGATGTGGACGACGATTCGAATCGTTTCAGTGGTGGGCTACCCCGCGATTTAGTGGCAACACCGGAACTTCAGATTCTTTTTCAGGAAACGTTTGGTGCAGGAAGGACGCAACCGCATCGACGCCCCGCAATGATATTCTGGGCCCTGGAATGCGCTAGGGCATTCGATCTTTCACTGGATTGCCGTGAATGCAAAATGAGTTACTTCGCTAATGACAACATGAATTGCCCCTATTGTAGTGCGCCGCGTCCGGCATACATCCGCGCAAGAACCCCGCGTTGGGAGGCCCTAATTCCGATTGATATCACGGAGTTTGCGCTCCCGCACCGTATGTTCCACCCGTTTTCGTTCGAGCATAACGACGACCCGGAATGCGAGGCGGTTCCCGATTTCGTGGCAAAGACCGTGGTCCCCGTCCGGGGAACGAAACCTTTTCCTGACAACTTGGCATTCGAGTTCGTCGAGGCGGAACAATGAACTTTCAGGACATACCCGCCGACATCCTGACCATCCGTGTTAAGCGGACTGACGGTTCGGCGGAAGCGTTAACCGAGCAACCGGTCCTTTCCGTTGGCGTCTGTCATAATCGCCCCGACGAAATTGAGATCCGGCTGAAGGACTCCATCGCCTTTGTCCGTCCAGTCGCTAATGCTGATGTCCGGCGCCTTAATTCTGAACTCGCCCCCGGCCATGCTTTTCTTTCGCAACTCGCCAATCCGGGTGCCGATGGGAGCATTGAACTTCAGATAGCCATTTTCACCGGCGAATGTCTGGAGATGGGGCAAATCGAAATAGGGATCGATGAATACCTGGAAAACGCTGTAGCACGAATTGACTCGCTCAAAGGACGTCCATCGAAAGACCGCATTAGCTATCTTCTCGACCAGCGTTGCTGCTTCCGCCAGGGTGACCGCGAGTATTTTTTCCTGTTTGCCGGCTCTGCGCTTGCCGGTACATTACCTGACCAGCCAATAACAGACGAAGACGACATCGGGGGCACGAAGGCGCGAGAAGATCAGGATGAGATGGATTTAGCGGACAAGCCGCACAATAATCTCGGCTCCGAAACGCCGTTGCTCAAACCTCAACCGACGGCAACGAATTCGTTCTGTCTCGTGGGCGACGGAATTCGTTTTGTCGTTACCGAGTGCCCGTTACCCGATGGCAAGTCTATATTCACGGTTACCCGTTTTACTAAGGCAAAGAAACAGCAAGACCGCGCTATTCGCCTGGCGAGAGGGAGGCTTGGATTCGTTGACTGGACTAAGACGGGAGAGGTGCAAGTTCTCGCCAAGGCGCAGTTGAGCGCGCTTATCAAGAACGAAGGCAGTTATCTAAAGAAGTGGGATGAGTTCGGCAACCTTGAAGGTGAATTGCTGCTAAAGCACGCTCGGGAAGTCGGATGTCTCAAGTATTGCGACCTGAAGCAGAACCGGGACGGAACGGTTTCAGTACGGATCGTGCAAGCCTCACAGTCCGCATGGCAAGCACTGAGGGCGGGTCGAGTGCCCGAAGTCGAGGTCGTTGATCAACTCCCGGACTACTTAAAAAATCAAGGCCTGACGTTCGGAGAGTTCGTCAGCGGCGTTGAAACGGAAGAGATGGAATCACACGGTGATCGCCGGCTGTCAAGCCGGTATTTCACGGTATCGGAGTTCGATAGCGATTCGAAGACGCTAACTCTTGCAACCGAGAAATTGCCGAGCGAATCCGGAACGCTCATTCTTTCACTTGTCGGTGAGATCATTCAAATCAAACGCCGCATGAAGGCGCGACGCTTGATTCTTGAAGGCCGCTCAGCCAACCCCCAGCTTGGCCTTTTGATTGAAGAGAACGGCAAGCTCGTACCGACCCGTCAATCGACACGGGTGCGACCGCTGACGGCTTTTGTTCGCGAAAAAGTCTTCCGCTCTTCTCCCACGCTCATGCAGGAAAAGGCAATCGAAGTTGCCCTCAATACGCCGGATATGGCGGTTATTCAAGGTCCACCTGGAACCGGAAAAACCACAGTAATAGCTGCGATCCTGGAACGCCTGAACGAGATGTCAGACAAACGCGGCGCGAGCGCCAAGGGCCGGGTGCTGCTCACTGGTTTCCAGCACGATGCAGTTGAAAACATGATCGATCGTCTCTCGATCAACAGCACTCCCGTTCCGAAATTCGGAAAACGATCCGGTAGTGATGACGATGATTATGGCCTCTTTGAAAGAAGGCTTGAAGAATGGTGTTCTACGATTGCCGCACGATTACGGGAACGGAATCCTCAGATTACCGAAATCGAGCAGGAAACGGAAATCAGGAATCTATGTTTGCAGTACACACAGGTGCCAACGCGTGCGCTAGCGAAACATCTCGCCGACACAATCGCTTCACTCGGTGTTGCCATCCTTGGTGAAACTCTAGCACGACGGGCGGCAGAACTCGCAATGAGCCTTTCCTGCGAAGAGCACCTTAACGAAAACATCAATCAGCTGGCCCATGCCGTCCGCAGTCTACGGGTTCGACCCGAAAGTTTTGCCGACGACGGACCGGAACGGGCGGCGGATGCTTTGGATTATTTGGGAGATCTCCTCGAGGAAGACGAGCGTGACTTGCTGAGCAAGGCAAGTCTGTGGCACGATGATGATAATCGATTGCCGTTTTTAGATGAATTAGCCCGACTTAAGAAAAAACTACTCGTGCGCCTTTCCACTCCTCCGATCTTCCGCGTGGAAAAGCACAATGATCAAGTCATTTCCATGGCGGAGCTTGCTCTCAGACGGCTTCGGGAAGAAGGTCACTCGACCAAGGACGCAAAGTCCGCCGCATTGGCCGAGTTTCTGGGCGAACTCGAAAACAACCCGTATGGGATGATTGATGCTGTATCTGACTACAGTTTCGCATTCGCAGCGACCTGCCAGCAAAGCGTCAACCGGATCATGCAAATACAGAAAGGAGCCATCGGGGACGACCAAGACACAAGGCTCGAGTACGAGTATGTGATTGTTGACGAGGCTGCGCGTGTGTCGCCGCGAGACCTCATGATTCCGCTGGCGCAAGGTAAGCGCATCATCTTGGTTGGGGATCACCGACAATTGCCCCACCTTATTGACGACGAGATAGCACGCCATATGGAGGAGGGCGAGACGGGAGAGGAAGAATCGCACTGGCTGAAAAAGTCGATGTTCCAGTATCTGTTTTCCGAGCGTCTTAAGGCACTCGAAGAAGCCGACGGCATCTGTCGCCGCGTCACGTTGGACAAGCAATACCGGATGCATCCGCTTCTCGGCGACTTTGTAAGTCGCAACTTCTATGAGCGATTCGATGTCGCGGAAAAGTTTGAGTCCGGACGGCCGGCAAGCGATTTTGCTCATAACCTGCCAGGCACGGATCGCAAGTGCGCTATTTGGCTCGACGTGGCAGCGGACAAGGGCCTACAGCAACGAAGCGGCACGAGTTGGACTCGTCCCGTCGAGGCAGTCGCCATTATTCGCCAATTAAAGAAGTGGCTGGAATCCGCGGCAGGCAGGGATCTTTCTTTCGGTGTGATCTCGTTTTACAAGGCACAGGCCGAGCTCATCAAGAGGCAACTCGACATCGTTAACGACGACAAGAAACTCCGCATCGGCACGGTGGATTCGTTTCAGGGAATGGAATTTGATGTCGTGTTCCTGTCAATAGTCCGAACACTGCCGCGCAACTGGAAGCCGCGAAGCGACGATAAAACGAAACAGGCAAGGGGTCTATTTGGCCACCTGTGTCTCTACAACCGCCTCAATGTGTCGATGAGTCGTCAAAAAAAGCTGTTGGTAGTGGCAGGTGACTCCCGGCTAGTGCAAAATGACCTGGCCAAGGAGTTCATTCCGGGTCTTGTTGATTTCCTGGATATCTGCCGTAGCCAAGGGAGGATTGTGCAATGCCAATAAACCTACTGGATTATGGCATTCCGAATCCCTTCGGTGAGACGATCGGTAGGCCGAGATATCTCGCATGGCCGGTCAACGTCTATCGGGTTACCTTGCCAAAAGCAATGGAGGATAGTGAGGGAGGGAATCCGTTCGAGAGAGTTGTCCTGAAACTCCTCAGTGCTGTTGGTCGCATGGATGCACGCGAACTAGCTGACGAAACCTGTATCCCATTTGATCTGGTCAAGTACGTACTGCTACGCTTGCGAGACAAAGGTTTCATTGACGACCATAACGCCGTCTCCAAGCAAAAAGGGGGCGGCTTCCATAACCACGAGGCAAGAGAGTCAGTGTTCGTTACAGCAATCCTCTTTCGCGAGCTCGCCACCGGAAGAATCCTTCCCTTTCTGCACGTTGTGAATGACGGCAATCCATTGCGGAAGCGCAACGACGATAGATTCGTCACGATTGTCAGTTCAAATGATGTACACAGCCGAACGATTCCTGTACCGCGTGATGTCATCACCGCTCTGCGAGCAATGAAACGGAGGGCGGCCTCATTGGGCAGGAATGACGCAATGCCTGCTGTCCGGCAAATCACCATCCTTCCTCAGCCCGACCGATACTACCTCTTCTGCCCCATAGCCATCCAGAAAAGTGACGGCGAATTTCGAATTGCCGATCCATTCGGTTACGGATTCTCTCTCGTTCTCGAGAGTGCATTTCTGGAATTGCTTGAACAGAATGCTCAGCTGAACGCGTGGTTGCAGGAGTGGAAGGAAGCGTTGAGCAATCCCCGATCGCAGCAATTGCCCTTAAAAGAGGAGCCGAAGGAGCCGTTCGAGAACGAGGCCAATTGCCGGCGATATCCGGAACTTATTGCCAATCTGCGTCTATCGCGGAGAGCGTCGTTCCGCTCTATCTCACAAATTCATGCATCCATTGAGTGGGCGTTATTCTATGTCAGCTCCGCCCGGCCGTTTGAGGAGGCCATAGCTCAACTCACATTCACCAAGCAACAAGAACACCCCAGATTGCTCGACGACGCGGCACGACGCGTGGGTCTGAAATCGCCCAAGTACGGCTTTCGGCCAATTCCGGAGGGCAAACTCAGAGTCTTCCGAGAGGGGCAGGCAGAGTTGGGAACCGTCGTCGCAATCGCTCTTCTCCAGGCGGTAAAGGACGGCTCGCACCCTCTAAGACGCGTTGCATTAACCTACACGGACTTCATCGATCGACTCTTCGAGATCAAGAGGAGACGCGACGAGAAAGAACACGGCACGGGGCGTGCGGACGTGCCGGAGACGGAATTGCCTGACGACCGGCTAATGCGCGAGTGTATCCAGTTGCTGCTCCCGGATATTCGTTTCGCCGACCGGCCCGTCCCGGGCCCCAACAAGGATACTCGGGGTGACTTGCTTCTGGATGCCCGAGCCGGTATTCAAAGTGAATTTGGCTTCAAGCTATTCAATCGACTCGGCCCGAACCTACAGGAACGTCTGGTACACGCAGAGACATTCTGGCTAACCTGTAGGGACGGTGATGACGCCCTTGTATTGGTGTGTGATCTTTATGCGGCTGTTCAAAGTTCGCTCGAGAATAAAATACTCGGAGCGTTGCCTCCGGCCATCGAAGACTTCGAACTTATCGAACGGGCTGAGGAAAAGGCAGTGCAAGCCGGACTCTGCAAGGCGTTACCGGCATGCCTGCGTACGGTTAAGCGCTTGGCTATTCGCCGGACTTTGCAAGGTAACGCACAGACGCTCGGGTCCTGCGCGATCGCTTTTCTCCTTGTGTCAGACTCGGACACACTGGACGTGATCGCCGCTTTTCAGCCGCCCTTCCTTGACGACATCGCGAATATCATTTCCAAACGGGGCCACGCCAATGAGCCCCTCCCATTGACAAAAGCTGACATCAAAGCACTTCGCAAATCGGCTTACCGAACGATCAAGACGCTATTTGAGGTGACATAATGGGTTGGTTTGGCAAATCGGAAGCAGAGTTGAACACAATCGCCGCCCAATTGGAAAAGCGCAGAATCGAATTGGATAACCGCGCGAGTGATATCCAAGCCAAAGAAGCTAACCTGGCCCATGAGCGCGAATTGTTCAACATGCAAAAGGAGGAATTTGAGGCGGAGCGCTCACGCCACGCCAGTGAGTTGAGACGTAACGCTGAGGCGATTGCAGCTGAAAAGAAAGACCTGGAAAAGCGCCGCTCCGAGCTCACCCTGCTGGAAGCAAAAGCTAAGGCAGGTTTTGCCGATGCCCAACGTCAGGCATTCAAAGAGGTGATCGAAAAACGCCAAGCTGATCTTGACGCACGACAAAGAGACTTGGACGCGCTTGCCAACGATATCGCTGAGAGGCTGGCGTCCCTCCACGAGAAGGAAAGTGAGCTCGCCAGGCGCGAGCTGGACGTGACGCAGCGCGAGCAGAAAGCCGATGCCGGGTTCGCCGACAAAGTAAAGGCACTGGCGGACGAGACAGCCAGGCAACGTCAGGCGAATCAGGCGGAGGCGAAACGACTGGAACAACTCGTGTCCCAACTCGCTGCTGAACGCGAAGCTTTCGAGGAGGAAGTCGCGGCGCTGCGCCAACGCGAGAGAGAAGTCAAATTGGCCGAACAAAAGCGAGATAACGGGTTTGCCGAGGAACGAACTGTTTTGGACGATGAACTACGCGATAAGCGTGCCAAGATGGAAACAGCAATCGCAATAGCCCGTGAGGAGAAACTCGCTGCGTTGGAAGAGGAAATAGCCAAACTCAAAACCGCACGATTGGCGGCGATTTCAAACGCTGAGGCTTTCGAGCGAAATCGCATACGCGGCGAAATCGCCAAGGAACGAGAGGAATGGACCAAACAGCAGGAATCCGCTCGCAAGCAATTGGAAGCCGAACGGGCCGAACTCGAAAAGAGAAAGGGGATGCTTTCTGCTCAGCAAGCCGAATTCGAGGGCCGCATGACGGAACTTGAAGCAAATGAGCGCATACTCGAACGGAAGGCGCAACGCCTGGAACAGCGATGGGAAGAGAAACACAACGACTTACAAGATCTGATCGCATCTCAGCTCGCAGAGGAACGTCGCTCCCTTGATTCGGAAAGAGAAACACTCAGGGCGGAGAATGATCGCTTAAGAGACAGCCTCCGCGTCCAAGTGGAGCTCTTAGGCGCATTTGACCAGCTCAAGCGGCAGCTCGGTGGAAAAGACCCGGTTGATATCGTCCGTCAGTTAAACTCCAAAACGGATGAACTCACCCGCCTGCGAGAAGAACTGGCCACTCGCCCGACGGAAGAGATGCGGGAGAAATACCAAAGGCTGGAGACCAAAACTCGACGTCTTGAGGCTCGGTGCGAAGAACTCAGCAAGCAAATCGAGGCCAACGCAACTGCGGTTGCAGCAGCCAAAGAACTCCGCCGAAGGAACAGTGAACTGGAGGCGGACAACAAGATGTTGGCTCAAAAGGCCGAAAGGTTCGAATTGGCCGCAAACGAAGCCCAGGCTGAACTTCACCGTCTTCGTGCTGCATATGAGCGACCTGCCGAAGTTTCCGCCCGTTACAAGGAAATTGAGCTGCCTAGAATCCCCGCGGACGCAATCAGTCGGCCAATTTTCGATGACAATATCGATGAGCTGACGTGGCTCGACAACATCCGGAGCGCATGCGACAACTACGGCCTGCGTTTTCACCCTCGGATTCTGAAGGCATTCCACACCGCGCTGAAAACGGCTGAATGGTCACCGCTCACCATCCTCGCGGGGGTCTCTGGTACGGGAAAATCCGAACTGCCTCGTCTGTACTCCCACTTCGGGGGAATTGTTTTCGAACCGCTTTCCGTCCAACCGAACTGGGATTCGCAAGAATCGATGCTCGGCTTCTTCAATTCGATTGATAATAAGTTTGACGCGCAACCGGTTCTCAGGTTTCTTGCGCAAAGCCAGAAGCAGTGGATCGAACGAAGGGGCGACAAAGAAGGCTATCCCGGCCTTCAGGACGCGGTGTGCCTAATTCTACTCGATGAGATGAACTTGGCGCACCCGGAACTCTATTTCGCGGATTTCCTTAGCAAACTTGAACTTCGCCGAGGAATGAAAGGGACGGATGTGCCGTACTTGTCGGTGAAAATCGGTGCCGGCCTCCCTCCTTATCAATTACCCCTTGGCCGCAACGTTCTGTGGACCGGTACGATGAATCAGGATGAAACGACCAAATCCCTCTCGGATAAAGTGCTTGACCGCTCCATCATCGTCTTCTTTCCACGACCGACGAAACTAAAACGACGGCTTGAACTTACACCACTGGATGAGAAAAACCGAGGAGCTCTCTTACACAAGAGAGTCTGGCAATCATGGTTGGCGAAAGGAACTTCCTTCTCTCCCGAAGATGTGAAGCCGTTCATGTCCTTTATGGAGGAGCTAAACAAAGCACTGGGAGTTGTCGGGCGGGCTCTTGGCCACCGGGTCTGGCAATCCATTGAATACTATATGGCCAACTATCCCGACGTCCGTGCCGCACAGAAGACAAAGGACAAGGACGAGTTAGCCGGTGCGCTTCATACAGCGTATGAAGACCAACTCGTTCAAAAGGTTATGCCCAAACTGCGCGGTATTGATACCCGCGGAACGAGCCGAACCGACTGCCTCGACAAAATACTGGCCCTGATCAATACGGGTATTGGAGGTAATCCGTTCAATCTCGCTGAAGATTTTCGTCTCGCGTGCGAACTCGGTTACGGCCAGTTTATCTGGCAGTCGGCGAACTACCTCAAGGATGAGCAGGGCCGGGACACGGTTGGAGATGCGACTGAAGAGGCGGTGGCAGACAGCCAGCGATCCCACAAGGTCAACAGGTAAGGCGAACAATGACATTGATCGAACTATATCGAGGGTTCGCACGACAGGAAGTGAAGGCGTGTCGGCTCATCGACCAGATGCACTGGTTTGCGGTCAATGCCGAATTCGATCCACGGACCGGTGAAGCACTTCCACAGATGTTGACGGGTTTTCTCGCGCGGGTCGCAAGTGAAAAACAGCGAGGCCGACGGCAAGACCGTCTTCAACGTATCATTGAACACTCTCGCTTGGCTGTGGGGCGACTGTTTCGCACTTTGAACGAGCGTCCGCGGCGCGAGCATTCGCTCTTGCCGGTTCGTTCGGTTCGGGAATTGGATGCTGCATGTTTTGTCAAGCTGAGCACGCGTCCCGGACGCAATATTCGGGAAAAGCTAGCCGGCAGACCCTATCTTCAGGCCGTTCGTCGATATCAATCCGTCGATCTTCTCGAGAATCGTCTGCTGAAAGCGTATGTCGCCTTAATAGCCGAGTTGCTCGAATTGCGTAACGGTTTTCTGTGTGAGCCGGAGGACGATTTACTTGTGACGATTCGCCGGTGGCTCACTTCCGACGAAGCACGGTCCATCGGTGAGTGGCAAAGTGTCCCGCCGAACAACACGCTTCTTACCCACCGTGACTATCGCCGGGTATGGGATTCCTGGCGGCGGCTACAAACAATCGATGACGACATTGCACGGGATTTGTCGAGACTGGAAGAACGACAGGCCACTGTCGACCGCTGGAGGGAGTATGCGCGCATCTATTGTCAGGGGACGCACCGTTTCGCTGAGATGCCCGTCCTTTTCAACTACGAAGAGTTCACGATACGAACATGGGATTCGAAACCGTTGTTTCGCATAAGTAGAGACGTGCTCAGGAGAACAAGCGACAAGAAACAGGTTCCAGAGTTGGCGTGCGTTGATCTTGCTGCGATTCGCCCCCGCTTTGCGGTAAAAGCAACCAAATCCTGGATTATGACGGACACTTACGTCTGGCAACAATGGAGGAGGGATACCGAAACTGTTGACATCACGTTATTCACCTCCGATGCCGTGTACCTTCATCGCGACGCGACTACGATTGCGCTTCCTGAGCTTTTGCTTGCGAGCGATGAGGCAGGCGAACACGGCGTTCGTGCGGCCCAAGCCTTCGCAGCTCGTTTGCGTGAGACGTTCACGAGCGATGCCCTTATCTGGCTTGTGCCGGACGGCCTGAACGACTTTGAATTGGACATTATTAGGCGCAACCTAAATGCTTACTTTCCCAACGCCGAACCACTTCCCCGCAGTATCGCAGCGGTTTTCGAGGAGGTTGACTGGGCCGCAATCACAAACGACGGCTATTCAGTCGCGGTTGTCGACAACATCAGTGGCGAGACGTGCGTCACGAAACTAGTCGCCCGATACGATCCGGAGTTGCAGCGGCTTGTACCCGAAACCAAGGGGTATTACTGGGAACGTCAGCCTCCGGTGTTGCTCTCAAAGGTCAACCGGGACCACGTCGCACAGAACGAGTGGCGAGCCAAGCTGACGACCGTTGACGACAACGACCGGTGGCATGATGCAGCTTCAACGGAACCGCTGCCATTCGTCGACCCAAGAAAGTTAAAGGACGATCCCCGCATCGGAATCTTCGATTTTCGGATTAACCTGTCGGAGAGCCCGGTCCGAGGCGGCATACGCCTTCACGAAATGCAGGAGCGAGCTGGGGGCATCCCGCTGTGGCGAGATCAGATACCGGAACTGTCCATCAGAGTCATGAAAGACGGACGTTATCAGCGATTCACCCTTGTCGCACGTGGGACCACGATCAAGCCGATACGCGGTCAGGCGATCCGCATTCCGATTAATGAATCGTTTACCCTTCCGCCCGGAAAGCGGTTTTACCAATTTCCGCTTTACCAGGGAGCCGATGCTGATGAGCTCAAGTATTCCGCTCGGCTTGATTCACCGGCATTCCCGTTGAAATCGGCCGTCGATTGCGAACTCACGCTCACTTTTCAGTACGGTGCCGACGAACCCTACGCACTGCTCTTTGTGCCGCGGGACAAGTCCCTTTCACCCGTCCGCGCCACTTGGCAGCGAACCCAGGAGATCCTCGTCACCGACGCCCCTTCGCCGGAATATCCCAAGCCGATGTCATGGGAAGACCTGCGCCGCGTGCCGAAACCGGGCGGTAAAGATACGAGTGACTTGTTGGGATGGGTGCGGGATGCTACTACACGGTTCCACCGCAGCCTTTTTCGAGAGGTTGGCCAAATAACATCTCTTTGGCGTAAAGACAAGCATGATCGGCATTATGCCTTTGCCCGCCTTAATGACGGCACTACAGATGTGTTTATTCACGAATCCTCCCTTGCCGAAGGCTTTTCCTATCGAGACTTTCAGACAGGTAGCACGGTGTCGCTTGAGCTGTGCGAGCAAGGCGGCAAGTATGCTGCCCAACGGGTTGCCACTGCGGACTTCCGCGAGCCCACGCACAGTGTCGTCGAAAGAATCCGCAAAGGTCTTTACTTTCCGGTGATTCAGATTTGGCGCGACGGGAGATCCATTAGCGATCCAGACTGCCCGCCGGAATTTGCGAATTTCATGCGATGCATTATTCCATACTTCACACGCCTGCTACAAGACACCGGTATTTCTGATCAGATTCAACGCGAATTACTATTCTTGTTAGCGTGCATGCACAAGGACATGCCGGATGAGACCATTCACCGGATAACGGATCAAGTGGAACGTGGCGTTATGCGTGATCCACGAATGATTGGCTTTGCACTTGGTGATGTCTCGGAAATGTGGCAACAGCATCTATTCCGGACACTTGCCTCAAAGCCGAATCAAATGGCAATCAGCGCGTTCGCCTACGCCATCTGGCGAGAACAGCACCTTGTTGAGCATTTTACGCTGAGTGAACTCAATGCCCTGTTAAATGCACTGCTACGACGACTACGCAAAATCCCGTCTCCAATGACACAGACATCCGCACACAACAATAGGGGCATGAGTTTGAGGCCTCGCGACATTGCCGAAGGCCTGGAGTTGCTGTTGGGGCTCCTGCGTACTCGCGCATCGAACGATAAAGACATAAGGATGCTTCTTCAGCCCCATCAACGAATCACACAGCTACTCGCGAAACAAGTGGATCGAGTGGACGATATCCTTGCGGAGTCACGTATTACGCTGTTGTCCCGGGTGCAAATCGACCTTCAAAAGCCCGAGGGAGTTCGGACGCCGGATTTGCTTTACGCCTTACGTTTGTATCTCACCGGCGATGACGGCGCAAATACCATTCATGTAGCCGGTATTTCGGACAATGACGACAATTGAGCGCATAAGAAAGCATCGTCTTCTTGCCTGGTACGGAATCACAGATCTGCGGGGAGCCCATGGTTTCGAAGAACTTCATGAGCCGGTGCTCGGTGCGGTAAAAACACGACGCTATACCGGCGGGATCGTCCCAGCGTACACCACAGCAACCTCTGCACCACAACCGTCTGACAATAGGAACCCCTGAACACCCGACTCGACGTCAACGACATAGGGAACCCCTGAACAACGCCCGCGACTTCGCCGGATCGAGTATCTCGGTCTTGTTTTCGGTTCTAACGGGCGGATGAACGGGGTTTACAAGGTCTATATGTTGTCTATGTCGCCCGGTTTATCGGGCCGTCACCTCGTGAGCGCGCACTATCAGCGCTCTATCCCGCGCCGGGCAAGGCCATACTCCGCAGTATCGCCTAGCGGCGAAGGTAGATATTCACGGCGCTCACCGCTCGAAAGCCGAATACGTGAAAGCAAATAAAACGCAGCAGAATTACTCTGGGGCTCACGAGCAAGGGCTCCGCGTGGTGCGACCCAACGTCGGGAGACTCGCACCGGGGGGCTTTCATGTGCAGTTTCTTCACCACGCCGCCCTCACCCTAACCCGCTGCCGGAGGGCGAGGGTATTTGTGCGGTCCGATTGGAAAACTCGCTCTAAGAGAGCCTGTCACTGGGCCGCGTGTTTGGTCACGATCAATCGCACCTCTTGCCCGGCGGGGACGCGGACGGCGTAGCCCTCCCAGGATTGCGGGCCGGTCAAGATCGACGATCCGCCCGACGCTTCCCGAATCTCCACGCTTTCCTCCGGGCCGACGGTGAGCCATTCGGGGAACTGATTGATGCGGGGATAGTCGAGCGGCAGATGGAAATATAGTCGGTGGCGGGGTCGATCGAAGATCAACTTGCCTTGCCAATCCTCTTTCGCCCAAAGAGAGACGTAGTACGTTTCGCCGAGGCGGACGGTACCGAGGCACAGGTCGGGACGCCAGGGCGCGACACGAAGTCCCTGCGTCTTCCAGAAGGCGTACATGACGGCGGTGCGCGCCACGTTGCCATCGCCGTGCCAACCCTCGATGATGCCGTCCGGCCCTTGCCCTTGCCACATGTCGCCGATTTCACCGTCGATCCACGCGGCGGCCTCCTCGACGGGTTCGCGATTGTACAGGTTCAGCGCCCCTTCGATCGAATCGGCGTACTCGTCGGCCACGCCGCCCCAGTCGTAGTCCTTCAATTCCGGCAAACGGCGGAGCGTGAACCGGACGGCCTCGCGATATTCCGGGACGTCGTCAATCAAAGCGACCGTATAGATGCCGTTATAGTTGTACCCCCAAGTATCGCAGATGCCGGGGTCGTGTTCGCCGGTCTTGGGATCGATGAAGTTGTAGAGCATTCCCCGCTCGTCCCGCCCCACGGCCAGGACGCGGTCGCACATTTCGCGGATGGGGGCCTGGTACTGGGCCTTTTTGTCGGGTCGGGCGAAGGCCGTCGCCGCGTACAACTCGCAGAGGCCCGACAGGATCTCGCAACCGTGGTCGCGAAGGTGCAAGCGATCGAAATCGCGCGTGGGATGGTGATTGCCCAGCAGATAATAGTCGCCCAGTCGCACCGCATAGTCTAAGTAACGTTCGTCGCCGGTCATCCAGTAGAGGCGGGAAAGGACTTGAAGCTGCTCGCCGTTGACTTCCACGTTGTCCGAGGGAATGGGACCGTTCGGGGTCGCCGTCGCCGCCGCCTCCCACACGCCGTTTTCCAATTCCAACAGACGGTCCGCCCAGGGGCTGGGGCCGAGATACTCGGTCAACGGCAGGAGTCCGTCCTTGGCATACTCCGATGCCCCGAAGATGATGCGTCCCACATCGGCCTCGGGGCGGAGAAAGGCCCGGCGCGAGAACGACCAGGCGTCGGGCAGGCGTCCCAATCGGGCCGTCAATCGCGACTCGGTCTCCAGGATGGCTTTCATCGGGCCGTCAAATACGGCGGGATCGGTGAGGTAGGCGGTGAGCACCATGAACGGATAGTTGTCCGCCGCCGAGTCCTCCGCGTTCCAATAGTCGCGCGATTCGCGGAGATTACGGGGAATCAGGCCCGTCGCCGGGTCCGCCTGCTCCAACCACCCGTGCAGGTAGGCGGAACAGCGGAAGAACTGTTCATTGACGCGCAGGCCGTTCTTTCGGGCAAGGCGAAAGGCGGCCTCTTGCGGATCGGCGTCGTTGGGTTCGGGCAGGGGGGTGGTCCACAGGGCCTTCATCTCGGGATAGGCGTCGGCCAGGCCGCCGCGCCCGCTTTTCGGCGACTGCCGGGAGGACAGCGTGACCCGGACCTGCGGCAACTTGTCGTCGAGGATGGGCTGATCGCCCGCCGCCAACACCCGGTAGCCCGCAAAAAACGCCGCCCTTTCGCCGATGGGCTTGATGCGGATGTCGTAGGTCTCGACGCCTCCGGGCAGGCGAGCGTCGAAGTCCACGAATCCCGGCGGACCGGTGTAGGAAACGGCGGACGGTTGCCCGTTGATCTCCAACAGGGCCGTTCGTTGGTCGCCCTTGCACCCCGCCTTCAGACGCAGAATCACTCCCTCGGCTGGAACCGGCCGAATCTCTAACCGAATTTCGTAGCGTTCCAACCAGACGTACGGAGTGTCCTGATAAACCTGGGACGGATCGGCCGGGTCGCGGAACGCGCCCTCCGCCAAGACCCGCTGCTCGCCCTCGATCGCCGCGGCGGGGCACGGCACGCAAGGGCTTACCGCAAGGACGATCAGCCAAGCCAAACCGAGGTCGAGATATCGCCGACCCGTTCTCGACCACGCCGTCACGCCAACACTCGCTGCCATGGCCGTTCCTCCCGATTCGTATTGCATTCGGTGGCCAGGACGGTCGATCCCCCGCCGGTCCGGGAGTCGCGCCGCCCTTCGCCCAAGAACATAACAGCTTGCGAACGGGATGCAAGCCGCCGGCGAAAGAAACCGCGCCCGGCACCGCCGGCTCACGCCGGCGGCTCCCATCGATGCGATGCCGGTTGGAGTCGGCGGCTCCCATCGATGCGATGCCGGTTGGAGTCGGCGGCTCCCATCGATGCCATGCCGGTTCACGTGGGCGGCGGTCCACGCCGGCGCCTCGCTTCAGCGCCGATTTTGCAACACGCAGCGATCCAGGTAGAACACGCTGTCCTTCTCCGCCGTGCTGCACCAACCCAACCAATTGAATTCCTTGAACCCGGCGCTCATGGGGAGGTCGTCGAACTCCAGCGTCTTGCCGCCCGCCGGGGTGACGCGCAACCGCCATTTTCCGGTTACGTCCTCGCCCACCGCGCACACCAGTTCGAAGGTGACCCAGCTTTCCTCGGGCAACTCGGCCAACTTTTTACCGCCCACCGTCAATCGCCCTTCGCGGACCCAAAGCGACGGTCCCACCTGATACGGTCCGGTGTCCCAGGTCCGCCATTCGTGAAAGAGCACGGCGCCTTTGCCCAACCAGGCATCGAAGCGGAGCGTGGTGGTGCCCGCGGTGTGATTGGGGCGAATCACCCAATGGGGATTGAAGCTGTGGGCCAACCCCGGCGCGTCCTGAAACTTGAGGGATTTCGCTCCGTCCGATGCCCGCTCTTTGCTCACCACCAAGGCGTCGCCGCGTCCTTCGACGTTGACTTGCCCCTCTTGCGGCGGTTTGTCCGGGACCATGAACTCGAACGACTCGTCCATCGCCAGCGGCGGGGCGGGCGGAGGCGGCGGGGCGAATTCCACGTCGGGGTATTCGAAACTCGCCGGAATCTTCCGCCACTCGGCGTCCCCTTCCAGACCCGCCTGCGTATAGTCGAAGGGTTCGAAGCCGATTTTCAAGGCGGGCGAGTCGGGACGCAATCGGAAGTCCCCGTTCTCCGCATCCACGAAACCGGGATCGGCGATGATGGAGCCTCGATCCCAGCCTTGGGCCTGCCGCTGCTCCAACGTCATTCCCTGGAAGTCGATCGGTTCCCCGCCGCCGTTCCAATACAGGTTGGAGGCGAATCGGACCAGATCGTCGTTGATCTTTCCGGCGACAACGAGCGGTCCGCCCTTCCATAGAACGATATTCCGCTCGAAAAAGAACGAGACATGCTCTTCCACGCGGGAGCGCTGGATTTGCCCGTCCATGCTGAAGGCGAAGATATTGTTCTCGACGCGGTTTTCGCGACCGTAGTGTTGGTGATAATTGCCGGTCTTGGTTCTATAGACGAGATTATTCTTTAAGACGATATTCGAGCTGCCTTCGTCGTTGTACAATCCCCAACCGCCGCGACCGTAAAGGTCGTAGGAATATACGTCGTGAATGACGTTGTGGCTGACGCTGGTGCCCGGCGATACGCCCAGCGTGTACACGCCGCCCATATCGCTGAGAACGCCCCAGCCGAGGTGGTGAATATGGTTGAATTCGATGCGATTATGATGTGCGAGCGATTCGCGATATCCCCACACCCAACCCACCGAAATACCCGTGTAATAGAAATCGCTAATATCGTTGTGCACCACCTCGTTATAACCGCTGTGTCCGATCCACACGCCGATGGCGCCGTGATGGATGCGTCCGCCGGCGTGGATGATACTGTTGCGGCAAACGATATGGTCGGTGCGTCCCTCCGGGCGGGTCAAATCCGTCCCGTGGCCTTCACCGATCTTGACGCCGCCTCCGCCCAGGTCCTCCAGCAGGCATTGCTCTAAACGACAATCCCGGCAACCGCGGCGGAACCACACGCCCGAGATGCCCACGTGCCGGATGTCGCAGCGTTCCAGGGCGACATTCCGGGCGCCGTCCAACATCACAACCGCCGGAATGGTCACCTCCGCCTGACCGTCGGCGTGACCTTGCGGCGGAAGGACGTATTGCCCGTATTCGAACGCCAGTCCGCGGAGCGTGACATGCTCGACCCATTGCTTTTCGTCGGGCTTGCCCGCCACGACGACGAACTCCGACACCACCGGGGCGGTGACCTCGGCGGTCGCCATGTCCTCGCCGGGGCGGGGATAGTAATACAGCGTCCCGTCGCGATCGAGAAACCACTCGCCCGGTTCATCCAAGGCCGCGCGGAAGTTTTCCAAGCGATAGCGGCAATTGGGTCCCCAGTACGCGAATCCCCAGGGGATCGGGGCGGTCACGGAGACGATGTTTTGGGCGCGATCGAAGGCGGAAATCCGCGAGCGCGAGGCCTCCCAGGAGTGATACGTGACCAGCGTGACGTCGTTCAACGCTTGCCCCGAAAGATTGCCCAGCGGGGCGACATCCTCCGGCCTCGCCTGGAACGCGCGGTTGACCGTCTCCGCGACCCGTCCCGACGAGTCCGTGAAATGGTCGATCTTGCGCAATACGTAGTAATAGAATTTGTTCGGGCTTGCGGCGCGGACGGCGCGTTCGCCGTTGACCCAAAGTTGCTCGAAATACCAGGTTCCCTCGGCGACCTCGGGGATGCGGGCGGTCCACAAGCCATCCGCCTGCCGGGTCCAACCGGTGATTTGCCGTCCGCCGAAAAACCGCGGTTTCTCCGGACCGGCGGCCTCGTAGATGACAGGGGCATCGACCGTACCGCCGTCTTGCGGTTCCAAGACCAGCGGTCCTTGGAGGCGATATTCGCCGGGAGCGACTTTGACGCGGAATGGGCCGCTGCGACCGGCGGCCTTCAACCGACGAATTGCGTCGCGCGCTCCCGTCAGGCTCGCCAAGGGACCGTCCGTGCCATCCGCGCTGGGCGTCTCCAAACCGCCGGACCAGCGATCATCGCCGCGAGGATGAACGTGCAGCACCGTCTCCTCCGCCCGGGCGAAGGCCGTGCTCAGCGCGAGCACAACAACGGCAAATAGGGTAAAGACTCTCAAACCGTGCGACATGGCGGGACTCCCGGCAGGCTGGGACAGGGTGTGCTAACGAAGCTTTCAGACGCTTGGTCTCGTTCGTTCGGTGAATCAAATGACGAAGCGGACGGCTTTGTGAATGTGCGGCGGTTCGATGGAATCGGAGCCTTCCAAGTCGGCCACCGTGCGGGCGACCTTGGCGAGGCGGTCGGTGGTGCGAGTCGAGATCGAGCTTTCCGCCACAGCGCGCTTATAGGCCTCGAAGCCCTCCGAGGAGAATCGGCACAACTCTCGAATGCGCCCGGCGGGGATCGCCGCATTGAAGGGGATTTCCAAACCGGCAAAGCGCTCCATCTGACGTTTTCTGGCGTTGAGAACGACCGTTCGCAGTTCCTTGGTGCCGGGAACGGACTGGTCCGAGAACCGTTCGTCTGCGGTAAGACGCTCCATCTCCACTTTCATGTCGATCCGATCGAGGAGCGGACCGCTGATGCGTTCCTGGTAGGCGGCGACTTCGCGCGGTGAGCAGTTGCACTGCGGCGTGCCGTAATAGCCGCAAGGGCACGGATTCATGGCCGCGATCAGCGTGAAGCGGGCCGGAAAGGTCGCCCGCGCTTTGACTCGTGTCACCGTTACCACCCCGTCTTCCATGGGCTGGCGCAGGGATTCGAGGGAATCGCGTCGGAATTCGGGCAACTCATCCAGGAACAGAATCCCCAGATGGGCAAGGGTGATCTCGCCCGGTTGAAGCGCATAGGACCCACCCCCGACCAACGACTGTTTGGAGGCCGTGTGATGCACGGCGCGAAAGGGGCGGCGATTGACGACGGTCCCGTCCTTGTCGAGGGCGCCGGCCGCGGAATAGATGCGCGTCAATTCCACGATCTCATCGGGTTCGAGGGGCGGCAGGATTCCCGCCGTCGCGTGCGCCAGTAACGATTTGCCCTCTCCCGGCGGGCCGATGAGAAGCAGGTTGTGCCCCCCGGCCGCTGCGATGACGGCAGCCTCCTTGGCTTGCTGCTGCCCCTTGATAATGGCGAAGTCCGGAGCGCGCGGGATCGCCGCATTGACCGTCGGTCGCTGATTGATGACGTTTTCCAACCGCGACTTTCCGGCGAAGAAGTCCACGACCTCTTGCAGCGTTCCTACGGCGGCGACCTGACAACGCTTGCGATTCTCCTTCAAGCTGACGATGGCGCACTCCCTTTCGTTGCCTATCGGGACGATCAACGTTTGATGGGGACTGGCCGCTTCCGCGATGGAAAGCACGCCGCGGACGCGCCGCAACTCGGCGTGCAGCCCCACTTCTCCCACCAGCACGTATTCTCCTTCGACCGTCTCCGGCAAGTCCGGCAGGTAGCCCGACGCCTGGAGCATGACGATGGCGATCGCCAAATCCAAGCTGGAACTGTCCTTGGGCACGTCGGCCGGGACCAGGTTGATCAGAATCTCGACCTGGGGATACGGTACTCCCAACTTCTGGAAGGCCCCCTGAAGTCGCGTGACGGCCTCGCCGGCGGCACCGCGAGCCAAC
The DNA here is from genome assembly GCF_054657335.1 of Thermopirellula anaerolimosa. Taxonomy (NCBI): domain Bacteria; kingdom Pseudomonadati; phylum Planctomycetota; class Planctomycetia; order Pirellulales; family Thermoguttaceae; genus Thermopirellula; species Thermopirellula anaerolimosa. Next base: position 2,397,052 of record NZ_BAAHYX010000006.1, read on the forward strand.
CCGGTGATCCTCACCGCCGTTTCCCACGAAATGGGTTCCTTCGTCACCGAGACCGCTCGCCCTTGGACTTCGATGATACTCCCTTGCAATCCCTGCACCACGCCCGCGTTCAACGTGTGATCGCGCCTCAAGAGATCCTGAAGGTTTGATCTCAACATTCGTCCGGCGGAGTATCGCATCTTGGTCCCCTTCGCCGCAAAGCGCCGTGTTTGGCCGCGATTAGATTCCCCGCTATTATACTTGCAGCGGACGGCGATTCACCCCGTGCAACGGACCCCGCGGAGAGGGCGGCGAGGAGGCTGTTTGCCCGTGCTCGCGCGCCGCCGCGACCGCCTTTTCCAACCGGGAGAAGCCTTATTTTGGAAAGGAACACCTCATGCGCACGATTCTACGCTGGCTGTGGCAACGAGGCGTCATCGGGAACTTTCTGTCCGGCTTGGTCGTGATCCTACCCTTGTTGATCACGATCCTGGCCATCAATTGGGTGGCGTCGTTCCTGCTGCGGTTGTTGGCCGCCGACGCCCCGCTGGGCAAGACGCTACGGGCGATCGGACTGAATTTCGTCACCCATGAGGCCTCCGCCGTCGCCGCCGGGTTGATCGTCGTGGCGGTCGGGATTTGGGCGATCGGGCTGTTTTCGCGATCCCGCGCGCAAATGGCCGCGGCGCGCTGGGTGGAAGCCATGACGAGTCGCATCCCCTTGGTGGGCAGCGTCTATTCGACTGCCGCCCAAATGGTCAAGATGCTTCAGCCCGACCAAAAGGCCGAAATGTCCGCCATGAGCGTCGTTTTCTGCACGTTCGGCGAGACGCAATCGTGCGGACTGCTGGCCCTGCTGGCCTCGCCCGATCGCCTCCGCATCGGCGATCGCGAGTACTGCGTGGTGTACATTCCCACCTCGCCGGTGCCGATGTCCGGCGGCGTGCTGCTGGTGCCCGCCGAACAGGTGCAGCAAGTTCCCATGAGCGTTGAACGCCTGATGCAAATCTACCTGTCGATGGGGGTAATGACCTCGAGCGCCGTTCCGCCCGAACTTGTGGTGCAATCGCCCTCGCCCGGCGATACACTGAAGAAACCATCCGCGTAGCACGGGGACCTTGACCCGTGCCGCGGCCACCGTGCGTTTCAGGCGCTCGCGTGACGACGGACCCTTTCGCCGCGTCGTTCCGTTCGTTTCAACCTTGCTGGGAGTTTCCGACATGAGATCGCGACCTTGGTTTTGCCTGCTGTTGGTGTTGTTCGCGTGGTGTTCGGTCTTGCCCGTCGGTCGCGCCGAAGGGCCTGCCATCCCCGCCGAAACGCCCGAGCAGCGCGACGCCCGAATGCAGTGGTGGCGCGAAGCCCGATTCGGCATGTTCATCCACTGGGGCGTCTACTCCGTGGCGGGCGGCGTGTGGAATGGCCAACCCGTCGGAGGCGCCGGCGAATGGATCATGAACTCCGCCAACATCCCCGTGGCCGAGTACGAAACACTCGCCCCCAAGTTCAACCCCGTCAAGTACGATCCGGCGGAATGGGTGCGCATCGCCAAGGACGCCGGCATGCGGTACATCGTGATCACCTCCAAACACCACGACGGTTTCTGCTTGTTCGATTCCAAGGTCACCGACTGGGACGTGGTGGACGCCACCCCGTGGGGCAAGGACCTCTTGAAGCCCCTGGCCGATGAGTGCCGCAAGCAAGGGCTTCACTTCTGCACCTACTACTCGATCATGGATTGGCACCATCCCGCTCAGTATCGGGGTAGCGATCGGGCCTACAATCCCACGCGCATCCATCCCGAGCGCAAACGCGAATACATGGATTACATGAAGGCCCAACTCCGCGAACTCCTGGAAAGCTGCGACCCCGAGGTCCTTTGGTTCGACGGCGAGTGGCCCGACTGGTACACCGAAGCCGACGGTCGCGAAATCTACGCCTACCTCCGCGAACTGAAGCCCACGCTGATCATCAACAATCGCGTGGGCAAGGGGCGCAAGGGCATGGAAGGAATGAATCGAGGCGATCAAGAGTACGTGGGCGACTTCGGCACGCCCGAGCAGCAGATTCCCGCCACCGGTCTGCCCGGCGTGGACTGGGAATCGTGCATGACCATGAACCGCACCTGGGGATACAGCAGTCACGATCACCGGTGGAAGAGCGCCGAAACGCTGATCCGCAACGTGATCGACACGGCCTCCAAGGGCGGCAACTACCTGCTGAACGTGGGCCCCACGGGAGAGGGCGAGATTCCCGCGGCCTCCGTCGAGCGGTTGGCGGCCATCGGTCGCTGGATGAAGGTCAACGGCGAGTCGATTTACGGCACGCAAGCCGGTCCGCTGCCGTCCACGCCCTGGGGGCGCTGCACCTCCAAGCGGCTTGCCGACGGCACGTTGCGGCTTTACCTGCACGTCTTCCAGTGGCCGGAAAACGGGCGGTTGACGGTGGAGTCCGCGCCGGGTCGCCCCAAGGCGGCGGTTCTCCTCGCCGACGGTTCGGCGCTCACGGCCAAGGCGGAGGGCGGAAAGATCATCATCGACCTGCCCGGCAAGGCCCCGGACGCCGTAGCGAGCGTGATTCGCCTGGACCTGGACGCCGCCCGGTAGGCAAACTCGCTCGTTTGTCGCCTCACCACGGCGCGATTCTCCACCTCCAGCTTACGCTGGAGGCTCACGTGCGATTGGGCATTGCCACACCAATTCTAGAGCCACCAGCGTAAGCCGGTAGTGCTCGCGCACGACGGCGCGCTAAACTACCGCGCGCGGAACCACGGCGCGATTCTCCACCTCCAGCTTACGCTGGAGGCTCACGTTTGGCTGGAGGCTCACGTGCGATTGGGCATTGCCACACCAATTCTAGAGCCACCAGCGTAAGCCGGTGGTGTGTATGCGCACTTGGAGCCACCAGCGTAAGCTGGTGGTGGAATCTTGGGCAGCGCCGAGACACCTCGGGCTTACGCCCGAGGCTCCAGTACGATTCGCAGCGCAACAACACCTCGGGCTTACGCCCGAGGCTCGCTTGGGGGCTTATCGGCGCGCCCCCCAACCGGCCCAAGCGATTGCCTTTGGGCCGGTTTTCGATCAAAGTGAATGCTGAGAGACCTACCGCGCGCACCGTGCGGTCGACTCACGGAAGGGATCGCGCGAACGCAGGGCCGCCGCGGCGTCCGCCGCCTTCAGGCAGGGTGCGGAGCGGACCGTCGCCCCGTCTCGCCCACCGAGATCGACCGGCGATCCGCGGGGCAAAAACTCGCCGAAAACGCATCATGGCTTCATCCGGCAAATCGATTCAGACAACGGAGTGGTGGTGTCGAGGAGACCTCACGGCGATCCTCGAATCCCCCCGCGGTCGCCAAGAATTGACGTTCACGCGACCGTACGTCTTGATCGGCTCCGGAGAGGCTGCCGACGTGCGTCTCTCAGGGCCGGGCATCCCCCGCCGCCTGCTCTACGTGCATGCCGCGCAAACCGGCCTGTTCGCCGTCCCGCTGGTCGATCCGTCCCAGTTCCACCCCTTGCCTCAGGGATGGCTGCTCGACCGCGTACCCCTGCAACTGGGACCGTACCGCATCACTTTTCATTGGCAACCGGAAGGCGGCATCCGCGAAGGTCCCCGCGAAGGCGATCTCTGTCGCCGGGGATCGCTGCCGGGCCTGGGCTGGGACGTCGAGGTCCGCTCCGACGACCAAGCCCTGGCGTTGATCGACGTCCGGCGACGGTTGACGTTGATCGGTCGGCGCAAACCGTGCGCCGTGCAGTTCGCCCATCCCACCGTGTCGGCCTGCCACTGCATGGTCATCGCGGAAGGCGAGCGGCTCTGGGTGGCCGACCTGGGCAGCGCCAACGGCACCCTTTTGAACGGGGAAGCGGTGACGGTCGCCGCGTGGCCGGAGCACGTCCCGCTCTCCATCGGTCGCTTGGACCTGATTCCGCGTCTGCGACAAGCCGAAGGGAATGCCGAAAGGGAGGCGCCTTTCGCGGGCGACGAATCGACCCCCGTCCCGCCCGACTTCGACGCCGGCGACGACCGCGTGCCGACCGGCCCGAGTGACCGCGACGCCGCGCCCCCGCAACTCGAGCGGTCGGAACGTCGACTCCGGCACACCGGCGGCCATCCTGGATTTCCCCCGCCCCATATTGCCCTTCCGATTGATTCACCCCAGAATAGTCCGATCATAGCGGACGCGTCTGACAAGGAGACGGCGGAGGGCGATCAGCCGCGTCGAAGCGGGCGGAGCGGCGATGAAGCCTCCCCGACGGCAGGACCGGCCAACGAACTTGCCGCCGAGGACGCGATCCCGGCGCCTTCCGAACCGGGCGACGTGCGACCGGCAACGGAGCGGTCGGACGACGCCGAGGGGTTCCTGCCCTGGGAACACGACCTCATCCGAATTGCGACGGACGGCGAGGCGCCCTGGGACACCGAAGCTTTTCTCGTCGTGCCGCCTTCCGCGGATGCGGGGCAATGGATTTCGCAACAACCGGCAGGGTTTGCCATGCAGGATGACCGCAGCGCGGCGTTGGTGAAGGATCTCGTGCTGTCTCTGCTCGCCGAGGAAGCCGAAACGCAAGACGACGCGGGGTCGGCTTCGCGCATCTCTTGGAGCGAGACGATCGTCGCAAGCCCCGACTTGGATGCCTGCCGCGCGGCGCCCGGCATCCTCACCCCGGAGGATCGCGCGGAATGCCTGGCACGGCGCGAGGCGGAGTTGGCCGCCCGCGAAACCTTCCTCCACGAATTCGCCAAGACGCTGGAGGAGATGTCGGCCGAGCTGCTGCACTTTCAAGATTCCCTGCTGGCCGAAGACGACCGCATTCAGCAGGAGAAGAAGCTGCTGGAGGATGTCCGCGCTCGTTTGGGCGAGGATCGGGAGGCCCTCTGCCGCGAGCAGGACGCCGCCATGACGGAATTGCGTCGCGTTCGCGAGGCGATTCACCTCGAGGAGCGACGACTGGCCGAAACGCGGGAAGAGGTCGAGGCGGCCTTGGCCCGGCAGATCGAGGACAAGAAGGCCATCGAGGAACTCCGCTCGCAGGTGGAGCGGGAACGCGCCGCCTTGCAGGAGGAACGCCTCCGCTGGGAGGAATTCCGCCGTGCCGCGGAAGAAGAGCACCGCCGGTTGCAGCGCGAACGGGAAGAGTGGCAGGCGCGTCACCAGGCCGATCTGGCCGCCTGGTCCGAACAGTCCGCCGCGCTGGAGACCGCTCGATCTTCACTGGCCGAGCGGGAGGCTCAATGGGAGGTTCGCCGCGCCGAATTGGAAGAAGCGGAGCGCGCGCTTCAGCGGCGGGATGCCGAATCGCTCGCCCGCGCCGAGGCGCTCGCCCGGGAGCAGGAGGCCCTGGACCGGCGGCAAACCGAAGTCCAAACCGCCTTGGACGCCTTGGCACGGCGCGAACAGGCCCTCCGCGAGCGCGAGCAGACCCTGGCATCCGAGGCGCAGCGCTTGGCCGAGCAAGCCGAGTCGCAGCAGGATCGCGAAACCCGACTGGCGGCGGAGAGGAACGCCCTCCGCGAGCGAGAAGTCGAACTCGATCAGCAACACGAAGCGTGGCGGCGGCGCATCGAGGAATGGGAACGCCGGGCCGAGACGGAGCGGCACGAGCGGATCGATCAGGCCAACCTTCAAGCGGAGATCGAACGCCTTCAGGCCGAATGCACGCGACTGTCGCTCGCCCTGGAAGCCCGCGACGCGGATTCAGCCCAATTGCACTCCAAGTGGCAGGCCGAAACGTCGCGACTTCAGGCCGAGCTTGTCCGGGCGGCGGAGGAGCGCGATCGCCTTCTGGAAGACGTTCGCCGCCGCGACGAAGAGCGCCGTCGTTGGGAACAGGATCGGGAAGCCCGGCAGGCGCAGCACGCCGCCTTGTCGGCCGAGGCCGACCGATTGCTGACCGAAAGGCGGCAGTGGGAGCAGGATCGCGAACACTGGCGTCGCACGCTAACGGACTGGGAGTCCCAACGCACCGCCTGGGTAGCCGAGCGGCAAGAACTTCAGTCGCGTCTTGCGGAATGGGAAGCGGAGCGCCGGGCATGGGAAGCGCGGTGCGCCGAACTCGAGGACCGACTCTCCCGCCGACAAGCCGAAGAACCCGCCGCGACGGAGCCCACGACGAAAGGCCCGCCGACCGTCGAGGATCGTCCCGAGATTCGCACGCCCGAGGACGTCGAACCGCCGCGGGAGCCTGCCGATCAACCGCGTGATTATCGCCGCTATATCTCCAAGCAAACGAAACCGGACCCGCTGCTGATCCCGCGTTTGCCGCCGCGGCGGCGCGGCGTCGCGACGCGCTGGTTGGCTGCCGCCGCCGTGTTGGCCGGGATCGCCGCCGCCGTGACGTGGTATCGTCTGCCGCGACCGGCCATGACGACGGCGACGTTGGACTTTTCGCAGGCCGCCAAGCTGATGCACGCCCGCGACGGCACGCTCCCCGCGGGCGTGGACCCCGGCGATTTGCCTTTCGTGGAGCCGTTCCTGCCCGATGACGAAGAGGTCGTCGCCGAACTCTTGCAGGGGGAGGGCATCCGCGACAACGCCGTGGCGGCGTCGCTGGCCGAACCGGAGCGGCAACTGCCCGGCCTGCTGTTCATCAGTCGCTCAGAGGACGTGCCGTTCATGCACCTGCGGTTGCGGACGGCGGAGCCGAAGGACGCGGAGGCCTTGCTGCGACGCTGGGCCGACGTCTACACCGCGGCGCTGCGGCGCCGGACCGAAACCGCCGGTCGCGCCGCGCTGCAACGGGTGGAGGCCGAACGCCACGACGTCTCCGCGAAGATCGCGCGGTGGACCGTGCAGAGAAAGGAAACCGAAGGCCGATTGGGCACCGGTCGCCCGGTGGAATTGGAGGCGCGTCACCTTCAAGCCGTTCACATGGCCTCGGTGGGCGAGCAGGAGTTGGCGCAACTGGATCGCCAGATCGCGGACTTGACACAGCGTCGGGACGCGGCGGCAACCGCCGCCGCCATGGAGGCTCCACCGGTCGAGACCGCCGAACTGAACGCGGCCCTGGAAACCGACCCGGAGGCCCTGGAACTCCGCGCCAAGCTGACGGCCTTGGAGTCGCCGCAAGCCTCCGGTCCGGAGGCCGCCGCCGCGTCGGCCCAGGAGCAGGTCGCCGACCTCCGGGCCCGATGGGATGCCCTTCAAGCCAAGCATCGAGAGCGGCTTGCGCGGCAGAAGAAAGAGGCGGCCCAACTGACCGTGGAGACCTTGTCCGGAGAATTGCAGGCGCTGGAGGCACGGCGGAACGAGGTAACCGCGGAGATCGCCGAACAGCAAAAGATCGCCGCCGACTGCGCGTCCGCCGCCGAGACGCTCCGCCGCGCGGAGCAGGAACTGCCGGAATTGGAAAGCCGGGCGGTGCGACTGGCGGCCAAAGCGGAACAATTGCAAGCGGCCTTGGCCGACGCGACCGGCAAGGGACCCGAGATCTCGCTGCAAAGCCAAAACCTGCACGAACCCGCCGAGTTTTTTCTGCCGCTCTTGTCGGCCTTCGCGGCGGCCTTGTCCGTGTTGGCCGTGTGGGGCGGATCGGCCCTGCTGATCGCCCGGCGAGAGCCGATCCGCTATTTCGTCGAGCAAGGCGCCGCGCCGGAATCGCCTGCGCCGCGACCCGGTCGGACGGGCCTGGAGAGGGCGTCGTCGTGATCGGTCCGTCTCGTCCGTTCGCCGCCTACCCCGAGGCCGCGCCCGGTCTATCGTTCGAGGACCTGTTGCGGCCGCGCACGTCCTTCCCGCGAACGAGCGTCCGCCCCAACCCTTTTGCCAAGCCTTGGGGAGCCATGCCGCTGCCGGTATTGGTGACCGGACTGGCGGGCGTGGCGGGCTATCACGCCTTTGAGTGGCTGACGCGACGCTATCCGGGCGACGTTTGGGGCATTCGCCCCCGCAATAACCCGCATGTCCGCGGCGACAACGTCCTGGCCTGCAACATCGAGGACCGCGCCGCCCTGGAGCGTCTGTTCCGACGGTACCGCTTCGCCGCCGTGCTGGACGCGGTGGGCAACTGCGCTCTCAAGCCCTGCGAATTGGCGCCCTCTCTGGCGCGGACCATCAATGTGGAAGGGCTGCGAAACGTGTTGGAGGCCGCCGGTCGGGAACGGCCCCGCATCGTCCGACTCTCCGTGGACTTGGTTTTCTCGGGAAATAAGGGCGGCGATTACGTCGAGACCGATCCGCCCGATCCCGTCACCGTGTACGGCAAGACGATGGTCCAGGCCGAGGAACTGCTGATGGATCGCGTGCCTGCCGCGTGCATCCTCCGCATATCCCTGCCGATGGGCCGCAGTCCCAACGGACACGCGGGGGCGGTCGATTGGATCGAATCCCGGTTCCGCGGCGGTCGGCCCGCCACGCTCTACGTGGACGAGATCCGCACGCCCACCTACGTCGATTGCCTCAGCGCGGTATGCGAGGAGGTATTGCGGTCGGACCTGGCGGGGATTTACCACGCGGGCGGACCGCGACGCCTGAGCCTGTATCAGATCGGCCAGATCATCAATCGGCTGGGCGGTTACGACCCCGACCTCTTGCACGGCATCCCGCGCCGCATGGCGGGACCGATCCCGCCTCGGGCAGGTAACGTGGCCATGGACAGCGGCAAATTGGCCGCCGCCCTGGGACGTCCGCCGTTCCTGCCCTGGCCCCTGGAAGACGCCTGCGTGCCGACCGACCCCCACTGGCACCGCCGCCGAGAACTGGTATTGACCTAGAGCCGCCGGCGTAAGCTGGTGGTGAAGTGAACAATTCACTCACATACTAGAGCCACCAGCGTAAGCTGGTGGTGGGTTATTACTTGGAGCCACCGGCGTAAGCTGGTGGTGTTCGCAGTGGTGGACGCTGGGTGGTGTGAAAACACCTCGGGCTTACGCCCGAGGCTCCAAGGCGATCGTGCGCAGCGCAGCAACACCTCGGGCTTACGCCCGAGGCTCCAAGCTCCATAAACCCGCGTGTGGCTCCCGCTTCAGAAACGCTCCAATCCCGGCCCGGCATAGCCGTTGACGCCGGGAGCCGCATAGCTATTCGCAGCGGGTGCCTGGAATCCATTCGTACCGGGTACCGCATAGCCATTGGCCGCAGGCGCGGCATAGCCCGCGGGCAGATTCCCGACGCTCGCCGTCGCGGTGGGTCCGCTCCAGGGGTTGGCAGGCCCTTGCGGACGACCGTATCCGCCGTATCCGCCGCCGTATTCCGGCCCGACGGGCAATTGGTAGCTCGCACCGGGTACGGGCGAGGCCGCCGCCTCCACGGGCCCGGCGTTGTTCGGCCCCTGACGCGCGGGACCGCCCAACATCGGAGGCTGCGCGTTCACCGGAATCCCTTGCCCCTGCCGCCACGACGCCTGCAACTGCTCCCAGGCGCGAACGTAGCGTTCCGGGTCGGCGCTGAACTTTCGGTAGGAATCTTCACTGTCGAAGAGATACACGCGACCGGCGAACCAACCGCCGTAATCGCGCCGACCGTCCGTCAGTTGGCCCGTCTCCACGATTTTCACGACGTCTCGGCCTCCGAACACGGGTGCATAGCGTTCGGGATCCGCCAAGAATTTCTGCTGCTCTTCCGGTCCGGCGAAGAGATAAGTTCGCCCTTCGTGGCGTGCTCCCCAGCGGCGATTGCCGAGCACCCAGCGTTCCTTTTCCATCAGACTGACCGGGCAATAGCCTTCCATCGCCAAAGGCGGATTGCCGGGGGGAATCTCCAAAGCGGGATTGCCGCCCGCGGGAGCGGTCGCGGCACCCATCGGACTCCCCATCCCCGCCAAGGCCGCCCGCGAACCGACCGGCGGTTGCGGCGGAATCGGTTGCGGATTGAAGACCGGTTGGGTTTGCGTGGGCAAAGCCGGCGCCCCGTACGGCGATTGTGCGATCTGCTCGCTCGCGGGTGAAACCGGCGGCGTCGCCCAGGGCGATGCGGCGGGCTGACCGGCGGGCGCACCCGCCCACGCCGTATCCGCGGGATTCGGCCGATCATTCGTGCCGGCGAAAGGCCCCGACTCGGCCGGACGCGCCGGAGGCGGCGCAACGGCGGGGGACGTATTCCAATTCGGGGTCGGCGTGTCGGGCGGACTCTGCGCAAACTGCGGCAACGGTTGTTTGGGCATGGGGATGTTGAGGCTCATGCCGGGGGGAGCGGGCTGATCGGCGGGAAGCGCTGCCCGCGGAGGCTGGGCGGTCGAGGCTGCCAGGCGGGGTGAGGCCGAGAACGGCCCGCCCATCGGCCCGCCGCTAGGCGTCGCCGCCATCAGCGTCTGTTGCTGCTGTCGCCAGGTCCATGCCACGCGACCCAAGCGCTCCACGTACCGCTCGGCCGTGTTGGCGCCCACCGATTTCTCTACGATCTCGCCCCGCGGCGTCAGCACCACGTCCGTGGGCACGGCATCCACGCCGAAACGCCCGGCCAAACCAGGCTCGCGATCTCGGTCGATCTTCACCAACACGTAATTCCCCTGAAGGGCCGAAATGACCTCCGGGCGAGAAAGGACGTCCGCCTCCATTTGGCGACAGGGACGACACCACGAGGCCCAAAAGTGGACCAGCACCAAGCGGTTGGTTTGCGCGGCAGTCTGGAGACCGGCATTGAAATCCGTCAGCCAAGCGGCATCTTGAGCCTGCACCGGCGTGAGGACGGCACCCACCGCCCAAAGGAGCACGACCGCCGGCAAGAGTTTTCGATAAGCCATCGGGCGAAACATTGCCGCATCCTCGCAGTAACCACAGAATCGAACGCGCAAGCCTGCGCGCCTTGATGGATTTCCGCCGTTACCTTATCGGAGTGAAAGGGCACCCAAGTTTTGGGAAATTTGACGGATCGTGCCGGTTTTTCTGAAAATCGAGGTAATCGCGAAAGCAGGGGCCCCCCCTCGGAACGGCGGCATGAATTGGAGAGGCATGGCCTCTCGGCGCGGTGATGCCACAGTCGGGATAGGCCGGCGACGCGGGTCGGATGCCCGACGCAACATGAAAAGGTTGACAAAATCCGCTTGAAAAGTCTCGCGGATTAAGCTATATAGGAAGTGTGTCGTGTGAATCATCTTGGCGGAAAAAGACACAGCCGCCGCCCAAGGCGCCGCTCGACGCGCGAAGCGAAGAGGGCTTTCCCAGCTTGCCGCCGGTCTTCGGCGGAACACCGGGGCTGGAATCCCGGGGATAGGCACGGCCGCAAGACCGGATCGGAATGTCTCGGCGGAACAGGCGGGCGGCTTGACACTCGTGCTCGCACGGATACGATTATTGGGGTGACCGATCTCGTCGGTCCAATCAGCCGTTAGCAATTCGGGGACTCTCGAACCTTCCCTCTGCTGTGGGTGAGAAGCGCCGCGGCCGTCATTGCCGCGGGTTCTCCGGTTCGCAAACGTTCGCGTTCACGCTCCGGAATTCGACTGATCCGTTGCTTTGGGTCGTGCGTGAACGGAAGGCAGGAAGCAACGCTTGCCGGCGTATCGGCTACGGCTCACAAGGAACAGGTTTTTAGGCGTTCAGGACGGTTGTCAACGTCACAGCTCTGAAGTCGCGTCCGAATCCTCGCGGATCTTGAGCATCGGGCAGGCTCCAAGGAAGCGGCCTCGCCCAACCAACAGGTGCTTGCGGCGCCGCGAGAGCAAACGGCCGGTCCACACCGCGACGCGGGCGCATCAGCGTCTTTCAGGCCGTGCCGCGAAGTTGCACGCCGCAACTCTTTAGGTATCCGATTCTCTCGGTGTTTTCTCATGAGCAAAAAACGAACGAACGGTTCCAATCGCCCACGCGGACAGAGGAACCAAGGCTCCGACCGAAACAATCACAATCGGCGGAACCATCCGCGTAATCCGCGTCCCAACTCGCATACCCAAGACAGCGCCGCGAGCGTGGAAACCCTGGATGCCCCCGGCGCCGAGTTGTACGAATGCGGCGGCGTGTTGGAACTGCACCCCAGCGGATACGGGTTCCTGCGGAGTCCCGAGGCCAATTACGAACGGCGTTTGACCGATCCCTTCGTGCCGGGAAGCATGATCGAGCGGTATCGGCTCCGCGAGGGGGTGGGGATTCGGGGAATGGCTCAGCCCGGTCGCAAAGGGCAAGGCCCGCGCCTGCGCGAAATCCTGGATGTCGACGGCATGCCGCCCCAGGACTACGTCAACGTCAAGCTCTTCGACGAAAAGACGCCCATCAACCCCGAGCAATGGTTGCAATTGGAGACGGGCAGCGAGCCTATCACCACCCGCGTCATGGACCTGCTGACGCCCATCGGCAAAGGGCAACGGGCGCTGATCGTGGCCCCGCCGCGAACCGGCAAGACCGTGCTCTTGCAGCACATCAGCCACGCCATCGCCACCAACTACCCCGAGATGAAGCTGATCATCCTTTTGGTGGACGAGCGGCCCGAGGAAGTGACCGATTTCCGCCGCGTCTGCAAGAACGCCGAAGTGGTGGCCAGCAGCCTGGATTGCGAAATCGAGAGCCACGTCCGGTTGTCGCAACTGATCGTGGAGCGCTGCCGTCGCTTGGCCGAGATGGGTAAGGACGTGTTCCTGTTGATGGACTCCATCACCCGGTTGGCCCGGGCGTTCAACAAATGGGTGGGCAACACCGGGCGGACCATGACCGGCGGGATCGACGTCAAGGCCATGGACGTCCCCAAGAAGCTCTTCGCCACCGCCCGCGCGTTCGAGGAAGGCGGCTCGTTGACCATCGTCGCCACCGCCCTGATCGACACGGGCAGTCGGATGGACGAACTGATCTTCCAGGAGTTCAAGGGTACCGGCAACATGGAGCTGGTGCTCGATCGCCGCCTCTCCGACCGCCGCATTTGGCCCGCCATCGACATCAGCCAGTCCGGCACGCGACGCGAGGAGAAACTGTTGCCTCCCGACATGCTGCGAGCGGTGACGATCCTCCGCCGCATGTTGTCGAACATGAACCCGGTGGACGCCATGGAGCAGTTGACGACTAAATTGGCCAAATACCGCTCCAACCGCGAATTCATCGAGTTGATCACTGCGGCCCAGGTGGCGTCGTAGACGGGAATCTTGGGTAGCGCCGGAACACCGCCGGCTTACGCCGGCGGCTCCATGACGCGCCAAAGGTTCCATCACGCGCTGGATACTCTATCACGCGCTGTAGGCTCCATGAAAACGAATTCGCAATCGAATCTTGGAGCCACCAGCGTTAGCTGGTGATGAGTCAAATTGGAGCCACCAGCGTTAGCTGGTGGTGGAATCTTGGGTAGCGCCGGAACACCGCCGGCTTACGCCGGCGGCTCCATGACGCGCCGGAGACTCCATCACGCGCTGGATACTCTATCACGCGCTGTAGGCTCCATGAAAACGAATTCGCAATCGAATCTTGGAGCCACCAGCGTTAGCTGGTGATGAGTTGCTTGGAGCCACCAGCGTTAGCTGGTGGTGAGTCAAATTGGAGCCACCAGCGTTAGCTGGTGGTGGAATCTTGGGTAGCGCCGGAACACCGCCGGCTTACGCCGGCGGCTCCATGACGCGCCGGCGGCTCCAAAGAATGCTGGAGGCTCTCTCGCGCTGGAGGCTCCATCGCGTGCCGGAGGTGCCGGGAATCACTCTTCGCGAAACAGCGGCGCGAAATCCGCCGACTCGAATAGCGGCCCGTCATCGTCTTCCGGCACGGCGAAACCCGGCGGATCGCCGCGATACCGGTGATTCCAGCCGAACACCTGCCCGCCGTGCTTGATCGCCCGTTCGCGAAAGCGATAGGTCAACTCCCAGCAAAAGGGAGCGACGTCGCCGGCGCCGCGGAATAACTTGGCCGCCGTCGCGCCCAGGAACAACACGGTGCCGGGCGGGCATTCCAGAAAGGTCTCGGCGTTGATCTTGCCCTGCAATGCGCGGACGGCCTGCCAGGGCGGACCGACGACTTGCCGCCACGTGAGGATGTGATCCGTCTGCGGCAGGAGCGGGTCCAAGACGGCGTCGCCGGGCAGGCTTTGCTGGGGCAGGTCCGACCAGCGCCAACCGGAACCCGTCAGGGGAAGCACCTCCCAAACAGGCTCCATGCGGTAGCTCAACTGCGTGCCGCGGGAGGGTTGAGGGCCGTCCGGGCGATCCTGCGGCGACATGCCGCGATACTCCACTTTGGCCACGACCGGCGTCCCCGAGTAGTCGGCCAGCAAAGCGGATGGGTCGTCGCCTTGCCCCGCCAACAGCGTCCGCAGCGCGGCCGGGTCGGAGGGTTCAAAAGTCACCGCCGCGGCATACACGTCGCTTTTGCCGGGATAGCGACTGCCGGGTCGCGGGGCGTCGCCGCCGCCTCGGCCCAGCACCTCGGCCGCAAAGGCCTCGCGATCCTCCCATGCGACCAGGAATCGCCGCACGGCGCGAAAACCGTCCGGTCCGTGCCGTTCGCGAGGCGATCCCGCCAATTCCTGAAAAAAGACGCCCATCCTAGCTCCCTCGCGTTTGCATTCCCACCTGCCGACCGGCGAATCGCCGACTCCGCACAACGCCTCTCGCGCGGCGTCTTTCACGCGGCGTCCGCCGCAAATCATCCGGACGTGCCGATCAGGGCCAGATCGTAGGTGACCGGTCCGCCTTCGGCCGTCAAGCGGAGATTGGCGGCCTGAGCGCTCACGGGCCAGCCCGCGCCCGGGTGACTGAGCAGCAAGGCTCCGCCGGGCGGAAGGCGGAGCGTCTGGTCCGCCGCCCCCAGCGGCGCCCACCACGGCGACTGCGAATCGCCGCCCATCACCAGGACGCCCTCGCTCTCGGCCCGAGGAAGGAGCAGCAGGGCCTTGATCGCCGTAAACGATTGCGTGATTTGCCCGCCGAAGACGTTTCGCGGCAGGGCGGTCAGTGTCCAGCGGCGCGCGGCGTTCTCGGCCAAGGCGTCGCCCGAGGCGTACCATACCGCGTCCGCCTGACCCGCCGCGCTGCCGGATAAGAGCGTCGGGCGATACTCCAGCCGATTGTCGTCGGCCAACAGGGCGAAATCCTGTTCGTCGCGCCAATTCCAACTCAATTGGGCCGACACCACGCTACGCAGCGTTCGAGACATGAGGGTTCCTCCTTTCCTTGCGCCGAGAGACGCAAACCGCCGGGCCGGTGGGCACCGCGCGACGGGCGCGGCTAATCCGCGATCCGCAGCAAGACCGACCACTCGCTGACCTGCCGCCACAGGCGTTGGGATCGAGCGACGATCGGACCTCGCCGCAGGCATGCCATCCTCGCGACGGCGGAGGCGTCGCCCCATTCCCAGGCCGCGCGATCAAAGACACCCATCAAACGATCCGCCACGGTCGTCATCCGACCGTAGTCGTCGTCCTCGACGGTGATGCGGAGGGTTCGTTCCTCCCAACGCACCGGACCGGAGGCGATCCGGAACGGTTGCGCGGCAACTACGGCGATGACCGCACGGGGCGGCGCGATCTCGGCCGATTTCGCCGTGAACACGCGGTCGGGGGCGATCAGGGCCGCCAGCGCGGCATCCGCCGCCCAACGGTCTTGCAGGCTCTGTTCGAAGGTCATGGCGATTGTTCCGAGGGGGAGCATCAACTGGAGCCACCAGCGTAAGCCGGTGGTGAATTGCTTGGAGCCACCAGCGTGAGCTGGTGGTGGAATCTTGGGTAGCGCCGGAACACCGCCGGCTTACGCCGGCGGCTCCATGAAAACGAATTCGCAATCGAATCTTAGAGCCACCAGCGTGAGCTGGTGGTGAATACACAAGAATTCACAACGTCGAAGGGGCGGCGACGGCATCGGCCTGCGTCCAGGGGACGACCTCGATCTCGGCGGGTTCGGTCCAACCGCCGGAGTGCACGATCTTGCGGACGGCGAACATCCGGCCGAGGCGATCCCGCACGCGATAGGTTCCGTGGGGAAGCCGGATGTCGGCCCTCCACCGCACCGGCCCCGCGGGGTCGTCGGCTGCGCCGGAAGGCTCTTCCCGACGGCAAGGCACGCCCGCCGCGAACAATCGCCAGACGGGCACCGGTTCGCCGTAGTCTCCTTTACGGAATTGGGCGATCTGAATATCGACGGCATCGCCCTCCGCGAAGCCCGCCAAAGTATCGCGGCACCAGGCGGCCAGCCTTTCGGCGGGAGCGAGGGAGACCGCCAGCACCACCCATCGCCGACCGTCCGCGTCCCGCAGCACGTCCCCGGACCGCACGCCGCCCGGCACCGCCCAGCGGGAAAAGGTCCACACCGCCTCCACGCGAACGAGGGCGTCCACACGGTCTGCGCGGACCGGCGGCACGGCGCGGCGAAACGCCCAACCGATGGTCACGCCGGGTTCGCGGCCCTCCCGCAGCCAGGTCACGCTCTCGCCCCCGTCGGCGATCAGAGGCGGATCATCCTGGGGTGAAAACCTCGGTCCGCTCATGGCTTGCTCCCGCGTTGTCAGACCGCTCTGCCGATAGGAACCGCCGCCGGCGCGGGGCGATCCCCTACGTCACCGCCCGCGATCGCGATTCGAAAGGCTCGGCCTCCGCCAGCTTGACGTCGCACCACTCAACGACGTCCTTCAAGCGTCCCAGATACTCGCTCCATGAGACGGCTTGCCCCTCCAGTTGGTAGCTGGGCTTGGGTTGCAGCGTCAATTCGGCGATCAAGGCCAAGCACTGCGATCGGATCACGCGCAGCGCTTGCACGTCCGGAATGTCTTGGCTCATCGTGCGTTCCTCCTCAGGTCGAAGCGATACGGCGACGTGCGTACCGGGGATTTCGCCCTAAACGGCCCAAAGGCGGAATCGTGCCGTGATTTTTTGCCCGGCGACGGGCGTCAGGCGGTACTCCACCAGGTAATGCCGACCGGGCGTGGGAAAGGCGGGTTGTTGCGAGACGTCTACGGCGTGGCGAAAGTTGTAGCCCTCGTCGTCCACGTCCCAAAGGGCGTCCCGTTGCAGGGCGGAAAAGAGGACGTCGCCGGGCGGCACGACGGCGTCCTGGTGGCCCGCCACGGGAGTCCGCAGGAACGGATCGCTCGGGTCGAGCACGTACACGCCGTATCGGACGTCGGAGACGGCGGCGGGCGTGAGGGGCAGGCCGTCGTTGCCCACCACCCGCGCCAAAAGCGTCGCCGAGGCGTTGGCGAAGACGACGCCCGGAATCTCAACGGCTTCACCCATGGCCGGTCGTTCCTTTCGATGCTGTGCGGGAAACGGTCGAAGTCATGCGAAGGTTCGGGCCAAGCCCGCCACATTGCCCGATACGTGGATGCCCGCGGCGAGGACGTGCCGGGCGACGCGACCGGCGGCGACCCCGGGGCACCATGCTCGGCCCGCCGTGACGGCAAAGCGGGGAACCGGCACGGCCGATGCGACCGGGGGAGGCGGCGGTTCCGGTTGGGGATAACGGATGGGCGGATGCGTCGTCCAACCGGGTCCGCCCTCCGCCGTCAGATCGTTCCCCAGTCCCGACTGATCCGCGTCGTTCTCGCCGAACTCGCCGCCCAGCGGCCAATAACCGCGGAGGTTTTCGGGGCGGACCAAGAGCGGGCTGTCTCCCTGGGCCAAGGCGAGGATCTCCGCGTCGGTGAGGGCCGCGTCCCAAACCGCCGCCTCCGCCGCATCGCCCGCAAAATATGCCGTCACCCCGCCCGACGATTCCCATGCCGCCAGCGTGGTCCGGTTCAATCCGCCGGGCGTCTTGGCGACGGTATCCTCGGCGCCGGGCTGACCGTCGCAATACACCCTGCGGCGATCCGCGGCGGAGAACACTCCCGCCACGTGCTGCCACCGGTCGAGGGTATAGGCCCCGGCGCTACGGGCGATCGCGAAGGTGCCCTGCTGGGCCGTGACGGCGGCGGCGCGGACGCCGTCGGGCCCCCGCAATTGCAGAAAATAGCCCGAGTGGTTTTGGGTCGTGTTGCTCAGCCCCACGACGTCCTCGTAGGCCGAGGCGCGACTGGGACGGACCCACACCGCCAAGGTCAGGGGCGGTTGCAAGACCGGGGCCGATTCTCCCCGCAAGCGTTGCGAAGTCCCGTTGAACGTCCGCGCCATCCGTCTCCCCCCTTTCCGCGATTCGGTTCCCGCCGGACCAGGCCGGAGATCAACTCGCCGAGCAACGGACCACGGCGCGCGGTTCCAAAACGGCGGGCGTCCCGCGTTCGCCGGCCTTGAACCGGACCACGATGTCCTGGTTGAAGTCGGCTTCGCTGCCGGGCGGAGACTGCGTGACGGTGATGGGCCAATTCTCCATGTAAGCAAAGGCGCGAGCGAAATCGCCTAGGAACCACCACGTCTTGGCCTGCTCCTCCGGCGTGCCCGCCGCCGCAATCCGCGACGCCAGCAACCGGCTTTCGTGAACGCGGTAGTCGGCCAGGGGATTGGGCGAGGCGGTTGCCGTCCCGCCGCCGCTGTCAAACGTCACCTGCTGCGCGGTGAAGATCCGCCGCGCGGTGTGCCGCAGGGAAGAGGGCACCAGCACCGTGTTCGGCCGCATCAAAATCGGCTCGCCGGAACCGGGGTCCGTCATGGCGGCGAAGAGTTGCTCCGCTCGATCCACGCTCGTCCAATCGACGAGCGGATTGTCGGCCAGCAGGTTGACCCAGGGACCGCCCCCGCCCGCCGCGTAATACGTGTCGTAAGCCGTGCCGTTGTGCTTGTAGCTGGAGACGGCCCCCAGAATCGTATCCAGAATCCGCTTTTCCCGGTTCAGCCCGAGGATTTCGCCGACCTCCGCCGCCCGGCTGAGAACCACGTGCGTGCGGTCGAAGAAGATCGCCTCGCGGGTGACGGGGACGATCAAGCCGCGCTTGGCCGTCCGCGGCGTTTCGATGTAATCCTCGCCGAAGCCGACGTGGGGATAGGGCATTCCGGGATGGACCTCGGTCGCGGCATCCGGCAGGCGCGAAGCCCCGGGAATCCGCTCACCGTCCAATCGCGTGGGGATCACGCGGACCAAGCGCGAGGCGGTGAAGGCCTCGTGGCGATAGCCCTCCAAGATCTTCGCTTGGACGACTTGGCCGGTGACTTGGAGGAAGGCCGTCGCGTCCACTCCTTCCGCTTCGAGTAGCGGCACCGCGTCGCCCCGGCGCGGATCGAGACTTTGCACCCAGTGCCGTCCCTCGGGGATGAGGGTCTCGGCCAGGTCGCGGAGACTGAAATCCTCCGGTCGCAGATCGCCGCGGCGGAGGGCCTCGCCGATGTGCTCGACCACCGCTTGCGAACCGTCCAACTCCCATCGCCGCCGCAACTCCCGACAACAAATCGTGGGCATCTTTTAAGCTCCTTTCCCGCGGATTGCCAGTACGAAGACTCGCGCATTCCGGTCGCCGGGTTCGGCGCCGGATCGGTTTCGTTCAGGAGGCGGCGGTGGTACCTTTCACGCCGCCGGTCATGACGGTGGAGCAGATTTCCACCCAAACGGTGCCGCCGGGTTGAGGGGCGCGTTTGGCCGCGCGGCCGACCGCCAAGGCCGCCTGCGTCACCTTGGTCACGCGCTGATTCTCCAGTCGGGTCCCGTCGTCGGCCTCGTCCGCGCCGATCCAATCGCCCAACTCGAAGCTCTCGGCGGGACAGACGAACTCGAAGACGCCGGTCGCCGCCACGCGAATCGGGCGGTCGTCGCCGACGGGGCTTCGCTGCATGGCCACGCCCAGGAACCGCCCCGCAAAAAGCTGTTGATTGGCCGCCTCGTTCCCTTGGTCGGCCTGGGTGGAGGCCGATCGCGCGACCCCGTTTTCCAGATAGACCAAGTCGCCGATTTCGATCAGTTCCTGGGGATTGACCGCCGCGACCACCGATCGCGTGTCCCCGAACCGCCAACGCATGCGATCCGCCATCATCGTGTGCTCCTCTGTCAGAACGGTCATGTCATTCATGGGATCGTAATTACCGATTTCGGCCGAAAACGGGATCTTCCGGCCTTCCGCGACGAAAACTCCGCCGATTCAGCGGCGCAGCACGGCGCGGACGAATTCGGCCGTGGCATCGCCGACGGGAGATCGCAGGGGGTCGCGTGCCGCGGGCCGTTCGATCGGCGACTCCCCGGCCATCCAGGGCGGCGTGCCGTTGGCGCCGGCGGTGCGGGCCAGCAATGCGGCTTCGCGGAGGATATCGCGGGCCGCTCGGGCGTCCTCGATCGAGACCAAGAGGTCCCAGAGACGACCGCCCAACCGCGGCCCGATCGCTCGTCGGGGAGCGTGCGGCGGCAGCAGTCCGCACTCGGCCGCCGCCTCCGTCAGCGCGCACGCCCGCTGAAGCCGAGCCAATTCCCGCCGCGTCTCCGCCAGGGCCTCCTGAAGCGACGCGGACGAAGACGACGGGGCAGGTCGCGTGCGGACCGGTCGGGCGGTCTCGCTCGGCAAGGCCGGATCGTCACCCGAACCGCGGCCCAATTCCTCCCCCTTCGCCGCCTCGTCCGGCCCTTGCGACTCGAAGAGACCCTGGGTGCCGGCCGGATCGGCCACGACGTCCACGCTCAGAACCTGCTCGATTTCCTCCACCACGGTCCGGGCGCCCTCGCGCCGAACCTTGGCCAGAACGTTGTGCGAAAGGCCCAGGTTCCGCGGCGCGTGCTCGGCGTCCCAGACCAGTCGCTGCGCCAACTCGTGCTTGGGATTGAACCGCAAATCGGCGAACAGGCCGGAACCCTCCTGGAACCGCACGCCGCAGATCTCGCCCAACCGGTCGCGGTAGTCGCGCGGCTCGCCCGGTCGCGACGGATGGTTGATGTTGACCCGGGCGTTCTCGTACAGCGGGACCGCCCGGCGGAGCGTGTCGGGCGGATACTCGCGCCCGTTCTTCGAATAGAACCCCAGCACTTTGACGCCGCGAATCAACCCCGCGTCGATATCCACCCGCGGCGGCGATTCCGGCCAGGCCGTGAACTCTTGCAGCGATTCCCTCGGCATGGGTACCTCCTATGGATTGGGATTTGCCGAACATTCCTCCGGATTCTCGGGCGCCGACTTACGCCGGCGCTTCCCAGGCATCGGGCGACGGGCTTTCGCGGCGGGGGTCCAATCCGTGACGCAAGGCCAGCGTCTCGCGCGACATGGCACCGCAGCGGAACAGCACCTCGTCGGCCTGCGCCTCCTTCAATCGATCCCGAACCGCCAGGGGCGGCGGCACCGCCTCGACCGTTACCCGACGCAGCACGTCTTCCGGCAGGCGTCCCGCCCGCGCCGCCGCCCTCAATGCCCGCCGCATCACCCGCAAGTCGTCCTCGATCATTTCCTGCTGCAATCGTTGGAACATCCGCACGGCAGGCCCCTCGGCGACCAAGGTGGAGGCGTAATTGGCGTTGGAGGCGTCGCTGGTGAGCATGAACTCGGGCATGACCAGGCGACTGGCGATGGCCCGCAACTCGGCCTGAAGCAACGTCACGTATCGCGCGGCGTCGATGGCGGAGGCGGGGAATTCGTATTCGGTGCCCGCCGCCGCGTCCAACACCGTGCCGGGGGCGAAGACCAGGCGGGGGAGGGCGCCGGGGGCTTGCGGGCGATCGTCGGCGGTCTCGGCGGCGAAGCGTTCCACCGCCGCCCTGCTCGCCCGGGAATGCTTGCGGATCAAGGCCACCGCCGATTGCACGCCGGCAACCACGCTCATGTTCCGCAACAGCTTTTCGGCGCGACGGAGGTTCTTGCGGACGGGATAAAACAGCGGCAGGCCCCGCTTGATGTTCACATCGACGTTGGCCTTGCGGTGCTGGACGGCACCCGACTCCACCCAGCGCCCGCCGATCCAATAGCCCAGCACCCGCTCCACGTCGCGGGGATCGGTTTGCACGCCGAAGGTCGCGCCGGGATCGCGGCGGTCGGTCGGGCAGGCCACCTCCTCCGGTTCCACGAAACGGACCTGAAGCCTCCCCGCCCCATCGGAGAAAAACCGCAGAAAGACCTCGCCGTCGCGGTCGTAGCGCCGCAGGATCTCCTGTTGTCGGCGATGCCAGCGGTTCTCGTCGAGGAATTCGTCCAGCACCTCCTGGGCGGCGACCCGATCGGCATCGGCGCCGCCGATCGCCTCCGCTTGGATTCCCGCCGTGCGGGGCACCACGCGATAGCGATGGCCCGTCCCCACAACGTAGCTCACGCGGTTCTCGTGACCGTTCACGGCGAATTCGTTTTCGGCGGCCAAGGCCCGGCACGCCCGGCGAATCTCCGCCAGTTCGGCCTCATTGCGGAAGGGCACGGTGCAATCGCCCCAGCAACGCGGCGCCGCCCGCGGATCGTCGCTCCAAGGGTCGTCGAAATCGGGGTCCACCCAGGGCGAAGTCCCGCCCAGCCATTCTCGCAACCACGGCATGAACCCCCGTCCGCGCGCCATTGCCGATTCCTCCGCTTGGTTCGATATGATTGCCGTTCCCCGGAATCGCCGTGATCGCCGCCGGCCAACGCATCGAGGCGTCCGACGGCGGGGCTACCAACCGATGCGTCCCACGATCCGCTCGCCGGGATGCGGTCGCGTCCATTCCTCGGCCAGGCGGAGCGCCATTTCCAGGGCATCGGGACCGTCGTCGTGCTCCGCCAAGGGGAACATCCGCAGTTGCTCCACCAGCAGTCGCGTGCCGGGGGAATCGCGGCGAAACCGCAAGCGGCGTGCGGCCAACAGCGGTCCCAAGCGGCGAATGCGGACCTGCTTGGGAATGTGGTTGCGGATCAACCACGGGGCGCAACTCACCAAGCCCCGCGCGCGAAACGCCCGCATCAATGGCTCCGCCAGCAACTCCTGGAATTGATTGGCCTCCACGCCGAAGGCCTGCACGCCGTGTTTGGAACACCAATCGGCGGCGTCCTCGACCATTTGGGCCACGCTCCGCCGCGCCAGGTCGGCCTCCACGTACAGCGCGCCGTCGGGCGTTTCCGCGGCCAGGACCAGGGCCGAGTAATCACCTCGCCGTCCTTCGCTCCCTTTGCTTGGATCCAAGGCCGCCACGCGCCACAGCGCCCGGCCGGGAGGTGTTTCGCACCACACATGGTCGGCGAAGTAGTCGTCGGGCCACTCGCAATATTCGGGCGAGACGGGCGAGTTCTGCTTTTCTCGGGCGAAGGCCGCCGCGCCGATCTCCGCCCGCAGGCACATCAAGGCGTACAGGTCCTCCCGCTGCGGCCACAAAACGCTCGCCCCGGCGTCCATGGCCTCGCGATGCTCGAGGTAGAATCGCCTCGCTTCACGGACCGCCTCCCGGCGACCCGGTTGATGATAGATTCGTTCCCACTCGGCCCACAGCGCGCTTGCTTGAGGCGGGCGCTCCAAGGCGCGAAACACCCACGATCGCCAACCCGGCGCTCGCGTCAGTTCCATCCCCAAGGCCTCGCCGTGCAGGGCCGTGGCCAAGTGCACGAAGTTGGTCTCGGGCGTGCCCGCCGCCGACAACGTGCCGTGAAACCACAACCGCGTCCTTTCCCGCAATCGAGGCGAGAGCATGTGCCGTTCGCTTTGCAGGTCGTCGGCCACGATCAGCGTGGGGCGGTGCATGCGTCTCCTTTTGCCGCGCATGGCCTGGCCCGTGCCGAAGGCCTCCCAAGTCGCGCCGTCCTCCAGCGTCACGCGATCGGCGCGGCGGCACAGCAGGCGGCGAATTCGGGGATATTCGCGCCGCAGGGCGCGGTTCTCCTCCAACTCGGCCGCGATGTTCTCCAGGTGCGCTCGGGCCTGACGCCGCCCGTCGGAGACCAGCCAGACGTAGCGTTCCCCGCCCTCCAGCACGGCCCAAAGGGGATAGCCGAGCGAGGCCAGGGTGGACTTGGCGGAGCCGCGCGGGGCCAGGACGTTCAGTTTTCCGCCCCGCCGCCGCGACATCGCAACCAGTTCCGCGGCCACGACTTGGTGCATGCGGGAAGGCGGCAGACGGAAATGCTCGGGCAGGAATCGCCGGCACCACGCCAGCAGGTCGGCGCGCTCGGTTGCGGTCGCCTGCATGCGTCGCGCCCGACCGTGCCGCTGCGCGATTTCGCGATAGAGCGTCTCCGCCCAAACCTCCGCCCCGTTCACCGCGTTCGCCTCCACTCCCATGGCACCCGATGCCGTTCCCGCCCGGCGTCGCACGTCGCGGGCCTTATTCCCCGTTCTCGTCCGATTCGTCGGACCGATCCGAACGCTCTGCTTCGCTCCGATCGTCGTTCTCGTCGTCGGCGTCGCGCTCCCGCGGATGGGGCCCGGCGTTCAGGTTCCGGCCCAGCGTCCGCAGACGCCGCAGGATGTTCTTGCGGTACTTGGCGGCGGGGACCTCCTCCACGATCA
Organism: Thermopirellula anaerolimosa; assembly: GCF_054657335.1. Classification (NCBI taxonomy): domain Bacteria; kingdom Pseudomonadati; phylum Planctomycetota; class Planctomycetia; order Pirellulales; family Thermoguttaceae; genus Thermopirellula; species Thermopirellula anaerolimosa. The sequence goes on from NZ_BAAHYX010000006.1 coordinate 2,421,161, forward strand.
GGGCGGCGAATTCGGCGAGCAATTCGCGGACCTGATCGGCGGTTAGCAGGTCGGCCTTGCGCGGCGCGAACTCCTCGGGGTTGAGTCGTTCCAAGGCCCATGCCGCCGCCCGCCAGTAAGGCTCCTTCCGCGCCGCCGCGGCGATGTTCTTCATGAACAGGATTTGGGCCTTCAGTTCCGCCTTGCGGAGTTCGTCGGCGAAGGCGGCGTCGCGCTGCGCTGTCCGCTGGATGGTGGAAGGCGAGCAACCGACGTAGCGTGCCGCCGTGCGTCGACTGCACCCCACGCTGAGGATCGCCAGGACCTCGCGTTTGCGGTATTCGTCCAAGCCTTTGGCCGTGCTTGCCATGCTCGCCGCGTTGCTCCCAGGGTTATCGACAGGCGCGCGGGGCGCCGCGTTTGGATGCGTTGTCGGCCTTGCCGCGAGGCCGGTCGCGCCTCGACCGAAGACGTTTCACGCCGTATAGCGAAAGGAGACGACGGCCCGACCCCACGAACCGGCATAGCCCGGCAGGCCGCCGGGACGTGAACCGAGCTTTCGCACCGCCGTGGTCTTCCAGCGGGTGGAACGTCGGCAATGGCTGATGACGGCGGGATGGGCGGCGGTGATGGTCACGCGTTTTCCCCCGCGCGCCGTCCATTCCGCCACGGCGTCCAGGAAAGCCCCGCCGATGCCCATGCCCTGATACTCCGGCAGGACCACGAGTCGGCTGATGCGTCGCGTGCCGGCGCGACCGGGCATGGGCGCCGTGGCGCAGAACCCCGCCGCTTCGCCCTCCCACACGGCCAAGTAACACCGCACCACCGCCGGCAGGGATCCGCTCAAATAGTGATGACGCCGATAGGCCCGCCAAGCCTCACGTCGGCAAGGAACGATCTCCACGCGGATCGGCGGTCGTGGAAGACGCCTCCCGGCGAATCGCTTGACCGCCATATCCACGACCCAATCCGGGGCCAGCCAATCCGTCACATCGTAATGGCAGGTCACGGCGACGAACCGGCAGGGGAGTCGTCCTTCGCGAATCCGCCGCGCCGTCCCCGCCGCGATGGCCCGGGCGGCCTGCCGATCCACCACGCTCGTGAATTCGTCGCACACCACCAGCGGCAGGCGTCGATCGGCTTGGGGCGGCAGCAAGGCATGCCACGGTTCCTCTTCGGAGGTCGCGGTCCCTTCCTCTCTCGGCGCGCCGGCCGTCGGTCCGGCGGCGTCCTCCGGTTCTGTTTCCTGTTTCGGCAGCGCGTCGGGACGCGGATACAGTGCGTCCGCGAAGAGCCGCGCCAAATCGCACCGCGCCCGTTCGCCGTTGCTGAGGAGTCGGTACGGACGGAGCCAGGCGGGCGGAGACGCGAACCCCACCGCCGTCAACAGACCCGCCGCCCGTTTCAGCGGCATGGCGTCGAAGACTTCGATCACCGCGCGATCGTCCGGCCAATCCGCGGCGGGCCGCATGCGATTTCCGAACCAGTGCCGCGCCAGCGTCGATTTGCCGCTTCCCGAAGGCCCCACGATCAGGCCGATGCGCCAATCCTCGGTCTGCGGCGGGACCTCCACGACGAACCGTTCGCAGAGCTTTCGGCCCAGCGGCACGTCGAACATGCCGGCGGCCTGCTGCACGCGAAAACTCGGTCGGACCGGCGATTCCAACACAATCTCGAACCGCATCGTGCACCCCACTCCGGTATCAAAGATTGACCAAGCGACAGGAAAACCCTTCTGCCGTCAATCGCTCGAACAATTGCCGCTGCTCATCCTCGTCGCGGCACCGGACCACGATTTGGAAGAGGTCGGGCAGAGGCGGTTCGCTTTGCCCGTCGGACGACTCCGCCGCCTCGAGTTCCCGCTCCGCTCCGCCGTCTTCGCCCGCCAGACCGTCCAAGAGCGATTGCAGGCCGGGGTGCGTCGTCTCCACTTCGGCCAAGAGGTCGCGGAGTGCGTCGTCGTCCCTGCCGGCCAGACTCGCCAAGGGGTCCAGCACGGCCAACAGCTTGGCCGCCTCTTCCGCCGACACATCCAGAACCAAGACCGGAACCAAGGCTTCCGGCGTGGTCTCCGCCCGCAAGTGCCCGTCGATCAACTCCAGCGATCCATCCTCCAACTGCCGGGCCAGGAGGGCGTCGGCGTAGCCGATCTCGGCCAGCACGCCGCGGAGGGCCTCTTGCTGGTTTCGGGGATGCGTCCGCCAATTGCGGGGATTGGGCCGCAGGTCTCCCGCCCGAACCCGACGCAACTCCTTGATTCGATCGCGTATTTGCACGGCTTGCGTTTCCTCCCCATCCGTTGCGTTCGCTCCCAAGACGTTGAACGGTGAACGCGGTCAAGCGGCGTCCTCCACGGTCGAGAACGTCGCCTCGGCCAAGGGGCACGTCACGGCGGGGCACGCCGATCGAACCGCGGGGCGAGCGTCTTCGCCGACACTCAGCGCCGCCCGCCGCGCGTCCAACATTTCGACCTTGCGCCGCAAGTCCTGAAGCGTGCTGATGACGACGGCCAATCGGGCATGGACCGTCATCAGCCAGGGCAGCAGCAGCATCAACCAGGTCGAAAAAAGCCCCAGAATCACGCCCCATTCGGTACTCGTCATGATCGGCGCTCCCATTCCCGCTGCAACGACCGGAGGACGACGCGGCCGGGTTCATGTCCCGGCGGAAGGCTCGCCGGCGGGTTCCGTCCGTCGTTCGCTTGCCTTGCGGCGGACTCGACGCCCGATCAAGGCGACGGCGGCGCGGGCGGCCAGCACCACGGCCAAGGAGGGCGGCCCGCTCCAGCCCAAGGCCGTCAAGAGACGCGGCAGCCAGGTCTGCACGGCGTCCGGCCCGCGCTCGGCGATCCATTCGGCGGCGGCCTCCCTCACCACGCCGCGGAGGTTCTCCTTGCCGACGACCGCCTCGGCCGCTTCCACGCGCCGGCGCAACCGACCCACCGCGGCGGTCGCGGCCTCCACGACCTTGAGACGCTCGCTCAAGGCCCGGGTCTCGGCTTGCTGCGCCGTTTCGCTCGCGCCCAATCGCTCGGCCAAGGCCTGCAAGCGCTCGCGGAGTCCGCCCGCATCGCTCGGGGTCTCCGACTCCGGACCGGATGGAGCGACGTCGTCCGGCGACGGAAGCGGGAGCGGGACCTCGCCGGGACCGGGGAGCGGAAGCGGATCGGGCCGAAGTTCCGGAAAGGGAGCGGCTTGCGGAGCGGCTTGAAAGAGGCCTCCCAGTCGGGACAGAAACGCCCGAATGCGACCGCAGTAGCTCCCCACGGTCCGCGTGCCGTCGGTACCCCACAGCACGCCCGCCACGCGGCCCCGCGCATCGAGGATCGGCCCGCCGGAATCGCCGTTCTCGGCCCCGCCGCTGACTTGCAGGGTCTGCCGACCGGCAAGCCCGGTCGTGCTTACATAGCCCAGCACGCGCCCCGACTTCACTTGCAGGCGACCGGTCGAGCCGAATCCGCAGAACGTCACCGCCTCGCCCGCCGCCGGAACGTCTCCGCGGATGGGCAGCGGATCGACCGGGGGCGCCGCGATTTCCAGCACGGCCAAGTCGCCTTCGCGATCCCATCCCAGCGCTCGCGCGGCATACGCGCCGCCGGCAAGGCTCACCGTCACTCGGCCCACGCCCTCCCGAAACAGATGGGCACACGTCAGAACCCAACCGCGGCGCTCGTCCTTGGCGATCAGCGTTCCCGTCCCGAACGACGTCATTCCGCCCGGCAGTTCATTGGCGATCCGGGCGACGGCGGTCCAAGGCGCGGCGCGAGTCGCGTCGGCCCCGGGCGGGCCTACCGGTTCGATGGGGATCGCCCCCGCCGTTTCCGGCGCGACGCCCACGGGCACACCGCATCGCCCGTCCACGCAACCGCTCGCCCCGACCGCCGATCTCGGCAACATCCCGCCGACAAAGAGCGAAAGGAACACCACGGCGGCGGGAAAGATTCGCTCCGCCCAGGTTCGCGGACGCGGCAACAGCGACTTTTCGCCCATTTCGTCCGGCACCAAGGTGCAGCGATAACGGAGGAACGCGCTGCGGGCCAAGTCGGCCGGTTCCGTCATGCGATCGGCCAGATTGGGCACCGGGTCCACGCCGCCGCCCGTTCGCAACGCCTCGGCGCAGGCCTGACTGCAAAACGGGGCCGAAGCCTCGTCGTCGCGATCGTTCGTGACCGCGGGCAGGATCAGCCGCAACAGCGGCAGGCGTCGCAGTGCCAAGGCGAAAAGCGCCCCATAGCCGTAGGGCCGGCCCATCCAGCGGCGCATGCGGCGGACCGCTCCTCGGCGATCGAAGTCGGGGCGTTGACCGTCCGGGTCCGCGGCGTACACGTCGATCCTGCCGGGATGACGGGCGACCTGGCTCTCCAGCGTAACGGCCCGGCCGCCGTAACCGCCGCGCACCTCCAAACAGAACAAATCGCCGTCCCACCAGGCGACCAAGGCGGCGTGATTGTGTACTCCCCGACCCACCGCCGAAATCACGTCCCGACGCCGGAACAGCAGGACGTCGGCATCGTCGATCATCTCCCGTGCATCGCGAAGCGCGACATAGCGGAGCATGGTTTCGCCCCCACCCATGGTCATCGCCGTTTCTCCTCAGCCGCCTCGCCGCTCGAACCCCTCACGCCGCCCACCGTTGCCCCTGCCCGAACCAGGCGTCGTCGTCTTCGTACGCCTGCGAGAAATCCGGGTCGTCGTCCCAAGGAGGCTGCCAATCGTCGGCCGCATCGCGGTCGGGCGGCGTCTCGTCGGGCAAAGGTTCCTCGGTCGTTTCACCCCGCGCCATCGCCGCCGCGCGAACCGCCACGTACCGCTCGTAGTGAGGGCTTCGCAGTTCCAACCGCAGCGGGCCGGCAGGCTCGTCGGAGGACGGCGGCAAACGCCCTTCCGCCCGCAGTCGCAGCACCATGCAGGCGCGACAAGGCATTTCCACCAAAGCCCCGCAGTTGGGGCAGCGGGCCGTCGGCGGCGATTCCGCGTTGATATCCGCGGAGACGGCGTCCTCTTGCGGACCCGCCTTCATCCGCGCGGCGATCTTCGCCACGGTGCCGCGACTGACTCCCAACTTGGCGGCGATCGCGCGGCGACTCATCTTGCCCGCTCGCAGCAACCGCTCCACGCTACGCACACGATGCAGATCCAACATGGCCGAGGTCCCCTCTGCGAATCGGCGGATCGTCCGTCATCCCGCCGGAAATATACGTATGTACACTGCTCCCGAGCGAAAAAAAGCGACGGGCAACGACCCGCCGCCAAGATGGGAATCGGCTCGCCTCGGCCTGCTCGGCCGCTTGCGTGCCGCCCACGATGAACCGATCTTACTACGGGGCGCGGCCCAGTTTCAAGCCTCCGGCGGAGCAACTCGCCGGGCGCCGGACCGAGTGCTGTCCAACCCCACCGGGTCGCGTCCAGCCCCATAACCGGAGCCGCCGGCGCGACCAGATCGTGCTAACACTATAGTGCTAACACTAGAGCCACCAGCGTAAGCTGGTGGTGTGGCGATCTGGTGATTTGCTTAGAGCCACCAGCGTAAGCTGGTGGTGAATTATCTGGAGCCACCAGCGTAAGCTGGTGGTGTAAAACCTGGAGACGCACCACGGGACGCGAACCGGACGTTCAGCGACCGAGCAGGCCTTCCAAGGCGTCGGCGGCCGCGCGGCGGACGCGAGAAACGGCGTCCGGATCGGGCAGAACCTTCGTCGAGTAGCGACCGCCCGCGTTGGGAATCGTCACCAATTCCAGGGCCGCCCGAAGTGCGGCCTCCGCCTCCGCCACGTCTTGACCGGCGGCCTTGCCCCGCTCGATCGCCTCGCGGAGCATGGCGAGGCACTCGTAATCCTCCACGCCCTCGCGAGCTTGCGCCAAGCGAATGGTCGGAACCGGTTCCTCCAGGCCGATCGGCTTGCCCGGGTAAATCAGAAAGCCGTCGCCGTTGGGATAGCGGACCCAATAGCGATTGCCCGGCTTGTCCGATTGGCTGATGTAGGCGTGCCAACCGAAGCGGTAAGGGTCGTAGGTCGTCCAGGCCACGCCCCAAAACTCGTACGCTTCCACCCCGTAGCGGAAACCATAGTACGGCAGCAACCGCTCCACGGCGCAATAGGGGGTATCCAGGCACATTTGACCGTCCGTGGTGAACCATAGCCGCTTGCCGGAAGCGCGGATGGCCTCCATTTCATCCACCGGCACCACGCCGTAGTGACCGATGCCCCAGATGTCGAGCGACCCGTCCCATTCCGGCACATGATGCCAGGTGCTGGAATAGATGGGGATGGCGGGATCGACCTCGTGGATCATCTCGCAAAGGGCCTGCATCTGCCGGATGATCGGCTCCTCGCGGAAAAAAGGCTCGTCGGAGATGTACAGCACGAAGCGGTCGGCCCAGCCTTTTTCCTTGACGTGATCCCAAAATAGCCGCAGGGCCTGCTGGTATCTTTGTTTGAATTCCGGTCGCAGTCGGCCGCGATCCGCGCCTTCGTAGGGATAGCCGCCGGGATAGGGGGCCTCGCCCCAGGCCGCTTTCGGCGGGTGTCCCCAACCGAACAAATACAGGTCCCACGGCGTGTAACTGTGCGGGAAGTGCATTTCGTCGAAGTACCAGCGGGCGGCCTCGTCGAAGGCGGTGAAGTCCGCCGTTACGCGGTCTCCGTCCAGGCGGAATCGGGGCATGGGTCGCACGGCGTCCGGGCACAACCGGTAGCGGGCCATCAGCGATGCCAGCGGACGATACCAGTCGTCCAAATTGCCGCCCCACACCGCCGAACCCGGGCCAAGACGCACGTCGTAGATGGCCTTGCATCGGCTCGTGCCGGGTAGGCTGAAGCCGCGGACGCGAAGCGTGTAGGGCACCTCCGCCGCCGCTTTTCCCGACCCCAAGCCCGGTTCCATCAAGCGGACCGTGCCGCGATATTCGCCCGGCGGTGCGCCGGAGGGTGCGAAAAAGGTCACCCAAACCGCGTGTGTCTCCTGGGCGGGCAAGTCCAACTCCGCCCGCGGCAGTAACGGGTCCGGCCACCAACCGGCAAAACCGTCGCAACCCGGCGACGTGTGCGGTATCTTGCGGTACCACGCCGGATTCTCGTCGCGATAGTAACTGGTGGGATAGTCCACCGGGACGTAGCCGACGACGTGGATTTCCGGCGGGGGCAAGACCGCGCCGTTGGGACCGCGGGGCGGGTCGGCGGCAATCCGCAAATGCCTTGCCCGACCGCTGCGAATCGCCAGTTGCAGAGGCTCGTACTCGTTGCCCGCCAGGTCCAATACCGCCGGCGTCGCGGGGCCGACCGGTTCGTCGGGGAAGACCTTGATCAGCGGATTCACGGGCCGGACGGCCAAGGGGGCGTCGGGCGGTAAGGGTCGGGCCTCCCACGCCGCCGTCGCGGCGGGCAGTATCTCCAGCACCAGTGCCCCGTCGTGCCACAGCGTGCCTTTGCCCTCGGTCGTCAGGTGTACCGACATCCGCGCGGCGTCTGCCGGCATGGTGAACGTCCCCGCAAGCAGCGTCCAATCGGTCGTATCCTTGATGCCGCTGCCCGTGCTGCGCATGGGGCTGTCCGCCGAGAACGAACCGTCCGCGCGATGGATGTGCAAGTGGACTCGGAGATCGCCGTCGCGGAGGTCTTGGCAACGTCCCCACGCGGCCACCAGATAGGCGGCGCCCGGTCGGACGGTGACCGCCTGTTGCCGACCGCGCCATCCCTTGGGCGTGTCCGGCCCGATCGTCATCTTCGCGGAGTGCGGACCCAAGCCGGGGGCGGCGATGTCGTCCCGAGTCAAGCTCACGCCGTTACCGTCCGGGGTGCGAGTCCAGGCCGCCGGATCGTCCGCCTCGAAGTCCGCATCCTTGAGCAAATTGGCGGGAGAACGCACCAGCGCGGCGTAGTCGGCAGGGTTCACGCCCTCCGGATGGACCGACGCCTCCGCCGTGTAATAGACCCAATAATCGGCCGCGGATCGCCCGGGCAAGGTCGCCTCCACAAGGATCCGGCCCTCGATGATCCGGACCGGTTGCGGACGTCCTTGGTGCAGGACGACGATCTTGGCGGGGTCCAAGCGACCGCCCAGTCGATTCCGCAAGTCGTCCAAGGGGATACCGACCCAGGCGGAACGGTCCCGCTCGTCCAGGTTCCACGCCCGAACGAGAACGCGGCGATCGCACGCAGCGGCGGGTCCTTGGGTCGGCCAATTCCCCGGACCGCCGATCCGCCGCAGTTCCAGGCGCTGCACGGCGTCGGCCTCGACCCGCCACGGTTGCCCATCCAAACATTCCAGACGCACGTCGTCGAACCAAGCGGTACCCGATCCGCGGAGGACGGTCCCCAAATCGGCCTGATCGGCTTCGGCGGGCGCAACGAATTCGGCGCGGACCTGCTTCCAGTCGAAGGTTCCCTCGCCCGCGGTCAACATGGGCGAGGCCAACATGGGGTTGTCGCGGTTGCCCAGGTGGATGTACCAGCCCGCAAATCCTCGCACATCCTTCGCCCGCACCCAGGCCGTCATCACGTACCGGGCACCGCCGATGATGCGGATGTTGTGTTGCCGCGTGGCGATCCACGTCGGTTCCGCGCCGGGTTCCACGATCGTCTTGAGACAACGCTTGCCGGACCGCGGCGACTCATCCGTCCATTCGGCCCGGTGCTGAGGATCGGGCGCATCGTGCCGCCACCCGGCGGGCGCGGCGTCCGGCCCCGCCGCGAAATCGCCCCACTCCATATCGCCGTTGACCAGTCCGCGACGGGCCTCGAAATAGTCGGGCAGGAAACCGGCCGCGGGATTGTCGAAATACACGTAAAGTTGCACAACGCCTTGCGGCGGGCAGTCGGCCGGGATGACCAAAACGCCGCCCGGCGGAATGGGGCCTTGCCGCAACGTGCCGCCGTCCGGTCCGAGCAGGTCGAAGAGCAACTCCCGCCCGCTCGCATCGCAAAGACGCAGGCTCGTCGCGTCGGCGCCGACCAGGGCGGCCTGACCCGGCCCGGCACCGATCGGCACCTCGATCGGCACGCCTTGCAGCGTCTGCGACGATTCGTTGATCACGCGGATGGGAATGCGGCACCGCCAATAGTCGCCGCCGCTCAGGTACAGCGGGTGATGCCAGTCGGCCGCGGCGCCGGGCACGCCCGCCGTGAGAAGCAGCACGGTCGTCCAGACCAGACGCCGCCGAAAACCTCGCGATGCATAATGATTTCGCGATGCTTGGTGATTCACGGCACCCTCCCCGGTATAAGCTCCTGGAGCCACCAGCGTCAGCTGGTGGTGAATTACCTGGAGCCACCAGCGTAAGCTGGTGGTGTGAAATCCAGAGCCACCAGCGTAAGCTGGTGGTGGCAGCGATGGTAAACGCTGGGCAGCGCCAAAACACCGCCGGCTCACGCCGGCGGCTCCAATTACGCTTGCGCCATCGCGCGAAACCTGGAGCCACCAGCGTGAGCTGGTGGTGTGAAATCCAGAGCCACCAGCGTAAGCTGGTGGTGGCAGCGATGGTAAACGCTGGGCAGCGCCAAAACACCGCCGGCTCACGCCGGCGGCTCCAATTACGCTTGCGCCATCGCGCGAAACCTGGAGCCACCAGCGTAAGCTGGTGGTGTGAAATCCAGAGCCACCAGCGTAAGCTGGTGGTGTGAAATCCAGAGCCACCAGCGTAAGCTGGTGGTGGCAAACCCTGGGTAGCGCCGAAGCACCGCCGGCTCACGCCGGCGGCTCCAATTACGCTTGCGCCATCGCGCGAAACCTGGAGCCACCAGCGTAAGCTGGTGGTGTGAAACCTGGAGCCACCAGCGTAAGCTGGTGGTGTGAAATCCAGAGCCACCAGCGTAAGCTGGTGGTGGCAAACCCTGGGTAGCGCCGAAGCACCGCCGGCTTACGCCGGCGGCTCCAAATCCGCCGACGGCGCCAACGTGGGCGACTCGGGCGACGCAGGTTCGGACGAGGGCGTTGCCGCCCCCTCGCCCTTGAACAACTTCCGATTGAGTTGGCTGTGGAAACCCGTCCAAGCGCTGCCGACGTTGGGATCCTCCTTGATGCACTGCCGGAAGGCCGCCATCCAGGCATCCAAATGATCCAGGCAGTGCAGCGCCAGGGCCTCCAGCGTCATGGGCGGCTTGGGGCTGCCGAAGTCCAGTTGCCCGTGATGGCTAACGATCATGTGCTTCAGCCGCAGGGCGATTTCGACCGGGAACGCCTCGCCCGCCAATTCCTCGGCTTGGCGGACCTTTTCCTCCAGCATCTGCGTGCCGATGACCAGGTGGCCCAACAATTGTCCGGCGTCGCTGTAGCCGTATTCCCGCTCGTACGTCAATTCGCGGACCTTGCCGATGTCGTGCAGGAAGGCGCCCATCAGCAGCAATTCGGGGTCCAGGTCGGAATAGCGTGGGGCGACGGCGCGAGCCAACTCCATCAGGTTGACGATGTGATCGACCAGCCCGCCCTCGTAGGCGTGATGGAACTTCATCCCCGCCGGGGCCTTGGCCAGATCGCGCAGAAACGTCTCGTCCAGCAGAAAGCACTCGGCCAGGTTGCGCAACGCGGGATTGCGCAGGCCGCGGAGCAGTTCCGCCAAACGGTTCATCAGCCGGTCCACCTGGCAGGGCGCCACGGGGGTGAAGTCGGCCGGGTCCACCTCGCCCGGGTCCACGCGTTGAATCCGCGAAACGATCAACTGCAAGGCGCCTTGATAGACTTGCGTCGTCCCCTCCACGCGGACGTAATCGCCGTTCTCGAACGAGCGATAAAGCTGCTCGGTGGCGTTCCACATGCGGGCGCTGATGGAGCCGGTACGATCGGTGAGATCCACTTGCAAGTACAAGGCCCCGTGGCGATTGGGGCGCAGTTGCTTTCCTCCCGCCCGATAAACCTCGCGTATTTGCTCTTGCGGACCCAACTGCTGAATGAAGCGACGTTCCATGGGCGATCGTCGAACTCCGGAAACGCCGAGGACGGCGCCTGAAGGGGGGACGGTGCGGCTTGACGCGGAGGCGGAAGCGGCCGAGACGACACGTCACCGCCGCGCCGCCGGGCCGATAAGCCCGCGATCCAACGAAACTCGGATTGTAGGTCGGCCCGCAACCCGGAACAAGACGCCCCCGGAATCGACCCCGGCGCCGCACCCGGGCGGGGGCACCACCGCGGCGGAAAGGCCGGCCTCGGCGCTGCATCCCCGCCCCGTCGTTGCCCGGCGATTCCCCCTTCGAGTACAATACACCTTCTGAAAGATTCATGCGTGATTTTGCCCGCGACCGTGTGATCGCGCGGCTAAGACGACAAGGACCCATCCATGAGTGAAACCGCCAAGCTGGTATTGGAAGGCAAAGAGTTCGAATTCCCGATCCGCGTCGGCACGGAAGGGAATCGCGTCATCGACATTTCGAAGCTCTACGCCGCGACGGGCTACATCACGCTCGACGACGGTTTCGCCAACACCGGCGGCGCGGCCAGCAGCATCACCTACATCGACGGCGAGCAAGGCATCCTCCGCTACCGCGGCTATCGCATCGAGGAGTTGGCCGAGCGCTGCGACTTTCTCGAAGTGGCCTTTCTGCTAATCTACGGCGAACTGCCCACCGCCGAGCAGTTGGAGGAGTTCCGCGAGGGCATCCGCAAACGGACGCTGCTGCACGAAGGGATGAAGAACATCTTCGCGGGCTTCCCGCCCGACGCCCATCCCATGGCGATCCTCAGTTCCGTGGTCAACGCCTTGTCGATCTACTGCAAGGATTCGCTCGATCCACTGGACGAAAACCAGCGTCAATTGGCGATGTTTCGCTTGATGGCCAAGATGCCGACGATCGCGGCCTTCGGCTACAAGCAGTCCATCGGCCAACCCTTCATGTATCCGCAAAATCACCTCGATTACTGCCAGAACTTCCTCTACATGATGTTCGCCCTGCCGAGCGAACGGTACCACCTGGTGCCGGAGCACGTGGAGGCCTTGAATCTGCTGCTGATCCTGCACGCCGATCACGGCCAGAATTGCAGCACCTCCACGGTCCGCATGGTCGGTTCCAGTAATGTGAACCTGTTTTCGGCGGTGGCGGCGGGCATCAATGCCTTGTGGGGACAATTGCACGGCGGCGCCAACGAGGCCTGCATCAACATGCTCGAGCAGATCGTGGCCGAGGGCGGCAACGTCGGCAAGTTCGTCGATCGCGCCAAGGACCCCAACGACCCCTTCCGCTTGATGGGTTTCGGCCATCGCATCTACAAGAATTACGATCCCCGGGCCAAGATCATCAAGGCCATGGCCGACCGCCTGCTAAGCAAGCAAGCCGCCGACATTCCGCTGTTCCAGGTGGCCCAAGAATTGGAGGAGGTCGCCCTCAAGGACCCCTATTTCGTGGAGCGCAAGCTGTACCCCAACGTGGACTTCTATTCGGGGATCATCTACCGCGCGCTCGGCATCCCTAAGAATATGTTCACCGTGCTGTTTGCCTTGGGGCGTCTGCCGGGTTGGATCGCCCATTGGCGCGAGATGCACATGTCCTCGAGCAAGCGCATCCATCGACCGCGGCAGCTTTACACCGGCTACCCCGAGCGATCCTACGTGCCCATCATCAAGCGCTCCACCGAACCGCCGAAGGAAGTGCATATTCAGCGTCCGCCCACGGGTCAGTTCCCCGGCGGCGAGTTCGAGCTATAGTCCGCGCTTGTGCGGGCCTGCGGCACGAACGGGAGCCTCCAGCGTTAGCTGGAGGTGCCTTCACGCTACCCAAGATTCAAGCGCTGACGCAGCGCTTTCACCACCAGCTTACGCTGGTGGCTCCAGGTTTATACATCAACAGTTTACGCTGGCAGCTCATGGCTTTGTTAGTAATCCGTGATCACACGTGGAGCCTCCAGCGTTAGCTGGAGGTGCCTTCACGACGGCACGGCCTAGCGCATCCGCAGGACGACGGTCCGCCCCAGGATTTGTTCGCTCGCGATGCAGAAGTCCGGTCGCCAATACCGCCCGTCCATAGAAGAGTGCGAATCGTCGCCCAATACCAGGTACTTTCCCGGCGGCACACGCACCGTGAAGGAGGCTTGGAGCACAACCGCGAACTCCTCGCCCGGCAGTCGTAACGGGAAAAAGGATGACTCCGCCCGGGAATCGAACGATGCGCCCGCTTTTCCATTGGGCAGCGGTTCCGGCGTCGGCGTCACCACGTCGTAAGGGGGCAGGTAATACACGTCGCGCAGCACCCGAAGGTCGGCCAATCGCCCCGTCGCCCCTTCCGCCTCGACCACGAATGGCTGAATCAGCGACCGCGTCAGCGGCGGCGGGTCGTACGTCGACTCGAAGACCGGGCGATCCTGCACCGCCACCAGCAGGCGGCGATCGACCAGGGAGACCGCCACGGGAAGCGGCGGCTTTGGATTCGGTCGGCGAACCCAGTTCTCCAGCACCCGAGGCAGAGTCGTCCAAAGCTCCATGCCGCCAGGGTCGTCCTCCGTGCCGCCTTGCTCGATCGCCATCCGCTTGGCCGCGAAATCGAACGTCACGATCCAACCTCGGTCGCCGTCGTCCGCTCGAATCTTCAGTTTGCCGCCCGCGTCCTTGCCTTTCGCCGAAAACTCGGTCAACGAAAACAGCAGGACCAAGTCGCGGGTCGGAAACTCCAGTTGATCCCAACCGGGGTGAAAGTGGCAGTAATTAGTGGCGGGCGAGGCCAGGCGGACCGGGCAGGGCAGGGCGCGCGGTCCGCGGGAGTCTTCCGCAAGCGGCAACGGGGCCGACATTTCCCGCACCAGGGGCCACGGCTTTCGGCAAATCCGCCCGTTCACGAATAGGTCGCCTTCGCGGATCGCCACGCTCTCGCCCGGCAATCCCACGATCCGCTTCACGAGCATCCGGGAGGCCGCCGCCGGGTCTCGCAAGCCCACCATCTCCCAGCGACGAGGCCGCCGAAAAAAGTACGGACTGCGCAGATTCCACACCAGGTCGCCCACGTGCCAGGTCGCGTTTTCGGTAGAAATCGCCACGCGCCGCCCGCAGTGGGGGCACACAACGATCGGCGGCAAGCGCCCATCGGGCATAGGCAACACGGCAAACCCCCGCCCGCAACCGTCGCACGTCACGCGATGGTGTTCGCCGATCAAACAGGGGACCATGGAGCCTCCTTGCACGCGATGCGGGCGAAACGAGGTGACAAAGACGTGATCGGCGGTCACAACCGTCGCCGCCAGCAGCACCGCCGCCCGCACCATGCGGAAAAGCGCCCCGCGTGCCCGACCGGCACGGCAGGGAATGGGCGGCCGATGGGCGACCGCGCCTTCCGCCCCGACCGGCATGCCCGACCCGGGGACCGAGCCTATCGCGGCCGAATCATCGGAGGGAATGCGTTCACGTGGGGGCATGGCGCTGAGCCGCAAATCCGGAATGCGGCGGGCGAGCATCCCGGGCGTGCCGGACATCATATTCGCCGCAGATATTCGATCGCCCGCTGGACCTCGCCGACGGGCTGATCGTCCCCGACGGCACGGACAAAGAACCACCCCCGATAACCCGTTTTCTCCAAGCCTCCCAAAACTTCAGAATAATCCACATCTCCGGTACCCAAGGGGGCGATTCTGCGTTGGCCCGGCCCACCGCCCGACACGGCATCCGTCGCGTGGACGACCATCACGGAGTTTCCCAAGGCTTGGACGGCCTGTTGCGGCGAGTGCCCGAACGCCGCCAGCAGCCCGGGGTCGAGGTCCACGCCGACCCCACCTTCGGGTAATAATTTCAGCAGTCGGGCCAAATCTTCGCCCGAATCCTCGCCCAATTCCCCCGTAAGGATCACCCCTTCCCGCTCGCTATAGTGTATCAGGTCGCAGAGGACATCCACGATCAGGGGATTCGAAATAGACTCTTCCGAGGGATGATCTTCGCTTTGCTCGGGCAGGCGTCCCAGGCGATTGGTGAGAAAGCCGGCGCCCAAGGCGGCGGCCAAACGCATGGCGGTCTTCGTGCCCTCCACCCGCCGATCCAGGTCCTGGGTTTCGTCATAACCCCTTTTGGTTCGGAATCTTACGACGGAAAGGCGGAGGTTCCTGTCGCTCAATTGCTTGCGGATCTCGCGGACGGCGGTTTGCCCCAGTTCCCGCCACGGCAATTGCCGCCGCAGGTCGATTTCGACGGTATCCACGCCCAAGCGACGGGCGGTCTCCAAGCACGGCAGCCAGTCCAAGCCCAGCGAAGCCAGGTCAACGGCGGGACGAATTCTGAGCACGGATCAATCCTTTTTAACTTGTCGCGGCACGCGACGCCGAAACCGAAGTAGGCGCGGTCCGCGCACCCTTGCCGCGTCCGTAGTCATTTGTCCTTGCACGACCTTGGAAACCCGATCGAGGGGTCGCAACCGCAGGGTCCGATTCCACCCGCGGTGAATCCCCCCGGCGATTCCGAACGCATTTCCATGTGCCCACGTTCGATGATTCCATTCCGCGATCAATCCTGCTCCAACGCTCGGCGACGGGGCGGGGCGGCGCGGGAGCGCCGAATCTTTGATCACCGAGGGAGGGGGCACGCTCCCTCCGCGGTCGGGGCGGTCGTGCTGGCGCTCTTTGGGATCATTGTAGGGGCGTACGCGGAGGAGCCCAAGACCGCCGATCCCGGCGAGCGGATGCCCCAAGCCGCGACGCAGGCGGAAGCCCCCCGCGGTCGCTACGTGGAGGCCGCATCGGCCCAGTCGTTGGACTCCCGCCCTTTGCCGGGGACGCAGTCCGTCTTCAGCCTCGACTTCGCCGAATCGAAGGACGTCAATTACGATAATTGGCCGGACTACTGGACGCGCCGGGTGGGCGAAGGGTTTCCCGCCTATTTGAAAATGGAGATCGTGGACGTACCCTCGCCCGACTCGCCCCGCTCGCTCGTGGCGGAACTCGACGGCGGGGGCGTCGCGGCCTTTAGCCCTCCCATTCAGGTCTCCACGCTTTTCAGCCACGTGCTGGAGGTCTGGATTCGCGCCGAGGGAATCCGGCACGATCGGGTGTTCACGACGCTGAGCTTTTTCGACTCGCGGAACAACCCGCTGCACATCGCACGGTCGGCGGAGATCGTCCCCGGTCCCGAGTGGCGGTTATTGCGACTGGGACCGCTGGACCTGGACCTGCCTCAAGCCGAGACGGTCGTGGTGGGCCTGCACGTGGAACCGCGAGAAAAGGCCGATCTGAAGGCCGCCGTGTGGTTCGGCACCATCCGCCTGGGTCGCCTACCCCGATTGAGCGTGCGACTGAACCGCGCGCACGGCCTGTATCAGGAAGGCGAGGCCGTCCAAGCCGAATACACGGCGGCGGGAATCGCCGCCCAATCGCCTCCCTTGGAATTGGAGATTCTGGATCCCGACGGGAACACGCTGGAGCGCGTGCAAGCCCCGTTGGAGGTTCGCCCCGCGTTCGGTCCGGACGAGATCCCGCGGGAGGAATCGCTACGGGCCAACCCGCCCCATTTTGGCGTGTGGAAGTGGGACGTACCGCTGTCTCAACCCGGCTACTATGTTTTGCGGGCGACGCTTTCCACCCCGGAGGGCGCGCGACGCCGCGTCGAGGTCCCCGTCGCACTGCTGGCGCCCGTCTCGCAGATCTCGGCCGCTCCTTTCGGTTGGTCGCTGCCGCGGGGCGCCGATCCCCTCGACCTCCGCGACCTCCTGGAAGTGATTCGCCTGTCCGGGGTGAGTTGGGTCAAATTTCCCGTCTGGACCGACGATTCGGCGAAGCCGGAGACCTTGGAGGAACTGGGCTTCTTCCTGGAGCGACTCCGCGGACAGGGCGTGCAAACGGTGGGACTGCTTTGCGAACCGCCCCCGACTCTCCGCGGTCCCTGGACCGGTCGAACCACCGCCGCCGAATTCTTCGCCGCGGATACCGAACTTTGGCGACCGTCGCTGGAGTTGACGCTGGCGCGTTTCGGGCTGCTGGTCGGTCGCTGGCAATTGGGCCGCGACGACGACCTGGGGTTCACCGCCGTTTCTCACCCCGAGGAAATCGTGCGCCGCGTGTCGGCCGAGGTCTCCAAGGTGCTCTACGGCGGACAAGTGGGGACGGCATGGGACTGGCTGGAACCGCCGCCTGTGGGTCGCGGTTCGCCGTGGCGATCCCTGCAATTCACCACGGAACCGCCCATGACCGCCGCGGAGGTCCGGCGCTACCTCGCCGGATACGCGAAGCCTGACGCCGAAACCGCCTTGTGGGTCGATCTCCGCCCGCTGAATCGGAGCGAATACCCGCTGCCCGTCCGCATCACCGATTTGGTGCTTCGCATGGCGGCGGTCAAGGCGAACGGTGCGGAGGCGGGCTTCCATCCCGACCCCTTCGATCCCCGCTGCGGCCTGTTTCGCCCGGACGGCTTTCCCACCGAGATGCTGATCCCCTGGCGGACCGCCGTCCACAGCCTGCGCGATCGTACGCCAAGGGGATCGATCCGCTTGCCCGGCGAGTCGCAAAACCTGATCTTCGGCGACGGCGAGACGGGCATGATGATCGTTTGGAACCAGGAACCCGGCGAGGAAACGCTCTACCTGGGCGAGGCGGTCTCGACCACGGACGTATGGGGACGCACCGCGCCCCTCTCCCGCTTGGGAGAAAAGCAACGCTTGAGCGTCGGACCGCTGCCGCAGTTCCTGGAGGGCGTCCACCTGCCGGTCGCGCTTTGGCGGCAGGCCTGCCAACTCGGCGTTGCCCGGGTACCCAGCGTGTACGGAAAGCCCATCTCCAACCAACTACGGTTCCGCAACACGTTCCCGCAAGCGGTATCGGGCACGGTGCGACTTCCGGGCGGTCGCGGTTGGCGACTGGAGCCGGAGACGGCGGCCTTCAAGTTGCTTCCCAACGAGGAGATCGCGGTCCCCTTTGTGCTCACGCTGCCCCTGGACGCAGAGGCGGGCGTTCAACCGTTCGTCGTTCACTTCTCGGTGCAGTCCGACCGGCGATACGAATTCGACGTCTTTCACACCTTGGAGATCGGCCTGGGCGACGTGTACGTTGACGTGCGCACGCGATTGAACGCGGCGGGCGAACTGGAGGTTCAGCAAACGCTGGTCAACGAGACGGAGAATCCCCTGTCTTTCCGCTGCGAACTGTTCGCCCCCGATCGGCGGCGTCAACGGACGCAACTCGACGTGCCGGCCTTGGGCCGCGCCATCCACGTTTACACCCTGCCCGCCGGACACGAACTCTTGGGACAAACGATCTGGCTGCGTGCGGAAGAGGTCGGGCAAGCCCGCGTGCTGAACTATCGCACCACCGCCTCCGCCGAATGACCCCCGCGCGATCGCGCAAACCCTGGAGCCGCCGGCGCCTAATGGAGCCCCTAATGGAGCCACCAGCGTAAGCTGGTGGTGTGCGCGAACTTTGCACGCACATACTTGAGCCACCAGCGTTAGCTGGTGGTGGCGTGAACTATACACGCTCATACTAGAGCCACCAGCGTTAGCTGGTGGTGTGCGCAGTGGTAAACGCTGGGTAGCGTGAAAACACCTCGGGCTTACGCCCGAGGCTCCAGTGTCTCCTGTGCCATCGCGCAAACCCTGGAGCCGCCGGCGCCCAATGGAGCCCCTAATGGAGCCACCAGCGTAAGCTGGTGGTGTGCGCGAACTTTGCACGCACATACTTGAGCCACCAGCGTAAGCTGGTGGTGAATCCTGGGTAGCGTTGAGACACCGCCGGCTTACACCGGCGGCTCCAGTTTATTTCACGCCGGCGGCTCTAAATTATTTCGCGCCGGCGGACCTAATTGCGCTAGCGTCACCAATCGCACCGGCGGCTCCAAAATAACCTTGACGCGAAAACGCGATTCTTGTAATATTGCATCATGTTGCAAACAACCAAGGACGATGATACGTATAAGAGTTCGTAAGGGCTTGGCCGAAGGTCCTGTGAACCGGTTCGATCTTCGGCGGCGACGTTGCCCGACGCCCCTTATGCCAGGGCAATTCGCGACGAACAGCCCTTTTACCGGGTGCTAGCCCCCATTTTCGGCGAGGGTAAGACGTGATGGACGCAAACGCGAAGGCTCGTTGCGAGATGACCGCCGAGGTCTTTCGGGCTTTGGCCCATCCCTCCCGGGTGTTCATCGTGGAGCAACTCGCGGAGCACGGAGAGAAGTGCGTCTGCGAAATGACGGCGCTGATCGGCGCCGACATGTCCACGGTCTCGCGTCACCTCTCGGCTCTGAAAAAGGCCGGCGTCATCGAGGACGAACGACGCGGAACCATGACGTTTTACCGATTGCGGACCCCCTGCGTGCTGAACTTTTTGCAGTGCGCAGAGAAGGTTCTGCGGGAAAGTTATCAGGCCAAAGTGCAAATGCTGAAGTAGAGGATCAGGCCCGGCGACTTTCCCGTTGGCGGCGCGTGGGGCGGATGATGAACGCCCGTTTGTTCGCAAGTCAATCTTGCATTATTGGCCAAACTTGCATACGATAGCGACTCGACAGGAGCGTAGGATGAACAGGAAAGAATGGGGAATCCTGATCGCGCTGGTCGCGGTCTTCGCCTTCGCCTATTTCGTCAACTTCAACTCCGAACGCATCCAAACGGCGATCATGGAGGCGTTCCTGATGCTCCAGTGGTATGCCCGAAACCATACCCTGGGCTGCGTGGTGCCCGCCATGTTCATCGCCGGAGCGATTGCCACCTTCCTTTCCAAGGAGGGCGTGCTGCGGCACCTCGGACCGCAAGCCAACAAGGTCGAGGCCTACGCCGTGGCTTCGGTGTCGGGGACCGTGCTGGCGGTTTGTTCGTGCAGCGTGCTGCCGATGTTTGCCGGCATCTATCGGGTGGGTGCCGGTTTGGGGCCCGCCGCCGCGTTCCTCTATTCCGGACCGGCCATCAACGTCATGGCGATCTTCCTCACCGCCCGCGTGCTGGGGTTCGACCTAGGCATCGCCCGGGTCGTGGGCGCCATCGTCTTCGCGGTCGTCATCGGCCTCTTGATGGCCCTGATCTTCCGTCGCGAGGAAGAGAACCGTACCAAGGCGATGATGGCCTTGCCGCCGTCCCCGCCCACCAAACGAAAGTTGTGGCAAAACGCCGTCTTTCTGGCCGCGATGATCCTGTTTCTGGTCTTCTCCGATTGGAGCGACCCCAGCCGCACGGTGGTCAAGCTTCAACCCAATACGCCGGTCACGCTGATGGACGGCACCAAGGAGCGATTGCAGGCGGAGGAGTTGGACGTCGCCGTGCTGCTGGAGACGACCGCCGCCTACCGCTTCCAGCTTGAAGAACCCGCCGACCGCTTCGCCAAGGGCGTCAAGATCAACGTGGATAAGCAATACGTCTTGGAGAAACGCCAGGACACCCCGCCCGGCTATGAATGGGCGGCCTGGCTCTATCCTCGGCGTTGGTATGTGGCGGGCGTGTTCCTGCTGCTGACCCTTGCCATGTCCTTCTCGTGGTTCGAGAAATCGGAACTGAACGCCTGGATGGCCGAGACCTGGAGCTTTTCCAAACAGATCATCCCCTTGCTGTTCATCGGGGTGTTCGTGACGGGTTTTGTGGGGGCGCTGCTGCCGGAAAAGGCGGTAGGAGCCTTGGTCGGCGGAGACAGCCTCCGCGCCAACCTCGTCGCCTCCGTCATCGGCAGCGCCTGGTACTTCGCCACCTTGACGGAAATCCCCATCTTAGAGGCGTTGATCGGCTTGGGTATGGGCAAGGGACCGGCGCTGTCGTTGCTCTTGGCCGGACCCGCCCTCTCCCTGCCCAGCATCGCCGTCATCTACAGCGTTTGGGGCTTCAAGAAAACCGCCACCTTCGTGGCCCTGGTAGTGGTCATGAGCGCCCTGGTGGGCATGATTTTCGGGGCCTTCTTCGTGTGAGGTCTCACGCGGCGACCGGCGAGGGTCCGGTAATCCGCCGTTTTTCCTTTCAAACTTCGAACGACCAGTCTTACAATTCACAAGATGGAGGAACGAACCATGAAGCTGATTCAAGTTCTCGGACCGGGTTGCGCCAAGTGCACCGCGCTGGCGACCAATGCCGCGGAAGCGGTGAAACAGGCGGGCGTCGAGGCCCAAATCGAAAAAATCTCCGATATCGCCACCATCACCGCCTTCGGCGTCATGATGACTCCCGCCCTCGTGATCGACGGCGAAGTCAAATTGATGGGCAAAGTGGCGAGCGTGGACGAGATCAAGCAGTTATTGACCGCTTGAACGACGCGGCCGGGCCGACCGGCTCCCCCGCCAAAACAACGGTCTTGCCGTAAGGAATACCAATCATGAGTGACGAGAAAACCCAAGGTGGCTGTTGCTCGGGAGTGGCCAAGCCGATCGTGTTGACCTGCTCGGGCGCCTCGAACCTGGGCCGCATGGCCGACTTGGCGGCACGCAAAATGACCGCCGACGGCATCGCCCAAATGTCGTGCCTGGCCGGAGTCGCCGGCGGCGTGCAAATGATGCTGGACGCCTTGGCCGCCGCCCCCGCCGTCCTCGTCTTGGACGGGTGCGACTATGAATGCGGGAGAAAAGTGATGGAGAAGGCGGGCTACACCGACTTCCATCAATTGCGACTCGACCAAATGGGGATGAAGCGCGGCGAAACCCCGGTCACGGGCGAAAACGTCCAGCGCGTCGTGGCCGAGGGCGCCAAACTGCTCGGCGTCGCCCTATCTTAGCGGCGGGATTTCGTACGTGCCCTTTTGAGGAGTGCTCTGACCATGGCGGAAAAGAACGGCATGCGAGCGTTGTTGACGGGAGCCTTGCTCCTGCTGGTGGGCATGGCCTTCGGCGCGATCTTCGTCAAGATCGGCCAGGCCCAAAAGCCTACGGAGGCCGCCCCCGCGGTCGCTCCCGCCGTACAGGTCGCCGAAACCGTGAACAAGGCCCCTCAGGACGCCGTCTTGGTGTACCTGTGCCACGGCAATGTGCGATGCCCAACCTGCCTGAAGATCGAGGCCTCCACCAAAGACGTCCTCGAACGGATGTTCGCGGACGATATTCGGGCGGGCCGCGTGATCGTCAAGGAGGTCAACTACGAGCAACCGGAGAACAAGGATTTGCTCACCAAGTACGAGATCATCGCGCCCACCGTGATCATGGTTCAGCTCAAGGACGGCAAAGAGGTAACGTACCGGAACATCATGGAGGTCTGGCAGACCGTCCACGAACCGGACGCCTTCCAATCCTTGATCTCCGACAATCTGAAGGATCTGTTGCCGAAAACGGCCTCCTGAACGGCTAGAGCCTCGAACCTGCACCGAATCCTAGAGCCTCGGGCGTGAGCTGGTGGTGTAAACCCTAGAGCCACCAGCGTGAGCTGGTGGTGGTGTGCGTGAACTTTGCACGCGAACCCTAGAGCCACCAGCGTAAGCTGGTGGTGCCCGCGGTGGTAAGCGCTGGGTAGCGCCGAAGCCACCGCCGGCTTACGCCGGCGGCTCCAATTACGCTCGCGGTGCCAAGCGCGCTGGCGCTTCCCTCGTGTTGCGCCGCGCCATCGCGCGCACACACTGGAGCCACCAGCGTAAGCTGGTGGTGTAAACCCTAGAGCCACCAGCGTAAGCTGGTGGTGCCCGCGGTGGCGTCGTCGGCCAAACACCAAACAATTGGGTAGGAGCTTCGCACTCCATGAACACGCAATGGTGGATGCAGCAGGGACCGCTGATCGCCTCGTTCGGCCTGGGTCTGGCGACCGCCGTCGCACCGTGCCCGATGGCGACCAACATCGCCGCCATCTCGTACCTGGGTCGCAAGGTCGGCAACGCCCGAGCCGTGTTTCTGACGGGCCTGCTCTACACGCTGGGGCGATCCCTGGCCTATTTTCTCCTCGCGCTGATCATCGTGACCGGCTTGGCGGCCTTGCCCGGCATCTCGGCGGCCCTGCAAACCTACGGACACATGTTCCTGGGGCCGTTCCTCGTCTTGGTGGGGATGCTGCTATTCGGTTTGCTGACGATCCCGCTGCCGTCGATCGCGGCGGGCCGATCGCAGGCGGTGGCGGATTCGGCCGGCATCTGGGGCGGGCTGCTCTTGGGCCTCCTTTTCGCCCTGGCCTTTTGCCCCACCTCCGCCGCGTACTTCGGCACGGTCATCGCCATCGCGCAGGGATCGCAAGCTCCGGCGGCCTTCCTGAGCCTGCTTTTCGGCGTCGGGACGGGCTTGCCCGTCGTCGCATTCGCCGCCCTCGTGGCCTTCAGCGCCCAATCGCTGGGCAAGGCCTTTCAGGTGATGACGGTCGTCGATCAAGTGGTTCGTTCGGTCGGCGGCACGCTCTTCATCGCCGTCGGCATCTACTTCATCGTAAAGTACCTTTTCGACGTGCCTTTGCCGTTTTGAGCGCCTGCGACGATGTCGGCCAGGCGTTCCCGACTTGGCGCCGGGACACCACCAGCTTACGCTGGTGGCTCCAGTTTGTGCGTGGATAGTTCACACCACCACCAGCTTACGCTGGTGGCTCCAGTTTGCGCGCGACGCCGTAAGCCTCATTGGAGCCGCCGGCGTGAGCCGGCGGTGCCCCGCGAAACCGTGGATCCAAGGACCTCCCCCATGGACGACTCGACGCCTCCGCCTCGACCCTGGAAACTGTGCGATCTGACCTACGCCGCCGTGCGACAGCAGCGCTACGAGGTCGCCGTGCTCCCCTTGGGCGCCACCGAACCGCACAACCTCCATCTGCCCTACGGCATGGATACCCGGGAGGGCGACCTGATCGGCGACGCGGTCTGCGAGGCCGCCTGGCGGCGAGGGGCCAAGGTCATCCTCCTGCCGACCATCCCCTACGGCACGGAGACGAACCTGCGGGCGTACCCCTTCGCCATGAACCTGAATCCCAGCACCCTCCACGCCGTGCTGGCCGACCTGATCGAGTCGCTCACGCACCAGGGCATCATGAAGATCGTGTTGCTGAACAGTCACGGCGGGAACGACCTGAAGGGCTTTCTCCGCGAGATGTACGGCCGATCGCCCGCCAAGCTCTTCCTGTGCAATTGGTACGCCTCGATTCGCGACGTTTATCACCAAATCTTCGAGGAACCGGACGACCACGCCGGAGAGATGGAAACCTCGCTGGCGCTGGCGTATTGGCCGGAACTGGTGGCCTTGCGTCCCGACGGTTCGCCCGACGCGGACTCCGGCAGGACGCGACCCAGCCGATTCGAGGCCGTCAACCTGGGCTGGGTGTCGATCACGCGACCGTGGCACCTGTTGACCACGAACGCCGGGGCGGGCAATCCGCACCGCGCCGCCGCAGCCAAGGGACGTCGCTTGGTGGAATTGCTGACCGAGCGGATCGGCTCGTTCCTGGTGGAATTGGCCCAATCGCCGCTGGACGAGACGTTCCCGTTTTGACGCCCTGTTGCGGCAAGCGCTGCGCCGCGCAGTCGCGCGAATCCTAGAGCCACCAGCGTAAGCTGGTGGTGGCGTGAACTATCCACGCACATACGGGAGCCACCAGCGTAAGCTGGTGGTGTTAGTGGTGAATCCTGGGTTGCGCCGAAACACCGCCGGCTTACGCCGGCGGCTCCAGTTACGCTCGCGCCTCCACATGCGCCGGCAGATCCAATAGCTTTGCGTTGTGTTATCGCGCGAACTAGAGCCACCAGCGTAAGCTGGTGGTGAATCCTGGGTAGTGTTAAGACACCGCCGGCTTACGCCGGCGGCTCCAATAGCTTTGCGTTGTGTTATGGCGCGAACGGGAGCCACCAGCGTAAGCCGGTGGTGGCATTTGACGCGCGGCCATTCTCGACCTAGAGTTGCAATGGCCTCCTGATCGACTCGCCAAGCCAAGTCGCGCGGGGTCGGCCGACGCTGGGGAGATTGCACGCTCTCATCACCGAGGAGCTAGGGGAGCCGAGACATCGGGCGGGACGACCGGCCTCGAGCACCACGCTTGCAGCCGCGACTTGCCGCGAGTTTCTTCACTTCCGACTGAAGGAATTGATTGCCTGCGGGCCGGTCTTGCCGGTTGCACGGGCGAAATTCTCGGCCCTCGCGTGCTCTCTGTTTCGTTCATCTCGTTTTGGCAACGACAAGTAATCGGCTCGGCAGCGAATGCCAATACACCTTGTGTACTTCTGCAAGGGGACGGGCGCATGAGTCACGGTGCCTTCGTGCGGAACGCGGACCCGGGTTGGGCGGCCTGCCTGAACCCGGCGGATGAGGCGGTACGGGACGGGGTCTGGCAGACCCTTTCGGCCTTGATGCCGGACGTTCATCCCGGTGAACGTCGCGAATGCGTCCGATTCAATTTCCCTTATCTCGTGCGGCTGACCATGGTGTCCGAGGATGACGGAACGCCCCGCGGTTCTCCCGTCGTCGTCGTGGGACGGCAAATCTCGGAAGGCGGATTGGGCTTCTATCATCCCAAACCGCTGGCGGCGCGGCGGATGATCGCCACCTTCGATGCGGGCGGCGAGCCTGTCAGCCTGCTCATGGAACTGCTGTGGTGCCGTTCCACGCAACAGGGATGGTACGAAAGCGGCGGACGCTTCGTCGCCCGAGTGCCCAATCCCGAAACGCCGATGTGAGCCGATAGCGCGCTTGGCACCATTAACGTCATGGGAGCCGCCGACATAACTAGAGCCGCTTGCGCAACTGGAGCCGCCGGCGTGAGCCGGCGGTGGCTTCGGCGCTACCCAGCGCTTACCAACGACGCCACCATGAACACTACCACCACCAGCTTACGCCGGGGGCTCTGAGGTTTATGCGATGCGGCGGAGGACGAAGACGGCGTCTTCCGTGCAATCGTCCAGGGGGATGACGTCGTCGATGTCGTAGCGGAAATCGTGGACGGCGGCGATCTCCCAACCGCCCGCCTTCTTCAACAGGCCGCGAAACTGCGCGGCGGTGTAGGTGCGGAAATCGAACTCGTCCACGATGCGGAAGCATCGCCGCGGCGTGTACACGTCGAATTGCAGGCGGACCCTTTCGCGGCGTGCCCGACGGTCCAGGCTGAGGCTGCGCATGAGGGAATTGACCTGCAACATGCCGCGCCGCGCGACCCAGGCCTCTTCGGTGCATTGGGGCGGACGGTTGGGGGTGAGGTGCAGGCCGATGACGTAGATTCCGCCGGGCGCGACGGCCTCGGCCATGCAGCGGAAATGCCCCACCGCCGCCCGCTCGTCCGCCACGTGACGAAAGCTGTTGATGGCGTTGTAGGCCGCGTCGCACGGTCGGGGCAGCGAGAAATCGGTCATGTCGCCGACCACGGCGACGGGCTTCTTGCCCGCCTGAACGAAGCGGCGGTTGCAGTAGTCCACCGCTTTCGGGTTGAGGTCCAATCCGCACACCGCGTAGCCCGCCGCGCTCAGTCGAATCAACATCCGCCCCGTCCCGCACGCCGGTTCGAAGACGCGGCGTACGCGTCGCCCGGCATAGCGGCGGAAGGCGGCCTGGAGGAACCGCATCTCGGCGGCGCAGTCGGCGCCGAAGAGCACGTCGTAATACTTCGGGTAGTCGTAGATGCTGCCGCGGATCGTTTCCATCAGGCGTCTTGTTCCCGTTTCTTCTCGATCTTGGCCCAAGCGTCCTTGAGGGAGACGGCGCGGTTGAAGACGAGTCGGCCCGGCCGGGAGTCGGGATCGACGCTGAAGTAGCCCAGCCGCTCGAATTGATAGCGCGTGCCCACGGGGGCATCTCGGACGCTCGGTTCCACGAAGGCGGGCGAGACGATCTCCAGCGAGTCGGGGTTCAGATTCGCGCGCCAGTCCGCGCCCTCGGGGACGTCGTCCGGGTCGGGCTTGAGGAAAAGGTGATCGTAGAGACGCACTTCGACCGGCAGGGCGTGCTCGGCCGATACCCAGTGGATGGTGGCCTTCACCTTGCGTCCGTCCGGGGCATTGCCGCCGCGCGTGTCGGGATCGTACGTGCAATGCACTTCGGTCACCTGACCGGTGGTCGGATCCTTGACCACGTCGGTGCAACGGATGAAATAGCCCCAGCGGAGGCGGACCTCGCGACCCGGCGACAAGCGGTAGTACTTGGGCGGCGGCGTCTCGCGGAAGTCGTCCTGCTCGATGTAGAGCACTTTCGAGAAGGGGACTTTGCGGGTGCCCATCCCCGGGTCTTCGGGATTGTTCACGGCGTCCAATTGCTCGACGAGATCGTCGGGATAGTTGTCGATCACCACGCGGAGCGGACGGAGGACGGCCAAGACCCGCGCCGCCCGGCGATTGAGGTCCTCCCGCAGGCAGTGTTCCAGCAGCGAGATGTCGATCACGCCGTCGTACTTGGCCACGCCGATGCGACGGCAGAACTCGCGGATCGCCTCGGGGGTGTAGCCGCGCCGCCGCAGACCGCAGATGGTGGGCATCCGCGGATCGTCCCAGCCTCGCACCAATCCCTCTTGCACCAACTGCAAGAGTCGCCGCTTGCTCATCACGGTGTAGGTCAGATTGAGCCGCGCGAATTCGATTTGACGCGGCGCGTAGATGCCCAGGGCTTGGATGAACCAATCGTACAGCGGGCGGTGGATCTCGAACTCCAGCGTGCAGATGGAATGCGTGATGCCCTCGATGGAGTCGGATTGCCCGTGCGCCCAATCGTAGGTGGGATAGATGCACCACTTGTCGCCCGTCCGATGATGCGTCGCCCGCAGAATGCGGTACATCACGGGGTCGCGCATGTTGACGTTGGGATGGGCCATGTCGATCTTGGCCCGCAGCGTCCGCGAACCGTCGGGAAACTCGCCCGCCCGCATCCGGCGAAACAGGTCGAGGTTCTCCTCGGGCGAGCGACGGCGGAAGGGGCTTTCGCGTCCCGGTTCGGTCAGCGTGCCGCGGTATTCGCGGACCTGCTCCGGCGTCAAATCGCAAACGTAGGCGTAGCCCTTGCGGATCAATTCCTCCGCCCATTGATAGAGTTGCTCGAAGTAATCGGAGGCATAGAAGCAACGGTCCTCCCAGTCGAATCCCAGCCAGCGGACGTCCTCCATGATGGATTCGACGTACTCCACGTCCTCCTTGGTGGGATTGGTGTCGTCGAAGCGGAGGTTGCACTTTCCGCCGAATTCCTGCGCGATGCCGAAATTCAAGCAGATGGACTTGGCGTGCCCGATGTGCAGATAGCCGTTGGGTTCGGGAGGAAACCGCGTATGGACGCGGTCGTAGCGACCGTTCCGCAGGTCTTCGCGAATGGCCTCGCGGATGAAATCGCCGCCGCCTTCGCAGGGAGGGCACCCGCCCTGCGCTCCGTTGCGGGCGATCGTTTCCGGTGCCGGTTTCGGTTCGGATGTGTTGTCGTTCATGACCGTCTCCGTGATGGAGTTCCACTTGATGGGGCGGAAAACAGCGGCCTTCCCGCCGGGTTCTCGCCGCGTTGCGCACGGCGATCGCGCCGCGATCCGCCTCGACGCGCTACGCCTCATTGTTGCCGCGCGGCAGGGGCGGACAAGGGGACGGCGGCCCGGTTCAGCCCTCGCCGCTTCCGCAAAAGCGTCGCTCGGCGGTCTCCAGTCGCGCCGCCGTTTCATCCTTGCCCAAAATGGCGATCGTCTCGAACAGTCCCAGTCCGACCGTTCGACCGGTAAGCGCCACCCGCAGCGGATGGATGATCCCGCCCAGCTTGATCCCCTGCCGCTCCGCGAAGGCGTGCACGGCCTGTTCGAGGTTGGCGGGCAGGAACGGTTCGACTTGGGCCAAAGTCTCCGCGGCTTGTCGCAACAAGGTCCCCGCTCCCGCCGCCCGAAGGTGCTTTTCGACCGCCTTGGGGTCGAATTCCAAGCGTTCGTAGGGGAGGAAGAACTCGGGATAGTTGAGGATTTCTCCGGCGACGCGAAGCCGATCGCCCGCCGCCTCCACCACGCGCGCCACCCGTTCGCGCAGTTCCTCGGGAAGCGGCGAGGGGACCCAACCCGCCTGTTGCAGGAACGGAATCACCGCCTCCGTCCGCTCGGCGAGCGGCACTTGCTGCATGTGGCGCTGCTGGAAGGCCGTGAGCTTCTTCGGATCGAAGGCCGCCGGGGCCTTGTTCACGCGATCCAGCGAAAACACCTCGACCAATTCGCGGCGGGAAAAGTGCTCCGTGCGGTCGTCCAGCGACCAGCCCAACAGGGCCAAATAGTTGACCACCGCCTCCGGCAGAAAGCCCACGATGCGATAGAAGTCCACGACCACGGGATTGAACAGGTCGTCCGAGGCCGTCAAGCCGATCCGCCGGGCGATGCCGCGCCCCAGGTCCATCAATTCGGCGAAATCGCGGTTTTTCAGATACTTGTCCAACTTCCGTTTGCTGAGTTTGGTCTTGCTGCCCGGTTCGGCCACGAAGGGCAGATGCGCGAATTGGGGCGGTGCGTGGCCCAACGCTTGCAAAATGAACACCTGCCGCGGCGTATTGGAAAGGTGCTCTTCCGCCCGAATCACGTGCGTGATGCCCATCGCGTGATCGTCCACCGCGCTGGCCAGGTGATAGAGCACGGAACCGTCGGACCGCTGAATGACGTGATCCTGCTCTTGCGACCAATCGAACTCCACGTCGCCGCGGATCAGATCGCGGACGATGAGCTTGCCTTCTCGGGGAATCTTCAGTCGCACGACGGCGGAGCGACCTTGGCCGCGGAATCGGGCCTCGTCCTCCGGCGTCTCGGCCATGAAGCGGCGACTGTACACGAAGGGGCGCTTTTCGGCTTGGGCGGCCTCCCGCTCGGCCTGAATCTCCTCCGGCGTGGCGAAATCCTTGTACGCGTTTCCCGATGCCAGCAGCTTTTCCACCGCCGCCGCGTAAATCTCGTGCCGCTGGGACTGATAGTACGGCCCGACCGGACCGCCCACCTCCGGCCCTTCGTCCCAATCGATCCCCAGCCACCGCAGGCCGTCCAAAATCGGCTGCAAGGCCTCCTCGACGTTCCGCTGCCGGTCCGTGTCGTCGATCCGCAGGATGAATCGACCGCCGTGACGCCGCGCGAACAGCCAGCAAAACAGCGCGGTGCGGACCCCTCCAATGTGAAGATAACCGGTGGGACTGGGAGCGAAGCGTGTGCGTACCGTCATGAAAGGGCGACCTGATGGACGGAGTTGATCTAAAATGCAGATAGTGGGCGGTCGGCCTGATGTCCGCGGCGCGGAGGACCGCAAAAACGCAAATATAACGCGATTGGAACGAACTGCCTATGTCGCCGGTACGGGATGATGCCTTGTTGCGGTGTTCGCGGGTTCCCGCGGCGGTCCGCTCTCCGCCGCCGATCGCCCTGCTCGCCGTGCTGGTTTGGTTCGCGTCGTTCGCCCCGGCCATGGATCGCACCAAGGGGAATCCGCCGTCGCCCAAGCAGGATTGGGTCACCATCGACGAGCCGAAGTTGCTCGCGGCGGGAATCCGGCGATTGGAGGGGCGGCATCTGACGCTCTTCACCGATCTCCCCCCCTCGCCCGAGGTCGACTCCCTGTGCCGCGTGTTCGACGCCGCCTTTCCCCAGTGGTGCCGCTATTTCGGCGTGTCGGGCGAGAACAACGACGATTGGCGGATGCGCGGATTTCTGATCGACGACCGCGAGCGTTTTCGCACGCTGGGCTTGCTCCCCGCCCGATTGCCGCCGTTTGCCAACGGCTACTCCGTCGGCGACCTGCTGTGGCTCTATGAGCAACCCACCGACTACTACCGCCGCCATCTGCTGCTGCACGAGGGGACGCACGGCTTCGTTCGCTCCTTTTTCGGAGAATTTGCTCCGCCCTGGTACAACGAAGGCATCGCCGAACTGCTGGGCACGCATCATTGGGACGGCACCGCGCTGACTTTGGCCTATACGCCGCGCTCGCCCGACGAGGTTCCCATGTGGGGGCGCGTCAAGATCGTGCGGGATGCCGTTCGCGCGGGACGCGGCCTGTCGCTGGAACAGGTGCTGGGCTTCGGGCCGACCGCCCATCGCGAAATCGGTCCCTACGGTTGGTGCTGGGCTTTGACCGCGCTGCTGGACGGCGATCCCCGCTTTCGAGATCGCTTTCGCTCCCTGGCCCGCCTCCTGAACCGGCCGGACTTCGCCCGGCGCTTCGACGAACTGTTCGCCGCCGATCGGCGGCTCCTGCAATTGGAGTGGCTGCTCTTCACGCACAACATCGAGTACGGCTACTCGTTCGAGGCCGAGGCCCTGGACTTGCGACCGGGTGTGCCCTTGCCCTCCGCGGGCGCCGGATACTCCGCGGCGTGTCATCGCGGTTGGCAGAACACGGGCTACCGATTGCAGGCGGGCACGACCTACCGGATCACCGCCCAAGGCCGATACACGGTCTGCCGTGACGGCGGCGATTGGGTCTGCGAGCCGAACGGCGTGACCATCCGTTACCACCGCGGAAAGCCGCTGGGAATGCTGCTGGCGGCGGTCGATGCGCCCGACTTCCCCCCCGACCGACCCGGCGGACTGCTCAATCCCATCGCGGTGGGAAGCGAGTGCCGGTGGTCGCCTCCGGTCGCGGGGACGCTCTTTGTTCGCATCAACGATTCGCCCGCCGAATTGGCCGACAATACCGGTTCGGCAAGCGTCTTCATTCGTCCCGAAGAATGATGAAGCCCGCTGGTTCACCGCCGGCTTCCGCCGGAGGCTCCAGGTATGTGCGTGAATCGTTCAATCCACCGCCGGCTTACGCCGGCGGCTCTAGGCTTAGCGCATAACATCCGGGAGCCACCAGCCTAAGCTCGTGGTGTGAAACGTAGAGCCACCAGCGTAAGCTGGTGGTGCAAAATCTGGAGCCACCAGCGTAAGCTGGTGGTGGCAGCGGTGGTGAGCGCTGGGCAGCGCCGAAATCACCGCCGGCTTACGCCGGCGGCTCCAATAGCGTTGTGGCGCGAACTGGAGCCACCAGCGTGAGCTGGTGGTGGCAGCGGTGGCGAGCGCTGGGCAGCGCCGAAATCACCGCCGGCTTACGCCGGCGGCTCCAATAGCGTTGTGGCGCGAACTGGAGCCACCAGCGTAAGCTGGTGGTGGTCCACGCTGGGTAGCGCCCAAACACCGCCGTGCCCACCCCGGCGCCGCGTCGTTTCGGCGACCTTCTTGCCGCACGAGCCCTCCCGTATAATCGCTTCAAGACGCGGAGGCTCCGCGCAGCATCGCCAACCTCATGATTCGGTACTCGATCATGGCCTCGAAAAGCAAGATTCTGATCGCCGACGATAACCCCACCAACGTGGAACTGCTGGAAGCCTACCTCGCCGATTTCGACTGCGAAACGGCGGTCGCGGCGGACGGTGAAGAGACGCTCCGCGCCGTGGAACAATTCCGACCCGACGTCATCCTCCTCGACATCATGATGCCGCGTCTCAGCGGCTTCGAGGTCTGCAAGCGGCTCAAATCCGATCCGCAAACGAAGGGAATCATGATCCTCATGGTCACGGCGTTGAACGAACCGGGCGACATCGAACGGGCCGTCCAGTCCGGTTGCGACGACTTCCTCAGCAAACCGGTCCACAAATTGGAACTCCTCAAACGTTTGGATAACATGCTGAGAATCCGGCACATTTCGGACGAGGTGGAGCGTCTGCGGGCCTACATCGAGCAAATGGAAG
Source organism: Thermopirellula anaerolimosa (assembly GCF_054657335.1). NCBI lineage: Bacteria > Pseudomonadati > Planctomycetota > Planctomycetia > Pirellulales > Thermoguttaceae > Thermopirellula > Thermopirellula anaerolimosa. The sequence goes on from NZ_BAAHYX010000006.1 coordinate 2,453,510, forward strand.
AACGCCGCCGCTAACCCCGCCGCGCACCCTTTCCGCGAGTGTGCGTGTAATCCGGGACCCTCTGCAAGGAGCAACCCCATCGGGGACGGAGTCTGTCATGCAAATCGGATTGGTGGGATATCAGGGCTGCGGCAAGAGTACGCTGTTCCATTGGTTGACGGGCGTGGCGCCGGATCCGGCGTTATCGCACAGCGGCCAAAGCGCGATGGCGGCCCTGCCCGATCCGCGATTGGAGGAACTCCGCAAGCTCTACGACGCGAAGAAGGTCACGCCCGCCGCGCTGGAGATCATGGACACGCCCGGCCTCAGTCGTTCCCATCAAGGAAACGCCGCCAAGTTGGCGGTGCTGCGGGACGTGGGCTGCCTGGTGCTGGTGGCGCCGGCCTTCGGCGGCGCCGATCCCGCCGCGGAATTGCAATCCTTCCGCGAGGACTTGATCCTGGCCGACCTGGAGATCGTTACCGGTCGCATCGAACGCGTGCAAGAGTCGCTCCGCAAGCCGCGACCCAAGCAGGATCGCGAGACGTTCGAGGAGGAATTGGCGGTGCTGCAACGGGTCAAGGAGGGCTTGGAAGCCGGGCGGCCGCTCACCGAGGCCGACATGCAACCGCACGAACTGCGGCATACCCGCGCGTTCCGACTGCTCAACGAGAAGCCGCAATTGGTCGTGGTCAACACGTCCGACGACGAGACCGACTTCGGCCGTTTCGCCGCGATGCTGCCCGCCGATCTGCCCGTCTTCGCCGCCCCACTCTCGCTGGAGGTGGAACTGGCGGCCATGAATCCGGAGGAGCGCGCGGCCTTCCAGGCGGAGTTGGGTGTGGGCGGCGCCGATCGCGGCGAATTGCTTTGGAAAATGCTGCGGGTCTCCGGCAGGCAGACCTTTTTGACCGCCGGACCGAAAGAGGTCCGCGCCTGGCTCATCCGCCGCGGCGCCACCGCCGTGGAGGCCGCCGAAGCCATCCACACCGACTTGGCCAAGGGCTTTATTCGGGCGGAGGTGATGAACTACCATGACCTCATCCGCCTGGGAAGCGAGCGCGAGATGAAGGCCCACAACCTGGTCCGGCACGAACACAAGGACTACGTGGTCCACGAGGACGATATCCTGCTGATCCGGTTCAGCGGGTGAAAATCGTGCGCGATCGTTTCGCCTGGAGCCACCAGCTTACGCTGGTGGCTCCAGGATTCGTGCGATCGCGCGGCGCAGCGCTAGGAAATCGTTTGGAATCGCAGGCGCGATTGGTGGCGCCGGCGTAATTAGAGCCGCCGGCGTGTGCCGGTGGTGAAATCAAACCTGGAGCCACCAGCGTGAGCTGGTGGTGGAGTCCTGGGTAGCGCCGAAACACCTCCAGCTTACGCTGGAGGCTCCCGCTCGCGCGTTCTGCCATGCGCATTCTGGAGCCACCAGCGTGAGCTGGTGGTGGAGCCTTGGGTAGCGCCGAAACACCTCCAGCTTACGCTGGAGGCTCCCGCTCGCGCGTTCTGCCATGCGCATTCTGGAGCCACCAGCGTGAGCTGGTGGTGGAGTCCTGGGTAGCGCCGAAACACCTCCAGCTTACGCTGGAGGCTCCAAAACGCGCTGGAGGCTCCAAGACGCGCCGGTGGCTCCAAAACACGCCGGCGGTTTCCCCCGCGGCAACATCACGTCCGCCAAGAGGCCCGTTTGTGATCCGCATTTTGGCCCTACTTCTGATCGTCCCCTTCGTGGAGTTGGTCCTGCTCCTATGGTTGGCGGATCGCGTCGGTTGGTTGCCGACGTTGGGCATCATCGTCGGCACCGCACTGTTGGGGGCGTTCGAACTCCGCCGCGAGGGTCTCCGCTGTCAGCGGCGTTTTCGGGAAGCCCTGCAACAAGGCGAACTACCCGCCGAACCGCTCTTCGACGGCCTGCTCATCCTCATCGCCGGGGCGCTCCTGCTGACGCCCGGGCTGATTACCGACGCCGTCGGTTTCGCGCTGCTTTTCCCGCCCTCGCGGGCCTGGATTCGGGCCTATCTCCGCCGACGCGTGGCGCGGTATCTGCACGTGTCCGTGGACGGAATGTCCTTTACGTCCACCGGACCGTTCGACCCGTTCGAAGACGACCCGTCCGCCGGGGCGAAAGGGCGGTCGGGTGCCCAAGACGACGTCATCGACGTAAAATTCAGAGACTCGGATTGAGTCGCGGCGCCCGACCCCGTCGCGTCGGCGCGGTCATTTCCCGCCTGATGAGATTCAAATCGCTTACCGCGAGAGCATTCCATGTCTGCGCGCGTTTTGGAAGAAACCCATCCTTTCGCCCCCTATCGCCGACTGCCGCCCGAGGAATTGGTCGCCCGCATTCAGCGCGTCAAGGCCGAAATGGGCGAGCGCCTGCTGATTCTGGGCCATCACTACCAGCGCGACGAGGTGGTCGAACTGGCCGACCTGCGCGGCGACAGCTACCGCTTGAGCGCCTTGGCGGCGGAGAACGAGACGTGCCGGGCGATCGTCTTCTGCGGCGTCCATTTCATGGCCGAGACGGCGGACATCCTGGCCAACCGTCCGGAACGCCTGGAGCGGCGGAGCGGCGAACGCATCCCCGTCGTTTTGCCGGACCTTTCGGCGGGTTGCTCCATGGCCGACATGGCCGAGATCGACCAGGTCGAGGATTGTTGGCAACAATTGTCGGAAGTCGCCCCGCCCGAAACGATCGTGCCCGTCACCTACGTCAACTCTTCCGCGGCGATCAAGGCCTTTTGCGGACGGCACGGCGGCATCGTGTGCACCTCCGCCAATGCCGACGCCGCACTGCGCTGGGCCTTGGACCGCGGCCAAAAGGTCGTGTTCTTCCCCGATCAGCACTTGGGACGCAACACGGCACTCAAGATGGGCATCACTTTGGAGCAAATGCAAGTCTGGGACCCGCACGAACCGGAATGGGGCGGCGGTCGCCCGGAGGAATTGGCCCAAGCCAAGATCATCCTTTGGAAGGGCCATTGCAGCGTGCATCAAATGTTCCTGCCGGAACACGTGGACTATTTTCGGCGGGAATACCCGGGCATCAAGATCCTCGTTCACCCCGAGTGCATGCGTGAGGTCGTGGCCAAGGCCGACGAAGTAGGCTCGACCGGAAGGATCATCCGTTTGATCCGCGAGGCCGCGCCGGGCACGCGCTGGGCGGTGGGCACGGAATTGCACCTGGTCAACCGCCTCAAGAAAGAGCACCCCGAGCAGGAAATCTATTTCCTCTCGCCCGTGGTGTGCATGTGCTCCACCATGTACCGCATCGACTTGCCACACCTGTGCTGGGCGCTGGAGAACTTGGCGGCGGGCACGCCGGTGAACGTCATCCGCGTGGATGATGCCACCGCCGCGGACGCCCTGATCGCCCTGGAACGAATGTTGGAACTTCCCGGCGGCGGGTGACCGCCGCGCGACGCGCGGATCACCGGCGCCGCAGTCGGCCCACGCTCGACTCGTAGTAGCGTCGGCGCCGCGTTTCCACCGCCGCGTCGCCTTCCTCGCTTTGAGCCTGCAAGTCGCGGAGGTTGGCCTGGCAAAAGCGGCAACCCACCTCGCGCAAGTGGATTTCCATGTACTGCCGAGCGGTGTCGTCGAGGGTTCCCAGCAAGTAGGCCGACCACTCGCGGCGGTCGGGGCAACTCGCCCGGCGACGGCGCCAAATCTCGCTCAGGGTGTGCACGCCCGAGTCCCGCCGCGCGTTGATGGCCGCCAATTGTTCCAGCAAGGCCGGTTCGCGACGCAGCCTTTGCTCGATCTCGGCCATTTCATCGGCGGGCAAGGCCTCGTCCAGGTAGGCCTCCAGGTCGTGTTGTCGCAGAGTTCGTTTCATGGCGCGTCGTCGAAGCGGCAAGCGGCGCGGCGATCAATCCCCGCGCAATTCGGGAAAAAGCTCCTCCGGCGGATTCTGCCGCCGCACCGCCGTTCGCAGTTTGTTCAAAAAGTCGAACTTCCAGTTGGCGACCTTCTGTTCGTCCACGCCCAGCAGTCGGGCCGTTTCGTTGTTCGGGCGACCGCGGAGGAACAGCAGTTCCAGGCAAGCGGCGCGGAGCCATTCGCCGTTCTGCTTGATCCGCGTCATTTGCTCCGCAACGGCGGCGGCCAAGGCGTCCTCTTCGAAGCCGCGACGTTCGCGACTGCCCAGCACGGTGCTCGGCCCCCGACCTGCCCCCGCCGGATCCCACGGCGAACCGCTCGACCCTAGCCCGGAAAGCGGCACGGCAGGGCGTCGTCCCACGCGGCGGAGGTGATCCGTCAACTTGTGCGCGGCGATGGAGAACAGCCAGCTTTCCAGGGATCGCTTGCCGTCGTAGTTGGGCAGACTGTTGAGGAACCCCAGAAAGGCCTCTTGGACGAGGTCTTCGGCGGTCATGCGGTCGCCGACGCGGGACTCGACGAAGGCCAAGAGTCGGCCCTCGTAACGACGGATCAATTCGGCCCAGGCATCGGCGTCGCCTTCCCGAATGCGTCGAATCAGCAGCGGTTCATCCCGCCCGACCGCGGTCATGCCAACCCCCTCGCAACCGATACGGCAGGCCCTGGGCGTCCTGCACGGGAGCGGATCGCCGCTTCCCGATTATCCATTGTGACCGGAACGGGTGGATGATTCCACGGGCGGCGGCGTCACGGATAGACGGCGACCGGCACGCCCACCTCGCGGCGGACCGCCTCCGCCCAGGTCTCCAGTTCCTCGGCGGAGAGGGGTCGGGCGAAGGATTCGGCGGGCTTTCGGGCGACGGTGTACAACTGCACGCGGCGGAGCGATCCTCCCGCCTCCAGCACCTCCCGCAGCCGGGCGCAATAGGCTGCCCGTTCGGCATCGTCCAGCGGTTCCTCGCCCCATCGCATGAGCAGCGTTTGGATGACGATCGGCCTGGCCCGCGCCGCCTCGGTGATGTTCTCCAGGATTTGCCCAAAGGAGATCGAGGTCCGCGCGATGCGGCGGAAATAGGCCTCCGTGCCGGCGTCCAGCTTCGCCCAAATCTCGCCGCCGTTGGCATCCAACAGGGCCAACCCTTCGCGGACGGCAGGCCGATGAAACATGGAAGCGTTGGTGATCAGCACCAGCTTCAAATCGGGCGGCGCCAGTTCGCGCCGCACGGCGGCGGTCGTCTCGATGACCTGCGGAAAGTTGCGGTAGGTCGTCGGCTCGCCGTCGCCGCTGAAGGCGATGTCCTGAAAGCGGCGGAATTGGGCGGGAGTCTCGGCGAAGGCCGGATCGCGGAAGATTTCGCCCGATACGATCCACGGGACCGCCTGCCGCAACTCTTCGTCCAGTTGCCTCAGATCGAGGAATTCCCGCTCTCCCATTTCGCGGCGGTCCACCTGGCAATACACGCAATCGAAATTGCAGACCTTGTCCAGGTTCAGGTTGACCCCCAGGGACACGCCGCCCGCCCGGCGACTGACCACGGGATACACGTACTTCCAATCGCCGAAGCGGCGGGGATGATGGCGGAAAACCAGGGGAGCGAGCGAGGGATCGGACATCGAAAGCGGGTCCCCGCGGCCGAACTTGAAAACGTCTCGGAGGAAGACGATGAAACTCGAGCCGCGTTCAATCGGCGCGGCGAATGACGGTGAATTCATCCACCGTAACGGCCGACAACTCGCCGTCCGGCAGTTCCAGCAGGATCACATCGGCGTAGGTCTGTTCGTCGGCGGCGCGGTCGAAGTGCAGGCCGTGATGGGTCCGCTCCGTCCGCACCACCGTACCGGTCACGGTGGACTTCCATTTTTGGGAACCGACCCGCACCAAGTGCTCGACCGTGATGCGATCGCCCACCTTCAGTTCGTCGAATCGCGTGATGGATTGGGTTTCACCGCCGACCATGCCGGCATACTCCTTGCGGCGCCGCCCCGGGGACCTCGGTTGCCATCTCGTCCCCGCTATTATCATTCTTACCCCGAGTCGTCCGCAAGGCTAGTTTTCGGCCCGACGGATCCGGTATTGCTTTTCACTAACCGCCGGTGCAAGGAAAACCGGAGCCCCCGGCAATAAGGGAGCCTCCAGGAATCATGGGAGCCTCCAGCGTAAGCTGGAGGTGGTTTCGGCGCTACCCAGGATTCCACCACCAGCTTCCACCACCAGCTTACGCTGGTGGCTCTAGGGTGCGCTAGTGGCTCACGGTGTGCGCCGAGGGCGCAGGGATGCGTGCGTCGTTGAAGCCACCACCAGCTTACGCTGGTGGCTCTCGAAAGCGCCGGCGGCTCAAGGGTGTGCCGGCGGCTCCAATTTCACGCCGGCGCCGGCGTCGGGTACAATACCGCTTCGGAGGGGCGCCGCGCGCCGCCCCATTCGCGATGATTCGGCGCGGATCACCCGCCGCGGGCCGACTCGCCCGCGCGACCAGGCGGAGGAACACTCATGACCGAAGCGGATTTCATTACGGGCAAATGCCCGAGTTGCGGCGTGACGTTTCGCGTGCCGTGGGCGATGCGGGGAAAGCGGGGCAAATGCCCCAAGTGCGGCGAGGTCTTGGAAGTCCCCATGGAGACCGCCGGGGCAACCCAAGCCGCCGAGACCGCCGCGCCCGGCCTCGCCGATTCGCCCTTTCCCCCGACGGCAGCGGCGGGCGGGGTGGAGACCAGCCTACCGGCGGGCCAAGCCTCGGCCCTGCCGAACCCCGACAAGACGTCCGCCTTTTGGCTGATGTTCGGGATCCTGGGGGGAGCGGCCCTGACGGTGCTGATTGCGGCGGGGGGCGTGCTCTTGTGGCTGCTTTTGCGTCCGCAACCGGTGGCGCAACAACCGGCGGCGCCCGTCCCTGCAACCCCGGCACCCGCCGCGGAACCCGCCGTGGCCGAGGCCACCTCGCGCTTTTGGGAGGATTTCCAGCGCAATTTGGCGACCCTGGAGGGGCGGTCGCGTAGCTTGGGCGCGGCAGCCGGACCATCCGCACTCATGGAGGGAACCGCCCTCCGCCAAGCCGCCGATGAAATCGCGCCATTCCTCGCCGCCGTGCGAAACCTCGATCGGACCAACGTGGACCCGCAGGCGCTTCAGGCCGTCGATGAGGCGATCCAAACCTTGACCGCGCTGGGCCAACGCCTGGGCCGTACCGCCGAGACCATGAAGCACTGGTCGGCGCAACAGCAAAAGATGGTCTTGGACCTGTCGATGGGGCAGATTCCCGAAGGCGGAACGCTTCCCGGCTTGGACAATCAGGCGATGCAGGGCGTTGTCAACGAGTTCGCCGAGATTGTGAAGCAGGCGCAGGATATGAAGGCCAAGCTGTCGGCGACGGCCGAGCAGTTGTCGGCCCGCTATCAACGACCGTTCACCGGCGCAGCTTCGGCGCCCGCGCCGCCGGGCGGAACCTCGGGCCAGGTCCCGCCCCCAGGCCCGTCGGGCGGATGACGCGCGGCGAACGCGGCCCGATTCACGCCCTCCGCGAGAGCCCGCCCCGGCGGAACTCGTAGAGAAAGACCCCCGCCGCGACGCCCAGGTTCAGCGAATCGACGTCCGGCGACATGGGGATCGTCACCAGCGAGTCGCACAGATTTAGCCAGGCGTCGAGTCCCTCCGTTTCATGACCCAGCATCAAGGCGCAGGGGAACGGGCAGGCGAAGTCGGGCAAGGAGACGGCCGATTCGCTCAGCACGGCGGCAGCCAAATGCACGCCGAATCGCCCTCGGACCGCCTTCAGGTCGGCGTGGAGGTCGCCGCTCTTGGCGATGGGGACGGCGGTGACGGCACCCATCGAGACCCGCAGCGCCCGCCGCGTGAAGGGGTCGCAGCACCGCTCCCCCAGCAATACGCCGCTGACGCCGAAGGCCGCCGCCGAGCGGAAGACCAGTCCCAGGTTTTCCGGCTTGGTCACCTCGGGACAGACGATCCAAATCGGCTCCTCTCCCCGCGGTTCGGCGAACAATGCCTCCGCCGAGCGGAACGGTTTGCGACGACCGACCGCCAAGATTCCCTGATGAAACTTGTAGCCGACCACGTCGTACAGCAGACGCCGGTCGCCCACGTAGAGCGGGATCGACTCGGGAATGCGATGGGCGAATTCCTCCACGTGATCGGCCGCCATCAGAACCGACTCGCAAGCGTATTCGCTTTGCAGCAGACGCTCCGTGACGAACCACCCCTCGGCGATGAAGATCGCCTCGCCGCGAAGGGTCCTCTCCGGCAGATTGCGGTAGGGCGCCACCCGCGGATCGTCGATGCTGCGGATCGGCTCGAAGGGTCGTGCGGTCATGTAGAAGGTGCGATGTCGAGGCTACAGGGACGCAGCGTGACGGCATGCGGTCGTGCCGACGCGGCAGGCTTTCCTCGATTGTCCGTTGCGCGCCGCGGGTTGGAAGGGGTACCGCCCCGCGGAGCCTCCAGCGCTGGTGGCTCCAAGATCATTGGAAAATGCGCGACCAGGAGCCTCGGGCGCTGGTGGAGCCTCGGGCGTAAGCCCGAGGTGTCTCGGCGCTACCCAGGATTCCACCACCAACACTTCCACCACCAGCTTACGCTGGTGGCTCTACGATGCCTATATTGCAACGACGCGCGAGTTGGAGCCTCCAGCGTGAGCTGGAGGTGTTTTATCACTACCCAAGATTCGACCACCAGCGCCGGCGCCACCACCACCAGCTTACGCTGGTGGCTCTACGATGCCTATATTGCAACGACGCGCGAGTTGGAGCCTCCAGCGTGAGCTGGAGGTGTTTTGTCACTACCCAGGGTTCCACCACCAGCGCCGGCGCCACCACCACCAGCTTACGCTGGTGGCTCTACGATGCCTATATTGCAACGACGCGCGAGTTGGAGCCTCCAGCGTGAGCTGGAGGTGTTTTATCACTTCCCAAGATTCGACCACCAGCGCCGGCGCCACCACCACCAGCTTACGCTGGTGGCTCTACAGTGAGCTAGCGTTGCTTGCTGCCCGTTTTCCGTTGCACGGCGGTTGCTCGCCGTCTAAATTGAAACGGCGGAAAGGCTTTTCACCGCATATCGCGGCGAGGAGCGCCCGAACCGTCACGCCCTGTGCCACAGACCTTTTGCCTTGCGAGGGGACCATGCGCCGAATCTTGCTTCCCGTCCTGATCGGGGTGTTCATCATGTCGTTCGCTCAAGAAAATGTCGCCCGCTGCCAGGAGTTCCGCAAACTCCCGCTGACCGTCTATCGCGACAAGATGGAGGCGGCTTGGCTGGGTCAGATGGCGGGAGTGGGCTGGGGCGGACCCACCGAGTTCCACGCCCAGGGACGCATCCTCCGCGAGGACGAGATGCCCGCCTGGCAACCCGACATGATCAACCAATTCCACCAAGACGACCTGTACGTCGAGATGACCTTCCTGCGAACGCTGGAGCGCTACGGCTGGGAGGTCTCCCTGCATCAGGCCGGGATCGACTTCGCCAATAGCCGCTACCCGCTGTGGCACGCCAACCGCGCCGGGCGCGACAACCTTCGCTCGGGCATTGCGCCGCCCGACTCCGGCCACCCCCAATTCAATCACCACGCCGACGACATCGACTATCAGATCGAGGCCGACTTTTCGGGCATCATCTCGCCGGGGATGCCCAACGCCGTGATCGCGCTGGGCGAGACGTTCGGTCGGCTGATGAACTACGGCGACGGGTTGTACGGCGGGCAGTTCGTGGGCGGCATGTACGCCGAGGCCTTTTTCGAAAGCGACCCCGTCCGCATCGTGGAGGCCGGCCTCCGCTGCATTCCCGCCGAAAGCCAATACGCCGAGTGCATCCGCGACGTTTTGACCTGGCAACGCGAATCGCCCGACGACTGGCAGGCCGTCTGGAACAAGATCAACGAAAAATACCACCTCAACCCCAACTACCGCCGCGCCTCGTGCGCCAAGGGCGACTTCAACATCGACGCCAAAATCAACGGCGCCTACATCGTGATGGGCCTGCTCTACGGCGGCGGCGACATCGACCGCACCATCGTCATCGCCACGCGCTGCGGGCAAGACTCGGACTGCAACCCCTCCAACGCGGCGGGCATCCTCTTCACCACGCTGGGCCTGGCCAAGATTCCCGATCGCTTCACCTCCGCCCTCAACCGCGAGACCGTCTTCTCGCACACCGAGTACAACTTCGACCGCCTGGTTCAGGTCTGCGAAAAGCTAGCCAAGGACGCCGTCGTGCGACAGGGCGGACGGATCGAACGCGACGCGGACGGCAACGAGACGCTCGTCATCCCCGTCGCCGCACCCAAGCCGGGCCCCTTGGAGCAGTGCTGGGAACCCGGCCCCGTCGCCGAAAGCCGATTCTCCGAGCAGGAAAAAGGCGAGATTCTCTATCCCCCCGGCGAACGCTGATCGCCCTCGCAAAATCGGCAAACCAAACGCGCAATCACGAGCCTCGGACAAGAGCCTCGGGCGTTAGCCCGAGGTGTTCGAGTCCAACAAAATCTCAACTCAACTCTGGAGCCTCGGGCGTAAGCCCGAGGTGGTACACTCTGGAGCCTCGGGCGTAAGCCCGAGGTGGTACTGCGCAAAAGGAGCCTTCAGCGGAGGGGCAACTGGGGCAAGAAAAAAGGGCACTCCAACCGACGGCGGCGGCGACATTGGCAACGGTGAGCCCGACGCATCACGGGGGCGCCGTGATCCCGCCTTGTGTGATCCGCCCGCGACCGGAGTCGCGCGACGGCTATACACGCCGCGGAATGCTTCGAGCGATACGGCTCCCATCGGGCAAAGTATCGACTCTCCGTCACAACATCGCCTCACGCACGGGGCGGAGTGCCTCGTTTCGTGATCGCCCGACCCGACCCGGCGAATCTCGCGGGTCCGAGCCGAGCGCTGGATGTCCCAAAACCCTTGTAGCATAGCACGTCGGCGGCCTCCGCTCAATCACCCGATTGGGTTCGCGCCGCGCCATCCGCGAAACCAACACGCGAGTTGGACCCTCCAGCATTTTTTGCAGACTCCAGCAATAAGGGAGCCTCCAGCAATTCTTTGGAGCCGCCGGCGTGAGCCGGCGGTGTTATGACGCTACCCAAGATTCCACCACCAGCTCACGCTGGTGGCTCTAATTCCACGCCAACAGGACCACCTCACGCTGATGGCCCAAGAGAGCGCCGGCGGCTCCAGGATTTGCATTGCGCCACACAAGAAGAGCCTCGGGCGTAAGCCCGAGGTGGGGCAGCCGCTCGCCCGTAACGCCACGCGCCGATCGAGGTCCTGTTGACATTCAAAATGGTGGTTAGCAGCGAGGCCTGGCAAAGAAAGCCGAGGCGATTCGGGGCGGTTTTTTCGTAGCGTGTGGCCACGCGGCGATAGTGCTTGATGCGGTTGAAAAAGCGTTCGACTACGTTACGGAGTTTGTACTTGATTCGGTCATAGCGACGCCGACGGATTTCTTTGAGTGCGGGAATGACCGGCTTGGCCCCTTGGCGGCGGATTTGGTCTCGCAACAGATCGCTGTCGTAGCCTTTGTCCCCAATGACGTACTCGGGAGAAAGCCCCTGGACCCATGGTTCGGCTTGGGTCACATCGTGATGTTCGCCACCCGTTGGCGCGAACCGGACCGGCCGGCCATGTCCGTTCACGGCAGCGTGTATTTTCGTGCTTTAACCGCCACGAGACCGCCCGAGGGATCCGTTGCGCGCCCCCCTTTTGCCCCAGCCGCATGCTGATGGTCCTGGACGATCGTGGAGTCGAGCAGCAGAGACTCCAAGTCGGCGTCGCCGCCAAGGGCCTCCAGCACCCGTTGCCACACGCCCTTCTTGCACCACCGATTGTAGCGTTGGAATACCGCGTTCCAGGGGCCAAATCGGTCGGGCAGGTCGCGTCACGGGGATCCGGTTTTGGCAATCCAAAGGACCGCATCTACGGACCTTCGATTATCTTCCCCAGTTCTTCCTGGGTCGCCCGCGCGACCCGGCAGCAACGGTTCAATGCGAGCCCATTGCTCGTCGGACCATGCGTGTCGCCGTTTCATCTTGCTCCTCCGTGAGCACCGGGAACGGCAAAGTGATAACATACCGGCGGTTTTCACGCCAGATGAATGTCAACAGGATCGAATACATCCAACCTCGCTAGTTCATTTGCGTTCGTGGGTTATTCTCCGCGCCCAGCCGGAATAGTGTGGCGTGAAGACATCACCGTTCACGCGGCAAAGGCTCACTCTAATTCGCGTATGACATCCCCGAATTCCGGCGTGTTGACAGTCCAACATGTTTGATTACATTGAGGGAAATCCCGTGCTGTTACCGTTCATGCGCTAAGCCGCCATGGGGAAACCCATCGACTCACTGAACAATCGCATGTCCGTAAGCCTCGCACGGATTGCAAAGAAGAACTACGACAGCTTCGTTCCGGCGCTGAGTGCCAGACAATTCTTCAACGAATGGGGGTGACTTTTCATGTACTGCCAGCAATGTGGGACGCCCAACCCGGATAATGCAGTCGTTTGTGGACACTGCGGGCAAAGGCTGCATCCTATCGCGGGGCGACCAGCGCTTAATCCGTACCCTCCCATGTACCCAAATGTGCCGCATTATCCAGTTCCCAACTATTTGGCTGGGGCCATTCTCGTCACACTTTTCTGCTGCTTGCCGTTTGGAATCGTCGCGATTGTTTACGCAGCTCAGGCAAACAGCGCGGCCAAACGAGGAAGTTATAACGAGGCCATGGAGAGTGCTCGGAAAGCCAAGTTTTGGACCTGGTTATCGTTCGGAATAGGACTAGCTGGAACGCTGCTTTATTTCCTCATAATGATCTTGGCGGCCGCGGCTGATAGCGGACCATACTGAAACTTCAAGCAGATCCTTGCGACACTCTACGAAACTCACCGTCATTGTGGTCGGTCTTGCGATTGCAACGATCGGGGTAGTGCTTCTATACACATTCGACCCCTCTACAAGCCGACTTTTCCCACCTTGTCCATTTCGGTACTTTACTGGAATGTATTGCCCGGGGTGTGGATCCTTGAGGGCTACTCATCAACTGCTGAACGGAAGAGTTATGCGGGCCGTTGATCTCAATCCTTTGATGGTGCTTTTGTTGCCTGGCATTTGCCTTTTCCTCGTGCGACCACAATCATTTCAACAGCCTTGGGTAGGCTGGACACTGCTTTCGTTGATAATTGCATTTTGGATTTTGCGAAATATCCCGATTTTTCCATTCTCCATTCTCGCGCCTTAAACTCCTACGGCGCAGGACGGCGCGCGGTCTTCGACACTACGGTACTTCAACCACCGATTTACGGCGGTGAGTACATACTAAACGCGAGGTTAAATGAGACAAAGACCCTCTGCACAACACCCACCTGACAACAGTATAATACGGGCATATTCGGGAACCAAGATAGAGACGCATCGACATTAGGACGGTGATCATGGCGAGGAAGGACGGTTCATCGCAGCGGACGTTGGCGACGGGCGGCTTCGACGTGATGCGAAAACCCACCCGGCGGCAACAGTCCCTCCCGGTGATGGACAAGGTCATGCCCTCGCAGGAATTGATGAGCCGCGTCGAGCCGTTTTATCCGAAAGGCGATGGTCCAGTACGTCCTGTCAAGCCGCTGATCTGATTGCTGAAGCTCTATTTCGTGACCGGGAGAAAGCGAGAAATCCGCGGAAGTCGCGGATTCGCTCGCGGGTGGAGCATGTGTTCAAGGTGATGAAGCACGTCTTCGGCTGGAGAAAGACGCGGTTTCGGAGGATATTCAAGAATCTCCAGTATGCGCTGGGAGTGGCGAGCGCCGTGAATATCTACCTTCACCGCTGGGCGATCTTGCGGAGTATGACCTTGCCCGGCGCGGGATAGAGCGCTGATACTGCGCGCACGAGGCGACGGCCCAATAAACCGGGCGATATAGAAAACATATAGACGTTAAACCCCGCGCATCCGCCCTTAAGAGCCGAAAACAAATCCGAGATACTCGAGCCGCCGGCGTGAGCCGGCGGTGGTTTGTCGCTACCCAAGATTCCACCACCAGCTTACGCTGGTGGCTCCACGATGCCTATATTGCAACGACGCGCGAGTTGGAGCCGCCAGCGCGAGTTGGAGCCGCCGGCGTGAGCCGGCGGTGTTATGACGCTACCCAAGATTCCACCACCAGCTCACGCTGGTGGCTCCACGCTTTGCGACACCACCAGCTCACGCTGGTGGCTCAAGGGTTTGCGCTGGGTCGCGCTTCGGCCGCGCTACCGCACCACGTCGGCCTCGATGCGGTAGATCATGCCGCCGAATTGCTGGTTCAAAACGTCGGGCTGCGAGGTAAAGACCCCGCCCACTCCGATCCGCTTCGTGCTGTAATCCAGCTTCAGGCCGTTCTTCAGATGGATTTCGACCATTTGGGTGGGCTTGAGTTGCCCCTGGCAGAAATTGCAATGGGCGACCTCCGCCACCAGAACGAAGTCGGTGATTCCGAACGCTTTTTCGCCCGCCACCATGTGGCCGTACACAAAGACCTTCTTCCCCTCCAAATCCTCGGCCTTCTTAGAGATGGGACTGCGGTCGCCGGGGTCGGGTTGAAGATCGGCGAAGGTGATCAGGCGGTAGCCCGGCGGAGCGGCGGCCAAAAAGCTGTACATCACCCAACCCGTTCCGCTCAGACCGAAGACCAGCGAGAACAGCATGCCGGTCTTCGCCATCCCCAGTCCCAACCGTTCCTTGGGCAGTCGCAGGATTTCCCGCCGCGCTATCCAGCCGAACGCCGCCCCCGCGATGGGGATGATCACGGCGTACACCGTCAGAAAACAGACGATGGAAAGGATTCCCAGAATCAAACTGACGACCGCGTGCGGCTGAATGGCCCGGTATCCGGTCCGAAATCTGGCGGCCAGTTTGTAGGTCCGCCGCAATTGGGACGCGGCGATTTTGCTGTCGGTGGTAGAATCCACGGCCATAAGCCCGGCCTCCTCGCGCCGATCGGCGACTGCTCCAACCCCTCCACGGGGCACATCACCCCGCCGCCCTTCTTCATTATAGGCGACGGCGGCGACCCGCCCTGATGCTTGGGCTACGAGCGCAGGCGGAAAAAGGTTTTCCCTTTGGCCGCGAACGGTCGGCGCAATCGGCGGCGTCGGCCGGTTTTAGCGGCTCCCAACCGGGGTGACGACGGCCGCCCAATGCCCTTCGCCGGGGGCCTCTAGCGGGATTTTGCCCCCGCCCGCGACGTCATCCGCTTTGGCGATCTTTCCCGTTTGGATGTCGATCCATTCCAATCGGAGCTTGCCCGGCGAATCGGACAGATCGAGGACCACGCGACCGCCGTTGGGAAAGTACACGATGCCGCCCTTGGCCGGATCGATCCCCGCAAAGGCCTCGTTCTCCTCGCGATCGCTCAGCAGGTCCTGTCGCGGTTGCAGGTCCCAGAAACGGACGCGGCTTTCAGCCAGTCGGGCCGCGCGAATGGCCGCCTTCGCCTTATCCGACAAACCCAGCCCCGAGTCGGGCCGATGGAACCGAGCGCCCGCCGCCCCCGCCAGGATCAACCGCCAGAACCGCTCCACGCCGTCGCGGTCCGTGCCAAATCGCCCGGTATCCGCGCCGTAAATCTTGACGCAGTTCAGCGGGCGGGGTCGCGCCGCGGTGTATTCCCGCACCCAAAGGAAATTCGTCCAATGCACATCGCCCTTGTTGTGGTTGTTTTGCGAGACGTCGGCGAAGCCGTACAACTCGGGGTGATCGAGCGTCCGGCGGTGTTGCGGGGCCTGCAAGTCCCAGGCGTCCCACATCTCGGTGACGTACACCGTCTTCCCTTGCGCCTTGGCTCGGTCGCGGATGAACTCGGCCCAAAACCGCCCCCACGCCTCCTCGCCCGAGGTCTCGTTGTCCATGCAGTACAACACGTGATCGTATTGCAGCGAATACGACAGCAGCTTCTCCACGAACCGCCGTTGGTACGGAAAGACCGTTCGGTTATTCCGCTGGGCCGGCGTGGTGAAAAAGAAAGGCTGTTTGTTCGCGCCGGGATGGTCCGGGTAATGTTCCGCGAAACCCGACTCGGCGTAGTCGTAGTTCACGTTGTTTTTCGGATTGTACGGATGCGGCTCCCAGTTGTCGCGGGAATAGTCGAAGCGGTCCCAGACCTCGATCTGCACCACGATGCCGCGCTCGGCCGTCCATCGGAGCATGTTTTCGAACCGCCGCCAATACTCGTCATTCCATTGATCGAGGTCGTACTTGCCGTTTTCCAGTCGCAAGAAAGGATAGACCTCGAAGCCGTTGTCGGGCCGATCGCTCATGGTGTTGCGGATGTAATTGGCGCCGACGGCGGCCATCTCGTCCAGGTGCTCGCGGAGATCGGGAATCTGAAAGAGGTTGTCGTCCTTGCTGCCGCCCAAGAGCATCACAGGCCGCCCGCGATATTGCCAGTAGCGCGGGTTTTCCTTCCAGGGTTGAATGGCGTCCTCGGAGGCGGCACAGGCCACGCACGCCCAAACCGCCCAGAGCACGGCGGCCGCCAAGGCGACTTTGCCCGGGACGCTCCAACCGAACGACCGCCGCGACGGTTCGGGGCACTTCGACCCCTGCGCTGAAACCGACCGACCAACCAACCGCAAAACCCGTAGGCAGCGATGCGACCTCATGAGAGCACCTCCTTTGGTAAACGACCGCGCACCCGACGAACGACGGAGCCAAGCCGCGAACCGTTGGGCCGACGCACCGAGCAGCACCGAATCGAGGCGACGCCCGCCGCCCCGGGACCGGTGCGAAGCCAGTATACCGAGCGACCTCAAGCCCGTCGATCTTTCGATCCCGCAATCCCGATCGACAGGCCTGTTTGGTAAAATCGAGGAACGGTCTTTCCTGCGTCGATCCGCCGGGAAGCCCCCGGGAACCCGAGTCGCCCCATGACGGATGAACCGCTGCCGGAAATTCCTCATTGCGTGCCGAGCGACCAACCCCGCAACGTTGCGGAGTTGGCCGAGCGGTTGCTGCCCGTCTATCGCGTAGAGGGCGGGACGATCCAGCTTTCCGGTTGCTCCATGGACGAGCACCTTTTTCTGCGGATCGACTTCGAGACGGAGGAGGGCGACGAGCGGGTGGTTCTGGATGCCGGCGGCCGATTCTTGGACCTGCGGCAAATCTCGATTCTGGGTCTGGACCGGACGACCCCGCTGCCCAAGCCGCGTCCCGTTCCGCCGGGTCTTTTGGAGCAACTTTGGGAGCAGGGTCGCCGCCGGGCGACCGAGCGCGGCCCGCTCGGTCCGCTCAAGCCCGCCGTCGTCTGGTGCAGGTACGTCGAAGGCCGACTCCGCGCCTGTTTCGGCGAAAAGCTGGTGGAGGTCTCGTTCTCGGACTGGGCGCGGCGTCTGCAACCGCCCGCCCTCACCTGCCCTACCACCGGTCGCAAGACCTTCGCCCTGACGCAAACGGACGACGGGCGGATCGTGGCGGCGGAGGAGGCCGCCGTTTGCGAGGAGACCCACCGCGTGGTACTGCGGACGGAATTGATTCGCTGCGAGGTGTCGGGCAAGGAGGTGTCGGCGTCCCTCACCACCCGCTGTCCCGTCTCGCATCACGTCGTGCTACGCGACCGCTTGATGCCCTGCAAGCTGTGCGGTCAAGAGGTCAGCCCGACCGTCCTGGCGTCGGGCGTGTGCGCGGCCTGCCGCGACGTGCGGCCGATCTCCAAGACCGATCCCCGACTGGTGCGCCTGTCGGCCGAATACCCGGCCCTGGAGCGCTCGCTCTCGTGGCGGATGTCGGAGACGAGCACCGTGTACATCGTCGTCAGTCAGGGTTGGTGGGAGCGCCTGTACTGGGTGGTGGACAAGGAATCGCTGCGGATTCACCGCCTGGCCCGTAGTCACCGCTTCTCCCGCCAATGGCAATTCCTCGCGCCCGAAGAATACCCCCCCGCCGTGGAGGAGTGAGGGTGCGATTCACCTAATCGGTGCAACACTCCCAAGCCAAGGCCGAAGTAAAGGCGTCGTGATGGGATAACAGAACCGCCCGCGCATGCGCGAATGGAAGTTGAGCTACAATTTTCGAGACAGCGAACGGGACCGTTCCCATTCGAGCGAAGCCAACATCCTTCCTTAGGTCTTGGCCCGGCCCAAGCCTTTGATGATAGGAACACACTCTGTGAACAGTTCAGCCGACAAAGCGCTGAATAGTGCGGACTCATTTACTCCAGAGGGCGCATCCCCTCTTAAGAAGGCGCACATCTTCCTTTATTCATTGGGTACGCTGCTTTTAGTAATACTATCCATATCCGTCCGCGCACACAACTTGGGTGCGTTCGCATTAACACAAGATGAGCCGGCAGTAGGGTTATTTGTACAGGGCAAGCTACAAGATGCAACACTCCGAATATCGCCACTTTCACCATTTGCCACGCAAATAGGGTTTACTATATTCGGCGTCAACGAATTCGGCGCGAGGTGTTTTTCCTTGATCGCTGGATGTATCTCCATCGTCTTGTTTTGCATAATAGGCTTCTCGATTGCACGGTATGCCGGCGCGTTTATCGCCTCCGCGATCGTATCACTGTCTTTTTATCACATCTACTTCTCTCAGACGGCGAGGTACCCCATTTTCGAGATTCTCTTCGGTTTTGCTCTCATATCCCTAATCATTCATGAATTGAGCGGCCATCGCACTGCGCGGCGACTTTGGTTGACCGTTTCCCTATTCTTGGCGTGCGCAGTCCTAGGCATCCTGTCGCACCTCTTTTTCGCAAAACTTGTAACCGCAGCCCTGGGTGGACTGATATTATTACGCTTGAACACTTCGCGGAAAGTTGTAGTGACGGTCATATGCGTGGTCCTCATCGTCTTGCTGACAGCGGTGTGCGGCGCACTTGCCTTTCCGGATTTCTTTGCACGCTGTCACTTTCAAGGTGGGCGTTTTTTATTGAACGTTGGTAGAGTCGTCCTGTGGCAATCACCGGTCTTATGGGCATTAGCTCTTCTAATATTCGTGATGCCAAATCGAACTGGTATTTGTAGCTGGCTTCGCGGCACCACGCTGATAGCCATAGTGTGGATGCTTGTTTTTTGTGTTGTCAGTGACTACCGTGCCCGGTACGCCGGATGGCTTTATCCAATTGTAGCAACGGACGCCCTTGTAGCGGTAGCGGCTTTGCTGGAAAGTAATAAGAGGCGTCAAAGCGTGTTTATTGTGGTGGTATGTATCTGCGCGAGTGATGTTTTAGCGCTTGCACGGTACGTGGCAAACAATAATTTTCGCTCACCGATGAATGTCGCCGCAAGAATTATTCGAGAACAGTCTGAGTCAGGCGATGTTTTTCTAGCTTCAGGGATTAACTGGTGGAGCGCTCGATTCTACTTGGAGGATCCGCCGATCATTCCCATCGTGGACGCCAAAGCTTTTTTCGAAACTCGGCGCACGCCCCCCGCCGCTTGGGCACTATGGTGTACCTTGGGTGGTAGGCCGCCGGAGCGATCGGGGTACTGTTATCGGGTAGTGGAGAATTGGCGGTCCGGCACCCCCTTCAAGTCCTTTGAATACGTCCTTTTGCGTTACGAACGGATTGAGGAGACTGGGGAAAGCCCTAGGCGGTTAACCGCACCGGATTCGGACGCCTTCAATGAGCAGTCGCCCGACCAATAACATGACGCGTTATAACCAATCGTGATGCTTCTGCATCGGGTTCCCCACGATTGGCCGTAGCGATGGCCGAGGTAGGCCGTTGGCGCCGGGAGCGTGACAAGAAAAAAACAACGCGCCCCACAGGACTCGAACCTGTAACCTTCGGTTCCGTAGACCGATGCTCTATCCAATTGAGCTAGGGGCGCAACGCGGACGCGGCGAGGCCGGACCTCGCTCCCATTCCACAATCTCGGTTGTATAGCCGTTCGCGGTTCGAGTCAAGCGCCCCCACGGGGTCGCGGGGGTTGGCGGGCATCTCGCGTCGGTTGGGGGATACGAGGCCGGCGCGAGTTGGTGGCGAATCCCTGGAGCCACCGGCGTGAGCCGGTGGTGAATCCTGGGTTGCGCCGGGACACCTCCAGCTTACGCTGGAGGCTCCTAAAAATCTGGAAATATTGGAGGCGCCCTGCGCGCTGGAGGTGTCTATTCATGAAAACGATTACGAAATCGAATCCCAGAGCCACCGGCGTGAGCCGGTGGTGAATTCTGGGTTGCGCCGAGACACCTCGGGCTTACGCCCGAGGCTCCAGTGCATTGGGCGCCCGAGGCTCGGTGTACTTTCACTCGGCAGGGTGGCGTCCGAGGGGCGCGTCCAGCATTTTTCGGGGTGAGTCGGCCCATGCCCGTTTCTCGTAGTCGTACGGGATCGCCAGCAGGCGATCGCGGGTAATGCGGACGACCATGATCTCGGACGGGCTTTTCGGGGCGGGCGACGGCAATTGCAGGAATCGGATGCCGCGGTAGACGTCGGCCTTCGATTGGTGATAGTGCCCGCCCAGCACCAAGATCACATTCTTGCCGCTCAGCGCGTCCGCCAAGGCGTCGCGGTTCGTGACGGCGTCGTAGCACAGATGCAGAGCGACCACGACCGGCACGTCGTCCGGCACCTTGTTCAGTTCCTCGCGAATGAACCGCAAGGCCCCCTCCGCGACCGGTTGGGCCGGATTGTTCAAGGTCTCGTCGTAATCCGAATGCACGGCGATGAAGCGGACGCCCCCTCGCTCGAACGTGTACGAGAGCGCACCATGCCGCGCGATGATCCAGCGGTGGAGCGTCTCGCTGGGCGATTTGCCGCCCGCGTCGTGATTGCCCGCGATGTCGAACGAGGGAAACCTGAGCCGATTCTCGATCAGATCGGCGTAGCGTTCCTTGGCCGCATGGGTGGGCCACTCGGTGATGTCGCCGCAACCGAAGACGAAGGCGGGTGCGTCCACCGTGGCGCCGATGCGTTCCGGATACGGCGTACCCGGCAGCGAGTTCATGGCGTCGATGGCGGGCAGCAAGTGGTCGGCGTTGCCGTCGGTTTGCACGTGCTGGTCCGACCAACCGAAGAACGTCAGGCCGACTTGCTCCGCGGCAAGCGGACCGATCGCCGCTGCCATACTCCAGAGCACCGCCGCACTCGCGAACATGCCCCCGAACATCCTTCGACGAATCCGGCCTTTCATGACTTCGGTTCCTCGTGAGACAATGCCTACGGACCGCGCGGGCTGATGCGACGGGCATCGCGCCGCGTTTCCATTATGTTCGGCATGGAGGCCCGCCGCTACTTCTCATCAGCTTGCGGCGGAATCGGCGTACAATAGGGGATCGGCGCGCGTTTCGTCTCCGAGGGTTCGCGCCATCGAAGGCACGGCGATACCACGCACGGCAAGACCCCGGCGGTGGGACCGCTCGGTCCAATCAGGCAAGGAATGGGTGATGCGGCAGGTCGATTTTCCGCACATTTTTCGCGTTCGGCAGCGGTTCGTATCGCGGGGGATCGCGGACTTGGAGTCCGCCGTTCGGCGCGAGTTCGATCGGATCGGACTTCGCGACCGAATTCGGCCCGGCGAGACGGCGGCGGTCACGGCGGGCAGTCGCGGCATTGCCGCCTATGCCCGCATCCTCCGCGCCGTGGTGCAATACCTTCGGGAATCGGGCGCGGAACCGTTCATCGTGCCGGCCATGGGCAGTCACGGCGGGGGCACCGCCGAAGGCCAGCGCGAGGTCTTGGCCCGATACGGCATCACCGACGAAACGATGGGCTGTCCGATCCGCGCATCGATGGAAACGGTCGTCGTGGGCCGAGCCGCGGAGGGTTTTGACGTCCACTTCGACCGCTTCGCGGCGCAGGCCGATCACGTGGTGGTGGTCAACCGCGTCAAACCTCACACGCAGTTCACGGGACCTATCGAAAGCGGCCTGATGAAGATGCTTTTGATCGGCCTGGGCAAGCACCGCGGCGCGGAGATTTATCACCGCGCGGTCGAAGATTTCGGCTTCGATCGCATCGTGCGGAGCGTGGGTCGCATGGTGCTGGAGCGCTGCCGGATTCTGTGCGGTCTGGGGTTGGTGGAGGACGCCTTCGACGAGACGGGACACGTGGAGGCCCTGCCGCCCGACCAATTCGAGACGCGCGAACCGGCCTTGCTGGAACTGGCCAAGCAGTGGATGCCCCGACTGCCCTTCGACGACGCCCATATTCTGCTCATCGACCGGCTGGGCAAGGATATCAGCGGGGCGGGGATCGACACCAACGTGATCGGTCGCAAGTACCATTATCATCACGCGGCGGAGAACGAACGGCCTCGCATTCGCTACATCTGCGTCCGCGGTTTGACGGAGGCCACCCACGGCAACGCCATCGGCATCGGTTTCGCCGAGTTCTGTCGCAGCGAGGTGATTCGGGCGATGGACGTCCAGGCCACGCGGATCAACGCCCTGACGGCGGGACATGTGGCGGCGGGAATGCTGCCCTTCGACTATCCCACGGACCGGGAGATGTTGACGCACGCATTGGCGAACATCGGTTTGACCCCGCCCCCGCAAAGCCGCCTGATGTGGATCGCGGACACGTCGCACTTGAGCGAGTTGGAATGTTCGGCCGCCTATTGGGAGGAGGCGCAGGCCCGAAGCGACTTGGAGGTTTTGACGGCCCCCCGCCCGCTGCCTTTCGACGCGGCGGGCAACCTGCCGTCGGTGCATGCGTTTTCGCCGTCGGACGCAGGTTGAGAAGCCGGACGCGTGACGGCACCGCCGGCTTACGCCGGCGGCTCCAGTGTCTCCTGCGCCATCGCGCAAACCCTGGAGCCACCAGCGCCCCCCAAGAGCGACCGGCGCTCGCGTGAAGCCGCCGGCGTGAGCCGGTGATGCCGAGAACTTTGCACGCACACACTGGAGCCACCAGCGTAAGCTGGTGGTGGAATCCTGGATTGCGCTGAAACACCTCCAGCTAACGCTGGAGGCTCTAGTTATCAATTCATTTGTTCTAGAGCCACCAGCGTAAGCTGGTGGTGATGTTGGTGGTGGAATCCTGGGCGGCGCCAAGACAACGCCGGCTTACGCCGGCGGCTCCAGAGTTGGGATTCTTTTGAAATCGAACACCTCGGGCTTACGCCCGAGGCTCTCTAGCGTTTGCGTACATGGCGCGTCGGCCGTCACACGTCCAGGTTTTGCACCTCCAGGGCGTGCCTTTCGATGAACTCGCGTCGCGGTTCGACCTTTTCCCCCATCAACACGCGGAACATCTCGTCGGCGGCTCCGGCGTCCTCCATGGTCACCTGGACCAAGGTGCGATGGGTGGGGTCGAGCGTGGTATCGCGCAACTCCTCGGCGTTCATTTCACCGAGACCCTTGAAGCGGGTGATTTGCAGGCCCTTTTCGCCCGCCGCTCGGACCGCGGCCAGCAGTCCCCGCAAGTCGTCCAAACCGTGCTCGGCGTCGCCGCGGCGGAAGATGAAGCGCGGTTTTTCGTCGCCCGGTCGCTTGATCGGAAAAAGCCCGTCCAAATCGAAGCCCATCTCGCGAAGATCGTTGAGCAGGTTGTTGATGGTGCGGACCTCGTGCAATTCCACGATGTGGACGCGCCCGGCCTCTTCGGCGTCCTCCGCTTCTTCTTGGGCTTGGGGGGTCTCCTCTCCGTTGCGATCGGCCTGAACGAGCAGGTCCTTGCCGGTCTCGGCCTCGCGCTGTTCGAGGAAATCCTCCATCTCCTTGCGACCGGTAAACCAGTAATCCTCGGCGCCGAGGAAGACGTGATAGACGGGCAAGCGGCCGGTGGCGGGATCGCGCCGCCCGGCGTGCTCGCGGAGGCTGATGCCGCGGCGTTCCAGGGCCATGACGGCGGTCTCCATCGAGGCCAGCGTGCGGCAGAGGCGATCCAGCTCGGCGCCCTGAATCACCCGACCGTCGCCGCACTCGAAGACGGCCTCGGTGATGCCCGCCTCCAAAAGCTGGCTCTTCATCTCCTCCTCGGTCTGCACGTAATAGACGTCCTTGCGGCGCCGGACGCGATACAAGGGAGGCTGGGCGATATACACCATTCCCGCCCGAACCAACTCGAACATCTGCCGGTAAAAGAACGTCAACAGCAACGTCCGGATGTGGGAACCGTCCACGTCGGCGTCGGTCATGATGACGATCTTGCCGTAGCGCCGGCGTGCGAGGTCCAAGTCCTCGCCGATGCCCACCCCCACCGCGGAGATGATGCTGCGGACCTCCTCGTTGCTGAGGACCTTATCCTCGCGGGCCTTGTAGGCGTTGATGATTTTACCCCGGAGCGGCAGGATGGCCTGGAACTCGCGGATTCTTCCGCCTTCGGCGCTTCCGCCGGCGGAGTCGCCCTCCACCAGATACAACTCGCAGCGATCGACTTCGCGGCTGGTGCAGTCGCGGAGTTTGCCGGGCAGACCGCCGCCGCTGAGCGCGCCCTTGCGCTCGCGGACCAACATGCGGGCTTTGCGGGCGCTTTCGCGGGCCTCCGCCGCCAAGAGGGCCTTTTGCAGAATCGCCCGCGCCGTCTTCGGGTTCTCTTCCAAGTATTTCGCCAAGAACTCCCCGACCGCCGAATTCACGATGCCTTCGACCTCGCCGTTGCCCAACTTGGTCTTGGTCTGGCCCTCGAACTGCGGATGCGGCACGCGGACGGCGAGCACGCCGGTCATGCCCTCGCGAAAATCGTCGCCGGTGGGGACCAGGTCCTTGAACATGCCGCTTTCGCGCCCGTACTGATTCAGCGTTCGCGTCAAGGCCGCGCGAAACCCGGAGACGTGCGTCCCGCCCTCCGTGGTGCAGATGTTGTTCACGTACGAATGGAAGTTCTCGGTATAGTCGGCGCAGTATTGCAGGGCCAATTCCACGGCCACGCCGTCCACCTCGGTGCTCATGGAGAGCACGTCGCCGTGCACGGCGCCGCTGGCGCGGTTCAAATACTCCACGAACTCCACGATGCCGCGTTCGAAGCGGAAGACCTCGCCTTGATTGCTCCGCTCATCGCGAAAGTGAATGGCCAGGCCCGCGTTCAAGAACGCCAACTCCTGAAGTCGCCGCCACAACGTGTTGTAATTGAACTCGGTGACGGGGAAGATTTCGTGGTCGGGCTTGAAGGTGGTCTTGGTTCCCGTGCGCTGGGTGCTGCCGATGCGGCGGACGGGACCGGTGGGAATGCCCCGCTCGTATTCCTGCTGATACACGCTGCCCCCGCGATGGACCTCGACCACGCACCACTCGGAGAGGAAGTTGACCACGGTCACACCCACCCCGTGCAAACCGCCCGACGTGTAGTAGGCGCCTTTGCTGAACTTGCCGCCGAACTTGAGCACGGTCATCACGCCTTCGAGGGTGGAGATACCCAGGACGGGATGCGTTTCCACGGGGATGCCGCGACCGTTGTCCTCCACGGTCACCGAACCGTCGGCGTTGATGGTGACCCAAATGTGCGAGGCATAGCCGGCCATGGCCTCGTCCACGGAGTTGTCCACGACTTCGAAGACCAGGTGGTGGAGGCCCCGCGTGCCGGTATCGCCGATGTACATGCTGGGCCGCTGGCGGACGTGATCGCGGTCGCTGAGGTGCTCCAGTTTGTCGGCGGAGTATTCGTTCTGGCCCTCCACCGCGCGAAGATTGATCCGTTCGATGTCCGCACCTTCGTCCGCGGGTCGCGGAGCGGTTTCGGGATTGGGAGTCGAAACCTCCGGGGTTTCGCCCTCGCCCGCCGGTTCACCGTTTCCGTCTCGGTTTGCGTCCTGTGATGCCGCGTCCACTTGCTTGACGTCGTCCGTATCCATGTTCATTCGCAACTCGTTTCGGCGCAATGCCGCTTCCGCGTGTTCAAACAGGCGCCGCGCGTATGGGGCGCAGCGCCGCCGCTAACGATCAGGATCGCTTCTCAAAGTCGCCCGCGCTGCCGATCCGAAAGCGGAGGCTGCGGATCTTCCAATCCGGCAGGTGTTGCCGCAAACCTTGCAGCAACGCAGCGCGGCGGAACATCATCTCTTGCAGCAGGGCGGAGGTGCGTACGCGCACCTCGATGCAGCCCCCTTTCCCCTTGACGACCGCGGTGTGCTCGCTCCACTCGCCGACCACCTCGCGCCAGGCCGCGGTGAGCTTTCGGTGCTCGTCGAAGCGTGCGGCGCCCGATCGGGCCAAAATCTCGCTGACCACTCGGCCCAACCATTGCGGCCCTCCGTACCCGCGTTGATCTTGACGCCCCCGCATCGGGCACACTCCTTTCGATCGTCTTTTCGCCGCTTTCGGCCGACCCGTCAGGAGGCGGACGTCGGATCCAGCGGCATCACCAAATGGTTGTAGCCGTCGTTGGTGGCGGCCAGCACGGCGGTATTCGGTCCCCAGACCTTCCACGTCACGGTCCCTTGATCGTCCAAGACCCGCAGAAAATCGACCACGAATCGCGGGTCCAAACGCACCGCCACCTCCTCGCCCTCGTAGGCGATCGGCAGTTCGATCCGCGACTCCCCGAATCGCGAGCCGCGCGACGAGAGGACCATGTTTCCGGAGACCAAGGTGTACAGCACCGAGCGGTGATCTTCGTCCGTCATGACGGCGGCCTGCCGGGTGACGGAGAGCAATTCCCCCACATTCAATTCCAAGACCACCGGATTTTCGCGCTTCGGGAAGACGTTCCGCCAATTGGGAAAGCGCCCTTCCAAAAGCCGCAGCGTGACCGCGGTGGAACCGATTTGGACCTGGGCCGATCCGTCCTGGATGGCCAACTGGATAGGCTCCTCACCGTCGCCCAGAACCCGTTCCAGCAGTTGAACGCCGCGGAGCGGCAAGACCACGCCTTCTCCGGGCTGATGTTCGCCTACACGATCGACGGGGCCTTCTTGGATGGCCATCCGCCGGCCATCGGTGGCCACTGCGTACCCGGTCTTCTCTCCCAGTTCGAAGTAAACGCCGCCCAAGGCGTAACGCGTGCTCTGCGGATCCGCGGCGAAGGCCGTCCGCACGATCATTTGGCGGAGCAACCGCGAGGGCAACTGGTGATAGTTCTCCGCCGAAAATCGGGGCACCTCCGGGTACTCCAGAGGGTCGGGCGTGGGGAACTGGAACTCGCTACGGGCACCCAGCAGCAGCACCGTCGTGCCCGTCGACTCCAGTCGCAACTTTTCCTCCCGCGATTCCCGCAAAGTCTGCATCACCAAACGAACGGGAAGCAGGGCCTCGCCGGGGACCTCCGTCTCCACGCCTGCCAATTCGCACCGCAAGCCCACTTCCAAATCGGTCGCTTGAAGCACGCATTCGCCGTCCTTGCAGTCCAACCGCGCATTTTCCAGGACCGGCTTGGGCGTTCGGGTTGGCACCACCGCGGCGGCGGTCTGCAATGCCTGCAACAGCTTCTCCCGCTCGAACGTAATTTTCATGATTCCAACCCTTCGTCAAGACTCGATATCGCGTTCGTCTATCTCTTGAGTAAACCGGTTACTCTTCTTAGTCCGCAAGGTACAGTCGTTTTCACCAAGCATCCGAACTATCCGGATGTGCTCTTGCAACAGCGTCTTCATGATCGTTGCGATCGATTCCATCCGAAAGTATTGCGGCGGACTGAGAGTCTCCCAGGATGTTGCCGATAACCTATTCCTAGAGGCTGGTTTCCTCTGACTCATCTCCTGATCTTATCCAAATCTCCCTGCGTAAACGCCTTTCCCAAGCTCGCAGGATCGGAAACCGACACCCGGCAGGGCACTCTCCTTCATAGGAGATATTTCTTTCTTGCTATGGTTATAGTGCGACGACGCTAGCGGTTGATAACCCGGTTCTCCTCGGGCGTATGCCTGCTGCCAAACACACTTTGCGACTTCGGCACGGTGTTGGAAGAGGCTGTTGGATTCTCGTTGGTTTCCCGTCAACGATCGTCAGCGATTGTTGATGGTTCCGTCCTTTTCAAAAGGCCGTGTCAATAAACGGTCGGTTATTGACATGGATTGACATCGCGGGTGTTCTATTTGGTAACTATCTGATTGTTATAAAACACGCTTATTATCTATATTAACTATTCACGCGAGAGCGTCTCTTTTCACATTCGAACTTCGATTTCTCGGCGATTTCGGTCACGGTAAGGCGAAGGCAGGGATCCCGGTCGATGGCGGATTGCGCTTTGCGCAAGGCGTACGAAATGGTGGTGTGGTCCCGTCCGCCCAAGATCTTCCCGATTTGCCGCAGGCTCTTGCGCGAGAGCGTGGCGATCAGATATACGGCGGTCTCCCTCGCCCGGACGACGGTCCGCGACCGACTGGGTCCTTTCAGTTCCGCGACGGGTACCCGAAAGTACCGCGACGTAGCGCGGAGGACTTGGCCTGGGGTCGGCGGGACGGGTCGGTCCATCCGCTTGAGCAACTGCTTGGCGGTCGTCAGGTCGATCGTACCTTCGCCCGCCAAAAAGGCGGCGCTCGCGGCCAGACCTAAGACTTGACCGGCGGGACCCGGGCATTCGTCCACCAGGTACTCCAAGGCCGCCGGCGTCGCCCTCAAGCCGCGCTTGCCCAGGGCCAAGCAGAGCAGTCGGGCGCGGGCGGGGGGCGAAGGGTACTCGACCGGCAGCGCATACCCGCCGCTCAGACGCGAGCGAAGTCCCTCGCTCAGTCCTTGCAGTCGAGTCGGATGTCGTGTCGCGGTGACGGCCAAGCGCATCAGCCCCTGTTCCACCCGGCGAAAGATACTTAGCAATTCGATTTCCGCCGCCGGGTAATCCTGCAAATGGTGAATGTCGTCGAGCAGCAACCATTGCGCTCGCTTCCAGGTTGCCCGAAACGCCCCGGTGCGTCCCTCGTCGATCGCGGCGGTCAGGCTCCGTACAAAGTCGGGCGCCGCGGCGGCAAGCACCTTGTCGCCCGGAAACACCGCCCGCAGGATTCCCCATAGCAATCGCAACAGGTGCGTTTTGCCGCTGCCCGTCGGACCGTACAAGACCAGCGAGAAGGGACCCGCCTTCGGCAACTCCAGCACATGCTGCATGGCGGCCAGGACTGGCAGGTTCTCGTCGCCGGTGACAAAGGGCAAAGGGGCATCGCGCGGGATCGAGAAAGCTTCCCCCTCCGGTCCGCTTTCCACCACGTGCACGCCGGGTAGCACGATTTCCGCGCGCCGCGTCATCACCGCCGGGGTGCCCTCCCCATTACCAAAGGGACGGTTCCAGGGAATTCCCAATGAGCCTCGACAAAGCCGATATTTTACCAGGTTTGCGGTCGTCTTGCGAGTCAAGCAGCGGTCGAACCGTCCACCGCGTGCGGGGGCGCGATACCGCTACCACAGAACCAGCCCGACCCTGCGATTTCCCTGCCAGTTTGACAGTCGCAGCCTGTCCACGGGCCCACCCATGGGACCGCATCGGCGTCTTCCACACGGCAAGAACGGTTGCCGTATTATCCGCGCGATGGTCCCCGGCGATCCCCGGAAAACAAGACTTATGGTTTGCCGAAACGGCGAAGATTTGCTAGATTTACGGCACTTTTCGGGCGCTTCGTCGTCAAGGGGGCAAGGGATGTCCCCGCGCTTGGGGCGATTTGGGAGAGGAAAGTGGGCGATTGCGGATTATGATTGGGGGAGGATATTCGCGGTTCCGCCTGCATTTGGCACATCAATTGCTAACATAAAGGTGGCGTTTTCCGGCGAGCCGAGGTGGTCTTGCCCGTCCGGAGGGTCCGTGATGCAGTTGTCAGCTCCAGCCTTATTGATTACGGACGACGATAGCCGTTTGCGGCAGACATTGCGCGAATTCTTGGAGGGGCAGGGTTACGCGACGTACGAGGCGGGCGACGGCGAGGAAGCGCTCCATATTTTGGAGCGGCGGTCGGTCCACGTCATGCTACTGGACTTGCACATGCCCAAGCTCAGCGGACTGGAGACGCTGCAATTGGCCCGCAAACTCCACGTGGTTTTGCCCTGCATCTTGATGTCGGCGGAATTGGACCCGGAGGTCATCGAGAAGGCCCGGGCGAACGCCGTCTTCGAGATTCTCGCCAAGCCCTTCTCCGTGCGGCAGGTGGCCTCCGTGGTCCGCGACGCCTTGCGAACGGCCTACGACTGGTCGGTGTAGGCCTTTCTCAGAGTTTTGGAGCGTCTAGCGCTTTTGAAGCGTTCGGCGCCGTGGGAGCCTCCAGCCGAATGGGAGCCTCCAGCGTAAGCTGGAGGTGTCTCGGCGCAAGCCAGAATTCACCACCAGCTCACGCCGCACCACCAGCTCACGCTGGTGGCTCTAGAATTCCACTACCAGCTCACGCTGGTGGCTCTAGTGTTTCACAACGAGCTAACGCTGGTGGCTCTAGAATTGATTTTCGAAAACGTTTCAAGGAGCCACGAGCGCCTCTTGGAGTCTCCAACGTGGAGCCTCCATCGCTTGGAGCCTCCATCGCTTGGAGCCTCCAGCGTAAGCTGGAGGTGTTTCGGCGCGACCCAGGATTCCACCACCAGCTTACGCTGGTGGCTCTAGAATTCCACTACCAGCTCACGCTGGTGGCTCTAGAATTGATTTTCGAAAACGTTTCAAGGAGCCACGAGCGCCTCTTGGAGTCTCCAACGTGGAGCCTCCATCGCTTGGAGCCTCCAGCGTAAGCTGGAGGTGTCTCGGCGCAACCCAGGATTCCACCACCAGCTTACGCTGGTGGCTCTAGAATTCCACTACCAGCTCACGCTGGTGGCTCTAGAATTGATTTTCGAAAACGTTTCAAGGAGCCACGAGCGCCTCTTGGAGTCTCCAACGTGGAGCCTCCATCGCTTGGAGCCTCCAGCGTAAGCTGGAGGTGTCTTGGCGCAACCCAGGATTCCACCACCAGCTTACGCTGGTGGCTCTAGTGTTTCACAACGAGCTAACGCTGGTGGCTCTCTAGGGAGGGAAGCTACGCCAGGCCTTTGCGGACGGCCCAGACGGCGGCCTGCGTGCGATCGCTGACGCCCAGCTTTCGCAGGATATTCTGCACGTGCTCCTTGACGGTCTCGACGCTGATGTCGAGCGAAAGGGCGATTTCCTTATTCGAAAGGCCGAGCGCGATGTGCCGCAGAACCTGGGCCTCGCGCTGCGTGAGGGAGATGTCGTCGTCTTCAATGGGCGCCCTGGTCTGCATGGCCTGAGCGATCGTGCCCATCTCGCCGGAAAGGGTGGGCGGTTGATGCGCCGCCGCCCCCTCGATCGCGCGGAGAATCTCTTCCCGAGAACACCCCTTCAGGACGTAGTCGCAGGCGCCCAGGGCGACCGCCCGGGCAACGTACGTGGGATTCTGAAACGTCGAAAGGATGACCACGCGCGATGTGACGTTCCGCTCGCGCATCTTCGCCAAGGCCTCCAAACCGTCGAAGTCGGGGAAGCGGATGTCGAGGAGGATCACGTCCGGATGCGATTCGACGGCCTTTTGCACGGCTTCTTCACCGGTGCCCGCCTCCGCAACGATTTGAATGTCCGTCCCGGCCAAGAGTTGCCGTAAACCCCAACGAATCACCTCGTGGTCGTCCGCGATCATCAACCGAATGGCCATCTCTGGTTCTCCGAAAGAGTGTCATCCCTCCGAGCGATTGCCGAAGAAATCGGGAGCGTTGGGCGGAATCCGCATCGGCCGCTTTCACCCAACTCGGCAAGAAGATGCACTCCCCAACGATGTCAAACCACTCTAAAGGTACCACAACAAGGGCGGGTTTGGCAACCTCCACGATAGGGAAAGTTGGGAAAAAGGAAGGGTGAAGTGACAATAATCGGCAGTGACGATCACGACGTTTGATACAATCCTAACGCCTGCGGATGGCAACAGAAATCTTTTGCAAACATCCCACGTTGACTATCTTCTCGGCGTAATGTAGATATTTTGCGACGGATCGTGATGCGCGGTCGGGATCGCCCCATCCTTCGGGGCAGACCCATCGATGCCGCTTTGCCCAGGGAGGTTTGCCTGGTTTGCCTCGAACGAGATACCCTTCCCATGCCCGCCAACACGATCAAAGCCTCGCTCCTGCTTGTCGACGACGATCGGCATGTTCTCCAGTCGATGTCCGTCTGGTTGAGGGATCAGGGTTATCGCGTGGACACGGCGACGGGCAAGACGGAGGCCCAAGCCCTGATCGAACGGAAAAGCTACGACGCGGCCTTGGTGGACGTACGCTTGCAGGATGGCGACGGGTTCGAACTCTTGGCGGAGTGCCGCCGCCTTCGCCCGGAGATGCCGGTCATCCTCATCACGGGGTACGGGTCGGTGGACGCGGCGGTGGAGGCATTGCGGGCGGGGGCCTTCGACTTCCTCACCAAACCGCTGATCGACGACGAGTTGGCTTTGGCCATCCAGCGGTGCCTCCATCAGAGGGAGGTCGTCGAGGAGAACCGTAATCTCAAAGCCCAACTCGACATGCGTTATGGGCTGGAAAACATCGTGGGCCGCGATCATCGCATGGTGCGAATCTTCGACGTGATCGAGGCCGTCGCCGACACCAAGGCGACCGTGCTGATTACGGGAGAGAGCGGGACCGGGAAGTCGCTCATAGCTCGGGCGATTCACCGCCGCAGCGCACGCCGCGACAAGCCTTTCGTGGAGGTCGCCTGCGGCGCCTTGCCCGAGACGCTACTGGAAAGCGAACTGTTCGGCCACACGGCGGGGGCGTTCACGGGTGCCACGGGCGAGAAGATCGGCAAGTTCCAACTGGCGCATGGGGGCACCATCTTCCTCGATGAGATCGGCACAGCCAGTCCCGCCTTACAGGTCAAGTTGCTCCGCGTTTTGCAAGACTACCAATTCGAACAGGTGGGAGGGTCGCAGACGTTCACCGTCGATGTGCGGGTAATTTTGGCGACGAACGAGGACCTGCAAAAGGCCGTCGCGGACGGACGCTTTCGCAGGGATCTCTATTACCGCATCAATGTGATCAACATCGAGCTGCCGCCGCTCCGCGAACGCATCTCGGACATTCCCTTGCTGGCCGACCATTTTCTGAAAAAGATTTGCGAGGAGATGGGCCGACCGGTCAAGACCCTGTCTCCGGAGTCGGCGGCGATCTTGCAGGCCTATCGCTGGCCCGGCAACGCCCGAGAACTGCAAAACGTGCTGGAACGCGCCGTGTTGCTGGGGCGCGGGCCGGCGATCGAACCGGAAGACTTGCCCGCCGAGTTGCTGACGCAGATGTCGGGCGACGTGACGCCCGCCGACGCCGCACCGCTCAAGCAGGCCTTGCAACTTCCGGAGCGGCAGATCATCTTGCAGGTGTTGGAGATGAACGGATGGAACCGGCAGGCCGCGGCCAAGGCCCTGGGGATCAATCGAACCACGCTTTACAAAAAGATGAAGCGTTTGGGGATCGAGGCCCCCCGCGGCGACGCCAGACCGGTCTCGGCCTAGCCGGCGGCTCTAGAGTTCGCACCACCAGCTCACGTGGTGGCTCTGGAGTAAATAGTTCCAGCGTTTGATTGTGTAATTGTGAAATCGTCTTCTGGAGCCTCCAGCATTTTAGAGAGCCTCCAGCGTAAGCTGGAGGTGCCTTGGCGCAACCCAGGATTTACCACCAGCTCACGCTGGTGGCTCTAGGATTCGATTTCGTAATCGTTTTTCTATAGACACCTCCAGCGCGCAGGGCGCTTCCAGCATTATCAGGAGCCTCCAGCGTAAGCTGGAGGTGCCTTGGCGCAACCCAGGATTCACCACCAGCTCACGCTGGTGGCTCTGGAGTTCACACCACCAGCTGACGCTGGTGGCTCTAAGACGCTCGCTTCCGCGGGGGTTGGCGTGTCGTATAATTCGACACGGGGCGCAGAAATTGACCACGCGACGTGCTAACCATCCCCGGTGATAACGAAGTTTTCGCGTCGAGGTCCGGCTTCGGAACGGCCTTTTTGTCGCCTCGCGCCCAACGCGGCGGCGATGTGCCGCATGGGAATGGAAGTTGCAATCAAGCTCCCGGCGAAGACTGCGCGCCAAGAGGCATCCACCACCGGTGGATCACTGGATTCCACCACCAGCTCACGCTGGTGGCTCTGGAGTTCACACCACCAGCTCACGCTGGTGGCTCTAGAGTAAATAGTTCCAGCGTTTGATTGTGTAATTGTGAAATCGTCTTCTGGAGCCTCCAGCATTTAAGAGAGCCTCCAGCGTAAGCTGGAGGTGCCGTGGCGCAACCCAGGATTCCACCACCAGCTTACGCTGGTGGCTCTAGAGTTCACACCACCGGCTAACGCCGGCGGCTCAAATGTTGTTCGACACTACGCGGGGTTTAGATTCACGTTCGGAGGAGAGGTAATTATGTCCGACTGCGGTTTGCGAACGGTGACGTTGCGGCGAGTTGTGCGATCGCATCTTGGGGCGGCGGCAATGCCGGCGGCGGTGTGCCTGATCCTGGTCGCCGGGGTCTGTCGTGCCGCCGAGGCCGACAACGCATCTCCGCCGCGGTTCGGCCCGGACCCGGCGGCGTATCGGCAGGTCGTGGATCGCGGCATCGCTTACTTGGTGGATCGCGGACAGGCCGCGGACGGTTCGTTCAGCGGCGAAACCGGCATCGGCATCACCGCCTTGGCCGTGACGGCCCTGTTGCAAAACGGTAAGACCGTGAACGATCCGGCGGTCCGCTCGGGTCTGGCGTTCCTTGAGAAGCATGTCCAGCCCGACGGCGGAATTTACTTCCCCGGCACGTATTACAAGAACTACGAGACCTCCATCGCCATCATGTGCCTGCATCAGGCCGACGCGGAGCGCTACCGCCAAATCATCGAGAACGCGGAGCGGTTCGTCAAAGGCATCCAATGGGATGAATCGGAGGATCAGACGCCCGCCGATTATGCCTACGGCGGGGCGGGCTACGGACGTCACCGCAGGCCCGATCTCTCCAACACCGCCTTTCTGCTGGAGGCGTTGCGGAGCATCGGGCGCGGTCCGGACGATCCCGCCGTTCAAAAGGCCCTGATCTTCGTCTCACGCTGCCAAAACCTCGAGACCGAGCACAACACCACCCCCTTCGCCGCCAAGAACCCCGACGGCGGATTCTATTACACGCCCGCGGCGGGCGGGCAGAGCATGGCGGGTGAAACTCCCACCGGCGGACTCCGCAGTTACGCCTCCATGACCTACGCCGGCCTGAAAAGCATGATCTACGCGGGTTTGAAGGCCGACGATCCCCGGGTCAAGGCCGCCAAGGAGTGGATCGCCAAAAACTACGACCTGGAATCCAACCCCGGCATGGGCCAGCAGGGGCTTTACTACTACTATCACACCTTCGCCAAGACGATGGATGTCTTGGGCGAACCGATCTTTACGGACGCGGCGGGCAAGGCGCACGATTGGCGGGCCGAGTTGTTCGATGCCCTTCGGCAGCGGCAGCGGCCCGACGGTTCCTGGGTCAACGAGGCCGACCGCTGGATGGAAGGCGATGCCAACCTGGTGACGGCCTACAGCTTGATGGCCCTGTC
Organism: Thermopirellula anaerolimosa; assembly: GCF_054657335.1. NCBI lineage: Bacteria > Pseudomonadati > Planctomycetota > Planctomycetia > Pirellulales > Thermoguttaceae > Thermopirellula > Thermopirellula anaerolimosa. The sequence continues at coordinate 2,488,668 of NZ_BAAHYX010000006.1, forward strand.
CTATTGCCGCCCGTAGGCGTGGAGTCCCCGCGATGGGCCGTTCCTACACCTCCAGCTCACGCTGGAGGCTCCAGTTCTTGCGGCGCTATCGCGCAAACCCTCGCGCCACCAGCGCAATTCTTGAGCCACCAGCGCTCTCCTGAGCCACTAGTGCTCTCTAGAGCCACCAGCGTAAGCTGGTGGTGACGCCGGCGCTGGTGGTGGAATCTTGGGTTGCGACGAAGCTACCGCTAGCTCACGCTAGCGGCTCCAATAACGTTGCGTTGCGTTATGGCGCGAACTAGAGCCACCAGCGTAAGCTGGTGGTGGAAGCTACTGGTGGAAGCACGGAAAGGAAAGCCGCAATCTCGGCGCGGCGCACTTCGCGTTGCGCGACCCGGGGTCTATAATGGGAATTCCTACTTTCTTGAGCAACGTATTGGTAATTGAGCGACAGGGAGCACAGAGAGCATGAATTCCCCCACGGATCCCAAGGTCTTTTGGCACGAGCACGCCGTTAGCCGTCAGGAGCGCGAGCAGCTTCACGGGCATAAGGGCTGCGTGTTGTGGTTTACCGGTCTGAGCGCCTGCGGCAAGAGCACGGTGGCGAACCTGGTGGATCACCGGTTGCACGCCTTGGGATGCCATAGCTACGTGCTGGACGGGGATAACATCCGGCACGGCCTGAACGCCGCGCCCGCCATGCTCAAGGAGCGGCACGGCGAGGAGTTCGCCAAGCGTTTCGGACTGGGGTTTTCGGCTCAGGATCGGGAGGAGAACATCCGCCGGATCGGAGCGGTGGCCAAGCTCTTCGCCGAGGCCGGTGTCATCGCCATCACGGCCTTCATCAGCCCGTACCGTGTTGACCGCGACCGCGTCCGCGCCTCGATGCAACCGGGCGACTTCATCGAAATCTACATGAACGCCCCGTTGGAAGTCTGCGAGGCCCGAGACCCCAAGGGGCTGTACAAGAAGGCCCGGGCGGGAGAGATCAAGGGCTTCACCGGCATCGACGACCCGTACGAACCGCCGCTCCAACCCGAATTGACGTTGGACGCCGGCAGTCGCTCGCCCGACGAATTGGCGGAGGAAGTGTTGGCGTACCTTCGGGCGCAGGGCATTCTGTCGCGGTGAACGACGCGCGTCGGCTTCGATGAGGCTCTAGCTTGCGCGTTGGTTTCGATGAGGCGCGCCGCGCGGTTGCTCCACCTCGGGCTGACGCCCGAGGCTCTTCTTGAGTGGCGCAATGCAAATCCTGGAGCCACCAGCGCAACTCTTGAGCCACCAGCGTAAGCTGGTGGTGGCGTTGGCGCTGGTGGTGGCGCCGGCGCTGGTGGTGGAATCCTGGGTAGTGTTAAAACACCTCCAGCTTACGCTGGAGGCTCCCCAAAGATGCCCGAGGCTCACGTTCAAGTTCACGTTCACGCCGGCGTTCGCGCTTGGGTTTACGAGTTGATTTCAACGATGACCCGCTTTAATTTCAACGATGACCCGCTGCCAGGCCGACTCCCGTGCGGCGAGCGTTTCGGCCTGCTATGCTGGAGTGCGCCGGGGATGGCAGCGGAGACACGCAGTTGCGAAAACTTGGGGAGGATCGGGCCATGGGAAAGCTACGCCTTGCCGTGATTGGGGCCGCGGGTCGCATGGGCCGGCGGATCGTCGCTCTGGCGACGGAAGATCCGAATTTGATGGTCACGGCCGCGCTGGATGCCGCCGAGCACCCGCAGATGGGCCAGGACATCGGCGTGGCGGCGGGCGTGGGACCGCTGGGAGTGTTGCTCCGCCCCGACCTCAGCGCCCCCGCCGACGTGGCCATCGACTTCTCTTCGCCTCATGCCACGGACGGCGTGCTGGCTTTGTGCCGCGAACATCGCCTGCCGTTGGTGTTCGCCACGACGGGCATCTCGGCCGAACAGCAGGGGCGATTGGAGGCTTTGGCGAGGGAGATCCCCATCGTGCAGGCCCCCAACATGAGCTTGGCCGTCAATTTGGCCATAAAACTGGCCCAAACCGCCGCCGCCGCGCTGAGGGAACATGACGCCGACGTGGAGATCTTGGAACGGCACCACCGATTCAAGGAGGATGCGCCGAGCGGGACCGCCTTGGAGTTCGGGCGTGTGATCAGCCGCGAAATGGGGCAGACCGTGCATCGCCACGGACGGGAGGGACGCCCCGGCAGTCGACCCCGCAACGAAATCGGCTACCATGCCGTCCGCGTGGGCGATAACCCCGGCGAGCACAACGTGGTCTTCGGCATGTTGGGCGAGACGGTGGAGATCATCGTTCGGGCGACCAATCGCGACGCCTACGCCAAAGGGGCTTTGGCGGCGGCCAAGTTCGTCGCGCGGCAATCGCCCGGCCTCTATTCCATGCGCGACGTCTTGAACCTGTAACGGCCAATCGAGCCAACCGTTCCCGATGCCGACGATGCCGCGAAGAGATCCCTTAGGGCACCGCGGGCACCGGTCACGCTCGCGCCGTCACGGGCGAGGCGATTCCCCGGCGACTCGTTGATACATCATCACCGCGGCGGACGGGGCCGATTCCAGGCTCCACGAAAACCCTCGCTCCATCAACTCGCGTCCCGTCGCCGTGAAGCGCCGATCGGAGTCCCATTGTGTCAAGGCATAGGTCGCCTCCGGGTCCAGTCCCCGCAGTCGGAACGTGGGCGAGTCGCTCGGGGCGGCATCGCGGCGGAAGGCCTGGATCAAACCGCGTCCCTCCTCCGGCAGGTCGAACTGCCAAGCGATCCAGACGTTCTTTTCCAAGCTGTAGGGCGTCAAGGGGTAATAGTCGCCGTAGAAGCAGGGCGACACCTCTCGAAAGGCTTGGTAGAGGCGGCGGAGCGCTTCGTAGTCCAAATCACGGACGCGGATGTCCACGCCGCAGCCTAAGCTGGGCGCGACGTTGCTCCAAAAGGCGTACGGTTCGACGGGGGTCGGTCCCGCCCCGTAGTAAGGCGCGGCGGAGCAGGCGACCGTGCCCGTCCCGTGATAGGGAAGCCAGAAGCTCAGTCCGTAAGTCATGCCCTGGTGGCCGATCGGTTCGTAGGCGTAATCGCTCCGCCACAGCGGCACGGCGCGCCGCATGGTTTCCAAGTCGTTGCGGCGTCCGCCGCTGGCGCACGAGTCGATCAGCATGTCGGGATGACGCCGCCGCAATTCATCCCAGTAGGCCAAATGACCGGTCACGTACCGGTTCTCCGTGATGCCTTGGCGATCGGGGTCGTCCGCCGCGCGCCAAAACGCCAGCGGTTCGATGTTGAAGTCCTCGCGGTAGAGATCGATGCCCTGTTCGGTGAGCAATCGGTCGATGTGGTCGGTGAGCCACCGCCGGGCCTCGGGATTGCCGAGGTCGAGCAGGCGGGGGCCGTCTTCTTGCGGAATGACCGCCGTGTCGTAGAGCGCGAACGTCGCCGGATCGGGTTGCGCACCCGATTGCATCCAACCGTACGACCACGCGCCCGACGGGTTTTTCTCGGGGTCGAAGTCGCGTGCCGCATCGTAGGCGCGGCCTTGGGGATCGAGGATGTGCGCCTCCAAACCCGTCGAATCGCAGATGTAGCTGCCGTTTCCGTAGCCCACCGCGAAGTCGAGCGTGGCGCCGGCCTGCAAGGCGACGGTGCCTTCGTAGCGGGCTTCCGGTTCGGCGCCGTCCAGTCGCAGTTTGCCCGCAAAGACGCTGCGATCGCCCGCCAGTACGTGGACGGAGGTCGTGGTCTCGCGGTCGATGGCCAGGAAACGGGCCTGCACGCGGTATTCACCGGACTTGGGCGCGGTGAAACGGATGACGCTGAACTGGCCGTCCGGGCCGGGGTGGAAAGAAAGGCGTCCCGGCGCCCACTCGATCGCCGCCATGCGGTACGCGTTCGGACCGAGGTTGCAACTCACGTTGGGGTCCGGCGTGCTGAAGGACGTGCTCCGCCATGCCCGCATCCCCGTGGAAGCGCCGTCTTTTCCCCTTCGCGGCAGCAGCCATTCGGGATGCTGTTGATAGAGCCATGTGCCGGGCATCACGCGCTCCGGTTCGAACCAGACCAGAATCTTGACGCCGTGGGCGTGCGCGAAATCGCTGATGGGCTTGAATCCGCGGGGGAAGCGGCGGGGGTCCACCTCCCAGGTTCCGACCTGCGGCCATCCGTGCTCTTGGATGTACCACCCGGCATCCATCCACCAGTAATCCGGGCGGAGACCCTCTTCTAAGTATCGCCGGATGTGCATGATCTGATTCTCTTCGTCGGCGTGGATCATTTCCTCGTAGGCCCGCGAGGACGACGCCACGAATTGGGTGGGCGGGAGGCGTCCGCCCGGTCGCGGCAGGTTGTGCCGAATCATCCACCGCCGCCAAACGTTTTGGGCGCGCAGCAGATCGCCCCGCCAGAATTGCAGCACGACCAGCGGGGTGCGGATTTTTTCGCCGGGTAGGAGTCGCAAGTGCGTGTTCTCTTGGCCGATGCGGAGTCGCAGGCCGCGCTGGGAGTCGCGGGTCCACTGGGCCGCCCATTGGCCGGGCCAACCGATCGCCACGATGCGTCCGCCGCCGTCGAACGCCAGGTTGAAGTAGGGCCAATCGGCGTCGCTGGGTCGCCCGCCTCGCCCGCTCAACCGCAGCGTTTGCCCGGCCTCCAGCACCGACGTCAACGGTTCGTAATCGCGCTGCGAGGCCTGCGAGCCGCGCTGATGGTGCAGCGTGAATTCGTCCGCACCTTGCCGCGTCCACGTCTCATCCAGGACCGAGATGTCTTCCAGCAGCGGCGTGGGGGCGTTGCCCACGTTCTCCAATTCCACCACCCATTCCACGGTGGGAAAATCGCGGTAGTGCGTCAGCTTTTGCCGCACCATCAGCCCGGTCCGGCTGTCCCGCCATGTGTACGTGCCTTCCGTCCGAGACTCATCCGGTTGCGAGGTCTGTTCCTGCAATTCCCAACCGGGCAGGCACTCGGCGGAGTCTCGCCCGTCGTATTGGAAGGAAAACGGCACGCCCGCCGCACCGTCGGGGGCATGCTGCTCAATCCACGCTCGGGCCTGTTGCATCTCTTCGGCGGTGGGAGCGACCTGGGCGACCAAGCTTCCCACGAAGAAAAGGCTCGCGCCGAAACCGATGGCGCACACCGTAGCCGGGCATTTCATGGCGAATCTCCCGATGGTTGCGGGCGACGTACGGTCGGAGGTCGCCAAGGCCTCGCGCCGCCGCGCCCCGCCTCACGCCGATTCCTAAGGCAAGCGGATCGGCCGACGCTGACGATAGCATTCCAAGGCCGCGAATACAATCTCGTGCGTGACGGCGCACGGCGAAGACTTCCTCGGGTTAAGCGACCTTGAACTCGCCCGCCGCCGTGAGGCGAGGCCGCCCTGCGGCATGGCCGGGGTCATTCGTAGATTTCCACTTCGGCGATCGACATTTGCCCGCCCGGTTGGTTCGGACCGTTGGGCTTCAGACCGCGGATGCGAATGACCTTAGCCTGAATCGGCTCGCAGGTCAGATCGACGGTGCCGCCGGTCTGATCCGTGAACGTGCCCAGGGGCGTCCACTGATCGCCGTCGAGCGAGGCCGAAACGTCGAACTCCGTTGGATAGCCGCGTCCGAAGCGGATCACGACGCGTCGCACCTTCTCCGCGCGGATGAGATGCACGTCATAGGCCCAGGCCCATTCGTTGGCGGCTTGCGCCACCGTATGGGGATCGCCGTCCACGCCGTTCCAGGCGTAATGGACGCCGCTGGAGGGCGGCAGCGGATACCGCCCGTCAAGATTGAGCATCCGTGCCGGTTTGCGCCAGGCCTTGTTGGCGGGGGGCACGGCCCGGCCCTCACGCCACGCGTCCAAATCGCGACTTCTCTCGGCGAGGGCACCGCGGAGCGACTTCAATACTTCCAATTGGGACCGATCCACGTCTCCGTCTCGATAGAGCACGATATCGATGGAAACGACTCCGCCCGCGCCGGTGACCAAGTGAAGATAGTCGGCCATCGCGCGCTTGGTCATTTTGATTCCGGGTTGTCCCCAACCGGAGCCGTCGTTGCCGCATCCCAGGTAGGCCAACAAGTGCCACTGTTTGCCGTCGATGAAGCGAGAGGGCGGCCAATCGAAAAAGATGTTCTGTTCGCCGGTCGTGAAATCCTCGTGCTTGGAGTACGCGCGGACGCGCGGGTCCACGCCGGGATTGAAGGCCACGATTCGGTCGGGATATCCCGCCCGCAAACCCTCGGCGAGTACCCCCAGTTTTTCGTCGTCGTAGCCGATCCAGGGATAACATCCGTCGACCCACCAACCCTTGACGCGATCGCCGTAGCGTCGTCCGTACTCCGCGGCGACTTCGGCCCATTGGGTCACGAATTCGGGGGAGACGGGGCCGGATCCGGCGTAGCCCATGGCCTGCGCCGCCTTGGGATCGGCCCGAGGCCCGTCGCCCGTCCAGTACAACATCAGGGGAATGCCCCGCTTGTCGAGGGAACGAGCGAGGTCGTCGATCAGATCGCGCGTCGCGCACGCCTCGCCCGGTCGATAGCCCGTGATCCGGTCGAACGCGGCGTTGGGCGCAATCATGAAACGTTGGACTTGCATGACCGTGAAGATCACGTAACCCGCCCCCGCCTCTTTCATCCTTTCCGCGAACAGTTCGGTATTGAACTCGCGGACGCATTCGTCCCATGAGGTGCGGCGATTCAGACTGGATACGTGCTCGGGATTGTTTTGAATCCCATCGAGATAATGGACGAAGACGCCGTACTTTGCCGCCGCGAACCAGTCGGTCTTGTGGTGCGTGGGTTCTTGGCCGCAAACCGTCGTCATGAACAACCCGACGACCGCAGCGATGACGAATCTCTTCATGTCGGCGTCTCCCCGGTTAAAGATAGGGCGTCTCCCCGGTTCATGATCCTGACCCGCCGTCCTGTCGCGCTTGTGGCGAACGGGATCGGCAGCGAAACGAGGTCCCCGGCAAACCTCGCCGATAGCATAGGGAAGACCTCGGCGTTCGTCCATCATGTCCCGGAACGCAGTGCCGGGGCGACGGCGGGGAAGCTTCGCAGTTCGGGTTGATCCGTCGCGGATTCGATGGCCTGGATGGCGTCCTCGACGGCTTGGACCCGGCGATCGTTCAGTTCCCCGCGGGGAAACTCGCCTCGCTCGCATTGCTGATGGAACTGATCGATCAGTGCGCGCAAGTCGGGGATGATGGCGCGCGCGGCCGTGCCGTAAGGAATCAATTCCTTCATGATCTCGCCGGTTCGCTTTTCGCTGCCGTGACCGCTCTGCGTCATGGCGAAGACGACTCCCGCCTCGATCGCCTCCTTGAAGCGATACTTCGTGAGGGCCTTGAGCGCGCCCATGCGGATTTCGTTGGCGAACATCGTGTCGGCGGGGCTCATGGTCTTGACGGCGGCCACGAGGTCGGGCCCCAAGGCCTCGACATCCTCCAGCGTCAGGCTCTTCTCGAAGAAGCTTCGCAGCGTCGCCCGCGCCATGCCGTCGGCGTTGTTGGCGATGACGCGAACGGCGGGATAAACCAGTTCGCGATCGACCTCGTCCAGCCCGCGCGCCAGCGGTCCCTTGAACAGGGCCGCCGCCAATTGGCCGTGCGTCAACTGGATGGGGTCTTCCCAGCGGATCGGATCGGCAGGCTCGGCGGTTTGCACCACGGCCTGGAGCATTTGCCGGACGACCGGTCGTGCGTCTCCCCCCATGTTTTTCAGGGCGCTTGCCGCCTTGAACCGCAGCCAACGATCTTCGTGCGAGAGCAGGCGGATGAATACGGGAAGGGCCTCGGGGGCTTTCATCAGGCCGAGCGCTTCGCAGGCGCCTTGGGCGACGTGGACGTCAGGCCCTTCGGCAAGGGCCATGAGTCGCGGGACCCAGGCCCGGGCTTCCGTTCGTGCGGCCAATTCCTCGGCGGCCCAACCGCGGACGATCGGCGACCAATCGCCCAGGGCGGCGGCCAACTGATCCATGCTCATGGTCTTCCGCCGAAGGTCGAAGTCTCCCGACGCGATCGCCTCGGCCACATCCCGGTCGCTGAGTCGGTTCGCCGGATCGGCGTCCTTGCCGGTGATGTAAAGCCGGCGGAGCGGCAAGGCGTAAGTCAGCACGTAGCACGCGGTCGGATTGAGGCCGTAGTAGCCGCTCTTGCCGTAATAGGTGTCGTCGTCGGTCTTGCCGGGGCCGAACTGTTCGCCGCCGTCGTAGGTGAAGGAGCCGTCACAGCGTCGGGCCAGGTCCATGTGCCAAGACGCCTGCCGGAAGAAGGCTGCCGCGGCGGACGGACCGCCGACATTCGCGCCCAAAGCGCCCCAAAGATAACTGAACCCCTGGCCCGTGTGGCCGTATTCCCGATTCTTGTAGGAAGCCGTGACCATCTTGGCGAAGTACCGGGCCTCGGTCACGCGGTTATCCTGGAGGGCGAAATACACGGCAGTCATGGCATTCTTGCCGTTGTTCTCGTGATAGGGCCAAGGCTCGTGTTCGCCGTAGGGAACGGCTCCTTTATCGACGTAATAGGCGAAGAAGTCGGCCCCGCGCTGGATGGCGCGGTCCACCGCCGGATCTCGAACGCCGCATTTCCTTCCCAGAACGATGGCGATATTGGCCGGCAGTCCCACGGCGTTGACCGGACCGTACGGGGGAACCGATCCGGGACGTCCGTCGGGCCTCGGCGGAACCAGTCGGTGGCCGAACGTGCCGTAGAGACTTTGACCTCGGGCAAGCGCGGCGGTGTACGCGTGGATGGCGGGCAGCACCTCCCGGTCGCCGGTCAGCAGGTAGTACTCGCACAGGAATAGCGTTCGGTAGGCGAAGTCCCAGGTCTCCAGCGACCGACCCTGCGGCAGGCGGAACGGCGAGGGCGCCATGGTTCGGGCGAGTTCCCGCACCCGCGGAAGGTACTCGCTCTTGCCGGTCGCCATCAGCGCCAGGCCGTTGATCGCGCCCCAAATGTCGGGCCGAAGGGGTTCCCGCTCCAAGACCTTGCATGCGTCATCGAGGATCGATTTCGATTTTGGGCAGTCGCAGGGGGCGGTGGGGCTGTACGTGCCCATGACGCGGAGGGGCAACCGAACCTCCGTCACCTTGCCCGCCCGCCAAAGCGTCAGTCGCAAGATACCGCGGTTCTCGCTCTTCTCCGCCTCCTGGATGGCTAGAGCGATACTCTTGCGGGCGTCGTCGCTGAACGGTTTTCTGCCGACGCCGAGAATGACGTCGTCCACCTCGACCAGGCCGTCGGCGGGCGACCCTTTGCCCACGTGCGTGACCAGAATCTGCCGAGCGGCGGCGGTGGTGCGCCCCTGCACGCCGTCCAGGTAGCTTGCCGCCTTGGTGTAGATCCACCCGCGAAGCCCGGTCGGGCCGAGATTATAGGTCAACTCGCGGTCGATCGTCGCGATCACGCCGTCTTGCGTCAAATCCGGCGGCGCCGGCGGGTCCTTCGCCAAGGCCGATCCAAACAATGCCGAACCGCCGGCCCAAGCAATCGCGGCGGCAACGCAAGTGGTGAGTAATCGCTTCATGAGCGGTTTTGCCTTTCGTAATGGAAGCCAGTTTCTCGGGTGTGGTCGTGCGGCACGACGAACCCCCTGCGAAAACCGCGACCGCAGGCCGCGATCGACGCGAGGGAGCGCCGCAGCGCGAACAAGGGAAAACGCCGTCAACCTGCGCCCGGTCGCCTATTTGAAATTCCCTTCACCCACGGTGATGGCGTGCTTGCCGTGGCAATCGGTACAGGGAGAGTCGAGCGATACGTATCGCCCGTTCGCGCGGCGTTCGCTGAGATGCTCTTTTCGGTACGCCTCGACCTTGTCGGGGTGTTTGTGTTGCAGGTGACACTGCCGACAAAACGGTTCGATTTCGGCGCGTCCCCAGATGACGTCCGGTCGGGTGATGTTGAATTCGTCGCCGCGGTGCGTCATGGAGTCGCCGTGGCAGGCCATGCAGGTGATTCCCGCTTTCAAATGGACCCTGGAGATCGGTTCCTCCTCGAAATCGATGTGGCACACCATGCAGGAGGAGTTGTCGGATTCCTCTCCGGAATCGAAGAGCAGGGGCTTGTCGTGGTTGTACCGGGGATTGCGTACCAGGATCATGCCTCCGCCGCGGGTGGGCGTATCCGACGGGGAAGAAGCATCGGCCCCGGCCGGCGACGAGGCGTCGCCGTCGGCGGCGGGCGAGGAGGGCTGCGGGTGCTGATTCTCCGCCGATCCCGTCGAAGGCGTCTGGGCTGTCGCGCCGTCTGCGGCGGGCACGGACGAAGGCCCCGGGGTGTCCGCCGCCGCGCCCAAGGGGAAGGCGCGGAGAAGGACCCCCATCGCCGCCAAGCTCAGCGCCGCCAAGGCCGAATAGATGAACAGTTTCCGCTTCCTCATGACGACCATCCTCCCGAAAAATACGAGAATACATGCGAGAATGAAAACGAGAACGAAGTTTCCACGCGTCGGAAATCCCGCCTCGCGGAAAAAGGCCGGTGCACGCGACCGCCGTCCCGGCGTTTGAGATCGCAGGCCGGGACGCGGACCGTTACGCGGCGAGAAACCTTTCAACGTTCAATCATGACGAGACGCGGGATTCACACCCACTTCCACTGGCGGAGCCATTCATAGTCCTTGGGCAGGTTGTTCCACATTTCGCCGGCGATCTCCTCCAATTCGGCGTGTTCGTGCTCGGCGAGGTCCTGCTCCTTCCGCTCCACCACCGCCGCCGCGGCGTTTTTTACCTGATCCAAAGTGATCAGGCCGGGGATGGCGGCGGTCAGTTGCGGGCAACTCAACACGTAGCGCAGCACAAGCCTGGCCCGGCGGTCGTCCTCATCCTTGCTGGCGGAGTCGGGTTGGCCGCGCGACTTGAACACCGCGCCGCTGGCGAAGGGCTTGATTCCGATGAAGCCCACGTCGTGCTTCTCGAAGGCGTCGAACATGCTTCCCTGCGGTGCCCGCTTGCTGCCCGCCGTGTAGGGCGTGACGATCACCTCCAACTGCGGATACGCGGCCACGGCTTCGGCGATCCAGTTGCGATCGTGGCTGGAAACGCCGGTAAAGCGAGCGCGGCCGGTTTTCTTGGCCCAATCGAGGGCCTGCATGGCGATTTCGATTTCCTCGGGCGTGTTGCGTCGGCTGGTCTGTTCGTGCATGGTGATCCGCCAGAGATCGACGTATTCCAGGCCGCCGGCCTTGAGGCCCATGTCGAGGCTTTCCTTCATCTTGTCCAACGATCCGCCCCAATCGGGAAAGCGGCTTTCGTGTCCGCCGAAGGAATAACCGAAGTAGATGTCCTCGCGGCGTCCCCGAATCGCTTCGCCGTAGGCGATGACCTCGTGGTCCCAGCAGGCGTCGATGTAGTTGATCCCGTGGTCGAGCGCGGCGAAGAGGACTTCGCGACGGTTCTTCTTGAATTCGTCGGTGCCGAACTCGTAGGGGATGCGCTTCCAATGCCCGCCCATGCTGACGGCCGAAATCCACAGGTTGGTCCGCCCGAGGCGACGATACTCCATGTTGGGGTTGTAGCTTCGGGTCTTGGTGGGATCGCCGGCATCGGGCGCGGCGACGGCCGGGGCGGCTTGTCCCGCCGCAACGGCGGCGGCCGCGGCGGCCGTTCCCTGAACGAACTGTCGGCGGTTGAGATTGGCGTCACTCATGGAGGGGCCTCCTCGCTCGGTTGGAGATGAAGAACGTCCGCGGTATTGCGGAGGGCTAATAAGCCGTGATCGGACGGCGTGCCGCAAGAGCGGATGACATTCGCGTTCTCTCGCCCCGAACCCGACACTCATTAGAATCACGGCCCCGAACGCCCGCAAGTGCGTTCTTCGCGGAATGTTAGGACGCAAAGTGAGACCGGCTCTCATTTTCCGCCATCGCGCGCCGCCCAACCACACAACTTCTAGAGCCACCAGCGTAAGCTGGTGGTGGTAGCGTTGTTGGCGTGAAATTGGAGCCACCAGCGTAAGCTGGTGGTGAATACTGGGTAGTGGTAAGACACCGCCGGCTTACGCCGGCGGCTCCAATTTTCCCCGCGCCATCAAACAGATTTTTCCGGCGCTATGAAACGAGTTTTCCCGGCGCTATTACACAAACCCTAGAGCCACCAGCGTAAGCTGGTGGTGGCACTGGCGCTGGTTGTCAATTCTGGGTAGCGCCGAAAGCACCGCCGGCTTACGCCGGCGGCTCCAATTTTCCCCGCGCCATCAAACAAATTTTTCCGGCGCTATGAAACGAGTTTTCCCGGCGCTATTACACAAACCCTAGAGCCACCAGCGTAAGCTGGTGGTGAATCCTGGGTAGTGTTAAGACACCTCCAGCTTACGCTGGAGGCTCCTGCTCGCGCGTTGTGTAATGCGCATTCCAGAGCCACCAGCGTGAGCTGGTGGTGGCTCCGGCGATTCTCGGCGCGATCAATCGCCGATGGCCTGGCCGGAGTCGGAGATGATCTCTTCAATGCAAACGGCCTTGCGGCCCTTGAAGATGCCGGGACGTGCGTAGAACTTGGGGACGCCCTCCACTTTCACCAGCAGGGGTCGGTGGACGTCCTTCTTCGTCGTGATGATGTCGCCCACGCGGAGGCTCACCAATTCTCCCGTCGTGATGGTCGTCTTGGCCAATTCCACCACCACTTGGACTCGCGAACCGCGGAGGGTCTTGCCGATCCGCTCGCCGGCCTCGGGCGAGATCTGCCGCTTTCCGTACGAGGCCCAACTGTTGGCCGAGAGCTTGCTCGCGATCCGCTCGATGCTGTTGTAGGGAATGCACAGATTGGCCATCCCGCGGATCTCGCCCAGCGTCAATTCGAAACTGACCAAGACCACGACTTCGTTGGGCGGCACGATTTGGACCAATTGGGGATTGCTCTCCACGCGGACCACTTCGGGTTGCAGTGCCACGACGTTTTCCCACGCCCGTTTCAGCTCATCCAAAAACAGGCTGGTGATGCGACCGACCAAGCGGCGTTCGATCTCGGTCAAAGGCCGCCGCGAGATGGGCGTGGGTTCGCGCCCCCCGCCCAGCAACCGGTCGATCATGGGATACAAAATCGACGGGTTGATGTCGAGGATGATGTGCCCTTCCAGCGGTTCCGCGCGGATGAGGTTGAAACAGGTGGGGTTGTCCAGACTGAAGACGAACTCGCTGTACGTCAATTGGTCCACGCTGGTCAACTTGACTTCCACCATGGACCGCAGCATGGCGGACAGTCCCGCCGCGAAGTTGCGGCTGAAGCCCTCGTGAAGCGTCTGCAAGGACCGCATCTGTTCCTTGCCGACCCGCTCCGGGCGCTTGAAATCGTACGGGATCACCTTCTCCCGCGAGCGGCGCTGCGGTTCGCCGGGCGGATGCGCGCGGGCGGGAGGGGCGGTCGGCGCCGGGGAGGCCGATGCGGGTTTCGAACCCGGGGGCGCATTGCCGGGCGACGATCCCGCCGGCTTACCCACGCCCGCCAAAAGGCTCTCGATTTCCGCTTGCGTCAAGACGTCATCGGACGACATGGCATCCCTTCCCTTCGTCCGTCGAAACTTTCACACATCGGGCATGGCCCCGCTCGGCGGGAACCGCTCCAAGTCGGCGCTCCGCGTCGGTCGCGTTTATCGCCCGCGAACCGACCGATTCCGCGAATCCCCGCCGCAAGGCGCCCGCGATCGAATTATTCCCGAACTTGCCCTTCTCCGAATACCACGTATTTGTAGCTGGTCAATTCGTTGAGTCCGCAAGGTCCCCGGGCGTGGAACTTGTCGGTACTGATGCCGATCTCGGCGCCCAGGCCGAACTCCCCGCCGTCGTTGAAGCGGGTGCTGGCGTTGACCATCACGGCGGAGCTATCGACGGCGCGGCAGAACTCGCGGGCGGCGTTCCAATCCCGCGTCACGATGGCGTCCGTATGCTTCGACCCGTAACGGTTGATGTGGTCGATCGCCGCGTTCAGATCGTCCACCACCTTGACCGAGATGATGGGGCCGAGATACTCGGCGGCGTAGTCGTCCTCCGCGGCGGGCGCGGCCTGGGGGAACAACCGGCATGTCGCCTCGTCGCCGCGAATCTCGATGCCGCGTTGCGCCAGGGCCTGACAGATCCGCGGCAACAGCGTATCGGCTACGGCGCGATGAAAGACCAGCGACTCCGCCGCGTTGCACACGCCCATCCGCTGGCACTTGGCGTTGACGGTGATCCGCTCCGCCAAATCGGGATCGGCGGCGGCGTCGATGTACACGTGGCAATTCCCCGTGAAATGCTTAATGACCGGCATCTTGGCCTCGGCGGTCACGCGACGGATCAGGCTCTCGCCGCCGCGGGGGATGGCCAGGTCGATGTACTGGGGCAGGTTGAGGAAGTGGCCGACGACCTCGCGCTCGGGCGTGCTCACCAGTTGCACGGCGTCCAAGGGCAGGCCGACATCGGCGCCCGCCTCCATCATCACCTCCACGATCGCCCGGTTGGAATGAGCGGCCTCTTTCCCGCCCCGCAGGATCACGGCGTTCCCGCTCTTGACGCACAAGGCCGCCGCGTCCGCCGTCACGTTGGGCCGGGACTCATAGATGAAGAAAATGACCCCCAGCGGCACCCGGACCTTCTGCACCAACAGTCCGTTCGGTCGCACCGAAGACCAAATCACCTCGCCGATAGGCTCGGGCAGGAGGGCGACCTCCTCCAAGGCCCGGGCCATCGCCTCGATCCGCGCGGGCGTGAGTTTCAAGCGATCGACCTGCGCATCGGTCAGGCCGAAGGAGGGTGCCGCCGCCAAATCCCGATGATTGGCCTCCGCCAACGCCACCGAGCGCTCCTTCAGCAAGCGCGCCGCCTGCTGCAACCACTTCTGCTTGACCCCGGCGCCGAGCCGAGCCAACTCCATGGAGGCGGCCTTCGCCCGTTGCGCCGTCTCCTCCGCGTAGGCGCGCCAGTCGGGATGATTCGCTTCACTCATCAACTCGCCCTTGATACCCCTCTTGAGAACCAGTGGATCACATCCTGCTGCAAGATCGCAATTCCTCGTCTCAAGTATCCCGATTTCCCTGGTTTGCGTCAACGGACAATAGGTCCGTTCAGGGCCGAGCCGAAACCGGCGCCCGGCGCTCTTAGGGCAATGAATCGGGGTCCACCGACGCAGCGATTCCCGGTCCGGCGCGGCAAGAAAACGAAAGTTCCGGACGACGGTGTTCGCCTTCGCCCGGAACCTTGCTGGTGCTGATAACGTTTTACCGCCGAATGTCGTCTTAGGCCTTCAAACTCCGGTTACGTCTCTTCGAAGCGAAGCGATGCTCGACTTACCGAGGGGTCGAATCGGATGGAATGCAAACGGAACGTATTCGGACGGCAGTCGGTCGCCGGGGATCCGGCGGCCCATTCAGCGAGGTCGTACGCTGACCGCGCGGGGACCTTTGCCGCGTCCCTGGCCGGGGGAATCCGTACCGATCTCGAATTCCACATCCTGACCTTCGTGCAGGTCCTCGAAACGAGAACCCTGGACCGCGGAAAAGTGGAAGAACACATCCGACTTCCGCATCGAGCCCCCGGACGTCGCCTGGATAAAACCAAAGCCACGGTCCACGACCAACTTCTTAATAACACCCTCGGCCATCACGAGCCACTCCTCGAAAAACACTCGCGGGCTTTTGCCCGCACCTTCACGCTTTCGGTCGGTTTTGGGGGTTGACGCCGGAACATCGAGATTCGGCGATTCACAAATCGTCCGAGGCGGGCCCTTCCGGGAGGAGCGGCACGACTGGAGAAATTCGCGTAACGCTGAAGACCTCGCGTTTTGCGTAAACGACACAAAACCGCCGAAAAACCGTCGTCCGACCCCGAGACCACTGCGGCTCGGACCGATCGAACGTTTAAGCAGCATCAAATGTAACCTACGCGCGGCACCCCGGCAAGTGGCAAAATGCGATTTTGCCAATTATTCGGCTGGACGGCTTCCCATTCTTTCGCCAAAACCGTTCCCGACACTCTGCCGCTAGCTCAACCGGGGGGATTTCCTCAAGCCAAGGGTGCCGAATTGCCGGGGCCGTGAACCGATTGGGTCTCGCCGATCGGCGGGCGAATCCTCCCTCGGCCCTTCGCCCCTCCTTCGCCTCCTACCGCCTCGCCCGCGTTGGTCATCGCTCTCCCATCGTGCTATGCTCAAGAAGGCGGCCGACAACCCGTGCGCACGACGGCGCCGCGGACCCGTTCGAACATAGGTCGGTGCCACTTGGGATTTCGACCGCGGGGAATCTTCGGGGCGGGAAACGGCGTCGAAAGGATGGGCCTATCGCGGGCGTCGGCCCGAGCTGAGGATGCGGTGAACCGACCGGCGGGCGTTTGAAGTTCCGGACTGCTTTTCGATCATGATTGCGGCCACGGCGGCGGGCGTTGACATTGGAGCGGGAAACTCGGCCGCGGCCGTCTGGACGACCGAAGGCCGCACGCGCATGGTCCCCGACGCCCTGGGGCGATTCTTCACGCCCAGCGTGGTCCGCTTGGCCGAGGGCGAAATCCTGGTGGGCGAAGAGGCCGCCCGATCCGCCCTGCTCTTCCCCGACGAAACCGCCCAATGGATCAAGCGCGAACTGGGGGCGAATTGGTACAGTCGGTCGATTCGCGGCCGACGACTGCCCCCGGAGGTCATCCTGGCCTGCGTGCTGCGTAAATTGCGAGAGGACGCCGAGCGGGAGACCGGTGGGTCGATCCCCGCGGCTGCCGCCGTACCTTGGTATTTTGACGATGCCCGACGCAAGGCCGCCGCCGACGCCCTGGAAATCGCGGGCTGGGAGTGCTTGGGTCTGGTCAACGAACCTACCGCCGCCGTGCTGGCCTTGGCCGAGTCGCTGGGCCGACTGCACGATCCCCGCGGCGAGCAACCGCCCCTGCGACTATTGGTGTACGACTTGGGAGCCTCGGCCTTCAAGGCCGCGGTGATGCGACTGAAACCCGGCGGGTGCCGCACCGTCGCCGCCGACGCCGAGATTCAATTGGGCGGTTACGATTGGGACGTGCGGCTCGTGGAATGGTTGGCCGACAAACTCGCGCCCCAAGGCTTGCCCGATCCTCGCTACGACGCCTCGGTCTGGTCGCGAGTTTACCCCGCCGCCGTAGAGGCCAAGCACGCGCTCTCGTCTCGGCGGCGAACCACGGTGCTGATCGAACTGGCGGGCAGGAGCTTCGAGACCGCGCTGGACCGCGATGAGTTCGAAGACATCACGGCCGACCTTTTGCTCCGCACGCGGACGCTGACGGAGCGTCTTTTGGATAGGGTGGGCCTAAGCTGGGGCGACTTGGACGGCGTGCTCGCGGTGGGCGGGGCGGTCCGCATGCCCGCCGTCTGCGAAATGTTGACCCAATGCTCGGGCCGAGCGCCGCTGCGCCCTTGCCCGCCCGAGGAAGCCGTCGCCCGCGGTGCCGCCGTCTTCGCCGAATGGCTCCGCCGCGGTCTGTTGACCGGGGACGATGCGGCAGGCTGGCGGATTCGCGAGACCGCTTCGCAGGGCCTTTGGGTGGAGACGCGCGATCCCCGCGACGGCGCGCCGCGACCCGTCCTCATCGTCCCGCCCGAGACGGTCCTGCCCGTCGAAGTGCAAAAGGTCTTTTGCACGGAGCGCGAGGGTCGGCCCTCCATCGCCTTCCGAATTTGGGAAGGGAGCGGGACGCCCGGTGGGGCCGTCGTGCCCCTGGGCGAGGTCGTGATCGGCGGCCTGCCCCCGGACCTGCCCAAGGGTTACCCCATTCGCGTCACCTTCCAATGCGCCGCCGACGGTCGCTGGCGGATTCACGCCGAAGTCCCGGATACCGATTGCCGGGCGGAGGTGGAACTGCGACGCGAGACCGGCTTGAACGCCCAAAACGTCCAACAGTGGCGGGACTTCTTGGAGTCGTCCGCGTCGCTGGGGACGGACCGCCGCCTCGACCGCGTGCTTGCTCCCGCCGACGCCGACCAGCGCGATGTCGCCGCCGCCGAATCGCCCTCAACGTCCGTCGCGGATCGACCGGTAGCGGACCCGGCAGCCGGGGAATCCCCGATCGTGACGCCGATCGAGCCACCGCCGGGAAGAGAGCATCCGCGTTTGGTCGCCGCCGAAAAACTGGGGCGACGCACCCGACTGCAACTGCATCCCCAAGCCGACGAACCGCTCGACGAGGCCGACGTCCGCTCGGAGACGCCGCCGGCGGCACCGCTGTTGCGTCAAACCCGGCCCACGGTCACGCGCGACATGCTGCTTTCCGCGACCCCCGCCGAACGCCATCCCCCGGCGGCGCTGGAATACGCGGGGTCTGAGCCACCGCGAGACGAGGGCGGGTCGGACGTCGGGACGCTTCTGCCTTCCGCAACAAGGCAGCCCGACCTTGCGACCGCGGCGCCCGTCGTGGCGGCAGCTTCGGAATCGGGCCGACAACGCTTTGCCGCCCGGCGCGTCGCCCTGCCTTGGGGAGGCTCCGTCCCGCGCTGGGTGATCGGGGCCATCGGCTTCGTCGTGTCCGGCGCGATTGGGCTTTTGCTGGGCTATTTGTTGATTCGGTATTTGATTCCCGACAGCCCGATCTTGCGGCTTTGGAAGTGATTGCCCGCAGACCGCCGCTTCGCCGCCCTCAACGCAAGAAAAACTGGAGCGGCCGGCGCAACAAGAAGACTAGAGCCTCCAGCGCGAGAAAGAAACTGGAGCCGCCGGCGTGAGCCGGCGGTGGTTTCGGCGCTACCCAGCATTGACCACCAGTGCCACCACCAGCTCACGCTGGTGGCTCACGATTTTGCGTTAGCGCCAGCGCCGCCACGCCACCACCAGCTTACGCTGGTGGCTCACGATTTTGCGTTAGCGCCAGCGCCGCCACGCCACCACCAGCTTACGCTGGTGGCTCACAATTGCACGCCAACAACGCCATCACCACCAGCTTACGCTGGTGGCTCCAGAATGCGCATGACACAACGCGCGAGCAGGAGCCGCCGGCGCAAGAAGAACTGGATCCGTCGGCGCAAGAACAATTGGAGCCGCCGGCGTGAGCCGGCGGTGGTTTCGGCGCTACCCAGCATGGACCACCAGTGCCACCACCAGCTTACGCTGGTGGCTCACCATTTCGCGTTAGCGCCGGCGCCGCCACGCCACCACCAGCTTACGCTGGTGGCTCACAATTGCACGCCAACAACGCCATCACCACCAGCTTACGCTGGTGGCTCCAGAATGCGCATGACACAACGCGCGAGCAGGAGCCGCCGGCGCAAGAAGAACTGGATCCGTCGGCGCAAGAACAATTGGAGCCGCCGGCGTGAGCCGGCGGTGGCGGCCCTTTTGCCGCTAGTCATCCACGGAGATCGACACGCGGATCGGCGAGCGGATCGGCTTTTGCACGCCGGATCGGTAGGGCCAAAAACCCTTGGCGATTGCGGCCGCGGACAGTTCCTCGTAGCAGGCGGCGGCGGCCTCGGTCTCGGCCGGCGATTCGGCGTCGTAGAACACGCTCACCACGCCCACCAACGCGCGCTCCGTGACCGATGTCATGGTGATCAGCGGTTCGAAGCCGTGCTTGTCGAAGATCGGTTCGATGGTATCCAAGAGCAGTCGGGCATGTTCGCCGTCGGCGGGCAGGACGGGCGAGAACCACAACCCGCCCGCGTTTCCCAGATCGGCGATCAAGTCTCGGGGAGGCCGACGCATCCGCCAGTATACGCCGCGGAGGTGATCGGCGGCGGGAATGCCGCACAATAGATCGTACACGGAACGGGCGCTTTCCACCGTGCCGGCGAGACCTCGTAGCAGACCGATTCGACTGAGGGCGCCGGTGACGGCCTGCCCCAACCGTAATTTGCGATCATCGAAGAAATGGACCCGGGCCAACCCGGCGAATGCCCGGCGGACCTCGGCGGCGTTCGCGTGGACCGCGGCCCGAGTGCCGTACAAAGCACCCATCAAGTTCCACGCCCCGACGCCGGCCTCGCGTCGCAGTCGGGCGCGCATCTCCGGGGGCAAAGGCACCTTGCCGCCCGTCCATTCCCAGGGATACTGCCGCCGCGCCGAGATGACGCGGAGGTCGTTGGCCACGTGGACGGTGCTTTGCACCACGCCCGCCATCCGCAAGCGCCGTAAGGCGTCGATTGCCGGGAAAAGCAGTTCCACGCGGTCGAGTTTCAAGGCGAAGGCCGTGATTTGCGGGGGCCGGGGATAGAGCCATATCGCCAATCGCGTCACCACGCCCAGGTCGGATTGGGTGAAGATGCCGTCCAGCCAAGGCCCCACGCCGTACGGGAAGACGTAGGCGGCGCGGGCGTTGGGAAAGCCGCCGAAGCCCGTGTGAACGACCGTGCCGTCGCGGAGGACGACCTCCATGCCCGACACGTTTAGGATGCGATTGCCGTAGGGGGTGTGACCGAAACCGCGCTGCAAAACATTTCCCACCAGGCTGGCCTCGGGTCCGGCGCCGGTGGCGTCCAGAATGTACGGCAAACGGTTGTCGCGGAGGTAGTCGGCCAACTGCTTTTGTGAGACGCCCGGTTCCACGACGGCGTAGCCCAACTCGGCGTTGACCTCGACGATGCGATTCATCCGCCGCAGGTCCAGAATCACCATGCCGTCGCGCGGCGGCATGGCGGCGCCGTAGCCCCAATTCTGGCCCCGGCTGATCACGTGCAATTCGACGCCCGTATCGTGGGCCGTCTCCACCACGCGGCGGACCTGCTCTCGCGAGTCGGGCAACACCACGGCGACCGGTCGATGCCGGTACTTGGGGGGAAGCGTCGAACGCGAGTACTCGTCGAGCGTGGCGGAATCCACGCGGACGAATTCCTCTCCCACGATGTTCCGCCAGCGCGCTAGAGCCGAATCCAGTCCCGTATGCGCCGATCTCTGCACGATGAACCCCGCTAGATCGTGAGCCATGAGTCTATCCGTAGCCGGAGGGTGGGATGTATCATTCTACGGTCGCAAGCCGTGCAAAGGCTCGCCGCCGCATCCTACCGTCAAACTTAGCTCACGGCGTCGAACAACGGCGGAACCGCGGTCGGCGCTACCCCGAGGCGCGAATCGCAAAGACCGTTCTACGCGACGAGGATTTCGTTGGGCTCGGCCTTGACGCCCGACTCGAACATGCCGAGAGAGGGGAGCGGATAGCTTTCCGTATCCACGCACTCCTCCAAGAGGCGGTATTCATGCTCGCTGAGGCGAGGCGCGCGGAAGTCCTCCGGGCGATACGGCGAATCGAGGAGAAAGCGGTACAGTTTGGCCGGCAATCGCTGCATGTTGTGCAGGTCCAAGTACAGCGCTACGGCGGGATGGTCTTTGACGCTGGGATATTCCCGCAACTCGCCGAACGTCCGGAAGGCCAGCATCCTTTGATAGAACTTGGCATGCCGGGGATGCACGGCGATGACCAACTCGTCGTACCCGCGCCAAATGGCGAAAACCGTCATCAAACGGCACAGATGGATGAAGACTTCCATGCCGCAGCCCACCTGAGCAGGATCGGCGGCGAGGCACGAGACCTCGGCCATCAGCTTGCCGTCCCTCCGCCGCTGCGCGATTTCGGGGGCGTAGACGGTTTCCATGGGCAGGCCCAGCTCCCCATCGCCGACCAGGCTCATGGTCGAGATGATTCGGCGGCATTCGCATTCCGCCACGAAAATGTTCGTGGTGGATAGCAAATGATAGGGGGTGGCTCGAACGCCGTGTGCGTTCGGTTCGATCAACCCCGCCCGCACATACGCATTGTGCACGAGTCGCAGGGCGGCCAGACGCTCTTCCAGAGTAGCGGCTAATCGGTATCGCGTCATCAGGCTTCCGCTCGAAAAGGTGCCGTTGCGGGAAAGCAAAAGGCCTCCCTCTCCGGCAAAGGAGCATTACTGAACTCATCGGCCAACGCGGAAAAGCCCCGCGAGAGGTTCCCAAAAACTCCGGCATGCGGCAGGGGCATTCCGGGGGGGACCCCCTCACCCGGCCCTGACCCGACGAGACTGCGCCCGGAAAAGCACGGTGGCGCGACGGTCCGCCGAAACCGATTTCCTCTGAGTCGGATCTCGATAGGGCCGACTACGACGAAAAGCTGTTACACTTTAAGCGTAGCTTGAGAAACTAGTTTGTCAAAAGAGTTGGGCGAAGTAAAGCGTTTTGCGTGTTTTGGGCCGCTGGTAAAGACGCATCCGCCCAAATGGGTTATATTCCGGCCGGAAAAAGTGCGAGACGGCGCAATTTGGGCCGGTCCTCTCCCGCGAAGTGACTACAAGCCCGGTCGTCGCATCGCGAAGCCGGAATCGCCAAACCGCCGCGGCGGTTGGCACGGGCGCATGGAAGCACGTGTTGTCCGCGAACAGAAATATCCCTTGCTAGGGGGGCATGGAACTGACGAATCGGGCAGGGGGGCCGGTTACGGTTGCTGCACCGCCAATCCCAAGCGCCACGGTATCTCGCCGTAGGTCTTGCCCGCCATCTCCGCGTCGCTGACGCCTTGGAAGAGCATGGTCAAGCCGTCTCGGGCGTCCACCTCCATGCGTTCGTCGTAGCCGGACCTCAGCAGTTCGCCGTGGCTGAACGATTGGCACCAAGGCCGGTCTTCGAACGCGACGTTTTCCGCGCCCAGGAAGGGGTGATCGCGTTCGGCGGCCAAGGGATGCCATCGCCCGTCCAGAGTATCGCTCACGTATGCCTTGTAGTAGCGCCGCCTGCCCGCCTGCGCTTCGATGAGGGCCAAATAGGCCTCGGCCCCTTGGAGGCGATAGACGTGGGCGGCCTCGAAGATGTCGGCCTGAAGTGCGACTGCGGGCCGACTCCAACCCCCGGGAAAGTCTTCCAACCGCGTGGATGCCCGCCAGAATCGACCGTCCAACGACGTGAAGAACAGATACGCCTTTTCGTCGTCGCAGATGATCCAAAAGTCGATCCAGCGTTCCACGTTGTCGGGCGAGGTCTCGAACAGCGGTTGCGGCGGGGACCAAGCCGACGGCGCATCCACGCGATCGTTCGTGGAAAAGGCGGGCTGAAGTTGCGGTTTGCGGTCGGGGATCACCGTCTGATAGAGCAGATACCATTTGCCCTGCGGGCGAAAGTAGAAGACCTGCGGCGCGCAGTAGTAACCCTCGACGATGTCGGGGAACGCCCGTTGCGGTTTGGGATCGCGCCAATCCCGCAGCGAAAGGTACTCCACCTGGTGCGTTCGCGGCTTTGCCCGAATGGTGCAGAACAGGTGCCACCGATCGCCGAAGAAGACCACGCTGGGGTCCTTGATGGAGTAATAGGCGGTTTCGGCGTCGTCGGGCGGACGCTCCACCACGGGCGGAGTGATCTTCCAGCGGAAATCGCCGCGTTGGAAGCCTGGGAACGGCAGCGCAGGCGGTGCCGCCTCGCGGATGGTTTGCCCCTCCTCCGTCGTCTCCGGGACCGCCGCGACGCCCGGCTCCGCGAGCATCCCCGCCGCTACCCCGATCGCCGCGATGATGAGGATGGTTGGACGTGCATACGTTGCGGCAACTCGAACCGTGCGAAGGAACGTGCGTCTCATGGTCTTTTGCCTCCCGATTCCTGATGGACTGAGGTAACCGCCTTCGCCGAGCAATTGCTTCCGCAGCGACTTCCCGTTCGGTCGGGCGATGGGAAGTTCGCCCAAGCCGAGCGGCGGCGGCATCAAGGTTCCGCAACGCAAGCAACACTCCGCCGGCGACCGCACCGACGGCGAGGGTGCATCGGTCGATCCGGTTTCGACGTTCTCCGCGCGGGAGTCGGCGACGGCGGGGAATTCGGCTACGGTGCGGTGTTGGGGACGGTCAGGTCTTGGAAATCGGCCTTTTCGCCCAGCAAGTGCGCGGCGAAGAAATCGCGGACTTGACGCTCGATGACGGGGTTGCGGAAACCGCCGTGACTGCCGTCTTGGACCGTGATCAAGGCGACCGGCACGCCCGCCTTGCGGAGCGCGTCCCGAAACTCTTCGGACTGCGGAAGCGGTACCAGGGGGTCTTCCGTGCCGTGGACGATCAAGAACGGGGCGTCGTCCGGAGTGACGAACGTGATGGGCGAGGCCTGCCGGGCCTTGGCCTCGTCGGCCTTGATCGCGCTGCCCAACAGGAGCGCCTCCGGCGCGTCGTCGGCGTAATGCTTGATTTGGCTCGGATAATCGCCGATCGTGAGGAAATTGGTCGGTCCGAAGAAATCGACCACGCAGGCGACGCGACTGCTTTGATCGGTGAATTTGCCCAGATCGCCCTCCAACTCGCGCACGTCGGCCGCCGTGCCCAGCATGGCGACCAGGTGTCCACCTGCCGAAAAGCCGATCACGCCGATACGGTCGGGGTCGAGGTCGTACCGGCGTGCGTTGCCGCGCAACCAGCGGAGGGCGGCCTTGCAGTCGTGGATTTGGGCGGGCCAAATCGCGTCTTGGCTCAAACGATAGCCGATGCTAGCGCCTGCATACTTCCCCGACGCCACAAGCGGCACCAGGAACCCGATCCCGGATCGCTTGTCGCCGCCCATCCAGGCCCCGCCGTGCACCGCCACGATCACCGGCAGGGGCTTGTCCGCGGATCGGGCCTTGGGCAACAGCAGGTCCAGACGCTGGCGCGGATGATCCGTCTCGGCGTAAGGGACATCCCAATGGGCCTCGATGGAGTCCGGGACTCGCGGGGGCGGGGCCTCACCGCGGCATAGGCCGCCCGCCGTCCAGGGAATTGCAATGCTCGCAAGAACGGCGATCCAACGGACTCCGAACAGGCTTGGCCGACGACCGCGTGCTACCATGGCAACTCGCTCCAAAAAAGCGGAATGGAGGATGGGATGGTTCGGCCTGTGACGATCGCCGAGCAATCAATTTGCACGGCGCGTTGACGTCCGTCACGGCGCAGCCGACAGCATATTCGGCCGCCGTCGGGCGTGCAAGAGTCGCCGAAAACGTTCTGGACTTGGCGTCAACCCGAGGTGGTGGATTGCAATATCAAAACAAGAGCCTCCAGCGTAAGCTGGAGGTGTTATAACACGACCCAGGATTCACCACCAGCTCACGCTGGTGGCTCCAGGCTTCGCATCACCACCAGCTTACGCTGGTGGCTCCAGTTTCACGTCATCACTAGCGCCATCACCACCAGCTTACGCTGGTGGCTCAAGGGGAAAGAGCCGCTAGCGTAAGCTAGCGGTGGTCGCGGCCTGCGATGTCGAAAGCGGCTAAAAAACAAGAGCCTCGGGCGTCAGCCCGAGGTGGATGAATCGCTCACGGCGTGAGCCGCTACAACGCGAAATGCAAAGAAGCGCGTGGGGCCTGGTCCCACGCGCTTCCGAGTTTCATGCGAGATGGAGTCCCGCGCGGCTATCGGCGGCTATCGCAGGAAGTACGCCGCGGGGTCGCTGGGAATCACGCCTTGGCTCGCTTACGACGTCGGACGAATCCCCAGCCGGCGCCGACCAGCCCCAATCCGCCCAAGGCGACCATGGACGCCGGTTCCGGCACGGGCTCTAAATTAACCCTCGCTACAGTACCATCAGTGAGTGAAATAGTTATTCCATCAATTTGCCCGTAGAACCCGTTAGCCCAGCCTGTGGCTGTCGCGAATCGCAAATACTTGACGGGCTCATCCGCCATGGTTAGACCGAAGTCCCGGTCGCTTGTCAATAATTTGAAATTGTCGAGGTGTGGGTCAGTATAAGCTCCGTTTGAGATGTTAA
The DNA here is from genome assembly GCF_054657335.1 of Thermopirellula anaerolimosa. NCBI lineage: Bacteria > Pseudomonadati > Planctomycetota > Planctomycetia > Pirellulales > Thermoguttaceae > Thermopirellula > Thermopirellula anaerolimosa. The sequence goes on from NZ_BAAHYX010000006.1 coordinate 2,514,209, forward strand.
CGCCGTTCTTTGCAGAAACGAAGAATCGTAACCAATTGTCGCCTTGATCAGAACTCCAAAGGTTCCATTGATCTGCAGGATCGTTGAGATTCTCTGAAAAATAGGGCTCGGAATTAATGCGATATCCATACCAGGAATTTGGGTTTGGGAAGGGCTCCGTGTAAATCGTAAAGAACCAATCCGGTGCCGAAAATGTGTGAGTAGTCCCTTTCTTTGTATAGAAGCTCACGGAGTTGATATCGCCGATCGTAATACTTCGGTTAAAAAGCAACTGGGGCGTTAAATAGAGTTCCGTCACCGTAGAACCGTTGGCCATCCAACTTCCATTCCCCCAGCCAAACGGCGCATCAGCGTCTACTCCAACGGGGGGGCTGACCGGAATTTGTTGTGGACGCACTATAATATCGCAATACGCTCGCGATGCTGGGATTGCCCAAACCAACGCAGCGAGCGCAAGGAGTGAGGCCACACGTCGCAAACTGCGTGGCACATCACCACATCGTGGTCGCTCACCCAAAAGCACTGTTTCTCGTCTCATCGTGCCTCTCCTCTTTCAGAAGACCCCATTGCGAAACACTACTAACACGTGCAAAAGCAGGAGGGTTGGACCGGTGGGCTTGCCCCGGGTGGTAGCTCTTGCCCTCTCTGCCCGCAGCTAGACCTTATCGCTCAAATGCGATTCTAATCGCACAAGCGCGAAAGTCAACCAAATCCTCCCTGTCGTTTTCCTCGTGCCGTAATACCGAGAAAAGAGTCCAGTCCTCCGGGGTAGTGACGTGGCGCCATCGGGGTGGCACCACCAGCTCACGCTGGTGGCTCAAGTATTTGTGTGCCTGGTTCAGGGCACCACCAGCTTACGCTGGTGGCTCCGGTAGGCGCTGGTGGCGCTAGAATGGGCATGGCACGACGCGCGAGCGGGAGCCTCCTCGAGTAGGAGCCGGACGCGACGCAGGCCACCGCCTTTCATTGAAGTTCCAGCAGCACCGTGTCGGGCGAGCGGAGTTCCAGCGTGATTTCCCGGGCATTCTCGGCGACCACGCGATCGCTGAAGACCTCCACGACGCGGGCGACTTCGCGCGGCAGAACGATCCGTCGTGGGCCGCCGGTCGCCGTGTGTAAGGCGATTAGCCGATCCGTGGCGTACACCGGTTCTCCCGCTTCGCTGTAGATGTGGACTCCCGCCTTCTCCGCGAGGGAGCGAAGCACCTCGCCCGACAGATTGGGTTGCGGCGACAGCACGGAGCGCCAGTTGCCCATGTCGCGCTCGGCGATCTTGTCGGTTCCGAAGGGCAGTCCGGTCAAGCGTTCCACGCCCGCCGGATCGTACTTCCCGTCCGCGATGATGCCCGGCGCGTACACCCAAACCACGGTGCGATTCTCGCCGAAGACCTTTTGCCGCAGCAATTCCAAGCGCGGGGCGTCCACCACGAACAGATTGGGGAACAGGACCAGTCGGAATCGCTTCAGGTCGAGCGTCGGCAGATCGGCGAAGGAATAGACCTCGTAGGGCGCGCCGATGCGTCCCAGTCCTTGCCGTTGTGCGGACAAGAGTTGGTTGTAGAAGGGGGCGTCGGCGCTCAGGTAGTACATGCTCTCCGCATCGACGATGACGGCGACCTGGGCGACGGACCCGCCGGGATCGGCGAAGCGGTCCCAGAGGTTCTTCATGCGGGCGATGTCTTGCAGCACGGCGTTGCCTTCGTACCAGCGGCCGAACATGTCGAACCACCACATGGCCGCCCCGGAGGTCAAGGCCAGGGCGAATTCCCGCCGCAGCCCGGCGATGGTGCTCGGTTCGTCGGGAAAGCCGGATTGGTGTCCCGGGACCGGTTGGCCCAGCAGGGTGACCGACATCGCCGTATGGGTGCGGTGATCGACTTCGTGGACGAAGCCCTTGCCGTGATGGCGGATCGATCCCAGGCAGACCATGAACCCGCTCGCGCCGCCGATCTGCCGATCGCTGTAGGAACCGGGGGCGAGGAAGAAATCGACGTCGGGCGAGGCGATCACGCGGTCGAAGGCCAAATGCCCTTCGCGCAACAGTCGGCCCGCCCCGTGCTCCAGGACGTAGCCGTAATACACGCCGATGGGCACGCGATGCCGGGTCGCCTCCTTGGCCGCCCGGGCGTAATAGAGGATCGTCTCCGCCGTCAACTCGTGGTGAAACCGCCAATAGTCCAGCGCCAAGGCATCCTCGACGGGATCGCGGAACACGCCGTGAGAGACGTGATCGCGCACGGAGGCCGGGGGGATATCGACGGGATCGGGTCGACCGCGGTCCGTCATCCACCGCCGCCAGGCAGCGCGGCGCGGCACGCTTTCCTCTCCCCAACTATAGTCCTGCCATTCCAGCGTCATGCCGCAAGTGAGGACGTAGGCGATGACGCGGTCGCGGTACCGCGACTCGACGTGCTCCAAGAATGCGCGAAGAAACGCGCTCGTGTCCTTCCTCCATTCTTCGCTGCCCGCCACCTTGCCGAGTTTGGTGAAACTGTCGTCGCGCGTTCCGGCGCGGCCCAGCCAGCGCGGCCACCAGGCGGGCGTGTTGAGATCGACCTCGCAGACGATCTTGGCGTCGGGGTTGGCGGCGATCAGGTCCGCGAACTGCCGGTCGACGCTGTCGAAGTCGTATAGATTGGGGCCGAGCCAGACCGGCGGATAAGGGGAATAGGGGACGCCCACCGACGATAGATTGTTGGCCGGAAAGCACGTGACCGTATCGATTCCCAACTCGCCGAATCGGCGAACCGTCGCCAGATCGCGCTTGTAGGAGTGAAACGCCATCCAGCGGACCGGTTCCCCCGCCGTTGCGTCGCCGCCGTACGCCGCGCCCGCCCAAATCAACGCCGCCAACAACGTCGCCCTGCATCCACGCATGCTCGCGCTCCCGGTTTCGGTTTTTCCTCATCCCTCGCGATTGGTCTCGGCGGACCGCCGGTGTCGCGTTCGGTTCCGTTATACCATCCTCGCCGCCGGGGAAAAGCCCCGTACGCGCGGTGCGATCGGCGTCAAGCGTCTAGCCGCTTTTGGCCGAGCGATCCGCGCAATCCGCTCGGTCGGCGATTTCCGCGGGGCACGCCGCGGGGAAATGCGGTACTTCGGCTAAAGTTTTCGCAAGCCCGGCGAATCGTGACCTAGATTTTTGGTGGATGCCGGGTGGGACTGTGTCGCTCGCCCGCGTCTGCTCGTCGAAGTCGGAACCCGTTCTTTTCGAATGGTTCGCGTTAAGAGTCGTGTCTCGTCGTTGTCGGTCGGCGGAAGCGGGGCCGCATGCGACCTCCTCCGCGACCCGGGCGTTGCGTGCCGTCGGTTGTCATCGCCGCGGCGGTACGTCGGCGCACTTGCACCTTGTCTTTTCGCACCTTTGACGCCGCGCCATGAAACTTGTCAAGCTCATCGCTTCGCCGCGTGTCGGTATCGAGGCCGTTTTATCGCGAGCGCACCGCAAAGCGCGCGACGCGGGGTCGCCCGGCGGGTTCGGTCGGTCGCTTTTCGGCGGGACGTCCGCCGCGCGCTTGCGGCGTCGTCGCCCGGTCTGCCGCGTGGAGTCGCTCGAATGCCGGCAGATGATGTCGGTATCGCCGTCGCTGGTGCCGGTTGCCTCGCTTGTGGGTGAGGATTCCTTGGCGGCGATGGCGGGAGGCACGAGTTCCGCCGCCGTGCAAACGCAGTGGTCCGGGTTTCAGCGGACCGACAACGGTTGGTCGGCGGCCATGCAATTCCGCTTCGACGGCCTGCCCGAGTTGCAGAGCCTGGGCGCCGGTACGATCGTCACCTTGGCCGGGGCGAACACGTGGTTCAATACGGGCGAACCGGTGTTGCCCGTCGCCTCGCAAAACATCCTTTTGCCGCAAGGGACGCGGTTGACCGACGTGCGGGTGGTGGGGCTGGGAGAAGGGCACGTGTTGGGGACGGGCGCGCCGCTTCTGGTCGCGCCGAATCCCGTCTTGCTCGACGGTTCTCAAGGCGATCCCGACTGGACGCAATTGGCCGCCGCGTCGCTGGACGTGTCGGACGCGGTGCGATTCACGAACCAGAGCCTGGCGGGCTATCAGTTGGCGGTCATCAACGTCTTTCCCGTCCTCTTCCAAGCGGAGGGCGGCGTGCTGACGTATTACGACTCGTTCTCGCTGGAACTGCAACTGGAGAACGCCGACGCCGCGGACGTCTTGGCCCCGGTGAGCGATTCCGCCGTCGCAACGCAGATCGCGGGTTCCGTCGTCAATCCCGAGATGCTGGCCGCCTACAGCGCGACGACGCCCGCCGAGCGATACGACTACGTCGTCATCACCCGAAGCGACTTGGCGTCGGCGTTCCAACCGCTGCTCCAGGAAAAGGCCGCCCGGGGACTGAGCACCCGACTGGTGACCACGGACTGGATCGCGGCGAACTACTCGGGCACGGAGACCGGCGATCTGCCGGACAAGATTCGCCAATTCATACGCGATTCGTATGCGCAGCACGGCACACGTTACGTGTTGCTGGGCGGAGATCAGGAGATCATCCCGGCCCGGGCGGTGTACGCGGCGGTAGGCTCTACCGTCGATACCGGCCTGGCGACCGACATGTACTACGCCTGCTTGGACGGCACGTGGAACGGAGATGGGGACGGGTTGTGGGGGGAATTTACCGACGGGACGGGCGGCGGCGACGTGGACCTGGTGCCGGACGTCGCCCTGGGGCGCGCTCCCGTCAGCAACCTCACGGAGGCGAGCAACTTCGTCGCCAAGACGGTGCTCTACGCCACCACGCAGCACCCCAACGCGACCGCCGCTTTGCTGCTGGGGGAACAACTGGACGGCATCACATACGGCAGCGTTTCCAGCGAGGTCATCCGCGACCGCACCATCCCCGGCGACTGGACGGTCGATACGCTGTACGACACGGCGACCTCGGCTTGGACGCGATCCGACTTGATCTCGGAATTGAACACTTCGCCCAATCTGGTGCATCACTTGGGGCACGCGAATTCGGTTTATGTGGCGCGCATGCTCCGCAGCGACGTCGCGTCGCTGAGCAATGCCTTCCCCTTCTTTCTCTATTCGCAGGGTTGCGACGCCGGCTCGTTCGATACGCAAGACATCGCCATCGCCGAGCAGTTCGTGGTGTCGCGTGCCGGTGCCGCCGCCGTCGTCATGAACACGCGGTACGGATGGTACGCCCCGGGCAGCACCCCGGCGGGCAGTCACGACTACGCCCTGGAATTCTTCGATGCCGTGTTCAACGAGGGCATTCGCCGCGCGGGCGACGCCCAAAACGATTCCAAGCTCGACAACCTGTTTCGGGTAGGGACCGGCGGCGCGTATCGCTGGATCCATTTCAGCGCCACGTTGTTCGGCGATCCGGAACTGACGTTGCAAACCGGCGATTGGACGCCTCCGCCGACGGCGGGCATCCGCGGAAGGGTCTTCGAGGACCTGGACGGGGACGGCGTCCTCGACCCGGGCGAATCCCCGCTGGCTCAGCAGACGGTTTACTTGGATCTCAACGGCAACGGACGCCTCGACCGCGATCCCCTGGTTTATACACAGTCCACCGCGCTGAACTTGATCGACAACGGGGTCGTCACGAGCACGCTGGACGTGTCGGGCGTCGGGCGGATCGACCGGTTGGAGGTGCGGCTCAATTTGTCGCATAGCTATACGGCCGACCTGGAGATCACGCTGATCGCCCCGGACGGCACGCGCGTCCTCTTGGCGAGCGGCGTCGGCGGCGGCGGCAATGATTTCACGAACACCGTGTTCTCCGATGACGCCGCCGTTTCCATACAAGGGGGCGCCGCTCCGTTTACCGGCGTCTTTCGGCCCATGCAACCGCTCGGCATCCTCCGCGGAGCGGGCGCCGACGGTCGCTGGCGGTTGGAAATTCGCGACACCATGCCCTGGGATACCGGCAAGCTCAACTCCTGGGCCGTCGCCTTCCGCAGCGATGAACCGGTCGCCGTGACCGGCGAAGACGGTTCGTATTCCTTCGACGGCCTGGCGCCCGGCGATTACGTGGTCCGACACGTGGTGGGTGAGGGCTATCGCGACACGCTGGGCGGGGAAGGCCGCGCGGTGGCCTTGGCCGTCGGGCAGATGGTGACGGGCGTCGACTTCTTGACCTCGCGGGCGGATATCCCGGTCGTGGAATTGGGAACCGTGGATTATCTCCGCACTCAGTCGTCCGGCGCGGGCAGCACGTGGTACCGCATGACGGCTTCGCGCGACGGCATCTTGACGGTGCTGGCCTCGCCCGCCGCCTCCGGCGCCGCGCAGATCACGCTTTACTCGGCCGATCGCAGCGTCCTTGTCCGGCAAACGCTGAGCGGGGACGCCGCGCGGATGGATTGGTCGGCCGAGGCCGGGCAAACCTATCTGCTGGAAGTCGCCGCCGAATCGCCCAACGTCGATCTGACGGTGGCCAACCTGGTCCAATATTCGGCGGGCAGGTTGGCCGTCTACGGCACGGCGGGCGACGATACCGTGATGCTCAGCCTGGAGAACGGCATCTCGCTGCGGTTGAACGATGTCGAATACGCCTTCGATCACGCCGCGGGAACGCCGCTCTCGGTGGAAATCGACGTTCTGGCGGGTAGCGACGCCTTGAGCCTGCGACTCCCCGCCGGCGACGCGCGACTCGCCGCGACGCCCGACCTGATCACCGTCACCATGACCGATCTAAGCCTCCGCGCCGCGGGCGTGGAAAACGCCTCGGTCCAAGCGGGCGGCGGAGTCGGTACGGCGGAGCTTGTCGATTCGACCGGGAACGATACCTTCCTCGCCGGACCCGGTTGGGGAGAGATGAGCGGACCGGGCTATCGCCTCCGCGCCGAAGGGTTCCGTTACATCCACGGATATAGCCGCAACGGCGGAGAGGACGTCGCCCACCTCTACGACTCCGCCGGCGACGACCGCTTGGTCGCCAACCCGCAACAAACCGTCCTCTACGGTTCCAACTTCTATCTCCGCGCCAAGGGCTTTCGGTACACGCACGGTTACGCCGTGTCCGGAGGGAACGACGTCGCACAACTCGGCGGTTCGACGGGCGGCGATCGCCTGGTCGTGCGACCCACGTTCGTCAGTATTCGCAACGACGCCTTTTTCGCCCGCGCCAAGGGGTTCCGCAACGTGATCGCCGTGGGGGGCGGCGGGGCGGACTTCGCCGACGTCGGGGGCGCCGCCTCCGCGGATCGTTTCGTCGGGCGTTGGAACGGTTTCGAACTGCAAAACGCCGCCCAATTCGTGCAGGCCGGCGGTTTCACCAACACGGTTTTTTCGGGGAACGGCGGCGACGATCGGGCCGAGTTGTACGACTCGCCGGGCGACGATCATTTGGTCGCGGGTCCGACCTGGGCGATTCTGACCGGACCGGGCTATCGCCTCGCCGTCCGCGGCGTCGCGACCATCGACGTCACGGCCTCCGGCGGCACGGATGCGGCGGAACTCCGCGATTCGGCGGGCGACGACACCTTCACCAGCGACGTGCTCGTCTCGACGATGGAGGGGCCGGGCTTCCGAATCGTCGCACGCTTCTTCGATTACGTCCACGGCTATTCCACGGCGGGCGGGCGCGATACGGCCTATCTGTACGGTTCCGCCGCCGACGATCTCGTCGCGGCCCGGCACGATCAAACCGTCGTCTCCGGAGGCGGCGCCTATCGCCGCGCCAAGGCCTTCGACGCCGTCTTCGCACTGATGGAACAGGGCGGATATGACTCCGCCGTGATCTCGGATTCCGCCGGCAACGACGTGCTGAGCGTGCTCGGCCGAGACGTGGCCATCCAGTATCCCGGTTCCCGCGTCGAAATCCGATCCGTGGCGCGCCTATCGGCCCTGTCGGCCTCGGGCAACGACGTCAAGTCGGTCGTTTCGCCGCTCCTGCAAATGGAATTGGCCGGTCGGTGGCGGTGACCGACGCGGCCAAGTGCGAGGGATTGGTGGTTATCGTTCAACCTCGGCGGTGACGTGCGTCACGGGCCGATGGGGGTGGGATATTTCTGGAAGAAGTCCCGCGGTCCTCGAACCGTGTAGTACGGATAGGTGATGGCGCCGGTCGGCGGACCGGGATCGACCATCGCCCCATGATGCATCCCCATTCCCCAAGGCCGCGTTCCTAGGCCGATCGGCGCCCGCGCGGCGGGCATGAAGTTCGATCCCGGCGCGCAGCTTTCGCAGATGAAACCGCAGCGCGGCGCGGCCAGACCGCTCAAGCCGATGCCGCGACTGTAACGATATCCGTGGTCCCCGGCCATGGCGGACTGGGCGACTCCCAGCCCAACCACCAGCAAAATCATCCACATCGCATGTTTCATGTTCGGCGATTCCTTTCCGAGTAGGTCACCATCTTGCCGACGTTTGCCCGGAGGCGGCGACCGCCGTCCGTTGCCGCCGCGGGCGAAAGCCGTCCCGGGCCGCGCAATTCGCTCCCTTAACTCAGAATCGGCCTCACGCCCCGAATAGTCCAGAAAATCGCTACGCCCCCTAAAAGGGAAAGGCGCGGTACCGTCCCCACGGAGTCCGTCGTGCGCCCGGAGGATGCCGCCGCCGTCGCGGATGCTTCCGGCGTTGGGTGGTTCCGGGGAAAGGGGTTTCAGGGCAGCGGGCGGAGCAGCAGCTCGCGAAAGCGGATGTGCATCGTTCCGCCCGGGTGAATCTGGAGCGCGATGTGCCCCTTCATGCCCACGTTCCGCCGGCCGTGCGTTTCGTCGTCCAGGCGCCCGGCGCCGTCATAGTCCGCCGTCGGCACCCCGTTGACCCAGGTTTGGATTCGAGTTCCGCGGCACACGATGCGGATGTCGTTCCAGCCCGGCGCGTGCGTCCACTTCCATCCGGCGGGTGCGTGTTCCGGCTTGGCGTTGGCGGGAGCGCCGACGTCGGGCCACAACCAGACTTGCACGCCTCGCGTCTCGTCGTAAATGAAACCGCTTCGCCAAGGTCCGGGCGGGTTGATGTCCACCTGCGGACCATCCATCCAGTAGGCCGCGTCGTCGTAGCGGCTTCGCACCTGGACGCCGCTGTTTCCGGTCGAGTCGGCGGTCGTTTGAACTTGCAGCTTCAATTCGAAGTCGGCGAATTCGTCGCGACTCACCAGCCAGATGTAGTCGTGTTTGCTGCCGGCGGGGATGACGGCGGCGATGGTTCCGTCCTCTACGCGCCAATAATCGCGCTTGTCGTCGTCTTTGGGCTTGCATTGGACGGTCCAACCGTCCAGGGTGCTGCCGTCGAAGAGCGCGATCCAACCGTCCTCGGCGGCGGATGTCGAGGCGGCTTGTCCGACGATCAGCACCGCGGCGAGGGCGACGACCGTCGGCCCAACCCACCGGGCATGGCACGCTGGGGATTTCCGGTCGCGATGGGGATCCAAGCAAGGGGAGCGGTTCATGCGATCGTGTCCTTGGAAACGGCGAATGGAGCCTCCAGCGTTGAATCCAGTTTACGGCGTTTGGAGCCTCCAGCGTAAGCTGGAGGTGTCATAACACTACCCGGGATTCACCGCCGGCTCACGCCGGCGGCTCCAGGTATTTGCGTGGGTGATTCACGGCACCACCAGCTCACGCTGGTGGCTCCCCGATTGTAATAATTTAGACCCCATGGGAGCCGCCGGCGTGAGCCGGCGGTGTCCCGCCACGTCCCGGCGTCTTCGCCCGGGCGGGACCGAGGCTATTTCTCGGGCACGATCGGCACGTCCACCACGCGGATTTTCATCTCGTCCGAGTTCGCCCGCAACTCCGGAGCATACATGCCGTAGCCCCGGGTGGGCAGGGCCGAGAACTTGCCGGGAATCTCCGCACGCATGCGGTAGGCCACGCTGTGGGTGCCGCGGGCCAGGCTTCGGCAGAAGAAGGCCACCCGATTATCGCGGAACTCCACGTAGGCCCCCAAGGCGTTGCGAGTGTATCCCGACCGCAAATCGACCGGTTCGAATCCCGCCGGTTTCATGTCCTCGAAGACCAGGTACTCGTAATCGTTCTTGCTTTCGAGGAGCAGTTCGATTTCGACCAAGTCGCCGGATCGGACCTCGGCCAAGTCGGCCAACTCTTCGCGGCGGTATTTCTCGACGCGTTGATCGATCACTTGCCCGCGGGAACCGGCGACCTGGGCCGTCGCTTCGACGGGGACCAGTCGGTAGTATCGGCGCTGCACCTTGATCTCGAGTCCCGCCGCCGGGATGAAGTCTTCCAGCGAGAAGTAGCTGAGGTAGGCGTTGATGTAGAGCGGGCCGCCGCCGCGACGCCGCACTTCCACCGCGTGGTCGCCCTCGGTCAACTCCTCGCCCGCCAGCACCACCGTGTTGTCGAAGGCGAACAGGTTTTGCGGCGTGATCTCCACGGCCTTGCGGAGGGTGCCGTCCACATAGACCTCGACGGTCATCTCCGGTTTGTCCTCGCCCGACGCCCGAATGTAGTCGGCGAAGGCTTCCACCACCAGCGCGGTGTCGCGCGTGGAGTTCCAGTAGGTGGCGTGCTTGCGGTTGTTCAGCAGGTACTTCACCAAGCGCGGCGCCAGTTCGCCCTTGGGATTGGTGCGGGTCAGCAGCTTGAGGTAGTAGGCCATGGCCTCGATCTCGCTGCCGTACCAATACCACCAACTCCACTGACCCATGTCGAGCCAGGCGGTCTGGTTTTCGTCGTCCTGCCGGACGTACTGGTTGATGTTCCGCAGCACCATGTCGAGCTTTTCGCGGTCGCCCTCCTTTTCCAGGGCCAGCCCGAACATCGCCAGCGCGTACACCGAGATGTTCAAGCGGTCGCGGTAGAGGAAGCGTTTCATCTCAGGGTCGAATTGACCGGCGTCCGCCAAGACCATGTAGACGAGGGCGTCGAGGTTGTCGGCGGAGGCCTTGCGCGGCACGTCCTTGAGGTCCTTCTCGTGGTTCTGCAACCAAACGATTTGCTTTTGCTGGTAGGCTTGGAGCCATGCCACGCCGCGTTCCAGCACGCCGGGGACGACGGCCACGTCGTTTTGTTGGGCGATTTGCAGTCCGTGGACCACGACCGCCGTGGTATGCGGCGAGGAGAATTCGCCCCAACCGGAGAACCAACCCCAACCGCCGTCGGAGAGTTGCATCTCGGTCAGGCGCTGCACGCCGTCCTTGACGATGCGGGTGAGTTCCGCCTGATCGAAGACCGGTTCGCGATCGTATCGCTTCCATTGAGCGGCGCGTTGCGCGGCGTCGCCCAATTCCTGCGCATTGAGGTTGGTCCGCTTGGCGCGGATTTGATCCAGGTCCAGCCCCAGGTCGATGAGCACCTTTTGGGTGATGGCGGCGGGCAGGAAGCGGTTGAGCGTTTGCTCCGTGCACCCGTAGGGATAGTCGATCAGGTAGGGCAGGGCATCGACCATGGCGCCGGCCAAGGTGGGCGAGAAGCGGATCTCCAGTCGGGCGGACTCGGGTCGGCGCTCGGCGGGGACGTGGGCCGTGAATTGCCACGCGTCCTTGTCCGGTCGAATCCATCCCGAGAACGGCACCATCTTGTCCATGCCGTGGACGTAGCAGGGGAACCGCATTTCCATGGCGTCCGACTCTTCGTCGGTGAGGGCGGCCATGCGGACCAGGGCTTCGCCCTCGGCGGTGACGCGGACCCGCCAATCGACCCGAGCCTCGCCGCCCGCCGGTATCTCCACCTTGCGGACGGTTTCGTCCAGGGCCTCCAGCGTGCCGCCTTCCAGATGCAAGCGGACCTCCACGGACTTGGCCGACGGGAGGTAGTTGTGCACGTTGGCGGAGAGCACGACCTCGTCGGTCTGCACGAAGAACCGCGGAGCTTGGAGGCGGAGGATGAGGTTCTTGCGGGTGACGACGTCGGTCGCGGCCTCGCCCACCCGGGTGCCGTGTCCCATAGCCCAAACCTTGACCCGCCACGTGGTCAGGTTTTCCGGCATCTTCAACGTCACCTCGGCGGTTCCGTCGGCGCCCGTATTGAGCGTGCCGACCCACAGCGCGGTGTCGGCGAACTCCGAACGGACGGCGGGTTCCACGGTCGCCGTTTCGGCTTCGCCTCCGGCGGCCAAGCCATCGCGATCGGCGGCGGCCTTTTCCGTCGCGACCGCGTCGGCGGCTGCCGCCATGGGAGCGGGGGCACCCATGGCTTTGGCTTCGGCCATTCCGCCGAATCCGCCGCCGTAGGCCATCATCGCCCTGCCGCGGCGCAACACCGCGCCGTTGGCGGCGACCATGCCCGACTGCGCCAGTGCCACCTCGTCCACCACACCCGCCCCGAAGACTCCCAGATCGTTCATGCCCGGCTTGTTCGAGGGGACCACGTTCCACGACTGCCGGTCCAAGGAGTGCTCGGTTTGCGGGTTATGGCGTCGGCGCCACTTCCAGAAGAAGGCCTTGATCTCGGGGACGTTGCTCCCGCCCGAAATGTACTCCACCGACTTGTCGTAGATCGCCACGATGGTCGAACCCGACAGCGGCTTGCCGTCCAAATCCGTGAGTTTGAGTTTCACGACGGCGTTTTCGCCCGGCAGGTATTCGGTCTTGGAAGGTTGGACCTCCACGTTGAACACCCGTTTTTCCGGCGGGACCACGATTTCGCGGACCTCGCTAAACAGCCTGCCGTCGGAGACGGTGAAGGCCTCGACGAAGAAGTTCGGCATGTCCTTCATGGTCACAGGGATGGGGAAGACCGCCGTTTTTCCTTCCAGTCGCAGCGTCACGGGCGGCAGGTACACGCCGTTGGCGGGCCGCACGAAGAGCATCACCGTGGAATCGCGGCGATTGGTGTTGACCTGGAGTTGGACGGTTTCGCCCGGCTGATACTCCGGCTTGTCGGGAATCAGTTCGATCTCGTTGAAGCGGAAGTCTTCTCCGCCCGCCGCGGCTTGGCCGATGATGGTGAAGACGTAGCCGCCTTCGATCTCGTGCCCTTGGCCGTCGTTGACCTTCAAGGCGAGGCGGTATTGCCCCGGTTCGGCGGCGCGGATTTGCAGCGATGCCCTCCCCTCGTCGTCGGTCGGCATCTCCCAGGCGCGGACCGCCGTCTCGAGGGGCTTGCCGTCTTGATAGCGAATCTTGTAGAGCGTCAATTCGCCCTTGCCCGCGACGGGGCGACCGTCGGGCGTCCGCGCAGAGGCCTCCACCGCCACCACGTCGCCCGTCCGGTAATAGCCCCGGTTGACCCACAAATACACCTTGAAGGGTTGCCGCGTGACGATCACCTCGCCGGTGCCCACGATGGTGCGCCGCGACTGATCGGTCACCTCCGCCGTGATCCGGTAGCGATGGTCCTGGTCGGGGTGCAGGAGCTTGGCCAGGGCGGTGTCGATCTTCACCTCGACCTTGCCGTCCGGTCCCACGGCGACCTCTTGCTCGGCGACCAACTCCGGGGGTTGCGGGCTGCGCGGCCACCAGAACGGACTGGGGCGGACGCATCCCCACGATCGCCAACCGGGATACCAATCGTAGTCGTACGCGAACCACCAATAGCCCGGTTCGTACAACCAATCGAACGGACGCGGCGGATACCAATTCTCCGTGTAGCCCGTCCGCTCGATCTTATACTTGACCTTGGCCTCCGTGACGGGCGAACCGAAGTAATAGCGGGCCTCGATGGCGGCGGTGATGGTTTCACCCAGGGCGACCGGCTTATCCGGGGCCTTGACTGTGACCTCGAACTCCGGCTTCTTGTATTCCTCCACGCGGAAGGAACCGCCGCCGACGTTCCGACCGTCCGGCAATTGGAACGCGAACTGATAGACGCCTAAACCCGCGTCCGCCGGAATCTCCCATTCGCCCTCCACGCCGCCGAACTCGTCGGCCTTGGCCGTGCGCTCCCACAGTTTGTCGCCGCGGGGACCCAGCAGGCGAATCAGCACGTTCTTGCCCGCAAAGTCCGACGTATCCGGCATGTCGTACTGCGCCCGGCGCATCCACAGCTTGTAGAACATCTTCTGCGCGGGGCGATAGATGGGCCGGTCGGTCACCAAGTAGGTCTTGACCGCTTGATACTGGGCGTCGTAACGATCGCCGAACCAGATGCCGGTGAATCCCAGGTGAGCCAAGCGACCGTCTTGCGTGCGGGCGATGATCAGCCATTGGTAGTTGTCCGCCAACCGGCTTTGATCGAGGACCAGTTGCCCGTCGCCGTCGCTGAATTCGGCGAAGTTCTTGGTGAGGACGCGCGGGCGCGGGGCGTTGTTCCGCCACTCCTGCTGCCAACCGAAGAACTCGACGTTGGCCTTGGGAACGGGCTTCCCCGTCACGGCGTCGCCGACGTACAACCACACCTTGCGCCCGTCCAAGGGCTTCTTGACGATCACCGTGTCCGCGACCCAAAGAATCACGAAGCACATGTTGCCGTCTTCCATGTCGGCGCGGAGCAGGTACACGCCGGGCTTCTGCAAGGGGGTGGCGACCGTCACGCGGTCGTCGAAATGGTCGGGTCGCGGCTTCAATTCCATCGACCACTGCGCGGCCTGCGCTCCCAGGTAGCGCGTCTGCGACTTCTCGACCAGGCGATAGCCGAGGTTCGAAATATCGAACTTTTCCCAATCCAATTCGGCGGGCGAGGATTTGAGATAGGCCTTGACGTCGCCCAACAGTTTGTCGAGGAGGATTTCGTGGGCGGTGAAGGTGACTTTTTTCCCGTTGCGGAAGCGATACTCGACGGTGGCGCCGCGTCCGGCGGGTTGCGTCCCCACCGGTTCGAAGCGTCCCCAATTCCCCACGATCTGGTCGAGCCTGTCACGATAGCTTCGTTGGAGGTCGCCCTGGGTCAGGCTCACGGCGCGCTTCAGCATCTCGGCGGCCTTGGGATACTGGCGGCGATTCTCGAAGACGCCGGCGAGTCGATCCAGGGCCTGCACTTGCAGTCCGCCCTCCTTGTCGGCCAAGCGGCGCCAAATGCGGATGTAGTTGAATTCCTCGGGCAGAGGGAAGCGTTTGACGCCGTCGGCCAACCGGGCCATGGTCTCGTCTTCGCTCAACAGATGCAGCGCCCAGGTCCCCGCCTCGCCCGAGGGCTTCTCCTCCGATTCCAGTCGGGCGAAGAACCAACCGTAGTCGGCCATCGTCTGCACGCCGAATTGCGACCACAGAAAGTCGGCGAATTGGAAGTCGATTGGATCGGCGAGCGAGGGATCGAATTCCTTGGCCTGGGTCAGGCACCAGCGCCAACGCTGCCCATCGTTGGCGGCCTCGGCGAACGTCTTGGGCACGGTGTAGAAGATCGGCTTGCCGTCGGGATCGACGGGGGCGCCGCGGGTTTGGCCCCAATAACCCCAGCCTGATTCGTAGTCGGGCAGCGTCTCCAGATCGGTCAGCGCGCCGAGTCGCCAGGCTTCCACTCCGCCCGCCCCTTCCAGCCACATTTGGGCGAATTGCAGATAGAAGCGTGCCGCCTCGCCGCGATTGTCGTCGCGGTCGGCCAGGGGCATCGCTTGCCGCATCAATTGCAGGGCGCGGACGCGGTCCCTTTGGTAGGAGTTGGCGACTTCGCCGCCGCCCCGATGCGGCCCGCGCCGATACTCTCCGGCAATCAGAAACCCCTGGTGCGGCAGTTGCCGGTACAATTCCGCCGCGGCAGCCAGGAATCGCCAATTCTCCGCTTGGGCATCGACGCTCTTCTCGATCAGGGCGTCGATCTCGTGCATGCGATTCAGTTGGGCCAGGCACTGCCATGCCGCCGGGAGGTCCTGGCACACGGCGCGGGCGTCCTGGGCGGGGGCGGTCAGCAGGCGCTGGAAGATGTCGTAGGCCTCGCGGTAGTTCCCTTCCTGCAATAACTGCATCGCTTTGACCCGCTGCGCTTTCTCGCTCATCGCGTCATCTTCC
Organism: Thermopirellula anaerolimosa; assembly: GCF_054657335.1. NCBI lineage: Bacteria > Pseudomonadati > Planctomycetota > Planctomycetia > Pirellulales > Thermoguttaceae > Thermopirellula > Thermopirellula anaerolimosa. Next base: position 2,529,968 of record NZ_BAAHYX010000006.1, read on the forward strand.
CCGAAGAGCGTCGTCACCCAACCGGCGGCGAGGCCCGTCTTCAGAAGGGCGGGGCGGAACAGCCAGGGCAGAATGGCGCCGCCCATCAGAACCGCCGCCGTAAGTACCACGACCTTGCCGCTACGAGACATGCCGGATGGAGCCATGGACCGGAACCTCCGTCCCAAGAGGAAACACTGAGGGAGACACATCCTTGACTGAAAGCGTTTTGATGCCGAAAACGACGATCCGCCTCTCAGCGCCGAAGAATCGTGAAACGGGCAAGATGAGCAGTGATGTCTTCTTAACCACGATTCCCCGTGCGCGTCAAGCACCCCGCGCCGAACCTGCGGTTTGTTCCGCAGGGTAACCGGCGCGTTTCGGACGCGGTGCATCACGCCGGGCGGAAACCTCCGCCGCCGTCGGCGTTCAACACTACAGACGCCGTGGATGGGGCGAAAGTTCCGGAAGCCGCCGGCAAGAGAGTGTGCGGGACCTCGACCGCGGCGTCGAAGACGCGGCGTGTAGGGAGAATGAGGCGAGTAACGCCCGACCCCGCCGGACGGCCTATACCTGGAAGCGATAGCCCACGCCGCGGACCGTTTCGATGTATCGTCCCGCACTGCCCAATTTGCGGCGGAGGGCGGCGATTTGAACATCGACCGCCCGATCCGTGACCACGTTTTCCTCGTGGTGCGCGGCATCGGCGATTTCCGCCCGGGTGAAGACCTTGCCCGGTTTGGAGACCAGGATCGCCAGCACGCGGAATTCCATGGGCGTCAGCACGACCGGTTTGCCGCTGACCGTCACGGCGTGCCGCTCGCGATTCACCGTGATTTCGCGGACGTGGATGACGCCGTCATCGGTCGGGGCGGGTTCTTCCCCGGCGCGGCGGAGCACGGCGCGGATCCGGGCCAAAAGGACCCGCACGCTGAACGGTTTGGGCAGATAATCGTCGGCACCCAACTCCAGCCCGGCGACCACGTCGGCCTCTTCCCGTCGCGCCGTCAGCATGATGATGGGGATGCTGCGCCACTGCGGCTCGCTTTTCAAGCGGCGACAGAGCGTCAGCCCGTCCATGCCCGGCAGCATCAAGTCCAGCAGGACCAATTGCGGCGAGGTCCGCTCCAAGGTCTGAAGCGCCTGCTCGGCGGAGTTGGCGGGAAGGACGGAAAACCCTTCCTTTTTCAGGTTGTACTGCAATAGCTCTTGAATCCGCGGGTCGTCTTCGACCACCAGGATTTGATCGTCACGCATGACCGTTTTCCAAGTGGAAGGTCATTGCCCGTCCCTGGAAGCGGCGTCCCGCAACTCGAAGATCGCCTCGATCTCGACGGCGGCGTTGAGAGGCAAGGCATTGGTTCCGCAAGCGGTCCGCGCACCGACGCCGCCGTCTTCGCCGAAGACCGCGGCCAAGAGTTCGCTGCACGCATTGATGATCCGGGGTTGGCCGCCGAACTCCGGCGCGGACCGCACCAAGCCGGTGAGCTTGACGACGCGGCGGACGCGGTCCAGGCCTCCCAATGCCGCCCGAACCGACGCCAGGATTCCCAAACCCGCCAAAAGCGCCGCGCGGCGCCCCTCCTCCTCGCTCAAATCGCCGCCCACGGTCCCCTGAACCAAGCGCCCCTGCTCGTCGATGGGGAGGTGTCCGGAGGTGAAAAGCAGACCCCCGGCGGCGACCACGGGCCGGTATAGCCCTTTCGGTTCCGGGGTGGGCGGCATGACCGCATTCACGGTCTTGAGGAATTCTTGCAGGCGCTGTTCGGGCGTCATCGTGAACCGACTCCCTTTCCGTCGCAGTGATGTCGCGGGTCGTCCTTTCGAGAGGAGACGGGGCGCTCCCGCCGCCGCGGCCAGGCGAAGGCGGGCTTAGTCGATCAGTTTGGTGACCGGTTGCTCCACGATGCCGGTCGCCCCCGCCGCTTTCAGTCGCGGAATCACGCACCGCACGAACGATTCGTCGCAGACCGTGATGACGGCCACCCAATCGGGGTCGGCCAAGTCGGCCACGGTCGGCTTTTGCAAAGCCGGAAGAAAGCCCAACACCTCTTCCAATCTTGCCCGGGGTACGTTCATCATCAGGCTGACCTTGCCCTCGGCGGCCATCGCCCCCCGCAGCATCAGCACGATATCCTCGATCTTGCCGCGCTTCCAGGGGTCTTGCCAAGACTGCTTATTGGCGATGAATCGCGTCGTGCTGACCAGCACCTCGTCCACGATGCGTAGGTTGTTGGCGCGGAGGGAACTGCCGGTCTCGGTGACCTCGACGATGGCGTCGGCCAACTTGGGCGGTTTGACCTCGGTCGCCCCCCAACTGAACTCGACCTTGGCGCTGACGCCGTGGCGGGCCAGGTACCGCTGCGTGATACCCACCGCCTCCGTGGCGATCCGCTTGCCCTCCAAGTCCTTGACGGACCGGACGGGCGAATCCTCGGGCACGCACAAAACCCAGCGGACGGGTCGGCGGCTTACTTTGGAGAAGACCAACTCCGCCACCTCCACCACCTCCGCCCCCGTCTCCACGACCCAGTCGTAGCCGGTCAGCCCGGCGTCCAAGGCCCCGTCTTCGACGTACCGGGCCATTTCCTGGGCGCGGATCAAGACGCACTCGATCTCTTCGTCGTCGATATACGGGTAGTAGCTCCGCGACGTGTAGGTGATCTTGTAACCGGCCCGGCGAAACAGGTCCGCCGTGGCCTCTTGCAGGCTTCCGGCGGGCAAACCCAATCGTAACACTGATTGTGACATGACAAACGATTCCGTATGGACAAGGATGGACTTAAATTTCGGATCGGATGACCGCCGCACGCCCGGCGGGTCGCGAGGCGACACTTTCAAGGCCGCCCCCGCTTGGCCCCGTTCGGAGCGAGCGAATCAACCGCCTTTTTTGCCGTACACTTGTTCGGGATCGAAGACGGGCGTTCCCACCACCTCCAGCCCGTGCTCCGTCACCCGGCGGTAAAAGCAGGAGCGGTGGCCGGTATGGCAGGCCGCGCCGCCCACCTGTTCCACCTTCAACAGAATGGCGTCACGGTCGCAGTCGATGCGAATCTCGCGGACGTGTTGGACGTTTCCGCTTTCCTCGCCCTTCCGCCACAATCGGTTGCGACTGCGGCTGAAATAGACGGCCCGACCGGTGGCCAAGGTCTCCGCGTAGCTCTCGGCGTTCATGAACGCCAGCATTAGCACCTCGCCGGTTTCGGCGTCTTGGGCGATGGCGGGCAGAATCCCGCCGCCCTTGCTGAAGTCCGGCCCTTCGCCGACCGCGGGCGCGGCGTTTTCCGATGCCGTCGGGCGCGACGTCGCCTCACTCATTACGGTTCCTCACTTGCTTTTGGGTTTCTCAGGATCGTCCTCAGAGAATCGTTCCCTATGGTATGGTTTGCGAGTTCTTCCAGACGGCCTCGGTCGCCGCCGGGTTCGCCTTGTATGGCACGCGACCGCACCGGTCAAGCCGGCGATGCACAATTCGCGCCGAAAAGGCGCGCCAAGAAGCGCGATTCCGGGGAAATCCTATTTTAGCCGCCGAAGGCCCCTGCGTCGATGAATACTGCGCAGGCGGGAGGAGGTTTGGCGAAAATGGGGTATTGTCGGAGGTTGCGCGGCGAAAAGGACACTCCGCCCCGTCGCCGCGAGATCGACGCCCCCTGCGGCTTCGCGGTTTGGGTCGCCGAGTGTCACTCGTCGTAACCCACCACCCGGGAGGGAAGCCGGCGTTCGACGCGCGGCTCCGGGACGAAAAGCAGCAAGCCCGCCGAAAGGACGATCACCGCCGAGGCCGACCAGCAGACCGGTTCAAAACCGACGCGGTCGATCACCCAGCCTACCAGCGGGGAGGCGGCCAGCGGCAGCGTGTAGCCCATCTGAACGATCGCCGTGGCCTGGGAGTACTCCTCCGGCGAGACCAGTTCCAAGGCGAAGTTGCCGGCCACGCGCGGGACCAAGGTGGTCAGCCCCAATGTGACGAAGGTGATCCAAAACACCTTGGCCGCCCAGCCTTCCGGCATCAGGGGCAAGGCGCCGGCCCAAATCGGCGACAAGGCCGAGACCAAAATCAAACCGCACAACGTCGCGCGATTGCCGCGGCGGTCGGCCAACCAGCCTACCAGCACGCTGAACAGTCCCACGCTGACGCTTTGCGTGATGATCCAACCGCCGCGCTGGGCGTTTCCCAGTTGCAGGTGGTCGCGCGCAAAGGCCTGGTAATGGGGGATCAAGATTAGGGCGACGCTGTACGCCAGCGTCGAAGCCAACAGCCATCGCAGCGGACCGCGATTTCGCAGCAGACGCCACACGCCGTGCCTGGGGGGCGATTCGGTCGCCTGGAGTCCCCGGGCCGCTCCCCGCGGCAGGGCGAAGCAAACCAGGCTCGAAAGCCCCAAGAACAAGCCTCCCGCGAAGAAAACCTCGTCATAGCGCGGGTCGGCGATATCCAATCGACCGGGAAGCAGCCAGATCGCCATGAGTACGGCGGGCACCGTGCCCCAGAACGTGGACAGGCTGAGCAGGCGACCGCGGCGATCGGGGGGCACGAGTCGGCCCTGCACCACCCCGAAGGCCAACTGGTACACGCCGTAGAGGCACGAGAACACGAAGTACGCCCCCAGAAAGGCGAGCGCCGCGCCGCCGGGCGTGCTCTTTCCCAGCAGGGCCAAAGCCGAAAAAAAGAGCATTGGCCCGACCAGCAGCATCGTGGCGACGCCCAAGAGCAGGGACGCATGCCGGGAGCGTTCCAGTCGGTGCGCAAAGAGCAACGGGAACGCCCCTTGCCCCACACGACTGAGGACGGGCAGGAACCCCCGCAACCATCCCGCCCCGGGACCTGCCAAATAGTCCAGGAAACCGGGGATGACGACGCTCTCGGTCTTGAACAGCCAGCCTACCCGAAACAGTATCTGGTGGACCGCCAACAGCGCCAAGTTGCGGCGGGGGTCGGACGACGGCGGACGGTCCGCTTCGACCATCGTGCGGCAGGGTTGAGGCGGGGATTCGGGTCGCGCATCCATGCCGGTATTCTATCGCCCGGGTCCGCAGACTGCCGCTCCCGATCGGCAATTCCCTCCGGCGCCGCGTCGCGGTGAGCACGCTAGCCTTCGCATCGGCCGCGCTTTTCCAAAAGCAGTTCCAGATAGCTGCGGCGCTCCGAGTCCTTCAGGCCCAAGTGCGCCGCCAATTCCTCCAGCTTGGCGCGGGCGGCGGGCACATCCTCCTCTTCCGCCAAGGTCTCCAGTTCCACGTACCGCCCCACTCCCTCCACATGATCGAGCGAGATTTCCACCGGCAGACCTTGCCACTTGATCCACAGTTTGCGGCGGAGTTTTTTCACCTCGGCCACCGGTTCGAAGCCCAGCGCCGAGAGCAATTCGGCCCACTCGTCGAACATCCGCAAGCCGGGCGGAAGCGACAGGTCGATTTCCCGCCGCGTCTTGCTCGTGGTATCGATCTTGGGGCCTTTGTAGGTCAGCGAACACCGCTGACCCACGCGGCGCATGCGGAGGGCCTCGTCGGTTTGACGGAAGTCGCGGGCGGGGTGCGAAAAATAGACGTCGAATTCCTCCCGCACCATCGTCCGCTCCGGTTCCAGCGCCTCGATCTTGGATTCCAAGTCCGCGGCGTCGCTCACCGGGTATTTCAATTCCACTTCATAGGACACGATTCAAACCCTCGTGCGTTGCTCATCGGGATGCCGCGGAATCGGTCGCCGCGTAGCGGAACTCCGAGGCCGCGTCGAACATGGCTTCGATATTCCGCGGGGGGACGTCGGCCAGAATGTTGTGCACCTGCTGGAATACGAATCCTCCGCCCGGCGCCAGAATCGCCATTTGGCTCAGCACATGTTCGCGAATCTCGTCGGGCGTGCCGAAGGCGAGAGCGCGATGGGTGTCGCATCCCCCGCCCCAAAACGTGATTCGCGAGCCGAAGTCGCGTTTCAAGCCGGCGGGGTCCATGCCCTTGCAGGAAATCTGCACGGGATTGATGGCGTCCAAGCCGGCGTCGATCAGATCGTCGAGCAGTTCCCGAACGCCTCCGCAGCAGTGCAGCATGACCTTGACCGGCGCCAGTTCCTTGGCCCGCCGCCACATCGCGGCATGCCGCGGCTTGAACAGTCGGCGATACATCCGCGGGGAGATTTGCGGGCCGCTCTGCATGCCCAAGTCGTCGCCGAAAAGGATGACGTCGATATACGGGCCCACCGCGCCTAGGAAGGTCTCGAGGTTCTTGAGGTGACTTTCGGTCAGGTTGTCGAGGACGCGTTCGGCCCGATCGGGATCGCCCGCCAACAGCATGTAGAAGTTGTCGTTGCGATAGAGGAATTGGCCGCACTCCAAGAGATTGCCGCCGAACAGGCCGATGATGGCGCGGTCCGTGCTTTCGCGGAGACGCCGCGCCCCTTCTCGAAGCCGCTGCGTGCCCTCCGGTCCCTCGACGAGCGGTCCCGGCGGCGAAGCGATGCCGCACCAGATGGTGTCCGCCAAGGCCTCCGCGGCGTGGTCCGGGTCGTCGCGCTCCAAGAAGGGCCAGTAGCACTGTTCGAAGTAGAGGGCCCCGTCAGGCATGCGTCCCAAAACCTTGCCCGTCGGGCCGCGAAGCAGCCACTCGCCGTTGCCGCGTTCGGGGGCGGCCCAGCGCGGCATTTGGCAGGGCGTGCCGTCGGGCAGGACCCAATCGACCCAGTGCTCGTCCTCCAGGGCGAAGGCGCGGCCCAGTTCGATCGTATCGATCCCGAAGCGATCCAGCACGTCCTCGTCGATCACGGCCAGTTGTTGGATCGGATCATAGACGCGGATCGGGCGCTCGGGAAGTCCCAGATGCCGCCGCAATTTGGCGTAGGCCACGGCGGCGATTCCCGACGAACGATGTCCGCCGCAATCGATCGGCACGCGATCCGCTTCGCGATGCTCCAAGGCGGCCAGCACGCGTTCCCGACCCGTCATGATTCGCACGCTCCCTTCGCCTGAGTCGCCCCGCCGTCGGACCTGCCGGGTTGGTCCGCCTCTCTCCGCCGGAGGGGAATTACCATGCCCCATTGTACCCGACAAATGCGCCGAGCCAAAACCCGCGAGGTCTCAGGTTCTTCCGGCGACGGATTGCGAAAGCGGCAGCTTGCGCGCCGGGTTTCACCGCCGGCTTACGGCTCCATGCCGCGCCGTCGTACTCCACCGCCGGCTTACGCCGGCGGCTCTCATATTTCACGCGCGCGGCCCAACCTGAATAAGGGAGCCGCCGGCGTAAGCCGGCGGTGTTTGGGCGCCACCCAGGATGCACCACCAGCTCACGCTGGTGGCTCCAGGAATCTTACCACCAGCTCACGCTGGTGGCTCCAGATGTGGAATCGTAGCGATGCCGCCACCAGCTTACGCTGGTGGCTCGGGGTTGCGTCTTCAGAGGCGCCGGTCGGCGTCAGAACGTGATCTTGCAGTCGGGCAGGGCCTCGCGGAGCTTCGCAACGCCGCTTTGCGTGAAGCCGCTCTTGCCCAAGCTGAGTTCCTTCAGGCCCGTCATCTGCCCCAGGTGCTCCGCGGCCGCATCCGTAACGCCGTTGCACTCATCGAGGGCCAACGTCCGCAAGTTCTTCAATGCCGTGAGATGGGCCAACCCGGCGTCCGTGACGGGCGTGCCGACCAAGTTGAGCGCGGTCAGGTTGCTGAGTTTGGCGAGATGGGCCAGGCCGGCGTCCGTGATCTTGGTATGCCACAGGTCCAAGTTTTCCAGCTTGGCGAATCGGGCGACGGCCTCCGCCGTGACATCGTCCGCGCTCGTCTCGGCCAGGTCCAGTTCGACCAATTCGGGCAGTTCCAATTCCTTCAGGCCGTTGGCGTTGATGTACAGGCCGCGGAGGAACAACCGCCGCAGTTTGCCCAACGGTTTGAGCTTGGGAAGCCCCGCGTCGGTGACGCCGTAGCTCCGCATCAGATTCAGGCTCGTCAGGCCGGTCAGTTTGGCGATCTCGTCCAGGCCGAGATCGGAGATGCCGGAGTCCTCCAGCGTAAGGTCTTGGAGATTGGGCAGCGTGCTCAAAATCGCCATTCCGGCGTCGGTCACGGAGGCCTGATTGCGGAGCTTGATCGCCCGCAATTCCTTGAGATCCCTCAGCGACTCCAATCCCCGATCGGTGATCAACACGCAACCCCGCAGGTCGAGTGCCCGCAACTTCGTCAGCTTGCCGATGTAGGGCAGGGCGTTATCGGTGAAGTTGTTGTACAGCAGGATGAGTTCGGTCAAGTCGGGCAACTTTTCCGTGAAGGCCAGGGCGTCGTCGGTGAGGTTGGTACTGCGGCGGAGGTTGAGCGAACGGAGGGTTTTCAGTTCGCCCAGCACCTGGGCCCCTTCGTTGGTGATGCTGGTGTTTTCCAGGGTCAGCTTGACCAGGCCGGGGAGCTTGGGCAATTCCCGCACTCCGGCATCGGTGACTTCGGCCCCCCAGAGGATCAGTTCCTCGATGGTGGGCACCTGGACGATCAGGGCGACGTCCTCGTCGCGCGCCTGCCGTCCGTAGAGATCGACCGCCTTGAGGACCTTGCCGTCGTTCTCCAGTCGGACTTTGCCGCCGCGCTCTTGGACCCGGGCGACGACCTCCGCGATCAGGGCGGGGTCCACGGTCTGGGCCGGGGCCGCCTCGGGCGTTTCCGCCGGTTGTGCCGCAGCGCCCTGATCCGCGGCTTTGGGGGTCGGTTTTTCCTCCGGCTGTTGCGGTTTGGGACAACCGACAAAGAGGGTGAGTGCGGTCGCAACGATGATCCAACCGAACGGAGAACGTGCTTGCATCGAGACCGGCTCCCGGGGTGCTAGGTGGGTTAGGGTAAGGTGGCCGCGTCCGCCGAAGGGGTGGCGGCCCGACCGGCGAAAGGGCGGAGAACGATTCGCGGGCGGCACGGGTCGGCCGCGCCCTTGGAGCGAGCATCTCGGCCCGATCGCCCGCCCCCTCTCGAGCCTCGGCGCTCCAATACCGCGCATACCTTACGGTACAACAATCGGTGTGGAACCGCAAACGGGGGGTGTGTCCGTCCGGCACCTGCGAGATTGAATGCGGCAGCGCGCCGCGGGAGTCCACCTCGGCCGGATGGGCCGCGCGGTGCGGCATGGTCGGCCCGGCGCCCTCCAACCGCTCGGTCGCGCCTGCGACTCGCGCGTCGAAGGATCGGGGCGTCGGCGGCGGAAGCGGAGGCGTCTCTACCGGCGGGCAAGCCTACCGGCGAATGAGGACGACGGCCCCGGCGACGCCGACAAGAAGGAGAAAGCCCAAAATGAGCGCCGCTTGAATCGCGAGGATCGACATTCCGCTCCGGCAGTGGCCGCCTCTTTCGAGAATTCACGAATCGGCCCGCCGCGATGCGAGCCGCCTAGGGAATTCTTCGGCGTTGAGTCGGCCGACCGATGCGGCGGATTCGCCGAGGCGACGACGTCACCCCAATGCTTAAAGTCGCGCGGCAAACTTTTCCGGCGGGGGAGAACGTGCGGTCTCAGCCGGTGAATCGTCGCACCAACAGCGAGATGTTTTGGCCGCCGAAACCGAAGCTGTTGTTCAGGGCCGTGTCGCAACGGGACTCGCGGGCCGTGTTGGGGACGTAGTCCAAGTCGCAGTCCGGGTCCGGGGTTTCGTAGTTGATGGTCGGCGGCAGGACGTTGTCGCGAATGGCCAACAGGCAAACGATCAATTCGGTGGCCCCCGCCGCCGCGATCAGGTGGCCCATCATGCTCTTGGTGCTGGAGACGGGCAGTTTGTAGGCGTAGTCGCCGAAGACCTGTTTGATGGCGAGGGTTTCGACCTTGTCGTTGACGACGGTGCTGGTACCGTGGGCGTTGATGTAATGGACGTCCTCCCCGGCGATGTCGGCGTCCTCCAGGGCCATCCGCATGCAGCGGATCGCGCCGCGTCCCTCGGGATGGGCGTCCGTGATGCGGTAGGCGTCGGCGGTGGTGCCGTAGCCGATGATTTCGCCGTAGATTCTCGCCCCGCGACGCCGCGCGTGCTCCAGTTCCTCCAGGATCAGCATGGCGGCGCCTTCGCCCAGTACGAAACCGTCCCGATTGAGGTCGAACGGTCGCGAGGCCTTATGCGGCGGATCGTTCTGCGTGCTCAGGGCGGTGAGCAGGTTGAAGCCCGTCACGCCGAAGGGGTGGATCATGGTATGCGTGCCGCCGGAGAGCATGACGTCGGCTTCGCCGCGGCGGATGATCTCGGTCGCCTCGCCCACCGCTTGGCTGCTGGCGGCGCAGGCGGTCAGGCAGTTGATGTTGGGGCCTTGGGCGTTGAACAGGGCGGCCAGATGGGCCGCGGGCATGTTCGGTTCCTGCTCCAATTCCTCGATCGGATTGAGGATTTCCAGCCCTTTTTGCACGAACTTGACCACGTCCAGGCCGTCGTCGGTGAGGGCTGCCATCATCATCCGCGTGAAGCGGTCGAAGTCCTGCTGGCCCTCGCCGCTGCCCGTGTACACGCCGAACCGTGTCGGATCGAGTTTGGACTCATCCAAGCCGGAGTCCCACCAGGCCTTCTTCGCCGCGCCCACCGCGAACCGGGTATGCCGCCCGCGAAAACGCCAATCCTCGGGATGCTCGCCGACGGCGGAGATATCCCAGTTCTTGACTTCCGCCGAGATCTTGGTGGGGAAGTTGCTCGCGTCGAAGAGGGTCGTATAGTCGATCCCCGATTCGCCGTTCAGCAACCGCCGCCAAACGGTCTCCAGATCATCGCCGAGCGGTGTGACGAAACCCATGCCGGTGACAACAACGCGGCGTCTCATACCGATGAACTCCGATTACGCCTCAGGTACCCTCACCACGGCACGCCCCGATCCGTTTCCGCGGCGCAAACTCGGAGGCGACGACCGGCGCGGCATTGGCGAGCGTCGCCGCGGAGGTCCGCCGCGTCCGCGTGCGGCACGGTCTCCGGGCGGGTTTCACGCATTTTGGTCCGGTTCTCGCAACGGCGAACCGTCCGCCGCCACCCCCACTTCGTAAGCGCGCAAGATGCGCATCATGTGGGTCAACGTGCCGGCCTCGAACAACTCCCGACCGCCCACGTCGGAGCGGAGATGGGCGAACACCAACTCCAACTCGGCTTGCAGGACGTCGCCCTTGTGACTGGTGGCCTTGACGGCAGCGCCGTGCGGGTGGATGCTTTCCACGATCGCGGTGTACAGCAGCGTGTCGCCCGGCACCGCTTCGCAGTGGAACACCGCCTTTTGCACCTTGGCCAAGACGACCTTTTCCCGAAACCCGTTGTGCTCCCCCACCAGCAATCCGCCGGTTTGGGCCACGCCCTCGATCACCAAGACGTTGGGCATCACCGGAAAGCCGGGAAAGTGGTCGTGCAGGTGTTCCTCCGCAAGCGATACGTTTTTGACGGCCTTGGCCATGCGACCGCTCTCGAAGGCGACGAAACGATCGATCCAATACCAACGCATGGCCGACCTCGATGATTCCTTGCGAAGGGAATTAGGTGCTTGAAACCGGGGTCGGCCTCGATCGCCGACCGTGCCGCCCTCACGCCGCCTGTTTCAACTTGCTCTCCACGAAACGGCACATATCCGCTACCGTCAACAGATTGGCGAAGTCCTGCACCAGCGGATTTTGGGCGAATTGATCGAGTTCGGCGAACGGCATCCGCTTCCGCAGTTCCGCCAATCCGGCCTCCGTGAATTTTCCGTCCTTCACGTAGTCCGGGTTCGTCATGATGTCCTCGGGGAACAATTCGCCGCGGGGAATCTTGATGTTGAAAGTCTTTTCGAGCTTGAAGACGATGTCCAAAAAGTCGATCGACTCCGCGCCCAAATCCCCCACCAAAGTGGACTCCGGTTTGACTTCGTCCTCGTCCACGGCCAAGGCGTCCACCAAGACGTCGCGGACCTTTTCGAAAATCTCCTCCTTACTGGGGGTCGTCATTGTGTTCTCCCTTGCGATTTCAGAAACCTAAAAGCTCCGCAAATGACTCCGTGTTGTCGGGAATGACCCGGCACACCTTACCTTTGGAGGGCGTCGAAAAAGCGACAAACCGGCGATCCGGAAATCGTTTGATGTTGATGGCCTGGAGCGGGATTCACGCACTGTGCCGGATTCTATATAGGTTGCATATACTGCCTCGAACACCGGTGCGGCCCCGGCGGCTTCCGCGGCAATGATTTCCGCATCGCGACTGTCGGCAATACGGTATCAAACTTCCTATCCTAGCAACAGCCGGTTTTGTTTTCGACGGGTCCCAATCGGCAACCGATTATTTCGTGGTAATTAATACCCCCCTAAACTGAGTCCTCCATCCACGCGGAGGACCTGGCCCGTGATGTACGATGCGGCATCGCTCGCCAGGAAGGTGACGACTTTGGCGACCTCTTCCGGCGTGCCGATCCTGCGGATGGGGATCATGTCTTTGATTTTGTCGCCCACGAGTCCGCGGACGGCCGCGCTCATGTCGGTATCGATCATGCCGGGGGCGACGGCATTGACGCGTACGCGGCGGGGCGCCATTTCCTTGGCCATGGCCCGGGTCAGGCCGTTGATGCCGCCCTTGCTGGCCGCATAGTTCACTTGTCCGCGGGAGGAAAACTCCGCCGCCGTGCTGGAGAGGTTGACGATGCTTCCCGCCCGCTGCGAAATCATGGCCTGTGCCACCGCCCGGCAAAAATGAAACGTGCCGGTCAGATTCGTGGCGATGACCTCGGCCCATTGCTCAACCGTCATGGTTCCCAGCAGGCCGTCGCGGACGATGCCGGCCGAATTGACCAAGATATCGATCCGCGAGCGCTCGGCCAAAACGCCGTCCACGATTTGCTGCACGCGCTCGAAGTCGCGGACGTCGGCTTGGACGGGGTGAGCTTGCCCCCCCTGTTCGGCGACTTCGGCGGCTAATTTTTCGGCGGCCTCTTGGCTGCTTTGATAGACGAACCACACTTCGGCGCCGCATCGAGCCAGGTCCAGCACGCACGCCCGACCGATCCCGCGACTGCCTCCCGTCACAATGGCGATTTTGCCTTCGACCACGGGTGAAACCTTCCTGCTGAGCTTCGTTGATTACCGTTATCCGTTTCGGTTCGGCCCGGACCGCCGCCGGGCCTGGTCGCGGATCTCTTGCACGGAAATGTACTTATCGGTACCTCGACCGGGGTGAGTTTACCGGACCGACCACGGTTTGCCGCTATCCGGGGCGGTTCAGTCCGCCACGATTCTTCGGTTCCTTCGCGAATACCGTAATCCGCCGTCGGTCGCCGCCCGGTCGCGCTCTCGTCTCGGGCGCTCTCAGCCTTCGGCGCGAGACGTCGTCGCCGCTGCGCTCGACATCCCGTTTTGCAAGCCCTCGCTCTCGCCCGCGACGGAACCGGCGGAACCGCTGAGATTGCGCGCCGGGACCGGCCAAAGGACGTCGAACAATTGACGCATGTCCTTCACCACGGAACGGTCCACGCGAGCGAGATCGGGATTCCGCTCCGCCAGATTGTACCGCTCCAGGTAGATTTTTCCGCTGACGGCGAGGCGGTCTTCCAGTCGGCCTTCGGCCTTGCATTCGGTGATTCTTTCGTCCTGAGAGACGATCTCGGCCGTCAAATAAAGTAGTTGCCCAGGCTCTACGAACTGGCCGTAGCGAATGCGTTTGGCCTCCCTCAGGACCACAATGCTGTGAGCGAAATCCTCCGACGCGCGGATCAACCAGGCGGCCGATTCCGTAAGTGCCTCCAACATCAGCACGCCCGGCAAGACCGGAAATTTGGGAAAATGGTCCGAGAGGTACTCTTCCGCCAGCGACAGCGCCTTCACCGCCCGAATGCGGCGCCCCGGCTCCAATTCCAAAATCCGATCTATCAGGCTGAACCGCATGGATTCGCTCGATGGATAAAATGGGTAATCTGAGTACGAACGAGAAATTCAGACCTCTAAGTATAAAGTTTTTCCATGATTCCCACAACGCCGACTGAGACGGGATGTTACCCACGTCGCTTGAGGTTTGTCCACCGCGCCGGCTCACGGGAGCGGCGCGCGGAGCCGGATATCGCAATCGCCGCGACATCGCGGTATGCTCACGGCGTTCCACGGTTTGCCGCCGTGGGCAAGCATCCTGAACGGTCTCGATTCGGCGGAGGTTCCCGCGATGTCTCACCCAATTCGGCGCTCCACGCGACGTAGCTGGCTGAAGTGTTCGGGATTTGTGCTGGGCGGACTCGTCTGCGGCGTACGGAGATCCGCCTTCGCGGAACCGACCGCCGGCACCGCTCTCTCGTTCCGCGCGGGTGAGGGCGGTTTTGCCTTTGACACGGGCGAACTGTCCGGCACGCTGCGTCCCGGGGGAAGGCCCATCGGCCTGTCGCCCGTCCGCCACCGATCGAGCGACCGCGACTTGGCTGGGCAGTACGGTTTGTGCTCGCACTACCGCCTCTTGGATGCCGATGCCCGTTACGGCGTTGCGGCCTGGGATTGGCCCGGGTCGGTGGCCGAGATCGAGGACGGCGCCGTGCGGGCACGCTGGACGCGCGACGACGCCCACCCCTTCGATTTGCAAGTGCTGTATCGCTGGAGCAAGCCGGACACGTTGGATATTGTGACCACCGTGACGGCGGCCAAGGATTTGAAACGTTTCGAGTCGTTTTTGGCTTCGTACTTCCAAGGATTCGCCGACCCCTACGCGTACGTTGCGGCCTGCCCGGAGACCGGCGACCGGGACGGCTTTCTGCTTGCCGAAGAGCGGTTCGGTGTGTGGCAGATGTATCCGCGCGACCAGAATGCCGTCGCGATCATCCAAGACGGTCGCTGGCTCCGCGAACCGCATCCCGTGCAGTGGCGCATCATGCCCCGGTACGCCTTCCCGTTGGTCGTGCGGCGGGACGCGGAGTCGGGGTTGGCGGGGGTGTTGATGGCCCCGACGGAAGACTGCTTCGCGGTCGCCATGCCCTATCGCGGAGAAGGGCACCGATCGATCTACCTTTCGCTTTTCGGCGAGGACCTGAAGGCGGGCCGAACGGTCGCCGCTCGCGCGCGGCTTGTGATTGCCCCATCGCTGAGCGACGAACAGGCCGTGGCGCGGTATCGAGAATATATGGCCGAGATCGGCGGTGGGAGCATCGGCTCATGAGTTGCCGGCGAGGTCCGGGCCAATCCGGCGCGCCGCCGCGGGCGATGCTCGGCGGTTACAGCAACGCTTGAATTCGTACCCAGTGAATGATCACCCAGCCGATCAGGCCGCCGATTAGGACCGCGATCGTGAACCGCCGCCAATCGGCGAGGGTCATCGGTTCACCGTCGGCCCGGCGCCCGTGGAATCGTTGCATGTCCACATAGCGTGCGACGGGGACGCCCAAGATGGCCGCCCAATAGAGGACATCGACGCCGGAGAATCCGCCCTGATGATGGACCACGGAGACGCCCGCCAAGACGGCGATCAAAAAGCCGCCGATCATCCAATACAAACGCAGCAGGCACCCGCCCATCGGTTCGGGTGCCGGCGCTTCCGGCGAGGGTTGCGGCGCTTCGGCGGATGTTTCGGGCGAAGGGGCGGGAGCGGCTTTGGATTTGTGCGTTTTTGGGTCGGCCATGATGCGTCTCGGGGCTTCGCGCTACGGCGGAGATTCCGAATGGCGGCCCGACCATTCCACACCCTGCGGCACGAACCGTTGGGTTCCAACACCGCACCCTTGCACATGCGCGGACGATCGTTCGATCGCCGGCACGGGAATCATTATAAGGCCTTAGGTTCGCAGTGAGCAACCCGAAGCGTGACCGTTGCCGGCCCAGTTCTTGGGGCGGCGTTCCGTTGCGGCGTAGCGGGCGTTTGACCAAAAAATCATTGCCGTCGGCCGTTTTGGTCGAAGCCGGCGAGGGCGGTGCCCATCGGCCGCTGGAGAACGACTTCGTCTGGGACGAGTTCAGGTGATCCCGGCCTTATCGCAGCGCCGCGGTTCAGGGATCGCGGCGGCGAAACTGCTCTTCCAAGCCGTCGGACCACCAGGCGACGAGCGTCCCGCAATCCAGAGCCAGGCCCGTCGCGGCGGGAATCCGCAAAGTCTTGACGCGGACCCGACCGGTCTGCCAAAGCCTGGGGCGGAGGTCGTGCAGCAGGCCGGTCAGGCGGCGCGGTCCAAAGCCGGGCGTGTGGCTGGTGAAAAGCAGGAAGCCCTCGTCGTCCAACAGGTCCAAGCAACTTTGCAGCAGCGAGGAGACGTGCCGCGCGAACTGAAAGGACTCGCCCCGCGGTCCGTGACCGTAGGACGGCGGATCGAGCAGCACGCCGAAATAGCCGTTGCCGCGTCGCAGTTCGCGGCGGACGAACTTCCAGGCGTCCTCCACGATCCAGTGGACGGGGGCGTCGCGGAGGCCGGAGAGTTCGGCATTGCGGGCGGCCCAGGCGACCATGTTTCGGGCGGCGTCGACGTGGAACACTTCGGCGCCGGCCTGAGCGGCGGCCAACGTCGCCCCGCCCGTGTAGGCGAAAAGATTCAATACCCGCTTTCCCGCCGAAGACCGCAACAGCGACCGGATCACGGCCCAATCCACGGCGTGCTCGGGAAACAGGCCGACCTGACCCGACGGGCAGGGCCTCAACTCGAAGCGCAGGTCGCGCCAGGCGACGGTCCAAGCGTCGGGCGGATTCTCCCGCCGCAGCCAAGCGCCGTCACCGCTGCGGGCTCCCTGATAGCGGGCATGAGCCGAGGCCCAACGTTCGGGATTTGCCTTGGGCTGTTTCGCCCCCGCGGCGGGCCGATCCGTCACCCACGGGCCGAATCGCTCCAGCCGACGACCTGCGCCGAAGTCCAGCAACTCGTAGTCGGGCCAATCGGCCAAAGCGCCGCGCGCCAGTTCCTCCCAGCCCTCGTCGGGACGGTCAATCGGCGACGACCTTGTAGACGACGTCGTGCTCTCGGGCATGGTCCCGGACTTCAATTCCCACCGATTGTCCCGGTCCGGCGGTCTGCACCGATTGGTGCTCGACCTGGATCGAGGTGACGGGCTGGACGAAATCGGTGGTGTGGCCCTTGATGTGGATCACATCGCCCACCGACAGGCCGCCTTCGCTCAACTCCACCGCCGCCACGTGCAAGTGGCTGAAATAGTGCGACACCTTTCCCACGGGGATCTCGGCCATCGGAAAGCCTCCTTCGGCACGGGTACCGTGCGGCAGCGTATGGCCCGACCGCAAGTCCAGCCAACCGCCGCACTCGCATTCCACGCAACGTCCGAACTGGAACAGCGTGATGTCGTACGCGGCACCACACCGGGGACAGATCACGGCCATGGGAAGCACTCGCTACCGATTAGTATGCGGGCGGCGCGGCGAGCGTGCAAGGAAGAACGAAGGAAATCGCTGGGCGACCTCGGCCCGATGGGGGGAGTCGCGCCGACGCGAACACCACCAGCTAACGCTGGTGGCTCCAGGACGCGCGTGGATTGTTCGCTCCACCACCAGCTAACGCTGGTGGCTCTGGGGTTTGCGCGATGGCGCAGGAGACATTTGCGCGCTGGCGTCGAAAAAATGGAGCCTCGGGCGTAAGCCGGCGGTGGCAGAACGATAATCTGGAGCCTCGGGCGTAAGCCCGAGGTGTTTTCACGCTACCCAGGGTTTACCACTGCGGGCACCGCCAGCTAACGCTGGTGGCTCCAGGATGCGCGTGAATTATTCGCTCCACCACCAGCTTACGCCGGCGGCTCTAGATTGGCGTGAGGGCCTCTTCCGCGGAGGGTTGACGTCGCGGCGCCGGGGCAGGCTCTTCGTCGCGACGCCTCCCGCCGGAAAACAGCCCCGTTACCGCATCCTTGGCGTCCATGGTCAGGCTGAAGAGGAGCGGGACCAGGATCAAGGTGAACAAGGTTGAGCAGGTCAAGCCGCCGACCACCACCGCGCCCAATCCGCGATACAACTCGCTCCCGGGACCGGGCGACAAGACCAGCGGCAACATGCCGAAAACGCTCGTGGCGGTCGTCATGAAGATGGGCCGGATCCGCGTTTGGACCGACTGCCGGATGGCCTCGCGGGCGGGCAGCGGTGCGAACGATCGCTCTTCCCCCTCCCCGATGCCGCGCATAAAGTTGAGCGCTTGATGCACCAGTAGGATGGCGTTGTTCACCACCACGCCGATCAGGATGATGAAACCGAGCATGGTCAAGGTGTCGAGTTGCTGGCTCGGTTCCAGGTGGCGGACCAACCGCAACCCGATGAATCCGCCCAAGGTAGCCAGCGGCACGCTGAACATGATGACGAAGGGATAGAGGAAGCTCTCGAAAAGGGCGGCCATCAACAGGTAGCTGATCAACAACGCCAGGAAGAAGCGGCTGAAGCCGACGCTCATGAGGGATTCGTAGTTCCAGCCGGTCCAGTGTCCCAGCAAGGCGGTGCGCACCTGCGTCAGCTTATCGGCGTTGCCGGACATGGTCACCTGCACGTCGCCGGCCATGCCGCCCTCGCGCCGGCACTCCTCGACCAATTCCAGGATGCGGTTTTGCGCCTGCTCCAGGGCGACCTCCGGCGGCGGGTTGACGGTGAAGGCCACGGCCCGCCGCTGTTCCGCCCGGCGTATCGACTGCGAAGCGTCGGCGCGGACGAAGCGGACCACCTGGCCCAAGGGGACGACGACGCGGTCCCCGTCCTTCTCGCGGACGGAGATCGGCAGGTCGGCGATTTCGTCGGGCGAAAGGGGAAGGCCGGGGTCGCGGATCAAGATCAGATCGATGTTGTCGCCCTGAAAATTGAAGTCGCCCGCCGTAGATGGTCACTTCCGCCACGCCCGGGATCCGCTCGATCGCCGGTTTGACGAAGCGATCGGCGTAGTCGTAGAAGCGGGCCATCTCGAAGGCGGGGTCCTCCGCTTGGATCAGGCAGTAGGCGATGGCGTCCTCGCCGGCCGAATCGGCGGCACGAATCACCGGACGCTCCACGTCCTCCGGATAGGATGGCACTTCGTCGAGTCGGGCGGCGGTCTCCTGCAAGGCCCGGCCCATGTCGAACCCGACTTGAAACTCCAGCGTGATGAAGCCCCGTCCCAACTCCGCCGACGAGTACATCTTGTAGAGGCCGGGAAGCGTCTTCAGCTTCTCCTCCTGCTCGATGAGGATCGTTTTCTCGATCTCTTCCGGACTGCGCCCCGGCCAGGAAGTGCTGACCGAGACCACCGGTCGATCGACGTCGGGAACGAGTTGCACCGGCACCGCGCGGAGCGCCAGCAGGCCGAAGAGGATGATCAGGATCACCCCCACGGCGACTTTGACCGGGTTTTGGATGGAGAATCGGATAAAGTCCAAGTCGGATGGCTCCCTACCGCGGAGACGCGGCGAGAGAGGTGCGTTGCTCGCCGCGCGGAGGGTCGTCGCTCGCCCGATCCCCGCCGCCGGGCGTCGTTTCCTCGGAGAGCGACACGATGCGCACCCGCTGGGTCTCGCCCGACAAACGCTCGGCCCCCTCGATCACCACCTTGGCGCCGGCGACCAGCAAGCGCCGCCCGTTTTCCGTCTCGGGTTCCACGGCGAACTCGTCCCGCGTCCGCGCGGTCACGGTGACGGGCACCGGGAAGACCTCGGCCGCATCGCCCTGCTCCTCCGGAACCGCCACCCAAACCAACGACTCGTCGGGGCGAATCAGCACCGCGTCGCGATGGACCACCAAGGCGTCCCGCTGCGCGGCGACGGGCACCCAAGCCGTCACGCTCATGCCCACCTTCAATCGGCCGCCGTGATCGCTCATGCGAACTCGGGCGGGAAACGTCCGCGAGGCCCCCGGACCGTACGGCGTCAACGAAACCACCGTGCCCTCGAATTCCTCATCGAGCGGATCGACGTGTATTTTCAAAGGTTGTCCCACGGTGATCAATTCGACGGCCGATTCGGGAATCATGATTCGGGCGTCGATTTCCCCGCGGGATACGAATTCCGCCACGGGCGTGCCGGGGGTCACGTAGCCGCCCAGTTCGGCCTGCTTCGCCACCACCACGCCGTCGAAGGGAGCGACCAGCTTAGCTCGGGCGAGGCGCTCCTGTTGCTCCGCGATGACGGCCTCGGTCTCGGCCAGTCGAGCCTTCAGTTCGTCCAGGGCGGCTTGCACCCGTTCCAGTTCGCTTTCCGTGGCGGCGTTCACGGCGCTCAAATTCTTGACCCGCTCCCATTCCCGTTCTTGGAATTGCAGTTGGGCCTGGATGGATTCCTTCTGCGCCTCGCTTTGCCGCAAGGCCAGTCGGGACCAAACCTCGTCGATCTCGGCCAACACGGTTTGTCCGCCGATGACTTCCGTGCCCTCCTCGATCGGCAGGCTGATGATCTTGCCCGCCACCTCAGCGGCGGTCACGACCTTGCGGATCTCCGTCAGTCGTCCCACGATGGCCCGGGTCGGTTGCAGCGGCTTTCGCTCCGCCGCGGCGACGCGAATCAAGGCCGGAGGCGACTCGCGACGGCTTGCCGTTCCCGCTTCGCCGGAAGCCTCGAGTTGAGACAGCGACCGGCGGAGGAACTCCGCATCGGCGACTTGACGCTGCCAGAATTGCCAAACGGCGTAACCGCCGCCGACGCTTCCCAACACCAGCGCCGTGACCACCAGCGCTGCCGTGAAGACCGTTCGCTTTTCGGTCGAGAGGTTCATGGGGTTTACCGAGACGATGGGCAGGGGAAGGCTGTGTGGGGGTGCGTCGCTCGGTGCGGCAACTTTCTCTCATTGTTATCTCGCAAACCGGCCGGACGCAATTCCGTGACGCATGAATTCTCGAACCGCCGCGCCGCCGGCGCAAGCGAGAAATTGGAAAAATCTATTAGAGCCGCCGGCGTGAGCCGGCGGTGCAAGCGCGAGAACCCAAAAAAAGGAATCATGAGCCGCCGGTGGGTTTGGCGCTACCCAGGGTTCTCCACCACCAGCTTACGCTGGTGGCTCCAGGGTTTGCGCGCTGGCGCAGGAGACATTTGCGCGATGGCGCAGGAGACATTTGCGCGCAGGCGCAGGAGACATTGGAGCCTCGGGCGTAAGCCCGAGGTGTTTTCGCGCAACCCAGGGTTTACCACGGTGGGCACCACCAGCTTACGCCGGTGGCTCCAGGGGGTGTGTGCATGAATTAATCCACCACCAGCTTACGCTGGTGGCTCGCGGCTTACGCCGGCGGCTCTGGCGCGCGAAGCTCGCGCCCGTGCCGTCCTGCCGGAGGGTTGCCCGAGTCGTTACAATGGGAGACTCATTGCGGCAACTCGGCATCCCTGCGAATTCCGCGGCGGATCGTCGCGTGCCCTTGGAGTGCGAAGGTCCCTGCCCGTCGATTCGCCGCCCGTGCCGCGCCGCGAGAGTCCGCAGACCGGGGAGTCTTTACAGTCCGTTGAGACCTTTCACGATCAGAGGTATCGCATGAGTGGAGAACCGAAAGTCGCGATCCTGATGGGCAGCGACAGCGATTGGCCCAAGATTCAAGCGGCGGCCAAAGCCCTGGCCGATTTCGGCGTGCCTTGCGAGGTCCGCGTGATGAGCGCCCATCGCACGCCGGAGGTCGTTAGCAAGTACGCCGCGGAGGCCGCGGACCGCGGCATTCGGGTCATCATCGCGGCGGCGGGTGGAGCAGCCCATTTGGCCGGCGTGGTGGCCGCACACACCGTGCTGCCGGTGATCGGTTTGCCGGTGCCCACCGATTTGGCCGGCGGATTGGATTCCCTGTTATCCATGGCGCAGATGCCGGGCGACATCCCCGTCGCCACGGTTGCCGTGGGGATGGGCGGGCCCCGCAACGCCGGACTGTTGGCCGTCCAGATCCTGGCCCTGTCCGATCCCGACTTGCAAAGCAAACTGATCGAGTTCCGTCGTAAGTTGAGCCGAAAGATCGCCGAAAAGGACGAGGCCCTTCAGCGCCGGATTGCCGCCGAATCGGGCGCATGATGCTTGCCGCGGAACGACGCGGCCGGCCTGCCGATCGCGCGGCGGAACGTTCGAGACGTTGCGGCGGACAAAAGGAACCCATTTGTGGCTTCACCGAAAGTACTGTCTTTGGAATGGGTGGGCAAAGAGGACGGCTATCTTCGCCTCTTGGACCAGACGTTGCTCCCTTGCGAGGTCCGCTATCTGGAATGTCGCGACGCCGCCGTGGTGTGGGAGGCGATCCGGCAATTGCGAGTTCGCGGGGCGCCCGCCATCGGCATTGCCGCCGCCTATGGGCTGTATTTGGGCGTGCGCGAGCCTGCGGGTGATGATGGGGCCGACTTTTTGCGGGAAGTGGATCGCGCGGCCGACTACCTGGCCGGTTCCCGACCCACGGCGATCAATCTGTTTTGGGCGCTGAACCGAATGCAGCGGCGGGCACGCGACTTGGCCGCGGCGGGCAAGGCGCCGCGGGAGATCGCTTCCGCCCTCTTGGCCGAGGCCCGCGCCATCCACGACGAAGATCGCCGCTTGTGTCACGCGATCGGCCGGCACGGGGCCTCGCTGCTGAAGGACGGCGACGGAGTTTTGACGCATTGCAACGCTGGAGGCTTGGCCACCTCCGAGTACGGCACCGCCTTGGCCGCGATCTACGCGGCGGTGGAATCCGGCAAGCGCATTCACGTTTATGCCGACGAGACCCGTCCACTGCTTCAGGGCGCGCGATTGACCGCCTGGGAATTGCAGGCCAACGGTGTGCCGGTCACGCTGCTGTGCGACAACATGGCGGCCCAGGTCCTCCGCGAAGGCCGCGTGCAAGCGGTGATCGTGGGGGCGGACCGCATTGCGGCCAACGGCGACGCGGCCAACAAGATCGGCACCTACGGCGTGGCCGTCTTGGCGGCGCATCACGGCGTGCCGTTCTACGTCGCGGCCCCCCGCACCACCTTCGATCTGACGCTGGCCGACGGAAGCGGAATCCCCATCGAACAGCGCGATGCCCGGGAAGTGACGCACGGTTTCGGTCGGCAAACGGCGCCGGACGGCGTCGAGGTGTACAACCCCGCCTTCGACGTCACCCCGGCGGAACTGATTCGCGGCATCATCTTCGAGGGCGGAATCATCTCGCCGGTCAACGCCGAGACCGTCGGTCGCGCCTTGGGGGGCTGAGCGGTTCGCGGCGGGCGGAGCTTCCGCGGCGACGGCGTCACGCGGACGTGCCGGCCTGATCGCCCGAACCGGACGATGTGGGGCCTCCGCTCACACAGTGACCGCCTCCGCCGAAACCCGACGCAACTGCTCGGCCAAGGCGTCCGTCAATCGGGCGTCGTCGAATCGCCAGCGCCAATTGTTGTGCGGGGTGCCCGGCGTGTTCATGCGGGCGTCCGAATCCAGGCCGAACACGTCTTGCAGCGGTACCACCGCAATCTCGGAGCGGGATCGAAAGGCCAGTTCGATCATGCTCCAGTGGATGGTTTCCGGCGACGGTCGGCAGTAATGCGACAAGCGCTCCAAGAGGTCCGGGCGGGGCATGACTTCGCGGAGAAACCAGCCGAGGCTGGTGTCGTTATCGTGCGTGCCGCTGTACATCACGGTGTCGGGATCGACGCGGTCGGGGAGAAAGGCGTCCACCCGCGACGTGCCGAAGGCGAATTGCAGCACCGCCATGCCCGGCAAGCCGAACTGCTTGCGGAGGGCGATGACCGGCGGCGTGATGTGTCCCAGGTCCTCCGCCACGATGGGCAGCGTCTTGCGACCGTCGGCGCGGAGGTGCCACGGACCGGCCCAGTCCGCCGACAATTGCCGCAGCAATTCCTCGCCGGGACCGGGGACCCAGCGCCCATGCTCCGCCGTGGTGTGCCAAGCGGGGACCGACCAAAAGGCCTCCAGTCCTCGAAAGTGGTCGATCCGCGCCAAATCGACCAGGTCGAAGACCGCCCGCAAACGGTCGATCCACCAGCGGTAACCGTCCTGCCGCAGGGCGTCCCAGCGATAGACCGGATTGCCCCACAGTTGGCCCGTGGCGTTGAAATAGTCGGGCGGGACACCGGCGACTTCCAGCGGCGTGCCTTCCTCGCCGAGCAGGAAGTATTGCGGATGGGCCCAAACGTCGGCGCTGTCGTAGGCCACGTAAATGGGGATGTCGCCAAAGATGGAGACGCCTCGGCCGCGGGCGTATCGGTGCAATTCGTCCCACTGTCGGAAGAAAACGTACTGCCGAAAGCAATACTTCTCAAAGGCCGGGCGAATCTCCGGCGGGAGCCGACCCCAACAGGCGTCGTACGAGACGATCTGGTCGTCGGCGGGCGGCTGTGCGTATTTGCGATCCCAGCGATTCCACGGCAGGCCGTCGTACAACTCGCTGAGGGCGCAGTATCGGGCGTAGGAGTACAGCCAGCGGGCCTTGGAATGGCAGAAGGCGAGAAATTCCTCCCGCAGGCCGGGATCCCGCCGCTCCGTAAAAACGGAAAACGCGCGATCCAAGAGTGCCGTCTTGCGACGCCGCACGGCGGAAAAATCGACGGGGCTTCCCGAGGGGAACTCCGGCGGGCAAAGGTCCTCCACGTCGCCCCGCGTGACCAGTTCCCACTCCGTCAAAAGGTCGGGAGAGACGAGCAACTCGTTGCCCGCGAAGGCTGAGGCCGACTTGTACGGCGAACCGTTCTCGTCCACCGGTCCGAGCGGCAGGATCTGCCAGTAGTCTTGCCCGGCCTCGACCAACCAATCGACGAACCGATAGGCGGATCGGCCCAGGTCGCCGATCCCGTACGGGGAGGGCAGCGATGTGGGATGCAAGAGCACGCCGCAACTTCGCATGACGCAACCGACCTCGTGCCGTGACATGAAGGACGCCTGGGATTCGTCGCAGCGCAAAAACTCACGACGGCGGATTCGATCGCGAAGCCGCACCCCTGCGGATTGTTTCATTCTACGCCGGACGGGGGAATGGTGCAGGGGTGGTTCTTACACGGAGTTGCTATGAGCCACTAGCTCAAACTATGTGAGCCACCAGCGTGAGCTGGTGGTGGATTCATTCATGCACACACCCCCTGGAGCCACCAGCGTGAGCTGGTGGTGTTCGTGGTGTTGAACGCTGGATAGCGTGAAAAACACCTCGGGCTTACGCCCGAGGCTCCAGTTTGCGCATTTTCAATATGCATCCTTGGAATGCATCCTGGAGCCACCAGCGTGAGCTGGTGGTGGAGAACCCTGGTTAGCGTGAAAAACACCTCGGGCTTACGCCCGAGGCTCCAGACAAACGCCCGCGCACCTCGGGCTTACGCCCGAGGCTCTAGATTATCGCTCTAACACCGCCGGCTTACGCCGGCGGCTCCACGTTAGCGTGCTTGCACTGGGGACTCGCGGGGTTTCGTTCGCGCAGAACCGCGTCTCGGTGATGCCATCACTCCGAGCGGGTGCTTTCCACGGCGGCGCGATGGCGCTCTTGGGCGTACCACCGTTTCCAGACGTCCGGCTCGTAGCCGAAGTTTTGCCCGCTCAATTCCACCAGGGCCTCCAAGACGTCGCGATTGGGGACCTGACGACGGATGACGCGGGGTTGGTTGCCGCCGGACGACAAGCCGGTTCCGGAGCGACCATCGGAACTGCGGCTGAAGGTGGCCCCGATGGAGCCGCTTTGGGCGGGCGGCAGGACTACGCGATGCGTGGTGACCAACGCGTCGATCAGGGCCGGGATGGCGGTCTTGTCGCCCATGGCCTTCAGCGCCGCCGCCGCCCGATTCACGATCACGTTGTTGTTATCCCGCAACCGCCCGATGAAGTACGGCACGCTCTCGGAGAATTGGGACTCGGCCAGGGACTTCAGGCAGGCCAGGCGGATTTCCTCTACGGGGTCCTCCACGGCCAACACCGCCAGCGCCCGTTTTGCTTCCGGGGTGTCGATGCGGGTCAAAACCTGCACTAACATCAGGCGGACGGGATCTCGCCGCTCTTCGCCGAGCACCTTGAGAAGCGGCTTGACCGCCGCCGGTTCGCGGATGTTTTGCAGTTGCTCGGCCGCGGCGGGGTCCGCGTCCAGTCGCGTCAACAACCGGCGAATCCGCTGCGTCCAGTCCCGCTCGGAGTCCTGTCGCTGCTCCTTCTCCTCCAGGATCTGCACCTCTTGAGGCAGCATCCAGCGGCCCTTGTACAACACGTAACCCTGTTCCCGCATCACCTCGTCGCGGGTCTTCCACTCGCCGTTGATTTTGGTGTAACCCAGAATGGCGCGGACCCGAACGTTGTCGGGATCCAACTCCAGAATGCGCCGGAGGTGCGTTTCCCGTTGCTCGAGCAGATTGCGTTCCCGGCACCACTGCGCCAGTTCCCACTGGCCCTCCACGGTGTCGGGATACTGCGAGCGGATGCGGTCGTATTCCAATTCGGCGGGCCGTTGACGGATGTGCTCTTCGATCTCGGATTGGGGTACCGTCACGATCACGCCGGGGAGGGTCTTGAGGGTCACCCCGTCGCGTCCGGCCGGCGGATCGGTCACCGGTTCTCCCACGATGCGCCCGCCGTTTTTGAGCACGACGATGTCGCCGCGCGCAAGTCCGCCCTGTAGGAGAGCGACGAGCGCCGCCACAACCGGGATGCTCCAACGAGGGTACCGCACGAGGGACGACTCCTCAGCGACGGGGCAACGAAGACCGCGAAAAAGGGGCGGCGCGATCGCGCCTCCCACACCTAATCCTAGTATATCCCCCGAATCGGAGGAGTGACACAAAGAGCCTTGGCGCTCGTTGCGTTTCACCACCAGCTTACGCCGGTGGCTCGCGTTGCGGCGACTAGCGATCCACCACCAGCTTACGCTGGTGGCTCGAGGGCGCGCGATTGTGCTAGCATGAAGCGCGACGTGTCATTGCGGTACGCACGATCGTACTGGAGCCTCGGGCGTAAGCCCGAGGTGTTTTGGCGCAACCCAGGATCCCGCCAACAACACCGCCAGCTTACGCCGGCGGCTCCAAGAAGGGCACCACCAGCTCACGCTGGTGGCTCGAGGGCGCGCGATTGTGCTAGCATGAGCCTCGGGCGTAAGCCCGAGGTGTTTTGGCGCAACCCAGGATCCCGCCAACAACACCACCAGCTTACGCCGGTGGCTCGAGGGCGCGCGATTGTGCTAGCATGAAGCGCGACGTGTCATTGCGGTACGCACGATCGTACTGGAGCCTCGGGCGTAAGCCCGAGGTGTTTTGGCGCAACCCAGGATCCCGCCAACAACACCGCCAGCTTACGCCGGCGGCTCCAAGAAGGGCACCACCAGCTTACGCTGGTGGCTCGAGGGCGCGCGATTGTGCTAGCATGAAGCGCGACGTGTCATTGCGGTACGCACGATCGTACTGGAGCCTCGGGCGTAAGCCCGAGGTGTTTTGGCGCAACCCAGGATCCCGCCAACAACACCACCAGGTCACACTGGTGGCTCGCGCTTCGGCGATTGGCGCATCCACCACCAGCTTACGCCGGTGGCTCGAGGGCGCGCGTCATTGCGCTAGGGAGCCGGGGGGCCGGCTAGGTGCGTTTCGAGGCTTCGAGTCGGGCGATACCTGCCGCTCCGATGAAGCCCGCGTTGCCCCCCAGCGTGGCGAAGTCGATCACGGTATGGTCGCCGACGGCGGGATAGGCGCGGAGGAAGATTTCGTGCTTGACCCGTTCCAAAAAGGTTCTGCCGATGCGACTGTCGTGCCCGCCGAACGTCATGGCCCCGCCGATCAAGATGGCGTCGGGGTCGATGGTGTGCATGAGGTTGACGATGCCGATGCCGAGGTATTCGGCCGTTTCCAGGACCAATTGCCGACTCAGTTCGTCGCCGGCCTCGGCCATCTCGGCGATCAGTTTCGGTTCGAGCACGGCCCCTTCCTTGAGTCGCGGAGTCAACATGCTGACGCGTCCGGCGGCGAGGATTTCGTGCGCGCGTTTGGTGACGGCGGTGGCGCTGGCGTAGGCCTCGAAGTGGCCGCGCCGCCCGCACGAGCAACTGCGAGCGTCGGGGCGGCAGTCGATGACGGTGTGTCCGTACTCGCCGCCGTGGCTATGTTGTCCGTCGAGGAGCAGATCCCCGACGATGATGCCGCAACCGATGCCGGTTCCCAGGGTCAGCAGGATCAGGCTGTGAAATCCCTTACCGGCACCGACCCAGCGTTCGCCGAAGGCCGCCGCCGTGGCGTCGTTGGCGAAGGTGACGGGGCGTCCGCAGTGTTCGGCCACGCGGTCGCGGATGGGGAAGTATTCCCAGCCTTTGAGGTTGGCGGGCACGACGAGCCTGCCGCCGGGGATGTCCATCGTGCCGGGGGAACCCAAGCCGACTCCCCCGACTTCGCTTTCGCGCAGGCCGGCCTCTTGAACGGCCCGCAAAATCAGTTGCGCGATGCGTCGGGCGCCGTCCTCCGGTCCGCGCTCCACGTGCGTCGGTTCTTGGCCCTGCCAAACGACTCGGCCCTGATTGTCCGTGACGCCGGCCTTGATATTCGTCCCCCCCAGATCGATGCCGACGAAGAAGGGGGCCTCGGCCGCGGTCTTACTGACGGTCTGCATGTTCTCGATGTTCCCTCCGGAAAGGCCGGGGACGGATGCGACGTCCGCCGGCGAACTACGGGTTGCCTGGGCAAGCGCAGGCGGGTCGGGCGGAGAGGCGACGGTCGTCGCTCTCCTTCGCCGCCGGTGTCTACGCGA
This sequence comes from Thermopirellula anaerolimosa, assembly GCF_054657335.1. Lineage (NCBI taxonomy): Bacteria > Pseudomonadati > Planctomycetota > Planctomycetia > Pirellulales > Thermoguttaceae > Thermopirellula > Thermopirellula anaerolimosa. Next base: position 2,558,409 of record NZ_BAAHYX010000006.1, read on the forward strand.
CGGGCTTTCCCGCCAAACGAACGTAATCGGGCAACGGGCCGACCAACGGCCCCGCGTATCGCAAAAACGCCTCGGTGACGAAGTTGCCGTCGGGATGGATGAACTCGTCCGGCATGGGCTTGGCGCGGACGGCCACCTCCGACAACTCCGCCGTGTCCAACGTCCACCGGTACGGATCATCGGAGGTCCGCCGGATGGAGACCATCTTGCCGGTGACGCCCTCGACGGCCAGTTCCACGGCGCGGCGCCCGCAGGCGTACGCCTCTTCGCGGTCCGTATCGCTGACGCGATCGGCGGCGCACATTTGCAGCGATTCGCAGACCTGGAATTCCCCCCGCCAGCCGAATTCGTTGCAGATCATCCGATGCAGCATCATCGCGGCGCTGGTCCCTCCCATCGCCCCGAATTCGACGTTGGAGAACCGATCGGTCACGGTGGCGGCGCTGACGGGCGTACCGTCGGGATACGTGATCCCCTCTCCGCAAACCACGCTGCACCAACCGAATCGCTCCCGCGTCTTTCGCACGTCGGCGAGGAAGCGGTCGCGATCGAAGGGACGCTCGGGCATGAGGATGATATGGGGCGCGTCCTCTTCGGCGGTCTTGGCCAGGGCCGACGCCGCCGCCAACCAACCCGCCGAACGCCCCACCGTCTGGAAGATCACGAACTGATCGACCCGCTGCATATCGCGGGCCAGGATGCCGGCCTGCTTGACCGACATCGCCACGTAGCGGGCGGCGCTACCGAAACCGGGCGTGTGATCGGTGCCGAACAGGTCGTTGTCCACGGTCTTGGGGATGCCCACGCCCACCATGCCGTATCCCTGCGTGCGGCAGTAGGCCTCCAAGCGGTGGATCGTGTCCATCGTGTCGTTGCCGCCGATGTAGAAGAAGAATCGAATGTCGTGGCGGCGGAGCACCTCGAGCAGGCGGGGGAAATCGGAGTCTTGCAGCTTGTAGCGGCAGCTCCCCAGGGCGGAGCTGGGCGTCGTCTTCAGGCCGGAAATCGTCGCTTCCGCCTCGGCGTCCAAGTCGATCAGGCGGTCTTCGAGGAAACCCTCGATACCGAACCGCATGCCCAAGCAGCGCGTCACCCGGGCTTGTTCGCGGCAGGCCTCGATGACGCCGCAAAGACTGGCATTGATCACGGACGTCGGTCCGCCGCCTTGGCCCACCACTGCGTTTCCCTTCAGCATTTTCGGCATTCTCCTTCCGACAAACGAACGGGCGAGGCCGCCGCGGCCCCCGGCGGCAATCGCCTGCTTGGCGTGCCGTCGCCTCGCCGCGGGATTGCGGCCGAAACGACGCAAGCTCCTGTGCGAGAAAACGGTTTCGGCGGACCGGCGCCTTCGGCCGAGAACGGCATCCCGAATCGGCCGACCTGCGACGGGACCGCGCCGGCAACCGTGCTTGAAACCCAGCCTGTTTCCGGACTGTGCCTCGGTCTCGAATATGTCATCAGTATGATGACGCATCTAATGCCGGACAAGCGACCCTGGGCTTCGCGTGTTTGAGCGTTCCCCTCCCTTCGATTGGGTGGGTTTGCCCAATACGACGCGAAAACGCCGTTTGATGGGACCTGCCGGATACAGTAAGATATTCAATATAAACCTTTTGAGACAGGGATGTCGACCTTCGCCTCGGAAAGAGGCCGTACGAATGACGGCAACGACTTTGATATACGAAACGGGTGTTACCCGTACATGGAGCGGATCGGCTCCGGCGGACAGTGCGGCACGTTTGACGACGGCTTATCGCACGCTGTTGGAGGGCGGGAGTCGGGTCAATTGGACCGAGCACCTGCGGCTGATCCGCCTTTTGGGATCGGGGGGACAGGGTGTCGTCTATTTGAGCGAGCGCCGCGGTTGCGACCAATTCACGCTGCCGGTGGCGTTGAAGATCTTCTCGCCGGAACCCTTTCCCGACGATGCCGCATACGAAGAATCCATGGCCCGGATCGCGCAGGTCTCGGCGCGCGTGGCCACCATCGCCCACGACAACCTGCTCGACGTGCACAACTGGTTCGAGCGGGAAAGCATCCGCATCATGGAGATGGAGTGGGTGGACGGCTACGATTTGGGCCGACTGCTCACGAACCGCATGTATCAACTGTTGGAGCAGCGGGTTCCTTCGCGGCGCTGGGAATACCTGAACACGGTGGTGGTGACGGCGGGCATCCGTCAGCCGAGGCTCAAGCCGGGCGTGGCGGTGGCGGTGGTGCGGGACTGTTTGGCGGCCTTGGCGGCGCTCCATCGCGGCGGCGTGGTCCACGGCGATGTCAAGCCCTCCAACATCATGCTCAAGCGGACCGGCAACGCCAAGATGGTGGACATCGGGTCGGCCCTGCTGATGAACGACCCGCCCCCGCGGCGGACCATCACGCCCTTGTACGCCGCCCCGGAAGTGCTGGAGAGCAACGGCGAAATCGTCTCCCCCCGCTCCGATCTGGCGAGCTTGGGGTACGTGTTGGTGGAGATGCTTTCCGGGCAGAATCCCTTCCACGAGCACCGGGACGGTCGAGCCTTGCTCGAGGCCAAGCGATTCCTGCCGCAAAAACTGTCTTCGGTCCTGCCCCCGGAGTACATCAAGAGCGACACGCTGATGAACTTCATTCGGCGTTTGATCGCACCGGATCCCAACAAGCGTTTCGAGTCGGCCGAGGAAGCCGATCTCAGCCCCGCCGGCGCCGCCGCGTTCCTGCGCCAGTTGGTGAAAGGCGATTTGGCCTCGGAATACGCCACGGAAATTCGCCTTTGGCTGGCGGATCTGTACGGCCTGGAGAATCCGTCGCCGTCCGAATGAGTCCTTTCCCCGCGATCGCCTTTCGAGTGCCCTGCCATGCCGCGGCCGACCACTTTGGTACTGGGTTTGGGAAACCCCATCCTCACCGACGACAGCGTCGGGCTACGTGTGGCCGCCGTGTTGAGAGAGGAATGGGCCGACCGGTCGGACGTGACCGTCGAGGAGGACTGCTGGGGCGGCTTGCGACTGATGGAGCGGTTGGCGGGCTTTCAGCAGGCCGTCATCGTCGATGCCATTCAGAGTGGGGCGCCGCCCGGCACCGTCCACCGACTCACCCCCAACGATTTGCCCACCCAGCACAGCGCCTCGGCGCACGACGTCAGCCTTCCCACCGCGCTGGCCTTCGGACGAAAGATGGGTCTGGTGCTGCCGACCGATGACCGCCTTGTCCTTGTCGCCGTGGAAGCCGCCGATATACTGACGTTTGGGGAAGCGTGTACCCCGGCGGTGGAGGCGGCTATCCCGCACGCGGTTGAAGCGGTCCGGGAGGTGCTGGCGGAGTGGGGATGCTTGCGGTCGGGCGATTGAGCGCCGCCGCGGCGCGTCTCGGCGACGGCCTTTTCTCGTCCGCTCGCCCCCATTCACGACCGCGGCGGAGAAGATGGGGGAAATCCCGGCCGTGCTAAGATCGGGCGCTGCGAACGGGACCTCCGCTCCGTGCCGCTCTCGCCGCCGCGATGCCGGACGCCGCGTGCGGTCACATGAACGGACGACCTGGTATGCCTCGGGCGAGCGTTCACCGGTCGGGTCAAAGTGGGACTTTGGATCAGACGAAAGGAAACATGCCATGGTATCGCCTGAGTTGCTGCGCCGATTTCCGTATTTCGCCAAGATCAGCGAAGAGTCGCTGAAGCAGGTGGCCATGATCGCGGACGAAAAGTCCTATCCGGCCGAGCAGGTCCTTTTCCGCGAGGGCGACCCTGCCGACACCCTCAACATCATTACGGAGGGCGAGGTGCGGATTCAGTACCTGCTGGGCAGCGGGGAGATGCGCACCGTGGACACCCTGGTCGGCGGCGACATCCTGGTCTGGTCCGCCATCGTGGAACCGTACAAGACCACCGCCTGCGGCACGACCTCCAAGCCGACCAAGGTGATCAGCATCAAGGGCAAGGAATTGCGGGAGATTTGCGAGAAAGACCCCTTGGTGGGCTACCGCCTGATGACGGAGATCGCCAAACTCTTGGCCCATCGCCTGCAAAACGCCCGGGTCCAGTTGGCCACCTTGTAATCGCTGCGAAGACTTCTCGGGATGCACGAAGTCTCGCTGGTCGAGCACCTTTTGGACGGCGTGGAGCGGGAATTGCCGGAGCGGTTCGCCGGCGCCCGCGTCGCGCGCGTCGTGATTCACGTCGGCGTACTGTCCGGGGCGCATCCGGAGGCCTTGCGATTCGCCTTCGATTTGCTGGCTCCCGAACGCTTGGGCGAGGGCGTGCGCTTGGAGATCGTCGAGGTCCCGGCGGTGTGCCGCTGCCGCGCGTGCGGCTCGGCGACCGCGATCACGGAACCGGCGCTCCTTTGCCCGCGATGCGGCAGTCCGGATATCCGCACGGAGGGCGGTTCCGACTTGATTCTGCAAGAGATCGAACTGGACGTGGAAGACGGCGACTCCGGCGACGCAACTTCTCCGCCGGCGTATGATTCCTGAAAGACCTCGTGATGCGCCCCGTCCGACCTTTTCGACGCGCGTCGAACGGCCGGGCATCCCTTTCGCGCAGGACACGCCGGGCGAACTTCGGGGCTGCGAGTCTCTCAAACGTGAGGTAGCCACGGGATGAAAATTGTCGCCGCCAAGAAAATCCTGAAGGCCAACGATCAATTGGCCGCCGAAAACCGCGATCTGTTCGATCGAGCGGGCGTGTTTACGGTGAACGTCTTGGGTTCGCCCGGGTGCGGAAAGACGACGTTGATCGAAGCGCTGCTGCGGGCGGTCCGACCGCGGCACGAGACCGCCGTCATCGAGGGCGATTTGGCCGGCACGGTGGACGCCGAGCGATTGGCCGCCCAGCAGGTTCCCGTCCTGCAAATCAACACGGAGGGGGCCTGTCACCTCGATGCCAACATGGTCGCCGCCGCCGTCCGGGAGTTGCCCTTGGACGGGGTTTCGCTGCTGTTGATCGAGAACGTGGGCAACTTGGTCTGCACGGCGGGGTTCTACCTGGGAGAACACCTGAGAGTCGTGCTGCTGAGCGTTCCCGAAGGAGATGACAAGCTCGTCAAGTACCCGACGATCTTCCAATCCGCCGACGCGCTGATCGTGACGAAATACGACTTGGCCCCGCACTTCGATTTTCGCTTGGAGCGGGTTCGCGAAGACCTTCGCAAGTTGGGGAACGACGGACCTGTCTTCGCCGTCTCCGCCCGGACCGAGCAGGGAATGGACCAACTGTTGGCCTGGTTCGGCGGTCGGTTGCCGCAGCGGGCATGAGTTCCGCGACAGCGTAGGACCCCCGATACGGATGCCCGATTCAGACGATCCGCGTCGTCCCGGGACCGGATTCATTGAGAGACGGCGGCAAATCATCGGCGGCTTAGGGAGAATCCATGATGTCCCGAAAGAAGGCCGACGATCCGCGACCACGGTCCTCGCTCCGCCGCTCGCCGGTGGGGTTGCGAATCATTGGCGGACAATTCCGCGGTCGAAAACTGCTGTACAGCGGAGACCTGGCCACCCGACCGATGCGCGATCGGGTCCGCGAGGCCGTCTTCAGCATCTTGCGGGATGCCGTGGTCGATGCCCGAGTCGTCGATCTCTTCGCCGGGACCGGAGCGATGGGCCTGGAGGCTGTCAGTCGCGGCGCGCATTCGGCGGTATTCGTGGAGCGAGATCGCTTGGCCGCCCAATTCGTGCGAAAAAATCTGGAGACGTTGGGGCTGACCTCACGGTGCGAAGTCGTCGCGGCGGACGTCTTCTCGTGGTGGAAATATCATCCCCCTTTCCCCGCCGTACCGCATGTGGTGTTCTGTTGCCCGCCTTACCGACTCTACTCGGAGGCCGCCGAGGCGATGGAGGACCTGATCGCGGGCCTGGTCCGCGAAATTCCCTCGCAAAGCGTGGTGATGATCGAGTCCGACGACCGCTTCGAATCGGATCGGCTTCCCCGCCCGGAGTTGTGGGACGTTCGCCGTTACCCCCCCACCAAGGTTGCCTTCTACTGGAAGGAAGGCGGCACGGACACGGCGGCGTAGTCGCTTGGCGAAGGCGCGGCGGCGTGGTTCGGGTTCGCGGTCGGCCTTTCCGTCGTGCCGCCGCACTGTGGGCATTTCCGCGGCGGCGCTCGTGACCACTTAGAGCGTGTCTTCAAATAGGCCCGCACAAGTATCACCCCCTTTTGGAGGGTGTGTAGTGCGGGCGGCGCGGTCACGAGACCGCAAATTCTTGTCGCACTCACAAGGGGGACCCTAGCCCGGAAGATAGGTCAAGACCCCCTTTCTCGAAGGGATAAGGCGTCATTCGAAGACACGATCTGAGAGGGGTTCGATCTTGTCGCCGCTGTAGGGAGGAGTGTTCTTTTTCCGATGTAATCGAAACGCGCGGGCAGGCCGATGTTTGCGCCCGTCTGACTGTGAGGATGGGAAATTTGTAATGGACGCAAGACGTATGTTGCCTGGATAGTTTGAGCTTTTGCGTTCACGGGGAGCGGTCGATTTTCACTAGTAAGCCGAGTCTTCGGGCATTTTCGGTTGGGAATTGCCCGAGATTTGCTTCCGAAAAACCCGCCGCGACCCGCCAGGCACGCATTCCGGCCCGGGTTGGATGCTTGGCGGTGATGCCTCCTACGGAAGGGAACGAGCATGAGCTCATCGGAACGACACGAACCGACCTGGCCGTTCCTGGTGGTTCTCGTCATTCTTTTCGCGCTAAGTGCAACGGCCCCGCGAGCCTGGAGGACGGTGGAGCGAGCCGATCCGCCGCACCTGCGCCACACCTGGGAGCGGGCCGAGAGCGGTGGCTCGGGGCGGGACTTGCTGGCCCAAGCAGCGCCCAACCCGCCGTCTCCGCCGATTCCGCTTGCCGAATCGTCCGCCGCGCCCGGCGGTGCGAGCGGTGAAAATAACGCGGAATCCAAGCCCCGCCCGGAAGACGCCCTGCGAGAGACCACGCTCCTCGGCGAGCGACTTGCTCCCGATTCCGATCGTGAACGAGTGGCGATGGAAGGCGATCTCGCGAAAGAGGACGGCATGGTCTTCTCAGCACCTCACCGGAGCGTTGGCAGCGACGCCTCCGATCCGGACGCGCTGCAAACCGAACCGGAGGGCGAATCGCCCTGGACGATCGGCCCGGACATGACCGCGGATGACCCGCTAAACGCGGACGCCGAGGCGGACGAGCCTGATGGATTGCGCTTGCTGTCGCCCGGCGACGCCGCCCCGATGGGCGAATCGGAAACGGCGCGAACCGAACCGGCGCCGCAGCCAACCGGCGATGCCGAAATTGCGCAACCGGCCCAAACTCTCTCGCGATGGACCCCGCCGCAGGCCCTGTTCGATCAATTGCAAGCGTTCGCGCATCATGCGAGCGTGGGTAAGTGGGCCGTTCGAGTCCGCGACGACCTCGAGTCCCTGGGCTGGGCGTTCGAGGATGACGACTTGGCGGAGGCGGAGGTCATCCTGGCGCGCATTAGGAAGGGGTTGGACGAGGCGGCCTCGCTCCAGGGCAATTTGGCCGAGGGGGCTGAGGCGGCGGCCTTCCGGCAGGTCCGGTACGCCTTGATACGCCGCACGAATCTGTGGACGTTGACCGCGGCGATGGGCGGGCTGAGTCGTCCCATGGCCGGTTTGAGCGAGGCCGACTGGGATCGTCTGGCCGAACGCACCGCCGCCGTCGAGGACTATTTGCAAGCCTCGGAAGGACGCCCCTGGCGCGAGTTCCTCCGAACCGAAGCGATCCGGGAAGTATTCACCAAGCGATCGGTGCTGGCGGAGGAGCATTGTCGCGAGATCGCCGCGGCGACGCTGCGGGACGTGACCACGCAGGACCTCGCCCCGGACCAGCGCCGCTTCCTCGATCAGCCGACCCTGGCCGCCTATCTGAAGGAATTGGCGTTTTGGCGGGAAGCGGCGGTAACGGCGGGCGACTTATTGCGGGCGGTGGAACGGTACGAGCAAACCGGCAATCCCGCCGACGCGGAGGCCGTGATGGCCCTCTACTACCGCTTGGAACCGTCCTCGGATGAGGCGGCCCGAGCTATGGCGCGATGCTTGCAGGTGCTGTACCGCAATGCCAACGTGCGGGTAGTGGTGACGGCGGAACTGTTGAACCGCATGATGCCGGAGCGATCGCCGGAATCGCGGCCCGTCTCCGATACGATTCTGGGGCGACCGGTTTACGGGACGAGCCTGGCCGATACCACGGCGTACTTCCGCTTTCTGCCCGACCCGCGGCGCGCTCGACTGGCCTTGATCGTGCAAGGGCGCGTCACTTCCGAAACCTGGTCCCAGGCGGGACCGGCGACCTTCTTCAACGACGGTTACGCCGTCTATGACGCCCGAAAGGAAATCGAGGTATCGCCGCGCGGGATCCTGGCGCAGCCGGCCGAGATCGACGTGCGGAATCGCGTGGAACTTCGGCAGGTCTCCACCAGCTTGGATCCCATCCCGGTCTTGGGGTTCTTGGCGCAAGAAGTGGCTCGCGATCAATTGGCCGACCGCCGCTTGGCGATGAACGCGGAAGTGAAATGGAAGCTGGCCTCCCAGGCTTTGGCGGAGATCGAGCGGGAGAGCGAAGGCCGGTTCGCCGAGATCAACCGCAAGCTGGAGACGGATGTGTTGGCGCGGTTGTCGGAGTTCTCCCTGGGACCGACCTGGATCGGCGCCCAAACCACGGAGGACCGCATGGTCTTGCGATGGCGACTCGGCGACGCTTGGCAGCCGGGCGGGCATACGTTGCGTCCCTGGGCATCCTCCGATAGTTTGGCCAGTTGCCAGGTCCACGAATCGGCCGTCAACAATTTTCTGGCTCAATTCCGCCTGGAGGGTCGGACCTTCGCCTTGCCCGACTTGGAAGCCAAACTCCGCGAGCGTCTGCGACTGCCGCAGCCGGATGACGAGGAGAGCGCGGGCGCGCGGGCGGATGCCACGATCACCTTTGCCGCGCACAACGCGGCGCGAGTGGAGTTTCGCGAAGGACGCTTGACGGTGGTGCTGTCGGTGGCGGCCCTGGCCAGCCAGCCCAATCACTGGGAAAACTTCGAGGTCCGGGCCCATTACCGACCCGAGGTCGCCGACGATCAAGTCCAGTTCGTCCGCGACGGCGTGGTGCAACTGATCGGGCCGATGGACATGCGGTCGCAGATCGCCCTCCGCGGCGTGTTCAGCAAGACCTTTTCGAAATCTCGCCCGTGGCGGATCTCGGCCGGATTCCTCAAGGAACACCCCAGCTTGGCCGACCTCACCATCTCCCAATTGGAACTGGAAAACGGTTGGCTCGGCGTCGCCATCGGACCGCGGCGGTCGAATTCGGTGGCGTCGGCGGGATCCGCGTCGGGCTTCTGATGCGACGCGTCCCTTCGCGCCATCTCGAAAGCCCGGAGCCACCAGCGTAAGCTGGTGGTGCAAAACCCGGAGCCACCAGCGTAAGCTGGTGGTGTATAAGGGTGAGCCACCAGCGTAAGCTGGTGGTGGTGAACCCTGGGTAGCGTCAAAAACACCTCGGGCTTACGCCCGAGGCTCTAGAGCTTGAGTTTCGCTGGATTTGACCGCCACGGGCTTACGCCCGAGGCTCCGGTGTGCGCATTTTTCAATACGCGTCCCTGGAGCCACCAGCGTGAGCTGACGATGGATAACCTGGAGCCACCAGCGTGAGCTGGTGGTGTTTCGGCGCGGCCCAGCGCTCACCACCGGTTAGCACCGCCAAAGGCCACCGCCGGCTCACGCCGGCGGCTCCAGTTTTAGCGTCAAGCTTTGGCACCGCCGGCTCACGCCGGCGGCTCCATACGCCGGCGACTCTTTCTCTGCGGCGACCTCCATGCGCCGGGTCGGCGCGGAACGGTTTTCCCGTTTCCCTCCGCATATCATTGACAACGCGGTTCCGCGACGGTATCCCATAGTCGCTTGTTTCTCGTTATGAAGCGGAGTTCGACAAGATACCCTAAACCGGAGACCGCAACATGGAAAGCGCGCACAGACGCATTTGGGTCGCCCCGGCAATCGTTGCCGGACTGGTGACGGCCTCGGTCTTATTCGCCGCGGCGGGGGCGGGGATGGCCGACGAGGCCGCCACGCGGTGGCAAATCGGAAACCCCATCGTCACCTACTGGGCCGGACCCAAGTTGACCGATGCCGTGGCCCGGCAATTAGCGGACGGCGGTTGGAATGTGGTCTGGTCGAGCGAAGAGGATTTGGACGTAGCGGCCCGGCATGGTCTGCGGGCACAGTTGCAACATCCGCTGCTCAACCCGGAATCGCTGGACGACCCCCAGCGCCGCGCTCAACTGGACGCCCTGGTCGATCGCGTGAAGAACCACCCGGCGCTGTACAGCTATTTCCTTCGCGACGAGCCGAGCGCCCAAGACTTCCCCGGCCTGGGTAAGTTGGTCGCCTATCTGCGCGAGCGCGACCCGGCGCATTTGGCCTACATCAATCTATTCCCCACCTATGCCAACAACGCGCAGTTGGGGACGGAAGGCGACCTGGTGACGGCCTACAGCGAACACCTGCGGCTTTACATGGAGATCGTCAAGCCCGACCTCGTGAGCTACGACCACTATCAGTTTCGCGCCAACGGAGACGGCGATCAGTACTTCCTCAATTTGGCGATGATCCGCGAGACGGCGCTTCGGGCCGACGTTCCATTCCTGAATATTGTGCAGGCGTGCAGTTGGACGCCGTCGATGAGGGTGCCCAACGGCGACGAACTTCGCTATTTGGTGTCCACCAGCCTGGCCTACGGTGCGCAAGGCATCTCGTACTACGTGTATTGTTGGCCCAATCACGTGGGCGGCATGGCGACGCCCGACGGCGAGCCGACGCCGCTGTATCACGCCGCCAAGGTCTTGAATCGCCGTTTCGAGGCCGCTGCCGAGCAACTGCAACCGCTGAAGTCGTTGGCGGTCTATCATGTGGGCAAAGTTCCGCTGGGAGGCGTCGCCTTGCCCGACGATTCGCCGATTCGCGTCGAAAACGTCTCCGCCGCGCATCAGGGGAGCGCGGAGCAGGGCGAAGGTTGGCTGCTGGGGCTTTTCGGAAAGGCCGCCGACACGCCGACGCACGTCGTGGTGGTGAATCTCGATTATCACGCGGCACGCAAGGCCGAGGTCCGGGGATCCGGCGCCTGGGAAAGGTTCGATCCCGACGCACGCGCTTGGAACGAGGCGGGACGCGACGGCGTACCGCTCGATTTCCCGCCGGGCGAAGGGGTCTTGCTGCGGCGGAAATAGCTGCGGGGGCAATTCCCAACGGCTCGCCTTTGGTGTATCTTGCCGAGGCATCCCTTTTTGGGGAGATCGTGGCCTTTGCTTGAAATCCCCATCCTGTTTAACTATTATGACCGTTATCGTAAGCCTGTTTTGTTGACTGGGTAATTAGGTCTCATCCGGACCCGGAATTTCCCAAACGGGCGGTAGAGGGATGCCGCTCGATCGGGCGGTTGGGCTTTGCGGTATGCCGTGGCCGGCGCGACAGGGAGGTCTCGTTGGGTTTCATCCTCCGATTTGCTCCGTCAGGCCTTTAGGAGTCCACTCCATGTTGCGGAAATTGTTGCTGGTGATTGCAGGGGGTATGGTTCTGTGCTCCGCCGCCTCGCTTGCCCAGGACGCCGTGTTGGCGCATTTCTACGGCAAGGCCGTCCATCGCTATTTCGCGCGGGACTACGCCGGGGCCTTCGAGTATCTCAATAAGGCCATCGAAAACGGGAGCGACGATCCCCGCTGCTACTATTTCCGCGGTCTGACCTATCTCAACCTGGGGCGCGAGGAAGAGGCCCGCGAGGACTTTCAGCAGGGCGCCAAGATGGAGATGCAGGACACGACGCAGATTTTTTCGGTCAGCAAGGCCCTGGAGCGGATTCAGGGGCGAACCCGACTGATGATCGAGGAATATCGCGAGGATGCCCGACTGCAAGCGATGGTGGAGGCGGAGAAGGTTCGTCGGGCACGATACGAGGAATTGAAACGAGAAGAGGCGAGGGTGCTCGATCAATCGGCCCCGGCGGTGGGTTTGCCGGAGGCTAGCGCCGGCACCCCGGCGGCACCCGCTCCGGCCACTCCACCCGCTCCCGCTGCTCCCGAGGCGGCCCCTGCCGCGCCGGCCGCTCCTGCGACCCCTCCGGCCCCTGCGGCCGACCCGTTCTCCACGGAACCGGCTCAACCCGCCGCGCCTGCCGCTCCGATGCCGCCCAGCGAACCGCCCGCTCCCGCTGCTCCCGAGGCGGCCCCTGCCGCGCCGGCGGCCCCTCCCGCTCCGCCTGCTCCCGCCGCCGACGACAACCCGTTCTCCACCTGACGGCCCATCAGCCCCGCCGCGGATGCGGTCGCGGTTCGCGGGAAGAAGCGAATCACAGTCGGGTCGGCGTTGGCCGACCCGATTTTGTTGCGCGCGTCGGGCATGACGCGCACCGTCACGACCCGACGCCGTCACCGGCTTGAGCCTCGGGCGTAAGCCCGAGGCGTTGTTGCCCAGCGCACGATCGCCCTGGAGCCTCGGGCGTAAGCCCGAGGTGTTGTTGCGCAGCGCACGATCGCCCTGGAGCCTCGGGCGTAAACCCGAGGTGTTGTTGCGCAGTGCACAATCGCCCTGGAGCCTCGGGCGTAAGCCCGAGGTGTCTCGTCGCTACCCAAGATCCCACCAACGCCTCCACCACCAGCTTACGCTGGTGGCTCCAAGGCGCCGGCGGCGGAGATTCGCCGCATCCGGCCGCTCCGGTCCGCATTCTCGCGGTAAACTACAGTATTGGCAAAAGCGCGAGAGGCGGCGGTCCGCGACCCCTTTTCGGCGGCGTCGAACCACCGCCGTAGTTTCTTCGGCCCGATGGGAGCGGTAGTCATGAATACGGTTTCGGACACGATTCTGGTGACCGGCGGGGCGGGCTTCATCGGCAGCAATTTCGTGCGGTTATGGCTCCGTGAGGAGTCGGGCCGCCTGGTCAATCTCGACAAACTCACCTACGCCGGCAACCTCGACTCGCTGGCCGACGCCCTGCAAGACCCGCGGCACGTCTTCGTCCAGGGCGACATCTGCGACGGCAAACTGGTCCGCCGACTGCTCGATGAATACCGCCCGTGGGGTGTCGTCAACTTCGCGGCCGAGTCGCACGTCGATCGTTCGATCGACGGTCCCGCCCCCTTCGTGGAGACGAATGTGGTGGGAACCTTCCGCCTGCTGGAGGCCTCGCGCGACTATTGGAACACTCTGGCCCCGGACGATCGCTCGCGATTCCGCTTTCTCCACGTTTCGACCGACGAGGTGTATGGGTCGCTGGGTCCCACCGGTTATTTCGTCGAGACCACGCCCTACGCCCCGAATTCACCCTATTCCGCCTCCAAGGCGGCGGCCGACCATTTCGCCCGAGCGTATTTCCACACCTACGGCCTGCCGGTATTGGTGACGAATTGCTCGAACAATTACGGCCCGTACCAGTTCCCCGAAAAGCTCATTCCGCTGATGATCCTGAATGCCTTGGAGGGCAAGCCCTTGCCGGTGTACGGCGACGGCGGCAACATCCGCGATTGGCTGTACGTGGAGGATCATTGCCGCGCGATTCGGACCGTGCTGTGTCAGGCCCCGCCGGGAGAGGAGTACAACATCGGCGGCAATTGCGAGCGGACCAACCTTCAGGTCGTGCACGCCATCTGCGAAATCGTGGGCCGTTTGCGTCCGGACCTGCCCCACAAGCCCAAGGACCTGATCACGTTCGTCAAGGATCGGCCGGGCCACGACCGCCGCTACGCCATCGACGCGGGCAAGATTCGCCGAGAACTGGGCTGGGAACCGCTGGAGAACTTCGAGTCCGGGCTGGAGCGCACGGTCCGATGGTACATCGAGAACCCGACCTGGGTCGATCGGGTCACTACCGGGAAGTATCGGCGGGAGCGTCTGGGATTGGGCGACGCCGGTTGACCCGCCCGAGGCTGAAGGGCGGTCTCGGCGGCCTCGCCGCGGCGTGCCCGCCCGTGCGCGAGCGACATCCCACCTGTGCGGTCCAGCCGCGGGAAATCACCCATCCCCTAGAACGAGAGCCAAACATCACCTCTTAATGGAGGATAGGGGATTCGACGCTGACTCCGTAAGTGACAATCCAGAAATAACTTGCGACACATCGGCACCCCGTGGTGGCACAAAATCCGGCACACCTAAGGCGCAATCCCGATGCGATATCCCGAGCGAGAGCACAAAGTTGGTTGCAGCTTCGGGTGAGAATCCAGTAGATGAAAGTGCGAATGCAGTAGATGAAAGTAAGGCTTTCGGCCGGCTGGAAGCCCTCAAACGTCTTGCAAGACGTTTGTCGCCCGAGCAACGGCGTCAATTGGCGGAGTGGCTAACCCGCGGCGAAAGCTGAGGATAACCGCCAATCACTCGAAATCCTATCCGCAGAATATGGCAGGTTAATCATTCGGGATAGTGTTCGAAAAACGCGTGGAACTTTGGATGTGCATTCATTAATCGCCGCCGTTGTGACTGGCTGCGCTTTACGGTAGGGGCAATACATGAAGGCCCCTACAACACACTGAGTCTCTTACCTTTTACACATTCTTGCAAGGCTTGGGGATGGGGCAGAATACTTGGACAGACGCCGAATCGCTCCTTGGTGGCAGCACTCGGAATTTTACATAGCGAAGCAACAAGGCTTGCGAGGATTGCAGAGCGGGGTTGGTACTGACCTATGCCCAGTCGGCCTCGGTTAGGATGGCGTTGAGCAGAGCGATAAGTGCACTGGAGGCCGTGAGTTTGAGTTACCGAAGCATCTTGCGGCCGTTGACAAATAGGGCGCAAAACTTGGGATGGTTGCTACTGCGGCACATCCCGGCGTAGCGGCGACTCGATCGCTTTGAGACGCCGCCCAAAGACGCCCGGTGAGTAAGGGCACACGAGAATCGCCGGCGAGCAGTCGAAGCGTCCCGCCCTGGTGATCTGCGAGTTGCGAACGCCCGACCCGACCGCCGGCCCGTGCGGTCCCGAAACATCTCTTCGACGGTCATCCGCCGCCCATAGGGGGGCCTGCACTCTTCCCTCCGAATACGACAGATGGGTCATCAGAAACAAGCTGAGGCGCATCGGTTCGGTGGGGCCTAACCCGCGATCCGCCGCCGAAATCACTTCCACAGCGGCCCAGCTCCGCCAAATTGACGCGGCCGATCAGCGTGGTTGCAGAAAGAAAGCAGAAAGCGAGGGTCTCGCCGTTTTGATTCGTTTTTTCGCAATCCGAAACAAACTCCGGCAACCCACAGCACGGCCTTGATCGGGATCATGTCGGTTCCCTGCGCTTGTGGTGGTTGAATGGGTCGACTCCGCACGCAACCTTGTACCAACGAGCGACTTCCGAGAAGTCGCCAATTTTATTATCCCCCGCGCCAAAGTGGCGGTGGTTCAATTTCGCGTGATGGTTGACATGCGTGTCTGAATATGCAGGATAGTATGGCGTGTTGCATGCAAGCGGGTTTTCTCCCGGCGGCGTTTCGCAGGAACACGAGCATGAATGATCCGAACATCGCAAAGCTGGTCAAGGAACTCCGGCAGCGGCTCGGCCTGACGCAGGAACAGTTTGCCCAAAGGGTCGGCGTCACCTTTGGCTCGGTGAACCACTGGGAGAACGGCAAACGCAAGCCACAGCCGTTCCTGCTCCGCCGTCTCCTTGATATTAAGGAGGAACTCGAGAAGAGGGAGGAATAACCCGTGGCGCGGCTGGAAGAACTCACGCGGGGCGCGTCCGTCAAAGGTATCCTTGCTGACGGCCTCGCCACCATTATCGACGTCAAGTGGCACGGCTCCGACGTTGTCGAGGTGACCTACAAGGACGCGTCCGGTCGTCCGGCCGGTGAGCTTCTCTACAGGGACTGTGAACCTTCTCTGGAGATCGTGACGCAGGGCACGCCCTTCAGCTTCGACGGCGACGGCGATCGGTTCCGTTTGGCCTCGGAGGCTCGACGCATCAGGCTCGCCTATCTGTTCGACCCGCTGTTGGCCATCCACACTTCCCTGATTGATCCGCTGCCGCACCAAATCACAGGGGTTTACGAGGTGATGCTGCCCCGGCAGCCGTTGCGGTTCGTACTTGCGGACGATCCCGGCGCGGGCAAGACCATCATGGCCGGATTGTTGATCAAGGAGCTGATGATGCGAGGTGACGTTCACCGGTGTCTCGTCTGCTGCCCCGGTAACCTTGCCGAGCAGTGGCAGGACGAGATGGACGCCAGATTCCAACTGCCCTTCGACATCGTCGGCAGGGAGGCGATCGAGGCATCCCGTACCGGGAATCCATTCGCCGAGAAGAATCTCGTCATTAGTCGACTGGACCTGATGAGCCGCAATGACGACATTATCGCCAAGCTTGAACAAACCGAATGGGACCTCGTCGTGGTGGACGAAGCGCACAAGATGCACGCCTCGTTCTTCGGCGGCGAGGTCAAGGAGACGAAGCGCTACAGACTCGGCCGCGTTCTGGGCAGGCTGGCCAGGCACCTTCTTCTTATCACAGCCACGCCGCACAACGGCAAGGAAGAGGAGTTTCAGCTCTTTCTGGGCCTTCTGGACGCTGACCGATTCGAAGGCCGGTTCCGGGACGGGGTACACCTCGTAGACACCTCGGACATCATGCGCCGCGTCACGAAGGAAGATCTCCTGAGGTTCGACGGAACGCCCCTTTTTCCGGAGCGCCGGGCCTATACCGTCACCTACACCCTCTCGGACATGGAGGCCAAGCTGTACGCGGAAGTGACGGAATACGTGCGGAGGGAAATGAAGCGGGCCGAACGCCTGGCCGCCGCGGGGGAAGGTCGTCGTGGGAGCGTCGTCGGCTTCGCCCTGACGGTCCTGCAACGACGTCTTGCCTCTTCTCCCGAGGCCATCTACCAGTCCCTAAGACGACGCCGGGAGCGGTTGGAGAAACGCCTCCGTGAGGAAAGAGTTGTCAATCGCGGAGCCGCCGTCGCCGTGGATACGACCCGGGAACTCCCTGCCATTACGCAGGAGGACATCGAGGACCTTGACGACGCGCCGGACGCGGAAGTCGAGGCCACCGAAGAGGCGGTGGTGGATCAGGCATCGGCGGCGCAGACCATCGCCGAACTCGAAGGCGAGATCCAAACGCTCCAGTGTCTCGAGGAACTCGCGCTTCGAGTGCGTCGCAGCCGGATCGACCGCAAGTGGGAGGAACTCTCCAAACTCCTCCAGAACAATTCCGAGATGTTCGATGCTTACGGCCACCGCCGAAAGCTTGTCATCTTCACGGAGCACCGCGATACGTTGAACTACCTGGCGGACCGGCTCAGGGCGCTCCTGGGCCGACCGGAAGCCGTCGTGACGATCTACGGCGGCATGGGGCGAGAGGACCGTCGCAAAATGCAGGAGTTGTTTACCCAGGACAAGGACGTGCAGATACTTGTGGCCACCGATGCGGCGGGCGAAGGTATCAACCTCCAGCGTGCCCATCTGATGGTCAATTACGATCTGCCCTGGAATCCCAACCGCCTCGAACAGCGGTTCGGACGCATCCACCGCATCGGCCAGACGGAGGTCTGTCACCTCTGGAACCTAGTTGCATATGAGACGCGCGAAGGCGAGGTTTACTATCGCTTGCTCGAGAAACTCGAGGAACAGCGCAAGGCCCTCGGCGGCCGTGTGTTCGACGTGCTGGGTAAACTCTTCCACGAAAAGCCGCTCCGTGAACTTCTCATCGAGGCAATCCGCGGCGACGAGCAGCCCGAGGGCCGCCGGCGGCTGTTCCGCGTTGTGGACGCCGCCCTGGACCGCGAGCACCTCCGGCAGTTGCTCGAGGAACGCGCCCTGGCGCGCGAGAGCCTGGATGCGGCGAGGATCCGTCGCATCAAGGAGGACATGGAACGCGCGGAGGCCCGCAGACTTCAGCCGCACTTCATCGCATCCTTCTTTTTGGAGGCCTTCCGCCTGCTGGGCGGCAGCATCCGGGAGCGCGAGCCGCGCCGCTACGAAGTCACCCATGTGCCTGCCGTCATCCGCAGTCGCGACAGGCAGATTGGCAACGGACAGCCCGTCCTGCCACGCTACGAACGGGTGACCTTCCACAAGGAACTCATGAGCGTGCCGGGAAAGCCCCTTGCCTCGTTTATCTGCCCCGGACACCCGCTTCTGAACGCAACCATCGATATCGTACTGGAACGATACCGCGACCTGCTGCGGCGGGGCGCCATGCTTGTGGATCCGCGAGAAACGGGCGACGAGAGAATGCGGATGCTCTTCTACGTGGAACACGCGATCCAGGACGGCCGGCCGGACGGCCAAGGCAATCGCAAGATCGTCTCTCGACAGTTGCAATTCGTGGAGATGGACGCCGACGGCAACGCGCGGATGGCCGGTTATGCCCCCTACCTCGACTACCGCCCGATCACCGACGACGAAACGGCCCTGGTCCAACCCGAACTGGCCGCGCCGTGGCTGCGGCAGAACGTCGAGGAACGAGCCGTCTCCTACGCCATCCAGCACCTGGTTCGCCGGCACTTCGCAGAAGTCAAACGATTCCGCGAAGAACTGATCGCCAAGACCGCCGCCGCCGTGAAAGACCGGTTGACCAAGGAGATCAACTACTGGGACCACCGCGCGGAGGAACTTAAGGCCCAGGAACAGGCAGGGCGGGTCCATGCCCGCCTCAACTCCGCCAAGGCCCGCCAGCGGGCCAATGAACTGGAGAGCCGGCTCCGCAAGCGAATGGAGGAACTGGAGCAGGAGAAGCATCTTTCGCCCCTACCGCCGGTGGTGGTCGGCGGCGCTCTGGTTGTGCCCATCGCTCTCATCCGACGGCTGAAGGGCGAAACCGGCGGCGAACCGGCCATGTTCGCCCGCCGGACGCAGCACGTTGAACGACTGGCGATGGAGGCCGTCCTGGCGACCGAGCGCCGCCTGGGCCGTGAGCCGCGCGACCTAAGCGCCGAGAACCTGGGATACGATGTGGAGTCGAGGGTTCCCACCAGCGGCCGGCTGCTGTTCATCGAGGTCAAGGGCCGCGCCGCCGGGGCGACCACGGTCACCGTCACTCGAAACGAAATCCTCACGGCCCTGAACAAGCCGGATGACTTCATCCTGGCCCTGGTCGAGGTGGACGGCGAAACGGCCAAGGAGCCGGTCTACGTCCGCCGGCCGTTCCAGAGAGAACCGGACTTCGGAGTGACCAGCGTGAACTACGAACTGAAGGAACTGCTGCGCCGCGGGGAGGCGCCGTCATGACTGTGCCGATGCCTACCCCCATCTATCGGTTTCTCCATGTGGACAACTTGGAGACATGCCTGCGGCGAGGCGGCTTGCACGCCCCCAATCATACGCCCAAGGACGGTCTTCCCTACAAGACCATCCATAACGTGGGTATTCAGCAGCAGCGTAAGATCGCCCGAATCCCTTGCGGGCCGCGAGGTGTCATCCACGACTATGTGGCGTTCTATTTCGGCTATCTGTCTCCGATGCTGCTTCAACTCAAGACGGGGCGGGTCAAGGGTTACGGCGAAGGCCAAGACCCGTTGATCTACGTGGTTTCAACGGCGCAGGCCGTGGCCGATAGTGGGGCGCAGTTTGTCTTCTCCGACGGCCATGGGATTGCTGCGTTCACACATTGGTACGACGATCTAGCGCGTCTGGACCAAGTTGACTGGAACGTGGTATACGAGAGGTACTGGGCAGACAGCGTGGACGATATGGACCGCCAGCGACGTAAGCAGGCAGAGTTCTTGGTCCATTGCCGGTGCGATTGGAGCCTGATTCACGAGATCGCCGTGCTGAACCAAGGCATGAAGACACGGGTCGAGGAAATTCTGTGCGGCTTCGCGCCGGCAACGAACCGGCCCGTGAACGTCCATCCGGAGTGGTACTTCAAGGAGGTCGCCGGATGATCGAGATAACGCAAGGCAACATCATCGAGGCCGACGCCGAGGCGTTGGTCAACACCGTCAACTGCCAAGGTTTCATGGGCAAGGGCATCGCCCTTCAGTTCAAGAAGGCCTTCCCGGATAACTTCAAGGCCTACGAGCGGGCCTGCCGCGCTGGCGATGTCCGCCCCGGTCGCATGTTCGTCTTCCCCATCGGGATGATGACGAACCCCAAGTACATCATCAATTTCCCCACCAAGCGCAAGTGGCGTGAGAAGTCCAGGATGGAGGACATCGAGGCGGGCCTGGCCGCGCTCGTCGATGAACTTCGCCGGTTAAAGGTGTCGTCCGTCGCGGTACCTCCGCTGGGCTGCGGTCACGGCGGGTTGGACTGGGGAAGGGTGCGGCCGCTCATCGAGCGGGCGCTTGCTGCCCTGCCCGATGTCCGAGTCATGCTCTTCGAGCCGCTCGGAGCGCCCGAAGCCAGGGCCATGCCCGTCCGCACCCAGCGCCCGAGACTCACCCTTGCCCGGGCCCTGCTCATCCGGCTCATGCGGCAATACACCGAAATGGCGTACCGACTCACGTTGCTGGAGATTCAGAAGTTGGCCTACTTCCTTCAAGAGTCCGGCGAGCCGCTGCGGCTGAACTACGTCGGCCACCTCTACGGGCCGTATGCCCACAACCTCAACAAGGTGCTGGAGACGCTCGAAGGCCACTTCATCCGCGGCTACGGCGACAGCCAGAAACCCGACGTGGAGATTGAACTCCTGCCCGGCGCGACCGACGAAGCCGACCGATTTCTGGCCACGGACGCCGAGGCCGCTGCCCGCCTTCAGCGCGTCGCTGACCTGATCGACGGCTTCGAGACGCCTTACGGCATGGAGTTACTATCCTCGGTTCACTGGGTCGCGTGCCACGGGAAATCACCGGTCCGCAACGCCGACCAGGCCATCCAGGCACTTCATCGCTGGAACGATCGCAAGCGATTGATGTTCAAGCCGGAACACGTCCGCGTCGCTTGGGATCGTCTGCTGCAAGCGGGATGGATTATGAGCGCCGCGGACACGTCGAAGGAGCACGCCGAATGAAGAACGTCACAGCCTATCCCCGCAAACTCATCGAGGTCGCCTTGCCGCTGGCGGAGATCAACGACGCCTCGGCTTACGACAAAATGCCCGGCATCGGCGCGCACCCCAAGGGCATCCACCAGTGGTGGGCGCGGCTGCCGCTGCCGGCGGCGCGGGCGGTGCTCTTCGCCTCCGTCGTGGACGACCCCTCGGCCCACCCGGAGAAGTTCCCCACCGAGGACGCCCAGAACGCCGAGCGGGAACGGCTTTTTGACATCATCCGCCGCCTGATGCAAAAGAAATTGCACGAACACCCGGAGGTATATGCCGCTGCCCGGGCCGAGATGCTCAAGCATTGCGGTGGCAAACTGCCGCCCGTGCTCGACCCCTTCGCCGGCGGCGGGTCCATACCGCTGGAGGCGGCCCGGTTGGGCTTCGAGGCCCACGCCGCCGACCTCAACCCTGTGGCCGTGCTCCTCAATAAGTGCAACCTCGAAATCGTGCCCCAGTGGCTCGATCAGCCGCCGGTCAACCCGGAAAAAAGAGGTCAGGCGTCAGGAGGCAGAAGGCTGCACTCGGGCGGCTGGCACGGGGCGGCGGGCCTGGCGGCCGACGTGCGCTACTACGGCCGCGTCGTTTTGGAACGGGCCCGCAAGAGAATCGGCCACCTCTACCCCAAGGTCCATATCGTCCCGGAAACGGACGACACCTGGCGGCATGCCACCGAAGAAGAGATCCGCTCCGGCAAGGGCGGCGTCCGCGAAGCGAACGTCATCGCCTGGCTGTGGGCACGCACGGTGGCCAGCCCCAACCCCTCCGCCAAGGGCGCGCACGTGCCGCTGGTGAGCACGTTCTGGCTCTCCTCGAAGAAGGGAAATCTTGTCTGGCTCCAGCCGGTGGTTGACCGCCGAAACAACACCTGGCGGTTCGAGGTCAGGACCGGCGAGCCACCGGATGCGAGCGCTGTGAAGTTGGGCACCTCGCAAGGCAAACGACGTGCATTTCGTTGCGTGATATCGGGCACACCTATTCACTATGATTACATACGCGCAGAGGGCAAAGCAGGGCGAATGCGGGATCGGTTGTCGGCGCTAGTGGTGCAGATTCCTGGCGGCCGCACCTATCTCTCTGCCTGTGAGAGCCAGGAGGACAGAGCGCGGCAGGCAAGCGCGACGTGGGTTCCGCATTGCGAATTCCCCAAGAAACACAGAAACTTCCAGCCGCCGGTTTATGGCCTTGACGACCTATGGCAAATTTTCACCCCCCGACAGTTGACGGCGCTGGTGACGTTTAGCGACCTGGTGAAGGAGGTGCGGCAAGATGTGCTCAAGGACGCCCACGACGCCGGCTTGTCGCCCAAGGATGCAGAGGAATACGCCAAGGCCGTCGCCACGCTTTTAGGCACCGCGCTCTCCCGTCTCAGCGATCACGCGAGTTCTCTGTGTACTTGGAACCCACACGATCAGGTTGTTATGCACACTTTTGGCCGCCAAGCATTGCCTATGGTCTGGGACTTTGCAGAAGGCAACGTCTTGACCGAGGGAAGATGCTCATGGAGTATATGCATTGGACGTGTCGCAGATTGCCTTAATGCAGTCGCTCGACCTGCCGTGGGGAAAGCTAAACAGATCGACGCCGCCAGCGCCTGGGACGATCTTCGCGGCGTCCTGGTCAGCACCGACCCGCCGTACTACGGCAACATCGGCTATGCGGCACTGTCCGACTTCTTCTATGTCTGGCTGCGGCGGACGATCGGAGACCTGTACCCGGACCTCTTCAAGACCATCCTGGTGCCCAAGGAACCGGAATTGGTAGCCGCGCCGGAACGCTTCGATGGCGACAGGGAGAAGGCCAAAGAGCACTTCGAGACGGGCTTCCGCAAGGCCTTTACCGCCCTGCGCGAGAAGATGGACCCGAGATTCCCGCTTACGGTCTATTACGCCTACAAGCAGGAGGACGAAGGAGTAGGGAGCGAGGAGCACGAAGCGGCGAGCAGGGACCAGGAGGGGGGAAGCAGGAATGGCGTGGACCTGACGACCGGGTGGGAGACAATGCTTGAGGCGCTTCTGGGTAGCGGATTCCAGATCACGGCCACCTGGCCCATCCGGGCGTCGCAGAAGTGGCGGATGGTGGCCATGGGCACCAATGCCCTGGCCTCGTATATCGTCCTGGCCTGCCGCCCCAGGCCGGCCAATGCGCCGCAGACGAGCCGCCGTGAGTTCATCATGGAACTGAAAGAGGAACTGCCCACGGCGCTGCGGCACCTGCAGCAGGGCAACATCGCGCCGGTGGACCTGGCGCAGGCGGCCATCGGGCCGGGCATGGCGATCTTCTCGCGCTATTCGAAGGTGATGGAGGCCGCCGGCCGACCCATGACCGTGCGCACGGCCCTGGGGCTGATCAATCAGACGCTGGACGAGGTTTTGGCGGAGCAAGAGGCCGAGTTCGACGCCGACACCCGCTGGGCGCTGGCGTGGTTCGAGCAGCACGGGATGGAGGAAGGCTCGTTCGGCGACGCCGAAACCTTGAGCAAGGCCAAGAACACGGCGGTCAGCGGCATGGAGGAGGCGGGCATCCTTACGGCCAAGGCAGGCAAGGTTCGCCTTCTTCGTCGCGACGAACTACCGGACGACTGGGACCCGGCGGCGGATGGGCGGCTGACGGTGTGGGAGATGACGCAGCACCTGGTGCGGGCGCTGGAGAACGCCGGGGAGAGCGGTGCGGCGGAACTCCTGAGGAAACTGGGCAGCCGGGGCGAGACCGCGCGGGAGTTGTGCTACCGACTTCACAAGATCGCGGAACGACGGGGCTGGGCGCAAGAGGCGGTGTGGTACAACGCCTTGGCGGTGGCTTGGCCGGAGATCGCAAGGCTGGCGGCCGCAGCGTCCGAGCGGCGCGAGCGGCAGATGACCCTGGATGAGAATGAGAGCAGGTAGGTGAATTGCCATGGCAAAGACGAATCGTGACCGGGTCGGCAAAGGGCTGGAACTGCTGAGCCGGGGGCTGTTTCCGTTCATCGAGCGGGAGATGAAGGTTGTCCATGGGGACAAATGGAAGGCGGCAGCCGGACAGTCGTTCGGCGAAAAAAAAGTGAACTGGTCCGACCCGCAGGCGGTGCTGATGGTCATGTGGGACCAGTGGAACTCGGTGTTCAAGAACGTGCTGGGCCACGCCGAGCGGAGCCTGGTGAGCGAACTGCGCGAGGTACGCAACCGCTGGGCGCACATGGAGAATTTCAGCACGGACGACGCCTACCGGGCGCTGGATAGCGCCGGGCGGCTGCTGGCGGCGGTCTCGGCGGCCGAGGCGGAAGAGGTCGAAAAGCAAAAGATGGAACTGTTGCGCCTGCGCTTCGAGGAGCAGCGGCGGACGGAGGCCCGCAAAACGGCCGTGGCACCCGTAGAGGGCCGGCCCACGAAGGACCTCAAGCCCTGGCGCGAGGTGGTCACGCCGCACCCGGACGTGGCCAGCGGGCGGTATCAGCAGGCGGAGTTTGCAGCGGACCTCTGGCAGGTGTACCTGAGCGAGGGGTCGGACGAGTACCGCGACCCCACGGAGTTCTTCCGCAGGACGTTCTTGACGGAAGGACTGAAGCAACTGCTCACGCGGGCGGTGGAGCGTCTGTCGGGCAGCGGCGGCGACCCGGTGGTGGAACTCCAGACCAACTTCGGCGGCGGCAAGACGCACTCGATGCTGGCCTTGTATCACCTGTTTTCCGGGACGGCGGCGGCCAATCTGCCCGGCGTGGACGACCTGCTAAAGCAAAGCGGCCTGACGCTGCCCGAGGGCGTGCGCCGCGCGGTATTCGTGGGGACGAAGATTTCGCCGGGCCAGACGCACAAGAAGCCCGACGGCACGGTGGTCCACACCCTGTGGGGCGAAATTGCCTGGCAACTGGGCGGCAAGGCAGGCTACAAACTCGTCAAGGAGGCGGACGAAACGGCGACAAATCCCGGCGACGCGCTGCGGGAGCTATTCAACAAATATGCGCCCTGCCTCATTCTGATTGACGAATGGGTGGCCTACGCCCGGCAATTGCACGACAACGGCGGCCTACCGGCGGGGACGTTCGACACACAGTTCACCTTTGCGCAGGCCTTGACGGAGGCGGCCAAGGCCGCGAAGAAAACGCTCCTGGTGGTGAGCATTCCGGCGTCGGAGAGTCCCAGCCCGCGCGAGGGCCGGGAGTCGGTTTCCGACATCGAGGTGGGCGGCGAACGGGGCCGGGCGGCTCTCACGCGGCTAAAAAACGCCATTGGCCGCGTGGAGGCCTCTTGGCGACCGGCCAGCCCGGACGAAGGATTCGAAATCGTCCGGCGCCGTCTGTTCCAACCGCTCAGCGACCCCGCCAAGTTCGTTGACCGCGACCGGGTGGCACGGGCATTCGTCGAAATGTACGGGGGCCAGCAGCAGGAATATCCGGGCAATTGCCGCGAGGCGAGTTACGAGCGGCGGATCAAGGCGGCCTACCCCATTCATCCCGAACTGTTCGACCGGCTCTATAGCGACTGGTCCACCCTGGAGAAGTTCCAGAGGACGCGGGGCGTACTTCGGCTGATGGCGGCGGTCATCCATTGTCTGTGGGAGAGGCAGGACGGCAACCTCCTGATCATGCCGGCGAACGTTCCGGTGGACGACCCTCGCGTGCAGTTTGAACTGACGCGGTATCTGGAGGACCAGTGGGTGCCGGTCATCGAGAAGGACGTGGACGGGCCGCATTCCCTGCCGCTGGCGCTGGACCGCGACAACCCGAACCTCGGACGGTTTTCAGCCTGCCGGCGCGTGGCCCGGGCGATCTACCTCGGCTCGGCCCCGACGCAGCGGGCGGCCAACCGCGGCATCGACGATAGGCAGGTGCGGTTGGGGTGCGTCCAACCGGGGGAGAGCGCGGCCGTCTTTGGGGACGCCCTGCGGCGGCTGACGGACCGGGCAACCTATCTCTACGTTGACGGGAACCGGTACTGGTATTCGACCCAGCCCACCGTGACGCGCCTGGCCGATGACCGGGCCGCACAATTGCGGGAGGAGGACGTGCTGGAGGAGATCGTTCGGCGTCTGCGCGTTGAAGGCCGCACGCGCGGGGATTTCGCCCGCGTTCATGCCTGCGCGTCCGGCGGAGACGTCACCGATGAGCGGGAGGCACGGCTGGTCATCCTCGGCCCCGAATACCCGCACGTCGCCCGCGACCCTAACAGCCCGGCGAGGCAAGAGGCAGCCCGCATTCTTGACTCGCGAGGACCTTCCCCCAGGACGTACAAGAACACGCTGGTGTTTCTTGCGGCCGACCAGACGCGCATGAGGAACTTGGAACACGCGACGCGGCAGTACCTGGCATGGAAGAGCATCTGGGAAGAGAGGGAAACGCTGAACCTGGACGCCTTCCAGTCGCGGCAGGCCGAGACCAAGCGCCGGACGGCCGACGAGACGGTGGAAGCGCAAGTTCCCGAGGTGTATCAGTGGCTCCTGGTGCCGAACCAACCCGATCCGAAGGGCCCGGTGGTTTGGCAGGAGATACGGCAACAGGGCAGGGAGGCGCTGGCGATTCGGGCGTGCAAGAAACTTAGAAACGAGGAGATGCTGCTTGCCCAACTCGGCGGACCGCGACTGCGGCACGAACTGGACAGGGTGCCGCTGTGGCGCGGCGACCACGTGGGCGTAAAGCAACTGGCCGAGGACTTCGCCGCGTATCTATATTTGCCACGGCTCTGTGACGATTCGGTCCTTTTGGGCGCCATAAGCGACGGCCTATCGCGACCGACATGGCAGACCGAAACCTTTGCCTATGCGGACCAATGGGAAGAGCAGGCGAAGAAGTACATCGGTCTTCAGACCGGCTCCCAAGTCCGCGTTCTCCTGGACGACCGCAGCGTCCTCGTCAAGCCGGACGTCGCCGTCGCGCAGATGCAGGCGGACAGACCAACCGCCGGGGTTGGGCAGTCGCCGGCGGGCAAGGGAACCGGCATGGTCGAAAAACCTGCGGGCGTGATGACCGGGCCGGAATCGGGAGTCGAACCGCCCACGCTTGTGGAGCAACCGCCCCGGCGGTTTCACGGCACCGTCGTGCTTGATGCCATGCGCGTGGGCAGGGACGCGAGCCGGATAGCCGAGGAAGTGGTCCAGCATCTTGCCGGGCTGGTCGGGGGGCGGGTCGAGGTGACGCTTGAGATTCAGGCGGAAGTCCCCGACGGCGTACCCGATCAGGTTGTCAGGACGGTCACCGAGAACTGCCGGACGCTCAGGTTTAAGAGCCACGGGTTTGAGAAGGAGTAGAGCATACGGACTTTGTCCGCGACAACAGCCCGCAGCTACGCCGAACGGCGGTCATGGCCGCGGCTAACATTTCATTCAGACTTCCGTGGGAAGCGGACGTCCAGTGGGACCAGGTGGTAAGGTCGGGCTATGCCTATGGAATTGGGCCGAGACACCATGAAAGCCGAACTGGTGGCACGTCGGTAATGGTGGGACCGTAGAATCACAATCCCACAAGCGGCCCCCCCACGACCTCCGCAAAGTCCCGAATTGGGGCAAAAGCCGACGATTCCCAGGGGCGTCGCGAGTTTCCGGTAGCCCTGTTCCGCTATGTCTTGCAGAGGTAACGGTGGATTTGCATGGGCGCTGCGGAAGCGCGTCCGCCCTTTGCCGCGCAAGACATTCAACTTCAAGTTGGTCAAGCCCGCCCGCATCGCCGCCTCTCCCGGTTGCTTCAGCCAATGCCGGCCCCGCGTCCCATTATAGGCTCATAGGCCTCGTCTGACGGTGGCATCTTCTCAACGGCGAGCAAGTGACTCGGCTAAACCCGCGGATGCGAATAGCACGGCCCCTTTACGCCGGGGCGAGGGGGAAGCGGGTTGTGTCCGTATACCGTTACCGGGCCAATCAGGCGTCTTGGGAATCCGCCGTCCGACGTGGATAAGAGTTTACCTATTCTCGGCGGAGCGCGCTGAATTGCGCTGAATTTCGGTAAAATGGGCAAACCAATTCGTGCCGAAAGTTGCCCCGGGGCGCGATATACGTGGCCCTCCGAACGACGTTTGCCATTTGGCGGGCACAACAAGGGTTCACCGTTCGGGGCAATTCATGAATTGCCCCTACCGCAATACGGCAACCACGCAAAACACGGTGCTCACGGCCGATTTATCAATCGCCCCGGCCGGGACCTGCTCGTCAGGTCTGCTCTCCAAACTCGGGTGATCCCTTCCGCTTCGCCGGGGCATTTGGACGCCTCACAGGGGCCTCGAAAAACGTTTAGAATGCGCTGAGTTGAGGGGCGAGCTAGGGAACCTAGGCCCGAAACCCCGCCGCCACACGGGTTGCCCGCCCCTTTTTCCGGCTTGTGGTGTTCTTTGTTCGCGCGGAGTGGCACGCGTGTCTGGTGTTTCGCATCCGTTTTTGTCGGCCTTGCGGAAGCTGTTGACGGCTTTTGAGGACGTAGAGGACTCCTGGAACGTCTTCTGGACGAGATACCAAGAGGGCGATGGGCGACAGGGGCGGTGGTTTCCCGACTTAGGACCCAAGTGGACCACGTTTCAGTCGGCCTTCCAAGAGGCGGCGCGGCAAGTCCAGGAATGTCGGCAGGCCATGCCGAAACCGGAGGAACTGCCCCGCTTGTTTACGGGGGGGCCGCCAAACTGGGCCATCGCGGCCACTTTCCCCGAGCTGTTACAGTATTTTGCGGAACGGTTTGCAGCGTGGGTCCGCGGCGTGACGGCACCGCCGGGCGGTTTCGCAGTATGGGACTGGAACACGGATTTTTCCAGGCACTTCATGGGGCAATTTCGGGAACTGTTCATCGTGCCCTTGGGAGCGGTTATTCAGGTGTATGAGAGGTTCTTGGCCCAGCGGGAGGCCGAGCGACTGGCGAAAGCGCTGGTTGCGGATCCTCCAACGCCTCTGGACGGCGCGGAAGAGGTCCGCGAAACTCCGCAGGGTCCTGCGGCACCGCAAAGCGCTGCGGTGCTTGAAGGGGACGCGGCTATCCGGAGGCCGGAGCCGGAATTCGTGTTCCGGCGGAACGGCGGCGGCTGGTTTATCCGGGCTTTCGGGAAACAAGGTTACTTCGGGAACTTGCGCGGGTTCGAGCATATCGCCAAGCTGCTGGAGGCCCCGGGCAAGCGGGTGCCGATGACACATCTAGCCGGCGGTCAGTGTGGGACCACGACGACGGCGGACGCGGCCGAAGAAGGACTCCACGCCGAAGGCGTACCCCAGCCCATGATCGATGAGCAGGCCCAGCAGGACATAAAGCGCGAGCTGAAAAGGCTACAGGAAGAGATCGCGGACGCCGAAAGCGAGGGAGACGTTGTCGCAGTCCAAGACTCACGAGCCAAACTGAATCAGTTACTCGAGCAGTACAAGGACACCCGGAAGCCCGGCGGGGAAACCAAAAACTTTCCTACGCCCGTGGATCGCATGCGATCTCAGATCACGAAGGCGCTCAACCGGGTGTATAAGCAACTCCACCAGGCTGGTTTGAAACAACTGGCTGACCACCTAAGAGTGTCCATCTCCGCTCAAGGCGATTCCTTCATATACTCTCCCACCCCATCTATCCCCTGGGCTTTAGGGGAGTTCCGTATGTAGTTCCGCGAAGCGGAACTTAGTTCCGCGAAACGGAACGCGTTTCTTTGTGGAAGCGGATGCACAGTGCAAGCCGCCACAACCCCGCGCAGGTTTCTACAAAGGAACGCAGAACCATGCTGGAGCGTCTTCTTCTCACCCCCCGTGAGGCGTCCTATCGCCTTGGCATTAGCACCCGGCACCTTTGGAACCTCACCAGCCCACGCGGCCCGATTCCGGTCGTAAGACTGGGGCGGAAGACTTTCTATCGGCCGGAAGACCTCGCGAACTTCGTAGCCGACGTTGCCCGGCAATCGGCGGAGGCCGCAACCCTTACGGATGAGGAGGGCGACCGATGATTGACTCCCCCGAAGGGCAACTTCTGGACGCCCTCGAACGGCACGGATGCGGCCCGCGGCGATCAGGGGACGGCTGGTCGGCCCGGTGCCCGGCCCACGATGACCGACGGCCGTCCCTAAGCGTATCCGCGGGTGATGGCGGCCGGGTGCTCTTGCACTGTCATGCTGGATGCCCGACGGAGTCGATCGTATCGGCCTTGGGCCTACGAATGGCTGATCTGATGCCCGAGCCGATGTCGTGCTCCACGCCGAGTAAGCCTCGGAACAACGACAAGGTGAGCCGTGAGCGGGCGGCACGCAAATCGTTCCATACCTGGCAAGACGCCGCGCGGACCTACGGACTTGGGGCCCCGTCCGCGTCGTGGCCCTACCACGACGCATCGGGAGCGGTGGTTGGCGTGATTTGCCGATGGCAAGGTCCGGGCGGCAAGGAAATTCGCCCGGTCACGCTCATGGATGGTTTCTGGTCGCCGTGTGCCATGCAGCCCCCCCGACCACTGTACGGCTTGCCTGCGGTTCTGCGGGCGGACATGAAAACGCCTATCGTTGTTGTCGAAGGCGAGAAAACTGCTGACGCCGCACGGCGGTGCGGACTCACGGCCGTCACGTCGGCTGGCGGGGCGAAAGCGGCGGCAAAATCCGACTGGACGCCGCTGCGCGGTCGGCAAGTGATTATCCTGCCCGACCATGATGACGCTGGGGCAAGCTACGCCCAGGACGTGGCCCGATTGGCCGTTGCGGCCGGTGCGAAGGGCGTTCGCATTCTTCGGTTGGCAGACTATGCGACGGAATTGCCCAAGGGCGGTGATTTAGCCGACGTGCTCGAATCGTCAACGTGGTGCGGGCTGCCCTTGGCCGCAGGCGCGGGGCCCGAAGACGTTGGTCGTTGGATGATCGCCACGGCCGAAAGCCTTGAGCCTTGGGAGCCGGAGCCGGCGGAGCGCATCAAGCCGTTGGAGTGGCAACCCTACCCGGTGGACGCCTTGCCCGAAC
Source organism: Thermopirellula anaerolimosa (assembly GCF_054657335.1). NCBI lineage: Bacteria > Pseudomonadati > Planctomycetota > Planctomycetia > Pirellulales > Thermoguttaceae > Thermopirellula > Thermopirellula anaerolimosa. The sequence goes on from NZ_BAAHYX010000006.1 coordinate 2,589,170, forward strand.
CGATTCGGACGTTCGTCACGACAACGGCGCGTGGTTTCGGGTGCGACGAAAGTTATATCGCCCTGCCGTTGATCGTTGCGATGGCTGCCGCCATAGGCACGACGCGACGACTGGAACCGAAGCCCCGTTGGCTGGTTCCGCCGATTCTTTGGGCTGCGATCGTGGGCGAATCCGGCACGCTAAAGACGCCGGCGCTTCGTGCCGCCCTGTGCTGGACGCAAAAACGCCAAGACGCGTTGTTCAACGACTACGATGCGTCGCGACAGCAATTTGACATCGAACGGCTGGCTTACGAAAAAGCATTGGCCGAATGGAAAAGGTCCAAGGCGGACGCCCTGCCCCCGGAAAGGCCGGAACCGCCGACGGCCGGGCGGGTTTTGGTGGCGGATACGACCGTGGAGGGTTTGGCCCCAATCTTGCAAGCCAATCCGCGAGGGGTGTTGCTGGGTCGTGATGAATTGGCGGGCTGGGTCGGAAACTTCGACCGATACGCGAGCACCCCCGGGGGCGACGCGCCGTTCTGGCTGTCTGCATACAACGCCGTTCCATGCGTGATTGACCGCAAAACCACCGGAACGTTGCGGGTACCGACGACGGCCGTTTCGATCGTGGGAGGGATTCAACCGCGAATCCTTGCCCGTGCCCTAGGTCCGGTCAACCGGGAAAACGGGCTTCTCGCCAGGCTGCTGGTGACGATGCCGCCACGGCAACCCAAACGCTGGACTGAAGCCGGAGTTGAACGGGCGGCCGCCGACAGCGTTGGCAAAGTCTTCGACCGGCTATTCTCGCTGGAGCACGACATCGACGACGACGGCACGCCGACGCCGCGGACGATGCGGCTTTCCGCACGTGCAAAGCAACGCTACGTCGAGTTTTACAACGAACACGCCGAGGACCTGGCCGACGCGACGGGCGATTGGGCTGCCGCATTGGCCAAGCTCGAAGAATTGCCCTTGCGGTTCGGCTTGGTGCTGCACCTGGTGCGATGGGCTGCCGGGGAAAACGTGAACCCGGACATCGTGGATGGTGACAGCATGGCCAGGGCGATTGAGTTAACGGCGTGGCACAAACACGAAACGCTGCGAGTGTACGAAGCACTGGATGACACCGAAGAGGAAAGCGAGCGGCGGAAGCTTGTCGAGTGGATTGCCCGCCGGGGGGGAAGCGTGACGGCCCGAGACCTGTATTGCGGCGGGCCCCGCCGATTCAGGGGGGAATCGGGAGAGGCCGAAGCTGCCCTACAGACACTGGCCAAAGACGGATACGGGGTATGGGAAGACGTTCCCGCCAACAATCGGGGGGGCAGGCCAACCCGTGTTTTTCGACTACGGAATCAGTGGCAGCGGAATCAAAACCTCGCCAAACACGGGGAAAACATGGGTTTTGATTCCGATTCCAGTGATGCCACCGACGAAACCGCACCCAACGAACCGGAAACAGTGAATCCTACAACACCCGACGGCGGTAGCGTGGATCCCAGTCAACCTAACGACCTTGAAAGCTCGATCATGTGGTTTGAGTTATGAGCGCGCTGCACCTTCTCAACCGGCCCGGGGTTAGGGTGGTGTGGGAAAACGGCAAGCTTCGGCTTGGCGTAGAACCCGAGACACTGACCGCTGACGAACTGGCCCTCTTACGTGAACACAAGGCCGAAGTGGGCGGCTGGCTGCTTTTGCACAAACTTTGGGAGGCTGGTTTCCGGCTTCGGCTGGAGCCAAGCCGATCCGGCCCGGGATACGTTTTGATTCCTCTCGGTCAACCGGCCCAACCGGTAGACTTCCCGGCCCTTTTTGACCTGTACGACACCTTCCACGACGCGGCCGTATGCCTGCTGCTGGACGTGTGCAAGAAACTCAACATCGCGCCCGAGGATTGGCCGGCGGGTGCTGATCGCCTTATTGTGGCCGAGGCCCAACACGAGGATGGGCGGGGCGGAGAAACGGCTCCCCGTCCGAAGGCCCCCGAGCGAAGACGCGCAGTCTAAACGCTGTTGCACGGCAAAAAGCGGGTTGGTCCAATAACGGCCGTCGAGAACGAAAGGAGCGGGTATGGCAAGCGTGGCAAAAGACGGCAAAGGCTGGAGAATCCTGTTTTCGGCCCCCGACGGCCGGCGGAAGACGATCCGGCTTGGCCGCGTGGACAAAAAGACGGCGGAAAGTATCCGCGTCCACGTGGAGGCCCTGCTTGCGGCCCGAATCAGCGGTCTACCGGTACGGCAAGCCACCGCGACCTGGTTGAGTACGATCGGGGACGCCCTCAAAGAGAGACTGGCGAGGGCGTTGCTGATTGAATCCGCCGCCGTGGCGAAGCTGGGTCCGTATCTAGAGAATTACGTATCCTCGCGGCAAGGCACCTGCACGGCCGCCACGCGGGTTGTGTGGCGACATACGATCCGCAACCTTTGCGAGTGCTTCGGCCGGGACTGTCGGCTTGCGGAGATCACGCCGGAAAAGGCGGATGCCTTCCGGCAATACCTGGTAGGCCAAGGGCTGGCCAGCACCACGATCAACAAGCGGCTGCAATTCGCCAGGATGTTTTTCACCCACGCCCAAGGTCTGGGACTGATTCCAAGCAACCCCTTCGGATTCGTCAAGCATCGAGCGGGTGACCCCTCCGGACGGCGAGTCTACGTGAGCGTTGAGGATACGTCGCGGTTAATTGAGCATGCCCCTAACGTGTGGTGGCGGTTGCTCATTGCCCTGGCCCGCTTCGGCGGCCTTCGGATTCCTTCGGAGGCATTTTCCTTGCGGTGGAGTGACGTGAATTGGTCCGAAAGCAGAATCGTAGTCCCCTCGCCGAAGACGGCTAACAAGGGAAAGCCCTACCGGGTGATTCCCATGTTCCCCTTACTGAAGCCGCACCTAGAAGAGGCCTGGGACGCAACCCCACCCGGGACGGAATACGTGTTCCCGGAGGAATACCGCCGCCGTGCGCAAGGCCCCGCGGGGTGGATCAATTGCAATCTGCGAACCACCTTTGAGAAGATCATCCGGCGGGCTGGCCTGGAACCGTGGCCGCGGCTATGGCACAACCTCCGAGCGTCCTGCGAATCCGATTTAGCCCAATCCTTCCCGCTGGCCGTGGTCACGAAGTGGTTAGGCAACACTCCGTCCATAGCGTTGCGCCATTATGTGGACCCCACGGATGCGACATACAAGGCTGCCATCCAGTGGACCCCCGTGACAGTACAGAACTCAAGATGTGGACCGAAGGGCCTCGGTGACGGTCAACCGCTAGGTGGCACAGAATCCGGCACACTGTTGGCGCAAAATCCGGCACAGCACGTTCCCGCAAGCGATTGCAAGATGGAGAACTCTGAATCGGAAAGCCTGTTCAATTACGAAGTTATGCAACCGCTTGCGTGTCGTAACTTATTGCTGCAAAACGACTTAATGGAGGATAGGGGATTCGAACCCCTGACCTCTTGAATGCCATTCAAGCGCTCTCCCAACTGAGCTAATCCCCCAACAGGGATCGTGATCATCCCGGATAACGCGGCAAAGATGTGGGGGAAGGATCCCAAGTGGGAACCGACCGCCGCCGGATTGCCGCCGACCGCAGGATCGACCACGACTAAGCTTCACTTTATCAGTCGCCGGGCGAGTCGTCAACTCCGGCGACCGGGACCTCCGCCGGTCGGTTTTCGGCGGGAACACCCTAATTTCGGCGGGACACGCGAAAGGCGGTCGGACGCTGCCGGGCAACCGGCAGCGCGGCGCCGGAACGGAAGATCGGCAGTACGAGTTCGGAACGGGAAATCGGCGGCGCGACTCCGGGTCGAGGAATCGCGCCGTAGCCGACCGCGCCGGTCAAGCCCAGGGCTTGCCGTCTTTTCGCGTGCCGCACATAAAGACGCGCATTCCCATCGCATCGGCCAGGGCGGCCTTGGCCAAGGCCGCGGCGTCGGCGGAGCGGGCGTCCTCGGCATAGGCGACCTGAATGTGGTTGGCCTTATGCTTGGCCATGAAGGCGTCGCGATCCACGCCGTACGTGACGGCGTGCATGATCGGCCATTGCGGGGTGGTCTCGTTCCAGCGGCGCTGCGTTTCCTCGGGGGGCAGTTCCACCACGCCGCCGCGACCGATGTCCATGCAGAGGCGACCGTCGTCCACGTAGATGCGGGACCAGACGATCTCGCCTGGTTTGGAGACGCCCTTGAGCGTTCCCCCGCCCAAGCGGAAATACATGGCCGGTTGGCGTTCGCTGGAAGCGCCGGTCCAACCGCCGACGAAATGGGCGGGCGGCGCCGATCCGCTGATGAGGAACACCCAAACATAGTCGGGCACCGTGCCCGAGCGGTCCGCGTCGCCCCAACGGACGTCGTGCAGCGTGTTTTCGACCGGTTGTCCCAGGGCCTTGTGGACGCGATAGGTCATCAGGCCGTCCAAGCCCGCGCACTCGTCCACCTCATTGAAGTGCGGCAACGGTTCGCCTGCGTACAGGATCCGCTCGCCGCGGCGATCGGTGACGGGCGGGCGGTCCGAGTTGTTCAGCATTCCCTCCACCAGGTCGCTGGCGGGCAAAAGGTCCTTCAAGCCCTGCTGGTATTGGATGCCCACCGCGTGGCAACCGAAGTCGTCCGCGATCCGCAGGGCCGCGATGTACATCTTGCACTGCGTCAGGATCTGATCCTCCGTGAGGTCCGTCTCGGGATTGGGGCCGGTGACGAATTTCATGCCGCGATCGAGCAGCCATTGGTAGACCCGGCGGGCTTCGTCGTCCGACACCTGCGTGGTCTCGTAATACAGGGCCGATTGGCTGAGTCGCTCCTTGTAGACTCCCAAAGGCATCAGCAGTTCGTCGGGGAGGATGGCGTTGTACATGCCCATGCATCCCTCGTCGAAGACGCCCAGGATGGCCTTTTTGACGCGGAACTCTTCGGCCAGGGCCTCGCCCAATCGCCTTAACGCGCCGGGAACCTTGACTTTTTTCAGCGGGACGGCGTGCCGGAGGGAGTGTCGCACGCGACCGTCCTCCAGCCAGGCGGTCAGGCGTTTGCGGAACTGAGGCAGCGAAAAGTCCTCGCTCCACAGCGTGCTGTAGGGCTTGCCGGCCTTGGTCAGGCAGGCGTTGAGGTTGAGCATGCCCACCAATCCCGGCCATTGACCCGACCAATTGGCCACGGTGAGAATAGGCCCCCGGTGGGAAAGCAAGCCGGCCAGCACATGGTGCGAGTACTGCCAGACGGCCTCGGCCACCATCAGCTTGGCGTCGGGGTCGATTCCCGCGAAGACCTCCATGCCCTCGCGCTGGGAACTGATGAATCCGTGCTTTTCGTCGGGCTTGTAGGGATGGGCGCGGACCAACTCGTAACCCGCCGCGCGCACCGCTTCCCCCAGGGCCTCTTCCATGGCTTGTTGGGCGGGCCAGCAGACCTGGTTGGCGGAGAGTCGCAAGTCGCCGCTGGCCGCCAGGAAGACCTGCTTTTTCTTGGCCTTGACGGGTTTGGGAATGGTCGGCATCCGGATGTCCATGGAATCAGCTCCTTCTCTGGTTGAGATGCCCGCCCACGGCGATCTGCCGAAGTGTCCCCGGTAGCCGTGGAGCCTTCGCGGTTACGGTGATCGAGAAGACGGCCTTGCCTGCTGCGCAACGGATCGGCTCGGCCGAGTTGCCGGCGACGCAGCGCCCCCTATCTTATCCCCGCGGCGGGAAGGGCGACAACGCCCCCCGACTCTCGGCGACGGACGGAGCGCAGCAAGATTCGGGCGCGCGGCTTAGGGGCGACGCTTGGGTGCGGCACCTGGTCCGCAGCGGCGGAGTCCGTCAGTTCGTCGTGGAAAGCAGTCGACCGTCGGCGTCGCGGCACTCGATGACGAGGTGCTCCGGCGAAACGTGCTCCGCCCCCACCACGCGAATCGAGACTTGATGCTGATTCTCGAGGTCGGAAAGGTCGCGGCGCTTCTTGTTGTTCAAATGCTCGGCGACCTCGTCCGCCACGGTCACCTTGATTTCGGCCGCGCGGGGAACCAGGCAGGCCAGAATCAATTGCCGCATCACGTCGATGGCCATGGTGTCCACGGTCTTCACCAGGCCGGCGCCGCGGCACAACGGGCAATCGCGGAAGAGCGTCCGTTTGAGGCTGGGGCGAATCCGCTGCCGCGTCATCTCGATCAGTCCGAAGGGGCTGGTGCGGACGATTTTGGTGCGGGCCCGATCGCGCTGCACCGCCTCGCGGAGCGCCCGCTCCACGGCACGGCGGTGCTTCTCCTTCCGCATATCGATGAAGTCGTTGACGATCACGCCGCCCAAGTCTCGCAGGCGGATTTGCCGCGCGATCTCCTTGGCCGCGATGAGATTGATCTGATAGGCCGTCTCCTCGGCCGAATCCTCGGCGCGGAAGTTGCCGCTGTTGACGTCGATGGCCACCAGGGCCTCGGTCTGATCGATGACGATCGAACCGCCCGGCTTGAGCGGCACCTGCCGCTGGTGGATCATCGTGATCTCGTTTTCCAATCCGAACTTGTGGAAGAGCGGCTCCTTGCCGTCGTACAGTTGCAGCCGATTGACGTACCGCGGCATCACCATTTCGAGGAACTCCTTGGCCTTTTCGTAGGTCTTGGGTTCGTCGATCACGATGGTTCCGACCTCGGCGCTGAAGATGTCGCGGATGGTCCGGGTGATGATGTCGCTTTCTTCGTAGATATCCACGGGAGCGCCGAGTTTGCGGATGCGGCGGACCAGCACCTTCCACAACCGCATCAGGTAGGCAAGATCGCGAGACAGATCCTTCCGCGTACGGTCGGCGCCCGCCGTACGGACGATGAACCCCAAACCTTTGGGCACGTTCAATTCGCGCATGATGTCGCGCAGTCGCCGCCGGACGGACTCGTCCTCGATTTTGCGGGAGACGCCGACGCGCCCCAAGGCGGGCATGAGGACCAGGTAGCGACCGGGGATGCTGATGTAGGTGGACAGCGTCGGCCCCTTGCTGCCGATGCCCTCCTTGATCACCTGCACGATGACTTCGTCGCCGCGTTTGAAGATGCTTTGGATGGGCGGTTTGAAGCGAGGGCGATTGCCGGGGCGAAACGGCCGCGCACGCGAGTTGCGGGGGCGTTCCTCGCCCGACTCGCCGAGCCCGTTGAGCACGCCCGAGGCCGGCGCCGGCATCTCGCCCAACTCGTCGGGGTCGTAGCCCGCCTGGCGAAAGTACTGCGGTTCCACGTCGCTGACGTGGAGGAACCCGTTGCGACCCACGCCGAAATCGACGAAGGCGGCCTGAATGCTGGGTTCCAGATTGACGATCACGCCCTTGTAGATGTTGCCGACGTATTGTTCCTGGTCGGCACGCTCGATGTAAAGCTCTTGCAGAACGCCGTCTTCGACGATGGCGATGCGGCACTCTTCAGATTGGGCCGCATTGATCAGCATCTCCTGTTTCATCTTTCTCGCCTTCCAAATCGGCTCCGGAGGCGAGTGCGTCGCGGGAGGATCGGGCGATCCCGGTTCGAAGTTGCCGCGGAGCGGGCTTCATGAGGCAAGCTCCACGTCGGCGCGGACCAGGGGAATGCCTTGCGCTTCCAAGTCCTCCAACCCCAGCACCGCGAGGACTTCTCGCGGGTGGAGCGATCCTTGGGGATCGACTCGCAGGGCCATCCGCAACACGCCGCCCTCGAGCGCCAATTCCTCCGCCCATTCCCGCAACTCGAAGGTCTTGCCTTTGGCCGGGCGATGGATGGGAAACGACGCGGCGGACGTGATTTCGCGGAGGCGGGCTTGGACCGCGGCATGGTACCGGGCGGGTACTTCCAGGCAGTAGACGACCCTCTTCACCCGGGCGGGCGGGGCCGACGGCGGGAGCGTCTCGATCGCGTGGAATTCCAGACCGGGAACGGCGTGCGACGCCAATCGCGCCGACAATTCCTCCCCCGTCATCGCTTCCGCCAACTCGACCTCGAGCACTTCGCGAACTCCCTCGATTCCTAACGCCAGGGCCGACGGAAAGTTGAACCGCGGCTTCGGGTGGAACCCTTGGCTGTACGCCGGACGTATGCCCGCGCGACGGAACCACCGTTCCACGATCCGCGCCAAGTCGTGATGCCCAACGAACCGCAAATCCCCTCGTTTCGAAAAGCGAATACGCACTCGTTGACGAACACGGGGTTCGTCGTCCCCGCCGCTGCCGTGCGCGACGGGGCCTCTTGGGGTGAATGTATCGTGGTCTGGATTCGGAACGCACTCGGTCGGTTCCGACGCCTGGGAGGCCGCCGTACGCAGGGAAGCGTGCGATGCGTCATCGCTCCGCGGAAACCCATGCACGGCGGACGAGGCCGCCGCGTGTTCCGGGCTTCCGCACGACGCATCGCCCGACGGGGCCTTTCTCTCAGCGTGGTCCTTCAGGTCCGAGTGCTCGCCGATGAATCGAAACTCCTTGCGTCTAACGGAACGTCGCCTTACAACGTTTTCGTCGGGATCCCCGGTACCCCGGGGGGATCTTTCTTCGTGAACGTCTCGTGAACGTCGTCCCTCCGGCCTCATCGCGTGTCCGACCGAGGTCGGTTTGCATCCCACGGCGGGCATCGCGGCGGTCTATCCTAGCCGAGAACCCTCTCCGCGTGCAATCCCCATACCGAAAGACGACCGCCCCGGGCTGTCCGATTGCGGAGGCTGAGGAAACGCCCCCAAAGTTAATCTGAACAAGGATATCACGCGTCCGCCCCGGCGAACGGAACGCGACCGGTCCAATCGCCGAAATTTACCTTGACTGCAAATTATAACCCGTTTTGGTCAATCGAAACAGAAACACCCATCCCAAGGCCCCCCATGCTTGGGGCAGATTTTCCGATCAGTCGGCGGTGTCGGCGCAGGGCCACGATCTTCCCCCGAGGGGGTGTCGTCGTTCGGACTCTCGATCGCGACCTGGTCCGCTGATTCTTGCGGCGGCGTGTCGGCGTGGTCTTCGCCGTGGATGACGGCCCGGTCGACCGCCGGCGGCGAAGGCGTTGCGGCGAGGGCTGGTTTGACTTTCGATTGCCGCCCAAGGAGGGGGACGCGGTGCTCGCTGATCCACGGCAGAATGGCTGATCCCCCCAGTTCCGACGCCCAACGGCCCAAACCGGGTGTGATTCGCCGCGGTGGAATGAGCCACAACTCGGGCCGCAGGGGCGATCGTCGGGCCTGATCCCGCGCCCCGTGCAGCACGGAAGAGGGGACTTCCGGCCCGACTGGCAGCAGCGTGGCCTGAAGAATCCCCCATTTTGGCAATTCGCCCCAAGTTTCCGGCAAGACCTGGTCGAATCGCCGCGCGAAGGCCAAAACCGGCTCCACACCCCACGATCGGAGGATCAAAGCGTCCAGAATCCGTTCCACGAGGAAGACGTGACTGGGCCGCGACGGCATTAATTGTTCCATCCCGAAGGCGATGGGTCGGTCGTCCCAGCGGTCGCGAAACAGGTACCACCGCGATTGGAGATCGGTCGCGCGAGCCCAAAACGTGACGATCGTGCCCGAGAACTCGCGGATGGGGCCGACCAGGCAGCCTTCCAACTTCGGGGATATTCGCCGCTTCTTCCAATCGCCGGGGGATACGCCGGCCTTAGCGGCATACTCCCAAGCCGACTTGGCCGAATCGAGCATCCCGATGGGCAGGTCGGGGACCGCCGGCCAATTCATGCCCGCCGACTCCAAAAAGACCCTGGCCCTGATCGCCGCCTCGCCGTCTTGACGCAAGAGAACTTCACGGCAATAGGCGGCCAAGACCTCGTCGGGAGAGACGGTTTCGCGAACGGGGCCGATGCCGGCGTTTCGCATCGCCGTCGGACATGCCGAATTCGGGGAGCGGTCGGTTGCGATCTCGGGCAAGGGGTCGGCCGACGCGGGAACGTCACCCGTCGCCGGGCTAAACTCGCGCTTGTCCAGACGCGCCATCTCGCCGGCCTCCGTGGAGAGCGAAGAGAAGCTAACGCAACTTTCCGTTATTAGAGGGCGCCGCCGCTTGCAAGGCAAGCGCAACTCGCCTAGAGCCGCCGGCGTAAGCCGGCGGTGAATGAAGCGCTATCCAGGTTTCAAGTGTTCGCACAGCGCTTCCACCACCAGCTTACGCTGGTGGCTCCATATTTCCCGGCGCCATCACGCAACACGAGAGCCTCCAGCGTAAGCTGGAGGTGTCACGGCGCAACCCAAGATTTCACCACCAGCTCACGCTGGTGGCTCGGATTTACCAGCACTACCACCACCAGCTCACGCTGGTGGCTCTTGGCTTACGCTGGTGGCTCAGGGTTTGGGCGCGAGCGTGAGCCTCGGGCGTAAGCCCGAGCTGGAGGCTGCGATCCCTGACGGAGCGCCGCGTTTTGCGTTAAGCTAACGGTAGCCCGCCCCCAGGCAATGCCTCGCTCGCCCGCGGTTGGTGCCGTTGCGGGTTTGCGCCGCGGAATCGCGAATGGCGGTTGTCGGCGAACGCGGGCGGAGTATGCCGTGCGGCGCGTGCGCTGTCATCAGCAGGTCTTGGCGTTCCATCATGCACTCCTTTGGTGATCGAGTCTTTCGAGTCCTTCCGCGCCAGGAGGGGGCGACGCTGGCGGCGGCCCTCCGCGAATGGCTGCCGTCGGTCTCGTGGTCTCAGGCGAAGAAGCTGATCGCGGGCCGCTACGTGCAGGTTAACGGCAATCCCTGCCTGGACGCGGCCCGGCGCTTGAAGTTGCAAGACGTCGTCAAGCTGACGACTCGGCCCGCCGCGCCCCCGCCCGGCCCTCGCGACGTCGCCGTGATTCATCTGGACGAGCACCTTGTGGTCGTGGACAAGCCCTCGGGAATGACCACCAATCGGCACCGCGAGGAGTTGGACGCTTCGCAACGGCGGCGGCAATTGCAGCCCACGCTGGACGAGGTCTTGCCGCACATCATCGCCAGGATGGAGGGCAAACGGAAGAAGGGACCGCCGCTGCCCGTCCGTGCCGTCCATCGCCTGGATCGCGACACCAGCGGCCTGATCGTTTTCGCCCGCACCGCCGAGGCGGAACGAGGACTGATGGAACAGTTCCGCCGGCACACTACGACCCGAAAATACTTGGCCGTCATCCCCGGCTACCTCGAAGCCCAGACCTTCAGCAGTCGTTTTGTGCGGGATCGCGGCGACGGGCGGCGCGGCAGTACGCTTCGCGACGGCGAGGGCAAGGCTGCCGTTACCCACATTCGGCCCATCGAGCGAATCGGCGAGTACACGCTGTTGGAATGCCGCCTGGAGACCGGTCGGACGCACCAGATTCGGATTCACCTGTCCGAGGCGGGCCACCCCGTGTGCGGAGAAAAGATCTACAATCGCACGCTCTACGGCAAGCCCATCGAGGACCGCAGCGGTGCCCCCCGCCTGGCCTTGGCGGCGGTCGAGTTGGGATTCATCCACCCCGTGACGGGCGAGTCGCTGCACTTCGAGGTGCCGCTTCCCAAGGACCTCAACGACTTTCTTTACGAACTGCGGCGGAGAACCTTGCCGCGGTCGTAAGCCGGCGGTGTCTTGGCGCAACCCAAGATCCACCACCAGCTTACGCTGGTGGCTCTTGGTTACTACTACCATCAAGAGTACCACCACCAGCTTACGCTGGTGGCTCGTGAATTGGCGCGATGATGCGCGCGCCGGCGCAATTCACGCAAACGATCGAGAGCCTCGGGCGTAAGCCCGAGGTGTTGTTGCGCTACCCAGCGCTCGCCATTGGCACCACCAGCTTACGCTGGTGGCTCTTGGTTACTACTACCATCAACAGTACCACCACCAGCTTACGCTGGTGGCTCGTGAATTGGCGCGATGATGCGCGCGCCGGCGCAATTCACGCAAACGATCGAGAGCCTCGGGCGTAAGCCCGAGGTGTTGTTGCGCTACCCAGCGCTCGCCATTGGCACCACCAGCTTACGCTGGTGGCTCGAGATTTCGCGCAATCACGTCCAGCGCCACCGGGCTTGTCGCAGTACGGCCTGCGATGACCCGGCGAGCAGTTCGTACCATACGGTCAGCAGCGTCCCGTCGCCCAACTCGACCGTCGAGGGATAGCCCAAGTCCCCGCCGGCCCCGTCTCCGTAAAGGACCATCGGGGCGGACCACGATCGACCGCCATCCTCGCTGATCCGCGCTTGGCAACCGAAGGGTGGGCGGCGATGGCCGTAGGTCATGAGAATGCGACCGTCGCGAAGTCGCAACAGATGGGAAGGCAGGCCCCAAACTCCGATCGACCGCGGGGCCGACCAGGTTTTGCCGCCGTCGTCCGATTCGCACTGGAGGGTCTCTCCCGCGTTTTGCGGGTTGTGATTGCGAATCTGCGCGATCAAGCGACCGTCCGCGGTTTCCACGGCGTGAAGTTCGTGGTATTGGGCGGGATCATCGCCCTGTCGGGTGGGAATTTCCGCCAGCCATTCCCAAGTCGCGCCGTCGTCCGAGGATTGGCAGACGCCGACTCGGCCCCGCCCTTTCCATAGTTCTTTGCCCGCGTAGAGCAATCGCCCGTCGCGGAGTTGAATCGGCCCGTGCGGACTGCTGACGAGGCATCGCTGCCGCTGCGACCAGGTGATGCCGTCGTCGGTGGATCGGGTAATCCAAACGTCCAGGGCCGCATCGCGTCCCGCGGCATCCAAGCGCTCGTGGGCGGCCTGCCAACGGCGGAGCTTTTCGTCGGGCCATGCGCCCGGCGTTCCCGCCGCCGCCTCCGCCCGCTTCAGGATCGGTTCATAGGCCAGGGAGGTGAACGTCGTGACCAAGATCGTGCCGCGATCCGTCTCCAGCACGCCCGCGTCGCGGTCGTCGATGGGGCTGTCGAGAATCACCTGCGGATAGGTCCAGGTCTTGCCGTCGTCGTGCGAACGCATCAGTTCCACGCGCCCGAACGGGCAAACGTGGGCCTCGCGACCTCCGGAATAGACCAGCAGCAGTTCGCCGCTTTTGCGCCGCGCCACGGTCGGCCAACCGTGATAGGCGCTGAGATGGGAGATGGCGGTCACTTCGGCGACTTCGAAGCCCGGCGCGGCGGGTTCCGCGGTCGAGGTCGCTTCGGCCCCGCAGACCGTTTTGTTCAGCAGCAGCCAGGGCAGTGCCAAGGCGCCGGCCGAACTTAGTCCGCCTCGGGCCAGCCAATCGCGGCGAGACAATCGGGGTGCTGCGATAGGGGAGAATGAATTGCGGTGCTGGGGACGGACGCTCATGGGAACCCTCGCTGTCGAATGGAGTCGGCGGTGACGCATACACTGGAGCCGATAGTGCGCACACTGGAGCCGCCGGCGTAAGCCGGCGGTGGTAAACGCCGGGTAGTGCCGAAACACCGCCGGCTTACGCCGGCGGCTCTCAATTATTGCGGCGCTAAGCATCGCCGGCGGCTCTCAATTATTGCGGCGCTGGGCATCGCCGGCGGGCGAGACGGGAGCGGATCGCAGGGCTTAGAAGCCTCGGGCCGCGCGGACGTCGTCGAAGTCCCGCAGGTGATAGCGGATCCCCACGTAGTCCAGCACCCGGCACAAACCGCGGAGGGCGACGCCCATACCGTCGGGACCGCTGAAGCCGCCGAATTGGCCGCCCCCTTTGACGTGCGGTTCCAAGTCGAGGAACACGCCCGGCACGCCACGCTCCGCCATTCGCGATTCCAACTCGGGCAGATAAGAGGCGAAGTCGCGGAGGATCGCCTCGTGCCCGGTGTCCCCTAGGTTCGAGGGCACGAAGTTCTTCAGCATATCTTCGTCCACGTGTCCGCCCTTGGCGTCGCGCTGGGGTCGGCGATAGTCCTTGATGTGCAGCCAACCCAGGCCGGGCTTCATCGCCAGGTATTGCGCGTAGATTTCTTCCGCGGTGTACCCTTGCACGACCAGGTTCGCGCCGTCGAAGACGAGGACCAGGTTGGGGTGCGCCAGGCGACGGTGAATCTCGGCCAAAATGTGCCCGTTCTGACCGACCAGATTAGCCTCCACCTCCAGGCCGAAGATCAGGCCCGACCGGGCGCAGCGGTCGGCGATTTGCCCCAACCGATCGACGACTTCGTTGACGTGCGGTTCCGGGTCCGTCCCCTTGGGATGATAGAACGAGAATCCTCGGATGAGCTTGGTTTCGAGGAATTCGGCCAATTCGCACGCCCGGGCGACGTCCTCGGCAAGATAGCGTTCGAACGGGATGTAGACGTTCTTGGTGCCGTCTTCCTCATCCCGCAGTTTGATCTTCCCGATGGGCGACCCCAGCGACGAAACCCGCAATCCGAATTCGGCTTGGAGCTTCTTGACGGTGCTCAATTCCTCGGGCGACAACTTCATGACGTTCTTGACGCCGCCGCCCAGGTCGATGAAGCGGATGCTGTAGTATTGCAGACCCAAGGCCGCGAAGGCCACGAACTGCTCCAGGGCCGTCTTGTTGAGTGCGGCTTCGTCCGCGAAGCCGGACAAGAGAATTCGGGGTTCCGTTGGCATGGGAAGACCTCGCGTCCCGAGACAAAGGTGATCTGACTTCGTCGGAGCGCACCCGCCGTCGGCGATCGGCCCGCCCCGTCCCACGCACCGCGCTGCGGATCGGCAAGCGATCCGATGACGTCCGAGGGGAGCGTGGAATCGCTATTCTGAAGATTTCCGACGGTTCGAGCAACCCCCGCGACCGACCATCGAGGGGAAAAACCCGACGACCGCACCGCCTACCCCAGCGTGGGGGCGTCGTGAAGCGGTGCGACGTAGGCGAAAGCGGTCGGATCGCTGATTTGGGGTAGAGGGGACGGTTCGGGACTCGGCCGTTCGTCCGTCGGATCGCTCGGTCGCTCGCGCGGCGAGTCTTCGCCGAGTTGGTGTTTGCGGTAGCACTCCAGAATGTCGTCCCAGCGACGCCGGAAGGCCTCGACGACCATGGGATCGAAGTGGCGACCGCTCTCGCGTTCGATGAATCGGGCGGCTTCCTCGGGCGGGATCGCGTCTTTGTAAACCCGCTTGGACGTCAGGGCGTCGAAGACGTCCGCGGCGGCTACGATTCGGGCGGAAAGCGGAATGGCTTCGCCCTGCAAACCGTCCGGATAGCCGCGACCGTCCCAACGCTCGTGATGGTGCCGCGCGATCGCGGCGGCCGTCATGAGGAACTTCCCCGCCGCGCCGACCTGCGAGCCCATGCTCAACGTCTCATACCCGATCACGGTGTGGGTCTTCATGACCTCGAACTCTTGCTCCGTCAGCTTGCCCGGCTTGAGGAGGATGGAATCCGGAATGCCGACCTTGCCGATATCGTGCAAGGGGGCGGCGCGGTAGATGTCGTCGGGAAATCGGGAGCCAAGCCCCGCCCGAGGGTTCATGGCGACGATCTCGGCGGCCAGAATCCGAGAATAGTGCCGCATCCGCGTGATGTGGTCGCCGGTCTCGGGGTCGCGCGAATCGGCCAGGCGGGCCAAGGCCGTGATGGTCAGGTCCTGCGTCTCCAAAACCTCCCGCGTGCGCTCGGCCACCAGTCGTTCCAAGGCTTCGTTGAACTCTTGAATCCGGGCATTGGCCTGCCACAGCTTTTCCATCATGTCGCGCAGGCGAAACAACACGCGGAGCTTGGCGAGCAGTTCGTCGTGCCGGAACGGTTTGACCATGTAATCGTCGGCGCCCGCCTCGTAGCCCGCCAAACGCTCGGAGGCCGAACCTTTGCCGCTGACCAAGACCACTTGCGTGAAGGGACCGATGGGGCTTTGCTTGATGCGGCGGCAGGTTTCGTAACCGTCCAAGCCCGGCATCATGATGTCCAACAGCACCACGTCGGGAGAAACCGAAATGAGTTGGTTGAGGCAGTCCTCGCCGTTGGTGAAGGCGGTGACGTCGAAGTCTTCGCTTAACAGCTCCACCAGGATTTCGCGGTTGATCTCGCAGTCGTCCACCACCATGATTGAGCGCTTCGGCATGGTCGAACCTCGCCTGGAACTTGCAGAGCAGCCTGGTTCATCGGTCGATCCAACATTATCAGCCCCTTTTTCGGAGCCAATTCATGATCGTAAGCCAAGGCATCATGCCGGTCCCGCCCGAACTTCTATTGGAAACTTTAGGTCACGATCGGGGTGACCGCCCGATTGTCGCGCAACCGCCGGATCAAGCGGAGGTCCGATTCTTATCCGCATAATCGGCGGAATCGGCGCGATCGGCGGTCGCCCCCGGTCCTTGACCGGCGGACGCCGGGCCAGCACGATGAACGATTCCGTTCGCATGATCGCGAGTCAGGAATTTTCCCGCCCCCAAGCGGGGCCGAGGGTGCGTTATGAGCGTTGCTGAAAGCAAAAGCATCGACGTCTCCACGGTGGAGCGGATGTTTTCGGAGCAGGTGGGTGGAACGCCGGATTGGGTGGTTCGGGCGCCCGGTCGAGTCAACCTGATCGGCGAGCACACCGATTACAACGAGGGTTTCGTCCTGCCCATGGCCATTGAACGGGCCGTTTGGGTCGGACTGCGGCGCCGCGCAGACCGTTGGGTCCGGGTGTACGTCGCTGCGGAGTCGCGGTGGCGCGAATTCCACCTGGACGCCTTGCGGCGCGAAGGGACCGCGCCGATCGAGTACGTCAAAGGAACGGCCTGGTCGCTCGGCGAGGAGGGCCGCTTTTTGCGAGGCTGGGAGGGCGTTTTGCTGGGCGACGTGCCGATCGGGGCGGGGCTTTCGTCCTCGGCCGCGATGGAGGTGGCCGTCGCCCGGGCCTTCGCCGCCGCCTCCGATCTGCCCTGGGATCCCGTGAAGATGGCCTTGGCGGCCCAACGGGCGGAGAACCGTTGGGTGGGCGTGCAGTGCGGCATCATGGACCAATTGATCTCGGCCCACGGCAAACAAGGCCATGCCCTGCTCATCGACTGCCGCACGCTCGAGTGCCAACTCGTGCCGCTGCCGCCGGGGGTGAAGGTGGTGATTTTGGACACGGGCACGCGGCGGGGACTGGCGGATTCGGCCTACAACGAACGTCGCGAGGCGTGCGAATCCACCGCCGCCCGTTTCGGACTGAAGGCCCTCCGCGATCTGACTTTGGACGACCTCGCCGCCCGATCGGGAGAACTGGATTCCGTGACCGCCCGCCGGGTCCGGCACGTGGTCAGTGAAAATGCAAGGACCGTGCAAGCTGCGGAGGCCATGCGCAAGGGTGACGCGGAGACGCTGGGACGCCTGATGATCGCCGGCCACGAAAGCCTGCGCGACGATTATGAGGTTTCCAGCGACGCCTTGAACGCGATGGTCGAGATCGCCTTGTCTCAGCCGGGATGTTACGGCGCTCGCATGACCGGGGCCGGTTTCGGCGGATGTGCGGTGGCTTTGGTGGAAGCGAGCGCGGCGCCCGGCTTCGCCGAAACCGTCGCCGACGAGTACCGCCGACGCACCGGGAATCAGCCCGCCGTGTACATTACCGACGCCACAGCGGGGGCGGATGTGGTCGTCGATCGCGCCGCCGCTTCTTCCACCGCCGGCTGACGCCGGCGGCTCCAAGTATCGCTAGCGCAATCCAAGAGCCACGAGCGTAAGCTGGTGGTGGATCTTGGGTTGCGCCGTGACACCTCCAGCTTACGCTGGAGGCTCTCGTGTTGCGTGATGGCGCCGGGAAATATGGAGCCACCAGCGTGAGCTGGTGGTGGCCGCGATGCCGAACGGAGGGCTGCGCTCCGAAGTAATCGCGACCCCGAACCCGCCTCATCGGGTTCACGAACGGTTGGGTTGTAGGGACTGTGCCGCCTGAGTCGTATTATCCCCACACTGGGGATTATTTCATTCCAAACAAAAAGGGGCACAAGCAACCGAGCTTATCCTAGATTCTTGTTGATAACCGGGATCGGCGTCGCGAAACGACGCGGGGGTACAGGGCTTTTCCGGCTGAAAGCGGGCGACCGTAACCTCAAGGACGCAGGGCGGAAGTGCGTTCCGTCCGCGTCCGACTCTTTTATCCGACTCTTTTATCGGAGTATGTTCCCTTGCGGTCGGGTACGGCGAATTCGCCCCGGCAGCATACTGAGTTCGGTCTGTTGAAATGCTTGGCGCTGCTATGTGTGAAAAATGCGTGGAAGAGTCGCGTCCGGAGAGTGTCGCGGAGCGACGCATCTTTTTTCGCTTGCTTCCGGTAATTTTCGGACTCGCCATCGTTCTCTTGGGATTATGGACGGCCCACGCGGTTAGTCGTACCGAAACGCTGAAGCGATCGCTTGTGCGTCAGGAGGCGGAGGACCGCTATTCCGCGGCGGCGGTTGCCGCCTTTCGCCGACAACTCGATTCCTTGGCCGCGATCGCCAAGAACGCGTGCCTGTTGTATGCCGCCAGCGACGAAGTGGACGCCGAGGAATGGGCGACGTTTCGGCGCATCAACGCCGTGTCTCATCAGCCCGGTTTGGATAGCATCGAGTATCTCCCGTCCGAGTGCGTCTCCGCGGAAATGAGGAGTGCGATGCGGAAACATGGTTCCGATTGGAGTGCCTCGATCGCCTTGTTCGATTCGGGGGAGTCGGGCGGTGAACCCGGCGGCACGCGGCGACTTCGGATGTGGATGCCCGTCTACAATAAAGCGGCGATAAAGGGCGCAACGAGTTCCCGCGACGGTGACGCCGAGCCGACTCTGTTTTCCGGCTTGAGCGACGATGCCGAAGCGGGCGACGCGATGGAGGAACTCGCCGCGATTCGTCCCTCCGGTTACATCGTGATGAAGATCGATGCCGGCGAACTGTTGGATCGTGCTCGGTCCGATTTGGCCGCCGCCAATTTGGCGCTCCATTGGGGGCACCCCGACGGCGTGGCGAGTCGATGCGTCGCCTATACCGGCGACCCATCGCTCCTTCACCTTCAAGCAAGGGATTCCCGAACGGAGGGCGCTGCCGGGGGCGATTCGGCCGATTCGGCCTGCCGGTCGCCGGACTCCGGGGCCGCCAGGGTTTTGCGGAGGCCCGTACAGTGGGGGCTTTCCCCGCTTTGGTTGACCGCGGTTCCTCCCCGGGAGTTGGCAAGCGATTCGTCGCGGCAGGACACCGGCCTCGTTTGGGCCGTGGGAGGTTTGGCCACGTTGGCCGCCGCGGGGCTGATGCTCGGCTTCTCGCGATTAGGATCCGCCGTAAAACGCGCCCATCGCGTGTTCGCGGAGACGCTGGCCGAGAGTCGGCGGCAGTACCACGTCCTATTCAAATCCACCCTCGAAGGGCTGATGGTCTTGGACGAAGACCTGCGGGTTTACGAGATCAATCCCGCCGCGGCACGCTTGCTTCGCACCGATGCGGAAAAGGCGACGGGGCGACGATTGGACACGCGGGTCACCTTGGAAGGCGGCGCCCTGCGTCGGCAGGTCGGTCGCGTTCTCAGTTGGCGCGTGCCCGAATGCGGACAGTGGCGTTGGACGGCGGGCGGCACGCTCTACGAAATCGACGGTTCGCTGGCGGCGGTGCAAATCGGCGGGCGATGGAAGTGCCTGACGGCCTTTCATAACGCGACGCAACAAAACGCCGCGCGGCGGGAGTTGGAGGCAACCGCCGAATCGCTTCAGGAGGCCAACGCGCGGCTCCGGGCGTACTCGGAGGCGGTTGAGCGCTCCTCGCGCGACCGCATCGCCTTCGTGGCGAGCATGTGGCACGAAATCCGCTCTCCTCTCTCCCTGATCGTCAGCTACGCCAGGCTCTTGCAGGAAGGATGCCGCCAAAACGCAATGGATCGGTCGTCGTCTTGCTCACTTCCATGCGGTTGCGGAAGCGACGCGAAGGAAAACGCCGACTCGGTGACGCGATGCGAAGCGGTGGAGGCCGTCTTGAACAACGGCGAGCATCTCCTGCAACTGGTCAACGACATCCTCGATTTCTCCAAATTGGAGGCGGGCCAAGTGCGGCTGGATATCCGGCCCGTATCGCCGCGCGACGTGATCGAGCAGGTGATCTCGATGTATCGCATCCGCGCCCGGGACAAGGGAATTCGCTTGGAAATCGCGACGGCGCCGAATGTTCCGGAACGCATCCTGACCGATCCGCTGCGATTGCGGCAAATCATCGCCAATCTGACCGATAACGCCATCAAGTTCACGCAACGCGGTTTTGTGCGGATCGAGGCCGACTTCGCGGAGGGCAACGCCGGCGAACCGAAGCTTTACATCCGCGTTCGCGACACCGGCATCGGCATGAGCGAGGAACAACTCGGGCGACTCTTTCAACCGTTCGCCCAGGCCGAGGCGAGCACCGCGCGGAAGTACGGCGGCACGGGACTGGGGCTGGTCATTTGCCGCCGCCTGGGGCGCCTTTTGGGAGGCGATGTCTGGGCCGAAAGCGGGCCGGGTCGGGGGACCGTCTTTCATGTTCAGGTGGCGGGCAAGATCGCCCAGGCCGAACCGCCCGAGGCCGATAGCCCGACCGACAGCGATCGAAACGAATCCGATCCTACGGCGGAAGACGCAAGCGGCGTCGATTCCCTCACCGAGACATCCTGTCCCGTCCGGGTACTCTTGGCCGAGGACTCCATCGAAAACCAACGGCTGATCCGGCGGTTTTTGGAACGCGACGGCGCGTCGGTCACGACGGTGGAGAACGGACGTCTGGCCGTGGAGGCCCTGGCGGCGACCGCCCGGCCCGACGCCGACGGCGAACCGCCCTTCGACAACGTGTTGATGGATGTGGAAATGCCGGAGATGGACGGTCCCACGGCGGTCCGCGCTTTGCGACGGTCCGGTTGCGAGTTGCCGATCATCGCCCTGACGGCGCACGGCGATCCGGATATCCTCCGCGGGTTTGTGGAGGCCGGTTATACGGGCTACCTGGTCAAGCCGGTCACTTCGGCGGAATTGTGGCGGGAAATTCGCGGGCGATTAGCGCGGCGAGCGGCGGACCCCGTCGCGACGTAGACGCTTTTCGGTCGGGCCGTCTCCCCGCGATCGGGGCGAGTTGCGACAATGTCGGTTTTGCGGCGGGACGCATCCGGCCGCGCGTCGAACGGGCGGACGAATCATGAGGTTGGCATGCTGAAGCGAATTCTGGTCACCGGCGGAGCGGGGTTTCTCGGCTCCCATCTTTGCGAGCGACTGGTCGAGATGGGCCATGACGTGATCTGTCTCGACAATTTTTTCACCAGCCAAAAGGCCAACGTGATGCACCTTTTGGATCGGCACAACTTCGAGCTGATCCGGCACGACATCACGCTGCCGATTTGGTTGGAGGTGGACGAGATCTACAACTTGGCGTGTCCGGCCGCGCCCGGCCATTACCAATACAATCCCATCAAGACGATGAAGACCTCGCTGATGGGCTCGATCAACGTGCTGGGGATGGCCAAGCGGTGCCGGGCCAAGGTCTTGCAGGCCTCCACCAGCGAGGTCTACGGCGACCCGGAGGTTCACCCGCAACACGAGTCGTATCGCGGAGCGGTCAATCCGATCGGTCCGCGGGCCTGCTACGACGAAGGGAAGCGGGCGGCGGAGGCCCTGTTCATGGATTATCACCGCATGAACGGCGTGCCCGTCCGGATCGTTCGCATCTTCAATACCTACGGTCCCCGCATGCACCCCTACGACGGACGCGTCGTTTCGAACTTCATCCGCCAGGCCTTGGCAGGCGAGGACATCACGATCTACGGCGACGGTTCGCAAACGCGGTCGTTCTGCTACCGCGACGACATGGTGGAGGGGATCATCCGCATGATGAACGTCGCGGAGGACTTCACCGGTCCGGTCAACCTCGGCAATCCCGAGGAGTTCACCATCCGAGAATTGGCGGAGTTGGTCTTGGAGTTGACCGGTTCGAAATCGCGACTGATCTTCAAGCCTTTGCCGCCGGATGACCCGACGCGACGGCGTCCGGATATCACGCTGGCCCGGAAAAAGCTCGATTGGCGGCCCACCATGCCGCTGCGAGAGGGACTGGCGCGGACCATCGCCTGGTTCCGGTCGATCGACGTCAGCCAATATCGCCCGCCCACCCCGCGGTATTGAAAATGGCGCCGGGCGTCGGGCGTCGGACCCGTCGCGGCACTTTGGCGCGCCGGCAAAAACGGAGCCTTCGACGGAATCGATCGGCGAGCGACAAGGCTTCAGCCCGAAGCGGGTGTCGCCTCCGGCCCCTCGTCGTCGCGGTTGCGTTGGGCCTGACGCCGCGCCTCTTCCCAGGCCGCCTTCTGAGCCTCCAGCGAGGTCGGCGCCGCGTCGGAGCGGACCGCGCTCAAGTACCAATCGGAAGCCCCCGCCGCGGGAATCGGCAACCGATTCATGGTGAGGATCAAGAAGAACGTCTTCTCTTTCCCCTGCTCGTCGCGGTAGGTCACGGCGTAGCTTTGCACGACGACGTCGCTTTCGTTGTCGCGGTAGATTCGCTCCGTATTGAACCAGCGGATTCGACCGTCGTTCCGCTTTCCCAGGGCGACCAGGGCCTGGGTCTCCTTGCGTCCCAGGAAGGCTTCCAGATCACGGCGGGCGGGTTGTCCCGTCGCGTACTTTTCCGGCAAGGTATCGTCCAAGGGTTGGCGGAGGGGGGCGGACATGCTGAGTTGATGGGCGCGGAGCAGGTCGCCCGACCGAACCATCTCCAACCAAGTCCGTCCGAATTGCCGGGCTTCGGCGTCGATCAGAGCGCGATGCGTGAACCACTGTGCGGGCGCGGCGCCCAGCAAAAACAATCCGAGGGCGGCGCCGATCCACGCGGCGGTCCGGCCCAATCGCGGAGGCTCCTGCCGGCGAATGGAGACTTCGGCCCAAACGCCGAGTATTAAGGCTGCGGCGGGAAGGAACCAAAGAAACGGAGAGAAAAAGGCCAGGGGGGAAAGCAGACCGACGATCAAGGCGGACACGGCCAAGCCGCTCAACGGGCGGTATTCGGCGGTCTCGGTCGCGGCCAAGGATGCCTCGGGTTGACGGAATGCACTCATACGGCGGCCTCACACGCTGCGGCGCTGTGATGTCTTGCGCAAGAGCCCTCCGCCGCCGATGGACGGGGCGGGCTTGCCGAAAAAGCTACGCAGGAGAGGCCGGGACGGTTCGCGACCGGGAGCGGGTCAACTCGCGGCAGGCTAGCGAGCCTCGGCCCCCGACGCCTTGAACCCGCTGCCGCTCTCCACCTGGCTTTTGAGAGACTCTTGTCGCTTCTGATAGACCTGGAAGATATTGTTCCTGCCGGGAAAGGCGGCGATGTTGGCGCCGTAACTGGCGGCCTCTTCGGCCGACACCGTCCGCGACAAGGCTCCGCGAGACATCAGGCTCGCCATCAGCCCCCAACGCAGACCGAGGGGCAATCCCTGATCGCTGACCAGCGCGGTACCGAAAGGCGAAGGCCCCAACGGCGCGAAATGGAGCGAAAACAGCAAGAGGGCATTGAAAGTGCCGGCGCACGAAAGCGCGGACAACACCGTGAACGTCCGGTCCACATAGATATTGAATTTCACCGAAACGCGCGAGATCACGGCGGTCAGGGAGTGCAGAATCACCATGAAGACCGCGAACGTCCCCCAGAAGGCCAGGAAGTCGTAGAAGTACGTCAATTCCGACCCGGCGGTATCTTCCAGAAAGCGCGCCGCCGGTTCGAAGAAGTTGGTCGCCAGCAATCCCGCGAAAAGGATATTCCACGCCCTGATGAACGTCCCCCAGGCACCGTCGCGGAGAGCGAAGGCGATGAACGCGGCGAGAACGGCGAGGTTGATGAGCAGTAGGATCATGGCGAACGCCTCGTATCGGGTCGAGGATCGGCTTGTACGCAGCGAACCAGGGATGCGGCTTTACGACTTTTGCAAAATCCGCTGAAGCTCCTCCAACGTGGTAATCCCTTGGGCGACCAGCAAAACGCCTTCCTCTTGCAGGCTGACCATGCCCGCGGCCTTGGCGGCCTTGCGGAGCGTGGCGTAGTCCGGTTTGCCGGCCAGGACTTTGCGGACCGTATCGTTCACCACCAGCAGTTCGTAGAAAGCCGCGCGTCCCAAATAGCCCAGTCCGCGGCATTGGGGGCACGGTTCCGGGTGCTCTTGCGTCGGTGCGCCGGGCCGATAGAGGGCTTGCACGCGCCCCGGCGGGATGCCCAACCGCTGAAGCAATTCCGGCGGCGGGGGGTACGCTTGCTTGCAGGCGTCGCATAGCCGACGCAGGACCCGCTGATTCAACACGCCGATCACCGCCTTGGGAAAGGCTTGCGAACGGGGTTGCAGGGCGGCCAGGCGAAGTAGCGCCTCGCAGCAGTCCTTGGCTCGAACCGTGGTGATGATCAGGCGATCGTTCTCCACTTCCCGCGCGGTCAGTTCCAAAACTTCGCCGTCCGGGATGTCGCGGAAGACCACGACGTTCGGTTCCAGGTGGAACCACTTGTCCAGCATATCCGGCAGGAGGGCGCGTTCGGCGGCCTTGTAGGTGTGAACGTGGACGTTTTCCACGGGCTGATAGACGGCGTTCTCCTCCTGGATGGCGATCCATTCCCGCGCGAAGCGGTCGGCGGAGGTCAGGGCGCACGTGACGGTGGTGCGCAGGCCGTGTCCCGGCGGGGCCGAGAATACGAGCATGCCGCGATGCTCGTGGAGCAACTTCGCAAGCTGCTCCTGGAGTTTGGGACGCATGCCCAGGTCTTCGAGTTTTCGAAAGCGGCTCTGCTTTTCTTGAATGCGGAGGAGGACCTTCTCTCCGCCCGAGACCCCTTGAGAAAGGAACGTGGCGGAGAGCGGGACGTCGGCGTATTTGAACTCGAAGCGGCCTTCCTGTCGGTTGACGTGATCTTGCGGATTGAGGCCGCAGAGGATCTTCAGCGCTTCCACGGCGGGTAGGATTTGCGGGAGTTGCAAGGGTGGGGCGCTCATCCAGACGCCGTCGATTTCGTACTGGCAGCTAGCGCCGGCGGCCTGAATGTCGAAAACCGCCCCCTCCGCACGGCGTTCCACGGCGCCTGCCACCAGTTCACGTGCCGCCTGATAGCCGGGGTGCTGCCGCGCCGGGATCATGCGGAGATTGCGCACCTGCTCGTTCGGTCCCAGGGCTTGGAAGCGGATGGGGGGCGGGCGATCGTCCGGACCCAGTTCCACCACCTTCTTGCCCGACAAACGACCGATCACCTTGCGCACATGCAAGGGCGTGAACACGCGATCCTCGCGATCGACCTTACCGTTGCGATGGACCACGTACACGATGAACGGCACGAAGACCGCCAGCGTCGCCAGAAAAATCCCCACGGGGAAGATCGGCAGGACGAACCCGATGCCGAAAAAGACCGCGAAGACGAAAAACACCAAGGGATTCCAGAGTTTGGCGTTGAGGTGCAGTCGCTGCACGTCCTGGTTGACCCAATCTCCGATCTTGACCCAGAGAAGGTAAAGGACGATGAAAGCGGTCAGCTTCCACAAGCTGAAATAGAAGCCCGGTCCGGACCAGCCCGATTGGGCCAAAGGCAAGGCCGAGGGCGCGAAGGCCTGCGCGAAGGCGGGGACGGCGGATCCCCCGACCGCCGCGGTCGCCGCGAGCCTCAAGGTTCGTCGCAAAACTGTTCGCGGAGGAAACGTCCAAGGTTGCATCAAAGGATTCCCGGCTCTTTGACTTCAATTCCCTTCAGGGCCATGCTCAACGCTTCCGGATTGGGCGCGACCTCGAAGGCCGTCGCCCGATCGATCAACCGCCGTTCCACCAGTTGCTTCAGGCTGAGCGTGAAATCTTGCATGCCCTCCTGATAACCCAGGCGAATCGCGTCCGGCAACTTGTGATCCTGCCCCTCCAGGATGAGCTTCCGCACGGTGGGGTTGAAGATCATGATTTCGCAGGTGGGTACCCGCTGCACGCCCTCCTTGATGGAAGGCAGCAGTTTTTGGGCGATGATGGCCTTCATGTTGAAGGCGATGGCGCTGCGGATGGCGCTGTGCATTTCGCTGGGGAAGAGGTCCAAGATACGTCCCAGCGTGCTGGGGGCGGTGGAGGCGTGGATGGTTCCGAACACCAAGTGCCCGGTCTCCGCCGCCTGGATCGCCGTCTCGAACGTCTCCCGGTCGCGCATTTCGCCCACCAGCATGACGTCGGGGTCTTCGCGCACGGCGTGCTTCATGCCGATCATGAAGTCCTTCACGTCGATGCCGATCTCCCGCTGATTGATCAGGCACTTATCCTCGGTAAACGTGAATTCGATGGGGTCTTCGAGCGTGAGGATGTGTTTGCGATAGTTGCGGTTGATCCAATTGAGCATCGAGGCGATCGTGGTGCTTTTACCGGAACCGGTGACGCCCGCCAAGAGGATCATGCCCTGATGGAACTTGCACAGTTCCTCCAAGATCGGCGGCAGGAAGAGCTTTTCGAAGTCGGGGATGTAGTTGTTGATGCGCCGCGCCACCAGACCCAGGTAGCCCATCTGTTGCAGCACGTTGACGCGGAATCGCCACCGGATGTCGTCGATCTGGACGACGTAAGCGAAGTCGCAACCGCCGTCCTCGTCGAGAATCCGCCGCAACCGCTCGTCGAGCATGGGGAAGATGAGGCGGACCATCTCATCCTCGTCGATCGGCTCGCGGTTCAAGGGGCGGAGCGTGCCCGCCACGCGGACGAAGGGAGGTCGCCCCACCTTGAGATGCAGGTCGCTCCCTTGCAGCTTGACCAGGGCGCGGAAGAGCTTGTCGATTTCGAGATTCGACGGGCGCTTGCTGAATCGTTTTTTGTCTTCTTCGATGGGAATGGTCATGGGCCGAAAACTCGGATGATCCGTTTGGTCGTATCGCGATAAGCCGTCCCGTCGCCCGGCGCTCCGCTCGCACCGCGTGACAAGTCGCGGCGGCGCCCAAGCGGCGAAACCTATATCTTCCTTTGCCGGGGGGTACGGTTTCAAGCGGGTGCCGCGGTTCGCCGCGGCGCCGTGCCGTCCGCGGTCGGGTTGCCGTTGCGCGGCCGCCCGGTCCGAAAACGCCTCACAGTCGAATCGGGATTCCTTGCGAAGCCAGGTACTCCTTGGTTTCGCGGATAGTGTACACGCCGAAATGGAAGATTCCGGCGGCCAGGACGGCATCGGCTCCGGCTTTTAGGATGGCGTCGGCCATGTGCTGCGGGCAACCCGCCCCGCCGCTGGCCACTACCGGAATGGTGACCGCCTCCGTCACCGCCCGCGTGATCTCCAGGTCGTAGCCGTCGCGCGTACCGTCGGCGTCCATGGAGGTGAGCACGATCTCGCCGGCCCCCAATCGCTCGACCTCGCGTGCCCAGGCGACGGCCTCCAAACCCGTGCCGATCCGCCCGCCGTTGATGTGGACCTCCCAGAACTCCCGACCGTCCCGCATTACGCGCTTGGGGTCGATGTTGACCACGATGCATTGGCTGCCGAAGCGCCGCGCGGCCTGAGCCACCAACTCGGGATTGCGGCAGGCCGCCGAATTGATCGAGACCTTATCGCAACCGGCCTGAAGCAGATTGCGGATGTCCTCCAGGTTGCGGATGCCGCCGCCCACGGTCAAGGGCATGAACACGACGTCCGCCGTGCGGCGCACCACGTCGAGCATGATGTCCCGCCCCTCGTGGCTGGCCGTGATGTCCAAGAAAACCAGTTCGTCGGCGCCTTCGGCCTCGTAGCGCCGGGCGATTTCGACGGGGTCGCCGGCGTCTCGCAGGTTCAGGAAGTTCGTGCCCTTGACCACGCGGCCTCGGTCCACGTCCAAGCAGGGGATGATACGCTTCGCCAACATGTGCGTCGTTTACAATGAAAAGAAGCGATCTTCCAACCCAGGAAGCCGCGCGCCTTCACGGCCGCGCTCCGCCGCGGCATGCCGGGAGGGAAGGCACGGCGCCGCCGCGAAGGAAAACCGGGAACGGCCGTCGTTACGGAATCTCTCTCCAGCTTTCACTTTAAGTCGCCGGTCGGGATGGGTCAACCGGTTGAGCGGAGCCCTTTGCGTTGTTCCCATCTCGCATGATGGATTGAAGTTAGGAAGGCCCTTTCCTGCCTCCTCGCAAGTCCCATCAATGCCGCGAGATGGGAACAACGCAAAGGGCTCGAGTAACACGAAAAAAGGTTGACGCGAATTCGGCTCAGTGTATACTAGAGGGCTAAAGTCAACCTGAGAATACGCGAAGTGCGATGCAGCGTAGCGAGCCCAGTTATTCTAGTTTCTAGTGCGTGCTTCGGCACAGGTTTTTGCATAAGCATTTGCGGTGCAAAGCGAATCTTAAAGCGAGGCGGCTGCATCTATGCGAAGAACTTTCGATCTTCCTGTGCACTTGCAAGAGCAACTCTTGCAACTTGCGGAACATTTGCCCGAAAAAGCGCGGGCAGGCTTCCTTAAGCGCACGGCTGCGGCATTGAGTGATCTAACTGTGGAATATAAGAACACGCTTGTCTTTGCCGTTGTCGGATGGATGCTCGGCGAGTTGTTGGACAACCTTCTTTCCGTCCGCATACCGTTCACGGACTTCGTATTCGAATTAACTGCCGACCAACTTAGCAACCTAGGTCTGTTAACAGGTATGGTTTACGGATTGTCTAAAGACAAAAACGAAGAGGCCACAAGGCGAAAAGTGGCCGATAAAGTGGCCGATATCGTTGCACAAGAATTGCGTCGTGCCCTTGCTTCCGCATAGGTTACGCTCATGAAGGACTACAACAGAATTGCTACCGAAGCCCTAAAAGGTGCTTCGAAAGGCGCGCTTCTCGCTTCGGCGGCGTCCATCGTCAGTGGCGTTGCTATGGCTACTGTTCCTATCAAAGTTCTTGGGATTGTGACGGTTGCAACAGCAACCACAGTTGCTGCTCCGGTTGTCGGCGCAATCGCTGTAGGGGGTGCGGTTGTCGGAGGTGCGGGTGCGGCTTATGCCGCTTATCGCAAACAAGCCAAGATTGAAAAACAGTTCCGGGAGGCGACAAGTGAGTGACGGCACCGCTAAGCGCCGCATCCGGGCCGTCAAAAAGTACACACGACGGCGTCAAAGCGAGATGCCTTCCTTTCGATGCTGCGCCTTCTCCACTTTTCGGCCTGTTTGGGGTGGCGTCGGGCAGGGCGGCAAGTGCTCTTCTCGGCGTGAGTTTGAGTCGTTGCATCATCTTGCGGCCGACCGATGAAAAACACGCTGCAAGCTTCGGGATGGTCGCTGCTGCACGTAATCCTGTGGGTGTAGCTCTGAAAGCAGTCAAGCCGAGCCCAACGGCAACCCGTAAGCTAACAAGAGTGTCGTTAGTAGACGTTAGTGGACGGTTGAACCGTTTCACCACGGTGAGGGGTGTGTTGCGCAACGCCCAACCGGACCGTCGGTTCTTGCGGTCGCGAAACATCCTTTCGGTGTTCATCCGCCGCTCGTAGAAGTCTGCCAACTTCCTCACCGAATACGGCGGATCGCTCGTCGAGAATCAGCAGAGGCGTGCCAATCCGGCGCGTTCAAACCCGCAAGACACCGGCGAAATCACCGTGATTCACGGCGACCCAATTTTGGCAGACTGACGCCGCCGATCCGCACCGTCGCCGAAAGCAAATTGCCCAAGGTTTTGGTCCGGCTTTTTCGCAGTCCGAAGCATCACCGGCAAAGCAGTGCAGGGCTTACTCGCCGATCATGGCGGTTTCGTCCGCTTGTGGTGGTTGAGTGTGGCGACTCCCCGCGCAACCTTCTGCCAACGAACCACTTCCGAGGGATGGTCAATTCCGTTTCCCCACGCGCAGGTTGGGATAGGATAGGTTGAGCGAGGTGTGCCGACGGGCATCGGCGGGCGCGCCGATCGCCGATCCGCCCCAGTGTTTGCCGAACATTAAGTACGCCACGCCGCGGGATGTATCGCATGGCTTTCCCTTCCCCTCAATCCAGCGCATCGAAGACGCGGTTCGGTTTCCGGTCCGCAGGCTCCTTTCTTTGGGCCGTAATCCTTCCCCAATTGGCGGTCCTCGTCCCGTTTCTTCTGCCGCCCCTGTCGGCGCATGCGCGGTACGCTCCTTGGCTGATGCTGGCGGCGGGCGCGGCGGGACTGGCGTGGAACGGCGCCCGATTCGCTCGCGCTCTCGACGGCTTGCGATCGTTGCTCCGCGGTTGGGCCGACGGCGATTTCACGCCGCCTTCGGTCGCGGCAGGCGCCGATGCGCCGCGGGAACTTCGCGACTTGTGGGATACCGCCCGGGATGCCGCCGAATCCATCCGCCGGCGGCAAGCGGACCTGCGGTCGCGGGCCGAACGATTGGCCTCCGTCTTTCAAGCCTTGTCCGATGGATTGCTGGTTCTGGACTCCGAAGGCCGCATCTGGGCCTACAACGACGTTTGCCGCCGTATGTTGCGTTTGGAGGTCGCAGACCTGTCGGGCCGACCCATCGAGGCGGTCATCCACGACGCGAAGCTCATGGAATACGTGCGCAGTCTGATGACCACGGGCCGAGCCTCGCAAGTGGAAAGGGCCTCCGGCGATTCGGAGCAACGGACCTTCGAGGTGCAGGGCGCCGTCTTGCGAAACCCCAACGGCGACAACGCCGGCTTTCTGATCTGCTTCCGCGACGTGACCCGAATTCGCTACCTGGAACGCGTGCGGCGGGATTTCACGGCCAACGTCAGCCACGAATTGCGGACTCCGCTGACCTTGATTCACGGGTTCGTGGAGACGCTGCTGGACGGGGCGCTGGACGATCGCGATTCCGCCGCCCGATTCCTCCAAATCATTCGCGAACAGACGGAACGCCTGGACGCCTTGATGGACGATATCCTCAGCCTCGCCCGCCTGGAACGCGAGGATCAAGAACCGGTGCCGCTGGAACCGCTCTTGGTGCACGAGGTTCTGAGTGAAAGCTTGGATCTGTGCCGCGTCCGCGCCGAAGAGCGGCAAATGGTGTTGGAATTGAACGCCGACCCGGAGTTGGTCGTCTTCGCCAACCGTCGCTTGTTGGAGCAAGCGGTGGTCAATCTGATCGACAACGCGGTCAAATACAGTGATTCGGGCAAGACGATCCGCGTGCGGGCGGAGCGTCGCGGGCGGTGGGCCGAAATCGCCGTGGCCGATGAGGGTTGGGGCATCGAGAGCCGCCACCTGCCCCGCATCTTCGAGCGATTCTACCGCGTGGATCCGGGGCGGAGTCGCGAGTTGGGCGGCACCGGGTTGGGCCTTTCCATCGTCAAACACATCATGCAGGTGCATCACGGCGAAGTGGACGTCGAAAGCACGCTGGGCAAAGGCAGCGTCTTTCGCCTCCGCCTGCCGGTTGCGACGGGGGGCTTGTCGGCCGATGCATGAACCATCGCCCCGCCCGGTCGGCACCGGCGTCGGAACCGGAGCGCTGCCGCTTCGCGCGGTCGGGCCGATGCTTTGCCCGGGCGATCCGGTCGCTTACGTTGCGGTCGCCGGGGTTGGGTCGGATTTCTTCCGCTTGCCGTTGGCGCCGCGCGTGGCCATGTCGTACAGGATGGGAACGGTGATTTGCGTCAAAACGCCGGACACGAGGATGCCGCCGACGCTGGCAGCGCCGACTCCCACCCGCGGTTCCGCCCCGATGCCTTTGCCCAGCATCAAAGGCAGCATCCCCAACACGGCGGCCAAGGTGATCATCACGATGGCCCGAAACCGATCGCACGACGCTCGAATCATCGCCTCGTGCGAGGGGACGCCTTGCGCGACCAATTGATTGAACTGGTCGACGATCAGAATGGCGTTGTTGACCACGATGCCGGTCAGCATGACGATGGCCATCACGGCGAAGATGCCGAGGCTTTCTCCCATCAAATACAGGCCCCAAATGGAACCGATCAGACCCAGCGGCACGGTGACCAGCACCAGGAAGGTCCGCTTGAACGACTCGATGATGGCGGCAAGCGAGAGGAAGACCAACAGCACGGAGATCAGTCCGGCCTCGGCCAAACCGCCCAAACCTTCCTGCATGGTTTCGTACAGACCCGCGAAGGTGAACCGATAGCCCGGCGGGAACGCGACCTTTTCGTTCAACCGGGCGCTGATCTCTTGCACGGCCTTCCCCAAGGGCAGGTCGGGGGCCAGTTGCGAGGTCATCTTGGCGATGCGTTGCTTGTCCTTGCGGATGATCTGGATGGGCATGGTCCGCTCTTCGACGTTTCCCAGCGTGGCCAGGACGACGGGATATCCGTCCGCGCCGGGGAAGAGGAACCGGGCCACTTGGTCTTTTCCCTCCTGCTCCGCGAACTTGACGACGATGTCGTAATTCCTCGCCGTGGCGCGGGACTTGAACGTGCCCGCCTTGATGCCCTCCAAATTGCCGCGGAGAATCAACCCCATTCCCACGGCGGGCGATTGGATGTCGGCCAGGATGTCGCGGCGGGGACGGATGCGGATTTCCGGTTTGGGAGCGCGGACGGAGGTGTCGGGCGTCAGGACGCCGGGGATTTGCCGGGCTTCCGCCAGCGACACGAGCGCCAAGCGATCCAGTTCCCGCAAGTCCTGGCCCGCGATCTCCATTTCCACCGGGTTGGACTGACCGCCGATGATCGACGGGATGCTGACGGTGATGAGGGCGTCGGGGAAGTTCTCCAAGCGCCGCCGCACGTCGTCCATCAGATCGTAGATGGTGGCCTTCCGCTCGATCCGCTGCGAAAAGACCAACAGCACCTGGGCGATGTACACGCCTTCGCTGCTTTGGCCCAGCACGCCCTCGGCCTTGCCCACGGTGGTCAGGACGTGGCGCAGTTCGGGCACGTCGCGCAACCGCCGCTCCGCCTCTTGCACTTGGGCCACGGTGGCGTTGAGGTCGTAGCGGGTGGGGAACTCCAATCGCACGTAAACCTCGCCGCGGTCGGAATCGTTGAAGAATCCCGTCCCCACCTTCCCGGCCAAGAATAGCGAGTGGACGAACAGCGCCGTCACGCCTAAGAGGATCAACACGGCGGCCCAGCGGCGGTGCTCCGCGAACTTGAGCAACCAACGATAGACGGCCACGTTCGCGTCCAGCAGCCGATTGAAGCCCCGCTCCAACCGCGCCAAGACCGATCGCGAATCGGGTTTGGCGGGCTTCAGCAGCAGCGAGCACAGCATCGGCGTCAGCGTGAACGAGATGAACAGCGAGGCCACGGTCATGATGAACATCGTCATGGCCAAGGGGCCGATGAACAGACCGACCCGCGTCCGCATGACGGCCAAGGGGAACAGCACCACCACGTTGGTCAGGGCGCTGGCCAGCACGGCGACGAAGACCTCGGAGGCGCCGATCCGAGCGGCCTCCTTGGGATCGCCCGACTCTTGCAACCGCGCGACGATCGCCTCCAGGACCACGATCGAGTTGGTGACCAAGATACCCACCGACAAACCGATGGCGATCAGGGTGGAGGTGTTCAACGTGTAGCCCACCGCCTGCATGAAGAACAGACCGATGACGATCGTCAGCGGCATGCTGATGCTGACGACGATCAGCGACCGCAGGTTGTAGAGGAAGAAGAAGAGAATCGCGGCGGTGAGCACGATGCCGATGCCCACGTTCATCCAGGCATCCTGGTTCATGGCCTTGATGAACGTGCCGTCGTCGGAGACCCACTCCAGTTTCATTCCGGCGGGAAGGTCGCGATTGATGCGATCGAGGGCGCGGCGGACGCCGTCGACGGTGCGGACGGCGTTGGCGTCGGCCTTCTTGACGATCTTGATCGCGATGGCCTCGCGCCCGTCGAGGTAGGCGCGCTGCCGCAACTCTTCCGTGCCCAGCACCGCCCGACCGACGTCGCGGAGGTAGCACCGCTTGCCCTCGGCGTTGGCGATTTCCAGGTCGTTCAAGCGATCCAGTTCTTCATAGTCGGCGTCGAACTTGACGCTGTACTCGATCCCGTGCTCGCGGACGCGACCGGACGGAATGGTCCGCACTCCGGACTGCACGGCACGGACCACGTCCATGGTGGAAAGCCCGCGCGCGGCGAGTTTGTCGCGGTCCAGTTCCAGGTGGACCTCGCGCTTGGCGCCGCCGATGAGTTGGACGTCGGCCACGCCCTCCAACACGCTCAGGCGGTCCCGCAACTCGTTGTCGGCATAGTCGTACAGTTGATCCACGCCCAAATTGCCGGTCAGAACCAACGTGGCCACCGGTTTGGCGTTGATGTCGAATTTTTGAATGATCGGGTCTTCGGCGTCTTCGGGCAGGTCGCGTCGGATGAGGTCGATCTTTTCCCGCACGTCCGTGGCGGCGATGTCCACGTCCACGCTCATCTCGAATTCGAGCAGCGTTTGCACGACGTTTTCCATGCACACGGAGGAGACGTGTTTCAGCCCCTCCACCGAGGACACGGCATCCTCGATCCGCTTGGCGACGTCAATTTCCAATTCCTCGGGCGACGCCCCCGGGTAAACCGTCAGCACGGTGATGAAGGGGACGTCCAGCTTGGGCATCAACTCCAGGCCCATGTTGCGATAGGCGTTGACGCCCAAGATGGTCAAGCCGATGAACAAACAGCTTGTGGCGATGGGGCGGCGTACCGCGAAATCGGAGAGAGTCATCGAGCGGCCTCCTCGATCACGCGCAGGGGCGTACCGTCGCTGACGAGGGTTTGACCCATGGAGATGATGGGCGTACCCGCTTCGATTCCGGAGAGGACCTCCCACCAACCGTCGGTTTGCAGACCCAAGGGCGTGGCGATCGCGGTCGCCTTGCCGTCCTTGGCGGCGAAGACCAAGTTGCGGCCCTCCCGCTTGACGACCGCCCCGATGGGCACGCCCACGCCGCGCCGCGATTGCAGCAGCAGGGTGGACTGGGCTAGTCGCCCCGGCACCACCTCCGCCGGCGGGTTCGGCAACAGACACTTGACCTGGAAGGTCCGCAATTTAGGCTCGACGGTGGGGCTTTTATAGGTGACGGTCAACTCGCCGACCTCCGTCGCGCCCACCTTCACCCGCATCTTGCTTTTCCCCACTTCGATCCGATCGTAATACTCGGCGGGGGCGAAGACGCTGATTTCGACCAGCGTCAAATCGTCGATGCGAAGCACGGGCGTGCCGGACCCGGCGCTCTCGCCCGGTTCCTTCAGTCGCACGGACACTCGGCCCGAGATCGGCGCCACGACCAGCGAATCGGTGAAATCCTTTTCCGCGATCTTGACGTTCAGCCGCGCCTGTTCCAGTTGGGCCTTGGCCAGGTCGATCAACGTCTGCACGTGGCGGACGTCGGCCTCCAACTGCCGACATTGCGCCTGCTGGTGCTCCACCACCTGAGTGGCGACGGCGTTGCGGGCGTTCAGGTCCCGGTAGCGGGCCAAGTCCGTCAAGGCCTGCTGTTGCGCCACCAAGGTCTTTTCCAGCAGGGCCTCCTTCTCGCGGACCGCACAGTCGGCCACGCGGAGTTGCTCCTGCGCAATGGCCACCGCTTGGGCCAACTTCACCGAGTCGGTCTGAAAGAGCTTAGTCTTCCCCGCCTCCACGAAGTCTCCCTCTTCGACGAAGATCTGGTCGAGAGTGCCGGGAATCCTCGCGGAAACCAGGGCGTAGCGCTTGGCCAAGACCGACCCGGAGATCGTCAACCTTTCCTCGAAGACCATCTCCTTGGCCGGCGTCAGCACGACCGGCACGGCCTCGACGGGGGTCGCCGATTCCTTCGCATCGCCGGTCGGTCGCGCCCCTTCGCTTGTGCCCGAAGTCGAAGTCTCCGCCCGAACCGTGCCGAATACTCCGGCGGCGGCGGCGACCACGATCGCCCCTCCCACCAAGAGCGCGGCCACGCCCAAGGTGACGAACAGTTGCATCAATCTTTTTCGATTAGCCTTCATGAGGTCGTTCCCCCTGCCCGTCTCCCGAACCTATCCCTCGCAGAATCAGGTCCATGAGTTCCCCAATCGAGGAATCTACGGGCCTTTGTTCCCCGGACTCTAATTGCCGTTCGATGCAGAATTGCGTGGCTCCTACCGCCATCTCGGCGGCGGAAACGGCGTTGAACTTGCGAAAACTCCCCTCCGCGATGCCCTGCTCGAAAATCGCGCGAAAGCGCTCAATGGCGAGCGAGTTCTTGCTTCGTCGGGAAGTGAAGCAAAGCTCTCGGACGTGCGGGTCGCGGAAGAGGAAGTCGAATAGGCCGCGGTGCTGTGAAAAGTGGCTGAACCACAAGCGGAGCATGGCCTCCAGTTTCTCCACCGCCCCCATCGAACTCTCGACGATTTGCCCCCCGGCCTCGATAGCCGGTTCGATGGACCGCTCGAAGACCTGCGTGACCAGTTCCTGCTTATTGCGAAAGTAGTTGTACACGCTGCCTTTGGCGATGCCGGCGGCCTCGGCCACTTTTTCGATGGTGAGGTGCTCGAAGCCGTCGGCTCGAAGCACGTCGAGTGCCGCCTGGAGAATCCCCTCTTTCATGGCGTCGCCGACCATTCTGCGGCAACGCTCCGTGAGGTTGGCCATTTTTTATTTCCTCCCCATTTTGCCCCTTCTGCCTGCTGGGGCGTGCCTTGACGCATTAGCCCCGACGGCGGTGGTGCATTTTTCCTTCTTCGACCAATCGGGTTGCATGGGCTTGGATTCGTTGTCGGCGGTTTCCTATCTTCTCATACGGATTCAAGGCCGAACGAGTTTTCATAAAAATGACCGCACATTCATTAATATGACCTATTCGTTTATGGGTCAAGCCTCGCTGCCGGTTTTTCCGAAAAGACTGAAAGTAGGCCCCGTGCCGGGTGTGCGGTTTGTGCCGCAGGTGGCCGTGCTCGATCGGATATCGCCTCGTTTGGGGTGCTTCGGTTGATTGGGAGGGATTCAAGGGGGCCGGCATTTTGGAGTTTGGAAATATGGACCCGATTTCGGCAGCGCGGAAGATGGGCGAGGGAGAAGACCGTGAAGGCGGTCGCGGCATGCGGTCCAGACGCGAGCCAACATCGTGGACCGATCCCGGCGTCGAGCGAACCACCCGGATCGTGGCGATTCTCACGGTGTTGTTGTTCGCCGCGGGGTGCATGACGAGCTTTCGCGAATGGATCAACAACGGTTTCAAGGTGGGTCCTAACTACTGCCCACCCGGCGCGGAGGTCGGCGAGGCCTTCCTGGATTCGTCCGATCCGGGGATCAGCACCGGTGCGGCCGACTACGGCGAGTGGTGGAGCGTTTTCAACGATCCCACGCTGAACGAATTGGTTCGGACGGCCTACGAGGAGAATCTTCCGCTGAAGATCGCGGCCGAGCGCATCCTGGAGGCTCAGGCCATGCTCGGCGTGGCACGGGGTTCTTGGTGGCCGCAACAGCAGCAGGCCATGGGGTCGTTCTCCCGCAACCAAATGAGCGGGGAGGCTTTCCCGATGTCCAATTTCAGCAAGATCCCCGGCTTCAAGATGGCCTACGACGACTGGGCACTGGGGGCGGAAATGGCCTGGGAATTGGACTTCTGGGGCCGCTTTCGCCGGATGATCGAATCGGCCGAGGCCAATGTCGAGGCCGAAGAGGAGGCCTACAACGCGGCCCTGGTGCTGTTGCAGGCCGAGACGGCTTCCACCTACATCCAACTGCGGACCATCGACGAGCGACTCGCGCTGGCGCAGCAGAACGTCGCCTTGCAAAAGAACACGCTGACCATTGCCCAAGCCCGGTTCGAGCAGGGCGTGGTGAGCCAACTCGACGTCCATCAGGCCCAGGCCATTCTGGCGAACACCGAGGCCCTGATCCCCATGTTGCGGTCGCTGCGTCGGGTGGCGGAGAACCGGCTTTGCACGCTGCTGGGCGAACCGCCGCAAGACTTGGACCCGATCCTCGGGCCGAGCGGCAAGATTCCCGAAGCCCCCGCCGACGTAGTGGTGGGCATCCCGGCCGATCTCTTGCGACGACGCCCCGACGTGAAGCGGGCGGAGCGTTTGGCCGCCGCCCAATGCGCCCGGATCGGCATCGCCGAGGCCGAGTTCTATCCGCACATCGCCCTCACCGGTCAAATCGCCTACCAGGCCGAGAACTTCAGCGACCTGTTCGGCGGAAAGAGCTTCAGCGGGATGATCGGCCCGGGCTTCCGGTGGAACATCCTCAACTACGGCCGCATCCGTAACTCCGTGCTGATGGAGGACGCGCGATTCCGGCAGGCCGTGCTGGGATATCAAGAGGCCGTACTGCGGGCGAACGAAGAGGCGGAAGACATGATTACCGCCTTCCTGGAAGAGAAGCGGCGACTCATCGCCTTGGAGCAGGCCACCCAAGCCACTGCCGCCGCCTCCGCGCTGGCCATGGCCCAATACCAGGAAGGCTTGATCGATTTTCAGCGGGTCATCGACTCGCAGCGGGCATTGGTGCAGCAGCAAGACGCCTTGGCGGAATCTCGCGGCAAAGTGGCCTTGAATTTGGTCTCGGTGTACAAGGCGCTGGGAGGAGGTTGGGAGGTTCGTTATCGGCCGACCGCGACCAGGGTCGTTTCGTACACGACGACGGAAACGGGCGGAAGCGGGCAGGGGCTCGACACGGCTCCGCAACCGGCACTGCCCGTCGTTCCCGCCGCTCCCGCGACTCCGGCAACCCCGGGCGTGATCGCGCCTCCGGCGGGCGCCGTGCCGCAACCCATGCCGCCGGCGAACACCGCGGCGCCTCCGCCCGTCCAACAGGCGCCGCAGGCCGTGCCGCCCGCGGAATCGCCCGCGCCGCAAGGCGGTTCGCCTTCGCCCATGCCGCTGCCGCCGGCGCCCGCCCCGGACGAACCGGCCGAGGTCCAGTTCCAGCAGTGATTCCGGCTCGCGCCGGTAATGTCGGCGCGAAACGAGAGCCACCAGCGTAAGCTGGTGGTGGAACTGGCGTTGGCGGCGTTCGCGCGAAAGGAGAGCCACCAGCGTAAGCTGGTGGTGGAACTGGTGTTGGCGGCGTTGGCGCGAAAGGAGAGCCACCAGCGTGAGCTGGTGGTGGAGCCTGCGGCGGTGGTCGATGCTGGGTGGCGCCGAAACCACCGCCGGCTTACGCCGGCGGCTCCAAACGTTGTGACGGTCCCCGGATCGCGCAGGGGGCGGATTGGGTTAGACTATCGCTTCGGCCGTGCGATTCGGCCATGATTTCCACGAAGCGAGCGGCGACCTATTCCGCGCACTGTCTGCCGAGGTGAACGATGACGAGCACAACGCGAGGACACGGCGAATCCGCCGACGGGCCTTCCGGCGGTCTGAAATGTTGGGTGGTCATTCCGGCTCGACTGGCCTCGGTGCGACTGCCCGGCAAAATGCTGCTGAACGAGACCGGCAAACCGTTGATACAACACACCTACGAGGTCGCCTCGGCGGCGAAGCGAGCGGCGGGCGTGTGCGTGGCCTGCGACGGCGAGGAGATCCGCGCCGCCGTGGAGGCCTTCGGCGGGACGGCACGCATGACCGACCCCAACGCCCAGAGCGGGACGGACCGCGTGGCGGAAGTGGCCCGATCCATGCCCGAGGTCGATGTCTTCGTCAATCTTCAAGGCGATGAGCCGGAGATGGCGCCGGAGGCGATCGACCGGTTGCTGGACTTGATGGAACGATATCCCGAAGCCCAGGTGGGCACGCTGGCCGCCCCGCTCCGATCGCGG
Organism: Thermopirellula anaerolimosa; assembly: GCF_054657335.1. Taxonomy (NCBI): domain Bacteria; kingdom Pseudomonadati; phylum Planctomycetota; class Planctomycetia; order Pirellulales; family Thermoguttaceae; genus Thermopirellula; species Thermopirellula anaerolimosa. Next base: position 2,628,393 of record NZ_BAAHYX010000006.1, read on the forward strand.
GAACTGCTGGATGACCCCGCCTGCGTGAAGGTGGTCCGCGACGCGGAGGGCTGGGCCTTGTACTTCAGTCGCAGCCCCATCCCGCACCCGCGCGAGTGGGACGACCGTCTCCTCCAGGCCGACCCGCCCGTCTTCCTCCAGCATCTCGGCATCTACGCCTACCGCCGGGAATTCCTATTGCGTTTGGGGGACTGGTCGCCGCCGGACCTGGAGCGGGTGGAAAAGCTGGAGCAATTGCGATTCCTCTATCACGGCACGCGGATCCTGGTGGGTCTGATCGACACCCCATCCTTCGGGATCGACACCCCCGAGGACTACCGCCGGTTTGTGGCCCGATATCAAGCTCGGTACAATCTCCGATAGGCGGTTTCACGGCGAGGCGGGCGACCGGACGGTTCGCTTCCGTTCCGCCATCACGGCGTCATTCTTCGTGTTCTCTTTCACGATTCGCTGCGTTCCATCGTCCGGCCAAGGTCTGCACGGCGAGCGCGGCGAAATTGTTTTTATCCGCGGCGGACGGATGGGCACCATGAGCAAACATATTTTCGTCACGGGGGGCGTGGTCAGCTCCCTGGGCAAGGGTCTTACCAGCGCTTCGATCGGAATGCTGCTGGAGCGTCGCGGCCTACGGGTTCGCATGCAGAAGATGGACCCCTATATCAACGTGGACCCCGGCACGATGAGTCCCTACCAGCACGGCGAGGTCTACGTGCTGGACGATGGCAGCGAGACCGACCTGGACCTTGGGCACTACGAGCGGTTCACCAACAGTCCCCTCACCCGAGATAGCAACTACACGACCGGGAAAATCTATCAGGCGGTCATCAACAAGGAGCGCCGCGGAGAATACCTCGGTCAAACCGTGCAGGTGATTCCGCACATTACGAACGAGATCAAGCGGGCGGTGACGAAATTGGCGGAATCGGACGTCGATGTGGTGATTACCGAGATCGGCGGGACGGTCGGCGACATCGAGAGCCTGCCGTTCCTCGAGGCCATCCGCCAACTCTCCTTGGACCTGGGACGCGAGAATTGCCTGTATATCCATTTGACGCTGGTGCCGTATTTGCGGGCGGCGGATGAACTGAAGACCAAACCGACGCAGCATTCCGTGGGCCAATTGCGGCAAATCGGTATCCAGCCCGACATCCTGATCTGCCGCACGGAAAAGCCCCTCAGTCGCGACCTGCGGGCGAAGGTCGGTCTCTTCTGCAACGTCCCGCCCGAATGCGTGATCGAAGAGCAAGACAAGACCTTCTCCATCTACGAGGTGCCGATCAGCCTGGTGGAGCACGGCCTGGATGACTTGATCGTCCGCAAGCTCAACCTCAAGTGCGGCGCGCTCGACCTGGAAAGCTGGCACGACTTGCTGCACCGCATCCGCAATCCCAAGAGCGAAATCTCCATCGCGGTGGTGGGCAAGTACGTGGAGTTGCGAGATTCGTACAAGTCGATCTACGAGGCCTTGGATCACGCCGGGATCGCCCATCAAAGCGTGGTCCGCGTGGAGCGGTTGCACAGCGAGCGTGTGGAGCGGGAGGGACCGGACCGACTGTTGGCGGGTGTGGACGGCCTGCTGGTGCCCGGCGGCTTCGGCGAACGCGGCATCGACGGCAAAATCCAGGCGATCCGCTATGCCCGAGAAAAAAAGATCCCCTTCTTCGGCATTTGCCTGGGCATGCAATGCGCCGTGATCGAGTTCGCGCGGAATGTGGCGGGCTTGGGGGATGCCCATTCCACCGAGTTCGCCAAGGACACGCCCCACCCCGTCATTTGCCTGCTGGACGAACAGCGGATGGTCACGGACAAGGGCGGCACGATGCGGTTGGGGGCCTATCCCGCCGTGCTGAAGGAAGGGAGTCGAGCGGCGGCGGCCTACGGAACCTTGGAAGTCTCCGAACGGCACCGCCACCGCTACGAATTCAATCTCGCCTACCGCGAAACCTTGGAACGCTGCGGCATGATCGTGACCGGGACCAGTCAAGACGGAAAGCTCGTGGAGATCGTCGAGGTGCCGGACCATCCGTGGTTCGTGGCCGTGCAATTCCACCCGGAATTCCGGTCGCAACCGACGCGGGCCCATCCGTTGTTCCGCGCATTCGTGGCGGCGGCGCTGGAAAAAGGGGGGCACGCCCCGCTGCCGCATGAGTCGCAAGCTTAGGCGGTGCCGACTCCGCGGCGCGCCGCGCGACGGCGCGGCAATCCACGGCGTCGTCCCGGGGATTCAGTCGTCCCGATCGAAATCAGCGTCCCGGCGAAGTTCGTCCTCTTCGTCGTCCAATCGCGGCGGAAGGGGCAGGGCGTAGTCCTCCTTCAACCAGCGATAGAGGTCGATGTTGCGACATCGACCGCTGCAGAACGGAAGGGCGTCGCTCTCTCGCGGCGAGAATCGCTTGCCGCAAATGGGACACCGAAGTCGCTTCTCTTCGCCGTTGTGGGGCATGGTTGGCAGACGCATGATGGAAAAACTGCCGGCGTGCCGGCGGTCGGCGTGCGCGGGGGTCGCGTCGGCGGTCCATTCTCCTAGGGCCAAACGACCGCCGATCGGGTCCGCGGCGGACCATCGCTCGATCACGAGTCCGTTCCGCGCCGCGATCGGGAATGCGACCCGCGCGGCTCTCACCCTCTATTTTCTTTCCCCACGGCGGCTAATACGATTCCCCGTTCGGGAATTTTCGCAACCCGCGGCGCGGAACGTCTCGTCAGACCGCTTGCGTGCTTCGGCACATCGCCATCGTGCGGCGAAGTCGGGGCGAAGACGTGCGGCGAGCGTGGCGTTGCCGTTCATCGGGCATTCCGAGAGGGACGTCATGGAATTGGGTTTCGGGCTATATCGGCATCAATTGACGGACGACAATTTCCGTTTTGCGCGGCAGTGCGGAGCAACCCGCCTGGTTGTGCACCTGGTCGATTACTTTCGGGGCGGATCGGCACGCGACAACCAACCGGTGGGAGACGACGGTTGGGGTTGGGCGGGAGACCCCGACGATCCCGTTTGGAGTTACGACTCCTTGGCCCGATTGCAAGATTCCGCCCAACGGCACGGTCTGACGGTGTACGCCATCGAGAACTTCGATCCGGTGCTGTGGCACGACATCTTGCTGGACGGACCGGAACGCGACCGCCAAATGGCGCGGCTGCAAACGTTGATTCGGGACGTCGGTCGTGCGGGGATTCGAGCGTTCGGCTACAACTTTTCCATCGCCGGGGTGGCGGGTCGCAAGTCGGGCCCCCTTGCGCGAGGCGGCGCGGAGACCGTCTTCGTGGACGGTCCGGACGAACGTCCCATCCCGCTGGGCATGGTTTGGAACATGCGCTACGCCCCGGGCGGGAAGGAACACCTGGCCTTCTTCCCGCACGATGAACTGTGGCGGCGGTTGGAGTGGTTCTTGCAACACCTGGTACCGGCGGCGGAAGAGGCGGACGTCCGCTTGGCCGCCCATCCCGACGACCCTCCGTTTCCCCGGCTCCGTAATTCGCCGCGGTTGGTGTACCAACCTTTCATGTACCGTCGCCTGCTCGACCTTTACCCCAGCCGATACAACGCCCTGGAGTTTTGCCTGGGCACGCTGGCCGAGATGACCGACGGCGACATCTACGCGGCCACGGAGGAGTTCGCCCGGGGAGGCAACATCGCCTACATCCACTTTCGCAACGTCCGGGGCAAGGTGCCGTCGTATCAAGAGACATTTTTGGACGAGGGGGATATCGACATGCCGCGGATCGTTCGAATCCTGGCCGACTGCGGCTACGACGGTCCGCTGATCCCCGATCACACCCCGCTGATGACCTGCGACGCCCCGTGGCACGCCGGGATGGCCTACGCGATGGGCTACATGCAAGGGTTGCTGCGGTGTGCGGCACAACAGGGGTATTCGGTATAGCTGGGAGGGTTGGGAGAAGGGGGGCGGAAATTGTATTGCGGAGACGCCCTCGTCTGAAACCCGACCTATGTTTTCCTGAGACGCCGTGGGCGGATTCCGCGGCAGCTTGCTTTTTGTTAGGCGACTCGCTATCGTCAGGCATAAGGCAACCCTTCGCGCGAGGGGTTGATCCCAAAAACTTTGCTTGCTTCAACACTTGGACGGGAAGAATCTCCATGAACACCGCCTATCGGTCCTTGTTGCAGGCGCTGGTCGCGGTCAGCGTGCTGGTTTGGGTGACTTGGGCAGCGCATCCGTACAAATCGGAGGCATGGGCATTCTCCTCCGTTTTGGAAGAGAAGGCGGATGATACGGATTCCAAGGAAGGCGAAAACGAGGAGGAAAAGGAGGAAGAGGCTAAAGAATCCGCCCCGCAGGAAAAGCCGGTCGCGGAACAGTCGCAGAAAGACGCGGAGAAGAAGGAAGCGGAGGCGAGCGATTCCGAAAAGGGAAAGCCGAGCAAGCAAGTGCCGACCGCCGAGCAACCGAAGCCCGCCGCCGCGCCCGCCCCGCAGGCGCCCGCCGCTAAGCCGTCCCCGGCCACGCACACCGTCAAACGGGGATTGGTGAAGGTCGAGAAAACGTACAACGCGGTGTTCCAGCCCAAGGCCGCCGCCGAATTCGCCTTGCGATTTCAGGCCTGGAGCCAAGTCGAGGTCGTGGAGGCGGTGGAGCACGGCGCCCGGGTGAAAAAGGGCGATGTCTTGGTCCGCTTCAAGACCGAGGACCTGGATCGCGCCATTGCCGATCAGAAACGATCGCTGGAAGCGGCGAGGCGGGCCCTGAAGGACGCCGAAGAACTGCTGGCGATCACGGAGAAGTCGGTGCCCTTCGATCTGGAATCGCTGCGGACGAGCCTGGAACAGGCCGAGCAGGACACCAAGCGATACTTCGAGGTCGAGCGCGAGTTGCTGATCCGCAACTACGAGATGTCGCTCCGCAGTTCGAAGGAATCGCTCGATTACGAACGGGCCGAATTGGAACAGTTGGAAAAGATGTACAAGGCCGATGACCTGACGGAGGAGACGGAGGAACTAATCCTTCGCCGCCAGCGATTCGCCGTGGAGCGGGCCGAGTTGAGCTTCCTGCTCGCTCAAGACCGGCACGAGCGGTTCATGAAAATCCAACTCCCGCGCGACGATGAAGCCTTCAAGCGGGATTTGGAGCGGATCAAGTTGATCACCGCGCGATCCCAAATCTCGCTGCCGGCCCTGCTCGTCGAGCAGCGCCGGGCCGTGGAGCAGCAGAAGATCGATCTGGAGCGCGCCGAAGAACGCCTGGCCAAGCTGGTGGCCGACCGCAAGTTGTTGGATTGCCGTGCGCCCTGCGACGGGATTGCGTACTACGGGGCGTTCAATCGCGGCGAATGGAGCGGGGCTTCCACGCTGCAAAGCAAGTTGAAGCCCGGCGGCAGCGTCTCCAAAAACGACGTCCTCTTCACCATCGTGCAGTTGCCGACGGAGAAGATCACGTTCAGCGTGGGCGAGGCGGACATCCGCTGGATCGAGGCGGGACTGGAGGGCACGGTCGAACCGAAGTCCAGGCCGCGGACGTTCCTGCCCGTCGTCGTCTCCCAGGTCGCCGACGTCCCGATCGCGGCGGACAAGTTCGAGGTGACCGCCGAAGTGACGATGCCGAAACGAGCCTTGGGCTTGGTTCCCAGCATGACCGGCACCGCCCGCTTCTTGGTTTACGTCAAAAAGGATGCCGTGTTGGTCCCGTCCAAGGCCGTCTTCACCGAGGAATTGGATCCGGCCCAACGCTACGTCTGGGTCAAGGGCGAGGGAGACCGTCCTGAGAAACGTTCGGTCGAAGTCGGCGAATCGGCCGGCGACTCGCTCGAGATTCTGGACGGCCTGCGCGAGGGCGAGATCATCTTCCTGGAAAAGCCCAAGACGGAAGAGTGAAACCGGCGTGACGGTCCGCGTCCCGTTCGGCGCGACGGATGGGGCGGTCCGCATCGATTCGGATCGCCCGGCGCGCTTCGCTCTTTGGGAGAATCAGTCGTGAGCGTCCTGAGCATGAGACGGGCGTTGGTGGCGGCGGCGGCGGTCGGGCTGGTCGCGTGGACCTTCAAGGTTCGCCCGGCGGAGGGGATTTCTCCGCAAGCCCCGACCCATCCCGCGCCCAATCCCTTGGCCTTGGAAGGCCCCCGACCGCCCGATGTGGAAAAGCCCTCCGACGAGGCCGTCGGCGCCGCCTTGCGTCGCGGCGTGGATTTCCTCTTGCTGCGGCAGAATCGCGACGGTTCCTGGGGTTCCGCCCGAAACACCAAGGAATTGAACATCTACGCGCCGGTGCCGGGGGCGCACCAGGGTTTTCGCGCCGCGACGACGTCGCTGTGCATCTCGGCCCTGATCGACAGCGGCGACGATCGTCCCGAGGTGGCGGAGGCGATTGATCGAGGCGAGGCCTGGTTACGGGAAAACCTGCCCCATGTGCGACGCGCGACGCCCGATGCCATCTATAACAATTGGGCCCATGCCTACTCCTTGCAGGCCCTGGCCCGACTGGTGACGCGACACGAGGGCGACCCCGAGCGGCAGGAAGCCCTCCGCGAGTTGATGCGAGGCCAACTCGACCGCTTGACCCGCTACGAATGCGTGGACGGCGGTTGGGCGTACTACGATTTCGACTACGGCACGCAGCGGCCCGCCGGCTCCACGATCAGTTTCGTGACGGCCACGGTCTTGACGGCCTTTCACGAGGCCCAAGCGGTCGGTTTGGAGATTCCTCCCCGTTTGGTGGAACGGGCGAAGGCCTCCATTCTCCGCCAGCGAAAGCCGGACTTCACCTATTGCTACGGCGAGTATCTCAAGTACGTGCCGATGCATCCCGTCAATCAGCCCGGCGGGAGTCTGGGACGCAGCCAGGCCTGCAACCTGGCGATGCGTCTCTGGGGCGACCAAGCCGTCACCGACGAGATCGTCGAGAATTGGTTGGACCGCCTGATCGCCCGCAACGGTTGGCTGGATATGGGCCGCAAACGCCCCATCCCCCACGAGTCCTGGTTCGCGGTGGCGGGATACTTCTACTATTACGGTCACTATTATGCGGCCATGTGTGTGGACTTGCTCCCGCCGGAGCGGCGTCCCCGGTATCAAGACCACCTGGCGACGATCCTCTTGGCGTTGCAGGAGAAGGACGGTTCTTGGTGGGATTATCCGCTCTACGATTACCACCAGCAGTACGGCACGGCGTTCGCGATCATGACGTTGGTTCGTTGCCGCCGGCCCTGAGTCGGCCCCTCCAGGTCCGAAGGTGTCCCGTCTTCGGATCGGCCCGCGGTGCTCACCCGCCGACTGCGGGAATGTCACGGCATCGCCGCTTCTCCGTCGGTTCTTCGGCGTTTTGCGTTAGTTTACCCAGCGGGCGCAACTTGCCCGGCGCGTCCCGGCGTGATACAAAACACTCGAAGCGGGGCCTGCGGTCGCGGTGTGTCGCGTCCTCTCCGGCCCCGAGGTGATCGCCTGTCAGCACGAATCCTCCCGTTTCCTCAGGAAGCGGGTTTTGCCTGGTCCCAGGTGGCCGATCATGGCCTTGGTAACACTCCGTATCGTCGATGGAGCGGATCGGGGACGCGTCTTCGAGAATCTTCCCACCCCCATCTCGGTGGGCAGAGAGGAAGGGAACTCGGTCCGTTTGAATGATGAGCGGGTCAGCCGCTTCCATCTGAAGATTCAGGAGGACCGCGGCCGGTTGGTGTTGACGGACCTGGCCAGCACCAACGGGACCAAGGTCAACGGCGAGCCGGTGCAAGTGACGATCGTTCGGCCCGGCGATGTGGTGGCGCTGGGGAAGACCGTGATCCTCGTCGGTTCCCGAGAGGAAATCGCCCAGCGATTGGCCGAGGTCCGCAAGGCCCAAACGGCGACGGGGGCGAGCGCGGCGGGGCAGGCGGACTCGGAATCGAGTTCCGCCTCGTGGGAACCGGTCTCCCTCGATTTCGAACTGGACTGGGGCGAACAAGCCGAACAATTGGCGCCGCTGCACGAGGTTGTGCCGCCGGAACTCCCGGAGGGCCTGTCTCCCTCGCAGTACGCCCAGCTTGCCGAGATCTTCCATTACATGCACTACCGCATCCGGCGGGTCGTGCGATCGGGCGAGATCACGGCCCAACGCGGTCACGTCAAAATCGACGACCGCCGCTGGCAGGCCTTGCTGGACCTGTACGACCGCGTCGCCGGATATCTCAAGCAGATCGGCGAACCGACGGAGTGACGGCGGGCGATCGCGCCGGGGCTTCCCGGAACCCAAGGCGCAGCCGATACGACGCGGTGCCGACAAGGCTCATCACCGGTCGGGGAACCGAACCACCATAACGGGTTTCTTTCGCTCGCGTACGGGCGCGTTACAATCGGCGGACGGCCTTCAGCCGAGGCACGACGCATCGGCGATCACCTTGCAGGAGCGCGCGTCATGGCCCATACGCCCTTTGTGCATTTGCATTGTCATAGTCACTACAGTCTGTTGGACGGCGCAGGGACCGTGGATCGGCTTTTGGAGCGAGCGCGGCAGTTGTGCATGACCGCCCTGGCTCTCACCGATCACGGCAACCTCTACGGGGCGCTGGAGTTCTACCAAAAGGCCGTGGAAAAGGGCATCAAGCCGATCATCGGCTACGAGGCCTACGTGGCGCCCGGCAGTCGCTTCACCCGCGAGGGGAGCATGCGGGAGGCCAGCACCCATCTGACCTTGCTGGCGATCAACGCGGCGGGCTACCGCAACCTGCTGAAACTGGCCTCGGCGGCCTATTTGGAAGGCTTCTATTATCGGCCTCGGATCGACAAGGAATTGCTGGCCGAGCACGGCGAGGGACTGGTTTGCCTCAGCGGTTGCGCCTCCAGCGAAGTGAATCGGGTATTGGCCGCCAAGGACGATCCCGACATCCGCGCCGCGTGCGACGCCGCCGCGTGGTACCGCGACCTCTTCGGCGACCGTTTCTTCATCGAGGTTCAAAACAACCACATCGAGATCCACCGGCAATTGCTCCCCGGGCAGATCGAGGTCGCCAAGCGCCTGAACGTCCCCACGGTCGCCACCAATGACGTCCATTACGTGCTTCAGGAGGACTGCGACGCGCAAGACGTGTTGATGTGCGTGAACACCGGCAAGTACCGCAGCGACTCCAACCGCATGAAGATGGACGGTCGCGAATACTACATGCGCTCGCCCGAGGAAATGCGCGCCGCCTTCTCCGGTTTGGAGGACGCCGTTGCGCGGACCCAAATGATCGCGGATTGGGTGGACCTCGACCTGGAATTGGGTAAGCGGCACTTTCCCCGGTTCGTTCCGCCGGACGGTTCTTCGCCCGAGGAGTTCCTCCGCCGGTTGTGCGTCGAAGGTTTGAAGGAGCGCTACCGCGGCGATCCGCGGCGACTGAAGAACGGAGAATTGGCCCCGGAGGTCAAGGAGCGACTGGAACGGGAGCTGCACGTCATCAACACCCTGGGATTTCCCAATTACTTCTTGATCGTTTGGGATTTCGTGCAGTTCGCGCGTTCGCGCGGGATTCAGGCCACGGCCAGGGGCTCGGGCGTGGGATCGCTGGTGGGGTTCGCCTTGTACCTCAGCCACGTCTGCCCGCTGGAGTACGATCTGCTGTTCGAGCGGTTCCTGGACCTCAACCGCCGCGAGGCGCCCGATATCGACATCGACTTTTGCCAGGAGCGGCGGGAAGAGGTCATCCAATACGTCAAGGAGAAGTACGGCCACGAAAATGTGGCTCAGATCTGTACGTTCAACACGCTGGCGGCGCGGGCGGCGATTCGCGATGTGGGCCGGGTGCTGGGGTTGCCGATCGCGTTCGTCAACGGGGTGACGGCGCTGGTCCCCAACACGCCGCACATGACCATCGAAAAGGCCCTCCAGTTGAGCGAGGACCTCCGGCGCCGCTACGAGAACGATGCGCAAGTCCGCGAGGTGATCAATTACGCGCGGCAGATCGAAGGGTTGGCGCGCAACGTGGGAACCCACGCCGCCGCCGTGGTCATCGCCGACCGCCCCCTCACCGACTACCTGCCCGTCCAGCGGATTCAAGGCAAGGAGGAAGTCATCACGCAGTGGGAGATGGGCTGCGTCGAAAAGGCCGGTCTCTTGAAGATGGACTTCCTCGGCCTGCGCAACCTCACCATCCTCTCCAAGGTCATCGCACTGATCGAGCAGACCACCGGCAATCGCGTCAATCCCTACGAGTTTCCGTTGGACGACGCGGCCACCTTCGAATTGCTCCGCCGCGGCGAAACCAAGGGCGTGTTCCAATTGGAAAGCGGCGGCATTCGCGAGCTTTTGCAGCGAATGAAGCCCGACAATATCCGCGACATCATCGCCGTCAACGCCCTCTATCGCCCCGGTCCGCTGGAAGGCGGCATGGTGGACGACTACATCCAGGTCAAGCACGGTCGCAAACGGGCCGAATATCCGCACCCCGTGATGAAGGAGATTCTCGAGGAAACCCACGGGGTGATGGTCTATCAAGAGCAGGTCATGCGGATTCTCAATCGGCTGGGCGGAATCGAGTTGGCCGAAGCCTACACCTGCATCAAGGCCATCAGTAAGAAGAAACACGACAAGATCGCCAAGTATCGCGAAGAATTCGTCAAGGGCGCGTGCGAGCAAGGGCTGACGAAATCGGCGGCGGAGAACCTGTTCAATCTGATCGAGAAATTCGCCGGTTACGGTTTTAATAAGAGCCACTCCACGGCCTACGCCCGAATCGCCTACATCACCGCCTATCTCAAGGCGCATTATCCCCTGGAGTTCATGGCGGCCCTGCTCTCCAGCGATATTACGAACCGCAATTTCACCCGCAAGGACTCGCTGGTCGAGCACCTGGAGGATTGCCACCGCATGGGGTTGGAGGTGTTGCCGCCCGACGTGAATCTGTCCGAGGCCGAGTTCTCGGTGAACGAGGGGCGGATCGTGTTCGGGTTGTCGGCGATCAAAGGCTGCGGGGGAGCGGCGGCGGAGGCCGTCGTCGCCGAGCGATTGCGCAACGGTCCCTACCGCAGTCTGTTCGACTTCTGCGAGCGGTTGGAGCAGTCGGCCGTCAATCGGTCCGCGATCGAATCGCTGATCAAGGCCGGCGCCTTCGATCGACTGGGCGGCAATCGGGCGCAATTGACCGCCGTCCTGGACCGCGCCATTCAGCACGGGTCCGCCGCCGCCGAAGACCGCCGGCGCGGGCAGCGGAGCCTATTCGAGAGCGACGACGAAGGAAGCGAGGAGGAACCCGTCGAGATCACCCTACCCGACGTCCCCGACTGGTCGGATCGGGAAAAGGCGGCCTGCGAAAAGGAAGTGCTGGGACTCTATTTCTCCAGCCATCCCCTCCGCGAATACGAGCAAAAGCTGCGGCAATTCTGCACGCACGTGACCGCCGACCTGTCCCAGTTGGGCGAAGGCACGGAAACCGCGGTGGGCGGCGTGGTGTCGGCCCTCAACGTCAAGCTCACTCGCAATCCGCGACCCGACGCCCCCAACAAATTCGCCATGTTCGACCTGGAGGACACCTCCGGCATCGTCCGCTGCATCATGTGGCCCGAAGCCTACGCTCGCTACGGCGAGTACCTGACCGGCGATCGCGTCGTGGTGGCGATCGGCACGATCGACAAACGCGGCGGCGGCGACGAGTTCAACCTGATCGTGCAAGAGTTGGTCCCCGTGGAGGATTTGGAGCGCCGCTTTACCCGCGGGCTTCTGGTCCAGGTGATCGAGGGACGCGATCCCTTCGACGTCTTCGACCACATGTACCGCTTGGTCAAACAGTACCCGGGCGGCGGTGAGCTCCAACTGATGTTAGTGCTTCGCGACGGGCGGCAGGTCATGTTGGACTGCCGGGGATTGGGCGTGTCCCTCGACGCGGAACTGACGAACCACTTGGAAAACATCCTGGGGGCCGGCCGGGTGCGAAGACTCGCCATGCGACTGCGAAACGGCAGGAACGGCCATTCCCGCGGATCGGCGGCGGGACGTACCAACGGCAATCGCTTCGCCAACGGCAAGCGCTTTCCCGGCAACGGGTCGAACGGGTCCGCCCGCGGACGAAACTGAGTCGCCGGCGTCCCCCGTCGCAGATACCGCCTTACGCTCGGCGAGTGCCCGAAAGGGAATTTGCCCGGCTTGCCGAAGCGGAAAACCTTCTCGCGCCGGCGGCTTCCGTGCCGAAAAAGACGACGTCGCCGCGCATCTTTTCGTTATCCGCGATTGCCGAGTTTTTCGATGGAATCGAAAAGGGGAGTGCGGCGGTGGTGTTCGCCCGCTTCTGCGATTCGGCCCCTAAAGGCTTGTCGTCGTTTGCGGAACGCGGTGAAAGTCCGCGGACAAGACGTCACAGTACGACCGTTCAATAGGAACGGATCGGCGTCAATCACGGAAGGTGACCATCCATGGACGGAGTTCGCCCGGCGCGTTTAGGGCTTGCATTGGCCCTGTGTCTCCTGCTTTTCGCAGGTTCTCGCGTTTGGGGGCAGGCTTTAGGGAGCGGTGACAACCTCCTCGTCGTGCCGGAAAATGGGCCGATCGTGAGCGGTCCCGCCTATAGCCCCGCGGCGATGATCACCATGTCCGAATCCTCTTCCTCGGCGAGTCTGCCGCGGATTTGCCCGCCGCGGTGCACCCCGTGGCACTTGCCGCAACCGGGGTTCTTGCAGGCCGCCGACATCCGTCTGGGAGGCTGGCTGGAGCAGGGCTTCACCTTCAACGCCGTGGATCCCGCCGATCATTTCAACGGTCCGGTGGCCACCAACGATCTGGACGGCGAGTACCAGATGAATCAGTTGTGGCTGTTCCTCGACCGTCCCGCCGATAACGGCGGTTGCGGTTTCGCTTGGGGCGGTCACCTCGATATGACCTACGGGACGGACTGGCGATTCGGCATCAATCACGGTTTGGAGGATCGCATCAACGGTTTCAACCGCCAGACCTACGGTTTGGTCATCCCGCAGGCCTATTTGGAATTCGCCTGGAACCGCCTGTCGGTGAAGTTGGGGCACTTTGCGGGAATCCTGGATTACGAAGCGGTTCCGGCCCCCATGAACCCCTTCTACAGCCACTCGTACTCTTACGGCTATACCGTGCCGCAACTCGTGACCGGCATGTTGGCCGACTACCGTTGGACCGATCAATTCTCGATCCAAGCCGGTTTTCATCGCGGGTGGATGATGTTCGAGGACAACAACGGGAATCTCGACTTCATGGGCGGCGTGAAATGGAAATCGACCGACGGTCGATTGCAGTTGGCGTACGCGATTTCCGTGGGGCCCCAGGACGACGCGGGAAATCAAGATCGATTCGCGGGCAGTTTTGTGGCCCAGTGGCAGGCGAGCAAGCGTTGGAAATACGTCTTGGTGCAAAACATCGGTTACGAGAACGACGCCTTGCCGGACCTTCAAAATCCGCCCGCCCGACAGGACGCCGAGTGGTACGGTATCAACCAGTACTTCATTTACACGATCAACCCTTGCTGGTCGGCGGCGATGCGCGTGGAATGGCTTCGCGACGACGACGGCGCTCGGGTGGCGGGTCCGGGAAACATACCCGGCGTACGGGCATTCAGCGGGCGAGGATTCGCGGGCGACTTCTACAACGTGACGCTGGGCCTGAATTGGCGGCCCACGCCTAACTGGCTGGTGCGGCCTGAAATCCGCTGGGATTGGTACGACGGTCCCGCCGGGCCGACCGGCCTGCCCTTCGACGGCGGCAATCGCGACGATCAGTTCACGGCGGCGATCGACGCCACGCTGCTATTCTAAGGCGAAAGTGAGGAACGTCTCCGGCGATCCCGCTCCGACACGGAAGCCGGGTGGGATCGGCGGTAGAGGAAGGGGTATTCGGTCCGGAGCGGCCGACCCGAAAAAGCAATGAGGCCCCGTCGCACAGGAAGCGGCGGGGCCGCTTGCATGGGTAACGAAAGCGGGAATCCGCCCCGGAATCGCCGCGGACAACCGGCGGGCGGATTCGCGGACCGGCCGGGCTTCGCCGAATCAGCTTTGTTGTTCGGCCTGCCAACCGTAGGTTTGATAGGTGAATTGCGCGGCGCCGTCCGGCGTCAGGTCGAAGACGCCGAAGCCCTCCGGAAAGCCCTTGTTGGCGCCCTTCCACCAGCGTCCCGACACGGCCGCGTTGCAGACGTACTTCACCCCGCGATAGAGGACCTCGTCCAGCATGTGGATGTGCCCGGAAACGGCCAAACGCACTCCGTGCGCGGCGAACACGCCGGCCAGCGACTGGCTGCCCGCGCAGATCGTGGCGGGCCCGATCCTGAAAGCGCCGTCCTTCACCGCGTCGGGCAAGACGGTGACCGTGAGGAAGGGGATATGGCTGACGACGACGGCGGGCGTGTCGGCGGGCTTATCGCTCAGGTCCTGATGCAGCCAGGCAAGCTGTTCCTCGTCCAGGCCGCCCTGATACAGGCCCGACTCGGACGGTTGCACGCTATCCAGCACGTAGAACCGCCAACCGCGGTGATCGAACGCATAATAGGGTCGCTCGATCTGGAGCTTTTCGCAGTACATTTGCTTGCCGAAGCCCGCCGTTTCCTCCGTCACGCCGTGCTTGCGACCCCACCCGAACACGTCGTGGTTGCCCATGCAATGCCGCACCGGAATGTCGGTGTTGTCGGCCACGACCTTCTTGAACAGATCGAACAACATGGAGGCCCGCTCGGACGAAGTCTCCAAGGCATCCATGATGAGATCGCCGCCGGTCAAGATGAAGTCGGGCTTGGGATCGAGTTTGTTCACCGCCTGAAGACAGGCTGCCAGGCCCTCCGCCGCCCGCAACTCCGGTTGCACGTGGATGTCGGTAAGATGCACGAAGCGAAAACCGCCGGGGCCGATCGCCGTCGATGCGGCGCGGGCCGCGCCGGTCCCACCCCAAAGACTTCCCCCCAGCGCGGCCAAGGCTCCCGCCAAAACGTTCCGCCGAGAAATGCGACTCACTGCGTTCTCCTTTTCGTCCGGAAAGTTGGAACAACAATCTTTACCGCCGCCTTCGCCTTCACCGCGATGTCTCAATTCGTTGCGGGCCGACGGAAGGCAAGCGAGACCATCACCTCGGTGACGATTCTAAGGGCAGGACCGGGTAATTTCTACGGTTCAAGCTGGAATTAACCGTTTTCTAACAAAACGCCTTGCCCGGGTTCGGGGCGGAGAAATCTCGCGGCAACCTCCAGCGGAATCTCGGGCGGCATTCTTCTGCGGGGATGGCGGGGATCGTTCCGTCGATGATCGCCGCCGGCAGGCCCGACGGGGCCCTCGTCGAAGTGCCGAAACCTCTTGGGCACGGCGGGGATGGGCGCTGCCGGTTTCGCTTGGGTGAGTAGGCACGGCCCGATCCGGAGGCGTAACCGTGGAGCGCGATTACGGTTGTGAACGCACCGGGCAAAGGGGCGGCGGGTACGGTTACGCGTCCGTTCGGAACAAGCGAACGGCAGTCCGGCGCAATGCCTTGGCAAGATTTCTTGATTTTGGATTGCGAATCCCTCGTTGCTCCGCGCGCCGGCGGTTCCGCCGTCATCTTGGAGTACCGCTCCTGCCGCATTATACTGGCAGCGTGTGCCTTTTTAGCGTTTTTTCTTGGGCGCAAGCGTGGGTCCGGTGCTAATCGAGGGGGGAACCCTGCCGCGCGGCGTTTCCAAGCTTTGAACCGCTTCGGTAAGGCGTGCGTACGCACTAGCGCTCGGCGGCGGGGGTTTTGTTCCCCAAGGGGCGGAATTTTCGGATTTTTGCGACGCCGTCGTTTTCCTTTAGGTTTTGAGGGTTGCCATTGGTAGCGGGACCTATTCTCACTCGCGAGCTGACGATTCGCCCGCGACGGCGGCAGTTTTACGTCGCCCGGGCCATGTACGTGCTTATCCTGCTTTTGTTGATGTGCACGGCTTGGCTGGTGGTGACGGGCACGCAGTACATTCGGGACGTGGGCGACTCGGCCCGATTCGGCATGGCGTGGTTCCAAATCGCCGCGCCGCTGCAAGCCCTGGTGAGTTTTTTCGCCGCCGGGGTGATCGCCGCCGGGAGCGTGTGCCAGGAAAAGGACCGGCGGACGCTCGACCTGCTGCTGATGACGGAGTTGACGAATCGCGAGTTGGTGCTGGGTAAACTGCTGGGCAGCCTGGTGACCTTTTTCTCGATGCTGGCGGCGGGCGTGCCGGTCTTTATGCTCAGCGCCCTGCTGGGCGGCATCTCCGAACGCCAGATACTTCTCAGTTTCGGCGTCACCGCGGCGGCGGTGTTGCTGGGCGGCGCCGTGGGCACGACGGCGGCATTTTGGCGTGAAAAGACGTTCCAGGCCTTGGCCGTCACCATCATGGCGCTGGTGTTATGGTTGGCGCTGGGCGAGGTCGTTGCCGCCGGATTGCTGGGGGATTCCTGGGGCGGCGCATCGTGTCGCGTTTGGGCGGCGGTCTTCAGTCCCTGGCGAGCGGTCTTGGAGTCCTGCCGACCCGTGCCCGACGCCTCGCTATCGGTTTTCGGCCTTTCGCCGCTACTCGCCTTTGCGTTTTTTTCAGTCGCCGTATTCGCGATCACGGCGGGAATCGCGGTGCTTCGGGTGCGGACCTGGAACTTGGTGCCCGACGCCTTGCGCCGGCGACTCCGCCCCGCCGAGCTTAAGACCCTGGTCGAGGGGCTTGCGGGTGCGGCGCAAGGCAGCGCCGAATCGAGCGTTGCGGTCGAGGAGGCCGCGCAGGATTGGGCGACCAAATGGGAGACACGCGGACGGGCGACGGCCGAGGAGGAAGACGGAGAGGCGGGCGAGACGCCTCGCGACGTGCCTGTACCGGGCGACGCGGCGACCACGGTCGTCCGAGAGAAGGCGAAGGTCCGCCACGTCTGGGACAACCCGGTGTTGTGGCGCGAAGTGTGCACATGGGCCTACGGGCGCAAGGTGCTTTTGGTCAAAGGGGCGTACCTGACGCTCTTCGCCGCTGCCGCGGCGGCGCTGGCGTTTCTTCAGCGACCCGAGGCGGGTTTCTCGATTCTGCCCGCCGCGGTGTTGGTGCCGCTCTTTCTGCTGAGCCTGATTTTGGTGAACACTCAGGCCGTCACGGCGCTGACGACCGAGCGCGACGCGGGCACGCTGGATTTGATCCTGGTTTCTCAGGTCACGCCCAAGGAGTTCGTCTTCGGCAAACTGCTGGGCACGTTCTACAACGTGAAGGAGGTCGTGATCCTGCCGCTGCTGCTGTGCGGGTATCTTTATTGGCAGGGACGGGTCTCCGCTGAGAACTTCTTTTACCTGATCGTGGGTTTGGGCCTGCTGTACGGGTTCGTCGCCATGCTGGGACTGCACGCCGGGCTGACCTACCCCAGTTCGCGCAACGCCATCGCCGCCAGCCTGGGCACCGTGTTTTTCCTGTTTGTCGGCGTGGCGGTGTGCATGCGGGTGATGCTGGCGTTCAGCGGATCGTTTCAGGCCCAGCTTCATCCCTTTTTGGCATTCATGATCGGCGGCGGGGCGGGCCTGTACTTGGCGCTGGGATCGCGCAATCCGTCCAACGCCATTGCCTTGGCATCGTTTGCTTGCCCGCTGGCCACCTTCTACGCCTTGACCAGCCTATTTCTGGGACAGACGCACCTGGCCTTCTTGGCGTTGACGGGGGCCTACGGATTCGCCACGGCGGCCATGCTCATTCCGGCCGTGGATGAATTCGATTTGGCAACGGGAAGGACCAGCCTGGACGAGACGTGACGCCATGAACGCGGCCCACCGCCGCTTGCCGACGTCCTTCCGGCACTTGCGGCGGGGCGGAGGAGGATTTCGCGTCGAGTCGCGTCCATTGCGATGGGAGACCGCGGTCCGGTGACCGAATGGTGGATGGTGGCGCCGCTGATGCTGACGATGGCCGCCCTGGCGGTTGCGTCGGGCTTCTTTTCGGCGAGCGAGGCGGCGTTCTTTTCGCTGCGGGCGGCGGACCGCGAAGCCATGGCCCAAGGCACCCTGGGCGAGCGGTTGGCCGTCGCCCTCCTCCGCGATTCCCAGCGACTCTTGACCGCGATCCTGTTTTGGAACCTGATCGTCAATTTCGCCTATTTCACGCTGGCTTCGATCGTCACGCTCCGCTGGCAGGCGTCCGGACGGGCCGACTGGGCGAGCGCGTTCGCCGGGGCGTCGGTCTTCGTCCTGATCCTCTTCAGCGAAATGCTGCCGAAGAGCCTGGCCCTGTTGGTCGCCCGACGATTCGCGGGCATCGCCCCATTCCTGCTTTCGCCCGCCGTACGCATCGCATCGCCGATCCTCGGTTTTCTGCAGAGAATTGCGGCGGCTTTGCTCCGCGTGCTGCGCCCCGGTTTTCGCCCGGAGCCTTATCTGCGATTCCGGGACCTGGAATTGGCGGTCACGCAGACGTATGGGCCGGCGGTGGCGCTCCAGCGAGAGTACGAAACCATTCAGAATTTGTTGCAACTGTCGGACCTGTCGGCCGAGGAGGTGATGCGACCCCGGACCGAGATTCGGCACCACCGTTCGCCTTTGACGCGGGAGCACATGCGAGCGGGGATACCGCCGAGCGGCTACTTCGTGATCTGCGACGACGAAGACGAAATCGTGGCGGCCCTGTCGCCCGAGACGTTGTTGCGGCACTCGCAAGCGATCCGCGCGGGGGAGGGCGATGAAGCCCGTCGGATCGCGGATTCGCAGCCCTCCGCGGCGATGGGTTTGGACCGCCTCGCCGAACCGGTGATCTACGTTCCCTGGAAGACCTCGGCGGGCGCGGTCTTGGAGATGCTTTGGCGCGAACGAAAGCCCGCGGCGGCGGTCGTCAACGAATTCGGCGAGACGGTCGGCCTGGTGACCGTCGATGACTTGTTGCGGCGAATCTTTGCCCCCCAGACCGGGCGCAGCGAGATGCTGTGGCGGCGGATGTCGATCCGTCGGGTGGGAGCGGGGGTGTGGCAGGTGACGGGTATCACCGGCGTCCGCCGCATTGGGAGGTTCTTCGGCCTGACCTTGCCCCCCACTCGCCATTTCACGATCGCCGGCGTGCTGCAAGAGCAATTGGAGCGGGTTCCGCGCGTGGGCGACGAATGCGATTGGGGACCGTTCCGACTCCGCGTCGTCCAGGTCCGCCGCGATAAGCCGGTCGTCGTGGAACTGCGACGGCGTTTGCAGGAGGACGAGGAGGCCGGTCCGTGATCGCCTTGGCCTTGATCCTGACCGCGGTCGGTCTGCTTTTGAGCGGCCTGTTCAGCGGATCGGAGACCGCGCTCTACCGCGTGGCGCGGCTGCGCCTGGAATTGGCGGCGAAGACCGGCGATCGCGTCATGACCGCCGTGGCCTGGATCGCCGCCCGGCCCTGGCTCTTCATCGGCACCGTACTAGTCGGCAACAACGTGGCCAATTACGTCTTTTCGATGGGCGTCATCCTGATCATTCACAACGCCGCGAATTTGCGGGGCGCGGCCGCGGAGACGGCGGCGGCCCTATTGGCGGCGCCGCTTCTCTTTCTGTGCGGCGAACTGTTGCCGAAACGGTTGGGGTTGGAGGCCCCGTTCGCCACGCTGCAACGGTTCGGCCCGCTGCTGATCTTTTTCGCCGTCCTCTTCATGCCGGTCTCGCTGCTGTTGTATCTTTGGAACCGTCTCTCGAAGGTCCTTTTTTCGGCGGCACCGGAGGACGTGCGATCCTTCATCGCCGACCGGGAGTTGCGCCGCATCTTGGACGAGGCGCGCGAGGCGGGGCTTTTGTTCGACGTTCAGCGGGTCTTGGCCGCCCGACTCTTCGCCGCAGCGTCCCAGCCGATTACCGCGCGAATGCGGCCCCTCGCGGAGTTCCCGATCGTGCCCTGGAACGCGCCCGACGGGGAGATCGAAGCGGCGATGCGACCGGATCCGCCCTTCGTGCTGCTCCGGCACCCGAAGCGGAGACGCCGGCCCGCGGGTTATCTGTCCGCCGTATCCGTCTTGCTGCGGCAGGGAGAGACCGACCAGGTGGAGCGTCGCTCGCTAATCCGCGTCCCCGCCGATGAAACGGTGATCGAGGTGCTGACGCAGCTCTATGAATCCGGCGAGCCGATCGCTTTGGTTCAGGACCGCGCAGGCTCGACGCTGGGGGTCGTCCTGGAAAGCGATCTCCGCCAAGCACTTTTGGCGCCGGAAGAAGCTCGGCAGTCGGCCGAGTCGGTGCACGACGCCGAAGCGAGTGGAATCGCCTCGCGGTGATGAGTCGGGCACAAGGGCGACGGATGCCCGGGGGCGTTAGGCTGCTTGGAACGGCGCTGGCGGCTACTTGTGATAGCCCAGCGAGCGGATCACCGCCAGCAATTCTTCGTAGTTGATGAAGCGGCGATGATGCCGGAACTTGTATTCGTCGACGGCGCGTCCCAACTCGCGGGCCTCCGGGGAAAGCTCTTCGTAGCTGTTGGTGAATTGGCGGCGTTCCATCGCCTGCCCGGGATGGGCGTTTTTGCGGCGTTCCACGAAGACGGGCGTCTCTTGCGGTGCCGCCGCGTTCAGCGGTTCCGAGGTTCCGGCGGGGGCGGCAAACGAACCGCCGTCGTCGCAAGCGGTGTATTCCGGGGCGGGATGCATGGCGTGATCTCTCCGAAGAGTCGGCGGCGAGGGATTTCCCGAGCACAAGGCTGCCCGCGGCGGCGCCGTCGCGGGACCGGCGAGGGAGATTGCGCCAACCGGCGTCTATGCAACCATACGCCATAAAACGGCGGCGGCGCCATTCCGGTAGGCCGTCCCAGCGGATTGCGACCCGCCGCAGGTCTGAACAATCGGTGCGACCGCAATTTTCGGCAAGCCCGCTTCAACGCATGCAGTCCAATGTGTGCCGATTCCTGCGGTGGGACTAGGGGCGGGCGCGAGGACGCTGTTTTGGAAGCAGGGGAGAGATGACGGTTACGGCGACGGCGGACCCCTGCCGGGAGCGGGGAGCAGCGGAATCTCGATGGCCGCGTGACGCCCGACCTCGCCCGTCCCGATCCCCTGCACATATACCCAACCGTCGTGCACTTCGACTTGATAGGGTTCGCCCGTCCAGGGATTGATCGGGGTCTGCGCGGGCGGTTCTTGCAGGGCCGTCCGCACGGCGAGGAGCCATGCCTCCAAATTGGCGCGGTCGCGAGCCTGGATTTCGTGCCCCGGCGGGACCTCCGGCAAAAGCACGCGGCACGATACGATGGGCGGTGTTTCGCCGGCCAAGGCGGTCGTCCATTCCGTCGCCAAACGATCGAGTTCGGCACGTCGTTGGGTATAGGGCATGGCGCTGATCTCGATGACGCGAGCCATCGCCCGAACAAAGTACAGGGCGTCGGCGTCGGCGTTTTTGCGCGTTTGTTCCACCAGCGACTTCATGTCGTAATGCTCTTGGAATTCGGCGACTTCCTCGTTCGTGAGGATGTCGTAGAGTCGCCCGCGCTTGGCCGTTTCCAAGGCGTGCAGTCCCAGCGCGCGAAATCCGATCCAGGCATCGGCGTCGGCGGGCCACACGGCGATTTGTCGCCGCAGTTCGTTCAAGACGCGGAGCATGTCATCGCGGTGGAGGGGCTTGCTCAACACGACCTCTTGCAGCATGTTGAGCGCGGCGGCGCGATGCCGTGCCGCCGTGAAACGGACCTGCGGATGCTTGCAGGCGGCCAAGGCCGCCGCCAGTTGCAACTGCGAGATCACGGAATCGGCGGCTTCATTCGTCCTGCCTTCGCCGGCGGCCTCCAAGGCGAACAAGGCCTCCAGTCTCATAGCCGCCGCAACCTGGTCCAGGAATCCCAGATCGGCCGCGTAACCCGCCGTAAAGCGGACGGGAAACACGCACGTCGGTCGCCGCAACGCGCGGCGGACCGAGATCCGCTGCGGTTCGAATCGCTCGCGGAAGGCTTTCGCCCCGCGAAGGGCGTCGGGATGGGCGTCCGGACCGCCGCCGGCGGAGAGATACTGCTCTGCCTCGGCAAGGATGCCCGGCAGGCGATCCGCGGGGAAGAGGTCCACGAACACCGCTGCCAGGTTATCGTCGGGCGGGGGCAGGGCTTCCGTCAGTTGCCGCGGCAAGCCCTTTTCCTCCTCGATCCGCGCAATCTCTTCGCGCAGCGTCACCAGGGGCGTCCCGCGCAGTTCCGTCAATTCGCCGATCCGCTCCACCAAGGGGACCGGCTCTTGTTCGGGAGCCTGGGACCGGGGGCACCCGACACCGACGAGCGTGGCGACGACCGCCGCGGCGAAAAGCGGTCGCGCCGTCGCGGAGGGGAACGTGGGGCGGAGGGCGGCACGCCGTGCCGCTTGCGGCGTTTCGCCGTATTTCAGCGGGTTCGGTTGCATGGTGGAGCGCTCCCGGTTTTCCAACGTCCCCCCGAGGGCCGTCCTCTGCGTCGAATCGGCGCCGCGGGGGACGGCGCATCACTGCATCATTCCAACAAAAACTCGCCGCGGGCAAAAGTGCCGACGGCGAGTTTCAGGATGCGATATCGGAAAACGAGGTGCGTGAACGCCGCCGCGCGAAGGCTCAGTTCGCGGACGCGGAGGCGGAGGATCCGCCGTCGCCTCCGGAGACTCCCGCCGCTTCCGGCAGGTGGTCTTGCAAGACCTCGGGCGGCAGTTCCTCGGGTTTCCCCGTGACGCCCTCGAAGGCCAATTGGCGTTTGCCGCCGACTTCCTTGACCCGGACGATGATGGTGTCCTTCCCTTCGAATTCGCCGCGGAGCAATTCCTCGGACAGCGGGTCCTCGATGTAGTTCTCGATGGCGCGGCGAAGCGGTCGCGCTCCGAAGTCGAGGTTGCTGCCGCGTTTGATGATCAACTTTTTCGCCTCGTCCGTGAGCACCAAGGCCAGATTGCGCTCGGTCAAGCGATTGCGGACTTTGGCCAGTTCCATCTCGACCACGTCGCCCAAATCCTTCTGGGTCAGGTGGCGGAAGACGATGATGTCGTCCACGCGGTTGAGGAATTCCGGGCGGAAGACCTTCTCGATCTGCTCGATGACCCGCTGCTTCATGCTCTCGTAACTGGCGTCGTCGTCGGGCTTTTGGAACCCGAAGGCGGATTCGTTCTTGATCGCCTCGGCGCCCGCGTTGGTGGTCATGATCAAGATCGTGTTGCGGAAGTCCACGTTGCGGCCGAAGCTGTCGGTCAGCCGGCCTTCCTCCATGACCTGAAGCAACATGTTGAAGACGTCGGGATGGGCCTTTTCGATCTCGTCCAAGAGGACCACCGAGTAAGGCCGGCGGCGGATCTTTTCGGTCAGTTGGCCGCCTTCCTCGTAGCCCACGTAACCGGGAGGCGCACCCACCAACCGGCTAACGTTGTGCTTCTCCATGTACTCGCTCATGTCGATCTGGATGAGGGCGTCCTCATCGCCGAACATGAACTCGGCCAAGGCCTTGGCCAGCAGGGTTTTGCCGACGCCCGTCGGCCCGGCGAAGATGAAGCACCCCACCGGACGCTTGGGGTCCTTCAGTCCGCTGCGACTGCGGCGCACGGCCTTGGAGATGGATTTGATGGCCTCGTCCTGGCTGACCACGCGGCGATGCAGTTCCTCCTCCATCTTCAGCAGGCGGAGCGAGTCCTCGGTGGTCATGCGGGTCAAGGGGATGCCGGTCATCTTGGAGACGACCTCGGCCACCACTTCGGCGTCCACCACGCCGTCCGTGGAACTGGATTTCTCCCGCCATTCGCGCATCATGGCGGACTTTTTCTTCTTCAGCTTGTCGGCCTGATCGCGGAGTCGGGCGGCCTTCTCGAAGTCTTGGTTGGCGACCGCTTCCTCCTTTTCCTTGTTCAGGCGTTCCACTTCCTCGTCGATTTCCTTGAGGTCCGGCGGTCGGGTCATCGACTTCAAATGGACCCTGGCCCCCGCCTCGTCCACCACGTCGATCGCCTTATCCGGCAGGCAGCGGCCCGTGATATAGCGACTGGAAAGCTCCACCGCCGCCTCGATCGCGTCGTCCGTGATCTGCACGTGGTGGTGCTTTTCGTAGCGGTCGCGGAGTCCGCGGAGGATCGCCACGGTCTCTTCCTTGGTGTTCGGTTCGACCATGACCATTTGGAATCGCCGGTCGAGGGCGCTGTCCTTCTCGATGTACTTGCGATACTCGTCCAGAGTGGTGGCGCCGATGCACTGAATCTCGCCGCGAGCCAAGGCCGGTTTGAGGACGTTCGAGGCGTCGATGGCCCCCTCCGCGCCGCCCGCGCCGACCAGGGTGTGCAATTCGTCGATGAAGAGGATGACGTTCTGCGCTCGGCGGACCTCGTTCATGACCGCCTTGATGCGTTCCTCGAATTGGCCGCGGTACTTGGTGCCGGCCACCATCATCGCCAAATCGAGCACGACGACGCGGCGCTCGAGCAAGATCTCGGGCACGTCGCCGCGGACGATCCGCTGGGCGAAGCCCTCCACGATGGCCGTCTTGCCGACGCCCGCCTCGCCCAACAGGACCGGATTGTTCTTGGTCCTGCGGCAAAGGATCTGCATGGTCCGCTCGATTTCCTTTTCCCGGCCGATGACGGGATCGAGCTTGCCCTGCCGCGCGAGTTCGGTCAGGTCGCGACCGAAGCTATCCAGGGCGGGGGTTCGAGAGCGACTCGGCTTGGCCGTCGGGTCCTGAGATTCCTCTCCGGCCACACCGGCGCCGGGCGTTCGCTCGGGCGTTTCCGCCGCCTCGCTGCCGTGACCCAGCAGATTCAGCACCTCCTCGCGAACATCCTCGAGCTTGAGTCCCAAGTTCATCAGAACCTGAGCGGCGACGCCCTCCTGTTCGCGAAGCAGACCCAGCAGGATGTGCTCCGTGCCGACGTAGTTGTGGTTCAGGTTGCGCGCTTCTTCGGTGGCGTATTCCAGCACTTTTCGCGCGCGCGGCGTGAGCGGCAACCGGCCCATGGTGACCATGTCCGGCCCGCTTTGTACCAGCTTTTCCACTTCCAGGCGGATCTTGCGGAGGTCCACGTCCAGGTTGCGCAGGACGTTGGCGGCGACGCCGCTCCCCTCCTTGATCAGGCCGAGCAGTATGTGTTCCGTGCCGACGTACTCATGATTGAATCGCTGCGCCTCTTGATTGGCGAGCTGAATCACTTTTCGGGCACGATCGGTGAATCGTTCAAACGGCATGATTGTCAACCTCTCCTTCCCAATCGCCGCGTCCCGTCCGGCATCCAAACGACCGTTCGAGATCGGCGTGATTTGCTTCTCGATGTCCCGGAAATTCCCGCCCCCGAACGGTGCGACCCGCCGCAATCTCCCTTGGGCTTCAGGGCCAGGATCTGGTCGAGGGCGTCCCGGGTGAGCGGCACCCCAACGCGATGGATCGGGCGACCACGGCCCGCCGCTCGTGTTTTGTCGTGGATTCTTCTACCCTCCAAGCAAATAGTATGCCATGCAGGGAAATAAGCAAGTCGCCGCGAAAGCGGCCGTTCGCACCACGGAAGCGGCACATTTGTGGCGTTTCGGCGCGTCGTTGCCTCCGCCTTGGAACGGCGATCAGAGCTGCGGTCGATCGGCGTGCCTCAAGGCCTGCCAAAACGGCAGCTTTTGTCGCGATCACCTCACGTTCGTCGCTTCCCGATTCGATTGCACTTGCGCCTTTAACCTAGTTTTTGGTTCGGCTTGTCCGTTGACGGGAAGGCGTCACGACACGGGCCCCCGCCGCTCCCACGCAATTATAGCGGATAGTTTGCGGTCCGGTGATGCCAATATCCGGCAGGCGGGCGCGGTCCGGTCGCCTTTGCCGTCTCATCCGATTGGGGGCGGCGTTCACTCGCTGGGGCGCTTCCTCTTCGATTGGGCCGACTTTCCGGCGGACTTCTTGGCTTGCGTCCCTCGCTTCGCGGATCCGCCGGCGGCTTTCTTCCGCGTTGGCCGGGGTGTGGTGGACAGCGGTTCGCGGGTCTTGCCGCTCTTGTGCTTCTTCCAGTCGAAGGTGCGGAGGGAGTCGCCCAGGGTGTTCGGCCCCGGGTTCCCTAGGTGTTCGAGCAAGCGCAGGTCCAATTGCCGCCGCTCCAGATCAACGCGGGCGACGGCGACTTTCACCAAATCGCCCAATCGGTATTGCCGTCCCGCTCGATGCCCGGTCAAGCTGTGCGTGGCGCGGTCGAAACGGTAATAGTCGTCCGTCAGCGATTCGATGTGGACCAGGCCTTCGGCGGGCAAGGCGATTCCTTGCACGAACATGCCGTAGCTTTCCACGCCCGTCACCACGGCGTCCATTTCCAGGCCGATGCGTTCGCCGAGATAGGCCAGCAACTTGAGTCGCACCAACTCGCGCTCGGCCATTTCCGCCCGTTCCTCGCGGGACGAGCAATGCTCGCCCAATTCCACCAACTCTACGGGATTGATCCGCGGATTCTCGTCCAACAGCAGGGCATGGACCAGGCGGTGGACGGTCAGGTCCGGATAGCGGCGAATGGGCGACGTGAAGTGGCAGTAGCAATCGCTTGCGAGGGCGAAATGTACTTCTTCCCGCGGACTGTAAACGGCGCGTTGCAGCGTCCGCAACACCGCGTAATGCACGGCGTATTGCTGGGGCGTGCCTGTGAAGTGCTTGAGAATGCGCTGCAAGCTGAAGCGGTCCTCCAATTGGTCGGCGGAAAAGCCCAACCCATCCAGGAACTCTTGCAGGATTCGCAGTTTGCGCAAGGACGGCGGTCGATGGATGCGGCGGAGGAAGGGCCAACCGCGGGCGTAGAGCGTTTCCGCCACGGCCTCGTTGGCCGCCAGCATGAACTCCTCGATCATTTGATGGCTCTCGGTATTGGGCACCACATGGGCGCCCATCACGTGCCCGCCGCGGTCCAGGTCCACCTTGACCTCCGGCATGACCAGTTCCAAGGCCCCGCGACGCATCCGCCTGGCTCGCAGCAAGGCGGCCAACTCGCGCATCCGCATCAATAGGTCGGCGACCTTTCGGCCCAATCGCGGCGTTTCTCCGTCGGGGTCGGCCAGAAAGGCGTCCACCTGCTCGTAGGTCAACCGCTTGTCGCTGCGGATCGCCGATCGCCGCAGGGCGACGTCGGTCTTGATGCCCTCGCCCGTGAATTCGATGTACGCGCTGACGGTCAGTCGCACCTTGCCGGGCTGAAGGCTGGCCAGGCCGTTGGAGATCAGTTCCGGCAGCATGGGGATCACGCGATCCGGCAGGTAGATGCTGGTGGCGCGGTCGCGGGCCTCGCGATCCAGCGGCGAACCCGGTGCAACGAAATGCGACACGTCCGCGATGTGCACCCCCAAACGCCACCCGCCTTCCGGCAACCGTTCCAGCGAGATGGCGTCGTCGAAGTCGCGGGCGTCCTCGGGGTCGATCGTGATTGTCAGTTCGTTCGTGGCGTCGTAACGGTCGGGCGGGACGATTTCCTGGAACTCCGCGGCGCGAGCGCGGGCGTCGGCCAAGACCTCGGGCGGGAAATCGCCGGGCAGATTGAACTCTCGCAGGACGGTCAGGGTATCCACGCCGGGCTTGCCCAGCGGTCCCAAGACCTCCACGATCACCCCTTCGCCGCGGCGATAGTGGTTGGGAAAGCGGAGCATCTCGATGACGACCTTGTCGTCGGCGCGGACGCTTTTCGCCCCGGCGTCGCCCACAAAGATCGGCTGCGCGAAGACCGTGCCGTCCACCTGGACGTAGCCCATGCCTTCCTCTTCGAAGTACGTCCCCACGAATCGCGAGGTCTGCCGCTCGAGGACTTCGACGATTTGACCGGCAGGCCCCAGGCCGCGCCGCTTGGCGCCGCCGCGGTGGGCCAACCGCACGCGGACCAGGTCGCCGCTGGAGGCATCCCCGCTCCATTCCGGGGGGACGTAGATGTCGTCTTCCTTTCCGGCCCCCTCCGGCGCTCCTCGCGGACGCACGAATCCGTAGCCTGCTTCGCGGCGGCGAAAGACGCCGATGATTTCGGCGGCGGGCTTCTTGTCTTCGCCCTTTCGCTTTCCCGCCAAATACACCAGGTGCCCCGTTCCGAACTCCAAAAGCCCGGCCGAGACCATCCGCTTGACCGCCTTGCGGACCAGATGCGACTCCTCCGACGGTACCTTCAGTAGTTTGGCGATGGCCTTGGGCTTGACCGCCTGATAGCCGGGGGCTTGCACCAGCTCCAAGATCGCGCGTTCCAAATCCTGCAACACTTGTTTCATGACATGACCTTCGTAAAAGAGAGAATTCCCGCCCCTTCGGCATGAGCTTGATCGGGTTGCGCGTCCAAGCGCGGTGCGCAGCGCCGCCTCGGCCGAGCTTGGCAACCAAGATAGCAAATGCACCGATCCGCCGACAGACGACCGAATGCGGAGAGTCGGACTCGATGAGGAAACTCGGGCGGGATAAGAGTGAACTCCAAGGAACTCGATGAAGACTTGGCTCATTATCGCCGACGTGGGCCAGGAAAACAACTCCACCCGAACCGATTCGGCGATCGTGCGTCGCCGGCGGCGTCCTCGGCGGGGCGCGCGATTCAGGCGGTTTGCGTGCCGCTCATCTCGGGCGCGGCGATGCGTGCCGATCGGCCGATCCACTCCGCCGCCTTACCCAGCAGCGTACGCGCGTCGCAAGGTTTCGAGAGGTAGTCGTCGCAACCGGCGGCCCGGCATTGCTCGCGATCCTCCGGCATGGCGTGCGCCGTGAGGGCGACGATGGGGGTGGTCACTCCGGCCTCTCGCAGTCGTCGCGCGGCCGTATAGCCGTCCATTTCCGGCATCTGCATGTCCATGAAAATCAGGTCGAAGGCCTTGTCGCCGGCGCGGTCGCCTTCCTCCGGCGATGCGTCGTGTCCCAACACGCACTCGCAGGCGATTCGGCCGTTCTCCGCGATCGTCACCTCGGCGCCCGCCCTCCGCAACAGGAACGCGAATAAGCGTTGATTGTCGGGACCGTCTTCGGCCAACAGAATCCGGCAACCGGGCGGCAGCGTGGGAAGCGGACTTTTCTTGCCGTCGTCGGACGATGTCCGCTTCGCGCCGTGCTCGGACACCTCGGATAGACTCCGCCGCAAGGGGACGCCTTCCAGCGGACCGGGGTCGATCGTCACGGTGAAGCAACTCCCCTTGCGCGGCTCGCTTTGCACCGAAATGTCGCCGCCCAGCAGACGCGCCAATCTGCGACTGATGACCAGACCCAAACCGGTCCCGCCGAATCGTCGCGAGGTCGAATCGTCGCCCTGGCTGAAGGGTTGGAATATCCGCGACATCTGCTCCGGCGTCATGCCGATCCCCGTATCGCGGACTTCGAAGACCAAGCGCGGCGGGCCGGCCGCGTCCGACTTTAAACCGACGGTCAAGACGACCTCGCCCACCTCGGTGAACTTGATCGCGTTGGCCAGCAGATTGATGAGAATCTGCCGCAAGCGAATGGGGTCGCTGTGGATCGTTTCGGGGAAGGCGTCGCGAACTTCCACGGAGAGCTTGAGATTCTTTCCCGATGCAGGCACGCGCATGAGGGCGAGGACGTCGCCGATCAGTTCCGCGGTCGCGACGGGTTGCCGAGAGATCGTCATCTTGCCCGCCTCCACTTTGGAGAGGTCCAAGATGTCGTTGATGAGTTGCAAGAGATACTGTCCGTTGCGCCGGATGGAGTCCACGGCATCGAGATGGGCGGGGTCGGAAAGCGAACCGGCCAAAATCTCCGCGAAGCCGAGGATGGCATTCATGGGCGAGCGGATTTCGTGGCTCATGTTGGCGAGGAAGACGCTCTTGGCGCGGTTGGCCTGGTCGGCGGCCTCTTTGGCCGCGGCCAAGGCCTCCGCCGTCCGGCGCAGTTCCTCTTCGGCCGACTTCCGCTGCGTGATGTTCGTCAGGACCAATAAGACGCGGCGATCTCGCCCCAGCGCGACGGGGACCGCGCTGAGCGAGAACCAAAAACAGTGTCGTTCGCCGTGAATTGTCAGTTCGCGCTCTACTTCGCAGTCGTAAACCGGCGTGCTTGTCTTTAGCGCGGTATTGATGGCGTTACGAATCGGGCAATCCTTGCATGCGTTTCCCGTCCCGCAACCGCCGGGCGCCGCCGCCGCGTGGACGCAACACAATCCGTCGCCGGGTTGGCGACCCAGCCATTCGGCTTGATCCGTGCCGACCAAACGCTCGGCCACTCGATTGATGTGTTCTACCGCCCCGTTTTCAGCCAACAGAATCATGGCGGCGGGTGCCGCGTCGAGAATCGCGCGGAGCGTCTCCCCCTCCAATCGCCTCATTTCACTCTGTCGGCGGAGATCCTCCTCGCGCCGCTTGCCGTCCGTGATATCGACGAAGACTGCCGCATAGCGATCCCCGCCCAAAGGGTGAATATGCGCATCGTAATATCGCTTCAGCGGTTCGAAATAGTCTTCGTAGTGGGTGGCAATGCCGGTCTCCATTGTGCGGCACACGTGGGCGAAATACGAGGTTCCGCGAAAACCGGGAAACACCTCGGACAGCGGTCGGCCCACCACCGACTCCACATCACGTCCCGTGTGGCGTTCGAAGGCTGGATTGGCTTGGAGGATCACGTCGTCGATGGGGTGTCCGTTCGCATCTCGGATGAGTCGATGGAAGGCGATGGCCGCGACCGCGTCGTGAATGAGCAGGCTGTACATCGATTGCCACTCTTTCTGAAGAGCGGCAAGGCGGTACCCGTTGCGCTGCGCGAAAACGAATATCATCGCGAAGGCCGCCAGGAGCGCGGCGGCGTAGCCCAGCGCGGCGGGGGTGGGGTTCAGCGCGGCGGGGACCGTGATCAACAGCACGGACACCAGCGCCACCGCTGAAATGATGATATCGCAGCGAGTCCACGACTCGCGGGATTTGCCGGCGTGCCCTACGACGCTGGTTTTCATGGCAGGACTTGGAGGTGATCCACAATATCGGTTTTCCGATCAAAGCGGAATCTTGTGCGGGTCGTCCGCACTGATCCAAAGAACCATAGCTCACCGAATGAGGGCCTTGGGGAAAGATCATTCCAGCTTCTGCGATTTCGCCCGCTTTCGCGCGAGACACTTTTGCGAAAAGGCGCGAGTTCGACGCAGCACTCGACATCCCACCCGAACCCGCCCTCGTCTTGCGTTCCTCCGCGCGTACATCGGCAGGATCGGTTGGATGGATTGTGGCGACGGTTCGGTCGCTCCCCTTCCTTGGACGGGGTGTCACTCGGATGTTGTCTCGGCGGCGTGCCCTTGATAAAGTGAACGGCAGTGGGTCTTGTGGACGGGTCGCCGATCGGGTAAACGCCTCGCCGGCGAATCGAGGACCGGAGGCGCGCTTACCCGGCAGCGGCGGCAAGACGCGGCATACTCGGCCCCGCGCGTGCGGAGCGGCGAGCGCGAATTCCTTTGGCTGAAAAGGTGCCGGAAGTGAACTCTGCTATTTTGCAGCGACCCACGCTGGTGCTGAACCGCGACTGGCAACCCATCCATGTCGCCACGGTGGCCCGCGCCTTGGTGATGGTCTATCAAGGGACCGCCCTGATCGTCGACCCCGACGACTTCAGCATGTACACCTGGTCGGATTGGACGGAATTGGCCCCCGTGGACGGAGATCCGTTCATCCAATCGGTGTCGTTGCGACTGCGTGTGCCCGAGGTGGTCGCCCTCAAGGAGTTCGATCGGGTACCGTTCCACAGTGTGCCCTTCAGTCGCCGCAACCTATTCAAGCGGGACCACAACACCTGCCAGTATTGCGGTCGTCAATTGGCGGCAGAGTTGCTGACCATCGACCACGTCATTCCCCGGGCCAAGGGTGGGGAATCGACCTGGGAGAACTGCGTGCTGGCCTGCACGGATTGCAACCGCCGCAAAGGTTCCCGCACTCCGGAAGAGGCGGGCATGAAACTCCGCCGCAAGCCGATTCGGCCCAAGTGGCGGCCGCTCTATGCGGCGCGGGAAATCCGCGTCGAAAGCTGGACCCGCTTCGTGAGCGAGGCTTACTGGAACGTCACGCTGGAAAGGTAGGTCCGGCGTCGTCGAACGCCTTCGATCGTCCGCGCTCGAACCGGATGCTATCCCGCCTTCCCGTTCTCTTGCGTTTCAATTGCCTGTTCGGCTCGATCGCGGTCCGACGGTTGGCGGGCTTCCATGAAGCGCTGCGAAGCGGGGAGCGTGTCCAAGAGCATGTTCAGGTGCATCAAATCTTGGCAGTAGGCGGAGTAGGGTAGGCGACGCCGCAGGGGTTCCTCAATCCCTCGCCCACCGACCACAAGGAGCGTGCCCTCCTGCTTGGCCGCCTCGAATAGAGAACGGCACGCCGCGATCAGATTTTCCGTCGAGGCGACGAACGAAACGCTGAGCCAGAAGACGGCGGGTTTGAGGTCGTGGATGGCGTGGGCCAACGTCTCGGGCGGGAGATGCTCGCCCAGGTACAACGCCCGCCAACCCTTCTCGCGAAAGACCAGTCGCACCAGTTGCGAGGCCAAGCGATAGTGATCGTGGCTGAGCGAACCGCCCACCGCCGAGGGCGAATCGGGTCGCGGGTCGGGAAGCAGGCGGTCCAACTCGACGAGAACCTCGCTGAACAGTTCGCACGCCGCTCGCTCGCAATAGATTTCCAAATTGCCGCACTGCCAAGCCTGTCCGATGCGTTCGAAGGCGGGGGCCGCGACCGCGTCGCCGATTTCGGCCATGGAAAAGCCGAGTCGCCGCAATTCCAGCAACAAAACGCGGCAGCGATCGGCGTCCGCCTCTTGCAGGGCCTGCGTCAATTCATCGGAAGCCTGCTGCAACGTTCGAGCGCTTTTCGTGGAAAAGGCGGGCAGACCCAGGGCTTCGGGATGGACGAGCGGCGCGTTGCGGTCGTTCAAAACGCGGAGGGCCTCGTTCAAGGCGATCCTGCGATGCCCGCCGGGCGTTCGCACGAAAGGCAGCACCCCGCGATCGCACCACCGCTTGATGGTCGATTCACTGATCCCCGAGGCCAAGGCGAGCTGTTTGGGCGACAAAAAGGCATTCATGGCGTTTTTCGTGAATGTTTTGAACGATTCTAATATCGGCAACATGAATCCGAATCGTTCTCTTTTCATTCTACCGCCCTGAACCCGGAATTGCCAGTTATCCATTTCTCGTTAAATGATAGATATTTGCGAAAAACAACTCAAGAAAA
Organism: Thermopirellula anaerolimosa; assembly: GCF_054657335.1. NCBI lineage: Bacteria > Pseudomonadati > Planctomycetota > Planctomycetia > Pirellulales > Thermoguttaceae > Thermopirellula > Thermopirellula anaerolimosa. Next base: position 2,661,287 of record NZ_BAAHYX010000006.1, read on the forward strand.
TGGAAAAAACCGCGTTTCGGGTCTTGCCCGGGCTCCTGGAGCGGCCTATACTTCGACTGAACGATTTGAACGAATCTCAAACGTTCACGTCAGCGGCGTCGCACGGGGCGTCGCCGCAAAACAAAGTCGCATGTTGCGAGGAGGTGTGAAGATGCGTTGGTTCGGTTTCGCGTCCCTGTTGTCGTTGGCCCTTGCGGTTTCCATGATCGGCCAGGCCCGATCCGCCGTGGCGGACGAGTCCGCCAAGAAAGACATCGTCGATGTCGCCGTGGAGGCCGGTTCCTTTAAGACCTTGGCCGCGGCCCTGCAAGCCGCCGATCTGGTCGAAACGTTGAAGGGCAAAGGTCCGTTCACCGTGTTTGCGCCCACTGATGAGGCGTTCGCCAAGTTGCCGAAGGGCACCGTCGAGGCCTTGCTGAAGGACAAGGCCAAGTTGACGGCGATCTTGACCTACCACGTGGTAGCGGGCGAGTATCCTGCCGCCAAAGTCGTAGAGTCCAAGCACCTCAAGTCGGTGCAAGGCTCCCCGATCCACGTCAAGGTAGCTGATGCCGGCGTGATGGTCAGCGGCGCCAAAGTGATCAAGACGGACATCGCGGCGTCCAACGGGATCATCCACGTGATCGACACCGTGATTCTGCCGCCGGAAAAGAAGGAGAAGCACGAGGGGCACGGTCAAGCCGGTTCGGTCTCGACCTCGACGTGCCCTGCTTCGGCTAAATGAGGCCCCGACTCTCGGAGCCGCGCACGCTGACGTGCCGGCCCGATGCCCCACGAAGCTCCGGAGCGGTCGCATCGAGCATGCCCGTCTTATCAAGCTCGCGACCCTCCGGGGCCCTTTTTCGAACACGTCTTCCGGGAACTTAACGAAAAGGAATGCAATGATGCGGTATGGTTGGTTCACAGTTGCAACGATCGGTGTGGGTGCCACGATCCTGCTGGTTCAACAGAGAATATCCGTCGGCGCTCAATTCCCCACTCACCCGCACGCCGAAGACTACCGCCGGGCGGCGGACCTGTTGGAGTCGGCCTTGCCGGGCGACCTCGAGGCGGACGCCGGTGCGGCCCTGCAACGCCTCAGCGACGGTCTCACCTCCGCCGCGGATGCCCTGCCGGAAACGTCGTACATCGCCGATCGACTCCGTTCGCTGAAGGATCGCTTGCAAGCTGCGGGAGGATCCCCGGTAGTGGCTGAGGCCGTCTCGGCCATGGTGCGGGCGATCGTTCGCGACCTCCGGTTCGCTCCGCGGGCCGAAGCCGATCTTCCTGAGGGCTTCCCGGCTCCGACCCCGGTCGGCGAGGTGGAAGTGAAGAGCTATCCCGTTTACCGCGCGGCGGTAACGGACAACGGTTCGGCGGCCTTCTGGCGCCTATTCGCGCACATCAAGAAGAACGGCGTGGAAATGACGGCGCCGGTGGAAATGCGCTACGGTGACGACGGTCGGCGTCCGGTCTTGATGGCCTTCCTGTACGAAGGGCCGAATCAGGGGCGGACCGGCGAGGATGGTGCCGTGACGGTCCGCGACGAACTGGCGAGTCTGGTGGTCAGCACCGGTGTGCGAGGTTCTCGTACCGATGCCGACCTGGAGAAGGCCAAGGTCCGCATCGAAGAATGGCTGAGCAAGCACGCGGACCGGTACGAGCAGGCGGGACCTCCCCGCATGTTGGGCTACAACAGCCCGTTCGTTCCCCGCGACTTGGCCTACTGGGAATACCAGATCCCCGTACGGGAAAAGAAATAGGCTGACTCCCCAACCTTGCTTTGGGCCGAGTTGAACGGGTCGGCCTGAGGCAAACCCGGCTGCCGCCGCGGTGTTCGCACCGAATGGGCCGACGTTCGACGCGTCGGCCCTTGGCGTTTCTTGCCTTCGGCAACCGACCGATTGCCCATTTTGGTTGCGTCCTCGGGTCGGGCCTCGGTATTCTGGATTACCGGCGGCTTCCGTAACTTGCGGGCACTGGTGAGACGAGGCCATCACAGCTTGTAAATCGTGTAAACGAATCTAGCGGAATTTCCTTCTTGCGGTGGCGAGGCCGATATGCTCACTCATTTGAAAATCGAGCGATTTAAGTCTATCCGGTCTTTGGAGCTGAATTGCCGACGAGTGAATCTATTCATCGGCGAGCCGAATACCGGAAAATCTAATATTCTGGAAGCCCTGGGCTTGCTCTCCTGGTGCGGTACCGGTGGAGATATCTCAGCTTTTGTGCGATTCGAAATGACACACAATCTCTTTTACGACGGTTTAACGGAGGAGCCGATCCGGATCGAATTCGAAAAACAACCTGCCGGGTCGGTGATGTTACGGCCGGATAAAGACAAATTCATTTGTTACTTCGATGATCAGCCGATTGCGAATCTATCCGTTGCTGGAGGTAGTAGGCAACAAGGGTTAAATCGGCTTTCGGCTGTCCGGAAGTATTGTTTTCGTCTGTTGCCGAAATATACTTCTCCGGAACCAGGTGCTTTGATGCCCCCCGATGGCGCAAATCTGTTTGCAGTCCTCTATGGTTCCAAATCGCTACGGGATTGGGTGGCAGAACTGTTTCGGACCTATGGATTAACAGTCGTATTAAAACCTCACGAACAAAAGATCGAATTGCAGAAATTGCATGATGGATTAGCCATCAGTTATCCCTTCAGCACTGCTTCCGATACTCTCCAGCGCATTGTGTTCTATCATGTGGCGATGGTCTCGAATCGGGATGCGGTTTTGGTGTTTGAGGAGCCGGAGGCCCATGCCTTTCCGTACTACACGAAATTTATGGGTGAGCAGATTGCCGACGACGCGTCCAATCAGTATTTCATCGCCACGCACAATCCGTATCTCTTGACGGCGGTGCTGGAAAAAGCCAATCGGGACGAAGTCGCCGTTTTTGCCGTGCAGTACAAAGATTACGAAACCAAGGCGACGGCCTTGAGCGACGAGCAGATCAGTCGGTTGCTGGATGCTGATCCTTTTCTTGGATTGGACGGGGTTTTGGAGGCCGACTGATGCTATTCGTCGAGTGCAACGCGGATGAGAAACTGGTGTACTGCTTAGGTGTACGACGACAATACGTTCGCCATGCCAAGTGCAAAGGCGAAGTTCTCAATAGACTTCGGCAACAGGAGGCCGGGATTGGATTGATCGATGAAGACCCACGGGCTGCGCAGCCTTCGGAGTTGAGCCGTTATAGAGAAGTAAGGCGAGAAGGGGGATTGATCTTGCTGGAGGGAACGGACCGGTCCGACCGCCGGGTCATCGTCCTTTGCCCGCGATTGGAAGAGTGGCTTTACCATCGGGCGGCCGCCTGCGAGGTTGAACCGCAAGAATACGGGTTAGCGCGTTCGGCCCACGAACTGAAAAGGATTCCCCGCTACGAAACTAAGGGGCGATTCGCGGAGTTTGTCCGGCAGCTTGCCCAGTCGGATGGCGAAGTGGCACTTCTTCAGACATGGTTGCGGGAATTTACCGCCCCTTGAATTCGTTTCTCGCTCGGTGACGGTTTTGCGCAACCGATTGGCGTGCAATCGGCCTGCCGGTGGAGTGACGGACTGGAAGGCGCGGCCAAGACCGCAGCAGGCCCCGTGCCGCGTCCCTCGCGTTGCACCAAGCGAACGTGCATGCCGCGGACGGGCTTACGGCCTGTCTTGTCCCAGCGGCATATGTGCACCCCATACTTGCCCCCAAGGCGCTGCGACGATCCCTCCCGGTTTGCCGCGGGGTCAGAAGATGCGGGCGAGGCAACCGCCGTCCACCGTGATGACTTCGCCGGTGATGTACCGCCCCGCCTCACTGGCCAGGAGCAACGCGGGCCAGGCGATTTCCTCGGGTTGTCCCCAGCGTCCCAGAGCGGTTCGACCGCCCAACTGCGCCTGCTGCTCGGGACTGAGCAGCGACATCGGCATCTCCGTGGCGATGGGACCGGGGGCGATGCAGTTGACCGTGATGTTGTACGGTCCCAAGTCCAGGGCCGACGCCTGCGCCATCCCGATCAGGGCCGCCTTCGTTGCCGAATAGGCGTTCCGCTTGGCCGTGCTTGCGCGACCCATGATGGAGGAGATGTGAATCACCCGACCCCAACGCCGCTCCTTCATTGGGGGCACCAGGGCGCGGGTCAAACGCATCACGCTGGTGAGATTCAACTCCACGAGGTAGTCCCAATCCCGGTCGCTGATTTCGTCGATCGCCTGAGGAATGTTCCAACCGGCATTGTTGACGAGGATATCGACCTTGCCCATCCGGCGGAGCGATTCGGCGGCCACGCGATCGACGTCTTCCCGCTTCACCATGTCGGCTGCCGTGAATTCCACGCGGGCGCCGGTCTTGTTGTGAATGTCTTCCGCGGCGGCGCGGAGCGTTTCCTCTTTTCGGCTGCAAAGGAAGAGTTCGGCCCCCGCCTGGGCGAAGACCTCGGCCATCGCCTTGCCGATGCCGCGACTGGCGCCGGTGATGAGGGCCGTTTTTCCCGCCAAGCTGAAAATGGTATCCTTCATGGAGTCGCTCCCAATTCGTTTTTTTCGCATACCCTCAGGTCGACCGGGAGGGCCGAGGGTCTTGCGGCGTGCCGTCGTGGGGGACCGCGCCGCGCGATGCTCGCCCGTGCCCGCAGGCCGACAAGTGGATTCGCCATGCCCAAGGTTGTACCCGCCCAATCGCCCATTATCACCGTTTCCGCCGCGCTTCATCAACCCGACGAGGCGAGGGGAGGTGGCGGCTTCGCCCGAGCAAAGCTTGCCCGCGGTTGGGCCGTGGTGCTCGTCGGACTGGCGATCCATGCGCTTTCCGGGGTGTCGGCTATGGGGGCGGAATCACCCGGCGAGAAACCCTCCTCGCGGGAGACGGCGGCTTTTCAGGCGAGATTTCGTGCGGCCAGGGGCGATCTCGGTGAGCGCCGCCGGTTGGTCGAAGAGGCCGTCGCCCGGGGGCCCGCCGTCGCGGAGTCCGTTCTGGGAGTCATCGAGCGGGAATTAGGCCCGCAAGTGAAGCGGTATCACGAACTGTTCTATCGTCAGGCCGTTCAACTTGCGGGGAAAAAAGCGAGGCGGACGCCGGTGGAGGAGGTGGCGGGCCTCCGCGCGGCGGTGCTCGGTCTTCAACAGCGGCCCGACTTCAGCGGCGACTTGATTCGCCAGGTGGCCGACCCGGCCATGCAACGATTGCGAGAACTGCTGTTGATCTCGCCGGACGAGGTTCGCGCATCGCTGCCCGCCATCCCGCGAGAGCGTGAGAAACTTTCGGCCTTGGGTGAACTATGGGAATTGTGCATTCGATCGCTTTGGGAGGCCGCCCCCAAGGAAGAGCGTCCGCAGGAACCGCCGTCTTTCGATAAATACCTGCTCGGCGAGGAAATGCTGGCCGTAGGATTGGCCGCCCCCATGCCGCCGGCGACGCGGCAGGTGTTGGCCGCCAACGCCCAACTGGGCTCTCGACTGGATGAGCAAGAGGCTCGGGCCGTCACCGCACTCAATCTTACCCGAACGCTACTCGGCCTATCTCCGGTGGCCTTGGACCTCCGCCTGTGCGCCGCCGCCCGCGACCACTCGAACGACATGAAGACCCTGGGCTTTTTCTCGCACGAATCTCCCGTTCCCGGCAAGGCGACCCCTTGGGACCGCGCCAAACTCTTCGGAACAACGGCCTCGGCGGAGAATATCGCGGCGGGCTATCCGGACGGCAACGCCGTCAACGAGGGCTGGTTCCACAGTCCGGGCCATCACAAGAACATGCTGGGGAATCACAAGCGGGTAGGGGTTGGCCGCGTCGGAACCCATTATACGCAGCTTTTCGGCGGCTGATTCCGCTCACAGTTCGGCGAATGGTGCGCAAAAAATGAGCCGCGCCCCAAACAATCCATTCGGGACGCGGCCGCTTCCGGGAGGGACAAAGGGGATCGGGAGTCAACCTCTTTCGAGGTCAAGTGTCTCAGTTGGTACCTTCATTCTTCTTTTCGGCAGGCTTCGCCCGCTTGGCGAAACCCTTTTCGAAAGCCGCATCGCTGAAGACCAAGGACAGGCGAGCGTCGTCGTTTTCCGCGCCCGTAATCTTCCCTTGGCATCCGCCGCAGCACACGCCGACCGACACACCGGCAACGTCGGCTTTCTTGCCCTCGGCTACCGGTCGCCCGGTCAGGGGGCACGCCTTTTGAACGTATTGATGCGAGGCTACCAATTGGGCGTTCGCCTTGGCGGCGTACTTAGCGGTGTGCTCCTTGAATTCCGAGATGCAATCCGCACAGCAGAAGGCGATCTTGCCGCCTTTGTACTCGACGGAGACCTCGGGGTTGACCTTGCCACCCATCACCGGGCAGGTGAGTTCGTGCTTTTTGGCCTTGCCTTCCTTCTTTTCCTCGGGAGCGGCGTACGAAACCGGCTGGACGGGAACCGTCGGCTCACCGGCGTCGGCCTGCTTATCTTCGCCCTTACCGCCGCAACCTTCCTTCGGGCAGGTCTTGTCGGCTACGGGGCACGCAGCACCCTCGCAGCAGGACTTGTCGGCGCAGCAGGCCTTGCCCTCTGCACAGCAGGCCTGACCTTCGGCGCAACAGGAAGCCTCGGACTCGCAGCAGGCGTCGCCGGACGATGCGGAGACCGTTTGAGCCTGGACGCCTTTCTTGCCGGAACAGCAGCCTTCGTAGGAGGCCGTTTGGGCGGCTACCGTCTTGTCGCCGCAACCGGAACCGGGACAGGTCGATCCGGCGGAACCTTGGCCGGATGCCATGAAGGCCAACCCGACCGCGCCCAATACCAGGGCGAGCGAACCCACTAATTTGGTCATCTGCGAACCCTCCGAATTTCTTTTTTGCCAGGCGTAATTGCCGTTGCTAATGAAAAGGATATCGATTCGGCTGAAAAAGGCAAGCGATAAATTCACAACTAATATTGTGATAAATCGACCCGGTCTGTGGGGTGGGGAATCCGAGCCGCAATATATGCTTGTCGGTATCGGTAGATGATGGTCGGTTCGCTCCGGAGATCCGAGCGGAGCCTGGCCCGCCATCGTTGTCCGACCCATAGCGGCGGTTCCACCACCGGCTCACGCCGGTGGCTCCCGCTACTATGTACTGATGGCTTACGCCGGTGCCGCTTTTTAGTGATTACCACCACCGGCTTACGCCGGTGGCTCCCTCTACTTCACTTCTACTACGTAATGATGGCTTACGCCGGTGGCTGTCTCTTGTGCGACCCCTGGCTTACGCTCGGGGCAAGTTGTCCGGTCGCCCGCGGCAAATGAACCGTTTTGCGTAATCATATACGCTGGAGTTTTTCGGGTGGCGTTGCGCCACCACCCCTTCCCAGTCAGAGGATCTTACGCGATGTCGTTCAAACCAAGCTGTACTGCGATGGTTTCCCTCAATCCAGGGCGGGGCGAGCGGATCGTTCCGTACGGTGCGGCTTGTAAGGCCGCACTGTCGGTCGTGCTGTTGACCACCCCTCTTTTTCTTTTTTTCATAAACGGTTGTCGCAAGACCGAGCCTGGCGATACCTCGAGCGGTGTGGTCGTGGCGGTGAGTCTGGCCCCGCAAGCTTGGCTGGTACGGCGGATCGGTGGGGACCGGGTACAGGTCGAGGTGATGATCTCGGGCGGATCCGACCCGCACACCTTCCAAATCAGCGACGCGGACGTGACCCGGCTTGCACGGTCGCGGGTGTTCTTCGCCGCCGGCATGCCGTTCGAACGAACTCCCGCCTGCCAGGCAGTGCTGCGCAGCGGCAACGCGCGCGTCGTGGACTTGCGAGAGGAATTGATCGGCCAAGGCCTGATCGCGGGCGATCACGGGCACGCGGATGAGCACGAGCATGCGGACTCGCACGATCACGAAGGGCATGACCACGAGCACGCCCATGACGAACCGCTTCACGTCTGGCTCAGCCCGCGGTTGCTGAAGGCCCAGGCCGAGACGGTGGCTAAGACACTGGAAGAAACGGATCCGGCCGGCGGCGAGGTCTATCGCGCCGGTCTGGCCGCGGTGATTGCCGAACTGGATTCCCTGGACAAGGATTTGCGTGCCAAGCTGGCGCCGCTGCGAGGGCAAGCCTTTTTCGTCTATCATCCTGCCTGGGAATGCTTCGCGGCCGACTACGATCTGCGGCAGGTGGCGATCGAACAATCGGGCAAAGAGCCGACCGACCGGGAACTTTCCGAGTTGCAGCAGGCGGCGGCAGAGACGCGAATACGACTGATTCTGACGCAACCGCAGATATCCTCTCGGGCGGCGCAGGCCGTCGCCCAAACGGCGGGATTACGGGTCGAGACCGCCGACCCTCTGGCGCCCGACCCGACCGCCGAACTCCGTCGGCTTGCCGACCTGCTGGTTTCGTCCTATCGTGGAGGAAGCGCGAGCGAGTAAAGGGTTCGGTCTCGCGCGGGATTCGATGGTTCGTTGCGCGGTCGAGAGGTTTCACGCCGCCGGTCCTCGGCCTTATTGGAGCACCGGTGGGCGGATTTCACCCTTTCGCCGCTTCTACTAACGTGTTTAGCTTTCAGAGCAGACTCGCCGTGCCCTCCGCCGAAGGAAAACCGACCGCACAATCGGCGAAGGCCGTCTCGGACGACCGTGAGCCAATCGTTTGCTTCGAGCACGTCTATTTCGCCTATCCGGCCGAAGAGGGCGGATCGCGGATTCCCGTCCTCGAGGATGTCTCGTTGGATATCTTCCGTGACGATTTCCTGGGCGTCATCGGTCCGAACGGGGCGGGCAAGACGACGCTGCTGAAGGTGCTGCTGGGATTGCTGGAACCTCAAGCCGGTCGGGTGACGGTCTTCGGTCGTTCGCCGGTCGCGGTGAGGAATTGGATCGGCTACGTGCCGCAGCACGCCCGGATCGACACCTCGGTGCCCGCCTGCGTGCTGGACGTGGTCTTGGCTGGCCGAATTTCGCACGCGCGTTGGGGATTTCGCTATGCGCGCGCGGATCGCGAGGCCGCCTTGGAGGCTTTGCGGCGGACGGGCGTCGCCGACCTGGCGGAGCGGCGTTTGGGCACGCTCTCGGGCGGTCAGCGGCAAAGGGTTCTGATCGCTCGGGCGCTGGTCGGCCAACCCCGACTCTTGCTGCTGGACGAACCGACGGCGGGGATCGATCCCGCCGTGGAACGCAACCTCACCGATCTGCTGCACCAGTTGAACCAACTCTTGCCGATCGTCATCGTCAGCCACGACATCGGCTTTGTCTCGCGGCATTTGAAGCGGGTGGCGTGCCTCAACCGGCGCCTCACCGTCCACGACGTGGATGACGTCAGTCGCGAGTTGTTCGTGGGCGTGTATCACGACCACGTCCGCTTGATGCAGCACTCCGATTGTTGTCCCCTGAATGATCCGGGTTGCGATCAGGGGTGCATTCCCGCCGCCGAGGATGCCGCCGATGCGTGTCCCGTCCACGGACCGGGGCAGTCGGAGCGAAAGAGTCCGTCGCCCGCCGAGGGAAGCGCGGAATCGGGAGGGGCGACCCCGTGATCGGCTTCTTCCGCGACATGTCGGTGAACCCGTTTCTGATGAGCGGGCTGATCGCCGGATTGCTGGCGGGGTTGGCCTGCGGCATCATCGGACCGTACGTCGTCACCCGCCGCATCGTGTTTCTGGGCGGCGCGTTGGCGCACATCGCGGTGGGCGGAGTGGGCGCGGCCTTCTTTCTCGCCCACGCCTTCCCCCGGTACTGCGGTTGGCTGGAACCGCTGCACGGGGCCACCGCGGCGGCCCTGTTGGCGGCGGTCATCATCAATGTCGTCACCGAGCGGGCCAAGGAGCAGAGCGACACGATCATCGGCGCGCTGTGGGCGGTGGGTATGGCCGCCGGAATTCTCCTCATCAAGTTCACGCCCGGCTACCAAGGCGAATTGATGAGCTATCTTTTCGGCAATTTGGCCGTCGTCCCCTGGTCGCGCGTGATCTGGATGGCGATTCTGGACGTGGTGATCGTCGTCGTGGTCTTACTATTCCACAAACAGTTCTTGGCGGTGTGCCTCGACCCGCAAAGCGCGCGGCTTCAAAACGTGCCCGTCTCCCGGGTCAACCTCGTGCTCTTGTGCCTGATGGCCCTGACCGTCATCTGCTTGACGCAGGTGGTGGGCTTGATTCTGGTGATCGCCTTGTTGTGCCTGCCCGCCGCCTCCGTGGCGCGCCATGTCACCGGAATGGGGAGGCTGATCGTGGGCAGCACGCTGCTGGGCTGCGTGTTGGCCACGCTGCCGCGGATCGCCGTGTACGGCACGCCGGTCAGCCCCGAGGCGGCGATTGTGCTGGCGGCGGGCGGTGCGTACCTGCTCAGCCTCGCCCTCGCACGATTACGTCGCTGAGGCGCGGACTGTAACCGTGCCTGTGTTACCTTCGGTACCCAAGGCGAGGGCGAACCGCAGCGACTGCCTCACCCGGTGGATGGGGAGGCGGGGGGGTGTGCTCCGGTTCCGCCCGCCACGGGGTTCCGCAGGACGCCGATGCCCTCCACTTCGATCTCGATCACGCTCCCCGGCTTGAGGAAGACGGGCGGTTGTCGAGAAAAACCTACTCCGGGAGGGGTGCCGGTGAAAATCAGATCACCCGGCTTGAGCGTGCAAACTTGCGAAATGTAGCTCACCAGGTATTGCACCGAGAATATGAATTGCGCGGTGCTGGAATCCTGCATCACTTCGCCGTTGAGTCGCGAGCAGATCCTCAGGCGATTGGGGTCGGGTAGTTCGTCGGCTGTGACGAACTCGGGGCCGGTCGGCGCGAACGTATCGAACGTCTTTCCGAGTAGCCACTGCCCCCCCGGTTTGCGGAGTTGCCAATCTCGCGCCGAGACGTCATTCCCGCAGGTGTAGCCCGCCACGTAGTCCAGGGCATCGTCCTGGGTAATGTTCCGCCCTTGTCGCCCGATCACGAGGACCAGTTCGGCCTCGAAATCGACCTCTTCGGAGACCGGCGGGACCATGATCGGCTGGTCGGGACCGATGAGCGCTGAGGGAAACTTATTGAAAATGACCGGAACGGGGGGAGGCTGGGCACCGCTTTCGCGGGCATGGTCGGCATAGTTCAGCCCCACGCACACGATTTTCTCCGGCGACTGCACCGGGGCCAAACGCGTTGGATTGGGGTTGTCGATCGGTTTCCCGGAGGCGATGACATCTTCCGCCCGTTTCAGGGCTTCCGGCCCGAGGGTCAACAGAGCACGCAGATCGGTCGGCAAGCCGGGGTCGTTGGCGTTCAGATCGATCCATTGTCCGTCGCGCAAACCGGCGATACGCGGCCCGGTTTCGGATTGATAGGTAACGAGTCGCACGGGCAAACCTCCTACTCAGTGACAAGGACCAACACCGCAGGCCCCGACAAGTACCAACTCCGGTTTTTCACAGTTTAGCGGGAGGGGAAAACGGTTGTCAAACGTGCGGGAACGAATCACCATGGAAGGGAAACAACGGTGATCCCCTCGCTAAGGATTGGCCTCAGCGCCAATGCAGGGACAAGGTGCCCTGGCGCCAGGCTCCAATCCGGGAACCACCGGCCCTAGTCTGGAAAAAATCAGGGAGGCCCGATCCATGGCTCCGGACGTGAAACCCATTCCGTTGACCCGGGCCGTGGCGCCGTTTTACGTCGGCGTCGATTTGGGCGGAACAAGTACCAAATTGGGGGTGGTGGATGACCTCGGGCGACCGGTGTGTCGGGCCGAGGACATCCCGACCGCCGTGGCCGAGGGGCCGCAAACCTCCGTCGAGCACATCGCGGCCGGGGTAAACGCCATGATCGACCAGATCGGGCTGCAACCGACGGAAGTCGCCCGGATCGGCTTGGGGTGCCCCGGCATTTTGGACTACCAGGCAGGCGTGATGGTCAACCCGACCAATTTCCCCGGTTGGCACGGGTTCCCGATCCGCGATCGCCTTGCCGAGCAGTTGGGCATGCCGGTGGTCATGTCCAACGACGCCTCAGCGGCGGCCTACGGGGAGATGTGGATCGGATCGGGACGCGGTTTTCGCAGTGTGGTGCTCTTGACCTTGGGGACCGGCATCGGGTGCGGGGCGATTATCCACGACCTTATCATCGAGGGCGAGCACGGTCACGGCACGGAATGCGGGCACATTCTGATTGATCCGTCGCCGCAGGCCCCCCTTTGCTCGTGCGGTAAGACCGGCCATCTGGAGGCCTTCGCCAGCGCCACGGCGGTCGTTCGTCGAACCCGTGAGCTGATAGCCGCCGGAAAGTGCGCGGCGATTGCCGAGCGGACGGCGGCGGGCGAAACGCTCACGACGCGCCTGATTGCCGCGATGGCCGAGGCGGGGGACGCCGAAGCCCTGGACATCATCCTCGAAACCGCCCGTTACTTGGGACTCGGCATCGTGACCCTGCTGCACACGTTCGACCCCTCCGTTGTACTGTTAGGAGGAGCCATGACGTTCGGCGGAAACGTCTCGCCGATCGGTCGTCGCTTTTTGGATCGCATCCGCGAGGAGATTCGGGAGCGTGCCTTCCCCGCTTTGATCGAGAAGGTTAGTATCCGGTTTGCGGCGCTGGGCGGCGACGCCGGTTTCATTGGTGCGGCGGGTATTGCCCGACTGGTCCATCGGCGCGATCGTGGGTAATAATCGCGTCTTCGTCCGCCGCAGCGAGACCGGTCGGCGCTCAACGCGAGGTTTTCGCGGATCATATTGAGGGTCCCGGGGGCGCGGCGCCGCCCCGGCGAGAGCATCGGCTCATATCGTTCCGAATTCCTAGAGGAGCATCAGGGCGTGCCGCGTCCTCCGATCAAACCGAAAAGGACTTGGGGCCGCAAGTTCGGCGATGCCTTCCGCGGCCTGTGGTACGGCATTGTGGGGCAAAGCAGCTTCGCCGTGCACTTCGCCATGGCATTCGCCGTCATGATCGCGGCGGCGGTCTTTCGTGTCACCGAGACAGAATGGTGCCTCCTGATCCTCTCCATCGCCGTGGTATTCACGGCGGAATTGATCAACAGCGCCTTGGAATGGATCGCGCCCGCGGTCACGCAAGACTACAACCCGCACATCGAAACCGCCCTGAACGTGGCCAGCGCCGCCGTGCTGATGGCATCGCTGGGGGCGGCGGTGATCGGCGGCATCATCTTCGGCCGACACCTGATCCATCTGCTCGGTTGGTGGTGACGCGCCTTTCCGCGGAACCGGTGGGCGGCGGCGGAGGCGGATTCAGGCGGCGAAATCCTCCATGGGGATTCCGACCGCGGCGAGCGTCTCGCGTATTCGGGCCAAAATGGAGGACATATTCGGCATGCGCGGTCCGCGGAGACTTTCCGCCAGGCGATGCGCTGCGTCGCGGGTGACGACGCCTTTCTCGCGGTAGTCGGCCAAGGCCCAGGCCGCCGCTTGCGTGGTACGGACCACGGCGCGGGGATGGCGTTTCAATGCCCCGGCGGGAACCGAATCGTGAACCGTCTTGGAACCGAAGGCCGCCAGTATCGCCAGGGCCTTGCCCGCCTGGGGGACGTTGCCCTCGATCAAGTGCCGGGTGGTGAGGAAGAGGGGCACGGAGGCGGTGTAGGCGGACATCGGCACGTCTTCCGGTTTGCGGAAGAGTTGCGGATGATCGCGCATCTGCTGATCGACGTTCTCCTCGGTCAGCGCCACCCGCATGAATCGCGGCGAGCCTTCCAGGGGAATCCCGGGTTCGTGAAATCCCCAGTGCCCGTTCTCGCCGATGCCCATCAATTGCAGGTCGAGACCCCGTTCCAAGACGGCCTTTTCGTAGCGGCGCGCGGCGGCGTCGGGGTCCGGGGCGTCGGCCTCGAACAAATGCACCTTGGCCGGGTCGGTGAACGGCGCCAGCGGCATGAAAAAGCGTTGCAATAGAAGGAATCGAAACGATGCCGGATGATGGGCCGGCAACGGGTAATCGTCGAACTGAAAGAAGTGCGTTTTCCGTATCGCGCGGCGGAGTCGCGGCGAGGACTCGGCCAACCGCACATACGCTTGATAGAACGGGAAGGCGGACGGGGCGGCCATCACGATGAAACTCAGCTCGTCCCGTTCCTCGGCCAAGCGACACTGCTCCGCCGCCAGGTTGATCGCCGAAGCCCAGCCCATCTCTTCCGCCGACTCATAAACAGCCACGGGCGGTCCGGATGTGGGAATGACGCTCCGCGGCGCCGGGGCCTCCAGGGCGAACTCCGGTTGCAACCAATTTCGCGGTGCAAGACCGCCCGTATCTCGTGACGAAAAGGAATCGCTCATGATACGATCTTCCCCCCATCTCGGACCGTGAACCGCCGCAAAAGCGCGGCCGGGGTGCGGGCCAAAAGCACTGCGGGACAGGCTCGCGAAGGCCTCTCCCACGCTCGGCACAACGAGGAAAAAACAGTTTCGCCGGGCCGATGGGCGGCGTCAAGAGCCGGGCGGACCGTCCGCTCGAGTCACGGCGCCGCGGAAGGACGAACCGCCCGCGTTGACGAAAGGCGACCCGGTCGCGCCGTCGATGCGGCCATGGGAAGAGGCCTGCCTTCCGCGATACCGCGATCGGGCGCCGGGTGAACTGCGGCGACGGGCGTCGCCCGCCGAAAAACGGCGCCGGAAAGCGTCACCGACGCATTCAGAAACGGACGGACGACGCTTCCGATTCCACGCCCGACAGCAGCGATTCCCGCGAATTCGGCGTCTCGATCCAGCGATCGACGCCGCGGGCTCCCACGCTGACCTGGACCTCGGCCTCGCCTTTTCGCCCCAGGCCGATCACCTTGAGATGGCTCCAGGCCGGATTGCTGCGAATCGCGCGAACCGTCGCCGCCGCATCCTCGCAGGGGGACCGCGCGGGAGCGAAGTCGAGGAGCACGATGTCGGGACGACCGCAACGACTCAGCACGTCCACGGCGCGGCAACCGTCTTCGACGGCCTCCACCTCGTACCCGGCGCCGCGCAGAGTCTCGGCCAGGGCCTTTCGCCGCTCGGGATCCTTTTCCACGAGCAAGAGACGGGGCGAACGCGATCCGGGCGCCGGTTTCGGCGCCAAGCATTGGGACCGAATCCGCTCCACGTGCCGAAAAGCCTTGTCCAATACCCGTCGCGCCTCTTGGATTTCGCCCCGATCCAGCGCGGCGTGGGCAAAGTCGAACGCGAAGCCCAGACAATCCAGAATCCGCTCCAACTGATCGGGTTCCAACGGCGTCCGTTCCGCGGACTCGTCCGAAGACGTAGGCGCATTTGCGGCGGGACCATGCGCCGCCGTGGGGGCGTCCCCGCGAGCCTTCAGCAATTCCTCTCGATAGACGGGCACGTTGCCCGGGGCCTCGATCCCCAAGCGCACGGCGTTTCCCAGGATCTTGACCACCTGCACCGCCACGTTGACGGTGGGCAGGACCAACTTTTCATTGGGTCTCCGACTCAGTACCAGCATGGCTCCCTCCTTCTCGCGAATCCTTTCCAGACTCGAACCGGGTCCAAACGCGGGTCGCCGACCGGCGCCGACTCGGCATCCCACAGGATGCACGCGGACGGTCGTTCACCGCCTCCCCGTGACGGAGCAGCGCGCAGCCCGATGCACGGAGCGTCGACTACGGAGGTTGGCGCCAATGAACACCCAACCTCCCTTTGGGCTGCTTGCGGTCGACCCCGACTCCCGACCGACATTGCCGAAGCGGATTCCTTCCGCCTTCGCGTGCCGCCGAACCACGCCGGCGCCACGGGTCGGGACTTACCCTTTCCTTGGTCGAACCGCTGCGCAATAGAGGGAATCGAGACTTCCTTGCCGCGAGACACACTCTCACGTATCCAAAGGGTTTTATAACGAATCGCCCCAAAACCGCAAATAGCGATTTTTTAATTTTCGTTTTACGGTTTTCCCTGCTTCGCGGCGTCGGCCGACACTTCCGAATAAGTTGCCGCGGAAGCCCCGACCTTACGGCGAATTTTTCGGTTTTTGCCCCCTCCTTGCCGCCCAGCGCGAACTCTAGAGCCACCAGCGTGAGCTGGTGGTGTTTCCGCACCGCGGCGCGTTGGACCACGGCGCGCTTCTTCACCTCCAGCTTACGCTGGAGGCTCCTGTGCGATCGTGCGTTGCGTTGAGCACTTCTGGAGTCGGCGCCTGCGTGAAATCCTGGAGCCGCCTGCGTGAAATCCTGGAGCCGCCGGCGTGAGCCGGCGGTGTATCCGCGCTGCGGCGCGTTGGACCACGACGCGCTTCTTCACCTCCAGCTTACGCTGGAGGCTCCTGTGAACTGGGGGCTCCAATGTCGCTGGATGCGTGACTGTAGCTGGAGGCTCTAATGTCGCTGAATGTGTTAGTGTCGCTGGAGGTTCCAATGTCGCTGGGGGTCCCGTGCGATCGTGCGTTGCGTTGAGCACTTCTGGAGTCGGCGCCTGCGTGAAATCCTGGAGCCGCCTGCGTGAAATCCTGGAGCCGCCGGCGTGAGCCGGCGGTGTATCCGCGCTGCGGCGCGTTGGACCACGACGCGCTTCTTCACCTCCAGCTTACGCTGGAGGCTCCTGTGAACTGAGGGCTCCAATGTCGCTGGATGCGTGACTGTAGCTGGAGGCTCTAATGTCGCTGAATGTGTTAGTGTCGCTGGAGGTTCCAATGTCGCTGGGGGTCCCGTGCGATCGTGCGTTGCGTTGAGCACTTCTGGAGTCGGCGCCTGCGTGAAATCCTGGAGCCGCCGGCGTGAGCCGGTGGTGTTTCCGCGCTGCGGCGCGTTGGACCACGGCGCGCTTCTTCACCTCCAGCTTACGCTGGAGGCTCCTGTGAACTGGGGGCTCCAATGTCGCTGGATGCGTGACTGTAGCTGGAGGCTCTAATGTCGCTGAATGTGTTAGTGTCGCTGGAGGTTCCAATGTCGCGGGATGCGTTAGTGTGGCGGGAGGCTCCTGTGCGCTGGAGGCGATTGGCCCGGCCACCGTGTACGCGATATGATGGAGTCACCATCTCCGTCAGCAGTCCGCCGCGAGCGGATGCGGCGATTTTCCGCGTCCGGTTCGCCGCCCCAAGGGTTCTTTGGAAAACCCCCGCCGGGTCGGCGGCGGGGGCGCATGCCATTCAATCTTGTGAGCTGAGAAAATGGGCCGTTCCTCCCGCAAAAAGTCGTTCGCCGAGCGCCCCGGCGGTTCGCGGTCGGGCGAGGTATCGGGGCCTTCGTCCGACTCACCGCCGCGCGACGAGTCGGTTCGCCGCGTTCGCTTGCGGAGCGTGATGTGGTGGTGCGGTGGGGTCGCGGGCGCTGCCATCGCGGTAGGAGCGGTCCTGATACTACTACAACCCCGAAACGGCCAAGCCGAGTCGCCGGTTTCGTCATATCGCCTGGATCAAATCCCGTTCGACGGCGCCGACGCCTACGAGCACCTCAAGTGGTTGTGCGAGATCGGTCCCCGGCCCAGCGGATCGCCCGGCATGAAGGCCCAGCAAGAGTTGCTGCTGCGGCATTTTTCGGAATTGGGAGCGGAGGTCGAGCTTCAACAATTCACCGGTCGGGATCCGCGCTCCGGCGCCGGCGTGCCGATGGCCAACGTCATCGCGCGATTCTTTCCGGAGCGTGCGGATCGCATCCTCTTGTGCGCGCACTACGACACGCTGCCCTTGCCGATCCGCGACCCGGTGAATCCGCGCGGGCGATTCGTCGGGGCCAACGACGGCGCCAGCGGCACCGCCGTCCTGATGACAATGGCCCGGTACAGCGCAGAATTTCCTCGGCGTTTCGGCGTGGATTTGGTGCTGTTCGACGGCGAGGAATTCCTATTCGAGGAATGGCAACCGTACTTTCAAGGTTCGGAGTATTTCGCGCGGGAATATGCCCGATCCGCGAAGCAACGGCCCTGGCGCTATCGCGCCGCCGTGTTGTTGGACATGATCGGCGACGCGGACCTTCAGATCTATCAAGAGCGCAACAGCGCCTGGTGGCGCGATACGCGCTGGATCGTGGACGGCATTTGGTCCACCGCCGCGCGACTCCGCGTGCGCGAGTTCATCCCCAAGAAGAAATACGAGGTCCGCGACGATCACATCCCGCTGCACAACATCGGCGGCATTTCGGCGATCGTGCTGATCGACTTCGACTATCCGTTTTGGCACACGCAGCAGGACGTGCCGGAGAAGTGCTCGGCCCTCAGCCTGGCCAAGGTGGGCTGGGTGGTCTTGGAGTGGATGAAGAGTCTGGACGCCGCCCGGGTGCCGTGACCGCCGCTCGAACCCGCCGCCGGGGGCGTCGCGCAAAACAAAACCGCCGGTCTCCCGGAAGAACCGGAAGACTCGGCGGTTTATCGGATCAAGCCGCCGCGATATTGCGACTGGATGCGTCGCTGCGAGACGAACGAGGGTCCAGCGTGCACTTGCACAAGCCGTTGAATCGACCCAGGTTCACGCTAAAGGGTTGGCACCTCCGTCGGAATATACTGAAAGCGGCTTGACCCAATGGTTGCTAGCATCGGCCGGATCGATCCGTCGAATGTATCGGCGAAAGACCGGCGAAAACTCCATTCAACGTCGCCCGGCACGGCGTTTTTGACCGCTCGGTCGGGCTGCCTCCCAGTCCTATAAATTTTAGCCTACGGCGGCGCGGAGGCCAGGGCGGAAACGGCCGTTTCGCGGAGTGCAAAATGCGTTCCGTGCCGCGGAATCGAGACGGCAACCTGCGTGCCGGTCCGTGGGAGGGAAAGTCGGGCGAAGGCGGCGGGCGGGGTTTACGCGCCCCGCGCAGCGCGGACCTCGGCTTCGGTGGGTAGGCTGGGTTGGGCCCCCATCCGCGAGGCGGCCAAGGCGCCGGCCACCGCGGCGAATCGTGCGGCGTCGATCAGGGAATCGCCCCGGGCCAGTGCGACGGCCAGCGCGCCGCTGAAGGCATCGCCCGCCGCCGTGGTGTCCACAGCCGAGACCGCGTGCGGCGGCACCGTCACTCCCGCCCCGGGTCTTTCCACCACTAGCGCTCCCCGTGCGCCCAAGGTCACGATCACAGCCCGGAGACCGGTCGCAAGCAAGCGATCCGCCGCGGCTTGAGCCGAATCGACATCGGTCACGGCCACGCCGGTCAATCGCTCGGCCTCGCTCTCGTTGGGTTTGAGATACGTGACGTGCCGCAGCAAGTCTTGAGGAAGGGGCTGGGCGGGAGCGGGGGCGGGGTCCAGAATCACCGGCACGCCTGCCGCCGCCGCGATTTCCGCCGCTCGGCATACCGTGGGCAACGGGGTCTCCAGTTGCATCACCACGATGTCGGCGGAACGCAGGACCTCGGACGCCGCGTCGATGTCCGCCGGTGCGAGGGCTTCGTTGGCCCCGGATGCCACCGAGATCAGGTTTTCGCCGCTCTCCTCCACCAGGATCAGCGCGACGCCGGTGGGACGCTCCGGATCGCGAAAGACCCAGCGTGTGTCGATGCCCTCTTTTTGGTAGCCTTCGACGGCCTGCTTGCCGAAGAGGTCGTCGCCGACCTTGGCAATGAACGTGGTCTTGGCCCGCAGCCTGGCGGCGGCCACCGCTTGATTGGCGCCCTTGCCGCCTGCCGCCATCACGAACGTACCGCCGACCACCGTTTCCCCCGGCTTGGGCAGATGCGACGTCTTGACCACCATGTCCGTGTTGGAACTGCCTACCACGACCACGTGCGGGATCTTCATACGACGGCCTCACCGGCAAGGGAAGAAGGTCGGCTCACTTCGGTCGAAAACACCATTGGCGGCGGGGTAATCACCGCGACAGGATGATCGTCGTCAGTCCGATCAGGAACGCCGCGAACATGGCGGTCAGCAACCGGTTGGTCCCGGGCGGGGCCTCGCGGAACTCTCGCCAAACGAACACGCCCCACAAGGCCGCCACCAGCGTGGCGCCTTGGCCCAATCCGTAGGAAATGGCGAAACCGGCTTTACCGGCGGCGATGATGCTCATCGTCATGCCGACTCCCCAAATCATCCCTCCCACGATGCCCCACAGGTGGTCGCGCGGAGAACCGCGGAAGTAATCGGCGAAAGCGACGGGTTGACCGGCGACGGGAAACCGCATCAGCAGAGTATTGAACACGAAATTGCTCATCAGCACGCCCAGCGAAAAGAACACCATGGCCGTGTAGGGTGAGAGCTTGCCCGCCTCCAAGGCGACGGGGTCCTCGGCCATGGAACGCGCGACGCACAGATAGAAGGTGCCCATCAGCAGACCGCACAAAATCGACAGCACCAAGCCCTTGACGCCGCCGCCGGACTCCTTTTGCGAGGGCAATCGCCGATAGGCCAAGGCATCCAGCACGATGGCCGCCGCCACGAGCGTCATGCCGGAGAAGAGCAGGACGGGGTTACCGGTCGGCTGATTGATGTAGTTGACGATCATGCCGACGATCAGGGCCAACCCGATGCCCACCGGAAAGGCGACCGCCATGCCCGCCAGCGCAATGGCCGCCACCAGCAGGATGTTGGCGGCATTGAACACCACGCCGCCCAACAGGGCCCAACCTTGGACCGGCCATTGGGCCTGGGCAAGGTCTTCCAGAAAGGGCCGGCCCTTATCGCCCATGCTGCCCATCGTGAAGGCCAGAATCAAGGCCGTCAGCAGGACGCCGATCACGTAATCCCAGTAGAACAGTTCGAATCGCCAGGAGCGTCCGGCCAACTTCTGCGTGTTGGCCCACGATCCCCAACACAGCATGGTAATGATGCAGAAAACGACTGCCGCCGGGTAACTTTCCAATACGAACATGGCGCGACTCCCCGGATCACCCTGGATCAATGCGGTTCCGCTACCGACGCATACCGTGAAGAGGACCGACGCATACCTTTGAGAGACGTACACCGGGCGGCGGGACTTCGCGGACGCCCGGGAACCTCCGACTTGGGCGGATTCTAACGCACCGGCACAACCCAGGCAATGGCCGCAGTGCAGCGCGACCGGAAACCTTCGCCGCAACACGACCCCGCGGTCGTGCTCCGCATGAAGAAGGGGGCGAAGACCGAAGCGGCCTTCGCCCCGCGGTGATAGTTCCGAGGATCACATTTGGCGGACTGGAAGTCCGCTTACCAAGGGGACGAGCTTACGGTTTGGGAACCAACCAAATGTTGCCGTACACCACCTTGTTCCCGTGGCCTTGGAGGTAGAGGGGGCGCGGGCCCGGGCCTTCCCCTTGGCGACCGGGCGTTGCGCTCGGCAGTTCCAAATCCTCGTGAATCACCACGCCGTTGTGCCGCAGGGTGAGTCGGGCGTTGGCGACCTTCTTTCCGTCCTCGTACTTCGGCGCCGTAAAGTCGATGTCGTACGTCTGCCAGGTCAACGGCGGCAGGCACATGTTGACGTCGGGCTTCTTCACCTTGTAGATCCCGCCACACTCGTTGTCCTCGCCCGTCAGACCGAACGAATCGAGGACCTGCACTTCGTAGCAGTCGTGGAGATAAACGCCGCTGTTGGAGCGGGCTTGACCGCGGGCCTTCGGCATCCACGACAATCGGAACTCCAAGTGCAGGTGATAATCGTTGAACTTCTGCTTCGAAATCACATCCGAGAGCATGGCGCCGTCCTCGGTCAGTCGCGCGCCCTCGAAGGCGTCGCCGCTCTTGCCGTCGAAGAGGACCACGGCGCCCTCGGGCGGTTTCTTGCCGAGGGTGGGGCTTTTGCGTTCGGTGCGTTTCAGTTCGGCCTTGGCGTCGCCTTTCCGCAAGGTCATGACGCCGCCCTTGATCTCGCCGACCGCACCCTCTCCTTCGATTTTGACCGCCTCGCCGTCGCGAATGGCCGACAAGCGAATGCGGTCCTGGTCGGGCGTCCATCCGTCGCCGGGCAGGCCGCCGATGAGCACGTAGACGTCGAACTTGCCTTCACCCAGGGCCACGACTTGAGCACCCACCTTGCCCCGGGCGCCGTCCTCGGCGACGCCCTCGCCGATGTACTCGCCTTGGATCGCGAAGTCCGGATCCTTGGCGGCTTCCTTGACGTCGATGATCTCTTGTGCCGCGCAGGCTCCCGCGAAAGCGAGAACCGCCGGCGCCCAACACGCAAGCAACAACCGATGGCGCAAAAACATGGCAGCATCTCCTAAAAGCGAACGAAACTCGAACCTCCAGCGTTTACGCGGCGACGCCGCAGGGAGCAGGCGGAGCGTGATCCCGCCGCTCCGGCAGCGAACGCCCACCGCCGCCGATCATCCCGGCAGGTCGGCTTTCTCCCACTGCTCCCGCAGGAAGGCCATGGCCTTGGGAATCTCGACCTCGCGGTCGCCTTCGCAACCGCACTCGAAACTGCAATAGTCTTGATATCCCACCCATTTCAGGCCGCGGAAGCCGTCGATGAACGAGCGTTCGTCCTGGCCGGGCAGAACGCGCCGCCGCGAGGCCAGGTGGACGTGGTGGAGCCACGGTCCGCCCGCCACGAAGGCCGCGAAATCGCTCGGCTCCTCGATGTACATATGATAGAAGTCGCCCATCAGGCAAATGCCGGGGCTGTTGATGTCGCGGCAGATGGCCGCCGCGTCCGCGACCTGCCGCAAGAAGTAGGCCTCACCGCGATTCAGCGGTTCGAACAAGACCCGCGACTTGACGTTGACCGCGTGCTCGCCGATCTCGGGCATGATGTCCAAGAGGACCTTGCGAATCTCCTGATTGGTCAGCGGCGTTTGGCCGTTGAAGGCGGGGACGTAGATCACGCCCGTCGATTGCAGTTCGCCCGCCGCCGCGAGGGTCTCCTTCAGCTTGCCGATACCGTCTTTCCGCCGCTCCGGATCGTCGGAGACGAGCGAACCGCCCGCCGATCCCCAGCAGACGGCGCTGATCTTCAAACCGGCATCGGCGGCGGCCTTGCGATACTGCTCGACCTTGCCGACCACATCGCCGGGCAACTCCACGGCATCGAACCCCCAGGCCTTCATCTTGGCCAGTTTTTCCTCCAAACTCTTGCCGGGGATGACGCCCAACTGGCTGGAGAGTTGGAGTTTGGCGCCGCTCTTGGGCTGGGAGATCTCGCCCGGCGCGGCGAGGGCGCGGGCTGCGGCGCCTCCGGAAAGCCCCGCCCCCATCAACGCTGCCGTACCCGTCCAACGAAAGAACTCTCGTCGCTGCATCATCGTGTCGCTCCTCATGCGTGTGTCAAGCCGTGAACGTCTTGGAAAGGACGCATCGCTATCCATGTACCGACCGGTTACTCAGGATAATTCCGGAGCGCTGCCGTCCGCAAGTGCTTCCACCGCCGGCTCACGCCGGCGGCTCCAATGTCTCCTGCGCCATCGCGCCAACCCTAGAGCCACCAGCGTTAGCTGGTGGTGGGCCTGAACTATCAACACAAACTGGAGCCACCAGCGTAAGCTGGTGGTGGATTGAGCGATTCACGCACATACCTAAAGCCACCAGCGTCAGTTGGTGGTGGGCGTGGTATTCGCATCGTTGTTGTTGATGCGCCCTGGGTAGCGCCAAACCCACCGCCGGCTCACGCCGGCGGCTCTAGTTTCGATTTTTTGTGGTCTCGCGCTTGCACCGCCGGCTCACGCCGGCGGCTCCAATTTCTCCTGCGCCATCGCGCCAACCCTAGAGCCACCAGCGTTAGCTGGTGGTGGGCCTGAACTATCCACACACCAACTGGAGCCACCAGCGTAAGCTGGTGGTGGATTGAGCGATTCACACACATACCTAAAGCCACCAGCGTTAGCTGGTGGTGGGCGTGGTATTCGCATCGTTGTTGTTGATGCGCCCTGGGTAGCGCCAAACCCACCGCCGGCTTACGCCGGCGGCTCTAGTTTCGATTTTTTTGTGGTCTCGCGCTTGCACCGCCGGCTCACGCCGGCGGCTCCAATGTCTCCTGCGCCATCGCGCCAACCCTAGAGCCACCAGCGTCAGTTGGTGGTGGGCCTGAACTATCAACACAAACTGGAGCCACCAGCGTAAGCTGGTGGTGGATTGAGCGATTCACGCACATACCTAAAGCCACCAGCGTCAGTTGGTGGTGGGCGTGGTATTCGCATCATTGTTGTTGATGCGCCCTGGGTAGCGACAAACCCACCGCCGGCTTACGCCGGCGGCTCATGGAACTGATGCAGAATAGGAACGGCACACACAACGCGAGAGCGCCAGGCGCTAGCGTTTGCTAGCGGTGACGGGAAGGTCGGGCGTCAGCTCGATGTGGAACACCACGGACGGTCCCACGTTAGAATCAGAGGACATTTCTATTGGTGAGTAACAATAGCGCCGCGCGGGTCTTGCCGGATGTGCGACCGTAGACCAATATAGGGTGTTGCCCTTCGTGGCGTACCCGGGAGAAGCCGCCGCCCATGCCAACCCTGCTCAAACGCCTTGTTTTCGGCACGCTCCTGGCCGGCATTCTGTTGCTGCTGTGCGGCCTCGATTATCGCGCCGACAAGTTGCCCGGCGTGTTTCTCTTTCCCGTCCTGATCGGTTTCGTTGTGTTGGGCGGAAACGAAATCATCTTTTTGTGCCGGGAAAACCGTGTCTTTCCGTCGCCCGCCGTCGTGCACCTGGGCAACCTGTTGACCGTCGGGACGGCCTGGGGCATGGGTCTGTTCTGGATCCATTGGGAGACGACGCATCCCGATCGTCTGGCCCGGGGGTGGGACTTGGCCGCCGTCAGTAGCCTGGCCACGCTGGTAGCGGTAGCCGTCACGGTGTTTTTGGCCTTTTGGGTCGAGATGCAGCGCTATCGCTCCCCCGGCGGGGCCACCGTCAACATCGCCGGAGCGGTCTTTGCCGTTTGCTACATCGGCGTGCTGTCGGGGTTCCTCGTCCAATTGCGAGTCGCTTTCGGCCTGGAAGCCCTCGTCTCGCTGCTAATGGTCGTCAAACTGGGGGATAGCGGGGCTTATGCCGTGGGACGGTTGTTTGGGACGCATCGTCTGGCGCCTCGTCTCAGTCCCGGCAAGACCCTGGAGGGCGCGGTCGGAGCGATACTCTTCGGCGTTGTCGGGGCCTTCGTCAGCTTCCACTGGCTGCTGCCGCAATTGGGGCTGAAGGCCGACGTCCCACATTGGTTCCCCATGCTGGCCTACGGCGTGATCCTGGCCGTGGTGGGCATGATCGGTGACTTGGCCGAGTCGCTGATCAAACGCGACGCGCGGCAAAAAGACTCCAGTCGCTTGGTGCCGGGATTGGGTGGCGCCTTGGATCTGATCGACTCGGCCCTGATGGCTGCTCCCGCCGCCTACCTCTTCTGGCTGTTCGGTTGGTTGAACTGATAGCTTGCCAACCGCCGTTGCTACACGCTTTCCCTAGTCCGCCCGCGGCAGACGTTGCGCCGACGTCGGCCCACCCTGATCCTGTATGTGACCCCTCAGAATGTGGGGATAAACCCGTCCATAGGGTTGTTGACGAAAAGTGTAAAAAAGGTGTGGAATCGTTCGCGCGGGGTAGTTAACATGAAGGACGGCGGGTTTTGGGGGGCGATGATCCGGGGGCGTTGCGCCGAATTCCGGATTTCCGCCGAACCTTGGACGCCGTTGCGGTGTTTAACCAGGGGAGGGCGACTACGCTCCGCTTTGTCCCCCCAGCGATACCCCCCAAAAATACCGTCGGTCGCGCCGGAACTCGCAAGCGCGTACCTCATCCGGCGCAATAGCAAGATGGAATCCCGCGCGGACAAGCCGCGATAAAGACCGCAGGGCGGTCGTCGTCGCGCGGGGAAAGGCACGGGACTTACGAACGTCGGGCAGGGTGAGCGAGGATCACCGGACACCTTTCAGGCTGATGAATCCCCGGAGCATGGACGTCTGAGAAGAGGTCATACAGATCGGCTCGTTGATATTTCGTTAGGCACGAGTCGAGGAGGACGAACATGCCGCCGATTGACGTAGTTTGCCCGAACGGCCACAAGTTGCGGGTAAAGGATGACTTTGCCGGCAAGTGGGGTCTGTGTCCCGTGTGCGGCGTCCGCATGAAGATACCGGAAAAGCCCCGCGACGGCCTTTCCGAGGACGAGATTCTGGAGTTGCTCGGCCCCGCCTCCGGGAACAAGGAAGCGGAACCGGCGGAGACCACCCATCGCGTCTCCGGACCGGAGGCCACGCCCCGACCGCCCAAGAAAATCTGCGAGAAGTGCAACCGAGAGGTCTTGGCCGAGACTCGCATCTGTCCCTACTGCCGCACCTACATCGGTCTGGCGGGCAGCTATCCCAAGTTTTGAGCGATCGTACCGATCCGTCCGAGCCGCGCTGACTTCTACGCACGGACTATTAGCCGACTCTTACCTACCCGGGATCGGACCCGAGCAACCGGCCTGCCCCGTTCGATCGGCCGATCTTTTGCCCGTGGTTATTTCCGGTTATTTCCTCCGCATCGCTTCGCCGGTCATTGGCACGAACATCACGGGCGCGATGGACTCTCGGCGGACCGCACCGTCCCGGTCTTTGACGATCAGCAGCAATTCTTGCCGGGCATCGCCGACGGGAATCACCAAGCGCCCTCCCGGGGCCAATTGGTCGATCAGCGGTTGCGGCACGTGGTCCGGCGCGGCGGCCACAATGATCAGATCGAACGGGGCCTTTTCCGGCCAGCCTTGGTAACCGTCTCCCACGCGGACCGTGACGTTCGCATACCCGAGTTCCCGCAACCTCTTTTCAGCCTCTGCGGCCAAGGGTTCCACGATTTCGATGGAATAGACCTCGCGGCACAACTCGGCCAGCACGGCGGCCTGATAGCCCGATCCCGTGCCCACGTCCAGCGCTCGGCTCTCGGGTTGCGGCGCCGCCGCCTGCGTCATCAAAGCCACGATGTAAGGTTGCGAGATCGTTTGCCCGTGACCGATCGGCAAGGGGTGGTCGTCGTAGGCCTCGTGCAGGACGGTTTGCGGAACGAATCGGTGACGCGGCACCCGGAGCATGGCCTCCAGGACGCGAGGATCGCGGATGTCGCGCGAGGCCAACTGCCCCTCGACCATCGCATGCCGCAAGGCGAGGAAGTCGTCGCCGGTCGGGCGGGACGCGGTTGGGGCGTCCGCGCGATCCTCGCGGGCAGCGCCCTCCGCCGGTTCGACGTCTTCCCTGCCGGGGGACATGCGATCGATCGCCCTCCAAAAAAATATGGCAATCGCCACGACGGCCAAGGCCGCCAAACCGCTCACCGCGAGCGCGACCGTGCGGGAATCCATGGCGAGGCCCTCCGCTGACGTTCCGCGATGGGCGACCCGGCGGATGTCTCTCGCGGTTTCAAGGCTCGACCGAGACGATCGTCCCGAAAAGGGTCACGGCGGTGACGCGTTCGACCTGAACGCGGGCGAACCTTCCGATCCAGTTCGCCTCACCGTCGAACACCACGATGCGGTCGCACGGGGTTCGGCCCGTCAATTGTAGCGACTCGCCGTTCGGTGCGGAACGGGCGTCGGAGACGGCGTCGCCCGCCTCCGCGGCGGTTCCCCCCGCAGCCTTGCTCGGACCGTCGATCAACACCTCCACCGTCTCGCCCACGAAACGGCGATTGTCCTCCTCGCTGATGCGATTTTGCAGCGCCAATAGTTCATGGTTGCGACGCCGTTTGACCGCCTCCGGCACATCGTCGGGGAAAAGTTCGTCGGCCTTGGTGCCCGGTCGCGGACTGTATTTGAAGATGAAGCTGTTCTTGAAGCGGGCCTCCTCCGTCAGACGCATGGTGGCCTCGAAATCCTCCTCTGTCTCGCCGCAGAAACCGACGATGAAATCGCTCGTCACGGCGGCGCCGGGCAGGGTCTCGCGGACGGCGGCGAGCATCTCGCGATACTGCTCCACCGTGTAGCCCCGCTTCATCCGCTTGAGCACGGCGTTGGAACCCGATTGCGCCGGCACATGCAGGTACGGGCAGACCTTGGGGAGATCGCGAACGGCCTGCAATAGGTCGGGGGTCATGTCGCGGGGATAGTTCGTTACGAAGCGGATGCGGCGGATGCCTTCTACTTCCGCGACTCTTTCCAAAAGATCGGAAAGGCGGACCTGCCGCCCGTTCTCGCTCGTCCGGTAACTGTTGACGGTCTGGCCCAAGAGCGTGATTTCCCGGCAACCTTGATCGGCCAGCAGGCGGACCTCGTCTATAATTTCGGCGGCGGGGCGACTCTGCTCCGGACCGCGAACGCTGGGCACAATGCAATACGTGCAGAACTTATCGCAACCCAGCATGACGCGGACCATCGCCCGATGCCGCTGCGAACGCGCCTCGGTCACGCGATCGGGATCGTAAAGGGCGAAGGACTGGGCGACCGTCTCGCGCCGGTGCCCTCGTCGCGGCAGGGCCACCGCGACTTGCGGTTCCTTTTTTCGCTCGCGTTCTTCGAGCAGGGCCACCAGGCTGCCGATTTGGCCCGGTCCCACGATCAGGTCCACGTGCGGGGCGCGCCGCAGAATGGCCTCGCGATCCTTCTGCGCCATGCAACCCAACACGCCGATCAATTTGTCGGGCCGCTGTTCTTTGAGATGTTTGAGTCGCCCCAGCGCACTGTAGATCTTGTCCTCGGCATGTTGGCGGACGCTGCACGTGTTGAAGAGGATGAGGTCGGCATGGCGTCGCTCGAACGTCCGCCGGTAGCCGGCCTGCAACAGGGCCGCCGCCACCAACTCGCTGTCGAGCACGTTCATCTGACAGCCGACGGTTTCCAGGAAAAAGCGCTTGGTCATGGACGCGTCGATAGGGGAAAGGAATCGTGATGCAACCGGCGGCGAGCGGGGCATGCTACACCCGGCGCGACGCGGGAAATTCGCCCGTCGGGAGACCCGTCCCGATGCCGCTCGGCCGAATCAGGCGTTGCCGTCGCCTTCCGATTCGGCGGGCGCGGACCGGCCATTCTTTGCCGCGGCCTGTCGGGCCTGTTGCTGATAGTAGAGGACGTAGCGGTCCCGTGCCGCTCGCATCATCCGGACCAAAGCCAGGACGGCCAAGGCGGCGCCGCCCGACCAAAGTGCAATGTCCCAACCGTCCATGGAGACGCCCTCCGTGTGACTCACCGTGCGTCGAGTCGGCAGCGGGATACGCCGTCGTGGGCCGCCGCCGTCGGGGTATATAATCCCTCCGAATATTTTAGGGGGAATAGCGGCAAAAACGCGAGGGCCGATTTGAAGAATTACGGCGGACTGCCGAAAATCGTCCGGAGCGAGCGGGGTAAAGAAATTCGCATAACCCGATAGGGTGTATTGTATTGAATCAGGTGCGCTTTTTTAATACAGCAAAATAATACAGGCGAGCCGTCTTGCTCGGGCAACAAGAGTCGGCTCGCCTGCACAATTGGAGGCCGGTGATGTTGGGTCGTCGGGTGGGTCCTCGTGTTCAGAGGAGAGCTTCGCGTGTTGGGGGGCCCGACGCCGCCCAAAACTCAGGTACCTCTTCCAAGTACCGGCCCCAAAATCCAAAAACCTCTTCTCTGTTCCGTGTTCGGCGAGGGCGAATTGCCTGCCGGTTTGCCAGAGGTCCGCAGTCGGCGTTTCCTCCGACCGGTAGTAAATAGTGCAAAGCGTGTGCCAAAGACTTCAGCTCTCCGCTCTCCGCCGCGGATTTTCGCCAACTTGCGGGGCAGTTCATGCCGCGGACCCCTCGGACGGCCCATTTCGCCAAATACAAGGCAAAAACAAGGTTTCGTCCGACCGCACCGCCGGGGGCGTGGGACGAATCGGTCACGAATCCTCGCCGCCCGGGTAGCAGGACCGAGGTGGTAGGCCGAATCGCGGGCCAAACGCCGATACGACAGTAGCGCCAGCCCGGCCTAGAGTTGGTCGGCCGAGGGCATGACGAACGGTTCACGGTACGTTCGCGTCAGCAGGGCGTCGGCCTCGGAGTCGTCCACGAAGCGTTCAGCGGCGGGGTCGAACGCCAACGATCGCCCCAGCGTCAGGGGTTCCGCCGACAAATCGACGCCGTTTTCGCGGAGGTGCGCTTCGATGGCTTCCAGCGTAGCCTGTACGTCCTCGTTGGAGGGGAACTTTTCCAGGGAGGTTTGGAGAGCGGCGTGATCCGCCGGTTGCCCCAGTCGGTACGAGACGTTCGCCAGGTGCGTGAACGCGGAGGAGATGTGGATTTCCTCGATATCGGCATTGAGCATCTCGGGTTTGCCCGCCTTGACGGCCTCGACGAAGTTACCGAAGTGGTCCACCGATTGTCCTGTGATGGTTTCGACTTCCTTGCCGTTTTTGTCGAAGCGAGTGACGCGGTTTCCCATGGACGTGGCCACATAGCCGTCCTCGCCCACCACCAGCACGGTTCCGCCCAGGAAAGGCGGCGGCGTCTTGAAGTTCCGCACCTCTTGGACGAACGTGAGGCCGCCCAAATCGTGGATCGAAACCTGCGTGTTGGGGGTTTCGCCGGCGTCGTGGAAGCCCGGTCGACCGCCGTAGCATAGGACGCCTTTCCCCAAGTTCGGGACGTCCACGATGATCCGGGCGGTATCCACGGCGTGAACGCAGTTGTTGCCGATTTCGCCGTTGCCGAAGTTCCAGAACCAGTGCCAATCGTAGTGGAAGGACCGCCGCGTGACCCTGGCCATGGGCGCCGGTCCGGCCCAGAGGTTGTAGTCCACGCTGGGCGGCACGGGGTAGTCGCCCGGCGGGCCGATCGGGTTCCGCTGCCGATACATGACGCAGCGGACCACGCGGACCGGGCCGATCTTTTCGACCAGTGCTCGGGCGTCTCGAAATACGCCGTCCGAACGGCGCTGCGTGCCTCCTTGGCATAGCTTGCCGTATTTTCGTGCGGCTTGAACGATCCGTCGGCCCTCGCTGACGTTGTGGCTGACCGGTTTTTCCACGTACACGTGCTTACCCGCCTGAATCGCCCAGACCGCCGCCAAGGCGTGCCAGTGGTTGGGCGTGGCGATGGAGACCGCGTCCACCGCGGGGTCCGCGAAGATTTCCCGCATATCCGTCACGAATTTCGGCCGATAGCCGAATCGCGCCGCGAAACGGTCCGCGTAGCTTTGTCCGATCTCTCGGTCGGGGTCGCAGAAGTACGCCACCACGCAATCGGCTCGCGAGGCGTAGGTCTGGGCGTGATCCTGACCGCGACCCCGCACGCCCAAGACGGCGACTCGGAGCTTTTCGTTGGCGGAAACCGGACCGGCGGGACCGCCCGACGATTGCGAGAAGACGCGATTGCCCCAGGCGCCGGCCGCCATCATGCCCAGGATGCTCTCTTGCACGAAAGCGCGGCGTGAAAGCCGCTTGCCGTTTATCCGCCCAGCCATGGAAACACCTCGCGAGATAGACCGGTGATAGGGCGACGGTCGCCCGCCGCCCGCGGGAGGCGGTACCCCGCCGTCCGCGATCAACGAAAAGCCATGATAGACCGGCGATCAAGCCCTTTCAACCGGTTATCGTCGTGGGCGCGAGGGAGGGCGACGTGTTACACGATCGCGTGCCGACCGACAAGGCGGGCGAGGCACCGCCCGGCGGCGAGCGTCCCGAGACGTCGTTCCAATGCGGACAAAGCAAAGCCCGCCCGCGTGCGCGCTCGCGGAACCTCCCGTGTGCGATCCCGATCTGTTAGAATCAAAGGTCGCCATGCGCGGCGAGCGGACGTGGCAAGCCGGGTGAGTTGTCGCGGTCGGTTTGGCGGCGGGGCGCCATGGGTGTCGGCACGCATCGAACCGACGATGCTTTTGCCGGATCGAGTCATCGGGATTCGGTCGAGGTTTTTCGGACGTTCCAAAGCATAAGAGATTTCCTAATGTCGTTTGAAGCTTACAGCTTTTGCCCTGCCGGGACGGGGAAGAAGGTCAAGTTCTGCTGCCCCAACAACTGGCAGGACCTAGATAAGATAAGCCGCATGATTGAAGGCGGGCAACTTCGGGCGGCCTTGCAATTCGTCGATCAATTGTTGGCCAAACAACCGGAACGAGCCTGCTTGTGGACGTACAAGACCGTGTTGGAGCGCGCGAGCGGAAACTACGAGAATACCGTCGCCGCGGTCGACGAATTCCTGTCTCGTTTTCCGAACAATCCTGTGGCCCTGGCCGAACGCGCCCTCTCATTGCTTCTCCAGGGCGACGCTAAGTCGGCCCTGCCGGTGATGGAGCAAAGTCTCCACGCCAGCTTCAGCGCGAAAGCCCCCTTGACGTCGCGCCAAGTGCAGGCCTTGATCCTGGTGCTCCGCAAGCTGTCCGACGACGGCGAATGGCCGCCGGTCCTTTACTGGTCCATCTGGATCGAGCAACACATTCCGTCGATGGTGTCGGACATCAGGCCGATTCGGCTGAGAATGATGGAGGACCCTCAGCAACCCTTGCGACTCCGCGAATCGCCCGTCATGATCCCCATTTCCGTGAAGGAGGACTCTCCGCCGGAATTTCGCCGACTGGCTTCGGCGATCAATTCGGGCCTGCTGACCGAAGCCCGCCGCATGCTTTGCGAACGGATTCAAAGCCAACCGGAAGAGCCTCTGTCGTGGTACCTGTTGGGTATGTGCAGCCTGTGGCAGGCGGACTACGTGACGGCGGGAGAAAGTCTCCTCCGCTACAGCGAATTGACCGACGACGAGGACATGGCCGTCGAGGCGAAAGTGCTCTCGTATCACTTGAAAAAGGATCCATGGGGCGACGCCGAGGACAGCCTGAGTCTGACGTATGCGCTTCCCGATCCGGCGGGCGTCAAGGAAGCCATTCTGTCCGACCGCCGCATCAAGGTGGTGGACCGAAGCTTGTCGCCGGAGGAATTCGGCGGCGGTCCGCCGCCGGAGTTGGTCGCGATCGTCTTTCGGAAAGAATGCCCGGCGGAAGGATCTCCCCTGCCGACGGAGTTGAAGAGCGAAGCGGTCGCCATCCTCATGTACTTCGGTCGGCAAACGGACCGCGATGCGCAGCTCCAATTCACCGGCGTGATGGAAAGCGATCAGGCGTTCCTGGAGGATACGCTGCGGCAATGGTTGGGCGAGCGCGAACCGGTCGCTCTCGACCGCGTGGTGATCGGGCGAAGATCGAATCTGACCCTCACGGCGGCGTACGTTTTGCAAAGCGTTCTCCCGGACCGGCAAACCGACCTTTTCCGCCGGTTGCTGAAAGAGGTTTGGGCGGATCGTCCCAACAAGGCCCTCGACGACCTTACCCCGCGTCAGGCGGCGACCGATCCCGGCAAGCGACGAGCGCTCAAGGCCGTGATCGAATGGATGCGCGACTTCGATTCTCCGGAATTGGATATCGTCTTGGAGGAATTGAAGACGGAGTGGAACCTGCAAGACGGCGCCGCGCGGCCTTCCGCCCGGATGGAGGGCGATCTGCGCGTGCCGGTGACGGTGGCGGCCCGCGTGGATCCCGCCGCTTTGAGCGACGAAGAGGCGGGCCTGTACTGCCTCGAGGCCGTCACGCTTGGGATCGAGGGAACGGCGGATCGCCTCGCCCAAGAGGTCGTCGCTCGCCGGGAACGCATTCCCGCCCCGATCGTTTTCGAGGCCTATCGTTACTTGATCAGGCAGGCGGAAGACGTCGAGACGGCAAAGCGGATGCGTGACGAGGCCGCGGCCTTGGCCGATCAAGCCGGCTTTTCACACAGTGCGGTCCATTTGGAGCTTGCGACGGCGGGTATTTTGGATGCGGCGGACGCCCGCGCCGAATTGTTGCACTTGGCCGAAGCCCACCACGAGGAACCGGAGGTGCGGGAATTCCTGCAAGCGGTCATGCGTTACGCTGCGTCCCAATCTTCCGAAGAGGGGCCGAGTTCGCCTGCCCCCGCGGAGTCGCCGGGATTGTGGACTCCGGACTCCGGACCCGAATCGTCGCCTTCCCACCCGGAATCGAAATCCAAGCTGTGGATTCCCGGCCAGGACTGAGTCGCGGGAGTTTTCGTCGGAGATTTCCGCTTTTCGGATTTTCGGGAGGGTTTGCCGTCGATCGCCCATCGGGTTCGGGCGTTTGCGGCGGCGACGGGAGAGTTCGCGTTTCCAGTCGATCAAGGGTCGTGCCCATGCAACAATGCCGAGGGGTTCGAGGCGCGATCACCGTGGACGCCAATACGCCGGAGGCCATCCTGGAAGGAACGCGCCTCTTGCTGGCCATGATGATCCGCCAAAACGGAATCGAAGAGCGCGACGTGGCCAGCGTCATCTTCACGACCACGCCCGATCTGAATGCGGAGTTTCCGGCCCTGGCGGCGCGGCAATTGGGGTGGATGCAGGCGGCGCTTTTGTGCGGCCACGAGATGACCGTCCCCGGCGCACTCGGCCGATGCGTGCGGATCCTGATCCATTGGAACACCGCCAAGTCCGCGGACGAGATCGTGCACGTCTATCTGCGGGATGCGGAGCGTTTGCGACCGGACCTCTCCGCCTTGCCCCCCGTGGACTGGGACGAACTAGAGCGGTGGATTCAAGCCCATCTGAACCCCCAACCGCAACCGAGTGCGCGGACGTCGTCGCGCTCCGAAAAGGGGGCAACCTCCGCCGGGCACGACCCGTCGTAGTCGCGCGGCGCCGCGGTGTCCCGTACGTTAGCGCTGCAACCGCTGAATCTTCAAATCCACGCGCATGGCCAGCGTTCGCACTTCCTCGGGCGCCCGACTCAGACAAAGGTCCTCCATGGCCGGGTGCAGCATCGCCATGCGTTCGTCGGGCGAGCGGTCGGAGAGCCGATCCAGGGCGGTCAAGGAGCGGCACAGCAGTTTGCACGTCCGCTCGCCGATGACCGAGTCGGTGGAACCGGTGGCGGCCAATTTGCGGACGTTTTCGCTGCGGAGGAATTCGTGGAGCGTATCCAGCCCGGCGCCGTAACCCGAGTAAGCCAACGCGACGGCCGCGTTGTAGCGCACCACGTCGGTATCGTCGTGCAGCATCTCGCGGAGCAGGTCGCGAACCTCATCGCCGCCGATGTAACCGAGAGCGGCGGCGGCAGCGCGGACGGGCGGGACCGGATCCTTCGCCGCGCGGCACAGGACGGCCACGCCGTCCGGCACGGCGCGAACGCAATCCGGCCCGTGACGCTCCAAGGCCATCACCACGCCCTCCGCCGCGGCGCGACGGATCGGCGAATCCAATTGAGGCGAGCTCGCGATGCGGCATTCGGCCGCTGTCAGCAGGACGGGAACGGTCTGCGGCGTATCCAGTTCGCGAACCAGACGGCACAGTTGGGCCCGATAGACCACGGCGAATTCGGGACTGCTCCCCGCCGGCTGATTCAGTTCCGCCTCCAAAACCCGGATCAGCGTCGCGGCCAATTCCGGATTCGTCTTCAAATCGCGGTAGCGGGGATCGAGAATGGCTTCGTGGACCTGGGTCAAGGCGTCGGCCCGGGCCGAACCTCCCAGTTCGATGCCGTCCAATATCTTCGGCATGTCCAAACGCGGCATGAAGACTTCGCGGAGGGCCGCCAAGCCCGCCACAGCCGACACGAGGAAGATGCCCGGAAACACCAGTCGTGAAAACACCAGCCACGAGAACGAAGGAAGAGCACGGCTGGGCGCGTCCGGCGGTTCGCGGTCGCCCTTGTCGCGCGGAGGATGCCGAAGCGACTCCGCGGATTCCACCGAGGAATCGGCCGTGAAGTGCGGCCCGCCCGCGGCACCCGTTCCCGAAGCCTGCCCCGTGGGAGAAGAAACGCCGACGGCCCGATCGTCGCGTACCATGGAAGAGGCCCTCCTGTAGGTTGTTCGGAGGAAAAAACGCCCGGCGCCGCCCGCCATGCCGAACAGGATCGCTCGGCTCGCAGACGCGATACCGCCGCGTGGTAAACGCAGGAGTATTTTTGACGGTCGCCGCGGCTCTGTCAAGCCAAAAAGTGAATACAAAATCTTGTTTTGATCCGATCGTGAACCCGACCCCGGCGCTCCGCGTTGCAACGTTCCCAACGACGATGTGCGACGCAGGACGTTGCACGCGGACGGTTGAGGCGTGACGCCCGGCCTGCAAGGTCGGCTTGTTCGGAAAGTCGGGACCGCGTCGGCAATCCCTCGGAGCGCGACCGCGTATGCATTTTTGGGATGTGACCTTACCCACCTTGGAGGAAAACCTGGCCCTGGATGAGGCCCTGCTCGAAGCCGCCGAGCACGGTCGCGGTGTGGGGGCGGTGCTCCGCGTTTGGGAATGGGCGGCGCCGGCGGTAGTGGTGGGACGTGCTTCCCGGGTCTCTCAAGAGGTCCGTTTGGAGCGATGCCGGATTCACGGCGTTCCCGTGTTGCGGCGATGCAGCGGCGGGGCGGCGGTCGTCATCGGCCCCGGTTGCTGGATGTACACCTTGGTCCTGCCCCTTTCCGGCGATTTGCCGCGCCAACCGGACCGGATTCACTCCGCCGTTTTAGATCCCATCGTCGCGGCCTTGGCGACCCGGGTTCCCGGCGTGATCCGAGCGGGAATCAGCGACCTGGCCCGGCATGCGACTTCCGAAAGCGACGCTCGTGACCCATCCGGCGACGCGCCCCGCGTCGCCGGTTCCGCCCCGCGGAAGTTCTCGGGCAACAGCCTCCGCTGTCGCAGGGATTGGCTGCTCTATCACGGCACGATCCTTTACGACTTCGACATTTCCTTGGTGGAGGAACTCTTGGCGATGCCGCCGCGGCGACCGGAATATCGCGGAGGGCGCGACCACGCCGCCTTCCTCTGCAATCTGCCGCTGGATCGGGCCGCGCTGTGCGACGCATTGAGAACGGTTTGGCACGCTTGGGAGCCTCCGCCCGAGCTACCTCCGGACGAATTGCAGAGGCTTCTGCCGCGCTATCGCGATCCCGCGTGGCACTTCGAGCGTTAAGTTTCGGCCGTTCTCCACCGCCGGCTCACGCCGGCGGCTCCAATTTTTTGCCGCGCTGTCGCGCAAACCGTAGAGCCACCAGCGTAAGCCGGTGGTGTTTCCGCGCAGGAAAAAACATGAGCCGCCGGCTCACTCAAGCGATTCCTTTTGGTCTTCGGACGGCCTCGGCTCCAGCGGGAATTCGGCCCCGTCGGCATTCAAGATCGGGACCGGCGACGCCCCGCTCTCAAGCGAGCTTGCCGGGGGGAATCGCAGGGTAAAGCTTCGCCCGCTGCCCGCGACGAGCGGAATCTCGGGTAGATAATTCGGCACCAATTCTTCCAAGCGTTCAGGATAGCGACCGTGTTCGAATTGATACGCGCGGATCGCCAATCGCAGACATGCGGCATCGACATGCACGTCGGCGGACAGTCGATTGCGGAAGACCGCGTCCATCGATCGCCGGATCGCCTCGGTCGCGCGCCATCCGATCGCAATGGACCGGTCCCTCTCCCCTTCGGGCAATTGGAATCGCCGCCGAGCGCGCCACGGCAGGACGCCGCGCTCGTCGTACTTTACGGCCATGGGAAGGTATTTGGCGAGCAAGCGGTCGACCCTGGCTCGATGGAGTTGTCCTTCGCCGGGCGACCACGTGACGTAGATGGGGAGGAACCAGGTTTCGCCGGGCCACCAGGCGATCCTAGGCCCCTCGCGACCCATGCCGGAACCGGCGTCGCTTAGGAAGCCTTCCCGCCAATAATCGCCGATGAGCGTCACGCGTACGCCCAGCGGGATCTGCTCGCGTGCGACAACGTTGCGAATCTCGTGCAACATGTCGCGGAGGGATTGTGGAGTTTGCCCCTCCGTGCGACTCCATTCCCACACGATATCGCCCCAACGCCACCAATTCGTTGCGGCCGATCCGGCGTAGAACTCCTCAAAAACACGGGGATAGGTCCGCTCCGCGCGGAATCGAAGGCAAAGCGCGGCGATCAGCACGCTCCGCGCCTTGTCGATTTCCCCCGCCCTCACCGAGGATCGGGCGAAGTTTTCCAAGGCCGGGATCGTCTGAAAATCGAACCAGCCCGCGCCGTATTCGAAGGACTCGTCCGGCCACGGCCCAGCCTCGCCGTGCAGCGCCGCCGCTCGGACATCAAAGTAGGGCATCTTGGGAATCTCCGCGACGAGGCGGAAGAATTCCGCCGCCGACTCGGATTCCAGGAATTGCTTTCTCGTCGCATCATCCGCCGCATCCCGCGAAGACGTCTCGCGGTAAAGGGCCCAGGTCGAAAGCGGTTGGGAAAAGCGAACGAGGCGAGCCAGTTCCATGGTGTGATTGAAGCCGGAAACCCCTTCCGGCAGCGGCCCCATCCACGGCTCCGCGATCCTCCGCTGCGCGACTTTCAGTTGCTGAAGCGACTCAGAATCCGCCCGCGGAATCAGCAGCACCCGCGTCCACGGCAATCCGAACCAGATCACAATCAGCCCCCACAGGATGGGAGTGGAGAGTCGTTCGCGCAGCGAGCCTGAGGGGCGATCCTCCAACCAATTGCGGATCGACCGCCGGGTTTGCCATACGAGTGCGACGACCAGGACGGCCAGGGTGATTGTGAAACTCAATCCTGGGATGCGTTCATCCGGTCCCACGGCGAAGAGCAGCGTTGGGATCACCCCGCCGCAGAGCGTGAGGCCCCCGGCGAGGATTAGGGCGTGGAGGATCCCCGGGGCAAACATGCCCGCCGATTGCCCCGCCGCGTAAATCACCACGCCCCAAGGCAGCAGCCACAAGGGCATGGGGTTGTCGCGGAGTTCGAGGAAGGCGGCGGGATGGATTGCGATTGCCGTGGTGATCCAAGCGGCGAGGAGAGTGGTCCAAATCGCGCACCAAGCGATTCCCCAGCGCTGCCGCGTGAGCCAGAGTTTGCCGGGCGGGATGGGTTGTGGGGCCAAGAATCGCCGGGTACCTCGCCATCGATCTTGGCCGAAGACGAAAACGCCCGTCGTCGCCTGCATGCCCAAGAGGACGCTGATTCCCACCGGAAAAACATAATTCCAACAAATCTCCGCGACTGGTTGCGAGATCGGTGCGTACGCGGCGGCGCCAAACCCCGCCAGGATTGTCATCGTGGTCACGATCGCCAGGGTC
Organism: Thermopirellula anaerolimosa; assembly: GCF_054657335.1. Taxonomy (NCBI): domain Bacteria; kingdom Pseudomonadati; phylum Planctomycetota; class Planctomycetia; order Pirellulales; family Thermoguttaceae; genus Thermopirellula; species Thermopirellula anaerolimosa. Next base: position 2,699,891 of record NZ_BAAHYX010000006.1, read on the forward strand.
GTCATCGTGGCCGTCAAGGCCCCGGTCTGCCGGACCTGCAACCAGTGCAATTGTTGATCGGCGGGACGTTGCAAGTCGGGCTGTTGTCGCGAAAACAGGCCCCGTCCTGCCGTTGTCGCCGGCGCGGGAAATCTCTTGCCGAGCGTCTCCGCCGCTTGCCGGAGCGCCGCGAGGATGCCCCTCCTTGAGACTGCCGGTTCCGGGCGCAACCATGCGCGGATCAGGCCGGCATCGACGAACACGACCAACGCGACCAAGGCCAGCCGAAAGTGGGTAAGCTCGGCTGCGGCTTCCCAAGTGAACCCCTTGCCTTCCGTGAGCCAGGACGTGACGGCGGCGTCCGAAATGTAGGCGGTCGCCGCGGCCAAGACTGCCGCCCAAATCACGCGGCGAATCTTCAAGGAATAGAAGACTCCCCAAGCCAGAAATGCGGCACCCAAACCCATCCAATAGATGCTGCCCATCAGCGGTTCGTAGGGCCAAGGCAAGTTGAACAACGAGAGATCGCCGAATAGGACGTCCACAACGGCGAGCAGGACCAGGGCAAGCGCGGCAGCGACTGCCGCGCCCGACACTCCCGCCGCGAAAACCGCAACGATCAGCGGACCGGGGTGGATCGGCAGTCGTCGCAGCAAAGCGTCCGTCCCCGATTCGCATTCGCCGGCGAAGGCGGCGGCCCCGAAGGCCAGCGCGAAAAGCCCTCCCGATACGAAGCAAAGGAATGCCAGGTCGGTGGTGTGAAAACTCGACCTTTCGTACTCACCGATACCCAACGAGGCCATAATGCCGATCAATACCAGCAGGATGGGACCGGCGGCGAGAGGAAGGATCAAGGGGCGCGTCTGCCGCAGGTACCGCCACGCATGGGCGAAGACCTCGCGTCCGAAGTCGCTCTCTCGGCCTGCGGCGGTCTGAGTTTGAGATAAGCTCGCGGTCATGTCCGAGCCTCCTCCGGCGAAGACGCCTCGCGCTGGATTTCCGGTCCCATGTACGCGGTGAAGATCTCTTCCAACGAGCAGGCGTGCGCTGCGATCCGTTGGACGCCCGAGGCGGCCTGGAAACGCCCTTCCGGCGATTCTTCCGGCGATCGAACCACCAACTCCAATTGCCGCCCGTCGCGATCGATCCGCAACACGCCGTCTTCCGCGGCGAGTGCGTGTCGGGAATGTTCGGCGGTCGAGTCATCGGCGAAGGTGAGAATCAGGCGACGCATTTCCCGTTTCAGCCGTTCCAAAGGCTCGACCAAAATGACGCGACCCTCCTTGAGAAAGGCCACGATATCCGCCACGCGCTCCACTTCGTGTACCTGATGACTGGCCAGGAACACCGTTTTGCCCGCTGCCGCGCGATCGACCATGCTCTCCAGGAACTGCCGCCGAAACATCACATCCAGACCGGAGGTCGGTTCGTCGAGGATGAGCAGGTCGGGATCGTGCCCCAGAGCCAGGGACAAAACCACCCCCGCCCGCATTCCCTTGGAGAGGTGCCGCAACTCCTGATCGGGCCGCAGACCGAACTGCGCGGCGACGCGGAGATACTCGGAAACGTAACCGGCGGGATGGAAGGCGGCGCAGAACCGACCGATTTCGGCGACGGTCATCCAGTCGTAGAGGACGGGCAACTCGGGGACGTAACCGACCTTGCGGCGGATGGTCAGGTATTCGGTGCGGCAATCGTGCCCCAGCACGGCGGCCCTGCCGCGATCAGGCTCCAAAAGCCCCATCAAGATGCGGATCAGCGTGGATTTGCCGGCACCGTTGCGCCCGAGCAACGCCCAGACCACACCCGGCGGAATCTCGAGTGAAACGCCGTCCAAGGCCTTCACCCGGCCGAAACGTTTCGCGAGTTCCTCGGTACGAATCACGGCGTTCATGTTGGGGACTCCTGCCGAGAAAGGGTTTGGATAACGTCTTGCAACATGATCTGGAGTTGTCGGGCGGAGACCTTGGCGCGGAGGGCCTCGGCCACGACCTGCGCCAATCGCTCGCGGATCCATCGTCCGCGCTGATCGCGGCACTTGTCCACGGCGTCGGCGGCGACCGTCAGCCCCAAACCACGTTGGGCGTCCAAAATACCCAGGGACTGCAACTCGCGATACGCCCGGGCCACCGTGTTGGGATTGACCGCCAACCGCCGTGCCAACTCGCGGACGGAGGGGACCATCTCGCCCGGCGCAAGACCGCCGGAGGCCACGGCGAATTGAATCTGCCGCGAAATCTGCTCGTAGATGGGGGCGGCGTCGCCGGGATCGATCTGGAAGAACATCCGTCCGTCTCCTGTATTAGTTGCCTAATACAGTATACAGGTCCGGCCGCGGGCGTCAACCCTTTTTTCCGCGCGCATTTTTTGCCGGTTCGCCGGTCCGACCGCGTGCCGCAGGGCGCCCCTGAGGGCGGACGCGATCCCCCGGCGCAAGAAGCAGCCATCGCCCCCGCCGCAGCGGGTCGGGCTCTGAACGGGCGTTGCCCGGCACAGGCGGGGCGAAAAACGCAAAAACTCGTCTTGATTCCCGTTCGCAAGCGTCGCTATAGTTCCGCCCTCCAGGCGTAGTAGGCCGAGAGCGTTGCACGTTGCGCTTCAATTCGGAAATTCGAGCATCATGCCGCAGGGCGGAAAACGCCTCAACACGACGCGCTACGATCCCCTTTGGCAGGGGTTGCCCGGCCATCTGCGCGTGCTGTACGTCTGCGATCGCCAGCGGACCGGCGGTTGGTTGGCCGACGCCTTTTCCGCCGACGCCGCCGTGGAGGTGGATCTGCACGAGTCGGTGGGCGCCCTGGCGGGATTGGCCCGACTCCGCGATGAGCTTTTCGACGTCGTCCTCGTGACGCACGAACCGGGAGAACTGGACGCCCTGGAATTGGTGGAAGGGTGCCGGGCGGCAGGCGCGGACGAACCGTTGATCGTGCTCGGACATCAAAGCGAGCAGGAGATGGCCGTCCTGTGTTACGAGGCCGGTGCCGACGGCTACGTCTGCGTCAACACGGGAACCACGCGGGGCCTGATTTGGCTGGCCGCCAAGGCCCTTCAACGGTGCCAATTGATGCGGCAAAACCGCCGTCTCTTGCAGGCCGAGAAACAACGACTCCGCCGCGAACAGGAGGAGGCCGAGCGCCTTCTCCGCCAGCAACAATCGCTGATCGGCGATCTGGAACGCCTCCGCGCGGCGGATTCCGCGGCGGACCTGCCCGATTTGGAATCGGGCGAAGCGGCCTCGGAGCGACCGATCAGCGTCCCCGGCGGCGACTTCATCCCCGATCCGCCCGACCTGCCGCAAACGCTGATCAGCCATTACCGCGAACTATTGCGGGCCTACGTGATCATGGGGACGGGCAATTTGGCGGCGGAACTGCGACCGCTGGCCGAGGTCTTGGTGACCGCCGCCGTCTCGCCGCGGGAAGTGATGCAATTGCACGTTCACGTGGCCGCCGAGTTGATCCACGGTCTGGGATCGCGGAGCAGTCGGCACGTCATCACCCGGGCGGACCTGTTGGTCGTGGAAATCATGATCCACATGGCCGAGGCGTATCGGGCGCGTTATCGCGAATCGTGCCGCCCGCCCGTTCAGCTTCTCTTGCCGGGCATGGAGAACTTCGTCGCAGCCTCGGCGGAATGAGCGACGGTCGTCGGGCGAGGTCCGGCGGCAGGCCGTGCACGGAACCCCTCGGCTTCAACGCTTGCCGAACGGCCACCAACCGCCGGAGGTCCGCGCGGTCGGCCGCGCGCCGGGGGAGGGATCGTCCGAAATCGGCGCGACATTAGATGCCGGAGCATCGGGAAGCTTTTCCGCCGGGATCACGCGATCCGGCAGATGGAGCGAGAAGTCTTCCCCGCCTCGAACGCGCGAAGGACGGTTCGTTTCGTCCTCTGCGTCGGAAGGCTCCGGCAAAGGCTTCACCGGCGAGGTTCGCATAATCGGGGTAAAAGGGGCGGGAGAGTCGGCCCAGGCCTCGCTGCGAGGCGGAGAATGCTTGGGGCGCTCGTCTTGGGGCGACGCGGGCTCCTCGGCCGCATCCGACTCCGCGGACTGCTCCGTTTGCGTGAGCGGCGGCGCAAAAGACTCCGGCGGAGGAAGGTCGCCGAATAGCCCTTGCGGGCCGGCATCCACCTTGTCCGTGTCGGCGATCGGTTCCGCGGATTGCGGTTCCGATTTCGCCGGGACGGTGGGCGCGGAGGATTCGGGAGAGGCGAAGGGTTGCGGTTCGGTCCCCAGCTTGTCCCCGGGGGCGCCGGCGCGATCCGTCGCCGGGGAGGGGGCCGAGAATCCGCGTGGATCCGAGTCCGCCACCACCAGATCGGACTGGGGATCGCCGGGAGGTTCGGCGCGGCCTTGAAGCGGATCTCCCTTGAAGCCGCTGACGAAGTCCACCTCGAACGTCAACGGACCGATCGCGAGCGTGTCCCCCGCGCGAAGTTCGCTCTCCTTGATCGGCGACGCCCCCAGGTACGTGCCGTTCAGCGAACCCAGGTCGCGGACCATGATCCGCCCGTCCCGCTTGAACAACTCGCAGTGGCGACGACTGATCATCGGGTGAATGACGGTCAGGTCGGCTTCGCGACTGCGGCCGATCACGGCGGGGATCGAAAGATCCACCACGTCGCGGTTGGCCTTGCCGCGAATCACTTTGAGGCGAACGAGCATCGGCGGGCTTCTCACGCAAAGGAAGGCACGAGTCGGAGGAAAACGCTGCGACAGCGCCGACCCTTGCATTTTAGTCGCAAAAAGGCGACCAAACAACGCCGCTTCCGGGGCGGGTGCGGCATTACGGGCGTCTCGGCGCGACCCCGCGCAAGTCGCGCCCTGCGGAGAATGCGGTATCCGTCGATCTTGCGGCTACGACCGAGATTCGGCTTCCGCGTGCAGGAAGGCCTGGATCCGCTCGCGAATGGCGTCCCGTACGGATCGGAACACAGCGAGTTTTTCTTCTTCCGTGCCATCGGCCTCGGCGGGGTCCGGGAACGGCCAGTGAAGCGTTTGCGGAGCCCCGGGAAAGACCGGACACGATTCCCGCGCGTTATCGCAGACGGTCACCACCAAATCGAAGGGCCGATCGCGGAATTCGTCCAAGTGCTTGCTGCGGTTTTGGGACAGGTCCAACCCCAGTTCCGACAAGACTCGAATTGCCAAGGGGTGGACGTAACCGGCGGGACGCGAACCCGCCGAAACGGCCTGCCAAGCGCCGCCCGCCAGATCGTTCCACAAAGCCTCGGCCATTTGCGACCGGCACGAATTGCCCGTGCAAAGGATGAGCACGCTTTTCGCCATGATGCTTTCCGGGATGTCTTCGAGACCAACAAGAATAAAAAGAGTGCGCGAAGAGCGCGACGACCGCGGTCATCCGGTCAGACGCTTCACGAGGTGATCCTCGTAGGCTCCCAGGTCTTTCCAGCGGACGGCGGCGCGGACGACGCGACCGGCGGGGTCCACCTTGGTGAAACCGTCGTCGGTGACCGTGCAGGAGACGCTCTCCATTTCGGTGAGGGCTTCCGAGTAGGCCAGATACACGGCCACGGTGTCGAACAGTGTGCTGCTGGCGGTAGGCGGTGGCAAGGACCGCTTTTCGCCGGCCTCACGCCAGTGCTGATAGTTCTCCATCAACGCGCGGATCAGAGGATCCCGACATTCGAAAACCCGGCGGAACTTTTCGCCCTCCAGTCGCACCAAGCCACAGGTATCCAGGGGCGTGATGGTGATTTCCCACGGGGCCCGGAGGACCGCCTGCAAAGCGGCGGGATCCCGTTTGACGTTATACTCGGGCGAAATCTCCGCACTTCCGCCGTAGCCCTTGTAAATGCTGCCGTGCATCCCTACGAATCGGGCGTTTTGGGCGATATCCGGCGCCCGTTTCAGAGCCTCCGCGATATTCGGCACGGGACCGATGCAGATCAGCGTGACGGGTTCGGCGGAGGCGCGAATGGTATCGATGATGGATTGGACCCCGTCTTCGTGGACCTTGCCCGGATAGCTCGCCAGGTCATAATCCTTGACCCAAGCCGTCTGCCTTCCGGCATGGTCTTCAGGGCGCAAGCCGATTCCCACGGGGACGTCGATTCGGCCCGCCGTCTGCAAGAGCTTGGCGATCAGTTTTGCCCGATAAATCGCGTTGTAGGCGTCTCCCACCACCAGACGCAGGTCCAATTCCGGCGACTTGAGCAGCATGCACAGAGCCCAAGTATCGTCGATGTCGTCGCCGATGTCGGTATCGAGGATCACCGGCACTTTCTTGCCCGAGGCAATGACCCCGAAGGCCTGCGCGGCGGTGACGCCGGGCCTTTTCTCTTCCGCGCCCCAACTCCGACCGGTTCCGTAGAGAATCCCGGCGGCGGTACCCAAGACGAAATCACGACGCAAGATGTTGGACTTCATGGGGGAGTTTCTCCTCGCGATGACTCGCTCTGCGAAGCTACCGACGCGACTCTTCCCGGGAGGCGGGTCCCGGGAGCGCCGTCCGGCGGAACGGACCATGCGACATCAGGGTTGATGGATGTGTTTCGAGCCTGGGCGACGTGAAATTATGATGGGTCCCGGCGGCCAAAGCAAGCCTTGCGCACGAACGCCGGGGCATCCGTGCGCGTTCCGTCGCGTTCCCGCCGCGGCGTGGTACAATGCAGACATGGGCGATGTCGCCGCTTCCCGAGGGTTCGGCCGAGCGGCGGGCGCCGGGGCGGCAACGTCTTCTCCCGCCGAACCGCGGGGATCGATCACTTCCTGACAAGGAATGAAAGTCGGCCATGGGCAGCGTCAAATTACCCGACCCCGCCTTGCTCGTCGTGGCCGCTTTCAGTCGGTACGAGGAAGCTCTCGACTGGGTGCGGCGGCGACTGCAAGCCGAGTTCGGTCCGATCGTGCTGGAAAGCCCGGTCTATTCCTTCAATCAAACCGATTACTACGCCGCCTCGATGGGGACGGAGCTTAAGAAGCTTTTCTTCGCGGCGGGGCGGATCGATCCCGCCAATCTGGCGGACATCAAGCTGCGTAGCAACGCTTGGGAAGAGGAGTATGCGGCGACCTCCGGCGTGCCGGAACCTCGTCCCGTCAATATCGATCCCGGCTACATCACGCCCGCTAAGTTAGTCCTGGCGTCGACAAAGGACTTTGTGCACCGCGTGTATTTATCGAAGGGTATATTCGCCGAGGTCACTTTATTCTATCGTCGCGGGGTTTGGGAGCCGCACCCTTGGACTTTTCCGGACTATCGCGAGGCCCGGTATCATCCCTTTTTTGATCGTTGTCGCGACTATTTGCACGGAATAAAAAAGACCGAGACCGCTCCATGATCGGGCTGATACTGGGCGCCATGGTGACGGCGGCGGCGGTCAGTTGGGCCGTCGGCTTCGCGCTCCGCCGTTGGGGACCTCGACTGGGGTTGCTCGATCGGCCGGGACACCGCAAGATTCACGCGCGCCCGATGCCGACCTCGGGCGGGTTGGCGATTTGGCTGGGCATCGTCCTGCCGTTCGCGGTCGCCACGCTGCTTGCCGCGTTGCTGGCCGGCAATGGGACGTCGGGGACGCCGATCCCCCAAATCCTTCGCGACGCCGCGACCGCCCTGCTGCCCGCGGATGCGATTCAACATTTGCCGGGAATCCGGTTCCAATCGGGTCGGCTGTGGACCATCCTGGGCATTGGCACCGTGATGATGCTGCTTGGGCTGGCGGACGATCTCTGGAAACTCGATTGGCGACTGCGACTGGCCGTGGAGTTCGCGGCGGCGATTCTGACCGTGGCCTCCGGTTTCCGCATGACGATGTTCCTCGATATACCTTGGTTGACGTTCGTAGTCAGCGTCTTCTGGATCGTGGTCATGATCAACGCCTTCAACATGCTCGACAACATGGACGGTCTGTCCGCGGGGATCGCCGCCATCGCAGCGGTTATTTTGGCCGTGGTGATGCTGTTGACGCCGAAGACGTCGGGAGGCGAACCGCAGCTCTTCGTGGCCGGATTCTTCTTTGTGATGGTGGGGGCGAGCATCGGTTTTCTGTGGCACAATCGCCCGCCCGCCCGCCTGTTCATGGGCGACTGCGGCAGCTATTGGCTCGGCTATCTGTTGGCCGTCATGTCGATGACCGCCACGTTCGCCGGGTCGAATCTGCCGCGACACGCGGTCTTAGCGCCGTTCTGCGCGCTGGCCGTCCCCCTGTACGATTTCACCACGGTGGTCCTGATTCGGCTTCGGGCGGGGCGCAGTCCTTTTGTGGGCGACAAAAACCACTTCTCCCATCGCCTGGTGGAGTTGGGCATGACGCCGCCTCAGGCCGTGCTGACCATCTATCTGGCGACGGCGGCCTGCGGCCTGGGGGCGCTCCTCCTGCATCAGGTCGACACCTTCGGGGCCGGGGTCATCCTGTTATTAGTCTTTTGTATGCTCGGTTTGATCGCCATTTTGGAAGCCACCGGTCGGCGGCAGCTACGACGCGGGCGGAACGGTCGCGCTCCATCGTCCGGACCGGAGACGGTCGGCTCGACCGGCGACGGCGTTCCCGAGAGCCACTCGTCCTGATGGGAAAGCTCCATGTCGCGGCCTCGCAAAGACCGACGCTCGCAAGTCTCGCCCGGCGGCAAGTCGCCCTCCGCCGCCATGCCTGCGCACGACGTTTCGCCGGCGTCGCGCGAGTCGTCGCAACCGTGGTTCTTGGCCGCGGCGGTGACGCTGCTGGCCGCCCGACCTCTGTTTCCCAGCGAAGGCGCGGATCGCGGCGACGGCCTTCCCGTCGTCATGCTGTGGTTGGCCCTGGCCGTGATGTGGTGGCTGTTCCGTGCCGGTCGACCGCGGATCCGCTTTCGCTTCGGTCCGCCCGACGCCGCCGTGGTAGTGTTGACCCTGGCCTACGTCGCGTCGGCGCTGACGGCCGTTTTTCGGGGTACGGCGCGGCCTGCCGTCAACATGCTGTGGGAGGCGGTGGGATTCGCCCTGATATTCCTGTACTTGCGGCAGTTCGAGTGGACGACGCGCAGGGTTCGCGCGATCTTGGCGGTCATGGTCGCGGTGGCCGTGGGTTTGGCCGCCTTCGGTTTGTATCAATACGGCGTGGAAATGCCCGCCGTGCGAGCGGCCTATCGCAGCGATCCCGCCCGCTACTTGGAATTGGCCGGGCTGGGCGAATACCTCCACCAACCCGACGCCCTGCGATTGCTCGAAAACCGCTTCTTCAGCGTGGAACCGCTGGCCACGTTCGCCTTGACGAACTCGCTGGCGGGCTTTCTGCTGCCTTGGGGAATGGTGCTCTTGGCGGCCATCGGGCAAACCGCCGCCGGTGCATGGCGCCGCGCGCAGTTGCGGGGCGAGTCGCAAGACTCCGGCAAAGGCGCAACCTCCGCCGCCCCAACGTCCCCCCGCGCCGTCGCGATCCTTCGCGCTGCGGTCCTCGCTGCGGCGGTGTTTACGCTGGGGCTTTGCTTGATTCTCACCAAGAGTCGGGCGGGCTATCTCGCCGCTGTGGTCGGCGCTGTTGCCCTGGCCTGGTCCCATCGCAAGGCGCTGGGCCGACGCATCTATTTCTTACTGTTGGCAGGCTTTGCCGCCTTGGCGGTTCTGATTGGGCTGGCCTTGGCCCTGGGCGGCCTCGACCCCTTGGTCTTCTACGAGGCCGGCAAATCGCTCCTCTTTCGCGGGCAGTACTGGCAGGCCACGGTGCAAATGATCCTGGCGCACCCGTGGTTGGGTTGCGGGCCGGGGAACTTCCGCTATGTTTACGCCCAATTCAGGCTACCCGACGCCGTCGAGGACATCAGCGATCCGCACAACTTCTTGCTCGAAGTCTGGGCCGTGGCGGGCGTCTTTGCATTGGCGGCGCTGATTGGGCTGCTCGCCGTCTTCTATCTTCGAATCCGCCGCTTCGGAAGGCTCGCGCGACACGCATCGACCGATGAATCGGCCGCGGTGTCCGCACCCGATGCGTCGCCCGGCGGGGATCCCCGCGAAACCCGATGGTGGATGCTCGCTCTGGTCGCGGCCTGGCCGTTGGGATTCACGCTGAGCCTGCTCTCCAGCGCCCCGCAGACGTTGTCGTCTGTGCTCGTGGGGCTTCCCGTCGCCCTGGTCGTCTATTGGGCGATGGGCGACTGGGTCCGCAGTCCGTCCGGCGCCGGCGGGGCCTCGCCCGGCCGCGAGGCGGCCCTGTGCGGCTTGGCCGCGGCGGTCCTGCTCATTCATTGGTCGGCCTCCGGCGGCTGGAGTTTCGCCGGGGTTGCGCAGTCGTTTTGGCTGTTGGCGGCGGTCGGCATCTCGTGGATGGAGGACGCGGCGGGACCTTCCGCACCGCGGGTCGCGAACGACTTGCGCGAGGCCCCCGGTCCGGTCGCCTACGCGCCGGCCGGCGTCTTCGCCCTGCTGACTGCGGCCTGCTACGCGACGGCCTACGCGCCGGTCCTTCGTTGTCGAGCGCTGATGGAGCAAGTGCCGCGGTCCGACCTCGACCCGCGCCCCGCCTTGGCCGCATTGGACGCGGCGGCCCGGGCCGACCCCTTGGCCGTGGAGCCGCTGTTGCGGCGGTTGGCGGTGCTCAGCGCGGCCATGGCGCAAGGGGAGGAAGGCTCCCCGCCGAGCTTCGCGCCGAGCGCCCCCGATCGAAAGGCCTTGCAAGCGGACCTCGACCGTACCGCCGACTGTTTGCGGCGATTGGCGCCGAATTCCGATTCGGCGGCCTTCAGTGTGGTGCTGGCGTATTTGCAAGCCGCCGACAATGCGGGCGACGTGTCGGCGCTCCGCAAGGCCGAGACGGCGGCGCGGCGGGCTATGGCGCTCCAACCCAGTCAGGTCCTCTATCGCGCCAGGTTGGCCGACATCTTGTTCCGGCAGGGCCGATCCGCGGAGGCGGCACGCGAGGCCGAAACCGCCCTCCGGCAAGACGACGCGATCGCCAATCCCGAGCGCAAGTTGCCCGAAGAGTGGCGCAATAAAATGCAAATACTCGCCTCCCGCCGGTTGGATAATCGTCGTCCGTCTAACTCCGCTCCGGACGACTAAGTCGCGGAATGCTTTTAATTCACCGCGCCCCGGTCGAGATGCAAGTTCTTGGCGAAGGGCCCGGTGATATATACTTGTCCCCAATGAGGTTGCATCATGCAGACGCAGGCGAGATGCTCTGGGGTGGTTCCTTTATCTGTCGCCGAGGTCGCGCGCTTGCAAGCCGCGTAACCGTACGGTAAACTGCTCTGAGTATGTTTTGACCGGTAAACGGCTGTTCGTTTTTTGGGCGATTTGCGGCCGACAAGACCGACCGGGCCGCTAGGAAGGAATTGGAAGGTCATGACTGCACTTATCGGCGCCGAGCGTCAGAATCTGGTTGATTGGTCCCGGAGAATTGTCAGTACGCTTGGTGACAAAGCCGACGCCACAGTCGTCCAGGCGATAGAGCAGGCCGAGGCCGCCCTTTGGGCCGACCGGTTCTGTCTTGCCGTAATGGGCAAAGCGAAGCGGGGAAAATCCACGCTCATCAATGCCATCCTCGGTCGAACCGACGATCTCGTCGCACCCGTGGATAAGTTGCCCGCTTCAAGTGCAATCTCCCGAATTCGGTGGGCTGAACGCGAAAACGCCGTGGTGGTTTTTCGAGACGGTCGCCGCGAGCCTATCAGCTTCAGTCGCATCCGCGAGTACGTCACGGAGGAATACAATCCGGAGAATCGCAAGGGCGTCGATGTGGTGGAAATCGAGGGACCATTCTCCGGGTTGGAGTCCGGATTTGAACTCGTGGACACGCCGGGGGCCGGTTCCATCCACGAACATCACGACGCGCTGTTGTACGCCTTCATTCCGCAGGCGGACGCGGTGATTATTTTGGTAACCGCGCGAATGCCCCTCGATCAGGACGAACTCGATTTGCTGAAGAAGGTCAAGGAGAACGATATCCGCAAGATCTTTTTCGCCATCAACCGGGTGGACGAGTGCACCGAAAAGGAGATTGAAGAGGGCGTTGCCCACAATATGCAGCTTCTCGCCCAGTTGGGCATTCACGTGGATCAAATCTACCGGATCAGCGCCAAGCGTGCTTTCCAGGGTGACCTGGCCGGTAGCGGACTGACCCAATTAACAGAAGATATCGGCCGATTTATCAGGGCAAACAAGGGTCGGTTTCTGGCCGCCCGATTCGTCGCCCGAGTCTGCAACGTGGTGCAACCTATCGCCAATGCCATCGATCTGAAGCTGGCCAACAGTCGGAAGAGCCAGGCGGAGATCGACGCCGAGCTTGCTGATCTGCGTCAACGAAAGCTGGCGATCGAGTCGACGCGGCAACGCATGGAAAGAGAATTCGAGAACTCATGGGCGTTGGCGTTGGAGGAATATCAGGTTGGATTGAATCAGGCCGAACTGAAATGCATCGCCGCTGTGGCTGAACGCATCGCCCAAACGTCGGTTTTTAAGGTCTCTAGTTTGGCCAAGGAAATGACGACCTTTGTCAACGATACCCTCGAGCAGCACCTTCTTCCGGTATCCTCACGTTTTGAGCAAAGGGTTCGAGAGGCGGCGGACCGACTCCAGACGAATTATCCCGAATTGGTTGTGGGCGAGCAGGTTCGGGTGGGCGTTGTTCCGCAAACGGAGCGAGGGCCGCTCCTGGCAGCCGCCGGGGGGACCGCCGCTGCCGCCGCGGGAGTCGGATTCGCCATGGCGGGTGCCTCCACCGCCGCCAGCATCGCCGCCGCGAACGCCGCGGTTGCCGCGGGGCTTTCGGGAGCAGTCTCGGTCGCGTCCGCCCTCGGCTTTGAAACAATCGCGCAGGGGCTGGCCTCCGCCGCTCTGCCAACGCTATTGACCACCACGCCGCTATGGGTGGCAATATCCGGCCCGGTGGGTTGGACGCTCGCGGGCGTGGGCGCCCTGGCAATATCTTTCTCATGGCGAGCCTCCAAAATGAAGCTCAAAGAGGAGCTCGACCGAGCGAGTCGAGAGCAAATTGCCAAGGTCTTCCAGCACATCCGGAATGATCGTATTCCCTTGCTTCGCCGGATGGGTGCAAACGTCGTCGAAGACCTGCGAAATCGATTCGATCGCCAGTTGGCGGAACTCGAGTCGGTCCTGGTCGGTTCCCTTGAGCGTCGGCCGGATCCGGCGGAGTTGGAGACCTTGGCTCACACGGCGACCGGCCTTCAGGGACTGTTGCGGCAAGGAGCCGATTTCTGTGCGGAACAAGGTGCTTCCCAATAGCCGCATCGTTGAGAAGTATCCATGATTGAGCCGGACATCCAAGCCATTAGCGAGATCGTTGACGAGCTGTTTTTGCTTTTCCATGAGACGATGGCGTTTCATTCGGACGAGCAGGTCCGCGCCGCTCTCAAGGATGCCTGTGCGTGGCTTCGAAAAATCCGCCGACGGCTACAACTTGTTACGCAAGGCTATGTCGTGGCGGTGGTGGGACTGACCAACGTGGGTAAATCCACGCTCTTGAACGCCCTTTTGGGGGGCGATCTCGCTCCCCGTCGCAACGGTCCTTGTACCGCTGCACCTATCGAGTTCACGTACGGTGAGTTTTTACAATTGACCGTCCACATTGAGAACTCCGTGCGAAAGCAGCGCTGGCAACTCGACAGTTGCGAGGAGCTTCATCAGCGTCTGGCCGCCCTGGCCTCGGAAAACCCGGAGGGAAGCAGCCAATCCGTCGTGAAAGTGGTTGTGCAGGTGCCCGTCCCGCTGCTGGCAAACGGTCTGGTCATCGCCGATACCCCCGGCTTTGGCGCTGCGCAAACCGCCTCGGAAACCAGCACTCACGAGGAGGCCCTGAAGCGTTATTTGCAAAGCAATGTTGCTCAGGTGTTTTGGGTGGTGCTAGCCGAGCAAGGGATCGGGAAACGAGAAAAGGATTTCTACGAAACTTATCTCACGGATAGGTGCGAGGATGTGGTGGTCACCGGTTGCGAAGATTGGGAACCTCACGAGCGGGAACGGTTTCGCAGGCGATTCTCTCGCATGCTCTCCTCTTCCATCTCGCCGCGATTCCACTTCGTGTCCGGCCTTCAGGGGCTTCGCGGACGGGAGACAAACTCTCCCGAACTCCTGGAGGCCGCCGGCATTCCGCTGCTGGAGCAACGAATCCGAGAGTTGTCGGAAACCGTCGGTCGGATCGGCGCGATCGAAGCCGGGTTATGCCAATTGTTGGACGATGTCCGCTGCTGGCTCCAAGAGTATCGTAACCCGCGAGGCTTCAAACTCTCCCCCTGGTGGCGACCGGACAGTTGGAGCAGGTGGACGGCCTGTTTGCCGTCTCACCGCCTGAAAAACAACCTGTTATCCAAGTTGGAGCCTTCAAATTGAATCGGGCAAATTTCTCCGAGCAGTCGGCGTCGTCATCGTCGGCAGCTTCCTCCGTCCGGGTCGCCATCGTGGGCACCGAGGGGGCGGGGAAGACGGTCTTGACCTGCGTACTGGCCAAGCGATTCAGTCTCGTGGACGGTCGGGGCGTTTTTCTCGAACCGTGCAATTCAAAGACCATCAAATACGTGGAGCAGGTGTGGGCGACGCTACAGTCGGGAGGTTGGCCGCCCTCGACCCCGCCCGGTGAGTTGTATCAACTTGATTGGAGATTGCACGTCGACGGATCACCCCCCTGCGAACTCCGCCTCGTCGATGTCGCGGGTCAGGACATCCGCAAGATTTTCGACGACGACCAGGCTTCTTCTGACGACTCGCTGCCGCACGCATTGCGGGCACCGTTGGACTATTGCCGCAGTGCCGATATCTTGCTGTTCTTGTTGAATTTGAAGGACTTTGTGGGGGAGGGCGATCCCGCGAGGCGGGCTTCCAGCGAGGCCGCCCTCAAATCGGCGATCGACGAACTTCTGAAAGCCGGTCGCCAAGCTTGCCTGGTATTCACGCAGATCGACCTGTACGAGGCTTATGCCAGGCAAAAGGGTGGATGGAAGAACGTCATACAAGAGGCTGTTCCCTACCTGTACTCCGCCTACATCGCCCGTAAAGTCGTATCCCCATTCGGCGTGGCCGCGGTCGCGGAGACGCAGACCGTTGTGGCGGATGATGGATCGCCCCGCCGGATCCCCAAGCATGACTTCGCTTCGACGGGGCTGACGGAACTGCTCGATTGGCTGGTGCATGCCGTCCAAGAGATTGAAGCCTCAAAGAGAGCGAAGGAAGCCGCCAGGAATTCCACGGAGGCTCCCGTTCGAAACCACCAACCAAGCGGCAAGTCTGAGACAGAAATCAACGCCCCAAGCGACGGGGCAATCGTCGGGGCAATCGGCGGGGCAATCGGCGGGGCAATCGGCGGGGCAATCGTCGGGTTTTTCGCCGGGGGACCCGTGGGGGCAATCGTCGGGGGAATTGGCGGGGCAATGGGTGGGGGAGCCTTGGGGTCAATTGGCAGCTCAGACAAGAAAGGCGATTCGCGCAAGCAGTAGTCGGAACAACACGGCGATCGTAAAGGGCTGTAATCCCCGGCTAGAGCGAGATTTTTTGGGGATGGGCGAGAATTCACGGGTGAATCCGGCGGGTGATTCGGGCCGAAAGCGGCCCGAGCGAAGCGGCACAAGAATGGTCTAGTTCGCAACGTGCCCGCTTCGGTGTAGCGGTGAGCGGTCCCTGCGGTGCGTGATCGAGGCTCGAAAGCCATGCAATTATCCCTGGCCTTGTTTGACCCGTCTCGGTTTTCGAGCGACGGTTCCTATTGGAGTTGGTATGCACCGGGGTTGGGACCGGCCCTTTTGGACCGTCTGTATTACGACGTAGCTATGGGCGACAGGCCGGCCGATCCCAATCGGTTGGAACCGGAGGCCGTCGTGGGCGGTTTTGCGCGGATCGATTCCGGATGGGTCTTCGGGTACCGATTTGGTGACGGCGGTCGGGATACGGCGGGTCGACCGGGCCGTTTTGTGCTGGTTGCGGCGGGAGTCGCCGCCGAAGAGGCCGCGGAGGGCGACCTGAGCTTGCTGGTGGACTCGGAACCGATCCGCCGATTGCTGGCAGCGGCCCGCAACGGACATGCGGTACCCTGCCCCGAGGACCTCCGTCCCCAACTGGTCGCAGAACGACCGAATGCGGATCCGGTGGTCGTGCGTAGGATAATTGAGACGGGCCGGGCGACGTTGAGCGGCGGGGATGTGCTGCGGAAGGCGGCGGCGGTGTGTGCCGCGCTTCCGCCCGATTGGCAGTGGTGCTGCCATCTTTGCATCCAGGGGGAGCGTGCCGAGGCGATTATTGAACGTCGGCACAAGCCGCAAGCGGTTCCATGCGAGCCTTCCGAGACGGCTTCGGCGCACGTGGAAAGCCGCCCGGCGCAAAGCACGTCGGATTTTGCGAATGCAGCGGGCGAAGACGCCCGTGTCGTTCGAAGCTCTGATCCGATCTCCTCGGATTCACTGCTTGGCGAGTTGGGCTACTATGTTGGATATGTTGGACGATTAGCTCGAGGTTTTCTGTCACTTGTCGTTCCGCCTACAAAGGAAGTCCGACAGCATAAGGAAAGCGAAGCTTTTCGCGATCCGGCGGTCGGCCCCGTTGTCCCGCCCGGCGGTCCCAAGACGGGCGAGGAGACGCAAGCCGATTCAAGAGGCTCCGGGCCGATTGATTTGCCGGAAGACGGTGTGGACGGGGCAATTCCGTCTGACGCAAGGAACCCACAAGACAGGCTCTCTTTCGAATCGCCGACCGGTGAAGATGGAGCATCGGAGTCACTTTCGTTAGAGGGCGAGTCTGCGGAGAAGAAGTCCGAAAAGCCCTCGAACGCTCAAACCAATCCCGATGCAGCAACGACGCTCCCGGATCCCGACCGCGAAGACGGTCGATAACGTTCGCTGCCTCGGCGGTCTGTCGGCCGTCGCGGGCTTGTCTTGGGACCCCGCGATGGAGGGGCATGGTCGGTGAATCGCCCGGTTCGCCGTGCTTTTCCTTTCCCCGTTTTTGCGCCAAACTGAAGGGGTCGCCGATCTAAAGCGTCCGGCCCGATCGTGACCGAGCATCCCGGCGAGCATCCGTATCGAGGCGGCGGCATGTGGGTATCGCGGCGTTTGGCACCGCGGCGGTTGTTTCGGGCGGTGGGGATCGGGCGGGGAACTGAGACGAAGAATCGAATCATGAGCAACAATTGCCGTCGCTACTATGCGGCCATGTGTCAGACGGACCTGCCGAATCCCACGGATCGGGCGGGGATTCATCGCAACGTGGGGCGGATGTTGGAGATGGCCCATTTTGCCGCCACCGCGTACGGGCCTTTTCACGACGTTCGTTTGATCGTCTTTCCCGAGTTTTCGCTTGCCGCCCCGGTGTACGAGAGCGTGGGCGAACTGCACGACAAGTTGGCCGTGCCGGTCCCCAACGATTTCACGGACCGCTTCCACGAAACGGCGCGCCGCTTGGGCGTGTTCATTCAAGCGGGGAGCTTTTTGGAGTGCGACGACCGCTATCCCGGGCATGTGTTCAATACCTCGTGCCTGATCGGTCCGGACGGCATTTTGCTGAAGTACCGCAAGGTTCACCCGTGGATCCCTTGGGAGTTGCACACCAGTCCGCACGATTTGCCGCAATACGACGCTTGCATGTTTCCCACGGTGGAGACGGAGATCGGGCGCTTGGGCGCGGCGATCTGTTACGATTGGCTCTTTCCGGAGGCGATTCGGCAGTTGGCTTTGGCGGGCGCGGAGGTGCTGGTCCGCGTGTCGGCCTACATGGACCCCTGGGGGACCGCCTCGCCGCTGGATTGGTGGACCGTCATCAACCGAGCGCGGGCGATTGAAAACGTGGCCTACGTGGCCGCTTGCAATCAGGGGTCGGCCTTGCGGCGCTACGCCCCTTTCAGTTGGCCGGGCGGGAGCATGATCGTGGATTACGACGGTCGCATTTTGGCCCAGGCCGAACCCGGCGGCGGCGAGCGGATCGTAGTCGGGCCGATCGACCTGGCGGCGTTGCGGGCGGAGAGAGACCGGCGTCGCGGCCATCTGATGCCGGCGCATCTCCGCATGGAGGCCTACGGCGCCTACGGGCAAGGCATCTACCCGGCGGGGATGTCGGCCTCGCCGCCCCGGCAAGAGGATGTCGAGGAGGCGATTCGACTCGGTCGGCGGCGCTGGGAGGACCTTTGTCGCGGGACCGGTTCCGGTTCCGACTGCGGTTCGAAGTGACGTCGCCCCGCCGGGTAGGGGCGACCGTTGTGGATGCGACTGTGAATGCGACAAGGATTTGCGGTTTCTCGACCGCGTCGCCCTCACCCTAGCCCTCGCCCAGGTGGGGGCTTGTGGTCTCACATTACCTGCCGGAGGGAGAGGAGGCTTGTGCCCGCCCCCCGGCGGGAGATGGTCTTGTGCGGCCCGATCTGAAGACACGCCCTCAGGATCGTAAAACGTGCTCTTAATGGGGATTTCTTGGAACATTTGTCCCCGCGGCAAAATACGCCATAATACAGTAGTAATGACACGGCGACCCCGACGAGGGCGAGCGTCACGGCGCTAGGGCCCGGAGCCTGTCGCGGCGAATCGGTCCGGCGGCGGGCAGTCGAAGGCGTTCGCGAAGTGGTGCGGTCCGCCCGATCACGTTGCCTATCTTAGTGGAATACACGAATGCGGCTTCATTTTTCCTCGAACGACGAAGATCGGCCTCCCCCGCTCAAAGGAGGCGACGAGCAGCGGAAAGGCAAGGAGCCTCCGCGGCCGATTCGCGGTCCCGCCATCTTGTGGTACTTGCTGGTCGGTCTATTGATCAGCTTGCTGCTGGCCGGCATGTTCCGCATTCCGGTGGCGGAGGACATTCCCTATAGCGAGTTCGTGCGACTGATCGAACAGGGGCCGGTCGAAAAGAACCCCGACGCCCATATCGTCATCACCAAAAAGTCGGGCAACGAAACGCTCAAGGTCAAGTACTCCAATCCCCGCGATTTGGTGGTGGAACCGTACCAGGTCGTCGGCACGATCAGCTACGAGGTCCTCGAACCGGCGGACAAGAAGACCAAGGCCGAGGACCGCAAGTTTCGGACCTCGCGTTTGGGGATGGGTACGGACGACAACGCCCTGATCCAATTGATGTTGGAAAAGGGTTTTCGCGACGTTCGCGGGGGCGAACCGCCGACGTTTTGGGAGCAATACGGTCCTCATTTCGTCCTGCTGCTGGTGTTCGTGCTGGTGATGTTGTTTTTGTTGCGGCGGATGGGCGGTCCGGGGTCGGCCATGGCCTTCGGGCGAAGCCGCCACAAAATGTACGCCCAGGAGGATATCGGCGTCACCTTCGACGACGTGGCGGGCGTGGACGAGGCCGTCGAGGAACTGCGCGAGGTCGTGGAGTTCCTGAAGAACCCGCAAAAGTTCCGCGCCCTGGGCGGTCGCATTCCCAAGGGCATGCTGCTGGTGGGACCGCCGGGGACGGGCAAGACGCTGTTGGCCAAGGCCATTGCGGGCGAGGCGGGCGTGCCGTTCTTCAGCCTTTCCGGGTCGGACTTCGTGGAGATGTTCGTGGGCGTGGGTGCCGCTCGCGTTCGCGACATGTTCCAACAGGCGCAGGCCCGCGCTCCGTGCATCGTCTTCATCGACGAATTGGACGCCTTGGGAAAGACGCGGGGGACCAGCATCGTCGGCAGTCACGACGAACGCGAGCAGACGCTCAACGCGCTGTTGGTGGAGATGGACGGTTTCAGCCCCAACAGCGGAGTCATCGTCTTGGCGGCGACGAACCGGCCGGAGACGTTGGACCCCGCCTTGCTGCGTCCCGGTCGCTTCGATCGCCACGTCTTGGTCGATCGCCCGGACTTGCGAGGCCGCGAAGCGATTTTGAAGGTGCACTGCAAGAACGTTAAACTGGCGCCCAACGTGGACATTTCGGAGATCGCGGCGATTACGCCGGGTTTCGTCGGCGCCGATCTGGCCAACCTGGTCAACGAGGCGGCGCTGCTGGCCGCCCGCAAGGATCGCGACTCCGTGACCATGGAAGAATTCACCGAGGCGGTCGAGCGCGTCACGGCGGGCCTGGAAAAACGCCGGCGACTGATGAACGAGGACGAGAAGCGGCGGGTGGCCTATCACGAGAGCGGGCACGCCCTGGTGGCTTTTTCGCTGCCGAACACCGATCCCGTGCACAAGGTCTCGATCATTCCCCGCGGCATCGCCGCTTTGGGATACGTGCTTCAGCGGCCTGAGGGGGACCGGTATATCCTCACGCAAAGCGAACTGGAAAGCCGCATTCAGGTGGCGCTGGCCGGTTCCGTGGCGGAGGAATTGATCTTTCAAGACCTTTCGACGGGCGCTCAGAACGACCTCCAGCGCGCGACCGATCTGGCGCGGAGCATGGTCGTGGACTACGGCATGAGTCGCCTGGGTCGGATCGCCTTGCGGGAGGACGCCCCCGGCGGTTATTTGGGCGGTTTGGATTGGAATCGAGCCAATCGCTGGTACAGCGAGGCGACGGCCAAAGAGGTGGACGTGGAAATCCGGCGGATCCTTACGGATTCGCTGGAGAAAGTTCGGGATATCATGCAGACCCGGCGGCAGGCGTTGGTGGCCCTGGCTGAGCGTTTGATGGAAAAAGAGGTCATCGACGCGCAGGAATTGAAGGAGGTCATCGAGGCCAATGTGCCGGGACCGTTGGTGGTGCCGGGCACGGCGGACGCCTTGAATCGCAAGGCGGCGAGTCCCGGCCCCGAACGCTTCTCCCGCCCGGCGGATGATACGGCGAGTCCCGGCGACGAGGCCGCCTCGGGAGATTGAGTCGCACGCCCCTTCGCATCGGACCGCTGTCGTTCGCCGCACGGGCGCGGAGGGTGTGGGCATCCATGTCCGCGAACCCTCTCGCCCCGGTAGCGACTTCCCCGCGGTTGACGCTGCAAAGGTCCCGCCTTTAGAATTCGAAATAAGTTCTGATTCGTCAGACGTTATTGTTTCGCGCGGATGCGCGGTCTTGACGGAATCTTCGCGTCGGCCGACCTCGGCGAGTTTTCGTTATGAGTGAGGCCGTGACGTCCGACCGGGTTATTGAAGACCGCTCGCGCTCGCACCCAATCCGTAGCCCCGGTCGATGCTTGTTTGAGATTCGCGCGGCGGTATTGCAAGGCGTCGCTTCGACCGCGGAGTCGCTTTGTGCGGAATGCGGCTTCGCATTTCCCCGGCGGATTTGTGCCGGAAGAGTGAGACCCCTCGTAGCCGACGCTGAGATTAGGCGAGGAAACCATGGCCTTCGACCTTTCGATCGTGCCGATCACGCTGTTCATCCTCGCTTTGGCGGCGGTGGGGGCGTCGCTCGTCGTCGTGGGCGCGCTGGCGGGACCGCGCCGTCCAAACCCCGTCAAGGCCATGCCGTATGAAAGCGGCGTGGACCCGTTCCACGACGCGCGGCGGCGATTGAACATCCGCTATCATCTCTTGGCCGTGGCGTTTCTGGTGTTCGACGTGGAATTGCTGTTTTTGTACCCGTGGGCGGTCGCCCTCCGCGAGACGCCGCGCGTACCGACCGCTTCGGCGCCGTCGGCGGCAACGGAGGCGGCGGAATCGCCCGCGGCGGGTGAGCGGATCGGGCTTGCGGCTTGGCCGACGGGCGCGCGGGCTTTCGCCCAGAGCGCCGAGACCGGTTCGGCAAATCTGTCCAACGCGGCGCGACCGCTGATTTTCTGGGGAGGCGTGCTGTTCTTGGCGATCTTGACGCTGGGTTTCGTATACGATTGGAGAAAAGGCGTATTTCGCTATTAGGCGGAGTGCGGTCTGGGCCGCCGGGTGCGGTCGCGGAAACGCCGGGGAGGTTTCCGCCGACGGCGAAAAGGCACATCGACAGCGACAGGACCAGCCATGACCCAGGTCGATCTTCCCGATAATGTCGTCATCACCAAACTCGACGAATTGGTCAATTGGTGCCGGAAATTCAGCCTTTGGCCGATGCCCTTCGCCACGGCGTGCTGCGGCATCGAATTGATGGCGACCGGCGCCAGTCGGCACGACGTGGCACGGTTCGGGGCCGAAGTCTTCCGCTTCAGTCCCCGGCAATGCGATTTGATGATCGTGGCCGGTCGCGTGGTGATGAAGATGATGCCGGTCCTCCAGCGGATCTGGCTGCAAATGCACGAGCCGAAATGGTGTATTTCCATGGGGGCCTGTGCGTCCACCGGCGGGGTGTTCGACACCTATGCCGTGGTGCAGGGGATCGACCGCTTCATTCCCGTGGATATGTACGTGCCGGGATGTCCGCCGCGGCCCGAGCAGTTGATTCAGGCGATCATCGACCTGCAAGAGAAGATTCAGAAGACCGGTACGGTGTGGGGGAAGGAGTTGCACGATCCGCGCCGGAGTCGGCCTCCGCGACCGCTCTTGGCGGACCCGAGCAAACCGGTCCTGCCCGTCTCCGCCGGTCGCTTGCCGATCGAAGACTGGGCGGAAACGCCCGGGGCGGCGTTGTCGCCCCCGCCCTCGGTCGCGCCGCCGCGGCGTCTGGAATCCGACGGCACCGAAACCTGAACGCAGCGGAACCGACCATGACGGAAGAAGCCACTCTGCGAAGAATCCGAGAGCGATTTCCGGGCGTTGAAATCAGCGAATTCCGCGGGCTGCACCGCGTCCGCGTCAATGCGGCGGTCGTGCACGATCTGCTCGAATTCTTGAAAGAGGAAGTCGGCCTGACGCTGCTGGTGGATATCACGTGCGTGGACTATCTTTACTACCCGGGCGCTAAGGACCGCTTTGGATTGGTCTATTTGTTGGCGAATCCCGAGACCAACGAGCGGATCACGGTGCGGACGTTCGTGAACGATCCCGATCCGGTCGTCCCCACCGCGACGGACCTTTGGGCGGGGGCCGATTGGCTGGAACGCGAGGTCTGGGATATGTTCGGCATTCGGTTCGCCGGGCATCCCGACTTGCGCAGAATCCTGCTGCCGGAGACCTTCGAGGCCCATCCTCTGCGGAAGGACTATCCCCTGCAAGGATTGGGAGAACGCCACAACCTGCCGATCGTGACGCGCGACATGGGCTAGGCGGAGGCTTCCGGTCGCACGCGGATTCGCGCCGGCGAGGCGGCGATTCCCTGCCGCGAATTCGGCAAAAGGGCGGCGAAGAGAGGCCGAGGCCGCCGGGACGACGGAAACCACGCGCGGCGACGGAAGTGCTTTAGAATAATAGAAGTGCTTTAGAACAATAAAAGTGCGTTGGAAATAGAAAGCATACGCGACGGGACGCCATGCCGCTTTATAAAAGCACGACGACCGGTAATCTGGCGCATGATGAGCCGCAGGAATATCTGTGGACCATGAACTTCGGTCCGCAGCACCCGGCCACGCACACCACGCTGCGATTCGTCCTCAAATTGGACGGCGAGCGGGTGGTGGACGCCATGCCGGACATCGGCTATTTGCATTCCGGCTTCGAGAAACTGGGCGAGTATCTCGACTATAACCAATACGTCGCCGTCACCGACCGGATGAATTACATTTCGCCCATGGCCAATAACGTGGCCTGGCATATGGCGGTGGAAAAGCTGATGGGGATCGAGGTGCCGCCGCGGTGCCAATACCTCCGCGTCATCATCGCGGAGTTGGCCCGAATCGCCGACCACTTGGTTTGCAACGGTGCGGTGGGGTTGGATACCGGCGCGTTCACGTACTTTTTGTACGCCTTCAATCCTCGCGAGTTGATCTACGATATTTTCGAGGCCCTTTGCGGGGCGCGATTCACCAACAGCTATACCCGCGTGGGCGGATTGATGTACGATGCCACGCCCAAGGCCGTGGAATTGATCCGCGAGTTCTTGCGGCGCATGCCCCGCGCCCTGGACGACATGGAGCGCCTGCTGAACCGGAACCGCATTTTCATCGACCGAACCAAGGGCGTGGGCGTGTTGACGAAGGAGGAGGCGATCAATCGCGGGGTGACCGGGCCGATCGCCCGGGCCAGCGGCGTTACGCGAGATCTCCGCAAGGATGAACCGTATCTGGCCTATCCCGACTTCGATTTTCGGGTGTGCTGCATGACGGCGGGCGATTGCTACGCTCGGTATCTGGTCCGCATGGCGGAGATGCGCGAGAGCCTAAAGATCATCGAACAGGCCGTCGAGAACCTGCCCTCCGGACCGGTCAACGTGGCGCCCGCCGGTCGCGCCGCCTTGCCCGACAAATGGCAGGTCCACTCCACGATCGAGGGGCTGATCACGCACTTCGAATTGGTCATGACCAACCGGGGCTTCGAGGTGCCTTGCGAAGAGGTCTATTTCGCCACCGAGTCGCCCAACGGCGAATTGGGATTCTACATCGTGGGCGACGGTTCGCACTTCGCGTATCGAGCGCGTTGCCGACCGCCGTCGTTTATCCACCTGGCCTTGTTTCCCCACTTGATCCGGGGGCATACGCTGAGCGACGTGGTGGCGGTGCTGGGGAGCTTGAATATCATCGCGGCGGAGTTGGATCGCTGAGTCGGGCCGCGCGATCGTGCCCCGGCGGGGGCGGTTTTCGCGAGAAACGGCAGAGGGGACGACCGTCCGAATGCGGAGGACGACGCGGGACGCGAGAAGCTTCCGCCGGAGTGTAAGAGTTTCAAAGTCGCAGGGGGAGGGACGAATCGGTAGTTCCATGGAAGAGCACAACCCTGAACAACCCATCACGCCCGACATGGAAGAAGCCGTGCGGCGTCTCTTCCCGCGGTATCCGACGCGTCGGGCGGTCGTGTTGCCCGCTTTGCACATCATCCAGGAACGCCTGGGGTGCGTTCCGCGGGCGGCGATTCGGCAATTGTCCGGCATTTTGGAGGTACCCGCCCCGGAGATTCAGGACACGCTCTCCTTCTACGGCTTTTTCAAGCAGGACGGTCGCCTGGGCCGATATCGCGTCTGGGTTTGCCGATCCCTCAGTTGCGCCTTGTGCGGCGGCGAGGACCTGCTGGGGTACTTGGAGGAGAAATTGGGCGTCCGCCCCGGCGAAACCACGCCCGACGGTTTGTTCACGCTGGAGCATGCGGAGTGCCTGGGTGCCTGCGATTTCGCGCCGGCGGTCCTGATCAACGAGGAATTGCATCCGAACATGAATCGCGAAAAACTGGATCGGCTATTGGCGGAGTTGGCGGGGCGAGCAGGCACCGCCGCGGATGTTCCGGGTCGCGCGTGATTCGGCCCGCCGCTTCGTGCGGCGAGATGGCAGCGGCGGCGAAAGTCGCTCCTACGGCGGCGACGTCGCCCGCGAGAGAACGCCGGGGTCGGGCCGGTTCTCTTGAGGTGTCTTGAACGGAGGGAGTGGTCCCTTGGACGATTATCAGCCGGTATTGCTGGCGAACGTGGGCGTGGAAGACAGCCACAGGCGGGCCGTGTACGAAGCCCGCGGGGGCTACGCCGCGCTCCGCCGCGTGCTCCGTGAATGCACGCCGGCGCAAGTCGCGGAGGCCGTGCGGTCATCCGGTCTTCGCGGAAGAGGCGGGGCGGGCTTTCCTACCGGCCTGAAGTGGTCGTTTCTTCCCGCCGATCACCCCGGGCCCGTCTATATGTGCGTCAATGCCGACGAGAGCGAACCGGGCACCTTTTGCAACCGCGTGCTCATGGAGCACGACCCTCATCAGGTCTTGGAGGGGACGATCCTGAGTTGTTACGCCACCCGGGCGTCCACGGCGTACATCTATCTCCGTTACGAATATCCGCTCTGCCTCCGCCGTTTGCAGCAGGCCGTGGACGAGTGTTACGAGGCCGGTTATTTGGGAAAGAATATCCTCGGATCGGGCTTCGACCTGGACATCCACATTCATCGCGGGGCGGCGGCCTACATTTGCGGCGAGGAAACCGGCCTGATCGAGAGTTTGGAGGGCAAGCGGGCTTGGCCGCGGATCAAGCCCCCGTTTCCCGCCGTGGAAGGCCTGTTCCGCAAGCCCACCGTCGTCAACAACGTGGAGACCTTGGCCTGCGTGCGGCACATATTGGAGCGCGGACCGGAGTGGTTCCGCTCGTTGGGGACGCCGCCCGACCCCGCCAACTCCCACGATCCCGGCAGTTTCGGCCCGAAACTGTACTGCGTCAGCGGCCATGTGGAACGACCGGGATGCTACGAAGGTCCGCTGGGCGTGCCGTGCCGCGTCATCATCGACGATTGGGCGGGCGGGGTGTGGAAAGGCCGCAAGGTCAAGGCCGTCGTTCCCGGCGGTCTCAGCACGGGGCTGCTTACCGCCGACGAACTGGACGTCCCCATGGATTTCAACGGACCGGTCAAGGCCGGTTGCCTGGGACTGGGCACCGCCGGGCTGATCGTCATGGACGACACCTGCTCCATGATCGAATTCCTGTACAACAGTTGCCGGTTCTTCGCCCACGAGAGTTGCGGGCAGTGCACGCCGTGCCGCGAGGGCACGCGGTGGGCGCTGGGCATCATGGAGCGTATCAAGGCGGGCGGCGGAAGGCTGAAGGACTTGGATTTGTTGCTGGAAATCGCGGACGGCATGGGGATCATTCCGGGTACGACGATCTGCGGACTGGCGGATGGGGCGGCGTGGCCCATCAAAAACGCCATCCGCAAGTTCCGCCCGGAATTCGAGGACTACATTCGCCGCACCAATCCGCGCGGTTACTTGGCCGTCCACCCCGTGCCGGCCTTGTCCGGTCCCGTGATGCCGCGGTTGGAGAATACAATGTCGCGGGAGGGGTCGGGCGACAGGCGCGCGCCGGTGCCGACCGCCGACGGTTCCGCCCCGTGGAGGAAGACGCTCCCGCTCCTCTAGGACCGAAAGGGTTCCGGATCAAGATCGGCAAGCCTATGCCCAAAGCCTACATCGACGATCGCGAAGTCGAACTGAATCCCGGCGAGCGCCTGAACGGCATTCAGGCCGCCGCGCGGGCCGGGATCGACATTCCTCATTACTGCTGGCACCCCGGTTTGTCGGTGGTGGGAAGTTGCCGCATGTGCCTGGTGGAGGTCGGCGCGAGGGATGCCGAGAGCGGTCGCGTGATCATGCTGCCCAAGCTCACGCCCGCCTGCAACACCCCCGTCAAGGACGGCACGGTCTTGGTGACGAATAGCGAGAAGGTCGCGCGGGCCAGGGCGATGGTCGAGGAGGACCTCCTCCTGCGGCACCCCATCGACTGCTCCATTTGCGACAAGGCCGGCGAGTGCTACCTCCAGGATTATCACTTCCAATACGGGCAGGGAGAACGGCGGGCCGATGTTCGACCTTTCACCAGTCGCAAGCGCGATCTGGGCGATGTCACTCTGTTCGTCGATCGCTGCGTGATGTGCAGTCGCTGCGTTCGCTTCACGCGCGAGATTTCCGGCACCAGCGAGTTGCTGGTGATCCACCGCGGGGCGCGGGAAGAGATCGACGTGTTGCCCGAGCAACCGCTGAATAACCCGCTCTCCGGCAACGTGGTCGATTTGTGCCCGGTGGGCGCCTTGGCCGACAAGGACTTTTTGTACAAGCAGCGGGTGTGGTACCTCCGCCGAAGCGCCGGCGTGTGTACGCTCTGCGCGACCGGTTGTTCGATTTGGGTGGAGCAGAATCAAGATCGCGTGTACCGCATCAAGCCGCGGGAAAACCCCGCCGTCAACGGTTGGTGGATTTGCAACGCGGGACGCTACGCCTATCCGCGGGTACACGATCCCAAGCGGTTGCGCGGGGTGATGCGGCGGAGGGGCGACTCCGCGGTGCCGGTCGATTGGAACGTCTTTCTCCGCGAAATCCCCCGGCAATTGCAGGCGGCGGGCAGGCTCGGCTTGGTGCTGTCGCCCTTCTTGACCGTGGAGGAGGCCTATTTGGCGTGCCGCTGGATTCGGTCCCTGGACGAAGCGGCGGCAATCACGGTCGGGCCGATTCCTCGCGAGGGCGAGGATCAGCGTTTCCCCGGCGGTTTCGTAATCTCCGCCGAAAAATGCCCCAACCGTTTGGGCGTGGAGGAAATCGCCTCCCATTTCCAACCGAAGGGACCCGACTACACGGAATGGCTGGAAGCGGCGGCTCGAGGTGAATTCGGCGGGATCTGGGTGGCCGGCGGGTACATGCAACCGTGGATCGACGAGATCGCCGCGCGGCGACTGCGGCATGCCCGACTCCTCGTCGTGCAGGACCTATTCCCCTCGCCCTTGAGCGACGCGGCGGATTACGTGTTGGCGGCGGCGGCCTTCGCCGAGAAGGAAGGCTCGTACGTCAATGCGCGGCATCGGTTGCAGACCGCGCGGCGGGCGGTGCGACCGCCCGTGGGCAATCGCCCTTGCGGCCCCCTGTTTTGGGATTTGTTGGGACGCACCGGCCTCTATGACCCGCGGCGCGTCCTCAGCGACGTCGCGGCGGAGATTACTTACTTCAGCGCCGCCTCGGGCGAGATTCCCGACGTAGGCATCGACCTGCGAGTCGATCGTTTGGCCGAGGTCGCGCCGCGGCAAGGCACGGTTTGAAGGAGATTCCCGCGGCATGATCGTGTTCTTCGTCACGGCCCTGATCAAGATTTTCATCATCATCGGCGCGCTGATGACGGCGGGGGCCTACCTCGTCTTGGTCGAACGCTGGGTCGCCGCTTGGGTGCAGGATCGTTTGGGTCCCAATCGGGCGGGCATTCCGCTTACGAACATCCGTCTGTGGGGATTGGGCCAGCCCATCGCCGACGGGTTGAAGTTCATCTTCAAGGAAGAGTTCGTCCCCCGGCACGTGGACAAGATCCTGTACACCCTGGCTCCCATCGCCACCTTGACGGCGGCGGTTGTGATCTACGCCGTTTTCCCCTTCGGTTCCCTCCGTTGGGCGGACGATCGCCCGCCGATCCCCTTGAGCCTGGTGCCGGGCTTCGACGCGGGAGTCTTGTACATCTTCGCCGTCAACGGCGTGGCCGTGTACGGCATCATCTTGGGCGGTTGGGCGGCTAACAACAAATACAGCCTGTTCGGCGCCCTCCGCGGGGCCGCACAATTGATCGCCTACGAGATTCCGCTCAGCCTGGCCGTCTTGACGCTGGTCGTGGCGGCGGGTTCGCTGCGGGTCGAAGACGTCGTTGCGCAGCAGGCCCACAGCGGCGTGTGGAACGTCTTCCTGCATCCCTTGGCTTTCGTCGTGTTCTTCGTCGCCGCCACCGCCGAGGCCGGACGCCTGCCCTTCGACCTCCCCGAAACCGAGCAGGAATTGGTGGGCGGATACCACACGGAATACTCGGGCATGCGCCTGATGATGTATCTGGTGTCGGAATTCCTGCACATGATCACGGCCTCGTTCCTGATCGTCATTCTGTTTCTGGGCGGGTGGCATTTCTGGGGGCTGACGGGCGCGGAAGAGGCGGCGGCGTGGCCCATCGCCCTGCTTCGCGTGGCCGTCCTCTTGGCCAAGGTCTTGGCGGTCGTGTTCTTCTTCATGCTCATCCGCTGGAGTTGGCCGCGGTTCCGCTTTGATCAACTGATGGCCCTGGCCTGGCAGGTGATGGTACCCTGGGGACTCGCGCAGTTGGTGTTCTTGGCCTTTTGGTTGGAGTTCGTTCAAGAGGATCCTTGGTCGGGCGGTTGGAGCACGGCTTGGCCTTTGGCGGCGGCCAACGCGGGACTCTTGGCGGCGGTTTGGTTCGTCACGGCCTGGGTCGCCGCGCCGCACTACGACAATCGGCCGCGCCGCATCCCGTTGCCCCCGCGGCGGACCGTCTTCGCGGATCCCGGCACGGAGGTCGTCCCGCAAGGGGCACGCGAGGCCTGATTCCCGACCGGACACGGCGCCCGGTATCCGATCCAAACTGAGGATGGACCGCATGAAAAACGACGATCCCGGCATCCGGTGGGTGGAAGAACCGGAAATGACGTTTTTGGAAAAGACCTATCTGCCGCTCTTCATCGACGGCCTGACGACGACGGTGCGTCACTTGGTGGGGCGCAAGGTGACCGTGCAATTTCCCGAGCAGCGGCACCAATTCGCCGAACCGCTCCGTTATCGCGGCGTGCATCGGCTCAATCGAGACGAGCAAGGTCGCGTGAAGTGCGTGGCCTGCTTTTTGTGCGCCACGGCCTGCCCGGCGCACTGCATCGACATCGAGGCTGCGCCCAGCCCTTGGCCCGACCGGGAGAAATATCCGGTCCGCTTCAACATCGACGAGTTGCGCTGCATCTTCTGCGGGATGTGCGAGGAGGCCTGTCCCGTGAACGCGATCGAGTTGACCACGCTGTACGACTTGTCGGGACATAGCCGCGAGGAGATGATCTTCGACAAGGAGAAGCTTTTGAGCATCTACGATCAGACCAAGGACGCGGAACCGCCGCTGTGGATGCTGGAGAAAGCGGCGCTGCAAGGAGATTCGACCGGGGGCGATGCCGGAGCGAAGCCTCCCGCTTCGGCATCCTCGTGATCGAAGCCCCGCCGGGGCGAGATTGGGCGGTCGCGGCGATTCAGGACTTGGAAAGGGATGAACGAGCATGGTGTACACGGCGGCGGTCTTGTTAGCTGCGCTGGGGCTTTGGTGGCTTCTGCCCGGCTACCCCTTGCCGCAAAGGCGACTCGGCTGGCTGCCGCTCATGGTGGCGGTCGGTTTGTTCGCGTCGGACCTGCGGGCCGTCGGCACCTGGCTGGACGGCGCGGCGGCCTCGGTCTTTTCGCTGCTGACCTTGATCTCCGCCGTGGCCGCCGTGACTACCCGCAAGCCGCTGTACTGCGCCCTGTGGTTCGGCATGACGGTCTTGGGAACGGCGGCGCTGATTCTTTACTCCGGCGCTCAATTCCTCGCGGTGGCCACGGTGGTGGTGTATGTGGGCGCCATTTTGGTGACGTTCTTGTTCCTGCTGATGCTGGATCGTCCGGACGGTCGCGAACCGCAGGACCGCACAAGCTGGAGCCCGGTGGTCTCGCCCATCATCGGCCTGACCTTGGTGGGGATTCTGTCGGCGTGCCTGGTGCGGACCGTCGGTCGGGGAGAGGCGGCCTTGGTTGTCCCGCCGATTTCGGTCACCGCAACCGCCGACGAGGGTGGGGAAAGCGGCGCGGAACCGTCGGTCGGCGGCGTCGCGTCGCCCGCCCAGGCCGAGGTCACGCGGACGGCGGACTTGGGGCGGCAGCTTTATCTCGATTATTTCGCGGCGGTGCAGGTCGTCGCGCTGCTCTTGCTGGCGGCCTTGGTGGGGGCCGCTGTGATCATCGGTAGACCCTTGCAACCGCTGCAAGACTGGAGCGGCAATCCTCCGTGAGTCGGCCCGGCGGGAGCGGGCGGATCGCGGCGGTCGGCTTGCCGAGGCCAAGCCGGATCGGAGCGGCGAACGGCGGTCCGCAAACGGGCGTCCGGTGAAGGAAGAAAAACACGACGAAAGGCCAAGCGGATGGGAAACGCGGCGTTGCTTCATCATTACCTGCTCACCGGCGGCGGACTCTTCGCCCTGGGGATGATCGGCTTTCTCAGCCGCCGCAACTTGATTTTGATGTTCTTGGCGGTGGAGATCATGTTGCAGGGCGTGGCGCTGACGCTGGTCGGCTGGGGACGGTATCACGGCAATGCGGAGGGGCAGGTCTTCGTGCTGTTCATCATCGCGGTGGCGGCGGCGGAGGCGGCGGTGGCCTTAGCCCTGGTGTTGAACGTGTTTCGCACCGGTCGAAGCCTGGACGTTGCGCTGCTGGCCCGGCTCCGCGAGGATACCGTGCCGCCCCGGCCCACCCCGCCCGGCGATTTGGAAATCGCGCTGGAATCGCCGCCTTGGCCGCGGTTGCCGACGGCGGGCAAGCGGCCCGAGATTCCCGCCGAACTGACGGATTATCGCTCCCAGCCTTGAGCCGACGGATGATCGCCTTATGGAATACCTGATCGTATTCATCCCGATGATGCCGTTGGCCGCGGCGTTCGTGACGGCCTTGCTCGGTCGCCGGGTGCTGAAATCGAGCAGCCACGTGCCCACGTTGACGGCCGCGGCGGCGGCCTTCGTCGCTTCGCTGGTGCTCCTGCTGCTGGTGCTCCGGGCGACGGCGGCGTCCGAGGAGGCCTTCGCCACGACGGTCCGACTATGGAGTTGGGCCGACATCCGTCAGCCTGTCTTGGAGGGCGAAGCGGCGGCGCCCCTGGCCGGGGCGTTCGACCTGGGCCGTTTCCATATCGCGATCACGCTCCGCGTCGATCCGCTGACGTCTGTGATGCTCGTGACCGTCACGCTCATCTCGCTTTTGGTGACGGTCTACTCCATCGGCTATATGCACGACGACCCCGGCTATTGGCGGTTCTTCACGTACATCAGCCTGTTCATCTTTTCCATGACGATGCTGGTATCCGTCAGCAATTTCGCGTTGTTGTACGTTTTTTGGGAGGCGGTCGGCCTTTGCAGTTATCTGCTGATCGGCTTTTGGTATCAAAAACCGGAAGCCGCCGCGGCCGGGAAAAAGGCCTTTCTGGTCAATCGGGTGGGCGACTTCGGCTTCGCCCTCGGCATCTTTCTTCTGTGGTCGCTTTACGGAACGCTCGACTTTCACGACACCTGGAACCCTCAGACCGGCGAACTGATCTCGTCGGGCATATTGGGCGGCGTGCGGACCGCTGCCGGTAGTGAGGGCTATCTCCACGGCGGCGTCGCCGCTGCGATCGCGCTTTTGTTGTTCGCGGGCGCTTGCGGCAAGAGCGCCCAATTCCCCTTGCACGTGTGGTTGCCGGACGCCATGGAAGGCCCTACGCCCGTCAGCGCCCTGATCCATGCGGCCACCATGGTGACGGCGGGCGTTTACTTGGCGGCCCGGTGCATGCCCCTGTTCGAGGCCGCTCCCATCGCTCTGACGGTCGTCGGCTGCATCGCCGGTTTGACGGCCTTGCTGGCCGCCTTCATCGCGCTGACCCAAAACGACCTCAAGCGGATCCTGGCCTACTCCACGATCAGCCAGTTGGGCTACATGTTCCTGGGTTTGTCGGTCGGCGGTCTGGTCGGGGCCGCCGCCGGTATGTTCCATCTTTTTACTCACGCCTTTTTTAAGGCCTTGTTGTTCTTGGGGGCGGGCAGCGTGATGCACGCCATGGGCGGCGTGATCGATCTGGAACGGATCGGCGGCCTCCGCCGTCGCCTGCCTTGGACCTACGCCACGTTCCTGGTCGGTTGCTTGGCGCTGGCCGGCGTGTTTCCTCTGGCGGGCTTCTTCAGCAAAGATGAGATCCTGCTCGTGCTGTACAAGTACGGGGACGGTTGGGTTTATCGCCTTTTGTTCTACGCGGGCTTGGCGGGGGCCTTGATGACGGCCTTTTACACGTTTCGCGCGTTTTTCCGCACTTTCCACGGGGAGGAACTGGTACCCGTCGAGGCCGGTCGCCACGCCCACGAGTCGCCTTGGATCATGCTGGCTCCGCTGGTGATTCTGGCGGTCGCTTCGCTGGCGGTGGGTGGGATCTTCGGTCCCACCGGTTGGTTCGAGGACTTTTTGAGCAAGACGCCGGGCTTGGCCTCGGCGACCGATCATCCGGCGCACGCCGCGGCTGCGGAATCCGGACACGGCGCCCATGCCATGATCGCCTTGTGGAGCACCCTCGCGGCCTTGGGTGGGATCGGCTTAGCGGCGATCCTGTACCTCGGCCCGCCGGGACCGCTCCGCGCGGCGGCGTCCGCGGCCCGCGCCGCCGGACTATACGCCCTCTCCTACCGCAAGGTCTTCATCGACGAGTTGTACGATTGGATTCTCGTGCGACCCCTCCGCGGTCTGGCGGCGTGCGCCGCCTGGTTCGACCGCTATGTGATCGACTGCCTGGTCGACCTGGTCGGCCTGATTCCCAAGGCCCTCGGGGCCTTGTTGCGGGACGTGCAAACCGGTTTCATCCCCTGGTACGCCTCGGCCATGATGTTGGGAGTGTTGGCGCTGCTGGCGGCGCTGGTCCTGTTTTGAGGGAGGTTTCACCCGGGCGGGCGAGTCGGCGAAAAGAGTCGTAAGACGCGCGACGCGCGGTCGGAGGGCGGCGACCGAACCTCCAAGAGCGGCGAAGAAACGGCGGCACGAGATCGGGTTTCGAAGGATTTTGAACAAGATGAGCACGCTTTTGCTGATAACCGTGTTGCTGCCTGTGCTGGGCGTGCCCCTGATCGGCGAGCGGCGCGAGAGCGCACGCCGGGCCGCCTTGCTGGTGGTGACGCTGACGCTACTGCTTAGCGGCTATCTCGCCTTCTCGTTCCCCGCCGGCGGTCGAGATTTCGCCGTCTGGGAGACCTCGTGGACGGCGGGGCGCTTTCCCGGCTTGGATTTGCGATTCGGATTGGGACTGGACGGACTGAGCGTCTGGCTCTTTCCGCTCAGCGCCTTGTTGACGTTCACCGCCGTCTTGGTCAGTTGGCACGCCGTGGACCGCGGCGCCGCCTCGTTCTATCGGTTGCTGTTGATTCTGCTGACGGGCATGTTGGGCGTCTTCGCCGCGCGCGACGTCGTGCTGTTCTACGTCTTCTTCGAGGCCACGCTGATCCCCCTGTTTTTCCTGATCGGCGTTTGGGGGCACGAGGAAAGACGCTATGCGGCGGTCAAGTTCTTCCTGTTCACCTTGGCCGGCAGCGTGCTGACGTTCCTGGGGCTTTTGGCACTGGCGATCTACAATTCGCACCTTCGCCCGGACGGCGTGCTCACGTTCTCCATCCCGCGCTTGACGGAGGACTTAGCCGCCTTACGGACCAACGGGCAATTCCCTCTCGCCGTGCAGATGTGGATTTTTCTGGCCTTGTTCGCGGGCTTCGCCGTCAAGGTGCCGCTGTTTCCCCTGCATACCTGGCTTCCCCTGGCGCACGTGGAGGCGCCCACCGCGGGGAGCGTTCTTTTGGCGGGGATTTTGTTGAAGATCGGCGGTTACGGGTTCCTGCGGTTCAGCCTACCCATGCTGCCCGATGCCGCGGCGACCTGCGCTCCGTGGATTTTGTTCCTGGCCGCGGTGGGAATCATCTACGGCGCCCTGACCGCCTTGGCCCAAAGCGACATCAAGCGGCTGATCGCCTATTCCAGCGTGGCCCATCTGGGATACTGCGTGCTGGGCTTTTTCGCCCTCAATCCGCTCGGCTTGCACGGCGGATTGCTGCAAATGGTCAACCACGGTTTGACGACGGGCGGCCTGTTCGCCGTGGTCGGCATGCTGTACGAGCGCTATCACACGCGGCGGATCGACTCGTTCGGCGGATTGGCCCGGCGATTGCCCGTGCTGGCGTTCTTCATGTTTCTGCTCACGTTCTCCAGCATCGGCCTGCCCGGCCTGAACGGATTCGCGGGAGAGTTTTTGATTCTGACGGGGATGTTCCAGCGGGCGTGGTTGTTTTATCCCGGCGAGACGGTCTTGGCCGTCGCCGCCGTGTTCGGCGTGGTCTTGGCGGCGTGGTACATGCTGCAATTGGTCGGCCGGGTGTTCCTGGGCGAGTTGAAGGAACCCGAGCGGCGAAGCGCCGACGCATCCCACGGCGGAGGCGACCGTTACTCGGTGCAGGGTTGGGTGAGCGACCTTACGGCGCGCGAGGTCTTCGCGCTGGCACCCTTGGCGGTATTCATCGTGTGGATCGGCGTGCAACCGTCGTACTTCCTGGCGCGGATGACGCCCACGCTACAAGCCTTGTCGGCCCAGGCTTCGGCGTCGGCCTCCTCTTTCTCGCCCGAGACGGCCATGCGGTCCGAAGGGCCGGCTTCGCCTGTCCCGCCGCCGACCGGCGGAGCGTCGTCGCGTTCGGCAATCGCAGAGGTCGGATATGCGTCGCCGCGCCCAACGTGGGACGCCGCCTCGGCCCGACATCACCTCGAAACCACGGAGGATCGCGTCGGGCCGTAATCGCCCGGCGTACGTCCCTGCCTAAAACGGTGCGAATTCCATGGGAACGGCATTGCAAGATATGATTCCCGAGTTGATCCTCGGCATGGCCGCCGCGGCGTGCTTTTTTCTGGGGGCTTTTCCCTCGGTCCGCCACGCAGCGCGATTGACGGCCTGGTTCGCGCTGGTTTTCGCCGGGGCGGTGACCGTCGCGCAAAGCGGTTGGTGGCACGGAGTCGCCGCCGCTGAACCGTGGTATGCGGCCTTCGGCAGCCTCTTTCGCCTGCTCGGCGTGGGTTTGGGAATGGTCTTGCTGGCATCCATGCGGGCCGACGCCTCGCAGGGGCATGAGGCCGAGTCCGTCGCCTGTCTGTTAACGTCCGTGCTGGGGCTGATGCTGGTGGGCGGCGCCGGCGATTTGATCCTCCTATTCCTCGGCCTGGAGTTGATCTCCGTCGCGGCATACATCCTGCTCTATCTCGACCGCGACGGTCCGCTGCCGCAAGAGTCGGCGGGCAAGTACTTCTATCTCAGCATCCTTTCCTCGGCCGTGTTGCTGTACGGTCTGAGTTACGTTTACGGCTTGGGCGGGTCGCCTCGGCTGGATCGCCTGGTGCACGCTTGGGCGGGGGCGGCGGGCATGCCGGGCGATGCCTCGCTGGGGGCGTTCGCCACCGTCCTGGTCTTCGCCGGATTGGCCTTCAAGATCGCCGCCGTCCCCTTCCACTTCTACGCGCCCGACGTCTATCAGGGCACGTCCCACGTCAATGCCGCGCTCCTGTCGGTGCTTCCCAAGGCGGCGGGCATGGCGGCCCTCATCAAACTGCTGTTGGCCACCATGGTCGGTTGGGGCGGTCCCGTTTGGCAGGCCGCTCTCGCCGTCGCCGTCCTCACGATGACGGTGGGCAATGTGATCGCCCTTTGGCAAAGCCATGTGCGGCGTCTGCTGGCCTACTCCTCCATCGCCCATGCGGGCTTCATGCTGATGGGGCTGACCACGGCCCTGACCTATCGCCGCCTCAGCGATCACCCCTGGGACGGGGCGGGCGCAATGATCTTCTACTTGATCGCCTACGGTATCGCCACGGCGGGGGCGTTTGCCGCCCTTAGCGCGCTGCGGCGAGGCGACCGACCCGTCGAACGATTGGACGACTTGCGGGGGCTGGCGCGGTCCGCGACCGGGGCGCCGCGCTTCGTCGCCTGGTCGTTGGCGGCCTTCATGTTCAGTCTGGCGGGAATCCCGCCGCTGGCCGGCTTTTGGGGGAAATTGGCGGTCTTTTTCAGCGCCTTGGACGTGGGGGCCGCTCCCAGCGAAAACCCGCTCCGCTCCCGCCTGCTCTGGTTGGCCGTATTCGGTGCGATCAACGCCGCGATCGGGGCGGCCTACTATCTTCGCGTAGTGGGAACGATGTTTTTCGCCGAAGAAGATGCCGGCGAGCAACCGCAGGTCGCCGTCGTTTCCTCGCCCGCCGTGGTCGCCGTCTTCGTTTGCCTGGTGCTCACCCTGGGCATCGGCGCGGCTCCCGGCGGTTGGTTCCAGGCCGCACACGATGCCAGTCCCACCGCCGCTCGGCCCATCGTCGAACTTTCCCTCGGCGCAACTCCCCGCGCCCCGTGATGCCCGACCGCCGCGCAGTTCGCGGCCGGGAGCGGCAAGCCGGTTCTCCCTCTGCTCTTGGAAATCGGGCGGTCAGGTTTCGGGATCAGCGCGTCCGGTGTTGATCCGCGGCTTTGCCGGGGGATGAAGCCGAATTTCGTACAGGTCGTACAGTTCGAACAGCATCTCGCGGAGGTTGCCGCCGTGCCGCGAAAAGCAGGCCTCCACGTCCTCCCGCGCGATGAGCGGTTCTCCTTGTTGCAGGAGGTACTCCACGATCCGCCACGCGAGGTCGGAACTAGGCTCGGGCGTGAAGATGGCGGGCAACTCCACGGCGGAGTGGGCCGTGACCAGCAGTCCCAACTTCCGCCGCCTGCAAAGGCGACGGACCTGATAGCGCGACCACGAATGAAGCTGCTCGTAGCCGTCCATAAGGACGGTGCCTTCCCACAGCGATTCCAAGCGGGTGCGGTCGTCGGGACTCAAGGACCGCTGCCCGTTGTGCAATTCCAGGTGCAGAAACGGTTCGTTCTTTTCCGCCAGATATCCGCGGAGGGCGGCCAAGAGGGCCGATTTGCCCACCCCGTGCGGGCCGACGACGGCGCCCTGTCGTCGATGGTCGCGGAACAGGGCGAAGATCGACTCCGGCGAATGCCCCTCGGGAAAGATGTAGGGAATCGCGCCCGGTCGCACGAATCGTGCGGAAAAGGGGTTCTCGACCTTGGGATGCTTGGAAGCGGGAGCCGTCATGCCAGTTTTACCCGTGCCGGGGCGGTACGACCCAATCGAAACGGAATCTCCTCATGCACCTCGCCGCCGTCCTTGAGAAACACGCGCAACCGCAGACACCATCGTATGCGCAAAATCAGGCCGTCGTAGCTGAGGGGGCTTTTGGGCAGCACCGTGGAAAAGCGAAACGCTCGGCCGGGAATGATCACGTCGCCCGTCTCCGGCGCCCAACGCTGGAAGTGTCGCACGTGCAGGTCCTGGTCTCCCTTGCCGTCCGTGTACCACAGGATGGATAGCTCGACGGCGCGGACTTGTCCTCGGGTCGTGCCCTCCAACCGGAACTCCCCGGACAGCGTGTCGCCGGGCTGAAACGTGGTGCGCGGCGAGTCGAGGCGGACGAGGACCGTCGGTTCCATCAGAGCGCGTCTCCCTCCATCGCTTGCGAAGGATCGGGAATCGCGTCGCCGCGGTTTTCGTCGGAAGTCGCGATCGGACCAGCATCGGGCGCGGCCCCGCCGGGCGCCGAGCATGCTTCGATCTCGCGATTCGCCGGGGCGTCGTTCGGATTTGCGATTGCATTACTCGCGGCGGCGGGCGATCGTTCGCCGGACGGGCCTTCGCGACGCCGCCGTTCGCCCGGCAGTACGACCAAGGGGAACGTCCGCTCGAAGACGGGATAATTCTCAGCGCTCACCCGCACGCAAAGCCGCCATCGAACTTCGTTGTGGGCCGACTTGAAGGAATGCATGGCGGCGGGAGGGATCTGAAACTCGGCCTCGCACTCGAACGGCACGTGCGGCATGATCTCCAGCTTCTCGTGCCGGAGCAGCGTCTTTTGCCACACGCGGCGCGATTCGCGACGCAGGTTGGTACCGTGCTGAAAGATCGCCTCCTCTTCGCAGACCAGCAGCGTCTCGAACCAATGCAGTCGCAGTCGTCCCGTCTGGATGACATAGACTTTGCAGCGACCGCCGGCGACCAAGGGGAAGGCCGACACCTCCACAAAGGTGCGTCCCATCGCGCGAATCAAACGGCTTTGCCGCACGTAAACCGCCGGCAAGGCGATTCCCACGGCGCCGCAAGGGATGACGAAGAGGGGAAAGCTCCAGTGCAGCGGACCGCGGGAAAGGGCGGTCGCCACCAGCGCCGCCAGCATGGTGTTCCAGAAGAGAGCGGCGGCCAACCACGCCGTCGCGGCGCGGACGGAGGCCGTCCCCGGGGGCAAGCGGTAGGTCAATCGTTCGCCGGGCGCGATCGCGGCAGGCCGGATCTCCGGCACGAAGGGATACTCCGACTCCCGGTGGCGTCGCTCCAAGCGGAGCACCTCCAGCGGCACGCCGCGAACGGCCAGGCGTTCCGCGGATTTGCCCCGCCGCCATAGACCCACGCTCAATCCCCAACTGCCGATCAGCAACAGCGACAGCGGGATCGAGAAGACCAGCCACACCCACCAGCGGTAGCCCCGTTGCAGCACCGCCACTTCGGGATGGAGGGGGTCGTACCAGCAAGTGGTCTCTTGAATGCCGCCCGGTCCGTATTGCCGGACCACGGCCTCCACGGGGGCGCGTTCGGCGACGTACCCGTTGCCGCGCGCCGTGTGGATATCGTACGTCCAAGTGCGATAGCTTCGACCGCCCACCGAGTATTCGATGAGGATCTCCGCCCGATAAAGCGTTTGATCGTCGCGGACGGTGGTGTCCAGTCGGGCGTCCAGAACGCGGCAAGCGGCGGGGAGGAACTGCTGGGTGACGCGCCACTCGGGCACGATCAATAGGGCGACCACCAGCCCGCTCCCTAAGAGGCCGCATACGAACAGGGCGGCCGAAAACGCAAGCTCCCATACGCCCGCCGACGAAGCGGTTGCCATGCCGGCAGGGTCGTGGGGATCGGAAGCCAATCGCGTCACAGGGGTCACAGGTTGCCGTCCTTCCGCGTTGCGATCTGCGGACCGCGAGGGCAAGGCCGCCGCGGCACCGTACGCTCATCGCCCGACCCCCGCCGCCCCATCTCTCTCGATTCCGCGGCACGAATCGTCCGAGACCGGATTGGATCCGGAAAGGTTCGCCTATTCCTCGTCCGTTGTCACGCGGAATTGCAGAATGACGGGTTCGTCATCCTCTTTTTTCAATTCCGGGGCGAACGGGGTAGGCCGACCGCGGACTCCCATTCGGGTCAAGCGACTCCGCCGGAAGAAGCCCAGACGCTCCAGAGCCAGGTAGACTTCCTCCAGGGTCTTCTCGCCGAAATTGGCGATCTTGAGCAGGTCCTCCGGGCGAGAGGCGACCAACTGAGCCACCGTGAAGATGCCGCGATCCTCGAGACAATTCGTGGTTCGCACCGGCAGTCCGATTTCCGCCACGCTCAGCTCCAATTTCCGCTTCAGTTCCTCCTGGTAGGCCACTTCCTCGCTAATCGGCACGCGCGATCCCATCGCGGACCCTCCTTGGATAGTACGGAACTCATGCACCCGAGCGGGACGGACCGCCGTTTTCCCCGAGAAATGTTCGGTGACGCTCCGTCGGCGCGCTCCCGCAAAACTCATTGAAACCAGTTATAGCAGTTTTGTCGATTTGGAAAAATTGCCTCGCCACCCGTCAGGGGTAATTGCATGGGGCGGCGCGCTCGCCGCGGGTGGGCGGAGCGTTGTCCCCGCCGCCGGTCGGATTGCCGCCGTGCTATACTTAGGCATCTGCATCCTTCCCGATCGCGGCGCGATTGGTCGCGC
Source organism: Thermopirellula anaerolimosa (assembly GCF_054657335.1). Classification (NCBI taxonomy): domain Bacteria; kingdom Pseudomonadati; phylum Planctomycetota; class Planctomycetia; order Pirellulales; family Thermoguttaceae; genus Thermopirellula; species Thermopirellula anaerolimosa. The sequence continues at coordinate 2,740,491 of NZ_BAAHYX010000006.1, forward strand.
GGTTCCCGGGCGGAAGCAGGTCGGGGTACAAGTCCGACCGATCCGTTTCAGACGCGGCGAGCGAGAAACGCAGTTTTTGCCCGATTCTACGTCCATGACCACGACCGAACCATACGAGGAAATCCCGACGGCCGATCCGATCCGCGAGGCATCGAACGACCCGTCTCCCGCCCCGCGTCGCGGTATGTTGCGGCGGTTGTACGATTGGGTTTTGCATTGGGCGGATACCCCCTACGGCACGCCCGCCTTGTTCGTGATCGCGTTCGCTGAAAGCTCCTTCTTTCCCATTCCGCCCGACGTCCTGCAAATCGCCCTGTCCGTCTCCAAGCCGCGAAGGTCGTTCTTTTACGCGGCGATCAGCGGCATCGGTTCCGTCTTGGGCGGGATCTTGGGCTATGTCATCGGCTTCGCCTTTTGGGCCGCTGCCGGCGGATTCCTGATGTCGGTCGTCCCCGGCTTGACCCAGGAGAACATCGACTACGTGGGCGGGCTCTACCAAAGGAACGCCTTTTGGACCATCGTGTGCGCAGGCTTTACGCCGATTCCGTACAAGGTCTTCACCATCGCGGCGGGCGTCTTCTCGCAACACGTCGGCCTGGGCGTCCTGATCGCCGGGTCGATGCTGGGTCGCTTCGGGCGATTCTTCTTAGTGGCGGCCTTCCTGTACTTCTTCGGGCCCGGCGTCAAATCGCTGATCGAAAAATACTTCGATTGGGCGGCGCTGGCCTTCGCCGTCCTGCTGATCCTCGGCTTCGTGGTGATCAAAGTGCTGTTGTGATCTTACCTCCGGTTCGCTGCGCGACGTCTTCCAGCGATCCGATCCGCCTTGCTCAACGTGACCCCACGTGGACGGTGCCGCCGCGCGCCTGCCGGGAACGCGATGATCGCAAGGCCGCGGAGGCTTTTTCCGCGCCGTATAACGCGGCCTCACGCCGTGCGATAGAATGGCGAGGCATCGAGTAATTTTTCCGGGCGTACCTTCGGAGGAGTGCGGGAGGCTGGTGATGAAGCAAGTCGCTTGGTATGCGGTGGCTTACGGAAGGGGCGTGTTTCGGGTAATCACCGCGTCGGTTTTGACGGTTGGGATCATCGTCGGGCTTCCCGTCGCCCGCGCTGATACGCGCCGCGCCCTGGAGTACGCACCCGCCCCGGTGGACAACCCCTTGAAGGGCCTGGTGCCGTATCGAGGCGACGTGCGGGACCGGTTTCCCCACAGCATGGAGTTCAGCTACATTCCCTACTCGGCCCTGGTGAAAGGGTATGATGATTTCGACTGGGTGCCCTTGGAGCGGTTCTTGGACGACGTGGCCGGTCGCGGGCATCAGGCCGTCTTTCGCGTCTTCTTGGAATACCCCGGCAAACGCGGCGTGATCCCGGAGTTTCTGATCCGCGACGGTTTGAAGGTTCACGGCTACCTCAACACCAACACCCAACCGTTTCCGAACGCGCAAGTCGAAACCCCGGATTACGCCGATGCGAACCTCCGCCGTTCGATGGTGCGTTTCATCGCGGCCCTGGGAAAAAAGTACGACGGCGACCCTAGGATCGGCTTCATCACCGCCGGATTGCTAGGCACTTGGGGCGAGTGGCACGATCACCCCAGAGCCGAATTGTTCGCCGGCAAGGACGTGCAGCAAGAGGTCATGGACGCCTACGAGGCGGCGTTCAAGACCACGCCGGTACTGCTGCGCTACCCGGCGGGCGACCAAGACCCTCGTTACGCGGCGAACTGCGATCGCGGCTTCGGCTATCACGACGACTCTTTCGCGTGGGCCACGCTCGACACGGGCAGGAAACAAGACGCGTGGTTTTTCATGGCCCGGCTTCGTGCCGCGGGTCCCGCCGCCGAAGCCAAATGGAAGACGCATCCCATCGGCGGCGAAATCCGTCCCGAGGCGTGGGGGCGTGTGTTCGACGAGCAACCGGGAGACGAACGGATTCAAGATTTTCGCCAATGCGTGGAGGCTACGCACGTCACCTGGTTGATGGACAGCGGCATGTTCCGAGGGGAAATTCGCCCCGACCGGATCCGGCGGGCGGAAGATGCCGTGCGGCGAATGGGTTACGAGTTCTACGCCGCGGCGGTGACAATCGGAGAACCGCAAGACGGTCGGTTGCGAGTAAGTTTGGAGATCGAGAACCGCGGCGTGGCCCCGTTCTACTACCAATGGAAGCCGGAGTGGGCGTTGTTAGCGAACGGTCGCCCTATTTGCGTCTTTCCGTGTCGGGGTACGTTGCGCGGTCTGCTGCCCGGCGACCCGCCCCGTACATGGACGGATTCCTTGGACCTGACGGGAACTCCGCCGGGGGCTTACACACCGGCCGTCCGCGTTCCGAACCCGCTGAAGGGAGGCAAGCCGATTCGGTTCGCCAACGTCGATCAAGACGTCGAGAGTGGTTGGCTGCTGCTAGGTGAGGTCAGGAGCCCGTGACGGCCTCCGTAAATGCGCAAGCCGGAGCCGGCATCAGCTTGCGCCGGCGCGTCAGCTTAGCGCGTCATTCGGTCAGGCTCGCGTTCCACGAAACAGCACGAAGCGATGCTGAGCCCGAACCGCCCGCGTCAGCCGGCGGTGAACCGAACCGGCGAGGCGGGTGGGATGTCTTCGCCGTCAGTTGCGGGAGGCCAGGGCCTCCAGTCGGCCCTCGCGGATGGCCTTGGACATGGCCCGGGGGACCTCGGCCTCGGCCAAAACGACCTGCGCACGGTTGTAAGCCACGGCGGCCTTCATCTCTTGAGCGCGGGCCATGGCCATGGCGCGGCGTTCTTCGGCCTTGGCGCGGGCCACGCGGGTATCGGCCTCGGCTTGATCGGCCTGGAGACGCGCCCCGATGTTTTGACCCACGTCGATGTCCGCAATGTCGATCGAGACGATCTGGAAAGCCGTCGCGTGGTCCAATCCCCGATTCAAAACGGCCTTGGAGATCAAGTCCGGATTCTCCAGCACTTGCAGGTGGGTCTCGGCCGAACCGATGGACGTGATGATGCCTTCGCCGACCCGAGCGATGACCGTCTCCTCCGTGGCGCCGCCGATCAGCGTTTCCATCTTGGTGCGGACCGTCACCCGGGCGCGAACCTTCAGTTCCACGCCGTTCTTGGCGATGGCGCTAAGCATGGTGCGTCCGGAGCGGGGGTCCGGGCAATCGATGACCTTGGGATAAACGCTGGTGCGAACGGCGTCCAGCACGTCGCGTCCGGCCAAGTCGATGGCCGCCGCTTGGTCGAACGTCAAGGGAAGCTGTGCCCGCTGGGCGGCGATCAACGCCATGATCACGTTCATGACGTTTCCGCCCGCCAGATAGTGCGCCTCCAATCTCCGCGTAGTGATGCCGGTTTGCCGTTCCGGACCCAGTCCCGCCTGTACCGACATGATTTTGGCCTTGACGATCAGGCCCGCATTCACCTGGCGGAGACTCATTCCCACCAGACTCCAGATGCTGACCCGCGCGCTCGACATGAAGGCCTGGAACCAGAGCGATCCGTAGACCAACGCCAAAATCAGCAGGATCAGGAGGAGGCCGATACCGACGACCGCCAGTACCACGCCGACGAGCCAGGGAGGAATCACTTGCCCGAATAGCCCAAGTTGTTGCCACGCCATAACCGTGCTCCTCGCGAGGGCGAAGCTTTCATCCGCCGCCGAGCGACGATCGTCGAACGGTTCGAAAAGCGGTGCCCGGACAGTCGGCATTATAGCATCGCCCGATCCGGTCGGCTACAAGAACAACCGTCCGCCGACGGGGTCGGTTTCGCTGGAGAATCGTCATCGTGCCCGTCATAATGGGAGCGGTTTCGGCGGACTACCGTTCCTCGACGCCATCGTACCCATTCGTTGCGTCAACTCTATTGGTTCCACCCGGGAAAACGGAGGGGAAAGTCATGCATACGGGTTCTCTGCCTCGTCGAACGTTTGTGGCCGGTTCCTTGCTGGGCGCCGCGACGCTGGTCCCGCGCCACGTTTTGGGAGGCGTGGGGGAAACGCCGCCCAGCGAGAAGATTCGCCTGGCTCATATCGGCATGGGCACCCAGGGTTTCCGCGAACTGAAGGCCCTGCTGGATCATCCGGCGGTCGAAATCACGGCGGTCTGCGATCCCAACACCGATAGCAACGACTATCTGGAATGGGGGGCGGGCGAGATACGGTCCCTCATCGGACGTTTGGTCGGTGATCCCAACTGGCGGACTGCGGACGGATGCCCCGGCGGTCGCGAAGTCGGTCGATTCGTCGTGGACGCCTACTACTCCAAGCAGCGCGGCCGAACATTCCGCGGATGCCGGGCCTATGCCGATTTCCGTGAACTTCTAGAGAAAGAGACCGACCTGGACGCCGTCAAGGTGATGACGCCGGATCACCTGCACGCCGCCGTTGCCATCGCCGCATTGAACCGAGGCAAGCACGTGTTGATGCACAAGCCGCTGGCCAATCGCATGGCTGAGGTCCGCAAAGTCCTGGCGACGGCGGCCGCCGCCGGAAAGGCCACGCACTTGTTGGCCTGGGGCGCAGGCTTGGGCAATGCGCGGATTGCCGCCGCGGTGAAAAAGGGCGTGATCGGCCGACTCCGCGAGATTCACAACTGGTCCAATCGCCCGGTCTGGCCGCAGTACGCCGAAATCCCGAAGGATCGACCGCCGGTTCCGCCGGGCTTTCAGTGGGATTTGTGGCTCGGTCCGGCAGTCGATCGTCCCTATCATCCCTGGTACACCCACACCGTGTTTCGCGGTTGGTACGATTTCGGCGGGGGTTCCATGGCCGACATGGGCATCTACAGTCTGTGGCCGGTCTTTGAGCAATTGGGCCTGGGGCCTGCCACCGTCGCCGACGGTTGGGGCACGCACCTCTGCACCACGGAAGGAACGGTCAGCCGCGTCATTCAGAACGACTATTCGTACCCCGCCGGTTGCATGTTCCGATTCCGCTTTGCGCCGGGATCGGGCGAGGGCGTGGAGTTGTGGTGGTACGACGGCGGCATGAAGCCCCGCTTGCCCGAGGCCTTGGACGCCGCCGGCGTTCGTCCCGCCCCGGAGGGAATTTTGTTTGTTGGGGAGAGCGGGGCCGTCCTGGCGGGCTTTTCGGGGCAGAACCCGATCCTGTTTGCCGACGGAAAGCAAACGTCGCTCGAGCAGGCGCTGGGCGAAGAATTCGCCCGGTCCGTGCCCGACCGCGGGTCGCACCTGGATTTGTGGGTGGCGGCTTGCCGCGGGGGAGAGGCCTCGCCCGGCAACTTCCTCTCGGCGTCGGCCATCTCTCAGACCGTCAATCTGGGAACGATCGCGCTGCGGTCAGGCTCGCGCGTGGAATACGACCCCGGGACGGGAAACCTCGTGTCGCCCGAGAGCGCCCGGCCCCTGTTGACTCGTGAATATCGCCCCGGTTGGGAATTGTGACGATTTCCACCTCGGGCTGACGCCCGAGGCTCGCGGTTTCAACCACCTCGGGCTTACACCCGAGGCTCGTGCTGACGCAATCGCGCGCCCTGGAGCCACCAGCGTAAGCTGGTGGTGATAGCGTAAGCTATTGGCGCTGTTAGTGATGATCGCGATGGCGATTTGGTGACGTTGGGCAGTGGCGACGCACCTCCAGCTAACGCTGGAGGCTCCCGGAGAGATTTGATTCGCAGCTCCAGAGCATCTCACGCTAGAGCCGGCGGCGCGTAGCGCAAAGCGCAGTTTGGAGCCACCAGCGTAAGCTGGGTGATAGCCTAAGCTGGTGGCGGCCGCACCGCGGCGTATCGCGCCGGCCCGAAACCGGCGCGAACTGACCTTTTACCCCCGGGCGATTCCCGCTACACTTTGCCTCGGGGAACGGACTCCCCACGGACATTATTCGAGACACAATCGGTTCCGACCGGACGCATTCCGAACTCGGAAGGAGGCCAAGGATGGCTTTCGAGAAAGGGCTATTCGCTTTCCGCCGCGTCGCCCGACGCGGCTTGCCCGCCGCAGTGCTGGGGCTTGTCTTGGGCTGTGTTGCGGGCTTTGCCTGCGCCGCCCCGTGGGACAATCTCTTCACCTTCACCAAAGTCGACGCCGACCCGGCGAAGGATTATCGTCTCACGGAGAAAAACGGCCCCTGGCTGATCATGGCATGCAGCTTTTCCGGGGATCGGGCCGAGGAGCAGGCCAAGGAATTGGTCCTGGAGTTGCGCCAGAAGTACAAATTGAAGGCCTATCTGTACGAAAAAGAGTTCCGTTTGGACCGCGGCAAAGGGGAGCGGAATTCGTGGCGTTATCGGGCGGGGGATGAGATTCGGGAAATCGCGGTGTTGGTGGGCGACTTCTCGTCGGTGGATGATCCGGCCGCGCAACAGACCCTGCAAAAAATCAAATACAGTCGCCCGCAATGCCTGGAGGCGCGTCCCGACGCCCCCACGTCGCGGACCTTGGCCGCTTTGCGGACCATCCAGCAGTCGCTGCTGACGGACGACAATGAAAAGAAGCACAAAGGTCCCATGGGACACGCCTTTTTGACGGCCAATCCCCTCCTGCCGGACGAGTACTTTAAGCCCAACGGCTTGGACAAGTTTCTCTTGGAATTGAACGACGGGTACGAGTACAACCTGCTGAACTGCCCGGGACGGTACACGGTTCAGGTGGCCCACTTCACGGGCGAGGTGGTGATCGACCAGGCCAAGATTCGGGCGATCGAACGGGGAGAGGCCAAGTTCGAGAGCAAGCTCGTGGAGGCCTCGCGCCGAGCGCACGAATTGACGCTGGCCCTGCGAGCGAAAGGCTACGAGGCCTACGAATTCCACGATCGCGCCGTGAGTCTCGTCACGGTGGGTAGTTTCGATTCGCTGGGCACGCCCCGGGCGGACGGCAAGACGGAACTGGACCCGCGGATCGTGGCCATCATGAAGACCTTCGCCGCCGAACCCGTGCCCGGACCGCCGGGAGTCTCGTCGGTCGGCTATCAACCCAAGCGGTTGGTGGATATCCCGTTCGACTTGCAACCGACGATCGTGGAGGTTCCCAAGCGATCGTTGGGAGCCGATTACGCGGGACGTCGCTGAGGGCGGGGCGATCGGCCCCGACGCCTTGGCCGGTCGGTCACGCCTCCGGCAACTCGTAGCCCGCACGCCGCGGTCGCAGGACCAAGGCGTTGGCCTCATCGTCGCCGACGAACGACTCGCGGACGGGATCCCACTCCAAACGTCGCCCCAGATAGCGGGCGATGTTGGCCAAGTGCGAGATGCTGATCGAGCGGTGGCCGATTTCCACGTCGGCGACGGGCAATTGGCGGGTCCGCATGCAGTCCATCCAGTTTTCCATGTGGTATTTGGCCTGCCAAAGGGCCACTTCGTCCCGCCACTTGTCGATTTCCTCTTGCGGCGGCAAGTCTCGGATCAAATCCGGCGGATTGCAGGTGAACTTGTTGCGATTGATCTCGATCCGACCGTTCTCGCCGGAGAAGACGGCGCCGCCCATCGGCGCGCCCGATAGCTCCAGGCGCAGCGGCGTGCCGTCGTCGTACTTCATGTGGACGGGCGCGTTCATGTCCTTGGCGGGTCCTTGCGGGCGAATATCCACCGGTCCGGTACCGTCCTTGCCCAACGCCCATTGCACCTGATCCAAGCCGTGGGCGCCCCAGTTCGTCATCTCGCCGCCCGAGTAATCCCACCACGCCATCCAACCGAAGTGCAACTGCTTGTTGTACGGTCGCATGGGGGCCTGATTCAGCCAGCGGTCCCAATCCAGATCTTGCGGCTTTTCTTCCTCGGGCAATGCCTCGGGGAAGCGAGGACCCGGATAGTTGACCCCTTGAACGACCCGGATTTTGCCCAGTTTGCCCGACCGGATGAACTCGCATGCCAATCGGTTCATGGCCATGGAGCGTTGCTGGCTTCCCACCTGGAACACCCGCCGGTATTTGCGAACGGCGCGAACCAAGGCCCGGCCCTCCCCGATGCACAGCGTGAGCGGCTTTTCGGCGTAGATGTCTTTTCCCGCTTGGCAAGCGTGGATGCAGACGTAGACCCGGGCATGGTCCGGCGTGCCCACGATCACGGCGTCGATGTCCTTGCGGTCGAGAAGTTGGCGGTGGTCCTGATAGACCGCCCATTTCCCCTCGCCCTTCTTGGCGTTGGTGTCGTTCGCCCGGGCCAGAAAGCAATCGCACAGAGCCAAGATTTGCCCTTGCTCGGGGAGTTGGTCGATCAGGAGGTTGGATCGCCCGCCGGTTCCGATCACGCCGACGGTGATGCGGTCGTTCGCGCCGGGGCGAGGGCCTTCGCCCAGCACGGAACGGGGAATCCAGGCGGGCACGACCGAGGCTGCGGCGCCCGTCGCGGCCAAACGCAGGAAGCTACGACGCGTCGGTTGAGACAACCGGTTCATGGCAATCGCTCCTATTCGCGTCCAAGAAAAATCGCAAGACGTATTGAGGCCGCAAGCCGAAGCGCGGACCTGTTGTTGGTCAGGAAATGGGCCGGCCTCGTCTCAGTCGGTCAGCGGATGGAGGCCTCGGGCAACTCGGTCTTGACGCCTTCATCCAGCGGCATGCGATCCGGCAAGGCCTCCGTCTCTTCCTGCAACCGCCGCAACTCGGCCTTCAGTTCTTGTAACACGGCGGCGTAGGCGGGATCGTCGATCCGATTGTAACGCTCTTGGGGATCGTTTTGCAGGTCGTACAGTTCCGCGCGGTGGCGATCCGGCGTCCCGTCGCCGTGCGGGTAGTGGACGTACTTGTAGCGATCCGTGCGCACGCCGCGGACGTTGGGGGTGTAGGGGAATTGCTTTTCGTAGTTGTACTCGTAATACCACGACTTCCGCCAATCGGTCGCGGTACCCGTCAATAGCGGTTTCCAAGATCGCCCGTGCGCCTTGGGCAGCGGCGGCACGCCGCAGATGTCCAGCACGCTGGGCGCCAGGTCGATATTGAGCACCATCTCGTTGACCACGGTGCGGGGCCGCACGAGCGGCGGATAGCGGACCAACAGCGGCACGCGGATGCTCGGCTCGTTCATCGTCCGCTTGTCCGTCATGCCGTATTCGCCCAACAGCATCCCGTTGTCCGAGGTGAAGATAACCAGCGTGCGATCGAGTCGACCCGTCTCCTCGAGCGTCTTCAGCACCTTGCCCAGGCTGTCGTCCACCGAAACGATCGTGGCGAGATAACTGCGAACAAATCGGGCGAAGTCGGCCTCGGCCTCCGGTCCGGTATCCGGAAATTTTTCGCGAAATCCGAAGAGCGGCCCGTAGATGCCGTGCCACGTGACCAGTCGCTCTTTGACCCAGTCGGGCTTGCCGTCCAGTTCGAAGGCCGAGGCGGGATAGCGGATCGCCACGTCATCGAAGATGTGCCGATAAGCCTCCTCCGGCGTAAATGGCGTATGCGGGGCCTTGTGCCCCAGAATCAGAAGGAACGGACGATCGTGAGGACGCCGCAGCCATTCCGTCGCCAGATCGGTGACGCGGTGGGTATAGTAGCCGGGCAGTCGGCGCCGCACGCCGTTGATGTTGAAATCGTTGTCGTAGTAATTTCCCTGGCCCTTGTGGCTGGCCCAATAGTCGAAGCCCGGTCGAGGCGAGTCGTCGTCCTCGCCCATGTGCCACTTACCGATATAGGCCGTCTCGTAGCCCGCCGCGTGGAGTTGACCTTGAAGACTGGGGATATCCTGCGGAAAGTCGGTGAAATTGTTGATCACTCCGTGGGTGTGAGCGTAAAGGCCGCTCAGCGAGGAGGCCCGACTGGGTGAGCACAGCGACGTAGTGACAAAGGCGTTGGCGAACCTTGCGCCCTCGGCGGCCAAGCGGTCCATGTTGGGCGTTTTGAGGAAGGGATGGCCCGCGCAGCTCATGGCGTCCCAACGCTGATCGTCGGTCACCACGTACACCACGTTTGGGCGGTCATCGGCGGTCGCTGCCAGCAGTCCACAAAGCAAGAGCGACCAAGGCATGATGCAACCTCTCCGAGGAAAAAGGCTTGGACCGTTGGGAAAAATCGACTCGCCGCTACGGTTGCGAACTGATAACCTCGCTGGGAGCACTCCCCCGAGGGTCCGCGGGAATCGCACCGGCAGCGGCGCGACGGCACCTCCGTAGAGTTTGGTTGATGCAATCACCGCGGTCAAGCGCCCAACGAACCATGAATCGCCGGCGCCACCACCGGCTTACGCCGGTGGCTCTCCATACGAGTGACTCAAAGAAACAAAGAGCCGCCGGCGTTAGCCGGTGGTGCAGCGAGCGCACGTGCGTGATTGGAAAAAGAATAAACTAGAGCCGCCGGCGTTAGCCGGCGGTGATGGGATACTTATCGTCCTGACGCGACGAAGCGGCCCGGCAATCAGAAGTTGTTGACCGACTCGCGGCCCATTCGGGTGCCGAGCGCGCCCCAAACGCCGTAGGGGCTGGGACCGCCGCTGACTTCAGGCGCCGCCAAGTTGCCGGTGTTGATCGTATCGCTGATAAAGCGAACCGACCCGTCGGCCAAGGCCGCATTCACGCCGCCCGGGTGATAGCTGTCCGGCGGCATGACGTGGTCCGAACCCCATTCGGACCAATAACCTTTGCATCCGATGGAGTTGGGCGGGAGCACCGTGTTGAACCCGGTGACGCATGCGGCACCCCAGCCGTAGTGCACGCCGCGGAGCTCGCCGATCTGCGGGGCGGATGCGGTGATGGTATTGTTCGGTCCTTTCCATTGCAGGCAAATGCCGGGATTGGCACGCAGCGTACCGTCGCCTGCGTTCTCCACATAGTTGCCGTGCGTCTCCCGAACGTCGCCTCGGGTGGAGACCACGACTTCGCTGACGGCGAGGGTGTTGCTGGTGCCGTCCGTGATACCCGCCATCCCGACGAAACTGTCGCCGCCGAAGATACCGCGGGGATTCGAGCGACCCCGCCAATCGACGCTCACATCGTCGCCCCAGCAAAAGACGTAGGAGTTGTCGCCCTGCCACCAATAGGGCCTGCCGTCGTCACGGATCTTGCCAGCCGATCCATCAGAGGGGCAGAGAATCGAAGGTACCTGGACGTTGTGCGGTCGGAAATCCCAACCGTACCAAGGCACCGGTCCCCAGGCGTTGTAGCGGGGCGGTTGCGGGGCCTGCCACTGATTGTAAAGGGCCGTTTGTTCCAGATAGGGCAGCAGCATCACGAAGGCGCTCAACCCGCCGTAGGTGCTCTTTTCCTCCGGAGGCGTCCCCGCAGTGGGACCTTGGCCGAGGCTAGGAAAAACGTTGTATTTATCGTGGTAGTTATGTAGCGCCAAGGCAATTTGCTTGAGATTGTTCGTGCATTGCGATCGCCGAGCGGCCTCACGGGCGGCCTGCACGGCGGGCAGCAATAGCGCAATCAGGATGCCGATAATGGCAATCACCACCAGCAGTTCCACCAGGGTGAAGCCCGGTGGAAACTTTCGCCACAACCCTCTCATTCTACGCATGGCTAGCACTCCTTCAGAAAAGGACTCGACACGTTCAACCCCGTAACGGGGAAGCCGACCGAACAGTCAGACACAACTGCGCCACTTACACCAGGATTTTATTTTCATGATGCAAAAAGTCAATAGAAAAGTGGACAATACACGTTAACATTGAATAGCACCCTTTTTCTGTTCATCGGATAGTTTGGAATCCTCCCGCCTCCAAGAGGCTCGGGCGTAAGCCCGAGGTGTTGTTCGCTACGCACGACCATATTGGAGCCTCCAGCGTAAGCTGGAGGTATTTCGGCGCTACCCAGGGTTCCACCACCAGCTAACGCTGGTGGCTCCAAGAGGGGCACCACCTGCTGACGCTGGTGGCTCCAAGAGGGGCACCACCAGCTAACGCTGGTGGCTCCAAGGAATTCACTCACCACTAGCTCCTGCGAGGGGCCGCACCGTGGGTGCGTCGGGGTCGTATAATAGACAAGGTGCGTGCCGCAGTCTCCCACAAACGTGGGGTTGGCCTTCCTTCCGCCGTTACCGCCAAAAGAAATCACTCATGCCTTCGTCGGCCGTCTTGCAATCGCTCGAACCTCTCACCCGGGAAGGTTTGGTAGCCTGGCTCCGGGAAGAGAATCCCTCGCGCCTCGAGCAATTGTGGCAGGCCGCCGACGAGGTCCGGCAGGCGCACGTGGGCGGTGAGGTGCATCTCCGCGGGTTGATCGAGATTTCCAATTACTGCATCCGACTGTGCGTGTACTGTGGGCTGCGGGCGCCCAATACGGAGCTGACGCGATATCGGATGACTGAGGACGAAATTCTCGCCTGCGCCCGGCAGGCCCACGCGATGGGTTACGGCACCGTCGTGTTGCAGGCCGGCGAAGACCCGCTGCTGAGCCGCGACATGATCGCGCAGGTGGTGCGGCGGATCAAGGAGTCGTTTCCGCTGGCGATCACGCTGAGCTTGGGAGAACGCAGCGCGGAGGATTGGGCGGCCTGGCGGCAAGCAGGCGCCGATCGCTACCTGCTGCGGTTCGAGACCTCGAATCCTCAGCTTTATCGCAAGTACCATCCGCCGAAAGGCGAGGAGCGTGCGACGCGTATCGAGATGCTCCGGCAATTGAAGGCCCTGGGTTATGAGGTCGGCAGCGGGGTCATGATCGGCATTCCGGGGCAGACGTACGGCGACTTGGCCGACGATCTGCTGACTTTTCGCGATTTGGACCTGGACATGATCGGGGTGGGACCTTTCATCTTGCATCCCCGTACACCGCTGGCCGACCCGGAGTTCCGCGTCCTCGTTCCGGACGGCGACCAGGTGCCCGCCAACGAACTGATGACGTACAAAACCATCGCCCTGGCGCGGCTAGTGTGTCCGCGGGCGAACATCCCAAGCACGACCGCCTTGGCCACGCTGAATCGCGGGCGAGGGCGGGAACTGGGACTGGTCCGCGGCGCCAACATCGTAATGCCGAACCTGACGCCTCCCCGATATCGCGTGTTTTACGAAATCTATCCGAACAAGGCTTGCATTCAAGAGTCGGCCGAGGCGTGCCACGTCTGTCTCCGTTCGCGGATCGAGAGCTTGGGGCGTCCGATCGGGCGCGGGCCGGGGACCTCGCCCAATTACCGCGCTCGCACGAGCGACTGCGACGACATCGAATCCTCCGCGTGAAGGCGTGCGGCAGGCCGGCCTGAAAGCTCGGCGCGGCGACGGTCGCATGGGTTCCCGCTACAAGTAAGGTTGCTTGAATATGTCTTCCTCCGCGATCCGGCGGCGATTGAGCGGCAGCGCCGCGGATTTCATCGACGAACCGAAACTGCACGGCCTTTTGAATTTGCCCGCCGAACCGGGAAGGGTCCGCGAGATCATCGCCAAGAGCCTGAACAAGGAAGCCCTGACGGTGGAGGAGACGGCGGTCCTGCTGAGCGCCGAAAGTCCCGACCTGATCGAGGAGATTTTCGACGCCGCGCGTCGCTTGAAGCGGGATGTGTATGGGAATCGCATCGTCCTTTTCGCCCCGTTGTACATCGGCAGCGAGTGCACGAACGATTGCGCGTACTGCGCCTTTCGGCGGAGCAACCGCGCGGTGCAGCGGCGGACGCTTTCGCCCGAGGATATCCGGCGGCAGGTGGAGGCCCTGCTCGATCGCGGACACAAGCGGCTGATCCTGGTCTTCGGCGAGCATCCCGAGTATTCGCCTACCTTCATCGCCGATTGCGTTCGCACGGTGTACGCGGCGCGCCGCCCGCGGGCTTCGATCCGTCGGGTCAACATCAACGCCGCGCCGATGGACCACGAGGGCTTCGCCGAGATCAAGAACGCCGGCATCGGCACCTACCAGATATTCCAAGAGACGTACCATCACCAGACGTACGCGCAGGTGCACCCGCGAAAGACTCGCAAGGGCGACTACCTGTGGCGATTGGACGCCCACAGCCGGGCCATGGAGGCGGGTTGCGATGACGTGGGAATCGGCGCCCTGTTTGGTCTGTACGACTGGAAATTCGAGGTGCTGGGACTGGTCACGCACGCCCTATTCCTGCAAGCGCATTACGGGGTGGGGCCGCATACGATCAGCTTTCCGCGTTTGCGCCCCGCGGCGGGTGTGCGATTGGATGAGCGGTATCGCGTCAGCGACGCGGAGTTCAAGCGATTGATCGCCGTGCTCCGCCTGGCCGTGCCGTACACGGGTCTGATCCTGACGGCGCGGGAGCCTGCCGAGTTGCGCCGCGAGGTCATGGAATTCGGTGTTTCGCAGATCGACGCGGGTAGCCGCATCGAGTTGGGCGGATACACGGAGGCGGGCGACGCCCAGGTCTTGGAGCGGGAGCAGTTCGAACTGGGCGACCTCCGCCCGTTGGACGACGTGCTGCGGCAACTGATCGTGGACGGCTACATCCCCAGCTTTTGCACGGCTTGCTACCGCCTGGGAAGGACCGGCGAGCATTTCATGGAATTCGCCATTCCCGGCTTTATTCAGCAATTCTGCACGCCCAACGCCTTGACGACGCTGATGGAATATCTTGTGGACTATGGGTCGCGGGAGACCTACGAGGCCGGAGTCCGCCTGATCGAAGAGGAGCTATCCAAGATTCCGGAGGGTCCGCGCAAGACCGCGCTGCTGGAACGCCTGCGTCGCATCCGCGAGACGGACCAGCGCGACCTGTATTTTTGAGATGCGGATTCGCGAGCCGCCTTCGCCCGCGAGGCGGGACCGGCGCAACGACTTGCCTCTCGGCTCTTGGAGCAAGTCGGGCGGGCTCAGTCGCGGGGAACGCCCACCGACAACCAAGACGGCAACTCGCCCCGCTGCGGGAGTTGCACCACGGTGACCTTGTGGATCGGCTCCATTTTCAGCATTTCATTGAGGGCTTCGGCGGGGGGATAGGAATCCAGGGCCAGCACGCCGATGGCCTCGCCGCCGGGCTGGTTCTCGGCCCGACCCAGCGAAAGAAATGCGATATTGACGTTGTGGCGACCCATGATCTCGCCGATCTTGCCGACGACGCCGGGCACGTCGCGGTGGTACATCACCAGCATGATGCCTTCCAGCGGGCTTTCCAAGCGGAACCGTCGCTTCTGAATGAGCCGCGGCAAGGACTTGCCGAAGACCGTGCCGCCCACGATGGAACTGCCGTCCTGCCGAGTGACCTCGGCGGTGATTTGCGAGGAGAAGTCCCCGACCTCGGCGCTGCGTTCCTCGGCCAGTTCGATTCCCCGTTGCCGCAGCAATATCTCGGCGTTGACCAGGTTGACCGATTGGTCAAGGGCTTGTGCCAAAAGACCGGCGGCGAAGGCGGAGGAAAGGAGCCGAGTATCGCGGGAGGCGACGTCGCCCTGATACCGCAGCTTGCAGCGCTGCGGCGGATTGCGGTCGAGTTGCGCCATTAGCAAGCCCATGCGATAGGCCAGGTCCAAATAACCCCGCAACCCCTCCAGCATCTTGGGATCGAGGGGCGCCATGTTGACCGAGTTGCGAACCGCTCCGGTGGTGAAGAAATCGACCAGCAGTTCCACAGCCTCCAGGGCGACGTTGGATTGGGCCTCTTCCGTGCTGGCGCCGAGGTGCGGCGTGCACAGGACGTTGGGACGCCCGAACAGAGGATTCTCGGTGCACGGTTCCTTGGGATAGACGTCCAGGGCCACGCCGCCGATTTGTCCGCTTTCCAATCCCTCCAGCAAGGCCTCCTCGTTATAGATTCCGCCCCGCGCGCAATTGATCAGGCGGACGCCTTTGCGCATCTTGGCGATTTGCGGCCTGTCGATGAGGTTGCGAGTCTGGTCGTTGAGAGGCGTATGGACGGTCAGGTAATCGACCTCGGGCAACATCTCGTCGAGGTTCTTGCAGGTGGCGATGCCCAACTCCTTGGCGCGATGCTCGGGCAGGAAGGGATCGAAGCCGATGACGCGCATTTTCAATCCAATGGCGCGCTCGGCAACGGCCTGCCCGACTCGGCCCAGACCCACGATGCCCAGCGTCTTGCCGGCCAACTCCGTCCCCATGAACTTGCTGCGCTCCCACTTCTTTTCCAGCAGGCTTTGATAGGCGGGAAAGAGGTTGCGGGACAGGGCCATCATCAGGGCGATCGTATGCTCGGCGGTGGCGACGGTGTTGCCGCCGGGCGTGTTCATGACCACGATTCCCAGGCGTGTGGCGGCCGCGGAGTCGATGTTGTCCACGCCCACCCCCGCCCGAACGATCGCCTTCAACCGCGTGTTGCCTTCCAAGACGTCGGCCGTGATCTTGACCCCGCTGCGGCAGATCGCGCCATCGAACTCTTGCAGCGTTTTTCGTAGTTCCTCGCCTTTCAGGCCCGTTCGCACCTCGTGCTCGATGGAACCGGCGGCTTCCAACAGTTTGAGACCCTCGGGCGACAACGGATCAAGCACCACGACTTTGGGCATGGCAGGTTTCCTGAATCATCCTTCCAAGTGAAGCGAAGCCGGGGGGGAGCACAGGCTCGAACCCAACGCGGATGCGTCCGGCAAACGACAAGGCGTGCAAAACCTTACTTTTAAGGCAACGGCAAAGCGGGGTCAAGGTCCCGAAACCGCCGGAGGGGCGGGGGCCGCTGCGGGTTCGACAAGGCTCGGGCCGGATCGGTTCGCGCCGCTTGGAACCGAAAGTCGCCCGGGGACGCCCCATGCCTGCCGAATCCGTCCCTCGCTCGGTCGCTGCCGGATGTGCGTCTATTCGAGCGGCCAGATTCGCGGTTCTCGGCGGGCGTCCAGGGTGAACATCGCGTCGCCGGCGGCGGAGAAATGGATCGGTCCGGCGAAGTCGGGGAACACGGCGTGACATCGCCCCGAGGCGACGTTCCACACGCGAATTTCCACGCGGCCCGCAGGGTCCGGCGGCGTACCCGAGATCAAGGCCTCGCCGTCGGGCGTGAACGCCAGGGAAGTAATGAAGCCGGGGACCTCGCTCCAACGATCCACGGTGGAGAGGTCGCGGCTAAACAAACAGATCGCCGAGCCTTCCGCCGCCGCGGCAAGACTTTCGCCGTCGGGGCTGAAGGCCAAGGCCCCCACGGGAGCGGGACGCAGGCTTGTTGAAACCGAAGTCCGCCGCTCGAAATCCCAAACCTGGATGCGTCCGTCCGCGGTGCCCAGAGCCAAACGTCGTCCGCCGGGATCGAATTGCATGGCCGTGACCTCGACCGCCGGCGACGGCGGTTCGCGAACCTCCTCCACCGGTGCCTCGCCCGTCGCCTCGATCCGGCAGCGATAGAGACGACCGCCGCGATCGGCGATCCAAAGCTCGCTCGACGTCGGATGAGCCAGAATCAGCGACACCGGGGCGGCGTCGGGCAGCGTCACCGTGCGACGAAGGTTGAGCGTCTCCGCGTCGCGGATCTCGATCTGCCGTTCGCGGGCCGGAACCGCCAGCCAATCGCCGTCCGCGGACAGAGTCATGACGGGCGGAGCGACCCCCATTTGCTTGACCGTCGCCAATCGCGTTCCGCTCGTCATATCCCACAGCGTGATGGCGGCGTCCCGGGGAACCAGTCCTTCCAACAGTAGCAGTCGTTTGCCTTGCCGAGAGGGAAGATAGTTTCGGACGCCCGCGTTCAGTCCGCTCAAGCCCGCGGGTATTTCGCCGTGGGTCAGGTCCCACTGCGTCAAGACGGTTCGACAGGCCGTCCAAATGCTGCTCATGTCGGGGGCGAACAACCCTTGCACCGGATAGCCCGACTGACCCGTAAACCGGCGTATCGGGGCCAGCGTTCGCACGTCCCAAAGCTTGGCCGCCGAGTCCAGGCCGCAGGTCAGCAATTGCTTGCCGTCGGCGGAAAAAGCCAGCGCGACGATGGGGCGGAAATGGGCTTCCCGCAGATACCGCGAAACGCCGGTCCGCCGCTGATAGAGCCAAACGCTGGAACCGGATGCCGCCGCCAGCAGCGTGCCGTCCGGAGAGAACGAGGCCGCCGAAACAGGCCCGTTGAATTCGCGAAAGACGGCGGTCAGCGTCAGCTTAGGCCACGAAAGCAGGAAGGAACGCCCTCCCCCGGTGCCGCAGAAGATGGAGGACTCTTCGGGATCGACGGCCAAGCACGTGAGGTCGGGCTGAAAGTTGCGCGGCGGACGGAAAGGCGGTCGAGCGACTCCCCCCAACCGGCGATCGTTGACGAAGGTGCCCAAGTCCACGGTTAGCGTGCGCATCGCGTCTCCGGCAGCCTGGCCGGTCTCTTCGTCGCGGAGGGCCGCTCGCAAACCGGCGTCCGTGGCGGCCAAAAGCCCCTCGCCTTTGCCCGTAAAGGCCAGTCCGTGCACGGTCTGGGCGGCGGCGTTCCACCGGCGAAGCAATTTCAGGTCCGGTATGGACCAGAGCGTCACCTCGGCGCCTTCTCCCGCCGCGGCCAAGGCGGAACCGTCGGGGGAAAACGCCGGCGTCGCGGCCCCCCGGGCCAAGTGGGTTTGGGCCAACGCCTTCCGTTCCTGCGTATCCCAAAGGAGCAGGGTGCCGTCCGCGCACCCCACGGCCAGGCGGCGCCCGTCCGGAGAGACGGCCAAACGGACGATTTCGCGATCCTCTTGTTCCGCTGCGGGCGTGAGCGGCGGCGAATCCCCCGGCGGGGACGCATCGGCCGAACCGGCCTCTCCGGCATTTTCCGGCAGGGGCGGGAAAAGGTCCCAACTCTTTCGGCCCGCCGACGCTAGGCGGTCGAGCAGTCGCCAAGCGAAGTCGCGGAGGTCCTCGGGGCACAGCTCGGGGTCGTGCAAAACCGCCTCCGCCGCGCCCGGGTTGTCGGCCAACAACTCCCCGGCCTGAGACAGCGCCTCCGCGTACCGCTGCTGTCGCGCCAGGTCCTGCTGAGAGCGAAGGACTTTCTCCTGTCGTGCCGTCACCTCGGCCAGGAACGCCTTGCCGTGCATTTCCTGCTCCAGACGCGACGCGTACCACCGCCAGGTCAGCGCGAATCCGACCAGCAGCACCACCGCCGCCGCTCCCACCATGGCAACGGCGCGATTGCGATGGAACCACTTGGCGGCGCGTTCCAAGGGACCGGCGGGCCGGGCCGTGATGACGTGCCCCTCCAGGAAACGCCGCAGGTCGTCGGCCAGGGCGGCGGCGGAGGGATAGCGTTTGCCGGGGTCCTTCTCCAGGCACTTCAGGCAGATGACGGCCAGATCGCGGTGCAAGTGCGGTTGAAGTTTTTGCGGCGAGACGGGTTCGGTCTTCTTGACCAACAGCATGGTCTCCATGGCGTTGCGCCCACGAAAAGGCGGGCGACCCGTCAGGAGTTCGTATAAGATCGCCCCCAAGCCGTATATGTCCCCGGCGGGACTTCCCGCCTCCGGTCGGCC
This sequence comes from Thermopirellula anaerolimosa, assembly GCF_054657335.1. NCBI lineage: Bacteria > Pseudomonadati > Planctomycetota > Planctomycetia > Pirellulales > Thermoguttaceae > Thermopirellula > Thermopirellula anaerolimosa. Next base: position 2,759,664 of record NZ_BAAHYX010000006.1, read on the forward strand.
CCAGATCTGCTCCGGGGCGGCGTAGCCCGGCGTTCCCACCAGCCACTCGCCCGACGCGGACTGCGAGCGGTCCAAGCGGACGGCCAAACCGAAGTCGCTGATCTTCGGCGTACCGTCGTGATCGAGCAGGACGTTGCCGGGCTTCAGGTCGCGGTGGAGGATGCCGTGATCGTGGGCGTACTGCACGGCCCGGGCCAGGGTTTCCACCAACCGCGCGGCCTGTCGCGGCTTCCAGACCCGGCCTCGCCGGTCGGCCAACGTGCCGCCCTCCAGTAACTCCATTACCACGTAGCGGCAATCGTCGGCCTCGCCGACCTCGTAAACTTGGACGATGTTGGGGTGCCGAAGCGATGCCGCCGCCTCCGCCTCCGGCGGCGGACCACCCTCCCGCGCCTCGTCGCCGCGCGCCAGCGTTTTGACGGCCACCAAGCGTTTCAGTTGCGTATCGCGGGCCTTGTAGACCTTGGCCGTGGCCCCCTCGCCGATCACTTCCAGCAGCGCATAGCGGCCCAGCATCGCCAGAGCCGGGGCATCGTCCGTAATCGGCTCAGGCCGATCTCCCGCCGCCGTATCGTTCGGGAGATCGGTCTCGCTCTCGGACAATCCCCCCGTCGCTTCGTCCTCGGCATGCACGATCCGATGGACGAAGAAGAGTTCGCGGAGGTCCTCGATTAGATCGGGAAATCGGGCGAAATACTCCTCGGGGTCCGGGTTGAGGCCGACCTCGTGCCGGGCGACGAATTCGGTGTAGATCAGTTCGAGCAAGAGCTCCGGCGCGGGATGCGGCCCAGGGTGTGAGGCGAGCAGGTCCTCCACGCGCCGCGATTCGCCCCGGCGGATGGAGCGGTCGAGCACATCGCAGGCTTCGCGAATCCAGTCTTCCAATTGGGCCATGATCCGAACGCCGAGGAGGACGCAGCGCGCACAAAAGGAGACGCGGCGCAGCGCCGTCTCCGCGTCCCATCTCCATTATGGCTCGTTCCGAAGGGTTCTCCACCTCGCGGCGGACCGGACGGAGCGGACCGACTCAGACCGTCTCCGGCACCACGAAGGGCGCGCGGTAGTTCCGCGTCAGAAGTCGGTCGGCCTCGGCGTTGTCCACGAAGCGTTCCCGCGCGGGATCGAAGGCCAGCTTGGGACCCACCGTGCACTTCATTTCGGCGAGGTTGACGCCCAGCGCGCCCGCGAGGTGCTCCTCGAGCGCCTTCCACGAGGCGGCCACCGTCTCGTTGTCGGGCAAGGCCTTGGCGGCGTCGGCAAAAGAGGACTCCGCGCCCAGTCGATAGGAGATGTTGCCCAGATGGCACAGTGCCGCCGAGTAGTGGGCCACTTCGATGTCGGCGTGCAGTTGGTCCACCTTGCGACTGCGGACGCAGGCGATGAAGTTCTCGAACTGATCGCCGGGCCCCATGGTGACGTCGAATTGGTCCAGTTCCTCGGCCTGGTCCTTGCCCTTGGGATAGAACTTGCCTCCGCGGATCACGCCCTCGGTAAGGTAGAACTCGTTGTCCACCTTGGGATCGAACTTCTTGCCGCCGGGCCCTTCCTTGCCGACCAAGCCCAAGACCTCGAACAGCAAGAGGACGTCGCCGAAGCCCATCACGGTGATTTGCATGTTGGGGGTTTGGCCCTGGTCTTTCCAGCCGTGCTCGGGTTCGTCGACGTACCGCCCGCCCGCGCTGATGACCCAATCCGGCAGTTTGGCGCCGGGGATGGCCCAGCGGGCGATGTCCATTTGGTGCACGCCCTGGTTGCCGATTTCACCGTTGCCGGTCTCCCAGAACCAGTGCCAGTTATAGTGCACCAGGTTGCCGTTGAAGGGCATTTCGGGGGCGGGACCGAGCCAGAGGTTGTAGTCCAACTCCGAGGGCGGGTCGGTGTCGGGCTTGAACCCGATGGTCCAACGCGGCTTGCTGGCGTAGCCCTTGGAAATCAGCAGTTTGCCGTACTTGCCCGAAGCCACCGCCGCCGCCTGCCTCGCCCAACTCGCGCTGGAGCGGCTTTGCGTGCCGTGCTGGACGATTCGGCCGTACTTGCGGGCGGCCTCGACGCATTTGCGTCCCTCGAACACGTTGTGGCTGCACGGCTTTTCCACGTACACGTCCTTGCCCGCCTGGCATGCCCAAATCGTGATCAGCGAATGCCAGTGGTTGCACGTGGCGATCGAGACGGCGTCCAGGTTTTTGTCCTCCAGCGCCCGGCGGATGTCCTGCACGCACGTGGGCGTGTTGCCGCCGCGTTTCTGGACCTGCTCGCTCCGCTTGGCGAACAGTCGGCTGTCGGGATCGATGAGGTAGCTGACCTGCACGTCGGGCATGGTGGCGAAGGCGTCGATATGGGCGCCGCCTCGGCCGTTGATCCCCGCCACGCCGACGCGGATCGTTTCATTGGCGCCGAGCACGCGGCGACGCGAATCCGAGATGACAAACGTGAAGGCGGCGCCGGCGGCCGCGGTCTTGAGGAAGGTTCTGCGATTGGGGCGGGTCATGGTTTCTCCTCACATCAGTCAGGGCACGCGGATGCGATCGTCGCGGCGGGTGAAGCCCCATCGGCCGACGGATGCGCCGATCGCTCCGCCCGATCACGGCTCCATTCAACCACACGGCCGCGCCGATTGCAACGCGCCGCCGGGTTTTTGAGGGGCTTGCCGCTGCGTTTCACCGCCGGCTTACGCCGGCGGCTCTAGTGTTCGCGATGAAAAACTGATGAGCCTCGGGCGTCAGCCCGAGGTGGGGGCGTTTCGCCGTAGAATCGAATTCTGGAGCCTCGGGCGTAAGCCCGAGGTGTTGCGGCGCTACCCAAGATTCCACCACCAGCTTACGCTGGTGGCTCTGGGAAAATCACCACCAACTGACGCTGGTGGCTCTGGGAAAATCACCACCAGCTTACGCTGGCGGCTCTAGGGTTTGCGCGATGGCGTCGGGAAGAATCAAGCACTCGGCGTGATTGGCGCCAGTGACATAATTGGAGTGACATAATTGGAGTGACGCAATTGGAGTGACGCAATTGGAGTGACGCAATTGGAGTGACGCAATTGGAGTGACGTAATTGGAGCCGCCGGCGTGAGCCGGCGGTGGAGCAACCGGACGCCCAATCGCCGAAGATCCCAGCGGCGCTGATCCTTACAGGTCGAACCACCGGCGGAACATGTGGATCGTGGCGGCCCGCCCCATCCGCGCGATCGATGTGGTAAGGGGGATTTCCTTGGGGCAGACCTTGACGCAATTCTGTGCGTTGCCGCAGACCTGAATGCCGCCCTCGCCGACGAGGACATCGAGACGTTCGCGGGCGTTCATGGCGCCGATGGGGTTGCTGTTGAAGAGGTCGATTTGGGCGATGCCCGCCGCACCCATGAATGCACGGTTCGTAATTTCCGCCTCCCGACGGCGGTAGTCGTCCTCACTCTCGCCGGGCAGTCGCCGGACTTCGATCTTGAGAAACTGCGGGCAGGCTTCCATGCAACAACCGCAACTCATGCACTTGCTCAACAGGTAGGCGATCTCTTGATTCTCTTGGGACTGGCGAGGTCCCGGCCCGAGGTCCAGGTAGTTGTCCACCGGAACCCAGGCGCGGACCTTTTTCAGCGTGGCGAAGATGCGGGTTCGGTCCACTACCAAGTCGCGTATGACCGGGAACTTGGACATCGGTTCCAACCGGATTTCGCGGGGATCATCCTCCAGCAAGCGGTCGACCAGCGCGGTGCAGGCCTGGCGGACCCGACCGTTGATGACCATGGTGCACGCCCCGCAAATCTCCTCCAGGCAATTGCACTCCCAGGCCACGGGCGGGACGCGTTTGCCCGCGGCGTTCTCGCCCAGGGCGGCGATCTTTTGCAGCACGCTGATGACGTTCAGGTCCGGCTCGTAGGGCAGAGCGAAGGTTTCCCAATAAGCCGCCTGGTCCGGACCGGCTTGCCGCCGTACCCGCACGTTGATTTGCCGCGGGCGCCGACCGCCCTGCCGGTGGGAATCGCTGGAATCCGTCATGGGCTGATTACCGAATAGCGTCTAAGGTTCAATTCTTTCGATGCGTCGGATTTTTGCGGAGGGTTCGGGCGGTCGACGATTTCGGCCGCAACGCCTTCCCTCTTTCGCCCGTTCATGTCGTGGCGGCGACCTCCGGTCGGCGCCGCTCCCGCCACACCTGCTCGATGATCTGGCCGCCCACCAAGCCGTACAGTCGCGGTCGGGGAGGAATCAGACTGGTGTCCACTTCCTCGTAATGGATGACCGGTTCGCCGTCCTCGTCGTACGTGGCGATCGTCGATTTGAGCCAGCGCCGGGTATTCTCTTCGAAGCGGTCGCACCAGGCCTCGGCCTGCCGCCGGGCCTCGGCGGGATCCTGCGCCGTGATGGACGGCATTTCGAATTCGGGCTTGTAGTGCGCGCCGCGACACTCGTCCCGCATCCGAGCACCGCGGAGGATCGCCTTGGCCACGGGGAACATATCCTCCAAGGCCCGCGTGAATACCAGGTTCTGATTCGTCCACGAACCGGTGTCGGAGAGTGAGCAGTGCTTGGCCCGGGCTTCCAGTTCCAGCACCTTCTCGTACGCCTCATCCAGTTCCTTGTTGTGCCTCACCACGGTCGCCGCGGCGGTCATCACGCGCCCCAATTCCTGGTGAATACGGTAGGGGTTGTCGCCGTCTTGCGGGCGGCGGAGGAACTCTTGCAGTTGTTCCTTCCGGCGGCGCTCCGCCTGCTCGAAGAGCGACGAGCCTACGCGGTCCCGCGGCGCTTGGTCGCCGTCCTTGATATACGACAAAATGCCGGGGGCCGCGATCAAACCGCTGAAAATGCAGGAAAGCAGCGAGTTCGCGCCCAGTCGGTTGGCCCCGTGATATTGATAATCGCACTCGCCCACCGCGAAGATGCCCGTGATGTTGGTGTGCTGATTCCGCGGCGAACCGATCCGCAGACCGCCGGACGCCGTCCGCTCGTAATCGACCCACAGACCGCCCATCGAGTAATGCACGGCGGGAAAGATCTTCATGGGCACGGCGCGGGGATCGACGCCCTGGAACTTCTCGTAGATTTCCAAGATGCCGCCCAACTTGCGGTCCAGCAGATCGCGGGGCAGGTGGGTCAAGTCGAGGTACACGCAGAGGCGGTCCTTCTCGACGCTCAGGCCTTCCTGCGTGCAGACCTTGAAGATTTCGCGGGTGGCGATGTCGCGGGGCACCAGATTGCCGTACTTGGGATAGCGCTCCTCCAAAAAGTAGTAGCGTTCGCTCTCGGGGATTTGATGGGGAGGGCGGGGATCCTGAGGCGTCCGCGGCACCCAAACGCGCCCGCCTTCGCCGCGCGCCGATTCGCTCATCAACCGCAGTTTGTCGCTGCCGGGAATGGCCGTGGGATGGACCTGAATGAACTCCGGGTTGCCGTAGCGCGCCCCGGCCTGGTAGGTCCTGCTGACGGCGCTGCCGTTGCAGGCCATGGACATGGTGGACCGCCCGTAAATGACGCCGCACCCGCCGGAGGCGATGACCAGGGCGTCGCCGGGCAAGGCCCGAATCTCCATGCTCACCAAGTCCTGAACCGTGCACCCGCGGCATACGCCGTTTTCGTCGAGGATCGGGCCGAGGTATTCCCAGAACTCGAACTTTCGCACATGCCCGGTCACTTCCCAGCGGCGGACCTGCTCGTCCAAGGCATATAAGAGTTGTTGGCCGGTGGTGGCCCCGGCGAAGGCCGTCCGGGGATAGAGCGTGCCGCCGAAGCGTCGCTGATCGCGAAAGCCCTCGGGGGTGCGGTTGAAGGTGACGCCCAGTCGGTCCATCAGGTCGATGATCCGCGGCGCCCATTCCGCCATTTCCTTGACGGGCGGTTGGTGCTGGAGAAAGTCGCCGCCGTACACCGTATCCTCGAAGTGGGACCACTCCGAGTCGCCCAACTGCCGGGTCAGGTTGTTGACGCTGTTGATGCCGCCTTGGGCGCAGCAACTGTGGGATCGTTTGACGGGGGTCAGGCTGATCAACCAGACCTCGGCGCCCAGTTCGGCCAATTTCATGGTCGCCGAAAGACCGGCCAACCCCCCTCCCACCACGATGACGCGAAATGATGCCATGCCGTGCCTCGGTTCAGAGTGAATCGCCAAGTCAACCAGACGCCCGACGCAGGCCGCTCAGGGCCTCTCGGCGGCGGAGGTCTCCGCGCGAACTTCCGTCGGCGGCGCCGCGCCGTCGGACATCGTTTCGCGGGCTTGCGCGTTGGATGTGTCGATCGTATTCATGCCGTACAGGGCGGCAACGGAAATGCCGCCCAGAAATATGCCGATCACCAGGGCCAAGCCCGATGCCATCCGTTGCGCTCGGGGGCTGATCCAAAGTCCCCACGTAATCCCCGCCGTCCAAATGCCGTTCACGAAGTGATAGACGCACGACAGTACACCCACGATGTAGAACAGCCGAATCCAAATCGAGGCCTGAATCGCCTCGGCGGCGGTGATGACTCGAGCGGGATCGAATTGATGGCCGCCCAAGGGTTTGGCCACGTTGTCCAGCCACCACTCGAACTTGAGCCAACCGTGCATGTGAAAGACGTGCCACAAAATGAAAAAGAAGGCGATCACGCCGGTCCAGCGCTGGAGCGTGTAGCGGATGTTTTCGGGATACGGATAGGCCGCCACGTTCCGCTTGCCGCGAGAGACGATCATCATGCCCACGATCGCGTGGAACAGGATGGGCAGGAAGATGAACGGCCATTCCAGCATCATGATGGTAGAGGGACCCAGGCCGTGGATGACGTTCACGCGATACTGGAAAATCTCCACGCCGTCGGCGATTGAGGCGTTGGTGGCCAGGTGAAAGACCATGAAACCGCCGACCGGGACCAGACCGGTGAAGGAATGCAAGCGGCGGATGAAGAATTCGTGACGCCCGAACAGAGAAGCCAAGTCGGCCTTGAGCACGGGAAACAATCCTACAGGCTGAGGTTCAGGAGCAAGAACGGAGAGCGGAAACGGCAACGCGCCCGGCGCGAGGTCGCGTTACGATCCGGAACTCCCGGTGACGGCGCCGCAAGGGGCGATCGTTTCGACGCGAAGCGATTACGACGGTCGTGGTTGTCTTTATTCAAAATATAATTCGCCTCGCCCACGATAGGCAAGAGTCCGGCGCCGCCCAGCGCTCCCTGGTTCCACCACCAGCTTACGCTGGTGGCTCTATTTTCCACGCATGAGAGCCTCGGGCGTAAGCCCGAGGTGTTTTGACGCTACCCAGGGTTCCACCACCAGCTTACGCTGGTGGCTCTATTTTCCACGCATGAGAGCCTCGGGCGTCAGCCCGAGGTGTTTTGACGCTACCCAGGGTTCCACCACCAGCTTACGCTGGTGGCTCTATTTTCCACGCATGAGAGCCTCGGGCGTCAGCCCGAGGTGTTTTGACGCTACCCAGGGTTCCACCACCAGCTTACGCTGGTGGCTCTATTTTCCACGCATGAGAGCCTCGGGCGTAAGCCCGAGGTGCCGACGTGCCAAATCGCCGACGTACCGTCACCCCGAATCCTCACTCGATTTCGAAGCGGAGCGGGGCGGAATAGACGTTGGACGCCGGACCGCTTCGGCCGAGCGCCACCACTTGCAGCGAGACGGGACCCCGCCCCAGTTTGCGCGTCTCCGCCGTCAATCGGCCCGAGGGACCCAGACAGCGATCCAGGATGCGACCGTTGTGACGTAGAACCAGGGCCATCGCACCCGCGGAACGAGCCTCCACGGAGACGGTTTGTCCGAAGGCGACGCGGTCGGGCGATTCGGACCGGACCTCGATTTCGCGATCGTGATTCCGGAAGATCACATCGACCGATAAGGAGCCTCGGGTGGCGATCAGGCCCTTCTCCACGGCGACCACGCGCAACTCGTGGCGACCGTCACCCCAGGCGGCGGTGTTCAGCGTGCATTCCTCGCCCGGTCGCAGACGGTTGCGCATCTCGCCGTCCAAGTAGTATTCGAACGCGAAGGCTTCGCCGCCGCCCAACGGTTCCGGCAGGCCCGGTCGGGGGAAATGGGCCGTCGCCCGAAGCCGGATTTCCCCGCTGACGATCGGGCCGGACAGACCCTCCAGCGTCACCCTCGGGACGTTCGCCCAGGGACGGCACAACGGGTCGCCGACGATCAGCAGTTGGTAGGGGCCGTACACCGATTGATAGAAGGCCTCGACCGCGGTACAGCCTCGGGCGTAGTGCACGTGGAGCATGGCGAAGGGGAATTTCTCTTGGATGGCGAAAGGCTCGGTGACGGTTCCCGACGCCGCCGCCGCTCCGTAACGGAGAAATTCGCTGAGGGGCGTTTGGCCGCCGTTGCGACTCATCACGCCGCCCAAGCTGGTGAGGTGATCGCATAGAGCGCCGGGCCGGATCGTGCTGCCCGATTCCTCCCAACGGAATTGGGCCGTGCCCATCATCACGCCTTGGCAGTCGTCCTTTTGCTTGGGCATGATTCCGAAAACGATCTCGCCGCGGACGCCCAATCGCTCCAACTGTTCGACGGCCTCGGGGAAGGCCGATTGCCGCGTCTTGGAGCGGATGTCGTCGTTGCGGACGTAGTAGATCGTTCCGGTCGGGAAGGTGGCGTCGGCCTTGGCCGACCGTTCCAAATAGTTCACGATCTCCGGCAGGGTATTGCCGCGGTTCTTCTCGTTTTCCACCACGCCCAGCACTATGGAGAGCAGGTACCGCCGGCGTGATTCGACGGCCTGAGGATCGACGCCGCGGACCTGCGGCCAATCGCGGTCCGCCCCCCAGACCTCGCCGTTAGGGCCGAATTGCAGCGTGCCGCTGAAGCCCAGCGAGGGGACGCCTTCCTGTTCCGGCGTGGCGCGTCGCATGTACTGGTTTTCGCGGAGGTTCATGTAGCCGGGCGGGGCGGCAGCCAGAACCGGCAGGTAGAGATACGTCAAGCCGTTGATCGACCCGACCGGCGTCAACGGCTTGGGCCACCGCGCGGCGGGATCGTCTTCCGCTTCGGTCTTTTCGCCGCGCGCGGATCCCTCCGGACGCGCGGGGAGGAGTTCCGGGTGTTCCCGCGCGAAGGTGCGAATATCCTCCTCCAATCGCACTCCCCAAGGGAAATCGGCGGAGTAGGCCACGCAGTCGATTTGCGACCGGCGAGCGAGCACGGCCTCGATGACGGGCTTGAGAATCTTTTCTCGGAAAGTCGCGACATCCGTGGTGGTTTGGAGCGGGTCCCAGTCCAGATACAGGACATTTTCGGGCGGGATTCCGCGGAGGGCTTGGTAGTGATTGGCGACGGTGAGGGAGGCCTCGCTTTGCGGATTGACGACCAGGAGGACGTTTTCCGGCCCCACGCCGCCGCGGCAGACGGCCTGCCAAAGGAAGGTCGCGAAGACGGTCGCGGCAATCCAGGCGGTCGATCGGCGGTTCCGAGCTCGGAACGTCATGGGCATTTCCCTCCGCTGCCCGTGAGCCGCCGGCGTAAGCCGGTGGTGAGATTCACGCTAATTCTAGAATCAAATTCTAGAGCCACCGGCGTTAGCCGGTGGTGAGATCTTGGGTTGTGACTGAACACCTCCAGCTTACGCTGGAGGCTCTATTGCTGGACGTTTCCATTTTCGCGAGCGGCGCGAAATCGCGCACCGGTCTCGCGTTCCTCCGCGATCGATTGGGCGATTCGTCGGGCGGCGTCTTGCACGGGAATCCACTCCGCCGACTTTTCCCAGCGCCACTTGATTTCGACCTCGCTCTTTTGCAGGCCGCGCTCGCCGACCACGACGCGAAGCGGGAAGCCGATCAAGTCGGCGTCCTTGAATTTGACCCCGGCCCGGACGTCGCGGTCATCCAGCAGCACGTCCACACCCGCCCGGCTCAATTCGTCGTGCAGCGACTGGGCTACGCGGACGCTCTCCGGGTGCGCGGCGTTGACCGGGACCACCAAGACCTCGTAGGGGGCCAGCGACACCGGCCAAACGATGCCGTTGTCGTCGTGCGTGGTCTCGATCAAGGCGGCCAAGATGCGATTCACGCCGATGCCGTAGCAGCCCATGATGATGGGGTGCAGCGTCTCGTCCTCGCCCGCGTAATTGGCCGACAATGCGACCGAGTATTTCGTGCCCAATTTGAAGACGTGGCCCACCTCGATGCACGGTCGAAGCCGCAGGATGCTGCTGCACCGGGGGCATGGGTCGCTGTCGGCGGCACAGCGAAGGTCGGCGAATTTTTCGGGCCGAAAATCGCGTCCCACACTGACGCCGCGCAGGTGCATGTCGGCCTCGTTGGCCCCGGTTACGGCGTTGGTCATATACTGGATATCGTAGTCGGCCCAAACGGGGATCGGTTGCTTCAATCCCACCGGTCCGGCGAAGCCCACCGGCGCGCCGGTCGCCTTCTCGATGACCGCCGGTTCGGCCAAGGCGACCTCCCGGGCCCCCAGGGCGCGGCGAATCTTGTTCTCATTGGCCTCGCGATCGCCGCGGATCAGCACGGCGACCGGTTTGCCGTCGGCGACGTAGATGAGCGTTTTGATCATGTCTTGCGGGCGGCAGCCCAGCAGTTTGCTCACCTGTTCGATGGTGCTGCTGCCGGGGGTGGGCACGCGTTCGATCGGTCCCGGTTCGGGGATGGCGTCCTCGGGCGCTCGGGCGCCGATCTCGGCCCGCTCCAGATTCGCCGCGTAGCCGCAATCGCGACAGTGGGCGATTTTGTCTTCGCCGTTTCCGGCGGGCACCATGAATTCATGGCTGGCGTCGCCGCCGATCGGACCGCTTTCCGCTTCCACGGGGATGTAATCCAGCCCGCAACGGTCGAAGATCCGGCAGTACGCCCCGTACATGGCCTGATAGCTGCGATTCAAGCCCTCCAGCGATACGTCGAAGCTGTAGGCGTCCTTCATCAGGAATTCGCTGGTCCGCAAGACGCCGAACCGCGGGCGCTCCTCGTTGCGAAACTTGGTCGAAATCTGGTACAGCGTGATGGGCAACTGCCGGTAGCTGGAGATTTGATGCGCCACCAGGTCGGTCACGATTTCCTCGTGCGTGGGGCCTAGGACCGCCAAGACCTTGCGGTTCTGCCGTTTCAGCGCCACCTGGATCAGCACGTCCCCGAAGGCCTCCTTGCGACCGGTTTGTTCCCACAACGAGATCGGGCTGAGGGACGGCATCAACAATTCCACGGCGCCGGCGGCATCCATCTCCTGCCGAACGATCCGTTCGGCCTTTTTCAACGCCCGCAACCCCAAAGGCAGGTACGTGTAGGCCCCGGCCATGACCTGGTTGATCAGCCCGGCGCGGACCATCAGGATGTGGCTGGGAACTTCCGCTCCCTCGGGCGTCTCTTTCAACGTGGGGATGAAGGTCTTGCTCCAGAGCATGTGGCGATTCCGTGCTTGAAAGGGCGAAAACGGCGACGACCGCGACCGCGGCACTGAAATACTGGATTCTAAAAGAGCCGGGCGGGAAACGGTAGGCGAGTCGCGGCGTGCGCCGCCGCAACGCACCGCCGGCGTAGGCCGGCGGTGCAACCAAGCCGGTAGTGCATGCCTCGGCGCTCGGCGGCGCTAGCGAGCTGCGCCGTCCGGATCGCAGGAACCGGGCGCGCGCTCCGCCAAGTGCCGAAGTCGCTCCGCCGTTCGCATCAGGGCCCGCCCGTTGTGGTAACCCGCTTTCCAAATGTGCCCCAGCGGACGATCCGGCAAAGGCTTGCCGTCCTCGGTCACGGTGTCGTACCATTCGCCCCATTGCGGGTGAATCTGGCGGCGGCGGATGAAATCCCATTGCTTGCAAAAGAAGTCCCAATAGCGGGCGTCGTCCTCCCCGAACCGTTCATGCATCAGCAGCAAAGCGTTCAACCCTTCCGCCTGCGTCCACCAGATCTTTTCCTTGGCGTAGGCCGGCGCGAAGGCGAAACCGCGGTCGAAGAACCCGCCCAGGCGGTCATCCCAACCGTACTCCAGGGCATGATCGACCAGGGTGCGGGCGACGGCCTCGGTCCGAGGATCGTGCCCTTCTCCCAAGACCTCCGCCGCTTCCAGAATTAGGAACGCCGTTTCCACGTCGTGACCGAAGGAGTCGTGATCGGGGACCGGTCGCCAGTCCGGCGTGAAATAGAGATTCAAGCAACCGGGCGGAACGGCGATCTTGTCGCGGACCACGCTCAGCAATTCCCGCAGTCGCTCGCCGACCTCGGGGTCGGGTCGGGCCAGGTACAGTTCCGTGACGGCCTCCAAAATGTGGATGTGGCTATTCATGGACTTGTAGCCGTAGGGTGTTCCCAGCAGGTCGCGCGGGCGGCGCAAACCGCCGGGCGAAACGGGCGGTTCCAATAGCGGCGTGCCGTCTCGGGCGAAGGCTTCGAAATAGCCGCCGTGTTCACGATCGCGGGCATGCTCCTCGAGCCAAACGAAGGCCGCATGCGCCAATTCCCACGCCTGCGGATCCTGCGTGGCGCGGTAGACGTTCGCCGCCGCGTAAATACCGAAGGCCGTACCGTAGAGGTGCTTTTCGGTCCCGCAACTCGCCAAAGGTCGGCCTTCGATCGTCACTCCCCAGTAGAACCCGCCCTGTTCGCGATCCCACAGCGATTCCCGCAGCATCCGCAGTCCGTGCCGGGCGTAATCGGCATAAGGTTCGCGGAGGTCGGGATAGCGTCGGGCGACTTCGGCGGCAAGCCACGTCATGCGAGCTTGAAACACGATCGTACGGTCGGAGACGGGCCCTTGGCTTCCTTCCGCCGTGAAATGCGGGTGAAAACCCTGGTGCTCACGGTCCACGCAGCGGGGAAACCAGAACGGCAATACCTCGTGCAAGAAGTGCGTCTCGATCCGGTCGGCAAGTTGCCGGTACGCATCCGGCGTGGGAGCGAGCGACTCCGGCGACTCGGCCCGGACTTTGCCCGAAGCAGCGACGATCAAAACGACCGCCGCCAGAAAGCGGATGGCGCGGGAGGGGACGCTTCGGGCGTGGTGATCGGCGAAGATCGAAACGGCGGCGAGGCGGTGAAATGGTTGACCGTTCATTGCGAGAAACTCCAGCTTTGTTCTTTGCCGTCGCGGGCGCGGAGGGTGATGCCCAGGATTTCCAGACCGCGCGTATCGGCGGGTTGGAAACGCAGGTGGATCAGGCGACCGACGACGGGCAGTTCCGTTCGGATGGTCGTAGGTTCCGCGGCGGCGGGCCAGGCGACCTCCGCTTTGCCGTCCGGCGGGAAGTCTTTTTGGCCGGCGGTCCGCCAGGCAAAAAATCCTCGCCCGGCCTGTTGCGTCCGCAGATGTAGGGAGACGGTGACGGGACCCGGCAGGTCGATCCGAGCATTGGCGATGAAAGGACGGGCGTTTCGGGGCGGATCGGGCTCGGGCGTGATAATCAGCGCCCCGCCCCGAACGGCGAGCGTGCCGTTGCGGCAGAGCCAGCCTCCGAAGGCGTCCGCCTCGGCAGTGGAGTCGGGCACGGGGGCGGGCTTTCCTTCAAGGTAATAGTCGAAATATTGGTTCCAGACGGGCGCCATCGCCCCGTTGGTCAGGCCCGGCGGTTTGAGTTCGTCGGACCAAGCTTGCAGTTTGGCGCGAAGGCGGGTCGCGATGTCGGGGTGGATTGCGGCGAGGTTGTGTTTTTCCTCGAGGTCGCTCGCAAGATCATAAAGATATTCCCGATCGCCGCCGCGGAGCAGTTTCCAGTTGCCCTCTCGAATCGCGCTTTGGGCGATCCAGCGCCAACAAAGCGCGTCGTGCGGCGGTTTATCGATCTCGCCCGTCAAGTGCGGAACGAGGTTCACGCCGTCGAGGTCGCCGGGCGTGACGGGCAGGGCGGCCAGCGCGGCCAAGGTGGCTGCTACGTCGAGCGCGCTGACGGGATGCTCGAAGGTCTTGCCCGCCGGAATCGTGCCGGGCCACGCGATGAGAAACGGCACGTGCATTCCGCCCTCGCTCAGCATGCCTTTCTCGCCGTTGAGCGGGTCGTTGAGGCTGCCGTCCCAGCCGCCCGGGTCGCCGGTCAAGGGCGAGTCCAGCTTGTGAATTTTCAGCGGCGCACCGTTGTCGCCGATGAAAAAGATGAGCGTCTTTTCGCGGAGGTTGTGCTTCTTCAGCGTGTCGGTGATCAGCCCGACGCCGTCGTCCACCGCGGCCAACATGCCCAGCGCCGCGCGGCGCCGTTCGGGCATGGGACCGGGAAAGCGGTCTTTGTAGTGCTGCGGCGCATCGAGCGGCGTGTGCGGGGCGCGGTACGCCACGTAGAGGAAGAACGGACGATCCTTATATCGCTCGATGATCGCGGCGGCGGCCTGAGAGCAGGCGTCGATGTGGTACTCCGTCGGAGCGAGGTTTCCCAGCGGCCTGTCCGTGCCGTCGAGGTTGATGTTGGCCGCAAAGGGCTGCCGACCGTCTTGGGCGAACACGTGAGTGAAACCGTGCTTAGGAATTTCGTTCTTCGGGCCGAGGTGCCATTTGCCGAACTGCGCGGTGACGTAACCGGCCTTTTGCAGGCGTGCCGCGATGGTGGTTTGGCGATTGAATCCGTCCAGCGATGACGCATTGCTCTCGACCCCGAATCGCGCTTGGAATCGGCCCGTCAGCAAACCCGCCCGCGAGGGCACGCACTGCGGCGCGGTGACGTAACCGTGTCGGGCGATGACGCCGTCCCGGGCCAATTCGTCGAGATGCGGCGTGCGTACGTCCTTCACCACGCCGTGGACGCCGAGATCCGCCCAACCGTGGTCGTCGGTATAGATGACGATGAAGTTGGGGCCCGCCGCCGAGACGATGGTCGTTGGCGCGGCAACGCAGAAACCGAGGATGCCGAGGAACGTCGCGAAGACCGTTTTCATCTCAAGCTTTCTTGTGATGTGACGCGTCGTTTTCCTCGCGGAGGTCGTGCGGTTGGGTCGGGCGTGCCGGCGTGGACCGCGCGGCCCTGGGCGGACGAAGACGCCGGACCGACACCGACTTGGTTCGCAGCATGCTCACGGAAGCAATTCCGGTCGCGGTTCGCCCTGCAAGTAGCCCAACGAGCTTAGGAAACGGTCGGCTTCCAGGAGAGTTTCGCGGAATGCGCGATTGTCGCCCCGACCGAAGTTGAAGAACCCGTGGTCGAAGCCGGGCCAGATTTTCAATTCGCAACGATTGCCTTTTTCCTCGGCAGCCTTTTGGAAGTCTCGGGCCCCGGCCAGAAAGCGATCCCGGTCGCCGAAAAACATGATGGCAGGGGGAAGCCCCTCGCGGATGTGGTAGTACGGCAGAATCTCCGTCGCGACGCCCAACTGTCCGGTCGATTGCCTGTCGGGCAGGGCCTTGCCCATCACTGCCGGATTGAAGAGGACCATGGCATCGGGGCGACTGCTGACGGCGAGGTCTTCGCCGGGTTCATCCCAACCGGGCACCACGCCGCAGACGGCGGCGACCATCCCGCCCGCCGATCCTCCCCCCGCCGCCAGCTTGTTCGGGTCGATGCCCAATTCCTCGGCATGCAGACGGATCCAGCGGACGGCGGACTTGCCGTCGCGGAATGATTCCAGCGGGGTGGTACCGTGCCGATTCTTGACGCGGTACTCGGCGGTGACGGCGACCATGCCGCGTTGGCTGAGGTAGCGGCAGTGCGGTTCGAATTGCTTGGGGGAACCGCTCACGAATCCCCCGCCGAAGAAGAACACGATGCCCGGTCGGGGTTCCGCCGGGACGCGGTGATCGGGGAAGAAAACGTAGAGCGAGAGGGAAACATCGTCGATTTTTTTGAAGACGACGACTCGATCCGCCTGAATGTCGCTGTCCGCGGCGATGGCCGACCGACGAGCGGCAGCGTTCCTTCGCGCGGTATCGGCCCCCGCCTCGGAGGCGTGACTTGCGGCGGGTTCGACGGTTGGCAACGGGGAAAAGACGATCAGCGCAGCAACCAGAGTTCTCGCGTACATGGCGGCCTCCCGGAATCGAGATTGAAACAAATTCTCACGATACCCGATTTCCCATGTCTCCCAAAGTCACACCCGGCCCAGTTTATCCACCCGGGCCGTCCAAGCCATCCCCCATTTGGGAAAAAATTCGGTAACTTTGAGTCCCGGACGTGTTTACAATAGAGGGGGGTGTGGTTGCGCGCCTGCCGTCGCAGTTCGGCTCATTCGCGGTCGCCACTGGCGGCAAGGTTCCGCCGACGAGGCGATCATTCCGCACCCGAGTTTTGTTCCCTCCGCGTCTCGGGGCCGATCTTGCGACTTGTTGATGACCGTTGCGGGTTGGGGCGGCGTAGCCGAAACGGCGTCGGGTGCCGGCGGGATGGATTTGCGGGGGAACCGACCGGCCCCGTTCGATACGATGCTTGAGCTTGAGGATTTGCTAGGATGTCCGAATCCAAAAACCGTCGGACGAATCGCGGCCCGCGTCGTTCCGGTTGGATCATCAAGGGTGCACTGCTGGCAATGGGGGCGGTGGCGGTATCCGGGCTGCTCTTTTTGACCTCGTTCCTGCCTAAGTTTTCTTGGGGAGGGACCGGCGAAAAGCCGCTCACCTACCAGGTGGTGCGCGGCGAATTCGTCAGCGAGGTCTTGGAGCGCGGCGACGTGGAGAGCGCCAGCAATGTCGAGATTCGCTGCGAGGTCGAATCGCAGGGCAGCGGCGTGATGATCTTGCGGATCGTTCCGGAGGGGACTTACGTCCAACCCGGCGATTTCCTCGTGGAATTGGATTCGTCCTCGCTGCGCGACCGCTTCACCCAGCAGCAGATCACGGTCGCCAACGCGCGGGCCAATTTGATTCAGGCTCAAAACGTCTTGGATACCGCCCGAATTGCCAAGCAGGAATACCTGGAAGGGCAGTATCGTCAGCAGTTGCTGACGATTCAGATCGAGAACTTCGTGGCTCAGGAGAACAAGCGGCGCGCGGAAGACTATCTCAAGTACAGCCAATCGCTGGCACAGAAGGGCTACATCACCCAGGCCCAATTGGAAGCCGATCGTTTCGCCCTGGAAAGGGCTGAAAAGGATGTGGAGTCCGCACGCACCAAACTGGACGTCTTGGAGCGATTCACCAAGCCCAAGATGCTGAAGCAATTGGACGCCGACATTCAGACGGCGCAGGCCAAACTCGAGGCCCAGCAGCACGCCTTGGACTTGGAAGAGCAGGAGTTGAAGGAGATCGAGGACCAAATCGCCAAGTGCACCATCACGGCGCCGGAGGCCGGCCAAGTGGTCTACGCCAACCAGGTCGGCGTCCGCGGACAAACGGACGTGATCATCCAGGAGGGCGTGCGGGTGCGAGAACGGCAGACCATCATCCGCCTGCCCGACCCCAAGCGGATGCGGGTTAAGACGAAGGTCAACGAGTCGAAGATCGGGCTGGTGTCGGTCGGATTGCCCGCTCAAGTTCAAGTCGACGCCTTGGCCAATCAGGTCTTCGACGGTGAAGTGGTGGACGTGGGCGAATACCCCCTGCCGACCTCGTTTTTCAATTCCAACGTCAAGGACTACGAAGTCATCGTTCGAATCGACAATCCGACGGAGCAGCTTCGGGCGGGATTGACGGCCCAAGTGCGGATCGTTTCGCACCGCGAGCCTGACGTCTTGCAAGTGCCGGTCCAGGCCGTGTTCGAGTTTGCGAGCAAGTTTTATTGCATCGTTTGGGCGGACGACGCCATGAAGCCCGTCGAGGTGGAACTCGGCCCCAGCAACGAAAAGTTCGTGATCGTTCGCAAGGGGTTGGAGGAGAATCAGGAGGTGGTTCTCAACGCGGCGGCCTACCGAGAGAAGGTCGGCATGGCGGAGGAGAGCCTGGTCGTGCAAGCGTCGTCCTCCGGTCCTCCGGTGATTTCCGGTGAGAAGAAGTCGGGCGAAGAAGGCGCGACCGGTCCCGGCGGTACACCTGAAGGCTCGCGAGAGGGCGGGCCGGGTATGGGACCGCCGCGCGGAGGCGAACCGGGGGCGAGCGGACCGCCCGGTGCCGGTATGGGCCGCCAAGGGGAAGGGATGGGTGCCCCAGGCGCCGGTATGGGGCCTCCGGGAGCAGGCATGGGACCGCCGGGCGGCTTTGATCCCGCGATGATCGTCGATCGCATCTTCGACCGCATGGACGCCAACAAGAACGGCAAGATCGACGCCGACGAAATCCCCGAGGATCGCAGGGAACAAATGTTGCAAAACGATTCCGACGGCGACGGGGCGATCTCGAAGGAGGAGATGCGGGCGGGCATGGAAAAAATGCGAGCCTCCGGCGGGTTCGGACCGCCGGGCGGGGGCATGGGGTTCGGCGGGCTTGGACGCGGAGAAGGACGCCGCGGAGGACCGCCCGACGACGCTCGCGGCGATGCCGCCCCGCCGCGCGGTCCCAATTGACCCGGAGTCCCGCAGCATGCAACTGGCAGCCTCGATTCAAAACCTGATCAAGGAATATCGGCTCGGCGGCGAAGTGGTCCGCGCTCTACGCGGCATCTCCTTCGACGTGCCCGAGGGCGATTACGTCGCCATCATGGGCGCTTCCGGTTCGGGAAAGAGCACGCTCCTCAATCTCCTCGGCTGTCTCGATCATCCGACGTCGGGAAGCCTCTTCTTGGGCGACGAGAATATCGCCGACGCGAGCGACGATCGCCTGGCGGAACTGCGAGCCAGTCGCATCGGCTTCGTCTTTCAGTCGTTCAACCTCATTCCGCAGTTGACGGTGCTGGAGAATATCGAAGTGCCCCTGTACTACCAGGGTCGGCTGAGTCGCCGCGACCGCGACCGATGCCGCGAACTGGCCGAATTGGTCGGCTTGGGGGAGCGTTTGAGGCACCGTCCCACGCAGCTTTCCGGCGGGCAGCAGCAGCGCGTGGCCATCGCCCGGGCGCTGGTCAACGATCCCTTCTTCATCCTGGCCGACGAGCCGACCGGCAACTTGGATTCGGCCACCACTGAGGAAATCCTGGCCCTGTTCGATCAGTTGAACGCGGCGGGAAAGACGATCGTGTTGGTCACGCACGAACCGGATGTCGGAAAGCGTGCCCGAAGAATTATCCGTTTGAAGGACGGTCGCATCGAGAGCATGATCGAAAACCCGCCGTCCGCGCGACCCGCGGTCGCCGGCGCTGCGCTCACGCCCTTATCGCAGTCGTAATCCTTGTTTCCCAATCGCCGCTTCGCTTTCGTCGCGTGAACCGACTCCTGCCATGTTGATTTGGATTCGCACGTTTCGCCTGGGCACCAAAAGCCTGATGCTCCATCCCCTGCGGTCCCTCCTGACCGTGCTGGGCATCTTCATCGGCGTGGCCAGCGTCATCTGGCTGTTGGCCATTGGCGAAGGCATCAGTCGCAAGGCGCAAGAGCAGATCGAGAGCCTGGGCGCCACGAACATCATCGTCCGCACGATCAAGCCGCCCTCCGACCAAATCACTTCCACCAGCCTGCTGCTCCAATACGGAATCACCCGTGCCGATTACGAGCGGTTGTCGCAGACCATTCCCACCATCACGCGAGCCATCCGCATTCGCGAATTGCGGCAACGCTTCAGCCGCGGCGGGCACGAGATGGACGGGCGATTGGTGGCCTGCACGCCGGAATACAAAGACATGCTGCGTCTGGAGATGGACCGCGGCCGATTCCTGCAAGACGTCGATTTGGAGCAGGCCAAGAACTATTGCGTTCTGTCGGCGGGCGTGGCGGAAAAGCTGTTTCCCTACGAGGATCCCGTCCACAAGATCATTCGCGTCGAGGAAACCTTCTACGAGGTCGTGGGGGTGTGCAAGCCCAAGATGCCCTCCGCGGGGATCGGCGGTTCCATGGCCGCCCAAGACTTCTCGAGCGACGTGTACATCCCCATCACCACGCTATGGTGGCGGATCGGCGACGTGGTGATCTCTCGCAGGGCCGGGTCGCTGGAAGGCGAAGAGGTGCAGTTGAGCCAAATCACCTTCCAAGTGAACGACGTCAAGAACGTCCTTCCCACCGCGGAAATCATCAAATCTCTGCTGGCCAAGTACCACCGCATGGAGGACTACGGCGTCACCGTCCCCTTGGAATTGCTGGAGCAAGCCCGCATTACGCGCATGATGTTTATGATCTTCATGGGCTTGATCGCCGCGATTTCGTTGCTGGTGGGCGGAATCGGAATCATGAACATCATGCTGGCCACGGTCACGGAGCGGACCCGCGAGATCGGCATCCGCCGCGCCTTGGGGGCCAAACGCCGCGACATCATCCGCCAATTTTTGGTGGAAACGATCGTGCTTTCGACGGTCGGCGGCCTGACGGGCATCTTGGCGGGCTTCACCTGCCCGATCTTTACGTATTTCTTGAAGGCGGGAGTGGAAACGTTCCTGCCCGGCGTGTACGGCGCCCTGCCGGACATCGTGAAGACCATGCACCCGGTCATCGTCCCGGCGTCGTTGCCGCTGGCGTTCGGTATTTCGGTGGCGATCGGCGTGGTGTTCGGCCTGTACCCGGCGCGCCGCGCGGCAAGCATGGACCCCATCGAGGCCCTCCGGCACGAGTGACGCTCGCGCCGCAAAGCAGCGGGGGAACGCCTGCAACAGAGTTGGACGCTGCGGCGTGAACGGTCGAACTCATTCGGCGTCGGGCGAATCGGAAGTCGCTCGCTCGTGGTGCAATCGTCGCGAATCGGCAGCGGCGGGCCGTTATCCCAAGCCGTACTTGGCCAGTTTGTCGCGGAAGGTGGAGGGCTTCATGCCCAAGGCCGCGGCGGCGGCCGACTTGTTTCCTCCCGCATCCCGTAGCGCGGCCTCCAGCAGTTCCCGTTCCGTCTGCTCGATGGTCTCTTGAAAGCTTCCGCCGGCGGGACGTTCGCTCTTCCCGTTGCGGTCCGGCCAGGGGGTGATTTGCGAGCGGATCACGTCCGCCGTGATGTGCTCCGAGCCGAGCAGATACGTGCGTTCCAGGGTGTGGTACAGTTCGCGGATATTGCCCGGCCAATCGTGCTCCATCAACGCGGCCACGGCGTCCGGTTCGATGCGGAACGACCGATCCTTGGCGATGCGCCGCAGGAGGTGCTCCGCCAAGGCCGGGATGTCTTCCTTTCGTTCCCGCAGCGGCGGGATGCAGATTCGCAGCACATCCAAGCGATAGTACAAGTCCTGCCGAAACGTGCCCTCGCCCACCTTTTCCAGCAGGTTCTTCTTGGTCGAGGCGATGATCCGGACGTCGGCCTGGACCAACTCCGTGCCGCCGACGCGTTCGAAGACCTTTTCCTCGATGGCCCGCAGCAGCTTGGCTTGGTGTTCCAGGGGGATGTCGTCCACGTCGTCGAGGTAGAGCGTGCCGCCTTGGGCCGACTCGAATCGACCGATCCGCCGCTGTTCCGCCCCCGTGAAGGCGCCGCGCTCGTGCCCGTAGAGTTCGCTTTCGATGAGATGCGAGGGGAACAGTGTGCATCCGACCTTGACGTAGGGCTTTTCACGGCGGTGCGAATGCCGGTGGATGGTTTGCGCGATGAGGTCCTTGCCGACCCCGGTTTCGCCCCACAGCAGCACGTTGGCGTCCGTCCGCGTGCAGATTTCGATCATCTTCTTGACGCGGCTCATGGCGGCGGAACGGCCGATCAATTCGCGATCGACCTCGGCGCCGACCGGCTCGGACGCCGGGGTGCGGGCGGACGTCGGCCCACGCTTCTCTTCCAGTCGCGCCAGCAGGGGGAACAAGTCCTCGTTGCGGAAGGGTTTCGTGATGAAATCGTACGCCCCCGCCTTCATCGACTCGACCGCCAATTGAATGCTGCCGTAGGCGGTCATCATGATGACCTCGGTGGCGGGAGCCTGTTCGCCCTGTTTGATGCGACGGAGCAGCTCCAAACCGTCCATGCGGGGCATCTTCACGTCCGCCACGACTACGTCGAAAGGTCGGCCGCGGAGTCGCTCCAGGGCCTCCTCGCCGTCGGCCGCGGTATCCACCTCGTGCCCTTGGGCGGCCAAATCGTCCGCCAAAGTCACGCGCTTGATCTTTTCGTCATCGACGATCAGGATTCTCATGGCTTATGGTCGGGTTCGCGATAGGCGTTCAAGACGACGGTGAAGGTGGTGCCTTGTCCCAGGGCGCTGCGGACGTCGATCCGACCGCCCATTTCGGAAATCATCATGCGACACAGGCCAAGGCCCAGGCCGGTTCCGCCCGCCTCCGCCCGCGTCGTAAAAAACGGCTCGAAGATGCGTTCCAAATTGACGCGCGGAATCCCCACGCCCGTGTCGATCACGTCGATCGCCACGGAGTTCATCTGGTCGTCGTCCTGGGTTCCCAGGGCCCGCGTGCGGACGGTCAGCGTGCCTCCGTCGGGCATGGCGGCCAGGGCGTTGGTGCACAGATTGAAGACGATCTCTTGAATGGTGTACATGTCGCCCAACACCGGCGGCACCCGGCGAAGGTCCTTTTCGACGCGGATGTCGTCTCCGATGCGCGGGCCGAGCATGGCCAAGGTGCCCTCCACCGCGGCGTTGACGTCGGTCTTTCCCAGGACCACGCCCCGGGGTTGGGCGAAGGCCTGCACTCGCTTGGCTGTTCGCTCGATCCGCTCCAGGGCCTCGGTCATCAATTGCACGTACTCGGTCAACCGGGGATTGTCCTTGACCCCTTCGCCGATGCGACGAAGGCAGTTTTGGACGCCGTCGAGAGGGTTGGCGATTTGATGGGCGATACCGGCCACCAATTGTCCGATGCCGAGCATCTTTTCCTTCTGCCGCAATTCCGCGTGCGCGCGATCGACGTAGCGGCGGATGGAAGTCGTGAAATAGACGGCCATCCAAATGCTGCTGGTGACCGCCAGATAGACGCCCAGCACTTGCAATCCATGCAAAGGCTGGTCGGCGCCCGACCCGTAACGCAACGGAAAGCGAGGCAGTCGGCCCGAGTACTCGGCGAACATCACCAACCCCAGCAGCACCGTCGCCGCGCCCGCCGCCTGGAACGGCCGATAGCCCCGCAGATACATCCCCGCAATGATCATGTGGAACACGTAATAGATGATGAAGGGATTCCGCGTGATGTCGGAGAAATACAGCAGCAGCGTCAGCGACGCCAAATCCAGGATGACCTGGGCGAAGATGCTGTCCTCCGGTCGCAGGGGTTGTAACGGGTTGTTTTCCCAAAGCAGCCAGGCAAAGGCCAGGTTGTACAACAGGAGGAAGGTCCCCACGGCGAAGATGGGAGCGGCCGATTCGAGGACACCCAAGACGTAGGATGCCAGGTAACCGGCGAGAAACACGCCCGCCGCCGCAATCCACCGCAGCCGAATCAGCCAAAGGGCGCCTTCCGGGGGTAGTTTCATGGGGACGAGCGAGGTCTTCGGGGCTGGATTCGATTCTCCGGCGGGACGGCGCCGCTTCCGCACCTGAGGCGAGGCATGCTCGGCTGCGAATCGGGCAAAGTCCGTCCTTTGGCCCGTCGCGCACCGGCACCGCCGATCTCGTCTATTGTATCAGCCCGATGGGAATCCGGCACGCGGGCACGTCGCAATTCGCGCGGCGGTACCGGGAGCATCGGCGCATCCACCACCAGCTTACGCTGGTGGCTCTATTTTCCGCGCATGGGAGCCTCGGGCGTAAGCCCGAGGTGGAAAGGCGGTGCATCCACCACCAGCTAACGCTGGTGGCTCTTGTTTCTCGATTGGAGTGGGCGGTGGGGGCCGAGGGGCTGCCAAACGCAAAACGGCGGCACGACCGCAAGGATCGCACCGCCGTCGAAGTCAGGGTTGAATCAGGGATGACCCGGGGAAAACCCTCCCCGAGCGGGAAACGCTCAGAACCAGCCCAAGGCGGCCAAGCTGTAGCGGACGGCCAAGCCCGCCACCACCACGCTCACCATGCTCATCAGCTTGATGAGGATGTTGAGGCTGGGGCCGCTGGTATCCTTGAACGGGTCGCCCACGGTATCGCCGACGACGGCGGCCTTGTGGGCGTCGGTGCCCTTGCCGCCGAAGGCGCCGCGCTCGATGTGCTTTTTGGCGTTGTCCCAGCTACCGCCGGCATTGGCCATGAACACGGCGATGCAGAAACCGGCCGACAGGGCGCCCATCAACAGGCCCATCACGCCCGCCACGCCCAACAGCAGCGCCACGATCACCGGCGTCACCAGTCCCAGCACCGAGGGCACGATCATCTCGCGCTGGGCGGCCTGGGTGCTGATCCGCACGGGACCGGCGTAGTCGGGCTTGTCGGTGCCCTCCATGATGCCGGGCTTTTCGCGGAACTGCCGCCGCACCTCCTCCACCATGCGGTAGGCGGCGCGGCCCACGGCCTTCATGGTCAAGGCGCTGAACAGGAACGCCGCCATGGCGCCGATCAGCACGCCGACCAAGACCTTGGGATTCATGAGGTGGGCCTCATAGTAATTGGCGAAGTCCGGCATGGTTGCCCGATCCACGCGAACCAGCGGAGCTTTGGTCTTGGTGAACTGCAAGCGTTCACGCTTCAGCCCTTTCGCCTCGTCGGTGAAATTCTCCAGCATATCCGGCGGGATAGAAACGGGACCTTTGGTCGCGTCCAGTTTCTTCCAGTCGTCGGCGATGCTGGGATCGGCGGCGACGGACGGGAAGACCAGGTAGCCGTAAATCTTGGGCTTGCCGGACGCATCCTTCTCTGTTTTGCTGACTTCGCCTACGAAACGGTCGGAGAGCTTGTACAGTCCCGGTTCGGCCGAGACCAAGGCCGAGTGCGACCAGCGATCGAAGCCGACGCGGACCTCTTCCACGTAGGCGGCCAAGAGGGCCAGGGCGGTGAGCGCGGCGGAACCGATGGCGAAGCCCTTGCCGGTCGCCGCCGTCGTGTTGCCCAAGCTGTCCAGGGCGTCGGTGCGTTGGCGAACTTCGGGCGGCAGGTGCGACATCTCGGCGTTGCCGCCGGCGTTGTCGGCGATCGGACCGTAAGCGTCGGTGGCCAGCGTGATGCCCAGCGTGCTGAGCATGCCGACCGCGGCGATGCCCACGCCGTAAAGCCCCATGGCGAACCAGGTGACGTCGGCGAAGTTGCCTTGCGCGGCGAAACCGAAGGCCAGCAGCGTGGCCACGCTGACCACGATCACCGGAGCCCAGGTGCTCTTCATGCCGTCGGCGATGCCGCCGATGATGACGGTGGCGGGGCCGGTCAGGGCCTGCTCGGCCAACTTCTTGGTCGGAGTGTATTCGTCGCTGGTGGCGTATTCGGTCCACTTACCGATCAACCAACCGGCGATCAGGCCGGTGATCACACTCAGCGAGACCGTCCAGAAGTCCGGCATCAGCCAGAAGGTGAAGATGAAAGTGACCACGACGATGGCCGCCGTGGAGAGGTTGATGCCGCGGGCGAGCGCCTTGAGCAGGGTCCGCTGGGTGGCGTCCTCATCGGATCGCACGGCGTAGATGCCGAGGATCGAGAGGAGGATGCCCACGCCCGCCAAGACGATCGGCAGGAACATCGCGCTGAGCTGATAGTTCAGCCTGGCGGCGTCCAGCGAGAGAGAGCCGGCGGAGATCTTTTCGAGCACGGAGGCGGGTAGCAATTCGCCGGTGGCGAAAGCCGCCACGCCCAAGGCCGCGGTGGCCAGAATCGAACCGCAGTAGGACTCGTACAGGTCGGCGCCCATGCCCGCCACGTCGCCCACGTTGTCGCCCACGTTGTCGGCGATGACGGCGGGGTTGCGGGGATCGTCTTCGGGGATGCCGGCTTCGACCTTACCCACCAGGTCGGCGCCGACGTCGGCGGCCTTGGTGAAGATACCGCCGCCCACACGAGCGAACAACGCCTGGCTGCTGGCACCCATGCCGAAGCAAAGCATGGTCACCGTGATCTGTTCCAGCGACATGGCATAGCCCAACCAGTACACGACCCAGTACAGGATCGCGAACCAGAGGCAGATGTCCAACAGGCCCAAGCCGACCACCGTCAGGCCCATCACGGCCCCGCTGCGGAAGGCCACGCGAAGGCCGTCGTTGAGCGACTTGCGGCAACCTTGCGCGGTGCGACTGCTGGCCCAGGTGGCGGTCTTCATGCCGAACCAACCGGCCAACCCGGAGAAGAAACCGCCGGTCAAAAAGGCGA
This sequence comes from Thermopirellula anaerolimosa, assembly GCF_054657335.1. Lineage (NCBI taxonomy): Bacteria > Pseudomonadati > Planctomycetota > Planctomycetia > Pirellulales > Thermoguttaceae > Thermopirellula > Thermopirellula anaerolimosa. The sequence continues at coordinate 2,785,576 of NZ_BAAHYX010000006.1, forward strand.
ACGGCACCCAGGTGCTCTGGGCGTGCAAGCCGAAGGCCGCGATGGCCAGCAGGATGAAGATCACCAGGAAGAACAACGCCACGATCTTGTACTGCTGGTACAAGTAGGCGTTGGCGCCCTCGCGGACGTACCCGGCGATCTCTTCCATGCGGTCATCGCCCTTTTCCGAGGCCATCATCTCCTGGAAGAACTTCCAGGCGAAAAAGAGGCCGACGACCGATCCGGCCAGGCCGATGACCCAGGGGAAGAAAATCCACCAACTCGACCCGGTCGGGGCGACGCTCTCCGCGACGGCTTCCTCAGCCGACGCCGCGGCGCCGAACCCGCAGGTCACCGCGAAGACCGCGGTCGCCGCGAGCAGAGCAAGCCCGCGACCAAACCATGCACTCCATTTTCCGGCTGTCATAGAGACCCTCACTTTTTCCCAACGTTTCCACGGAATGTCCAAACCTCACGGAACGCATACCCGGCGGAAGGCGGGATGCCGCCCGCGGGGATTCCCGTACGCCCGTCCCCCCAACGCCAACGGCAAGAGTCTCGGTTCCCGATCCCGGAACCGGCGATGGTGTGTGCCATCCTTTTCCGCCGTCATCGGCTTCCGTACTCGTTTTCCGACCTTTTAGGCCGCCGTTTCGTCCGCGAATTCCGCCGGCCGAGGCGTTTTTCGTCTGTTGCTAATGTGATGCGGCAAGCGGTTGGCCGAAAAAGATCGGGTGACGCCCTGGGCGTTCACTTCGGCGAGGCACACGACAGACAAAACTAGCAGTTTAGCGGAGGGGCTTCATCTGTGTCAACAATAGCTTGCGCGACTTGCATTGCACGCCGTAGCTGCTTGAACGCCGCGGTTTCCCTAGATTTCCAGCCCCGAGAATCGTCACGACCTTCCATTTCGCAAGAAACCGAACACCATCGTTTTGCCGCACAACATGAAGCGGCGGCGGAAAGGGCTTGTCCTCATTTGGTGGGGGGTGTGGTGGGAACTATTGCCGGTCGCGCCTCGTCCAAAGTCGGGAGGGTTACCGCCCGACCTCGGTAAGCCGGCTAAATTCGCAAGCACGGCGGTTTTTGCGTTGCTTTTCCCGGTTTTCGGATTACTCTGGATAAGTAGGTCTTGCGAGCGCGCTCGTCCGTGCGGCCGCGGTTCGTGCTTTTTGGAGGAATTTTCGCATGTGTCGCTCCGTTTTGCGGATCGTCTGTCTGGTCGGTGCCTTCCTTTTCGGCGTGTTCATTTCGTGGTTTGCCGGGTTGGACCAAGCCCCGGGAGCGGAGCCTAAGAAAGAGGCCCCGGTCGCCGAAAGCGTCGATCTCTTCGCAGCCATCCAGCAAGGTATGGTGGAAGTCAAACTGATCGCCAAGGATTCCACCGAGTGCAACGTCCGCGTCAAGAATAAGACCGATAAGCCGCTGAGCATTCGACTGCCCGAAGCCTTTGCAGGCGTGCCGGTCCTGGCGCAACTCGGCCTCGGAGGCGGCGGCCTCGGCGGTGGTCTCGGCGGCGGATACGGCGGCGGATACGGCGGCGGCGGTTACGGCGGTGGAGGAGCCCAAGGCTTCGGCGGCGGGTTCGGCGGCGGCGGACTGGGCGGCTACGGGGGCGGCGGATACGGCGGCGGCGGTTTCGGCGGCGGTATGTTCAACGTCCCGCCCGAGGTCGTCGTACAGGCCAAGGTCCCCATCGTTTGCCTCGACCACGGCAAGCAGGATCCCAATGCCCACGTCCAGTACGAGATTCGTCCGCTGGAGGATTATGCCAAGAAGCCGGATGAGGTCCGCGAGGTCTTGAAGTTGATGGCCAACGGTCAGATTCCGCAGCGTGTCGCCCAAATCGCCGCCTGGCACTACAACAACGGCATGAGTTTCGAGGAATTGGCGGCCAAGACGATCCGCTCGGCCATCGGCCTGCGTCGTCCGTACTTCTCGCCCGCCGAGATTCAAGCCGCTTTGCGGGTCGTCAGCCTGACGAATCAAGTCGTGATGAACAACCGAGCCAAGTCCAAGCCGGCGGAGGTCTCGCCGGGGGAAACGGCCACCTCCTTGAACCCGTAAGCCCACCGGGGGCCGCGACGGTGCTTTCGCTGCCGCCGCGACCCTTCGTCGATTCGCCTTCCACGATCGGGGACGCGGACTTCCGCGTCCCCTCGTCTTGCGCCGCTTCAAGCATCGACGCCCGTCTCGCGCCGGAGGCGTGCGACGCACCCGGCATCCCGCGGACGTGGGGCGTCAAGCCCTCGTTCCCGGACGTATGCTAAACTTTCTCATTGACGTCGCGGACGCATCGACGTCACACGACCGCGATTTGAACCGGCGCACACCCGGGCAAGGCTTTTCCGCCGGGGAACGACTCAGCGCTCGGACGAAACAAGGCGCGGAAACGCGTGGTGATTCATTGGGATGGGGACGTTGCCAGGAGCTTGCCATGGGCTTTCAAGACCTCGAAGCCAAGATTCGCGACAAAAAGGCCGTGATCGGCGTGATCGGTTTGGGGTATGTGGGATTGCCGCTGCTGCGGGCCTTCATCAAATCCGGTTACTCCGCCCTGGGCTTCGATATTGATCCGGAAAAGGTCCGACTCTTGAACGCCGGCAAGAGCTACATCGGGCATATCCCTTCGGAATGGATCGCCGAGTGGTTGGCCGCCGGAAAGTTCGAGGCCACCAATGATATGGCCAGGCTTTGCGAACCGGACGCCGTCTTGATTTGCGTGCCCACCCCGCTGAACGAAAGCCGCGACCCCGACTTGCAGTACATCGAACAAACGACCGTCGCCATCAGCAAGGCGCTGCGACGCGATCAATTGGTGGTTTTGGAAAGCACCACCTATCCCGGCACCACCCGCGAGGTCATGCTGCCCATCCTGGAAGACACCGGCCTGAAAGTCGGGGAGGACTTCTTCCTGGCCTTCAGCCCGGAGCGAGAGGACCCCGGCAACCCGGACTTCTCGGCCGAGCGGATTCCCAAGGTGGTCGGCGGAATCGAGCCGAAGAGCACCCGCCTGGCCACGGCCTTGTACGGGAACGCCGTGGTGCGGGTGGTGGAGGTGGGCAGCGCCGAGGTCGCCGAGGCCTGCAAGATCCTGGAAAACACCTACCGCGCCGTCAACATCGCCATGATCAACGAGTTGAAGGTGCTCTTTCAGCGTTTGGGGATCGACGTTTGGGAGGTGATCGAGGCGGCCAAGACCAAGCCCTTCGGTTTTCAGCCGTTTTATCCCGGCCCGGGATTGGGCGGGCATTGCATCCCCATCGACCCGTTCTACCTCAGTTGGTTGGCCCGGCGCCAGGGCATGCCCACCCGTTTCATCGAACTGGCCGGTGAAATCAACACCTCCATGCCGGAGTACGTCATCCAGCGCCTCACCGAGGCCCTCAACGAGCACCGCAAGCCCGTCAAGGGAAGCAAGATTTGCGTCTTGGGCGCAGCCTACAAGAAGGACGTGGACGACCCGCGCGAAAGCCCCTCCTTCGAATTGATGCAATTGCTCTTGTCGAAGGGCGCCGAGGTCAGTTACAACGATCCTCACATTCCCAAGTTGCCGCGGATGCGGCACTATCGGGTTCCCCCCATGACCAGTCGCGAATTGACGGCGGAGTTCCTGGCGGAACAGGATTGCGTCCTGATCGCCACCGATCACTCGGCCTACGACTACGACTTCATCGTCCAGCACGCGCCGTTGATCGTCGATACCCGTAACGCCACGAAAAACGTCCGGGAACATCGCGAGAAGATTTGGAAGGCCTAGAGGACGGGGAACGGCCGCGGGGCTTGGACCGCGAGCATGGCGGGCCCGGCATCCTTTTTCGTGACGGAATGACGCGGTATGCCGAAACGCTATTTGGTGACGGGCTGCGCAGGCTTCATCGCGGCCAGGGTGTGCGAACTGCTGCTCGACGCCGGGCACGCCGTGGTCGGTTGGGACGAATTGAACGATGCGTACGATCCCAGCCTCAAGGAATGGCGACTGGCGCGACTCCGCGATCGGTCGGGCTTCTCTTTTTGTCGCATCGACGTCTCGCAGGCGGAGGCCGTCCGGGAATGGTTCGCCCGCGGCGCCCCGGACGCCCCCATACCGTCGGCCGACCGTCCGCCTTACGACGCGGTAATCAACCTCGCCGCGCGGGCGGGAGTGCGTGCCAGTGTGGCGCGGCCCGACATCTATTATCAAGCCAACTGCATCGGCACCCTGGTCCTGCTGGAACAGTGCCGAACCGCCGCGGTCCGGAAATTCATCCTGGCCTCGACCTCCAGCCTGTACGGCGCCCATAACCCCGTCCCTTATCGGGAGGATGCCGATACGGACCGCCCGCTGTCGCCCTACGCGGCCTCGAAAAAAGCGGCCGAGACCCTGGCCTACACTTACCACTACCTGCACGGCCTGGATGTCACCGTGTTCCGCTATTTCACGGTGTACGGTCCTGCCGGTCGGCCCGATATGAGCATCTTTCGCTTCGTCCGCCAAATCAGCGAGGGCGAACCGATCACCGTCTTCGGCGACGGTTCGCAACGCCGCGATTTCACATACGTGGACGACATCGCGCGGGGTACCGTGGCAGGCCTGAAAGAGGTGGGATACGAAGTCATCAATCTGGGAGGCGACCGTTCCGTCCCGCTCTCGTTCGTGATCGAAGAGATTTCCAGGCAGTGCGGGCGAGAGGCTTGCATCGAATATCGTCCCGCGCACCCCGCCGACGTGCCCGCCACCTGGGCCGACGTCGCCAAGGCCCGATCGCTCCTCGATTGGAACCCGGAAATTCCGATCGAGGAGGGGATCCGTCGCTGCATCGCGTGGTATCGGGAACACCGCGAAACGATGCGGCACATCCGCCTGTAGCCGATGGCCTGAAACACGCCGTGCCCGCCTCTTCCACCGCTAGCTCACGCTAGCGGCTCCTCTCAAAAAACACCATTTCTAGAGCCGCCGGCGTAAGCCGGCGGTGGCGCTGGTTTCGATCGTGAATAATTAGAGCCACCAGCGTAAGCTGGTGGTGGTGGCGGTGGTACGCGCGCCGCCGGTGATGGTACGCGCGGCGCCGGCGGTGGTACCGCCGGGGCGGGGCGACCTCAGCCCGTGGACACGGTCTGGCGGACCTTGAACCGGCCGACCAGGTCGCGGAGGGCGGTCGATTGGGCGCCCAACTCCTCGCTGCTGGAGGCCAACTCCTCGCTGCCCGCCGCCGCCTGCTCCACCACTTGGCTGATGTTCTGGATCGCCTTGGAGACCTCCTCCGCCGTGCCCGCCTGCTGCACCGTGGCCGAGGCGATCTCGGAAATCTTGCCCGCCGTGGTCTGGATGCCCTCCACGATCTTCTGGAAGGCCTCGCCCGTCTGCTGGCTCAACTCCGCGCCTTCCTCCACGCGGGCGGTGGATTCGCGGATCAGCTTGGTGATCTCGCCCGCCGCCTGATTGGACCGCTCGGCCAACTTGCGGACCTCATCCGCGACGACGGCGAAGCCCATCCCATGCTCGCCCGCCCGGGCGGCCTCGATCGCCGCGTTCAGGGCCAACAGATTGGTCTGGCCGGCAATCTCGGAAATGACCTGGATGATCTCCGCGATCTGCTGCGAACTGCCGCGAATGAGCTGCATGGCCTCGATCGACTTGTTGACGGCCTGCCCGCCGCCGTCCGCCAACTGAGCGGCTTCCCGGGCCAAGCGGTTGGCCTCCTCCGCCGCCGCCTTGACCTGTTCCACCACCCTCGCCAATTCCTGCATCGAGGCCGACACCTGCTGCACGCTGGCGCTCTGCTCCTGGGCGCCCGAGGCCAGGCTCTGCGAGGCCTCCGACACCACCCGCGAACCCTCCGTGAACTGCTCAGCGCTGGCTGAAACCTCACGGATGATCTCTTCCAATTTGTCGCAGAAGATGTTGAAGTATCGGGCCAGTTCGCCGATCTCGTCGTGCGAGGCCACCTCCAACCGCTTGGTCAAGTCGCCCTCGCCCTCCGAGACGTCCTTCAGCAGCGCCACGGTCTTCTGCACGGGCCGAATGATGCTCTGGGCCAGGTAGAAGCCCAGGATTCCCGCGAGGATAACGGACGTACCAGCCGCCGCGAGGATACCGCTCATTGCGATTTCAGCTTGAGATTCTCCCTGTCGGACCGTGCCGGCCGAATCTTGCCGGATCCTCTCCGCCAATTGATCCAGCGCACTTTGTGCCGCCTCTTCCTTTTTCTGCGACTCTTCTAGGACCAACTTCTGATATTCGTCTTCGGTCGTTTGAACCTCGGCCGCCTCGGCTGCCAATTGATCCAGCCGCGCGAAGACTTCGTTCTTACTACTCTCCATGGCGGCTAGTGCTTGTTTGGCAGCGTCCGTCTCGCCCGCGGCAACGTGTTGCTTGATCTGTTTGATGGCGGCGTGGAAACGTTGATGCGGATCGAGCGTCTGCTTAACGATCTGCTGCAGCTTGGGATTGGTGCTGTCGAACGCGGCGGCCCATTTCCCGAACGCGCAAGCCGTATGATCTTCCCCTCCTTCAAAAAGATGCCCTTCGAGAACGGCTTGCTGGGTCTTGCCCAGGGCTTCGAAGTGCGCCGCTCGAATGGCCTGTATTTGCGATTGCAAAGTAGCGGGATCGCCAAGGTCCAGGTCCCGGATTCGGCCGCACATCTGGAGTCCCGCGTCCACCGTCTTTCGCCACTCCTCGGCTGCCGTCGAGAATTGCCGCCAAAGCTGATCGGCTTCGGCTGAGTGCGGAAGCGATTCGAAGTTGCGTGCACTTTCCTCGAACTTCTTCTTAGCTTCGTCGATATCGACGAGTTGTTGCTTCCAGACCTCCTCGCTGACTTTTTGCGTCAGAAGAGTCCGCTGCCCGACCTGGATTTCGTGGAAGGCGAGCTTCGCCTCCTCCAACGACTGGACGGAGGGCAAGACGTTGTGAGAAACATCTTGAGCGCAATTTCGCATCAACCGTACCGCCCAGAATCCCGCCGCGCCGACCGCGGCGGTGATCAGGGCCACCAATCCGAACCCGCCCAACAACTTCGCCTTGATGCTCAGATGCGACAACTTCATACGAACGCCCCCAAACCGACGTTGTGCGGAAGGAACCGGAGGGGAGCCTTCGTGGCCCGCGGTTCACGGTATCTCCCGGACGCATCCTGAGTCCGCGACTGAGAAAACTTAGGTCGCGGAAGGGGGCGTGGTGCGGCGGGGCGAAGAAAAAAATCGCTGCGCCTGGGTCCCGGGGACGGGAATCCATCGCGGTTGTAGCGAGAATGCGTGCGATTCCCCCCGCGAGTTTACCGCTAGCGCACGCGAGGCACCTCCAGCTCACGCTGGAGGCTCACGAAAAGTTATTCGCAATCCTAGAGCAAACCACCCGAGAGCCACCAGCGTAAGCTGGTGGTGGTACTCCCGGCGCCGTGATGGCGCTGGTGGTGAATGGTTGACGCTGGGTAGTGGCAAGACACCTCCAGCTCACGCTGGAGGCTCCATTTGCGCTAGCGACTCCCCAAAAAAACGCCATTTCTAGAGCCACCAGCGCAAAAATGGAACCCGCCGGCGATGGCGCCGAGCGGTGCCTTTGGTGGTGAATCGCTCGCGCGACAATGTTATATTGACGACTGGGCTCCGCCTTTTTTACCGCCTTGACGGGAGGGACCGGGACATGAACGAATCGCCTAAATCCAAGCAAACGGAATCGCACGAACCGCTGTTCGCCGCGGAATCCCCCGCCTGGGATCGCGTCGATCGACGCCGTTTTCTGGGCGGGGCTGCGCTGCTGGCCGGCGCGGCCGGCGGAAGGTTGGTGCGGGCGGAATCTCCCACCGACCAACCGGAACCCTTGCGACCGATCGGCAAGGCCCAGGGCATTCATCCCGGGCGCGTGGTCTGGATCCACGATCCCGGCGCGGTCCGTTGGAACGGGCCCCAGGACGGCGTGTGGTGGTCGGGGGAGCACGTCTCGCAACGTCGTGTGGATGCCATGCTGAAAGAGGCCGTTTGCCACGCGGCGGGTGAAAGCGATCCGACCGCCGCTTGGCACCGCATCTTCGCCCATCTCAACCGCAAACGCGGCAAGGGCGATCACGGCTATCGGCCCGGCGAAAAGATTCTAATCAAGCCCAATTGGGTCGGCATGATCTACCGAGAAAACATCGTCGATCCCGAGACGTACCGTTTCATGCGGCGGGAAAACTACATGAACACCTCGCCGCACATGCTGCTGGCGCTGTTGGGGCAATTGATCGACGGGGTGGGCGTGCGTCCCGGCGACATCACGATCTGCGATACGCTGGCCTATTTGGTGCACGAATACTACGACATCCTGCACGGGGCCTATCCCGACGTCCGCTACGAGGACTACGCGGGAAAATTCGGTCGCATTCAGGTCCGCACTTCGGAGGTGCCGCTCTATTGGAGCAACCGTCCGGCGGGCGCCGCCCAAGACTATCTGCCGACCTGTTTCGCCGAGGCCGACTATTTGATCAACTTCGCCAATTTCAAGGCCCACAGCGGGGCGGGCGTGACCTTGTGCGCCAAGAATCATTACGGTTCGCTCGTTCGCTGGCCGGTCCAAGAGGGCTATTACGACATTCACCCCAACTGTTTCTCCAGTGCGTCGGCGATCTATCGACCGTTGGTGGATTTGATCGGGCACGCGCATCTGGGCGGCAAGACGGCGTTGTATCTGATCGACGGTCTGTTCAGCGGCGTGCATCCCAAGGACCCCGAACCGCAGCGGATGCACATCCCGCCCATGGAAGGCCGGTGGTCGTGCAGCTTGTTCGCCTCGCAGGATCCCCTGGCGATCGACTCGGTGGCGTTCGACTTCCTCTGGGCCGAAGGGACGCCCTTCCCGCGGAAAGGCGGGGTGGACGACTATTTGCACGAGGCGGCCTTGGTCGACAACCCGCCTTCGGGGACGTTCTACGATCCCAATCACGCCGAACCTACGGAGCGGTTGGCGAGCCTGGGCGTCCACGAGCACTGGAACAACGTCCGCGAGAAGCAATACTCGCGCAACCTGGGGACCGGCGAAGGCATTGAACTGTTTCCCGTGACGATGTGATTTCCCGCTGCGAGAATCGCCACCCAACGCCGGGGTCGAAACCGCTCGCCGCCCGCGGCAATGGAGTCCCATGTCCGAGCAGGCAAGGTTCAACGCTCAGGCCGGATTCGATGTCGATTCGCTCACCGGAACCGGACCGGAGGATCTTCGCCGCGCGTTCGCCCGGCGGGGCGAATTCGCCGCACTGCTGCGGGCTGTATGGGCGGGCATGGAGCGTCGAGGTTTCTCGGCACCACCGGCGGATGCGGCATGGTCTGGGTTGCAACCCGGCGAGGCGGCGCACGTTTGCCGCCGGGCCGCCCGCTGGGACATCGTTCTCACGGATGATCGCTGCCCGGCCTTCCTCCGCGCCTGCGAAACGGCGTTCGCCTTGTGGGTGAAGTGGACCACGTGGTGCTTGGCGGCCTGCCGCTGGGCGGCTGTCGGCCGACGGTTGCCCGACGACGCATGGGACCGCCCGATCGATCCCGCCGTCTTGGCCGCTTGGGACTCGGCGCGCGGAGAGGATTCGTGCGCGGAAGCCCTGGGATGGGACGCGCCGCTCTTCGCGATCCTCGATCCGGAAGGCTGGTTTTGGGAATACCGCGAGGTCTGGGACGAGGGCTTGGCCGCCGCCGCCCGAGCGTGCATGGTGCGACTGCGCGAGATTGCCGCGCGGCACATCCGCCGCCCAGGCCGGGCGATGTTTTGCGACTGGTGGCGTCCGGCCTACGAGGCCTGTTTTCCCAAATCATTGCGATTGGCCCAGGGCGAATTCTACACGCCGCCGTGGTTGGCGGAGCACGTGTTGCGCGAGGCGGGCTATCCCGATCGGCCCGGCGCGAGCCTTTTGGATCCCTCATGCGGATCGGGTGCCTTTTTGACGGCGGCCCTGCGATTGATCGTGGCGGAGCCTTCGAGGAGCGGTTTGGCGACGGTCCGCCGCGTCCTGGCCGCAGGAACGCTCCGCGGCATCGACCGCCGACCGCTTGCCGTGCTCATGGCCCGGGCGAATTACGTGTCGGCCCTGATCGAGGCATGGACGGCGGAGGGAGATGCCGGGGCGACGCGTGAGCTCCCGCCGATCGAGGCGACGTGGCGCCCGCCCGTCCATCGAGCCGATTTGTGGGACCTGGCGACGCCCGCCGTCGCAGGGAGCGACGGGGCGAGTCGTTTGCCCGCCGACTTCATCCCGCCCGGCGGTTTCGACTTCGTGGTCGGCAATCCGCCGTGGTTGATGTGGGATCGTTTGGAGGACGGCGATCGGCGGCGCTTGCTGCCGATCCTGCAAGCCCTGGGCGGGTTGGAATTGACGGCGCGCGAGTTCCGTCACGGCGGGGCCAAGCGCGACTTGGCGGGCGTCGTGGTTCGTTTCTGCGCGGAGGGACCGGCGGCTGGAAACGGTCGCGTGGCCATGGTGGTGCCGCTCAGTCTGTGGGGCAATCCCGCGGCGGGCCGAGGTTTTCGCCGCTGGGCGTGTTCCGAACCCGAGCGTCTGCGGATCGCGGCGCTCGATGATCTATCCGCGGCGAATGTGTTCCCCGGCACCAATCGGCGAACCGCCATCCTCTACATCACCAAGGGAGGCGATGAATCGCCCGGCACGGCGGTCGTGCGGTATCGCCGCTGGCTTCCGGGGCCGGTCGGCGAGATCGGCGGCGGGGGCAGGCGATCCGCGCGGCGACCGACCGGGCCTCACGGGTTGCGGATCGAGTCGGGAATCGTACCTCTATCGGATCTCGCGCAGCGACCGCCGCTCGGCGCGATCCTGACGCCGGAAATCGCGGAGCTTGTCCGCCGACTGACGGGGACTTGCGAATACACGGCTTATTTGGGGGCCAATACCGGCGGGGCCAACGGCGTCTATTGGCTGCGCGTGCTGGAACGCGACGGACGGATCGTGTGGGTCGAGAACCTGCCGGAGCGAGGACGCCTGCCGATTCCGGCGTGCCGCGTGCGACTGGAGGCGGATTTGCTGTTCCCCTTGCTCCGCTGGCGTAACGTTCGCGCGTATGCGGCGACTCCCGACCTCCATCTGTTGATGGTGCAAGACCCCGAGCGCAGAACGGGCCTGCCAGAGGAAGTGCTGGCCGCCGAGTATCCCCTGACCTACGACTACCTGCGGCGGTTCGAGGAATTGCTGCGACGCCGTGCCGCGTACCGCAAGCTGCAAAGCCGCGGTCCGTGGTATTCGCTGTACAACGTAGGCCGGTACACGCTGGCCCCGCACAAAGTGGTGTGGCGGCGGATGGATCGGCGTGTGCGCGCCGCCGCCGTCGGTCCGCTCGACGACCCGATCCGGGGGCCGCTGCCGATCATTCCCCAAGAGAGTTGCGCTTTCATCCCGGCCGATTCGCCGGAGGAGGCCCGCTACCTGGCCGTACTGCTAAACGGGCCGGGCGCGCGGCTCTTGAGCGCCGTGCAGATGTGCCGGGGCGGCAAGGGCTTCGGTTCCCCCGGCATGATTCGAACGTGGCTCCTGCCGCGCTACCGTGCGGATGATCCTTGCCACCGAGAGGCGGTGCGGGCCTATCCCCACGATGAGGCGGCGTCGCGGGACGCCGACTACGCCGGCGGGGCCGTCCTGGGACTGACGCGCCGAGAGGTCGACCGCATCATCGACGTCCTGGCGGAGTGGGAACGCTGAACGCTCCGACTCACAAGGCCGTTCGTCGCAGGGCGATAGGCCGCCGCTTTCCCGCCGCCGTATGATGAAGGAGTCGGGGCGGGGCGAGTGGGCGACGCCACGCCGAAACGGCGGGGGCAATGCGGCAGTCGCCCGGACATCGCGGCGAGAAAAGGGAATATGTTCGTTTATCACCACGGACTTCGCTTGACGGTCGCCGATCTGGCCGTCGACACCCGGCGGCGGCACGCCCGAGCGTTCGTCTCGCATGCCCATTCCGATCATATCGCGCGGCACGATTACGTCCTGTGCACGGCCCCCACGGCGGCCCTGATGGAGCATCGCCTGGGAAAACGAACGGTCCGCATCATGCAGCCGGGCGAACCCATCTCGTGGGCGGGCGTCACGCTGACCGCCCTGCCCGCCGGGCACTGCCTGGGCGCCGCCATGCTCCACGTCCAAGCCGACGGGCAATCGCTCCTGTACACCGGCGATTTCAAGCTCAGCCCCTCCGCCACCGCCGCCGCGGCGCAACCGACCCGAGCCGACATTTTGATCATGGAAAGCACCTTCGGCACGCCGGATTACCGCATGCCGCCGCAGGACGAGGTCTTGTCGAGGCTCCGCGATCTGGTGCGACGCATCCTCGACGGCGGTGCCGTCCCCGTAATCGAGGCCTATTCGCTCGGCAAAGGGCAGGAGATCACGCGGCGGCTGAACGACATGGGGTTTCCGGTCGTGCAGCATCCGCACGTCTGGGCCGTCAGCCGAATCTACGAATCGTTCGGCGTCAACTTGGGCCGCTATCGCCGGTGGGACGGCACGGTGGAACCGGGAGAGGCGGTGGTGGTGCCGCCGCGCAAGCGACTGGAGATGCGCGGGCTTCGGCAGGTCCGGGTGGCCGTGACGGGCTGGGCCGTCGATCCCGCCGCCAAGTATCGCCTCGGCGTCGATCACGCCCTGCCGCTTTCCGACCATGCCGACTACGACGAACTGCTGGAAATGGTGGAGCGCGTAGCCCCCCGCGTGGTGTACTGCACGCACGGATCCGACGAGTTCGTCAACCGCCTGCAAGAGTTGGGGTGGGATGCCCGGCCTTTAGGCCGGTCCACGCAGCGACGATTGTTCTAACGGCGGGCGCGGCGAGGAATCGCTGGAAACTGAGACCGCCGCGCGGCGGTCTCCTGCCGCGCGGTTCGGATCGGCGGCGAGGGTCACGCGACGCTCGCCGTTTCGGGCGGACTGAGCGCGGCGCGGATCGGTCGAGCCAAACGGCGAAACTCGGCCGCGGAGACGGCCAAGGTGTCCCAGCGGGGTGAGATCAGCCGCGCGGCGGCGCGGTAGGCGCCCAATTCCACGGCCAAGAACCCGTACTGCCGATCGCGGAACGTGAAGAGATCCTCCGGGGCGACCGGCAGGCGGGCTCCCACCCGCTCAAAGGCGAACACGAACAGCCCGCGAAAACCCTCGCCGAAAAGCCGCTCCCATTCCGCCAGGCTTTCCAGGTCGTCCCGCGTGGACCAATTCTTCCAATACTGATGATGCTCGTCGCCGGAGGGGAATCGCCTTCCCTTGATGTCCACCAGCCAGGCGAAACCTCGGGCCGAGGCCACGATGAAGTCGAGGCTCTTCAGGGATCGACCGTCGGCCATCACGGCGCGGCGGGCCTCGTCCACGGCCACGTAGGGCACCCCCTCCGCCCGCAGGTAGGCCTCGAAGGCCGCTTCGTAGTGATTTCCGCGATCGGCCACGACCAAATCCCCGCTTCGGCCGCACGACGGCGACCCGTTCGCCATGACCCCCGATACGCCCCAGCATATCCGTCGCCGGGCCGACGATCAATCGAGCATCCGCCGCAACTCCGCGATCAATTCCGCGGCGTCGTCTTGCAGAGGGACTTCGACCTGCTTGCCCGTCTTCAAGTCCTTGATCTTGCAGCGACCGCTTTGGAATTCGTCTTCGCCCAAGACCAGGGCCGCGCGGTGCCCGCGCCGGTCCGCGTACTTGAGTTGCTGGGCCAACTTCTTCGCTTCGGGGTAGAACTCCACGCCCAAACCGGCCGCGCGAAGCCGCGCCGCCAACCGCAGGTAGTCGTTCCGCCGCGTGCTTTCAAAGAAGGGGAGAAAGACGGGGGCGGGCGTTTGCACGCCCTCGATCATGCCCAACTCCTCCATGGCCGCCAGCAAGCGATCCAATCCCAGCGATGCCCCCACGCCGGGCAACTCCTGCCGCGTGAACAGGGCCGCCAAGTTGTCGTATCTCCCGCCCGAGCACACGCTCCCGATGCCCGGCAGGGCATCCAAAAAGGTCTCGTAGATCGTACCCGTGTAGTAATCCAGCCCGCGGGCGATGGACACGTCGATGCGGAAGCAACTCGGTCGGGCGGCGGCGCCGGCGGCCTCCAAGAGGTCGCGGAGTTCCGCCACGCCTTCCTCACCCAAGGGGCTTCCGCGGACCAACGCCTCCAGGCCGCGCAACACCTCGTCGTTCTCGCCGCGAAGGGAGGTCAGTTCCAGGACGCGCCGGGCCTCCGCCTCCGTCAGACCCGCCGCGCTCCGCATCTCTTGGGCGACCGCGTCGAGGCCGATCTTGGCCGACTTATCCAGCGCCCGCAGGATCGGCACCGCCCGATCCCGCAGTCCCAACACATCCAACAGACCGTTGAGGACCTTGCGATTGTTGATGTGGATGCGAAAATCCTCGAAGCCGATCGCCCGCAGCAAATCGTGAATCACCAGCGCCGTTTCGATGTCGGCCTGCACGCAGCGGGTGCCCACCGTGTCGAAATCGCACTGCATGAACTCGCGATAGCGGCCTCGCTGCGTGTTCTCGCCCCGCCATACCGTCGCCAGGTGATACCGCTTGAAAGGCGTGCCCAGTTCGTTGAAATGCTGGGCGATGAATCGCGCCAAAGGCACGGTCAGGTCGAAGCGGAGGGCCACCCGGCGACCGCCGTGGTCCTCGAACTGATAAAGCTGTTTGTCCGATTCTTCGCCCCCCTTGCCCGACAGGATTTCCAAGTATTCCAGGGCCGGCGTGTCGATCGGCGCATAGCCGTACGAGCGATAGACGCGCCGGGCCGTCTCCATGATCCGCTCGCGCGGAATCATGATGTGCGGCGGATAGTCGCGAAAGCCTTTCAGGGTGCGGGGCGTGATGATCGACGTCATGACGGTACGGTTCCGCGAAGAAGCAGGGAGAGGGATGCGTCAGGCGCCGGGCACGGCGGATCGGGAACGCTTACGGCGACCGTTCGACCCCGCACCGTTCCCGTCCGGCGGCAGGGGCGGCGGGAGGATGGGCAGCGACCCCGATGCGTCCCGGGACGCTTCCCGAGGGCGAGGGCCGAGCAACGCCTCGGCGTACTCCTCCACTTGTTGCGGGACTTCGAACAATTGGTCGTACACCGAATTCTCCTCGAACTCGCACTGATCCGTCGAGTAGTCGCGACAGATCTTGGGCCGCGTGGGATAGATCCCGCAAAGACCGTCCGCACGCAACTCCCGGCAGGTCGTGTAAATCATCAGGTACCACGTATCGCCGTCCACGAAGACCGCCGTGTGCTCGTGCAGCAAGAACCAGCGGACGGTGTCGAAGTCATCCCAGGTGGTCGGCGTATCGATGTGCAGGGCGATGTAATGACAACACTTGGCGGGACAGTGCAGGCACAGATTGGTCCCGGGCGGATAGTCGGCCCGTCGAAGGATCGGCCCCCGCGCGCCGTTACGCCTCAACCAGTAATTGGGAGGAGGTTGGGTCATCGCGTGCTTCCCTTTGCGATCCCGCGAAAAGTGCCGGAGACGCGACCCCGGCGACGCGCGACGCGCCTGCCACGCAAGGCGTCGCCCCGCCGGACGAAACGCCTCCCTTTCGTGAGCTTACCGCTTTCTCGCCCCCTCGGTAAGCCCGGGCACGCTCTCGTTGTCAGCCTTGAATTGACATGTTCCCGGATTCTTGCGCATGGAAATGCCCCCTGATTCTCACGAATGGATGATTCTCACGAATAGAAACGTCCCTTTCCGGGGGTTCCAGGAGCTGACGAATCGGGCGACGAACCGCAGAAGGAGAGAATTGCCTTCCCCGGGCGGTTCCTTCGCTCCGCCCGCGAGAACGACTCGCGCTGTCGCAGATGGCCGGCGTCCGCTCGCCTCACGCGTCCGCGAAAAAAGCGCGGGGTTGGACTCAACCTGTCCAAGCCCGCATTTATGCTGCAAGAATGGCCTTGCGCGAAAACCGACGGCGCCGGCAGTGCTCGGCGGCGAAAAAAGTTATGATTCCGGTCGGTTCAACGTACTTTGGGAAGGAATCCACTTCGTTACGCGAAAGTCGATGCGAGAACTCTCATGCCTACCGATCCCTCCGGCGAATATCTGGCTCACAGCGCCAACGACCGCGGCCAAGGCATTCCCGAACTGTTGCGGGATCATCTCCTTCGAGTGGCGGAACTGGCGCAACGCTTCGCGGAACCGTTTTCGTGCGGTCATCAAGCCTACGCCGCGGGCCTGCTGCACGATGCCGGCAAGTACGGCGATCGGTTCCAGAGTTACATTCGGGGCCGAGAGTCCCGCGGGGGCGACCACGCCGCGCCCGGAGCGATCATCGCGGCCTACCGGTATGGAAAGGGCGGTCTCTTTCCCGCCGCGGCCATCGAAGGCCATCACGGAGGCATGGAGTATTTGCCCCTGTCCGCCAAGCAATATTGCGAGGACCGGATCCGATTGTTCAAGGAAACACCCCGGAAGTTTTCGACCGACGATCTTGGGCGGCTCAAAACGCTCTTGGACAAGGAGGGCATCGCGTTACCGGCCGAAGTCGAAGGGCTGGTCCGCAGCGGCAAAATGATTGCGGACATGCTGGACGCGCGGATGCTGTTTTCGTCCCTGGTGGACGCCGACTATCTGGCGACGGAGGCCCATTTCGCGGGCGACGCCCAAACGCCCTATCGTCTTACGCCGGAACGCCCGCCGCTGGACCTCGCCCGGGCGATTCAGGCCTTTGAGGACCACCTGGAGTCCGTGCGAAACCATTCCGACAACATCGATTCGCCCATGCGGGAATTACGCGAATCGCTGTTGAACGACTGTATCGCCGCCGCCGCGTCGCCGACCGGTTTGTTCACGCTCTCCGCCCCCACCGGTTCCGGAAAGACGCTCGCCATGCTGGCCTTCGCCTTGCATCATGCGCAACGTCACGGCCTGCGGCGGATCGTCGTGGTCCTTCCCTACCTCAACATCATCGATCAGACGGTTCAAGAGTATCGCAATATCTTCAGTGAGGCGCGGGGATTCGACCCCGGAATCATCCAGGAACATCACAGCCTGGCGGAGCAGGGGCGCGACGACGCGGCCAGAATATCCGGCGATCACGGCGATCCGGATAGCGAGGACGCCGAGGAACCGGAGAGCACATCGCGGAGCCTAACCCCCAATTGGGACGCCCCGATCATCTTGACGACGACCGTGCAATTCTTCGAATCGCTCTTTTCGGCTCGGCCGTCTCGTTGCCGCAAATTGCACCGCCTGGCCAAGAGCGTGATCCTCTTCGACGAGGTCCAAACGCTGCCGCCCAAACTGGCCGTTGCTACGTTGTCGGCCTTGTCGCGACTGGCGCAGCCCGACGGGCCGTACGGTTCCAGTCTCGTCTTCGCCACGGCAACGCAACCGGCGTTCGAAACGCTCGAAAGTCGCGTGGCGATGTACGCCCCGGGCGGTTGGCAACCGCGCGAAATCGTCCGGCATCCCGAGAGGCTTTTCGCGGCGGCGGCGGGCCGCGTGCAAACCGTTTGGCGCCACGAGACGCCCATCTCGCTGCAAGACCTGGCCGCCGAATTGCAAGGACACGACCGGGTGATGTGCATCGTCAATCTGCGGCGCCACGCGGCCGATTTGGCGCGGCTGCTGCAAGCGAGCGGCACCGCAGGCGTCCTGCATCTTTCCACGAATATGTGCCCCGTCCATCGCCTCCGCGTCTTGGACGAGGTCCGTCGGCGTCTCCGGGAGAACGTCCCGATTCGCCTGGTCGCCACACAGTGCGTCGAGGCCGGCGTGGACCTGGATTTTCCCACGGTCTATAGGGCGATTGCCCCCTTGGAGTCGCTCGTGCAAGCGGCGGGACGTTGCAATCGCCAGGGTGCCCGCGAATCGGGGCGGGTCGTCGTCTTCCGCGTCGCCGATGAGCGAAGCGAATATCCCCCCGACTATAAGTATCCCGTCGCTATTACTCAAACCTTATTAAAACAGCTCAACATTTCCCAAAACACGGAAGACAGCCGCATACTCTACGATCCCAAAACAATGAGTACATATTTCGCGACGCTGTACAAAACCATTGGGCGCGACGATTCCAAGATTTATCCCGACGATGAGCGGGAGCTTTTGCAGGCGATCGAGGCGGGCCGATTCGACGAGGTGGAACATCACTACCGTTTAATCCCCGATATTACGATCAACGTGCTTACGTCGTACAACCCCGAGGAACGGGACGAGCTGACGGCGGAACTAAAGAATCCGCCCGGCGGCAAAGGGGATTGGGTCCGCGATTGGATTCGCCGTGCGTCGCGCTACGCCGTTTCCATGTTCCGTCCCACGCGAGGCTCCGGACTTGCCAACCACCTGCAGCCGATCGCCTTTTTCCGCCGGAAACACGCCGAGTTGGAGGAAAGCACTTGGTTCGTGGCCTTGCCGGGCTTGCCTTACGACGACCTGCTGGGGCTCGTCGCACCGGATAATGCGAGCGATTGGGTTCTTTGAATCATTACAAAGGAGGTGCCATTCATGGCGGCGGCACGACGTCACACCTTGGAAGTTTGGGGCGATTTCGCGTGCTTTACTCGCCCCGAAATGAAAGTCGAGCGATACTCCTACCCCTGTCCCACGCCGAGCGCCGCGCGAGGGATATTCGAGGCGATTTATTTCAAGCCTCAATTCCGCTGGCAGGTCGATCGGATCGAAATCCTTTCCGAGATCGCCTACATCGGCCTGCGGCGGAACGAGACGAAAGAGAAGATCAGCGAAGCCGCAGTGAAGAAGTGGATGCGAGGCACGGCGGAACCGGAACCGATCCTGGCGGACGGCGACCCCGACGTGACCGGAAACACCGGCAGAGGCCGCACCCAAAGGCAGACGATGGCGGTGCGAAATCCCCGATATCGCATCACCGCCCACATCGTTCCCAGGCCGGGCAACGAGAGTCAGCAGGCCGCGTACGACGCCCAGTTCGTTCGCCGCGCATCCTGCGGCAAATGTTTCTATCAGCCGGCTTTTGGTTGCCGCGAATTCGTGGCCTTCTTCAGATTGGTCCAGGAGGGCGAGGAGCGGACGCCGCTCTGCGAGCATACGGAAGACTTGGGCTGGATGGTGTACGACGTCTTCGACCTGAACCGGATCAACGACCGCTCGGCGCCGCCGTTCATCACGCTCTTCCGTGCCAAGATCGAACGCGGCGTCTTGGAGGTCCCGCCCTTCGATAGCGCCGACGTCCGTAAACCCGTGAGCCAAAACGCCTAGAGGAGCTTTCCACCATGTTGCATTACCTGGCGGAGTATGCCCGGCGCGAGAATCTCAGCGTCGCTCCCGGGCTGAAACCCAAGTTCGTCCGCTGGCTGATCGTCTTGGACGAACAGGGCCGATTCACGTCGGTCGTAGATTTGGCGGGCGGAGAAAAGAAGTCCAAGGGCCGCGAGTTTGCGGCTTGCCCCGAGGTGGCCCAAAGTTGGCTGCAAGGCGGCGGCCGCGCGAACTTCCTGGTCGAGGCCCTTTCCACGATCGTCCTGTTTACCAAGGAAAACCCGCCCGACGCCAAGTCCGTTCGCAAGAACGATTTCTTCGTGGGTCTCTTAGAGCAAGCCGCCGGGGAAGTTCTCGAGTTGGGCGTCATTGCCCGCGCTCTGCGATCCCCGGAAGTCCTGGACGCCGTCCACGAGGCCTTGCGTACCCAGAAGGCCAAGCCCACCGATTCGGCCACGTTCGCCTTAGCTCTACCAACGGGCGGGATGCGCATCTTCGTGGAGGAATCGAGTTGGCACCCGTGGTGGCAACAATTCCTGGAATCCATCGGCCGCAACCGCGACGAGCCGAAATCGGAAAAGCGGGGCGGCAAAAAGCCGGCGTCGAAGCTGATGCTCGACTTGCTCACCGCGAATCCGGTAGAACCGCTCCCCACGCACAATAAGATCGAAAAACTCAGCGACGTCGGCGGTTTGGCCACCGGCGACTCTCTGATCGGGTTCGACAAGGACGCTTACACCTCGTTCGGCTTGGAGCAGGCCGAAAACGCCGCCATGAGCGAGGATAGCGCCAAAATCTATCTCACCGCGCTCAACCATATCATCGCGCATCGCTGCCACCGCTTGACGACCGTCAAGGTCGGCTTCTGGTACAGCAAGCGCATCCCGCCGGAGCTCGACCCGCAAAACGACTTCGGCCTGAGCGCCTTCGGACCCGCCGCCGACGACGAAGATGACGAAGCCTCGGACGATCCTTCGCGACGCAATCAAGCGGAGTCGTTCGCCCGTAAGGCTTTGAATGCCATACGTTCCGGCGAGCGGCCCGACCTCAAGGACTGTCGCTATTACGCCCTCACGCTCTCGGCGAACAGCGGGCGGGTCGTCATCCGCGACTTCACGGAGGGGAGCTTCGAGGAGTTCGCTCAAAACGTCGATCGCTGGCTGACGGATCTTGCCGTCATCGACCGCGAAGGCCGGATCCAAGATCGTTTTCGATTCACGCAAGTCTTGGCCGCGCCGGTCCGAGAACTCAAGGACGCCTCGGCTCCCTTAACGGCGACGCTGTGGCGGAGCGCCGTCCACGGCCTGCCCATTCCTCACAGCGTGATGGCGCAAACTCTCCATCGCGTCCGTATCGACTTCCTTCAGGGCGAATCCCCGCGAGTCGCCCGCATGGCGTTACTGAAGGCCTTTGTGAACCGTAATGAAAGGTTGCCCAAGATGAATCCCGAACTGAATCCCGTGGAAAACCACCCCGCTTACGTGAGCGGCCGGATCATGGCCCTTCTGGCCGGCATCCAAAGGACGGCCAATCCCGACGTAGGTGCCGGCGTCGTGCAGCGTTACTATGCTGCGGCAAGCGCCACTCCCGCTTTGGTCCTGGGACGCCTGGTCCGCACCGCCCAAATCGCCCACCTGCCCAAAATCGAGCAGGAAGGGCTGCGCCGCTGGTTCGAAGGCCAACTCGCCGAACTGTGGTCGCGTCTGCAAACCGCTCCGCCCCGCGCCCTCACGCTCGAGGAGCAGACGCTGTTTGCGATGGGGTACTACCACCAACTGGCGACCCGCGCCAAGGCCGCGGAAAACGAGGAGCCTACCCCTGCCGCCGCGGAGTGAGCTCCACGCTCGGTTTCAACCGTGAACGACTGTCCAAACCGGAACGTTAACGAACCCTTGGTTTCAAGATCTCGGAGTTACCATCATGTCTCAGACCATCCAAAACCGTTACGAATTCCTGTACCTCTTCGATTGCGAGAACGGCAATCCTAACGGCGATCCCGACGCCGGCAACGCTCCGCGGATCGATCCCGAGGACATGCACGGCCTGGTCTCGGACGTCGCCGTCAAGCGGCGCATCCGCAATTACGTCCAACTCGCCAAAGGCAACGTCATGCCTCATGCCATCTTCGTGGAGCACGCTTGCAACCTCAACAAGCACATCACGCGCGCCCATCAAGAGGCCAACGGCCAACTGCCGACCGGCAAGAGCGGAAATAAGGACGCCGTCAACAATGCCCGCCGCTGGATGTGCGAGAACTTCTATGACGTCCGCACGTTCGGTGCCGTGATGTCCATCGGTCCCAACGCGGGCCAGGTCCGCGGACCGGTCCAGGTGACCTTCGCCAGGTCCGTGGATCCCGTTCTGCCGCTCGACGTTTCCATCACCCGTATGGCCGTGGCCGAAAACGTTAAAGATGCCAAGTCCTGGCAGGACTACGAACAATGGGAGGCCGAGCAAAAGGAGGACACGCTCCGCACCATGGGCCGCAAGTCGCTGATCGCCTACGGCCTGTACCTTGGCAAGGGCTTCATTTCCGCCCATTTGGCCGAGCAAACCGGCTTCACCGCCGACGACCTCAAGCTCTTCTTCGACGCCTTGCTCAACATGTACGACCACGACCGCTCCGCCAGCAAAGGGCAGATGTCGGTTCGCCGCCCGGTCTTCGTCCTCAAGCATGTGGGCACGGATTCGAATTCCGAGCAACGGGCCGCCCAGGCCAAACTCGGCTGTGCCCCCGCCTACCTTTTGTTCGAGGAAATCATCAAGGTTTCCCGCAAGGACGGCGTGCAGACTCCGCGATCCTTCGACGATTATGTGGTCACCGTCCATGAGGATAAGATTCCGCCGGGCACGGAGCTTCTCCGCCTGCCCGAGGATAGGGATCGGCTTACCTGATCCCGCGTTCACCGTCCGCCCGCGCGGGCGATCGTCAATCCCCAAGCGTTCCCGCACCGCCGGTCTAAGCCGGCGGTGCCTTCCCATCATGCGATTCCGGAGCCGCCGGTTGTGCCCTGGCAATAGATAGCCCAAATCAGAGCCGCCGCCGTTAGCCGGCGGTGTGTTCAGACTCTGCAAACTCGGAGCCGCCGGTGTTAACCGCCGGTGTTCTCGCCATGTATTCCGAAGAGGAACTGATTCCCATTTCCGCCCTGTCGCAATACACATACTGTCCGCGACGCGCCGGCCTGATCTTCGTCGAGCGCCAGTGGGCCGATAACGTCTTCACCGTTCAGGGACGACACGTCCACGAGCGTGCTCATCAGCCCTCCAAGACGAAGGCCGAAAACCGTTGCGTCGTTCGCGGTCTCTACCTCAGTTCCGCCCGACTGGGACTCTTCGGCGTGGCCGACGTCGTCGAGTTTCCCGCGGAAGACCCGGTCAGCGACGTCACCATTGTGGAATACAAACGCGGCAAGCTCACGGCGCGGCGCAAACTCGAATACGAAGTTCAACTCTGCGCCCAGGCCGTTTGTTTGGAGGAGACGCTGGGCCTGAGCCTGCAACGCGGATGCCTGTTTTTCGCCCTCTCCCACCGTCGCGTCGAGGTCGAGTTCACCGCCGACCTCCGCCAAACGGTCGAGTCCGCCGCCCAAAGCATGCACGAACTGATCCGGGCCGCCGCGGTACCGCCGCCCCAACTCGGCCGCAAATGTCGCGGTTGCTCTCTTCGCAATCTTTGTCTGCCGGAACTCAGCGTCGGTCGCAACGCCGCCGCTTATCTCCGCCGACTCACCGACGACGCAGCCGCGAAAGCGGAACAGCATCCGAAGGATAAGTCCTCATGAAACAGCACTTGAACACCTTGTTCGTCACCACGCAGGGCGCCTACCTCAAAAAGGACGGCGAAGCCGTGGCCGTCCTCATCGAGCGCAAGACTCGCCTTCGTTGCCCCTTCATCAATCTCGGCGGATTGGTCTGCTTCGGACGTGTCGCCGTTTCGCCGCCCCTCTTAGGCGCTCTGGCCGCGAACGGCATCTCGGTAGCCTTCCTTTCCCAATACGGCCGACTCCTCGCCGTTACCCGCGGCTTTACCCCGGGTAACGTCATCTTGCGTCGCCAGCAATACCGCTGGGCCGACGACGCCGAGCGATCCGCCGAAGTCGCCCGTTCCTGCGTACTCGGCAAACTGGCCAACTGCCGCCTCAACCTGCGCCGTGCCGCCCGCGAACATCACGATGCCGATGCCGCAGCGGCATTGAATGCCGCTGCCAACCGCCTTCAAGGTGCCTTGGAATCCCTTCTCCCAGCCCTTCCCCTCGACACCGTCCGCGGCATCGAGGGCGCCGCCGGAGCCGACTACTTCGCCGTCTTCTCCCATCTCATTCAATCCACCGACAGTCGCTTCGCTTTTACGGGCCGTTCTCGCCGGCCTCCCCGCGATCCCGTCAACGCCCTCCTCTCGTTCACGTACGCCCTCCTGCTCAACGACGTCCGCTCCGCCTGCGAAGCCGCCGGTTTGGACTCCCAGGTCGGTTTTCTCCATCGCGACCGGCCGGGGCGCCCCGGACTCGCCCTCGATCTGATGGAGGAACTCCGGCCCATCATCGCCGACCGCGTCGTTCTCAACCTTATCAACCGCCGACAAGTACGGGCCAAAGACTTTCAATGGCAACCGTCGGGTGCCGTGCTCCTCTCCGAGAATGCCCGCCGCACCGTCCTGCAAGTCTTTCAGGAACGCAAGAGCGAGGTCGTAACGCACCCTTTTCTAGGCGAAAAGATGACGCTGGGGTTGGTCCCCCACATCCAAGCCCGACTGCTGGCCCGATTCATTCGCGGCGATATCGACGCCTATCCCCCGTGCGTCCTGCGTTGAACCTTGTACCGGAGTCACGCCATGATGGTCCTTGTCACCTACGATGTCTCCACCAAAGATAGAGCGGGCGTGCGCCGCCTCGGTCGCGTGGCGAAAAAATGCCTGGACTTCGGCCAACGCGTGCAAAACTCCGTGTTCGAGTGCTCGGTGACGCCCGAGCAATGGGTCACGCTTCGCCGCGATCTTGAGACGATGATCGATCCCGAGCAAGACAGCCTCCGCTTTTATTTCCTCGGTGCCAATTGGAAACATCGCGTTGAGCACATCGGCGCGAAGCCGAGTATCGATCCGGACGGCCTGCTTCTGGTTTGAGAACCGGCTTCTCGATGCGCGCCCCGTTAGGAGCCGCCCCCCCAAAGGGTATGCAGTACGACATTCGCGAACCCCGATCGGTGGCAAAAACCCGGGGGGTTCGCGTTTTCCGTAAATGCTTAATTTCACACGATTTGCGACTTAATCTCGAATTCATGAGTCGTTACGGACGGAATTTTTTGGGGGGTTCGCGAAATCTTGCGTGGAAGTGTCGCCCTAATATATAGTTAGGAGAAAGGGGTCGCCCTCTGCGCGAGGGCGCGGATTGAAACATGTGCGGCTGTGTACGCTTTTCGACGCTCAATTCGCGTCGCCCTCTGCGCGAGGGCGCGGATTGAAACGATAGTGGAATGCGATGAGATGATAGTCCGCGGCATGTCGCCCTCTGCGCGAGGGCGCGGATTGAAACGCAGCCGATATTGCGGCATGGTAGTGGAGAATCCATGGTCGCCCTCTGCGCGAGGGCGCGGATTGAAACGCAGTGGCAGCTCGATTATCCATCATGCATTGCGAGTCGCCCTCTGCGCGAGGGCGCGGATTGAAACAGCTGTGGCAATGATGCTGGCAGGCAACAAACCACGTCGCCCTCTGCGCGAGGGCGCGGATTGAAACAGCATACAACCGGGCCGTTCACGTTGAACACCGTCGCCCTCTGCGCGAGGGCGCGGATTGAAACTGCCGCAGCCACCATAGGGGCCGCCACCGCAAGCCGTCGCCCTCTGCGCGAGGGCGCGGATTGAAACACGCCACCGGAGCCTACGGATGCACGCCCTGGAGTCGCCCTCTGCGCGAGGGCGCGGATTGAAACTACTGGCACTTTCGCAATGCATGATGGATAATCGAGTCGCCCTCTGCGCGAGGGCGCGGATTGAAACAGCTTGAGGCCGCATCCGAAATTGCCAGATTGTTGTCGCCCTCTGCGCGAGGGCGCGGATTGAAACTCACCTAGGATTTGTGCGAAACCAAAATCTGATTGGGTCGCCCTCTGCGCGAGGGCGCGGATTGAAACCTGTGCGTGTTCGTGTCCGCCGGGGGCGACCATGCGTCGCCCTCTGCGCGAGGGCGCGGATTGAAACGCGACGCGGAGGGCTGCTCGACGTGTGACGTTGAGTCGCCCTCTGCGCGAGGGCGCGGATTGAAACCTACAACTATTGGTTCTCCAGATTGGATGCCGCGAGTCGCCCTCTGCGCGAGGGCGCGGATTGAAACCAGAAAAGCGGCGTGGGCCGTTTCGAGGGCTTGGGTGTCGCCCTCTGCGCGAGGGCGCGGATTGAAACAAGAAGGTGAACTTCTTCGGCGGCGAGCCGATGGTGTCGCCCTCTGCGCGAGGGCGCGGATTGAAACCGTGGCGGTCGATCGTAATCACGCCGCCGTCGCCCGTCGCCCTCTGCGCGAGGGCGCGGATTGAAACTCTCAGACTCACGGATATCGTCGGCGATCGCGGAGTCGCCCTCTGCGCGAGGGCGCGGATTGAAACCCTGCTTCCGGAGGGATCATGCTTCTACCGTCGCGTCGCCCTCTGCGCGAGGGCGCGGATTGAAACTCTCAGACTCACGGATATCGTCGGCGATCGCGGGTCGCCCTCTGCGCGAGGGCGCGGATTGAAACCGCCGGGGGCGACCATGCAGCGATGGTCCTTGCCGGTCGCCCTCTGCGCGAGGGCGCGGATTGAAACTCCAACGACGACCAATGACGACGATAGACTTCAGTCGCCCTCTGCGCGAGGGCGCGGATTGAAACATAAGCCGATGTCAGAGAGAACCCGGTCTTGTCGCCGTCGCCCTCTGCGCGAGGGCGCGGATTGAAACAGGTGTAAGCCTGAATAATCTTAAAGTTTGCGGAGTCGCCCTCTGCGCGAGGGCGCGGATTGAAACTACAGGAGATAGACAAGTAGTTTTGTGCCGAGATGTCGCCCTCTGCGCGAGGGCGCGGATTGAAACTCCAACTGGATGCGTATGAGTCGCGAGACCGCTACCGGGTCGCCCTCTGCGCGAGGGCGCGGATTGAAACTTTCAGACCCGGATTCACAAGCCGAGAAATATCGTCGCCCTCTGCGCGAGGGCGCGGATTGAAACTTATTGGCCGTTGGAGCCGTCGAGTAGGACCACGGTCGCCCTCTGCGCGAGGGCGCGGATTGAAACACTCAGCGAATGCTGCTGCACACTCCCAGCGTCGGTCGCCCTCTGCGCGAGGGCGCGGATTGAAACTCGATGACCTCCACGATGAGCGGAGCATCAGCAATCGTCGCCCTCTGCGCGAGGGCGCGGATTGAAACTTCTGGAACGCACTGAGGTTCTGCGACGGCGTGACGTCGCCCTCTGCGCGAGGGCGCGGATTGAAACCTCGGCAAGGCCGTCGCAGCCGCCGGGAACGGCCCGTCGCCCTCTGCGCGAGGGCGCGGATTGAAACTCGATGGCTGCTATATGTTCCACGAGTGCCCGGCGTCGCCCTCTGCGCGAGGGCGCGGATTGAAACTCAAGCCCGGATCGACGAGGCGAGTAATGTCGAGCGTCGCCCTCTGCGCGAGGGCGCGGATTGAAACATTGGTCGGCGATGGCGAGACGCATACGGCAACAGTCGCCCTCTGCGCGAGGGCGCGGATTGAAACTAACACAAACCAACCTACCTCGAAACGGCAATTTGTCGCCCTCTGCGCGAGGGCGCGGATTGAAACATTGGGGCAGCCCCACTCACAAATTTGGACGCCACGTCGCCCTCTGCGCGAGGGCGCGGATTGAAACAACTCAGGCGGGCGATTTCTGCGGCCCAATCGCCGTCGCCCTCTGCGCGAGGGCGCGGATTGAAACACGCCGCATTCGCGCTCGATTCGTCCGGCGATGGTCGCCCTCTGCGCGAGGGCGCGGATTGAAACCTTGACCACTTCCCGGCACGCTTGAATGTATACCGTCGCCCTCTGCGCGAGGGCGCGGATTGAAACCCGAAGCACCCACGGATGCGGATGCTTGTACTCTGGTCGCCCTCTGCGCGAGGGCGCGGATTGAAACCCTCGGCGGCCGTTCCTCGCCAAATCCATTTCTGTCGCCCTCTGCGCGAGGGCGCGGATTGAAACAACCCCATGGCATTTCATTCGATTCCAAATTCAAAGTCGCCCTCTGCGCGAGGGCGCGGATTGAAACTGTACCCCGTGGCTTGAAGCTGTTCGCCAGGCGAGTCGCCCTCTGCGCGAGGGCGCGGATTGAAACTCAGCCCTCGCCGGGGACCGAGCAGAGGAAGACGGTCGCCCTCTGCGCGAGGGCGCGGATTGAAACCAAAGACGAGGATCCGACGCCGCGAAACTTCGGGTCGCCCTCTGCGCGAGGGCGCGGATTGAAACGGCGCGCAGCCAAGAGGACTGGGAGATCAACTTCGGTCGCCCTCTGCGCGAGGGCGCGGATTGAAACTATCGAGAAGCAGAAGCGCAGCCGCAAGCGATGCCGGGTCGCCCTCTGCGCGAGGGCGCGGATTGAAACGGGCGGGTCGCTCAAGTGGGCGAAGGTGAAGGTCGCCCTCTGCGCGAGGGCGCGGATTGAAACCGCCAACTCATAGACCTTCTCGACGTACACCGCGTCGCCCTCTGCGCGAGGGCGCGGATTGAAACAGTGTTGCCGTTCGGGTCTCGCCAGCGGCGACCAGTGTCGCCCTCTGCGCGAGGGCGCGGATTGAAACTCCGATTGCCACGGCTTCGGGTTCCGTTCGGAACGTCGCCCTCTGCGCGAGGGCGCGGATTGAAACACGATGCTAGTGCGGTACGAAATCCCGGATTGGAGTCGCCCTCTGCGCGAGGGCGCGGATTGAAACCCCACGCAGGCCGACAAGATCGCGTCGACGTCGCGTCGCCCTCTGCGCGAGGGCGCGGATTGAAACCGTCGTGTCCCACGCGACATATTGGATCGTGAGTGAGTCGCCCTCTGCGCGAGGGCGCGGATTGAAACGCACCGGAAGCGGCGATATCTGTTCGACATGCTACTGTCGCCCTCTGCGCGAGGGCGCGGATTGAAACATTCTGCGCAAAAACGGGTCCCATTGCCAGAATTGGTCGCCCTCTGCGCGAGGGCGCGGATTGAAACATCACAATCTGAGGCATTACCCACGCAAACGCTGAGTCGCCCTCTGCGCGAGGGCGCGGATTGAAACTTCGCCAGCCAGCCGACCACGACGAGGCACTCCAGTCGCCCTCTGCGCGAGGGCGCGGATTGAAACTGATAGCAGCCCGCCGCACATCCGGCCTGCGCCTCGGTCGCCCTCTGCGCGAGGGCGCGGATTGAAACAATCCACTTGGCGATCGGCAACGCTCGCTTCCGGTCGCCCTCTGCGCGAGGGCGCGGATTGAAACTTTATTTGAATACCGGAGCTATACCGAGTGCTGCTGTCGCCCTCTGCGCGAGGGCGCGGATTGAAACTTCTTCAGCACAAGTTGGAACTTGTCGGCTACCAGTCGCCCTCTGCGCGAGGGCGCGGATTGAAACATCTCCTTTTTTGTTAGTGCCTCGCGAGCTACGTCGGTCGCCCTCTGCGCGAGGGCGCGGATTGAAACTGACACAGAGCCGTGCACCGGCAGCGGCGATGTCTGGTCGCCCTCTGCGCGAGGGCGCGGATTGAAACATTTCGGATGCCGCAACTGCGATGTGGATGTGTGTCGCCCTCTGCGCGAGGGCGCGGATTGAAACGAGCGGATGCAACGTGGTATTGGTTCACCTCACCTGTCGCCCTCTGCGCGAGGGCGCGGATTGAAACATATATATGCAGAATTTCGACCCCCTACCCCGGGTGTCGCCCTCTGCGCGAGGGCGCGGATTGAAACGATAGCACCATCACCCAGGCAACAGTTGACAAGCTGCGTCGCCCTCTGCGCGAGGGCGCGGATTGAAACCTACTGCGATGTCTGCGACGCGGAGGGCTGCTCGTCGCCCTCTGCGCGAGGGCGCGGATTGAAACTGTGGAGTTGCCATAGTTGTATTTGCACACAGAGGTCGCCCTCTGCGCGAGGGCGCGGATTGAAACTATCACGAACATAATCCAGTGGTAGGTAGGCCGCTGTCGCCCTCTGCGCGAGGGCGCGGATTGAAACAATCAGTACCATGTGGCAAGCGCTCGACAGCTAAGTCGCCCTCTGCGCGAGGGCGCGGATTGAAACCGATGACTCCGGGACAACAGGTGGCTTGGATTTCGTCGCCCTCTGCGCGAGGGCGCGGATTGAAACATGCGAGTATTGTTACCTGCACCGCCCCGACTTCAGTCGCCCTCTGCGCGAGGGCGCGGATTGAAACAATAACGCACCCAAGACAGGCGATGCGTCGAACGTCGCCCTCTGCGCGAGGGCGCGGATTGAAACATGGGCATCAGGACAATGCCGCTCGTCGATGATTGTCGCCCTCTGCGCGAGGGCGCGGATTGAAACAATCCGAAACTCCGGCGGCCTTTCTCGCATCTTCGGTCGCCCTCTGCGCGAGGGCGCGGATTGAAACTTAATCGATGACACGACGGCTTCGGGCGGCACGTTGTCGCCCTCTGCGCGAGGGCGCGGATTGAAACGATGAGCACGCCGTCGATGTCGGTGGCAATGCAGGTCGCCCTCTGCGCGAGGGCGCGGATTGAAACGCACGCACGCCGTAGATTGCCGCCGTCACGACTGTCGCCCTCTGCGCGAGGGCGCGGATTGAAACCATCGACGGATGCCCCGAGGCCTGCGCGATCAAGTCGCCCTCTGCGCGAGGGCGCGGATTGAAACTGTTCGACGTGCTACTACTGCGATGTCTGCGACGGTCGCCCTCTGCGCGAGGGCGCGGATTGAAACATCAGCCCGGCTGACGACGCGCTCGCCCAGCGCAGTCGCCCTCTGCGCGAGGGCGCGGATTGAAACCTGAAGGTCCTTTCCACCAACGCCGACAAGACCCGTCGCCCTCTGCGCGAGGGCGCGGATTGAAACGGCGGACCGGATGCGGCGCCCGTCCCAGAAACGGAGTCGCCCTCTGCGCGAGGGCGCGGATTGAAACGCGAGCGGGGCTGCCGCTCCTGCTGCACAAGCCGTAGTCGCCCTCTGCGCGAGGGCGCGGATTGAAACTTGTTCGCCGTCGGCGCCGTGCTGTAGGACCACTGTCGCCCTCTGCGCGAGGGCGCGGATTGAAACTTCGCTATCTTCGCGGTGGCCGCGGTCCGCGCCTACGGGTCGCCCTCTGCGCGAGGGCGCGGATTGAAACCTGGATGACGTGGAATATGCGAAGGTCAAGGCCGCGTCGCCCTCTGCGCGAGGGCGCGGATTGAAACATCGCCACACCGGCCCCGACCACGGCCGCCGCGATGTCGCCCTCTGCGCGAGGGCGCGGATTGAAACACGATAGGGCCGTCGAGCGCGAGCACGGAGAAACGTCGCCCTCTGCGCGAGGGCGCGGATTGAAACGATGCCGCCGGTCGTACCCGACTCATCGCACGGCATGTCGCCCTCTGCGCGAGGGCGCGGATTGAAACATGTTGCCAATGTTGGCAGCAACGAAGGAACCTGTCGCCCTCTGCGCGAGGGCGCGGATTGAAACGATGGGTTTGGCTGGATACCTGAAAGTTACTTCGTCGCCCTCTGCGCGAGGGCGCGGATTGAAACAGAGAAGGAAGGCGTGTGCACGGCACAGACTGTTGTCGCCCTCTGCGCGAGGGCGCGGATTGAAACGTCTTCACAGGCTTACAGCGATTGCATATGCCGGGTCGCCCTCTGCGCGAGGGCGCGGATTGAAACATCCGGGCGTGACTTGAAGCCTGGGCCGGGTGCTGTCGCCCTCTGCGCGAGGGCGCGGATTGAAACGAACGCGTGTCCACAGCGACACCGACCGTAGCGATGTCGCCCTCTGCGCGAGGGCGCGGATTGAAACGAGCAGTGCAGGAAATGCGAGGCGCAGGCCGGATGTCGCCCTCTGCGCGAGGGCGCGGATTGAAACGCCCTCTGCCACTGGTTGGTATCGGTTGCGAGACTCTGTCGCCCTCTGCGCGAGGGCGCGGATTGAAACATCCCGCGCCCGGATCGGTGATCGTCCCCAACCTCGGTCGCCCTCTGCGCGAGGGCGCGGATTGAAACGATAGCGGTCGTCAGTGCCGCCTCGATCTCCTGCGGGTCGCCCTCTGCGCGAGGGCGCGGATTGAAACAGCATACCGAGGCCAAACCATCTTCCGCCGCAAAGGTCGCCCTCTGCGCGAGGGCGCGGATTGAAACCTGAGCCAGCGTCTGGATTGCAGCTTTGACTTTGGGTCGCCCTCTGCGCGAGGGCGCGGATTGAAACTGTGGCTCTTACCGGTTCCAGTTGTGTCTTCCCGGTCGCCCTCTGCGCGAGGGCGCGGATTGAAACCTGGGACGGATCGCCGCTACCAGGCGACGCTTGGCGTCGCCCTCTGCGCGAGGGCGCGGATTGAAACCCTCAAGCCATTTCATGGTTTGCTCACGGTATTTGTCGCCCTCTGCGCGAGGGCGCGGATTGAAACTCTGGACCCTCCGGGGAACGATAGATGCAGGTGTGTCGCCCTCTGCGCGAGGGCGCGGATTGAAACTTCCACTGGCTCCGCCGCCGCTCCCCCGCCGCACCGGTCGCCCTCTGCGCGAGGGCGCGGATTGAAACAACCATTCCTCGTACTCAGGTCCTTCATCCCAGCAGGTCGCCCTCTGCGCGAGGGCGCGGATTGAAACTGTCCCCACCGTCGCCGCCGTCTGGAACGTCACCGTCGCCCTCTGCGCGAGGGCGCGGATTGAAACTGGTGGGACATCGCGGCGATTCGATGGTGCTCGCGTCGCCCTCTGCGCGAGGGCGCGGATTGAAACACTTGATCCGTATGCCCGCAGCTGAATTTCGCTGTCGCCCTCTGCGCGAGGGCGCGGATTGAAACAACAATATGGATCCGCCACGCCGGACCCAACACAGGTCGCCCTCTGCGCGAGGGCGCGGATTGAAACCCTTGGAGTCGTAGGCTGGTGGGCGGCCAGGGTGGTCGCCCTCTGCGCGAGGGCGCGGATTGAAACACGCTGGAGGCCGGGACGCGGGGCGGAGACAGCCGCGTCGCCCTCTGCGCGAGGGCGCGGATTGAAACATGGAATCGACTTGGTTAACAGTCCTCGCATCTTG
This sequence comes from Thermopirellula anaerolimosa, assembly GCF_054657335.1. NCBI lineage: Bacteria > Pseudomonadati > Planctomycetota > Planctomycetia > Pirellulales > Thermoguttaceae > Thermopirellula > Thermopirellula anaerolimosa. The sequence continues at coordinate 2,817,920 of NZ_BAAHYX010000006.1, forward strand.
TCGCCCTCTGCGCGAGGGCGCGGATTGAAACTCTTCGAGGCTCAATCCGGCCTCGGCGGCGATGGGGTCGCCCTCTGCGCGAGGGCGCGGATTGAAACCATTTGGTCGGACAGGGCCATAAAGCTGCGGGCGGGTCGCCCTCTGCGCGAGGGCGCGGATTGAAACATCACCTCGCTTGTCTGTTGCCCCTGGTAGTCCGTCGCCCTCTGCGCGAGGGCGCGGATTGAAACCGAAATGCGATTCAGTGGGTGTGTGCGGGCCGTGGTGTCGCCCTCTGCGCGAGGGCGCGGATTGAAACTCGAGGGCTTGGCAGTCTAGAGAGCCAAGGAAGGGTCGCCCTCTGCGCGAGGGCGCGGATTGAAACTTTTGCGTTGTCCAGCAGGTGTTTCATGGTACCGATGTCGCCCTCTGCGCGAGGGCGCGGATTGAAACACTAGAGGGTGTGGCCATATCGGCTCCCCCCCTGAGTCGCCCTCTGCGCGAGGGCGCGGATTGAAACATCGACATAACGGATGACGGACAGTACCTCATGAAGTCGCCCTCTGCGCGAGGGCGCGGATTGAAACACCAAGGAAATGGTAGCACATACCCAGCTACTGATGTCGCCCTCTGCGCGAGGGCGCGGATTGAAACAGGCCGCCGCGCCTCTGCGAGAGGCGCGGATTGAAAGTCGCCCTCTGCGCGAGGGCGCGGATTGAAACAAAATTCCGGCCGACGCGCGCGCGCGCGAATAAGTCGCCCTCTGCGCGAGGGCGCGGATTGAAACCTGAGCCGTGAGGTACTCCACCAATGGCGGGGCTGTCGCCCTCTGCGCGAGGGCGCGGATTGAAACAATCATTGAAAGCGCCTCGTGGATATAGAGGGTGTGTCGCCCTCTGCGCGAGGGCGCGGATTGAAACTTCTGGTTCCGCCGCCGCCCCCGCCGCCCTGTGGTCGCCCTCTGCGCGAGGGCGCGGATTGAAACTACTCACTTACTCACTTACTTTCCCGCTTCCCTTTAGTCGCCCTCTGCGCGAGGGCGCGGATTGAAACACTAGTGACCAACACATTCGCGCACAAAAACGCGGTCGCCCTCTGCGCGAGGGCGCGGATTGAAACCTGTCGTCCTCTGCGAGAGGCGCGAATTGAAACCGCGTCGCCCTCTGCGCGAGGGCGCGGATTGAAACCAAGACGCCACAAAAATCAGCCTTTTTCAACCCGAAGTCGCCCTCTGCGCGAGGGCGCGGATTGAAACCCGGACGATTTACCGAGCTCCAACACGCCGCCGCTTGTCGCCCTCTGCGCGAGGGCGCGGATTGAAACAGGGCGGCCCGCAGCAGACTACTTCCCCGAATGATAGTCGCCCTCTGCGCGAGGGCGCGGATTGAAACGATGGTCTCGACTTGCAATTCCTGCAGCATGAAAGTCGCCCTCTGCGCGAGGGCGCGGATTGAAACAACCGTATCCGCCATTGCCTGCGCTCGGCTGGTCGTCGCCCTCTGCGCGAGGGCGCGGATTGAAACAACCGTATCCGCCATTGCCTGCGCTCGGCTGGTCGTCGCCCTCTGCGCGAGGGCGCGGATTGAAACTTATGGCGTTTCATTTTTCTCTCCTCATCGCTATAGTCGCCCTCTGCGCGAGGGCGCGGATTGAAACCCGGAGAGAGGCCCGCGAGTTGTTCGATCGTGAGGCGTCGCCCTCTGCGCGAGGGCGCGGATTGAAACCCCGTTGGGGGGCTTCCCCCCCCGTGCCTCCGTTGCGTCGCCCTCTGCGCGAGGGCGCGGATTGAAACCATGGCTACAGGTTCGTGCTGCTCCGGGGGTACGGAGTCGCCCTCTGCGCGAGGGCGCGGATTGAAACATCCAAGTTGGAGTATACCCAAAAGCGGGCTTGAGGTCGCCCTCTGCGCGAGGGCGCGGATTGAAACTATTGCCTCACTGTAAAGGGCGACGCCGTTCCGCTGTCGCCCTCTGCGCGAGGGCGCGGATTGAAACTTCGCCTTTCACCACGCTTCTACATCAACGATAAATGTCGCCCTCTGCGCGAGGGCGCGGATTGAAACCGCTTCAACTAGCGATGCCACGACCTGCTCGTCGTCGCCCTCTGCGCGAGGGCGCGGATTGAAACCTTCTCGACGTGGAGCCTCCACCACTCGCACGCCAGTCGCCCTCTGCGCGAGGGCGCGGATTGAAACACGAAGCTCAGACCATAGAAAACGTTCACCGGCGCGTCGCCCTCTGCGCGAGGGCGCGGATTGAAACATGTGTGTGCCAACAACACGGCGACGAATCCGGCTGTCGCCCTCTGCGCGAGGGCGCGGATTGAAACAGGACGAGGCGCGCGCTGAAACGAGAATAGCTGAGTCGCCCTCTGCGCGAGGGCGCGGATTGAAACTCCTCGACGCGGCCTCAGGACGAGGCGCGCGCTGAGTCGCCCTCTGCGCGAGGGCGCGGATTGAAACCTCGCGGGAGGAAGCGGAGGAACGGCGGAAGTAGCCGTCGCCCTCTGCGCGAGGGCGCGGATTGAAACATCCAGGAACAGAATTCCCGGGTTATCGCACAAAGTCGCCCTCTGCGCGAGGGCGCGGATTGAAACGCTGATAGCGACAATTCCTGGGATTGAGTTCCAGGTCGCCCTCTGCGCGAGGGCGCGGATTGAAACCTGGGCGCAGGCCCAGTCGCGGGACGGCGACCTAGTCGCCCTCTGCGCGAGGGCGCGGATTGAAACCGCGAGGCGCCGACCTTGAAGCTGAGCAGCAGGCCGTCGCCCTCTGCGCGAGGGCGCGGATTGAAACTGGGGCCTCTAGGGCCTCGCGGAGCTGGTGAACATGTCGCCCTCTGCGCGAGGGCGCGGATTGAAACGCTGCCCTCACTGAGTCGCTCCGGGATTGCGGAGTCGCCCTCTGCGCGAGGGCGCGGATTGAAACTTCTGATGCGGGCGTGCCCGGTTGCGTCTTGGGTCGTCGCCCTCTGCGCGAGGGCGCGGATTGAAACTGATAGGCTTTCTGGGGATTTGATATCAGTGGCAGTCGCCCTCTGCGCGAGGGCGCGGATTGAAACATCTGAAGCTCGTATCCGTTCTCCCACAGCCGAGTCGCCCTCTGCGCGAGGGCGCGGATTGAAACCGTAGTGGAAATGGCTCGGAAATTCCGCCGGAAGTCGCCCTCTGCGCGAGGGCGCGGATTGAAACGAGCTGCAATTCGGCTGGAAGCGCCAAGGCTCTGGGTCGCCCTCTGCGCGAGGGCGCGGATTGAAACCCATCCGTTGTGGCCGGCGATCGGACGGACACCGTGTCGCCCTCTGCGCGAGGGCGCGGATTGAAACCACGGGCTTTCAATTCCGCAACCCTCGAGAGGTAGGTCGCCCTCTGCGCGAGGGCGCGGATTGAAACTCTCGCAAGTGCGAAGATAAAACCAGGAAAGGGAAGTCGCCCTCTGCGCGAGGGCGCGGATTGAAACCCTCCGTTTCCGCACCATTATATTGGCGGCCGTTCGGGTCGCCCTCTGCGCGAGGGCGCGGATTGAAACTCGGCCGACGCGCGCGACATCGAGTGCGGCGGCGGGTCGCCCTCTGCGCGAGGGCGCGGATTGAAACCAATTCTCGGATTCAATCCGAGATTTCATAGTCGAGGTCGCCCTCTGCGCGAGGGCGCGGATTGAAACCAGCCGGGGTTGCCGCGGTTCGACCCGAACCGCCGTCGCCCTCTGCGCGAGGGCGCGGATTGAAACATTTTCGCCTTCCCTCCGACTCCTCCTTCGAGAATGCGTCGCCCTCTGCGCGAGGGCGCGGATTGAAACTGATACGTTTCAAAATTCTCTCGATTCGCCGCAGCAGGGTCGCCCTCTGCGCGAGGGCGCGGATTGAAACCTGGAACATTTGTCGCCCTCTGCGCGAGGGCGCGGGTCGCCCTCTGCGCGAGGGCGCGGATTGAAACCATCTTCCTTCCTTTCCACCTTATGGTTCCGCGGCGTCGCCCTCTGCGCGAGGGCGCGGATTGAAACCCGATTCCGCAAATTCCGAATTGGCGGGGGGATAGTCGCCCTCTGCGCGAGGGCGCGGATTGAAACCCGTTGTGGGCGTTCTCGCCGACGACGCGAACTCTGTCGCCCTCTGCGCGAGGGCGCGGATTGAAACGAGCGGCCCCCGGGCCGACGCGCGCGCGCGACAGTGTCGCCCTCTGCGCGAGGGCGCGGATTGAAACGGGGCGCAAGATCGAGGATGCATCTCTGGATGAAATGTCGCCCTCTGCGCGAGGGCGCGGATTGAAACCCCGACATAGAATCGAAAATGTATCGAGTCGCGGTGTCGCCCTCTGCGCGAGGGCGCGGATTGAAACGCCGCTCCGCCCGCGGCTCAGAGCTAACCGTTTGTAGTCGCCCTCTGCGCGAGGGCGCGGATTGAAACAACGCGATATTATTTGCGTTCTCTAAGATGAATTCCGTCGCCCTCTGCGCGAGGGCGCGGATTGAAACCTCGGATCGCCCGAGGGCAATTTGGATGATTTTGTCGCCCTCTGCGCGAGGGCGCGGATTGAAACCGGAATTTGCGGAATTGGCGGGAAAAATCTGCTGTCGCCCTCTGCGCGAGGGCGCGGATTGAAACAGCCTTGGACGGTTTGCCCGCTGGGGGCCGGTGTGGGTCGCCCTCTGCGCGAGGGCGCGGATTGAAACTCAATTGTGCAATTCTCGGATGGACTCCGAGAAGTCGCCCTCTGCGCGAGGGCGCGGATTGAAACCGATGGCGCGCCACCGCGGCCCCAGATGAGAGAGTGTCGCCCTCTGCGCGAGGGCGCGGATTGAAACCGATCCTTACCGCGGCGCGGATTTCGTCAAGGCTGTCGCCCTCTGCGCGAGGGCGCGGATTGAAACGTAAGCCGTAGGGGCTGATCCATTTGAAAGATAGGTCGCCCTCTGCGCGAGGGCGCGGATTGAAACTTGAGAACGCGATTCCATTTGCGTTCTCTAGGAGAGTCGCCCTCTGCGCGAGGGCGCGGATTGAAACCGCTCCGCCGCTCTCGATTTCAATCCGCGCCCTCGGTCGCCCTCTGCGCGAGGGCGCGGATTGAAACCTCGCACGTCGGCCCGGTGAGGGCCGCTCAAGCGTGTCGCCCTCTGCGCGAGGGCGCGGATTGAAACCTCTTCCGCGTAAAATGTATGCTTTGGGACACGAAAGTCGCCCTCTGCGCGAGGGCGCGGATTGAAACCCTCCGTTTCCGCACCATTATATTGGCGGCCGTTCGTCGCCCTCTGCGCGAGGGCGCGGATTGAAACATATTCCACATACCGGACGGGGCGAAAATCCCCGTCGCCCTCTGCGCGAGGGCGCGGATTGAAACCCTCGCGCCCCCCAAGGGCGATTTGGATGATTCGCGTCGCCCTCTGCGCGAGGGCGCGGATTGAAACCGACCCGAACCGCGGCGCGGATTTCGTCAATGCTTGTCGCCCTCTGCGCGAGGGCGCGGATTGAAACCCTCGCGCCCCCCAAGGGCGATTTGGATGATTCGCGTCGCCCTCTGCGCGAGGGCGCGGATTGAAACGACGCGGGCCGCTCCCCGACGTAGAATCGAAAATGTCGCCCTCTGCGCGAGGGCGCGGATTGAAACTCGGATGGATTCCGAGAATTGTATCACCGAAAGGTCGCCCTCTGCGCGAGGGCGCGGATTGAAACGATGCGGCTTTATCGCGCGCGCGCGTCCGCTTGGTGTCGCCCTCTGCGCGAGGGCGCGGATTGAAACTCGTCCGCTCCGCCGCTCTCGATGCGGCTTTATCGTCGCCCTCTGCGCGAGGGCGCGGATTGAAACCGGCGGCGGAGCGGAATTCCAAGCGGACGCGCGGTCGCCCTCTGCGCGAGGGCGCGGATTGAAACCGGCGGCGGACGGCCGAAAAAAAATCCACATCCCCGTCGCCCTCTGCGCGAGGGCGCGGATTGAAACCATTCACGAAGCGTTGTCAATTATACACTACATAGTCGCCCTCTGCGCGAGGGCGCGGATTGAAACATTCGGCTGTTCCCCGTCGCCCTCTGCGCGAGGGGTCGCCCTCTGCGCGAGGGCGCGGATTGAAACTTCGATGTCGGGGTGCTTATCTCCGCAATCGCCTGTCGCCCTCTGCGCGAGGGCGCGGATTGAAACCCATGAATCGCTGCATTGGTTTGTCCTTCGGATTAGTCGCCCTCTGCGCGAGGGCGCGGATTGAAACCGCCGTCACGTCCCAGAGACGGCGGCCAGTCCAAGTCGCCCTCTGCGCGAGGGCGCGGATTGAAACGCCCGATTGCCCACTATGCCTCGCCGGTCACCCGGGTCGCCCTCTGCGCGAGGGCGCGGATTGAAACTCCTGTTCGTGGTTGTGGGCATCAGATTACGTGAGGTCGCCCTCTGCGCGAGGGCGCGGATTGAAACCCTCCGTTGACGCACCATTATATTGGCGGCCGTTCGTCGCCCTCTGCGCGAGGGCGCGGATTGAAACACCTCTGCTGAAGAAGCGTCCCTCCGGGAGGAGGTCGCCCTCTGCGCGAGGGCGCGGATTGAAACTTTTCGCCTTCCCTCCGCTTCCTCTTTGGAGAAGTCGCCCTCTGCGCGAGGGCGCGGATTGAAACATATTGGCGGCCGTTCGGGCCCCCACGTGCCGGCTTGTCGCCCTCTGCGCGAGGGCGCGGATTGAAACCCACTTGGCTCCACCGACACTCCGTCACGGTCCGCCGGTCGCCCTCTGCGCGAGGGCGCGGATTGAAACACACTTTTCGGCCCGCACGCCGAGCGCGAGCGCGTCGCCCTCTGCGCGAGGGCGCGGATTGAAACAGGTAAATGAAATCCAACACGCAAACCCAGAAATCCCGTCGCCCTCTGCGCGAGGGCGCGGATTGAAACAAGCGTAGACACGCGAGCGTATCCTACGGCCACAGGTCGCCCTCTGCGCGAGGGCGCGGATTGAAACCATCCGCGTCATCCCTCGCAGCGAGTGGTCCGACGGTCGCCCTCTGCGCGAGGGCGCGGATTGAAACCGTCGAGCGTGATTCGCGGTATAACCTGCACGGTCGTCGCCCTCTGCGCGAGGGCGCGGATTGAAACACCAATCGTCGCCGGAATGCATCTCGATTTCCACGTCGCCCTCTGCGCGAGGGCGCGGATTGAAACCTCATCGAAGCCGCCGGCAAATGCAGGCTGAAATGGTCGCCCTCTGCGCGAGGGCGCGGATTGAAACTTCGATGTCGGGGTGCTTATCTCCGCAATCGCCTGTCGCCCTCTGCGCGAGGGCGCGGATTGAAACCCATGAATCGCTGCATTGGTTTGTCCTTCGGATTAGTCGCCCTCTGCGCGAGGGCGCGGATTGAAACTTTCTATTATTATTATATCGGCATATCGCGATGCGGTCGCCCTCTGCGCGAGGGCGCGGATTGAAACCGTCGAGCGTGATTCGCGGTATAACCTGCACGGTCGTCGCCCTCTGCGCGAGGGCGCGGATTGAAACCTCATCGAAGCCGCCGGCAAATGCAGGCTGAAATGGTCGCCCTCTGCGCGAGGGCGCGGATTGAAACTTCGATGTCGGGGTGCTTATCTCCGCAATCGCCTGTCGCCCTCTGCGCGAGGGCGCGGATTGAAACCCATGAATCGCTGCATTGGTTTGTCCTTCGGATTAGTCGCCCTCTGCGCGAGGGCGCGGATTGAAACTTTCTATTATTATTATATCGGCATATCGCGATGCGGTCGCCCTCTGCGCGAGGGCGCGGATTGAAACTTTCTGCATGTCGGCGAGGCGGGAGTCCAGGCCGGTCGCCCTCTGCGCGAGGGCGCGGATTGAAACATGCCTTAACGCACAATACAGATAAACAGCCTTGTCGCCCTCTGCGCGAGGGCGCGGATTGAAACTTTATGCGCCGTTGTGCGTGTTTGTTGGCGTGCCGCGTCGCCCTCTGCGCGAGGGCGCGGATTGAAACTACGTACATCGACGGATTGAATCCGTCAATGTACGTCGCCCTCTGCGCGAGGGCGCGGATTGAAACTCTGGCGTTCAATTCCTGGAGGACGCGCCTCCTCCCGTCGCCCTCTGCGCGAGGGCGCGGATTGAAACGCGCTTCGCCCAACCCCATGGCATTTCAGTCGATTGTCGCCCTCTGCGCGAGGGCGCGGATTGAAACAGGTAAATGAAATCCAACACGCAAACCCAGAAATCCCGTCGCCCTCTGCGCGAGGGCGCGGATTGAAACAAGCGTAGACACGCGAGCGTATCCTACGGCCACAGGTCGCCCTCTGCGCGAGGGCGCGGATTGAAACCATCCGCGTCATCCCTCGCAGCGAGTGGTCCGACGGTCGCCCTCTGCGCGAGGGCGCGGATTGAAACCGTCGAGCGTGATTCGCGGTATAACCTGCACGGTCGTCGCCCTCTGCGCGAGGGCGCGGATTGAAACACCAATCGTCGCCGGAATGCATCTCGATTTCCACGTCGCCCTCTGCGCGAGGGCGCGGATTGAAACCTCATCGAAGCCGCCGGCAAATGCAGGCTGAAATGGTCGCCCTCTGCGCGAGGGCGCGGATTGAAACCAAAATGGAGAACGGCGTTTAGGTGCTCCTCGGGAGTCGCCCTCTGCGCGAGGGCGCGGATTGAAACGAGGGCGACGAACTGCTCAGGCTGGAGCGCGACTTGTCGCCCTCTGCGCGAGGGCGCGGATTGAAACTCGCCCCGCTGGAGACCAGAGCGGAGCGAGCTCAGTCGCCCTCTGCGCGAGGGCGCGGATTGAAACAACGATGAAAAAAAATCCATATCCCAGCCCCAATGTCGCCCTCTGCGCGAGGGCGCGGATTGAAACTCTTGCATTTTGCGTCCCAGGTGGGGGGGTATGGCCGTCGCCCTCTGCGCGAGGGCGCGGATTGAAACCATAACCGTATTCAACTCCGGTCTTCCCGATCAGGTCGCCCTCTGCGCGAGGGCGCGGATTGAAACGCGAACAATCATGGCAATCAACCTCGATGTACTCTGTGTCGCCCTCTGCGCGAGGGCGCGGATTGAAACATCCTTGATCCCTCCGGAAGGAGGGATTCAATGTACGTCGCCCTCTGCGCGAGGGCGCGGATTGAAACGAACACGCTAATGAAATCGCCTTCTCCCGCGAGGGTCGCCCTCTGCGCGAGGGCGCGGATTGAAACCATTTCTTCTTCCTCCATTTCTGTCCGCGGCACGGTCGCCCTCTGCGCGAGGGCGCGGATTGAAACGACGAGTGGATCACCCAACCCTTTCCACCCACATCGGGTCGCCCTCTGCGCGAGGGCGCGGATTGAAACCTCGGTCAACAGGCCGAGAGCGATTTCAATGATGCGGTCGCCCTCTGCGCGAGGGCGCGGATTGAAACGATGTGGCCTGCGGGAGAAATCCGTAGGCGGGGAGTCGCCCTCTGCGCGAGGGCGCGGATTGAAACCATTTCTTCTTCCTCCATTTCTTTTTGCCCGCGGTCGCCCTCTGCGCGAGGGCGCGGATTGAAACTGCATCCCACTCGATGAGCTTATCCGCAGCCCAGTCGCCCTCTGCGCGAGGGCGCGGATTGAAACTCATTGAAATCGCTCTTGGACGGAGCGTCGAAGAGTCGCCCTCTGCGCGAGGGCGCGGATTGAAACCAGGCCTGAACCCACATCGGTCCCGCCTCGGGAATGTCGCCCTCTGCGCGAGGGCGCGGATTGAAACATTTCGGACCGCGCCCAGGCATCGAGACCCAGAGTCGCCCTCTGCGCGAGGGCGCGGATTGAAACTTGTCCATCGCTTCCTCCTTTTTGTTCGGTGCGGGGTCGCCCTCTGCGCGAGGGCGCGGATTGAAACACCGGGGAGTACAAGGCCACGCTATTCGCACTCACGGTCGCCCTCTGCGCGAGGGCGCGGATTGAAACCGCCGAGCGCGATTTGGATAATTCGCCTCTTGTCGTCGCCCTCTGCGCGAGGGCGCGGATTGAAACACAATGCCTCGTGCAGGTAGAGCGTATGGCCATGTCGCCCTCTGCGCGAGGGCGCGGATTGAAACGATCCGACTTTCCCGCCCTCGCCGCCGCCATCGAGTCGCCCTCTGCGCGAGGGCGCGGATTGAAACTGCCGTCTACTCCCCGGATGATCCGGCGGTGCAGGTCGCCCTCTGCGCGAGGGCGCGGATTGAAACTTCCAGGTTCGCGGCACGGACGACGACCTCGCCGGGTCGCCCTCTGCGCGAGGGCGCGGATTGAAACCTACGATGAAACCTGCATGTGGAGGCATATTGAAGTCGCCCTCTGCGCGAGGGCGCGGATTGAAACCAATGCGCACCGCCTCTCGGATTTCCTCCATCGTGTCGCCCTCTGCGCGAGGGCGCGGATTGAAACGATGTCGGGCGCGGACTGAAACGCCATCATCCGCGTCGCCCTCTGCGCGAGGGCGCGGATTGAAACGGCCAGGATATATGGGATGGCACCGTGCGCTACGTCGCCCTCTGCGCGAGGGCGCGGATTGAAACGCCCGGCAAGCGGAATTTTCGCCGGGATTCCGTGTCGCCCTCTGCGCGAGGGCGCGGATTGAAACCCCGTGCGGGGGCGCGGTGGATGACCGTCCGGGTCGCCCTCTGCGCGAGGGCGCGGATTGAAACCAAGTACAGGGTGTGCCCGTACCCGCTTCCGCCCCGTCGCCCTCTGCGCGAGGGCGCGGATTGAAACCGGTGTACGGCGGTGCGGCGGCGGGTCGCGGGGGGGTCGCCCTCTGCGCGAGGGCGCGGATTGAAACTAGGAAATCGTCGCGGTCTTGGTTGTGGTAAGTGGTCGCCCTCTGCGCGAGGGCGCGGATTGAAACATCACCACGCAGCACTTCCCGCGGCATCCATGCCGGTCGCCCTCTGCGCGAGGGCGCGGATTGAAACAATTCACAAGGCATTTCGGTGGAGGGAATTACGATGTCGCCCTCTGCGCGAGGGCGCGGATTGAAACGAAGCCGCGAGACTTGAACTCGTCCTTGATTTCGTCGCCCTCTGCGCGAGGGCGCGGATTGAAACAGGTTATATTGTCGAATAATGTCTTTTACGATTGGTCGCCCTCTGCGCGAGGGCGCGGATTGAAACCCACTTGGACCCACATTGGCCCGGCTTCGGGGATCGTCGCCCTCTGCGCGAGGGCGCGGATTGAAACAGGGCCCATCGCGTGCGGCCCCGTGCGGGGCGCGTCGCCCTCTGCGCGAGGGCGCGGATTGAAACGCTCAGAGGGCGGCCGTGGGCGAAGATATAGTCGTCGCCCTCTGCGCGAGGGCGCGGATTGAAACTGATGTGGTCGTTGCTCCAAGGGAGGGAAAAGATTGTCGCCCTCTGCGCGAGGGCGCGGATTGAAACGAAATCGGGGGCTTCCGACCATCGCGGGGGCGTCGGTCGCCCTCTGCGCGAGGGCGCGGATTGAAACGGTGATCCCGGAAGCTGGACCAATGTGTGTTCAGGGTCGCCCTCTGCGCGAGGGCGCGGATTGAAACTACTGGCGTTCTCGAGTATAAAGTCTCGAATTGATGTCGCCCTCTGCGCGAGGGCGCGGATTGAAACCAGGCGCGGCGCATTATATGTGGAATTCGCTATTGTCGCCCTCTGGGCGAGGGCGCGGATTGAAACAACAGATTTTTCATTCAGACTTCACGCACTCGCGCGTCGCCCTCTGCGCGAGGGCGCGGATTGAAACAGCTTGAGCTTGAAGTAGTCGCCGCTCTGCCGGAGTCGCCCTCTGCGCGAGGGCGCGGATTGAAACCAGACCTATTATTTCAGCATCGCGCCAGGACCTCGGTCGCCCTCTGCGCGAGGGCGCGGATTGAAACAGGGGGCGCTTCGGCCGACGCGCGCGCGGCGGCAGGCCGCCCTCTGCGCGAGGGCGCGGATTGAAACTGTTGATATGTGGGCGCGCAATTTCGCCGCACGGGGCCGCCCTCTGCGCGAGGGCGCGGATTGAAACCGCGGAATCCGGCGGACAGACACAGAGCGGCTTCGGCCGCCCTCTGCGCGAGGGCGCGGATTGAAACGGCGTCGGCGGGCGATTCGACGGCGGCGAGTTTCCAGCCGCCCTCTGCGCGAGGGCGCGGATTGAAACCCCATATCCGAAACATTCCCGCCCTGGAGCAGCCGCCGCCCTCTGCGCGAGGGCGCGGATTGAAACCGGATGGTTGCCGTTGGTTTGGGTAGTCGGCAGGGGCCGCCCTCTGCGCGAGGGCGCGGATTGAAACTCCCAAGCCTCGATCGTTCCTCCGTCTCCTGCGGGCGCCGCCCTCTGCGCGAGGGCGCGGATTGAAACCAATAAAACAAAAAACCACCAAAGCACGCACCCATGCCGCCCTCTGCGCGAGGGCGCGGATTGAAACCAATGCGCCACGACTTGACATGTACGACCCATCCGGGCCGCCCTCTGCGCGAGGGCGCGGATTGAAACCTCTTCGACGCCAACCACTGGAAAACCTTTCTCAGCCGCCCTCTGCGCGAGGGCGCGGATTGAAACCGACCCATCCGGGAGGATGGATTCGATGTAGCGCCGCCGCCCTCTGCGCGAGGGCGCGGATTGAAACGTAAGCGGCGGCGTGCTGGAGCTCGGCAAATCGTGCCGCCCTCTGCGCGAGGGCGCGGATTGAAACAACTTCCCACGCCATCGCAACTCCCTTTCTATTTTGGTCGCCCTCTGCGCGAGGGCGCGGATTGAAACTTCTCTATTTGCTTCCCGGTGTTCTCCAATATGAAGTCGCCCTCTGCGCGAGGGCGCGGATTGAAACATTCACTTAATAATAATACTTATAGCTTTGGGAACCTCTGCACAACAACCGTCCGGCAGCAGTATAATACGACCATGTTTGGGGACTAAGATAGAGGCGCATCGACATTAGGACGGGTGATGATGGCGAGGAAGGACGGTTCATCGCAGCGGACGTTGGCGACGGGCGGCTTCGATGTGATGCGCAAACCGACCCGACGGCATGAGTTCCTCCGGATGATGAACCGAGTCATGCCGTGGCAAGGACTCGTGAAACTCGTGGAGCCGTTCTATCCCAAGAGCGACCAACCCGGCCGACCGGTCAAGCCGCTGATCTGGATGCTGAAGCTCTATTTCCTCCAAATCTGGTACGGCCTCTCCGACCCGCGTACGGAGGAGCTGATGCACGATAGTCACGCCGTACAGGAGTTTTTGGGTCTCGACCTGGGCAAGGACGCCCCGCCGGATGAGACGACGATCTGTCGGTTCCGACACCTGATCGAGAGGCACGACCTGGGAAAGAGTCTGCTGGAGACGGTGAATCGGCATCTGGCGGAGCATGGGATCAAGGTGCGGGAGGGGACGATCGTGGACGCCACGGTGATCCACGCCCCGACCTCGACGAAGAACGAGGCGAAGAGTCGCGATCCGGAGATGGGGAGCACGTCTTTGAGATAATAAACCACGTGTTCGGCTGGAGGAAGACGCGGTTTCGGGGGATATTCAAGAACCTGCAGTATGCGTTGGGGGTGGCGAGCGCCGTGAATATCTGCCTTCACCGCTGGGCGATCCTGCGGAGTATGAACTTGTCCGACGCGGGATAGAGCGGCCATAGTGCGCGCTCACGCGGCGACGGCCCGATAAACCGGGCGACATAGACAACATATAGACCTTATACACTCCACTCATCCGCCATTTAGAGCCGACAATAAGGCTGAGATACTCGAACCGCCGCAGTCGCGGAGGTTGTTCAGGGGTTCCGAAAGATAGCCGTAGGAAAGCATGCATTGGTCGAACGCACCGGACTCGATCAAGGCCAGGGCCTTGTGAAAATAACTATGGGCAGAAAAGCCGATAAAACAAGTGATTTTCTCCTCGCGCAGCCTAACCAATTCGTCGTGGATGTTCATTGCCTGGGCAACGGTCATCTGTTCGAGCCCGGGAGTGCCGTGGAGTAAAAGTCCGTCCACATAATCGGTCTTCAATTGCCCGAGCGAGTTCTCCACAGCCGGACGCACCTCGACCGGATCGGTGGTTTCCACTTTTGTAACAAGGTACACGTGCCGACGGACATCCTTCAGAGCCTCTCCGAAGATTCGCTGGCTTTCGCCGTAATTGGCCGCGATGTCGAAGTAGCGTATACCACGCCGATAGGCGTAGCGGACCAGTTCAATCCGTTCGTCGACCGACAACGGGCTGCCCCAATGGCTCACCAGCGCCGCTCCGCCATAACCCAAGATCGGCAGGCTTTCTCCGAGCTTGCCGAACTCCCGTACCGGGAGCCGATCGGCTGGCAAATCAGCCGGTTGTTGCATTGCAGCAGGCGTTCCTTCGCTAACTGCAACCATCGCCCCGACCGCACCGGCGGAAAAGAAGCTCCGGCGGTTGATCGATCGTTGCCATGCTGCGTTGTGTGTACTCACGCTCTGTCCTTTCCCGTGGCTCCGGCGCTGGTTTGTCTGTTGCAGTCTAGCGGAATTATCTCGCCCTGTTCGGGCGCACCCTTAATGAACGCCGTGCGCGGTCCGGCATACTCGTACCTTGCCGCATACTGATACGTGCACAGCTTGGTGTCAAGAATCAATTGCGCTGACCCATGGCCATTTTATTTGGCGGCGCAAAACATTTTCGGTCCCCCGTACGCCGTTTTCCAGGCTTGGGGAATCTTTTCAGGAACCTCTGCACAACAACCGTCCGGCAGCAGTATAATACGGCCATAATTGGGAACACGATAGAGCCGCATCGACATTAGGACGGTGATCATGGCGAGGAAGGACGGTTCATCGCAGCGGACGTTGGCGACGGGCGGCTTCGACGTGATGCGCAAACCCACCCGACGGCAGAGAGTGCCGGATGACGGGTAAGGTGGCGGTTTCGGGGGATATTCAAGAATCTTTAATATGCGTTGGGGGTGGCGAGCGGCGTGAATATCTACCTTCACCGTCATGCGATTCTGCGGAGTATGACCTTGCCCGGTGCGGGTTAGAGCGTTAATATTGCGCGCTCACGCGGTGACGAACCGATAAACCGGGCGGCACAGAGAACCGATAGACCTTATAAACCCCGCTTGTCCGCCCTGTGAATCCGAAAACACAACCGAGATACTCGAGCTTCCGAAGTCGCGGAGGTTGTTCAGGGGTTCCTTTTCTAGGACCTCGCTTGCGCTCACTAGCGTTATATCCCCCGTCTTGACGCGGTCGAAGTCCTCCATCCTCGCCCGTTGTGTCGGGCTTATTCATAATGTCTCCATACCACCCTCTTTGCGAATGGTTGATAAGCGGGTTTCTATGTGCGCCGCAAGGGGCATTTCTACTGGAATATAAAAGCCGGAGTGCGTGAAGCTGGCAAAGGATGGTGTATCCGGCGCAGAGGTTTGAGGCGGGACGCTTGATGCGCGCAGGGCGCGGGGGAGAAAGGGAGGCCGCGGACCGCCGTTGTGATCCGGCGGCAGAATCGGATATTGACACGGCGCGCAAAAGCGTCGCCGGTTGGAACCGGCGACGCAGGGATGGTTTTTCGGATTGCCGAAGCGGTTGCTTGTTTGCCTGTCACACGTGAACGAGTTCGCGGGAGGCGATGCGGCGCTCGCGGGCCGCGGTCGTGTCGGCGACCAACCGCATGGTGACCGACCATTGGCCGTTTTCATCAGGCCGGACGAGCCAGTAGGGCTGCACGGCGACCGACTGATGGACCAATTCGAATCCGCCCTCCGATTGGCTGACCGTCTCGATGGGAAAGGCGCGAATGCCGCCGGGGACGGAGATCAAGAGGCGAAGATCGATCCCTTGCCATTGGTCGATCAGCCCTAAGCCGGCGGTCTCGGGTAAGTTCACCCGGGCGCCCAGGTGGCCGAGGCGCTTGCCGAAGGGGTCCACGAAGTAGCGATCATCCGCACCGCCGGGCAAGCCCGCGAAGTTGAACTCCACGGCGAATTGGCAGGCGAAGTGCGGCGGAAGATTCTCTAAGCGGTATGCAATCTCCAAAACGGAACTGCCTTCGCTGAGCAGGACGGCCTTGGTGAGCCGGATCGATTGACCGCCCGCCGTCCCTTGCCGCGTCATCATCACGCGCACGCGGTCGGGATTGGCGTGGATCGCGGCTTCGTACGGCGCCGCGTGGAAATCCCCCACGAGAACGGCCTCGCCCGACTCGGCGGCCTCCGGCGTGGTGTCCGGGTTGTAAAAGAGATCGACCAAGCTCTTGCGGGGATAAGGGTCGTAGCGGACGTGCCGGTCGAGATTCGCCTGCTTGAAGACGACCCGCTCGTGAATGCTGGCGCAACCGGAGTCGCCGCGATGCTCGCCTTGAAGGACCTTTCGGTGATACGCCTCGGGCCGACGCATCATGCCGGCCCCTAGGTTCAACCGGATTTCGCGGACGTCCAGTTCGTACATCATGCCGCCCTCGTGCGGGGCGATAAATGCGGCGAGCTGATCGTTGGCCACGCGAATTTCGGGTTTGCCGTCGAAGTTGTAATCCTCGGCACGGGCATCGATCCAGACATCCCCTTGCCGCGACCACTTTTCCAGGATCGTGTCGGCGGCGATCAGGTGATGATAGATGGCGTTGCGAAGGTGCGGCAGGTAAATGCCGCCGAACGCTCCGTGCCAATACGGGCAATTGCACTGGCCGCGGTACAGGTGGAGTTGCGCCTCACGAAGATCGGGGTTGGCCGCATCGCCTTGCAAGGCCGATTGGAGGCGGCGACTGACATTCATCATGCGGGCGTACATTTCGTCGGCTTCGCGGTACTTGACGCGGAAGTTCCGCCAAAAACCGCCGCGAAGAAACGACCGGATGCGATCCCAGCGCGGGTCGTGCTCCATCTCGTGACGGACGGACTCGAGTTCCTCCTGCCGGGCGGTGGGTAACGCCCATTCCGTCATTTCGCGGTAGCTGCAATCGGGCAGATAGATCTTGCCGCGGGGAGAAATCCGTTCGTACACCTCGCCCAAGGTGGAGACGCGGAGCCAATCGGCGTTGGCCGACAGGGCTTCGAAGAACCGCTCCAGCCAGCGGTCGTGATAGACGTGCTTTTTGGTCTCCGGCCAGGTGCCGAATTTCTCCCCGTCGTCGCCGAATACGACCACCGCGCCAGGCCGACGCTCCGCCAGGGCGCGGACGTGATCGATGGTCGCCTGGGGATCGGCGAAGGGAATGGTGTACCGGAGGCGTTCGCTGCCGGGAAAGACCGCCATCAAGCGGCCCTCGTCTTCGGTCAGATAATAGCCGTCCAGGTCCTCGTCGCGGAGTCCGGCGGCCTTGAAATGATAGTCGTCCAGGATGGCATACTCGATCCCGGCGTCCACGACGTCGCGGGTAAATGACTGCTCCCAAACCCGTTCGGGAAACCACATGCCGCGGACCTCGGCCCCCAGGCGGTCGCGCAGCCATTTTGTGTAGCGCCGAATCTGTCCGACGCGATCCGCCGACGGGATCATCGCCAAGATGGGTTCATAAAAGGGACCGCCGATGATCTCGATCCTGCCGTCTCGAACCAGGGACGCCACCCAGTCGAGGTAGCCGGGTTGATTCTGATCGAGCCACTCCATCAACGGGCCGCTGGTGTGGAGCGAGATCTTGATGTCGGGGTAGCGAGCGAAGACCTCGAGAAATGGGCGGTAGCTGTCCTCGTAGGCCTGACGGAAGACGTGGTCGAAGTTGCCGATGGGCTGGTGATTGTGCAGGAGCAGAACGAGGTGGGCCGTCGGTGTCATCGTGGTTGATTCACACGGGGCTAGGGTTCAGGGCGGGACGTCGCAAGCGGCACACGCTGCCGCCAAGCTCTCTTGTTTATGGCATCGGCAATCTCTCTCTGTCTGCTTCAGTTTGCCTAATCGTTTCATCTTCGGATTCCGGGCACTTTTCGAGGCTTTGGCGCAGTTCCTGGGCCGCTTGTTCCGGATAAACCGGATTGATGTAGAACCCGCTTCCCCATTCGAATCCCGCCGCCTTCGCGAACGCCGGAAGTACTTCGATGTGCCAGTGGTAGTGTTCCAGGGGCAAACCGCCCAACGGTGCCGTGTGAAACACCAGGTTGTAAGCCGGGGGGCGGACAACGGTCTCCACCGCCGTCAGGACCCTGCGGAGCACGCCGGCCAAGTCGCGGATCTCGTCGTCCGTGATGGTCTGAAAGTGTGAGGCGTGGCGGTTCGGCAAGATCCACGTCTCGTAGCCGAACCGAGAAGCGAACGGGCAAAAGGCGGTGAATCGCGGGGAGAGATAGACGCCTCGCGGTGAATCGGTTTCCGCGCGGAGCATGCGACAATACACGCATCGCCCCGAAGCGTCGAATTGGGCCTTGGCTCCGTGCAGTTCGGCGTCAGGAAGGCTGGGAATGGTGGGCAGGGCGATGAGCTGACTATGGATGTGTTCCAGCGACGCGCCCGCCTCCGCACCCATATTTTTGAATAGCATCACCGACGAAAGTCCGGGATGGGTTTCCAGGGCCTCGAACCGTCGGCGATACGTTGCCAAAGCGAGGACGATCTCGTCCGTGGTCAGTTGCGTCAGACTGGAAACGTGCCGCGGTGATTCGATGATGACCTCGTGGATGCCGTGGCCGGGTCGGG
The DNA here is from genome assembly GCF_054657335.1 of Thermopirellula anaerolimosa. NCBI lineage: Bacteria > Pseudomonadati > Planctomycetota > Planctomycetia > Pirellulales > Thermoguttaceae > Thermopirellula > Thermopirellula anaerolimosa. Next base: position 2,836,396 of record NZ_BAAHYX010000006.1, read on the forward strand.
CCTGGTAAAGTGCATGGTCGGGCGATGAGGGCAAATTGAACTCGCCGTCTAACACGGCGGGAAACTTGTTGGGCACCACTCGGATCTTCCAGCCCGGGCCGTTCGGCAACGTGCCCGGGTCCCGGACGCACAGCACCTCGGCAGGCGTCTCGCTCTCGTTTCCCTCGCAGAACGGACACAAGCGACCGGTCGATCGCCGCGGGGCAATTTCGAAGTCCTGCGGTCGTTTCCCCCGGTTGTCCGCAATGATGACCCAGCGATCGACGATGGGATCTTTCCGCAGCTCGGGCATGGTGATCCTCAAGGGCTGAAATACTCTTATTATCCCGACGATTTGCATTTTGGGAACGCCGCTTCTATCCTGATGGCATCATCGGCGGAATCGCCGCGGAGTCCGGCGCGGCTCGTCACTTTCGTCGGAGCGCGGTGACACGGATGGGTTGACGATTTCCGGCCCAGTCCCCCGATGGCCGTCTCGCCAATGTCCGGCCAAAGGATTCAAGGAGCAGCACCATGGCAGCATGCGGAACAAGGGAAGCTCTCATGGGTCGCATCCGACATCTCTTTGTTGGGGCGACGATCGGCGGTAGCCTGCTTTTCGCGGCGATGATTCCGCCGTGCCTCGCCGAGGGGCCGACCGTACCTGACGATGCCCTGCCGAATGCGCGACCGGTGCCCGTGCTGCAAGTCGTACCTTTGCCGTACGATCAGGCGGCGTTCGTCTTGGCGGACGGTCGCGAGATAACGCGCTTCCATTACGGTCCGCAGTTGCAGCGTCCGTTCCTGTTTCCCCTGGCAGGTCCCGATGGGATTTCGCTGACTCGGATGGGACACCCCCACGACCCGGTGACGCACAGCCATCACAACTCCGTTTGGATGTCCCATCAAAACCTGGCGGGCGAGGACTTTTGGAAGGACGGCCCCGGACCGCGGATCCGCTGCCGCAACATCCTGCGATACGAAGACGCGATCGGCGACGGCACGGATACGCCCGCCGCGGCCTGGCTCTTGGCCGACCTGGAATGGCTCTCTTCCGATGGGACTCCGCTGTTTCGGGAACTCCGCCGCGTGGCGGTGAGAGTCGCCGTCCCGCGCGAGAGTGCGGCTTGGCTCCGTGATGCGTCGGCGGCGCCGTACTATTTGGTCGTCTGGGACAGCGAATTCCGATGTCCCGGCAACACCGCCGTCACCTTCAACGCCACCCCGTTCGGCTTGATGGCGGTGCGTGTGGCCAAGACCATCGGGGTGCGGGACGGCGGGGGGCGCATCCTCGACAGCGAGGGTCGGCGAAACGAGTCCGAGATCTTCCGGAAACCCGCACGCTGGGTGGACTACAGTGGGCCGATCGGACCGGGCAAGCAGGCGGGAGCGGCGCTGTTCGATCATCCCGCCAACCCCGGCCATCCGACTCCCTTTCATGTTCGGGATGACGGTTGGATGGGGGCCTGCTTGACGCTTAATAACCCCGTGGAAGTGACGCCCGACAAGCCGCTGCGATTACGATACGGCGTCTGGGCCCACGGCGGCGTACCGACTCGCGAAACCGTGGAAAGGGTCTGGCGACCGTTTGCCGAAGAATCGCCCCCGGACTTGGGTCCGTGATGCCGTCACACCGACCGGAGGATGGCCCCACGGCGACGCGCCGCGACCGAGTCGGCGGTTTTTTCGGTCTCAAACGGTCCATGCTTGTCGGAGCGGAATAGGCACGAGCACGCATGAAACGCGCATAAAAAAGGCGCACACCGCGAAGGCTGCGCCTACAAGCAAAAGACCATCAACGTTAACCGCCTAGCAAACGCGGCGTATTCCGTCTTTCAACCGTGAATGCTTCAATAAAACCAAAGGCTGGAAGCCGACTCACATAGGCCGAAGTCTCGCGGCCGAGCCCGCTGCGACGAACCGGGGCTCGGGCGGACGCGTGAAATCACTCGTCCTCATCCTCGTCTTCGTCCCAGTCGTCGTCCTCGTCTTCATCGTCATCTTCGTCTTCGTCCCAGTCTTCGTCTTCCTCCTCGTCTTCGTCCCAATCGTCCTCCTCTAGATCATCACCCTCTTCCTCGTCTTCCTCCCAATCCTCTTCCTCGTCGTCCCAATCTTCTTCCTCTTCGTCCTCGTCCCAATCGTCTTCGTCGTCTTCCCAGTCTTCATCCTCGTCTTCATCGTCATCATCATCTTCCCAGTCTTCATCTTCATCTTCGTCCTGGGCGACGACGGGCTTGAAGGCGCCGGGGTTGTGTTCGCAGAGGGCCGGTCCGTACGACCCGAATTCGCATTCTAAGATCCATTCCGACTTGGAGTTGGTCATGATTTTCACGAGATCACCCCCGTACTGGTAATTGAGCCGTTATTTCCTGATCTGAAGGTGCCAAGGACCTTCCCGTTCACGATTGGTTTACGACATCTCGGGTGGGGAATCGGCCCCCCGGAAATTCGCCGAACCGCCCTCCCGGTTGCGGCGGAGCGACTAAGTATACTGGCTATTCTTCGTCGGCAAAGCCCTCCTCACTTTTGTCCGCTTTTCCCCCGGAAGACACCGTCGTCGAACGTTTGGAGACCGATGAACAACGATATTCGGGATACGGCAAATCGTCCAGTCCCCGTAGCCCGAACACCTCAAGGAACCGCGCGGTCGTACCGTAAAGGTACGGCCTTCCCAGTTCCTCGGATCGTCCCACGATGCGGACGAGTCCGCGATCCATCAATTGTCGGAGAATTTCGCCGCACTGCACGCCGCGGATCGATTCCAGCTCGGCTCGCAGGACGGGTTGTTTGTACGCCACCACGGCCAGCGTTTCCAGGGCCGGGGGCGACAGTCGCAATTCGATCGGTTCGCGGTAGCGGCGACTCAACCAGGGGGCGAATACCGAGCGAGTCCGCAGTTGCAGTCCCCCGCCGACCTCCACCACGCGAAACGCACATCCTTCTTCGTCATACAAACGGTTCAGCCGTCGGACCAACGCTCGGACCAACGTGCCGCTCTCCAAGCCCGCCAACTGCGCGATCTTTCGCACCGGCAGCGGTTCCCGCGCCAACAAGAGCACGGCCTCGATCCGCCGAATCTCTTCGTTTCTCGGCGCGTCGCTCGGCGGAGGTTGGGCGTCGTCCGAACCGGCCTGCGCTGCGGTTTGGTTCCTCCACGCCCGAGCGCCCGACGCCTCCCACATGCCCAGGACTTCCGCCCGACAACCCTCCCACAGGTTGCGGCGCAACCACGGTTTGGCGTACGGATTGAAAGTCATCCCGGCATTCGCATCGCACATCCGCTTGGAGTACAGAATACAATCTAGCGCGCCGCCCTCGGTTGGGCAAGGGTTACGACTCGCGCCGCGAGGTGGGCGAGCGGGGATCGGTCGGTTCACATCTCCTGCCGGTCCCGAGCGGCCTCGATTTGCGAAATGACTTGAATCATCGCGCTTTCGGGGTGTTCCGCGACGGCCTCCCAGTGGCGGACCATCCCCGGTTGACCCGCGACGGTGGTATCGCAATAGAAGCGATAGAGACGTCCTTCGGCGCCCCACTTCTCCATGCGGTAATAGACGGCCCCCAATGCCTGGAGTCGCCGCTCCAGATCGCTGGTCGGCCCTGCGGTGTCAACGGTCGCCGCTTCCCACGAGTCCCCGGCGAACATGCCTGGAGGCGTGCCGCTGAACGAAGTCTCGCGGGTGCCCGGCGGTGTGTAGCCCGGCCCAATCGAATTGCGGTCCGGCCAGCCCTCCATCGATGTCTCGCGCGAGGGGCCCCAAGACGGATTGGAAAATCCCGCCGCCATTCCCGACTGCGCCGAGTAATCGGATGGAAGGGCATCCAGGCCGTCGTTCGGGGTCGCAATGGCGTGTAGCGCCGGATTGCCGCCGTCTTGCTGGGGATCCCCTGCGCCGCCCCAACCCGAGGCCATGTCGGGGTTCCCGATCTCCGCCGGAATGGTCGCCGATCGCTCTTGGGGGGGGAACTTCGTCTCGCGATCCATGCCGTCCATGGACATGGTTGGCAGATTCGGGGTTTCGCCGCGGGTTTCCGGTTCGGGGCTTTCGGCCGAAGCGGGCGTTCCGTCGTAGGCATCCCGCCAAGCCAGGCGACAGACCGACGGAAATACTGCCGCCGTCACCGGAAGCACCACGAATATGCCCAACAAAAGCAGGCCGCGTATCGTCTGACCCAGGTCGTTTTGTGATTCCAAGACCGAGGCTCCTTCCCCTGGGGAGTGTGCGGACGAACGATCGCCCGCCCCCGCGACAATTGCGAATCGAATCTCGGATGCTCCTTCCTCCGATGGGGCATCTTACGTTATTTTTCCGGAAACCCACAACACCAATGCGCGGCTCCAAACGGCCCATTCCTCCAAGACGCAACCCCGGTCGCCGAAACTCGCGCGCACCGCGTTCGGGCAGAGGCGCGATCTTGCGATAACCGAAAGCGATTCGATAGGCTAAAGGTTGCCGGGGTTGCCCGGCGCCGCCCATCGCACTTAGTCTCTTGCCGCAGAGCGGTCCAAGGTCGCGGAGCATGATGATGCTTTCGGACTGGGGAGGGGTCACGTCCAATCGTGGGGAATCGAAGAAGCCCCCTTCTCATGGGGTGAGGTGCCGCCGGGTACGCCGCCTCGCCGGTGGGTGGGTGTTCCTTGCGCTGCTGGCGGGGATGGTGCCCGGCCGAATCGCGTTATCGACTGCGCTTGACGACGAGGCTCCCTGGACGGCTGCCGTTCAAGAAGATCAGGGCGAGCGATCGGAAAGACCGTCCGTCGCCAGCACGACGGACGACGGGGACGCCGAAATGGCCGTCCAAGTGCAAAGCTGGGTCGCGCAATTGGACGCCCCGTTGCGCCGGCAGCGGGATGCCGCGGAGACCGCCCTGCTGGAGGCCGGCCCGACCGTGCTCGATCTCCTCCCTCCCGCCGAGGATGCGCCGTCCGCCGAGAGTCGCCTGCGGTTAGGCCGGGTCTGGCAATCGCTGGCCGACGCTGCCGTGGAACAGGCCCTTCGCGGATCGACGCTCGATTTGACCGGAAGTGGAGTCGCGGCGAGCGAAATCCTGGCGCAAATCCGGCGTCAGTCGGGCAATCGTCTTCGGTGGGCCGTGCCGGATGCAACCGCCGCGCCGATCACCGGTCCGCTTGCCGGCCCCTTCTGGCCGGTCTTGGACGGCCTCCTCGATGCCTGGAATGCCGAATTGCGAGCCGGCGGAGAACCGTTCACGCTGCAAATCGTCCCCCGACCGCCTGACCTGCCCGCCCGATTGCAAGCCGCGGTTTATTCGGGCGCATTTCGCTTGCAACCGACCAAGTTTCGTCGCTTCGAGGAACCGGACGGCACCGTCACACTTCGGACCGGATTGATCGCCGAATGGGAGCCGAAGCTATGGCCGGTGGTCGTGTGGCAGGATGCCGCTTGGAATCGGGCGACTACGACCTCCGGAAAAGAGGTAGTTTCCCGGTCGGGCGGCGGACGGCGCGAAATTCCCCTGCCTCGCACGGTCTATCCGCTGTCCTTGACAACCGACTTCACGCTCCCCGCCGATGACGCTGCGATCGCCCGCTGGACCGGTTGCATCGAAGTCTTGGCGGCGGTTTCGCCGTACTCATTCGCCTTCGACCTCAACAACGGGCTTCCTCGCCGGCGCAACCTGGGTGATGTGACCGTCGAGTTGCAACGCTTCGAGACCGCTGACGATTCCGCGGTCGCCCAGCTACGTATCGAGTATCGCAACGTCGCAATACCGTTGAAGTCGCATTTGGCGGGGGTGTTTGAGAACGCGGCCCGGTTGGAGTATCCCGACGGGACGCAGTGCGAAGGAGTCATCCGGGAAACCCCGGCGGAAACCGACCGCTCGGCTGTCGTTCAGTACGTTTTTCGCTTGCCCGAAACGACACCGCCGTCCTCTTTGCCGAATCGGCTCGTGACGACCATCCCCTTGGCCTTGCGGATGGTTCGGGTGTGCTACGATTTCTCGGGCGATCGATTGCCGTCGGCGGTCGGACCGGTATCGCACGAGGACTCCAACCCCTGATCGGAATCAATCGAAGGTGGGAGCGACGCGGGTGATTCCGGAGAGGCGACCGCGGAGTTCTCGGGCGCGATCTTCTCACCGCCGCTGCCCGGCACCGCCACCGGCAACATCTTCAGAAGTTCGGTCGTCCCCAGCGGATCGCCGGGATCCAATTGCCGTAGCTGATCGGCGACCTCGCGTGCCAGGCTTCGTTCGCCGAGAACCAGCAGACACTGCACCAGGTCGCGACCGGCCTCGTGAAAGGGACGGTTGGAGGGTCGCGCGTAGGGCAGCGTCCCGCGAAAACCGTCGCCGAGAGCCTTACACCCCAGTTCGTAGGCGTAGCCCAGGTGTGCTCGGGCGAGATCCCACCGGCTCGCCTCCAGGGCCAAACGCCCCAGCAGGCCATGCGCTTCGAGCAGTTCGTGGCAATCCTCGAGCAGCCACCGCAATTCGTCCTCGGCGGCCTCGATCTCACCCAACTCCAGCATCTCGTAGACTTCCTCCATGTCCTCCCGTCGCTCGCGGACACAAATCGGGAAGACAAGTTCGAAGCCGTTCCGGCGGTCGATCGGCCGAATCCGGATCGCCGTGCGACCGGCGGGACGATGTCCGCCCCCGCAAGGGCCGTGCCGGCCGAAGATGCGGGGCATTGCGGACCGACCGACCGGTTTTTTCTTGGAACTATTGGGTGGCCGTCGAGATCGTTTTCGGGAGTGCTTCTTGGGCATGGAGTTGGGCCGCCGGTTCCGCCGACCCGGCTCGCGCGGCGCAACGCCGCCGTCGGTCGGCACCTTCAAGTATGACGCCGCCCCGCCGCCCGGGGCAAGCACGGGACAGGCCGCCGTTTCGGCGAAGCTTCGGGCGCGGTCGTGCGTAACCCCTGCGAGTCGCAGTCCGCTGTCGTCTTGACACCGGATTTCGTTAGAACTTAGCTTGAACGCTTACGCGATGACGGCGGAGGAATGCGGCGGCGGTCTCGACGGACTTGCCGGGTCGGCGGCGCACGAAGACCTCAGTTGAAAACCGAAGTGTAGGAAGCGCACGAAATGGCAAAAACACGCAACAGGACCCCGATTATTGATATCCCCTTGCGAGAGGATGTGAATCCCGATGACCGTTGGGACCTATCCAGCCTCTACAAGAGTGACAAGGCCTGGGAAAAGGATTTCGCCAAATGGAAGGCCAAATTTGGTGACTATTCCCGCTTTCAAGGCCGCTTGGCCGAGGGGCCTGCCGTGATTGCCGAGGCCCTGGCGTTTCATTTTTCCATCGACGAGCAGGGCGAGCGACTTGGGGTTTACGCCCACCTACGCATGACCGAGAATCTGGCGGACTTCGGACCCCAGCGGATGGTCGGACGCTACATGGCCGAATTGAGCCGCGTCAACGAGGCGGCCAGTTTTCTGCAACCGGAATTGCTGGCGATCCCCGAACCGCAAATGTGGGAATACATGGCCGACGCGGCGATTCAGCCCTATCGTTTGTTTCTGGAACGTCTGCTCCGCTATCGCCCCCACACGTTGAGCCGGGCGGAGGAACGACTCTTGGCGGCCCAAACCGAGTTGCTGGAAGCCCCCCAGCAAGTCTTTCGCCAGCTCAACGACACGGAACTGGACTTCGGCAGCGTACGGAACGAACGCAAAGAATCGGTGCCGCTGACGCACGGCACCTATCTGTCCCTGCTCGAATCGCCCTCTCGCGAGGTGCGTCGCGAGGCCTTTCGCCGTTACTACACAGAGTACGCCAAGCACCAACGGACGCTGGCCGCGGCCTTGGGCGGTGCGATCCTCGCGGACAATTACCTGGCTCGCGTGAGAAACTACGCCAACGCCTTGGAGGCGGCGTTGTTTCCCGACAACGTGCCGGTGACCGTGTACGACAATTTGATCCGAACCGTTCGCGACAACATCGAGCACCTCCATGGCTACCACGACCTGCGTCGCCGCCGCTTGCGGTTGACGGAATTGGAACCCTTCGATCTTTACGTGCCCTTGGTGCCGGGGATGAAGAAACGCCGCACCTGGGAGCAGGCCGTGGAAATGGTCGTCGCCGCCCTGGAACCGTTGGGCGCGGAATACGTCCGAGTCCTCCGCAAGGGTCTTTTGGGGCGGTGGTGCGATCGTTACGAAAATCAAAACAAGCAGAGCGGAGCATTCAGTTCCGGGACCTACCGCAGCGATCCATATATCCTTATGAACTATAAGGAGGATGTGCTGGATCACGTTTTTACCTTGGCCCACGAGGCCGGCCACTCCATGCACACCTATTACTCGGCCAAGAGGCAGCCGTATCTCTATTATCAATATCCCATACTCGTTGCCGAAGTCGCCAGCACCTTCAATGAGCAATTGCTTAGTCGTCGACTGCTCGAACAAGCGAAGTCCGACGCGGAGCGGGCCTTGATCATCAGTCACGAGCTGGACTCGATCCGCGGGACCATCTTCCGGCAGACCATGTTCGCCGAGTTCGAGAAGAAGGTCCACCTGGCCGTGCAGGAGGGTGAACCGCCCACGCTGGAATTGTTCACGTCGATCTACGCCGATTTGTTGCATGACTATTTGGGGCCTGGCGTTGTTGTTGAACCGTACTTAAAGCTGGAGTGCCTGCGTATACCGCACTTCTATCGCGGATTCTATGTCTATAAGTATGCCACCGGGCTTTCCGCGGCGATCGCTTTGGCCGATCGGGTGCTTCAAGAGGGCGAACCGGCGAGGCGGGACTATTTGCGTCTGTTGGCGTCGGGTTGCAGCAAGGATCCCTTGGAACTGTTCCGCGATGCGGGAGTCGATTTGGAAAAGCCGGAAACCGTCCAGGCCGCCATGCGACGCTTCGCCGAATTGACGAACGAACTGGCGACGCTGTTTCCCAAGGTGCCGTGGATTGTCAAGGGCGCGAAGGCGAAGGGCCGCGGCAAGAAGGCAGGCAAAGGCGATGGAACTTGAGCTTGCCGGACGAATAAGGAAGGCGGTGCGGCGATGACGCACGACGACGGGGAACGTCGAGACGACGCCGCGATCGAGGCCGCGCGGAGCAGGTTTCGCGACTGCATGCCGATCGCGCGGCGCTACGCGTATTTCGACCACGCCGCCGTGTCGCCGCTGCCGGAACCGGTCCGGAATGCAATTCAAAGTTGGTGCGATGAGGCGACGGAGCACGGCGATCTGCGCTGGCCGCGTTGGGCCGAGGAAGTCGAATCGCTGCGAAGAGATGCCGCCGAGCTGACGGGCGCCGCGCCCGAGGAAATCGCCCTGGTTCGCAGCACCAGTCACGGGATCGGCATCGTCGCCGAGGGCCTTCCCTGGCGAGAGGGCGACAACGTGGTATTGCCCGCCGACGAGTTTCCCTCCAATCAATATCCCTGGCTGGCCTTGGCTGAGCAGGGCGTTGAGGTCCGTCGTGTGCCGCTCCGCGACGGTCGATTGGAACTTGCGGACCTGGAGGCCGCTTGCGACCGCCGAACTCGGATTGTGGCGATCAGTTGGGTCAGCTATTGGGGCGGACGGCGAACGGATCCCGCCGAAGCGGCGGAGTTGGCGCATCGCAAAGGGGCACTGCTCTTTTTGGACGCCATCCAAGGCTTGGGGGTGTTTCCCTTGGACGTTCGGGCGGCGGAGGTCGACTTCTTCGCCGCGGACGGTCACAAGTGGTTGCTGGGACCGGAGGGGGCCGGTTTGTTTTATTGCCGCCGCGACCATTTAGACCGGTTGCGTCCCACCGGCGTGGGTTGGAATAGCGTGGTCCATGCCATGCGATTCGACCGCATCGAGCCGAATTGGAAACCCTCCGCCGCGCGATTCGAGGGCGGGTCGCAGAATATGGTGGGGATGATCGGCCTGAGAGCGTCCCTGGGCATGCTCCGCCGACTGGGAATCGCAACGGTGGCCGAGGCCGTCTTGCGGTACACGGACGATGCCTGCAAGCGCCTGCGACGAATCGGCGCCGAGATCGTCAGCGATCGCCGACCCGGGGTCGCCTCGGGCATCGTGACATTCACGCTGCCGGGCGTGGATCCCGAAGAGGCGCGACGCCGCTGTGCCGCCGCGGGCGTGGTGCTGAGTTGCCGCGCGGGCAGGCTCCGCATCAGCCCTCACGGCTACAACAACGAGAGCGATTTGGAGCGGCTAATTGCCGTGCTGCGGGAATGCCGGGGCAATGCTTGAACCACGCGGTTCGCGTCGATCTGCGTCGGTCCGCGTCCAGGATCAGCCGTTGACCGCCGCGGTCCCTTGCGCAAGAATGAAATGCGGTCATCGCGACTCGTTGCGGTCGAGGTCACATGACATTCGCTGCCGCGTCGAATGCCGCGATGGCGTCTGCCGCGTATTCCGCATCACCGCATGGTGTTCCGGGAAAGCGGTCGCTTGACATAAAGGCTCGCGCTAAAGACGGACCATTTCTTTCTTTGTTTCTTTGCGGAAAGGGTGACCTGTCATGTCGGTACCGCGTCGTCGATTTTTGGGGAATGCGGCGGCCCTTGCAGCAGGGGCTTCGGTGCTGCCGGGAATGATTCCGGTAGCCGTTCGGGCCGAGGAAAACGCCGTTATACGTATGGGCGTGATCGGCATGGGTTGGTACGGCATGGTGGACGCCAAGGCTGCGCTCAATGTCGGCGGAGTCGAGATCGCCGCGATCTGCGACGTGGACTCGGAGCACTTGGAGAAGTCCGCCGCGGAATTGGAGCAATTGCAGGGCAAGCGCCCTCGGACCTTCAAGCTGTACGAGGAGATGTTGGACGGTTCCGACTTGGACGCGGTGATCATCGCCAGTCCGCCGCAATGGCATGCGTTGCACTTGCTCGCCTGTTTGAATCGCAACTTGGATGTCTATTGCGAAAAGCCCTTGGCGTACGATATTCGCGAGGGCCGGGCCATGGTGGACGCGGTTCGGCGAAGCGGGCGGATCGTACAGATCGGGTTTCAACGGCGGCAGCATGACAGCTTTCGCCAAGTGCGGGAATTCATCGCCGCGGGTGAGGCGGGCGACATCGTGCAAGTCGATGCGCAAATCCACTATCGAGCGGGCACAAAAGATCCTACGCCCAAAGATCCCCCACCCAGTCTGGATTGGGATCTCTGGTGCGGTCCGGGGCCCCTCATCCCCTACAGCGAGCAGGTAGGGCATTTCAATTGGCGATTGGAAAAGACCAGCGGGCACGGGCACCTGGTCGATTGGGGGATTCACCTGATCGACGCGGCCCGGATGATCTTGGGCGTGACCACGCCCGGCAAGATCGCGGCGGCGGGCGGTATCTATCGCTTGAAGGACGTGATCACCACGCCGGACACCCTGACCGTCCACTTCGAATTCGACCGTTGCCCCGTCCTGTGGCGGCACCGCCTGTGGGGCGCCGAGGAGTATGCTCCCGAGGTCAACAACGGCCTGTTCTTTTTTGGGACCAAGGCCACCGTTTACGTGACGGATAACCGCTGGGTGGTCATCCCCACCGGGAAGAACGGGGAACGCAAGGAGTACACGCCGAAGACGGATGCCGGCGTGAGGCACATGGCCGACTTCCTGGCTGCGGTCCGCGAGCGACGTCCGCCCGCGTGCCCCATCGAGGAGGGTTATCGCTCCACGACCACCGTCAAGCTGGCCATGATCGCCTATGAAACCGACAGCGTGATCCGCTGGGACGAGCAGGCGGAAGACATCCCGGATCATCCCGCGGCCCGGCAACTGCTTCGCCGCGACTACCGCAAGCCGTACCGTCATCCCTACGCGGGCTGATCGACGGATCGGGGCGCGAAACGCGGAGTCGCTTCAATCGCTCGCAGGCGATGCGTCCAAGGCGGCCAGGCACCGCTTCATGTAGGATAGGCTTTCATCGGCCAATCGCTGCGGACCGGGCGTGTAGTCGAAGACTTCGACCGACACCCAGCCCGAATAGTCGATCTCGCGCAAGGCGCGGAAGATGGGAATGAAGTCCAGCGATCCGAAACCGGGACCTTGCCGATTCGGGTCGTTGGCGTGGAAGTGCGCCATGTCGTCGCGGTGCCGCCGCAAAAGCTCCGGGATAGGCACCGATTCGGAACTCATGGCCTTGCAATCGAGATGCAGTTTGATGTTCGGGGATCCTAGTCGCCGTGCCAGTTGCACCGTTTCCTCGGCCGTATTGAGAAAATTCGTTTCCTGCGGCGAAAGCGGTTCTAAGGCCAGGACCACGCCGGTCCGCTCCAACTCCTTATGCAAGCCGTTGAGTACCTCGACGGCGTAGTCCTCGGCCTGTCGGCGTTCCACGCCGGGCAAAATGCTCCGTTGCTGCGGTGAACCGAAGACCAGCACGTTGCCGCCCAATTCCGCACAGGCACGAATCAACTCGAGGAGGTACTCGGTGGTGCGGCGGCGGACCATGACGTCGGGACTGCTGAGGTGATAACCCTCGGTCTTGGCCAGGAGCCAGTGCAGGCCGACCGTCTTCAACCCAAAGGATTCGATGGCTTGCCGGATTTCACGGCGGCGTGCGGGCGAGACTTCGGTGATGTAGGGGGCAAGGGTGAAGGGGGCCAATTCGACGCCTTCGTAGCCCAATTGAGCGGCGGCCTCGAAGCCCGCCTCCAGTGAGCGATCGGTGAACGTCTCGTTGCAGATGGCGAATCGCATGATGCCTCCTTTTTGAGTGACGGAAGACCTTCCCGATGACGCGACCGGCCTCGACCGGAGGACTCCGACCCCTACGGAGCGCCCGGCGATTTTCATAGAATATCGAAGGGGGGCGGGAAAAGAAAGTATTGCGCGGCCGAGGGTCAAGTCGCTGCGCCCGTCGTGACAAAGAATATCGGGAGCCGATGATGTTGTCCGCCTTTTCGGGCGAGGAACCACCGCAAGACGAGACGGCGGACCTGCTCGACGAGCACTTCATGATGCTTGCCCTGCAACAGGCGGAAGAGGCCGCCGCGGAGGACGAAGTCCCGGTGGGGGCCGTCATCGTCCATGCCGGGCGCGTGGTGGCGGCGGCGCACAATCAGCGAGAGCGATTGCGCGACCCCACCGCCCACGCCGAAATGATTGCCGTCACGCAGGCCGCCGATTCGCTGAACTCGTGGCGACTGGAAAACTGCACCCTGTACGTCACGTTGGAACCGTGCCCCATGTGCGCCGGCGCGGTATTGCAAGCCAGAATCCCGCGAGTGGTTTACGGCGCCGACGATCCCAAGGCCGGCGCCGTGCGGTCTCTTTACAGACTATTGGAAGATCCAAGGCTCAACCATCGCTGCGAAATTCGCGGAGGCGTGTTGGCCGAGCGATGCGGGGCGGTGCTGTCCGAATTCTTTCGCAAGCAACGGGCGCTCGGCAAGAAGTGACGGCGGGCGCCCAGGCGTCATCGAAATCCCGCGAAGTCACTGCCGGCGACTTGACTTGGCCATCGGCTTTTCCCATGATGTTCGGTGTCGCCGACGCGTCGAACGCCCGAATCGAGGCGAACTTCGAAGGCGCCAAGCTTTGCGGCAAGGCTCGCTCGACCCGTGCCCCCGCCGGAATCGGGTGCGGGCGGAGGATACGCGGGAACGCTTGGTGTCGTCACGCGAGCGCCTTGCGAGATTTTCCGCACGGCGCGTCGCACGCCGATTTCGGAGCAGTCCCGAATCCAGCCCCACGCGAGAGGATACCCTCATGGCCGATTACAGATCCGACCTGCGTCGCTTGGAAAAGAACGGTTTGTCACGCCGAGGCTTCCTGGCCCAGGGCGGAATCGCCGCCGGACTGACGATCTTACCCGGCGCCGGATCGGTTTATGCCGCTGAAGCCAACGATCGCGTGAACTTGGCGATGGTGGGTTGCGGCGGTCGTGCCGGCGGTTTGGGACCGGATTTCGCCCGGCGCGGCGATTGCCGTGTTCTGTATTGCTGCGATCCCGACCTGCCCCGAGCGGAAGCGTTGGCCAAGACCCTGACCGAACTTCAAGGCGGCATCGCGCCGAAGGTGGTGGATGATTTCCGCCGTGCCCTGGAGGACAAGGACGTACACGCCATCGTTTCGGCCACGCCCGATCATTGGCATGCGCCCTCCACGGTTTGGGCCTGTCAGGCGGGCAAGGATGTGTACGTCGAGAAACCCGCCTCGCACAACGCATGGGAAGGGCGAAAAATGACCGAGGCCGCCCGAAAGTACGGTCGCGTCGTGCAGATCGGTACGCAGAATCGCAGCGCGCCGTACAACTTCCAGGCCAAGGAGTACATCACCTCGGGCAAATTGGGGAAGATCCACTTTTGCCGCATCTTCGACCAAAAATACTGGGGCAATTTCCCGGTCGTGCCGGACAGCGATCCTCCCGCCGGATTGAACTGGGACATCTGGAACGGCCCCGCCCCCGAGGCCCGCTACAACCGAAATTACCACCGCAACTGGCATCATTTCTGGCGTTACTCGGGCGGCGACATCGCGAACGACTCCAGCCATCAGATCGACCTCGCCCGCTGGCTCTTGGGAGTGACCTACCCCAAGACCGTTTACTCGGTGGGTGGGCGATTCCATGAGGAGGGTGCGGCGGAGACGCCCGACACGCAGATCGCGGTCTACGAATTCGACGGCTTGACGGTCTCTTTCGAATTGACCTTGTACACGCCCTACATGCTCAAGATCGACCCCGAGGTGCGCAACAGCGACATGTTCCCTCTTTGGCAGCAGTGCGCCACGCGGATCGAAATCTACGGTTCGGAAGGCGTGATGTTCGTGGGGCGTCACGGGGGAGGGTGGCAAGTCTTCGATCGGCCCAAGTCGCGTCAACCGGTGGTAGCGGCCCAAGCCTACGGACGGTTCCCCGATCCCGAGCACAAGGAGAACTTCATCTCTTGCATCCGTTCGCGCAATCGCCCCAACGCCGACGTCGAGGAAGGGCACCTCAGCGCGCTGTGGATCCATTACGCCAACATCAGTTATCGGTTGGGCGGGGTGAAGTTGACGATCGATCCCGAAACCGAGCAGGTGTCGCAACCCGCCGAGGCTGCGCCGCTCTTCAAGCGGACCTACCGGGAACCGTTCGTCATTCCCGAGACCGTTTGAGGATGCCGGCGGTCCCTTGCCCGTCGGCGTCGTACTCCCGCGCCAAGGATGGACCCTTCAATACGAGGCACGCATGCGACTGAACCCGATCTTGGACCGCCTTTGGGTGGGAAGTTTTCCCGCCGACGCCGAAGATGTGCGGACGTTGCGGGAGGCCGGCGTTACGGCGGTCTTGAATCTACAAACCGACGAGGACATTCTTTGGAACCACGAGAACCGCACCGCGGTGGAAGCGGAACTGAAAAAGGCCGGCATCTTGGAAATCCGCGAACCGATCCGCGATTTCGACATCGATGATCTGGCCAACCGACTCCCCAAAGTCGTGGCGCGATTGGACGAACTGATCGAGTCGGGGCACACCGTGTACGTCCACTGTACGGCGGGAACGAACCGCTCTCCCACAGCGGTGGTTGCCTACCTGCATTGGGTTCGGGGGTTGGATTTGGAACAGGCGGTGCGACTCGTGTGCGGTCGCCACGCTTGCGATCCCTTCACGGACGCGGTCCGGTCTCAGCCTCGCCCGGCCTTTCTACCGCTTCGCGCGGGCAAGGCTCGCCCGGCGCAAGGATAAGCGAATAATCGCGAGAATCGTCACCCGCTCGGTGCCGCATGCCCGGGCCGCGCTGCGGTACGGTGCCGCCGAGCCGTGTTACTCGTCGGTAAACAATCGCGTTTGGACCTCTTCGGGGCGTTTGTCCGGCGCGATGGGGGCCGCGTTTTCCTCTTGCGACACGATCAGCACCGGGCCCGCGAAGTCCTCCTCGCCTTCCTCGACAATGGGGTTGCCGTGTTCATCGAGTTTCATGTCGGCGGCGGCGGTCACACGCTTGGCGACCTGCATCAAATGGCCGTGAATTTCGTCGCGGTCCACGCCGCGAATGACCGCCACGGCGTCGGCGACCTCGCGAAGGTAGCGGAGGAAGATGTTCCGTCGTTCGCCCTGCGTTTTCACGCGGTCGCGGCGGCGGAGATACATGCCCAAACGTCGTCCCACGGCCTGAAAGGCCAATCGCAATTCCTTTTGAATTTCAGGATAACCTGCGACGGCCTCCTTGGATTCGCTGGTAAAAGGGACCCAGACGCTGGCGATGTGGACCATCAGGGTGACGGGACCGGAAGGCAGCGCGTTGCGCGATTGCGTTAGTCCGTACGCCCGCCAATTCGTGCTCATGACCGTTTGCGTAATGGCGCAGGCCCCGGCCTGGAACAGGAGCGGGACGCGGTTCGCGTAGCGCAAGACGTTCATGGTCTGGCCCTCGCTCAGATTGACGCGCCGTAGGGCCTCGAAAAGTTGTTCGCGTTCTCGGGTCTTGAGACGACCGGGCGACATCCTGGCCCGCAGTCTCGCCTCGCGCAGCAGTTTGTCGGCCCCGTCCGGCCCCACGCCGTCGAAGGTGGTGGTGAGGAATTGGCGGAGCGTGCGGGCGTCGGTCTCCGCCAAAAGCTCTTCCAGGAGTTCCCGAGATACGCGATACGTTGCCGGTCCGCCGCCGTAGGTCAGCCCTACTTCGACTTGGAATGGGTTGCCGCGGTAGACGGCGGGCGGGCGGGTCACCGCCGTGTAGAACTCCCCCGGCACCATTTGCCGCATGCCTCGCAAGATCAGTTCCTCGCCGATGGGCGAGAGGCAGTCCACCGCGGGCGACTGCACCTTTTCGTTTTGCAGCGCGTGGAACAGCGCCTCGGCCTGGGCGCGGCCCAATCGCTTGGGGTTGGTGCGAATGCTCAACGACGCCGCCTGCGCGATCCGCTTGGCCACGGCGGGACTGATGCGGGAAAAAGACTCCGTCAAAAAGCGGCCCAGCGTGCCGGACTTGGAGTCTTTCAGCATGGTAATCAGCGTGCCCAATTCCACGCCGTAAGGGTGCGGTTTGATTTCCTTCGGTTCGGCGGGCAGAATCTCCGCCACCCGCGGATACTCATGCGTCTTGCCGTCCGGATCGTGATAGTGCAACGTCACGTGCGGGTTGGCGATGGCGGTCTGTTCCAGATACTCGTCCACGCTCCCTCGACCGCGTTGATACTTGGCCTCCAGTTCGATGGCCACGAGCGTGCCGTGATCGACGTCTTGCCAGTGGAGTTGATGCTCGCGGAGGAATTCGGCGGCGCCGTCGTTCGGCGGAATATCGACGCCCTCGCCCTTGCCGTTGACGATCTCGGGGCGATTGTGCTTGGTGTCGATCTGGATCTGATAGAAGTGGACGGGCTTCTTAGGGCCGGTGCGACTGACAATGCTGACGGGTCGGCCCGTCGTCAGCAAACCATACATCCCCGCCGCGCTGATGCCGATTCCCTGTTGCCCGCGACTTTGCCTTAGCCGGTGGAACTTGGAACCGTACAGGAGCTTGCCGAAGATCAAGGGGATTTGCTTCTTGACGATGCCCGGCCCGTTGTCTTGCACGCTGACGCGAAATCGGTTCTCGGACACCGCTTCGATTCGGACCCGGATTTCCGGCAACAGTCCCGCCTCTTCGCAAGCGTCCAAGGCGTTGTCCACCGCCTCCTTGACGGTGGTGAGTAAGGCCTTGCGGGGATTGTCGAAGCCCAAGAGGTGCCGGTTCTTGGCGAAAAATTCACTGACCGAGATTTCCCGCTGCTTGGAGGCCAAGGATTCGGCGGTGACGCGACTCCGTCGCGGCGTACCGTTGCCGCCGGTCGGGGGCGTTGCCGGGTTCTCCGTCTCGGCCGGAGAAGGGGAAGAGGAATCCTGGTTTTCGAAGATCAATGTAGCCAATGCGGCTGACTCCCAGCAAACATCCGTGCCCGGGAACGGGCCGTTTCCGCCGGGCGGTGCTTCGCCCGGCAAAATCATGCGCGAACGGCGGCGGGACGAAAAGCGGCGACGCGCGATGGGCCTTGCGTCGTGATTCCGTCACGGTCCGCCTTCCTTGCGAAGGTACCAGATAGGGGAACGCGGGAAAAGGTCGCCCCGGGTGACGTCCGGATCGCATGGTGGCGCGCAGACCGGTAAAGTCGCCGGGGTACTGCGATGCGCGTTGCCTCCCAGCCATGCCCGTCCGCTGCGGTCGAAAGCACGCTTTGCGCGGTTCTGCGCCGAGATTTGCCGGGTCGCCGACCTGACGAAAACCGTTTGCGGGGACTATTGGAACCGCTAAAATATCGAGCGGAAAGAAGTAAGCAGCGGACTTGCTCGCGTTGGCTGTGGATTGCTTCTCCGCTCAAGTCCGCGCGGCGGCCGTCGCCTCGTGATTCGGCGGAAAGGGGTTGTCTCGTCGAAGGTTCTCATCGCTTCTTCCAAATGGATCGGCTCGCTTCGGCTTGGTCGAATTCGGCGAGATAAGGTGCCGTCGGAAGCGGAGTTCAAAGACGACGTGGGGGACGAGTATGCCCGGAACGAAGTTTACCCTGGCGTGTGTCGTCGCTCATCTAGGGGTGATGGCGAGTGTGGTTGCGATCGGGTGCGGTCGCGGATTCGACGCAGAACTCGATCGGTCGGCCGATCAATTCGTGGTTCAACGAGAATCACCGGTTCAGGAAAATGGGCGGTCGGAACCGAAGTCGGAAAACACGCCTCCGGCGACTGCGGTTCCCAGTCCGGTAGATTCCGCCGCGGCAGCGAACAAGGGCGGCGGGACGACTTCGCCTTCAGGGAGCATGGTCGCTTCGTCTCCTGCTCCCATCGTACAGAGCGCGGACGGCCAGGCCGTCGGCGGGGTGACCGCCCCCTCCTCCAGTCCTGCGAATCCGGCGACAACGCCGCCGGAACCCTCGGCCACGCAAGCCGTCACCGTTCCCGTAAGCGCCTCGACATCCGCGGCGACTTCGCATGTCACCGACTTACTGGCGATGGTGGTTCCGGAGCGGGATTCCCGAGACGGCGTCTGGCAGCGGGAAGGGGACGCGTTGGTCTCTCCCCCGCAGGCCCTGACCGTGTTGACCTTTCCGTACCGTGTGGAGGGTAACTTCAAACTCACGATCGTCGCGGAACGGATTCAAGGGCAAGAGGCGTTGAACTTGGTGGTTCCGTTCGGCGGACGTCCGGCGATGTTCGTGCTGGAGGGATTCGGAAAGAAAGTCACGGGTTTGAATCTGGTGCGCGGAATGACCGCGGATCAGAGTCCCGGTTCCCTTCGCGGAACCGTGTTTCTTCCAGGCAAGCCTACGGAGATTACGTGCCTGGTAAGCATGGCGAAGTTGTCGCTGCGCTGTGACGGCAATCGGCTGACCTACACGTGGAGCGGTTCGCCCGATTCCGTGCAATTAGACTCCCGCTTCTGGACGGGAATACCGGGAGATCGGATATCGCTGACGGTGTATTCGGCCAACACGCGTTTTCGGATTTCTCGGGCCGTGTTGGAACCCTTGACGGCGGACGAGATCGCCGCGGCGACCGCGCCGCCGTCCCGACCGTCCAGGCCGCCCGTCTTCTTCGACGAACGCAACTTAGGCTCGGGAATGGATCATCCGCCCGGGTCTCCGCCGCCTCGTGCCACCGCGGGAGTACCCGTTGGGCAAGGCGGCGAGGCCATGGCCCCGGCGAGCGAGGAAGTCGCATCTTCTCCGAGGGACTACGCACCGCCGCGACTTGCTCCCGCGGAGCCTGCTCCGGAGGAATCGCAACGCCGCAAGGAGTCGGTCTGCCTGATCGAGACGCCGCTGGGTTCGGGTTCCGGGTTCGTCCTGGCGGATAACATTATCGCCACAAACGCCCACGTCACGGCGGATGCCTTCGCCGACGAAATCAAGTTGTCGTTCGGCTCGCAACGATCGCAATCGTTCCGCGCTTCGCGGATCCTATACGAGGACGGTCTCCGCGACATCTGCCTTTTGGAGGCGCAGGTTTCCGCACCGCCCATCCCATTCCGCTCTGATTACGAGATGAAACGCGGGGATCAGGTCGTCGTCATCGGAAATCCGTCCTTGGGGGAAACCGGGATATTGTTGCGCGACGCCGTCACGACGGGGCGGATCAGCGCACTGGTTCACACGGGCGGGTGCGACTTCTACCAAATTCACGCCGAGATCAGTCCGGGTAGCAGCGGCGGGCCGGTCTTGAGCTGGAGCGGCGAGGTCGTGGGCATCATCGCCATGAAGGCCACCGACAAGGGAGAAGACGAGATCCGCAAGGCCATGACGCGTTTGGATCGGAGCGTCGTGTCGCAGGCCGGTTTCGCCTCGGGTCGGGGAATCGCCTTCGCGGTGCCCGCCCCGGTCGTTGCCGAGGCCCTGGCCCACGCGCAGTCGGCCGCGTCGGCCGAAGTGGGCAAAGTGGAGGTTTGGCATAACGCGAGAGTCATTTTGCGGCGATCGGCGATGCTTTGGGCGCTGCATTTCATCAAGTTCTGCGCCAACGTGCCGCCCGCCGTCCGAGAGCAAGAGATAAACATCCGTTTTCGCCGCATTCCCGCCTCGGCTTTACGCCAAATCAAACAGGTGGACCTGATCCCGCCGGAGGAAGCGAGTGCCTTGCTATCGTTGTTGGAAGGCCCCGAGGTCTCTCGGATCGTGCGGGCGTGTTCCAATCAACTGGACGAACGCTTCGAGGCCCTCCGCAGCGGCGGACGCTTGCCCGAAGACGCCCTCAAGTCGTTGGACGATCTCCGCCGAGCAGTCAGCCGAGCCAAGGGCTTGGCGGAAAACCCTCCCACCAATTACCAATATTACTCGAAGGCCTTTTACGATCAGAAAGACTCGGTCAAAGCATTGGTGGAACGACTGGTCGATCAGCTTCATGTCGAAGAGGCCGGTTACGAATAGACCGGCCGGTCCTTTTGGCCGCCGCAATCGGTCGCCGGGGCTTTCCCGATCCGGTACCATGATATGGCGTCCCGCTTTCGTCGCCGCCGGGCGGCGGAGTCGTGGGACCGTGTCTTGTTCCTCGTTGGCGGAGGGTCTCCATCGTGCCTCATCAGCGTGCGGATTGCGGATATGAAGACGGATCGGGTCGTAGCCTTGTAGCGTCTCGCCCCCGGCCGACGGGATTGTTGCGCAAGCGATTTGTCGCGGTCGTGACGGTGGGACTTTTGGGTTTATGGCTCTTGCTTGTGCCCGGTCGAGGTGTCGGCCCGATGGCCGCGGAACCCGACGCAGCCCAAGAGGCCGAGGCGACGGAAGGGTCTGCGGCGGCGAAGGATTCACGCACGGCGGCGGAGCGGGCGGCAGCCTTGGCCGATTTGGCAAAGAAAGGGGCTGAGGCCGTCCCGGAATTGGTCCAAGCCCTGGCCGATAAGGACCCCGAAGTTCGCCGCGCGGCTCTTCGGGGATTGGCCCAGACGGCCCCCGCTGGCGCGGACATCGCCGTGCCGGCTTTGATTCGAGCCTTGGACGACGACGGCGGAAATTGGCAAAGGCCCAACTGGATATTGGCCTCTCAGGCCTTGGGGCGATACAAGGAGGCTGCGGTTCCGGCCTTGATGGAACTGCTGAAGAGCGACGATCCCAAGCAGACGGCCTATGGTTGCTTGGGAATCTACGAGATCGGCGCCGCCGGCGCCCAGGCCGTGCCGCGTCTGATCGAACTGCTGGAAAAAGACGATGCCCGCTATCGCCGCGCCGTGATCGGGGCGCTGATGAGCATCGGCCCGGCATCCGCGCCCGCCGTGCCCCTGCTCCGAAAACAGCTCTTCTCGGAGGACTTTCACACGCAGTACTGGTCGTGCCGCGCTTTGGGGGCGATCGGGGCTCCCGCTGCCTTGGAGGCGGTGCCCGATCTCGTCGATCGGCTGAAGAACGGGGCGGCATCGGTCAAGCGCAATGCGGCGGCGGCCCTGGGCAAACTTGGGCCGGACATCGGCACCGAAGCCGTCAACGCCTTGATCGAGGCCGTCGATGATCCCCTCCAACCGGTGCGCGAACAGGCGATCCAGGCCCTGGGGCGAATCGGCCCGGCGGTTGGCGAGCGGGCGGCGACCGCCATCCTGGAGTCCCATCAAAAGCGACCGGTCTTTCCCGCCTCCGTGGTCTATTGGGCCTTGTGGCGGATTCGGGGGGAATCCCAACCGGCCATCGACGCCATCGTGCGGGATCTGCGAGAGGGCACTTACGGAGACGAGGCCATGGCTTTGCTCTTGGAGATGGGGCCCGCCGCGGAGGGCGCCATCCCGGCGCTCCGCGCGGGTTTGACCGAGCAGTCCCAGGAGTTCCCCGAATGGCCGGGCCGCGCCGCTTGGGCCTTGAACAAGCTCCACGCCGCCGGTTTCCCCAACACCGACTTGCCTGCCGAATTGAAGGCGCAATTGGAGGCGGAAGAGGACGAGTGACTGAGCGGTGATACTCGTAACCTAGACAAATAACCTAGCGGCGAGTCGTACGATCTCCGTCGCACCGCGATCCCCGGTCTTGTCGCCACGTCCACGCAAAAAAATCCGCTTTTTGCGTGGACAATGTCTCTTTTCCGGTTGACAATGAATTGAGAGGTTGAAGTCCGTGAGGCGGTTCGTCGCGCGATCGGTGCGATCATGCTTCGCCGCTCGTGCGACTCGATGCCTTCTGCTTGGGGGAGCGGTGCCGATTCGCGAAAGCAGAACCATGTGCCCACGTGAAACGAAGGTTCCGTCGCGAGGCCATTGCGCATGGCCGGGGCGAACGTCGCTCGTATTGTGGTTGATGCTTGCCGCAACGCTCTGCGCGGCCGAGAGAACGGCTTTTGCGCAGGCGGCGTTGACAGTGGAGACCGTGGAAAAGCAGGCAGGGGCCGTTCCCGCCCCCGTCGGGGATGCCGCTCCGGCGCCGGTCGTCGCTCAGCCCGCAATCAAGGCCGCCGATTCGTCTCCTGTGGAAAGCAAACCGGGCACGGAGAACGGCACGCAACCGCCAACCTCGTCGCCTCAGGCCAAACCCGAGGGAAGCCCGTCGAAAGACACTTCTCAACGCGCGGAGCCATCCGGCAAGAAGCCGGAGGAAAACGCCCCCGGCGGCGTCGTCAATCGCCCCACTGAACCGGAATCGCCGCCGGACCCCGAGGAATTGAAGGTCCGCCCGGACGAGACGGGCAGGGTCCGCGTCAACTTCCGCAACCAGCCCTGGCCCAAGATCATGGAATGGCTGGCCGACATCTCCGGGATGAGTTTGGACTGGCGGGAACTGCCGGGCGACTATCTCAACCTGGTCACCCGCGAGAGCTACACCGTGGAGGAAATGCGCGACCTCATCAACCAGCACTTGTTCCATCGCGGCTTCACCATGATCCGCCGAGGCGAGGTGCTGATGGTGGTGAATTTGGAGAAAGTGGACCCCGGTTTGGTCCCGCGCGTCTCGCTGGAAGACCTGGATCGCCTGCCGGACTTCGATTTCGTCCGAGTATCGTTCGCCCTGGATTGGATCCTGGCCGACAAGGCGGCGGAGGAGTTCAAGCCGTATCTCAGCCCTCGCGGAAAGCTGCTCCCTCTTCCAACGACCAATCGTTTGGAGGCCATGGACGCGGTAGTAAACCTCCGCGAATTGGCGCTTCTGCTTCGCGAGGAGCAATCGCCCAAGGGGCAAGAGCGGTTGGTCCGAGAGTTCGTCCTCCAATACGCCCGAGCGGAAGAGACGGCGGAGCAACTGAAAGACCTGCTGGGCGCGAAGCAGAGCGGGTTTCCGATGCCGCCGGGCATGAATCCGCAGCAAATGCAGCAGATTCAACAGGCCATGATGGCGGCCCAGCAGCAGATGCAGCAGATGCAGAACGTCCCCGGCGGCCCCCAGACGGGCGGCAAGCGACCGGTGGGTTTTGCGCCCCAGCCCGACGCCAACTTCGTGGTCAACAAACGTCGCAATTCCATTGTGGCGCAGGCCCCGCCCGACAAAATGGCCGTCATCGAGCAGGCGGTCAAGATTCTGGACGTGCCCTCGGACACCGGGGCCTTTCTTGCCGGGATGTCGCGCTGGCAAGTGTATCGCCTGGCCGCCGTCGATCCCGAACCGCTGGCCAAGACGCTGGAAGAGTTGGGCGGGCTGGACCCCTCCGCGCGGATCGAAGTGGACAAGGCCAACAACGCCCTGATCGTCTACGCGCCCTTGGCCGATCACGTGACGATTCGGGCGGTGATCGAGCGATTGGACGGCAGCGGCAGACGCTTCGAGGTGATTCAATTGCGCCGTTTGCCCGCCGATTACGTGGCCGGGACGATCGACTTCATGATGGGGGGACAGCGCGAGACGGAGTCCAGCCTTCCCGCTTGGTTGCCGCCCTGGGAGCGAGATCGCCAGAGACAGCCGAAGAAGAACCCTAACGAATTTCGGGTGGATGCCGACGTAGAAAACAACCGCTTGCTGCTGTGGGCCAATGAAATCGAAATTCAGGAGGTGCAAAACCTCTTGGTCAAGCTGGGCGAGATGCCGGCGGGCGATTCGGCGGCCAACCGCGTCCGCGTCCTCGAAGGCCTCTCTCCGGAAGACGCGGCGGAGGTCTTGGACGCATTGCGCCGCCAATGGCCGGCGGTGGCACCCAACCCGATCCGCATCGAACAGGCCCCGAAACCGACCTCGCCCGATGCGCCGAACCAACCCTCCCCGCAACCCCAACTTGAAGGTGATCGAACCGCGGACCCGCGGCGAAATGCCGGGGTGACGCTCCCCGAGACGACTGCGGAGTTGGGCGATCCGCCCGGTGCAAAGATCGAAGCGTGGGCTGCCGTGCTCACCAGAGAACCGCTCCCGGAGGAACCGCCGCAAGACGCCCCCGATTCCGCCACGGCCTCGCCCAGCCCTCCGCCGCTGATCGTCGCTCAAACGCCCGACGGTAAAATTCTGATCACTTGCGAAGACCCTCGGGCATTGGAGCTTCTCGATTTCTTGCTGCGTGACCTGGTGCCCGCCAAGTCCGATTACCGCATCTTTCGCCTTCGCTACGCCTGGGCCGACAACGTGGTGAAGGTGTTGGAAACGCTGTTTTCCGAAAAGAAGACCGAATCTCGGATGCCGTATTGGTACTATTATGACCCCTGGATGTCCCCGCGAGACGAGACGAAGGAATCCTCGCGCTTATCGAGTCGCCGGCCCGTCAAATTCGTGGCGGACTTGGACTCCAATTCGGTATTGGTGCAGAACGCCGACGCACGGCAATTGGCACAAATCGAAGAGATCATCCAGTTCTACGATCAGCCGCCGCCGCAAGATTCGGAATCGGTGCGCGTGACGGAGATTTTTCGGATTCGCTATTCGAAGGCGTCGCAGGTGGCCGCCGCCGTGAGGGAGGTCTATCGCGATCTGCTCAGCCCAGACGAAAACCGTCGCGACAACCGGGGCGGCATCTTCCTCTTTCTGGACGGCGGTCAGGGCGATGCGCGAACCCCGAGATTCAAGGGCCTGCTGTCGATGGGCGTGGACGATCTTTCGAATACGCTGTTGGTATCGGCGCCGGTGTATCTGATGAACGACATCCGCAAACTGATCCAAGAACTGGATCAGGCGGCGGAACCGGTTCAGGAGGCGGTTGAAGTCATCAAGCTCGGCCCGGGTGTGAGCGCGGAGAGCGTGAAACGTTCATTGGGAGATCTATTGGGGACGGGGAGTGCTGGAAAGGATAGATCGAATGAGAAGAAACCCGGCTCCAGCACAATCCCCCCCGGTAGTCGTAGCCGAGAGCAGTCACCTCCGCAGCGATAACCGCAGCCTTTGGGTGTCTCAACCGCGACACTCTGACCGTTCGCAGGTTGCTATTACCCTCTTGATGGGCGGATAGCCTCAATAAATCGGCTCGCAGCGGAAGGCACCGCGTTCCACTCCAATGGGTGGTTTTGCGCCAAATTGTGCCTGGACTTAAGCTGTGAATTCGGGCAAAATAGAGCTAAATTCATCTTCGGGCCCTGACCGAAACGAGTAAGACGGGTGGCTGCGCTCGATCCCTGCGGTTGCTCGAACGGGCCGTTCATTTCCTACCTCCCTTATTTTGATCTTTTTTGAGGCGACGCATGAGCGAAGGCAAATCGGAAAGCCCCGCGGCTCCTGCCGCTCAAGAGAAATACGCTCCCGGTGGAGAAATCAACGGTTGGCAGAACGTCGCAAAACGCCCGAAAAGGGGCGTGCCCGCCGGACTGTGGATTCGCTGTCCCGGGTGCAATAGCACGGTCTTTCGCAAGGACGTGGACCGCCTGATGGGCGTCTGTCCCGAGTGCGATTACCATTGGTACGTGTCGGCAAGAGATCGTCTAGCGCAACTTTTGGATGAGGGAACGTTCGAAGAGTGGTTCGCCGACTTGGAACCGTGCGATCCCATTGAGTTCGTGGACAAGATATCCTACAAGGAGCGCATTCGCCGGGAACAGCAGCGGACCGGCCTCAAAGACGCGGTGCTGGTGGGCATGGGTATGATTCGTGCCCGGCGCGTCGCCATCGGCGTTACCGACTCGGCCTACATGATGGGTAGCATGGGTTCCGTCGTCGGCGAAAAATTGGCTCGGCTTACCGAACGCGCTCAAGAGTTGGGGTTGCCGCTGATCATCGTCTCCGGTTCCGGCGGCGGCGCTCGAATGCAGGAGGGCATGCTGTCCCTCATGCAGATGGCGAAGACCTCGGCGGCTTTGGCCCGGTACAGCGCGGCAGGCGGGCTGTACATCTCGGTTCTCACCAATCCCACGATGGGGGGGGTGGCCGCCAGTTTCGCCTCGCTTGGGGACATCGTCATCGCGGAGCCTAAGGCCCTGATCGGGTTTGCCGGGCCGCGTACCATCATGGCAACGATCCGGATCGAGTTGCCCAAGGGGTTCCAGACCAGCGAGTTTTTGCTGGAGCACGGCTTCATCGATCGGATCGTTCGCCGGCCTGATTTGAAGAGCGAACTGGCCCGATTGATCGACTACTGCGGCAAATAGGCCTCCGCAACCGGCCGCGCGTGCCGTTGGAAGGTCCGATTGCTCCGGAGTTCGGGCGACCGATCCGGTCGCACCTGCCGGGATTCGCCTCGGGCGGCACCGGATGAGACGACTGTCGTCGGACCGAGGAGCGGTGCGGCAAATAGGCAATCGTGGTCGCGGAACGCTTTCCCTTCCTGGTGAGGCGGGTTCACCGGCCCGCGGCAACGGCGAGAGCAACGATGGTCTGGCAATTCCTTCAGTCCCTCTTCGGCGGCAAACGGGCCGCGCGGGGCGCCGCTCGGCGCAAACTCGACGTCCGCAAGCGGTTCGAGATTCTTCGAGAGGGCGTGGCCGGGACGATGTCGAAGTTCTACGTCGCCCGAGATCGGGAACGCGGCCAGGTCGTGGGGCTGAAGATCGCGGATCCGGCCAAGGTGGCCGCCCACGAGGCCCGCTTTCGCGGACTCAATAAGCCCAGCGAGGGCGAGATCGCCACGCAATTCATCCATCCCTTCATCGTGGAAACGTACGAGTACGGTTGGACCACCGCCGACGAACCGTATTTGGTGATGGAGTATCTATCGGGCGGGATCTTGCATGCCCATATCGTCTCCAATAGCCCCGTGCTGCGCGAACGACCGCTCTTGCCTTACATTCGGCAATCGGCGGAGGCCGTGGCAATGATCCACGAACTGGGGTACATCCATCACGATATTTGCCCGCGCAACCTGATGTTTACGGGCGATTTGCGGATACTGAAGCTGACGGATTTCGGCTTGACGGTGCCCGCCACGCCGCCCTTCATGCAACCAGGCAATCGTTCCGGCACGCCCAACTACATGGCCCCGGAAGTGGTGCGTCGCTACCCCAAGGACGAACGCCTCGACATCTTTTCCTACGGCGTCTCGATCTACGAGATGCTGACGCTGGAATTGCCGTGGGAACGCGGCACGACGGGTATGGCGGCGATGAGCCACAACACCCCGCCCGTCGATATCCGACGCCGTCGGCCCCAAATTCACCCCGACTTGGCCGCCGCGATCCACGCCTGCATCGAGCCCGACAAGGAAAAGCGCTGCCCCTCGATGCCCGAGTTCTTGGCTCGCATCGCCGACCTGCCCTCGACGGATCTTTGAGGGCGACCGTCGAACACGCGAGAACCCCTCGCCGCGGGACTCTCCGCGCAATCAGTCACAACAGGTGAAAACGCCTCCGCTCGTCGGCGGCGGCAAGGGCGCAATCACGAAGCAGGCCGCAGCCAAATCCCCAGGACCACGCCCAGCGCGATGCCGACGAATCCCGCCGCTACGCTCCCGCCGACGTTGATCAGGGCAACCATGTGCTGTCCGCGACGCGCCAAATCGAGCGTTTCCCATTGTAGGGTC
Source organism: Thermopirellula anaerolimosa (assembly GCF_054657335.1). NCBI lineage: Bacteria > Pseudomonadati > Planctomycetota > Planctomycetia > Pirellulales > Thermoguttaceae > Thermopirellula > Thermopirellula anaerolimosa. Next base: position 2,864,504 of record NZ_BAAHYX010000006.1, read on the forward strand.
GAGAACGTGGTGAACCCGCCGCAAAAGCCGGTTCCCAAAAAGCTGAACCAACCGGCCATGGAAGTGGGCTGCCGCTCCCAGACCAGGCCCATCAAAAAGCCCAGCAGGAGCGAGCCGAAAAAGTTGACCAGGAACGTACCCAGCGGAAAATGGTGCGTCCAACCGTTTTCGTGGATCGCGCGGCCGATGATGTACCGCGCGGCGGAACCGATTCCTCCGCCCATGCCGATGAGGGTTACGTGACTGGTAACGAGCCCCCAAACCAACGCGGAAGCGAATTGCAATGTGCCCATGGCGTCTTGGCGTCTCCGGGAAGCCTTCATGGTGCAAAGACTCACAAGCGGAATCAATTCCACGGTTACGCGGGGAAGGCCGAAAGCAAAAGACCCCGCCTGACCGGGAGCCTGGCGAGGTCTCTATACGGAAAGACCCCCACCCGGCTCAACCAAGTAGGGGTCATTAGCAGCAACTCGACTGCGGTTAAAGGCGAACCCCATCGCCTTCAGCACAATCCTACTCCATCATCGACCGCCGGTCAAGCGGCAGTTGAGCCTGTGGCCCAGTTTTTTGGGCGGCGTTAAGTAGCGGCGTAGCGGGCATAGGGTGAGAATCGGCATCCCCGATTAACCCCAAAAGATAATGCCTCCTTGCACCCTGAATAGAAATGCCCACGCCACCCCTCTGATGGAGGGGTGACGCGAGGACATTACCGATGAGTGCGAAAAAGCATGCGCGGCTGGAGGTTTTCAGTTCAATGAAAATGCACCGTATCACGAGATATCACGCTGTTGAATGCGGGTGAGATGTTGGGGATGAGCTACCACCAAACGAAGCGTTCGCGGGCGTGCTAACAGCCTTCGGGGACGGCAGGGCATAGGCGGCGAGTATTTCGATTGTTTGGGTGTTATACCCGAACAGAAATGCCCCCTTTCGGCGCGAATGGCAATGTCTCTATCAATCTTCCGAAGGGTCTGGAGTGCGGGAGCGGGTTCGGGTTTGGAGTGCGGCAGCGGGTCTGGAGTGAGGCAGCAATGCTGCCGCTTGGAACGGCGGCGGCGAGCCGCCGCACTCCACAGTTAGCCGCACTCCACAGTCAGCGGCGAAACGCAGTCCACACGGGGAGGAAAGCTCGCGGCGGCGACGTCCGGGGATGCCGCGCGAGGAGGAGAGCGAGTCCGAAGCAAAGTCGCTCGATTCGATCCGGCTGCGCGAAAGATCGTATTGGAATAAACGTAATCCAATAGAAAGGTTTCCGCGCCCGGTCCGCGTCTGCGGCATGTTTTTCTCAACACGCCGAGCTTTCGGTTCGCGTTACCTTCGGATTCCCCCGAAGGAGCGACCGTAGCCGCCGCCGTAGCCAACACCCGTGCCGTAGGTGTCGTTCAGCGTGCGGTAGTAGGCGGCCTCGCCCTCCACGGCGCTCAGACCGGCAGTGAAACCGGGGGCTGTGATCACCCGACCGTCGATCTCCTCTCGCGGATAGCCCAACTCCACCAGCAGGTTCACGATCGCCTCGCGCCGGGCCTGATCCAAGGCCGGGTTCTTCTCGTCCGGCAATTCCTCGACCACCACCGGGAAGGGAACGTGCGGCAGTCGCAAGGCCGCCGAGAGCAGGTGCTTGCGGCCCAGCGGCGTCAGTTCCGCCGTCTGCCCCACGAATTCATGGTCGTAGAAGATGAAGTCGCCCGCCTCGGCGTTGGTCTGCATCGTCTCCCAATGGGCGTCGGTGACCTGGCCCAAGGGGAAGGGGCGATCGTAGCCCGGTCCCTGCTTGGCCTCCCGCATCGCGCCGTGGCAACCGCTCAACAGCAGCAGCAAGGCCAACCCGCCCATCACCTCCGCTCGCCTTCGCCGCGATCGCGGACTCGCATCTCTCTGATCCGACCGACGCCGTTCCATGGCTCACGCTCCGGGTCTTGTTTCGCTTTCCGCCTGTTTTCCCGGGCTCGCGCGATCCCGCGCGAAGCCGCCTGAATCTCCGGCCCGCGGCCTTCAGTCTCCGTGACCGAAGGGTCCGGAAATCATCGCCGGACCGCCCGCGTTGTAACGCCGACGGAGATTGGGCCACGTCGTGCCGTCGTACTCCGCCGTGGGCCGACCCTCCAGGTGTCCCTTGATGAAGAACTCGTGGTTCGTCGGTTCCGTGACGTCGAAGCCCGGCAGCGGCGGCGTCTCCTCCGGTTCCATGGGGTGGACCAGCTCCGGCGTTACCAGGATGATCAACTCCGTCTCGTTGCGGGACATGCTGCGGCGACCGAAGATCTGGGCCACGATCGGCAGGTCCCCCTGGTTGTTGCCCGACATCGAGTCGTCCAGCAACCCGGCCAAGGCCAGGGTCTGGCCCTCCCGCATCTCCACCGTGGTGGTCACCGCCCGAGTCCGCAGGCCCGGCGTCCCGTTGACCTTGTTCTTGTTGTCGATCTGGCTGAACTCCGGCGAGACCTCCAGGCGGATGAGGTCCTTATCGAGGACCGTGGGGAGGAAGGTGATGATCGCCCCGTAGGCCCGGAAGTCCGTGGTCACCGCCCCCACCCCGTTCACGCCCACCGCGGTCGGTACGGCGAACTCGCCGCCCGCGATGAAGGTGGCGGGCCGACCGCTCAGCGTCACCAAGGTCGGTTCGCTGAGCATCCGCAGCACGCCGTGCTCCTCCAGGTAATGGATGCCGAATTTCAAGTCTCCGCCGTCGAAGGTCCCCAGGATCGAGGCCGTCCCCGAGGAACTCAGATTCAGCAGCGATTGGATCAGGAACTTGCCCTGATCGAGATTGAGCTTCATGTCCACGCCGAAGTTGCGGGCCGCCGTGCGATTCAACTCCGCGATCTTGACCTTCAAGGCGACTTGCGCCGGACCGGGAATGCGAAGCAGGTTGATGACTTGGAGGGCGGGCAGGTCCTGACCGGCGGCCATACGGCCCACCGGGTCGTCGGCCTGTCCCTCGGCCACGCCCCGGGCCCGGACCAATTCGCCCCGGATCACGGCCATGATTTGGGCGGCCTCGGCGGCATCCCGGGCCTGGCCCCGCACGATCAGCTTGTCCCCCACCGCCGTCAGTTCGACCTTGCTTTCCGGGAACAGTCGGGCCAGGTGCGATTGCAGCAGGGAGTAACGCTCGGTCTGCTGCTTTTCGATCTCGGGGTCGGGCTTCACGCGGACCAGGTACGTGACCGGGCGATAGCGTTCGTCGGCGAACCAGAACGTGACGTGCGTGGCCCCCTGCCCCTTGCCCAGAATCGCGATCTCGCGGGGCGTAAACTGGCTCACGTCGCAGACCGCCGGATCGACCACCGCCGTACGGTAGACGTCCACCTTGGTCCGCAACAACTTGCTCCGCCGCACGATCACCGTCAACTCCCCCGACTCCTCGATGATTTCGAAAGGAGCGGCGAGAAGTTCCCCAGCCATTTCATGCTCTTGCGATGAAGGTACTTCCTCCACGAGACTTGCGCCGGACGAGGTTTCCTCGACCCGCATTTCCGCGAAGCCCGGGGCTTGCTGCAACGGCGTCGCCGCGCTTGCCGCCGCGGATTGGGAGGGGGAGAACTCCAGCACTTTCATCCCCGGCGTTCCGTCGCCGCTGTGAGGACTCGATTCCGTCACCACGGTGTTCAACGTCGCATTGCGGTTGCGGTCCTGCCGGCTGCCAACGGCGGTCGTATCTCGCTCCGCACCGGTCGTCGGCATCGCGTCCCGACTACTGCCGGGTGCCTCGCTCCGCTGCGGATTGTTCCAGCTCGAGATCGAAGAATACCGCGGCGCCGGCAATTCGGAGTTCACGGGCAATTCCACCGGGCCTGCTCCCACCGGCGGATGCGAAGTCATGACCTTCAGATCAGCCGTTGACTCTCGGGGCGGCGCCGTGACGCCGGGCAAGAAGCGTGCCGACGCCTCTTTTCCCTCGGCGAACCCGAAGTCGGTTCGAGATTCCATGACCCGCGTATCGGCGGCGGGCCAATCCAAACCGGTTTGCACCAAGCCCTGGGAATCTCGGACGCCGTTTGCGACCTGCTCGACTCCTTCCGTCGCCACCCGCTCCTGCCCGGCGACCAACCGTAACTCTCGGTCGCGGATTACGATCTCCTCGATGGCCGGTTCCGCGATCCAATCGCGATCGTTCCTCGGCGCCAGGCAGGATGAAACGTGTTGCGTCCGGTCGCTCGCGGCGGCAAGAGACGAGGGCAGCGGCACCCGACCGGGCGATTCCCGTCGCAGGTTTCCCATGACGGTCGGAGAGAGCCAGGGCAAGCAAGCCCGCACGGCGCCGCGGTTCATGGCCGATTCGCGAATCGCCGCGTCCCGCATCCACAACTCATTCCGCGAGGGGCGCGACTCGGCGGAGGCGAACGGCGTGCTCGCAAACTTCTCCGTCGGTCGCAAGTGAAGCATTACCGCCCCGCCCGTGCCGGATAGGCTCAGGCGCTCGACCTCCGCGCAATCCGGCAACGACGCTCGTTCGGACGTCGCCTTCCCTGCCCCCTCGGCGAACGGGGGAGCCGCTCCGCTAGCGACTTCGGGGACGGTGGGCTGAACCTTGGCGGTCGCTTTACCGGGCAATTCCTCCAACTCCGGCGCGTCCTCCACCCAAATTTCCGGACCGGCGGCGACTGTGCGATCCGCATTGTCGCGGCGCTGTATCTCGGCGGAGGCCGCTTCAGTACCGATGGCTTGCGTGCGGTGTCCGGTGGATTGTTCGGCTCCCAAATCGAGTACGACTTCGCCGACATCTCGCCCCGCCTGGGAGGGATCGGCGGCAGTTGAGGCGTCTCGGATCGTCAACTCCGCCGCGGCCTTCGGCGCAGTCGGCGAGGCCGCTTCCGCGGGCCGGCTCCGTGACGCGGCGAGAGGTTGAGCGGCGTTTATCCGAATCTCCAAGGGAACGGGAGATACAGTCCCCTTCGTGCTTGGCTGGTCGGCCCAACCTCGCGATGCGACGGCCCAACCCAAAGCCACTGCCAAACCGCAACCCGCCGCCGCGGCGAGGATCACCGTCCGAGAGCGTGAAGACGTCGCACGCCTCGGCTCGCACGGATCCTGCTGCCGGAAGTACCGCCGTCGATTTTGTGAGAACGGAAGTTTCATGGCTCAATTCAAGTCGGAGGGAGAACAACCCGTTCCGGCGGCACGTCTCGGTCTTGGACCTACCGCCGACATGGTCGCGTGCTTGGTCAATTTACGGCATCGGAACCGGCGCTGGACCGCTGGGTAACGGACTCGGCTCCGGATGGGCGTCGCTGGGAGAGCCTGCGGATTGCGGGGCGGCCGATTGAGGGATGGGATGCCATTCCTGCGCCGCCGACGTATCCGGACGGTGCATCCACGGCGGCATCTTCAGCGACGGATAGCGATACGGACTCCAGTAGCCCGTCATGGTTTGCTGGGCGTACATGCCCGGCCAGTGATACGTGAACCGCGGCGGCACGGGAAACTTGTAACTGCCCCGGCAACCACAGTTGAAGCCCGCGATCAAGGCGTCTTTGTGCACATGCTTTGGACAACCGCAGACCGGGCAGCAATCGGCACACGACTGTGCCTCGGCCAACGGGCTTGAGGAGACGACCGCCGTCCCGGCGTCCGCTGCGGCGGATGCCGTATCTTGCCCCAACACGGCGTCCCCCGTCGTCACAAGCATTCCGACGACCAGCAGGCCGTATTCAACAAGCAATGAAACTTTTTTCATGTGTTCAACCCTCACGCGGATCATGGACGCGGTTGAGGCTTGGATCTTCCATCCCAAGGACACAGACCCGCCGCCAAAACTACCGGAATTGTTCATTTAGCCTTACTTGCCGATACAACACTTCCCTTCGTTCGTCCCAACGTGATCCTCTCAAGGCCTACCGCTGATGAATCGCAAATCATCGGCGGCTTCTTTACATCGGCTGCTTTGCTCATAATCGTCAAATCGTTGCCATCGAGCATAGTGAGAACGCTCGGAAAATTCGGCCAAGATGAGAAGGCTAGGGGGATTGGATGGCCGCCCTGGTCAAGAATCCTCCCTGATAACCGCAAAAAGCCGCAGAGTCTGTAAATCCAAAATTACGATTACGGCAGGAGCAACCGCGCCAGAAAGCACGACCGATCCGCTGAAGAGGGGGAACCGGCCGAAGCGGAGTATCCCTCGCGTCGGCTGACGCACGACTTTATGACGGGAAACTTGGGAAGAAAACCGCTCGGATTCGAGGCGGTTGGGGTCGGGGAAAACCTCAAAAGGCGGATTTCACGGCAGATGCCTTAACGGCACACGATCAGAGAAGGCTTTCCAGTAGGAGGCGGAACTTTCGCAACTCCGCCGCTTGATCGACGTCGGGTTGCGGGGCTATGTCGATCGACAGCGCCTGCCTGTACCCGTAGCGTTCCAGCCGCGCGATCAGTTTCCCGTATTCCACCTCTCCCTGCCCCACGCGGACCTGGAACTTGTCCTTCTTCGTATCTCGCAGGCGCACGTGGCGGACATGCTTGTACAGTGGTTCCATGGAGGGGGGATTTTCTCGGCCGTAGATGAAATAACTGGGGTCGAGCGTGATCCCCAAGCCTTTGGCGTGGTTGCACAAGACGGCCAAGGTATCGGGCGACTCGCTCATGCGTCCGGTCTCGGTCAACAGGCTGACCACGACTTCCTCGAGGTGCGCGATCGCCACCATGCGCTGGAGTCGCTCCACCTCCTCGTTGAACGGCGTCCCCAGTTCACTGGAACGCACGACGATCGGCACGACCCGGGTCGCCTTGGCCAGCTTGCAGCACGCGGCAAATCGGCGAAAGTACTCCTCGCCGGTCGCGTCGGTATCAAAGCTGTACGCCACAGGCGTCAAACGAAAGGTCTTGCGGCAGAGGGCTACGGCGGACTCGAAATCGTCGGCCACCTGGGACGGTTTGAGATGGCCGTCGGCCTCGTGCAGCATGATCTCCACGGCGGAAAACTCGAGGTCGCTCAACCGCTCGAAGGCGGTCGCCAGAGGCAGATCGGCGAAACACCGAGTCGTAACGGCAACAAACACCAGGCACCTCCTCCTGAGGGGGCGTATCTTCCAACCGACCGAGCAGGAGCGCGCACCGCTGAAAGGCGTCGCACATCGGTCGCGTATGACGTTCCGTGGAAATTAGAATCTCATTAATTGGTTGTCACACCTCGGCGATCCTCACTGTCGCCGATCGTAGCATGCAGCTTACCGCTCTAACGCGCCTTTTGGCAACACCGGCTGAGGCGACGCCCCCGCATCCGAGACGCCCCGCCTTGCCGGCCGCCGCTTCGGCCCGGTCCAATTGGGCGTCTCCGCTTCGGACTCGCTCCGCTCGTCTTCCGCTCCGCCGCCAGATTCGGCAGTTCCCTGAACCCCTGGCCGGGGATATTTGTATTCGTGAGAATTATGAGAATTAGATGACATTTCTATGTGTGGGTAACAACCGCAATCCGGGCGAACGACTTGGCGAGGCGGACCCGTGGTGAACGCGCAACGAATCGCCGGTGGGGGGCTCTGGAGTACTCTGAACGCGGCCGAAGCGGGGATGCGGGGAAACCCCAGAGAGCCCTGTGCCGAGCTATCGAAGGCGCGAGTCATGGTGCAGTCGATCCCTCGCCCGGCCGGTTTCGTAACAACCCGGTGCGGTTTTCGGAGAGTTTCCGTCTATTGGCCTGGGCCGCTTCAAGAGGACATGCGGATCGGGCATCCGGGGTGACATGCAAAAGGACGGCCGACGTAGACCTATTCGGGTGGGGTGGTAATCCCCCTGAAAAAACGGGTTCATTGACGGTTAAGCTCCGATCCCGTAGATTGAAGAGTTCTATTGGATGGAATCTTTGTCGGTCACGGTGGATTGGCTTTCAGGTCCACCTCGGGACACCTCGCACGAGCCGAGAACGACTTGCGGCGAGTTTCGTTCCCTGCGGCCCGAGTCTTGGCCGGCGGGTCTTGCAATCACGCGGCGGGCACAAAGTCTAGTAATATCCCCACAACATAGGTTGCCGGGAGAGCCTGTGGGGGTAGGGGAAGTTTGTTTAGCTTTTAAGGAACTCACACGATGGCACAGTCTGCGAAGTACGTGTATTTCTTCGGACCGCAGGGCACCGAAGGCAACGCCGGCATGGTCAACCTGCTGGGCGGTAAAGGCGCCAACCTGGCGGAGATGGCGGGACACCCGGACCTCCGCCTTCCAGTCCCCGCCGGTTTCACCATCACCACCGAAGTCTGCACCCTCTTTATGAAGCAGGGCGGACAATATCCGGAGGGATTGAAGGAGCAGGTCGCCGAAGCCCTCGCAAAGGTGGAAGCGGCCATGGGCATGAAGTTCGGCGATGCCGAGAATCCGCTGTTGGTCTCCTGCCGGTCGGGTGCGCGTCGCTCCATGCCGGGCATGATGGAAACCGTGCTGAACGTCGGTCTGTGCAGCAAGACGATCCCCGGCTTGATCAAGAAGACGAACAACCCTCGCTTCGTGTACGACGCCTATCGCCGACTCATCATGATGTACTCGGACGTCGTGATGGAGAAGGCCGAGGGCATCGAACCGGCGGAGGGCCAGGGTATCCGCCAGCAACTCGAACGGCTGATGGAGGCTTTGAAGCATAAGAAGGGCTACGAGAAGGACACCGACCTGACGGCTGAGGACTTGCAGACCTTGTGCGAGCAGTTTAAGGCCAAGGTTCAAGAAGTGCTCGGCAAGCCGTTCCCGGACGATCCGCAGGAACAGTTGTGGGGCGGTATTGGAGCGGTCTTCAAGAGCTGGAACGGCAAGCGGGCCGTCTCCTATCGCCGCATCGAGGGCATCCCCGACGAGTGGGGCACCGCCTGCAACGTGCAGAGCATGGTTTTCGGAAACATGGGCGACAACTCGGCGACGGGCGTGGCCTTCAGTCGCAACCCGGCCACCGGCGAGAACAAGTTCTACGGCGAGTGGTTGCCGAACGCCCAGGGCGAGGACGTGGTGGCGGGCATCCGCACCCCCAATCCCCTCAACGTCGCGACCAAGAGCGAGCAGAACAAGCACCTACCGTCGCTGGAAGAGGTCGCTCCCGCCCTCTACAAGGAACTCGATGACATCCGCATCCGCTTGGAAAAGCACTACAAGGACATGCAGGACATCGAGTTCACCATCCAAGAGGGCAAGCTGTGGATGCTGCAATGCCGGGTGGGCAAGCGGACGGGTACCGCGGCCCTGAACATCGCCATGGACATGCTGGCGGAAGGCCTGATCGACGAGGCCACCGCCGTGCTTCGCGTGGCGCCCAAGCAACTGGACGAGCTATTGCACCCGATCATGGATCCTGCCGCTGAGAAGAAGGCCAAGCCGATCGCCAGCGGCTTGCCGGCAGGCCCGGGCGCCGCCTGCGGACAAATCGTCTTCACCAGCGAGGACGCCGTGGCCTGGGCCAAGCAGGGCAAGAAGGTCATCCTCGTCCGCGAAGAGACGAACCCCGAGGACGTCGAAGGCATGCGCGCCGCCGAGGGCATCCTTACGGCCAGGGGCGGCATGACCAGCCACGCGGCCTTGGTGGCCCGCGGTTGGGGTAAATGCTGCATCGTCGGCGCCGGGATGATCAAGATCGACGTGGCCGCCGGCATCATGAAAATCGGCGATAAGACCTGGAAGCGCGGCGACTACGTGACCTTGAACGGTACGCGCGGCTTGGTGTACGAAGGGCAACTCCCGCTCATCGACGCCACCGAGAACCCCCGTCTCCAGGAGTTCATGAAGCTGGTCGAAAAGTTCCGCGAATTGGGCGTGCGGACCAATGCCGACACCCCGCAGGATGCCAAACTGGCCCGTGAGTTCGGCGCCGAAGGCATCGGTCTGTTCCGGACCGAGCACATGTTCTACGGCGAAGGCTCCGACGAACCGCTGTTCGTGCTGCGGAAGATGATCCTTAGCAAGACGACCGCCGAGCGGCAAAAGGCTTTGGATGAGCTGTTCGTATTCTTCAAGCGCGACATCAAGGGGACGCTGGAGGCGATGGACGGTTTGCCGGTGACGATCCGCCTCTTGGACCCGCCCTTGCACGAGTTCGTCCCGCAGGAAGAGGAAAAGCAGGCGGAACTGGCCAAGGCCGTCGGAATTACCGTGGAACAGATTCAGGAGCGTGCCCGGGAATTGCACGAAACCAACCCCATGATGGGACATCGCGGGGTGCGGTTGGGGATCAGTTACCCCGAGGTCACGGCCATGCAGGTTCGGGCGATCTTCGAGTCCGCCGCCGAATTGCTGAAGGCCGGCAAGAAGCCGCGACCGGAGATCATGGTCCCCGTCACGTGCGACGTCAAGGAACTCGACGTCACCAAGGCCGTCGTCGATAAGGTCCATGCCGAGGTGGAAAAGCAATTCGGCGTCAAGATCGACTACCTCTACGGCACCATGATCGAGATTCCGCGGGCATGCCTGCTGGCGGATAAGATGGCCCAAACGGCGCAGTTCTTCTCGTTCGGCACGAACGACTTGACGCAGATGGGCTTCGGCTTCAGCCGAGACGACATCGGCGGATTTCTGCCGACCTACCTGGAAAAACGGATCCTGATGGCCGACCCGTTCCAGACCATCGATCAGGAAGGCATCGGCCAATTGATCCAGATGGCGGTCAGCAAGGGTCGGGCGACTCGACCGGACCTCAAGGTCGGCATTTGCGGCGAGCAAGGCGGCGATCCCGATTCGGTCGAGTTCTGCTTCCGCACGGGGCTGAACTATGTAAGCTGCTCGCCGTACCGGGTGCCCATCGCACGACTGGCCGCGGCTCAGTCCTCCATCAAGGCGAAACGCGCCAAATGACGCGATTTGTCCCGCGGTCCGGTTCGTAAGCGATCTTGCGACCTGACGTCGGGAATCACCGCTACAATGCCTTTCGCGAAGGGTCGGGGAAATCTCTCCCGGCCCTTCTTTTTCGTTGGGCGATGTTTCGTTGCCCAGCTTCGGTCCGACGGGGCGTGCCTAATCGCGATTCGAGGGGAAGCCGCAAAAGGAAATCGACGCAAGCCGGGGCGGATGCGACGGCACGCCTCGAACTCGCGAAGGTGCGACCGTTTACGATTCCGACAATTCGGGCTGTTCAAGCCGCCCTGGCAAGCTGAAGTACCCGTTGGTACTTGTTGACGGTCCGCGCGGCGACGCGATTCCAGGTCAACTCTCGGAGTACCCAATTTCGTGCGGCAAAACCCGCCCGTGCCAAGGCCGTTCCGGGGAGTTCGGCCAAGATGCGCAAATCGCGCGCCAGTTCGCTCGGGTCGCAGGAGGTCTCCCAACCGGCCCCTTCGGTCACCACTTCATCCGCCACATTTGTGCCGGGCGTTACCAAGACCGGCAGCCCAAACGACATGGCCTCCAGGACCGCCGTGGGATGTCCCTCCGTGCGGGAGGGATGGAGGAATAGATCCGCGGATTGGAACCACGCCCGTTTCTCGTCTCCAACCGCCGCATCGCGGACATGCACCAACGCCCCCAGGTCCAACTCGCGAATGCGCTCTTCGATTCGCCGACGCGAGCCTCCCACGTCCGGCCCCACGATGACCACTTCAACGCCCCGGCGGAGCAGCGGTTCCTTGACCTTGCGGCAGGCTTCCAGCAGGATATCCAACCCTTTATGCGCGATGTGGAGTCGGCCCAGGAAGAGAAACCTGCGGCCTGATCGCCGGCCGGGCGTGGCGATTGCGTCGTCGGTAGGGGGATGGACTCCGTTACCTGCGATGATGACGGGCCGCCCCCAATCTCCCGAGTTTTCCCACTCCCCGTGCGATAGATACTGGATGGCCGCCGCCCCACGAACCAACCGGTCGAAGAACCATAGGCGACCCAACCGCTTTTTCCATGATTTTTGCCGCAGGGCCTCCGCCGCCATGCCGCCGTGGGGACAGAGCAAATAGGGAACGCCCAATTCTCGCAGGTGGGCCGCCGCAGTCGCGTGCAGCGGGACGAACGTGCTATGGAACACCACGAGGTCGGGGCGACGAAAAGTATCCGGCAGACGATCCGGCGCCCGAATGCCCGCCGAGTCTCCCGGTGTGAAAACGGGAAAGTTCAAGGGAGGCAGTGTCCCTACGTCGCGCGACGTGATCCAAAGGCCGGCGCGACAACCGGGCACGTCATTCTGCGCCGTCGCCAGGTTTTGAACGGCGTGCGTAACACCATTCGGGTGACGCCACGTGACGGGGGCCGCATGGAGGATAATCATTGCTGGAAGACACGCGGAAAGTGGGACGGAGGGATCGACCGGAAAGCAGCAACCGTTCTTTTGTCGGCGTGCGGGAGATTTCCGCTCAAGCGCCCCTCCGGAAATTCTCGCCATGACGCGCCGCCGCGCGGGAGGGAGAGCGATTGGCCGGGGACGATCGCCGCTTCTTGCGATTGCACGGAGCGCGCCATGCCGGTTCCCAAGGAGGCCGGATCGAGCAACGCCAGCAACCAGGCGGAAGTGAAGATCCAGTGAAAATGGCGATGCAGGTCGGCGGTCATGCCGAATAGGGTAACGGCGAGCAGGAGGGTGCGTCGCGAATAGGTTCCCTCGGCCCGATCCAGCCGAGAGGCCTGTCGCCAGCACGCCCAGTAGAACCAGCCTCCCGGTAGCAACCCGAAGATACCGTAGCTCAACAGCCACTCGATGAACATGTTGTGGCAAGCGCGACGGTACTCTCCGTGGTCGCCGGGTTTGGCGCCTGCATCCAGTCGGCCCAAGGCGATCTCCGCTTGCCCGGTGCCTGCGCCGATCAAGATAGCTGCCGGGTCCGTCGTCCAGGCGCGGAATGCGTTCTCCCAGATGGGAAGCCGACTTCCCAGCGAGCGGATGCTTGCGCCTTCGCTACCCATGAGTCGGGCTTGGATACGTTCTAATGGATTGATTCCGGAGAGAAAGACCGCCAGGCAGCCCAGCCAAAGGGCAAAGACGCTCACGGCGAATAGGTCGCGAAGGCGACCACCGTTTGGAGATCGGGCGTCCGCGAGCAAGAGCACGCCCATCGACGCCAGCAGGGCCAGACCGGCCCCGCGGGAACCGGTAAGAAAACAACCCAGCATCAGCGGTCCTGCCGCCGCCAGAGAAAACCAACCGAGGACCTTCGCTCCGGCGCCCCCGGCGTCTTCGAGGCGGCGGGAGGCGGTATCGGGCAAGCGCTGCGCGGCGGAACGTGGCGAAATCATGGCAACGTTCGGCTCACGAATGAAGACGGTCGCGTCGGCGGCACCCAAGCAGTCCACCCAATCCCGACCGCAATGGTCGTCGTCGCCGAAACCACCGGAGGCGGCCCGGTCACGCGGCGACCGACCGGACCGCAAAAACAGAATCACCGCCATCACGGCGGCCAGGGCGAATTGCCCGCCCATCTGGTTGGGATTACTCGATGCCTCGCCGGTCGATAGCACGCTGAAGCCGAAACGGGCCAGGATGCGTCCCCAACTGCCCGCATGAACCAGATGGTCCAAGTACAGAGTCAACACCAAGGCCGCAACGTTGGCAAAGACGAAAATCCGCGCCGCGGGAATCCACCAGCGATGTACCGTCATCATTGCGGCGATGGGCAGGCCCATCAGCAGGAAGGCTGCGACCACCAGCGGTGTGTTTCCGCCCGCCAAGTTCGCGTAGGTCAAGCCCGCGATCGGTACGACCGCGAGTAGCAGCACCGGTCGGGAACGGGCAAAGGTGGGGCAGTGCAGCCAATACATCAGCCCCAACAGGAAGGCCGGCGCGTAGGCGAAGAAATGCGTCAATTCCGGGAAATGAATGCCGCCGTATTCTCCCAACCGACGCAGCGTGATCGCAAACGCGGCGGTAGTGGCGGCAAGGGTGATGGTGGCCTTGGCCCAACTCACGCCGCCGACCTCCCTTCGCGTAACGTTTGCCCCTCGCTCCCGTCGTTCTCCATGCGCAAAGCCGCCGTCCGACCGTGCTTCGCTTTCGGAAGGACTCGGCCCTTCCCAGCGTAAGGCACGCCTTCCAGCCAGAGTCGGCGCATCTGCCGGGCGTGAAATTCCAGCGTGAACGGACTCTCGCGGAACGCGCGGCGGACGGCAACACGCTCTTCAAGGCTCGGGCGAATCACCTCTGCGATCGCTTCCGCCCAGCGTTGATCTGATTCGGTAAGGGAGACGGCCCGAATTCCGGGAACGAACTGCGAAATCTCCGAGATGCAGGAAAGTTGGGACGTAGCTACCGGCGTTCCAACGGCAAGGCTTTCCAAGATCGCGCCGGGTAGCCCCTCCCAAAGCGAGGGAAAGATCATCACGTCCGACGCGGCCAGCAAATCCGGCACGTCGTTGCGCCGTCCTAGTACGCGGACTGACGGCCCCAGTCCGAGGGAGTAGAGGCGTTCCGCCAACCACGCCGTCTGATCCAGCGTATCGCCGACCAGCATCAACATGGCCCCTGCCGTGCGTTCTTCCACGGCCTTGAAAATCCGCAGCAATCGTTCGTGATTCTTTACGGGGCGGATGGATCCGACATTCACGCAGAGAGGACTCTCGGGAAGTATCCCGAGGCTTTCCCGCGTGCTCCATGCTTTCGCCACGTCGGCGGGGTCGGGAAAGCGAGCCAAATCCAGGCCGTTGTAGATGACTCGGCATCGCGGATCGGCCTGCCAGCGCGGCGTCCAAGCCCTGTCCATGGCGGATCGACTGACGGCCAAGATATCCGTTGCGTATCGGTCGATCAGGTGCCGCAAACACCAACGCAAGATCCTTCTAGGCCAAGTATGGGAATTCCCGTCGGAATCGCTCCGGAAATGGACGATCCGCCTCGCGACGCCCGCTTTATAGGCCAGACGTACGATCCAGCCCGAGGGGTAATGCACGTGAGAGTGCACCGCGTCGTAACCCCCGCGAACGAGCAGTTCGCGAAAGGCCCGGCCGAAACCGGCCTGCTTGAGCGGCAACCGATGGACGTTTCCTCCCAACGCCTGAATTTCGTGATCCAAGACCCCCGGCAGGCCGGACAACGCGCAAAAATCCATGCGGATTTCGTCCGGATCGACTGCCCGCATCAGGTCCAAGGTGCGGCACTCGGCCCCACCGCAGTTCATGCGGGCGAAGATGTGCAGGATTCTGACGGGCCGTTTCATGACGGAACGCCCTTCGCTTTGACCGCTTGGCGCATGCTTTCCCCTTTCCCGTGATGGTTTGCGGCAGGCGGGAACCGCCGGAAGGCCAGAAACTAGCAAACGTTCGCACTTGGAGCAATGGAGAAACCGGGGGCGCGGGGCGACGCGCGGACCTCGGCGGGCAAGGCTGCGGACGACCGCCCCTGATGTATTGCGGGGGCAAGCCGCTAAAATGAAGAGGCTTGACCGGACGATTCAGGCCGACGCCGGGGGTGATCATGGCGAAACAATGGGAATGCGTAGCTATCGTGGGGGTCGGCCTGATCGGGGCGTCGATCGGGCAGGCGCTCCTGCGCCGCGGGTTGGCCAAACGCGTCGTCGGCGTTGCCCGGCGGCAGACGACGCTCCGCGCCGCACGGCGGGTCGAGGCCGTCACGAATACCACCATCGATCCCCTCAAAGGCGTGGTCGATGCGGAGTTGGTGGTCGTGTGCACGCCGCCCGACACCGTCGTCGATCTGGTCCATCGCACCGCCCAGCATTGTCCGGAGGGAACGCTTTTCACTGACGTCGCCAGTACCAAGGCCAAGATCGTCGAGGCGCTGGACGGCACTTTGCCGCGCGGTTGTCGATTCCTCGGGTCGCATCCCTTGGCGGGCAGCGAAAAGACCGGACCGAGCTACGCCGATGCCAATCTCTTCGAAGGTCGGGTCACCATCCTCACGCCGACTTCCCGTACCAACGCCGATGACTTCGACGTCTTGGAGGCGTTCTGGTCCTCGCTGGGGTCGGTCGTCATCCGGATGCCGCCGGAAGAGCATGATCGTGCATTGGCCGAGACCAGCCATTTCCCTCACGTGGTCGCCGCGCTCTTGGCGGGGATGTTGCCGGAGCCTTATTTTCGCCTGACGGGAACCGGCTTTCTGGATACGACGCGGATCGCCGCCGGCGACGCGGAGATGTGGACGCAAATCTGCATGCAGAATCGGCGACATCTGTTGGAGGTCTGTCGCAAATTCGGCGAACGTCTTCGCAACCTGGCGGCGGCGCTGGAGAAAGGCGATGCGCCCGCCGTGCAGCAAATCTTGACCTTGGGAAAAAAGAATCGCGATGCTCTGGGAAGTTGACATCTACCCCGCCGAAGGCCGGACCGATCTTATCGCTCAGCAAGTCCTCAACGACGCCCACGACTTGGGGATTGGAATCGGCGTCGCGTGGCGTCTGGCGGCGGGCCGCGGCTACCTGATTCAGGGCGATTTCGCGGCCGAGCGAATCGAGCGACTGGCCGTCGAACTGCTGGCGGACCCCGTGGTCGAGCGTTTCACGGCGGCGCCGGTCGGCGACCCGCGACTGCTCGCACCGCCCGAACCCGGCATGACGCCGATCTACGTCCTTCCCAAGCCGGGCGTCATGGACCCGGTGGCGCTGAGCGCCCAGGCGGCCATTCGAGATTTCGGCGGTCAGGCGGAGGCCGTGCGAACCTTTCGCAAGTACTGGGTGGCCGGGCTGGCCGAAGAGGAATCGGCCAAACTGTGCGGCAAGATCCTGGCCAACGACGCTGTGGAGCAGGTGATTCGCGGAAAGCTTCCCTTCGATCGCATCGAACAGGGCGAACCGTATCGCTTTCGGCTGAACACCGTGCCCCTCCGCGAGATGGACGACGCGGCCCTGATGCGGCTTAGCCGCGAGGGGCAACTCTTCCTGTCGCTCCCGGAAATGCAGACCATTCGCGAGCATTTTCGCGGCCTGGAGCGCGACCCCACCGATGTGGAACTGGAGACGTTGGCGCAGACCTGGAGCGAGCATTGCAGCCACAAGACGCTCGCCGGTCGTATCGAGTATCGCGACGAAGAGCGGGAACTCCGGTTCCAAAACATGCTCAAAGAGACGATCTTCGCCGCCACCCGGGAACTTCGGCGACGCTCGGGCGAGGCGGACTGGTGCGTGAGCGTCTTCGAGGACAACGCGGGAGTGGTCCGGTTCGACGAGAATTTCAACGTGGCCTTCAAAGTGGAGACCCACAATCATCCCTCGGCCCTGGAACCTTACGGCGGCGCCAACACCGGCATCGGCGGCGTGATTCGCGATCCCATGGGAACCGGTCTGGGCGCCAAGCCGATCTGCAATACGGACGTATTCTGTTTCGCTCCGCCCGACCTTCCTTTGGAAGACATTCCCGAGGGCGTCCTTCATCCCCGCCGCGTTATGAAGGGCGTGGTGGCCGGCGTCCGCGACTACGGCAACCGCATGGGCATTCCCACGGTCAACGGAGCCGTCTATTTCGATCGGCGATACCTGGGCAATCCGCTAGTCTATTGCGGCAACGTGGGTCTTCTGCCGCGCGATAAGTCGCACAAAGCGGCCCGACCGGGCGACCTGATCGTGGCGGTGGGCGGGCGAACCGGACGCGACGGCATCCACGGCGCCACCTTCAGCTCCGCCGAATTGACCAGCGAAAGCGAGTCCCTCTCCGGCGGCGCCGTCCAGATCGGAAACGCCATCACCGAAAAAATGATGCTCGACGTGCTGCTCCAAGCCCGCGATCGCGGGTGGTATCACGCCGTGACCGACTGCGGGGCGGGCGGCTTTTCCTCCGCCGTGGGCGAAATGGGCGCCGACATCGGCGCCGAGGTCGAACTGGATCGCGTCCCCTTGAAATACGCCGGACTCTCGTACTGCGAAATCTGGATCTCGGAAGCCCAAGAGCGGATGGTCCTGGCCGTTCCCGAGGAACACTGGCCCGCCCTGCACGAGCTCTGCGAGTCCGAAGGCGTCGAGGCCGTGGTCATCGGCCGCTTCGTCCCCACGGGAAGGCTGGTACTGAAGTACGAGGGTCGGCAAGTGGCGGACTTGGACATGCACTTCCTCCACGACGGTCGACCGCCGGTGATCCGCCAAGCCGTCTATTCCCCGCCGCCGGAGACACCCCTGGATCTCGGGCAGGCCGTCGCGCAAACCGCGGACTTCACGGACGATCTCCACGCCATCCTCGCTTCGTGGAACGTGTGCAGCAAGCATTGGATCATCCGCCAATACGACCACGAAGTCCTCGGCGGCAGCGTCGTCAAGCCGCTGGTCGGCGTTTGCGAGGACGGCCCCTCCGATGCGGCGGTGCTCCGACCGGTCCTCGATTCCTATTGCGGCATCGCCCTGGCCTGCGGCATGAACCCGCGGTACGGCGATTTGGACACCTATTGGATGGCGGCGGCGGCCATCGACGAGGCCGTCCGCAATTGCGTGGCCGTGGGAGCCGACCCGCGACGGATCGCCATCTTGGATAATTTCTGCTGGGGAAACACCGATCGCCCGGAGACACTCGGTTCCTTGGTTCGCGCGGCCTTAGCCTGCCGCGACGTGGCAACGGCCTTGGGGACGCCTTTCATCAGCGGAAAGGACAGCCTGAATAACGAGTTTCGCACGGCAAGCGGAGAATCCATCGCCATCCCGCCGTCGCTGCTGATTTCGGCCCTGGGGCGGATCGCGGACGTGCGGACGTGCGTGACCATGGACTGGAAACGGCCCGGCAACCCGATCTACATCGTCGGCGAGACCTACGACGAATTGGGCGGATCGCATTGGGCGCTGGTCCGCGGATTGCAAGGCGGGCGCGTGCCTCGGCACAACGCGGAACGGGCCTTGTGTATCTTTGAAGCAATTCACCGCGCCATCACCGCCGGTTGCTTGGCGGCGTGCCACGACTTGAGCGAGGGCGGATTGGCCGTCGCCGCCGCGGAGATGGCCTTTTCCGGCGGTTTCGGGGCGACGTTGAATCTCAACGCCGCGCCGACCGCGGATCCCGCCCTTCCGGCGGTCGTCCGACTGTTCAGCGAGTCGAACAGTCGTTTTCTCTGCGAGGTCCGGCGCGACCGGGCCCATGAATTCGAGACGCTGTTGCGAGACGTTCCCTACGCTCGATTGGGCGAGGTCGCCGACGTCCCCCGATTGGTGTTCCAGTGGGAGGGGCGAGAGATCGTGCGAGCGCCGCTGGAGGGGCTGAAGGAGGCCTGGCAGCGACCCCTGGCCTGGTAGCCGTTGCCGCCGTCGCCCTGCGTACCGATCGACCCGTCGCTCGGCGCCGGCCCGTGGAATTAGAAATCACCGAGACGCAGCCCATGGCAAGCCCCCGAGTTTTTATCTTGAGAGCACCAGGAACCAATTGCGACCTGGAAACCGCCTACGCATTCGAGCGGGCGGGAGCGAAGGCCGATCGCGTTCACGTACGCCGGTTGCTGGAATCGCCGGCCATACTGCGAAACTATCAAATCCTTTGCATCCCCGGCGGTTTCAGTTACGGCGACGACATCGCAGCGGGGCGAATCTTGGCCCTGCAACTGCGTCAGCACTTGGAAGCCGTGCTCGAAGAGTTTCACTCGGAAGACAAGCTCCTTTTAGGAATTTGCAACGGATTTCAGGTGTTGTTGAAGGCGGGGCTTCTGCTGCCGCGCGATGAAGAAGGCGTCGTGCCCGCCACTTTGACGTGGAACGACTCGGGCCGCTACGAGGACCGTTGGGTACACTTGGAGACACGCACTTGGGATCGGCAGCGGCGCGGACCATGCCCTTTTCTCGAAGGCATCGATCGCTTGGAACTGCCCATTGCCCATGCGGAAGGCAAGTTCGTGCCGCGCGACGCGGAGACCTTGTCGCGATTGGAGGCGGCCGGCCACTTGGTCCTTCGCTACGCTGCGCCGCCGGAGAACAACCCCTGTTCCCGAACGCCGCCTGCCGACGCAGACGGGATTCTGCCGTTTCCCTACAATCCCAACGGTTCCGCGGCGAACGTGGCGGGAGTCTGCGACGCCTCCGGTCGAGCGTTGGGGTTGATGCCTCATCCCGAGCGATTCATCGACGCCGTGCATCATCCCAGATGGACCCGCGAAACGCCGCCCGACCCGCCATGCGGATTGCGGATATTCCGCAACGCGACGGCCTACTTCGCCTAAGAGCGTGAACCGCGGACCGTCCGCGAGCGCGGCGTCGGATGAGGAATGCAAGCCGCATCGCCGAGTCCTTGGAAACGCGAATCGGAAGTCGAGTCATGAGCACCCATCCCCCCGCCGATGATTCTACGACGGTGGCCGACCTCCGCCGCCTGGTGGAGGATTTCGTCTCCGCTCGCGATTGGCATCGGTTCCACTCGCCCAAGAACTTGGCGATGGCGCTGGCGATCGAGGCCGCCGAGCTGATGGAGCATTTCCAGTGGCTGACGCCCGAGCAGTCGCGGCGGATAGCCGACCAACCCGAAAGGCGCGACGCCGCCGCCGAGGAACTGGCGGATGTGGTGTGCTATGCCTTGGCCATGGCGAACGAGTTGGGGATCGACGTCGCCGCCGCCGTCGTGGAAAAGATGAAGAAAAACGTCGCGAAATACCCGGCGGAGAAATATCAAGGCTATTTCGGCCCGGACGATCCCGCGCTATCCGGGGATTTGTGAATGCGCTTCCCGCGCGGCGCGAAACGCAAGTACCCCCCAGTGCTTTGAACCTCCGCCGCAGGCTTGCATCTCGAGTCTCACCCTCTTCCTCATGCGCCGATTGGACTCTCGTGCGTTATTTGAGTCTCGCGTTACCTGGAGCCGCGGGCGTCATCTGGAACCTCGTGCGTTTCCTGGAGCCTCGGGCGTAAGCCCGAGGTGGACGCAGCGCCGCAAAGCCCCAAAATCGAGACGTTCGCAGCGTTTCCACCGCCGGCTTACGCCGGCGGCTCTAGTTAACGCTTCTCGCAATCACGGGGGGCTTACGCCGGCGGCTCTAGTTAGCGGCTCCAGTTAACGGTTCGCGCGATCACCCTCGGCTTACGCCGGCGGCTCATCTTCATGCCTTGGGTAATCGCCGGCGGCTTCTATTCTTACTTTTCGCAAACGTACGTTTCGCAATCGTGGGCGGGGATTCAATCTGCGTGATCCGTATCGCGTAAACGTTCTAACTCTTGCGGCGTGTTGACCTGCCATATTCGCGAGCGAAGTTCGGGGCAGGACGCCTCGCGGGCGCGGAGCGTTTCCAGCAATCCGTGCAGGCTGCGTTGATTCGATTGGAGGCGGCGCTCCACCTCCGGTAGACAGCGAATCGAAAAAACGGCGGGGAGCGGTTCCGGACGTTCGTCGCAAAGCGCGACCACATCGCACGGATCGTCTTCTCGGGGCAGCAAACGCTGCAACCACTCGGGGCGCAAGCCGGGCGCATCGCACGGACAGAGGAGCAACCACGCTTCGCCCGGTTTCAGATCGCGGAGCGCGGCGTGCAATCCTGCCAAGGGGCCTAAGCCGCCGTGGAGATCCGAAACGGTCCGCAAGCCGAGGTCGTCGTATTTTCCGGCACGGTCCGCGACGACGGTGATCCGGGAAGCGACCGCCGACGCGGCATCGGCGACGTGCAGAATCATCGGTCGGTCCCGCAGCAATGCCCTCGCCTTGTCCGAGCCGAAACGGCGACTGCGTCCGCCCGCCAGGATGTACGCCGGTAAACGAATCATACGGGCCGCGAATCTTCGTCCCCAGGAGCACGAGGCGGCTCCCTCGCGGAATGGTCCGTCGCCTCGCCGCGGAGCGTCTTGACGGCGTGGGGCAGGATATCCAAGAGCGCCTCGAGCGACTCGACCGCGCCGGTCCGCGAACCGGGCAGGTTGATGACGAGCGTGGAACCGATGACGCCCGCCTCTCCCCGCGATAGATACGCCCGCGGCGTCTTCGCATAGCAACGAAGTCGGATCAATTCGGTCAAGCCCTCGTGACGCCGCTCGACGACGTCTCGCGTGGCCTCCGGCGTGACGTCGCGAGCGCTGAGGCCGGTGCCGCCGGTGGTGAGGATCAGATCGGGCGGCGGCTCATCATTTGCCCAGCGGCGGAGCAGCGAAGCGATCTGCTCTCGTTCGTCGGGAATACAAGCGGCGGTCGTGATCTCCGCCCCCAAGCGCGATTGCAGCACTTGCACCAAGGCGGGACCGGATGTGTCGGCGGCCTCACCTCGGGAGCAACGGTCGCTGACCGTCAGAACCGCCGCCCGGATCGGAGTCTCCGTTCGTTCCCCGGCGGCGGTGCCTCGGTTGCCGTGAACGCCTCCGGATTTCTCGACCAGGCGGATGCTCTCGATCACCATGGTTCGGTCCACGGCCTTGCCCATGTCGATCACCGTGAGGGCGGCCACGCTGACGGCGGTGAGAGCTTCCATCTCCACGCCCGTCTTCCACACCGTGCGAACTTCCGCCCGGATTTCCACGACCTCGCCCCGCAAACGCACGGTAACGTCGACCGCGTCGAGGGGTAACGGATGACACAAGGGGATCAATTCGGCGGTTCGTTTGGCGGCCTGGATGCCCGCCAGGCGTGCCGTCTCGATGAGGTTGCCTTTGGTGAGGGTGCGGGCTTCAATCGCGTCCGCCAGTGCGCGACTGATTCGGACCCGGCCTTCGGCAACGGCTCGGCGCGAGGTGAACGGTTTGGCGCCCACGTCCACCATCCGGGTGGATCCGGCCTCGTCGAAATGCGTCAGGCCGTCAGTCATCGGCGAGGCTCCACGAGAAAAAGGGGCGAGGTTCGCCGTCCGTCGCATGGGGCGGGATCTCCACGAAACCGTCGCTCCGGGCCGCGCTGATGAGGTCTCCCGATCCCTGCGAAGGCACGGCCTCGGCCTCGCCCGCCGCATTCCATTGCACAAGGCGATAACGAAACAATCCCGCCGGCTTGCCGGCGGATTCGCGAAAGACGACGAGCGGTCGCGGCGCTAGCGGCACGGCACAACCGGCCAGCCGTCGCAGGAGCGGGACGGCGATGCGACGGGCCGTGATGAGGGCGGAGACGGGATTACCCGGCAGTCCCACGATCGCCTGCCCTTGCGGTCCTACCGCTCCCAACACCGGCTTGCCCGGCCGAATCGGCAGCTTGTGAAACACGATTTCGCAGCCCATGGCCCGAAGGACGTCGGGGACGAAATCGTAGTCCCCCATCGAAACGCCGCCGGTGAAGAGCAAGGCGTCGGCGTCGCCGGCCAGACGTTCCGCAGCGGTCCGCAGCGCGGTCGGATCGTCCGGCACGTGCCGAGGCCCTTGCAGTTCGATGTACGGCAGGGGCGCCAGCATGGCGGCCAGCGCCGGGCCGTTGCTGTCGCGGATTTGCCACGGACGCACTTCCGCGTCGGGTCGGTGTACTTCGTTGCCGGTGATGAGGATCGCGACGCGGACGCGGCGATGCACCTTGGGTCGCGAGACGCCGAACGCCGCCAAGGCCCCGGCCACGCCCGCGGAAATAGCGGTACCCCGCTCGACCACGATCTCTCCCGCTTGCCCGTTCTCGCCGCGCCGCCGAATGTGTCGCCCCAATTCCAGGGCGAAGGCCTCGGGAAGGACGATCGCGTCGGAAAGTTCCCGGACATCCTCGCGGGGGACGACGGCATCGCAACCGGGCGGGATGGGCGCGCCCGTGAAGATGCGCAGGACCGCTCGCGGCGGTAGCGGAGGCGGCTCGCCGCCGGCGATCACTTCCCCGGCAACGGGAAGCCGTCCCATGCCGAGGTCCTCCAGTCGAATCGCATAGCCGTCCATAGCGCTGACGTCGCAGGGCGGGCTGGGGCGATCCGCGACGACGGCCTCCGCCAAGATTCGCCCCGCCGCTTCGCTCAAACCCACCGACTCGGTCCCGATTGGTGCCAGGCGATCCGCCAAGGCTTGCACGGCGAGCGACGGCGATTCGTAGGCGAATTTTCCCGGTTGGAGGGGCGTCATGCGGACTCCTCGGCGATTCCGTCGGCGCCGACGGCGCGTTTCCAGATCGGCACTTCCTGCTTGAGTCGATCGACGTACCAATCGACCGCCGCCAAGGCTTCCTTGCGATGCACCGCCGCCACGCGGAGGCGGAACGAACAGCGCCCGACGGGCACGCGCCCGCGGCTATGCCAAACCTCCACGCCCAGCAAGGCGAAACGGTCGGCGGCCTCGCGGGCCAGTCTCAACAGTTCGGCCCGGGCCATGGGATCGTAACTCTCGTATTCCAGCGCGACGATCGGGCGACCGCCTTCGTCCGGTCGGACGACGCCTTCGAAGACCAGCACGGCGCCGGCCCCGGGCACCGTCCAAGGTTCGGCGTCGGGCAGCGGCCCATCCACGATCTCGGCGCCAACGTCGTCGCTCATCCGCCGCTCACCAAGCCGATAACGGCCAATTCGTCATTCGCTCGAACGGGATGCGTCGGCGGAACGGCCTTGTGATTGACCGCCAACACCGCCGCCGCGAGCATCTCGCGCAACTCGGGATGCCGCATCGCGAGGAGGCGAAGGACGCCGCCCGCCGTGCGATCCCCCGGGTCGGACAATTCCATCACCACCGACCGGCGGCCCGCCTTGTCGGCGTACGGTCCGAATAACAACACTTCCACGCGCATTAGGACCGGCCGCCCTCCTCGCGATCACGCTGAATCTGCTGCCAGGCCCACTGCCAAGCGGCCACGGTGCGGGGAAATCCCACCGTATTCATGGCCAACAGAACGGCTTGCTCGATCTCTTCCACGGTGGCGCCGTGGGCCAGCGCCCGGCGAACGTGACTGCGAAACGCCGACTCCAAGCCCGCCCCCATGCAAATACCCATCTTAACTAAGGCGCAGGTCTTGGCGTCCAAGGGGCCGGCCTTGTCCACGGCTTGGGCCACCTGTTCGTGCGCGGCGCCCAGTTCGGGAAATTTGCGGACAAAATCCTTGAAGGTTTGCGGAACCTTCTCCTTCGCGTCCTCAACGGGGCTGTTCATTCTGTCAACCTCCCACGGCGGTCATCACGCCGGAACCTACGGTCGGATGGATCAACGGTTTGGCGATCCAGGCTTCGTGCAAAAGACGGTCGAACTCGTCGGGATCGAATCGCGGACGGACGGCGGCGAGGTACGAACCGCGCGGGCCGTCCATCAGACAGGGGAAGATGCGACCGTCGGCGGTCAATCGCAAACGATCGCACGAATCGCAGAACGGCACGCTCATGGGGGTAATGAATCCCACCGTGACGGAGCGACCGTCCTTGAGGGTCAGACGATAGTTTCGGGCGGACTCGCGACGGCGATCGAGCGGTTCCCAGTGGGTGACGGCGGGGGCGATGCGATCCCGCACGGCTTGGGCGGAGACGTAATCGGCCGCCCAATTGGCTGCCGTCGGTCCCATCGGCATCAGTTCGATGAAGCGAATCTCCGCTCCCAGAGAGGCGGCGAACGAGATCAGGTCGATCGCTTCGCCGTCGTTCCGACCGGCCAGCACCACGGTATTCAGACGCAGCGGCCGCAAGCCGGCATCCAGCGCCGCCTCGATCCCCGCCTTGACGCGATCCAGCGCGTCCAGGCCGGTGATTTGGGCAAAGACCTCGGGTTTGAGAGAGTCCAAGGATACGTTGACGCGATGCAATCCGGCGCGGCGATAGTCGCGCGCGGATCGCGCTAGCGTCAGTCCGTTGGTGGTCATCGCCAGGTCGCGGATCGCCGGGATGCGCGCCAGACGTTCGATGATTTCCACGAGATCGCGCCGGGCCGTGGGGTCGCCGCCCGTCAGGCGGACCTTGGTCAGCCCGTGACGGTCCGCCAGATGCCGCACCACGGTTTCCAATTCGGCGGCATCCAGCAGGGCTGTCTCCTGCGCAGACTTGAATCCGGGCGGTCGGCAATACGTGCACCGCATGGAACAAGCCGAAGTCAGGGATAGCCGAAGATAGCGAAAAGTCCGCGTCATCAAAGGTTCATCTCGGCGAATATGCAGCGGGCCGCGCGTCCTAGCCGAAGCGCGCATCGGCACCCTCGCGAGGCGATCGACTCGACCGTGGGCCAAGCCGCGGGGACGTGCATCGGCGACGCTTCGCTATTGCGAAGGCGTGCCGGAGGGCGACTCCGAAATCATGTGCGGGCCGACCTGTTCCGCCAACCACTCCCCCGCCGCGATCATATAGGGAATGGGGAAAAGTCGCAAGTCTTTCATGACCGCCTCGCTCAGGGTGCCGAGGTGCCGACCCGCGAAATTCTTCTCGGCCCGGGCGATGTCCCGAGCACGATCGGCCTCGTCCGATGCCAGGGCGTAAGCCTGCTTCATCAACAAAAAGGCCGTGAAATCGGATTCCACGGCGATGTGATCCGGCGGTTCTCCGTCCTTGGGGTGATAACCGAAAGCCTCATAATGGATGGCCAATTCGGCCAGCAAGGCCCCCGGCGTGACGTGCAGCGAGTGGGTGACTTGCCGGAGCGAGACGGGGCCGCCCGGTCCGAACGTCGAATGATAAACGGCCGGATCGGCCTCGCTGAGGGCCTGCCGAGCGGCGGCGATCAGCGCGGGGTCCGCAATTTCGTCGGCCAAGGCCCTAACTTCCCGTGCCCGATTCTCGTCGGGCGGAGCAAAGAGGAGTGCGGCCAGTCGGCGGCAAGCGGCGTCGTGAAGGAGTCGCCGTGCCGTGGAATCGAGTGCGGCGGCGGAAACTGTCACGGCGTTCCTCCCATCTTCAAGGGAATCCAAGCGGTTCGCATTTTTCTTGATCCGACCTCGCCGTGGGCCGCATCCCATACGGCGAATGCGATTTGTCCGAGGTGGTCGGGAGTGAATCCGCGTCCCAATTTGCGAACGATGACCACGGCCCAACCCGTCTGCGTGCGTCGTCCTCGGCCGATCGAGCCTTGCGGTTGGACGGTGATCGTACCGGGCCCTTCCGCCGTGAGGTCTTGAACGGGAGACGACTTCGGTTGGGCGATGTCATTTCCCACGTGCTTAGCGGGGGCGTAGCGATCGGCCATCTCGCGCTGGGGCGGCGACCCCGGTTTCAGCGACGCCGCTTCGAACGGATAGTGGTCCACAACCGCATTGGGATAAACCGAACGAATCCCACGGTCCTCGCTTTCCAGGTTGCGTTGCCAAACCGCCTTCCAAAGGGTGATTTCCACGGGCCGGCCCGACTCCCCCATCTGCGGCGCGGGAAGAACATCCTCCACGACTTGCGGGACCTGCACGGCACAGGCATCGCTGAAGGCGGCAGCGCCGAGCACGTCGTCCTGCGTGGCGTCGTCCCATTCCAACCGGACCGCAAGTCGTTCGCCCGCGAGGAGGGCGCGGACGCGAAGCACGGGCGTGGAAGCCGTCATCAATCGCGGTTCCACGAGATCCTGTAAGAGCAGCGCGGCTTGGTACTCGGGCGCCGCCCGCCAGGCCGGATCGTCCGGATCTTCCGGCAGAGTGTCGGCCGTTATGGCCGTGACTTCGGCGAGAGGAGCGGTTCCGGCGGGCTTGCGGCAGCCCGTCGCCCACATCGAGGCGAGGCACGCCGAGCCGATGACGATGATCCAAGAAGTACGCATGTTAGCACCTCTCTTATGGGCAGTTGGTTCGGGCGACGCCGCGGGCAGCGTCGAAGGCTTCCCGGACGTAGACCGGTTCGCGGAGGGGAACGCGAACGATTTCTCGCTGCTGCTCGTCCCTCCCCAATACCCAATCGCCCTGCCGCTCCCAGTGAGAAATCCATTGTTCCGTACAACCGAAAAGCTGAAGCAGACCGGCGAGGTCGGGGTCGTTCGGCGCATTGCGATATACCTGCACGGCTGCCGCCGCACGCGGCCCGAAAAGCTGCTCTAAGAACCGCGTCGGTGCATGCACCGGCGGAATGTAGTACACGTTCGGTTCCAGCCCCAGTTGCGGAAAGAGCGGTAGCGCCGCCTTGCGGACGTGAACCAGATAGTCGATGGGATTGTCCGGCCGGGCCTGATCGGGCGGAGAAATGTAGCCTGCCAGACGAATCTTGCCGATGCAATTCACGAAGCACTGCGGTTGCAATCCCCGTTCCCGCTTGGGATAGCAAGCGATGCACTTCTCGGAGGTGCCCGTCAAGGGATTGAAAAAGACCTTCTTGTACGGGCAGGCTTTGACGCACTCGCGATACCCGCGGCAACGCCCTTGATCGACCAAGACGATTCCGTCTTCGGGACGTTTGTAGATGGAACCGCGAGGACAGGAGGCCAGGCAGGCGGGATAGGTGCAATGATTGCATATCCGCGCCAGGTAGAAGAACCAAGACATGTGCGGTAACTGCATGGCCGCACCGTGATCGACTTGGCCCGCGCAGTCGTCCTCGCCCACGTTGGGATTGGCGTAATCCAGGTCGCCGGGGCGCCAACCGAGCACGCGTTCACCGGCGGGAGCGGCCTCGAAGATCGTCCGGCCCGCGTAGCGATCGCCCTCCCACGACTGCGCTCCCAACGCGGAGAGCAGGTTCACGTCCCAGGCCAAGGGATAGCCGCCCCACGGCTTGGTCTCGACATTGTTCCAAAGCATGTATTCCTGTCCCTTGCCCGAGGTCCATGTCGTCTTGCAGGCCAGGGTGCAGGTCTGACAGGCGATGCATTTATTGATGTCGAATACGGCCGCGAACTGGCGTTGGGGACGCGATTCGGGATACCAATACGACATCGTGCGACCGATTTGCCAATTGAAGACGGGTGCCATGGCTATCCTTTCCGCGGAATATCGGACTGCGAGTTATCGGAGGGGGCTGAGTTCCCGATGACGAAATCGCCTTGCAGGTATTGACGCATGGCCTGGGACTCGTAGGTGGGGCGAATCCCCAGTTCGGCCGGCCGCCAAAGGCCGTTGCCTTCCAGACCTCCCGGTTCCGCCCGGGTAATCTTCACGATGGACTCGCGGGGAGCGCCCGTCGGACAATGGATATCCGGCATGAAGCCCTTGCCGATGACTTGGCCGAACATGGTCTTCCAAACGAGCGAATCGGTCATCCACGTGGGCTTGAGCCAACCGCGGGTAGCGGATTGATGCGAACCGGAGCGGAACATGGCCTGATATTGCGTTCGAGGATTCTTGGCCAGACCGTCCTCGCGAGTCTCCTGCCCCTCTTGCGATCCCGGCGTCGCGCCGTACATGTTGAACCACATGCGCGTGACGCCCCGCGGAGTGCCCGGATAGTACCTCGCACGGCACAATAATCGAGAGAACTTGTAATCCTTGGCGTTTTGTTGCCAGCCGCGGAAGGGCCGGTCCTCCGGGTCGGAGTCGATCCACACGTAGTCACCGTCCTCGATGCCCAACGCCTTGGCGTCGGCCGGGTTGATATCCACGTACCCTTCGGCCGCGAAGGGGCTTCGTTTGTCGCGGCGATAAACGTCGCCGAACGGCCCGAAAAGCATGGCGATCACGTCCGTATCGACGGGATTGGTGTGGGCGCCGTGGCGATACTTGGGCGTGTGGAAGATGAAGCGGTAGCCTTCCTTGGCCAAGGGATGGGCGGATTTGGCGGCGTCCTGCCAGGAGAGGACCACATTCCGCCCGCACCGCGTGTCGCAAGAGAGATCGTCGCGCGCCACGCCGTATTGTTCGGGACCGGCAGGCCGAATCGCTTCGTGCGGCGGCGCCACGATCACGTTCGGTTCGTAAAAAGTGGAATCGACCGGCTCTCGATACACCGGCAGATTCTCTCCCGCCTCGATGAATTCGCTTTCTTCGCGATAGAACTCGAGCCGCCCCGTCTTGGTGTACCAGGGTCGGGAGTCGGCCGTCTGCTCGTATCCTACCGACTTGGGTGTGGTGCGACTTTGCAGTACGGTCGGCACCCCTTCTTGAGCCGACTTTTCCAGGCGGCCGAAATCGAATCCTTTGGCGTCGGCGGAGTGATCCAGAATCCGCTGAAGGTAGACGTCGGTCCGCCCTTCCCGCACGAACTTCCAGTAGTCCTCGAAGCGTGTGTCCCCCGTCAAGGCGGCCAATTTCGACGCCGTGAGAGCCAAGACCTCGATGTCGCCCAGCGTCGTAAAGATCCGCTGCAACGGCGTCCGCGGAAACACGGAAAGGAACGGATTGGTAACGGAAGCCGTGATGTCGGGATGCTTCAGCTCGGCCCAAGAATCGACGCCGAACACCACGTCCGCCCATTCGCACGAAGTGGACCACCACCACTCATTGACGCAAATCAGCTCGATCTTGGGCAGCACGTTGACGACGGTGTTGTAGTGCCATTTGACGTTGCCAAGAATGGAGTTGGCATTGGCGAACCAGAGCGATTTGGTCGGGGTGGGAATGTGCGTGGAGCCAGTCAAAACCCGGTTGCCGACGCGGAGCGGATGGTCTTCGTGGTTGTAATAGTGTGCGGACTCGGGCTTCCAGTATTGCTTGGGCCGGGCCGGCTTGGCGGGATCGGTTTCGATGTCGAAGGGGTTCTCGTTGATGAATTGCGGCGCGCCATTGAGCAGAGCCACGCGGTAGTTCCCCGCGTACGACCCGACGTTTCCGCCCAGCTTGCCGACGTTGCCGGTCAGCGCGGCCAGCAGAAAGATGGCGCGATCTTTGTTGTCGTTGTTGAAGAACTGATTGGGCCCCATGCCGACGGCGAACAGCGTGGTGCCCGGCTCTTGCGCCAACTGTCGCGCCAGGCTCTCCACCGCCGCGGCGGGCGCCCAGGTGATCTCCTCCGTCGTTTTGGGGTCGAAGTGGGCGGCGTACTCCCGGACCAGATCGAAGACCGGCCGGCACGGGACCACGCTGCCGTCCTTCAGGCGCACCTGCACGGTGCCTTCCAAGAGCGCGCGACCGATGCTCGATTTTTCGCCCACTTGATCGCGCGTCACGGCACGAGGTTCGCCGGCCTCCTCATCCCACCAGACGTTGTCGCCCCATTCGCGGCGGAGGGCCTCGGGCACCAGCATGTCGGTTTGGAGACCCGGCGGCGGCTCCTTTTCGCCCGCGACCAGGACGCGCGTGGCGTTCGTCAGCTCGGCCGGTTCGCCGCCGAACACCTCCGACGCACGAAGATGTCGCAAGGTGTCCATCCGCACCAACAAGGGCAGGTCCGTCCAGCGCCGCACATAGTCGGCGTCGTAGAGCTTGTTTTGGATGATCACGTTCGCCAGGCCGATCGCCAAGGCCGGGGTCGTACCCGGCCGAACGACCAGTACGTCGTCCGCCTTGGTCGCCGTGGCGGAGTATTCGCAGGCGATAACGACGATCCTGGTGCCTTTGAGCCGGGCTTCGGTCAGCCAATGGGCATCGGGCATCTTGGTCGTGATCCAATTCATGCCCCAAACCACCAGCGTCTTGCAGTATTCGACCGAAGAGAGGTCGAATTCGACGGTTTGCTGGCCGGTGACCATGGGGTGCCCCGGCGGCAGATCCGTGTGCCAACTGTAGTTGTCGAAGCCTTTGGCGCCGAGTGCCTGCTCGGGCGGCACCTTGCGGATGGCGGCGTCCAGCAGGGCCATCGAGTTGGCGAAGCGATACATGCCGAAGATGCGAGTCATTCCCAAGAGCGGCATGCCGCCGCGGAACTTCATCACGCGCGTGCCCGCCCCTTGCACGGCCTCCACGGTGAGCGGATCGTAACCCTGCGCGGTCAGTCGTTTCTTTCCTTCTTCGCCGGAGTAGGTTTCGGCGATGTTTTTCAACGCCGCCGCCACGATCTCCGCCGCTTGATCGTGGTCCATGCGGATCCAGCGATCGCGCGCCCGCTGAAAATACTCCGCCGGGGGACGTCCATCCGCGTCGCGAGGAAAGCCCGCCTCGTACCAACGCTTGTAGCCTTCCCGCACCATGCAGCGGTTGACGCGGCGGTCGCCGTAGAATCGCCGGGTCAGCGCCAGTCCCTTCTGGCAGACGCGCGGATCCCAGCGATGGGTGACGCGGTTGCCGTCGAGGTCTTCGGCCTCGCCGTAGCGCATGGTCGGGCCGATCCGCGTGACGACGCCGGAGCGGACGTAAGCCCGCAGCAGGCAATTGTGCGTGTCGTTCGGCGCACATAGAAAAGTAAAGCTGGAATCATAACGCCACAGGTCGCGGTAGGCTTCCTCCCAATCGCGATTGGGGTACGCGGCCAGGGGATTGGTGACGTCTTCCACTCCCCAGGCTTGTCTCGCCGAGGTAACCAAGGCCCCGAATCCGGCCGCGGCCGCCGCCGCTAGGAATTCTCGCCGTGATACGTCGCCGTGTTTCATGGAGCGGTCTCCCATGTGCGTAGATAGGCCGTAATCGCTTCGATTTCCTCGGGCGCCAAGACGGGGAAGGCGGGCGAGGGACGGGTAAAGCCGGGCATGGCCGTCCCGGAACGCCCGCGACGGATCGTCTCCACCAAATAGTCGTCGGAAGCAAACTTGAGCAGATTGGGATGACGGAGGGAGGGGGCGTCCGTTCCGCTCCCGTCCGGCCCGTGGCAGCCCGCGCAGCGAGCCTCGTACAAGGCTTTGCCGCGGCCTACATCGGCGACGACCCAACGCGGATTGGAATGAACGGGTTGAGGCGGCGATATTCCCGTCCGGCTTCGCAAATGTTTCACGATCGCGTCGATCTCTTCATCCGTCAGCCCGACCTCGCTTTCCGAAAAGGCCGGCATCCGCCGCCCCGGTCGCCCGTTGCGAATCGTTTGCACGAGGAAGGCGTCGTCGGCCGTGGCTAGGAAATCGGGGTTTCCCACAGCGGGGTAAGGGGGATTGCCGGGGAAACGCTTTCCTTCCCCCGATGAACCGTGGCACCCGGAACAGAACGTCGCGAACAGTACGGCCCCGTCGGGAGCGAATTCCCGCTGCCCGAAACGCTCCACCAGCAGGCGGTCCTTGGGTTGATAACCTTCGCTTGCTCCCTCCCGCCGGAGCGATAGCAGGTAATAAGTCAAAAGGTCGATTTGGTCGTCGCTGAGTTGAAACCGCGGCATTTTGGAACCGGGGACGACGCGGGCGGGATCCCGCGTGTGTTCGGAAAGCCAATTCGCCAAGGTGTGCTCCCCGGGGACGTGCGTGAAATCGAGTCGTGCCGGATCGCGAAGCCCGATTTGCGTGAGATCGGGGCCGTCCGTCCCGCCCACCGTGCCGATCTTATGGCATCCGCGGCAGCCCAAGGATTGGAACAGAGCCTGGCCTTCCACTAGGCGAGGCGATCCCACGCGACCGGCCAGATAGGCTTCGATAATGCGAAGATCATTCGGGGGCAGTTCGGGCACGGCATGGTGCCAGACGTCTTGGCGATCCGCACGGGAACGTTCCAGGTGAGTTGGATACCACTGGGGCGAGAAGCCTTTGCGGCCGATTCGCGAGAGGTCCGGCCCTTCCATGCCGCCCACTCCGCCCGGTCGCAACGTACCGCCCCGGCCGTCGATACGGTGACATGCGAGACAGTCGTACCGTTCAATCAAATTGCGTCCGAGCGTCAGCCCGGCTTCGTCCGGAATGCCGACCTGGGTGTGGCACGAGCCGCAACCCGCGTAGGCGTATGAAAGCGGGATCATGGGTGTGGGCCAAAACGGCACGTGTCCGTGAGCGTCGGCCTTGTCGGTAGCGCCGCCCTGCCCGCCGTGGCAGACGGTGCAGCCGAAATCGGCGGGATCGTGCACCACGGGCGGATGCGGTTTCGCCATCGGTTGCGAGGCGGATAATCGCTCGCCCGAGTCCATGCCCACGTGGCACGTCACGCAACGGTCCACTCTGCTCGTCCGAGGGGCGACCACCTGGCGAATTCGAATTTCCAGATCGTCGCGGCGAGCGACGTCACGCTGAATGCCGCGCCATTCGCGAAGCACGTTTTCCTGGGCCGCCGCAGCCAACAAAAGGCAGCTAACGCCAAGGCTCGACCATAAGAGTAAATGCTTGTTCTTCTTCATCGGTCTCAGTGCCTGGGCCAATCCGAGGGCGACCAATAGAAGTCCCAGTTGGGGCCGCGAAAGTGCACGCCGATCACGGTCAGGACGAGGAATCCGCACAGAAAACAGGTGAACAGGGCCAAGGCCCCGGCCCGGGCGGATCGGTAGCGATGGACGATCCAAAGGGAATAGGCGGCATACAGCGCCACGACCAGCGTGCCGGGGTTGAAAAAGGTGATCACCGGTTGTGGGATGTCCGGAAACCATTGTCGCAGCCAGCCGAAGCGTATGGCGAAGGATTCGACGGCCAAGACCGCCGCCAATCCGTAGGCCGTCGAAGCCAGGACCAGGCGCGCGCCGCCTGGACCGCCGAACCATTCGCCGCCGCCCCGAAGCTCACGATCGAGGAAGGGGATCAACCCCAAACCGATCACGACGATCATGGGAATACCCACCCCGCCCATGAACGCCGAGTGCGCCACCATCTCTTGCAACCCCAAGAAGTACCACGGGGCCTTCGCCGGGTTTTCCGGCACGTTGGGATTGGCCGGTTCTTTCAGCGGAGCATCGATGCTGATCGACAGGGCCAAGCAGATGAGAACCGTGAACATGAAGACGCCGGCCTCGGCGTAGAAGAGGTGGGGCATGGAGGGGACCGTGTTCTCCGGCCCGCGTCCGACGACGGGACTGCGGCCCTTGACGATCGCCGCCAAATGGTAGGTCTTTTGCGGAGTCTCGGTAAAAACAGGATAGACGTTCTCTTGCGGGCCGAGCTTGGAATCGGCGTCCTCCGGGCGGGCCAGGCCGCCGTCCTTGCGAATCCGCCAGAAGTGGACGCCCATCAATACGACCAATAGCAGCGGCAGAATCACGACGTGTAGCACATAAAAGCGGATTAGGGCCTCCTCTCCCACCACGTCCGACCCCAACAACAACTTCCGTTGCAGCCCTCCCGGGTCGAACGTTCCCGTAATTCCCAAGGCGTCCGTCAGTTCTCGCGGAGATTGGGCGATGTTGGCCCCGATCGTGACCGCCCAGTAGGCCAATTGGTCCCAAGGGAGCAGATAGCCCGTGAACGACAGACCCAATGTCACCACCAACAGCCCCATGCCCACCAGCCAATTGAATTCGCGGGGTGAACGATAAGCCGCCGTGTAGAACACGCGAGCCATGTGCAACAGTACCGCGATGACCATCACGTTGGCCGCCCAGCGGTGAATGTTCCGCATGAATCGGCCGGTCGGCACCACGAAATGGATGTCCTTGATGGATTGATAGGCGACATCGGGGTAGGGCTTGTAGTAAAGCATCAACAGAACGCCGGTAATGAGAGTGAGGAGAAAGGCGGCCGTCGCCATCGCTCCCAATCCCAGCGTCGTCGTCCAGCGGAGACTCCAGCGGTGCGTGCGTACGGGATGGATGTGCAGGAACAGATTGCTGAAGACGAATTCCGAGCGTGCCCGGTCCGTGGTGGGCGAACCGGATCGCCACGCGGCATTCCACACGCGGCGCGGCACGCGCCCAAGATCGGAGGCGAATTGAGATAGTGGTTTCTTTTCGGGATTTACGGCGGTCATGCGCGCACCTTCGTGCCGGGTTTTACCGTCTCGCCCAAGTCGATCAGCAACTCCGAACCTTCCACCGTGACGGCGTGCCAAGGCAAAGCCTTGGGCGCCGGTCCTCCCACGACCTCGCCCCGGGAGTTGAACCGGGAACCGTGGCACGGGCACTCGAACCCTTGCGCTCCGGCTTTCACGATGCAACCCAAGTGCGTGCAGACCAAGGAAATCGCGTACACTCCCTCGGCGTCGCGAAAGATCGCCACGTTCCGTCCCGGCGGCACCCAAGGCTCGCCTGCGGGGGTTGAATCGGGCAAATGCACGCGAAACTTCTTGGAGGGCGAAGCCGTCACCGCCACCTTGGGAAGACGGAGCATTCCCATGAGGGCCAGCGCGGAGGCTCCCAGGCACGCCCCCACGGCCGACATCCCCAGAAAATCGCGGCGTGGCGCCGGTTCGGGGTCCAATCGCGAACGACCTTTTGCCTCGGATTCACTCATGACGACCTCCAGCTCACGGCGTGCGTGACCCTCTCCATCGAAATCGCGTCGGCGGGACATCGCATGGCGCACAACGCACAACGAATGCAGCGATCCTCGTCCTTGAGGATGGCGCTGTGGTCGCGCCGATCGGCGCCGTCGCCCAACAGGGCGTCGGCCAGCGCAGCCAAATCGTCATCCCCTTCTATTTCGCACAGCGACACCAGCTTCAGGCACCGGGTGGGGCATACGTCGGCGCAGCCGCCGCAGAGTACGCAGCGGTTGCCGTCGAAGACCGGGGTGACGCCGCAATCCAGGCATCGTGACGCCTCGCGGCAGGCGAGCGCGGCATCATAGCCCAACTCCACGGGAGCCTCCCAGCTTTGCAGGCGTCGCTCGGGAGCGGCGGCGGGAACCGCTTGCCGTCGCACGGCCTCGTAGCCCGCCTCACGGCGGTAGCGCTCTTGAGGCAAGAATGCCGTCGTCGCCTCGGGGATCAGATCGCGGCCCGTTATATATCGGTAAACGGAACGCGCCGCCTGTTTCCCGGAGGCCACCGCATCGATCAACAACTTGGTGCCGTGAGCCAAATCTCCCGCCGCGAAGACGCCCGGCGCGGAGGTAGCCAAAGTCTCCGGTTCGACGGCAAGCCAACCGGGCCGGCTTTGGCGAATGTCTTCGCCGCCGTCTTGCAGGAAGTCCAAGTTGGTGGCCTGGCCGACCGCGAGCAGCACCGTGTCGCAAGGCAACGTCATCGTTTGGGAATCGTCGAACAGAGGCGCAAAGCGGCGGTTTTCGTCGTAAACACGGACGCAGCGACGGAGTACGATGCCCGTCACTCCGCCGTCGGCGCCTCGCTGAATCTCCACCGGCCCCCATCCGCCCCACCGCTCCACGCCTTCTTCATCGCCCTCGAGAATCTCTTGCGTATCGGCCGGCATCTCCTCCAGAGTTTCCAGGGAGACCAGGCATACGCTTCCTTGAGGCTGCAAACGCATGGCCGTGCGGGCCGTATCGTAAGCGATTTGTCGCACTACGGTCCGGGCTACGTCGTAGGCCACATTGCCGCCGCCCAACACGACGACCTTTTTCCCCAAGGGGAGCGTTTGGCCGAGCGAGACGGCGCGCAGCAGATCGACGCCGCCGTATACGCCCGGCCCGTTCTCTCCGGGAAGCCCCAACCGGCGCGACTGCTTGGCGCCGACGGCGATGATGACGGCGGCGTATTCCTTGCGAAGCGACGCGAAGGAGATATCCCGCCCCACCCAACAACCGCTGCGGATGTGCACGCCCAAGGCCTGGATCACGGCGATCTCTCGACGGATCAATTCGCGCGCGAGGCGATAAGCCGGGACTCCGAGAGCCAACATGCCGCCGAGAATAGGCTCCCCTTCGAAAAGGACGGGCCGAAAACCCATCAATGCCAGGTCGTGCCCCGCCGCCAAGCCCGCCGGACCGCCCCCGATAATCGCCACGGGTTCTCCGCTCGCCGGTACCACACGGCCCGACGTCTCGGCGCGAATCCAGGCGGCCATCTCTTCCGCGTCCGCCGAGACGGACGGCACGTAGCGGCGCAGGTCGCGGAGAATATCGTCCGGCGTGCGCGTTTCCACGCCCGCCTGCTCGCAAGCGAATCGCTTCAAGGCGCGAATGGATATCGGTCGGTCCTCCGCCACGAAGTGACCGTCGGCGTCTACGCGAGGCACCTTCCCGCGGCGGCAGGCGGCCTCGCACGGCGCACCGCAAATGCGCCCGCAAATCGAGGCCAAAGGATTCGGCCCGCGAGCGATGAGATAGGCCTCTTCGAAGTCTCCCGCCGCGACGGCCCTCACGTATCCGCGTGCATCCGTGTGGACGGGGCAGGCGACCTGGCACGAAATCAGGCCGCGGTGATAGCCTTCCTCGGGAATGCGAACTCGCAGGGACGAATATCGGGACATGATGAGTCTCGCAATCGCGACGCGGAAAACCTCACCGTTACGGTTCCAATGCCGAAGCGGTCGACGGACGCGCCTCCTCTTCGCACGTAATCAGCCCTTTCAGCACGGGACAGGGTTGCAACCAGCATTGCGACCGACCGGCGACCGAAGGGTCGGGGCCCGGTCGTCGCATCAGATCGGCCAGCGTCCAGCGCGAGAGCACGCTCACGACGGCATGGTGCAATTCCACGCCCGCTTGATGAAAGGCGCATGTCAGCCTCGGGTCTAGATTTCCCTCGCAGAAGTCGCCGAGGACGACCCCTTGACAAGCCTCCACGACGGCCAAGAGCGTAACGCTTTCGGGCGGTCGGTTGAGGGAGACGCCGCCGTTAGGGCCGCGATGAGCTTTGAGAATTCCCGCCCGAACCAGGTGACGGAGCACTTTAGCCAAATAGGATGGCGATTCACCGAGCGCTTCGGCCATGGAACGGGGCGACAGCGGTTGCGAGTCGGCGTTCAAGCCGAGCATCGTAACCGCCCGCAGTCCGGAGAGCGTCGTTTTCGTCAACATAGCCTTTTCTCAGACATTTCGGACAAAACATATCCAATTTATCGGCAAAGTTTTGTCTGTCAATATCGACAAATCAGGTGATGTATGAATTGGGAGGTTACCCTGCTCCATCATTCCGGAATCCCGACGAGGCAAACCTGTCCACCGAAATCGCAACCAACGAAATACAAATTATTTGCGTCAATACTCCGATGTGCTTTTCGCCTCACGACGGTCGACTGGCGCGGAAACGGTCGCCATTTTAGAAAATAAGGCTTGACGAAAACGACAGAATGGTATAATGGCATGTGATTCGAGGAGTTCTTCGATTGATTTCTCAAACCGCCAAACATGCCGTTGCAGCCCTTTCCTTGCTGGCTCAAGCTCCGCCGTTGCGTTACCTCGGTGCCGGTGAAATCGCCGCGGAAATCGAGGCTCCCCGCAACTACCTGGGCAAGCTGCTCCAATCGCTCATCAACCAAGGGTTGGTGGAGTCGCAAAAGGGAAAAGGCGGAGGGTTTCGATTGGCTCGTCCGCCCGATCGGATCACGCTCTTCGATGTCGTCAACCCCATCGAACGCCTCGAGCGATGGTCGAACTGTTTCTTGGATCGGCGACCCTGTTCGGCGGAGGGGCTTTGTGTTCTGCACGATCGTTGGGCGGTGGTTCGCGACGCATACATCGCCTTCTTGAAGAGCACCACCATCGCGGAGCTGCCCCCGCGAGATCGCTGTCCGATGGTTCCCATTCCCGAGTTGACGAGAGAGAAGACGTCCATGAAACCGACCGAACGATTGCGTCAGGAACATCGCGTCATCGAAAGAGTGCTGGATTGCCTCCAGGAAACGGCGGAGCGATCCGAGAGGGGAAAGGGCTTCGATGCCGCGGTCGCCGGGCAAATGTTGGAATTCTTTCGAGAGTTCGCCGACCGTTGCCATCACGGCAAGGAGGAAGGGCATCTGTTTCCGGCCATGGAGGCGAAGGGGTTTCCGCGAGACGGCGGACCCACCGGCGTGATGATCTACGAACACGAACAAGGCCGATCTCTGATCCGGCGCATGGCGGACGCACTACAGGCCGTTTCCGGCGGCGACGCGTCGGCCCAGACCGCCTTTACGCAGGCCGCTCGCGCCTATTGCAATTTGCTGCGGAACCACATCGCCAAGGAGGATCAGGTTTTGTTCGTCATGGCCGACCAAGCGTTCAGCGCCGAGGATCAGACGCGACTGGCGGCGGCGTTCGAAAAGGTCGAGGCCGAAGAGATCGGGGCCGGCGTTCACGAAAAGTATCATCGGCTGGCCGAAGAGTTGGCGGAACGTTTGGGCGTCGATTCCACGCCGTCCAACCCGCCCGGCGAGGCGGGCGGCCATTCTTGCGGCCATTGATTGCGTTCTCCGGTTGAGGTTCTGGTTGCGGGCACTCTCGGCAAGGAGCGAACCCATGAGTACGAAGGGCTTGAGGAACGCGGCGATTCTCACGTTCGTGGTCAGTATGGCCATCCTGCTTGTCGGCGGATACTTCGCCTTCGACAAGGTGCCGCCCATCCCCGATCGCGTCGTCAGCGGCGGTCGCGACATCACGGACGGGGCCGCGATCCGGAGGGGACAAGACGCTTTTCAACGCTACGGCCTCATGGATCACGGCAGCGTGTGGGGACACGGGTCGCTGCGGGGAATGGATTTTTCCGCGTACACGTTGCACTGTGCGGCGGCGCTGGTCAAGCAATACCTGAACGGGGACGCGCCGCAGGACGCCTATCTGCGACTACCGCCCGAGCCGCGCCGCGAACCGGATGCGCAAGATGCCGCGGTGATTCGGTTGCTCAAGGAAAATCGCTATCAAGCGGAGAGCAAAACGCTGGAATTGGTTCCCGCCCAAGTCTACGCCCTGGAACAAATGCGAATGTACTGGGATCAGGTTTTCGGCAAGGGCGATTCCGATTACGGTTTCTTGCCGAACACGGTGCCGACGGCCGAGGAACGCCGCGATTTGGCGGACTTCTTCTTTTGGACGGCCTGGGCCGCCGTCACCAATCGCCCCGGCTTGAACTATAGCTACACCAACAATTGGCCGAGCGATCGTTTGGTGGGCAATCAACCCTCGACGGATGCCCTGGTTTGGAGCGTGGCCTCCATTTTGGCCCTGTTCGGGGTGCTGGGGGTCGTCGTGTATATCGTTCACCGCTACGGCTTTTTCTACGGCGAATCGCAGGCCGTGCCGGCGGCTTACGGTCTCCTTCAAGCCCCGGTGACGCCCAGCCAAAGGGCCAGCGCCAAGTTCTTTCTGGTAGCGGGCTTGCTCTTCATCGTGCAGATATTGAACGGCGGTTTACTGGCTCATTACACGGTCCACCCGGGCAGCTTCTACCTAAAGATCATTGGGGAGGTCTACCCGTACAGTTGGGCGAAGTCTTGGCACTTGCAACTGGCGATCTTGTGGATCGCGGTATCGTGGATGGGCACAGCCGTCTATCTCGCCCCTTTGATCGCAGGCAAGGAGCCGGCAGGACAACGAACGCTCGTCAATATTCTGTTCGTCGCGGCGCTGGCGGTCGCCGTCGGCGGCTTGGCCGGACAGGTTCTGGGCATCAAGGGGTATTTGGATCAGTGGTGGTTCTGGTTCGGCCACCAGGGCTGGGAATACTTGGAATTGGGCCGGATTTGGCAGATCCTGCTGTTCGGCGGGCTCATTTTTTGGCTGGTGGTGGTCTATCGGGCGATGGTGCCGGTGTTGCGGCGCCAAGCCGACGAAAACGAAGAGGCCGCCGACCGGCGGTCCCTGCTGCTGTTCTACGTCTTCAGCGCCGTGTTCGTCGTCTTGTTCTTCGGATTCGGCCTGTTGTACGGCCGCGGCACGCACATGACGATCGCCGACTATTGGCGCTGGTTCGTGGTCCACATTTGGGTGGAAAGCATTTTCGAGTTCTTCGGCGTCGGCGTGATCTCGCTCTTCCTCGTGACGCTGGGGCTGGTTTCGGCTCGCTCGGCGCTGCGCGTGGCCTATTTGACGGCGATCTTGGTGTTCATCAGCGGCATACCGGGCACCGCCCATCACTACTTCTGGTTCGGCGGTCCCGGCTTTTGGCTGGCCGTCGGCGGCGTATTCAGTTCCTTGGAGCCGATCCCGTTGATTCTCCTGGTCGTCCGCGCTTGGATGGAATATAAGTCCATCAAGGACGAAGGGCGCGAATTCCCCTACCGCTGGCCGCTGTACTTCTTGACCGCCAGCAGCGTGTGGAATTTCATCGGGGCCGGAATCTTCGGGTTCATCATCAATCTGCCCATCATCAACTACTACGAGCATGCCACCTACATGACCACGAATCACGGGCACACGGCCCTTTTCGGCGTGTACGGCATGCTCGCCATCGCATTGATCCTGTTCTCGTGGCGAGGACTGGTCGACAACAAGTACTGGAATGATCGGCTCTTGATGGTCAGTTTTTGGGGGCTGAACGGCGGGCTGTTTCTGATGTTTTTGACGGGGCTGCTGCCGATCGGTTTGAATCAGCTTTGGTATTCCTACGATTCCGGCTTTTGGTGGGCGAGGAGCGCGGCCTTCTATAACCTGCCGCTCATCCAGACACTCGGAAACTGGCGGATCGTCCCCGACACGATCATCATCGTCGTGGGCGCCTTGCCGCTCTTGTACTTCCTGCTCAGCACCTTCCCGCGACTGAGGAAGGATAAGGAAGTCGCCGCCGAGTAGGATGTTGCGGTCCAAGGCTTGGCCGGAGCATTCGACCCCGCCCGAGCGCGCATAAGCTCGCTCGGGCGGCGCGTTCATTCCGGCGGCAAGACGACGTCGCGACGGCGCTCCGGCGGCGTGACCTCCAGCGTTTGCAAACGACCGTCCCGATACTCGCCGCTCACGATCGTTCGATACGGCGCGTGGAGCGTGAATTGAACGTTCCAGTCCCGCGGCCAGGCGGGGAGCACGAAGATCTTCCGCCCTTCGCATTGCATCAACATGCTCTGCACGGCGATCATCAGCACGGAACCGTGGTCTTGGTCGGGTACCCAGTCGTAGTTCGGCCCCCAGAATGCCGGAAAACGCGATTCGCCGTTCCACTCCGAGGCCCGCGCGACCACGTACTCCCGCGCTTCCTCGGCCAATCCCAAGTAGGCCATGAAAACGTCGTCTTGCCGCCAACCGATGTGCCCCCGATCCAATCGCCGCCGCAAAGCCTCCACGCCTAGCTCGCGGTTGTCCTTCTCGAAGGATACCAATCGAAACGGAAAGACGGCGTACAGTTCGGGGTTCTCGATATTTCGCTTATTCGCGAATTGCGCGGCGGGAGCGAGGAAGCGGACGCCGTCCTCCTCCCGGGTAGGCAACTCGGGCAGTTTGCCCTGAAGCGATTGCCAAAAGCGTCGATCCTCGGTCGAGGTGACGCCCTCGGGAAGCGTCAGCAACCGCCGGGTCACGGCATGCAGACCGGCGATTTCCGGCATGGGGTTGGTGCAGTCCCACCATGTCTCCAGGGCTTGGGCGGGATGCATCACCAACTTGCCGTCGTCACCCAGCGGATAGTGCCGGTCGAAAAAAGTCAGTACGGAGCGAATCGCGGGCAGCGCCGAGTCGCGCAAAAAG
The DNA here is from genome assembly GCF_054657335.1 of Thermopirellula anaerolimosa. Lineage (NCBI taxonomy): Bacteria > Pseudomonadati > Planctomycetota > Planctomycetia > Pirellulales > Thermoguttaceae > Thermopirellula > Thermopirellula anaerolimosa. The sequence continues at coordinate 2,907,163 of NZ_BAAHYX010000006.1, forward strand.
GCCTCGTCTTGCGTGTGTTCGTAGTAATCCAAAAGCAGCCACGCCAATTCCAAACCGCTGACCCATTCCCATTTGTGCCATCCGCTGGATTGCAGCTTGTCCTCGCCTCGCTCTTCGAAGGGAGTCCATCCGTAGGTTTCGCTGAAGACGTCGCCCCAGAAGTAGATGCATTCCGGAATGAACATTCCCTCGTGGCCGAAGTACTTCTTGGTGCGATGTTCGAACAAGGGAACCAAATCTCGGGCGTACATTTGAAACAGCGGTTGCATCAATTCGGCATCGCCGCCGGCGCACATGGCGTAGTACGGCAATCGCGTGTTCTGCCACCAGTAGCCGGGGCCCCATCGCCGATAGTCGGCATCCGCTTCGCCCTGCGGCCAGGCGGTGGTGAACAGGGAACCGTTAAACTTGATGGGGTAAGGGCCTTTACCGGCGCAGGCCGTGATGAACCGTTGCAGGCAATAACCTCGACTGACGACGAAGGCCGGATCCAAGACCTCGAAGCGCTTGCGTGCCACGACGACGCCGTCGCGGAAGAGCTTGATCTCGCCCGCCGCGGGAGCGACGGTGACGGATACGTGGTGCCGTTCGCCGGCGGGCAGGGCTTCCGGCAGTTGTAGAATGTGGTCGCCCACGATGCAGCGGAGACTATTGCCGGGATACGTGTCGAGCAAGAATCCGTTGTTTTGGCCCGGCGTGGTCTTGTCGATCAGGCGACCCCCGCCCGGCGGAAGTTGCTCGGGTTTGACCCAGGTCTCCAGGGTCATGCCTTGCGAGAAGTCCGTGTCGGCGGAATCCTGCAACAGTCCGCCCGGTTCCGGCGATCCGGTGAAGAATGCGTCCGGCACGTCGGGCGGCAGGCCGGCCGGGGCTTGGGACAGCGACTTCACGGCGGCATCGTCGAGGGCCTTGTTCCATATGCTCACGCGCTCCAAATCGCCGCGGAACCGATTGCCTCCCGCTTGGTCGATGCCGAAGCGGATCGGGTGCTCGTTGCCGGGCACGCAGCGCGGCGGCGGAGTCGGAGTGGTGCCGGTGATCATCACTCGGCTGCGCGACCAGAAGTCAAGCCACAGGCGGCGGTGCCGATCCCGGTGCGATTCCAGGGGTACGGCCTCGTATTCATTCTTGACATCGACTAACGAGCGGAGCCAATTCTCGGGCGTCGCGGGATACCGACTGTGTACGTAGATCGCGAAGTGGTGCCGCGTTCCTTGCGGCGTCTGAAGCTCGCGATCGCTTAACCGACGCCCGTTCTCGGCCGTGACCGCCGCCCCGAACACACGGTCCAAGAGGGGATCGGGGCGGGAAAAATCGTCCAGACCTTGAATCCGCGCGGTCAACGCAGGGCCGATGGACTCCGTGTTGTGGTGATACCATCCGATGCCGGAAGGCCAGTCTTGTAGAACCACGTCGGGACGGGCGATCATCGCTTGGCGTTTGCCGTCCGGGTGGTCGCGGTCCAGCAGGACGTCGCTCACTTCCAAATGCCGGATTTCCGTCGGTTCCGTGCGCCACAATTCGATCGCTGCCAAGGCGGTGGTCGGTAGACCGGTCTCGGCCTCCACATGAATCACCGGCGCGGCGGCATCGATCCAAACGCCGACGGAGACCGTCTCTCGTCCTTCTCCCCACGAGGCGGTCATCGTGGCGTCGCGGAGTCGCAATCGCTGACGGAAGTTCACCACGGCGCCCGGCATGGGATCGAGCTTTACGCGGACCTTGCCCAGTTTCAGAAGTCGTCCGTATTCGTCCCAAGCGTCCGATCGCGCGATGTAGAACAGGATGGAACCGTCGGGTTCGATCCAGGCGTTGATCGCGACCTGACCGTTGCCGAGCGGCATCGAACCGCGACACTCCTCGCTGGGGCTATCCCATTCCACGTCGTACGCGTCCGGCCACGACGGCGATTCCGCCGCCGCGATAAGCCCGCAAAGGGCCGAGAGAACGGTTCCGGCGATCCTAAGCAGCAGGGAGATCGGCTTCACGGTTGCGACTCCTGAGTATTGCTAGGGTCTCGCGAGATCACGTTTCGCGCTTCGATAGGCCTTCACTTGCCCTCCGGCGGGAGTTGAAGCGCGCTGCGATCGGCTGACAAACAATTTACATCGAAAACACCCGACCTGACACACGGCGCAACGGGGAGACTATTCCGCAGCGGCGCCGGCATCGCCAATTACTACAGCCGGTGTCGATTATCTCGACAGTCAAGTCGATGTCTTCGACGTCATGGATTTTTCTTCCCGCCTATGCGTCTTCCCCATGCCGCGATTCAGATTCGCAAAGATACTTGATTTCGTCACTTAGGTAAAATCGCTCCGCTCGGATATGTGAGGTATGGAAGTTGCTCACCTCGGCCCGCGAGCGCGTTCCCACGTGGAAAGGGTTCGTATGTTAAGGTGCAGCGGCAATCGTCGATGGTTCATTGCGGTTGGAGCGTTTAGCGTACTGCTTGGGTGTCGGAAGCGACAACGGGGCGGAAATCGGCTGCCCTGTGTTCCCGCACGCGGCAAGGTCGAATTCCGCGGACCGAAGGCACAGGAAGCCTTGGTCATTTTCCATCCCATCGGGGCGGATGTTGCACGATCGGCCGGCAAGCCCTTCGGCAGGATCGCCGAGGACGGATCGTTTGTTGTGAATACGTACGAGACGGGCGACGGACTGCCGGCCGGGCAGTATGCAGTGACGGTCATTTGGCGAATCCCCGGCCCGGATGAAGAACCGGGAAGGGACGTACTGGCCGGGACCAAATACTCCTCACCGGCCACTTCGCCGCTGAAAGTATCCATCGACGGGAAGCCGGCCGAGTTCCTGTTCCGGTTGGAGTAGAGGCACGCGAGAACGCGAATGAGGAGACGAATATGGGCGTGTATCGAAGCCGTCGCCCAGCCTGCCGCTTGGGTTTCACTTTGATCGAACTGCTGGTCGTGATCGCGATCATCGGCGTCTTAATCGGCCTATTGCTCCCCGCCGTTCAAGCGTCCCGCGAAGCCGCGCGTCGGGCGCACTGTCAAAACAACCAAAAGCAGATATCGCTGGCGTTCTACAACTACGATAGCGCCCACGGCGAGTATCCGCCTTCACGTAAACGAGTGCCTGCCTACGTCGGTTGCTATCCTTTCGTCCTGCCGTACATGGAGCAAGGAAACCTGTTTGACGCCTACAACTTCGATGTGCATTGGTTCGACGATCGGAATCGTGACGTGATCAAGACCGAGGTCCCAACCTTCCTTTGTCCCTCCGCGCCGCGCGATGGGTTCCATCGCGGTACCAAGGTGGATAAGGAATTGCAAATGACGATTTCCTGGGAAGCGGCCGTCACCGATTACATGCCGGTCGGGGCGGTCAAGGAGGAGTTGATGAGTCTTGGTCTGATGGACCCGATCGGCGACGTCCGCGGCGCCATGACGAAAATGCTGGGGCCGAACAAGGCGAGCGAACCCGCCGATAAGAGCAGCGTTCCGTACGTCAGGAACCGCGTCGCGGACATCACGGACGGCACGTCGAATACGATTCTGATCGTGGAATCCGCCGGCGGACCGAATCATTACGTCGCCCGCGGACGCAAGACGGGGGCCGTAAGCGCACATCCTTCCGGTTGGGCCGACTTCGGCAACGTGACCGACATCGAAGGGTCAACCTACGACGGTTTGACGAAAAACGGTCCCTGCGCCGTCAATTGTACCAACCAAAAGAACATTTATTCCTTTCACCCCGGCGGCGCTAATGTCGGCCTGGCGGACGGTTCGGTGCGGTTTCTCCGCGAAGACGTCAGTATGCGGGTGGTCGGCGCCCTGGTCAGTCGTGCAGGAAATGAAGCGGTTTCCGAAGGTCCGTGAGGCGGGAGCGCTTCGGCGTGTCGACCAGGTTGATCGAATCTTCACAGGCAAGCAATCGCCGCGGTGCCGCATCCCGTGAGCATATCTCGCTTCTGCGACTATTGCGGGATAGCATTCCCCTTCTTTTTTGTCACCGAGGATGGTTGACCGCCGTTTTGGTGGTTGCGGTGTTGTATGCCGTTCTCGATCCCATGCAGGGAGTCGTCATCAAAAAGGTGGCCGACGGACTCTCGGGAAAAGACGCCAACGCGGCCGATACTGTGATGACCTGGATCCCGTGGTACATCGTCATCTTGATGGGATTGGCGTTTCTGCAATTCCTCGAGAAGAGTCTGAAGGGATTTTACGATCCGCTTATCACGTTCGAGCTCCAGCGGACTTACCTGCGTCGCAGGCCGCGAGACGATACTATGGCCGTCGTCTCGCGTATTCAGTACGATTGCCGCGACGCGCGGAAGGCCGTGGAAGTCTACGTTCGCGATGTTCCCGCAATCATCGTCGGCATCGTAACGGTTTTCGTCGTACAATGGACGCTTTCGCCGGATTGGTTGCCCGCCTTGTTGATCATCGTGGTGTTCAATCTCGGATTGACGCTTTGGTTAGGACGACCGATCCGGCGCTCGAATCGAGAGATGTTCCTCGCGGTGACCGAAGTCGCCCGTTCCGCTTCGCCTGATCGCCTCGACGAACTCCACGAGAAACAGGAGCGGTTGTACGGCAGAATCCGGCGGCGGGAAGGCTGGATGGGTTTCTCCGAAGTCATGATGCAGTTTACGATTTGGGTTGGTTGCCTGTTGGTGATTTGGTTAGCGCATGCCGTCCCCGCCGCGCTGGGCGTTTCGGAGGTCTCGGCGGGCAGTCTGGCCTTGTTCGTGGCGAACGTGCAATTCCTCTCCAAGCCGCTGATCAACATCGGCAAGGCGTATAACAAGTTTTGTTCGACGGAACCCGCTCTGCGACGCGCCTTTTATGAATGAGCGAAAAGACGACCGGTGCGGAACGTCTTGCCACCGCGAGTCGTCTTGCCGCCGAAGGGAAAGGGGAGGATCGGTGACGTCTCAGGCTCCGGCAGGAGGTCTCGGTTCATGATGAAATCGCGCCGCGAAGATGCCGCGACCCGGCGCATTCCCCTCGCGATTTGGGTGCTCGGCTTCGTCAGTTTGTGCATGGATGTTTCCTCGGAGATGATCCATGCCCTGCTTCCGGTGTTTTTGATATCGACCTTGGGCGCCGGCACGATTGCGTTGGGCATGATCGAGGGCGTGGCGGAGGCCGTCGCCTCCATCACGAAGGTGTTTTCGGGCGTTATCAGCGACCGCATGGGCCGACGCAAGCCGCTGGCGGTGATGGGCTACGGGTTGGCCGCCGTCAGCAAGCCCCTTTTCCCCTTGGCCGCCTCGCCGCTTTGGGTGTTCGTTGCACGATTCGTCGATCGCATCGGCAAGGGCATGCGCGGTGCGCCGCGGGACGCCCTGGTCGCCGACTGCTCGCCGCCGGAAGTGCGGGGCGCGGCTTATGGACTGCGGCAGGCCCTGGACACCTTGGGCGCTCTGCTTGGGCCGCTCGCGGCGCTGGCCTTGATGGCGGCGCTTGCCAACGATATTCGGGCGGTGTTCTGGGTCGCGACCTTCCCCGCCGTCGCCGCGGTGGTGCTGCTGATCGTGGGGGTTAAAGAACCGGCGCGAGACGATGCCGACGCCAAGGCCCCGCGCCGACTGCCGCGTTGGAGCGACGTCAAATCTCTGGGCGGCAGGTTCTGGGGTGTTCTGCTGATCGGCGCCGCGATGGCTCTGGCTCGGTTCAGCGAGGCGTTTCTCGTGCTGCGGGCGTACGACGCCGGTCTTGCCACGGCGTGGACGCCGTTGGCCTTCGTCGTCATGAACCTCACCTACAGCGTCTCGGCCTATCCCGCCGGGCGACTTTCCGATTCATGGGGACGCACGCGATTGCTGACGACGGGACTGATCGTGCTCATCGGCGCGGACCTCGTGCTGGCGGCGGACCTTCCCATCGCCATGATCCTGGTCGGCATCGCGCTGTGGGGGCTTCACATGGGGCTAACGCAGGGGCTGTTGGCCGCCTTGGTCGCCGACAGCGTCCCCGACTCGCTGCGCGGATCGGGATTCGGCGTGTTCTACTTCGTCTCCGGCGTGACCGCCTTGGCGGCGAGCCTGCTGGCGGGCGCCCTGTGGAAATGGGTCGGACCGGCGGGGACATTCCTCGCGAGCGCCGTTTTTTCGGCCATCGCGATCATCGGTTTGCCTTTGGGGACGGCTAGGAAGTGAGGCTGTCTCAAAGACCGGCGGGGGAAGGCGTCGGCATTCCGCGGTCGCCCGATTATCGGAGGCAACCGCTCCGACGGTCGTCACTCACCTGTTTGCCGCGCGGCCGATTCCTTCGCTTGAGGCTCGAAGGCCGATTCGGGCTCGGTCGGGGTTGGGATCAAATGGACGGCGGTAGCCTTGATGACGGCGGTGATCGACGAACCCGGGCGGATCGCCAGTTCTTCGTACGCCGGTCGCGTGATGCAGGCCAAGAGCGGGAATCCTGCGTCCAACTGCACGCACAAGAGCGGACTTCCGGGTTGAATCGATAGGACGCGACTGGGAAGCCGATTACGGGCGCTGCCGGTGACTTTGTCGTCGCGCTCCAGGATGACGTCCTCGCCGCGAATGCTCACCAGGACTTCGCCGGAGAGGTCGGGCGAGGCCAGCGCCGTCAAGCGGGCCGAACCGACCTGCACCTGGGCCAGGCCGTCCCGGTACCCGACGACCCGACCGGGCTGAAGCGTTTCCACGCCCAAGAAGCGGGCGACTCGCGGAGCGACGGGGCGGAGATAGACGTCGGCCTTGTCGCCCTGCTGCACGACGCGTCCTTCCAAGAGCACGGTGACGCGGTCGGCCAAGAAATAGGCTTCCGCGAGGTCGTGGGTGACGAGCAGGACGGTCCATCGCCATTCCCGGATCAGGTCGCGGACCAACCACCACAATTCGCGTTTGAGGCTCTCGTTGAGCGCGACGAAGGGTTCATCGAGGAGGACCAATCGCGGGCGATTGACCAAGGCTCGCACCAGACCCACGCGCTGGCGCTCGCCGCCGGAGAGCGTGTCGGGGCGACGGTCCAAGAGCGGGCGCAGTCCCGTCGCTCGAACCAGTTGATCCAGCAGCGGCGTGAACTCCGCCGGGGCGCGGCGTCTTGCCCGAGCGCCGTACACCAGGTTTTCCCGGACGGTCATGTGCGGGAATAGGGCGATTTGTTGCGGCAAGTAGCCCAATTCGCGCCGTTCAATGGGTAGGCCCGTGATATCGCGACCGGCCAGGAGGATTCGGCCGTTCTCCGGCTTGATCAAGCCCAGCACCGCGTTGAGGAGCGTGGACTTGCCCGATCCGGAGGGGCCGATCACGGCATGGCATTCGCCTTCGGCGGCGGCCAGGCGGATGTCGCGGAGACGGAAGCCTCCGATGGTCGCGGAAAGCGATTCAATCCGCAGCATGGACCGCCCTTCCCAGCAACCGCCGGGTCGCGTACAAGGCCGTCAGGCCGAGGATTACCAAAATCAGAATCAGGGCCGCCGTGCCTTCGATATCCGCCCCGGCCAAGCGGAGGTAAATTGCCGTGGGCAGCGTCTCGGTCCGCATGGCCATGGTGCCGGCGACCATGATGGTGGCCCCGAATTCACCCAGGGCCTTGGCCCAAGACAGCACGAAGGCCGCGATCAGACCGCGACGGACCAGCGGCAGCGTGACCGTGGTCCAGGCGTACCAGGGGGATGCGCCGAGCGTTCGGGCGACGGTCTCGAACTCCACGGGCACCTCGTCGAAGGAGGTTTTGAGGACGCGGACCGCTACGCCCAGCACCGTCACGAATTGCGCCAGCACGATCCCCGCCACGCTGAAGACGAATTGGATGAGGTGATCTTGAATCCACGCGCCGAGCGGGTTGTTGAAGAAGATCAGTAGCATGGCCCCCAGCGCGGCGGGTGAGACGATGATGGGAAACTCCAGCAGCGTGTCCACCAATTCTCGGCCGGGAAAACGGTATCGCGACAGTGCGTAGGCGGCGGGCGCGGCAAGCAGTAGGGCGGGTATCGCCGCCAAGGTGGCGGAAATCAGCGACAGACGCACGGAGAACAGCGTCCGCTCGGAGCGCAGGGTCGCGGCGACCGTGCCGGCCTCCAGGAACCAACCGAGGGAGACGATCAGCCCCCCGTAGAGTAGCAACACGGCGACCGCGGCGGCAATGGTCGAACGGCGGAGGCTCATGGAACGCTTCACTCCGAAATCCACTCATCCGGGACCGTGTATTCCCCGCCCACCGGCTTTTCCTCGCCGATCCAACGGAAGGCCTCTTCGGCCGTGGCGAAATAATGGTGCTTGGCGAGGATGCGGCGACCCTCCGGACCGCTCAAGAAGTCGATGAATCGCTGGGCGCCGGCGCGGTCCTTGGTGTATGTCGAAACGGCGACGGGTACATAGCCCACGCGAGGAATTTGCGATTTGTCCAGCGGCACGGTTTCGATTCGCCCCGGGTCCCAATGTTCGAATACGCTCCATCCGATCACGGCATCGGCCATCTTCAGGGCGACGGCGGTCGCCGTTTTTTCGCAGCTTTCCGTGTAGTTGATTAGATTGCGTCGGAAGGCGGCCTTTTCCTCGGGCGAAAACTCTCGCTCGATGATCTCCACCGCGTAGGCGCCCACGCACACGCCCTCGGGATTGGCGATCGCTACCTTCAAGCCCGGTCGCACCAGGTCGCGCAGTTCGCGGATGTTGCGGGGATTGCCTCTCTGCACGTTGATGGCCGGCACCAGGTACACCATAATCCGCTCACTGTCGGCGAACACCAGACCGTCGCGTTTGGCGATCTCCATGTAATCGGACGAACCCGGGAAATAGATGTCGCCTTGCCTCGCCAGTTTCATTTGAGAAAGGACGTAACCCGAGCCCCCGAAAACCAATTCGACCTTGACGCCGGTTTGCCGTTCGTAGAGCAGGGCGACCTCCTCGGCGGCAGGCTTGGCAGCGGCCCCCACGAACGCCAACAGTCGCGGCGCCGGGTGATCCTCATGGGAGCAGCCTCGGCCCAGCGCGATCAGCACGGATAGCGCGGCGATGGAACCCAGCGTCTTCATGGTGCGTTGCGAACTGCCGAAGCGTTTGTCGCTCCTTCCGTCCGTTCCAGTCGCACCGGTCCGAACAGTCCGGACGGCATCAGTTCGGTATCCGCCGTCAGTTTGCGGATATTGGTCCGCGTGAGGCGTCGATCCTCGGGCAGGGAAGCATCTCCGATAATACGGTTCGGCCAGAAATTCACGACCTCGATGCGCAAGCGGTTCTTGCCCGATCGGATCGCCCCACCGATATCCACACGGAAAGGCGGCGCCCAAACGATCCCGCAGGAACGATCGTTGACGAAAACCTCCGCAAGTTCGCGGACCGATCCCAAATCGAGCCAAACCCGGCCCTCACCCGCGGTCATCCAGGCGTCCGGCACCTCGAATGCGTTCTCGTAGATCGCCGTGCCCGCGTAGTAACGGATACCCGGTTCCGAGTGCTCCGTCCAACCGTCGAGCTTTTCAAAAGTAACCGTGCCGGGCCCGCCCCACTGCGGATCGAAGGTGACCTGCCACGGTCCGGCGATTTCGCGAAGGACCCGGCGCCGCGGCGTCTGCGTTTCACTCTCGGGCGGGTACGCCGCGGCGGGCTCGCGGAAGATCACGAACACGGACCCGCACGGCGGAAGATTCAACGAGACCGCGGTGCGTCCGTCTTTCTCGGAATAGACGTCGGCAAAAGAACGACGTCCCGTCACGGCGTCCCACAACTCCGGCGCCTTTCCCGATACGCGGAAGGTGGCCGTAATATGCTCCTCTGCGGTACCGCGATTGGCGACGAAGTAGATGTCCGCGGCATCCGTCCGGCGGTGAATGTAGTCCAGATCGGCGACGTCGGAGGCGTCGGAGAACTCGCAGTCGGGCGGCACCCCGGCGGCCTGAAGCACCTCGCGGGCCGTTTTGTCGGCGATCACGCGTCCGCGATCCCACAACTCCTCGACCAACCGCCGGTGTTCCGCCTCGTCATCGCTCAGGCTGGGCGAACCGCGGGGGTGAGGCCCGACGATGGTAACGCCCGACTCCGCCAATTCTCCGATCTTGCGGAGCACCGGGAGTGAAATCACGCCGTGCGAGGGCAAAACCAAGACGCGATAGCTCATGCCGTCGGGAAGGACAATCCGCCCGGATTCCACCCCGGCCCGCGTCAGCAACGCTTCCGCCGTGATGACGTCGTAATCATAGCCGGGCAAGACCTTGGTGGGATTCGTGCCTTTGTACTGGGCGAAGTTCGGTACGTGATCGCCGTAATAATAGCACGCATCCGCGACGAAAAGCCCCTGCTGAAGCATGAACTGGCAGCGGTTGATGTAATCGAAGAAAGGCTTTGACTTCGACCACCAGGTGACGTTTGGATTGAGATGCGTTCCGGCGAAGTATTGCAGCCCCGGCAGGCCGTGCTCTTGCGGCGAGCAAACGAAGGCGTGCCAGAAGAGCAGGTTGAAGCCCTCGCAACAAGCCTTGTCGAACGAGGGTTTGAGGTTGTCCCACAGGGTCTCCTGCCAGTGCGGACCGATGGTTGTGAATCCCTCCGCCGCCACAAACCGGCGACCGTAAGTGTGGGCCGCCGAGGCCGGTTGCTTGACGAAAAACCGATTGGCGTCGCCGATGCGGTGCCGCCAGGACCATGCCCAAAACTCCGACATCGGCACGTCGTTGAAACCGAGGCAACGCTGGGCGTCGATGGGGACGGCGTGCGGACCGCCGGACTCCGGATGAATCTCCAGCCCGAGTCGATGGGCGCGGTCCCGAAACGGGCGATAGTGATGCTCGATCGCAAGGTCGCCCAACGTCTTGCGGAAATCGTAAAGGAATCGGTTGCTGGACGGACGATCGCCGACGATGCGACCGGCTAGGACCGGCATCCACGGGGTCATGGCGTAACCGCGGCGCCGCTGGAATTCCGCGGGAAGGGTCGGCGTCCAGTTGAGCGGTTCGATCTCCCAGCTATCGGTGTGCAGATAGCGGAGGGTCTTCCCCGCCATGGGTCCCGCGTCGGCCAGCAGCGGTTCGACCACGGCGTCCCAGTAACGCTCGAAGGCCCCGGCGTCGAGCACGTCCAAGGCGTAACCCTCCCAGCCTTGACTGCACGTGGAGACGTAGGCACGATCGCTGACCGTATAGCCGAAGCGAAGAATCTGCCAGTCGCCTTCGGGTACCTCCCAGGTCAGCGTCCCGTCGGCCCCCAACTTGTCGGTCAAGTCGATGACGCGGTCCGGCGTGACATCCTCTTCCCCCGCGACCGGCGGATCCTCTTCGAGCAGCGGCGTGGTATCGGGCGCGGAGAAGTGCAGGGGGCGGTAACCGGCCTTCTCCGCCCAATTGCGGATCGGGCGCCGCGCGGCAGCACGCGGCCAAGCGCCGTCGGGACCCGCCAGACGCAGTTCGCGAATCTGCACATTTCTCGGATTCTGAAGCTCGCCCCGGTCATAGGCCCCGAGAATCATGAGGCGGAATACCCGGCCTGAAACGGGATCCAGCGAGAGCGTGAATTCCTCCCGAGGATTGGTGATGGCGAACTCGGCCGCCGTGCGAAACTCGCGTCCGTCGTCGGAGACCAGCAAGCGGCACGCATGCGGCCCGTACCCGGGTCGGGGCAGCAGCACCAACCGATCGATCGTGAGCGGGGCGGTGAAGGCGAATTCGATCCATTCCGGGTGATCGGGGGCCGGACCTTTTCCCGGCGCAGCGCCTTCCGAGACCCAGAAGCTGTCTCCGTCACCGTCGATCAGGAAGTCGACGGGATGCGACGGTTGGGCCGACGAAGCGGTGACCCGCGCGTCCTCCGCCTCTTCGCGGACTTGTTGGATGGGATACGCGACGACGATCGCGTCGCGGTAGTATCCGTCGCGTTGAGCGGGTTGCGGAAGCGGCCCTTGGAAGGTCGCCGGTCCGGTGACGCGGGCCTCGGACCAGACGAGCTTCTTCCCCGCATCATCGGCCGAAACGACGGGGCCGCCGAGATTCCAACCGCTCTGGATGTTGAGGCTCATTTCCAGCCCCAACCGATCGGCTTCCCGCAAGGTGTGCTTGAATAACTCTCTCCACTCGGGCGAAAAAAAGTCGGGACCGTGGGGTGCCCGTTCGTTGCCGTCTTGACTTGAGCCATCGGCATCGCAGATGAGTGCTCCTCCGAAACCCTTGGCCTTCATCTCTTCGAGATCGCGCGTGATCGCCTCGCGGGTGACGCACCCGTTGAGCCACCACCAATAGGCGCGGAGTCGGGCCTCCCGCGGCGGAGACTCCCAACCGTCGTCCAACGATTGCCCAACCGCGAAACTTGCCGAAACCGCCAAGAGAATCAGGCCCAAACTCAAATGCCGCGCGATGGATTTCATGGAAGCCGTTCCTCTACAGGAAAAAGGCACGGTCGAGACCGCGTCGGAACCGAACGTTGCATCGCCGCACGTCGCCGGCGCGTCCGCGCGCGTTAATACCGTGGAATGCCGTCTCATTATAAAAAGGAGCCTTGCCTGCACGCGACACCTTGCCGGAGGTCCCGAGTTACGAGGCGGGGAATTCGTGGAGGGGCAGGCGGACGAAAGCGGATGTTTGGAAGACGCCCGCGGCGGATCGGGTATTTGCGGTGCAGGCCGTGCGTGCGAGCGACGCCGTGACGTTACGCGACGGCGCTACCCAACTCAATCCGCCGGTGCCCACTGCACTTCGCCATGGGCCTCGATCGTCCGCGTCAGAGCCTCGATCCAGTAGCAATCGCCGATGCCGACCGGAACGGACCGCATGAAGTCGGCCAAGCGTCGGGCATCGGTCCCGGCCACCCAGCGCTCCACGGGGTGGATCATACCGATCAACTCGGGAGTCACGCCCACGCCCTCGTCGCCCGTCCAACGCGTGAAATACGGCGCTTGATGAAGCCACCAGAGCGGATAGCGGGCCTTCATCAACTCGGTGCGGCGGAGGACCTCCGACCGTTGCGTGTCGGCCAAGAAGCGGAGGACCTCGGGGCATGCATCGAGGAACATCCAGCAGTCGCCGGGGAAACTGCCGCGATTGCGCGGCGTTTGGAAATGCGCGAACCTCGTGCGCGCCAATTGGGCCGCGATCCGCGATACGTCGCGCCCCTCGTCGAGATCGGCGGCCAGCGCCTCGCTCGCCCGTCTCAACGCGCCCGCATCGCCGAACCTCTTCGCGAGTCGTGCCACGGCGATGTGCGCCCCCATTCGGCCGTACAAAATCGGCTCGCTCTCGATGCCTTCCATGTAACGGGTCTTGATGAGTTCCCAGTACCGCTGCAAGGTCTTCCAGTCGCCGCTGCGGTCTCCGTACAGCCACAGGCCGTACAGGACGTGCAAAGTCGGGCAAGGGCCGTATTCGGAGATATAGCGCCCCTCGGTCACTAATCGACCGTGCAGGGGGCGGGGAGCGCCGTCCGTCGGCCCCAGGATGCCTGACAGATAGGGTGCATGTTTGGGATCGGCAAGCGTCTTGGCCGCGTACTCGCGAATGCGGTCCTGCTGCGTCGCGGTGACGTAGGGATAAGCGTAGGCCAAAGTCGTCAACATTCGACCGCGCTCGTAATAGAGCCAATAGGCCTCGTGCGGCACGTCGGCATAGCTCAATCGCAGCGGCGCAAGAAGCCCCGCGTTCAAAATGCGTTCCACCTCGTCCTGCAATTCGGCCCTCAACGGGGCGGTCGCCTCCATATCGATGGCTGCGACGCGCGGCGTTTGCCAAAGATATCGGCCGTATTCTTCCGTCGTCAATACTGCGCCGGACAAGAGGATGCCGTAAACGGCACAGCAAACCTGGAACATCGCACGATCCTCCGCTACTAGCGCGCCGTTTCCACGCAGGTGACGGCGAAGTTTTCGGTGAAGAAGAGCTTTCCCTCGGCCAAGGCGGGTGCCGTGCGTCCCGACGGCGCGGGCGGCGTATCGGGAACGCGGACGCGGTCGCCGTCTCCTTGGGCATAGTTGATCGGCGACTGCCATCCCCCGCCGTCCCAGCGGCGATAGAGGGCGCTGATGCGATGATGCCGCGAGGTTTCCAAATCAATGACGCTGGTTCCGCGGAAGTTCTGCCTCAAGTACAAATAACGCCCGCCGGTAGTCATCGCGTACAGGTTGTCGGTCTCCGTCGTCTGATCGGCGTAGCGCCCGTTGTCGACCAGGATGCGGTTGCCGTTGCTCAGGTCCAGGGCGCTGATATCCGTGGTGAAATTGGTGCCGAAGCCGCACTTTCGGATCACGGTTCCATAGGCGGAGGCCCACCACAAGAGCGGTCGTCCGCGGGCGTCGAGGGCGGGCGGGTCGGGCGGCATGCCGCAGCCCTCGGTGACGCCCGTCGCGATGACGTAGTCCTTCTTCAAATCGTCCGTCCGTAAAGCGAAGTGCGTCTCCCACACCTTGCCCGGTCCGCTCAGCCAGCGGCGGAGGGCGGCCTGCTCGGAGGCGACGTCGGGATAGCCGGGACGAAGACTGGGGTCCCAGCCCACCGTTCCGAAGTCGGGGCCTTTCCCCGCGAGAATGGGATCATTCACATATTCGCTGCCCACGCAAATCAGCGGCACGGTGGTGAAAATCACGCGATCGGCCGCGGCTACCGGCCAAAGGAACCGGAAGCTCTGCCCCATCAGGCGTTCGCTGCGAGCGGCGATTCGGCCCGTGGCGGCGTCAAGCGCTACGGCCTCCATGGCCTCGGTTCCTACATAGACCTTGGCGCCCGCGACGCAAAGTCCGCCCTGGATCGGTGCGCCCAAAGGTTCGCTTTTCCACAGCTCCTTTCCGTCGCTCAATCGCAGGGCATAGACCCGTCCCGATTGGTTGGCTGTGAAGAGGATGCCGCCCTCCAAAGCCGGGGCGACGGTGACGGCCTTGCCGGTGTCGTATTGCCACAGTTGCTTGCCGGTGGCGGCCTCCCAGGCCGTCACGCGACCCGTCACCGTGGCGAAGGCGACCACGTTTTCGGCGGCGACTCCCGGCCAGAGCGAGCCCCCGGGATTGGCTGCCGTCCACAGCGTCGCGCCGTCGTCGGCGTCGATCGCGTACACGGTTCCCTGACAGTCCCCCACGAATACGCGCCCGGCAACGCAGATCGGTTGCATGGAACCGGCGAAGCAGAACGGTAGCCGCGCGGGCATGGGAAGGTTCTTGCCCTCCGCGCTGGTCAGATCGTCGTCCCAGCCCGGCGCTTGCTTCGATTCGCGATTGCGAAGCACGTACTCCGGCCCGAACCATATCCAACGGGCGCGGTACGGGGGCGGGACCTCGATCTCGGATCGCCCATGACGTGCGGCGTTGCGTTGCAATTGCGGCCAATCTTCCGTCGCCGCACGCCCTCCGCTTGTCGAACCGGACGGCGTTTGGGGCGGGGACGCGGCGCCGGAGCGGTCGTCCGCCAAGCACCACCCCCAAACACACGCGGCCCCTATGAGGAGAGCGGCGGATCGGGCTGTTGTTTGCAGTCCCATCGTCATCCTTCCGATCGCGATACCGGTTACGGCGGACCCGTTGCCATGCGGCGATCATTTTATTTTCCGCGGTGTCCGCAATCCAGAAGCTCGGAGAGAAAGGCCGAATCCGTCGCGAGCAAGGGCGGCAGCCATTTGCATCTTGCCGAAATATTGCATAGTTGTCAAAATATGCAATTATGATTTGCAACGAGAAGAACGGCAGTACGGGGTCGCACCTGTTGTTCGTGGAAGTCCGCGGCAAGGCGGGCGTCCATCTCGCCGAGTCGGACCGATCAGCAATCCGGCAATAAAGGAGGGATGTGTCGATGGAAAAGCAAATCGCGCGACGCAGCGTGCTTTCGTCGCTGGGGCTGTATTCCGGCGGAGTTTTGATGGCGGGATGCGCCCGGACTTTGGGAGATTCCTCGGGCAGCGCGGCGACATCCGGCGCGTCGGGATCGAGTGGGCCTGATCTTCCCAAGGCGGCACAACCGGCCTGGAAATACATGGCTTTGGACCCCGACGAACTCGCCGATCGGGCCTACGCCATGTACCCCAACGGGTCGTGCATGTACTCGATGGTCGGTTCCGTCATGACGGCCTTGGCCGAAAAGGTGGGCGAACCGTTCGCCTCGTTTCCGTTCGGCATGATGCGTTACGGCCACGGCGGGGTCGGCGGTTGGGGATCCATCTGCGGCGTGGTCAACGGTGCGGCGGCGGTCATCGCGCTGTTCTATCAAGACGACGAGGAGGTTCGAAACAGGCTGATCGGTCGCTTTGCGCGGTGGTACGAAGCGACGCCGCTGCCGACGTATCAACCCAAAACTTCGCCGTCGCCCATGGAGTTGCCGGCCAGTTCCGCGAATTCGGTGTTGTGTCACGTATCGGTCTCGCGGTGGTGCGAGGTTTCGGGCTGTCCGGCCTTTTCTAAGGAGAAAAGCGAGCGGTGCCGGCGGTTGACCGCCGACGGGGCCCGGATGCTGGCGATCGTACTGAACGAGGCCGAGGCACGGACCGAGCTTGCCGGAAGCGATATTTCGTCCGTCGCCAAGGATTGCAACGCGTGCCACGGCAAGACGCAACTGGCCGACGCGATGGTGAAGATGGATTGCCGGACCTGTCACACGCTGCCGGACTCGCACCCGTCGGAAACGATCGGCAGTCGGTAGGGGCTTGGGGAGGCACGCACCGCACCCCCGCTCTTTCACCACCAGCTTACGCTGGTGGCTCTAGTTATGCACCACCAGCTCACGCTGGTGGCTCTAGGATAAAGCGCGTGTTACGCCACTAACACCACTAGTTTACGCTGGTGGCTCCTGATTATTTCGCGTTGTGCGCAAGACCCAAAAAGAGAGCCGCCGGCGTAAGCCGGCGGTGTTACGGCGCAACCCAGCGTTCACCACCAGTTTACGCTGGAGGCTCTGGGATAAAGCGTGTGTTATGCCAATAACACCACTAGTTTACGCTGGTGGCTCCCGACTATTTCGCGTTGTGCGCAGGACCCGAAAGAGAGCCGCCGGCGTGAGCCGGCGGTGTTACGGCGCAACCCAGCGTTCACCACCAGCTTACGCTGGTGGCTCTAGGATAAAGCGCGTGTTACGCCACTAACACCACTAGTTTACGCTGGTGGCTCTAGGATAAAGCGCGTGTTACGCGGGGGGTGGGAGCGGCGCGCGATCGTCGAACGAGCGTCTCAGGGGGAATCGTCGGGCTGTTCGTTCTTTGCCGCACCGGCCTCCGCCGCACGCGCTAGGGCCTTCAACATCCCCGCGAAAACCAGGCAGTGCATGGGATACAGACCGTACCAATAGACCAGCCCGAACAGGCCCAATGGATCGAACACGGCGGTTTGGCGGATCGTGGATCCGTGATCGGCAGGCGTCACTTCGAACTCGAGCCACGCTCGGCCGGGCAGTTTCATCTCCGCCTGGAGTCGCAGGAGGCGGTTCGGCTCGAAGTCCTCGACGCGCCAAAAATCCAGGGCATCCCCGACGCGGAGATGCAGGGGATCCCGACGCCCTCGGCGCAATCCGACGCCGCCCACCAGCAGGTCCAGTAGCCCCCGCAGTCGCCACAGGCCGTCGGCGTAGTACCATCCGGTGCGCCCGCCGATCCGCTCGATGGGGGCGAAAGCCGCGGCGGGAGGGACGGAAACGGAGACGATCCGAGTATCGACAATCCGGGAGCCGAATCGCATGCCGCCCCAACGCGGCTTGATTCCGCTTGCGGAAAGGGCGTCCGACCACCGTGTCGCGGCGAATTCGCGGTCCTCGTTGTGCATGGCCCGATCGATCGCCTCGCGAAGGCCCCGGGGGCGAATGGGGAAGACCTCCAGCGCCGCGGGGTCTTCGACGACCGTGGGGTTCCGCAATCCTTCGATGAGCTTTCGCCCTACGCGGGCATAGACCGGAGTCACCAATCCCAGCCACAAACTGGACAAATACGGCGTGAGCACGGGAACGGGGATCATGATCCGTTTCAGGCCGCGCTGCCGCGCGTATTCCCGCATGATGTCGCCGTAGCCCACCCGGTCCGGACCGCCGATTTCGAAGATGCGACTCTCGCCAAGCGGCAGATCCAGTGCGGCGACCAGGTAATCGAGGACGTCCTCGACGGCGATCGGTTGGGCGGGCACATTCACCCACTTCGGGCAAATCATCAGCGGCACGCGCTCGACCAACGCCCGAATCAACTCGTACGAGACGCTGCCGGAACCGATGATGATGGAGGCGCGGAATTCGATGACCTGAGCGCCGGATGCGCGGAGCACGTTCCCGGTCTCTTGCCGACTCCGTAGATGCTTGGAGAGTCGATGTCGAGGATTGCCCAGTCCGCCCAGGTAGATGATTCTGCGTACGCCGGCCTGCTTGGCCGCGGCGGCGAAATTGGCGGCGGCTCGCGCTTCATCTCGTTCGAAATCGCCCGCCCTACCCATGGAATGAATCAGGTAGTAGGCGGTGTGGACGTCTCGGAAGGCCGCCGTCAGGGATTCGGCGTCCAGAACGTCTCCGCGGACCAATTCCGTGGAGGGAGCGACTCGCGAACGAAGGTTTTCGGGATGGCGGGCCAGGCACCGCAACCGCGAACCGCGGGCTTCGAGGATGGGTAACAGTCGCCCGCCGATGTATCCGGTGGCTCCCGTCAGAAGAATAATGTCCCGCCGCGAAGTCTCCGGAGAAGGCGGCGAAGAGGCAGCGTCGATCGATTCCATGACGCGGGAATCTCGGGATTGGGCGTCGGTCCCAACTTTACGGCGTCGCCGCGGAGGGCGTCGCTTGGCGGAACGGCAAACAGTTCCTCGGGGTATCGCGGCGGAGTCGGTCGAGGCGCTCTACGGTCGCGCTACGCTCCGCCGAGGGCCACCAGGGCCACGCCGTGGGCGTCGGCATGGTCTAATACGTCGCGACGGTGCAGAAAGATCGTTTTCTTGGCCTCGACGGCCAGGACCGCCCCACGTCCGTTCGCCACGTTGCGGACGGTATTCATCCCGATGGTGGGCACGTCGAATCGCATGTCTTGCCGGGGCTTGGCGACCTTGACGACGGTGAATCCGCCCGCCCCGCACAGTTCCCCCGCCCGAAGGATGCAGGAGTCGGTCCCCTCGATCGCCTCCACGGCCAGCACGGCCAGGTCTTTGACGACCACGGTCTGGCCGATGTCGAGTCGGCCCATCTCCTTGGCGATTCGCCAACCGAAGGCGATGTCCTGCCATTGTGCGGCGGTGGGTTGCCGACGGGTGAGCACGCCGGGTTCCACTAAGACTTCGGGGACGAGATCGGTGGCGGGAAACATGCGAATGCCGCGGCGGGCAAAGGCCTCGCACACCGTGCTCAGCAGCGAGTCGTCGCGGTTATCCTTGGCCCGAAGGAGGAAATGCGGGGCGAAGGTCCGAAAGCCATAGGCGTCGGGGAGGTGTCGCAACCAGGCCCAACGTTGGAAGAGGATGACTTTGTGGATCTTGCCGGCCATGGTGGCATGGGCGACGCCGCAGCGGCGGAAGAACCGCGCGGCGCGACCGAGTTGCCCCAACCCGATCCAGGCGAAGTCGCGGCAATAGTCGCGGATGACCGGGTCGGCATGCCCGCGGACGCCCAAGCCGAAGACGGCCATTCCGCGCTCGTGGAGGGTTCGGGCGAGGATGATCGGGTAGTCTCCCCATCCGGCGATCAGGCCGATCCTTCCGGGGATCGTGGTCGGTGGGGGCGAGTCTTCTCGCCGCGAAGGCGTCGGCAGTGGGGATTCTTGGGTTGAGGCGGCGACTCCGGACATGGTGCGCGGCACTCGTGATGAACAATGCGGCAAAGGTCCGGTCCGAAACGGCGTTTTCGCGACCGAATGCCGGGCGAGGGCGGGAGGGAAGGCTCTCAGGCCACTTCGCGCCGTTCGCCCGCCGCCGCGGAGGATAGCCGCCGGACGGTCTCTTGCAGTTCCTTGAGTTGACGTCGCATTTCGGGCAATTTGGCGAAGGCCGCCTGCTTGAGCATCTGCTCGCGCTCCGGTGTGGCGGGGATGCCGACATATCGGGAATGCGGCGGGATGTCGTGGATCACGCCGGCCATAGCCCCCAAGACGGCCCCGTCGCCGATGTGCACGTGATCGCGGATGCCGACTTGGCCGGCCATCACCACGTAATCTCCGGTGGTCGTGCTGCCCGCGATACCGACCTGGGCGCACAGCATGTTGTGCCGCCCGATCCGACAGTTGTGCGCGATCATGACCTGATTATCGATCTTCGTCCCTTCGCCGATCACCGTGGACCCGTAGGTGCCGCGGTCGATGGTGGTGTTGGCCCCGATATCGACGTCGTCCCCGATGATTACGTTTCCCAACTGGGCGGAGAGGACGTGGCGTCCGTCGCGGCAGACGTAGCCGAAACCGTACGCGCCCAGCACGGCCCCCGCGTGGATGCGGCAATTGTCGCCCACGATGGTGTTCTCGTACAGGACCGCGTTGGGGAAGATTTGCACATTGCGGCCGATGCGGCAATGGTCCAGGATGCGGACCCCGGCATGGATGGTGCTGCCCGAACCGATGCAAACGCCCTCGCCGATCACGGCGTAGGGATGAACCTCCACATCGTCGCCGAGTTCGGCCGTGGGGCTGATGACGGCCGTCGGATGAATTCCCCGGCGTTCCACCGCCCGCGGCGGGCGAAAAAAGCCGACGATCGCGGAAAAGGCGCGATGCACGTCGTCCGCGCGAATGGCCGGCAGCGGGCACTCCGGGACGGTTTTCGGGATGACGACGGCGGCGGCTTGGGTGTCTCGCAAGAGGTAGAGTCGGTCCGGTCGGTCGATGAGGGTGATTTGGCCGGCCTTCACCTCGTGGATGGGGGCCGCCCCTTCAACCGGCAGATCCGCCGGTCCCTCGTACTCGCCCCCCACGAGTAGACTCAACTGCTCAAGAGTAGCGGGATTCATCGGAAATCCTTTCCGACAGGTAATCGGCGCCTGGGTCGCGAGGCCTCCAAATCCGCGCACCTCATCCGTCCAGGTTCGCCCATCCTAGCGAAAACCCGTGGAACGGGCAAGGTCAAGACGACCGGCCCCGCATCCGCACTCTTTGCCCGGCAAACCCAATGCCAAGACGCATCGGCGCACACTTATCCGACCGCGGACAATGCCGGCGTACGACCGACGCAAGGTCGCGGCGATATGTTGCAGGCGGTTTATATTGTGGGAAGCTGCCAGGGATCGCGGCGCGGGGTGCGGCGGATACCGTCCAGCCAGTCGTTCGCTCCGGCGGGTTCCGCGAATTTCCAGTTGTGCGGATCCCATCGCAGTGTTTCGCCCGTCCAGTAGGCCAGATTCCCCAGATGGCAGACCGTCACCGACCCGGCACCGACTTCCACCGGACAGATGGGCTGCTTACGCTCCAAAATCCCCTGGATCCAATCTTGGTGGTGATTGGATGACACGTAGAGGCGGACCTTTTCGTTGTCGCCGAGCGGTTCTTTGACGATTTCGTCGGGCCAACTTTGCAGCTTGCCGCGATCGACGTACACGACGCCGTCGCTGCCCACAAAGTTGACGCCGCCCCGTCCGTCGTAGCCGTCGTGGATCAGCTCCACGCCGTTTTCGTAGATGTAACGGACGCCGCGCCCGGCGGCGGGATTTTCGGGCGGGATGATCCGCACCGGTCCGGAGCCATCCATCCCCAGGCCCCATTGGGCGATGTCGAAATGATGGGCCCCCCAATCCGTCATGCCGCCGCCCGAGTATTCGCGATAGCTCCGCCACGCCGGAAAGTGGTTATGCACGCCGCGGGGACTGAGGACGGAGTTGTACGGACGCTCGGGCGCCTGTCCCAGCCACATTCCCCAGTCCAGACCGGGCTCCATGGGTTCCTCGGGGAGGTCGCACCACTTGCTGGGTCCGCCGACCGAGGCATAGACCCGTTCCACTTTGCCGATCCGCCCGTTCCGCACGGCTTCGCAGGCCACGCGAAATTCCCGACTGGACCGCTGCTGGCTGCCGGTCTGAAAAATCACGCCGTACTTGTTCACGGCATCGATGCACAGCTTGGCCTCGGCGATCGTCAGCGTCAGCGGCTTTTCGCAATAGATGTCCTTCTTGGCCTTGCAGGCGTCCACGATGGGGTGGGTGTGCCAGTGGTCGGGCGTGGCAATGACCACCGCGTGAATGTCGTCCCGAGCGATGAGCTCGCGATAATCGTTGTAGGCCTCGCAATCGCCGTTCTGATACTTCTCGTCCACGCGGCGCTTGGCGTCCTCCCGGCGGGTGGTGTCCACGTCGCAGACGGCGAGAATCCGAACCTGATCCATTCCCAGGAATCGGCTGAGGTGGAACCGGTTCTGCTTGCCCATGCCGATGAAACCGAGGGTAATTCGCTCCGAAGGCGCGGCTTCCACGGCGCCGCCGAGAACGCTTCGGGGTACCATCAGCGGGATGCTTGCGATCGCGGACAACTTGAGACAATCACGGCGAGAGAGCCTCGATGACGGGTTGGACCGCTCAAACTTGCCGGACATGGAACACGCCTCCCTGGTATGGCGGTTTTTGGATGACCGATACCTGACTAATTCGCTGCACTTCACCGCGCGGCGGTCAGGACCAACGGAAAGTGTAGACAGCCGGTCGGCGGAACGCAAACGGCTCGCCGTTTTAGCCGCCGGTCGACAGTCGATAAGCCCGAAAAAGCTCTGCAAAACTCAATGTCCCCTCGAAAGAGCTAGAACGCATTAAGGACCAAACGTTTGAATTTATTTGCCCAAAAGGCAATACTTTAAGGATGGTAATAAAGGGCGCTTCGCATGCCGGCCGCTTCAAACGGGCCACGTTGTAGCGGTTGGAAAACAAGGACGAAAGGCTGGTTGATATAGAAACCCGGCCGATCGCGAGCAGAGGCGGGATGCGAAGTAGGGCGGTGTTTTCCGACCGGCGAAAGGTTCAAAGCGAATGGGTCGTCTGCTAGGGCTGGTTGCCCAAAAACCGATCAGCGTTCACTTGCGGGCGGAACCGTCGGCAAGTCGCGAGGGTTTGCCTCACTGCGCGGGAGCCTCCGGTTGGGGAATCGGCTGGTACGACGGATCGCGCCCCGCCGTGTTCAAATATCCCTCGCCGGAGCAGCGGGCGAAGGAATCGGAACCGCTCACGCATACCTGCCACTCCCGCGTGCTGATCGCCCACATCCGCGAGGAAAAGGCCGCCCCCGGTCCGGAAAACTCGCACCCCTTCCACTACCGCAACTGGATGTTTGCGCATTCCGGTAAGGTCAACCGAGAGGTTTTAGTGAATCTGTTGGAACCGGCCCATCGCAAGTCGTTGACCGGCGGCACGGATTCCGAAGTCCTTTTCCACTGGATTCTTCAGAACATCAAAAAGACTCGGGACATCGTAGATAGCATTCGCGACGCCCTCCGCTCCGTGGCGTCGGAATCGATGCAGTTCGTACTCTCCAACGGACGATGGATCTTCGCCTTCCGGACGGAGCATCCTTTGTACGCCGCCGACTGGAACCCGGTGAACTCCAGTCGCCCTTGGGTCGCCTGGGGTTCTCCTGTCCGCTTGGAGAGCGGGGACCTTGCCCAGATTCGGGCGGTGTTCGTCGGTTCCGAAACCTGCGGCGGCATGAATTGGGAACCGATTCCGGCAGGGCGTCTGTTCGCGGTATCTCCTCGCCTCGATCGTTACGAGATCGATTTGGAAAAAGAGGCGGACTTCGTTCACTGAACCGAAGCGGTCTTCCGTCGCACGCACTGGAGGACTGCGACCGAGCATCTTTTACGGTTGCCGCACCGGTTTGGGCGGACGACTGCGGCGGTCGATCAGTACCACGCCGACTCCCATAATTGCTTGACGGCCGATTCCGTCAATTTATAATCAATTGCGACTGACGATATTTGCCACCGCTTGATTCAACACCCCATCAAGTCCCTCCGGCGTCGTTTGCATTGCGCGGGTAAGGTTTTTCCAAGGGTTCGGCGGGCGATCGGCCGACGGTCGATGGCTCGGTCGTCAGGGAGCTTTCCCATGTTTCGGCTCTTGCGCGAGGTCTTCGGTTCGAGACGCTCCTCCCCTTCTTACGTTTCCGGACGAGTGCTCTTCGCGGCTCTGGGAATGATCCTCCTTGGGCCGCTTTCGTTATGGGCGGGAGAATCCTCGGCACCCGACTTCGATCGCCAAGTACGTCCCATCCTTTCCGACAATTGCTACGTGTGCCACGGTCCGGACCCGGGAACGCGGAAAGCCGACCTCCGTCTGGATGCGATCGGCGAGACGATCGACGCCGGGTACATCGTGCCCGGTAGTCGGGAAGATAGCGAAGTCTTCCGCCGCATCACGTCGGAGGATGCGTCGGAGCGGATGCCGCCGCCTTCCACCGGGAAGACGTTGACGCCCCAGCAAATCGAGATCATCGGGCGCTGGATCGATTCCGGCGCGGAGGCCAAGCCGCATTGGTCTTTCGTTCCTCCGTCACGGCCAGATTTGCCGGACGTCGGCAACTCGGATTGGTGCCGCAACCCCATCGATCGTTTTATTCTGGCGCGACTGGAATCCGAAGGATTAGGGCCCTCTCCGGAGGCCGACAAGCCCAGCCTCATCCGTCGGGTGACCTTGGATTTGACGGGACTGCCGCCTACGCCCGAGGAAGTGGATGCCTTTCTGGCCGACGATGCTCCCGACGCCTACGAGAAGTTGGTCGATCGTTTGTTGGCGTCTCCGCGTTACGGCGAACACATGGCCCGCCACTGGCTGGACGTTGCCCGTTACGGCGATACCCACGGATTGCACTTGGACAATTACCGCTCGATTTGGCCGTATCGCGATTGGGTCATCCAAGCCTTCAACCGGAATCAATCGTTCGACCGCTTCATCGTCGATCAATTGGCGGGTGATTTGGTCCCGGACGGCACGCTGGAGCAAAAGGTGGCCTCCGGTTTCAATCGCTGCAACGTTACGACCAGCGAGGGCGGGGCCATCGACGCGGAATTCCTCGTGCGATATGCGGTCGATCGGACCTCGACGGTGGGAACGGCGTTCTTGGGGCTGACGGTGGGTTGCGCGGTCTGCCACGACCACAAATACGACCCCATCAGCCAAAAAGAGTTCTACAGTTTGTACGCTTATTTCTACAGCATGGCCGATCCGGCGATGGACGGAAACGCCATGCTGACGCCGCCGGTCGTCAAATTGCCCACACCGGAGCAAGCCACGACCAAGGCCGCGCTGGAGGCGGAGCTGCAAGACGTCCGCGCGAAGATCGCCGATGCGCTGGCGAAGATCGAGTACGCGGATCCGGAGGCGGAATTGACCGCCGCGGCCGATTTGAGCCCGCGGGAGATCGTGTGGGTCGAGGACGAACTACCCCCCGAGGCGCAGCCTCAATTCGACGGCCACCCGTGGGAATTCGCCGCGAGCGACGAGCACCCGGTGTTTAGCGGTACCAAATCCTTCCGACGCAAGGCGGACGGACAGGCGCAGCACTTCTTCACCGGCGCCAAGCCGACGCTGACCGTCGGCGAGGGAGACGTATTATTCGCGTATGTGTTCCTCGATCCGGCGGACCCGCCGCGGGAAATCATGTTGCAATTCAACGACGGTTCGTGGGAGCACCGCGCGTATTGGGGCGAGAACGTGATCGCTTGGGGGGCCGACGGCACAGCCTCGCGGTTCCCCAAAGGTGAATTGCCGCCGCTCGGCGAATGGGTACGTCTGGAGGTGCCCGTCGCCGAAGTCGGCCTGAAACCCGGCAGTCAGATCAACGGTTGGGCCTTTACGCAGCACGGAGGCACGGTCTACTGGGATCACGCCGGCATCGTGACCAAGACGCCGCAAGCGGGCGAGCGGTACCGCTCCCTGCGACGCTGGGAACTGGTGCTGAAAGAAACCAAGGCGGGACGCGACGGCGTGCCCAAGCCGATCCTCGACATCCTCGATCGCAAGCCGGAAGATCGGGACGAAGCGGCGCAAAAGCAACTGCAAGACTACTTCGTGGAATACGTCTTCGCCGATGCCCGCGAGACGTTCGATCCGCTGCACGCATCCGTCACGGAGTTGGAGGAAAAGCTGAAGAAGTTGGACGACGAAATCGTGGGGACGCTCGTCTCGGCGGATCTCCCGCAGCCTCGCGAGGCCTTCTTGCTGGACCGCGGCGATTACGAAAAACCGAAAGACAAGGTGGAACCGGGGACGCCGGCCGTCTTGCCGCCCATGCCGGCCGACTATCCCCGCAACCGCTTGGGACTAGCGCGCTGGCTGGTGTTGCCGGATCACCCCCTGACGGCGCGGGTCACGGTGAATCGGTTTTGGCAACAGGTCTTTGGGACGGGTTTAGTGAAAACGGCCGAAGACTTCGGCTCGCAAGGCGAGCGGCCTTCGCATCCGGAGCTGCTGGACTGGTTGGCCGTGGATTTCGTGGAGAACGGTTGGGACGTCAAGCGTTTGATGCGGATGCTGGTGACGTCTTCGACCTACCGGCAAACGGCCCGCGTCACGCCCGAACTCCTCGCCAAGGATCCCGACAATCGTCTGCTGGCCCGTGGGCCGCGCTTCCGACTGGACGCCGAGGCCATTCGCGATACGGCGCTGTTCGCGTCCGGTTTGCTAGTGGAGAAGATCGGCGGTCCCAGCGTCAAGCCCTATCAACCGGCGGGACTGTGGGAGGCGGTCGGTTATACGACCAGCAATACCGCGAAGTTCGTGCAGGATCACGGCGAGAACCTGTACCGTCGAAGCCTGTACACCTTCTGGAAACGGACCTCGCCGCCGCCGGGCCTGGTGGTGTTCGACGCCCCGAACCGCGAATCGTGCGTGGTGCGCCGACCGCGGACCAACACGCCCTTGCAAGCCTTGGCGCTGATGAACGACGTGGGCTACGTCGAGGCCGCGCGGAAAATGGCCGAACGTCTGCTCCGCGACGAAGGGACGCCCGTCGAGGAACGCGTGGCCAAGGGATTCCGCTGGGTGACCTCGCGCTATCCCCGGCCTGAGGAAACCGCGGTTTTAACGAACCTGCTGCAATGGCAGCACAAGTATTTCGAGGAGCACCCCGCCGCGGCGGAGGAGTTGTTGCGAGTGGGCGAGGCTCCACGCGCGGAATCGTTGCCGCAAACGGAGTTGGCGGCTTGGACCATGGTGTGCAACGCGCTGTTGAATTTGGACGAAACGATCACCAAATAAGCGGCAGGTTTTCCGCCGCCCATCAGGCGCGAGGCGGCGGACGGTCGCGGCAACCGGCGCGTGGCGCAATGCTGCGGCACGTCCCGGTCGCCGAAACGGAGCAAGGCTTATGGATCCGCGAGAAGAACGGGCATTACTGGAAACGCGGCGTCAGTTTTTCGGTCGGGTCGCCCGCGGTTTGGGGCCGATCGCATTGGCGTCCCTGCTCAACCCGCAGTTGATGCGAGGCGTTCAGGCCGCCGTCCCGGAGCACCAACCCGGCGCCGCCGGCGTTCTTAAGCAATTGCACCACCCGCCCAAGGCCAAGCGGGTCATCTATATGATCATGAACGGGGCGCCGTCGCAACTCGACCTGTTCGATTACAAGCCGAAGATGCAGGAAATGTTCGACGCGGACCTGCCCGAATCGGTCCGCATGGGGCAGCGTTTAACGACGATGACCTCGGGCCAAAAACGGTTCCCCGTCGCGCCGTCGATCTACAAGTTCGCCCAGTACGGACAGTCCGGGGCGTGGATCAGCGAATTGCTGCCCCATTTGGCCACGGTGGTGGATGAGATCGCCATCGTGAAAAGCATGTACACGGAAGCCATCAATCACGACCCGGCCATCACGTATTTGTTGACCGGAGTCCAAGTTCCCGGTCGGCCGAGTTTGGGGGCGTGGCTCTCCTACGGTTTGGGGTCCATGAACGCGGACCTACCGACGTTCGTGGTGTTGCATTCCACTTGGAGCGCCAAGCGCGACGCCCAGGCGATCTACGAACGTCTTTGGGGCCCGGGCTTTCTCCCCTCGCAACATCAGGGCGTCAGCTTCCGATCTCAAGGCGACCCGGTGTTGTACCTGAGCAACCCGCCGGGCGTATCCGCCGAATCTCGGCGCAAGACCGTGGACGCGGTCGCGGCTTTGAATCAGAAGTTGTACGAGTCGCTCGGCGATCCGGAGATTCAAACCCGCATCGCGCAGTACGAAATGGCGTACCGCATGCAATTTTCGGTGCCCGAGCTAACCGATCTTTCGAGCGAACCGGACGAGACCTTCGAGCTTTACGGCGAGGAGGCCCGCAAACCGGGGACGTTCGCCGCCAATTGTCTCTTGGCTCGCCGGTTGGCCGAGCGCGACGTGCGGTACATCCAAATCTTCCATCGCGGGTGGGACCACCACGGCGATTTGCCGCGGGACTTGCCCCTGCAATGTCGCGACGTGGATCAGGCGTGCCGGGCCTTGATTCTCGACCTCAAGCGGCGTGGATTGCTCGAAGATACGTTGCTGGTGTGGGGAGGTGAGTTCGGGAGGACGATCTACTGCCAGGGGACGCTGACCAAGACGAACTACGGGCGTGACCATCACCCGCGCTGCTTCACCATGTGGTTGGCCGGCGGAGGCGTCAAGCCTGGCATTGTGTACGGCGAAACGGACGACTTCAGCTACAACATCGTTCGCGATCCCGTTCACATCCACGACTTGAACGCCACGATCCTGCACCTCTTGGGGATCGATCACACCAAATTGACCTACCGCTTCCAAGGCCGCGACTTCCGACTTACCGACGTCCACGGCGAGGTCGTTCAGGGGATTCTGGCCTGATCCGCGCGGCCGAGCGGGCCGACTTTACCCCGGCGAAGTCCCGCGGCAATTGCGTACCAATTGCGCGAAAAGAACCGCCGACCCAAACCCACCTCGCGAATCAACGGGGGCAGTCCTGAAAGCAGGCGGTTCGCGAGGCGGACTTTGGGCGGCGGTCTTGATCGATCGCGGCGACTACCGGCGTCGCCTAGCGTTTACCGCTCAGACGTCCAGAAGGTATCCTTCGCGGAAATTCGGCTTCACGATCGTTTCCAAGCCCGAGATATTGGGCGACTTGAGGTTCTTGGCGTCCCATTCCACCTTGGGACCGACGCCGGGTTCGTTGGCCACCCAAACGGCCAAGTTCCCCAGCAGCACGGTTTCGGTGAGCGGGCTGGCGTAGCCGGGGAAGTTGGACATGGCAGGCTCGCCGCCCTTGATGGCCTCGACCCATTCCTGGAAGTGGCCCGGCGAACGGCGATACTCGACTTCCGGAATCTCGACCTCGGGCAGGATCGTGTAACGATCGCAGTAGTCGCCGGGGGCGTACATGGTGGCCTTTTCGCCGATCAACAGCGCACCGCTGCCGGAGGGGGCGTCCGGATCATTAAAGGCTGCGAACAATTCCTTGGCCGGTCGCTTGCCGCCGTCGTACCACTTCATCTTCAAGGCCGGTCGCCAATCGTTGGCGGGAAATTCGTACGTAATCACCGACCACTTAGGGAAGCTGTCGCGGTTGTGCCCGGAGGTCTCGGCCTGCACCGAGATCGGGTCCCGCAGGTCCAGCGCGGCGTACGGCATGTTCAGGGTGTGGCAGGCCATGTCGCCCAAGGCGCCGGTGCCGAAGTCCCACCAACCGCGCCAAGAGAACGGGTGGTAGCCGGGGGCATAGGGACGGAACGGCGCCGGACCGATCCATTCCTGCCAGTGCAAGTACGGCGGAACGGGGGCCTCGGGGGCGCGCTCGCCGCCCTGCGGCCAAATGGGCCGATTCGTCCACACGTGGACTTCCGTGACGTTGCCCAACACGCCCTTCTTGATGATCGCCGCGGCGCGGCGGAGGGCCTCGTTGGCGGTGCCTTGGTTGCCCATCTGCGTGGCCACCTTCTTTTCGGCGGCGACTTGGCCCATCAACCGGGCCTCGTAGATGGTCTTGGTCATCGGCTTCTGGCAGAAGCAGTGGATGCCCATCCGCATGGCCATCAAGGCCGCCGCGGCGTGGCAGTGGTCCGGCGTGGAGACCGTCACGGCGTCGATCTTCTCGCCCATCTCTTCCAGCATCTTGCGGAAGTCATTGTACTTCTTGGCATCCGGAAACCGCTGGGCGGCACCGTTCAACGTGCGATCGTCCACGTCGCAGATGGCGACCATGGCGCCGGAGTTTCCGGCATCGGCCGAGTCGCTCTGGCCTTTTCCGCCCACTCCGATCGAAGCGAACTGGATCTTTTCGTTGGGAGACTTGCTCTCTTGAGCCTTGACGCCGCCCGCGACCCAGTACCCAACGCCGATCGCTGCCGACGTCTGCAAGAATCGCCTTCGACTTGCATGCAACTTCATCGCAATCACTCCTTCCGTCAAAGAAAAACGAATCACCAGCGACTCCGCCGAATGCCCCTTACCATAATCCGCGACTCGACCGTCGGCAAGCATCGCCCAAGCATCCGCCGTCTTTTTCCGGTCGTACCAAGACCCCTCGCTGGGCCGGAAATGCGCGATGGGATGCCTGGAGCTTACTGCTAGACACGACTCGTATCACGCCGCGACGCCCTTTGTGGTCCGAACGCGCTGGGCCGTGATTGCGGGCGGGAAGCCGAGGTAGGCGGGCCGCAACAACTTCGATCCCCATCATACCACAAACCGACAGCGCTATGCCACACTGTAAAGAACACTCTCTCGCCCCCCGGCGCCGCGCTGCCATGCCGTGCCGCAGACGCGCGAGCCGCCTCCCTCCTCAGAACTGCGAATCGGCACCCGGTCGAAAGCGTGACCTACAATGTTGTATGATCGAAGGTCCAACAGACCGCAGTCCGTACCCTGAGACCACGGAATGGAACCGATCGTTTTCCGGCCTTTTTTCCGACCGCAAATCTGGGGCGGCAGACGGCTTGCCGATTATTTGAACAAGCTGCTTCCCCCCGACGGACGGTACGGCGAATCGTGGGAGATCAGCGGCCACCCGCTGCACGTTTCCGTCGTCGCTCAAGGTCCGTGGGCGGGTACCGCGCTGACCGACTTGTGGCGGCGACACGCCAAGGAAATTTGGGGAGACGCCTCTCCGCCTCCCGAGGCATTCCCGTGGCTGGTCAAGTTCCTGGATTGCGAGGATTTTCTGTCGGTGCAGGTGCATCCAAACGACGCCGCTGCCGCCCAATTCTGCCCGGGCGAACAAGGCAAAAACGAGGCCTGGGTCGTCGTCCACGCCGAACCGGAGGCCGTGCTATACACCGGATTGCTCCCGGGCATCGACGCCGCTGCGCTGCGGCAGGCCCTGGATGAAGGCGCCGTGGAACGCTGCCTGTACGGCTTTCATCCTCGTCCGGGAGACTGCGTCTTTTTGCAAGCGGGAACCGTGCATGCGGCGGGCGGAGGCGTCTTGCTCGCCGAGATTCAACAACCCAGCGACGCCACATTGCGACTGTTCGATTGGAACCGGATCGGGCCCGACGGCAGGCCGCGGGCGCTGCATCGAGAATCCGGCTTGGCCGCCGTGGACTGGACTCTTGGGCCGCGGCAGCCGCACAAGGACGAAGGCTGCGAACCGGGACATGCCGTGTTGCTGGATTGCCCATTCTTTCGTATCCACCGCATCCGCTTGCCGGCAGGCGAGAGCACGTGCCTCGCCGGTTTTCGCGGCCGGATGTCCGTGTGGACCGTCATCCGGGGCGGAACCGTCCTCCGCACGTCGCAGGGTCGCTACCGGTTTCCCTTGGGGGCCGCGGTGCTGGTCCCCGCCGCGTGCGCCATCGAGGCTTGGGAAAACGAAGGCCGGGAGGATGCGACCGTATTGGGCTACACCCATCCCGGCTTCCGATTCGCACCGTGATCTCGCGCGGCGGAGTCACGCAGGAAGCCGTTTCAACCGGCAGCGTCCGACCGGGAAACACCGCGATCGCGCCGCCGTCTCGTGGCTCCTTATCGTCCGCATCTGCGGCGAATTATGCCTCTTGCAAGACCTGCCAGCCCAAGGCGTCCGCCAAGGCGAAGACCGGTTCCTTGAAATCGCCGTAGAACGTCACGCGATGCCAGCCCCACTGGTCCCACTCGCGGAACAGTTTCTCGATGTCGCCCACCGGTTCGCCGCACAGCTTCGTCCGGCACGCCCGATCCTCCAAGGAATTGCCGACGCTCTTAGCCTGGTGGAAGAGGATCGTTTTTCGCTCGGGAGCAATCTCCAGAGTCGTCGTCAAATAGCCTTCGGGCATGAGGGAGCGAACCGAGGCCCCTTGACGATCCTCGGAATGCGTGAGGATTTGGAAGGGGTTGGCCGGCCCCTGGGGACCGAAAGGCTTGTTCGAGGCCACGCAGTGGGCGTAGATGATTTGCCGTTTGGCGGTATCGACCACGGGATCGGAAATGAAGCCGGGGCGGCCTTGGGTCATCGTGGTCATGAGGACCATGGTGGCGGTGGAGCGTAGATCACACTCGCAGGCCCCGATCAGGCCCTCGTTATTCAACTGATGAAATCCAAGGCAGGGATAGGCGTGGATGTGCCCGCCGTAGAATCCGCCCAGGCAGTTGATTGTGATAGCGTTGGCGTTGTGGGCCTGGAGGACGGCCTTCTCGGCCAGATACATGGCGGCCGAAACTTGAAGCGTCTCGGGCGAGACGTCTTCGATGACGGCGGCGGTCTTTTTCCACATGTCGGCCACGGCGGCGGCCTCGTCCTTGTCCGCCTTTTCCCAAGCGGCGTTCAATTCCTCGAAGGCCACGGATTCGACGGGGATGCCCAGTTCTTTTTGCAGAGGCTCGATGATGCCGGGCCAACCGCCGCCCACGGCCAAGATCTTGGTTTCCTTGAGTCGGCGAAGCGTCTCTTCGACGGAAAGCACGGCGGCGGCATCGGCCAGGTAAGTCATGTCGCCAAGAGCGGGCGTGCGTTCGCGGCGAACCTTGGCCACGGCGGCGGCGAAGTCGCCCACCCCTTTCCCTTCCTTGACCAGACGGAAACAGCGGACAGCCGCAACGTGGTCATCCCAATTGGAAGACGCCACGAAGGCCACGTTGGGGGCGTTCTGACGCAAGAAGCTCGACGTGTAAACCAGGAATCCGCCGCTGCCCGCAAATTGGAAATCGAGGTACAGGGTCGGCTTGCCCGTCGCGGCGGCCGATTGCACGACACGATTCCAGCAATTCATCTGATAAACGATGTAGCCGTCGATACCCTCCGCCTGGTCCTGCTCGACGATTTTGGCGGCCTCCTCGGGGCCGGTGGCCATGGCCGGCAGAAATTCAAAATCGGGGCACCCTTCCCGAAGGACGCTCTCGATCTTCTGCATGACCGGACGAAAATCGAAACCCTTGTTGGGCCAATCCGGCCGATCCTGCACCGGGCCGTGCAAGGAATAGAGAATCCTCAGCCGCATTTTGGACGGTGCGGCGGCCGGTTGGGCAAGGGCGCGTTGTGCAGCACCGCCCAGGGCCGCGCAGGCCGCGCAACCCGCCGAGAACTCCAGAAAGCGACGCCGCGATAAGCAGCAACCGCACCCCGACACCGTGGACAACACCGATCGCTGATTCATGACGCTTCCCTCCCGTAAGAAACCAGGGTTCTCTCGCTCGTCCCGGCAGGGCCGAGGACGTGCGGTGCGTTCCCATATCCCCTTATCCCGTATCATCAACGCCGGACGAGACCGTTACCGACCGGAGCGGCTTTCGGCCTCGTCCAAAGCGATTCCCTCCTGCTTCACGCTGATTGCGTTGCCTACGGAGTCGCTCGCAGAATGCGGAAGTTTTCGAACCGAATCCAATGCTCCGCGTCCGTCGGTCCGTGATAGCACTGGATGCTGATTTCGTCGTTCTTGGGCGGCGGCAGCGGCCCTTCCGCCGCGGTGCGAAACTCCTTCTCTCCCTCGGGCCGGAATTGGGCCGTGAAGCGATCGGCGGTCAAAACCAGGCGCAGAGTGACGCGATTGCCTTCCAGCGGCACTCGACCGGGGATGATGTACAACCCGCCGTCGATCCGCTCTTTGACCAGCTTGAATACCGGTTTACCGTCGTTGTACAGCGTGATGCCGCCCTGCTCGTATTGCTCGGTGGGGGCTGTCAAGTTGGAGACGGATACCTCGACGATCAGTTTGGACCGATCGCGGTCCGGCAGCGGCCGAACCAAGGCGTTGCGGACGGTCTCCGCCAAACCGGGTTCGGCGTGGATTTCCAAGCCGCCCTCCCGGAGACGCCAATAGCCCTCGTGCTCACGGATCCATCGCCAGCCTTTCTCCAATTCCGGGCCGCGAAAATCATCGGCGAAGACAATCTCCGTTCCGGCCCCCGTTGGGGCGGCATCCTCGGCCGCGCTGCCGCGCCCCATCATAATGAAGACGGCAAAGGCGAGCACGGCGACAACCGGCGACGATCGCAGCAGCATGAGTTTGTCCTCCAAGATTGCAACGGCATAGCAACACAGTTTTGTCGGCTTGATGACTCGGCCGCCGAAGCGTTAGGCGCACCAGGGGCGCGACCGGTTTTGCGTCGCGGCGATGATTTGGGCGGCCAGCGCGGCATCTTGGGCGATTTCGAAGTCGAACATACCGGCTACGATGAAGTCGGCTCCGTTCTCGTAGGCGTGACGAAACGCGCTTTGCGGCGGAATCGCGCCCGCCGCCATGACTTTGAAGGCGATCCACGGTTTGCGCACGTTCTGCATCAGGGCGGCCAGTTCGTCGGGTCGGGCGCACCAGCGCGAATCGAAGTTGAGTTTGGCGGTGGGGTATTTGAGGTGATGGAACGTGACCATGTAGAAATCGTTGTCCAAACCCGCCTTCTCGCAGTCTTCCACCACGCCCATCCGATGACCGCCGATCCCGACCGGCAGGCCGGATTTCTTGGCGTACTCTAGAGCTTGCGCCAGCATTTCCATCCGCGGCGCCCCAACGCGTTCCTCCGCCTCGGGGCCGGAAATATCGTTTACGTAGCCGCAAGCGTGGTCGCCCTCCACTCCGGAGATGTACAGGGCGTTCGTGCCCGCCGCGACGAGGGCGTCGATTTGCTGCTTGAATGCATCCAGACCGCCGCTGACCATGGCGTGCGCCGTGCAAGTGATCCACTGCATCTTGCCGCCGCGACGGCGATGCTCTTGCAGCAACTCGATGGCGTGCGGCACGTAGTGAATGATGAGCGTGTTGATGCCGTTGGCTTCGGCGACGGCCAGCGTCTGCAAAATCTTTTCGTCGGTGTTATATTCCCGGGCAAGGCTGTAGACGTAGCGAAGGTCCCGACTGTGCGTGTAATGCGTAAGCAAGTTGCCGCCCAGCAGCAATCGGCTGATCTCCAGATTCTTGATCTTGCCGCGGGGAAGCGTCACCGTCGTCGCCGCCGGCGCGACGCCGTCTTGATAAGTGGCGGCGGTCGCCGGAAGGCTCCATCCGGTCGCCAGCGTCGCGGCGGTCCACGCCGTCTTTCCCACAAAACCCCGCCGATGCGTCTTATCGGACATCGATCGTCCCTCCCTCACGTCCCATCCCTCAAGGCCGACGAAATGCGACCCTTTCGGAATTCGGTTTACACCAAAGACCGCATGAAATCAACGCTTTTTCGCATAAACTCGTCCGTGCCGAGGCATTCGATGGAGACCGCGCCGCTCCAATCGGTCTCTTTGAGGTAGGCAAACACCTTGCGGATATTGTCGGCGTTCACGCCGCCGCCGACGGGAACGAACGACATTCCGATGCCGGTGTCCTTGCCCCTGGCCTCGGCGGCCAAGTCCGGAGCCACGTCCTTGACGTGGATGTGAACCAGGTACTTGCGGAACTCTTTGCAGAATGCGAGCGGATCCAACCCCGCGATGAAACTGTTGCCCGTATCGAGGTTCCATCGCAGGTATTCCGACTCGAAATACTCGAACAGTCGCCGCATGAAATCCATGTCGTTGGTGTATGGTCCGTGAGGCTCCACGGCCAAGATGACGCCGTAATCCTCGGCCCAACTCAGGCAGTGGCGGTAATTCTCGCAGGTGATGCGAAAGACCTCATCGCGGGTCATGCCGGGTACGGTGGCCGCGCCGTCCGTGGTATCGACGATGGGGCAACCGACCTCCGCCGCGAAGCGGATGGTCTGCTGCACGTATTGCACGCCGTAGATCGTCCCGCGGGGACCCATCAGGGGGAACGATCCGTCGATTTGCGATACGCTCATCCCCTTGGATTCGAGGTAGCGTCGAATCGCGCGGGGATTGCTTTGCAGCGAGACGGCAGGATCGTAGCCCATCTCTTGGATAAAGTCTTGGCCGTGGATCACCGCGAATTCCACGTGCTTCAGGCCCAGTTCGGCCCCTTTCTCCACGGCGAACTCGAAGCTCTTGCTGAGCGGTCGCCAATTGTCGGTGTGAAACCCCAATTCGATCATGTCCGAGACCTCCTCATCGATTCGCGAAGGCGCTCATCCCCAAGTTCTGCCTAAACCGGCGCGGCGTGCATCCCGACCGGCGCGGCCATTATAACGCCTCCCCACGGCTTGCAAGAGGCAACTCCGCCGCAGGGTGACGGCGGTAAACCGCCGTGCGTTGCCGGCAAGCCTCATCTCGACACGGGTCGCGAAAAGACGGTAGAATGCGAGTGTTGGGCATGCGACGCCGTTTGCGCATGCCGCGAAGCGATTGTATTCCGGCAGACGGATTCCTCATCCGCGTTTCGATCGGTATGGACGTCCTGCGTTGGTTCATGGCCTTTGCGCCGGTCGCGATCTATTTGATGATCGTGGGCGGCTTGAACCTTGCGCGGAGGCCCGTCTTGTTGACGGGAACGCAGGATCGGCTTCTGCTGGGGTTGTCGCTGGTGGGCCTGATCATCGTGGGACCGATGGAATTGTTTCTTCCCATGGCCGCCTACATCTATTACGGCGGCGCGGTCTGGTTGATCTTGGTGATCCTCCTCGCGTTGGCGGTGGGGCTTGTGATTCTGACGGCGCCCCCGCGGTTGGTGGTCTTTAATACGGCACCCCATCAACTCCGCGCCATCGTCGCCGAGACGGCGATCGAACTGGATGCGGCGGCGCGCTGGGCGGGCGACTGCCTGGTGCTGCCCGGTTTGGGGATTCAACTCGTCTTGGTCGCTTCGCCCGGTTGGCGTAACGTCACCTTGTCGGCGATCGGCCCGCATCAAGACTATCTGGGTTGGCGAACGTTCGGAAGGGCCTTGGCTGGCCGCTTGGCGGCGACGGAGGTGCCGCCCAATCCCCGCGGTCTGGTGCTGGTCGCGGCGGGATTGACGCTCTTGGTCGCCGTCAGCGTGGGCGTATTCCAAGGAAACCCGACGGTGGCGGCAGTGCTCAACCGGGTCATCCCCTTCTAGGTCCGCTTCCGACCAAGGTCGCGCAGGCCGTTCGCAATCCGGATAGCCGGTTCCGGTCCGGCGTCTTCCAACGCCCCGGTTTCCCGATTCGGCACCCGATTGCCCGATTTGGCAGAGGAATCCCTTTCTATGGAAAGATACTTCGTTCGTTACGGCGTTACCCGGATCCTGGGCGTCTTTTCTCCGCCCAACGAAGAGCAAACGTTCGCGCGGGGCGATTCGGTCATCATTCGCACGGATCGCGGCCTGGAAGCGGGCGAGGTTCTCGGTCCCGCCACCGAGCGCGGCATCAACATGCTGGGCACGCCGCCGGAGGGACGCATTTTGCGGCGCATGACGCCGGACGATCAGCGTGAGGTGGTTCGCATTCGTCGCCAGGCGGAAGAGGAAATGGAGATTTGCGTCCGCCACATCCGAGAATTGGACCTCAAGATGGAGTTGGTGGACGTTGAGCACATCTTCGGCGGAGAGCGGATCATCGTCTATTATTTGGCCGACCAGCGTGTGGATTTCCGCGAGTTGGTGCGTCGCTTGGCCGCCGAATTCCATACTCGTATCGAAATGCGCCAGATCGGCGTCCGCGACGAGGCCAAGCTGTTGGGCGACTACGGCGATTGCGGCAAGCCCCTTTGCTGCAACACGCACCTGTGGACTATGCCGCCCGTCTCCATGAAGATGGCCAAGTTGCAAAAGGCGACCTTGGACCCGGCCAAGATCTCGGGGCGATGCGGTCGCCTGAAATGCTGCCTGCGTTACGAATTCGAGCAGTACGAGGAATTGCTCGAAAAACTGCCTCCCGTGGGAAGCGAGGTGGAAAGCAAGGACGGTCCGGCCAAGGTGATCGGACACGAGATATTGGCGCAGAAAGTGCTCATCGAGACGCGGGAGCGCGTCCGCAAGCTGGTTTCGCTCGATCAGGTGCGGGTCGTAGAACCGGTCGCTCCGGCGGAAGAGAAGTCGCCCAGCGCTGAGGACGACGCATAAGGCCGCCGCCGTGCCTGGGTCTCCGCTCCCGTTCGCCGGCCGGATTGCGGAAACCTTCGGCCGTTGCTTGCGACCGACCGGGGAACCGCTACACTATACGTAGTTTTGGGCTGTCAATTGCGGCAAAAGGGCGGCGAGGGCCGCGCGGGGCCGATGGCGGCTTGCCGCTGTGAAGAAAGCCCGGGAGATGTGGTCGAAGGAGGTTGTGGGATGAAGATGCGATGGCACGATGTACTGGGATTGATTTTGCTGGGAGGCGGCTTGCTGCTGCTTGCGACGGGGTGTCCGAAGCCGCCTGCGGACGAAAAGGCCCCGGCAACCACGACGGGGAGCGGCGGGGCGTCCGCGAAGCAGGAAAGTAGCGCCGAATCCGCCGCGGAGCCTGCCGCGGAGACCGCGCCTGCGGCATCCGCAACGGAGCAACCGGCCTCTGAACCTGCCGCCGGCACGTCGCAAGAACCGGCGCCCGCCGCCGAGAATCAACCCGCTGCGGAACCGGCCGCGCAGCCCGAGATGACGCCGCCCGCCGCCGCGGAGCCTGCCGCTCAGGCCCCGGTCGCCGGAACGCCCTACGAGTTGAAGATTCCGGCGGGGCTGCCGCCTTTGGAAATCCCCGCGGATAACCCCTTGACCGTGGAAAAAATCGAATTGGGCAAGATGCTGTACTTCGACAAGCGGGTGAGCAAAGACGGCACGATCTCGTGCGCTACCTGCCATGATCCGCAAATGGCTTGGGCCGAGCACACACCCACCAGCAAAGGCATTCACGAGCAGATCGGCGGTCGCAATGCCCCGACGGTGATCAACGCGGCATACGCCGCGGCGCAGTTCTGGGATGGTCGTGCGGCCACTTTGGAGGACCAGGCCGTGGGACCGGTCGCCAACCCCATCGAGATGGGCAACACCATGGAGGGCATGATCCAGAACTTGGACGCCATCCCGCAGTACCGCGAGATGTTCCAAAAGGTCTTCGGGACGGGCGTCACGCCGGAGGGCTTCGCCAAGGCCGTGGCCGCCTTCGAACGCACGGTCTTGAGCGGTGATTCGCCCTACGATCGCTTCAAGGCCGGACAAGAGGACGCCCTCACCGACGCCCAGAAGCGAGGTCTCGAGCTATTCGAGAATTCCGGTTGCGCCGACTGCCACACGCCGCCGTTGTTCAGCTCGTACGACTACTACAACGCGGGTGTGGGCATGGATAAGGAGAAGCCGGATGAGGGCCGCAAGGCGGTGACCGGCGAAGACCACGACATGGGCGCCTTCCGCGTCCCCAGCCTGCGCGAGGTGGCGAATACCGCCCCGTACTTCCACGACGGCAGCGCCGCCACCTTGGAGGAG
Organism: Thermopirellula anaerolimosa; assembly: GCF_054657335.1. Classification (NCBI taxonomy): domain Bacteria; kingdom Pseudomonadati; phylum Planctomycetota; class Planctomycetia; order Pirellulales; family Thermoguttaceae; genus Thermopirellula; species Thermopirellula anaerolimosa. Next base: position 2,946,556 of record NZ_BAAHYX010000006.1, read on the forward strand.
GCCGTGGCGCTGATGGCCGCCGGCGGCAAGGATAACCCGCACCGTTCGGTCGAGTTCGACACCGTCCGCGAGGCCAAACTGACGCCCGAGCAGCAGAAGGACATCGTGGAGTTCCTCAAGGCGTTGTCGGGTACTTATCCGATCATCGAACCGCCGCAACTGCCGTGATGCCGACCGGTTCGCGTGTTCGCGTCCGCGACGGAATCGCGTCGTGAGCGCGGCGAATCCTGCAATCTGGAAGTCGCGAGAAAGACGCCTCCGGGATGCAACGCTCTCGGAGGCGTCAGCCTTTTCGTTCCGCAAAGACCGAGACGTAGACCGTCCGCTTCATCAATCCTTGATGGACCGTCAATTCGCTACAGGTCAGTCGGGAGCAATGCGGTCGGAGCCATTCGGTCAACGCATCGGCGCTCAGGGCTTGCTGTCTCTTGCCGCCGGTGCCCTGCGGCAAGGCCGTGGGCTCGATGATGAGGATGCGTCCGCCCGGGCGAATCACGCGGCAGATCTCGGCGATGGCGTTGCGCGGCAACAGGGAATGCGATAGGGCGTCCACGCAAAAACCGCCGTGGAAACTGCGTTCCGGCAGCGGGATTCGCAGCAAGCTGCCCTCCACGGCGCGGATGCCGTGCGGGAGTCGATGCAGGGCTTCGGGGATGAAATCGATGCCGGTCCACTGGAGGTGCGGGTAACGAGCCGCCAGGATGCGGAGGTATCGTCCGGTGCCGCAACCGAGGTCCGCGAGGGCGGCGCCTTCGGCAAAGGCTTGGGCGAAACGGGAGACGAGTTGCAGGCGAGGGTCTTCCGGGTCGAGCGGTTCTTCGCCCATCCCGCGTAGTTGCAGTTGGTACTCGCAACGCACTTCGGCCTGCACGGCATCCAGAAAGAACTTGGCGGCGAGGGCGTCTTCCTCGCGATCACCGCCGTTTTCGCCCGCCAAGTAACGCGGAAAACCGCCCGAGGGAAGGCGGCGCCGCTCGGCGAATCGCAAGGCGGCTTCGCCGTACTCGGGTCGCAGGTATTGGAACCAAAGGCCGGCGGCCTCCAGAACGGTCGCGGTCAAGACGTTTGCCTCGCCGGGCCTTTCCGGAATCGCGCCGGAGGCGGCTTGCCGCTTCTCCACTTCTTGCAGGGCCTGGCCCGCCTCGTTGCGACGCCCCCATTCCGAATACATCCGCGCCCGGCGCACCAGCGACGAGGACCGTTCGGCGGGATGGCGGCGATGTCCGTGAGCGAGCCAATACTCCACGGCGCGGATGCCGACCGAGGTCCAATCGGTGTCGGGCCACCGCCGCCCGGCCAGAAGCAGCGGCGTGAGGTCAGGCGGATCGAGCCACAACGACTCCGGTTCGTAATTCCAATCCCGCCCGCGCGGCGGCAAAACGCGGCCTTCATCGGTGATCCAGCGGCGAAGGGCCTGGCAGGCGGCCTGTGCCGACGCTTCGAACTCCGGCAGATCCGGCAGGGCCGAGAGCCAACCCCGAACTGCCGCCGCCGTGGCTCGAAACACCGGTTCCGGTGCGCGCGATTCCGAAAGCGTGGCGTCCGACTGTTGCATCGATTGCAACCAGCGCCCCACTTGCCAAGCGGCGTCGCGCACCCCGAAATCCATGAGCGTGGCCATGCTCCATCCGGCGGCGAAGAGGAGCGGTGGCGCGGGGCGCGGGCGTTCCTCCCATTGTCGCAAGTGGTGCACCAATCGCTCCAGCGTGGACTCCAGCGTGGCGAGCGGACGCCCCCAAAGGCCGCTCCAAAGGCGCTTCCACCAGGCCGACCCTCCGCCTTTTTTTGCAGGCTCGTCGTTCCGAGAAGGTTCCCCCGGCGTGGGCGACATGTCGGGCGATGCCGCCCGTTGCAACGGTTGATCCATGGCCGTCCTCCACTTCTTCCGGGATGGGCACTTGCCATGAGTACGCGTGATGCTCATGATAGGCGGACGAGGTCGGCAACTCAAGTTGCGAGGGCGAGACTACACGGTACGCCCCGACCCCGAAGGCAATGCCGCACGCCGCGGCGTTGGCAGCAGTTTTGTTTGAGCCGTAAACACACTGCAAACAAGGAATCTCTCTCCATGACTCGACGATTCGCGGTGACCATTTCGGCGACTCTGTCGTTCGCGGTCCTGCTGTGCGGTTGCCCCGCCGGCCAAAAACCGGCGTCGCCCGGGTCCGCCGAAGCAACGCAACAAGACGCGGGTCAAGCCCCCGGCAGCAAACCCGGTTCTGCGACCGCCGAAGCGTCCTCGACAAACGAAGCCGACCTAGAGCGAAAGCTGACCGAACTGGGGGCGAAGGTCCGCTTGGATGACGACAACCACATCATCCAGATCGACGCGACGGGCAGTCGCGTGGACGATGCCGTGCTGGCCGAGGCGGCGGCCTCCGGGAGGCTTCGGGCCGTCAAGTTGACCGGCCTGCCCATCACGGATAACGGTCTCCAAGCACTCGCCGGTTGTTCCCGCCTCAAAAGCCTGGGCTTGGACGATACAAAGGTTACCGACGCCGGACTGGCCGCCTTAAAGGACTGCCAAGAACTGGAGGAGGTCTTTTTGACCCGCGCCGGGATCACGGATGCAGGCGCAGCGGAACTGGCCAAGCACCCTGCGCTCCGTCGCCTGAGGCTCCGCGGCACGGCGATTACCGACGCCGCCATGCCGCCCCTGGCTGCACTGCCCCAATTGAGCGATCTCGATATCAGCGAAACCGCCGTGGCGGACGCAGGCGTGGAGGCCCTGTCTCAGGCCAAGGCCTTGACCAAGCTCAACCTCTGGAGCACCCAGGTGACGGACGCCGGGCTAGCGCACCTCGGCAAAATGACGCAACTCACATGGCTCAATCTGGACAACACGAAGGTCACGGATGCGGGCCTGCCGCATCTCTCTTCTCTTCAGGCTCTGGCGTTCCTCCACCTAGGCCGTACCGCCATTACCGACCAAGGTCTGGCGCCGCTGACGGAATTGAAGAAGCTGCGGACGCTGCACGTGACGCGGACGCCGGTGACCGATGCCGGCGCGGAGATTCTGCGGCAAGCCTTGCCGGAATGCGAATTGATCGCGAAGGTCCCGGAGGACTCGCCCGCAACGCGCCCGTGATTCCCGGGCGACCTTTTTCCAATGCTTCGTATCGCGCTCCGGCGCCGGTCGAGGCGGCGAGATGTTGGGTGCGCTCTCGAAGGGAGGGATAGGGGGGATTCTTTGCAAAATAGGAATTGTACGGAGAATCCGCTAAAGCCCTTGCTCGCGGAATGACGAACTCGCTCAATACGGCGGAGTCTTGGATTTGCCGCTTGAGATTCCTACTTCCCGTTCCGCCCTCCGAGTCGCGTTCTGCGCGTGAATCATGGATCGAGTCAGACCGCCCGTCGGTGGCGAGTGCCGCTTGGGGAGGTGGGTATGTTGCCGCGTGTCGTACTGAAAAGGGGCGGCGGCGTCGGCAAGGTGGCGCACCCAGCATTGGCCGGGCTGTTGCTGTTCGGATGCATCTGCGCCCAAGGACTGTGCCCTGCCGTTGGGGCCGAGGTCGCGCCGGCACCGCCCCAGTCCGTAATCGCGGCAGTACCGGAACCGGCGGACGATCGCGAACCGGACGCGCAGTCGATTCTCAAAATGGATATCGAGCAATTGGCCGGCCTCGACGTGGTCGCGCCTTCGATGAGCGTGGAGGTTTCCACGGTCTTGCGTAGCGAAAGTACGGTGGGGCGCTCGCCCGCCGCCGTGTACGTCATCGACAACGAGATGATTCGCCGCTCCGGGGCGCGTTCCATCCCGGATGTCCTGCGATTGGTGCCCGGCCTGCACGTGGCGCGGATCAACTCGAACACCTGGAGCGTCACGTCGCGGGGTTTCACCAGTCGTTTTTCCAACAAACTGCTGGTGCAGATCGACGGTCGGACGGTGTACACGCCGCTATTCTCGGGAGTGTACTGGGACGCGCAAGACGTCCTCTTGGAGGACGTGGAGCGGATCGAGGTCATCCGCGGACCCGGCGCCAGCGTTTGGGGCGCCAACGCCGTGAACGGCATCATCAATATCATCACGAAGAAGTCATCGGACACGCAGGGGGCGTTCGTGGAGGGCGGGGCAGGCACGGAGGAACGCGGGTTCGCCTCGGCTCGATACGGCGGACGACTGGGCGACGACGCGAGCTATCGCGTTTATGGAAAATGGCTGGATCGCGATGCCGGATACGCACCCGATCCGCGCGAGACGGATGATTGGCGACAAGCCCGGACCGGATTCCGCATCGATTGGACGCCCTCCGATCGAGACCTGGTCACGTTCCAGGGCGACTATTTCGACGGTCACTCGGGCGCGTTCTATCGCTTCGACGACCCCACGCCGCCGCTCTTCCGTCGCTACGCGATCGAAGATGTTCATCAATCGGGGGGGAACGTCTTGACCCGGTGGACTCGCACTTTGGACGAAGAGAACGAGTACTCGATACAGTTCTATTACGACCGCATGGAGCGGCACTCCACGGCCACGGACTTCGCGGAGGATCGCGATACCCTCGATTTCGACTTCCAGCATCACTTCCGACCGCTGGAACGGCACCTGATCACTTGGGGATTCGGTTATCGGTATACCGAAGACTTTTTGACGCCGGCGCCGTTCTATCTGCAATTCGCCCCCGCCAAGCGAGCGGACGATCTATTCAGCTATTTCGTCCAGGACGAGATTACGTTAGTGGAAGACCGCTGGCATTTTATCGCGGGGTGCAAGTTCGAACATAACGATTATACGGGCTTCGAGTATCAACCGACGGGCAGGCTGCTCTGGACGCCCTCCGAGCGATACACGATTTGGGGGGCGGTATCCCGCGCCGTGCGAACGCCTTCTCGGGCCGAGGCCGATCTGGATAAGTACCCGGTCCTCCTCGATATCTATCCCGGCCCCTTGCCATCTTTCGGCTTGGTTTCCGGCGATCCCGAGATCGAATCCGAGAAGATGATGGCTTACGAGATCGGCATTCGCGGGCAGCCGAACAAGGACTTTTTCTGGGACTTTTCGGTGTTTTATAACAATTACGACGATATTGCGGCGTGGCGGGCGGGCAGTCCGTCGCTGGGAATCCTGCCCGGCGGTTGGCCCGCCGTGCTAACTCCCGCCTGGTTCGCCCGCGGGGCCGACGCCGAGACCTACGGCTTCGAAATCGCCGCCGATTATAAGTTCGCGGCTGACTGGACGCTGCGTGGGGGCTATAGTTTCCTGAGAATCGACGTGACCGATCACCCCGGTTACGAGAATGCCGTCAGCGGTTGGCCTGATCCCAAGAACCAGTTTTTCCTATGGCTCTCGGGACGGCCTTGGGAACGTTGGGAGTTGGATGTTATCGGCCGTTACGTGGATAACACGCATTATGCCCATCGGTATTTCGTGATGGATGTTCGCTTGGCGTGGCATCCCCGTAAGCAGTGCGAATTGTTTGTGGCGGGACGCAACTTGCTCGACGGCGAGCACGCCGAAGGCGACGGCCTCGATTTCATCGGATTGACGCGCACGGAAGTGCAGAGCGAAGTGTACGGCGGCGCCGCTTGGCGGTTCTGAGACTTCGCACGACGGGGCAGACATGGGAGAAAAGGTTGTGGCAGACACAACCGCAGCGGGCAAACGGACGAGCGTGGCGACTTCGCGGGCGGTAGGCCCGAGGAGTCTCGCGGTGCGTCTCTTTTCTGCCGGGTCGTTGGGGCTTTATTTCGTTGCGTTGCTGTTGCCGTGCGTCTTCGTTCGCCCCGGCCATGCCCAAGAGGGGTTGGTCAATCGCGAAAACCTAATCAAGGCGGCCTATTTGGCCAACTTTTTGCGATACGTGGATTGGCCGGAGGAAGCCGAAGACGCGAATCGCCCGCCCATGATCGCGGTCGTTGGGCGGCATCCCGTGGTCCCTTACCTGCAACAGGCCGCCCAACAGAGTGATGAGACGCTCTTTCAAGTGGTCGTCGTGGACGGGGAAACCGTTTCGAGGGAATACCGGATACTCTTCTTGCCCGGTTCCCTCGATCCGGACCTTCGGCGGAAATTGCTGCAATCGGCGCGGAATTTTCCCGTCCTGACCGTCGGGGAGAACCTAGAGTTTCTTCAAGAGGGCGGCGAGGTTCGATTCGTCATCGAGGACAACAAGCTCCGTCTGGAACTGGCCTTGAGAGCGATCGAGTCCAAGAAACTCAAGGTCAGCTCAAAGTTGCTTCAGGTCGCTCGCGTCTTGGACGCCGAGCCTCGCGTCTCTAAAAGTTCCCGATAGATCGGTGTTTCCGTTTTCGCCTCACGGAACTGAAGCGCCTTGCGACGGCGCACCGAACGAAAAAACTGCGCAACGATGATCCGCTATTTCACGATAGGCGGTTGGCGATTGGGATGCACCCTCGCTCGACGCTTCGCCGACGCGCCGATTCGCAGAAAGTTACAGATTCTGCTGGCGGCGGCGCTGGGGGTGGCTCTGTCCATCACCAGCGCGGCCTTCATTTCCACGCAGCTTCGACTTTTGATGGAATCGGAGGCCCGTCAGATCGAGGCCCTGGCGGGCGTGGTCGGCGCCAATGCCACGGCGGCGCTGGAATTCGGCGACGTCGCGACCGCCGAGGAGCTTTTGTCCGCCATGGCTCTTCAGAAATCGGTGCAAACGGCGGCCATTTACGACGGTAAGAAATGCTTGTTCGCCGAATATGCCAATCGCGGTGACGCAACCACCTTCTACCAGGCGCCAAACGCTTTGGCGATGCCCGTCGGAACGCGCATTGCACGTTTCATCGAGGTGGTGCGCCCGATGGTGCAGAAAGGGCGGACGGTAGGTTACCTTTATGCCCGCGCGGAGCCGATCGATGCACGGCGCCAATTCTTCGTGCAAGTGTTATTGGCGATCGGCGTGATCGCCGCGGCGGGAGTGATCGCGGCTTGGATGTCCGTTCCGCTTCGGCACTTCATCGCGCGGCCGATTCTGGAATTGACGGACGTCATGCGGACCATCGCCCAAACCGGCGACTATTCGCTACGGGTGCCGGTACGCTCCGCCGACGAATTGGGTGCCTTGGCGTGCGGTTTCAATTCCATGCTCGATTACGTGCAGGCCGCTCAACAGGCCTTGCAGCAAGCCCACGACGAACTCGAGGATCGGGTCCGTCAAAGGACGGCGGCTTTGGAAGAGGCCAAATCGGTCGCCGAACAGGCCAATCTCGCCAAGAGCCAATTCCTGGCCAACATGAGCCACGAGATTCGCACGCCGATGACCGCGATCCTCGGCTACACGGACCTTTTGGCGGACCCCGCGACCGATCCCGAAACGCGTACCGAATACCTCCAAACCATACGCCGCAACGGCGCACATCTCCTCGACCTCATCAACGACATCCTCGACCTTTCCAAGATCGAGTCGGGCAAGTTCGCGGTCCAAGACGCCGACTGCAACCCGCTTGGATTGATGCAGGACGTGGTGTCGCTCCTGCGGACGCGGGCGGAGGCCAAGCGACTCACACTCGCGGCGGAATGCCTCGGCGAGGTGCCCTCGCTCGTCCGTACCGATCCCATGCGGCTGCGGCAGATCCTGCTCAATCTGGTGGGTAATGCCGTGAAATTCACGGAACAGGGAGGAGTCCGCGTGCAATTGCGGTTCGTCGGGCACGGTATCCCGGGGAATTCGTCTTCGACGGAAAGCGATGCCGAGCCGCCCCGTGCGGGCGATCAACCCGTGCGAGGCATCCTCGAATTCGCCGTCGTCGATACCGGTCCCGGGATCGCGCCGGAAGACCAGGCCAGAGTCTTCGACCCCTTTGTGCAGGTGGATGATTCGATGTCGCGCCGTTACGGCGGCACGGGCTTGGGCCTCACCATCACGCGGCGCTTGGCGGAATTGCTGGGCGGCGAGATTCTGCTGGAAAGCGAACCGGGAAAAGGCTCCACGTTTCGCCTGCGACTGCCGACTGCGGCGGCGCCGAATGCGGAATGGATTCGCGAGTGGCGCGAGGCATCCTCGCCCGACTCGCCTTCTCCGCAAACGGCTTCCGTCACCATCCGCGGGCGTGTGCTCCTCGTGGAAGACGGCCCGGACAATCGGCGTCTGATCTCGTTCCTATTGAAGAAGGCGGGAGCCGAGGTGGTCACCGCCGAGAGCGGGCAAGAAGGGGTTGATGCCGCGGAAGCCGCCGCCAAGGAAGGCCGACCTTTCGACGTCATCCTGATGGACATGCAAATGCCCATCCTGGACGGATATGAGGCCAGTCGCATTCTCCGCGAGCGCGGGTGCCGCGTTCCCATCATCGCGATTACGGCCCATGCCATGCACGGAGATCGTGAAGTCTGTTTGGCCGCTGGCTGCGACGACTATCTTTCCAAGCCCATCCAACGGGCCGGACTGCTCAACATGGTGGCGAAGTACGTCACCCAGGACCGCCGAGAGGGAGTGCCGGGCGATCTGTCGGCCCGACATATCTAAAAAAGACCGGGAAGCGGCGCAAGACCGCTTCTCGGTCGGTGCCTTTCAGACCAAGCCGCGTTCGCGGCGGATCGGCGTCACTTGCCCATCTTGCGGAGGTTTTGGATGCAACCGCGGATGGCGTCGAGCGGCCCACCCGCGTAGCTCTCTTGCTCCACGATGTACCACTCGGTGCCGCCCGTGGTTTCGCAAATCTTGAAAACGCGTTCCCAATCGACGTCGCCCTCGCCGATCACGGCGCCTTGCTTGCCGCCGTGCTCCTTGAGGTGGACGGTCTTGGACTTGCCGGGGAATTTTTCCAAGATGGCGTACGGGTCGCCGCCGCCGCCCAGACAGTTGCCGATGTCCATCTGCATGACCACTTCGGGTTTGGTCGCGGCGAAGAACACCTCCCAGGCGGTTTCACCGTTCAATTTGCGGAAGTCGCCGCCGTGGGCGTGGTAGCCCACCAGCATGCCTTGGTCCTTGACCTTGTCGGCCAATTCGTTGAAGACCTTGGCGGTTTCCACGGCCTTCTCCTTGGTTGCGAAAAAGCTCTCGGCGAGATAGGGGCAAATCAGATACTTGTTGCCGATAGTCTGGTTGAACTCCACGGTGGCGGCCAGGTTTTGCGGTTGCAAAGTGTCCCAACCGGTGTGGGTGCCGCAGCATTTCAGGCCGGCATCATCCAGCATCTTGCGCAGATCGGCGGCGGAGTGCCCGTAATAGCCGGCGAATTCGACGGCCTCGTAGCCCATCTCCTTGATGGCCGCCAACACGCGGGCTAGATTTTTGGCTGCCGCTTCGCGGACCGAATAGAGTTGGACGCCGATGGGAATTTTCTTCTCAGCGGCCCAGGCCGGCAACTTGCCGCACGCCGCAAACAGTCCCGCCGCCGCGGCGGTTCGCAACACGTCTCGTCGTGAAAGACTCATCTCCAATCCTCCCAATGCAAGGCGATCGCGGGAATCTCCGGGAACAACGACACAGGCGGAGATCGAAACCTTTAGTATAGCCCGAGCGTGCGACGGATTCTCTCCCTTGCGCTGCGACGGCGAACAGGCGACCGACGAGCGTCGGCCGATGGCCTCGCGAACGAAGCCGGCGCGGATGCCGCATATAATGTAGGATTACCGGAGGCTCACGATGCGGCGGGCGTTTCCGGCGCTCGCCGCGGCACGGACGGCCTCCCAACGGCTTCAGGAATGGAAGGAAGATAATAGCATGGCGTCCACGCAGTCGGCGGAATCCGCCGAGGTTTCGCGATCCGAGCCTTCGTTTTCCGCATGGCCGGGGGTGCATGCGGACCACCCGCTTTCCGCCTTGTTGCGGCGGCGGATCGCCGTCATCGACGGGGCGATGGGGACCGAAATTCAGCGTCTGGGTTTGGATGAAGAGGCTTTTCGGGGAATGAATTCCGCGACGGGCGGTGGCGGTTGCTCGTGCCCCACGCATGCCCGGGCGGCGGACCTGCGGGATCACGAACGCCCCCTGAAGGGCTGCAACGACTTGCTGTGCCTTACCCAACCCGACGCCGTGAGGGAGATTCACACGGCCTATTTGCGGGCGGGGGCCGATATCCTGACGACCAACACGTTCAACGCCAACCGCATTTCGCTGGCCGACTACGATTTGAGCGACCGCGTGCGGGAAATCAATCTGGCGGCGGTCTGTTGCGCCAAACGTGCCGTGGAATCCCTTGCCCGCGAGGGCGGTCGCCCCGGTCCGCGGTTCATCGCCGGTTCCCTCGGCCCCACCAATCGTACGGCCTCGCTTTCGCCGGACGTCAATCGTCCCGGATATCGCGCGGTGAGGTTCGACGATCTTCGCGCGGCGTATTACGAGCAGGCGGAGGCCTTGCTGGACGGCGGCGTGGACGCGCTGCTTTTCGAGACCGCCTTCGACACGCTGAACCTCAAGGCGGCCCTATTTGCTGTGGAAGAGCTTTTCGAGCGGCGCGGGCGAGCGGTGCCGGTGATGGTGTCGGGCACGATCGTCGATCGCAGCGGACGCACGCTTTCCGGCCAGACGCTGGAGGCCTTTTGGATCTCGATCGCCCATGCCCGACCGTTCAGCGTGGGAATCAACTGCGCCCTCGGCGCGGCGATGATGCGCCCGTTCGTGGAGGAGCTTGCGGGCTTGGCCCCGACGTGGACGAGCTGTTACCCCAACGCGGGCTTACCCAACGAATTCGGCGGCTACGACGAAACGCCGGAACAGACCGCATCGGTGTTGGGAGAGTTCGTCGCCGAGGGTTGGCTGAACATGGTGGGCGGTTGTTGCGGCACGACGCCGGAGCACATCCGCGCCATCGCCGAAACCGTAGCCGGCAAGTCGCCGCGGACCCCGCCGGAGCCTGCGCCCTGGACGTCGCTGGCCGGGTTGGAGCCTTTGTTGCTGCGGCCGGGCGGCAACTTCACGCTGATCGGCGAGCGGACCAACGTGGCCGGATCGCGCAAATTCGCACGACTGGTCCGCGAAGGCCGCTACGAAGAGGCCGTCGCCGTGGCCCGGCAGCAGGTGGAAGCGGGTGCCAACATCTTGGACGTCAACATGGACGACGCCCTTTTGGACGGCGAGTCGGCCATGACGGAGTTCCTGAACCGCATTTCGGCCGAGCCTGACATCGCCCGCGTCCCCATCATGATCGACAGTTCGAAATGGTCGATTTTGGAGGCGGGGTTGAAATGCCTCCAAGGCAAGCCGATCGTGAACTCCATTAGCCTCAAGGAGGGCGAAGACGCGTTTCTCCGCCAAGCCCGGCTTGTTCGTCGTTACGGTGCGGCCGTGATCGTCATGATGTTCGACGAGGAGGGTCAGGCCGTTACGGTGGAGCACAAGGTCCGCATCGCCCGCCGGGCCTACGATCTGCTGACGCGGCGGGCGGGCTTTCCGCCGCAGGATATCATCTTCGATGCCAATATCCTCACCATCGGTACGGGCATCGAGGAGCACAACCGCTACGCCGTCCATTTCATCGAGGCCGTGCGGCAAATCAAGCAAATGTGCCCGGGCGCCAAGACATCCGGCGGCGTTAGCAATCTTTCCTTCGCCTTCCGGTCCAACGAGACGGTCCGCCGGGCCATGCATTCGGCCTTCCTTTATCACGCCATTCGAGCGGGGCTGGACATGGCCATCGTCAACGCCGGCCAGTTGGATGTGTACGAAGACCTCGATCCCGAACTCCGCGAACACGTGGAAGACGTGATCTTGGACCGCCGACCGGACGCCACGGAGCGACTGATCGCCCTGGCCGCCCGTCTGGAGCCTGAAAAGGACGCCGCCGCAACCACTCGCACGCTTTGGCGCGAAGCCCCCGTCGAAGAGCGACTCCGCCATGCCCTGGTTCACGGCATCGACGAATTCATCGAGCAGGACGTGGAGGAGATTCGGCGTCGCCTGCCGTCCTGCCTGGCCGTCATCGAGGGTCCCCTCATGGACGGCATGAAAGTCGTGGGCGACCTGTTCGGCGAAGGCAAGATGTTTTTGCCCCAGGTCGTCAAGTCGGCCCGGGTTATGAAAAAAGCGGTGGCCTACCTGACTCCGTACATGGAAGCCGAAAAGAAGGCGGGAGGAGCCTCGCACCGCGGCACCATCGTTTTGGCTACGGTCAAAGGCGACGTCCACGACATCGGCAAGAACATCGTGGGGATCGTGCTGGCCTGCAACAACTTCCGCATCGTCGATCTCGGCGTCATGGTCCCCTGCGAGACGATCCTCGACACTGCGGTTCAGGAAGGCGCCGACATCGTGGGGCTTTCCGGACTGATTACGCCCAGCCTGGAGGAGATGGCCCACGTCGCCAAGGAGATGCGGCGTCGCGGCATGAACATCCCGTTGCTCATCGGCGGGGCGACCACCAGCGCCAAACACACCGCCGTCAAGATCGCTCCCGAGTACGACGGTGTGACCGTCCACGTACCCGACGCCTCGCGGAGCGTCGCCGTCGTGGAACGCTTGATGAGTCCCGCCGATCGCGAGGTCTTCGCGACCGAGGTGCGTCGAGAGCAGGAAAAAACCGCCAAGAGTTATGCGGACCGCAGGACCGCCAACATCGTCCCCTACGCCGAAGCGGCGGCCAAGCGATTCACCTGCGATTGGGCGACCGTGGAGATCGCCGCGCCCTCCTTCTTAGGCGTGAAGACCGTCGAGATCTCTCCGGCGGAATTGGCGGAATACATCGACTGGACGCCTTTTTTCATCGCCTGGGAGTTGCCGGGCACGTTCCCCCGGATTTTCGACGATCCCAAGTTGGGGGCGCAGGCCAAATCCCTGTGGGAAGATGCCGGTCGGATGCTCCGCCGCATCATCGATGAGGAGATGTTTCGCCCGCGCGGCGTGTACGGTTTTTGGCCGGCCAATTCCGACGGCGACGACATCCTGCTCTTCGCCGACGAATCGCGAACCGAGGCGGTGGCGCGGGTATTCACGCTGCGGCAGCAGTGGCGGCGGCGCGGGCAGGAGTGTTACCATGCCCTGGCCGACTTCGTGGCCCCCATCGAAAGCGGTCGCCGCGATTACCTCGGGGCGTTTGCCGTGACCAGCGGTCCGGAGGCGGTCGAGTGGGCACGGCGGATGGAGGAACAACACGACGACTACGCCGCCATCATGATCAAGGCCCTGGCGGATCGCTTGGCCGAGGCCTTCGCCGAGCGATTGCACGAGATCGCCCGTCGCGATTGGGGATACGGCCGAGAGGAACGACTTTCGCGGCAGGACCTGATCAAGGAACGTTATCGCGGCATCCGCCCGGCGCCCGGCTATCCCGCCTGCCCCGATCACACCGAGAAAAGAACGCTGTTTCGCCTGCTGGAGGCGACGGAGCGGACGGGCATCCGTCTGACGGAGAGCCTGGCCATGGACCCGCCCGCATCCGTTTGCGGCTGGTACTTCTCGCATCCCCAAGCCCGGTACTTCGCCGTCGATCGCATTCAGCGCGACCAGGTGGAAATCTACGCGCGGCGGAAAGGCCTGCCCGTCCGCGAAGTGGAGCGTTGGTTGGCGCCGAACCTGGCCTATGATCCCGATTGATCGGCGGAACCTTCTCCCTTGCGATCGCCGAACCGCCGTCGATTCGCGAGGCCGTCCGTCCCGCCGTGAATGAAGCGGGAAATGCACCGGAAACGCGATGCGACGGCGTGAGTCAGTCGGCGGTCGCGATCCGCTTGGCCTGGGCGGCGACGTTTTCCGCCGTGAGGCCGAAGTGCTTCATCAGCACGCCGGCGGGCGCGGAAGCCCCGAATCCGCTCATGCCCACGAAGACCCCGCGCGGTCCGATGTACCGGTGCCAGCCCAGGTCGATGGCGGCCTCTACGGCCACGCGACGATCCACTTGCGGCGGCAGCACGGCCTCGCGGTAGTCTTGCGGTTGCATCTCGAACAATTCCCAACTGGGCATGCTGACTACTCGGGCGGCCACGCCGTCTTTCGCCAACAGTTCTTGAGCGGCCAAACAGACGTGGACCTCGCTGCCGGTGCCGATGAGGATCACGTCAGGCTTGCCGCCTTCCGCCTCGCGCAGGATGTACGCCCCCCGCTGCAATCCCTCCGCCGAAGAATAGACCGAGCGGTCCAGTGTGGGCAGGTTCTGCCTGGTCAGCACGAGGGCCGCCGGCCGATCCTTCAAGCTCAGCGCGACGCGGTACGCCTCGGCGGTTTCGTTGGCGTCCGCCGGGCGAATGACGACCAGATTGGGAATCGCCCGCAGCGCCGCCAAATGCTCCACCGGTTGATGCGTCGGGCCGTCCTCGCCGACGCCGATGGAATCGTGCGTAAAAATGTACAGGATCGGCAACTCCATCAAGGCCGCCAACCGCATGGCCGGTCGCATGTAGTCGCTGAAGACGAAGAACGTGCCGGTGTACGGTCGCAAACCGCTGAGCGCTAGGCCGTTGGCCGCCGCACCCATGGCGTGTTCGCGGATGCCGAAGTGGAAATTCCGTCCGGCGCGGTCTTTGGCGGAGAAGTGTCCCGCCCCTTCGAAGCCCAGCAGCGTGTTGTTCGACGGCGCCAGGTCGGCGGAACCGCCCAAGAGCCAGGGCACGCGCTTGGCGACGCCCTGCAAGACCTTGCCCGACGACGCCCGCGAGGCGATACCCTTGGCGTCGGCCGGAAAGACCGGAATGTCCGCGTCCCAGTCCGGAGGCAACTCCCCGGCGGCGATCCATCGCAGTTCCTCCGCCTCGCGCGGATAGCTTCCCGCATAGGCCGCCAGCAAGGCCTCCCATTTTTCCCGCAGGGTCGGTCCCCGCGTGCCGATGCCTTGCTCAAAATGCTCGACCACCTCGGGCGGGACCAGGAATTGGGCGTCTTCCGGCCAACCGTAGGCCTTCTTCGTCAGACGCACCTCCTCTTCGCCGAGAGGTGCGCCGTGAGCGTCGTGCGTATTTTGCTTGTTGGGAGCTCCCCACGCGATCACGCTCTTGACCACGATCAGCGTGGGACGCTCGCTCGCCGAATCCGCCGCCGCAATCGCCTGCCTCAACGCGGGCAGGTCGTTGACGTCATCCACCTTCAGCACGTTCCAACCGTAGGCGCGGAATCGCGCGGCGACGTCCTCGCTGAACGCCAATTCGGTGTGGCCTTCGATGGTGATGCCGTTGTCGTCGTAGATCCAGCACAGGTTGCCCAGCTTAAGGTGCCCGGCCAACGAAGCGGCTTCGGCGCTCACGCCTTCCATCAAATCGCCGTCGCTGCACAGGGCGTAGACCTTGTAATCGAAAAGGGGAAACTCCGGACGGTTGTACCGGGCGGCCAGCCAGCGCGAGGCAATCGCCATGCCCACGCTCGCGGCTACGCCCTGGCCCAGCGGGCCGGTGGTTACCTCCACGCCGCTGGTGTGGCGATACTCGGGGTGGCCCGGGCAACGGCTGTGCAACTGACGGAATTGCCGAATGTGTTCCAGCGGCACGGCCAACTCGCCGGTCGGCTTGCCGCCGGGACCCAACTGACGCACACCCGCCAAATGCAGGGCCGAGTAAAGCAGCATCGAGGCGTGCCCGCACGATAGAACGAACCGGTCGCGGTTGGGCCAATCCGGTCGCAACGGATCGTACCGCAGGACCTCCTGATAGAGCAAATAGACCACAGGCGCCAGGGCCATGGGCGTGCCGGGGTGCCCGCTCTTGGCCGCCTGCACGGCGTCCATGGAAAGCGTTCGGATCGTATCAATGGCCAAGCGTTCGATGGATGCGGACGTCGTACTCACGTTTTCCCCCGGAATCTGTGGTCTTGCTCCCGTACCGAAAAGCGTGCCGCGGCATCACGCCCGCCCCCGGCAGTCTGCTGTAGCGAGGCTTCCGTCGCCGGGGAACCGTGGGCAGGTTCAGGGCGCCAAAATGTGCGGAGAATTCAATGTAGGAACCGCCTCCGTGGACGTCAACGCACCCCAGTGTCCCGCTGGCGTCATCCGTAAATAGGAATGCCGCCTTGTGTGGTGAATAAAAATGTCCCTATCAATCCTCCGAAAGGCCTGGAGTGCGGGAGCGGGTTTGGAGTGCGGCAGCAAAACTGCCGCTTTGAACGGCGGCCGCAAGCCGCCGCACTCCACAGTCAGCGACAAGCCGCGGACCACACGTGGAGGAAAGATCGCGGCGGCGACGTCTGGGGATGCCGAGGGGGGAGGGCCCGTCGAATCGGGCGACTTTGCTTCGGATTCGCTCCCCACCCGATTCGGCACTTCCTTAAATCCCTAGTAAGAGATGTTTCCATTGGTGGGAACTCTGCGAAAGCCTTGTGATTTTTGGGGCTTCACGGCGCTTGGATCTGTTGCAGAATCTCGGCCGTGCGTTGACGTGCCTGATCGTATACCGACGGATCGGGGTTCCAGGCGAAAAAAGAGGTCGTCAATTCTCGGACGATCGCCTCGGCATCGGCGCGTTGCCCTGCCCGCTCCAACATGGCCAGGTATTCGTAATCTTGAATACCGTCGCGGAGGGCCTTGAGGCGAAGACTGGGGACGATGCCCTCGTAGCCCGCCGGCCCGGCCGGGTACACCAACGTCCCCTCGCCGTTGTAGACCCGACTGGTGCCGTCGCTCCGTCGACCGTAGGTCCAGGGATCGGTCCAGGGGTCGTTCGTCTGATCCCAGTAGGCCATGCCTCCCCAGTAGAGGATCCCTCGCATTCGGTCGTTCCACGCCATCCACAACGGGACGCGGTAATGGAGCAGCGGAAAGTCGATCTGCCACCATGGGGTCGGCCGTGCGCCCTGACAAAGGGCCGTGTAGGTCCAGACCGTCTCCCCCAACGCCAACCGCTCCAGCGCACTCTCGGGTCGATGCAGACAGAAGAGCGGGCACCAGATGTCCACCGCTCCGTAGAGGTCGCCCCATGCCGCATCCTGCGTCCAAGTCTGCTCGACAACGAGGACCTTCAACGCAGAGCGAAAATCCTTGATCGCCCGCCCCCACGTCTGCACGTACTGATAGGCTTCGGCATCGTTCGGTTCGTCTTTGAGGTAGGTGTAAAAGACGACGTTGGGCCGATCCAAGGCTTGAGCGGCGGCGTCCCAGGCGGCCAGCCATGCACCCAGACGATCGCGTTCCGCCGCCGGATCCTTGATCACCGAAGACGGATGCGGCGTTTGGACGGCGTTCACATGGTATCGGTCCACGAAATCCCGAAGCAATCCGAGGCGATCCTCCGGAATCCGAAAGCTACCGTCCGGTTGTTCCACGGGAATCAACCACTGCCGGGGGGGCGTGGCGTTGATCCGATGCTCACTGACGAGGGCCGCGCATTGCTCTTCCACCTCGGCCCAATCGGAGGGCGGTTCCTCTTTCCCCGCCCGCGCTCGCTTCTGATAGTATCCCCGCATCCGATCGGCGGGCGACCCCAAGGCCGTCTGAACGGTCGGCACATCCGGCAGGGCAAAGTTCCAGACCGTCAGCGAGACCGGAATCTCGATCGTCGCCTGCCCCTCCGCCGTCAATCGATAGACGCCGCGATAGGTCCCCGCCGCCGCATCGCGAGGAACGAACAGATCGATCCAAAATCCGTGCGTCTGCTCGGCGGGCAGATCGAACGGCATGGCCGTGTACCGTGCCGGTTCCAAGGGTGCTCCCGTCAAGGGATGGAAAACCGGAATCAGGGCATCGGGATACCATCCGGCGCGGAATCGGTCGTTGCGCGGACTGGCGGCGGTCAATTCGAACTGATGTTGACGATACAACCGGGCGGCGGTCCTTGGCAGTGCACTGCCGTTCGGCCCGCTCAAATTACCGGCGGCGACCGATATCCCGGCGATCGGCCGATCGCTCCGCATCAGGATTTGAAAGCCGCGCCACTCGTTTCGTGCCGCGAACAGTCGCACCTCCGCGGTATCGCCCGGCGGATCGTCTCGCAACACCCGGACGGTAGCGGTCGTGGTCCAAACCCGCAATTCCGCCTGAACCGGCCAAGCCGAAAGCATGATCCCGAGCAGCGCAAAGTACTTTGCCGCAGTCATGGACGAACCCTCCCTAAAAACGCCCGTCGATGCCGATCCGCCGCAATTGCCCCTGGAACCATCGCCCGAATGCTGGAGATAACCGGACGATCGGTCGAAGTGCATCGCTCCCCTCCCTCATGACGTCTTGCCGGTTTGGGTAGCTTAAATCCGGTAATCGCCGACGGCAAGGCGCGACCGCCCCCCGCAAGGACGGACGCGGTGACCGCAGATTTTCGCAGGGAATCGATCGTGCCGATTGTGCGGAGAAGCCTCCCCCCGTGTCGTAACCGCATCGAAAGGGCTACGTCGGCCGAAGCGGCGGGCATGGCGTAAACTTGTGTACGGAAACCGGTCGGACGTCAGCCGACACCGTCGCCTTCCCAAGCGTTCCCAGTCGAGAGGGCAGTCATGGGGTCACCCGTTATCGAAACCCAGAACTCCGAACAACCGCAAGTCTCGCATCCCACGCCTGAGCAGCGTCGCAAGCACGAGCGCTTCAACTATCCGGTCGTTCAAAAGATATGCCCCTATCGGGGCGATGTGGTCCCCGGCGCAGCACGATTTTTTCCCGTAAAGTGCAAGGACCTCTCGCGGAACGGGCTTTCCTTTTACCTCGACTACGAACCATCCTTTGAACGGTTCATTGTGCTGATCAGAACGGGCGATCGCCATGATTTTGTGGCCGGAGAGGTCGTTCACGTGCAGCCTATGCCGGAGGACGCGACGGGCCGCTTTCTGGTGGGATGCCGCCTGCTCAAGAAGGTGCAATCTCGCGTCCAACTCGAAGACGAGGAGTAACGACGAAAAGCGGCGGAGCGCGCCCGGCGAAACGGCATCAGCGGGACACGAATAGATTGTTCCGGTGGATGATCTCTTCGTAGGGCAACCATCCGAGGATTTGGGCGATCTGCTTGGTTCGCAGACCTTTGATGCGGCGCACCTCGTCCGCCGAGTAGTTGCTCACGCCCCGCGCGAACTCCACGCCTTGCGGATCCCGCAGGGCCACCAAATCGCCCTTCTGGAAGGAGCCGACCACGTCGGTCACTCCGATGGGCAGGAGACTGGTACCCCGACTCTCGATCGCCTGCCGGGCGCCGGCATCCACGACCACGTGCCCTCGCGGTTGAATGCTCAGCCCGAACCAGCGTTTTCTAGCCCCCACCGTTTCTCCCTGCGGGAAAAAGAGCGTGCCGACGGTTTCCCCGCGGATGATCTTGCGCAAGGCCCCCGGTTGCCGCCCCGCCGCGATGATGACGCTGCCGCCGGCGGTGGCCACCAATCGCGCCGCCCGCAACTTGCTCTCCATACCGCCTTTGCTCAGACCGGTCTTGCGATCGCGGACCAATTGGAACACGTCGTCGTCGAATCTGCGGACGAGCGGGATCAATTGCGATTGCGGATCGCGCGGATCGCCGTCGTACAGTCCCTCCACATCCGAGAGCAACACCAGCAACGGGGCGCCCAGCAGCGTCGTCACCAAGGCCGCCAAGCGATCGTTGTCGCCGAAGGTCATGCGCAACTCCTCGACCGCCACGGTGTCGTTCTCGTTGATGACGGGGACGGCGTCGTACCGATGCAGCAACGTCATCAAGGTGTTGCGCGCGTTGAGGTAGCTGATGCGGTTCTCGATCACGTCGGCGGTAAGGAGAATCTGCGCAGCGACGTCGCCGAAGCGCCGGAACTGTTCGTCGTAAGCCTCCACGAGAAGACTCTGTCCGATGGACGCAACAGCCTGAAGTTCGGCCAAATCGCTGGGTCGCTGCTTCAAACCCAGCCTTCCCATGCCGGCACCCACGGCGCCCGAGCTGACCAAGACCACCTTCCGTCCCGACTGCCGTATGTCGTGCAACTCTTCCGCCAATGCGGCGATCCGCTCTTCGTTCAGACGACCGTCGGAATGGGTCACGACCCGCGTGCCCACCTTCACCACGATTAGATTTGCCTCACCGGCAATCTCGCGACGCACCAAATCGATCATCATGGAAGACACCGCCGTGACTGAACGGGAAACGCGCGTCGAGTCCGTCTCTCGGAGCCGAAAACACCCCCACGCGAACGTCGTCGGCGCCGGGTAAGCCGACGGTCCCTTTGGCTTGGCACACGAGGGGGACCGAATCGCCGCCGTATGATCCCCGCCCGTCGCAGACGGCCTGACCGATGCACGCCGCACCCTCGCAATCCCTCATCCTAGCCCTTCATTTTTTTGCCGACAATGCGAGGTCCGCCGCGCTGCCCATTACTACGGCGAGATCACCGCCGAATCGGTTTTGCGCTTTGTCCGCCGGTTTGCCGACGACGGGAAACCGCGCCGCACCGCAGTGCATCTCCACGCGATGGGAAGATTTCAAGCGATGTCCGGGGGTTTGCTCACCACGCACGGGGGGGTAACATGGACAAAGACGGGACGCTTTCGACATGGATTCACCAACTGCGGCCTTCGCCCACGAAGTCGCCGCGGTTCCTATTTTTTCTGCGGCGCGGGACATGATCCCCCACCTTTTGCGGATTCTTTTGGCTCAGATCGCACAGTTGCTGAGCGGCGCCAGTGTCCGCTGGGTTGACTGTCAGCCCGATACCTGCCAACGCATCTATTTCGCCAATCACACCAGTCACTTGGACGCGGTGGTGATTTGGTCGTCGTTGCCGATGGCGGTGCGAGCGGTGACGCGACCGGTGGCGGCCAAGGACTATTGGGCGGCGGGACCGATTCGGCGCTACCTCTCCGAAAAGGTTTTCAATGCCCTCCTGATCGACCGGCAAGACATCAAGGTTCACCAAACGCCCATCCATGAGATTCTGAAAGCGGTGGGCGATCGCTATTCCCTGATCTTGTTTCCGGAGGGGGGGCGATCGTCGGGAGAGGACGTCGGCGAGTTCAAGAGCGGACTCTATCACCTCGCTCGCCGCCGCCCAGACTTGGAGTTGATACCCGTTTACTTGGACAACATGAACCGCATCCTGCCGCGGGGAGAGTTCTTGCCGGTGCCGCTTTTGACCCGAATCACCTTCGGCCCGCCCATGTGGCTGGAGCAGGGCGAACACAAGCAGGCTTTTTTGGAACGGGCCCGCGCCGCCGTGGTTCGCTTGCGTGATTTATAATCAAAGGCGAGCGTCCGCCTCGGCGGTCTTCGCGTCTTCGTCTTCCAGCGGTCTTCGCCGACCTTCGAGCAGAATATGGATGCCGTAGCCTGGGGTTTGATGGGGGGAGTCGTCGCGCTTTTGATCATCGCCACGGTGGTGGTCAATCTGCTGCGGCGCAGGCTTCCCGACCGACTCAATCCGGCCCTGCTGGAGAACATCTCCAGTCGGTTGCGGGCATGGTGGTTGCTGCTGGCCGGGTTGGCGGGGGCCTTGATGATCGGCAAGACCGCCACCGTCGTGCTGTTCTTCTTGATCTCGTTTTGGACGCTCCGCGAGTTCATCACCATCGCACCGACTCGACCGGGCGACCATCGCGCGCTGTTCTGGGTCTTCGTCCTCGCGACCCCCGCCCAATACATGCTGGTGGCCTTCGCTCAATACGAGTTGTTCGCCATTCTGATTCCCGTTTATGCCATGCTGTTCCTGCATGCGCGGATCGCCCTCTCCAACGATCCCGTGCAATTCTTGGAGCGGACCGCCAAGATCCAGATCGGACTGATGATCTGCGTGTACTGCCTCAGCTACACGCCCGCCCTATTGACCGCCTTGCCGCTGGATCCCAACGGTTATTCCCCCAACATTCGCCTGCTGTTTTTCTTCGTGCTGATCACGCAACTGAACGACGCGCTCCAATTCGCCTGGTCGCAATTGCCCAGTCGCCATTACATCGTGCCCAACATCAATCCCGCACGGACCTGGGAAGGGCTTTTGGGCGGAGCGGCCAGCGTGACGTTGATGGGAGCGCTGTTGAGTTGGGCCACGCCCTTCGCCTCGGGTTGGGTCGCCGCCGGGATGGCCTTGGCCGTGGCGTTGGCCGGGTTTGCGGGCGGAATCACCATGTCGGCCATCAAACGCGATCGCGGCGTCAAGGACTACGGCACGCTCGTGGAAGGGCACTCCGGCGTACTCGACCGACTGGATTCGCTCTGCTTTGCGGCCCCGGTCTTCTTCCATCTCACCAAGATTTACTTTCACTATTTCCCGTACGTCGCGGGATAGGCATTGCCCGTAATCACCGGGATTCTCGAATACCCGGTCGAAACGGACCTAAGTTGCCAATAGGAGACACCTATCGCCTCCAAGCGACGGCGCGGTCCCGAAGCAGGGATCGGGACGCCCGGCGCCGCTGCCATTTCGAAACAGAACAACCAACGGTGCGGCACCCGAACCCCGGTTGCCCTCACGACTGAAACGACTCTCGCATGACCGCTTCCGCCCGTATCATTGCCATCGGCGACATCCACGGCTATTCGCAATCGCTGGCCGCGCTGCTGAACGCCGTGCGTCCTCAGCCCGAGGACACCATCGTGACGCTGGGCGATTACGTGGATCGCGGGCCGGACAGCAAGGGCGTCCTCGAAATGCTCCTCGCCTTGGAACGGCATTGCCGATTGGTGCCGATCCTGGGCAATCATGACGAAATGATGCTGGACATCGCCCACGGGCGGACGGAGTTCTTCGAAAACTGGTTGAGCTACGGCGGGACGGCGACGCTGGCCTCTTACGGTTGCGCCCGGCCTTCGCAAATTCCCCCTTCGCACGTCGCCTTCTTGGAACGCTGCCGGGACTACTTCGAGACGGAGCATCACTTCTTCGTCCACGGCAACTATTGGCCCGGCCTGCCGCTGCCCGAGCATCGTGCTTTGGAACTCCGCTGGGAATCGCTGCGTCAGCGGACCCCCGGTCCCCACATGTCGGGCAAGGTCGCCGTGGTCGGCCATACGGCACAAAAAGACGGCGAAATCCTCGATCTCGGCTATCTCAAGTGCATCGACACGTGGTGCTACGGGGGAGGGTGGCTGACCGCGCTCGAGGTTCAAGAGGGAACGGTCTGGCAGGCCGACCAAGAGGGGCGTTTGCGCCCGTGACGATTCGGAGACTGCGTAGCATCGCTCGATCGTCGAACCCCTCGATGCGTCCCGCGGACCGCTGCCGCCGCGATCGGCTCAGTCGAAGTCGCTCTCCTCGCGATGCACGACGCGGCGGATCACGCGTTCCGTCCTTTCATTGATCGCGAAGAAGGGGCTGAACGTTGCCAATTCCGCCAAGTCCTCGAACAGCGTCGTCGCCCCCATGGCCTGCGCCAATCGGCAGGGACCGCCCCACCGCTGAGGAAAGCCCAGCCCAAACACCGCCGCCGCGTCCACGCTCCGCAGATCATCGACCACCCCGTCGGCCGGCAGGCGAAAGCCCTCCAGCATCATGCCCAGGATGACGCGGCGCACGATGTCCTCGCTCGGCG
Source organism: Thermopirellula anaerolimosa (assembly GCF_054657335.1). NCBI lineage: Bacteria > Pseudomonadati > Planctomycetota > Planctomycetia > Pirellulales > Thermoguttaceae > Thermopirellula > Thermopirellula anaerolimosa. The sequence continues at coordinate 2,969,767 of NZ_BAAHYX010000006.1, forward strand.
GTCGCGATTCGGCCTCGATCTCCCACCAAGCGCGAATCCAATCCTCGCACGTTTCATCTCGTTGCGGAGGCGTGGTCCACGCGGTCGTGCCGGCATAGCCGTAGAATCCGCTCCCGCATTTTCGGCCTAGCCGTTTTCGCTTGAGCAAGGTAACGAGGATCGGCGACGGGGCCACGCGATCGGGGAAGGCCTGCCACAGCACGCGACCGACTCGAAACGTGGTATCGATGCCGATTTCGTCCATGATCTTGCAGGGTCCGCCGACCCAGCCGCAGCGCTCGACGGCGGCATCGACCTGGTGCGGCAATAGTCCCTGCCGAAGCACTTGCAGCGCCTCGCTGAGGAACGGAAAAAGAAGCCGATTCACGACGAAGCCCGGTCCGTCGTTCACCTCCAGGGGCAGGCGGCCCAATCCCGTGATCCGGCGCCGCGCCGCATCCAAGACCTCCGGCGCGGTGGCGGGTGCTCGAACCACCTCCACCAGCATGCGATCCCGCACCGGATGAAGAAAGTGCAGCCCCAGAAAGCGATCCGGCCTCGTCAAGCCGGCGGCCAGGGTCGCCAGCGCTATGCTTGAGGTGTTGCTGGCCAGCACAGCCTCCCGATTCAAGACGGCCTCCAGTCGCGCCAGGAGGTCGCGTTTGACGGCTTCATCCTCCACCACGCACTCCAGCACGAAATCGCAGTCTCGGAGATCGGCGATCGTTTCGCTCAGACGCAGTCGGGGGAGTAAGACTTCGAGATCGGATTCCGCGACTCCCGCCGCCAAGCTATCTTGCGCAATCCGATCGGGCGCCGCTTGCAGGGCCTCCGATTGCACGTCTTGCAGGGTCACATGGTGACCGGATCGCAAGAACAAAGCGGCAATGGTACACCCCATCAGCCCGGCCCCGACGATACCGGTCCGCCCCGCCGTTTTCCCCGCGTCCGCATGCCCAAACGCCGGAACGCTCGCCGGAGAGCTTATCGCGAATGAAGGCAGGTCGTTGGTCGGTTGGCCGGTTTCCCGTGCCGTGCTGCTTCGCGTGCAATATCGCCGCAGTTCGCGGACGTATTCCGCCGAGTCGGGCAGACCCGGATGGGAGTCGTCCAACAGGAGTTTCCAGACGGCGGTCATGGCTGCCGCTCCGGCGAAGCGGCCCTCGGCACGGGGTCGGGCGGAACCGCCTCGACGCGTGTCGCCTCACGATCGCCGCCCAGAGGATAAGCCTTGGCGAACTCCTCTCGCAGCGCATCCAAGAGCGCTGCGTTTTCGGCGGGAGCGGCTTGCCAGGGAAAGTCGCGTGCGGGAGGCCACCGCTCGGAGAGTCGCTCATGCGACAATTTGCGCGCGGCGAACACTTGTGACGCCAGGCCTTGCAGAAAGAGCGGAGCGGCCTGCCGCCACGGCCAGCGCGAAACGGAACGAATCACCTCCACTTGGATGTCGCCGCCGGGATCCTGCAACAGACGCCACGCCGCCGCCCCGACCTGGTCGTCCGGTCGGTCCGAGGGTTGGACTTCCGCTAAAAGCCGGGCAGCGTGAAGACGAACATAGGGCGAGCGGTCGCTCGCGGCACGGCGCAGCGCGTCCATGTCGCCCGCCATTACCAGGGCCTTGGCCGCCGCCGCGCGAAAGGCTTCCCCCTCCGCCTCGGCTAAGCGCCGCAGTTCGTCCCGCGCGGTCGGTGTGTGGATTCGGCCCAAGGCGGCCACGGCCGCCAACCGCACGGCCAAGTCGGTATCCGTCAGCGCCGCACGGACCGCCGCCTCCAACTCGGGATCCGCGCCATCGATTCGCTCCAGCGCTGCGATGCGGTCCGCGGAGCGCAAACTCTTCAACGCGCCGGCCAGGCTTTCGCGTGACGATTCTTCCACCCGAGCGACCTTTTCATCGGTTACGATTCGTTCTTTCGCCGGGTCAACCGTGCCGCCCCCGTCGTCCAACCGGGGAGGCACTTCGCCCGACTTCGATTTCGAGGCCGTTCCCACCCCTTCGCCGTTTCGGGGATCGCTTTCCGGCATCACCTCTTGCGTTGATTCGGGCGGTGACGGTCGATTGGAGGACGCGGTCTGACGGGGTTCGCCGATCGAGGGCAGGCTGGAACAACCGCAGACGCAGCAGAGAACCGCGAGCGGCAAGAGCGACCGCCGGAGTACGAACCCTTTTTTCGCCGGCAGCACCTGCCGCCTGACGGCCCACGAGAGTTGCCGCGCGAACGACGTCGCGACGGTTCGTCGATTGCAGGGAGATTCCGCGTCCATGCGTCCGGTCGTCCTTCCCGGCTTGGGTTTACCCGGCGGGCGCTGCCGCGGTCGCGGGAGCCCCGGTCGCAGCCGGGGCGGCGGGTGCCGCCGGTTGCAGACCCTGCACCGCCGTGCTCAGCGTACCCAAGGCTTGCGGCAATCGCTGGAGCAAGTCGGCGTTGGGATCCCGGGCGTTGGCCGCGTCGTTCAGCGCCTTGGTCACGCCGTCCAGCGCCGTGGAGAGCTTCCCGGCGGCTTGTTCCACGGGTTGTCCGCTCACAGCGCTCCGCACGGCACGCAAGCCCGTCTGGGCCGAGTACACATACGACGCGATTTTCCGCGACGACAGTTTATTAGCGCTCCCGGCCAGTGAGGCCTGCACATCGGCCACGCACAAATCGAGCACCATCTTACCCAGCGCCTGAGCCATCCCGGCAAAGTCCGCGCCCTGGGCGGAGGCCAGGTTCAATCCACCCAAGGCTTGAGCCGCGGCCAATCGCACGCGAACGGGTTCCGCGGCGTCGCCCACCATGCCCGCCAAAGCCTGCACGACTTGCGCATTGGCGCCCAAGGCCTGCATTCCTCCCAAGATGCCGATCGCGCGAGCACGGAACCAGGCGTGTACCTCAGGCTCGCGTCCCGCCGGCGGATTCTTCTCTTGCGCCATGCTCAACAGCAACGGGATGACCTGCGAATTCAGGACGTTCGCGTCGGCAATGCCGACCACGCAGTGCCGCTCCAATCCCACCAGGGCGGCCAGTTTCACGGCGTCGCTTTGCTGGGCGTCGGTGAGCGCTTCGATGAGGACGGGCAAAGCGGCAGCGCACGGCGCCGGAGGCTGGGAACTGCCGACGCCCCGCTCGCGATCGTTCAATTCACCAATCGCCAGCATCGCCGTCACTCGCACCGCCGGATCGAGTTGATCGTTCTTGACGTAATCGGTCAACGTCTGGACGGCGAGTTGCACCAAGAGATCGTGCGGCGGACCGCCCGCCCGGCCCATGTTCCCCAATTCCGAGTTCGTGAGCTGCGTCCGCAACTGTTGCAACTTGGGGCGGTTAGCCGATTGCGTCCAGCTAGGAAGAAAGTAGTTGACGTAATAGTCGCGGAAGACCTGCTGTCCGTTGGAGACCGCGTTGAAGTTGCCGTCACGGAGCATCCTTTGTACGTTCTGGCGCTGGGCCGCCAAGGATTCATCCACCGTCAGCTCAAGGTAATTGGGCACTGTCGGGGGAATGGGTTTCGGCTCGGGCACCTCCGGCGTGGTGCCGGGGATCGGGGGAAGTCCGGGGATGTTCGGAACGCCGCCCGGCGGTGCGCCCCCCGGCGGCGGTGCGCCCGGTCCCGGCGGCGGACCCGGCGGTTGCGCCGCGACCATGCCCCAGGTCCACAATGCCGCCCCTAATGTCGCGGTCCCCATCAACAAAACCGCGACGCCGCGACGAGCCGGGAAGATCGAGAAGATAGCGCCCAACAGATATAGCATGTTCTTCATTTCCGTTGCCAAACGGACCGACGAAAGGGGACGAGAAACCACCTTTTAGGCTACTCTCGACCGAATCGGCATGTCAAGCTAAACCTCAACCACATCGCAGCTTTTGATTGATCGTGACGTTCCAGGGCGGTAAACTTCCCTTCAACACTTGGGCACCCCGGCGGCAAGCGAGACGACTCGGTCGCCGTAGGGCGTTTGCGCGTGCGTCTTTTGGTCCCTTAGCCTGGGAGAATCCGCCATGAAACACCCCAGCGCCGGTTGCGTCGTGCTCGTCTTGGCCGCGCTTTGCGTCGTTCCAACGCCGCCGCCCGCTGCCGCGGAGGAGGATCCCTATCGCGTATTGGCCGAAAAGGAAGATTTCGGCCCGCCGGGCGAAATGATGACCCAGTATCTTTTCGTGCAGGTCACCCAGGCCGAACAGGCTTGGAAAGACGCCTACGAGGCCCGCACGACGCCGGAGGCAATCCAGGACTATCAAAGGCGTCTCAAGGAGGAATTCGTGAGCCGCATTGGAGGGTTTCCGGAACCGACGCCGCTGAACCCTCAAGTCGTAGGCTCGCTCCAACGGCGCGGTTATCGCGTGGAGAAGATCATCTTCGAAAGCCAACCGCGGCACTTCGTCACCGCCGCCCTCTTTTTGCCGGATGCCGACCGCTATCCGCCGCCGTATCCCGGGGTTCTGGTGCCTTGCGGGCACTCCAACGACGCGAAAGCCTATCCCAACTACGCCGGTTACGGTGCGCTTTTGGCGACGAACGGATTGGCGGCCTTGGTTTTCGATCCTATCGACCAGGGCGAGCGGCATCAATGGCAGGACGCCGACGGCAAGTTCACCCTCTGGGGCACCTCCGCCCATAACATGGTCGGCAAGGGCTGCATCCTTTTGGGATGGAATACCGCGCGGTACGAAATCTGGGACGCCATGCGGGCGGTCGATTATCTGCAATCGCGACCCGAGATCATCGCCGACAAAATTGGCTGTTCCGGCATCAGCGGCGGCGGTACGCAAACCGCCTATCTGATGGCCTTGGACCCTCGTATTCAAGCGGCGGCGCCGGGTTGCTACATTTGCGGCCTGTTTGGGCGACTGTTGAAAACGAACGGCCCCCAAGACGCCGAGCAAAACATCTTCGGACAACTAGCTTGGGGCATGGATCACGCCGATTACTGCATGATGCGGGCACCGCAGCCCACCCTCTTGCTGACAGCCACACGCGACTATTTCGATATCGAAGACGCCTGGGCATCCTTCCGCATGGCCAAGAGGCTGTATGGTCGCTTAGGCTACCCGGAACGCATGGAGTTGGCGGAAACGGACCAGGAACACGGCTTCACCAAGCAACTCCGCGAGGCCTCCGTGCGCTGGATGCTCCGCTGGTTGGCCGGGCGCGATGAGGCGGTCTTCGAACCCGACGACCTCGATGTCCCCAACAAGGCCGACCTGCAATGCACGCCGCAAGGCGAAGTGATGCTACTGCCGGGAGCGCGATCGGCCTACGACTTGAACCGGGATCAGGCGGCGGCGCTGACCGCCCGGCGGCAACGACTGTGGAGCGAAACGCCGCGCGAAGTATTGGTGCGGCAAGTCGCTCAAACGGCGGGCATCCGTCCGATCGACGACTTGCCGGAGCCCAAGGTCGATGTGCGCGGCGACCTGGAGCGGCCCGGTTACCGCGTGCAAAAGCTCGTTTTCCAAGTCGAAGAGGGCGTGGTCCTGCCTGCCTTGCTCTTCGTGCCGGAGGGTGCGCCCACGGGCAAGGTCCTGTATGTCCACGAGAAAGGCAAGGCCGCCGACGCTGCCCCCGGCGGGGCCATCGAGTTGCTCGTTCGGTCGGGCAAGATCGTCTTGGCCGTCGATCTCCGCGGCACGGGTGAGACGCAGCGAACCGGCCAGCGGTATTTTCAGACCGATTTCCACGGACCGGACGGGCAAGACTTCTACGTCGCCTATTTGCTCGGGCGATCGTACGTGGGCATGAGGGCCGAGGATTTGACGATTTGCGCCCGTTGGTTGCGGCGGAACCATGCACCGCAAGACGCCGCCGCGGAGTTGATCGCGGTGGGCCACCTGGGTATTCCGGCGCTCCATGCCGCGGTAGCCGCACCCGATCTGTTCGGCCCGGTGACGCTGGTCCGACCCTTCGTCTCGTGGACGAACGCGATCGAGTTGGGCGTCAACAAACTGCCGCTGGTGGGGACGGTCCACGGCGCGCTGGCGCTCTACGATCTGCCCGACCTGGCCGCCCTGCTGGGCGATCGGTTGCACACGGTCGAACCGGTGGACGCTATGGGACGCCCGCTACAGTGAAGCCGACGTCACGGTCTCGCGGCGCCAACGCCACTGTAGTCGCGCCGCCGAAAAAACCATTCCCCAGCGGGTCAGTCGATTTCCACCAAGTAGTACGGCGTTCGATCTCGGGCGCCGTCGATCGTGAATCGACCGCGTTCGACGGGCAATTCCCGGCCCGTCTCTTGTCCCGCCTGATCCAGGACCAGAACGCGAATCTTGCCTTGCCGGCGGATGGTGATTTCCGCAGAAACCGGTTCCATGCGGACCGGTCCTTCCCCCGGCACCAGCAACCGCGCTCCGTCGGGGGAGACCTTGGCGTTGGTGTTGCGGGCGCGAGCCATCGCGGTGATCAGCAGTTCGCGTGAACCGGTCAGCGTGCCGTCTCTCTCGCGTGCCGTGACATAGACGGCCCCGAAGCGACTGCGCGGCGCAAGGACCACCTCGCCCAAGTCGAAGACTTCGCCCCGGAAAAAGCCGACGGCGGCCTTGGTCGCCGGGGTATTGATGGTGATGCAGCCGCCGCCGTTCGCATCGCCTTCCCTCCACACCAAGCGACCGGTTGACGCAACGATGGCACCGTCGCGGAGATACGGGCTGAAATCGAACGGCGGCGTCGGGCGGAAGGCGTCCGTAAACGTGACGACGCATCGCGCCGCGGCCAAGGCCTCGGCGGGCACCTGGCTCCCGCTCAACTCCTTCGCGTCGTACCCTTGAACCACGCGATCCTCGAATCCCAGTTTGCCCTCGAAGAGCGAGGGGATGTGCACGTTGCGCGAGACGACGCGGTCGGATTCGATCACGTCGCCGCGAAGCACCTGCCGCGCCACCGCGGGGAAAACGCCGAGCACTTGCGGGGCTGTGACGTCCCATTGCTGCCGTCCCAGTCGCTTGCTGAAGCCCCCGTCGTCCCCGTTCTGGAACATGAAGGAGACGTCCCAGCCTTGCAATCCCATGCCGTAGGCGCCGATGACCGCCGGTCCTTCCACGCCCATTTCGTTGGGGAAAACGTGAATCCACTCGGACAGCATGAAGGGGCGATCCGCCGCCTGCTGCAAGCCGCTGCTGAGCATGCCCGACCCCGCCCGCGACAGCATCGTCGCATTCACCTTATCGCCGCCGAAATAGTTGTGGCGATCGATGGTACCGACCAAATAATCGGAATGCAGGTTGGCGAAGTGACTGAACGCCCGCCCGGCCTGCCAATTGGACGCTACCAACTCGCCCGAATAACCGGCCTCTCGCACCGCATTGACGTACCGCCCGTAGAATTCGCACTGCAATTCATACAGGAACTGTAGCGTGTCCAGCAATCGCTGCTTGCGGAAGGCTTGCGACCCTTCCAACTGATCGGGGTCCCAAAACCAGGGATTTCCCAGCGGCAGGATCGTTCCCCGCTCCAGTCGCTCCGCTTCCATCCCGGGCATTTCATTGGAGAAACTGTCCAGGGCCGCTTTCCCCCAGGCTTCCACCAGCTTCTCTTGGCTGCCGTATTTCTCGGTCAACCACCGGCAAAAGCGCTCGCCCACCGTCCGCCGCAACGTCGCGCTTTTCTTGAGCGGTTCCATGGAGGAGTAGAAGAGGATGCTTTGCTCATTGATGATCTCGATGAAAGCCACGACCGGATCTTCCGCGTAGGTCAATCCCGTGTAGGGGTTTCGGTGTTCCAAAATGCGGCGAATCTGGCGGATTTGCACGTCCTGCAACTCCGGCGAGTAATGCACGGCGCTGTGCGGCGGGCGAATGCGTGCCGGCTTCCCCGAAAAGGAGCCGAATTCTTCGATGTACGGCACGTATGGCACATCCTTCGGCCCCAGGGACGGCGTCCCGAAATGCGCGGAGAGCTTGACGAAGATGCCGGCCTCCTTGAACTTCGCCACCTGGTAGTCCATGCGATCCAAGGCTTCGGGATCGAAATCCAGGCAGCTTTCCGGGGACTGAATGCCAGCCCAACCGGGCCCGTCCGCAAACTTGTGCAGGCGCACGGCGTTGATTCCGTAACGGGAATAGAGCCGCGCACGCTTCTCCGCCAGTTCCTTTTCCGGCGCACAGGCGCTATAGCACAGGTTAAGGCCCCACAGCTTGATCGGCCGATCGCCGTCATAGAGCTTGTCGTCGCGGCGGACAATGCGTCCGCGTCCTCCCGCCGGCTTTTCCAGCCAGTCCTCCAGTCCGATCCGGCTTCCCTCCTCCAAGCCCGCGGCCGTCCAATCGTACCACGTTTCCATTCCCGGTTCGTCGGGGATGTCGGCCGTAGTGGGATACCAGGTCATGTCGTCGGGCAATTCCAAAGTCAGTCCAATCCGCGGATTCTGCGAAGCCTTGAGATGGTCGGCCGCCAAGACGATCCGCGCCGCCCCGTCGGCCTGAATCGTGACGGGAGACGCAAATTGCAGCGTGGTCGTGCGACCGGCGTCGTCGCGCAAGACCATTTCCTTGACGTCGCGACCAAGAACGCCGCGGCCGAAAGGGATATTCACGCGAGTTTCACCGTCCGCACCGCGGAGGACGCCCTGCCGTCCCTGAAAGGCCCGACCGGTCGCCATCTCCAGCACGATCAACGTGAGATCGGTGTCGCGTTCGGCCTTCAACTCCACGGACAGGGCGAGGCGTTTCGCGCCCGCCGGTTCCGCGCGAAGGACGCCGCGAATCGGGACTCCCGTCCCGCCCAGCACGGCGGAAAGGTCGCTCACCGCGGCGACCCCTTCCTTGCGGGTATCGGCCTTGATGCCCGTCCAGGCCCAATTCGGTCCCCAGGCGACCATTTGAAAGCGGAGATAGTCGCCTCCGCGATCGCTGACCACCAATTCCCGGCCTTGAATAAGATAGGCATCCGAGGCCGCATACGCTTGGCCGCACAACGCGGTCCACCCCAACACCAGGCCCACGATGACCGTGGTGAAACAAGTCGAAAGTCGCCTATTTTTGTCCATGTCGCACATTCTCCCATCCGTCGCGTTCTTAGAAGCAGAAGAGTGTTGGAACGTCGGGTGGCAAGGTCGTTCCCAAAGGCTAGGGGCAGGCCAGCGCCACCGATTGTCAAACTGCGACCGCCCCCGCGGTTCGGAAGCGTGGCGACGGCGCGCAGTCCTTCGGCCAAGTATAGTTGCCGCCGATTTCGGTCGCCACGTCGCACGGATGACCGTCGCAGCCCGACGCACGGCGCCGTCACTCTCCTTGCCGGGGATTGTGGCGCAGGCCAAGCCGCACTATTCTGCGGTGAAAAGGGGAATAGGGAGGGCCGAGATCGGCCCCGCTCGAGCAAACGGGAGGACCCCGCGAAATGGACTGCAAAAAAGATCGCAATCTGGGCTTTTGCACCTGCACCTACGAACCCTGCTCGCGCAAGGGCGTGTGCTGCGACTGCCTGCAATACCACCTGAGGAATCGGCAACTGCCGGGTTGTTGCTTCCCAAAGAGCGCTGAAGCGACCTACGATCGCTCTTTCGCCCATTTCGCGCGATTGGTGCAAGAGGGAAAGGTCTGACTCGTTTCACGCCGATGGGACATCCCCATGCGGCGTGCGAAGACGATACCGGCGGCGATCGCGCCGCAGCACGCCCCAATCGCGGCGGTTTGCATATCGGGGGCCGGAAAAAACTCGCTCCGCTTTCGGTGAAGGCGATGCGCGCACGGGGTCTTCGGTTCAGCCGCGAAGGTGTCGGGCGAACCATTCCCGGGTGCGTCGCCACATCTCATCCGAGAGCACGTGGCCCGCCCCCGGTTCGATGTAATGGCTGAAGTTCTCTTCCGCGCCGGCGTCACGATAGGCCGCTCGAATGATTTCGATCCCTTGGCGGACCTCGGGAATGGGACTGCCGCCGTCCTCTTCGCCGAAGTTCAGGTGCAAGGCTCGCGGCGCCGTCAAGGCGGCAATATCCGGCGTGTCGCCGTACTGCAACCAACCGGGGATAAAGTTCGGGAAGCAGTGTAGGATGTGCGTGCGGTGGATGGCCGCGTAGGTCGGCAAGCAGCAGTTGCCCACCAAGCACCGCAAACGCTCCTCCCAAGGCCCCACCAACCACGTGAACGTGGAACCCATCGAATGCCCGTAACAGCCGATGCGATCGGCTTGCACGTACGGCAGGCTCACCAGCAGATCGATCGCCCGGCGCATGTCCAGGATGTTCTTCCAGGCCATGCATTTCCCCTGCACCACGTAGCGGAGGAACTCGAATCGCTCATAATCGCCACCCTTCAGATGGGGGCTTTGCCGCTCTTCGAAGCAGAGGGCGTCGGGACATAACACCACGTACCCTTCGCGTGCCAAGGCCGCGCCCGTGTGGTGCATGGGATTTCCCGCCAAGCCCGCCGGTTCGCTCTTGCCCAGGTGCCACTCGCCGTTGTGTTGGTGCCACACCGCGACGGCGGGTGCGGGATGGGCTTCGTCCACGCCGTCCGGCACCAGCAGCAAGGCGGGGACCCGATCTCCCGGTTCCACCTCGTAACGCACGCTCAGCAGGCGATAGCCGTCTTTCTGCTCGACTTCGCCCCACTGCGGATCGAGAGGCTTCGGCTCCGGCCAAGGCCCGCCCAAACTTTGCAAGAGCTTGCTCTTTAGGTATTCCTTGCGATCCACGAGAATGCCCTCCGAAGAGGCCGGCGGCGCACACATCGAATGACCGACAATCCCCCTATTCCTCAACCGCCCAGTTCGGCGCGTCCCATCGGTTCGTACACCGGTCCGCTCGGTTGCAATTCGCTGGAGAAAACCACCACTTCGTCCACCGAGGACGGCCCGAATTCCAGGTCCTGCACTTCGCGGATCATTTCCGCGAGGTCCTGAACGGCTTGATCCTGCTTGCGAACCCGCCCCAACGTGAGATGGGCTTGGAATCGTCGCGCCTCGCGCGGGTAACCCAGCGAGTGGAGGGCCGACTCGACCCGGGCATTGAGATCGCTCATTTGCTCGGCGCCGTAGTCCACGCCCAACCACAGCACCCGCGGACGCGCGAGCGAGGGAAAAGCCCCCACTCCGCGGACCTCGATGGAGAATGGTTCCACCGCCGCGACCGACTGCTCGACCGCCAGGCAGACGTGATAGACGTCCCGCAGGTCCACATCCCCCAAAAACTTCAGGGTGATATGCATCTGTCGGGTATCGACCCAGCGCACGTCGGCGCCGCTCTGTTGCAGGCGGCGAATCAATTTGGCGGCCCGATTGCGAACCCCCTCATCGACTTCAACGGCGACAAAGGTCCGAACCTTCCCCTTCATAAATATCACTCCGACCCGCCCGGCGAACGCGGCGGACGAGATTGCCGCACCACATCCTAAAAAGCCAACATCCGGCGATACTCTTCCATGCGGTGTTCCAGGTCGTCGCGCGTGATTTTGAGAAGACGATCGACGCTGAAATCCTCGACCGTGAAACTGGCGGCGACAATCCCGTAGGCCATCGCGCGTTTGAGCGTCTCGGGCGAGTAATCGGCCTGTTCGGCCAAATAGCCCATCATGCCGCCCGCGAAACTGTCGCCCGCCCCCGTCGGATCCGCCACGCGGTCCGTGGGATAGGCCGGCAACACGTACATCTCGTGCTTGCTGAAGAACAGCGCCCCGTGCTCGCCCTTCTTGATGACGATGAAGCGCGGCCCCATTTCCAGCAGCGATCGCCCGGCGCGGAGCAGGTTTTCGTCTTCCGCCAACAGTTTCGCCTCGGCGTCGTTGAGCACCAGACCGTCCACGCGACGCATCAGTTCACGCAATTCCTGCGGTTCGTTGCGAATCCAGTGATCCATTGTGTCGGCCACGGTCAACATCGGTCCCACGCATTGCGACAGGACGTTCAATTGCATCTTCGTCGAACCGTTGGCCAGGAACAGGAACCTGCAACGACGCAATTCCTCCGGCAGGACCGGGTTGAAGTTGGCCATGACGTTGAGTTGAACGTCCAGCGTCTCACGATCATTCATGTTGGAGAAGTAGCGCCCCCGCCAAAAGAACGTCTTGGCCCCCGGCACCACTTGCAATCCGCTCGTATCCACGCCTTGGTCTTGCAACAGCTTCGTGTACTCGGTCGGCCAATCCTCGCCGACAACGCCCACCAGGCGCACGCCGGTGAAGAACCTCGCCGCCAACGAGAAATAGACGGCGGAACCGCCCAAGACGCGATCCCGTACCGCTTGCGGCGTCTCTACGCTATCGAAGGCAACCGAACCTACAACCACCAAGGGCATCTCGCTGTTCTCCCAACCTGTCATTTCCCATCGAAGATCGCCCGCGGCGCATCGCGGAAAGCGGCCCACCCGTCGCACGGGACCCCTGCTTCGGCGGCAAGGAAATCCGCTCCCGTCCCCGCGGCTTTTTCAACATGTTACACGGACCGGGCGCCGTCTGCATGTGGGAGTCCGAGCATGGCTTCCCCGGCGACCGGAACCTTCCTCACTCGGCGCCCTGCGGAGTTCCCCATCGATCGCCCGGTTGAAGCCGATAGCCTCGCAGAAAGTCCTCGGCCGACATCACACGTTTGCCGGCGGGTTGCAGAGCACGGACCAGCACGGCATCCTCTCCCGCCGCGACCAGAATTCCGCGAGGTCCGGCATCCAGAACCGTGCCGGGTGCCGCCGCCGGATCCGTCCGCGCCGCGGTTTGCACGCTCTCCAAGATCAGTCGCAAGGGCGGTTTGCCGGGTCGCAACCAATAGGTGTACGTCTTGGGCCACGGGACCATCGCGCGAACCTGGTTGCGAATCGCCTCCGCCGAACGACGCCAATCCACCAGCCCGTCCGTCTTTTTGAGCTTCGGGGCCTTGCAAGCCGCGGCGGGATCCTGCGGCAGGGCCTCCAGCAAGCCCGCCTCCAAATTGTCGATCGTGCGCAACATCAACCACGCGCCGATGTCTGCGAGTCGCGTCTCCAATTCCGCGGCGGTCTCGTCCGGCAGGATGTCCACCTCGCTCTGCGCAATCACGGGGCCGGCGTCCACTTGCGGCGTCATGTGGATCACGCTGACGCCGGTGGTCTTTTCGCCGTGGTAGACGGCCCACTGAATGGGCGCGGCGCCGCGATACTTGGGCAGCAACGAAGCGTGCAAGTTGACCCCGCCGAGTCTGGCGGCAGCCAGCGTCTGCGCCGACAGAATCTGCCCGTAATCGCACACCACCAGCAAATCCGCATCCCAAGACGCGATCGTCCTGCGAGCCTCTTCCTCGTTGATATCCGGCGGATCGAAGACGGGAACGCGGTGGGCCGCCGCGATTTCGCGCAAAGGGCTGGGGGGCACACTGCGACCGTCCCGCACGGTGGGCGCGGTCACCAACCACAGCACCGCGTGCCGCGATTCCAACAGCCGACGAAATGTGGGGACGCCGAACGGGCCGGTCCCGACCATTACAAGCCGCATGTTCGCCCGACTACCCTGCCGTCCGCCGACAACGGGCCGCCCAAAAGACTGTGCACCGAGCGGTCGCCGAGACGGAGCGAAAATGAGTAAACGGAGTCTTCTCCCCCGGCAAAACCCGCTCGCGACAACGAGCACCAACTCCACAAGCCATCAGCATATCGCGACCGGAAAGCGACGTCACCCCCATCCAAAGCGGTGTTCGCCTGCTGTTGGGCTCTTGCAAAGAGGGTCAAGAACCTGCTTTACAGAACCGGGAACTGAAACATGAAAGGCAAGCCGGCCCCGATAATAGACCGCTTGACACCGAGGAACACCGAAGACACGATACCGCCGCGGGTCGCCAACCGTGGCATCTCGCGACGCGGGACGGACCATTCCGCGCGGGATACAAATGGAGCCTCGGGCGTCAGCTCCAGGTGGATCCCGATGTGGATGTAGCGCCGCAAAGCCTCGAAATCACAACGCAATCGCTGTGCCCCCACCGCCGGCTTACGTCGGCGGCTCATTCTTGCCGTTCACGCAATCAACGCGAGTCGTGAGCTCACGTGCAGCGCGCAAACACAAACCCAAGGCACTGCGCACCGCCTCGCCCTGAACCTTAGCCGCAGGTCAGATCGCCGATGTTGCGTTCTTTGCGATGAGAGAGATAGACAATAGAGATGAAAGCATAGCCGACATGCGATAGACCGGACAAAACGGCCGACAATTCCGCCCGTTTACCGCTAGATAGTCGAAACCAAGGCCGAGATAGTACACACCCGTCGTCGTGGAGGTTGTTCAGGTGTTTTACGCGCTCTCAGCGAGCACTTCGCAGCCTCAGATCGATACCCCGATCGCAGAGCAACAGCATCGCTCCGCGTTGTGTTCTAGGGCGACTGCTCCAAGGTGAGAAACAGAACGCTGTGCGGCGGCAGAGTGCCCCGCATCTCTGTCGCACTGCCGCCGGTCTCGGTCTTCCAACCTTCGGCGACATCCCGCACAAAACTCTCCGGCGAAGTTAAAAGCGGCGAGCGGTCCAGATCATCGTCAGAGAGTAAGCTTGCGCGGGCCAATCGTCCCTTGAAGTTTTTGAGGACAAGACGGCAGGGGACCTCCTGCGTCCAAGAACCGTTGGCCAGTACGCAGAACACCTGCCGCTTTTGGGCATCGGTGGTCACTAGGACGGGGGTAACAGGGCCATCAAGCTGTTGATCAGTGATAACGCCGCGTGTTGTCACAAACGGGGCGGTTCCCTCGAAGTCCACCACAAAGTCGCCCACATGGCGAATGAATTGGTGATACAGCCAGTACAGCATGGTTCGGGCGGAGGGCCGATCCGTCACCAAAATATCGAAACCCAACCCCCGCGAGTTGCCCAGCATTTGCCAGGCGGACGCCCCCGCCAACGGTTGCTCACGGACATAGTAGATCATGCGTATCGCCCGATGGAGCACGCCAATGATGTTTCCGTTACGGTTGGCGTAGTCGGGCCGCTCTCCATTTGGACCGGAGGAGTGCATGCCCCATTCGGTGTCGAGTTGATAGACCCGGCGATTGGGGTTGTACTGGTCGATGAGGGCCTGCGTCTGCCGGATGCGATGCAGAACTCGATAATTCTGCCCGAGAACAAGCTCTTCAAACGAGTTTTTGTAGGCGTTTTCAAAACCATAATAGTGCGCAACAACGAAGTCATAAGAGCCTGCCGCGTTTTTTAGGACGTAATTCCCCCAGCGCGGCCGACCGATGTGGATGGCCGCCCCCACTTGGGCCGTGCGATCGACCCTGCGAATGGCAGCGGACACGGCTTTGACATGGGCGACATAGTCATCGGATGTAGGAAAAGCCCCACCCTTGCCATCAGGGTCGCTGAATGTTCGCGAATAAGGTTCGTTGGATACCTCCCAGTAGCGAAAACCGTAGCCCTTCGACCGGGCGTAACGAACGGCCTGGGCCCAGGTCTGAGGCGGCAGTTTGCGACCGGCACTTTGCTCCTCTAACTCTACGACCATCATCTCGTAGGGCAGATTGATCCGCCGGCAGAGTTCCGCGAGCCGATCGATGGCCATTTCAATCGACCAGGGAGACTGATCGTTTTGCGGCGGTTCATGCCCCACCCCATACACCCGACTTAACGGCAAGTTTAATTCGCGGATTGCCGTTTCCAACTCGCCCGGAAGGTTATACTCGCCTTTGGCATCGAACGGAAAACCGGTAAAACCGACCAATCTGTGGAATGACAGACCGCAGGCCGTTTTCAGGGCCGGACGCTCGGTGTGCAATACATCGGCAGTAATATCCAACGCCGACCCCGGCGTCAAACGGTGGGAAAGAGGTGCGACTGCCAAACCGGCGGGGTTGATCAGTCGGGCACCCGTCGCCATACGCCGCGGGATGACCGCCACATCATCCACCCACATCGTGCATTCCACGCGCGAATCGCCTGCGGCCTGAAATCCGATGACGAGATAACGGGCTGTTTCGGCGAAGAAATCCACGCTCTCGCGGATTTCGAAGCGATATTGCCGCCACTGGGTGTCCAGCGCAATCGCGGCGTTCAAGGGTGATTCCGCGTCAACAAAGGGGCGAATCGACTGATAGCCGATGACCATAAAACGCCCCTGGCAGGGCCTGTCCGCCCGGGCAAAAAAGCTGATATCGTAGGCCGTGCCCGGTTCCGGCTGAATTGCCGACTGCGGATCGGTTACGATGTAGCCTGCCGAATCCTTAGGGTGAAAAATCCGCAGGCTTGCCCGACCGCTTCGGCGGACCTGGGTGTCCCGCCGGAAATGTTCGGGATTCTTGTATTGCTCGGCCCCCCACATGACCCAGCCTAAAGGCGGCTTGCGGTCTTCATCGATCTCCAGATCGCCATTTACGATGAGATTCCGCGCTGCCGCCACCGCGGGCGGTTCGCCGGCAACCAGCGGCCCAACGCTGCCGAGACCCACTAGCAAGATCGCCGCGAGGGCCGGAAGTGACGGGAGAATTGGACAAATACTGAATTTGCGAGTCATTGCTTTTGCCCCCGCATTTCGTGCTGCGGTCGTGCTTGAGGACCCTTTGCCGAATTACTCTGCATCGCCATTACACTCCGGCGGTGCGGCTTTCAAGTAGATAGCAAACTTAGAGCGGAGATTGTTTTCCAGGCGGGACGGAACGATGGCGAAACGACAAAACCACCGGCAGCGGACGTTTGCGGGACGCCGCGGGACGGCGGCCTGGAGGTGCGGCATCAGGATAAGGCTGACTCGCACTGGTGCGAACTGTGACCTCTTTCGGCGCCGGGCAGGCCCTTGCGCGAGGAATCGAAATAGAGCCTCAGGCGTCAGCCCGAGGTGGATCCCGATGTGGATGTAGCGCCGCAAGGCCTCGAAATCACAACGCAATCGCTGTGCCCCCACCGCCGACTTACGCCGGCGTCTCATGTTTGCCGTTCATGCAATCAACGCCACCTCGTGAACGCACAGCCTCAGGCGCGGAGCGAGACCCGAAGGCACTCCGCGACGCCGCGCCCTAAACCTTAGAAGCCGGCGATATTGCTGATAGTACGGGCCACTTCGACTATAGAGATGGACGATAGAGATAGAAACATGGCCGACATGCGATAGACCGGACAAAACGGCCGACAATTGCTCCCGCTCACCGCGTAGAGTTGCAAACAAGGCCGATATCATCGAAACCCTATCAAGATGGATGTTGCTCGGAGGTGCCTTTGACATCGCCGCCGCGCGGCAGGACGGATAATCTTGCCGTTCGCTTGATCGACCGCCGGGCGGCGAACTACAATTCGCGGTGTCTTGGGGCTTTCGTCGGCTCGCCGTCGGCGAATCGAGTCGGAATGCCCCGCCATCCACTTTTCCTGTTGGGGAGGCCGCGGTCATGAAGCGTTCTTTTCGGATTTGGCGATGGTACGGAGCAGCGGCGGCGTTGATCGCGTTTTGGGGGGCGACGGCCTCGCCGGCATGGGCGGAGAATGGGACCGCGGATGCGTTAGCCTCATCCGAGCGACCGAACGTGTTGTTCATCGCCATCGACGATTTGAATGATTGGACGGGGTTTTTGGGTGGACATCCGCAAAGCAAGACCCCGAACTTGGATGCACTGGCCAAAGAGAGCTTGATTTTCACCCGAGCGTATTGCGCGGCCCCGGCGTGCAATCCGTCCCGGGCGGCCATGTTGTGCGGAGTGCTTCCGTCCACCTCGGGCGTGTATCACAACGACAACCCGTGGCGTCCCCGGATGCCGGACACCACGACGCTGTTCCAGCACTTTATAGCCCACGGATACAAAGTCCACGGCGGCGGAAAGTTGTTTCACAATTCCTTCAACGATCTGAAGTCGTGGGAAGCGTATTGGGCGCGACCGAACGACCCTGTGCCGCCGAACCCGCCGTTGAACGGGATTCCCAACGCCGCCCATTTCGATTGGGGACCTCTGGATGTGGACGACTCGGCCATGGGGGACGCCAAGCTCACCGATTGGGCCGCGGACTTCCTGGGGCAAAAGCACGATCGGCCGTTCTTCCTGGCGGTGGGTTATATTCGGCCTCACTTGCCGTGGTACGTCCCTCGCAAATACTTCGACGATTTCCCGCTCGACGGCGTCGTTTTGCCGCAAGTCAAAGAAGACGATCTGGCCGATGTCCCTCCGCCGGGCGTCCGCATCGCCAATCCGCAAGGCGACCATGCCAAGGTCTTGGCGACGAATAACTGGGAAAGGGCGGTGCAGGGATATTTGGCCGGCATCGAGTTCGTGGACGGTCAAGTGGGTCGGCTTCTGGAAACCTTCCGAAACAGCCCTTACGCGAAAAACACGATCGTCGTCTTGTGGGGCGATCACGGTTGGCACTTGGGCGAAAAGCTGCACTGGCGAAAGTTCACGCTTTGGGAGGAAGCTACCCGGGTGCCGCTGGTGATTCAGATTCCGGGCGTCACCCGACCCGGCAGTGTGTGCGAGCGGACCGTCAGCCTGATGGACATCTATCCCACGTTGTGCGAACTAACAAACCTGCCGATTCCGCCGCACGTGGAGGGCGTCGGATTTTCGCGACTACTGCGAGATCCGGGCGCCGAGTGGAATCGTCCCGCCCTTACGACCCACGGCTACATGAATCACGCGGTCCGCTCGGAGCGGTGGCGTTACATCCGCTACGCCGACGGCAGTGAGGAGCTTTACGATCACGAGAACGACCCCATGGAGTGGACGAACCTCGCGGATCGCCCGGAGTATCGCGGGGTGAAGGAGGAGTTGGCGAAGTGGTTGCCGCGGGTGAATCGGGAGGAAGGCCCGAAGGCTCAGCCCGCTCGACAAAATCGAGGCCGCGCCGCCCGGGCCGCACAGGAGGCCGGTTGGCCGGCGGGACTTCGCGAGTATTTTGCCCGAGAGTGGTACGGCGAATTCGATCCCTGAGGGATCCCCGACCCGGCCTACGCGGTTGCCGATCCGCGACCAAGTCGTCGGATGATGAGCAGCGAGGCGCTGCCGCGCCCTTCATCGACTGCCGACTGTTCCCAGGCATCGCGCAATCGCTCGGCGGCTTGTTTGGCCGAGTGCCGCGCCAAGCCGGGCAGCATGGGGAGCAGTCGAGTTTCCCAGAGGGGGCGTTCGCTTTCGTCTTTGGCGCGTCGCACCGCCGCATTGCACACCAGCACCAGTCCGCCGGCGGGGATCGTCCAGCGGTACTGTGGAAATCGCGTTTCGGGATCGATGCCGAGCGAGGTCTCTCCGGAGCAAATCCGGGCGCGTTTGCCGCCGAGCAGTAGTCCGTGGACCGACCCGGCGGCGGATGCCCGCAACGAGCCTTGCCGCGGGTCGAGCAGGCCGCAGAACAGCGACGCCTTTTGGTCGCCCGCCGAACCGGTCCAAAGCGTGAGGTTGACGCGCTCCAGCAGTTTTCCGGCGTCGCGTTGGCGGTCGGCAAGGGAGCGGACCGCCGTACGTAGAGCGGCGGCGGCGATCGCGGCTTCGACACCGTTTGCAGCGGCGTCGCCAAGGACGATCAGGACGCGACCGTCGTTGCCGCACGACCAATCGTGAAAGCTGCCGGCGAGGTCGTCGCCGCTTTCCGTCCAACCGGCGAACTCCCAGTCGTCCAAGAGCGGCGCCACGGCGGGCAACTGACTACGCTGCAAACGCCGCGCCGATTCGAGTTGCTTGCGGAGTCCCGCCGCTTCCAGGGCGGTCTGAAGGGCGACTTGGCGTTCGAGTTCGGCCGTGATGCGTCCCGCCGCCACCTCGAGCAGGTCGGTATGCCGCTCCGAGAAGCTCCGCGGTTGGTTGCAGAAGATCCAGAGCGTCCCCAAGATCGTGGTGGGACCGGCGATGGGCAGGCACACGGCGGAGGCGGCAGGTTCCGGCGGTTGCCATCGGGTCAAGTCGCGAGTGTTTTCCAGGACCACGGCATGGCCGAGCATGGCTTCCAGGTCCGCCAGGGCGGTCTTGAGGGGCCGAGGCGGGGCGGCCAATCGACCGGGCGGCAACCCCCACGCCGCGCGGAGTTTCAATTCCGTGGTGCCTTCGTCCAGCAGGTATAGGGCGGCGGCTTGGGCCGAGATGCTTTCCGCCGCCGCTCGCAACACTTCGGTAAGACGCTCCGCCAAATGCTTCTCTTCCGCCACGTGCGGCACGAGCGGTATGGCCGTCGCCAACTCCGCTTCCCGTTCCCAAAGGGCCGTTTGCACGCTCAGCAGTTCCCCCAACATTTCGGCGATGGACTCGGCGAAACGGCGGACGGGCGGCGGGATGGGGGCGTCCTGGCGCGTCGGTTCCGCAGCGTCCAACCGCAGCAGGCCCAGCGTCGGGCGCGACTCGCGAGAGGCGGCGGAATCACCCGCGACGCATTGCGGGACCGGCACCGGGATCTCGTTGGCGGATCGGGCCGTCTCGTGCGGCAGGAACCTCAGCAAATAGCCGGTCAACTCGAGAAACGAACGGCTCAGTTGCCGCCATCCGGAGATTGCGGAAGGGTCGGGCGCGCGCGAGGGCTGCGGTTCTTCTCGGGCAACGCGGAGGTATTTCGGGGTCGAGGAGTCCACGGTTGCATCTCCAGCGGGCGGCACGGAGCAAGGGCGGCGTTTGCGATCTTTAGGGTCCAACTCGGTTCTTCGAACGGGCCGGTCGCTCAGCGGCGGCACGCCCGACTGTGATACGTCCGATTGCAGTTTGCTATTCTCAAGTGAATACCTAGCCGAAAATGCCTATCTTTCGTAAATCACTATCGTCACCCAAAGCGTGCAATCGTGTGCTGTCAATCATCGGTTAGGCTTGTGACGCTTGCTGTATTTTCTCTAAAGCCTGTAAATCTCCTGCATTTCTTATTCGAAGGATGGCGGCGGGCATGCCTGTGCTAGGGTTGGGGTTTCGAGACGTTTGTTAGGTTCTACCGGACTTTTTGTCGCAGGTTGATTGCGCGGAATGAGGCAACGGGTAAGGCAAGTTCCGGTTGGGGTGGTTCCGTGGTTCTGTTATCAAGAGAGGAATAGGCAAGATTCAGCGGCTATTGCGGTCGTAGGACCAACACCGTCGCGGTTCGTGGTTGGCGGAAACGTCGGCCAATCGCGCAAGATTCCTGATCGCGGTACGGATTGGAGAAGGCCGAGGGACAAGTCGGAAGGAGGGACCATGCACTCTTGGGTGAGTATTCTTGCGATTTGGGTGGGGCTTGCGGCGGGGTATCAAGAGCCTCCCCCGCTTCGGGTGGTGTATTTTGTCCCTTCCGATTGTGATCCGCTGCCGCACTACCAGGAGCGTGTGGATCGAGTCATGACGGAGGTACAGCGATTCTATCGCGAGGGGATGCAGGCCGCCGGTTATGGGCCGACGACTTTTTCCTTGGAACGAGACGACCAGGACCGGTTGCGACTGTATCTCGTGCGCGGTCGCTATCCGATGCGGGAATACGGTCGGAACGACGCGGCGAAGGTCCGTCGCGAGGTGAAGGACGCCCTAACGCAACAGGGGATCGACGCGGATCGCGAAACGATCGTCATTTTCCAAGTGCTGTTGGCATGGGAAGGCGGTCGCGCGACCGAAGTGGGGCCTTACGTGGGTGGGGGCAATCACCTCAGTGGAACCGCCTGGGTATACGACGACCCGCGACTGGATCCCCAACTGCTGCCCTCCAAGGAGCCGGGCGGCTATTACAACGGGCCTTGCTCGCTGGGGCAATTCAATACGCACTATATCGGCGGCACGGCATACGAGTTGGGGCACGCCTTCGGATTGCCGCACGATTGCGAGACCCGCGCAGAGCGATCCGTGCGGGGACGATCTCTGATGGGGAGCGGGAATCACACCTACGGTCGGGAGTTGAGAAACGAAGGTCCGGGGACGTTTCTCAGCGAGGCCTCCGCCATGCAGCTTTTCGGTACGCGACCGTTTTCCGGCGAACTCCCGGATGCCCGGGTGAGGCCGACGTGCCTTTTGAAGGCCCTGGACGCCGATTTTGAGGCGGGCAGGATGGTATTGACGGGGACGCTGGAGGCGCGACCCTCCGCCTTTGGCGTGGTTGCCCTGAACGACGGTGCGGCGCAGCCTGCCGATTACGATGCCGTGGGCTGGACGGCGAAGGTGGACGAGCAGGGAAGGTTCCGCGTGGAAATCGGTGAACTGCAACCGGGGCGTTCGCAACTTCGTCTGCGAGTTTGCCACATCAACGGCGCCCAAAGCGTTTTCGCCTTCGACTACGACGTGGACGCCGGCGGCAGACCCCGACTCGATGTTTTTCGCATGCGCGTGCCGTTGGGCGAAGCCATGCGAGCCTTCGCCGCTCGGGACCGGAGCAGGCTGAAGGACCTGGTCGCCGATTGCCGGGACCGTTTCGCCGATCTGCCCGAGTTGGAAAAGAGACTGGCCCATCTGCTGAGACTCGTGGATGCCGCTCCGCCGCGACCGTTGGCCGAGGTGCCGCCGGATCGAGACGGTTGGGTCCCGATCAGCGGAGCCGTGTTCCGATCCGCGACGACGGGTTGGGGCCGACCTTTGCGAGATCAGGTATTGATGGAGCGCGGCGAGCCATGCTTCATCCAAGTGGACGGGCAATTCTTCGAAAACGGGTTGTTCGCCCATGCGCCGTCGAAATACGAACTGGAAATCGGGGGCAAATTCGCGCGTTTTCGGACGGGATACGGGCTACAAGACGGGCACGAGGGTTCGGTGGTGTTCGTGGTACGAGGCGACGACCGCGAGCTATTCCGCTCCCCGCTGATTCGCGATGCCAAACTGCGGGATATCGACGTGAACGTGGAAGGAATCCGCGTCCTGGAACTGCTGGTCGAGACGGGAGACGACGGCCCGAGCGGTGATTGGGGCGTGTGGATCGAACCCCGGTTGAGACCGACCGCGAATTGACCTTTGCCTGGAATGGCTCTCCAAAGGCAAGTACCCCCTATGCGAGGCATAGCCGACAAGCAATTTCGCGGAAAAGAAACGCTTGACGGGAAAACGGGGCGTGGTATCATGGCATTCATGGACGTTGGTGGTCGAACGCAACGGTTCGGCGTTCGACGAACAGGGAATCCGGTGAGAATCCGGAGCGGTCCCCGCCGCTGTAACCAGGCGTTCGAAGATTCGCCCAGTCTCCATCGGCCATTGTCGCGAACAGCACCTGTGACGAAGCTCGGCGATTTGCCGTGCGACGACTTGCGACGAGAAGGCCGGGCTGAATCGAGCCTGGAAGTCAGAAGACCTACCAACGTAGGGCCTTTAACCTTTGCGTGGGACGAAGGTTATTGAGCTAACCTTTCGTGCGGTAGCGGTTGTCAATCTCGCCCCGTTGTGGTCGTTGCGCGGTGTGCGTTTGCGCTTTCGGCGTGCGCGACCCCGCCGGGATCGGCGATTCGGGCAATAAGACGACCTCCGCCGCGGAAGCGTCTTGCGCCATGCCGGTTTCGACTCTACGTTTTCTGCACCGCCCCGCATCGGGCCGGACTCGAAGCGCAGCAAGAACACCGCTTTTCGGGCGCCGACGGCGCGCTTTCACGCTGGTCGAGTTGCTGGTCGTCATTGCGATTATCGGAGTGTTGATCGGGCTGCTGTTGCCTGCGGTTCAGGCCGCCCGGGAGGCCGCCCGCCGGGCGTCATGCACGAACAACCTCCGCCAGATCGGACTGGGCTTGCACAACTATCATCAGGCCCTGAGCTGTTTTCCGCCGGGGGGGATCGAACACCGAGGTACGATCAATCCCAAGACGGGCAAGCCCTACGGCGCGTCGGGCAGGCAGTTGGCGTGGTCCCTGTTCTTGCTGCCGTGCGTAGAGCAGCAACCGTTGTACGACCGGATCGACACCGGCAAGCCCTTCGACGCCCCCGAAAACGCTGCCGCCGCCGCGACCATCCTCTCGTTCTACATCTGCCCCAGCGCCACGAATCAGCGAGAGTTACGCCAAGGACGCGGACCGTGCGACTACGGCGGGATCTACGGCGAGCGGATTACCGGCCCCAACAATCCGCCGAAGGGCATGATGCTCTATGACCGGTCGCTTACCGTGGCCGACGTGACGGACGGCACCTCCGGCACGATTATCGTCTCGGAGGATTCGGGGTTTCGCGACGGGCAGTGGATCAACGGTTTGAATGTGTTCGATCAGGCCTACGCAATCAATCAGGCGCCGGCCTTCGAAAACGATATTCGCAGCAAGCATCCCGGCGGCGCGAACGCCTTGTTCACGGACGGTTCCGTTCACTTTTTGAAGGAGACCATGGATTTGCGGGTCTTGGCCGCCCTGTGCACAAGGGCGGGCGGCGAGGTCGTCGCAGAGTGGTGAGGCTTGCTCGCCCGTCGGGATGTTGGATTCGCGGAGATGTCAATGTTGTCGAGGTCTTTGAAAAGAGGAGATGCAACATGAGTAGCACCTGGTGGAGACGGCCGATCGCCGTCGCGTTGGCGGTCGCCTTAGCGGCGACCCTGGGCGGGACCCGGGCAAGCCCCGCCGGCACCGTCGATTTCGAGGACTTGTCCCTCAACCCGGATTCCTATTGGAACGGTTCCCCGAACAACGGGACGAACACGTTCTCCTCCGGCGGGTTCACTTTCTACAACACTTTCGACAACTCGTGGGGAGTAGACGTTTGGAGCGGCTTTGCCTACTCGAACAAGACCGATACCACCACGCCCGGCTTTGTGAACCAATATTCCGCCGCGGCGGGTTCCGGGGCGAGCGGTTCCGCGAACTACGCCGTGAGCTTCGTCGATGCTTGGGGCACTCCGCCGCGGATCGAGGTCCCGGAGGGCCTGTCGTTGGTCTCCGCCGCCGTCACCAATACTACCTACGCCTATCTCTCAATGCGCGACGGTGATGCCTTCGCCAAGAAGTTCGGCGGGGCCTCCGGCGACGATCCCGATTGGTTCAAGCTGACGATCTTGGGGAAAGATGTGACCGACAACCTCATCGCCTCGGTCGAGTTCTACCTGGCCGACTTCCGATTCTCGGATAATGCCCTGGACTACATCTTGAACACCTGGGCCGTGGTGGATTTGTCTCCCATCGCGTCGGCAAGGATCTTGGAATTCGCCTTGGATTCCTCCGACGTCGGTCAGTGGGGCATGAATACGCCCGCCTATTTCGCCCTGGACAATATCGTCTTCCAGACGGCGGGCCAGGCCGGACAGGTGGTGCCGGAACCCGGTTCGGCCTTGCTGCTCCTGAGCGGCGTCTTGGCCGGCGGGTACTTCTATCGCAAACGCAAGAAAACAGCGATCGCCGCGTGACGGCGTCGCTAAGAATCCCCTCCGATGACGCCGCGATTCGGCGTCGCTTCAGCCTCGGGTCCCCTCCCCGGGGCTGAACTTTTATCCCCGGCACGTTTAGGCACGTGTGACGGGCATGATAACACGCGCTGCGGTGACTAAGGAGTGCGGCGGCTTGCCGCCGCTTTTGAAAGCGGCAGCTTCGCTGCCGCACTCCAGACCTTTCCAAAGATTGATGGGGACATTTCCATTCACGCCGCAAGGGGGCATTTCTTTTCGCGTATAACACGGCCGGTTTGCGGCGCTGGTATTCGGAGATGGCGGGCATTACAATGGTCCGCGCAATGGTCCGCCGGGCATTCGAGAACCGAATCTTGCCGACTGCGGCAAAAGCATCATGCCGCCGCGTCCCACCCTTTGTTGGAAGCTACCTATTGCGAGGTGAACCATGCTGAAGCGACAAATCCTTGTTCTCTTCATCGCCGCCGTATTGGGCTGGACCGCTCGATCGAACGTCTCGGCCCACGATTTCTTTGTGGCGACCGACGGCAACGATGCCTGGTCCGGCAAATTGGCGACCCCCAACGCCGACCGAACGGACGGCCCGTTCGCCACCGTCGCTCGCGCTCAGCAAGCGGTGCGGGAATTGAAGAAGCGGCAGCCCGACGCTGCGATCACCGTCGCCCTCCGCGGGGGACTCTATTTTCTAAACGAGACGCTGGTGTTCGGTCCCGAGGATTCCGGCAGCGAGAACGCACCGGTCGTCTATCAGGCCTACGGAGAGGAAACGCCGATCCTGTCGGGCGGTCGCATCATCACCGGTTGGCAAGTGGACGCCCAAGGAAGCTGGCACATCACCTTGGAAGAGGTGAAAAACGGCGATTGGAACTTCGCTCAACTCTTCGTCAACGGACAGCGGCGATTTCGCCCTCGATTGCCGAAGACGGGCTTTTACCAGGTGGCCGAGCAACTACCGCCCTCCACGGAGGATGCCGGTCGCGGGCACGATCGATTCCGCTTCTCCGGCGAGGAGTTGAATCCCCAATGGCACAATCTTGAAGACGTCGAAGTCATCGTATTCCATCAATGGTCGGCCTCGCGATTGCGGATCGCGTCCATCGACCCGGTCGAGCACACCGTGCTGTTTCGTTGGGGAACGGGCTTCAACACGGGTTGGGCGAGCATGCCGACCGGTCACCGGTGGTTCGCCGTGAACGTTAAGGAGGCGCTCTCTCCCGGCGAATTCTACCTCGACCGCAAGTCGGGCGAGTTGATCTACCGGCCGAAACCGGGCGAGACGCCCGAGTCCGCGCAGGTCATCGCCCCCCGGGTGGAAACGTTGGCGGCGGTGGTAGGACGCGGCGATACCCGGCAATGGACGCAGCACATCCATTTTCGCGGTCTAGTCTTGGCCCATACCAACTGGACCTGTCCCGACAAAGGTCAGGCCTTTCCCCAGGCGGATATCGGCCTGAACGCCGCCGTCACGCTGTTCTCGGCCCGAAACATCGTGTTCGACGGTTGCGCGGTCTTTCACACCGGGGGCTACGCGGCAGCATTCGGCGAAGGCTGCCGTGACTGCCGGGTGGAAAACTGCGAATTGGCCGATTTGGGCGGCGGCGGCGTCAAGATCGGCCACGCCGGCGCGGGGAGTTGGAGCGACGCCAGTCGCGTTCCCACCGGCGAAGACGCCGCCACCTCGCACATCACGGTCCGCAACTGTACGATCGCCCACGGCGGTCGATTGCATCCCGCCTCCGTCGGCGTCTGGATCGGCCATTCGCCGTTCAACGTCGTCGAGCACAACGACATCTACGATTTCTATTACACGGGCGTGTCGGTCGGTTGGACTTGGGGCTACGCCGAGAGCAAAGCCCATCACAACCGCGTGGACTACAACCACATCTACAACATCGGGCAGCGCCTCCTTTCCGATATGGGCGGCGTCTACACTTTGGGCGTCTCCCCCGGCACCACCGTCAACCACAACAAAATCCACGACGTCTACGCCTTCTCCTACGGCGGATGGGGACTCTACACCGACGAAGGCTCCACAAACATTGAAATGGCCTACAACCTCGTTTATGACACTAAGACGGGCAGTTTTCACCAGCACTACGGTCGCGAAAACCGCATCCACAACAATATTCTGGTCAATTCGTTCGAGCATCAGATTCAGCGGACTCGAACCGAGGAGCACATTTCCTTCTTCTTCGAACGCAACGTCGTCTTTTGGGAAAACGACAGTCCGCTGCTGGGAAGCAATTGGAAGGACAACAACTTCCGCATGGATTACAATCTGTATTGGCATGCGGGCAAACCGGTGGTCTTTCCCGGCAACTTGACGCTGGAGCAGTGGCGCGAGCAACGGCAGCAGGATTTGCATTCCGTGATCGCCGATCCCAAGTTCCGTAATCCGGCGGCGGGCGATTGGCGGTTGCAGCCGGACTCTCCGGCGTTTACCTTGGGTTTCCAGGATTTCGATCCCAACGAGGCGGGACGGACGACTCCCGCCAAGTTGACCGCCGATTTGCCGCCCGTTCCGCCGGGCATCCACAAGGGCGAATGATGTCCGCGACGATCCGCCGGCGACGGGCGCACATGGTTATCGGGGGACACGCAAGGGTCGCCGATTCACCAAAGAGCGAGTCGTAGCGCGGTTGCCGCTTTGGGCATCCGCGTTGGTTCTTCCACGGTTCCATGACGGGGGTGCAGTCGGAGGATGCCATGAGTCGCTCGATTCGAACGCTTTGGATCGCCCTGCTGCTGGGGCTTTTTCTGGCGCAAAGCGCCGCGGCCCAAAAGATTCGCGTCTTGGTCGTCTCAAACACGACGGACGACGCCGAGGGTGAGTACGGGCGGTATGCCACGATCCAGGCCGTACAAGGTCTCTTCGAGTATCTCGTGCCCGCCAACCTGTACGAAATTCGTGTGCTGCACAGCGAGCGGGACAGTTACAACGCGGATTCCATTCTGCGAACCATTCGAAACACGCGCGTCAATCCGGAGGATACGTTCGTCTTTATCTTCGACGGTCACGGCGGTCGCGATCGCTGGAGCCTGTTCAGCCGCGAGCATCACTTTCTGTCGATGCCCGACGGAGGACGACTCTGGAGCGCCGACCTGCAAGAGGAAGTCGACGCCAAGCCCTGTCACCTACGATTGATTCTGACATCGAGTTGCAACACGTCCGTTTCGGCGTTCGCCTTCAGCAGACCCGAGGGGGAACCCGCGATGGAATATTGGGACGTGGAACAAGACGGGATCGCGCCCATCATGAAGCGACTCTTTTTCGAGCATCGCGGCTTGCTGCACATGAACGGGGCCTACCCGGGCCAATACGCCTTTTCCAATCGCGACGGGGCCTGGTTCTTCCAGTGCTTGTTCGAGTACATCCGCTCGAATCCTCGGGCGCGACCCACCTGGCGTGCCGTGGACGCGGCAATGGATCGAGCGTTGAACGACAAGTTTCAACAGACGAAGAGTTCAAATTTGGATTTCCAACGGAGGTTCGGCAACCAGGATCGCTTGGTGCCCGTGGCGTGGTCGTACCCCGAACCGGATGACGGCGGCGGACGCGTGCCCAGTCGACTCAGCTTGGAACCGGGCGACGTGATTCTCACTATCAACGGGCGACCGATTTCCACCCGCGATGAGTGCATCAACGCCGTCAACAACTCCCCGCCCGTCATGACCTTTACCGTTCGGGACCGCCGAAACGGAATTGTTTGGGAGATGCAGGCGGAACTGCGAGATCGCGGGGCGCGTTTCGGGATCGACATCGCCAACAACGGCGGAGACGGCGTTCGCGTGACCTACGTCCAACGCGGAGCACCGTGCACCAGCAATCGCGTCCTCGGTAGAGTAAACTGAATGCATCCGACCGGTAATCGTTCGCCCCGCCCGGAGCGGCGGACTGCGGGAAACAAAGGCGGATCGATCTTTCAAGACCGATCCGAGTACGGGTTGAGGCTTGCGGCGTTGTCGTGCCGCCGGAAATATCGTCGGTGACTTCCGGCGCTGCCTCGGCGGAGCCTTTTTCCTTCACTTTTATGGGAGGCTGGAATGATGTTTGGTTTCAAGTCCGTGTTTTGGGCCGCATCGGCCTCGCTGCTGGGAATGCTGTGGCTGGGAGGGACCGTGCGGGCGGAATCCGCGTCCGACTCTCGGCCCAATATCCTCTACATCATGTCGGACGATCACGCTTATCAGGCTGTCAGCGCATACGGGCACGGGCTGAATCAGACCCCCAATATCGACCGCCTGGCGCGCGAGGGGATGCTCTTTCGGAACTGTTTCGTGACGAACTCCATTTGCGGACCGTGCCGGGCCGTGGTTTTGACCGGCAAATACAGCCATCTCAACGGGTTCACCCGTAACGGCGACCGCTTCGACGGCAGCCAGCAGACGGTGGCGAAGTTGTTGCAGCGGGCCGGTTATCAAACGGCGATCATCGGCAAGTGGCACCTGGAGACCGATCCCACCGGCTTTGATCACTGGGAGGTCTTGTTCGGGCAAGGGCCCTACTACAACCCGCCCATGAAGACGCCGCAAGGCCGCGTGGAGCATGAGGGTTACACGACGGACATCATCACCGATTTGGCGCTCGAGTTCTTGAAGAACGGACGCGATAAGAGTCGGCCGTTCTTCTTGATGTATCACCACAAGGCCCCGCATCGGAATTGGTGCCCCGGTCCGCAAGAACTGGACCTGTTCAAGGACGTCACGATTCCCGAACCGCCCACCTTGTTCGACGACTACGCGACGCGCGGCCGCGCCGCCCATGAGCAGGAAATGACCGTCGCCAAGCACCTCACCCCCCACGACCTCAAACTCGTGCGGCAAAACGAGAAGTTCACCCCAGAGCAGGCCGAACGCTTTTACAACGCCTACGCCGATGAAAACAAGGCCTTCGAGGAGGCGAATCTCCAGGGCGACGAATTGGTGCGATGGAAATACCAGCGTTATCTGAAGGACTACCTGCGCTGCGTGGCGGGCGTGGATCGCAACGTCGGTCGCGTGCTCGACTACCTCGACGAGTCCGGATTGGCCAAGAATACCGTCGTGATCTACACCTCCGATCAAGGGTTCTATCTGGGCGAGCACGGTTGGTTCGACAAGCGTTTCATGTACGAAGAGTCGTTCCGCACGCCGCTGTTGGTGCGTTGGCCCGGACACGTCTATCCCGGCAGCGTGTGCGAAAAGCTGGTCATGAACCTCGACTTCGCCGAAACGTTCCTCGACATCGCGGGCGTCCCCGTCCCCGACGACATGCAAGGTCGAAGCCTGAAACCGCTGCTGGAAGGCCGGGACGTCCCCGATTGGCGAAAGTCCATGTACTATCGCTACTACGAATATCCCGGACCGCACATGGTCCACAAACACTACGGCGTGCGGACCGATCGCTACAAGCTGATCTATTTCCACGAAATCAACGAGTGGGAATTGTACGATCTGGCTGAGGATCCGCATGAGTTGCGGAATGTGTACGGCGATCCGGCTTACGCCCAGATCACGGCGGAACTGAAGGCCGAGTTGCTGCGGTTGAAGACGCTGTACAAGGACGACGACACCATCCGCGGCGTACCGGTGACGCAGGCTTCGCGGTAAGCGGTTCGAGGTCCGCCCCGTTGCGCGTGAGCCGGCGGCTCCACCTCGGGCTGCCGCCCGAGGCTCGCGCTGCCGCGTTGTGCATCACGCTTGCGCGCCGCGTCCGTTCCAAGAGTTACCGGTGAGGTCCGGCGGTGTCCTGTGGAACACGTTTTGACGGCGCAGACATGAGCCGCCGGCGTAAGCCGGCGGTGGGGGCAAGCCAAGCCGAGGACGCCCACGGGTGGCCTCTCCGAGCGGCACGTATACAATACGGCAAGAACCGTCGGCAAGGCCCGCGCAACCTTACGCGATGCCCGGTTGCTGTGCCTCGGGTGATTCTCCCGAGGTTGGGATGGCAACGGTAAACCGGCGGTTGCACTGGGTGGAAGCAAGAGAAAGAGACCCCAACATGGAGCCAAATGCGATGCGTGTCGATCGACGTGAGTTCTTGAACGAGGCGATGGCCGGTTCGGCGGGCGTCCTGCTGGGCGGCGGCATCGCGACCAGCAGGGCCGACGTCGTCGAAGCCCCGGTTTCCCGGGATCCCACGGCCTGGGTGTCGCTGGGAAAGTCGCTCACGGTGCCCCGAATCGGGATCGGCTTCGGCGTGAAATCCTACAACCGCGAATCGAATCTCACCCGCCGCGGAATGGATCACGCCGAACGGATCGTTCGCTATGCCTACGACTGCGGCATCCGCCTCTTCGACAACGCGGATCTCTACGGCAGCCACGGGTACGTGGGCAAGGTCCTCCGCGATAAACCCCGCGACAGCTACGCCCTGGTTTCGAAGGTCTGGTTCCACCCAAGCGGACTTCCCGAAACGGAGCGGCAGGACGCCGGCGACGCGGTGCGGCGATTCCTGAAGGAATTGGGCACGGACTACATCGACCTGGTACAAATCCACTGCATGACCGCCCGAGACTGGACCTCCACCATGCGGCGGCAGATGGATCAGTTGGAGGAACTGAAGGAGAAGGGGCTGATTCGCGCGCACGGGGTCTCGTGCCATTCCGTCGCCGCCTTGGAGGCCGCCGCCGAATCCGATTGGGTCGAGGTGGTGCACAGTCGGTTCAATCACCTGGGCACCAAAATGGACGATCGCCCGGAAGTGGTGCAGCCCGTTCTAAAGCGA
The DNA here is from genome assembly GCF_054657335.1 of Thermopirellula anaerolimosa. Classification (NCBI taxonomy): domain Bacteria; kingdom Pseudomonadati; phylum Planctomycetota; class Planctomycetia; order Pirellulales; family Thermoguttaceae; genus Thermopirellula; species Thermopirellula anaerolimosa. The sequence continues at coordinate 3,001,508 of NZ_BAAHYX010000006.1, forward strand.
ATTCACGACGCAGGCAAGGGCGTCATCGCCATGAAGGTCGTGGGCGAAGGGGCCTTTAGCAAAGACCCCGAATTGCGGGAGAAGGCCCTGCGCTTTGTGATGGGCTCCGGTTGTGTGGACGTGATGATCGTGGGCTTCGAACTGGAATCGGAGATGGACGAATTCAAGTCCCGCGTGGCCGCCGTCTTGGAGGAAAGGGCCGTCGCGGCCTGAACCCCATCTTTCGGCCCTGTGCCGAGGGGGACGGATGTTCCCCCGCGCTCGGCATCGCTCGATCGGTGCTCCCGGGGTATGCGCCCGGCCTTCGACGAGAGGTAACCCTCTCGCGTCGCATCGGCGTTTCCTAACCGCCGGATCGGCTCAACGCCGCCAAGCGACCTCGATTTCGTTCTCCAGGTTGCCGGAGACGAATTTCAAAGCGGCATGTTGGGCCTTTTGCTTAAGGTGATAAGTCGGGCAGCGTCCGGTGAGGACGACGCCGTCGGGCAGCACCACAACTTGGAGGTCCTGAATACCGCCCGCGGTGGCCTCGTCGATGGCCCGTTCGATCTTGGCCGCCAAACGATCGACTTCGGCGGCGACCGGGGCGAGGGGAAATTCCCGCACGCCTCGCAACTGGATCACGACATCCTGGTCGTACGGCAAGAAAGCCATGGCTCCCTCCCTGGGCGGCACTTCGGGATCCTTCGTTCGCCGCCCTCCGGCTTGGAGAGAAATCCGTTCCTCCCGTCCTTCACCTCCCCGCAATCGAAACGCACTCCCTCCATGCTGGGGTGCGACTAATCCGCCGAGACCGCGGCGGTCGCTTCGAGACTGCGGACCGTAATGCGATTGTCGATGTCGTACGCTCCCGGTCCCGCAATCGCTCGAACCGCCTCTTGTGCCAGTTGCTTGTGATAAAAACTGGAGACCGTGCCGCACAGGACGACTTTTCCGTCCTCGATGGAGGCCGTCACGTCGCGAAGCTCGTACACCGGACTTTCGGCCAATGCCCGGCGCAGGCGCATCACCGTGTCCGGAGCAAACTCTTGAACCTCGACCACCATCATTGTCATCCTTGCTATGCGCCCCAATTCGCAATTTCCGATCCGGACGGCGCGGCCGAAGATGAGGGATGCCGTGGTGAGGAGTGCCGAGCCGATCGGAAATCGTTACGCGAGATTGAATTCGTCGTTCGCCGATGGAACTCGTTTCCTCGGCAACCATTACTATTTATACCGGCTACCGGTGCGGAGTCAATCCTGGAATCGGTCCCGCCCGACCGTCTACCATGTTGCGGCGCCGGCATCGTGCGTTGAAAGAACGATCTCCGAACCGGCGGCGTGACCTGACGAAGTGTTTTGTTGTATCGTAAGCATGAGCCGCCGGCGTAAGCCGGCGGTGGAAGAACTGCGAACGCGTTTTCTACGTTGCACGTTGTCCGGCGTCTCCACCTCGGGCTGACGCCCGAGGCTCGCGCTGACGCGTTACGCAACGCGTTTTCGCTCCCCATCGGCTCTCACGCGGCACCGGCGTGAGCCGATGGTGCGACCGCGCGACGGAGCGCGGACCGCCGGCGTCATCGCTGCGGCTTTCCGCCTTCGCTCCATCCCACCGTTCGGATATACTACCGATAACGAAAATCGCCGCGGACTGGGAAAACCATGACGTCCCGGTGCGTCCTCGGCACCCGAATTTGGATCGGTCGCGTGGCGAATCGTCGGACAATTCCCAGTCCGGTATTCCCCGGCACCGCCGTATTTCCGCCATCATGACACGTGAACCCCTCCTTAGACCGCCTGTCTCCGCCCCGGACGACGATCACGACCTCCGCCCACAGCGGATGGAAGAGATGGTCGGACAGCGGGAGGTCTACGCGCGGCTCAAGATCGCCATCGACGCCGCGCTGGTCCGTCGGGAACCCTTGGGGCACATCTTGTTCGACGGTCCGCCGGGGTTGGGGAAGACCACCTTCGCCATGTGCATCCCTCGGCACCTCGGCGTGCCCGTCCAAATCGCCAGCGGCGCCACCCTTAAGGCCCCCAAGGACCTGATACCGTATCTCACCAATGCCGAGGAGCGTTCCGTGCTCTTCGTCGACGAGATCCATCGCATGCACAAGTCGGTGGAGGAATTCCTCTATCCCGCCATGGAGGACTTTCGCATTGACATCACCTTGGGGGAGGGTGTCAACGCACGGACACTGAACCTGCGGCTCAAGCCTTTCACGTTGATCGGGGCTACGACGCGGACGGGCTTGATTTCGGCCCCCCTGCGGGACCGTTTCCACATGCGGGAACACTTGGAATTCTACACCGTCACGGAACTGGCCGAGATCGTCCGCCGCAACGCGGTCAAGCTCCGCATCGAGATCGCGGACGATGCCGCCGAATTGATCGCCGCACGGAGTCGCGGCACGCCCCGCATCGCCAACAACCGCCTCCGCTGGATTCGCGATTTCGCCACGGCCAAGGCGTCGGGTCGGGTCTCGAAGAAGGTGGCCGAGGACGCCCTGGCCATGCAAAAGGTCGACCATTTGGGCCTGGATCGGCAGGACCGTCGCTACTTGGAGACCATGGCGCGGGTCTTCGGTGGGGGACCGGTGGGGGTCGAGGCCCTGGCCCACACCATGAACATCCCCGCCGACACCCTGGTCGATGAAGTGGAGCCTTTTCTCCTCCGCTCGGAATTGATCGTCCGCACGCCGCGGGGACGACGGATGACCGCCAAGGCCTTCGAGCACTTGGGATTGTCACCCGTCGCCGCGCCCGGTGAGGATCAGCCCACGCTTTTCGACTGATCGACGGTCGGCCCGCAATTGGTTCGCGGCCTGTGTCTGCCGCCAAACGCGAAAAAACCGCTTCGTGACGCAAACCGCCGATGCGTTGCGGGTGTCATGTTGAGCGGCCTACAATATGGTCCTAATGAGGGACGAGGGGTCCCATTGCCGGCGTCAGACATGCTCAGACGCGTACGGGCGGCGTATCGGTTTGCTCGAAACTTTGATCGAACGATGAACGCTCGGAGGGGGTGATCGATGGCGATGTCTTCACGTGAGCGGGTACAGGCCGCGCTGCGGCACGAAGAACCGGATTACCTGCCCTTGGATTTGGGAGGCAGCGCAGTCACGGGGATGCACGTCAGCAGCGTTTATCTTCTCCGCCAGGCCCTCGAGCTGGACCCGCCCGGCACGCCCGTCAAGGTCGTCGAACCGTACCAAATGCTGGGAGAAATCGACGACCGACTGATTCACGCCCTGGGCGTGGACGTCGTCCCGCTCGGTCGCCGCAAGAACATGTTCGGCTTCGAAAACAAGGATTGGAAGCCGTGGCAATTGTGGGACGGTACGCCGGTTTTGGTGCCAGGCGACTTCAACACCGAACCGGAGCCCAACGGCGACATCTTGATGTATCCCGAGGGCGACCGCTCCGCTCCGCCCAGCGGTCGCATGCCGAAGAACGGCTTTTATTTCGACACGATTATCCGCCAAGATCCGATCGACGACGAGCGTCTGGATCCCGAAGATAACTTGCAGGAATTCACGCCCATCGAAGACGACGAATTGCAATGGTTGGCGTGCGAGGCGGAGCGATTGCGGCGGGATACCGACAAGGCGGTCCTGGCCAATTTCGGCGGAACGGCCTTCGGTGACATCGCCCTGGTGCCCGCTCCTTTTCTCAAGCACCCCAAGGGCATCCGCGACGTCGCCGAGTGGTATATGAGCACGGCCTCGCGATTCGATTACGTTTATGCCGTCTTCGAGCGACAATGCGAGATCGGCGTCGCCAACCTCCGGCGCATTTACGAAGCGGTGGGCGACCGCGTGGATGCGGTGTTCGTCACGGGGACGGACTTCGGACAGCAGCAAGGTCCCTTCATCAGCCCGGCCAGTTATCGCCGACTGTACAAGCCCTTTCACCAAAGGGTCAACAACTGGATTCACGAGAACACGCCGTGGAAGACGTTCATCCATTCGTGCGGGTCGGTGACGGCGTTCTTAGAGGATTTCGTGGAGGCGGGCTTCGACATTTTGAACCCCGTGCAGTGCTCTGCCGCGGGCATGGACGCCGCCATCCTCAAACGCAAGTACGGCGACAAACTGACGTTCTGGGGCGGCGGCGTGGACACCCAAAAGACGCTGCCGTTCGGTTCGCCCGACGATGTTCGCTGGGAGGTCCGCGAGCGCATTCGCACGTTTTCGCCCGGCGGCGGCTTCGTATTCAACACCGTCCACAACGTGCAGGCCGGCGTACCCGTCGAAAACTTGCTGGCCCTCTACGAAGCCGTGAATACTTGCCGCGGTCTGCCGTTTCCGGTGCCTTGAGCGCCGGGTGTGCGGATATGCCTCGACCGCCGAATCATGCGCGAGGCTAAGGCGAACACCGCCGGTTCGTAAATGCCCTCGCCGTGTTCACGCTCACTGCCACGCGATGGTGAGCACCCCGGCGAGAAGCGTCGGCGGCGAATACGGGCCAAGTCGCGTGCCGTTTCATCCCCCGCTCAAGCCGCGGAACATGAAGAAGGCCGCCGCCGTCAATGAAATACCCGCCGCCACGAAATCCCAACTGAAACTCTGCCGCATGTACATGGTGGCGAAGACCGCGAAGACGCCCATGGTGATGATCTCCTGCATCACCTTGAGTTGGTAGAGCGAATAGACGCCGCTGCCGATTCGGTTCGCGGGCACCTGCAAGCAGTACTCGAAGAAGGCGATTCCCCAACTGGCAAGAATCGCCACGAAGATTGGGGCATGCTTGAGGTCCTTGAGGTGACCGTACCAAGCGTACGTCATGAAGATGTTCGAGCCGATCAGCAGCAAGATGGGGAGAACGCGCGGCCAAAACATAAAAAGTCGCCTTGGCAAAACGATGCAACCGCGGGGACGGAATTCGGAAAGCCGTTCGTGAACGCTTCGCCCGAGGGAAGGGAACAATACGCCGGGAATACTACGCGATCGAGGAGGGGGGCGGAATATCGCCGGACGCAAACGTCGTCAAGCGGAATTTACGCCGAGGCACGGCGGCATGGGGCGGTGTTGACGGCGAAAGCCGGGCACGCTCACCAGCCCATCACCATGTTGGACTCGATGACCTTTTTCGCCCGTTCCAGGTCCACGCCCGTCTCCTGCATGTACAACCGAATGGCGTGAATCTTGTCGCCGGCAGCGCGGGCCAAGCAATCTCGGGCGACGTTGCAGGGGTCCGTCCTCTCACCCAGACCCAGTCCTAGGGCAGCCTTGGAAATGACCCAGGTATTGCGCGGCCGCTTGGCCAAGCGGAGGAGCTTTTCGCGGGGATAGCTGGCCTGCACCACTTCCCGGGCGGACTCTTCGCTCTCCGCCCAAGTGATCAGGATATGGCACTCGGTCTCAATCTCGTAAAGCGGCATGAACGATGGAACCTCTATCAAAAATGACCCAAATTCCCGGCGATCGCGTGCGAGCCTGCATCCACCAACCCAAGGTTGGGCCGGTCCGGTCTTGAAAACCCCTCTCATGGATGGATTTTCTCTGCCCAACGTCGCCCAACTTGTTGCATTATACTCTGTCGTGCGATTTCGTCGTCGGCCCCCCCAGCGGCGAGTCGGACGGATAGTCACTCGCAAGGGCTGACGGCAGCCTGACCGAACGGCGTCAAATCATATTGTGCCTGGCGAAAATCTCGACCGCCGACGTGCCCAACTCCAATTCCCGGCGGACCTCCGAGCGTTTTTTCGTCCTTTCCAGTGCGGCGTTGGCGACTTCCTCCTCGGCTCCTTGCGGGATGAGGCAGACACCTTCGTAGTCCCCGAAAACAAGATCGCCGGGGCGGACTCGGACCGTGCCGATCTCGACCGTAGCTCGGAAGTCGACGACTTTTCCGCGGATGCGTTGGTCTTGCGCGAACGAACCGCGGCAGAAGACGGGAAAATTCATCCGGAGCAGGGCGGCGGTATCGCGGACGCAACCATCCACCAAGGCCCCTGCGGCGTGCAACCGCTGTGCCCGAAGCGTCATCAATTCGCTCCACATCGCCAAGTGATTTCGCCCGCCGGTGGCCAAAAAGATCTCGCCCGGTCGAAGATCATCCAGGGCCTCCAACATCAAGCCGAAGGGCTTGGCAAAGACGGGGTTCAACCCGCTGGGGGAGAAGGTCTCGAAGCAATCGGCGAACAAAACGGGCATGGCTCGGCCGATGATCGTCATTCGCGGATCCAACGGACGAATGGCATTGGGGAGAAACTGCGCCCCCAGCCCAAATTGATCCAAGACCTCGCCGACGATCGCCGTGGAAAGCTCCTGGCGAAACAGGGCGAAAATCTGCTCATCGTTCTTCGTCTGGTTCATGGTACGCGTCCCCAAAGTGTCGGCCGAATGCGGCACGCAACCCGGTTCGGCCCGGCAAAGGCCTCGCCCCGCGACTGCGGTAATCGTGCGGCGGTACAGGTGCCTCGCGGTGCCGCCCCGTTCGGTGGGGTAAAGCGGACCGCGCAGGAAGCCGGTTTTGCGGTTCCTGTCCCCCAAGTAAGTCTGTCTAATTCTCGCAGGTTGTCAACTGTGGAGTTTCCGAATTCTGCGGTGTTTGCGCCGGAATTCACTATTAGCTAATGCCGGAATTCACCATCAGCTTACGACGGTGCTCACCACCAGCTTACACTGGTGGCTCCAGGGGGCATTTGGATTGCTGCGCCGTCGGGGCGCGGCGTGGCGATGAATAAACACAATTGAAAAAGTTGAAAATAGCGTGTTGTCCCCTACCGTCGGGTAGGATACAATCCAAGGAGGGTTTGGGCCGAAATAAAACAGGCCTGCGTAAGCCGCATTTTGAACATTTAGGCTCAGCCGTCTTCGTTGGGTTCACATCCGAACCGGCCTCGGCGGGATCTTACCCGAACGGAGCACGCCTTTTTTTCGTAGATAAGTTTTCGGAAATAGCAGTTGTTCCGCATCCGACCATCGTGAACGCGACCGAATCTGCCTTACCTTGACCATGCTCAACCAATCGACATCTCCCCAGGCCCACGATAACTGGTGCTGTGCGACGGAAGCCTCGTGCGAACTGGACCGCGCCATGCAGGCGGTCGAGGCGGAATTTGCCGGAGTGGAAGAGTGGGAGGAGCGGTATCAAATCTTGGTGGAGTTGGGCGACACCCTCGAACCGCTGCCGGACGAGTTCAAAGACGATGAGCACCGCGTGCACGGTTGCTTGAGCACGGTCTGGATGGCGTTCTCTTGGAGCGACGACGATCCGCCTCGGCTTCATGTGCTGGCCGACAGCGACTCGCCGATGGTAAAAGGGCTGCTCGCCATCGTATTGCGTATCTACAACGGGCGGACGCCGGAAGAGGTCTTGTCCTGCGATATTCGGTGCCTCTTCCAGCGTTTGCAATTGGAAAAGCATCTCAGCTATAACCGGCGGAACGGTCTGACGGCCATGATCCGCAGGATTCAGGACGCTGCGCGGCAGAAAACGCAGTCGTTCGAGCAGGAATCGGCGTCGGCACTGCCGACCGCCGATGCTGCCGGGGCTTGATTTCCCACCTTGATATTCGCAACTCCCCGCCGTTTTCGGGCACGTCTCGGCGACGCAATGCCGTGGTCGCCGGATAAGCGATGCCCCGCTTGGCCTTTACCGAGGAAGCATTCTCTCGAAAACTTGTTGGCAGGAGAACATAATCGTGCATGATGTCGCGGAAACCAAGACGTGGCTTATGGGCTTGAGCGACGGTTTTCGTCAAGCTTGCATCCTGGGGGCGGCGACCGAATTGGGCATTTTCGACGCCCTTTCGCCGCAAGGCGACACCGCCGCCGAACTGGCGCAACGCACGGAAACCGATCTGCGGGCGCTAACGATTCTGCTGGACGCCTTGGCCGCGATTCAAGTCCTCAAGAAGAACGGCAATCGCTACAGCGTCACGGACGGAATCCGCGAATGCCTGTCCGATCACTCGCCCGCCACCGTCGCACCCATGATCCGCCACCGCATGAACGTGATGCGCGCTTGGGTGCAATTGGCATGGACGGTGAAGTCGGGCGTCCCGGCGCCGAAACCTTCCGGCATTCGAGGCCCCGCCGCCGACTTGGCAGACTTCATTTTGGCCATGGAAAGCGTCTCGCGGGACGTCGCGGACGGCCTAGTCGCCGATTTGCAGCCGCTGGAGTTTCAAACGCTGCTGGACGTGGGCGGCGGACCGGGTACGTGGACCTTCGCCTTTCTTCGGGCTCTGCCCAACGCTCAGGCAATCTACTTTGATCTTCCCCACGCGGCGGCACAAGCGCAACGATTGGCGCGGCAGAACGGTTTCAGCGACCGCATTCGCTTCGTGACGGGGGACTTCTACGCGGATCCTCTGCCCGGCGGGGCCGACTTCGCTTGGGTCTCGGCCATCGCGCATCAGAATTCGCGGGAGCAGAATCGGGCCTTGTTCCGCAAGGTATTCGAGGCCCTGGTCCCCGGCGGAAGAATCGCCATTCGCGATGTGGTCCTCGAGCCTTCCCGAACCGCTCCCTTCGAAGGGGCGCTGTTCGCCGTGAATATGCTGGCCAATACGCCCAAGGGCAACACCTACACGCTCGAGGAATACCAAGAGGACTTGGAAGCGGCGGGCTTTCGAGAACCCTTCCTCCGCCTCCGCTCGGAGGCCATGAACTCGGTGATTCTCGCCCACCGTCCGTGATCCGCGACGCCCGGGCGGTCTGGGGCTATTCCGCCGCGACCTCGCGATGCCGCAGGGCACTGCGGAGCCTCGAGACGTTTTCTCTCGTAGAATCCAATAATGGAGGCCGAGGGGATTTCGTGAATCTCCTCGGCCCGGCCTTTATTTCGCGTTTTCAATGACGGTGGGCGATCCGCATGCTCGCGTCTCCGGTCGGAGTCGCGTCGCTTCCATGCCGGACCTGCGGTCGCCGCAGTTCTCAAGCGGTGATCAACCCTGCGGGCGCGGTTGGTTGGGCATGGCCCGAACGCGCTTCTGGATGTCCGTCTCCAGCACGCCGAAGGTCGCCTCGTGCCGCTGAAGCGTCAATTGCAAGGCGTGCAGCATCCGCTTGGCGGTGTAGAAGTTCATCACGATCCGCTGGTTGATGACGATCGGTTGGGTGGGGACGCCGATCGGTTGCGGGTTGAGTCCGAAGTCGATGATCAGCTCTTCCGGCGTACCCGTCACGCGGCAGAAGTTCGCGTAGAGGGCGTTGACTTTGGTGTCATCGATTTGCAGCGCGACGCGTTGCGCGGCGGGCTGCTGCTGTTGCCGCTGGACTTCGCCGGCCTGCTGTTCGCCGGACTCTTGCTTTTCAGCGGCGGCGGTTACCTGGTCCTTTTCTTCGGGGAAATCGAGTGGATTCGACACGGCTGACTCCCTTTCTGTGGTAAAAACGTCCGACACAACTTTCGACGGCGAGTCGGGCAAGCAGTGCCTCGCAACATCCGCCGTCGCCGAGACCGCTCTCGGCAGCTCGAACCGAAACCCGGCTTCACCGGACCGGACGGTACCGTCCGATCACTCGCCGAACGGGCTGCGGTACCAATCTCTTTACAATGCCGCCCGCGATACGCAGGACGAACTTCTTCTTCAATATAACACGGTGTTTTCAACGCCCAACGGCGGTTTGAACGAAACTCGGCCGACGCCCGATGCTTTTTGGCGCTACGCCTTGCCTACGCTGCGCAATCGGTACAGTCGCACCTGGAATTAGGCGTCTTCGAGCAAATTTCGGGTGCTCGACCGCTTCGTTCGCCGGCGCTGGTGGACGCCGCGGCACTTCGACCGCACGCGCTCGCGCTACCACCGCATCGTGAGGCCCGCGTAATTCATATAGGCCAGATACCCGAACAGGATGGCCAGGAACCAATTGCTCGAGAATATGCACAGGGCGGCCATAGCACCGCCGACCACGAAGGACAAGGCTGCCGCGCGGTATGCGCCCAAGGCGGGATTGTTCCAACCCAGCAATTCCCGGGCGATCTGGCCGCCGTCGAGGGGAAGGACGGGAATCAGGTTCAAGACTCCCCAGGCAATCAGCACGAAGAACAAATCGTTCAGAAAGTCGGTGAACCAAGGACTGATGACGACTTCGCGGAGAAAGACCATCACGCCAATGGGCGGACCGACGTAAACGACGGGATTAAACCGCAGAACGCCGAAGAGCACCGTCAAGGCGGCGGCGACCGCGAAACCGGCGAACGGTCCCGCCGCCGTAATCAGGATTTTCGCGGCGGGGGAGAGCCTGCCTGCGTTGGGGCGGCGCATCACGCCGAATTCGGTGTAACCGCCCAATCCGTAAAGGGTAATGCTGGGATAGAATCCGAACGATTGCATGGTCAGCGCATGCCCCAGTTCGTGAAGCAGAACGCCCAGGAACGCGGCCAGCACCCAGCTTACGATGCCGAAGAGGTCGCGATTGCCGGCACCCAGGATCGCGATGGCGATCCAGAAGAAGGGGTGCACGCGGACGGGAATGTTGAAGATCGCGAAGTATAGGTCGTAAGGCGTTTCGGATTGTCCCCCGCCGAGCATGTTTCACCTCCATTTCGGCCGCAGGCCGCGCGGAGCGGACACGGCCCGTCGGTCTGTTCGCCGGTCGATCGCGGTTCAACGGGTCGGGGCGGCGCCGCAGCGGGGCGGTCCCTCCTCGCGCGTTGGCGGCGATTCGCCGGACCGGTGTCGTTCCACCACTTGCAACACGGCGTGAGCGGCCCGACTCGATGCCCCCTCCCAATCCAATTCGCGTTTGAGCGCGGCCAAGCGCTGCACCGCTTGTTCGCGCCGCCGCGGTTCCGTCAACCATTCGATCAAGTGCTTCGCCATATCCTCGCTGCGATCCCGGTAGGTCAAGTACTCGGGAAAGACGGCGCGATCGGCACGCGGCGAACGGGGATCGTACAAGCGCAAATCGGAGTCATCCAAGCCGCCGTCGGCCAGCAAATTCACCAGCGTAATATACCTCACCCTGCGAAAGCGATTTTGGACCCAAAACGCGAACGGATTGATTTGGTACACGATGACGCCGGGCTTTTCCTGATACAAAAGCTCCAGCGACACGGAACCGGAGACCGACAGGCAGCTCGTCGCCGCGCGGATCAATTCGGGCGTTCGACCGACGTAGAACCGCCAACCCGGCAGGGCTTCCACGCCGTCCATCCCATCGCCGAATTGCGCGGCGGGCGGATTTCCCCCGGTCGCCTTGGCGACGAATCGGGCCGCATGACTTTCGCGAAAGGCCGCCACCGCCACGCGGACCTCAGGCACCGCTCGGCGGACCCGCTCCACGCAGCGATGCATGACTTGCGCGTTGGCCTCGACTTCCTGGTTCCGAGAACCGGGCAAGACGGTCAAGAGCGGTCCGCCCTCCGCCGCCTTGCGGACGAACGCCTCGTCGTAGGCGTGACGCGCCAACTCGTCGAAGCTGGGATGACCGACATACGTGGTGGGACACCTATGCTCCTGAAACCATCGGGCCTCGAAGGGCAAACACGCGAAGGTGTGGTCGATCAGGCGCCGCATCTTTGCCACACGCCAACGCGCCCAGGACCAGATTTGCGGAGGAACGTAGTAGAAGACCGGAACGCCGTGCTTTTTGGCGGCGTGGGCCACCCACCAATTGAAGCCCGGATAGTCGATCAGAATCACGGCATCGGGGCGTTGTTCGCGGAAAAAGGTTTCCGCTTGAAGGTACAGTCGGCGATAGTACGGCAAGGCCCCGCCCGCCCGGCGGAACCACATCACGGCATGTTGCGTCAGGTCTTCGAACAGTTCGCAACCGGCGGCGCGGAGGCGGGGACCCCCGAATCCCACAGCGCGGACCGTGTCGTCCAGCGTCCGCATCTCGCGAAGCAATTCCGACGCATGCTGGTCGCCGCTTGGTTCGCCCGCCGAGAAAAAGAGCAACATGATCCGGTCCGAACCTCCGTCATCGGGCCTATCGACGAACCTATCCGATCGGCGTCCGCGACGCGACGAGCGACGCGCGCCTCCGCCCTCTTCATCCGTGATGCGCGGCGGATGAGGCACCCGCGCACGATTCCGTCACAACGGCGCCGGTCGAGTGCTCGTCGTCGGGAGCAACCTCGTCCAAGGGGACCATCATGTCCCGAGCGTGATAACTGGAACGGACGAACGGTCCGCTCGCCACGCGGTGGAATCCCATTTTTCGCGCCGCGCGACCGATTTCGTCGAACTCCTGCGGGTCGAGATAGCGGACGACGGGGAGACTCTCGGGCGCAGGTTGCAGATACTGGCCCAGGGTCAGCATTTCCACGCCCGCCTCGAGCAGATCCGCGAACGTATCGAGGAGTTCACCCCGGGTTTCGCCCAGTCCCAGCATCAAGCCGCTCTTGGTGCGGACTGCCGGATTGCGGCGTTTGATGCGGCGGAACATCTCCAGCGTCCAGCGGTAGTCGGCCTTCCGCCCGCGGACCGTAGGATACAACCGCGGCACGGTCTCGGTGTTGTGGTTGTAAACATCGGGGGCGGCATCCACCACGCGATCCACCGCCGATCCGTTGCCCGCGAAGTCCGAAGGCAAGACTTCCACCGCGGCGTCGCAAAGTTGGCGAATCGCCGCGATCGTCCGCACGAAATGTTCGGCGCCGCCGTCCGGCAGATCGTCCCGCGTCACGCAGGTGACGACGACGTGCCGCAGACCCAATCGCCGCGCGGCCTCCGCCACGCGCCGCGGTTCCGTGGGATCGACCGGGCGGGTCTTTCCCTTGGCCACGCTGCAAAAGCCGCAGCGCCGCGTACACACGTCACCCAAGATCATGAACGTGGCGGTGCGGTGCGCATAGCACTCCATACGATTCGGGCACTTGGCCTCTTCGCACACCGTGACCAGCGACAATTCGTCGATCAACTTCGCGGTGAATCGCCCGGCGTCACCCTTGGGGACGTTGCGTTTGAGCCAACGCGGCAGCGCCGGGCGCGGCCCCGAGTCGGCCATCGACGATGTGGTTTTCATGGAGAATAGCGCACCCATTCGAAATGAAAGATCGCGAGACTCAGCGGAACTGCGAGGCGTCGCCGTTCCTAACGGAATGATACGCACGGCGGCAAAGCGCCGAGTCGATCGGTCGCGGCGATTCGGGCGAACACACCGTGCGCGATCACCGTGGGTCGAGTCGCCGCTACCATTTCAGGCCGAACTTTGCGCCGCCGGGGGATTGCCCCAGACCGCCCTTCAACGGGCCGACCGGCTTGAGTTTCTTGGCCGGCTTGGCCGGTTCCGCTTCGGCGGGCGACTCTTCGGCCGACTCGGTCGCTTCCGCGCCCGCCGCCTCCGCCTCCTGCTTTTGCAAAAGCGCCTTGATCGACAACCCGATGCGGCGGGTCTCCGGTTCGAACGATAGCACCATCACATCCACGGCATCGCCTTCGTTGACCACATCTTTGACGCGGTTAACCCGCTTGAGCGAAAGTTCGGAGATGTGGACCAACCCCTCCACGCCCGGTTCCAGTTCGACGAACGCCCCGAAGTCCATCAACCGCGTGACGGTACCCTTCCAAACGCTGCCGGGGAGGTACTTCTTGTCGGCTTCGTCCCAGGGATTGTACATGAGATCGCGGTAGGCTAGGCTGATTTTGCGGGCGTCGCGGTCCAGCTTGTCGATCCGCACTTTGATGCTCTGCCCTTCGCGGAATAATTCGCTGGGGTGTTTGACCCGCCCCCAGGCCATTTGGCTGACGTGGAGCAGACCCTCCGCCCCGCCGATATCCACGAAGGCGCCGAAATCCATCAGTTTGCGGATTACGCCGTCGCGAACCTGCCCCGGCGCGAGGGAGTCCCAAAGGGCCTTCTGAGCTTGCTCGCGCTCCCGTTCCAGGACGGCGCGGCGACTGAGGACCAGGTTCTTTCGCTGTGGATTGACCTCGATCACTAGACAGGTGAACGACTGCCCGACGTAATCCTCGGGCTTTTCCACGCGAAAGAGGTCGATCTGACTAATTGGAATGAAGCCCCGCAGACGGTTGACCTGGACCTCCAAGCCCCCGGAATTGGCCGCCGTGACCTTGGCCTCGACCAGCATACCCTGGGACAGATCGGCCCAGTCCCCCACGTCTGCTGCCGCGGCGGGCAACGTCAGTTCGTACAAGCCTTCCTCCGGAACGTACCGGACCACGCGGACCTCAACCGGTTGGCCCACCTCCGGAGGCTCGCGGAACCACTTCATGGGCACAATGCCTTGTTCGCGCGAACCCAATTCCACGAAGACGTTCTCGCGGTGGACGGCCAGGATTTTCCCCAGGTGCCGGGAATCCGCTTCCAACCGTCCCAGCTTGACCTTCTCCGCCGTCTCGTCGATGAGGGAATCGAGCGAGGCGTCACCCAGGGCTTCCTCCAGTTCGCGCTGAAGGTCGGGCGGTAGGGCCTGCCGCTTGAGCGAAATCGTGGGGGAGCCGAGCGGCTGAAATTCGCCGACCGATTCTTGCACCTCGGCCTTCAGTCGCTCAATTTCGGCGTTCAACCGCTGCTGCTCTTCGTCGACCTCGTCCTCGTCCAAATCGTCGGCCGCAATACCATGCGCGACGGGACGCGGCGAATCCTCGTCTCTCGCCACGGCGGCGCGAGGTTCGCTGCCAAGCGGCGGGGACGGTTCCGCGCTCGTTTCTCTCGCCGTCCGATCCTTTTCCTCGCCCGATGCCTCCGCCCCGCCCAAGGGTCGGCGTTTTCCCGGGGTCAAAGGCATGCCCGGTCCGGCGCGATATGCGGCGGGGTCGCGCTGCGAACCGATCAAGATTTTTCGCTTGGCCGGTCGTTCGTCCATTTCCCGACCCGCTTCGCCTGCCGACGCGCCTTCATCGCCGGATCGTTCCTCGGATGGCGGCGTCGCAACCGGTCGCTCGGTTTCCGGTTCGGATGGGGAGCGGGTCGGAGCGTCGGCCGAATCCTCGGGCACGGGGTGAACTTCGTCACTCATCATTTCGTCAACTCTTCATGGAACACAATGCCATCGACTCGCGACGACCCAAGGGAGCCGATGTGCGGGAACGGGAAACGGGCGCATGAACCACGCCGGCGCCGCCCAGCGACGGCGCACAACTTCATTGTACGGCGGTACCTCCGGCTACTCTAGGACGGTCCAAGATCGGCTACCGATCCTTGTAGGACGGAGCGGTTCGGAGACGGGAGAAGATCGCGGCGCACTCCAATCGGCAATCGCGGCGCTGCGGACTACCCTTCTATTGGCCTATTGGGCGGAATCCGACAACTCTTTGATCTTGATATTGCGGAAGAAGATCGGGGCGTTGGCGTGCTTGCCCTGCAATCCAATCAGGCCCTTTTGCGGCAACTCCGCCTTGGGACGGCTTAACCAGGGCGGAATGTCCGAACCGTCGGGATTGGTCTTGGCCGACGTCCATTTCCGCATGTCCATTTCGGTGACCAATTCGCCATTCAAAACGACCGTGATGATCGGACCGCGGCAGGTGACGGTCATGCGATTCCACTCGCCGGGCTTCTTGACGGCCGACTTCTTCGGCGCCAGGTGCCCGAAAATCGCCCCGCAATGCCAACTGGCCGGAGCGTTCGCCCACTTTTCGGCGTAGTCGTCTGCGATCTGAATCTCCACCGAATTCGGGATCCAATTATTCGGATCGCTGCAATACACGATGACGCCGCTATTGGTCTCGTGTTCCGTCTTGAACTCCAGGTCGATCACGAAATCGGCATACTCTTTCTTCGTCCAAATGGCCTGGTCTTCGGAGGCGGTGAGAACGCCGTCCTGAAACGTCCAAACGCCCTTGGGGAACGTGGCGTTGGAGAGGTCGGGAGCGAAAAGGTCCTCCCAGGTCGAGGAGTCCGGATGACCGGCCGATTTCGCCTCTTCCCCCCCCGCCCAGGCGGGCAGAACCAATAGTCCCAACAGTGCCCAATACATCCCTAGCTGTTTCACGGCAAAACCCTTTCAAAAACGACGTCCATTCAATCATGATCCTCGGTTCAGGCGGAAATCCCCCTTGGCCACACCATCGCGGGCGCGATCGTCCGGGGGCGGCGACCGCCAAGCACCGCCGGATCGCCCGTTCTGCTCATCTTAAGACGCAACCTCCCCCGTCACAAGGCGTTAGCGGCATCCCATGTTTCGCGGGGGCGAGATCAAACCGGGAAAACTCACACGGCTGACGGCAAGACGGATAGGATGCGGCAAAGCGTCGGCGTCGGAATCGCGGAAGTACCGCTAAGCCGTCGGTCCGTCAGATGCGCCGCCAGTCCGGGATCGGTTTGTCCTACGCGGAAAAGGTTTGACGTTCGGGGTTGTGCTGGGAATAATTTGGAGCGTCCGTCCAGCCGACGCATTCATGCCGAATTTTATCAACATTCGGTCTGTTGCCGACCCGGCTCAGCTTTGCCTTCCTCGGAAGGCTCGTGAAAACTGGGATGGCGGGCAAAGCCGAATGGGCGGGACGGATGCCGGTTTTCGCTTGGGACGACAGTTCGACATCTTTTTTTACAGGAGAGGCACGATGGGCAAAACGACGCGACGCAGATTCCTGGAAACCGCCGCTGCGGGTACTGCCGCGGCTTGGTTTGGTCCGCAAGCGATTCTCCGAGCGGAGTCCCTGGCGGCGGGCGCGAACGAGACCGTCAACGTTGGCCTGATCGGATGCGGCGGCGAAGGTCGCGCGGTCGCCTCCGCGCATCAGCGATTGTCCGATGCTCGCATCGCGGCGGTCTGCGACGTTCACGCGGGGCGCTTGGCCGATGCCCGAAAGCAATTCGGCGGCGACGCGATCCTAGCCTATTCCGATTACCGCAAGATGCTGGAAAACAAGGATATCGACGCGGTGATCGTGGCCACCAACGATCATTGGCACGTTCTTCCCACCGTTCACGCCTGTCAGGCGGGCAAGGATGTTTACGTCGAAAAACCGCTGGGCACTTCGATTGGAGAAGGCCGGGCGGCGGTCCGCGCCGCGGAAAAGTACAACCGCGTCGTGCAGATCGGAACGCAACAGCGGAGCTGGCCGCACTATCAAGAGGCCGCCGAGATCGTTCAGTCCGGCCAGTTGGGCGAAATCAGCGAGGTCCGGGTATGGGATTTCGATTGCTTGTATCCCGGTTTCGGCGCCCCGCCCGACTCCGACCCGCCCGCCGAACTGGATTGGGATTTCTGGTTGGGACCCTCGCCCAAGGTTCCTTATAACCCCAACCGATTCGCGTATTTCTATTGGTTCTTCGATTACGGCGGGGGTTGGCAGGTCGATTGGGCCGTGCATCACTACCAGATTGTGCATTGGTTCCTACAGGCCGAGGCCCCGCTCAGCGCCGCCGCGATGGGCGGTTTCTACGCCTTCGAGAAGACCAATACCGAATGGCCCGACTCGTTCGTGGCGGTCTGCGAATACCCTGCCACTCCGGTGGCCAAGAAAGGCTTCCTGCTGCAATACACGTTCAGCGGGACGGCGCGGCGTCAACAACGTTCGCACGCTAAGTGCTTCTACGGGACCAAAGGCTCGTTGACCATCGATCGCAGCGGGTACACGATCTCTTGGGAACCGGAAAAAGGCAAACAGGACGCCCCGCCGGACGTGACGGTGCCGAACGCGTTCAAGCAAGACGTGCACGTCACCAGTCTTCAGGCACATGCCCGGGTCTTCATCGACTGCATCAAGGACCGCAAGACGCCGCCCGCCGACGTCAAGGCGGGACACTTGGCGACGAACCCCGGCCACCTCATGAATATCGCGTGGCGCGTCGGTCGCAAGGTTCGCTGGGATGCCAAGAACGAGCGCATCGTTGGGGACCCCGAGGCGGATGCCCTGGTCACCAAGCAATACCGGGCGCCGTGGACCCTGGAGGTCTGACCTTTCCACCGGCGACCATTCGATGCGACGGCATGGCCGGTTTTCGCCAAGTAACAAAAGCGATTCGCGACAAGTAACAAAATAAGTAAGGGCGAGAGGCTGAAACGCTTCTCGCCCTTTTCGTTCGTTCGGAGTTAATAACGCAAGACGCAGCGATCCGGGGCATGCCACATGCGGGCAGCACGTTGGCACGGTTCGCAGCGCGGTGACGCGTTCCTATCGGCTTTGCACGCCGTTAGACCCGACTTCTCGACTCACCCAAGGACTGCGCCCTGAATGATGAGGCTAGGATGCCAGGTCACCCACCGCGTTGACGGGTACCGATGTTATTCGCAGGCCCTATCTCGGTCGCAACGCGTCTTGCCGAAGGCAGCACGCTGAAGAGATGAGACTGCTTTCGATAGGCCCTCCTGTCGTTCGACCATGAGAACATCATGGAAAAATCGACCGCCTCAACGCGGGCGCCCGACGCCGCCGTCGGACGCCCCTCAGCCAGGATTGGACCGCATACCCTTTCGTAACATGCTTCCGTCTCCTGTTTCGGCTGGAGGTTTCCGGCGAGGTTCCGATCACTCTCGCCACTTCTATAAATACACACCTCGTAAAGAAAGTCAAGCGCAAAACATTTTGGGTTCGCGCCGGATCGAGAAAAACCCCTAAATGCCTATCCGTAAGCAACTTGTGAACATAAATCCGCCGCGGTTCCGCGGTGCCGGCGGCGGGGACCGGCCGGATTTTGACTCAAAGCGCGGGCCGCGCGTTTTCCCAACCCCACGCCTTTGCCATGTCGGCAAAAGAATCAATTCCGGTACGCCGATTATCGGCCAAATAGTCTCGCTCACTTACACATCGCAAGCCGCAGGCTCGGTAATCTTTGCGCCGTTGGCCGAGGAGACTTTGCGAGTCGTAGCGCTTATCGAGCCAAAGGGCGGCGCGAATCTTGGGAGCGGTTATTTTTCGGCCTCGGGCATGATCGCCTTCAGGACCGGTTCCACCCATTTTCGCTCCGGGATGTTGAACAGGATGAAATCGCCGTCGAACTGCCAATAGCCCCAACTCCAACCACGCCGCTCGGCTTCACGAGTGACGAAACTCAGCCAGCGGACGCGATCCTCTTGGGGGGCGCGGTCGTACACGCCGAACTCGCCCAAGTACAGCGGTCGACGGTTCGCCTCGGCCCAGACCTGGGCGCGATCGAAGTCGGCACGAATCGCTTGCCGATCGGCGTCCGACCCCCAATGGATGCCCACCTTGTCGGCCTTCCCCGCAAAAGCCGCCCCTTGATGCGTGAAATCGAATGGGCTGTAGTAATGGATCGTTACCAAGATGCAACGATCGTCTTCGGGCAGCACGAGGCGATCGAGATGCGCAATGTTGTTCCACTGCGCGGGTCCGATCACTACCGTCCGGCGAGGGTTTGTCTTGCGGACGATGGCCAGGGCCTCGGACGCGAATTGATTCCACATTTCGTCCGTCATCTTGGTGTTCGGTTCGTTGAGCAGTTCGAACAACAGTTGCGGCGGGCGATCCGCATATCGCCGCGAGACCGTTTCCCAGAAGGCCAGAAAGGCCGGTTTCAGCGTCTCCGGGTCCTTGGCCATGGCCTGGAATTCGTGGAAGTCCAAAATCACGGCGAGGTCCGCCTCCAAGGCGTGCCCGACGGCCCAATCCAGGGTTTCGAGATACTCGGGTCGCAAGACCAACTTCCCAGGCTCTTGATGGGGATTGTCGCGGAAGGGGTGTAGATTGATGCGGACGTGGGTGAAACCCGCCTCGCGGATCATTCGGAAAAAGCCCGCCTCGAATCGCGCGCGGGAACGGTCCCGCCACAGCGGATCGTAGCCGATCACGTTGACTCCTCGCCCCAAACGGTGATTGATCTCGGCGGCGTCGGGGAAATCGGTCTGGGCAGCGACCGCGGCCTCTTCGGCGAGGACGCTTCCCGATCTGAATGTAAGCGTCGCGCCGCCCGCAAGCAGCGGCAGCAAAACGACCGGCGCGAGAATCCAAACCCTCTCGCCAAAGGAACGACGAAGCAACGCGACGGCAATCGCACGCATGGCGGATACCTCCCGGAAACTGAAAGATGCAACCGTCGCGGTGATCGACCGCGGCGGAACAACGCCGATGGGTTCTCGATCCGACGCGGAAGGCGGGGCCGCGTCGCCCATCATCTTATCGAGGCGATCGAAGCTGCACTAGACGGCGGCCCGCCGCTTTTGCTACTGGTTGCCGCCGTTTGAACGGGATTACAATAGGCAAAGGGGACCGCCGATCCCGCGTTCACCGCTCGTCTTTTCTCGCGAGGGGGGATGGCCGGGAAGCGTCGTACGCGGCGTCGCGCGGTTAGCCCCACGTCCTCGTCCCGCCCGAACCCGAGACGACTCCCAAACAAGGTGGATGCAATGCCCGTGCAAATGGAACTGGCGCGGCTGATCCTCAGCGAGACCAGCGACGAGCAGTACATCATCCTGAAAGAGAAGGACGGCACGCGGGCTTTTCCCATCGTGATCGGCAGCGTGGAGGCCTTCAGCATCCGTCGCAGCCTGGTGGGAGAAACCACGCCGCGACCCATGACCCACGACTTGGTTTTGAACATTTTTCAAGAGTTGCGGGTGGAACCGGTGGACGTGATCATCACCGAGCTTAAAGAGCACACGTACTTTGCTCAATTGCGCGTGAAGCAGGATGGAGAACTGGTGGCGATCGACGCCCGACCTTCGGACGCCATCGCCGTTGCAGTGCGTTGCAATCCGCCCCTGCCGATCTTCGTCAACGAAAGCGTGCTGGAACAGGCCCTCGGCGGCTAGATTGGGCGAGGCGGGCGACTGCTCACGGCGCGGCTGATCTGGGTCGGGTTCTGGCGATCTCTAACTCTCACAGGCCGGTGCGTGCCCGCGTCGATAGCGCGCTTTTTTATCCGAGAACGCGCGATATCCAAGAAGTGAAATCGGTACGCGCAATTTGCTTGACTCGGTTCGCGTCTTTTTTATACTAGAATCCACGGAGTCGGATTGGGTTGTTTTTCGGATCCCAATGCTGTGGTGTGCTCCGGGCGTTTGATCTGGGTGGGCCGGGATGCCACAGCAAGACTTTCGCAGATTACAAAGGCCTTTTCCTTTCGCGTTCTCGATCGTCCCTTACATCAACGTTACGCGAACGGGAGTTTTTTCGTTCGATACGGTTTTTCGCGTGGCTCGAGTTGCGCTGTTTGTCTTGTCCCTTGATTGGAGGTGGACAATGAAGCATTGTTCAAGTCTCGTCAAGCGACGGGGATTCACCCTCGTCGAGTTGTTGGTGGTGATCGCCATCATCGGTATTTTGATTGCATTGCTTTTGCCCGCCGTACAAGCCGCGCGGGAGGCCGCCCGGCGGTCGCAGTGCACGAACAACCTGAAGCAAGTCGGCTTGGCCCTGCAAAACTACCACGACACCTACAAGAGCTTTCCGCCCGGCGTGATCTGGGGGATGGGCTGCATGGGAGCGCCGGTGGGGGACTCCGGACAAGACAATTGCCCGGGAACGACCGTCCCACTCGCCTATCACCACACCTGGAACTCGATGATCCTCCCTTTCATCGAACAGAAACCGCTTTACGATACCATCAACTTCCGGGCTCCGGTTTGGACCGGTCCGGACCTTCAGGGTAACAGCCCGCAAAAGATCGTCAGCACCGACGTGGCGGCACTCCGCTGCCCGTCCGACGGTAATTTCCTCAAGTCCAATCAGTCTAATAATATCGCCATCACGAACTATCCGGGTTCGGAGGGATACCACTGGCACGCCGGAACCTGCTGCCTCGGCAATTCGGCCCCGTGGAACACGGTCGATGACCCCATCACGCAGACCTGCACCTACCACGGATTGTTTACCCAGACCAGGACGGCCAACATGGCCCAAGTGACGGACGGGACATCCAACACGATCGCTTGCGCCGAGAAAGACTCGGTGGGCCATTACGGCGGACCTATCCGCACCAGCGGGACGGGGAAACGCCGCAACATCGGCGACGCCATCGCCTGCTCGGCCTTCATCGGAACGGCGGTCAACGGGTGGGGCGGCAATGAGACGGGCCAGCACGTGAAGAATGTGGACGGCGGATCGAAGAGCCCGAGTTGGTTCCGCTGGAATCCCGGCAGCTTCACGCCGACCTACATCGCGGCGTGGGGACCGAACGCCGAATGGCCCAGTCCCTCCAGCTTCCACCCCGGCGGCGTGAACGCCGTGTTGGTGGACGGCAGTGTGAAGTTCATCCGCGATAACATCGCGTGGGGAACGTGGTTCCGCTTGAATTCGATCGCCGACGGCTTGACCATGCAAAACGCCTTCTGAAGCCGATCCCGTCGATCGGTTCGGATAGGAACGTCGGCTTCTTTGCAAGGCATCGTCGAGGACCGAGATTCGATTCGGCATCTCGGTCCTCTGGATTTTCCTTCAACTCAAGGATCGGGAGTGCGAAATATGAAGCGTCTGATCGTCCTCGGGGCAAGCCTAGCCATTTTGACGGCGACCGGCTTGGGCTGCGGAAAGCGTCCGGAGGATAATCCGGAGTTCAAGGCCGAGACTGCCAAGGAACCCTTGAAGATCGCGAATCCCGCCGAGGGACTCACCCCGGGAGGACCGGGAATGGGGGCGCCTCCCGCCGGAGCGCCCGGCATGGGTGGTCCCAATCCGTAATGCGATCGCTCGATCGGCCCGCCTGTTGCCTTCAGCGATCCGCTTGGAACGCTGGGTGGCGCCGAAACACCTCCAGCTCATGCTGGAGGCTCCCTGCGCGATCGCGAATTGGTAAACTGGCAAACCCATCACCGCCGGCGTGAGCCGGCGGTGATGGCATGGAACATGAGCCACCAGCGCAAGCTGGTGGTGATGGCATGCAACTAGAGCCGCCGGCGTGAGCCGGCGGTGTCTTTCGAGCGGCGGTACCCCCTCGCAACCGTCTACTCGCGGATCAGCTCGCGGACGGTCATGCCGGAGGGGATCATCGGCAGGACGTGTTCTTGATAAGGCACCAACACGTCCAGCAGGTAAGGCTCTTCGCTTTCGATCATCTCCTTCAGGCCGTCGATCAGTTCGGACTTGTGCCGGATGTGACGCGCCCGCCACGAAAAGCCCTTCGCCAGAGTGACGAAATCGGGGTAATAGTGCTTGGGGACCAATCCCTCGCCCAAGCCGACGGCCTCCGGTTGATCGATCGGCCCCAGGTAGGTGTGTGCCCGATTCCTGGCATGGAATCGGTCCTCCCACTGCACCACCATGCCCAAGTGCTGGTTATTCAGGAGCAGCACCTTGACGGGAATCTTTTCGCAATGGCAGGTGGCCATCTCCTGGATGTTCATCAAGAAGCTGCCGTCGCCGTCGATATCGACCACGAGCTTGTCGGGATGGGCGACCTTGGCGCCCATCGCGGCGGGCAAGCCGAAGCCCATCGTTCCCAGGCCCAGGCTGGACAGCCACGTCCGTGGGCGACGGAACTTGTAGAACTGGGCGGTCCACATCTGATGCTGGCCCACGCCCGTGCTGATGATCGCGTCTTGATCCTTCGTCAACTTCCACAGTTCGTAGATCGCCTGCTGCGGCAGAATGGCGTCAGGATGCTCGCGGTAGCGGAAAGGCTCCGTCTCCTTCCAGACGCGAATCTTCTCTAACCACTCGGAGATGTCCTCCGGCGGTTGCACGATCTGATTCAGTTCCTGGAGCGCGTATCGCAGATCGCTGACCACGGCGATGTGCGCTTGCTTGACCTTATTGATTTCGGAGGGATCGACGTCGATATGGACGATGACGGCATTCTTGGCGAATTCCGCCACCTTGCCCGTCACGCGGTCATCGAAGCGGACGCCGAACGCCAGAAGCAGGTCGCACTCGGCCACGGCGAAGTTGGCGTACACGCTGCCGTGCATGCCCAGCATATCGAGGGAGAGCGGATGGTCGCCCGGGAACCCGCCAAGGCCCATCGCGGTCATGGTGACGGGGATATTGGTCTTTTCCACCAATTCCCGCAGTTCGGCGTGGGCTCCGGCGGTAATGACGCCGCCGCCCGCATAAATGACGGGCCGTCGCGCCTTGCGAATGGCCTGGGCGACTTCGCGAATTTCCTCGGGCCTGGCCCTGGCCGTCTTGGGCCGATAACCCGGCAGGTCCATGGGGGCATCGTAGTCCGGCTTGGTCTGGGCGATTTGCACGTTCTTGGGGATGTCGATGAGCACCGGTCCCGGGCGGTCCGTGGAGGCCACGTAAAAAGCCTCCCGCAGAACTCGGGCCAAGTCGCGGACGTCCGTCACCAGGTAATGGTGCTTGGTCACGCTGCGGCTGACCTCGACGATGGGGGTTTCCTGGAAGGCGTCGGTGCCGATGACGGGCGTGGCCACCTGACCCGTGATCGCGATGATGGGGACGCTATCCAGCTTGGCATCGGCGACCGGCGTAATCAGGTTGGTGGCGCCCGGCCCGCTGGTCGAAACGCAAACCCCCACCTTGCCGGTCGATCGCGCATAACCTTGCGCTGCAAACCCACCGCCTTGCTCGTGCCGCGGCAAGACCACGCGGAGCTTGTCGCGAAACCGGGTGAGGGCTTGATGGATCGGCATGCTGGCCCCGCCGGGATAGGCAAACACTACATCCACGCCGTGATTGACCAACGACTGTACGACGATCTCCGCCCCGCTGACGAGTTCTTCGTTTCGAGACGTGATTTGCACTTGGCGGGATGACTGCACAGCCGTGGACACGGACACTCCTCCTCAAACGAAACCCGGAACTTACCAAACGCCTCAGCGGCGAGCGGACCGCCGCCCAGCGCCGATGTCATAACACCCTGTCCGGCCCTGCTAATCTCAGTACCGAGACCGGCCAACACATCAGATCAACCGTAGGAATGCCCCGAGCAGCGGCCAGGGTTCGCCCGGCATGCCGCGGCATTTCGCGCGTCGCACCATTGTCGAGACCGCGCCGCGCTCAGCCACACAACCCTAGCACGCTATCCCCGAAATCGACGTAAATCTATTGTACGCTCAACACCCTACGGGGCACACCGCCCAGGCCTTCGGCGGCGAAGGCCAGACCGTCGGCGTATCTCCATGAGACGCCGAATCTCAATTCTCGGTTCGCATTACGGAACCGATCTTTTCGGAAACTAGACTATAAGAAGTGGGGCGAGTGCCCTATCGCCCGTGCTCGCTTCGATTCGCAGCCCCGTCAATTAGGGGGATTCGGCCCTGAAATCGTCGCTGTCACTACTATCGAAACTGATGTTCATTGTCGTGCCGCTGGTCGTGATGGGGGTGATTGCCCCTCCTGCGGCCGATGCGGATGAGTTGGCCGCCGCGGTCCAGCGGAAGTTCGAGGCCTACCGGGAAAAGCTGGGGCAATTGGCCGACTGGTGCGAATCGCAAGGCCTGGCCGAGCCTGCACGGCGAACCCGGGCATGGCTCCAGCCCGTCGCTCAGGATCGACTGCTGGTCCCGATTCTCCCGAACAAGATAGGCGGAGAAACTCCATCGGACGAGGCCGCCCCCGCGGTCCAAGACTGGTACCAAAAATGGATGGCCTTGCGTCGGCAGCAGGCCGAGGACTTGTTCGCCTTGGCGCGCGGAGCGGTCCGTCAAGGCCGGGCGGGCTTGGCGTTGGACCTCGCCCTTCGGGCCCTGCACGAAAATCCCGACCACGAGGCGCTCCGCCGCATCTTCGGTTACCAACCGTATGCGGGCGAATGGCGGACCCGATACGAGGTCGGCCGACTCCGCGCAGGACAAATCTGGGACGATCGTTTCGGTTGGATTCCCAAGGCACAACTCCCGCGATTCGAGCGCGGAGAGCGCCCCGCCGAACCGCGCTGGATCTCCGCCGAGGAGGACGCTCGCCGCCGCCGCGAGACCAACACCGGTTGGACCGTGGACACCGAGCACTTTCAGGTCTGGACCGACCACAGCCTGGAAGGCGCGGCCTTGGTCGGCAAAAAGCTGGAGACGCTGCACGAGCTTTGGAGCCGACTCTTCGTCCGCTATTACCTTACCGAAGCCCAGGTGCTATCGCTGTTCGACGCCAGGTCTCGGGCGTTCGCCCCCCAGCCTATGCAGCACAAAGTGGTGGTCTTCCGCACGCGCAGCGAGTACAACGAGGCCCTTCGCAACCGCGCGCCGCAAATCGAGATTACGGGGGGAATGTACGTGGGCGACCGACGCACGGCGTACTTCTTCTTCCATGATCCGCCCGAGGGAGGCGACTTGGAGCAATCCCTCGACGTGACCACCGTTTACCACGAGGCCACGCATCAATTGTTTTACGAATTGGGGCGCGTGGCGCCGACGGCGGGACGGCGGAGCAACTTTTGGGTCATCGAGGGGGCGGCCATGTACATGGAGACGCTCCGCCGCGAGGGCGATTTCCTGGTGCTGGGTGGGATCGACACGCCTCGCATGATCGCCGCCCGCTTCCGGCGCCTGCAAGACGGTTTCTACATCCCCTTTCGCGAATTCACCGCCATGACGATGGACGATTGGCAGAGCGACGCGCGGATCGGGGCCATCTACAGCCAAGCGGCGGGGATCACGAACTTTCTGATCCATTATGACGGCGGCAAATACCGCGAGGCGATGGTGCAGTGCCTATTGGCCGTCTATCGCGGCACGGATACCCCCGACGCCCTGGCGCGACTCACCGGTCGCAGCTTTGCGGGACTGGATGAAGAGTACCTGCAATACCTCAAGGCGATGCCCCCTTTGCCGCCCATGCGTCTGGAATCGCGCTAGAATCCCGCTCGCGCCTGGGCATGAAGAATCACCTCCCGCGACTCGCCGGACCGCGCCGCGGTCGTCGTCCGCTCACGCCCGCGATTGCAAGATGGCAGGCGATCGGAAGATGGCGAGGGCCTCGCCCCGCCGACGCGCGCCGCCGGCGATCCGCTCGGCACTAGCCGCACGCGATTGTGCGGCGTACCATGAAGGGTTCCTGTATGCGTTCAACATCGGCGTCGGCCCGCAGACCGGGAGCCTTTCGGTGCGGGTCGAAAAAACGCCCATCCAAGCTACCGTTCCTGTCCTTAGGAGGAAGAGTCGATCATGGCGAATTTGGATGAAATGTACGATGCGGCAATCGCGCTCCAACAACAGGGAGATTTGGACGGAGCGATCGCCAAGCTCCACGAACTCCTGGAGCAGGACGGGAATTGGCCGCTGGCGCACGCCGCTTTGAGCGTTTTCTACAGCAAAATGGGCGAACACGAAAAGGCGGTGTCGCACGCCCAAAAGGTCTGCGAACTGGAACCGGAAGACCCCTTCAGCTTCATTTCCCTCAGCCTGATCTGCCAAAAGGCGGGGATGATTCCGGAAGCCGAGCAAGCGATGTGGCAGGCCCGGCAGGCGCAGGTTGCCGCCCTGCAAAAGCGGACGCAGGCCTAGTCGCCGGTGGCAGATTCCCGCGATTCCGCCCCTTTCCTTCATCGAGACCCGCGCGGAGGACGGCGCTCAATGCACGCGATGGCCGGGTTTGGCGCCCTCGTCCGGCGCTAAGAGGAAGATTTGGCTATCGCCCGTCCCCGCCGCGAGAATCATCCCTTCACTCACGCCGAAACGCATCTTGCGGGGGGCCAAATTGGCCACGCAGATGACGAGTCGGCCGATCAATTGCTCGGGACGATAAGCCTTCTTGATGCCCGCGAAAACCGTCCGTTGCTCCTCGCCGCCCAGCGAGAGCTTTAGCTTGAGAAGCTTGTCGGCGCCGGGGACCTCCTCGGCCGAGACAACACGGGCGACGCGGAGATCGACCTTGGTGAAGTCGTCGATGGAGATCGTTTCGGCGACGAGCGGTTCGGCTTGGAGCGGTGCGGCATCGTCGGCGGAGGGAACTGGGGCACCGGGGACGTCCGCCGCGCTCGCGGCGGGAGTGGGGGCATCGCCTTCTCGGCTTTCCGCGGTCATGGCTTCGATTCCTTCCTTCGGCACGCGCGTCATCAGGTGAGTGTACTTCTCGACTCGCCGTCCGGTGAGCGGTTCCCCTGCCTGCCTCCACGATACGATCGGATCATTGAGCAACCTGCCGGTTTGCTCGGCCAAGCGGGGGAGCACGGGGGCCAAATAGACGGCGATTTGGCGGAACAGATTCAGGCCGACGGTGCAGGCGTCGCGGAGGGTCTCGCGACGGGCGGGATCTTTCTTGAGATTCCAGGGCGCGGCTTGTTCGATGAAGCGATTGGCCCGGTCGCCCGCCGCCAAGATGATGCGGATCGCCCGCCCGTAGTCGCAGGTCTCGTAGGCCTCGGCGACGGCCTCGCCTTCGGCGGCGGCCTGCGCGAACAAACCGCCGTCGTCGGGATACGCGGCCGAAAGCGTGTCGCCCTCCAAAAACCGGGCGGTCCGACTGGCCAGATTCACCACGTTTCCCACCAGGTCCGAATTGATTTTCTGTGCGAACTCGTCGAAATTCAGGTCGATGTCCTCCACCCGCGACGAGAGCTTGGACGCGTAGAAATACCGCAGGTAGGACGGGTCCAAATGCTTCAGGTAGGTTTCCGCCCGAATCAACGTCCCCTTGGACTTCGACATCTTCTCGCCGTTGACCGTGAGGAATCCGTGGATGTGAACCTTCTTGGGGAGGTTCAAACCGGCGGTCTTCAGCATGGCCGGCCAAAAGAGGCAGTGGAAGTAGGTGATGTCCTTACCGATGAAGTGGTGGATTTCGCTTTCCGGATTCCACCACCAGTCTTCCAACTTCTCGCCGGTGCGTTCACACCATTGCAGCGTAGATCCGACGTAGCCGATGGGGGCGTCGAACCAGACGTACCAATAGTTGCCGGGACTGTCGGGGATTTCGAAGCCGAAATAAGGGGCGGGCCGCGAGATGTCCCAATCCCGCAACGGTTCGTTGAGGAAATGGCCCTTCAGGTAATTCGCAATCTCCGGTTGCAGGTGATCGCCGCCCTGCGTCCACTCTTCCAGAAAGTCGTGGAGCTTTTCGATTTGCAGGAATAGGTGGATGGACGACCGCAACTCGGGCTTGGCCCCGGAAATCGTGCTGACGGGGTCGATCAAATCGGTGGGGCTGTAGGTGTAGCCGCAACGATCGCAACTGTCACCGTATTGGTCGGGCGCCCGACAGGCCGGGTTGGGACACGTGCCCTTGACGAAGCGGTCGGCCAAGAACACGCCCGCCGTGGGATCGTAGAGTTGCGTCACCTCACGTTCGACCACGAGGTCGGCCTTCCGCATGGCCTTCCAGAACAGTTCGCACATGCGCCGGTTCTGTTCGCTGTGCGTGCTGCCGTAGTTGTCGAACCGAATGTCGAAGCCCGTAAAATCGCGGACGTGCGCGGCGTGCATCATCTCGATGAACCGCTCGGGAGGGATGCCCTCCCGCTGGGCCGAAATCATGATCGCCGTGCCGTGCGTGTCGTCGGCGCACATGTACAGGCAGCGATGGCCGCGGAGATTCTGAAACCGAACCCAAATGTCGGTCTGAATGTACTCCACCAAATGGCCGATATGGATCGGCCCGTTGGCGTAGGGGAGCGCGCTGGTGACCAAGATGCGTCGTGGAGTCATGGGGGTCGCAAATGCATCGGGGCGAACCGCGACGACCCGCCGGAGGTGACGGTGGAACGCGGCAACGCCGGCAAACCTTTCCAAAGAAACGAGTAAGCCGGTATTCTACCCCCCGCCGGTTATTCTCGAAAGGTCGCCGCGCGATCCAACACAGGTCGCAGGTCCGCCAACCGGCGTCCACCGTTGCATTGCCCCGCCCAATCTCATTTGCACCGCCGGCTTACGCCACCCAGTTTCATTTCCACCGCCGGCTTACGCCGGCGGCTCTATATTTTGCTTTCAAGTTTTCACTGCCGGATTACGCTGGGAGCCTCCGGCGCTGACTCAGAGCTTACGGCGCCAATTTAGAGCCTCCAACGCAGACTTAGAGCCTCCGGCGTCAGCCGGAGGTGTTTCAGCGCCGCCCACGATCCACCGCCGTTTCAGGGCTTTTCGTCCGCGGGAAGAATCTCGGCGGCGAGGTCCTCCGCGAAGGGCGGCGTCGTCAAGGAATCGTCCGCGCTCGGGGACCACGGCGTCTCCTCAATCGCTTCACCCGTGCGCGTGTCCCACCAACGGACGAGGTAGCGTCCGGGCGGCAGGGACAAACCGGAGACAACGACCGGCTTCGCCTCGGGCGGCGGTTCGTGACGCTGCCGTGCCAACCACGACGCTTGGTCGCGAACCATCCACAGATAGGCGGCCCGATCCGTCTGCAAACCCAATACCCGGACGCCCTGGCCCGGCGCGGTCATCGCCGAAGGCCGCAAGTTCGGGTCGGACCACGGAATGCGTTGCGCGAATCGCGAGACCGGCAGATAGTGCGGATAGGCGTTCATCCGATCGAGACGATCCCACCACCAAAACATGACCGTGCCGGACGTCCCCGATACCGCCGATGCCCACAGCGATTGGCGGAAGTGCAGGAGTTCCGCGTCGTTTCGCATCTCGGGGTCTTCGCCCCAACGATCGTCGGCCAAGCCGAACTCGGCGATCAGGGCCGGCTTTTCGGGGGCATGCTGGCGGAGAAAGGCGGTCCGATCTACGACGGCGGCGGTGACGTCGCGAATGCGCTCGCGGTCGGTCGGCCGAAGATAATAGTGCACCTGCGCTATGTCCAACGCGGGGTGACGGCAATCCTTGGGCGAAGGGCCCCATGTGCTGGTGGCTCGGAGGTGACCGTACGGATCCGTCACCTTCAAGTAGTCGCCCAACTCTTGATAGAATCGATCGGTGGGTAAGCCGGGGTCCATCTCGTTCCAATACTCCCAAACTCCCACCGCCCGCGAATACCCCCAACGCGCCACGGCGTAGCGGAGCAGTCGTTTGGCGTCGGCCACCGCCGCATCATAGGCGGGATCGGCGGGATTCTTCAGTCGGTGCATGTAGAGGTCTCGTGTCAGAAGGCACAATTGCAGCACGATGCCGGACGCCTTCGCGGCCTCAACCAAGTGATCGAGTTGGGCGCAATCGAGCGGATGGTACCAACCCAGCACCGGCAGATTGGGGGCGGCCTCCGGGAGCAGGTTGGGACCGCCGCCGGCCTCGCGCAGTTCCAATCGGTACAGATAGACGGTTCCTTCAACGTCCCATTGCAATTCGATAGGGCCGAGCCACCAGGTGTCGCCGCCTGCGCGAAGGGGAAAACTCAGCGTCGTCCAGCGACCCGCCGCAGACGCCGGCACCTCGGCGGAGAATTCTCGGCCAAGGCATTTCCCACGAAATCGGCCCGGGTGGGAAGTCAGGAAGACCAACTCCAGGCGATACTCGCCGTCCGGTCGAACGGCGACGCGATGGGGACGGTCCGGTCGAAGCGGTCGCCCGCCCGGCCAACGGACGGCCTTCCGCGGCGCCGGCCCAACGATGCCGGCCGGAGTCGGCGGAGGGGGCGTTTCACCCGGCAAATCCACGACCGGCGGATCCCAACTCCAGGTCCGAGTCCAGGCACTCTTGCGGCCTTCCAAGCAGAGCGCCCAATCCTCGCAGCACGTCCAAACACGCAGAAAATTGGCCCCGTTTTCCGCCAGCTTGGTGAAGGCCCCTTCCGTGCGGCTGACATTGAAGTATTGACCTTCGCCGATGAACGCCAAATTCTGGCCGACGGCAAAAAAAGGCGTGCCGTCGTCCCAGGCCAGGAATCTAGGGTTTTCCTTGGCGATCCGAAGAAAGCCGCGACCGACCGAGCCTTCGCAGCGAAACGCCGTTTCGGCCGACACGCTCTCGCCCGAATCGTCCCGCAAGACGGCCCTTGCCCGATACGTCCCCTCCCGTTGCGGTGAGAATCGGACGTACCAGCCTGCCTTGCCGACGGGATGCCACCAGTCGTCTCGTCCTACGGTCCGCCGTTCGAACGGTTGCATCCAAAAGGCGGGGAGCCGAATCGTCGCGCCGGCGGGATCGACCAAGACGACATCCAACGCCGCACACTCCGGGTCGAACGGTCGGGCGTATTCGCGATCGCAGCGGACCTCCGCCTCGATTTTCTCACCGGCGGGCACCGTGTCGCGCGACCACACCAACTCCAACCGGGGCTTCGCCTCGGCGCTCCACGCGACGGAAGGTCCCCACGGCACGCCCAGCAAAGCCAAGGACGCAAGACGGCAAATCCATGACGACGCCGCGCGGCCGAATCGCCTCGAGGGCGCCAAACCGCCGCCGGTACGAGTACCGCTATGCTGGGAGTTGTTTGGGCGGACGCGCGGATGGTGCGAGCGGGTCAGTGGCAGCATCGTTAAACCCTCGCGTATGGATTGGGACGCTATCCGAAGGCGATCGGCGGGCCGGGGGCAACGCCGCAGCGGCGGAACGCGTGGAACGCCGGAACGTCGTCCAACGCCCCCACCGTGCGATTCGCCGCCCAGTCTCATTTCCACCGCCGGCTTACGCCGGCGGCTCTATATTTTGCTTTCAAGTTTTCACTGCCGGATTACGCTGGGAGCCTCCGGCGCTGACTCAGAGCTTACGGCGCCAATTTAGAGCCTCCGGCGTCAGCCGGAGGTGTTTCAGCGCCGCCCACGAACCACCGCCGGATTGGGACGCTATCCGAAGGCAAGCGGCGGTCCGCGGGCGACGTCGGGCGGCGCGCGGGGAGCGTGCCGGGTTCACACTTCGACGGCCTCGGTCGGCATCAGCGGCGAGTATTCGTCCAGGGACGGGAATTCGCTCAGGTCCTTGGCGATGGCGCTGCGGAGAAAAGAGTCCACCCACCAAAAGACGTCCTGTTTTCGGATGGCGGCACGCATCTTGCGCATCCGCGACTTGCGCTCGCTCACGGGCATCTTGCAGGCGCGGTAGATGGCGTCCGCCGTACCCACCACATCGAACGGATTGACCAACAAGGCGCCGATTTGAAGTTGCGAAGCGGCACCCGCGAACTCGCTCAAAATCAGCACGCCGTCGTTATCCACGTTCGTGACGCAGTATTCCTTGGCGATAAGATTCATGCCGTCCTTCAAAGGCGTCACCAGAGCGATGTCGGCCGCACGGTAGTAGCCCAGCAGTTCCTCCCGGGACAACGACCGGAAAATGTAGTGTACGGGAATCCATCCCGGGCGCGTGAATTGGCCGTTGATGCGTCCCACCATGCGTTCGATTCGAGCGCGGAGCCGCTTGTACTGCGGAACTCCCGTTCGACTGGGGACGGCGACCTGCACCAGGGTGGTCTTTTCGCGAAGTTCCGGATAGCGGACCAGGGCCTCGTAGAAGGCCGCCAGGCGGTACAGAATGCCCTTGGTGTAATCGAGACGATCGACTCCGAGGATGATCGTCCGCTTATCCAGATTTTTTCGGATAGCGCGGACCTTTTGCAGCACAGGCTCGCTCTTGGCCTGCCGCATGAATCCGCGGTAGTCGATGGAGATGGGAAAATCGCCGATCCGAACGTCGCGGTTCTCCAGCGAGGTCGAAGCCACGCGACCGCGACCGCGCCACACGACCTCCGGCATCAGGCTCCGCACGCAATCCATCAGGTTGCGGCGATCCCATGCGGTTTGGACGCCGAGCAGATCGTAGGCCAGCAGTCCGCGGAGGATTTCCGTTCGCCAAGGGATTTTGAGGAACATCCCCAAGGAGGGAAACGGGATGTGCAGGAAGAAGGAGAACATGCCGTCCACGCCCAGTTTGCGGCACTCTTCGGCAACCAACATCAATTGGTAGTCGTGGATCCAGATGAAGTCTCCCGGTTGACTGTGCTCGGCGATGGCCTCGGCATACTTGCGATTGACCGCCCGATAGGCCTCCCAATAGTCGGGATCGAATTTCGCCAAGCTGGGAAAATCGTGAAAGATCGGCCACAGGACCTCGTTGGAGAAGCCTTCGTAGAAGAGCTTGACTTCCTTTTTGTGCAGCGCCACGGGCCGGATACGGTATCCCAACTGTTTCCCCGCTTGCTCCATCAATTCGGGCAAGTTTTCGGGGGCCTGTTGGGCGTTCACGCCCGGCCAACCGATCCACGTCCCGCCGCGATTGCGGAGGACGGGGGCCAGGGCCGTCACCAACCCGCCGGAACCCGGTTCGAAAGTCGCTTTTCCGTCGGGGCCGGGCACCACTTTCAGCGGTAGGCGATTGGAAACGATCAACAATCGAGATCGGTAGTCATCCCGCATGACGACCCTCCTTTACACTCATCAACCAGCGCGTGAGGAATGCACGCACTTCCTCTTCGCCAGTTAAGCGGATATCCGCCAAGCTGGGTCTCGACCGGGCCGAAACCAGCACGTTCAGCCCCCGGGGACCGAGCGCCGCGAAGGCGTCCTCATCGGTGCGATCGTCGCCCAAGTAAGCGACGACCGGTGTGGTCTCGCGTTCCTCCTCCAAGACGGTGCGCACGGCACGCCCCTTGTCGGCCCCCGCGGCGCGAAACTCCCAACCGCCGTTGAAGGGGAGCAGTTGGAGCGGTTTTGCGGCGGGAGAATCGGCGAGTCGGCGCACTTCCCGCTCGGTAGCGGCGATTTCCTCGTTGGAAAGACCACGGACGTGCACCGCCAACGCGCCGGGCTTGCGTTCGCTTCGCGCCGCCGCAAGCGTCTTGCCGAGGCGATCTTGCAATGCGTCCAGGGCCTGTTCGGCGGCGGGTTCGGCGGGCAGGACGGCGATGCGGGCGTCCGGCAATCGCCGTTCGCGACCGTGCGAGGCCCAAACCTCCAGCCCTTCGAGGGGAAAGACGGCGGCCAGATCGTCGGCCGCGCGGCCCGTCACCATGATCACGCGCGTCCCGGACGACGAAATCGCCTCCAACAGCGAGGGCACCCAAGGATAGGGCACAGCCTCGGCGGGGACCTCACGAAACGGGGCCAGCGTCCCGTCGTAGTCGCACAGCAAAACCCCGCGCGCCCCGCCCGCCAGTCGGGCGAAGAAGGCGTCGATATCTACGTTCGGTTTCAAGAATTCCATTGCGTCATGTCGATGCGTTCCGAGTCGCGATGGAGGAGGAAGTTCATCAAGGTCAGATGTTCCCTGGCCAATCGCGACAAGAGGAAGTTCTCGCGCACATGGCGTTGTCCCGTTTCGCCCATCCGCGCCATGGACTCGGGATTTTGCAGGAGGTAGCGAATCCGCATCGCGGCGCCCTCCGGGGTGTTGACCAAGAATCCGGTGTGATAGTTGACCACTTGCAAGCGAATTCCGCCCGTGTTGCCGCCGATGACCGGTTTGCCCTTCCAGAGGGCCTCCGCCACGGTCAGGCCGAAGCCCTCCTTGGTCGATTTCTGGATGACGACGTGAGCGGCCCGCTGAAGGGCGTTGATGATGCGGTGCGCATCGGGCGGCAATTCCAGGATGAACACCGATCCCGCTTCGCTCTCGGCGGCGGCACGGACCTCCGCCAGAACCGCCGCTCCTTCCGGGTCGTCGTCGGCGCTCCCGCCCGCCAACACAAGCTGTGCCCGAGGGAAAAACGGCTTGACCATGCGAAAGGCCTGGATCACGCCCACCGGATCCTTGAAACGATCGAATCGCGAAACCTGGAGCAAGAGCGGTCGCTCCGGGTCCAGCCCGAAATCGCTCAAGACATTGGCGATGAACTCGTCCGACAAGTCGCAATTCTTGGGGCTGAAGGGATCGATGGCGGGAGCGATGAGGTATTGAGGGTGAGGCAATGCCCGCGCGAAGTCCGCCAACGAAAAAATGCTCGCTTCGTAATCCCGCAAGAACCGCCGCAGATAGTGCCACACCGCGCGGACGGGCCGACTCACGTCGATGTGGCAGCGCCAAATCCATCGGCCTTTGCGGTCCGGCGTGAAGTTCAATAGCGGCGCCGGCTGGGGATCGTGGATGACCACCAGGTCCGCTTCACGGAGCACGTCGCGCATCCGCTCGGCGTTTTCCGCGTTGACCCGCTCGTACTCGTGCAGTTCGTGGGGCGTGGGCGGTTCGCCTCCCCCTTGCAAGCAGTTGTGAAACTTCTTGGTGCACGAGAAAAACACGGGGTTGCCTTCGATGACATGCCACTCGACGGTCAAACCCAATTCGGTCAGCAAAGGGACTAATTGATTCAGGATTTCGGCGACGCCGCCGCCGGTTCGCGTGGAATTGACGTGCACGATGCGACTTCCCCGCAACGGCGCAGCCAATTGCTTCAACTGCTCGACGGCCTCCGGTCCCGCGGTTTCGCTATAACGTTCCAACAGACTGCTCATCACGCGGCGCCTCCGTAAATGCTCGCAAAAACTTCCTCGATCTGGCTCTTCAATTGTGTCAGGCCGCCGAAATACGGGTCGATCTCGGCCAAGCGACCGCAAAGCTCCGCGCACGGTTCTCCGAAATCGCGCAGCCACACCGAGAAGTCATCCGAATGGTCGGCGTTCCGGCGCCGCGCGTCGATGCAGTGGTAAAAAATGCAACCGGACGACAACCGCGGCAGAAGCCGATACAGGTCCTCCGGCGTCTCCGCCCGAAGGCCCGAATCGAAGACCACGATCCTCGAACGCAGGAAGTGGAAGGGGGCGCCGGCGGGAAGCCAGTTCAGCAGTTCCTTCTCGTCGATCCGCTCTTCGATCAGGTCGATCAACGTAGTCCGCAACACCTCCAGGTCGTCGAACTCCGCCGGGTCGATGATCGCCAGTCGCTCGGCCAAGACGTGATCGTGCAGTTCCCGCTGCACCCATACCGCGAAGTCGTTGCGGTACTCGGGGTCGTCGAACCGCGGTTGCAGAAGCCCGCCCCAAAAATGGTGATAGATGGAGTCGGAGGGAATCGTGCCGAGGATCGACTTCAGTTCGCCCAGGTTGGTCGCGTGCCTGCCTCCGGCCAGCGCGATCAGAGCGCAGTCTTTCACAATGAACGTCATTTCACTACCTTCCTTTCACTGCGTCGGGTTCGCCCGAACGCCATTCGCTAATGGTCGCAGACGGTGCATTGCGACCTAGCAGTGCGCAGACCCGCACGGAAGCGGGTGGGCACCTTTTTCCGGCACAAGATGTTTTCATGATTGGCCCGTCGCGAAGAATCGCGTCCCGCGGACCGACGAACCGCCGTCCGCGAGACGACGGCGATTCCTCACGGATACTCCGTCCGAAACCCGGAACCAGCCAAGCAGAACGACGGAGTGCAACGGCTAATGACCGGACATCAATGAGTCCGGAACCGATTTGGCTGACAGAGGACGGGCCGCACAGCCGAGATGGCGAAACTTGCTCTCGCGTGCGACATCGAACCATTACTTGTAAAGCATAGGGGTTGGGAACGCAAAAGTCAAATCGCGCTGCTTTGAATTCGGTACATATGTACATTATATTTTGCGCAGAATCAATATATCCTGACGGGCACAAACCACGGAGACAGGGAAACGCGGCCACGCAGAGGTTCTCTTTCGGCGGTGGGGGATGTTGCCCCGCGATGCTGCGTCGCGCAAAATGGATTCCGCCGTGTGATTGCGCAAGGCACGAATCGCGGACTCTCAACGAAGCAAGGAGTTAAGTCATGGCGCGACCCGTCACGATGTTCACTGGGCAGTGGGCCGATCTCCCCCTGGAAACCTTGCTCGGCAAGGTCAAGGAATTCGGTTACGACGGCGTGGAATTAGCCTGCTGGGGCGATCATTTCGAAGTGCAAAAAGCCCTGGAGGACGACGGGTATTGTGCGGCGAAGCGGGCGTTGCTGCAAAAGTACGGCATGCAAGTCTTCGCCATCAGCAATCACCTGGTCGGTCAGGCGGTCTTGGATATCATCGACCAACGGCATCAGGCGATTCTGCCCCCGCACGTTTGGGGCGACGGTGATCCGGCGGGCGTAAATCAGCGGGCAGCGGACGAACTGAAGGACACGGCTCGGGCCGCCCAAAAGTTGGGCGTCTCCATCGTCAACGGTTTCACCGGTTCCAGCATCTGGCACTTGCTCTATTCCTTCCCGCCCGTCTCGCCGCAAATGATCGAGGACGGCTTCAACCTCCTGGCCGAGCGTTTCATTCCCATTCTCGATGTCTTCTCGGAATGCGGCGTGAAGTTCGCGCTGGAGGTCCATCCGACGGAAATCGCGTTCGACCTCTACACGGCGGAAAGGGCCTTGGAAGCCTTGAAGTATCACGAGGCCTTCGGTTTCAATTTCGACCCCAGCCACCTGATTTGGCAGGGCGTGGACCCGGCCCAATTCATCCGCCACTTCCCCGACCGCATCTTCCACGTGCACATGAAGGATGCGATCGTCAAGCTGGACGGCAAGTCGGGCATTTTGGCCAGCCATCTCAACTTCGGCGACTGGCGGCGCGGTTGGGACTTCCGCTCTCTGGGACGCGGCGGCGTGAACTTCGAGGAGGTCATGCGGGCGCTCAACGACGTCGGCTACGACGGTCCGCTCTCCGTGGAGTGGGAAGACAGCGGCATGGACCGCGAGCACGGAGCCAAGGAAGCCTGCGAATTTGTGCGGAAGATGGATTTCCGCCGCAGCGAGCGCGCGTTCGATTCCGCCTTCGACAAGGAAGAGCAGACCAAGGCCTGACTCTCGTCCTCGCAGCGAAGTGACGTTTTATGGGTGAAACACGCGACACGGCCCTTCTCGCGGAGAGGCCGTGTCGTACTTTCTTGCCCGGGCGGGGGCGGCGATAGTCGTTGCCGGATCGCTTGCCCTGCCTTCGGGAAAGATGCGGTTGCGCGGAGGCGGCATGATTCTCTATTGCGTTCGGCATGGGGAAAGCACGTACAACGCCGAGGGACGCGTGCAGGGGCAGTCCGACGTCCCCCTTTCGCCGCTGGGTCTGCGGCAAGGGCAGGCGACGGCGGAAACGCTCCGCGCGGAGGGAATCGAGGCGGTCTTCAGCAGTCCCTTGCGCCGGGCCTATCAAACCGCCGAGTTGGTGGCGACCGCCTCGAAGTGCCCCCTATTCGTCGACGACGATTTGAAGGAGATTCACGCCGGGATTTTCCAGGACAAATTGCGGCGGGAATTGGAGGCCGACTTTCCCGATGAATATCGCCGCTGGATCGGGGGCGACATGGACTACGTGATCCCGGGTGGGGAGTCCCGGCGGCAATTGGCCGAACGGGGATCCGCGGCGCTGCGGCGAATCGCGGCCTCGCCCTATTCCAAGGTCGCCGTTATCGCCCACGGTCGCATGTTCGTCGTCTCGTTTGCCGCTTTGATGCCGCACGAGGCGCACCGCATACCGCGGGCATTGCAGAACGGTTCGATCACCGCGCTCGAGGCCGATCCCGATAGCGGTCGGTTCCGACTCTTGGACGTGGACCGGACGGAGCATCTGACGACGGTGGGCCTGACGGGGCGGGGTGATCTTTGACCGGCGAGGAGATCAGGCGTCCGGCGACGATTGCGCGACCGTCAAGATCAGAATCTCGCTCGGTTCGTCGAGCGGCGCGGCGAGTCGCACTTCCAACCGTGCCCCGAATCCCCAAACTCCGGAAACCTTGACGTTTCCCGGCGGACCTTCGATGATTTGGGCCTCCACGGCGGGCGGAGATTCGAAGGCCGGCCAAAAAGGAAGATGCACCGTCTGGTGGGTTTGCCCCGGCGAAAACTCCAGGCGATGCCACGCGGAGAGCACGTCACTGCCGTCCGGCATGCGCTGCCGCGTCCATTGTTGGGAGACGTCGGGCGGCGGCAAATCCTCCGCTTCCTCCTCCGCCGCCTCTTCTTCCTCTTCCTCCGCTGCTTCTTCCCCCTGTTGCTCTTCCCATTCCTCCATTTCTTCCGTTTGCTCTTCGGCGCCGATTTCCTCGCCCGCTTCCGGCGCGGATTCGCCTTCCGGATCGCAAGCGTCGCCGCTCCCTTCGGGAAGTTCGCAAGATTCTGCGGGCGACGAATCCGGAGCGTCGTTCGCATTGCTCGTGGCGCGGGAAGATTCCACCGTCGCCGCCGCGCGATGCGCCACGGTTTCCGCGGCGTCTGCGCGGTGCGATTCGGCTTGCTGCAACACCTCCGCTGCGGGAGGTTCCGACGGTTCGGGTTTGATAATTTTCCGGGCGACGAGGGAACGCAAAGACTCCGGCGGCGACGCCTGCCACAAGCCGAGCGCCCAGCTTTCTTCCGCGATCCACAGACAGATTCCCACTCCCAGCCAGAACGGTTGGCCGAAAAGGAGTAGGGCGACGCCCGCTAACGCCGTGAGGGAGAGTAAGGCGTGACCGACGGCGACCGTGCCGCGTGGGAAGGTGCGGCGTCGGGCCTCTTGCCTCCAAACAATTCGGGCGACGATGACGGCAAGGAGCAAGCCGCCGTAAACGGCGGGAGTTCCCCAAGTGCCGAAGGCGGGGAAGCGGAGCGTCAGCGCAGTCCGCCAGGCCAAGATGACCGCGCCCGCGGCGACCCAGAATACGACGCTGAATATCACGACACCCCGAGCGCGAGCATATTTTGAGCCGCCGAATGTTGACGATCGGTCGGCCATGCGGCGCGCCCTTCCAGGATCGGGGGCATCAACGGACGGCCATGCGACCGGCGGCCTCTTGCAGTTCCGCCGTGCGGTGCGTGCTTTCCCAGACGAATTCCTTCTCGCTCCGCCCGAAATGACCGCCCGAGGCCGTCTTCCGGTAGATCGGACGAAGCAGATCCAGATAGCGAATGATCCCCTGAGGCGTGAGGGGGAACAGGTCGCGGATGTATTGGCAAAGGCGTTCGTCCGGGACTTCGCCGGTGCCCTCGGTATCGACGTAGATGCTGACGGGATCGGCGACCCCGATGGCATAGGCCAATTGAACCTCGCATCGTTTGGCCAATCCGGCGGCCACAATGTTCTTGGCCACGTGCCGCGCCATGTAGGCGGCGCTGCGATCGACCTTGGTGGGATCCTTTCCGCTGAAGGCCCCGCCGCCGTGCCTGGCCCAGCCTCCGTAGGTGTCCACAATGATCTTGCGTCCGGTCAGACCGGTATCGCCGTGCGGACCGCCGGTCACGAATCGCCCGGTCGGATTGACGAAAAACTTGATGTCGCCGTTGACCAGGTCGGGCGGAAGGACGGGCTTGACCGCCTCTTCGATGACGAATTCCTTGATTTCCTTCTGCTCGACTTCAGCGGCGTGCTGCGTGGAGACCACGACGGTGTCGATGCGGACGGGTTGGGCGCCTTCGAACTCGACGGTCACCTGGCTCTTGCTATCCGGACGCAACCAATCCACCTTGCCCGCCTGACGCAGTTCCGTCAGTCGGTTGAGAATGCGGTGCGACAGCGCGATGGGAAGCGGCATCAATTCCGGCGTGTGGTCGATGGCATAGCCGAACATGAGGCCTTGGTCGCCGGCACCCTCGCGGTCCACGCCCATAGCGATGTCCGGACTTTGCCGGCGGAGGGAGACGAGCACGGCGCAGGTCTCGTAGTTGAAGCCCATGGCGTCGCTGTTGTAGCCCACCTCTCGAATCACGTCGCGGACCACGTCGGCGTAATTGATGGAGGCCTGCGTGGTGATTTCGCCGGCCACCACGGCCATGCCGGTCGCGACGAGGGTTTCGCAAGCGACGCGACTGGCGGAGTCTTCGGCCAGCAGCGCGTCGAGGATGCCGTCGGAGATGCGGTCGGCCAACTTGTCCGGATGCCCCATGCTGACTGATTCACTTGTGAACAAATACTTACCCTGCGCCACGGAGCCGTCCTCCAGAAAAAGACCCAATATCGAGATGCCTCGGGGAAAATGCCGTGATATCGGCGAAAGCCGGGGCCGCGGACGCTCGCCCGACCTGCGTACCGACGATCGCCCGCCCGTTTCAAACCCCTGATTATAGGTCCCTCCGGTAAGCTAGGGCAAGCCGACGCAGCGGGGCTATGGTACCCACGAATAGAAATGGCCCCTGATTCTCGCGAAGAGAAATGTCCCTTGCTAGGGGTTCAAGGAACTTGCGAATCGGGCGGCGGAGCGAAGGGCGGGGTATATCGTCGCAGGCGAATGTCGGGCAAAATATCCGTTTGGAATTCAATCAACAGTATTCAAGGCGCTTCAGCCTCACAAGGTGTAACACGGTTCGAGCGCACAACGTTTAACACAGTTCGGGCACGCAAGGCGCAAACGGAGGCCGACGGTGAAAGATCGGACATTTCCCTGCTTGCAACGGGCGGTTTCCGAGATCGGCTTGGGAACCTGGCAATTGGGCGGAACCGAATGGGGCGACGTCCCGGAGGCGGAGGCCTTGGACACGCTTGCCGCCGCCGCGGACGCCGGGATCACGTTTCTCGATACCGCGGACATCTACGGCTTGGGGCGGAGCGAAAGCCTGATCGGTCGCTTCCTCCGAGGGAGATCGGATCGGGATCGCTTCTTCGTGGCCACCAAATTGGGGCGGCACCCCGATCCGGGTTGGCCCGACAATTTCACCCGCGAGGTCGTCCGCCGACATACGGAGGATTCGCTTCGCCGATTGGGCGTGGATGCCTTGGACCTGACTCAAACCCACAGTCTCCCTTTGGAGGCCATGCGCGATACGCCGATCTTCGACGCACTCCGCGAACTCCGCGATGAAGGCAAGATCAAGGCCTTCGGCGCCAGCGTGGAAAGCGTGGAGGAAGCCCGATTCTGCCTCGGCGTGGACGGCATGGCCTCGTTGCAAATCATCTTCAACATCTTCCGTCAAAAGCCCATCGACGAGCTTTTCGACGAAGCCAAGGAGAAGGGTGTGGCGATCATCGTTCGGCTGCCTTTGGCGAGCGGACTGCTGGCGGGCAAGTTCACGCGAGACACCCAATTCGCCCCGACCGACCACCGCCGCTTCAATCGCGACGGCGAGAAGTTCAACGTGGGCGAGACGTTCGCCGGGTTGCCGTTCGAGACGGGTTTGCAGTTGGTCGATCGCATGCGGCCATGGTTCCCCAAGGGGATGAATCTCGCCCAGGCGGCTTTGCGATGGTGCCTGGACTTCTCGGCCGTGACGACGGTGATTCCCGGAGCACGGCGTCCGGATCAAGTCCGATCCAACGCCGCCGCGAGCGACCTTCCGCCGCTTCCCGGCGAATTGCACAATCGCCTGGGACGCTTCTACGAACGCGAGGTGGCTCGGCATATCCGCGGCAAGTATTGAGAGGCGAAGGCCCGACCGCACTGTGCCGAAGCGGAGGTTGCGTTCGCGATCGGCATCGTTCGCCATCCCCGCGGGCGAACGGTCCGGACGGGGCGAGGCGCCGTCCTGCCGCCGGCAAGCAGAACATCCGGGACATCCATCGCCGCATAGTGACAAGCCGCGCGCGGTTTGCTAGGATGTCGGCTTGCCGCAGAGGCAACAGGCGGCGCGACCGCAACGACCCTGCGTCGCACGCGGTCGGCACGATGATTGTCGTTCGGGTAGGCATGCGTTCTTGACGAGCGAGGGAGACCGCCGGATGAGTACAGACCATCGCAACAACTATCCGAAGCTGCACAACGCGGCGTGGCCCGGCGTCGTGGGCAAGGGTGACGGCGGCGAACCGCCCATCGAGCTGGACACCATGCTCGATCTTACGGCGGGCGCCGAGGTGGACGG
Organism: Thermopirellula anaerolimosa; assembly: GCF_054657335.1. Classification (NCBI taxonomy): domain Bacteria; kingdom Pseudomonadati; phylum Planctomycetota; class Planctomycetia; order Pirellulales; family Thermoguttaceae; genus Thermopirellula; species Thermopirellula anaerolimosa. The sequence goes on from NZ_BAAHYX010000006.1 coordinate 3,044,668, forward strand.
AGTCAAGTTCGACGGCTTCGATTTGTTCCTCTACCTGCCGCACATCGACATCGACTCCACCGTGCAAAGCGACGACGCGATCAAGCAACTGGCGGAGAAGGCCGAGAAACGCGGCCTGAAGATCGGCACGGTGGTAGCGCCGATCTGGCCTCCCACGGGCGGCGGGTCGGCCATGGGCGACCAGGCCGAGCGGGCGCGATTCCTCGATCAAGTCCGCAAAGGGTGCCGCGTGGCCCAGGTCTTGCGCGAATTGGGAGTTCGGCCCCACGGATGCGTGCGAATCGACTCGGCCTGCGGCGTCCACGACTGGTTGGCCGACCCCGAGGGGAATCAAAAGAAGATCGCCGAGACCTTCCGTCAAGCTTGCGACATCGCCGCCGATCATGGCGAAAAACTGGCCGCGGAGGGGGAAATCTGCTGGGGCGGTATGCACAGTTGGCGACGCATGATCCAACTCCTCGAGATGGTCAATCGACCGGATATCTTGGGCTTCCAGGCCGACATGGCTCACACCCTGCTGTACCTGCTGGGATACAACGCCCCCGAGGACGCCCTCTTGCCGCAGGATTTCGATTGGCAGGACGAGGGGCGATTCTACGCCGCGTACAAGCAATTGACCGACGCGCTCCGTCCGTGGACCGTCGACCTGCACATCGCTCAAAACGATTGCACGGTGCATGGGTCGGGGTCTCACGACAAGACCGGGCGGCATTGCCTGGCCACCGATCCCAACGGCAAGTTGGACATCCCCCGCGCCGCCGGCTATTGGCTCCGCGACGAATCGGGACAAATCACCAAGAAGATGCGCCACATCTGTTGGGACGGTTGCATGTTTCCTAACGCCGTGATGATGGACCCCAAGACTTGGAACGACATCCTTCGGGCCATGATTGCCGTGCGCGACGCTCACGGTTGGTACGAAGCGGAATGACCGCTCGCCGAACCCCGCGCTCGGCGAACGGATTGGAAATACGGACTTTGGATCAGCTTTTCCTTAGGAGGCATGCGCTATGGCGAAAGAGCTACGCATCGGCATGTTGGGCTGCGGTTTCATGGGCAAGGCGCACTCCAACGCCTGGTCTCAGGTCAGCCATTTCTTCGATCGAGAGCACAAACCGGTCCTCAAGGCGATTTACGGACGCAAGGAGGACATGGACAAGCTGGAACCGTTCGCTCGCCGCTGGGGTTACGAGTCGATCGAGACCGATTGGCGGGAGGTGATCGAACGCGATGACGTGGACCTCATCGACGTGTGCGTTCCCAACCACATGCATCACGATTGCGTGATCGCGGCGGCGGAGGCGGGCAAGATCATCGTTTGCGAAAAGCCGCTGGCCATGAACGCCAAGGAGGCGGAGGAAATGGTCGCCGCCGTGGAGAAGGCGGGCGTGCCCAACATGGTCTCCTTCAACTACCGCCGCGTCCCTGCCATCTCGCTGGCCAAACAGGTCATCGACGAGGGGCGGATCGGTCGGCCCTTCCACTATCGCGCCACCTACAACCAAGACTACACGATCTCCACCAAGGTACCCCAAGGCGGTTTGGCGCTCTGGCGGTTGGATGCCAAGGTGGCCGGTTCCGGCGTCACCGGCGATCTCTTGGCCCACTCCATCGACACGGCCGAATGGCTCAACGGTCCGATCCGAAAGGTCACCGCCTACACCGAGACCTTCGTCAAGGAACGGGTCCACGCCGAAACCGGCAAAGTCGAAAAGGTGGACATCGACGACGCCTGCATGTTTCTGGCGGTGTTCGAAAACGGATCGCTGGGGACGTTCGAAAGCACCCGCTACGCCCGGGGGCGCAAGAACTATAACACCCTGGAGGTCAACGGCGAGAACGGCGCCGTATTCTTCGACCTCGAGGATCCGCACATCCTGCAATACTTCCGCTACGCCGACCCGGACACCGGCAAAAAGATCGAGGACCACCTGACCGGTTGGCAGCGGATCCACGTAACCAATGCCGAACACCCCTACATGAAGAACTGGTGGGTGCCGGGGTGCACCATCGGTTACGAGCACACGTTCACCAACAGTTTCGCCGACTTTTTGGCGAGCCTGGAGGGCGGGCCCAAGTTCCAACCCGACATGCGTTCGGCTCTGCGCACGCAGCGCGTGTGCGACGCCGTCCTGCAAAGCGCTAAGGAAGGCCGCTGGGTCGAGATTCTCGACTGATCACGCGCCGAGCCCGTTCATCGCAACGAAACCCGGCCCGAAACACGCAAGGAGCGGAGAGCCGAATTCGGCTTCTCCGCTCCTTGTACATCCTCCTTAGGAGCGACGGGAAGATCAATTCCGCGATGTCGCTGCCGGATATCTAAATTGGGGAAGGCGTCAGGCGGGCTTTCGGCGTCGTCCGCGGGCGAACCAAACTAATCCCACGCCGCCCAGACCGAGCAGCAAAGCCGATGCCGGTTCGGGAATACACTCGGTCGCCACATGGAAGCGATCGATGAAGAAGTATCCGTCGCGAGGTACGTAGGGCAATTGAATCACGATCTCTTCCCAGATGGGGTTCGGTCGCAGTTCGAACCAGAGGTTCTGCCGCAAAAGACCGTCTTGATCGATCTGCCGCACCTCGCTCACCCAGTCCGCCTGCGGCAAATTCCCTTCCGAGTCGCCCACGAAAAACGTCACGGGGATGTTCGAGGACGACGCGATGAAGTCCCACTCGATCCAAATCCGCTTAACGGCCGTTACCGTCGGGATGTTGTCCAGGTGGAAGACGATTTGCCCGCCGGTCGGCACATTCCCGGATCGGTTGTCGATGCCGATTAATCCTTGGTAGGGCAACCCGCTGACCGAGGAATACCAGGTCATGCTCCCGCTCAAGTCCACGAAGTCGCTAGCTCGCAACCACGAATCGGCCGAGCCCTCGTAATGGGCGCCCGGCGTCCCGGCTGGGCTCGGCCCGCCTTCGGGATTCACGTCGAACTGCCAGTCGATGTTTCGTTGGTAGGGGAACCCGCCGGTCCAGGGTCGATGGTCTTGCGGGGACCATTCAAAGGGACTGGCGGCAGCCACCCCGGCCAGCAGGGCGAAAACGGCGAGCGAACCGAGTAGGCGTTTCATGGATGCGATCTCCTTTTCGGCGGTCGGCGCACGGATTCTCCTGCGCTCGTCCGATCGTATTTATGATACAGTCGGCAAGGTCGCTGTCAACAAAATTACCCGCAGAGTCATTGCAACCCGGCGTCCCTCCTAACCGTCCCAGTCGATCAAGGCCCTTCGTTCGGCCAAATCGACTTCCACCGTCGCATGGGCGAAGCGGCGGCGGTACATCCACCCGTCGTGGTCCGGCGGTCCCTGCGGCGGTCCCAGCGGGCGGGAAAGTTCCGGATAATCGATCAAGCAACCGTCATCCGCACGGTAGCCCCAGGCGTAGGCGAAGTAGGTGTGCGGTTCGGCGGCGATCAAAAAACAGGCCAGGGAAAAAGTGATTTTGTCTCGCGCCTCGGCGATCAGCCTCTCCCGCGGTTCCCGCATCTTCTCGGAATTGGTGAAAACGAACTGCGGGTCGGGCCAACCTTTGACGGCCACGATCTTCCCTCCTTGAGCGGCCCGGCGAATCGTCTCGAGATCGCGCTGAAGTGCCTCTTTCTCGCCGGAGCGAAAGATGCCGAAATGTTCGACCATGGCGCCGTCCGCGAAGGGCAAGTAGACTTCCCCGGTCGTATCCTCGGCGGTGCTCCGCAGGCCGTTGTACAGGAGGAGGGCGGATTCCCCCATGGCCGAGCGAGCACGTCGCATCATGTCGATTACCGCCTCGGTGAGTTGCGGCTCTTTGCCCTCTCCCCAGCCTTGCCGCATCCAGATCGGACGTTTCGCCTGATCCACCGCGTCCATGAAGATGCCGTCACAACCGTATTCCGTGACGGCGCGACCGGCAATGCCCGCCCACCATTCACGGAACGCCGGGTCCAGCAAGTTGTACTGTTCCAGTTTCCCGGTCTTGTAGATGGGATTGCCGTTACGATCGCGAAAGATCCATTCGGGATGCTGCGCAATCTCCCGGCACGCGTCATACAGCGGGTAATTGAGGAACGTGTTCCAGTAGAAAAGGACCTTCGCGTTCGGATTGACCGCTTTGATCCGTCGTGCGTCGTGTGCGATACCCTTCTCCGTCGATCCGAGGGCGCGAATCCCGTGCGCCTTCTCCAGGCAGATCAGATCGCATCGTTCCGCGACGAAACGGATCTCGGCATCGCTGAGCGGTCCCTCCGTTTTGCCGAAATGCAGATACGGCGGGACCCTCTCCCAAGAAAACCGCGGCAATCGGTTGCGGAAAGACTCCCGCTCGCTCGTCGGAGCCGAGGCGGCATCGCCCGCGACTCGCATCGCTGCGGATGCAACGGCAACTTGCAAAAACTGTCGTCGCTTCATGGGCATCGTTTCAGGTTACACGTCTCGAGACTTGACCGAACTCGAGCATGCGGTCGCATCGGGCACGCGGCGGCGCTCTCACTTCCGCTCGCCTTGGTACACACGCACGTAATCGACGTACATATCGATGACGCCGTGATACCGCGCAAGGTCCACCGGCCAACCGCCCCCCGTGGCCAGGTTGATGAAGAAAAACAGGGGTTCCTTCTTGCTTAACGGCATGGTGGGATGGCGCGCCACCTCGATGTTGTCGCAGTAATAAATCGTGTCCGTCTCCGTGATCTTGCAACCGTAGATGTGGAACGTCTCGAACCACGTCGAGGGGATGCCGAATTCGCTGAAGCGGACGGGAGAATACTTCTTGAAGAACGGATCGGCGATCGCCTTTTGGACGTCCGGTTGCCCCCAAGCATGCGCGGCGACCTGATACCCAAAGCCGAAGTTGGGATGCCCGGGACCTTCGCCCCCGTACGCTTCGATCACGTCCAGTTCGTCGCTCGGTCGGGTCTCGCCGCCCTTCCAACCGAGCATGTAGTTGGTCATCAACCAGAAGGCCGGCCAACTGCCGGGGGCGTTAGGTCCCAGAAAACGACACTCGAAATAGCACGGGGCCTGGGCGGTGACGCCGCTGCCGTCATTCTTGACGGACGATATCAGGCCCGAACTCCGCGACCGGTCGTCCGCCCGAATCCGCAGGTAGGTGTCCCGCTGAGCGAACGGATTCCGCGGCGACTCGTAGTCGCTGAACCTGTGAACGCTGAAATCCGTGCTCCCGTGCGGAGGCTTGTGGCTATAGTAGGCGGCTGATACATCCGTTGCCGAGATGGAAAGCGGCCCGGCGAAATCATCGGCGAACACCAGCCTCATGCCCTCGGCGGCGGGCGGCGGTCCCTCCGGCATCCCTTCGTTCCAAGACACACCGCCCACGTTATAGACTTGTAGATAACAATTGTCGCTCGCATCGCCTCCTCGGGCGCTGATCCGTAGCGTCAGGGGACCGTGCGGGTAGCGATCCGCAGGAAAAACGAACGAACCGTTGCCTTGCCCGTCCAAGGCGACAACGGCGACCGTGGAATCGGTACCGAAGCCCGGCCCTTGCTTCCAGCACTTCACCGTGACCGTGGTGTCGGGGAAGGCCGGGGCGGAAATCACCACCGGCGAGTCGCCCTTCACGTCCGCTCCATACTCCGGCGAGACCACCGAGACTTGCGGGACGGGCGGCGTCTTCTCCGCGCCTTTTTCGGAATCGACGCCCGGAACTTCGGAATGCAGTTCTCCCTCCGCAGCCAAGATCCGCGCGCCATCCACCAACCGGATGATCCATTCAGCCTGAATCGGTCGTCCCCAACCCAGCGAGAGCAATACCAGGAACCAGATCGAACCACGCATACGACGGCTTTCTCGGCACGCACGACTGACGGTCAAGAGACGGGCGAGCGTCCACGCCTTGCCGCCCAACTACCCGCAACGGTCGCCCCCGATTTTCACCGTGAGACAAGGGGCCGTCAATCAGCCGAAGGCATGGTTTGTCGCAAGTGAATCAAGATGCCCCTTGGGGCGTGAATAGAAATGTCCCTACGAGTTCCCGGAACGGAGGACCGTATGGAGACAACACCGATGAGCGCGAAAGAGCAAGCGAGACTCGAGTTTTTCGGCCGGGTGAAGGCGGGAGATGTCACGCTGGTGAAGGCCGGCGAGATTCTGGGGATGAGTCATCGCCGGGCCAAGCGTTCGTGGGCGTGATATCCGATTTGCGTGGCGGCACGGCAACTGTGGCGGGCGTTTCGGCTTGGGAAAAGCGAGGCGGTGATGTCTGGGAGGCCGAGGAGGGATGGCCGCCCGAATCGGGCGACTCCGCTGCGGACTCGCTCCGCCGCCCGATTCGGCAGTCCCTGGAAACCCTAGCAAGGGACATTTCGATTTGTGAGAATCAGGATTAGGGAGCATTTTTCTTCGCGGGTAACACCGACGCAGCGGGGCCGGGCGGAATGTCCGCCAACGTGGCTCGGTGCAGCCAAGCACGCTATTTCGACGCCGACGGCCCCCGATTGACAGTTCGCTCGCGGCGCTCAAAAATGCGACGTTTTGTATTGATTACCGTCCGGACGCATTCTTGCGGTACGGTTCGCGCGGACTTGCCGGCATCCTGCCGGGCTTCTCCCACGACGGTCACTCGATGCCGCATCGGTATGAGGCGGTTAAGGTACGCCCGGACACGTCGTTTCAGTCCCTGCTTCACGTCGTTGGTTCACGTGTTCACTTTTGGAGGAAACCCCATGACCGATTCGGCCACCTACGCGTCGCTCCAACAATTCCTTGAAAAGGTCTTGGCCCGGGACCCCGGACAACCCGAGTTCCACCAAGCGGTGACCGAGGTCTTCGAGAGCCTGTGGCCCTTCCTGGAAGAGAACCCGAAGTACAAGGAGCGGGCCCTGCTGGAACGGATGGTGGAACCGGAGCGGGTCATCCATTTCCGCGTGTCGTGGGTGGACGATCAAGGCCGTGTGCACGTGAACCGGGGCTTCCGCGTGCAGATGAATAGCGCGATCGGTCCCTACAAGGGCGGCTTGCGGTTTCACCCCTCGGTCAACCTGGGGATTTTGAAGTTCTTGGCCTTCGAGCAGGTCTTCAAGAATTCCTTGACCACCCTTCCCATGGGCGGCGGCAAGGGCGGTTCGGACTTCGATCCTAAGGGACGTAGCGACGACGAAGTGATGCGGTTCTGCCAAGCCTTCATGTCGGAATTGTTCCGTCATATCGGTCCCGATTTGGACGTGCCCGCGGGCGACATCGGCGTCGGCGGTCGCGAAATCGGCTTCCTCTTCGGCATGTACCGAAAACTGCGGAACGAATTCAGCGGCACGTTGACGGGTAAGGGCTTGAGCTACGGCGGAAGCCTGATTCGTCCCGAGGCCACCGGCTACGGCCTGGTCTACTTCGTCCAGGAAATGCTGAAGACTCGCGGGCGTTCGCTGGAAGGATTGCGGGTCACCATTTCAGGCTCCGGCAACGTGGCCCAATACGCGGCCGAGCGGGCGATGGGCTATGGGGCCCAAGTCATCAGTTTCTCCGACTCCGACGGCAGCGTTTACAACCCCAAGGGCTTTACCACCGAGCAGTTGAATCTGCTGATGGAGGTCAAGAACGTCCGCCGCGCCCGGATCAAGGTCTTTGCCGAAGAAACCGGCCTGCAATACTTCCCGGGTGCTCGACCCTGGCAATTCCCCTGCGATGTGGCCTTGCCCTGCGCCACGCAAAACGAGATCGACGAGCAGGACGCTCGCACGCTGCTGAAAAACGGTTGCTTCTGCGTCGGCGAAGGGGCCAACATGCCGTCCACGCTGGACGCCGTCAAGGTCTTCCAAGAGGCGAAGATCCTCTATGCGCCGGGTAAGGCCTCCAACGCGGGCGGCGTCGCCGTCAGCGGCTTGGAAATGAGCCAAAACTCCATGCGGCAGTTCTGGTCCCGCGAGGAAGTCGATGCCCGACTGAAGGACATCATGATCCGCATCCACGATTCGTGCACGCAGTACGGGCGCAAGGGCGAATATACCGATTACGTGGCCGGCGCCAATATCGCAGGCTTCGTGAAGGTCGCGGACGCCATGATCGCCCAGGGCGTCGTTTGATACTCGCCCAAGCGTTGCACTGCGCGGACGCCTTTTGTGCCGCACGTGCGTCCACGGCAATACCCCACGCCGCCGGCTTACACCGGCGGCGTTCGTTTGAAGGGCCGGCGCGCTCGTTCACCATACAACGGCACGACCTCGTGGAACGCAAGGCCGACGAACGTCCGGGCACGGCTTAGCGGCGGACCTGCTTTCGCAGGGCGTGCCCGATGGGATGGTGCGGGCCAAGTACCGCCCGATGCCCTACCCGATCCGCAGGGACCGCTTCGCCCCCAACCTCGCCCTTGTGCACCGAACGGCCGACTGCAACCCATGGTCAGTCCATTTATTCTGTTGTAACGCTAGTTTTCTTCGCCTACAATGATAGCCTCGTAGTCCGCACGGCGTAATACCGTATCATAAAGCCCGACGTCTTCCCCTTCATGCCTATTGATACCGGTATAGACAAGGCTGGGGTCTTCGTAGCGCTTATATTTATACACCGCATCGTTCATCAGGGCGCTGTTGAACACCCCCAGGCTGACGAGCAACTCACAATCCTTCACCGTCAACCCGGTGACTTTCTTAAACAATCCCGGCTCCAGTTGCGTGATCACATCACGGAGGGTCCTTTCCCGGTAATCTGTCAGATACATAAAGATAGGGATCCGCGTGGCAAACTTGATGAGCTTTTCCTGAATCTGTTTCCGTTTGCTCTTGGATTCCTTTTCTTCCTCGGTCAGTTCGCGTTTTTCTTTGGCTGAAAGCTCTCTATCGTTAGCTTCTTTCTTCAGCCTTTTCACGGCTTCGGATTTGTTGATGATGGTCTCGATATCTTGATTGAGGTTCCGGAACCCTTCGATGCTCATCAGCGCTTTCATCGCTTGTTCATTGTTCATCAGCCGTCGCAAGGTGTCGTTGTCCACGTTCACCAGCAGGGCGCTCTCCCAACGGCGAGCGAGTAGGGTGGCAGTCGTGCCGCTCATGGCCATATCGAGCACGCCCGCGGCGTCAATCTGTTTCATGGAACTGCCATCATAGGCCAGCACCGGCAGGAAATGGATGAATTCCTCGACCTTCTTCTCCGGGTCATCCTCGTTGACGTTCAGGCTGCAACTGTAATCGGCGATCTGGCGAAGGGCGCGATCCGGCGCAAAGTCAAAGACGTAGCACTCTTCTTTGAGGATCAACTCCTCATTGGGTGAGGTTCCGTCAGGATTCTTGATTGTCCACGGATTCTGCACGCGAAAAGCGGCCTGAAAGTAGGTCTCCGGGCTGGAAGAGTTGCGCAGCATGAAGATTCCCGTCCAGGGCCGAACGGTAACGCCTGTGGTCAGTTTGCCGCAGGTCAGGGTGATGGTTTTCGTCTTGAGGGGATCGCCCATGGCCTCCAGAACCGGCGGCAACGCATGCACCCCTATGCCTGCCGCAGCACCGGCGGCAACGATGACTTTGTAATCGTGGTAAAACTTGTTTTGCCTCTTTGCCAGCAAATTACGCATGGCGTAACAGGAAGCCACGCTCGGCAGAAACCACAGGGTATGAGAAAGCACACTCAACAGCCGCACATCCGAATAGGGCAGCGGCGGCTTCTGCGCGCCCAGCCTTAGGTTATCCAAACTCGTGGGAAGATAGGCGCCTCGAATCAGATCCAACCACTTCTGGACCTCATCTTCATACTTGAACCTCGCCTGGTCGGCGACGCCTTCGGCCGAAAAGAACACGTTCAGGTCGAACTCGTTGAACTCGCCCTTCATCGCCACTTCGCGGATGGCGTCCGGCAATTGATAGGTCATCAGCACCATGCGCGGCAGAGCGGCATAGGGGTTGTCCGGCCCTTGCCACTCTTCTTTGGCCTTCTGCTCATCGGAATAGGTCCAGTTGTAAATCTGTTCTTCGATGAACTCACCGGTAGCGATGGCGCGAAACGGGGTGCCGGAAAGGTACAAATAGTGATCGGACGTAATCGGCAGAATGTCTTCATCGAAATAGTCAATGGCGTCGCCTTCCGCCGCTTTGCGTTCCGCTTCATCTTCCGCTTCAAACAGGTCCTTGGCTCTTTCTCGCCAGGCGCCGAAGTGATATTCATCGAAGATCACGCAGTCCCAGTGGGTGGCGTGGACCCATTCGTTTTTGGTTTTGATGCCGCCAGTGCTCGGGTTGCGGCCGAGGTAGTCCTGAAAGGAACCGAAGCAGACGATAGGTTTTTTCTTGTCCGCCTGTTCATAGGTCAGCCCGCCGGGTTTGATGAACTGCCAGCCCTGAAAATCCACGTGGCAGCGTACATCTTCTTCCCAGGCACTTTGCACCGCGGGCTTGAAGGTGAGCACCAGAATCTTCTTCCAGCCCATGCGTTTGGCGAGTTGATAAGCGGCAAAGGTCTTGCCGAAGCGCATCTTACAGTTCCACAGGAAATGGGGCGGCTTGTTGTTTTCCCGGCGGTAGCTCTTAAAGTAGGCCATGGTCTTTTCCACCGCCGCCTCTTGCTCCGGCCGCATGGCGAAGTTGAGCGAACGCTGCACCTCAAACAGTTGTCGTTCGTGGACGGCGTGGATGGCCGCCTTGACCTTCTCCACGGTGCAACGGAACCATTCCCCGCCGGCCTGTGGAATACCGTTGATGCGCAGCATCCGGTGCACGTCATGGTCGGTGAACCCTGTGCCGTCGCTGCGGATGGCCGGCTCTTCCAGCACGATGCGATAGGGCCGTTCCCCCGGCCTGAAGGTGGGATACTGCTGTTTGACCCGTTCCTGCACACTTTGGGTGGTGTAGCCGATCTTGAGCAGGCCGGCATACTGCGGGTTCGTGTCCTCGTAGGCGTAAATTTTCGGCTCGACCTTGGGGCGGGGAGGGAAGAAGTTGCTACTCATCGGCGGACTCCATAGGGCGGATTTTCGACTCGATAAAGGTGATTTCTTCCTCCGTAAGCCCATATCGCTTGTAAAGCATTTCGTCACTCCATTCGGTGTCCATGTCGAGAATAGGGACAAAAGCGTAAGCATCTTTTGTGATGTGATGCGAATACATGAACTGAGACACCAGGAAACGGAATAGCCTAGTCTTCATGTAAGCGACTAAATTCTCAGCGTGTTTTCGGGAATCGTAAGCACCAACTACCAAATACGTTTCAGTACAGATTGTCCCTGGTGGTAGGATGTCAATTTTGGAAAAGACTCTTCTCTTTCCGTCCGGCCCAGGATTTCCAGCGTGGTCATAGCCTACGTAGGATGTAATCACCTTCCACTTATCAATCATCGCCACGCCCACTTTAATCTCTTCTCGCGGGTAAGGCCCTTCGCCATTTTGCCAGCGCAAGATGAGGTCGCCAGATTTTTGTGGACGAGCATATGTACGCAATCCGAAAGGTTTGCTATTGGATACCTGCTCGCTCATGCTCCTTTCCTGCTTAGCGAGCACCTTGCGCACTATGGCCACAGCCTGACTATGGCGGATGAAGGTGGGGAATTCATTGAGGCTTCGGACCGACACGACCTTTTCGCCCTTATGCACATTGGTCACTTCACAGGGTCCGCGGGAGTCTCGTTCCCAGAGGAAATAACATACACCGCCGGCAATATCTACTCCCGGAAATACTTCCGAAGCATCCTCGAAATCAACCAATTTGCGAATGCGATCATCGTTAAGCATTTCGGCTCTGAAGGCATCCAGGCCCTTTCCACCTGCAAACCAGCAGGAAGGAATAATCATTGTCAGGTAGCGGGGGTTGATCTTCTTCGCCTGATGGACGAACTTGTTGTAAATCGGTGTTGCACTCCTTCCAAACCCCCCATCACTCAACTGATACGGCGGATTGCCGATGATGACATCGAATTTCATATTAAAAATCTCCTCCGGGTTTTCGGTGTGGATAAACTCATAAGCGTGGGTTTCCAGTTCCTCGCCGCGGGCGTAGTTTGCTTCGTTAGCGCCGCAAAAGACGCACCGGCCGTCTTTCCAGGTGTGCTCGGTGCGGCGGTAGCGGATATTGCCTTCGGGTGTGTCAAAAGTCGTGCAGACCGAATACTCGCCATTGGCGGTCTTGGAGCAGTAGAGGGTGCGCCGTGCGATCAAGGCCGTCAGCTCGGTGATGGCGATGCCAAAAAGTTGGTTCTTCATGATGTGGTTGATGCGTTCCCGGCGATCGGGGATTCGGGCCTCCAATCCCTTATCGAGCCGTTTGGCGATCTCGCGCAGGAATACGCCGGACTTGCACGCCGGATCGAGAAAACGGGCTTCCGGGTTACTCCAGAGATCAGCCGGCAGAAGGTCCAACATCTGGTTTGCCAGTTGGGGCGGGGTAAAGACCTCGTCGCTGGAAAGATTGGCCAGGCACGAGAGCACGTCCGGGTTGTAACTAGTCATCGTAGGCATGGGCCACCTCTAGGAAATGCACCGGCGGATACTCTTTGACAGGTTCAGGGATAAAGGCTTCCTCGCCGAGGTCGGAAAAGAGCGGGAGATCCCGCATAGCCCCCTGGCCGACCAACGCGTGGAAAGCAAAGTCCCGCCGTTTCATCAGGCTGCCGTTGACCAGCGACCATTCGGGAAAGACGATCGGCTGCGGATTTTCTCCCACGGTTTGCAACATGAGCGCGTCGCCGTGGACGATGTTTTTTGTCAGGATGTACCGAACCGCTTCCCGGCACTGTGATTTCGCCTTGTCTTTGAAGAGCCGCGTATAGGCTTCATCAAAAACGGCAAACAGCCGCTGCCGGCACTCTTCAGCGTTATCTTCCAGGATATCAATACCGTAGATCGAAGAAACGGCCAGGATGGCGTAGCGCTCGTATTCCACTTGGCTCTTGGCATAGCGCGATTCCACCACCCGTAGCTTTCGGTTCAAAACCTCGACGAGAAAATTGCCCGTGCCGCAGGCCGGTTCCAGGAAGCGCGAATCAATCCGCTCGGTCTCATTCTTGACGAGGTCGAGCATGGCGTTGACGATATGCTGCGGCGTCAACACTTCGCCGAAATCGGTTACGCGCCGTTTTGACTTCACATGGGGATTCATAGATGGTGGGTGTGCCCTTGGATACGATCAAGTTCTTTATCGAAGCTTTCCACGTATCACGCTTTAGGCTGCAAGGTTGTCAACCTATCGCGCCGGAAGCCGATCGTCTAAGTCGCAATGTAGCCTTAGGCTGTTTCGTTGTGAAGCCGCTCGCTGGGTGTTAGGCTGTTTCCGCCCGGCGCTCCATGGGGCCGCGCGAAGGCGGCGTCAAACGATTGTCGGTCGATTCGCACGTCGGAACGAGACGGCGATCCGATCGATGCGAGGGCGGGCCTAATTTTCACGAAGCAGGACGGTTTGCGGGGGCAGCAGGGCATCGCAGGCATCGGTTCGCAGGGCGGCTTGAAACCCCGGTCGCAAGCTACCCGAGGCCCAACGTCCGTCCGGCGTGACGGCCAAGAAGGCGGTCTGCTGCTGGGGCTGAGGGCGGCAACTCCGGGCGATGCGATCCAGGGTCGCCGCGATCGCCGCTTGCGGAGTCGCCCCGCGACGTATCTCCTCGATGATAAGGAAGGCTCCGCATACCCGACTGATCAGTTCGCCGTGTCCCGTGCCGACTGCGGCGCCGACGTCGGGATCGACGTACAGGCCGTGCCCCACGATCGGGGAATCGCCGACTCGGCCGGGGAGTTTGAAGGCCAGGCCGCTGGTCGAGCATCCGCCCGCCAAACGCCCGTCCGCCAAGCGAACCAGCACGCCCACGGTGTCGTGATCCTCCGCGGCTTGATGGCGCGTGACGCGATCGGTCGGCTTGCCCGGGTTCTCTCGGCGATACTCCTCCCAGCGTGCTCGGGCGGCGGGCGTGAGGAGTTCTTGGGGCGCAAAACCCTCTTGCCTCGCGAAGTCTTCGGCTTTCGGGCCGACCAAGAGGACGTGCGGGGTCTTTTCCATGACGCGGCGCGCCACGGAGATCGGGTGAGGAAAGCCCCGCAGACAAGCGACGCCGCCGCACCGGGTCGGCGATTCCATGATCACGGCGTCCAAGGTCACCTCGCCCGCCGCGTCGGGCAGGCCGCCGTAGCCCACGCTGGTGACCTCGGGGTCGGCCTCCACGGCCCTGCAACCGGCCTCCACCGCGTCCAAGGCGTCGGCGTCGGGACGAGTCAGCACCTCCCAGGCGGCGCGATTGGCCGTCTTGCCGAAATGCCACGTGCTGAGAACCAAATGCCCCGCGATCGTGCCGTTCTCGGTATGGGTGTTTCCCGTTGCCATGCGAGGTCCCTAATCGTCCGAAAAGGCTGCCGCCTCTTGTGGTTCGGGTCGGGCCGAGGTCTGCGACTCCTCGTCCGTCGCCAGGTAGAAAGCGTCCACGGCACGGATCAGCGCTTGCATGTCCGGCGCGGCGGAAACCTGCGTCCGCAAGAGTTTCGCGCCCGGTCGTCCCAGGCAAAACCGGCAGACGTACTTCCGCATCAGAATCACGGCGTGATGGTCGTCGAATTGTTCCAGCAGCGAACGGCAGAGGTCGAGCAGCAGATTCCGCTGTTCCTCGGGGGAAGGCTCGGGCGGAATGGGCCGCCCGGCCAAGGCCGCCGCGGCCTGAGCAAACAGCCACGGTCGCGTGACGGCGGCACGGCCGATCATCACGCCGTCCACCGGAAAGCGCCGCAAGGCCGCCACCGCCTCTTGCCACGTTCGGATGTCGCCGTTGCCGATGAGGGGGATGTGGCGCAGGCGCGACTTGATGGCGGCCATCCGCTCCCAGTCGGCGCTGCCGCGATATTTTTGCTGCGCGGTTCGGGCATGGACGAAGACGGCGGTCGCACCGGCCTGCTCCAATACCGCCGCCGTCTCCGGGGCATTGACGGTGTTGTCCGTCCAGCCCAATCGGATCTTGGCGGTCACCGGCACGGGCGCCGCGCGGCGGACCACCGCCGCCGTCAGTTCGCCCACCTTGTCCGGGAACTGCAAGAGAAAGGCGCCGCACGAGACGCGATGCGTGATCTCCTCGGCGGGGCAACCGAAGTTGATGTCCAGCGTGGTGGGGTGAAACTCGTCCACGATGCGGGCGGCCACCTCGCCCAATTGGACCGGATCGTTGTCCCAAATTTGCACCGCCAAGGGGCGCGGCTCTTCGCGGACTCCCCACAATCGCTCCGGATAGCTTTGTTTGCGGGCATCGATTTCCAGGAATCCGCGGGCGCTGACCATCTCGGTGCACGGCAACCCCACGCCGCCCAATTTGCGGAGCAATTGGCGGAGCGCGTAATTGGTATAGCCCGCCATCGGGGCTTGAAACAGCGGCGGGGAAATCGTCAGGTCGCCCAAGCGGACGGACCGCTCCGCCGATGCATCGTCACCGTGCCATTCGCGATCGTTCGTGGCGGCGTCGCGGAGGACCGAGAAGCCATCATGCCTGCAAACCGAGGTTTCGCTCATGATACTGCGATGAGGGATTTACCTTGCGAAAGACTCCAGCGGGTTCGGCGAATGCGTCGGGCAAGCCAAGTCGGCCGCTTAGTTCCCAGCGGCACCGATCGGCAGCGACGAGCGGAAAAGGCGCGATCTCGCCCGTCACGCCTCCGCCGCCCCCAGCGCGCCGAGCAGCACGTCGGGGGCCAAGTCGGGGTAGGCCGTCAAAACGTAATCCGCGATGCAACTATTGTACGCCTGAACCGCCGCCGCGTACCGCAGGATTTCTCGAAACTCGGCGTCGGCGACCTCCAGAACGTCGCCTAAAGGGCCCGTCCCTTGCGCGAACCGGCGTTCCGCCGCGCGGCGGGCCTCGTCCCATGCCACCGCCGCCCGGATCGGATAAGTCAAGGTTTGATAGTTTCCGTCGAGTTGCGCCAAATAGGTTTGAATGTCGGGTCGGGTGCGGACGACGGCGGGCAACGCTTCGGCACGTGCCTCGTACCGACCGACGAACGGGACGCCGGCGGGGATGGGCAGGACGTCGGAGTCGCGACCTGCCACGGCGGCCAATCGAAAGGCCGCCTCGATCAGGCGGCGGTGGGCATTTTCCAAGCCGGCATCGGCCGCCGTCCGCGCGGCTTGCAATTCCAGCATGGCCGGGGCGCCGCCGGGCTGAGACCATTGCTGGAGCGCGGGCGGGAAAAGCTCCGCCAGAAGGATCGTCTGCTGCATCCAGGCCACGTACTCGGCCTTGCGAGCGGCGGTTTCCCAGTACGCCGATAGCAAATCCCGCCGCCGCACCGTCGGACACGCCCGCAACAGATTCGCCAACTTCGCCGCCTCCGCCTGGGGTGGAAGAATCTTGCGGCCGAACAGTGCTGCGGACAAACGCCGACTTTGCTCCGCCGGCGGCAGCGACGCCAACGCGGGCAGACTATCCGTCGGCAAGGCCGGGTCGCTCGCGGCGTCTTGAGCGCTCGCCGGTTCGCCGTCCGGCGCAGCGTAGCGCTGAACACGGCGAACGACTCCGCTACCGGAATACGCAGTTACCGGAACCAGCGGCGGCGCCCCTCCGCCATCCGAATCCGAAAGGTACGTCGCCGCAGCGGCGGTCGAATTCGCGGAGAGATCGGCAAGCGCGGTCGGGGACGTTTCAGACTCGGGAGCCGACATCGGCTGCCAACCCGAAGCGGACCTTCCGGCGTCTTCCGGGGGCGCTTGCAGGCTGGTGGCGCCGGGCACCGAGAAAGGGGCGGGCGGAAGGCCGGGGGATTCCGTGGAGGGGGCCGGGACGTCCGGGATGGGGCTGGGCGGATTGCTGGGAGCAGGGATCGAGGCCGGACCCGGCGGTTCGGGCGGGGCGGGCGTCGGGTTTGTACCAGTGCCGGACGGTTGTGACGCGGAGGGCGGACCGGGCGGCGTTCCCGCGCCGCTCGCGGAAGGTTCCGCCGGGGTCCAACCGCCCGTGTTGGCAGGCGAAACCCCGCTGCCCGGCGAACTCCCGGTCGAGGTTCCCGGCGAGGCCGCCGGCGCGGAGGCGTCGTTCGTGCTTTTCGATTGAGAATCCTCCCCGCCGGATGACGTTGCGGCGGTCTCGATCAGCATGCCCACGTATTGCGCGGCGGTCAAATCGGCCGGCGCAACCCGCGATGCGAAGTCCAGGACGGCCGAGTTGTAATCCTCCGCCGCGGCGAAGAAGGCGATTTCCTCCTCCCAGAGGAGCTTCCAAACTCGGAACAGGGCGGGACCCACGGGGCTGCCGGCCAGGTACGCTTCCCGATAGGCCGACCAGGCATCTTCCGCCGCCTGCGCCGCCGCATGGTGCAGGACCATGGTCTGCCGCCGCAGGGGCAACGTGCGATCGAGCATCCTCAACTCCCAGGCGGTCGCCTGAAAGGGCATGAGCCGATCCAAATAGGTCCGATAACCGCCGGTGTGCGGGATGTCGTTGGGAAACGGCAACCCTTGTTCGACGGGCATTCCCATGCTCGCGGCAAGGCGATATTGGGCCGTCTTCAACGCGACATTGGCCTGCTGCAAAACGGCTTCGGCCTGCGCGGCGAGCCCCTGCAAGACCGGCCCATCGGCGGGGGCGGCCTGAATCGACTGAAGGCGATCGATGGCCTCTTGGGCTGCCGCCACCTCGCCCGCCGCTCGAACCGTCCGCCAGTACGCCGTGACGATTTCCGCCCTTTTGCCGCTACTCGTCGCACCGCTTACGGCGGCGGTCAGCGAACGCGGGAGCGAACCGGCGGGCAACGTCGTCCGCAAGACCTCGCGGAGGCGGCGATCCATGGATTCGCGGAGTTGGCTTTGCTCCTCGGCGCGGTTTTCGGCGGCGGGCGGCGATTGCGAATCCGCGGGCGACGCGGCCTGCCATCCCGGCAGCACGCCCGCCCAGAGAATCGCGGGCAAAACAACGACCGACGTCAGCGGTCGCAGGTCGGGCGTCTTCATGGCGGAACTCCCTTCTTCGGTCCTCAGGGCGGCGGCACTCCGCCGAAGGCCTATTCAGCGATGCTTCTTGTCCGGTTCATCTCCAGAATCCCGGTTTCCATCGCTACCAATATCGCCCTTTTGGTCGCGATTGAAAACCGCCTGCGGCGGGTCGCGAAGACGGCGCCGCGCTAACACGGAACGTGCGAGGTGGGGAAGGCGATTCCGTTCGTCGCGCGCAAGCGGGGTACCGGCGCGCGGGAAACAACCGCAATACGGCCTTCCGCATCATGCCGCCAGCCATACGCTAGGGCGAGGAGGCCGGTATCTCCACGGCGAACATCGCCATGATGACCGGCATCAAGGTGACCTCGCCTTGCTCGCCTAATCGGACTTCCGCCGCCTGAGACGTGGTCAAACCGGCCACCAATAGCCGGGCCTGTACGCTGGTGGCGAAGTCGGGTCGCGTGCGGAGGAGCAGTTGCCGATTCTCTCCCCAAGCTACCACCACGGCGCCGGGGGGCAAGGCGGTGACCGTCCCCACCAAAACGACGCCCTGCTGGGGCGAGGTCAAGCGTTCCTCCGCGAAGGCGTTGAAACGCCGCGCCAGATCGTCGTCGATCTCTTGAGGATCCAAGCCCGCGAAGAGGTTGTCGGCCTCCGTCGCCGCCTGATCGATCACTTGGGGAGGGACGCCCGGCGGAATCTCGCCGCGTATTTGCAGATACTTGACGATGTTGGCCAGCCTGGCCCACTCGGCCAAGATGTCGTATTCCTGGGTGTTTTGCGGAGCCCAACTCATAGCGGCGGCCTTCTCCCACAAGGGGCGTAAGAGGCGGGTGTCCACGACCTGTTCGGGCGGGACGGCCTGCGGTCGGATCGAAGGGGCGGGCGGAAGCGGACGCACTTCGTCCCCCGCCGCCTGGACGGTTTCGCGAAGGTATCGCACGTGCGAGGCGAAGCCGTACTCGGCCAGGCGGTGCACGAAGGTGTTGACTCCCAGCACGCGTCCCGACCCGTCCAATAGCGGACCTCCGCTGTTGCCGGGCGAAATCTTGGCGTCGTGCTGAATCCAGATCATGTTTTGCGGGGCATGAATTTGGGCCACGATGTGCTGGGGAAAGTTTTGCAGCAACTCGGCCGTGGTCAGAATGCGACTGACGATGCCGCGCGACAGAGAAAAATCGACGTTGTACGGGTGGCCCAGCGAGTAGATCTCCGTGCCAATTTCCGGCATGCGATCGTAGCCGATGTCGAGGACCGTCAAACGCACCGGCAGTTCGGCCAGTTGCAGGATGGCCAAATCGTACCGCGGCGTTTCGGCCACGACTCCTTGAAGGCGATAAGTTCTGCCGTCGGAGAAACGGACTTGAGCGCGATCGTTGATCTGCTCGATGAGGTGATAATTGGTGGCGATCCAACCGCGGGCATCGACGACGAAGCCCGTCCCGGATTGAATGACCGTGCCGCCGTCCACGGGGACTTCGATCTTGACGACGCCTTCCCGAGCCTGGATCAGCGTTTTGGCGACGACCGGTTGGTGGGGCGACCAATGGAGCGGGGGCGGGGCTTGGGAATTGCCGCGACCAGACGCGGTCGGAACGGTACCGGAGGCGCCCGCCGCGCCGCGGTCGGACCACCAATTCCATCCCACCCAAAGACTCAGCAGGGCCGCCGCCAATCCGCCCGCAAAACCGCCGATCAACAACCACAGCGGTCGCTTGTCGGAGCGATTCTCCGCGCTTGCCCGACCGCGTCGGCGATAGCGATTCAGGACGGGATCGTCGTTCAGACCGATAGCAGGGGCCGAAACATCGGTCGAAGGAGGAGCGGTTGGTGAGTCGACAACGTTCGTCGCAGCGGAAGCTTCCGCCGGTTTGCCCGGAGCGTCGCCTTCGACGGGCGTGGAAGAAGCGACCTTACGGGCCGCGAGCGTGAAGGATCGCCCGCAGCGGGTACAGCGGATGCGCGCTCCCGGGACGCGATCGCCCTCGGGAAGCGGTTCCCCGCAATGGTTGCATCGCCATGCCTCGACCATCGTGCCGTACCATCCTCCGCGAACCCGACTTTTAGCCTAACGCGCGGGAGAGACGGACGCGAGGCTTAGGCGAACGAAGCCTCCGCGAAGGCGAATTTTTTCTCCGTGTCATGAGTCGCCGGCCCCCCAGGACAGCGTGGCGGGAGGCGACGGATTGCGTGCCTCCGGGTTCATCCACCTCGGGCTGGCGCCCGAGGCTCGCGCTTGAGCATCGGTTTCGCCGATGGCGCACCACGAACACCGCCGGCTTACGCCGGCGGCTCACGCTGCCGCATTGCGCAATGCGCACCGTGGAGCCACCAGCTCGCATTGGGAGTCACCAGGTGGCACCTTAGAGCCACCGGCTCGCACCCTGGAGCCATCAGATCACCTTGGAGCCACCAGCGCGCACCCTGGAGCCACCAGCGTAAGCTGGTGGTGAATCCGCCGCCGAACCGCCCTCGCCAGCCGTTGACGGTAGCACCGCCGAGGAAATGCTACTCCTTTTCGTAGTGCTCCACCAACGGCCAGTATTTGGCGAAGTCGAAGTCCGGGCTGTTGTCCAGATCGTGGCAGTTGCGGCAGGAATGGGCCTCCGAGGTCTCGGCCTCCTCCTTGGTGACGATCATGGCCTGCGCCGCCCGCTGCTGCCGGGCGACGTCGCTTCCCATTTCGGCGGCCACGTGTTCACTGCCCGGTCCGTGACACGATTCGCAGCCTACGTCGATCAGCTTGGGGGTGCGGTCCTGGGACAGGAATCCCGATTCGTAGGGAAAGTAGCGCGTGGGGTGCCACCCCGTCACGTGACAACTGATGCATTCCGGATCGTGGGTGCGGGGAGGATCCAGTCGAGCCAAAGTCTCCCAGGCCTTGGCGTGTCCGGACTTGCGCCAGATGTCGTAAGACTTTTCGTGACAGTTGGCACACTTCTCGGAGCCTACGAATTCGCCTTGCACTTCGCGGCGCGGATGCGGAACGGAGCGGATCTCAAGCCCGTCCAACCCCAAGGCCTCCAGTTGGCTCTGATAGTTGACCATCACTTGTTTCATCTCGGGGGAGTCGGGATAGCGCGAATCGAGGATTACCCGTTGATAGACGATCGGGTTTTGCGGATCGTTGAAAATGCCCAGCACGACCGCCGCCATGCCTTTTTCTCCCACGTGGACCAGCATGGTTCGGGTGCCGGGTACGAACTGCGGCGACCCCGGCGGTTCCGCCGGACCGTCGGAACTGACCACGACCTGGAATTGCGGGAAGCGCCGGGCCAGGTTCAGCACCTCGTCCTCTTTCGCATAGGCCAACAGGATTCGCAAATCGGCTTCCTGCTCGAGTTCCGGTACGATCTCGGCGAGCGATTCCTCGGGCTCCTTGAAGGCGATGTCGTTGTTGTGGATTTCCTCGTAATATTCCTTCCCCAGTACGGAGGTGATGCCCACGCGAATGCCGTTGCGTTCCAAGATGATCCGCCGGGCGGTCCACTGATCGGCATCGAAGGCGAAGAGGGCGGTGTTGGCCGAGACGAACCGACTCGCCTTGTCGTCGCCCGTCGCAATCAGCGAAAGAAGCAACGTGGCGGGGAGACGCAGGTCGTTCTTTCCCAGATTGACGGCGTCGTAGTCGATTTGCTTCAACGCGTCCAAGATCATCTGGAACTTGATTTCGGTCTGCTTCCCGAAGCCCTTGATGAATCCGCCGACATCCACGGCGACGACGGGCCAACCCTGCTCGCGAAGTTGCCGGATCATCGTGTGGCGGCGACTGAGTCCGCCTTTCATCCGTTCCTTGCCCGCGCAACCGCAAGGCTCGAAATAGCCGTCTTGGCGACCCGTGATGACCAGGGCCAACTCGGGTTTACTCCACCCGACGAAAAACTCCCCGTTCTCGGCGATGGGATCGAAGGGCGGCCGCTCCAGGCGACGCTCCTCCTTCTTGCCGGAGGTCGCCGTGCTTGCCGGTGTGGCAGCGGGACGCGAGAGCGACCCCGGCGTTTCGGTGACTGCCGAAGGGGGGGCCGCGGTAGCAGCGGTTTGGGCGGGGGGAATCGGCGTTGCAGCGGCGGATGGCAGCGCAGCGGGCGGCGTCCCTCGTCGTAGCGGGTTGGGCAGACCTTCCGTTGTCGCCGTCGGCGGGACCGCATCGGCAAGCGGCGGAGGATTCTCGGTCGCAGCACCTTCCGAAGGCATCGCGGCGCCTGCGGACTCAGGGGCGGCGCTCATAGTCGCGTCGGGACTTGCCGGGGGCGCCGGTTCGGCGAAGGGGGCGGGAGCGGGCGGAATCGGCGACGCCGCCTCGGAAGTTGCCGGTGCGGCGACCGGGGCGTCCGGCGCAATCCAGGGTGTTCCCGGGATCGGGGTCCCCGATGCAACGGGCGCGGTTTGAGCGGGCGCGGCGGGCACGCCGTCCGCTTGCAGGGGCGGGTTGATCCAAGGCGAAGCCGTTTCCGCCGGTTCCGCGGTCGGGTTGGTCGTATCCTCCGTCGGGGCGTTGGAAGCATTGGGAGAGGCCGCCTCCACCGCCGGAGCTTGCCCGCGGTCGGCCTTGGCGACATCCTCGCTCGCCCCATTCGGTTTAGCGCAACCGGCCCAAGCCAAGCCGAGGATTACGCAGGCTGAAATTAGCAGGCCGAATCGATACGGGCGCGATTGAGTGGCGCCTCTACGGCGATTCCGCGTTTCGGATGCGATCATGATGAGGACGTGCGCTGGCATCGTGCAGAGACTCCGTTCCCGCGTCTCGCGCCGCCGCGATTGAGGTCCGGCAAACCGCTGCGTCTTAGGGTGTCGATCGGGATCAATCGACCGCGAGACGCAGGAGGACTTTGATCTCCGGTGCGGCGGGGTGATTGGTTTTCAGGATGATCTTTCCCAGTTCCTCTTCGGAATCGCCGAAATAATTGGCCGGACCGGACCCCGCCGGGATCGTAATCACGATCGGAATCAGGACCGATTCCCCCGTTCGAACCGCTTCCTCTTGACGCACCTGGACCTGAACGAAATTCGGAACGGTCCGCACCGGTTCGACTTCCGGAGTTTGCCCCGGCAAGACGGGCAACCGTAGCATGATTCGGGTTTGGGAACCGCTGTCGCGTTGGATTCGTCCCAGGTGCAGGATTCCACGTTGGGCGTTCCATCCGCTGCCGATGATGCCGTACTCGCTTTCGACCCGACCTTGTACCGGGACTTCCAGGGGCGCGATATCGCTTTGATCGGTGGTTATGCGGATTTTCTGCTGAAACGGTCCAATGGGCAAGCCCGGTTTTACGCGAACCACGATCCGATAGCCCCCGGTCGCCCCAGGTTCTCCGCTCAGTTCGGACGGAGTCAGGGGCGTATGGGATAGTTCAAGGAACGGCAGCGTGTCGTTACCCACCTCCTCGAATCGGATGTCCGTGATTGTGACGGGTTGCCGCCGAAAGATCACTACCCGAACTTCGCCCACCGCTTCCTGATTCCGGAGGATGCGACTGAAGACCAACTCCGCCGGGACTACCCGAATGGAACGCTCCACGTTCGCCTTGATCTTGAGGATCACGCGGGGATTTCGCGGATCGTTGGTCACCAGCGAGGCATGTTGCGACACCGGTCCGAAGTATTCATGTGCGTCGAACTGGATCGCGATCTTGATGCCCTCTTGCGGTTGAAGCGTGGCCTGCGAGAAATCCAGGACCGTGCACCGGCACGAACTGTCGCCGACGCGGAGCGTTAGCGGTGCATCACCCACGTTCCGGATCATAAACTCGTGGCGGTACTTGCCCTCCGACTCGATCGAGCCGAAGTCATATTCCATCTCAGAGACCTCGACGCGCGGCTGGGCGCCGCCCGGTTGAGCGGTTGCGGGCGCCGGGCCACCGTCGCTGAATGCCACGGAGATCGCCTCGGACGGTGTGATGCCGACCAAGGGGCGGCCCGACCAAGGAAGATGACGGACCTGGTAATAAGCGACCGCCATGCCGGAGACCACTCCCAAAGCCGCGACCACCAAAGCGAAGATTACGCCGGAGTACCGATGCATCGACAAAGACTCCCGACTAACGAACCCAATCAAGAATCTCAAAGATCAGCAATCTTGTGGCACATCTTGGCCTCTAACGCCGCGCTGGACGCTGCCGGGTTTATTGGGATCGTCGCCGCGAACGACCCTCCCGGCCGCGAGATTGCGAATCTACGCCGTTGCGTCCACGAGTCGAGAGAGGCGATTCCGCATTCTTTGCCGGGGGAAAGCGTTTCTTTCCCATTCTACCCGATAGCTGTACGCTGGATTTACGGAATTGTTTGACCTCTCCGCGCGGAGTCGGCGCGAAGCCCGTCGTACGGCGCGGTTTGTCGCAAGGAGCACAATATGCCCTATACGGTGGTATGATCACCCCGATCGAGACGGATCGCCGCGACTCTATGGTTCGGAAGTCGGAGCTTGCGTCTCCCGAAGTCGGCAATCCCGGTGCGAGTCCACCGCCTGCTGGACGGTCTTCAACACTTGATACATAGTCTCCAGATCGTCGATCCGCTGGACGAGGCTGGTGACGGCGCGGTGGAATTGGAGGAGCATCCGTTCGTCGACCGGTCGCTCGTGCTCCAGCCTCTCCTGGTGTCGCCCGGCCTGGTCGAACCAGACCAATCCCGTCGGCAGGTCGATGAACGCGATACCATCACTGCAAGCGATTTGCATGTCGGGCGGGGGACGGTAGGCGATGGCCTCGGCCCAGGCTTCCGGGATGTATCGCCCGCAACTGACTTGAGCAATGGGGCCTTTCCCTTTCTGATGCGGGGGGCTGAAGTCCAGGCTCATCATCATGTAGTCGGCCCCCATGGCGTCATCGCCGGACATGTGCATGACGCTACCGACCGATGAGGGGGAACCGCCCACCACGAATCGGCACCAATCCACTTGTTCCACGAGATCGAATTTCACGATCGGTTGCGGGGGCGGGACCGGCGTTCCGTTGCGTTTCAGGAATCGCGACAATCGCCGGTGACAGAATATCAGCCGCAATTCCCCCAACTTCGTAGCCAATAGTTCTTTGAGGCGGAGCGTCGCCGGGGCGTAGCGGTGGGGCAGTTCCGCCATAAAGGCCACCCCCGCCGCCGAGACCGCTTGACGGACCTCTTCGAATTGCTTCAGGGTAAGGTGGACGCGACTGCCCAGGTAAACCGCCTTGCCGTACTCGCAGGCCGCGAGGATGGGGGTGTGACCGAGCCAAGAATTGGACAGGATGAGCACGGCGTCGATATCGGGTCGTCGGCACATGGAGCGGAAGCCCACATGGGCTTCGGCGCCGATCTCCTCGGCCGACAGCTTCGCCCGCTCCGCCACCGGTTCATACATGGCCCGCACTTGAAACCGGTCCGCCAGCACTCGGAGCACCGGGAGATAACGGGATTCCCAGGCGTCGCCCGCTCCGACGATCCCTAGCCGCAGCTTCATGCTTGGTCAATCTCCTGTTAGGCCCATTTCCGGGCGTTGGGCCGAGTTGCGCGCCGATCGGGGCGGGCGCCGACGACACCTTTCCCTCTTCCTGCGGAAGCTTCATCCCCTTCCTGCGCCCCCTGCGGGCGTGCGCGCCATTGATTCGATCCCCGCTTTCAACGGTAGTGGTGCCGTCTGCCGCCGAGAAAAAATCTTTTTTCCGGAAAGGCGCTTCGATGCCCTCAATCGATGACCGCGCCGCGTCAAAATGACGACGGGCGACCACGCGGAATTATAGCACGCGGCGATGATGCTCGCACGACATTCGGCATTGCGGAGAAATATGCAGGGGAGCCTGCGAATGGATGGCTTCGTCGGGATCGACGCGTGCACGCGATTGGACGTCAACACTGCTCCCGCTGCGGAACGGCTGAGTCTTTATGCGTCACCGTGCCGGAAGAATTCTCGCACGATTTGTACCGCCTCTTCGATGTCCTCCGGGGTATAACGAAAATCGCAGGGCAAGGCCAGCATCCGGGCGGAGAAGGCGGCGGACTTCGGGCAACGGCGGGCGGCCTCTTTCGGCAGAGGCCAAAATATCGGCGGATAAACTTGGCGCTGAATCAGGGCCTCACGCAAACGGTCCCGTTCCCGGCGGTCGGAACACACCAGGACCACCGCGAAGGGGCATTGCCTGGGGAATCGCAATTGCGACGGACGCGGCAGGATCTCGCACCGATTCGGCTCGATTGCCGGGTCGGTCAAAAGTTCCCGCAACCGACGCGCCCCATACTCCGCGTTGCGTGCCCGCTCGGCGCGCCACCTTTGCCAAGGCAGGTGCGGCAGCATCGAAGCGGTAATCGGCAGGGGACGCGAGATGGGCCGGATGCTCATCGCCGCCTCGGATTGGATTTGCCACGCGCGGAACTCCTCCTTCTGGACCGGCATTCCCAACAGATAGTGGCGTTTGAGAAGCATGGCCGTCAGCTTTTGTTGGCTGCTCGCGGCGTGTCGGGGGATCAGCCCATCGGGCGAAGGACACGGCAGACCCAGCGGCGACCAGAGCGCGCCGCCGTCGGGAACGGGCAGCGTCTTCCGCAGCGACGCCACGCAGTAACCCGCGCTCGACTCCGCCGCCAGGCGACTCCAAGGATCGTGCGTGTGATCTTCGATCCGGTTTTCGTTGGGCCAGTCCGGCGGCGGGGCCGATTCCGGTCCGTGGAACCCCAAGACGTTGATGCTCAGTAAGACCTCCTCTCGCCGCGTAAAGGGCGGCCAATCGGGCGGTTCATCGGCGGCGGGCACGAAGTTGTAGAATCGGCAGAGCAAGTCCGCGGCGCGGGCGGTTTGGACCACGCTTGCGCAGATGTAGGCGGGCAGGTGGCAGACGCGCCAACCGAATCGCCGCCGACCCTCCATGAAAGCGGCGTAAAGGGCCTGCCGTCCGTTGCCGAACAGTACGGCGTCTTGCGGCAGGATGCCTTGCCCGCTTCCAAAAGGCTCCGGCGCCACCCAGTGGAACTCTCCGCCCAATTCCCAGACGGTTGCGGAGGTCGGTGTTTCGGTCGCTGTTGGGATCGCGGCGGGAACGGGCGGCGAAGCCCCGTCCGAGCCCGGATCATCAGACGAGTGCCCTATCTGTATCTTCATCGGGAGCGTGTCCGTCGTCGCATCCTTCGGCGAGGGGGTGTTCGCGCAGCGAGGTTCTCCGGAGTCCTCTTCAGGCCGCCTTGCCGGTCGTCTGCCCCGCGCGGTCTTCGAACCCGGGACAGGCTCGCAAATCCTGTCCGCGGTCGGAGGTCGCCGCGGGACTCGGCGGTCGTTCCGCCACAATCACGTCGGCGAAGCCCAGCACGTCCCAGACCACGCTGGCGGGAATGTAACCGCGAAGTACCAGGCCTGCCGCCGCGTACAACGGCAAGAGGACCGCACGGCGCAGCAGGAAACGCTTGCCGCGGCGCACTACCCGTAAGCCCGCTCGGGTTAAGAATTCGCCCGTCCGCTCGATGCTCACCAGACTTCGGTGCGTGGGATCGTCGTTGAAGTTCAGGCAACCGCGAATGCCGAAAAAGCCGTTGCGCGCGCGGGGCAGCCGCAGACTCCGCTTGGCCGGCACCTCAATGTAAATGTGCCCGCCCGGCTTGACCGTCCGCGCCAATTCCGGAATCACCGACCAGGGATCGCGAAGGTGCTCCAAGACGTGGGAACACAGCACCAGGTCGTAGGCCGCCGAGGGCAGAGCGGCGAGCAATTCCGGTCGGTCGAGGTCGATCTCATGGAAGGCGTCCATCGCGGCGTCGTCGTGTTCGTCGCGATTCCAGCGTTCGCGGTCCACGCCCTCGTAACGGCAATGCGGGAAATACTGCTTGGTAACGGTCGGACTGTGGTTGCCGCAACCGACGTCCAGAATCCTCGCGCCGGGAGCCTGCAAAGCCCTTCGAAACGGGACGAAGCGATGGGGATAGGCGCACCAGCGATACACGGCGGTCAGCCATGCTCGGAGCGGATTTTTCACCGAACCGCCTCCAAGGCTACGGGGATGATCTCGGAACGCAAGATTTCCGGCAGTTGGTCCAGGCGTTCGATTTCGGCCCAAGGTTGGACCTCCGGGAGGTTCGGGCGGTCGCGAAACCACCCCACCGAGGTCCGGATTCGAATCGCGCCCAAGCCCGCCTGAATTGCGCCGAAGATATCGCGATGCGGGTGATCGCCCACGAAAATCGCTTCGTGGGGACGCACCTTGAGGTTTCGGCAAGCGGTGTGGAAGGGCAGGGAATCGGGTTTCCAGTGGCGGCGTCCCAGGCGGTCGCACACGACGATCGTATCGACTCGGCCGATCAGGCCCAAAGCGGCCAATTTCCGCTCCTGGACCGCGGCATGACCGTCGGTCACGATGCCCAGTCGATAGAACGGGCACAGTGCGTGCAGGATCGCATCGGTTTCCGGGGGCAAGCGAAGGCGGATTTCGCGGTTGCGGAAGCGATCGAGCAAGTCGGGGACCCAAGCGTGCGGAAAGCCGAGCTTTTCGCTCGCGCGGTCGAAGACCGCCTCCCGATCCGCGAAGTGAAGTCGCTCCAGCACTGCGAGCAGGTTCTCGGCGGAACCGATTCCCCGGCAGGCCAATTCCTCCGCCACGGCGGAGAATCCTTGGCGGTAATAGTCGATCTCGGGGTACAGCGTGTCGTCCAAATCGAACAGTACGGCGCGGATCATTGCGGGGCGCCTCGCGTTGCGGGGTACGCGGCGGAGTCTTCCGCCGTCATGCGAAAATGGGGTCGTGTCCAACAATCGGGCAAAGCGGCGGAGCGGACTTGGGACGGCGGATCGACGCGGACCGCTCGGCCTTCGAGGTGGTACACCTCGCCCAAGTATCGCGTCAGGCTCAGGCCGACGACATAGTCGTCGTCAACCTCGCCGCACAGTCCGCCGGAGGCCTCGTAAAGAATACTCCACACAAGACGCCCGCCGGTCGCGGCGTTGGATAGTAACGACGCCGAACCGAGACGCGGATTGACGTCGATAATGGCAGGCCCGCCCGGGCCGACGATGATCTGCACGTTGAGCGGTCCCCAATAACCCACGGAGGCCAGCGCGGCGGCGCACTCCCGGGCCAAGGACCGCACGTCGGGACGCCGCACGGTGTGGCTTTGATAAGCCTCGCCCCCCACCACCTTGTCCCGCTGCCGCACCACGGACACAACCGGTGCGGTGCTGCGCGAAACGTACAGGTCCACGCTGAACTCGACGCCTTCCAGGTATTCCTCGAAGACCAGGTCGGGGCGTTCTTGTAGGGACTTTTCGGACGACGCTCGATCCGGACACACTTTGGCCCCGATGGAGCCGAAACCGCGAGCGGGCTTGGCGAAGAGCGGGAACGCGGCCGACGCCAACTCCTCCGCCGCGAACACACGCGGCACCGCCAGATGATGCGACCGAGCGAAGTCGTGGAAGCGACGCTTATCGAAGCAGATCTCGGCCAACTCGGGCGACGGGCAGACGACGTGCACGCCGTCTTCCGCCAAGGCCGACCGGTGCGGCGCCAGCGCCATCACGTCGATATCGATCAGCGGCAGGATTAGGCCGATAGCGTGCTTGATTGCCAGTTCCCGCAGCGCGGGCACGTAGGCGGCATCTCGCACCGGCGGAACTTGGAACGCCGCGTCGGCGAAGCAACCGGCGGGAGTGAGCGGTTGGAGGTCGGCGACGAAGACCCGGCCGTCGCGAAAAGCGGCTATCTTCGCCATGGCCTCACGGACATGTACGACGTGCCCCACCCATTTCCCGCCGCAAGGGATCAGCACGTTGGGGCCGCGAAAGGAAACCGGAAATGAGACTGGGCGATTCATGCGGCACGAGCCTTTGTTTCAACGGCGGAGGGCGGCGGAGCGGCGGCCGCGGCGCGCGATTCTCCTGGGGTCGGACCGTCGCCCGCGCCGGATGCCGCCCGCGAAAGCCCCCAGGTCAGCGACTCATCGCCCGGGTGGAGCCCTAAATCGTCCACGACGCGGACGTCTTGGCCCGCCCCGTCGAAGAGCGTGCCGCCGGGGACCTTCAGCAGCGTCCACCACAAAATCTTAGCATCCAACCACAGGCTGAAGCGGTCCACGTATTGAACGTCCAGGGCCAGCCTTTGACTGAAGGGGAGGGCGTTTCGGCCCAGCACTTGCGCCAGTCCCGTAATACCCGGCCGAACGTCGTGCCGGCGGGCCTGTTCCGGTGTGTAGCGGGGCAAATACTCCATCAACAGCGGTCGCGGACCCACCAGGCTCATGTCGCCGCGGAGGACGTTCCACAGTTCGGGCAGTTCATCCAAACTGAACCGCCGCAAGAGACGGCCCAGCGGCGTGAGGCGTTCGGCATCGGGAAGAGGGCGTCCCTCTGCGTCGCAAACGTCCCGCATCGTGCGGAACTTGTACATGGTGAAGGGGCGACCGCCTCGACCGGGACGCACTTGCCGGAACAAGACGGGGCGGCCCAAATCACGACGCACCAATACGGCGATGATCAGTAGCAACGGGGCCAGCAGGCACAAACCCGTCGCCGCGCCCACGATGTCGAGGAGACGCTTGACCGCGAATTGCACTCTCTTGCTTCGGCCATCCATGGCGAATCACGCAATCCTTGAGGAGGATGTTTGGAAGGGCGCGTCACTGCAAACCGGCGCGAACCAATCGCCGCGAAGGGTGTTGGCTCGCGCGGAGCGACCGCGATCCTTGAGCGTAAATTAGCCGTCCGGGGCGTTTTGATCAAGAGAAATCGCAGTTAGCCCGATCTGCGCCCTCGACGCCCGAAGTTGGCCGGGGCGAATCTCCCTATTGGTTCGCTGGAGATGGACCAATTTGCGGTCCGTCGGAATATGAATATAATGTTCCGCGGGGTCCGGGTGACCGCCACGCGAAGGTAGGCGTCGGGCGCGACATGGGCGACGCGATTCTTCGGCGGCGGCTCATGGACGGGCTAAAGCACCGATTCGCAAGCACGCTTTTGGCGAGGAGACTTTCCATGAATCGATCCCATGATCGCGGCGCGAAGAGCGACGTTGCCCGCAGGAGCTTTTTGACGGCACTCGGCGGCGGGGTCGCCTGGGCGTGTCTTCCCAAGGCGGGGTGGTCGGGGTCCGGGGCGGATGCCGCCTTGCGCGTGGGGGAAGGCGTGGCCGACATCACCCCGCCCGAGGGCATCGACTTGGCCGGCTTTCACCGTCCGCCGGGGCAGGAACGTCGCTCCAAGGGCGTTCGCGAACCGTCTTCAGTTCGGGCCTTGGTCTTGGAGGTCCAAGGCATCCGCGCGGCGGCGGTTTCGCTAGAGTTGCCGGCGATTGGGCATCCGGCCTCCGAACGCATGCGGCGGACCATCGGGCAAACGACGGGGATCAGGCCGGAGCATGTGAAGCTCTGCGCCACGCACACGCACTCCATGCCCTCGTTGCAACCGTTTCGTCAGTGGGGATCGGTCTCGCCGGAGTATTCGGCCCTGGTGGAGGAGCGGACTGTCGCCGCCGTGGCGCAAGCGGTGGGCGATGTGGCGCCTGCTCGGCTGCAACTGGGTCGGGCCACGGTTGTGGGCGGAAACTTCAACCGCACCTCCCCGACGTGGAAGACCGAAGACGCCTTCGACGATCAGGCGACCGAAGAAGATCGCTGGCTCGATCGTCACCTGCACGCCCTGCTCTTCGAAAGGGAGGGGCGGAAAAACATTTTGTGGTATCACTTCTCCGCGCACCCGGTGTGTTTCGCCGACGAACTGACCGGCCCGGATTGGCCCGCCCTGGTGGCGCACCAGGCCCAAGCCCGGTGGGGTCTTTCCCCGGGTTATCTCCAAGGGCACATCGGGGACGTGAATCCCGGCGACGGCAACCCGTGGAGGGGCGACGCCGACAAGACCTCTGCCGCCGTCTGGGCGGGCTTGGAGGCCGCGGTCGACTCCGCGCAGCCCCTCGGCGTCGATCGCCTGGAGATCGTCGGCGGATCGTGTGCCCTGCCCTTGGACGTCGATCGCTGGGCGGCCTGGGTGGACGAATACCGCCGGGACCCCGAGGCTTGCAAGTCGGGCGTGTGGGTAGATGCCCCGTTCGCTGCCGAATGGTTCGAGGCCAACAAAGACCGCGATCCCAAGACCGTGCCGCGAGAATTGCGCACCGAAATCGCTTGCTGGCGATTGGGGCCGCTCAGTCTGCTGTTTCACGGCGGCGAACTTTATAGCTACTACGGACTGTGGATGCGCAAGCATGCTCCCGCCGAGCACACCTTGGTGGTGGGATACGCGGACGACTTCGTGGGGTATCTCACCGATCCCCGGGCGCACGCCGCGGCAGAATATTCCGCCGTAGTCGTCCCGAAGATCCTTGACCTACCGCCCTTCCAACCGAATGCCGCACAGGTGCTGGCCCAAGGGCTTGTCGACTTGGCGGGGACGCGGACGAACCCACCCGCGGCGCCAGGATGAGAAACGGAAGATCGACGACGCAAGTCTCGCAGAGTCTCGACCGCGGGATTAGGCGGTAGTGACTTCGGAAAGCGAGTCGTTCGCTGAAGTTCCTCCGGCGGGAGGGCGAGCGGAGAATCCTTTCAGCGCGCACACCGTCCGTTCAGCGCGATATAATGGCCCTCGCACGGAGTCGCCCCGCTGCCGCCGCAATCCGGCTCTGCGAAAAGAGCATTCACGTCGATGGGGTGCCCCGTTCGCGAAAATCGGCGGTGAGCCTCGAACTCGGTAACGTGTTTTTCAGCAGGAGTATACCGGCCATGACCACGCCTCTATCGAGACGCGGTTTTCTTCGGGGATCGGCACTTGCCGCGGCGGGGTTGGCCGTGAACGGTCTATCCTTGGCGGAAGGGGAAGAGGCGGCGATTTCCTCCTACTCAGGGTTTTGGCCCGCCTTGGTGTGCGGCGCCATCGGCGTCCGCGCGGATCAGCGGCAAGCCCTGGACTACGCCGTGAAATACGGTTTCCGGGCGGTCGAACCGCAGATCGGCTTCTTGCAAGGATTGTCGGACGAGGAATTGGCGGCCCTGCGAAAGGAAATGGACGAGAAGGGTATCGCCTGGTCCGCCGCCGGACTGCCCGTCGATTTCCGCGGCGACACGGACGCCTTTACGCGTTCGCTGAAAGACCTGCCGTCGTTCGCGGCGCGATTGCGTCGGGCGGGCGTCGATCGGGTCGGCACCTGGATCTCGCCCACCCACAAGACCCGGACGTATCGCGCCAATTTCCGTCTCCACGCCGTTCGTCTCCGCGCCGTCGCCGACATCTTGGACGACCACGGATTGCGGTTGTCGTTGGAGTACGTCGGGCCGAAGACGTCGTGGTCGGCCGCGCGTTTCCCCTTCATCCATACGCTGGAGGAAATGAAGGAGTTGATCGCGGAGATCGGGCACCCGTGTGTGGGCTACACGCTGGACAGTTGGCACTGGTACACCGCCGGGGAGTCCGCCGAGGATATCAAAACGATTCGCGGCGGCGACGTGCTGATCGTGCATCTGAACGACGCCCCCGCGGATGTGCCCGTGGACCGGCAGATCGACAGCGTCCGCGATCTCCCCACGGCGACCGGGGTCATCGACTTGAAGACCTTCCTGGGGACCTTGGCGGAAATCGGCTTTCAAGGGCCGGTCTACGTGGAGCCTTTCAAGCGATCTCTGGCGGAACTGCCGCCGGACGAGGCGGTTCGCGTGACCGCCGAGTCGTTGCGTCGTGCCTTATCCCTGGTCCCGTGATTCGGGGCGACGGGGCAGGCGGAGCGTGAACACGGTGTCTTGCCCCGGCCGGCTATCCACGTCGATAGCGCCGCCGTGCATTTGGGCGATGCGCCACGCCTTCGACAACCCAAGCCCCAGGCCGCGTCCCGCCTGCCGGGCCGAATAATACGGATCGAAGATGTGCCGTCGCTGCTCGGGGGATATGCCCGGCCCGTTGTCGCGGACTTCGAAGGCGGCTTCTTCCTCCCGAGCGTGCAGCGTGACGACGACGCGACCGCCCTCCGCGGCGGATTCCACGGCGTTCTTTACCAAGGCGGTCAGCGCCGTCGCCACTTGAACGGGGTCGGCGTGGACCTCCACAGGCTCGGTGGGCAGTCGCCAATCCACGGTCGTGCCGTAGCGATCGGCCAAATCCCGGAGCGAAGGCTCGACCTGTGCCGCCACGGTGCAAAGATTGATGCGGGAGAGCGAGGGTTGAGGCGGGCGCGCGAACAGTCGGGCGTCGGCAATCATTTCGTGGGCTCGGCGGACCTGGGCCGTGATGGCTGCCAAAATGCGCCGTTCCTCCGGATCGCGGGTGCGTCGCAAGAGGACCTGGGCATGGCCGCTGATGATGGCCAGCGGATTGTTGATTTCGTGGCCCGCCCCTGCCGCGAATTCGGCCATGGCGTCCAGTTTGGCTCGTTCCAACGTCGCCGCGAAGTTCGATTCCAGGGCGTAAAGCCGGATCGCGGCATAGGCGGCGCGGGCCGTCATTGCGCTTGCGTTGGGAATCCGGCGTGTCAGGCGACGATAAAGCCTCTCAGCACGGACAAAGGCCTGCCGGACGGGGTGCTGCGTGGCGGATCGCAAAGCCTCGACCCATTCCGCGGATGCCACGCGCACCCGATCCGCGGCGGCGGACGCCGGAGTTGAGCCGAGGAGGGCGGCGATGCCGACCGTCTCAAGCTGATCCGACTTGCGAGAGCGGCGCGAGGTCCTTCGACCGGCGACCGCAACGCCGGGTGCCAATTCCCATAGTTTCGCTGCGATTTCCCAACCGATGGCCGCGGCCTCTAGCGCCGCGCGGCTAGGTTCGTCGCTTTTCCATCGTTCCAGGTATGCCGGCCAAGAGAATGCGGGACGGCGGTTCGGGGCCGCCGTGCGCGGGCTTCGGCCCCGCTGGGGCGGTTTCGTGAACGACCCCGCGCCGTCGGGTAACGGATCCGGCAGTATCCCGCCTGCCAGGGCGGACACGATGCACGCGGCGCGGACGAACGGAAGGACGGTCGGGCAATGCTCCCTCGCCCAAGCCGCGGCGAATTCCTCCGCCCAAAGGATGATACGGAGCGTGACTTGGCGGGGATGCGGACGCGGCGAGGCGGCGCCGATCCTCTTTGCCCGACCGCTTTGCGGGGCTTGGTCGGAAAAGGCTTGATCGGCGGGGGTCGCCGGGTCTAACGGCGGAACGTCCGACCACGCGGACGGAGGCACGAGATCGGGCAGCGAGGTCCACAAGCACGCAGCGACGCCCGCGAAATGGCGGGGCGAGTCCGGCATCGGTTCGACGAGTCGCAACAGAATGGGGAACAGGCGCGGATCGTGTCGCTGGAGGCGAACCAGGCGGCGCCGCCAAAGCACGGCCACGCGCGGCGTATCATGGTCGCCGGTAAGGCACGACGCCCAGGCCAGCAAGGCGTCAGCCAAACCCAGCCGAACCTCGTCGGACAGGTCGGCTTTGCCGAGAAAAAGATGTTTTGCGAGAGCAAGCCGGTGCATGCCCGCCTGCCGGGTTCCTTGATGTCTGACGCCGTCGACGGCGCGGGCGGCGGAATTAGGGAGGGCTGGCGACCTTCACGGGCGGTCGCCTTCCTCGCTCCGTCGCGTTCCGCCTCAGGCGCTGGCGGGACTTTCGATGTCCAGCAGTTGGCAAATGCGGTCGACCAGGGTCTCGATCTCGAAGGGTTTGTGAAGGAAGTCGTTGGCGCCGGCGGCCTTCAACTCCTGGATCTTATCCTCCTCGACCATGCCCGAGATGCAGATGATGCGGATGTCGTCCATGGACGGATCCGCCCGCACCACCTGGCAAACCTCTTTCCCATTGATGTCGGGGAGCATGATGTCGAGGACGATGAGGTCGGGCCGATATTCCTTGACCATGATCCCGGCGCCGAATCCGTTGTTGACGGTGCGGATTTCGAATCGCCCGTCCCGTTGCAGGACGTCGCGGATCAGTTCGACGAGTTCTTCATCGTCGTCCACGATGAGGATCTTGCGGCCGCCGCTTTCGAGGGCATCGGTCGGGATGCCGTTGTCCCGCATGAAGGCGATGAGCTGATCGCGCGGGATGCGGCGGAAGCGACTGCCCGGCACGCGAAAGCCCTTCAGTTGTCCGGAATCGAAGCAGCGGATGATGGTCTGCTGACTGACCTTGCAGATCTTGGCCGCTTCGCCGGTCGTGAACACGGACTTGGTCGACAGAGGTGATTGGCTATTCCTTTTTCTCGCCACGGTTCTCGCCGGAATGTTCAACGAAACCCCAGGCAGAGCGTCGGCAGATCGGCGAGGGGTTTCTGGTCCTCCGTGTTTTACCATCCGGGATATGGGTCCTGGATTCGCAATAGGCTGCAAATCTCGCACCTCCCGTAGCTGCCTACAAGCAGCAGGCTCATCCGGCTCTGCCGACTTTGCCGAATTTGCCAAGCGCGACCATTATAGCTTACCTAAACCGGCTGTCAATACGACTTGCAATGTCGCAAAATCAGTTTGAATAAGGGTTTACGTATTGGCTCCGAAAAAGTCCGTTTGTCGATCCGGATAAATCATCGCCAGTTCTCCGAAATCTCGAAAACTTGCAAAGCGCGCATTCGATTCAAGCTATACGATCGGATTATCTTTTCGGTCCGTCACAATCGGGTTTCTTTCGTCGCGCGAAGAATCGGCTTCGATCGAGTGACGCGCTTGTGGATGGACTTTGCGGCTACGGCAGTGTGAACAGGCCGCCGACGGGCGGGAGTCGCCGTACGCGAGGCGTTTCTTCCGGAGATTCCCAAGTTGCCGGAACGGTCTGGATGGCGCGGTCGATGGCCGCTGCCTCCTCGGTAGTCGCCGCCGCTTCCGCCAAATTCAGTCCGTCTTGCCCAAGGTACTCGCGAAGGTGCTCGAGGAGGATCCGCTTGACCTCCAAGATGGCTAGCGGGTGGGTGTGGATCACGGTGTGCTCCGCCGAGATCACCAGTTCGGTGGCGGCGTGCGGGGCGTGACCGCTTTCCCGAGTAATGATGCCGTCGTTGTCGCCCGTCCAATTGGCGAACAGGCTCGATTGGGAGACCGTTCCGATAATGTTGTGGTAGGTGGTCCAGGGGGCGCGGGGGGCCTGCCGCATGGCCGCGAAGATCGGGCAATCCGGGGCCAGGGCGTCCACGCTGTGACGGTACTCGATGAGGTTGTTCGGCCGAAGCAGGTTCCGGTTGTCGTTCAGCAGGACCTTTTGGGTCTGCGCCACCTGCTGCGGAATACTGATCAGGCGTCCCGCCAGTCGCTGCGTCAATTCGTTCGAGTACGGCGTGCCCTGGTGCGGCGTGGCGATGGTGATGACGCGGCGCACGGAGGGGTTGGGATGGAAGAAGAATACCTCCCGCAGTTCGGCGAGGGTTTCCGGATCGGCTCGCACCTCCTCGAACGGGCGATCGCTCACCAAGCTCCAAAACAGTTGGCCGCTCTCCATGGTCTGAAGCTCGGCCACCAAGCCCCCCATGCTGTGACCGATCAAGACCATCCGATCCATCGTCGGTCGGGTGAACGAAGGGTCCATCGTCCGGCGGAACTCGTATAGGTCGCGCCGTAACTGGGCGGCCGAAATCCAAAACGGTTGGCCGGTGGGGTATAGATAGAACCAAAACTGAAAATGCTCGCGGATGAGCGGACTGCTCCGCAAATCGTTGAACATTTGAATCCACGTCATCGGAGTCGATCGCCAACCGTGGACCAAGATCACGGGAATCCGATTCGGGTCGTAGGGTTGCACCATGTAAAGACCCATGATCGGCTTGTCGCTCCCCGGTCGCAGGGACATTAATTGCTCGGGTTGGAGCAGGCTCACGTTGCGGAGGGAACTGCCGAGCGCGGGGTTGGAAAGGAATGTGGCCAGCGGCGTGGTAAGATCCGTTTGCAGCGGCACGCGCAGATTGCCGAGCTTGACGTCGGACGTCATGATTGGGTCGTACAATTCCAAAGCCGCCGCGCGGCGGATGTCGGACCGTGCGTGATCGGTATCGACGTGCGGGTAAGGGCGGAGGAATACGGTGACGGGGAAGCTGAGGTTGGGCGGGTAGTATTTGGCCACGGACGGCTCATTGGGATACGAGCGGCGGACCGCAATCAAAGGCACTCCCAGCCCGTAACCCACGTGATGGTTCCGCAGTCCTTGCAGGCGGTAGTCGGAGACGAATTCGAAGCGGCCGAAATCGCGGGGATCCCAACGCGCTTCCCGCAGGACGCATGTCAGATCCCACGTCCCGTTCGCCGTCACAATGGTATAGGTCGTGCCCGGTTGGAGACCGGTCCGCGCGCAGACGATCCGCAGGGCGCCCTCCAGGGCCGCGTTGTACAGATCGCAGGCGCCGCGAAACCAGGGGTCATAGGGGTTCCGTGTGGGTGTGAACCGCGGGTCGAAGAGGTATTGATAGGCGTGGAGAACCGCCCCGCCGTACAGGTCCAGGGCCAGGCGGGGATTGTCCGCTTGAACGCGCTTGGCGTATTGATAGCTCAGTTCCGCGTAGGCGTAGATGGTTTCGGGGTTCGGTTCCTCCTCGATGATGGCCTGCACTCGGGCCAGCGTTTGCTGCGGGTCCTCCGTCAGGTCGTTTTCCATACCGTGCTGTCGCAGGATTTGCAGTGTGCGATCGGTAACGGGCAGCGCCGCCCAAGAAACGACGCGAATTCGCGACAGGATAGGGAATTTCGAGAGGTCTTGCAGTCGGGTGTTTCGCGCCGCAGCGCACCCCGTGCTTGCCGCAAGGAGGGCAAGACCGCAGATCCACAGGGCACGGCGCATCTTCATCGTGCGTCTCGTTCGACGGGGGAGGCGCGATTCTCGGCTTCGATCGACGCCGCCGGTCGCTCGCGGCGACCCGATCCGCAACGTCCGCGCGGACCGTGAGCCGGCCCGCGGGCGCGCATTACGACCGGGCGGCGGGACGGTATAGCAACACGGTTGGGACCGGTCAATGCCGAACGATTCGCCCTTTTTGGGTTCACCGTCCCGCTATCGCCGAGTGTTACGCCCAGTCAAGGCCGCGCCGGGATTGCCCGCTGCGAGTCGCTCTTGACCCCGCAGCGGACGCCTCGCTAGGATGCCGAACCCGGCGGCGGACGTTCGACGCATAATTCGCGGCGATTCCGATCGCCCGGGTACAGTCGGCGAAAGGAGGAGGCTCCCATGACGGGGCATCCGAGGGAAATGGGAAGTTCGGACAGGGACGACATGCCGCCGGGCATGGTCGATCTCCACAGCCACCTCCTGCCCGGCTTGGATGACGGGGCGCGATCGTGGGACGAAACCCTGGCCATGGCTCGCGCCGCGTGGCAGCAGGGGGTCGTCCTAATGGCCGCCACGCCCCACCAACTTGGGCAATACGCCGGCAATTCGGCGAAAGCCATCCTGGAACGACTCGACGAGGCCCAGCAGCGCATACGGGCGGTCGGCATCCCCCTGCGATTGATTGCCGGGGCGGACGTCCGCGTAGAAGACGATTTGCCGCGGCGGATCGAGGCGGGCGAAGTGCTGACCCTGGGCGATGCGCGACGCTACGTGCTATTGGAGTTGCCTCACGACCTGTATTTGCCTTTGGAGGGCTTGCTGGCGCGGCTTCGCGGCATCGGCGTGACCGGCATCCTCACGCATCCGGAGCGAAACGCCGCCTTGCGTCGCCACCCCCATCGGCTGGCGCAACTCGTGGAGGCGGGATGCGCGGTTCAGGTTACGGGAGCGAGCTTGAACGGAGGGTTCGGTCGGGAGGTTCAGGCCGTCTCGCTTCAATGGATTCGCCAAGGCTTGGTGCATTTGGCGGCAAGCGACGCCCACGGCGAGAAACGCCGCGCCCCCGACTTGCAAGTCGCCTATCGTAAAATTGCACGGGAACTCGGTCGGGAAACCGCCGAAATCCTGTTCCGCCGCAACCCTTGGCGCATCGTGCGGGGACGATCCGCCGCCGCGTTGGAAACGCCGACGCCCTCCGGCGGAATCCTGGAGCGATGGTTCCGAAAGCTGGCGGGATGAAGGCTTGGCATCGGGCAATTTGGAACGACTCCGACTCTCGGCGGCGGTCCCGCACGCCGGGCGTCAACATTTCATCCGCCGTATTGTCGGTAGTGTTCCTGATGATGCCTGTTGTTGGTGCGGTGGGCAACGCACCGACCGACCTCGTCTGGATCGACGCCCGCGAAGTCTCCGGATTCCGAGTGTTTTGTCGCTTTCCTGCAGACCGAATCACACCCCTATTGGGCGATTTGGATGGCCTGAGCAAGGACATCGCCGCGTACCTACGACTGGAGACGACCCCTCGCGCCGTCGATGTCTATCTGTTTGCCAATGCGCGGGAATACGAGGAGTACGTGAAGCGGGCGTTTCCCGAGGTCCCCTATCGCCGGGCGTTGTACGTGCAGCGGGGCGATCGGGCGATGGTCGCCGCATACCTCA
The DNA here is from genome assembly GCF_054657335.1 of Thermopirellula anaerolimosa. Lineage (NCBI taxonomy): Bacteria > Pseudomonadati > Planctomycetota > Planctomycetia > Pirellulales > Thermoguttaceae > Thermopirellula > Thermopirellula anaerolimosa. The sequence goes on from NZ_BAAHYX010000006.1 coordinate 3,084,760, forward strand.
GCCCGGAATTGGCCGTGGATCTGCGGCATGAATGCACGCACGCCTTGCTCCACTCCGCGCTGCCCATGGTGCCGCTGTGGTTGGACGAGGGCTTGGCGGAGTATTTCGAAGTCGAACCGCTAAAGCGCGCGGAGAGAAGCCCTTACCTGTCCGCCGTGCGATGGCGGTGCCGTTTCGGCTACGTGCCGTCGCTGGAAGACTTGGAAGGATTGCAGTCCATGGCGTCCATGACCGAGGCCGACTACCGCAACGCCTGGTCGTGGGTGCATTTCATGTTGCACGGTCCGCCGGAGGCGAGCGACGCTCTCGTCGATTACCTGGCCACGATTCGGCAGAGAGGGATTCCCGGCAGCCTGCGTGGGCAATTGGCCGCTCGCATTCCCGATCTGAAAACGGCCTACAAGCGACATTTCTCTAATTGGGGGCGTTGACCCGCGCCCCGACTTGTCCGCCAACGGCGACCTGCCGGCGGTGACTGCGGTGCCGTCATTCATGGCGGGTTGAACGCGACAAAAATGGCGTCTGTGCCGTTTTTGACTGCATTCACGGCGACCTACTGCCGATATCTGAATCAAGACCAACGTCCCCGCCGCATGGGATGGATTGGTGTTTTTCGTCGAGGTTCAGGCGTCAGGAAGACCGAAGGCGCTCTTCTTTCGGCACTCGAGATGGAGATGGAAGCCGTCATGAAAAAGCTCGTTTCGTTGTTCGCGTTGGGTGCGCTGGCCGTTGGGCTGTGTTTGGGTGGGAGTGCCGCCGCGAGGGCGGATGGAACCGCAAGCCCGGCCAAGCCCGTGATCGTGGATGTGGCCCTGCAAGCGGACGGCGTCCTTTTGGGCCAGGTCGTCAATCCGCAAGGTGCGCCGCTAGCCGACACGGCGGTCCGAATCAGCGACGGAAAGCAGCAATTGGGCGTGGCGAAGACCAATAAGGAAGGCTACTTCGCGTTCAAGGGCCTGAAGGGCGGATTGTACCAGGTCAACGCCGCCAACGGTTCGGGCATGTTCCGCCTGTGGGCCGCTCGCACGGCTCCGCCGTCGGCGCAGAAGGGCGCGTTGCTGGTGTCCGGCCAAGACTTGGCCCGAGGACAAATGGTCCCGCGACTGCGAACGTGGATGCAGAATCCTTGGGTGGTGGGCGGTGCGATCGGTGCCGCGATTGCGGTGCCCGTGGCGATCGTCGCCTCGGATGACGACGGCCCGACCAGCCCGTGAGTGAACGGCATCCGCGGAGGTCGGTGGACTCGCCGTAGCAGGCGATCGACCGCTCGACCGTAAAAGCCATCGCGAGTTGGGACGGTTGCCCGTCCGGGCAGGACCGTCACGAGAATGCCGAACATCTTGCAAGACGACCGGATGCGGATCCGGTCGTCTTTCGATTTCTTGGGAAGCGGCGCCGCTTCGCCGCGGCAGGTGCCTTCGATCGGCCAATCGGCCTTGTCTTTTTTTCCGGCTCTTCGCTAACATCCGCGACGCGCCCGTTGGGCGACTTCGTGAAGGGAATCAACGGATCGGTTTCGGTCGCTCTGCCGGGCCGAATCGAGCGGCGGCGTTCGCACGGTCGCGGCGTTGCCGAAAAGGATCCGAGCCTGGGAACGGTTACCCGGTGCCGAATGCTGCGGATGGCGGTACAGGAGTCGAGAAAATGTTGAAACAGCGATCGTGGACAAGGGTGACGATTTGTCTCGCCGTTTCGGCGGCGATGGTGTTGCCGACGTTCGCCGCGCCGCCGTCAGGCGACGATGGAAACTCCACCGCGGCCCAGCGGACGCCGACGACGACTCTCCCGGCACGAATCGCCGACGTGCGACTGGACGCCGAAGGGCGCCTAATGGGTCTATTGGTCGATGGGGACGGCGTACCCTTGGCGCGGAGGGAACTCACCCTGCAAAAGCTCCAACCCCAGACCCCGCCCGTGCAAGTCAGGACCGACGCTTCAGGGCGATTTACGAGCGAGCGATTGTCGGGCGGACTGTACGAGGTCCGCCTCGACCGGCGAGGGCAGGTGGTCCGCCTGTGGGAGAAGCAGGCCGCTCCGCCCAAGGCCCTGCCGGCCCTGCTGGTGGTGGCCGCAGACACGACGGTTCGCGGACAGCGTCGCGTGGGGGAGGTGCTCGGTTCCGATACGATCATCATCGGCGGACTGGTGGCTGCCGCGATTGCCATTCCCTTGGCCGTTAGTGGATCGGATGACGGACCCTCCAGCCCCTGACAGCGAGGGCGGTCGTTCGGACTCGCGTACCGGGTCGGTCGGACATCGAGAGGTAATCCATGCGCGTATTGTTTCTGGATCAGCACTTTGCCACGCCGCGGCAGGCGACATCGACTTTTCCCTTTGTAATGACGCGCGAGTTGGTCCGTCGCGGTCATGTGGTGGAGGTGATAACGACGGATCAGAGCGGTCGGCGCGGAGCATGGTATACCACGGAAGAGGACGGCCTGCGCATTCACTGGTGCCCGATTCCGTATTCCAACCGGATGGGCTACGGGCGACGGTTGATCGCGTTCGGCCGTTTCGGCGCGCGGGCGGCGCTGTACGGCAGGAAGTTCGCGCCGTGTGATGTGGTGTACGCGTGCAGCACGCCGTTGACCATCGCCTTGCCGGGGGCGGCCTTGGCCCGGCGATTTCGCGCACCCATGATCTTCGAGGTCCGCGACCTGTGGCCGGAGGTGCCCATCGCGTTGGGGGCGCTTACGACCCCGTGGTCGATTTGGGCGGCGCGGGCCCTCGAGCGTTTCGCGTACCGCAACGCATCCCACGTCGTGGCACGGTCGCCGATGATGGCAGACGGCGTGGCGGCGACGGGCTACCCGCCGGATCGCATCCGCGTGGTGCCCAACGCATGCGATTTCGCGCGATTCCAGGTGCCCGAGTCGTGGGGCCGAGAATTCCGCGCGGAGAACGTTTGGCTGGGAGATCGCCCGCTGGTGTTGTATGCGGGCACGTTCGGCCTGGTGAACGATTGCCGCTACATCGTGCGATTGGCCCACGCCGTGCGTCCGCTTTTGCCCGACGCCCGTTTCCTTTTGGTGGGCCAGGGACGCGAAGCCGAGTTGGTGGAACAGGCGGCGCGGGAATTGGGGGTTTTGAATGAAACGCTCTTCATTCGCCCGCCGGTTTCCAAGGAAGAGGTCCCGCGAATCTTCTCGGCGGCAGACATCGTGATGTCCACGGTCCGTGACGTTCCCGCCCTGCACGCCAACTGCGCGAATAAGTTTTTCGACGCCTTGGCGGCGGGGCGTGCGGCGGCCATCAATCACGAGGGTTGGCTGGCGGACCTGATTCGCGAGCACGCATGCGGGTTGGTCCTACCGGCGGCGGATATCCCCGCGGCGGCCCAACGGATGGCCGAGGCGCTGCGGAATCGCGATGCCCTGCGCGAGGCCGGGCGAAGAGCGCAGCGACTCGGCAAGGCGCGATTCGACGCCATCCGTTGCACTGATATTGTGGAAGAGGTCTTGCATGCCGCCGTAGACGGGCAAGGTTTGCCCCGACGCGCGGCGGCCTGAGGAGGTTGCCGACTCACGGAACGAACGCCATGGAAAACACCAACGTCGCCCGACTGATTCGCGCCCACGATTGCCGTACATGGGACCGCATTCTGGTCGACTGCGGCGGATACGATACGTATCACTTGGCACACTATCATTTGCTTTGCAAGGAGGCCGGCAAAGAGGAACCGTACCTGTTCCACTTTCAACGGGGGAACCGCGTCGCCGCGTTGCCCTTCCTGGTCCGCTCCGTTCAGAACGTGCCCGGTTTGGAGGGCGTTTCGGCCTGTGACGCGACCTCGGTGTACGGCTACCCCGGCCTGATCTCGAACGTCTCTCCCGGCGACGGCGAGGCCGATCGATTCCGCCGCGAATGGCAGCAGGCCCTTCGCGAAACGTTGGCCGCCTTGGGCATCGCGGCGATCTTCGTGCGGCAGCATCCGCTTTGGGATACCGATTGGTTGTGGGAGGGATTGGGCGAAGTGCGCCGATTGGGAATGACCGTGGCGATGGACCTCGACCGAGAGGAAGAGGATCAGCTTCGCGTGATGCGGCACGGTCACCGCGGCGACATCAAGCTTGCCCGAAAAATGGGGATCGAAATCGAGGAGGACCCCACCCTCGAAGAGATGGGCACCTTTCGGAGGTTGTACGAAGCCACGATGCGGACGCTGGACGCGGCGCCCGAGTATTTCTTTCCCGACTCGTACTACGAAGGTCTGCGCCACCACTTGGGCGGGCGGGTGACGCTGTTCCTGGCCAAGTTGGAAGGGCGAACCGTGGCGGCGGCCTTGTTCCTTCAGTGCGGGCGGATTCTGCAATACCACCTCAGCGGCGGCGATCCCGCGATGCGGAACGTGACGGGTCCGGCCGTCAAGTTGCTGCTGGATACCGTGAGACGCTGGGGCATGGAAAACGGGTTTCGGTGGTTGCACCTGGGCGGCGGCGTCGGTGCCCGGCACGATTCGCTGTTCCAATTCAAGGCCGGTTTCTCGGACGTGCGGTGGACCTATCGCGTGGTTCACTGCGTGGTGCAACCCGACTTGTACGCAGACTTGGCGGCGCGGCGACGGGAGGCGGGAGGCGATTTCGGCCAGGATGATTACTTTCCCGCTTACCGCCGACCGCTTGCGCGTGTACAACCGGTTCGGCCCGCCGCGTAGGACGTTTCGGAATCTTCCGCGATGCGGCGGTTCGCCGCGGATCGGTTCGTGATGAAAGCGATGTCCACGATGCCGCTCGATTATCTGTTGGAGGAGAGTGCCGACCGCTTGGCGTCGGAGGGAGGTTCGCCCGCGATTGCGCGCACCCTTCCGACTTGGCCGGCCTTCGATGAAGAAGAGATCGCCGCCGCCGCCGCGGTGCTGCGGAGCGGTCGGGTCAACTATTGGACGGGCGACCAGACGCGACGTTTCGAAGAGGAATTCGCCGACGCCGTCGGATGCCGCCATGCCGTGGCCCTGGCCAACGGTACGGTGGCTTTGGAAGCGGCGCTGGCCGCTTTGGGCGTGGGACCGGGCGACGACGTGATTGTCACCTGCCGAAGTTTCGTGGCCTCCGCGAGTTGCGTCCTGCTCCGCGGAGCCAGGCCGATCTTCGCCGACGTCGATCGCGAGAGCCAAAACATTTCCGCCGAGACGATCGCGGCGGCGCTCACGCCTCGAACTCGAGCGGTGATCGCCGTGCATCTGGCCGGGCGGCCCTGCGACATGGATCCCATCCGCGAACTAAGTCGGCGGCACGGGTTGGCGGTCATCGAGGATTGCGCGCAAGCCCACGGGGCGCGGTATCGCGGTCGGCCCGTGGGATCGCTGGGGGACCTCGCCGCCTTCTCTTTTTGCCAGGACAAGATTCTCACGACGGCGGGCGAGGGAGGGATGGTGACCACCAGCGATGCCGACCTTTTCCGCCGCGTGTGGACCTTCAAGGATCACGGCAAGAATTACGAGGCCGTGCACCGACCCGCGGTCGGATCGCAGTTCCGCTGGCTTCACGACGATCTGGGAACCAATGCCCGCATGACCGAGTTCCAGGGGGCGGTAGGCCGGGTGGTGCTGCGCAAACTGGAGGCGTGGGTGGAGCGCCGCCGTCGTCATGCCGAGATATTGACCGAGGAACTGTCGCCGCTTCCGTGCCTCCGCATCCCGATTCCGCCGCCGGACGTGCGGCACGCCTACTACAAGTTCTACCTCTTCGTGCGGCCCGAACGCTTACGACCGGATTGGAATCGCGACCGCATCTTGGCGGCCTTGCAAGCGGAGAACGTCCCCTGTGGCACCGGCGCTTGCCCGGAAATCTACCTCGAAAAACTGTTTCGCGACCGCAATCTCGGCCCCGTCGAACGCCTGCCCGTCGCGCGGGAATTGGGAGAAACCGCCCTCATGCTGCCGGTGCATCCCACGCTTGGCGAGGAAGACGTTCGCGACATGGCCCGGGCCCTGCGCAAGGTGCTGCGACACGCCGCCGCTTGAGATTCGGCTTTCTCACACAGGCGGAACCTCGGACTCGCTTCCGCCACGATGATCCTTCCGCGACGATCGTCGCCCGTGTGCTGCCGCCGCCCGGGCGGGCTTTTACGCCGCAACGAGGCGCGGATCGAAAGAGACGTCGGGAGGCATACGATTCGACTGGGCGGTTTCGGCCGTCTTGATGAGCACGGCGTGACCGTTGAGGTTGTGGAGTACCAGGCAACCCGGTCGAGATCGCTGCTCCTCCACGTGCCGGGCGATCCCGCTGCACACCGCGAAACCGTAGTCGTCGTAGACCACCATGCCGCCGACGTTGAGGCGAGGCCAAACCCATTCCACGATGTCCGCCGCCGACTGGTAGGTGTCCACGTCGATGTGGCAGAGGGCGAATCGCCGGTCGGCCACGCGATCGCCGGTTTCGTCCGGAAAGACGCCTTGCAGCAGGACGGTTCGAGTCAAACCCAGATCGTCCAGAAACCGCCGTACCTGCTCCAGCGAGGTATCGGCGTGCTCTCCGCCGCGATAGTCGGCGTCCTGATCGGCGGCCTTGACGACGCCGCGGAACGTGTCGCAGAGAAAGACGGGCGAGTCGAATCCGCACTGTTCCGCGCGGTGCGCGATGAGGGCACCGCTCCCTCCCCGCCAGACGCCGACTTCCAGCAGCGCTCCGCCCACCTTGGCCGCCTGTTCGACCAGCGTCCACAACTCCCACAGACGATACACGTCCACCAGCGTGCGGTCCCGAACTTTCCGGTAGATTTGCAGGAAGGCCTCATCGCGGCGCCACGGGGCATAGGTCGCCCGCGGGCGGATCGTCTCGTACGGGGTGGCGGGATCGTGAGAGGGCAGACGATGGACTTCGTAGCCGGCCTTTCGTAGGAGACTTTTGGCGGCCCTGCGAAGCGGCGAGAGGAGTCCAAGGGGGGGCATGCGATTCTCCAAGAGGCGCTCGATTTACGCGACGGCTTCCCCCCCGGTACGCCGGTGCTTCTAAATCGGTCGCCGCTCCCCGAAACTTGAGCCGAAAATCGTGGATTCCGCGCTTTTCGCAGCCTGGAAGCGCGCAGACCGGCGGGCGCGGTCCGGCGCTAGGATCCCGTAAGAGATCAATCCGCTCTCGGATCACGGTTTGCCGGGCGGAGTGAGAACGAACATCGCCGCGGTGACGATGGCGACGGCGCAGCCCAAGGCCATCACGGCCTGCGAAATCGTGGCGGGATTCCAGACCAAAGCGTCGCCGGCGGCCAGTTTCATGATCGGGCGAGAGATCGCGGCGGCCAATCCCAAGACGGCAACGACCAAGGCGGTCGCCATGAGCGGCCTCTGATAATCGCGAAGCATCAAGCCCACAACGGCCAAGGTCTGGATGACCAGGCCGAAGGCCGCGGGAATCAGGGCCGTAAAGTGCGATGCGCCGGTCAGAAAGAAGGCCAACAAGCCCGCTACCAGCAAAACGTCACCCACGATGATCGTGACGACGACGTAGGGATTCATGGACGTGCCCTTCATGTTGAATTGACCGCGGTGCCCTGAGGAGCGGCTTCGGTGAATGGGGTTGTACCGAGACGACCGGCCTCAGGTTCGCGCCGTTGCGCCGCGATAGGCGTCGATGGTCTCGCGGAATTGCTGAAACAGGTAATGGCTGTCGTGCGGCCCGGCGGACGCCTCGGGGTGATACTGTACGCTGAAGACCGGCAAGGTGCGGTGCCGCAATCCCTCCACCGTGTTGTCGTTGAGGTTGACGTGCGTGACTTCCAGATCGTCGGGCAAGGAGTCCGGATCGACCGCGAATCCGTGGTTTTGACAAGTGATTTCCACGCGACCGGTGTCGTGGCTCATGACGGGTTGATTGGCCCCGCGATGGCCGAACTTGAGCTTGAAGGTCTTGGCGCCCAAGGCCAACGCCAAAAGTTGATGGCCCAGGCAAATGCCGAAGACCGGCAGGCGGTCGTGCAGTTTACGGATGGTCTCCTGAGCGTATCGAACCGGTTCGGGGTCGCCCGGCCCGTTGGAGAGAAACAGGCCGTCCGGTCGCAGGGCCAGCACGTCCTCGGCGGAAGCCGTGCCGGGCAGAACCGTGACGCGGCAACCGATATCGAACAGGTGCCGCGCGATGTTGTACTTCATGCCGAAGTCCAGGGCTACGACGTGCGGAGCATCCGGCGGAACCTGCTCGCGGACCGACTCTTGCAGCTTGATCCAGGGGCTGAGCGGCCGATCCCAAGCGAAGGCCTTTTCCGGGAGAACCTCGCGCACCAAGTCGCGTCCCACCAAACCCGGCGACGCCTTGGCTTTTGCCGTCAACGAGGCGTCGTCCAAGTCTTCCGTCGAAAGGACGCCCCGCATCGCCCCGTGGATGCGAATGCGTCGTACCAGCGCTCGGGTATCGATCCCCCAAATGCCCAAGATGCCGAATCGTTTAAGGAATGCGTCGAGATCGCCCGAGGCGCGGAAGTTGCTGACCGAACCGCTGAGATTACGGACGGCGAAGCCGGCCAAGTGCGGTCGCCAACTCTCGAAGTCCTCCTCGTTGACGCCGTAGTTGCCGATCTCCGGATACGTCATGGTCACGATTTGACCGCGATAGCTGGGATCGGTGAGAATCTCTTGATATCCGGTCATGGAGGTGTTGAAACAGACTTCGCCATCCACTTCCCCTTCGGCTCCGAACGACCAACCGGTGTAAACGGTTCCATCTTCCAACGCGAGTTTGGCGAGTTTGTTCATCGTGTGCTGATTACGGCGAGGCAATCTTTGGAGTGGGTTTGCTGGGATTTCCGGGGTACTTTTACTAGGGCCTTGGCTGCCGGGATGGCCGCGGAGTCGTCGAGTCGGCCGTTTCCGTTGGGGCGATTAAAGTGCTTGCGGCGTATCTCCGATAGCTAGGAATACGGCTGCTGGGTCTACGAGGTTTCCGCATAGCATGGGGAGCCGGAGAGCGGCCGACCCAAAGGGTTTCTGCCCCGGCGAGCAGAGACCCTTCTTTTTTTGCGCCGCCGCTCCCAACTACGGCCTTCCGCGGGTTTCCTCTACGCGACTCGGTTTCCGCCTTGCGCGCGTGAATCGAACTCGGAGTTGCGGCCGGCGTTCACCCCCCGGGGCGATTGCGTAACGACTCGGCGCGAGGCGCATATCTCGTTTATTATAGGAATTCGTGCGCCGAAAGCACACGGGGCACGCGACCCGGACGGAGAGGCGGGGCATTCCGTCTCCGGGCAGCGACTGCGATCGCAACGTCATAGCAACGGCGTCAAGGCAAAAGGACTCTCACGACGAAGGCATGAGTACGCCCCTGTTTCACGTGGTCCTTTTTCAGCCGGAGATTCCTCACAACACCGGGGCGGTGGGCCGCACCTGCGTGGCCGTCGGCGCAAAGCTGTGGTTGATTCGACCGCTGGGTTTCCGCATTACCGACCGGCACCTCAAACGATCCGGCCTGGATTACTGGCAATACCTCGATTGGGAAGCGGTGGACCATTGGGACGCCTTGCGGGAACGCTTGCCCGACCGACGCTTCTGGTTCCTCACTAAAACGGCCGCAAAGTCTTACGCCCAAGTCGAATATCGGCCCGGCGACGTCTTCGTGTTCGGCAGCGAGTCGCGAGGTTTGCCGCCCGCCCTGCTCCAATCGCACCGCGAATCGCTGTTGCGGATTCCCATCAGCGGTCGCGTGCGGAGCTTGAATCTTTCCGTCAGCGTCGGCATCACTCTATACGAAGCTTGGCGGCAGAGCGGTTGGCAAGCACCGGGCGACGCGAACGAGAGCGGATCGACGACCTAGAGTTCGGGACGGGCCGTGCGAGGCCGATTCGCGGGTTCGGATGGAGTCGTTCGGCGATCGGCGAGCGGGACCTCGGGATCGAGATCGACGTAGAATAGGCGGTCCAGGAGCCATTGCAGGCCCGCCACGAGAAGAATCGCCGCCGGCGGCATGAGGTAGCCCGCCCAGTCGTGAAACACGCGTTCCGCCAGTTCTCGCCCGGCATAGACGTACAACACGCCGGTCACGGTGATCCGCAGAAAGTTGACCGCCACCGCGATCGGCACCGCCGCCGTCACGAGGACGATCGATTGCCAGAGGGGAATCCGAACGAGGAACACATACATCAAGACCAAGGCCGTCAACACGGTGGCCATGCGCAAGCCGCTGCACTGTTCGACCACGCCCAATCGAAAATCTCCCAGGCGGATGAAGTTGCCGCCCTCGTTGGAGGCCTCCAGTCCCAGGGTCTGCAAGGCGTAGGCGCCGCTTTTCGCGGCTAGCGTTTGAAGTGGTCCAAGAACGGCTTGCTCCACGGTGAAGGGCAGCGGGAACATGAAGAAGAGCAGGATGGCGGCGGGAAGCAGTCGTCGCCAATAGCCGCCGGGGGCGAAATACAAGACCACGCCCGCCGCCGGCAGCACAAACGTGTACATCCCCGGCACCCCCAGCCCGAAATAGCTGAAACAGAGCCGAAGGAGCAGTCCTACGGCGATAAGCCCCACGGCGATCCTTGCTTCCCAAGCGGTGCCGCCGGATGCAGGCGTCGCCGGTTCCACGGCGACGAAGTTGCGACCGGTCGCCGCGGCGTTCTTGCGAGCAGTCGGTCCGCCGATTGCGGCGGACGCGGCGGGTTCCGCTTCGTTGGAGGCCGGCGATCCATGATCGGAAGACATTTTGAGAGCACGCAATCGCGCCCAAAGCGAGATCGACGTTCCCCAAATCATCGCGGCCGCATACAGCAGACCGGCGGCAGGGCCCGCGATCGTCGCCGCACGCCCGGGCAAGGCGAGCGCTGCCTCGCCGGACAGGTCCGTCCGCGAGCCTGCGGCGAAGGCGAACACCGCGGCGGACGCGGCGAGTAGTCCGACGAACACGAGAGCGGCGAAACGTTCGCTCGTGTCTCGGGAAGCGAAAGTGAAGGCGTCGTCGTGGCGACGGTACCAGAGCAGCAGGACGGCGGCCACGGGGATGAGCAGGCCGTGCGAATACTGCGGCCCCTGCCAGGCCGCGGCGACCTCCTGAAAGTCGGCCCAGTACGCCCACACTAAGAGGCACAACAGCGCCGCCGCCCAACCGGCGGCATAAACCGCCTGAGGACGGGATTCGCTTGGTTTGAGGATAGGGTTGGGTTTGGATTGCGCCATACGGGTAAGGCGGAAGGAACAGGTTTCTCACTGCGTCGTCGCGCCACGACGCAGCGCACCGGGAGTTTGCCCCCGCGGCGCGCTCGGTCCCGCAGCGCGGCGATTCCTTCCATGATAGTCCGTCTCTTCATCGATCACGACTCGAAACGGCGGAGTTTTCGCGAGGGGCCGAGCCGGCGTCTCGCCCGCGGCATTTGTAGCCGTCTTAACGACGCCGGGACCGAGGCCGCGTCCGCCGCCCCTTGCCGCGGTGCCGCGACAACTCCTCCAACGAGGCCGTCTTTCGGAGGCGGCACAAAAAGAAGCCGTCCATTTCTTCGGTAGGCAGAATGCGGACCGCCGAGATCACGGCGGGATGGAATGCGTGCTCGCCCCACCGCGCAAGGCCGGGCTGAAGGTTGTCCACGGGCAGAGAGATAAGTTCCAATGCGATCGCGTCTTCCCAATCGCGGAGGGCGGCGTCGATGACCGCCTCGTTTTCCTCGGGGGCGAACGAGCAGGTGCAGTACACGACGACACCGCCGACCTTGGCCGCGGCCAGCGCCGAGCGGAGCAAGCCGACCTGTTTGCGCGCACACTCGGAAATCTTCCGCAGAGACCATCGCGCAAAAGACGCCGGGTCCGCCGCGTGAAAACGACTCTCGCCCGAGCACGGGGCGTCCAGCAACACGCGATCGAATCGCTCCGGGGTCTTGCGACCGACGGTGCGTCCGTCGGTCCAATAGGTTTTCACGTTGGCGGCGCCGCCCGTCTTCAGGACGGCCTGCATCTTATAAAGTCGCTCGCGAATGGCTTCCACGGCGGCGATTCGCCCGCGGTTTTGCATCCGTTGAGCCAGCAGCAAGGTCTTTCCGCCGGGCGCGGCGGCCAGATCCAGGACCTCCTCGCCCGGTTGAGGATCGAGGACGTGCACCGCCGTCATGCTGGACAGGTTTTGCAAACAGATGCGTCCCGTCGAAAAGAGTGGGGACCGAACCAGGCGGGATCGGCACTCGGCGCCCGCGGTATAAGCGTCGGGCAACCATGGAACCGGCGTATACTCCACGCCCTCTTGCCGCAGCGCCTCCTCCACCTCCCCGCGGTCCGCGCGCAGGCGATTGACCCGAAATCCCACGCGCTTGGGTTCGGTCAGGGCGCGGAGCGTACGCTCGAGGCGGTCGGGGGGCACAAGGCCCGCCAGTCGCTCCAAGAAAGGCGAGGGAAAGGGAAGGCCGCTCACACTTCAAGCAGTTCGTAGTGGACGTTGCGCCGGCGAGGTTGGTAGCCCGCCTGTTCGATCAAGGACCGCAACTCGCGCTCACTGGTGCGAAATTGTGTTCCCGCCGCCGCAACGACGTTTTCCTCGATCATCAGGCTGCCCATGTCGTTGGCGCCGAAACGGAGGGAGAGTTGTCCGACCTGCGCGCCCTGCGTGACCCAACTGGCCTGGATGTTGGGGAAATTGTCGAGGAACAGTCGCGCCACCGTCAACATTCTGAGGTACGCGACGGAACCGAGTTTTGCGATGTGGGCTAGTTCCGTATGCTTGGGCTGAAAAGTCCAACAGATGAACGCGGTAAAGCCGCCGGTCTCGTCTTGCAGTTCGCGGAGGCGGCGAAGGTGTTCCACTCGTTCCTCCAGCGTCTCGATGTGGCCGAACATCATGGTGGCCGAACCGCGACCTCCCAAGCGATGCCACACGCGGCAGACTTCGAGCCAATTATCGGCGTTGACTTTTCCGGGGGCGAGGTTGCGGCGGACGCGATCGACGAGGATTTCGGCCCCGCCGCCGGGAAGGCTGCCCAGCCCCGCCTCGCGCAGTCGCCCCAACACCTCTTCGATGGAAAGCTTCGAGATGCGTGCGAAGAAATAGATCTCGGGCGGGCTGAAGCCGTGGATGTTCACTTGCGGGAATCGCGTCTTGATCGCCCGCAGCAGATCTTCGTACCAACTTATCGGCAGCTTGGGATTGAGCCCCCCTTGGAGCAGAATCTGGTCGCCGCCCAATTCCACGGTCTCGGCGATCTTGGCGAAGAGGACTTCTTCGTCCAATACGTAACCTTCCTCGTGACCGGGGCGACGCGCGAAGGCGCAGAATTTGCACCCCGCCACGCAAATGTTGGTGTAATTGATGTTGCGATCTATGTTGTAGGTGCGAAAAGGCTCGGGATGGAGGCGCCGGCACACGGCGTCGGCGGCCTCGCCCAGGGTCGCCAAGTCATCGCAATCGCGCAGCAAGGTGACGGCCTCGTCCTCCGTCAAACGACAACCGACCACCGCCTTATCGAGAATTTTCAGAATTGTAGACAAGTTCGACTCCGCTTGGAACAAAACCATGTTTCGCCAACAGTCGGCCGAATCGATCGACAGCGGTCTTTTCGGCCTCCCCCAGCCTAAAATGCAAGTTCCGACTTAAATAATCATAACAAGTCGGGAAAGGCAGGCCCAAATTCTCCGCCGCTTCCACGGCGATTTCGCGGATTTGGGCGACACCCCGATCCCTCGCCGCGGCGAATCGAGGCCCCCAGTACGCATGGTTCACGCCGGGCCGCGCAATCCACAGGGCGAAAACGAACGGCAAGCCCGTCCAATCGTGCCACATCGCGCCCACGTCCCAGACGTGCGGAAACCCGTCAGGCCGCGATACCATGGCCCGGTCTCCAATCAGCAGCACGGCATCGTCCGCGGTCTTCGTCAGGTCCTCGTTCAGGGGCAGCTCCCGAGTCCGCGGTCGGACCTGGTACAACTCCGCCAGAAGAATGCGCACTAAGGCGGCGCTGCTGCGAGAACCGGCGTCCAGGGCCAAGGTCGTGATTTGATGCAGCGGCGTGCGACTGAAGAGGATCACGCTTCGGGCGACGTCTTGCGCGGCGATGCAAGCGTCCGAAAGCACCACCGAATTGGGGTCGCGAAAGGCCTGGAACGACGGGACGATGGCGATGTCCAGTTGACCCCGGGCCAAGAGATCGGCAAGCCGACTGGGGACGTCGTAAACGACGTTCTCGGCGGGAAGATAATCCGTCAAATTTCGCAAGAGCGGGGCCGCGTTCAGGTAACATACGCCGCCCACGCGGGGAAAGTCAGGGCTGGTATGCGAATCCTTCAAGAATGGCATGATGGCAAAACCGTGGGGCGCGTGGGGAGTTAGGCAATCGTGCGAGGTCGGGCTGAAACCGCGATTGTACGAGTCGATCGGCGACTTGCCCAGGTCGCCGTTCACCTCTGAAACGTCGCGGTGCCGATTCCCCGAAGCCCCGTTCCCTTTTTTTCGGGCTGTTTTCTTGCGGCACTCTTCGCCTCCCTACATAATCTCAGAGAGAGGTGTGAATTTTTTGTGGACGTCTTGACACAAGCTCTCCGCGCGGGGGCTTGCCCCGTTTCCCTTTTAGCGAGCATGGGTATCGGCCATGACTTCCCCCCGCTTCGACCGCTATGTGTTCTACGCAGCTTTGTCGATGATGGTGCTCGCTTGGACCGCCGCGGCGCAGGCCGACGGCCCATCGGCCTACCCCGACGACCCGGCCGAGCAGGCCCAATTGGAGGAGGATTGGCGGAAACAAGACGGCATCGAGACGCCGCGTGAGGCGGTGACCTATCAACAGGCCGTCGCGGTCCTTTGGGGACGGATCGAGCGGCTTGTGCAATACTTGTCCGAGCGCGAAAAACTGCCGGAAGGTCTGCGCACCCGGTACGAGGCCCTGCGCTCCGACAGCGACCGCTTGGCGGATGGGGCGACCGAGGAATCCGCTTGGCGCGAAATGTGGCTTGCCGTCCACCGCCTTCGCCGGGATTTGATGTTCAGCGCCGCAGAGGTACATCGGGGACCGATCGTCTTCATCAAGCAGGTCCCCAGTATGTTCAGCCATCAGTTGACGCAATATCAGGGAAGTACCGCCCGGCCCGGCGGCGGCGTGTTCGTTTTGGATCGTCCCGGCACGTCCCTGGCCTGCCGACCGCTGTTTGACGCCGGTTTTCCGCAAGGAAGCTACCAGTTTTTGGACGTCTCGCACGACGGCGAGCGCGTCCTTTTCTCCTATTGCGAGGTCCCCTCGATTCCGGTGAATCGCGAGGAGTGTATGGATCGGGCGTATCACCTGTACGAATGGTCGCGGGCGGACGGATCGGTACGCCGATTGACCGACGGGCCGTTCGACGATTTTGCGGGCCGATACCTCCCCGACGGCAGAATCGTGTTCCTCTCGACACGGCGGGGCGGATATCACCGTTGCGGGCGAGGTCCGTGTCCCGTCCACGTCTTGACGCTGGCGGAGGCCGACGGGAGCAATCCGCGGCCGATCTCGTTTCATGAGACGCATGAATGGGATCCGGCAGTCTTGCACGACGGGCGCATCATCTACACGCGTTGGGACTACGTGGATCGGCATGCCGTGTTCTATCAGATGCTGTGGACGGCGCGGCCGGACGGAACGGGCGTAGCCGCCTTCTACGGCAACAATACTTGGAACCCGGTCGGCGTGTGGGAGGCGCGACCGGTGCCCGGTTCCCATCGCGTCATGGCCACCGCCGCTGCGCACCACGCCATGACCGCCGGTTCCATCATCCTGATCGATCCCGAGCGAGGTAGCGACGGCTTGGAACCGCTCGAGCGACTGACTCCGGACGCCTTATTTCCGGAGAGCGAGGTTCCCGTGGCGAACTTGAGCCGCGAGGAATACTGGTGGGCGGGAGTCGTGGATCGCAGTCGGATCGAGGTGCCCGTCGAAGCCCGACGCTGGCCGGGGCACTGCTACCGCTCCCCGTGGCCCTTCTCCGAGTCGTTCTTCTTGGCGGCGTATAGCTTCGATCGCCTGATCGGGGAGCCCGATCCCAACCCGCCCGCCATGTTCGGCGTCTATCTCTGCGATCGCTTCGGCAACAAAGAACTGCTGCATCGCGATCCGGCGATATCCAGCTTGTGGGCCATGCCGTTGGCGCCGCGCGAGCGGCCTGTGAACCTGGCGGTCTTGGACGACGGCGTTCGGGAGGAACCCCGCTCGGCGCTCGCCCCGTCGGATCAAGTGGAGCGGGTGACGCGACCGGTCTCGATGACGGGAGCCGATCGCGCGTCCGCCACCGATTCGGCTGGGCAGGCGTCGCGTGCCAAGCCCCAAGCCGCGCGAGCATTCGGGACGCTGATCTTGCAAAACGTGTATGCCTCGTGGAAACCGCTGCCCGCCGTTCCGATTCGACGCTTGCGCATCGTGCAGGTGCTGCCCAAGGCCACGCCGCACGTGAACGACCCCATGGTTGGGCTGGCGCACGCTTCGCCCGGCAAGCAGGTGCTGGGCACGGTGCCCGTCGAAGAGGACGGTTCGGCCTACTTCACGGTTCCCGCCGGCGTCCCCATCGCGTTTCAGGCCTTGGACGAACACGGGCGGGCCGTCCAGACGATGCGGAGCCTGACGTACGTTCAGCCGGGCGAGACGCTCAGTTGCGTGGGCTGCCACGAGCCGCGCCACGTCGCTCCTTCCGTGTCTCGACCGCCCTTGGCGTTGCGGCGGGAACCGTCGACGATTACGCCCGGGCCGGAAGGCTCCAAGCCCCTCAGCTTTCCGCGTCTGGTGCAGCCCATCCTGGATCGCCAATGCGCGGCCTGCCACGGCGACGAAAAGGCGGAAGGCGGTTTGAATCTGGTCGGAAGACCGGAGGGCGCCTTCACCGTCGCTTACATCCAGTTGGCCGCCAAGGTCCCGTTCTCGGCTTGGAACGGCGGACACCCGGCGGCGAACGCGGAGCCGGCCACCCCGCCCGATCACTTCGGTTCTCGCGCCTGCCGATGGTTCGACGACCTGATAGCCGGGCGGCACTTCGGCGTCCAATTGACGCCGGAAGAGGTGGAAGCCCTGGCTACCTGGATGGACGCCAACGCCCTGTTCTACGGGACGTTCGACCGCGACCTGCAAGCCCGACAATTGCGGGGTGAAATTATTCCCGGCCCCGGCCTCGAATAGAGACCACCGTCGGCAGGCCGGATTCCGCTTTTCCGCGGGCGATTTCTACACCGCCCTTCTCTCGGCGTACGGTCTCGGTTCGCCCACCCCTTATCGCGGGTGGTAGCTACCGGTTCCGGAGAACGAAAGCGGGCCGCTCCCTCGCTCGTAACGTATGCTTTTCTTGAGCCGATTCCTCGGCAGTAATCGGGGGATTCGTATCGGCGAACGCAGACGGAATGGGGCCGCGACTCGGATTGGTCGCCCTGCTTACCCACTTGAGCACGAGACATTCCATGACCAAGAAATCCGACGCAGGTTTGCTGGCGCGCCTCTTGGGGCGAGATTCGCAACTTGCCGACGAAGATGTGCTTCAGGTCCTGGAGGCCGCTCCGCCGGAGAACGAAAGCTATCCGCCGCCCGGAGAGAATCGCCGCGAAGAAGGCACGGATGAGCCGCGGGAAGACCTCGACGTGTTGGAACCCCGCCGAGCCTCGGCGAAGGATTCGGAGGACCCCGAGCAGGACGCCGAAATCGAGCGCGTCTTACGCCGCATTCAAGGACTGGTTGCCGCGGAGGAGAAGAACGCCCGATCGGGAGACGAATCGGCAAGCGGAGCGAACGCCGCGCCGTTCCCCGACGGCGGTCGCACGCTGGAGAGTTGGGCCAAGACCGAGTTCGTGCCCATCGAACCGGAGTCCCTCGAAGAGGCCCAACTGACCGAGAGCGAGGTCGAGGCGCTGATTCTGAAGTACCTCTTGGCGCGGGGAGAAGCCAGCGGTCGCGCGGTATCCGAGCAGATCAAACTCCCCTTCGTCCTCGTCGATCAACTGATGCGTCGCATGAAGCTGGAACGCCTGGTGGCGCATCGTTGCGACGCCCCCATGAACGATTATGTTTACGAACTGGGAGAATTGGGGCGCGAGCGTGCCCGGCGGTACTCCCAGCACTGCACCTATTTCGGTTCCGCTCCCGTCTCGCTCAAAGATTACGTCAAGAGCGTGCAGGCGCAATCGCTGACCCAGCAGCGACCCACCGCCGATGAATTGAGGGCCGCCTTCGGCGATTTGCTGCTCAATCGCCGCATGCTGGATCGCCTCGGGCCTGCCGTCAACTCCGGACGAGGGTTGTTCTTGTACGGTGCGCCGGGTAATGGGAAGACGAGCATCGCGGAGCGCGTGACGGCGGCGTTCGGTCCGTACATCTGGGTGCCGCGCGCCCTGGGCATCGACGGCGAGATCATCCGCGTCTTCGATCCCGTCAATCACCACGAGGTTCCCTTGCCGGAGAATACCGGCTTGATCGACGCCCGAAAGGTCGATCGCCGCTGGGTCCGCATTCGCCGACCCACCATCATCGCGGGCGGTGAGTTGACCATGGCGGCGCTGGAAGTGACGTTGAACACCTCGACCGGCATCTGCGAGGCCCCCCTGCAATTGAAGAGCAACTGCGGCACGCTGGTGATCGACGACTTCGGGCGGCAGCGCATGCCCATCCACGAACTGCTCAATCGCTGGATCGTGCCCCTGGAGAAGCGGTACGACTTCCTCAACCTGCCCAACGGCAAGAAGATCTGCGTGCCGTTCGATCAATTGATCGTCTTCTCCACCAACTTGGAACCGCGGGAATTGGTGGATGAGGCCTTTCTGCGGCGTATCCCGTACAAGATCGAGGTCGTCGATCCCAGCGAAGAGGAGTTTCGCAATCTGTTCGAGGTCTTGGCTCCGAAGATGGGCATTCAATACAATGCCGCGGCCGTGGATTACTTAGTGGAAAAGCACTACAAGCGATGCGGTCGCGCCTTTCGCTTTTGCCAGCCCCGCGACCTGCTGCTTCAGGTCCTCAACTATTGCAAATACGCCGATGTCGCGCCGCGGATGTCGCCCGAATTGTTCGACCTGGCCGTGGACAATTATTTCGCCGTGATGTGATCGGATCGGCGCAATCGACTCCCTTGGCACCGAGGCGGTGCGGGCGACGTGCGACGACGGTTCGTCCGAACGGACATCAGCGAGGAGGGAACGCAGGCGATGAAACGATGGTGGGTCACCGTTCGTAACGGTCGCAAGAGGTGGATTCGCGAAGATGCCGGCACCGCCGCCTCGGAGTACGCGGTTATCTTGGCCGCGATCGCGCTTGGCCTGCTGCTGGTCGTGGCCGTAGGGATGACGGCGCGCGAATCCTTTGTGCGGATCGCGAAAAGCCGTAAGGACGCCGCGACCGACCGACGGATCATTGCGTCCTACCGGTTCGACGATCCGTCGGGCGACGTCGCATGGTTCGATGCTCTCGCGGTTTGGCAGAGTGATGGGGACGCCGTTGCCGCGCAAGGGACCGGACTTTGGTGGACGGCGGGAGGGACGGCGATTGCGGCGGTCCTGCTCTTGCTTTTCACAGCGAGGAAGGGATGTCCGTTCCGTCGCAAGACCGCGGAGGCCGCGGAAGTCGTGCCGCTCGCCCACGAGCAGTTGCTCTTTCAAAAACGCAACGTCATTCGAAGACTGCTCCTGCGTCGTATAGACGACGAGCGCGGACGCAAGGCCTGGACCGTTCGCGTGCAAGACGTCATGACGAACGACCCCGTTCAGGTCGGCCCCGGCACGCCCATTTTGAAGGTCGCCGAACTGATGCGCGAACGCAAGATTCGCCACGTGTTGGCGGTCGATCGGACGGGCCGAGTGCTGGGCGTCATCAGCGACCGTGACGTGTGCCGGGCGCGGGGTAAGACGGCGCAAGAGGCGATGTCGCGACCGCCGATTACCGTTTCCCCCGAGACGGACATCATCCCGGCGGTAACGGTTTTGCTGCAACGCCGAATTTCCTGCCTGCCGGTCGTCCGCGACGACAAAGTGGTCGGAATCCTCACCGCCACGGACGTGCTGATCGCCTTCCAGGCGGTGATCCAGAGCCTAGGTCAAGTCGATTCCTTGGCCGTCCGCGAGGCCGAGGAGACGCTGCTTCCCACCTCGTGAGGTCCGGGGCGACGGCCTTCGGATTCTCGTCAAAGGGTGCCGCGGCGGAGCGATCCCGCAACCGTCGTGAACTCTCCGACGCCGCGCCGTGCTCAATTTGCCCGCCCAGTCGGCGATTCTTGCTAGAAATCTCGCGTTTCGGCAACCACAATAAAGATTCGGCCAGAGTTGAGCCTGATGTGCCTCCACTCCGTTGCCGATACCGGTTTGCGAAGCGACACGCGAGGGTGGTTCCCGCCATTGCGGACCACGTGATTCATGTCCATGACGCTGAGTATCCATCAAGGCTTGCAATCGACGACGAAGACGTCCGGACCGGTCGTCCCGGCGGCGGTTCGAGAGACTCTTCAGGGACCGCCCAAGCCCGTGGACGTACTTCATGCGCTGCGCCGCCGCTGGCTTTGGGTCGCGGTCTTGGGCACGATTTTGCCGGGAATCGCCATGTTCGTGGCCGATCGAAAGATTCCGGTGGAATATACGGCCGCGGCTTGGCTTCGCGTCTCGCTTCAGCGGCCCAAGGTCGTGTTCGAGACGCGGGACGATGATCCACTTTTGCGGCAGCGGCAGACTCAGGCGACGCTGATCACCAGCAACTTGGTTCTGAACGCAGCGCTGCGACGGGAAGGCATTGCGCAACTGCCGTTGCTTGCCGGCAAGGCCGACCCCGTGCAATGGCTGCGCCAGCAGATCCGCGTTCGCTTCCCCGGGGAGGCCGACATCCTGGAAATCTCCATGAAAGGGGAGGACCCGCGGCAAATCAAGGAGATCGTCAACGCCGTCAAGGACGCCTACATGGAGCAGGTGGTGAACGTCGATCGAGAATTCGTCCTCCGCCGCAAGAACCTGCTTCAGCAAAGCTACGAGCGCACGTTGGAGTTGGTGAAGAACCGGTCCGCCCGGTACGAGGAACTGGCCAATGCGGTGGGTAGCAGCGATTCGGAGGTGGTGCGGCGCAAGGCCATCACGGCCCTGGAGACGCTGGCCGATCATCGCCGCCGCGTGAACGAGATTCGCCGGCAAATCGGCGGGCTGGATCGCAAGGTGGCGGTGCTGCAATCCCGGCTGGAATTGCTGGAAAAAGAGCGGCCCGAAAGTACGGAGGAGGAACGCCGCGCCCGGGATGAGGCGGTGATCAAACAGATTGTGGAGGCGGGTTTATCGGCCGATCCGTGGCTGACCGCCGCCGCGCAACGCAAAAGTCTCATCGAGTCGCAACTGTTCGAGGAACGGCAGCGCGTGGTGCCGGGGACCGAGGCCCCCACGGTGCGGCGACTGACCGAGGAATTGCGTTCGTTGGAGGCCGCCGTGGCCCAACGCCGGGCCGAGTTGGAACCGGCCTTGACCCAATACGCCCGCGAACAATTGGAAAAGGGACGCACCGGATTGCCTCCCACCGAGGCGGAACGCTTGCAAAGCGAAATCGCCGCCGCCGAGCTGGAAAAGGCCGTCCTCGAGGACGAGTTGAAACTGGCCTTGGAACAGTTCGAGAAAGAGGCGGCCGACGCCGAACGCTTCGGCAAATACTCGGCCGACTTGGAGGCGGAGCGGGGAGAACTGGAGCGGCTCAAGGCCATCGCGGATCGCACGGGCGACGAGTTGGAACGCTGGAACGTGGAATTGGAGGCCCCTCCGCGCGTCGTGGAATTCGAACCGGCCGACGTCCCCCGCGTGAACAACCTGCAAGACAAGCAGCGGTTGGTCTTGTTCATCGGGCTGACGACCTTGGCCGGGGTGGTGATCGTGGTGGTCTTGGGCGATTATCTGCTGCGGCCCGTCAGTTCCACGTCGCAGTTGGCTTACGGATTGGGGCTTCCCGTCATCGGCAACCTGCCGCTCTTGCGGCGGCGGTGGCTGCCCAATGTTTCTCGCAACGGCACCATTCCCGCCGACGTTCGAGCGGTCTTGACGGAGTCCGTGGATCAGATTCGCACCACGTTGTTGCACCGGGCCAAACAGGACGGCCTGAAGGTGGTCTTGGTGACCAGCGCCTTGGCTCAAGAGGGCAAGACGACCGTGGCGGCCCAATTGGCCCTGAGTTTGGCACGAGCAGGGCGAAGGACCGTTCTGGTGGACGGAGATATTCGCCGTCCGCGCGTCCATCGGATTTTCGGCCGGAGGTTGGGTCCGGGATTGAGCGAGTGGGTTCGCGGCGAGGCGGCCCTCCCGGATGTCATCCAACAAACGGAATTCGAGATGCTCCAAGTGGTGACCGCCGGTCACGGCGACGCCGCCGCCTTGGAGGGAATCGCCCAAGGCAAGGCCGACGAATTATTTCGCCGACTCCGCGACAACTTCGACCTGGCGATCGTCGATACCAGCCCGCTTCTCACCACCGCGGATGCTTTAGTGCTGGCGCGACTCGCCGACGCCGTCTTGCTCTCGGTTCTTCAGGACGGCAGTCGCCTTGCCCGGGTGTACGAGGCCGCGCAAAAACTCCGCGCCGTAGACATGCCGCTTTTGGGCGTGGTGGTGCACGGTTCGCATTTTCGCCGATATCGCTCGTACTATCGCCGTTACACGATCGATGTGGCGTCTCAACCCTCGAGCAAGGCCTGACGCACGCCGCGACGGAAAGTGTGCGGTTGCGGGTGAAATCGCGGGGATCGCACGATGGCAGGAACACTCGGGTTGGGGAGGCGAGCAGTCGTACCGGGGTTGACGGCGGGCGCCATCGTCGTGTGCGCCCTTGTAGAGGGATATTGGTCGGGACGCTGGACCGATCATTCCGGGGATCTTCCGCCGGGCTTTGTGGAGGCCGTCCGATCTCTGCCGCTGGAGACGCGGTCTTGGCAAGGCCGGAATGCCGGGCCCATCGACCCCCGTGTCCTCGAAATCAGCGGGGCATCCGTCATCGTCTCGGCCTCGTATCGCAACCGGACGACGGCGGACGACGCAACCGTCTTCCTGGTGGGCGGATGGTCGCGCGACGTCGCGGTGCACACGCCGGACGCCTGCTATCCCGGGGCGGGCTTCACCATGGAGGGACGGCCATACCCCTTTCTCATCGAATACGCAGCACCGGAAGGCGGCGCGCCTCGAACCGCCGAATTCACCACCGCCGTTTTTTCCAAAGCGGAACCGACCGGCACGGTGCGACTGCGGGTATTTTGGGCCTGGCAGGACGGATCGGGTTGGAAATCGCCGCCGATGCCGCGATGGACTTATGGCGGACGGAGACCCCTGGTCAAGGCCTATTTCGTCGCGGAATCGCCGGCCGGGACGTTAGCGCACCAAGGCCCCGCCGCGGCGCTCGCCCGGGAACTGCTGCCCGATTTGGACGCCGTCTTGACGCCGGTGCTGGAGGCCGAAGGCGGAAACCCGCCGCGAACCGCCGAGTAGGAACGATCCCTCCGGCGCAGCCCAAAGGTCCGGTGATAGGACCAAGAGTCGACGGCACGCGATCGCAAACCGCTCAGACGGCGGCCGGTTGCTCCAACGCGGCCTTGGCCTGCTCCACAATGCGATCGAAGCCCTCGGGATCGGAGACGGCCAACTCGGCCAGCGTCTTGCGATCCAAGTCGATGTGGGCCTTTTTCAGGCCGTCGATGAAGCGACTGTACAACATGCCCCGCTGGCGAACGGCGGCACTGATCCGGACGATCCACAGACGGCGGAATTCGCGTTTGCGGACGCGGCGGTCGCGAAAAGCATAGACGCCGGCGCGGACCAACGTCTCCTTGACGGTTCGGACCAGCTTCCTCCTGCCGCCCACGAAACCCTTGGCGCGGCGGAAAAGGCGTTTGAGATTCTTACGTCTTGTGGAACTCGTCTTAGTACGCATGGCAACACCTTCTTAAGTACGAGAACAAGGCCCCTCTTCTTCGCGAAGAGGCGTTTCCAGCCCGCTCGCCGTTCACACCTCCCTCAACAAGGAGGACGCGGCCCGCTCCGGAACCGATCGCGGCGTGCGATCGTCGGGCGGATTTCAGCCGTTAGGTAGCATTTGCAGGATGCGCGGCGTTTCCGCTTCGTCCAGCACGTCGGTGCCGCGACGATTCCGCTTGGTCTTTTGATCTTTCCGCGTCGCCAAGTGACTGGTGCCCGCCGTGCGGTGCTTCACCTTGCCGTTCGCGGTGATCTTGAATCGTTTCTTAACGGCTTTCTTGGTCTTCTGTTTGTATTTTTTGACGGCCATTCCAATCGGTTCCGTAATGAAGGTGGAGCGTATCCGCCGCAAAGCCGCAATATTGCTTCGCTCGAACCGCGTCCGAGCGGAAAAATTCGCACGAAACGCCGCCCGGGCGCGAAGGTTCGCGCCGAATTCGCGCGAAGGAAACCCAGATTATAGCCGCTCCCCTAGCGGTTGGGAAGGCGACAGCCTGCCGCTTGCCCGACGAAAAAGGCGCAAGGCGACGGATCGCCCTTGCCGAACCGCACGCGATCGAAAAATCTCCGATCCCTCGCAAGGAGGGAGGATTCTGAGTGAGGCGTTTGAATGCCGTGCAGGTGGGGTTACTTGGGCACGAACGTGCAAATCAGGCGGCGACTTTGGCGACTGATTCCGCCTTCGACTTTGCCCAATTCCGCGAGCCGCTCAATGATATAGTTGAGGACCTTTTCCCCCTCGTCGATGTGGGCCAACTCTCGACCGCGGAAGATAACCGAGACTTGGACTTTGTCTCGATCTCCAAGGAACTCTTTCGCGCGGTTGATTTTGACGTTGAGGTCGGCCTCGCCGGTGCCCGGCCGCACGCGGATCTCCTTGAGCTTCATCTGCTGGGCCTGTGTCTTTTGGGCCCGTTTCTTTTGCAGATACTTGAACTTGCCGAAGTCAAGGATGCGGCAAACCGGCGGTTGTTCGTTGGGAGCGACTTCGACGAGGTCCAGGCCTGCTTCGCGGGCGGCGGACAAGGCCTGATCCCGCGAAACGATGCCCAATTGCTCGCCTTCCACTCCGATCAACCGCACTTGAGGACTGCGGATCCGCTCATTGACGCGATAATTCTTCTCCTCGATTGTCGTACTCCTCATTACCGAACAAGATCTCCGGAACCCAGTGATACCTTAACCCGTCGCTCCGGCACGCGCCGAAGACTTTCCGCTCAGTCATTCGTGCCCCGTTGGGGTGAGAGAACCACTCCGCCCGAACACAAAGGCATCGGCCCCAACATGCTCCGCGTTTTTTCCCATCGGCAGCCGTCGCGGCAAACTGTACGGTTCCTCGCGATGGCGCCGATTTTTGCTAGAGTATTGTTCAAGTCGCCCTGGAAGTCAACAGACCGTCGCGGAAAAGCGGCACCGCAGACGGGCCCGTGTACGCGAAAGGGGACGCAAATGCGCGGCGTAAGCCTGGGCATGCGACGTCAGGGCTTTTTTCGGGGCAAAAGTCGCGATCGGGCTTCGTGGAGCAGTTGCTCGATCAAGGACTCGACGGGCACGGCGCCCAGGTCTCCTTCGTGCCGCGATCGCAAGGCGACCGTGCCGTTTTCCTGCTCGCGCCCGCCGATGACGGCCATGTAGGGCACCAGTTCCAACTGGGCGTCGCGGATTTTGGCGCCGACCTTCTCTGCGCGGTAATCTCCGCTGACGCGCAACCCCGCCTCGCGCAGTCGCCCCTCCACGCTGCGACCGTATTCCTCGAACTTTTCGCTGACCGTCACGACGCGAATCTGTTCCGGCGAGAGCCAGAGGGGAAATGCCCCGGCGAAGTGCTCGATCAAAATGCCCGTGAAACGCTCCAACGAGCCGAAGGGAGCGCGGTGGATCATTACGGGACGGTGCGGGCGGTTGTCGGGCCCGATGTACTCCAAATTGAAACGTTCGGCGCTGGGAAGGTTGTAGTCGAGTTGCACCGTGCCCAACTGCCATTCTCGGCCGATGCAGTCGGAGACGATGAAATCGGCTTTGGGACCGTAAAAGGCCGCCTCGCCGGGGGCCGTCTCCAGATTCGGCAGATTCATGGATCGGCAGACCTCGATCAGCGCGGTTTCGGCTCGCTGCCAGACTTCGGGGTCGCCCACGTACTTGTCGCTCGCCGGATCGCGGAGGCTCAGCCGCACGCGATATTCTTCGAAGCCCAGCGTTTGCAGCACGAACTGCGTCATCTCGATGCAGGCACGAAACTCTTGCGGCACCTGTTCTTCGGTACAGAAGATATGGGCGTCGTCTTGGGTGAATCCCCGCACCCGGGTCATGCCCGTCAACTCTCCCGACTGTTCGAAACGATAGACCGTCCCGAACTCGGCCAATCGCAGGGGCAGTTCCTTGTAACTGCGGGGCCGGGATTGGTAGATCATAATGTGGTGCGGGCAATTCATGGGCTTGAGCAGATAGCGGTCGCCCTCGGCCATTTGAATGGGTGGGAATTGGCTGTCTGCATAGTAGGGGTAGTGACCCGACGTTTGGTAAAGCTCGACCCGCCCGATGTGTGGCGTATAAACGGCCTGGTAGCCTCGCCGCATCAATTCCTCGTAGAGGAAGTTCTCCAATTCACGGCGAAGGATGGCGCCCTTGGGCAACCATAGAATCAGCCCGGAACCCACCGTCGGCTCGATGGCGAACAGTTCCAATCGCTTGCCGAGCACGCGATGGTCGCGCTTTTTGGCCTCGGCCAACCGGTCGAGGTACTGCCGCATTTCGTCTTGCGAGAACCACGCCGTGGCGTACAGGCGTTGGAGTTGCGGGCGCGATGCGTCGCCCCGCCAATACGCGCCTGCCACCGACAGCAGTTTGAAGGCCTTGATCCAACCGGCGGAGGGCACGTGCGGCCCCTCGCACAGGTCGAGAAACTCGCCCTGCCGGTAAAAAGAGACCGTCGCCTCGTTCTTCAGCCCATCCTGCAAATGCTCGACCTTGAACGGTTGGTCGAGTTCGCGGCAGATTTCCACGGCCTTTTCGCGGGGAACTTCGAGGCGTTCGAACGGTTCATCCAGTTCGGCCAACCGGGCCATTTCGGCCTCGATGTTGGGGAAGTCCTCCTCGGTAAGGCTGCGCGGAAGGAGAAAATCGTAATAGAACCCGTTCTCGACCGGGGGGCCGAAGGCCAGTTTGGTGCCGGGGAAAAGTCGCATGACCGCGCGGGCCATCAGGTGCGCGGCCGAGTGTCTCATCAACTCCAGGACCTCGGCGTCGCGTTGCGTAAGCAGACGAAACGCGACGCGTCCGTCCTCCGGCAGATAGGTCAACAAATCGGTCAAGCGGTCGTCGAGTTTGGCCGCTAGGGCAGTCTTGCTCCACCGCGGTCCCAGGTCGCCCAAAACGTCCAGTCCGCGGACCCGACGATCGAACCGCAACGATTTTCCATCCGGCAAAATTAGTTCCAGCATGCGAATCCTTCTTTCCCCGCACGGGCCGCAAACGCCACCCGGACGCTCGCGACCGCGAACCTTAACAGTATCGAATATTTGGCGCGAAAAGAAAAGATTGCCCGGAGCGGTTGGACCGGGTCATGCGGAAAAATTGTCCATGTTCAACGGCGGCGAACGCCGAGCGGGCGGGGCGGTCTCTGTGGCGAGAGCTTTACGCTCCGCTTGGTTGCCCAGCGCGTAGAGACTGATGTCGTAGAAACCGACGTTGGCGAGGGGCGGCTTCGACGTGATGTACAAACCCGGCCGACGGCACGAGTTGATCCGTATGATGAACCAGGTCATGCCGTGGCGGGAAATCGCGATCACGAGGTGACCGACCGATAATCCGAGCGACAGAGAAGACATATAGCCCTCGTAAACCTCGCGCATCCGCCATTTCGGGCCGGAAACAAGACCGAGATACACGAGCCGCCGAAGTCGCGGACGTTGTTCAGGGGTTCCCCACCTGTTGGCGGATACAATAGCGGAAAAACTTTCAGCGTAGATGCTGGCGCGATATCTTGTATGTTTTCGTCGCGTGCTTTGGCAGGAGTCGCCATTTTTGAAGCGACAAAATAGATGCTTTTCTGCGCCGACGGTGTTAAACTGAATTGGTCATACGGCGAACGGTGCGGCCAGTGAATGTCGGGAGGTTCCCGTCTTCCGAAAGCCGGGCGGCCGAAGCATCGGAAAAGGAGCTATCGAGCTTCGGATGCATTCACTGCGGTTGTTTGTCGGGTCGTGCGACCCGATCCGCGGATCAGCTCATTCGTTTATCTCTTTCTCAAGGAGTTGCGCCATGCGCAGCAGAACATGCTCCTTACGTCGCTTCGCCGGGGAGACTCGTGGTTTTACCCTGGTGGAACTACTGGTGGTGATCGCCATCATCGGGATCTTGATCGCTCTACTCTTGCCAGCGGTCCAAGCCGCCCGAGAAGCAGCGCGAAGGTCTCAGTGCACCAACAATTTGAAGCAGTTGGGATTGGCCCTGCAAAACTATCACGACATCAGCCTCGTGTTTCCGTATCGCAAGGGCGGGACGAGCGGCGGTTGGCCCGGTTTCACGGGCAATTGGGATGGAAACGGCAACCGGAAGTCCGGATTCATTCCCATCCTGCCGTTCATCGAACAGCGGGCGCTGTACGATCAGATCGCGGCGGGCGATCCGACCGGCGCGACCAACGGCGGCACTCCCGTGGCCCCGCACGGCCCCCGAGGCTGGCAGGGCTGGTCCGTTTGGAACGACGCCCCCGACGCGTTGCTTTGCCCTTCCGACAACGGCTATCCCGACAAACGCGGGCGGTACAACAGTTATGGTTTCAGTATCGGCGATCAGATCGAGAATATCCGCGATGCCCAGGATGTCCGGGGAATGTTTGCGTACGCTCGATGCTACAGCATGGCGGACGTCACAGACGGGACGAGCAACACGATCGCCATGAGCGAGCGGTTGTGCAGCAACGGTACGCCCAACGCCGAGTACCCCGTTTCCGTGAGTGCCCGGCAAGTGGAGCATACTCGGGCGATCGCTTCGCCGGTGGGCGGCCTGCGAGCAACCCCCCAGGTTTGCTTGAACACGACGGACGGAAAGTATTACGTGGCCGGGACGACGGTGCAAGGCAATCGTTGGGGTAATTCGTGGACGGACGGTCAGCCGATGTACGTGGGGATTACGACGGTGCTGGCGCCGAACTCACCCTCCTGCGCCGAGGATAATGCCCGATATGGCGACGGCGTGCACTTGGCGCTTCCGCCCGTTAGCCGACATCCCGGGGGTGTCAATTGCGTCTTCGTGGACGGATCCGTGCGATTCATCAGCAGCACGATTGACACGGGCAATTTGGCGGCGGGCGTGACACAGCCTATGAGCGGCCCGAGCCTGTACGGCGTTTGGGGCGCGCTCGGCTCCAAGTCCGGCGGCGAAACGTACAGCAATCAGTAATGACACAACGAGTTTAGAGCCACCAGCGTGAGCTGGTGGTGACACAATGATATTAGAATTAGAGCCACCAGCGTGAGTTGGTGGTGGAGTTCGATCGCCCCCAACCTAGGCCGATCGTGCCGATATCCTTGAGCCTCCGGCGTAAGTCGGAGGTGTTTTTTGCGCCCCGGCGTAGATCACGGGGGCACCACCAGCTTACGCTGGTGGCTCCAAATTATTTTCACACGTGCGCCGCCATCTAACGCTGGTGGCTCGAGTAATCGCGATTTTTCGAGAGCCGCTAGCGTCAGCTAGCGCTGTCTTCCTAACCCAGCGGCTACTACCGCCGGCGCCGGAAACGCCACCACCAGCTTACGCTGGTGGCTCCAAGTCGTTTTCACATTCCCACCGCCGGCTGCTCTGGATGGTTCCTGCTGCGCGTTGCGGGCGGGTCGACTTTGGCGTTACCGCGGCGTACATTAGAGGTGTTTTCATCAGCCGCCGACTTCGGTCGGCGGTGTCGTTTTTACGCAACGCCCCGCCGGATGGTGCCCTAATCGAGGAATCCTCGTGTCGATTTTGGAAACGCTCGGGATCGCGGTCGCCTTGTCTCTCGACGCTCTGGCCGTCTCGATTGCCGCCGGGATGCAGATCGCCGGACTCACCGGTCGTCACGTTTTTCGCATCGCGTTCCACTTCGGGCTGTTCCAATTCCTGATGCCGCTGGTGGGATGGGCGATCGGCTCCCAATTGGCCGTCTATTTCGCTAGCGCCGACCATTGGCTCGCGTTCGGGTTGCTGCTTGCATTGGGCCTGAAGATGATTCGCGAAGCCTTTCGGCGCGACGGTGCCTCCGCCGCAAAGGATCCTACCCGAGGCTGGTCGCTGGTCGTGCTGTCCGTGGCCACGAGCTTGGATGCCTTGGCGATCGGGTTGACGCTGGCCTTGCTCGAGGTAGCCGTACTCGGGCCTGCTTTGACCATCGGCCTGGTGGCTGGGACGCTGAGCATGATCGGAATCCGTTTCGGGGCGTATCTTCGCGGACAGTGGTCGCGGTGGGCCGAAGTTGCCGGAGGCCTCGTGCTGATCGGGATCGGTTGCCGCATCTTGATCGAGCATCTTTGAGTTCCCTTGCCCTTCAGGCCTTATTCCACGAGGTTCCAGGCGATTCCGGCGTTCGGGAAAACCGGACCGAAAAAAAAGAGGATCCGTCTCGCAAATGCCCGAACACCGCGCGGTCTTGGGATGGTACAATGGCCGTCGGGACATTTCTTTGCGAGCGGATGCCCGCCCGACCGTTTCCCGCCGCTGGATACTGCCTTTCCCACCGATCCGCCAACCCAGATAGCCGATGAGGAGGTTGCGATGCGTGTTTTCTCCAAAAGAGTCTTGCCGGTATTGAGCCTGTTTCTCGCCGTGGCGGTGGCAGGGCTTTGCCGAGGCGAGGACGTGGCCGCGCCCGGCGGCGAGTATCGCTGGAGCGTCCGTGCCTTCGGTGCCAAAGGGGACGCCGAAACCGACGACACCGCCGCGTTTCAGGCCGCTCTCGATACGGCGGGCCGGGAGGGCGGGGGTATCGTGGAGGTCCCCGCCGGAAAGTATCGCATCAACGGCACGCTGAGCATTCCCGCGCACGTCACTTTGCAAGGCGTGTTCCGCACGCCCCCCACCAGTTTTCGGCGCAACATGACCGCGGGCGGAACGGTGCTGTTGGCCTATGCGGGCAGGGGTGAACCGGACGGACCGGCGTTTCTCCGACTGGCGGGCAGCAATTCCAGCGTGGCGGGGTTGGTCGTCTTCTATCCCGAATGGCGGCGGGAGGACATTCCGCCCATCCCCTATCCGCCCTGCATTCTGGCGCAGGATGTGGAAAATACGGCGATTCAAGATTGCCTCTTGGTCAACCCCTACGAAGGGATCCGCTTGATCCGCGCCGCTCGCCACTTGGTACGGAACGTGGGCGGCTACCCCATTTGGCGCGGGCTGTACGTGGACGAATGCTACGACATCGGTCGGGTCGAGAACGTCCACTATTGGCCTTTCAATGTGGCCTATCGACCGGACGATCCGTACTGCCTGTGGATCAACACGCAGGGCACCGCCTTCGAATTTGCCAGAACCGATTGGCAGTACGTGTTCAACACGTTTTGCTTCGGTTACGGGGCGGGGTACAAGTTCTCCCAAGACAAGCACGGCGGGGCCAACGGCAACTTCTTGGGAATCGGTGCGGACTGCTGCACGCGGGCCGTGCTCGTCGAGGCCATTCAACCTTGGGGCGTGCTCATCACCAACGGCGAATTCGTCGGCCGGTGGCAAAGTCGGGATTCGGTGACGATCGAGGTACAACCGGGTGCCCGCGGCAAGATCAGCCTTTCCAATTGCTCGTTTTGGGGACCGATCGAGCGTTGCATTTGGATGCGTGCCCCCGAGGGCTGGTTCAGTGCCGATAATTGCCACTTTTCCGACTTCGATGTGGGCGGCGAGGGCTTTCCCGCCCTCCAACTCGACGCCGGTCGGACGATCGTACAGGGGTGCTCGTTTGCGCGATCCGGATTGCATGTCCGGGTGGGACCGGAAGTCGTCTCCGCCATCGTTATGGGAAACCAAGCCGAGGGCGGTTTGCGCGTGGAGAACGCCGCCGGACGCCGCACGCAGGTCGGCTTGAACGAACAAGACCCCATCGAATGGACCCCGGAAGCCTTGTCCGCCTATCGCGTTCAGATAGGGGCCTCGTACGACGGTCGGTATGTGGAGAAGTGCTTCGGTCCGGAAAAGGCCGGGCGACCGTTTCGCTGGACGGGGGAACAGGCCGTCCTCAAGTTGCCCGCCTTGCCGGGAAAAAAGTATCGCCTGATCGTTGAGGCTCAAATTCCGCCCAAGGCCCAATCGGAGACGGCGGGTTTGTATCTCGGCGAAACGCGTATCGCTCCGCTGGCGCCGGTCATGACGGCCGAGTTGCCCGCAGATTCAGGCGACTCGCGTCGCGTTGAGATTCGCTGCCAAGGTTGGGTGCCGCGGCGGCACGATCCGAATTCTCGCGACGACCGAACCCTGGGGATTCAACTCCAAAGCGTCCTCATGCTGGCGGAGGACGTTTGGCCTTCGGTCGAGTCGGACAAGTCGCCCGAGAAACTTTTCGACGCCAACACCGGCAAATGGCTGAGCCAAGAGCCGAAAGCCGAATGACGGCTTGAGCGGCGAGGGGATGCCTTTCGCCCGTGCGTGCGACGCGCACCTCATTGACATTCCCGTATTTGACCGTCGCCGGTTTGCGACCTAGCCTTTCCAATAGGAGGCGACGGAAGGTCCTCGTCCGTCGGCGATCCGTGCGATCGCCGCACATGCGGACGGAGGGATGACGCCGATGCCATCGCGCGGCCCAAGGATCGAGACGGGCGGGAACGGCACCGCCCGGGGGCGCTTGGCGCCCTTCCTAAGCTGTTGCCGTCGCGGTGAGACGCTTGCGCCTTCCGCAACGGGCCTTTTCCGCGCCGAGCATTCGGACCGCCGATCCTTGCCGCCAACCGGAACGAGATGGCACCGCATGAGCCAACAGCAATCCTCGGCCGATAATCCGACCCCCTTGCTCGCGACCGTGGCGGAAGCGGTCACCGAGTTCTCGCTTGCGGACACGACCCAAAGCGCGGTCGCGTCGGGCATCGCTTGGCAGTCGGAAACGTTCGCGGGCCGGGACACATCCGGCGCAACGGCGGTCGAGGCAGGGCCGACAGTCGCGACGGCGGGGGACGAAGACGCGGCGACGGCCGCTTGGCTGAAACAGCGGTTGGGGGCGGCGGCAGCCTTGTTCGCGGCCCTGAAGGTGCGGCACGCTCCCACGGCGAGGCATGCGCTGCGCGTGGCCATGATCTGCTCGGCTTGGGCCGATCATCGAACCATGCGGGATACCGATCGGATTCGGTTGGAGGCGGCGGCCTTGCTGCACGACGTGGGCATGATCGGATTGCCCGACCAAATTCTGCTCAAACCCGGTCCGCTGACCGCCGAAGAGGCCTTTTACGTCGATCGAGCGCGGCACATGACGCTCGATATCATGAGTCGCATCACGAGCGATGCCGTAATCCTGGCCGCCATGGATCACGTGCCGGCGTGGTTTGACGGCAGTCGGCCCGGCTATACCCTGCGCGGTCGATCCATCCCCTTGATCGCGCGGATGATCTCGGTGGCCGAGGCCTATGACGCCATGACCACGGATCACATCTACCGCTCGGCGATGAGCGTGGAGCGGGCGGTGGCTGAGTTGTATCACTACGCGGGCACGCAGTTCGACCCCGATTTGGTGGCGGAATTCGCCGCCCACGATTGGTCGGCCTTCACGGGCACGATCGGCGGGGGCGAAGGGAGTTGGCTCAAGTCGATCGATCCCCACTTGGCGGAAAGCCTTTGGGAGACCCCCGCGACTTCGCCCGCCATGGTCCCGCCGGAATTGGAGACCGTCTTTCAGCACCGCCTCTTGTCGCACATGCACGACGGCGTGGCCTTTTTCGACGCCCAACGAAAGATCCTCCAGTGGAACCACGGCATGGAGCGATTGACCGGTATCGCGGCGGACGGCGTTCGCTCCCGACTGTGGAACCCCGGCATTGTGGGCTTGCGGAACGAGCGCGGCAACCTGATCGACGACGAGACCTGTCCGGTCGTGACCGCCATCCGCTACGGCATGCAAAACCTGCGGCGGTTGACGATCCGCGGTCGCAACGGGGCGGCCATCCCGGTGGATTGCCACGTCGTCCCCGTCGTGCTGCAAGGCGGTACGATCGTCGGGGCCGTCATGGTCATGCATGACGCCTCGCCCGAAATCAACCTCGAGCAACGGGTCGAGACGCTCAAGGAAAAAGTCAACAAAGACCCGATGACGCAATTGGCGAATCGGGCCGAGTTCGACCGCATGCTGGCCTTTTTCGTCGAACAATATCGGCGGCATCACACCCCGTTCAGCCTGATCCTCTCCGACCTGGACCGTTTCAAGCAGATCAACGACGTGCACGGGCATCAGGCGGGCGACGACGCGATCCGCAGTTTCGCCTCCATTTTGAGCGGGCAGTGCCGGGCGGGAGATCTGGTCGCGCGTTACGGCGGAGAGGAGTTCGCCGTGATTTGCGCCGGCTGCGACGTCGCAGCCGCCGCGCGCCGCGCCGAACAATTGCGGCGGCTGTTGGCCGGAACCATGCAACCGCGAATGGGAGGGCGACCCGTCACCGCCAGTTTCGGCGTCACCGAAATCCAACCCGGCGACACCCCCGAAACCGTCCTCCGCCGCGCTGACCGCGCCTTGCTGGAGGCCAAGGCCAAGGGACGCAACACCGTGGTGCAATTGGGAACCGGCAACAGCGGAGAATCGAGTCGGCCCCGATCGTCCTTTTGGCCGTGGCGGCGCGAGTCCGTGCAATTGGCCGTCAGTCGCGTCTTCTATACCGACGTGCCGCCCAATCTTGCCCTGGAAAAGCTCCGCGGATTCATTGCCGATCATCAGGCCCGCGTCACCCGCGTCGAACGGAATCGCATGGACATCGAAATCGAGGACCGTCGCGTGTATCGGCAGCGGCGACGGAGCGACCGCCCGGCTTGCTTCTCCCTGGAGATCATTTTGGACGAGGAGCGACCTCGCGAAGCAAGCCAGGGAGCCACGCGGACGCGACTACAGGTCCATGCCACATTGGTTCGCTATCGCGATCGGCGCCGACGCGACTTGGCCGAACGACTGCACGACCTGCTGGAGAGCTTTCGCTCGTACATGATGGTCACCGAGGAGGCGTCGGTCCGGCCCAACATTCTGGTCCGCGCCGTCTCCGTGGCCCGGCATTGGTTGAAGAAGCAATGATGGGCCGGCCAAGACCGGCCGCGTCAGAGCCTCGCCGTAAGTCCGGGCAAGCATAGCCGGGAAACGATCAACGGGGTTCTCCCAAGGCCTCCACGTCGCGGCGCATACGGGCCAGCGTCGCCTCGTCGAGTCGCAAGTCCCCGGCGCCCGCGTTTTCCACCGCATGCGCGGACTTTCTCGCTCCCACCAGGGCCACGGTTATACCGGGTTGGGCGATCGTCCAGGCAAGCACCAGTTGTCCCAGCGTACAGCGATAGGCGTCGCACAGGTCGCGCCACCCCTCCAGCATCTCGAGCACGCGGCGGCGATTCTCCGGTTTGAACCAAGGAATCATGTTTCGATATTCACCGGGCGAAAACGTGTCATTCATGCCGATTCGACCGGTGAGCAGGCCCTGCTCCAAGGGAGAATAGACCAGCGTCGCGATTTCATGGCGGACGCAGTACGGTAACAGGTCGCGCTCGATCCGGCGATCCAACATACTGTATCGCGGTTGGCACACGTCCAGTCGCCCGACCGCGCGGTATTCGTCCATCTGTTCGCACGTCACGTTGGAGACCCCGATGGCGCGAATCTTCCCCTGACGCTGCAAATCCAAAAGGCAGGCCATCGTATCAGCGATGGGAGTCGCCTCGGGGGGAATCGCCGGCCAGTGCGTCTGGTACACGTCGATGCAATCGACACCCAATCGGCGGAGACTGCCCTCGATTTCCTCCCGGATGGTGTCCGGGCGGAGGGAGCGGTGGATCGAGCGGCCCTCCAAAGAAAAGAAAGGCGTGCCCCGCGGATCGTCCCAAATCAGCCCGCACTTTGTGGCCAAAATGACTTGGTCGCGGCGTCCGCGAATCGCCTTGCCGACCAGTTCCTCCGATAATCCGAAACCGTAGGCAGGAGCGGTGTCGATCAAATTGACGCCCGCGTCAATGGATGCCTGGATGGCGCGGACGGCCTCTGCTTCGTCCGTCGGTCCCCACCACGGGCCTCCTCCGACGGCCCAAGTCCCCAAGCCGATGGCGGAGGCCTTCAGTCCCGACCCTCCCAGCGCGCGATATTCCATGACGCCCTCCCTAAAACAAGGTTGCAGATGCGATCGGATCGTCATTGTACGCGACCATCCTCCGCCGCGACAACCGAGCCCGCCCGTCCTGGCAGACCCGAATAGAAATGACCCCTTGCATCGTGCACGGTCCTATGGTCGGAGGACCGAGCGAATCGGGCGATTCCGCTTCGGACTCGCTTCGTCGTCGTCCGCTTCGCTGCCCGATTCGGCAGTTCCTTGAACGCCTCGCAAGGGGCATTTCTATTCGCGAGAATCAGGAGATATTTCTATTCGTGGGTAACACACCGCTGCGGGCAATCTTTTCTTTTCTCGTCACATATTCGAGGAACCTCTGCGCAACAACCGTCTGACAACATAATACGGCCATAATTGGGAGCCAAGATAGAAACGCCTCGACATTAGGACGGTGATCATGGCGAGGAAGGACAGTTCATCGCAGCGCAGTTTGGCGACGGGCGGCTTCGATGGGATGCGCAAAACGCCCCGACGACAGAAATCCCTACGGATGATGGACAAGGTCGCGGTTTCGGGGGATATTCAAGAACCTCCGGTATGCGTTGGTGGTGGCGAGCGTCGTGAATATCTGCCTTCACCCTCGGGCGATCCTGCGGAGTATGACCTTGCCCGGCGCGGGATAGAGCGCTGATACTGCGCGCTCACGCGGCGACGGACCGATAAAACGGGCGATATAGAAAACATATAGACCTTATAAACCCCGCTCATCCGCCCTTTTTAACCGAAAGCACAACCGAGATACTCGAGTCGCCGAAGTCGCGGAGGTTGTTCAGGGGTTCCCTTAATCAAAGCTCTGCTCGGCAAGCGGCTCGGAGATGGGGCCGTCCTGGCCGACATGCGTGCCCGGGTTGGCATGGAATCCGCCGGAGAGAAAGAGCTGTACAATTTCCGTCCGGAGATTTGCAAAGGTCGGGGAGAAGCATCAAAATATAGCCGCAGAGCCGAGATCCGAGCGCTAGCCGAGACCCTCAAGCAAGCGACCGTCCCGCCGGGCGGAAAGACCGACAAGCCGAAGTCCGTTTTCAGCCTTACCGAACCTCGAGGAAAGAATCATGTCTGCAAACTCCTTCACTCCCGCCGTCTGCCGCGCAAACCGTCTAACCCGGGGCAATATCTCCCGTAGGTTGGGCACCGCTGGTCGAATGCGACGTCTTTCGCTCGTGCCGGCCCTTTTTTGCGTGCCGGTGCTAGCCTTGAGCAGTTTCGGCGGCGTCCTTGCCGAGAACGCTCCCCCTGCGAACCCGCCGGCGGTCGAGAAGGCCGACGGCAAGGCTGCCGAAAAGCCGCAAGACGGCAAGGAAAGTAAGAAACCGTCCCCCTACGAATGGCGAGACCTCTTCGACGGCAAGGCTCTGGACGACTGGAAGGCCCCGCAATTCGGCGGCGAAGGCAACGTCCGCGTCCAAGACGGCGCCATCATCTTGGAACGGGGCGACACGATGACCGGCGTCACCTATACGGGCAAGGATCTCCCCAAGACGAACTACGAGATCGAATGGGTCGCCAAACGGACCGACGGCATCGATTTCTTCGCCACCGCCACGTTTCCCGTCGGCGAGAGTTTTTGCAGTTTCGTGACGGGCGGGTGGGGCGGCACCATCGTGGGGCTTTCCTCCATCAATTTCTACGACGCTTCCGACAACGAGACCACGCAGTTCAAAGTCTTCAAGGACAATCAGTGGTACAAGTTCCGCGTCCGCGTGACCGACGCCAAGATCGAGGGCTGGATCGACGGCGAAAAGGTCGTCGATTTCGTGATCGGCAAGAACAAGATTTCGACCCGATTCGAGGTCGAACTGTGCAAACCGCTGGGGTTCTCGAGTTGGTGTTCGACGGGCGTGATCAAGAGCGTCCGGTTGCGGCAATTGACGCCCGACGAGGTGAAGGCCATTGAAGAGGACGCCAAAAGTCGGCCTTACTGAAACGCCTCAGCAGGCGTTGGGGGAGGGCTACCGCTTTCCGGTCTTGCCCAGATAATCCGACAAGGGCAAACGGCGAAACTCGTCCGCCGCGCGGTCGGCCTCGGCGGTACGCCGCAACATCTCGGGTTTCGGCGGTTCGTACCATACGTGATCGCTGCGTATGACGGCGCGGCGCTGCGGCAGCCAGTCGATCAGGTTCTTAGGAGCGGGTGTCAGTTCCACCGATCGAGGCAAGACTCCTTGGCTCTCCAAGACTGCGTTGACCTCCAACCTAGCCAGCGGATTGGGCGAACCGGGATGCAGGAGCAAGTTGAGTCGACACAGCCAGTCGGATGTCCGCCAATAGACGCCGGCCAAGGTTGGGTCCGCGCGGAAGGTCTGTATCCGATAGGTCAACCGCGGCGAGCCAAACTCGAACGTACCCGAGGCGCCGTCATGGGTGATTGCGAACTCCGGTCGGGCGAAGAAACGAAAGTCCCGGTCCTCATGGTCGGCCAGGCGTTGCCGCAGTCGCTCGGTAAACATTCCCAAGGTTGCGAAATCGATCTCGGCCTGCGTTCGTTGGCCGGGGTTGAGCAGGCGGACGCGCTTGGCCGCGGCGTCTACGATCGTGATCTCAGACGGATCGGCCAGAAAATCGTAGGCCTTTTCGCCCACGACGACCGTGAGACTTTCACTCAGCGGGCGATCGCCGTTTCCGGCGTAGACCCGGCTTTCGACGGCGAAATCCCCGGCACGAACGGTGGCGGTGGTGATCACCGCCGCCACCGCCAGGCCGAGCCAAGTTCCCAAACAAAAGGCGTTCATGCCGGAGGAAGCCTCGTATCTTGTTGCCGGGACAAAACAACCGGCCACCCAAACCGGGCCGCATTCCGCCCGGTGGGCCGGACACCCCTATGAATTCCGTCTTTGCCGCGAAGGTTAGCAAAATCGGCGGGTCGTTCAAGGCGAAAATCTTGAGACGGTAACCCATATCGGCGGGCGACTTCCGGGCTGCTTCCGTCCCGGCGGGCTCTTGACCGGATTGCCCGGCGAACACGGCAAGTCTTTTCGTTGCCATGATTGCCGAAGCGACTTATAGTGGAGGTTTACCCTCCCGCAGATGGGAGGACCTAGCCCGTAAGATCGGCTGCGGCATTCCTGGAACCATGGATTCGTCCGCCGCAGCGATTCCAGTGCAACCCCCTATTGAGGTGGTATCCGCGGAGTATTCAGGCTGCAACTCGTCGAATTTTGGCAGATATGAACCGTTCCCGCGCCGCCCGCGTAAAAGCCGCGCTATCTACTCCGTATTTCGGGATGAGGTGAAAGCCATGTCTCAAGTCACTATGGATTCGGCTAGCGCCGAACGCTCGGAACCTTCAGGCCGAGGCGTGGTCATCGAGACCCGCGGCCTGTCGAAGTTCTACCGCGACTTTTGGGGTCGCAAAAAGGTTCAAGCCTTGAAGGCCCTGGACTTGCAAATCTACCGCGGCGAGGTGTTCGGTCTGTTGGGACCGAACGGTTCCGGCAAGACGACCACGATGAAGTTGCTGCTGGGACTCTTGTTTCCGACGGGAGGGGACGTGTTCGTGTTTGGCCGCCCCGCCACGGATGTCGCCAAGAACGAGCGGATCGGCTACCTGCCCGAAGAATCCTATCTTTACCGCTTCTTGAATGCGGAGGAGACGCTGGATTTTTACGGTCGGCTGTTCAACATGCCGCGCAGTGTGCGACGGCAGCGGGTCTCCGACTTGATCGAGATGGTGGGCTTGACCTGGGCCAAGCGGCGTCCCTTGAAAGAGTACTCCAAGGGTATGACCCGGCGGATCGGTCTGGCCCAAGCCCTGATCAACGATCCGGAACTGATCCTGCTGGATGAACCGACCTCCGGGTTGGACCCTATTGGGACCCGCGAGATGAAAGACCTGATTCTCAAGCTGCGAGATCAGGGCAAGACCGTCGTCATGTGCAGCCACCTGCTGGCCGACGTGCAGGACGTCTGCGACCGCATCGGCATTTTGTACCAGGGTGAGTTGAAAGAGTTGGGTCGGGTCGACCAGTTGGTCACTCTGAAAGATGTGACGGAGATCCGCGTGCCGCGACTGAGTCCGCAGGCCGAACAGGAATTGAAAGCGGTCTTGGACCGGCACCAAGTACCGATTCTGGAGTGGGGAAACCCGTCCACCACGCTGGAAGATTTGTTCCTCCGCATTATTCGCGAGAGCGAAGCCCACCCCGGTTTGCGCGTGCATGGGAGAGGTGACGGGAATGCCGATCGAAACTAATATCCCGGAACTGAAAACGTGGTTGTTGCCCAGTTTGGGAGTTTGGGCCGTCGCCCTGGCGGGCCTGGCGATCGCGCTTTTCGTGGTGGGCTGGATTTGGGCCTTGCTCCACGGAGGCGTCGCCGGGAATCTCAGACTCTTCGGCCCGCTCACCGGGCGCTATCTCCTCCGAACTTGGGCCGCGCTGGCGGACCTCGTCCTCATCAGTCCCCGGCGCGTAACCGCCCTGGCATGGTTGGGCGTTAAGGAGGCCATCCGCCGCCGCGTGATCCTGGTGTTCGTGATCTTCCTGGGCATCCTGCTGATGGCGGGTTGGTTCCTCGATCCGGCCTCCGACAACCCGGCCAAGCTGTACCTCAACTTTGTGATGGGTACCAGCGACTACCTGATTCTGCTCTTGATGTTGCTGGTCACGGTGTTCAGCCTTCCCAACGACATCCAAAAGAAGACCATCTATACCGTGCTGACCAAGCCGGTTCGGCCCAGCGAGATCATTCTCGGCCGGATTCTCGGCTTTACCGTGGTGGGAACGGTTTTGGTGGCGGGGATGGGCCTGATCAGCTACGCCTTCGTGGTCCGCGGCTTGGCTCATACGCATCAAATCGACGCCGCGACGCTCCGTCCGCTGGGCGATCCCGTCCCCCAACCGGACGGCACAACCAAGACGCTGCAACAAGGTTGGACCTCCAAGGTCCACGGGCACCGGCATCGCGTCTTCATCGACTTGCAAGGTCAAGCGCGACTCGACATGGAACAGGGGCACACCCATGCCGCCAAGGCCGTGCCGGGCGAAGACGGAAGCTTCGTCTTGGGCGGTCCCGAGGGACTCCTTACCGCCCGTGTGCCCAAATACGGCGATCTCGTGTTCCGCAACCGGCAGGGCTTCGACGAAGCCAAGGGCATCAGCGTCGGGGACGAATGGACCTACCGCAGTTATATCGAGGGCGGGTCCGAGGCCGCGGCCATCTGGACCTTCAGCGGCATGAGGGCGTCCGATTTTCCCGGCGACGCCATCCCCGTGGAAATGAACATCGGCGTCTTCCGCACCCACAAGGGCGACATGCAGCGGGGAATCTTGGGCAGCCTGTTGGTCCGCAATCCGGACACCGGCGTGATGGTCGAGTTGGAGGTCTTCGAATCGAAGGAGTTTTCCATCCTCCAGCTTCAAATCCCGAAGAAAATCGAGCGATTCGCGTCCGCTCGGTTCATGCAGCGGCGTACTCGGTCGCCCAACGGTTCCATCGTCTTCTCGCCCCAACAACCGCCTGAAGAGGACCCCGGCAAGAAGAAAGAATTCGATCTATTTCGCGATTTGGTGACGCCGGACGGCCGCCTGGAAGTCTGGCTGCAATGCCTGGAGGGCGGGCAGTACTTCGGCATGGCCAAACCCGACCTCTACCTCCGCGTCGGCGACGGCACGTTCTTCATGAACATGATGAAGGGCTACGCGGGGACGTGGTGCCAAATGGTCATGGTGATCGCCTTCGGCGTGATGCTCAGTACGTTCCTTTCCGCCCCGGTGGCCATGGTGGCGACGTTGGGCATCCTGATCGGCGGTTTGGCCCACACGTTCCTCACCCAAGTTGCCGTGGGGCAGATTTTCGAGGGCGTGGAGACCCCGTACCAAGCCGGACCGATCGAATCCCTGGTGCGGCTTGTGACGCAAACCGGCGTGATGGAGGAATTGCCGAAGACGCTGGCGAACGACGTGATGCGGGCGGTGGATACCGGATTTCGGCTTTGGCTGGAGTCGATGGCCTACGCCATTCCGCCGCTTTCCCAAATGAGTTTCGTCGGTTTCGTGATGAACGGTTTCAACGTCAGCGGCGAACTGCTGCTGATCGATCTGTTGCGAGTGTTGGGTTATTTCCTTCCGGTATTCATCTTGGGCCACTTCTTCCTCAAATCGCGTGAGGTGGCGGCATGACGTGGCGTCAGGTTTTTCTGCGCAAGATCGGTTATTTGGCGGGCATCGCCGTGCTGCTGGGCCTGCTGGCTTGGCTGGGCACGCCGCCCGCTCCTTCCGTCGATCGCGAGAAGTCATCGCCCGGCGGACTGCTGGCGCAGGTCCGCGACAAGGCCGGCCTCACGCCTTCGCAATTGGGTGAACTGGACCCCGGCGGCGAGGCCGTGCAATTGGCGACGCTGGGCATGCGCGGCGTCGCCGTCCATATCCTGTGGACTAAGGCCGAGAATTACAAGAAGAAGAAGGATTGGACCAACCTCTCCGCCTCCCTGGAGCAGATGGCCAAGCTGGAACCGCATTTCATCACGGTTTGGCGGCATCAAGCCTGGAATCTCTCCTACAACGTTTCCGTCGAGTTCGACGATTACCGCGAACGCTTTCGCTGGATCCTCCGCGGCATCGAATTTCTTAAGACCGGCATCCGCTACAATCAGCGCGAACCTTTGCTGTACGGAGATACGGCTTGGATCTATTCCCAGAAGATCGGTCGGGCCGACGAAGTCAAGCTCTTCCGCCGACTCTTCATGGATCCCAACGATCCCTACGAAATTCACGGCGGTCGGCCTCCGCGGGACAACTGGCTGGTCGGCAAGGACTGGTACGCCGAGGCGGAAAAGCTCGTCGATGAAGGGGCGATCTTGCGAACCACGCCGCTGATCTTCTTCTCCCATCGACCGATGTGCCAGATGAATTACTCGGACGCCATCGAAAAGGAGGGGACCTTCGGCGACGCCGCCATG
Source organism: Thermopirellula anaerolimosa (assembly GCF_054657335.1). Lineage (NCBI taxonomy): Bacteria > Pseudomonadati > Planctomycetota > Planctomycetia > Pirellulales > Thermoguttaceae > Thermopirellula > Thermopirellula anaerolimosa. The sequence continues at coordinate 3,127,743 of NZ_BAAHYX010000006.1, forward strand.
CAAGCGTGGGAAACGGCCTTGCGCGAGTTCCGCGACGAGTTCGGTCGCCGCGAACTGCCCAGCGGTTACGACTTCGCGCCGTTCATCCGCTTGGAAGAGGAGGAACGCATTCGCGGGGAGATCGAGGAATTGGCCCGGCAAATCGACGCCTTGCAACCCGGCCTGCGCGAGGAGATGCTGGCCGAGCGTCGTAAGGATCTGACGCCGGAGGAGTTGAAAGCGGTCATGACGCCGGTCGATCAGCGGACGCCCTTGCAGCGTCAAATCGCGGCGGCCATGCAATTGACCAAGCTGCGCATGACGCACGAGCAGGTCGCCCGCCGCATCCGCGATCCCGAGAAACGCAAGGAGGCGATGGAATTGGCCAAGAAGGCCGTGGCCCTGGAACGCACCGCCGACGCCATCTCGCACAATCGCAACATCGTCAATTACGCCTATTGGCGGCGGCACGCCGAAGTGGAGCAGACGCCGGACGCCGTGGCCGCGCGCGAACTGATGTACCGTTCCGAAGAGGCCTATCAGCGCAACGATCACATCACGGCCCAGGAACTGTTCTACGAAGCGGCACGGAAGTGGCGTGAGGTGCTGGAAAAGAACCCCGACTTGCAGTACGACGACAACGTCGTCAACGACTTGGCGGACTTCATCAACCGTTACATGAAGATTCTGGACCAACTGGATACCGTGTTTCCGCCCGATTTCGCGCTGCAAAGCCTGGTGCGGCGTTACGTCCGCAACCTCAGCGCCCACGAAACGCTCACGCGCCTGGTGGATCGGGCCAAGGAAGCGGTGGACAAACGCGATTACGCCGCGGCCCGACGCGACCTGGAAGAGGCCTTCCGCGAATGGAGCAACGTCCTGGATCGCACGGCGAGTCTGAAGTTGCTCTCCGATCGGGAAACCGTGCAAGAGATCATGGACATGACCGCCCTCTACGATCAGGTCTTGCAAGAGTTGAACGACACGTTCCCGGGCCAGATGGCGGTGGCGGACGTGATTCGCATCCAAATCGCGCAGTCGCCGCAAATGAAGCGGATCAAGCAGGACCTGGCGCAGGCCAACTATCTACTGCTACAAAGCACGGCGCCGGCCCAACTCCAGGCCGCGCGCAAACTGTTTGAGGACGCCCTGCCCTTGGCGGCGGAAATCCTTCAGCAGTACCCGCACCTGATGCGCCTCTCCGAACGCAAGACGGTGCAGGAATTGCTGGAATTGCACGAGAACTACCGGCGCTTGCTGGCGACCTTGAACGAACCGTTGCCCGAGGGCTATCCGCTCCGCGACTTCGCGGACAAGGTGGTCCCGCTGCTTCGGCGAGAATCGTCCGAGTCCGCGAATCCGAGCGGGGGATCGTAACCCGACACGCGGAATCGGTCGAATGCGTTTCACGAGACGGGAGGCGAATCATGAGCTCGACGACAACGAGAATGGATCGCCGCTGGGCGGTCGCGGCGGTCGCTCTGGCTTTAGGCTGGACGCTGATTCCGTCTCCGCAAATCGCCTTGGGGCAGGCAACGCAAGAGAAGGCCGGCAAGCACGTGGTGTTTTTGGCGGGCGGACCCAGTCACGGGTTCGGTAGCCACGAGCATCGCCCGGGTTGCTTGTTGCTGGCCAAGAAACTTTCCGAGGCCCTACCCGAGGTTACCACCGCCGTCTATTCCCTCTGGCCGGATGATCCCGCCGCCTTGGCCAAGGCCGACGCCATCGTCGTCTTCGCCGATGGGGGAGGCGGCAACCTGATCCAGCGTCGCTTGAAAGAACTGGAACCGATCGTAGAGCGTCCCGTCGGCCTGGTGGTGCTGCATTACGCGCTCGACCTGCCGGATTCCGCCGCTCGAGAAAAGATGAAGCAGTGGATCGGCGGTTACTATGAGACCTTTTGGTCGGTGAACCCGCACTGGCGGGCGGAGTTTCGGGAATTACCCGACCACCCGGTCACGCGGGGCGTTCGGCCCTTCGCCATCGACGACGAGTGGTATTACCACATGCGATTCGCGGACGAGATGCGCGGCGTCACGCCGATCTTGACCGCCGTCCCCCCCGATGCCACGCGGAAAGGTCCGGACGGTCCTCACAGCGGCAACCCCGCCGTCCGCGAGCGACTGGGAATGCCCGAGCACGTCGCTTGGGCTTACGAGCGCCCCGGCGGCGGACGCGGCTTCGGGTTTACGGGCGGGCACTGGCACTGGAATTGGGCCCACGACGATTATCGCACCTTGGTGCTCAACGCCATTGCCTGGGTAGCCGGTATCGAAGTCCCGCCGGAAGGATTGCGGACCGCGACGCCTACCCTGGACGAACTGCTCGAAAACCTCGACGAGCCGATTCCCGATAACTTCGATCGCGAAGCGATTGAGCGACGCATCCGATCTTGGGGGAACCCCTAACATCGCATGCGGCCCCATCTCCCGGCGTAATTGCACCCACGGAAGGAACCGCGCGGTGCGTCGCTTCGTCGGCGCCCGGGGAACCCCATCCACGCGCCGCGCGATGTTCCGGTGCGCGTCAGGTGAACGCCGATCGGACTTCGGGCTTGTTTAGAACCACCATCGCCCAAATGCCCATCCCCAACCCGAGCGGCCAACAACAGGAAAAGCATGGGATCATGGCCAGGATGGCGCCGGTGACGGCCAGGCCGCGCATCTTGGCTTGCAGCATCATGATCGCTCCGAAGAGCGTCACCAGGTTCGTGATGCCGGCGAAAAGAATGATGCCGATCACGGCCTTGGCGCCGAATTGATAGCCCGCCACATAGGAAGGATCGGCGTCCGGCGGAGGGGGCGGCACATCCAAACCTCCCACGGCGAAACGGGCCAGGATGATCAGCAGATTGATCCCGGCCGCGACGATGAGGCCGATCGCCGGCCCTATCAGTTTCGATTTCGCCGCCGCGGCAAACGGAGAGGAATAGGCCGTCGGGCGAGGTGCCTGCCCGAACGTCGGCGGCATGGCCGGGCTGGGAGGAAAGGGCGAACCGGACCCCGCGGCACCGGTCCCGGGAACGAATCCCCCCATGCCGGATTGTTGCGGCCAGGGTCCGGTGCCCGGCGCTCCCCCGGTCTGTCCCTCGCCGCTCAGTCCGAACACGCCTTCGTCCCAAACACTGGAGGGACCGGCCTCGCCGGGCGTTTCCGCGGCAGGCGCTTCGATCACGAACACGCTTTGACACGCCGGGCACTTGCCCTTCTTTCCGATGCTGGTCTCGGGCACCTGCAAGAGCTTGCCGCATTGGGGACAAGAAAGTTTCATACCTCGGCTCCCGCTATCAAGAGAATGAACGAAGGCACCGCACCGCCCGAGCCTCGACTCTGCCCGGACGCCGAGCCGAACAGACGGTCATTTTACAGCCAAGCGAGTATTCCTTACGGAACATCCTCGCATCAGGTGAACGAACGGCGTACCGCGGGATCACTCAGCACGATGATGGCCCAAATGCCCATCCCCAGTCCCAAGGGCCAGCAGGAACTGAAGCAAGGAATCATTTGCAGGATGGCGGCAGCCATGGCAAAGCCGTGGGACCGCAGTTTCTTCATTCCCACCGCACCCATGATGCTGATGATGTTGACCACAATCGCCACCAAACCCATGGTGCCGTAAATCGCCACCATCACGATCATGACGGCCATCGCCTCTTGGGGGTCGCCTCCCATGTCCTCCTGCATCGGCAGGAGGAATCCCAGCACCGAGTAGAAAGCTACGATCCCGATCCACAAGATGATGTTCAAGATGGCGCACACGATGAGTCCGGTAGCGGGACCGGCAACGCGATCCCGAGCCATGCGGCGTTGGAATTCGAGATCGTGGGCGCCGAACGGAACAAAGCCGCCCGCCGCGGCGCCTCCGCTCGGCACGAAGCCCGAACCCAAAATCTCGGCCTGCTCGCTGGAACCTTCACCGCCGGTCGCCTGTGCAGGACCGCCCGGCACCGTGCTCAGCCCGCCGCAAGCGGGGCAGCGGGCTTTTCGGCCTTCGCTGCCGTCGGGCACCCGTAACGTCTGACCGCAATGCGAACATGCGAAATCCATGGGAAGCTTCCCGTGTCTCTCTCCTCACCCGGTTTCGAAGCCGCTTCGTCGCGCCCCTGGTTCACGCCCCTGATTCTAGTTGCGGCCGATCCCGCTGTCCACGCATTCGGCTTCCACCCTTGTGTTCGCCGCTGCGGGGGCTTATCTTGATCAACCAAGACTGCGAATCTCATGTCGGCGGCGCGTGCCGACCGGCACTAGGCGACGGCGTCCACTGAGCGGTAAAGGGTTCGAACATGCGCAACATCAAGAGCGGCAACCTATTTTCTCTCTTGCGTCTGGGTGGCATGGTATTGATGTTCGCCCTGATTTTGCCGGCGACCGGAATACTCTGCGGCGAGGAGTTGGTCCTGGTCGAATCCGGCAAAAGCCCCTATCGCATCGTCATCCCGCAAGATGCGATTCCTTCCGTGCGATTCGCCGGGGAGGAGTTGCAAAAGTTCGTGGCCGAAATGACCGGGGTGACGCTGCCGGTGGTGACCGACGACCAACCCCGCGTCGATCCGGAAATCATTCTGGGTTCCGCCTCGCGATTGGCGGGCATGAACGTCGCCGTCGATGTGCCTTCGTTGGGCATGGAAGGCTACATCCTGAAGACGGTCGGCCCCAATTTGGTAATCTTCGGCGGCGAACCTCGGGGCACCTTGTACGGAGTCTACGACCTGCTAGAGGAGAAATGGGGTTGCCGCTGGTTCACGCCCGATTGCAGTCGCATCCCCAAGCACGAGCGTCTGGCTTTGCCCGCCCTGGACGAGAAGAAGGTGCCCGTCTTGGAGTACCGCGAACCGTTCACCGCCGATTGCTTCGACGGCGATTGGTGCGCGCGAAACCGGATGAATTCCTCGATGGGGCGACTGGAGGCCCGACACGGCGGCAAGGTCCGCTTCGGTAACGGCTTTTTCGTGCACACGTTCGAACGACTGGTGCCTCCCGAAAAATATTTCGACGAGCATCCCGAGTATTTCAGCCTGGTCAAGGGAAAGCGTCTCAAGGAACGCTCCCAACTTTGCTGCACCAATGAAGACGTCATCCGCTTATGCACGGAAGGTATTCTGCGAGCCATCGAATCGGATCCGGATGCCTTCGTGTGGTCGGTCTCGCAAAACGACTGGTACAACTACTGCGAGTGCGACCGCTGCCAGGCCCTCGCCGAGGCGGAAGGGTCGCAAATTGCGCCGGTCCTGCAATTGGTGAATCGCGTGGCGGAGGCCGTGGCCGAGCGCTACCCGGACAAGGCCATCGAAACGTTGGCCTACCAATGGACCCGCAAACCGCCCAAAACGCTTCGCCCCCGCCCGAACGTGATTATCCGCCTCTGCTCCATCGAATGCTGCTTTTCGCACCCCTTGGAAACGTGCGACCTGCCGGCCAATCGTGCCTTCGTAGAGGACTTGCAAGGTTGGGCCAAGGTGGCGAACCGCCTGTGGATCTGGGACTACGTCACCGATTTCCGGCACTATTTGCTGCCGTTCCCCAATCAACGGGTCCGCAACGACAACGTCCGCCTGTTCATCCGCAATAACGTGCGGGGAATCTTCGAGCAAGATACCTACAACACGCTGAATAGCGAATTGGCGGCCTTGGGCGGTTATATGACGGCCAAGTTCTTGTGGAATCCCGACTACGACGAAGACACGGCCATGAACGAGTTTTTGGACGCCTATTACGGTGCGGGCGCCCCGTTCATCCGCCGGTATATCGACCGACTGCACGACTACGCCGAGAAAGAGAACGTGCATTGCAGCATTTGGGTCCCGCCTACCCACGGTCACCTCACAGATGAACTGCTGGTCGAGTCGGACGAGCTATGGCAAAACGCCGAGAAAGCCGTCGCCGACCAACCGGAGATCCTCCAGCGGGTACGCATCGGTCGTCTGAGCGTGGACTACGCGATCTTGGAACGCGCGCGCTCGGCGCCGGACAAGGAGCCGCTGGCCTCCTTGGCCAAGAAACGATTTGCCCCGTTTGTCGAGACGATCCCGGTTGCCAAGATCACCCGGCTTATGGAGTGGCAGACTCTCAACTTGGAAGAGTATCGCAACGACCTGGCCAAGGCGTTGGGAATCACCCCGTAAAGCCTTCGATTCGGATCGTTCGGGATATTCAGGTGCCTGACACGATCGCAATACCCATCCTGAGAGGGGATGTTTTTTGTCGTCCCACCTAAAATAGGGGATTTTCGTTCGCCATGATTGAGGATAGGCAACTCAGGACGTATACTTCTCCAATGTAGGCGAATTCAACAATCCACTCGGGAGGGCGTATCATGCCTTGGCCGGCCTTGCGAATCGGCAACCAGACCGCCTTCAGCGCGGCGTATCCGACCGCGCCCTTCGACTTTGCCTTGGATAACAACTTCGACGCCTTCGAGTGGTTCAACGATAAGCGTCACGGTTGGGGGTGGGCTCAAGAGGACTCGGACGCCCACGACCGCGCACGCATCCGAGAAATCGGCCGGACTCGCAAAATCGCGTATTCGGTCCACGCCCGATGCCAAGCCGACGCCAACTCCCCCGCCGATCGTGAGGAAATCTTCCGCTCGATCGAATTCGCCCGCGACATCGGGGCCGGACTGGTCAACATCTATTACAGTGATTCCCAGGGCGTAGATGGTTTTGCGGAGTCGCTACTGGCGGTGTACGAACGCGCGAAGGAGGCGGGCGTCCGGTTGAGCGTCGAGAACACCGTCTTCGTCGGACCGGACGTCTTCAATCGGCTTTTCGCTTTGCTGCAAAAAAGGCTGGGGGATGTCCCGGCGGATCTGGGCATGTGCTTCGACATGGGCCACGCCAATCTTTGCGCGGCCTCGCGCAACAACTACGTCGGTTTCCTTCAAAAGCTGGAATCCTTCGTTCCCGTCATTCATCTCCACGTCCACGAGAACTGGGGCGACGGCGACAGTCATCTGCCGCTGTTCACCGGGCCTGCGGGACAAGACGACTCCGGCGTGCGGACCATGCTGAGCCTGCTCAAGGAACGGGGATTCGACGGCACGATCGTGATGGAGCAATGGCCCAACCCGCCCGATCAATTGCTCGGCGCCCGCAACCGCCTAAAACAATTGATCCTGGACATCCACTGAGTCGAGGTCGCACCGCGTTTTTCCGTCTCCTTTCCGTGCTTGGCCCATCACGCTGCGCCCGTTGCCGAAATGGGCCGACCGGCCAACCACACCTGAGCCACATTCGACGTCGACCGCAGCACGGCGGCATACGGATCGTCCACCGGTTCGGATACGGCCACAACCGTGATGTCGGCGCGTTTTCCCGCCTCCAACGTGCCGGTCTCGCGGTCCAATCCCAAGGCCCGGGCTGGGACGACGGTCACCATTTCCAGCAGATCCTTGGCGGAAAGCTCAGGATGGGCCTCCCGCGCCGACCGCAATTCGTGCCACAAAGAAAGGTCCGGCGCCGTAGCGCGGCTATCCGTCCCCACCGCCACGGGAACGCCCGCTTCCCGGTACATCTCCATCGGATAAGCGGCGTCGTTGAAACGGCGATTCGTCCGCGGGCAATAGACCACGGTAGCGTTCCCCATCGCGGCTAGACGGTGGATCGTCGCCGCGTCGAGATGGTTTCCGTGAATGACCAGCAACCGCGGGACATCGCTCAACCGCGCCAAGTAGTCGGACCAGTCCAAACCGCCGGGAAACCGCCGCGGGTCGAAGGTCGACAATCGCTCGAGCATCGTTCGCAGCGGCCCATCGCCGCCTCGCAGCAAGCGACGCTCCTCCGCGGTCTCACCCAAATGAATGGCCGCGGGAAGCTCGAACCGCCGGCTTTGCGTAGCAATCTCTTCCAGGAGGTTCAACGGGATCGTGTAGGGTGCGTGAGGGCTTAAGCCGGGGTGCCAACCGCGCGCCGCGCACCACTCCAGATGCGATTCCACTAAGGCCGTGACTTCTCGCGGTTCCTTGCCCAGGGGAGCGACGATTTCGAGAAAGGCCGTCACTCCGGGCCGAGGTCCATCCCCGGGCAACCCGGCGACTCTGCCGCCTCCGTCCGTATTGCGGTCGATCAAGGCGGCGGGCATGATGTCCCCGATCCAAGCTGTGCCGTGCCGCAAGGACTCAGCCAGGCCGTTTCGCACCGCCTCGGCCGGTCGGTATTCCGGACTGCGACGAAATGCCACCACTTCCGGGACCCAATTCCAAAACTCCTGCCGGTCCGCGTGCGGCCGATCCCAGCCGCTCAATTCCAGGTGGCAATGGGCGTTGATCAACCCCGGCATCAGCACGGCGCCGCTGAAGACCACGAGATTCGGATCGCGGTCCGCCCGCGGGCGCTCGCCCGGCTCCACGGCCTCGATCCGTCCGTTCCGAACCCGCACGCAACCCCAGCGACGGGGCGGTCCGCCGATCGGCAACACCCATTCGGCCTGGAGGCGCAACACCTCCTCCGACGGCGCGCCGGTTCGCGTAGGGGCAATCTCGCGGCTATTCATCATCGTCCTCGAGCGGCGGTTCGGTATCGCTGTCACCCGGTGCGCGGAGACGAGCGGGGGCATACATCCACAACAATACCCACGCCGCCAAGAGCAAAGAAACGATCGTTACGGCGGGATGGTAGGTGAAGCCGTCCTCGGAAAAACTCCCCAATCTGCGAACGGCGGACGTGACGCCCGGCCTCAAGCCCTCGTAGCGTCCCCAACTCTGCGTCAGCAGCGCGGCCAGCATGCCCGTCCCCAACGTCAGCGAGTTGTGAATGGCGTGAAACGCGATACACGGCCACAGGCTCCGTGTCACCAGGGCGATCGTTCCCAGCACCAAACCCGCCGCAAAGGCCGTGATGGACTGCTGAAGAATGGTGTGGCTCAAACCGAAAAAGATCGCGCTGAAAACCACGGCGTTTCGGGCCGACACCCCCTGCCGCAAACCGGACAGAATGAAGCCCCGAAATGCCGTTTCCTCGCATACGGCGGGCAACAGGGCGAAGGCCAAGAATATCAACCAGGGATTGCTCAATTCGCCCGTCATTCCCAGCAAGTATTCCCGCAATAGCGGATCGAGCGGGTACAACCGCGTCACCGTCTGCTGAAGCAAGGTTGCCGTCGGTTGCAGGAGCAGGGCCAAGAGAATCGCCCCGGCCATCCCCCGCCGCGTCGGCGCGTGAAGTCGCCATGTCTGCGTCACGCTCCGCGCGAAAAGCAGGGTCATCAGCAAGACAGGCGCTGCAATGACCGCCAACTGGGTGATGACGGCCAATCGAATCAAGTCGGCCTGAATTTGCCACCGCGAAAAGACGCCGGTCAAACCGAATCGGACAAACAGGATCAACAGGCCGCACGCAACGGCCAAGGTCGGCGAGGGGACGTCTCGGCGTTCCAGGAATAATCGCCGCAGCCACAGTCGCATATCGAAGCGGTCGGCGTCGCGGAATAGGACCTGCTCGTTGTTGAATTGCAAGACCGCCCAGCGAATCGCGTAGTAGCATCCTCCCAGGGTGACGGCGGCCACGGGAAAGACGTAGGGCCAAGCCTGCGCCGCCTCTCCCTCGATCAGCGCTTTCAGCAGCAGCACCAAACCCGTGACGGGAACCAGGCTCGTCCCCAGCGTCAGATCCAATCCCCGCGCCACCGGCACCCCCACCAGGGGCAACGTCAGGAACAGCAGCGGCAGCAGATAGTACTGGCCTTCCTTGGTGCTTCGAGCGAAGGCCGCGATTCCCAACGCCAGGGAACTGAAGACGGCGGACGTGGGAATCAAGGCCGGTATCAGCCACAAGACGGACCACGGCGGAGGGGCGAACAAGGGCAGGTTTCCCAAGGCCAACCAACCGGTCAGACCCATGCTGACCAGATTCAGAACGGCGGTGGCCATGCTGAAAACCATCACCGCTCCCAACTTCCCCAAGACCACTTCGACCCGTTCGGCCGGGCTGGAAAGGAGCGTCTCCAGCGTGCCTCGCTCCTTCTCTCCGGCGCACAAATCCACAGCCGGATAGAACGCCCCCGTCAAAGCCCACACCACCAGCAGGATCGGCATGATCTTGGACCACAAGGCGGCGCCGCGAAAGCCGCTGTCTTCCGCCACGTCGGCTTCCTGCACGCGAAACGGCTTGGCCGCTTGCGGCGGCAAACCGCCCGCCGAAAGGTTGGCCGCGCCCACGTGCTCCCGCCACTGCAACAAGACGTCGTTCAATCGCCGAAAGGCCTCGGTGGAGCGTTCGTTGGCCGTGGAAAAAAAGACTTGCGGATTCGGTATTTCAGGGACGATCAGGGCCACGGCGCCGCCTTGCGGCGACTCCGCCGGGCTTGGCCCTTCCCCCTCCGCCGATCGCTCCAACCTCAATCGCTCGATCGCACGCCGCACATCTTCTCGAAAGGTCTCCAATTGCCGGGCAAAAAGGGGAGGAAAACGCAGCACGGCATCGAACTCCCGTGTGCGCAAGACGGCCTCCGCCACCGCCAGATCATCCTCCGCTTTGTCGGGCGGAATTCCTAACGCAGCAGCTTTTTCCGGCGTGTAGAACTCGACCTCCAACTGCCGGGCTTCCTCAGGAGTTCGGAATAGGTGCGCGGCGAAACGGCCTTTCTCGAACAGCGGCGGATCCCCCAACTCTTGGGCCCCCAGGACCAAGATCCGGCTAGGTTTGGGTTGCATCACCTGGGAGATTTGGAAGAAGCTGAAGCCTAGCAACGGATACAACAGAACGGGCAACACGGCGACCATCATGAGCGTGCGGCGATCCCGCAATTGATCGCGGATTTCACGCTCGAATATGATTCGCACGTTCCGCCCGGTCATGGCTTCATCATTCTCCCGTCCGGCCGACTCGGTGCGACCTCCGGCGACGCATTGCCCGTCGCGGGTCCGCCCCGCCGGTCCCCGTCGCGGCTAGCATCCTCGGCATGCTCCGTCTCGGTGATCAGCCGGAAGAAAATCTCCTCCAGATCATTCTCTTGGAATCGCTCGCGGAGTTCGTCGGGGGTCCCCTGAGTCAGAATCCGTCCGCGGCACAAGATCGCCACGCGGTCGCAGAGCTTTTCCACCTCGCGCATGATGTGCGTGGAAAAAATGATGCACTTGCCTTGGTCGCGAAGTTCCCGAATGGTTTGCAAGAGATTGCGAGCCACCAGCACATCCAGCCCGGAAGTCGGCTCATCGAAGATCAGCACGGGCGGATCATGTACCAGCGCCCGGGCGATGGAGACCTTTTGCTTCATTCCGGTGGACATCCGCCCGCCCGGCACGTCGCGGATTTCGTTCATCTTCAGCCGATCGAACAAAAGCTCCATGCGAGGATGGAGTTGCTCCCGCGTCCAACCGTAGAGCAGGCCGAAGTATTCCACCATTTCCCACGCGGTCATGCGGTCGTAAACGGCGGTATTGACCGACATGAAGCCGATATTCCTGCGAACTTGGGCGGGTTGGCGAAGGCAATCGAAACCGGCCACGACGGCCCGGCCGCCGCTGGGACGCAGCAGCGTGCTCAGAATCCGCAGCGTGGTCGTCTTACCTGCTCCGTTCGGACCGAGCAAGCCGAAGATTTCTCCGGGCCGGGCCTCGAAATCGATCCCGTCCAGGGCGCGGACGACACCGCCGCGCGGATCGTCGTAATGTTTGGAAAGATTCTTCGTCTTGACCATCCGCGACTCTCGCCCGAAGGCCGTCTCCTCCGGATTCCGCGTTCCGGCCCAGCCCGACGCGCGGTCTTCGAAATTCCCCATCTTTGCGATTGTATCCCATGCCGTCGGGCGTGCGTACGGCGTCCGGTCCGCCGTTCCCCGCCCGTGCCGCATCCGCCGCGGCGGCGTACCGATTGTAGGGATCGTGCCGAAAGGGGGTGCGTCTCGCGCGTCCTTCCCGCCCGAATGAAACGACTCGAGGACGAACAGCGCCGCATCCGACGCGGCGATCCAACGCGCCTCCCGGCGATTACGACCCTGTCCTTTCGGCGTCCCGCGCTTGCTCCATCCGTTTCTTCCGTTCAAGATGATGAATGCTGGGGAGGCGCGCCGCTCGCCGCACGGGGATTGTATCCGCCGTCGCCAGGCTGGGTGTGCTCCCGCTTCGGCCCGGCACAAGACAGTTAAGAGATTCGATTCCCGGGGAGGTTGCAGCAATGCAGTTTGCCAAAGTCACCGCGTACGCCGTTTTGTTTTGTTTCGTCTTAACATGTTGCATGTTTTTTGGGCGCGCGTCTATTTCCGCCGCGGCGGACGAATCGCCCGCCCCGTCTCGCCCCAATATCATTTTGATGGTCTCGGATGAGTTGGGTTATTATGAACTGTCGTGCATGGGTCATCCGCACTTCCGCACGCCGCACATCGACCGCCTGGCCGCAGAGGGGATCCGCTTTACACAGGCCTTGGCCGGCAGTTCGCTCTGCGCCCCCACGCGCTGTTGCCTGATGACGGGCAAGCATTCGGGCCATACGTCGGTGCGAACCAACGGCGGCGGCACGCCCATGAGGCCGGATGAGGCTACCATCGCCTCGGTCCTCAAGCAAGTCGGCTATGCCACGGGAGGCTTCGGGAAATGGGGATGCGGCGGGCGCGGCTCCACCGGCGTTCCGGAATTGCACGGCTTCGACGTCTTCTTCGGCTACTACGATCAGGTCCATGCCCATTCCTACTACACGCCCTACCTCATCCGCAACAGCGTCGAGGTGCCGCTGCCTGGCAATCACGGCCTGAGCCGGGGCGCAACGTATTCCCATTACGTGATTATGGAGGAGGCCGAGAAATTCATCCGGGAGAACAAGGACCGCCCCTTCTTCTGCTACCTGCCCATCACCCCGCCGCACGGCATTCACGATATCCCCGAGAGCGATCCGGCGTGGCAACCGTACAAGGATGAACCATGGCCCGACGACGCCCGCAAGTACGCGGCCATGGTCAATATGGTCGACCGCAACGTCGGCGAGATTCGCGACCTTCTCCGTGAATTAGGGTTGGAGCAGAAGACGATCATCTTTTTCTCGGGCGACAACGGCGGTGCCGAGTACTTCAAGGACGCCGAACATCCCCGCGGTTTCCACGCTCCCAACGTCGATCCTCGGACGGGCGTGCAGTTTCGAGGCGGCAAGGGAAATCTGTACGAGGGCGGCTTGCGGGTGCCGATGATCGCATGCTGGCCCGGTCGCATCCCGCCGGGCCGAGTCAGTCATTTGGTCTGCTACTTCCCGGATATACTCCCCACCTTGGCCGAGTTGGCCGGGGCCGTTCCCCCGCCGGACATCGACGGCATCTCGCTGGTACCGGAGACCTTGGGCGCGGAAGCGGCGGGACGGGAACAACCGCAGCATGAGTTCCTGTACTGGGAGCTGGCCGGTCAAATCGCCGTTCGCAAGGGAGATTGGAAGGCCGTCCGCCCCGCTCGCACAGGACCTTGGGAATTGTACGATCTGTCCCAAGACGTCGGGGAAACGCGCGACTTGGCCGGCAAGCACCCGGAAATCCTGGAGGAATTGATCGCCCTCGCCGAATCGGCCCATCAACCGGCGGTCGAGGGAAGCTTCACTCAACCGGAACTGAATGAGAAAGACCGCCGCGCAAAATTCGGTGACGCGGTGCCGCCCGACCGGGTCAACGTCACCCTCGTGCAACGCATGCCGGAGGAAGGCCTGATCCCGCGGAAGAACTACCGCATCGTGTCCGTCGACAGCGAGTCGGAGTTCAACAATCACTTGGCACGGCACGCGATCGACGGGAACCCACTCACGTGGTGGCACACGCAATTCTCGCCGGAATTGAAGCGGCCTCCCCACCAGTTGCTCATCGACCTGGGAGATATCCACACGGTCCGCGGCGTCCGCTATCTCGCTCGTCAGGATACCTCTTGGAATGGCGCCGTATCGGAGTGCGACGTGACGATCAGCGAGTCCCTCGACTTCCCCGACGAGCCTACCGCACGCTTGCAATTCAGCAAGACCAAAGAGCCTCAGGACGCGCCCGTGCCCCCTACGCGCGGTCGCTACGTGCGGTTTCGCATCGACTCTGAAGTAAACGGGGGCCCCTGGGCATCGATTGCCGAGATCGGGTTCGTGGGCGAGTGACGGCGGGCTCCGCATGGCGGGCAACCGTACGCGCAATGCTTCGTTGGGCCGTGCAGCCAACCCGAATCCCATGTCCGCCATCGTCTTCCCTGGACCGGGGCGCGGTTGGTGGCAGGTTTGTCTCCGCGACCACGGGGAAACCGTGACCGCCTTTCGGCCCGTGTGTGCCTGTCGGGGTCGTCGGCGGTCCGACCCGATCCGCCCCCGCGCGATACAATAACAATCGGAAACATCGACGCCGAGAATCGCCGCTCGGATCTCTCACCGAGGTCGCCTTCGAAACGATGGGAACGAATGCTATGAGTGCTTTCGATAGCCGACCGAATCCACTCTCACCGGACGAAGAGAACTCTTCGCCAAGCGGAAGCGAAACGTTGCACGACGACGAGCCGATCTCGGCTGTGGCGGTGAGCGAGTCGCCTTATTCACCGTGGTCACCGCACCCGGAGCCTGGGGTCGTCCAACGCCCGCCGCGGCATGTTCGGTTCGGTTTGTTGCTTTTTCTGCTCTTGATGTTGGCCGCTTTGCTGACCGCCCCCTACCTCCTGGAAGCCATTCCCTACGCTTGGACTCGGGGCAGATTGCGGGCGGAATTCGAGGTCGCCAGGCAGGTCTTGGACGAGTCGGCCGAACCGCGCGAACGCTTCCGCTGGATCGTCCGCGGCGTGTCTCCCGCAGTGGTGGGAATCGAAACCGTCCGGCGGGATGTCCCGGCTTCCGTCCCCGACGAATGGCGGCACTTCTTCCAGCCCGAATTTCGTGAAGAAGGCATGGGATCCGGCGTAATCGTCGATCCGGAGGGCTATCTGGTCACGAATTTCCACGTCATCAACGAGGCCTCCCGGATCACGGTCCGTTTGGCCGACGGGCGGACCCTTCATAATGCCAGCGTGATCGGCGCCGATCCCGTCAACGACCTGGCCGTGCTGAAAATCTCGGCGGAGGGACTTGCCGCCGTGCCTTGGGGCGACAGCGACCAACTGGAGGTCGGCGACACCGTGCTCGCCATCGGCAACCCCTACGGCTTGCGTCATACCGTGACCGCGGGAATTATCAGTGCCAAAGAGCGTCGGGCGGCCACCAACGCGGGCGGGTACCAGGAATTCCTCCAGACCGACGCGGCATTGAATCCCGGCAATAGTGGCGGGCCCCTGGTCGACATGAAGGGTCGAATCGTGGGAATCAATACCGCCATCTTCGGCGAGGCCTACCGCGGGATCAGCTTCGCTATCCCCAGTCGCGTGGTTCAAGACGTGTATCGTCAGCTTCGCGAGACCGGTCGCATCAGTCGCGGTTGGCTCGGCGTGCAAATGGAGGAGGTTTCGGAACGGGACGCCCGCCGCGGCAACCTGGAAACCGCCGCAGGGGCCAAGGTCGTTCGCGTCGTTCCCGGTTCTCCAGCCGAAGCCGCCGGCCTGAAGCCCGACGACATCATTTTGACTTGGGACGGCAAGCCCATCCCGGAACCTGCCGCCTTGAGTATTGCCGTGGCCCGTTCCACGGTCGGCAGCAAGATCCGAGTCGGCATCCTGCGCGGCAGGGAACGATTGGAAGTGGAAGTCGAGGTCGCCGAAAGGCCGCTTCAGTTTTGATGCCCGGCGAAGCCGGCCGTCGAGTCTCGCCCTTTGCCATCCCGTTAAGTCCGCGAAAGATCGGCTCGCACGCAGCGACCGGCGAAACAGAGAAAGCCCAAGATAGGAGACAAAAATGGTGGACGCCCAACTGTTGGCCATTTTGGCCTGCCCGGAGACACGGCAACCCTTGAAGACCGCCGAACCGGCACTCCTTGCCGCGGTCAATGAGGCCATCGCCGCTGGAAGGGTGAGCAATCGGGCCGGTCAACCGATCCGCGACCCGGTGGAGGAACTTTTGGTACGGGAAGACGGCGCGGTGGCCTATCCGGTCCGCGAAGAGATTCCCGTCCTTCTGATCGATGAAGGCATTCCCCTGGAGGGGTTGGCTCCCAGCCAAGCCAAGAGGTAATGTCGCGACTCAGGCTTTATCTCACGCCCCAGTCAGTAATTGCGACGCGAACCGAAACCTCGCAACCAGAGCATGCCCAGGATTACGGCAAGCATGCCGAGCAGCAACCAATGCTCCGGTTCCAGGTGGCCGATTTCTCGGGCGGCGAGGTTCAAACCCCGATTCAGGTAGTACCACATAGGCCGATCTCGATAAGAAATGCCGGCGGGACGAACGTGGGCCATCCCCAACTGGTCCGGAACGCCGCCTTTTGGGGGTAAGGCGTTGATGGTCCGCGGCTCTATTCAAGCCTAGCTTATAATTTTGCTGGAGCATGCGATCGGCCGACGGCGTTCGCGTTGTGCCGACCCCCTTGCTGAAACCAACGCGACCGCGATAATCGAAAAAGTCGGCTCAAGAATCGCCGCGACGAAGATCCGAATACGCCCTCCCCGACTTGGAGAGGGCCGCCCTAAAAGCTAAAATAACTTTGTAATCGTTGAGATTCGGTTTTGATTCGCTCGACGATCAGGCGTCATTCGGCCGCCGGCGCGTTGCGTTGTTCGCCCAATGTTTGCGGCGGGCTGAATGCCGGCCTTAAGCTACGGGGGCGTAGCTCAATTGGTTAGAGTACTGGACTGTCGATCCAGTGGTTGCGGGTTCGAGTCCCGTCGCCCTCGCTAAATCGCGACATCAAAGGCGTGCCACGCAGTTCGCGACGACCGCCGTTCGACAAGACTTCGCCGCCGGCTTACGCCGGCGGTTTTCTTTTTCTTGCGGCCTCTCCGAGGGGCATTCCCAACGCGTTACCGTTTGCCCGGCATCGTGCGTCCCAGTTTTCCTCCGCCCGAGGCGTGCTCAACCTATTGTCGGCCCGAGCGGCCAAGCCTTGAGGGCGGCATGGATCGAATCCATGCGGTGCATCCGCAACGGGAAGACCGCTTCCTCTCAAAGCGGCATCCCATCAAGCAGGGATGCTTACGACAGTTGTGCGCGACAGGCTGCCGAACCCCCTCGTATCGGGGGAACCAAGTCTATTTCCCGGCACCACGTGAACCCCATTTTCTTCAAATATGACCTACACTTCTTGAGACTCTCCTAATCGAGAGCCTCCGCCCCAGGGTCCGGACGCGGTCCGGGGAAGCCCCTGTGGAACGTCTTCCGGGTGCCGGATCGGGGCGAACTGCAAACGTCTTGTTGATAACCCCGACAATTGGCACCGAATTGCCGACAGTGCCGCATGGCGGATTCCTGGGATATCACGTTCGAGCATCTTGTTCAGACTCGCAACACCGCGGCGGGACCGGTGTTGGAACGGGCGCTCGATTCCCCATTCCCGCAGATTCGGGAGCGGGCGATCGCCGGCCTTTTGCAGCGACCCGAGCCAAACGGCCACTTCGCCGTTCTCCGCCGGATTAATCCCTTGGACCCCGCTTGGCCTCCCCGATTCCGGCAAATGCCGAGTCGCTTCCTGCAAAGCCTCCGCGAGGCCCTCGTCTCGAGCGACGAACGACTCCGAGAGAATTCCTATCAAGTCGTGCTGTGGACGTCGCTCTATGACATGATTCCCCTCTTGGCGAATCTCGTGGAGCGTCCCGAACCGGATCAGGCCGAACGGGCGGGAGAGGTCCTGCTCGAACTGACGCGACGACTTGCCGCCGCGCCGACGACTTCCGAGACGCCGCACAACGCCTCCGCTTTGCAAAGGGCCGCGGAACAGGCCCGTCGCGCCCTGGCCATCGGCGTGGACCGTTACGGCAAGCACGAGCGGAGGGAAGTGATCGAGGCGTTCATTCTGCTCGTTAAAGAGAACGTGGGCATCCTGCGGGAAGTTCTGACATCCACCGTTCACCCGGCGCGAAACGCCCTTTTGCGGATATTGCGCGACGCCGCGGACCCGTCCGTGCTTCAAGTTCTGTGCGGTTTTCTGCAATTGCGCGACATCCCGACCGGGGTCCTGGGCGTCTTGGCTCAGCGGGATGATCCCGCCTTCGTGCGGCAATTGTTGAAGCAGGTGGGGGCCGATCCGCCCGCCGAAGTGCGCCGCAACCTCAAGAGGCTGCGTCAGTTGAAATGGCTGAACAACCTGCCCCGAATCCTGCCCGAATTGAACGAATGCGAGCAGAGTCTTGTTCCGTCGTTGGTAAGCAAGACGGCAGTCCCGGCGTCGCGAGCGTTGACAACGATTGGTGAGGTATTGCGGCACGGACTACCCGGCGCGCGTGCCGCTGCCGCCGAGGCCCTGGGGCACTACCATGGGGCCGAGGCCAACGCCTTGGCCATCCAAGCCGCCTACGACCCCGATCCCTTGGTGGTGGCGGCGGTGCTGCCGCAACTGCGCGGAAGGGGCATGGCCGGTGCGCTGCCGGTCATCCTGCAATCCCTGGAAAGCTCGCATCCCATGGTCCGCCGCGCCGCCCGACGGTGCCTCAAAGAGTTCTCGTTCCGCCGATTCCTGGAAACTTGGGATATGCTCCCGCCGGATATTCGTCGTGATACGGGAATGCTCGTCAAGCGAGTCGACGGGCATACGACGGGCCTGTTGCGAGCGGAGTTGGCCGCGCCGTTTCGCTCGCGGCGACTGAGGGCCCTGCTGGTCGTTCAAGAGCTGGATCTGGTCTTTCGCGTGGAATCTTCGGTAATTCCATTGCTTGAAGACGAGGACCCTGCCATCCGCGCCGAGGCTGCCGCCGCGCTTGCTATGACCGACTCACCCGCCGCCCTCCAAGCGTTGAAAAACGCCCTCAACGATCCGAACGCACTGGTCCGGGAGGCCGCGGAAAACAGTATCCGATCGCGCGAGCAGCGCGGAGCGCACGCCGACTGCGAAGCAACCATGCACCACCATACAGGCGCCCCTACGCCCGTGAGCGACATGCCCGCGCTAAACTCCTTCGGCCCCTTGGCGGAATCCGCGGAACCATGATCCCATTCGCGTTTCACATCACGAGGATCGCGACCGACCTCTTGCTGGGACAGTCTCGCTTTCCCCTGGATCAACTCCGGCAAGAGTTTCAGCGACGCGGCAGTCGGCCGATTGACGTGACGTCCCTTCTTTGGGCGGCGGCATTCGTGGTCGCGATCGTCGTCGTGACCATCGTCATCGCGCGAATCATGGACGTGATTCGCACGGGCAAGCCGTATCGCAGCAACGGGCTGCTGTTCCTATCGTTGTGCCGTGCCCACGAACTGTCATGGTACGAGTCACTTCAGCTATGGCGACTGGCTAAGCGAAAAGGTCTGCGCCCCGCCGCGCAGATATTCTTGTCGCCCGAGCTGTTCTCGGAACCCGGCGGCGACGGGGCCGAGATATCGGACTACCTGGCCGATCGACTGTTTCCCCACGATCCCGGCGAATCCTCCGAGCTTCGCAATGGCCGGGTCGATTTGGCCGACGGGTCGCTCTCGGCGTAGAGCTTCGTCGAGCGTCGGCGACGGGCTAATCCGTTATCGCGTCCAGGGCGGCGGCGTATCGGGATCCAACCCCAGTTCTTCCAGCACCGCGGGGAGCTTTTCCTTGGGGAAGCGGTCCTCGGCGGCCAGTGATGCCAACGCGGCGAACGTGATGTGTTCGGCGTCGACTTCGAAGAATCGCCTCAGCTCCCGCCGCGCCTCGCTGCGGCCGAAGCCGTCGGTCCCCAAGACCGTGTATTGGCCGGGAATCCACTTCGCCAGCGATAGCGGCACGGCGGAAACGTAGTCCGAGGCGGCCACGACGTGACCCCGGCTATCGTTCAACACCTGCTGCACGTAGGCCGGCTTGGGCGGCTCATGTGGGTGAAGGCGATTGGTTCGCTCCGCGGTTCGGGCGTCCTCCAGCAGGGCCTTCCAACTGGTCACGCTGTAGACGCGGCTGGAGACGGCGAACTTTTGATCCAGAATATCCTGCGCCCGCAAGACCTCGCGCAGAATGGCCCCGCTTCCCATCAGGTCCACGAACGGCCGATCCTTGCCCAAGTCCCGCGAAGAGAGGGGATACATGCCGCGGCAGATGCCTTCCGTGGATCCCATGGGGAGGATGGGCATCTCGTAGTTTTCGTTCATCAACGTGATGTAGTAGAAGATGTCCTCTTCTTCGTAGTACATCCGCCGGATGCCGTCCAAGACGATGACGGACATCTCGTAGGCGAAACAGGGATCGTAGGCTTGGAGGGTGGGATAGGCCAAGGCGAAGAGATGGCTGTTGCCGTCCTGATGTTGCAGGCCTTCGCCCGCCAAGGTCGTCCGTCCGGCAGTGCCGCCCATCAGAAAACCTCGGCACCGCATGTCGCCCGCCGCCCAAATCAGGTCCCCGATTCGCTGCAATCCGAACATCGAATAGTAGATGAAGAAGGGGATCATGTTGACGCCGTGGGTGGAGTGCGCCGTGCCCGCCGCGATGAACGACGACATCGACCCGGCCTCCGTGATTCCCTCCTCCAGGATCTGCCCGTCCTTGGCTTCGTGGTAGTACAGCACCGTATCGGAATCGACCGGTTCATAGAGCTGACCGACGTGCGAGTAGATGCCGAATTGCCGGAACAAAGCCTCCATACCGAAGGTACGGCTTTCGTCGGGTACAATGGGAACCACATAGCGCCCGATGTTCTTGTCCCGCATGAGCCGCACCAACAGCCTCACGAAGGCCATCGTGGTCGAGACCTCGCGGCCATCGCTGCCCGAGAAAAACTCCGAAAAGTCCTCCCATTTGGGCGGCTTGAGCTTCATCATGGGATGTCGCCGCTGCGGGAGGGGACCGCCCAAGGCCGCTCGGCGCTCGCGGATGTATCGAATCTCGGGGCTATCTTCGGGCGGACGATAGAACGGCGCCTCCGCCACGCGTTCCTCCGGGATCGGGATGTCGAAACGACGGCGGAATTCGCGCAGCTCATCCTCGTTCAACTTCTTTTGCTGATGGGTGATGTTGCGGCCTTCGCCCGCCTCGCCCAATCCATACCCCTTGATCGTCTTAGCCAAGATGACGGTCGGCGAACCGCGGTGCTCGACCGCCGCCTTGTAGGCCGCGTAAACCTTGAGCGGATCGTGCCCGCCCCGCTTCAGACGCCGAATCTGCTCGTCGGTCAAATCAGCGACCAAGGCTTCCAAACGCGGATCCGCGCCGAAGAAGTGCTTCCGGATATAGCTCCCCGGCATGACGGTGTACTTTTGGTACTGACCGTCCACGACCTCCATCATGCGTCGGGCCAAGAGGCCTTCGGTGTCGCGTGCAAAGAGGGGGTCCCAATCCGTCCCCCAAAGGACCTTAATCACGTTCCAACCGGCGCCTCGGAAGGCTCCTTCCAGTTCCTGAATGATTTTGCCGTTCCCGCGGACCGGTCCGTCCAATCGCTGCAAATTGCAGTTGATCACGAAGATCAGATTGTCCAGCTTTTCCCGACCCGCCAGTGTGATCGCGCCCAGCGTCTCCGGTTCGTCGCACTCGCCGTCGCCGACGAAGCACCAGACCTTGGAGTCACGGGCTTGGGGGCGTATGCCGCGATCCGCCAGGTATTGATTGAATCGGGCCTGGTAGATCGCCATGATCGGTCCCAGCCCCATCGAGACCGTGGGGAATTCCCAGAACTCGGGC
This sequence comes from Thermopirellula anaerolimosa, assembly GCF_054657335.1. Taxonomy (NCBI): domain Bacteria; kingdom Pseudomonadati; phylum Planctomycetota; class Planctomycetia; order Pirellulales; family Thermoguttaceae; genus Thermopirellula; species Thermopirellula anaerolimosa. The sequence continues at coordinate 3,149,297 of NZ_BAAHYX010000006.1, forward strand.
ATCAACCAAGGGTGGGGATAGGACGATAGGCCGCCGCCCGGGGCCAATTCCCGGCGGAAGTTCTCCAAGTGCTTTTCGTCGATCCGACCCTCCAGGTACGCCCGTGCGTAAATACCCGGCGAGGCGTGGCCCTGGATATACACGAAATCAGGGGACTCGGTTCCCTGCTTACCGCGGAAGAAGTGATTGAAGCCGACCTCGTACAGCGTGGCCGCCGAGGCGAAAGTCGAGATGTGCCCGCCGATCCCCGAACTCTCCCGGTTCGCCCGCACCACCATCGCCAGGGCGTTCCAGCGGATCAGGCTTTTGATCCGTCGTTCCAGGGTGCGATCGCCGGGGTAGGGCGGTTCTTTCTCCGGCGGAATGGTATTCACGTATTGCGTGGTGGCGGCGGAGGCGAACGGCACGCCCGATCGAAAGGCCTTTTCCTTCAGCCGTTCCAGAAGGTAGATGGCCCGTTCGCCGCCCTCGCGCTGAAGCACGTACTCGAACGCCTCCAGCCACTCTTGGGTTTCGGTGGGATCGGAATCCACGGCGACCGGCGATATCCCGTTGGTTCCCGTCTTCGCCGTTTGAGGGTCGTTGACCGCGGGATTCGGCCGCGCCTTATTACTGGCAACCGCACTCATGTCATCCTCTTCGAGATCAATACCATGCCAAAGCGAGACGGGAGACCTCGTCTCGGTCACGCCGCCCGGACGGCAACCGCCTCGTCACCGATTTTATCACCCTTCTTGCGTAGTCCTATATATCCCTTTTCGGTTGTTTGGCCTTGCCAATGGGGAGATTGCGTTATTATACGCGAAAAACGACCACGCTTGGCGGTGGGGTCCGGATCGGCGCGGAGCCCCCTGATCGTGTAGCGATCTCGCGCAAGCCGACCGTTCGAGCGGCAAAGACGTTTCCGGGGCGCGCCCGAGAAGCCCGCCGCTTCCTTGGAGCAACCCGGCCATTGCCGACACCGACACGCGAAGGCGGGGCGAGGTTGCGTTCGGTCACCTTCCCCAAGGGACCTTCGGCGGTTCGCCGGTAACGCTGCGAATCAGGTAGCCTTTCTTCCGCGCGTACGTGCGGGCTGCCGCGGACAGTTCCAGGTTCGTACAGTTTGCGAACCACTCGGTCACGGTCGGGTCTTCCGCGCGTTCCATGTACGCGAGCAACTCCGGCACAGTCTCCTTGTCGCCCAATCGCACGAGCATCTTGGCCGCCTTCTTCGCACGCGGTCCGTCGTCGGAATTGAGCATGGCCAACAGGATCGGTTTGGCCTCGGCGGCTATCATTTGAAGGACCGGCACGTCCTCGTCGGCCGCGATCACTCGCACAAGTTCCTTCATGGAATTGCCGGGCCGCCGACCCAACGCCAAAAGTTCGTGGAGGGCCGCCGCGGAGACGGTTTCGTCGGCATCGTAGCAAGCCTCCATCAGCAAGGAGACGGCGTCGTTCCCGCCCAATCGACCGAGCGACTCCACCGCGGCGGTTCGCACGGATGCCCAACGATCGTTCAACGCTTCCGCCGCCGCCGGCACGCCCTCTTCGCGGTCGAAACGACGGAGGGCGTACACCGCGGCCAACCTGACCCGGATACTTTCAGACTTCAGCGCCTTGGCGACCGCGGCCCTTCCCTCGGTCCCTAAAACGGCCAAGGCCTCGGCGGCAGCCCGCATCGGACCGTCGTTCGGGTCATGGAAGAGGATTTCCTCCAACGCGGACACGGAGTCCGTATCTCCCAGTTTCCCCAGTGCGGAAGCGGCGGCCGCGCGGACTCCTTGCGCCGAATCCCCCAATGCCGACCGCCAAAAGGGAATGGAATCGCGATCCGCAAGCGTCGCCAGTGCCTCCGCCGCCGCAACGCGGACCTTGACCCAACGATTCGAAAGTAGCTCCCGAAACGTTGGGATGGACTCGACATCGCGCACCCGCGCCAACCACACCACGACCCGTGCAACGCGCTCCGGGTCGGAGGACCGCAAGTCCTGACGCAGGATGGGGAGCGCCTCTTCATCGCCCAGCATGTACAGGGACGCCACCGCTTCCCGATAATATTCCACGGGATCATGAATCTTGGCGTCTTTGAACTTCCGAAGGTCGGGAATGAATTCTCGGTACCCAAACTCGCCGACGGTCCGAATCACCGAACGCACCACGAAAAGATGGGAATGTCCGAGTCCTTCGCGGAGTAGTGGTATTCCGGCCTCCCCACGCATGGCCAATCCTTCGGCCGCTCGATCGCACAGATCGGCGTCCAGCATTTGTTTGTCGTTCCATGCCCAGTTTTGTCCCTGGCGCCACAACGCCGCGATCGCCGCATCGTCACCCAATCGCAAAAGCGCCTCCCGCACTGCCATTTGCACTCGCGGATCCGCGTCTCGTAGGGCCAACCGAAGGGCGGGGCACGATTCTTCGTCGCCGTAAACCCCCAACGCCCGCGCGGCCAGCTCCCGCACGTGACGCTGTTCGTGTTGCAGTGCCTCGCGGAGCAAGCCGTGTCCCTCCGGCCCCAGCTTGCCGAGTGACCGCGCCGCTTCCCCCGCCAGGGTGGATCCCCCAACCTGCATCAAGCTGCTCAAGGGCCGAGCGGCCTGGCGCGGATTCAAGTGCCCCAACATCGCCGCCGCGGCCAAGGGAATCCCGTACTTCTTGGACTCCAGAGCCTCCACCGCCCGCCGCGTGAGCAAGTCCCGCTGGTCCTCCGAAAGCAAGTGCATCCACCAGCGCTCACCCGCGCGACCAGGAACGGCATCTCGCTGGGCGATCCAACCCGAGACCCAGCGAGGGTAGCGAAAGACGCCCACTTCCGGCGGGATACGCACCCACACCAGCAGTCGGCGGCCATCCCGCCCCGCCACCGCGAACTCGGTCCCCGGTTCCACGTTCAGATCGGCTTCCCTTGTGTCACGAAGCTGCACGCGTCGGGCCGCAACGGCGAACTCGCCGCGACGGTAGTACGCCTGGGGCGAGTCCTCGCCCAAAGCCAAAACCGTCGCAAATAGCGATGCCGCACACGTCGCGCCGCACCAAGTCCATACGGGCCATCGCATTTTCCCGCCCTCTGAAAGGTCGCCGCGACCAATGCCATTCGGCCTGCATGGTAAGGCATGGCCTTCGCCGATTGCAACCCAAAGACCGGCGTGCCGAACCCGGTCGTTTCGACTTGCAATCACCCGAGACTCGTCGTCGCCGTAAGCGTTCCCATCGGCGCGACCGCGGCGACGTCCGCACATGGACGCGGGCGCGCGGCGGTATTATAATAACGGCAAACGTAACACACCGCATTCCACCGCCTAAGCCCGAAGTCCCGGGCATCGTCTTGCCTACGGAATTCCCCGATGCCGCGTGTGATTCCCCGCACTGCTTCAGTCGTCTTGTGCTTCATCGTCGTGTTCGCTTGCGGCCGCCCAGCATCGGCCCACTTCTTGGTCCTCCTGCCGTCGCACGACGTCGTCGGACCGGGCGAGACGCCTGAGATCGTACTGGAAATGCAATTCACGCACCCCATGGAGCAGGGGCCGATGATGCCGATGGCGCGGCCGCGCGGGTGTGACGTGTTCCTGGGTGATGCGAAAACGGACTTGCTGCCGGGCTTGCAAGAGCACCGCTCGGGCAAGGTCTCGAGCTACTCGGTTCGCTACCGATTCACGGAACCCGGCGATTATGTGTTCACCGTGTCGCCCGCGCCGTACTGGGAGCCTGCCGAGCGAAAATGGATCATTCATTACACCAAGGTGGCGGTCAACTTTCTGGGCAACGAAGGCGGATGGGAGCAGCCCGTCGGTTTGCCCGTCGAAATCCAACCGCTTGCCCGACCTTACGGTCTTTGGACGGGCAACGTTTTTCGGGGCATCGTGTTGCGGGACGGTAAGCCGGTCCCCTTCGCCGCGGTCGAGGTCGAATATTGGAACGAAGGCGGTCGAGTCGCGCCGCCCAACGATGCGTACGTCACGCAAGTCATCAAGGCGGACGCGGCGGGGGTATTTTGCTACGCCATGCCTCGCGCCGGGTGGTGGGGGTTTGCCGCTTTGGTGGATGGAACCGAGCGGTTGCCCGACCCCGAAGGAACCCCCGCCGATGTGGAATTGGGCGGCCTGATCTGGGTTCGCACCTCGGACATGAAATAGCGCCTTGCAATCGTCATGCACCTGAACGACGTGGTTTTATCCGTTTCGCCCACGGGATTGGGCATCATGGCCGCCGGTTGGCTCGGCGCGGCGGCGGGAGTCGGTTGGTCGCTTCGACGCCTGGACTACGAGCGAATCCCCGCGGTGGGCGTGATGTCGGCAGTCTTCTTTGCCGTGTCGGCGGTGCAAATACCGCTGGGACCCGTCGCCGTGCATTTGGTATTGAACGGGCTGATGGGCCTGCTCTTGGGCGCGGCGGCCTTTCCCGCAATCATGATCGCCTTGCTCCTCCAGTGGTTGTTTTTCGGAGAGGGGGGAATCACCACGCTGGGAATCAATACGGTCAACATGGCCGTGCCGGCCCTCGTCGTTTACCAACTCTTCGGCGGCGTTCGTTCGTCGCGACCGACCGCGGTGTGGTGGTCGGGCTTCGGGGCGGGGTTTGTCAGTATCCTGCTCTCCGCCGCTATGACAGGCTTGTGCATCTTCGCTGTGGGGCGAAACCTCCAGGGGCTTTCCATCTTGGTTTGGATTACCGACGGCGGCTTGGCGTTGGGCGAAGGATTGGTGACCGCCGCCGCCGTGGCTTTTCTGCATCAAGTCCGACCCGAGGTTTTGCGACCGGTCCCCGCATCGTGACGGGCCGATATGGCGGCAACGACCTCTTGCAAAGAAGGCCCGGCCTGGGTTCCGGCGACTTGCCTACCAATCCAAGCCGCAAGAACGACGCTTGACAGGAATCGAGTCATGAATCAGTTCCGTCGCCTCGCGGAGGCTCGGCTTTTCCGCTCGTGGTGGACGACTCTCTTTTTCACCTGCGTAATGCTGTGTGGTTCCACGGCCTCCGCCCATACACTGTACATCTTTGCCGCCCAAAAGGGTGCCCAGGTGGAAGGCAAGGTCTATTTCCGCGGCGGCAGCGGCGCCGCGGGGGCGAAAGTGGAGGTGTACGACGCCAACGGTAACAAAGCGCAAGAGTTGACCTGCGACGAAGAGGGACGATTTCATTTTCAGCCCGGCTTTTCCGGCAAGATGCGATTGGTGGGAATACTGGAGGACGGCCACGCCACGGAATATGAACTGGACGCGGCGGACTTCGCATCGTCAGGCGGCGTTTCCGAGGCGGACACTGCCATATCGCCCGGCGCCGCCACCCCGGCGAATACTTCCGGCAATGCTTCCGCTCAAAAAGAAACGCGAATCGCGACGGAATCCGCTCCGCCGGCGCCGGAAAAGTCCGGTAGCGATCCCGGCCGATTGGCGGCAGCCGTCGAGCAACTTCAGGCCCAGGTGGTGCGACTCCGCGAGGACATTCAAACTGCTCGCAGCACAACGGGGTGGCGCGACGTGCTGGGAGGCATCGGCTACATCCTGGGGCTGACCGGTGTGGCGTTCTACTTGTCGGCCCGCCGCAACGCACCGCGACCCTCGGCAACCAGCCCGGCGCCTTCCCGCGACCGCACAACGGGAACCGTATCATGAACCGCGTGGCGCGTTGGCCCGATGTCCCCATCGTCGCGCAGGCGTGGATCGACCGCTTCGATCCGCGACTTCGCATCGCGGCCATGTTGACGGCGGCGATCCTGATCGTCTCGAGCGCGAAGCCCGCGGTCTGGCTGCTGATGTTGACGGCGGCCCTCATCGCGGCGGCGTCGGTCGGGCTTTCCGCGCGAACGCTCTTGACGCGACTCATTCCCGTCAACGTCGTGGTGCTCGCCTCGGCGGTATTGGTGCCCTGGACCGCCGGTCTCGGCGCGGGCGACGGGGCGTCGCGGTTCGACATCTCCGCACTGGACGTCGTGGCAGAAATCGCCGTCAAATCCAACGCCATCGTCCTGTGGATGTCCGCCTTGGTCGGCACGATGGAGATTCCCACCTTGGGACACGCCTTGATCCACCTCCGCGTACCGCGGAAACTGGTCCATTTGCTGCTGTTCACGGTCCGCTATCTGCACGTCATGCACGAGGAATACCGGCGGCTTCATACGGCCATGCTGATCCGTGGGTTTCGTCCGCGATTCGACCGCCGCACCTTTCAGGCCTATGGGAACCTGGTGGGTATGCTCTTGGTTCGCAGTTTGGCGCGGTGCGAGCGCATCATGGCGGCCATGCGATGCCGCGGCTTTCGCGGCCAGTTCCACGTGTGGCGTCACTTCCATTTTTCGGCCCGGGACGGCGTTTTTCTGCTGGCGGTGGCGGTCTTTTCGGCGGTCTGTACGGCCTTGGAATTGATGTCATGAGGCTCCGGCCATGAAGCATGCCGCGGTCCCGGAACCGACTTCGCCGAACTCCGCCGGGTCTTCACCCGAGTCGGTCCCGGTCGACACGCCGGTGATCCGGATCCGCGACGTCATTTTCGGCTATGCCCCCGGCCAGGACGTACTGCGCGGGGCCTCCTTGGAAATTCGCGCAGGAGAGGCGGTTGGATTGATCGGTGCCAACGGGAGCGGCAAGACTACGCTGTTGCACCTCCTTTGCGGCCTGCTGACGCCTCGCTCCGGTTCCGTGGAAGTCTTGGGAAAGCCCCGGCGGCCGAAGGACTTCGACGAGATTCTGGGACGCGTCGGCCTGCTCTTCCAGGATTCCGACGATCAACTTTTTTGCCCCACCGTGGCCGAGGACGTCGCCTTCGGGCCCCTCAATCAGGGTCGATCGAGGGAAGAGGTTGCCGAGTTGGTACGTCGCACCTTGGAGGAGCTTGGCCTCGGGGGCTACGAAAACCGCGTTACTTATCGCCTTTCCGGAGGAGAAAAGCGCCTGGCGGCCTTGGCCGCCGTGCTGGCGATGGAACCTGCCGCCTTGCTCTTGGACGAACCCACCTCGGGACTCGATGACAAGGCCGCGGAACGAGTCGTGTCCGTGCTGACGCGACTGTCGCAAGCCAAGCTGATCGTCTCTCACGACCGCCCGCTCTTGCGTCGGGTATGCCGCCGGTTCGTGGTATTGGAGGACGGACGACTCCGGGAAACGACGGAGGTATGAACCGCGACTCGGGGGTCATAAACCCGTCCGTCTTCCTGTGAGGGAATGCGTGAGGTGCGGCGAGCACGTCGGCTCGCGTCCCCGGCGGCGGTGATTCAGGCGGCACGACTCAATTCCCGCAGCGCCTGAGTGACATACTCGAGTTCCTCAGGCGTGGTAAACGGTCCCGTGCTGATCCGTACCGTTCCCCCAAGTTTCAGCGTACCCAAGGCCGCATGCATCCTCGGGGCGCAGTGGATGCCGGAGCGAACCTGGATCCCATAGCGCAGGTCCAGCAGGGCGGCCAACTCATGAGGCTCGAAGCCCTGCAAGCGGAAACTGACCACGCCGACGCGCTCCGCCGGGTCTTCCGGGCCGTATAACGTCAGGCCGGGAATCCCGCGTAGTCTCTCCAGCAGGGTTTCGATCAACGACAGTTCATGGCGTCGCAGGGCGGAGAGCGTCCGCTCTTCCAGCCATGCCGCGCCGGCGGCCAGTCCGGCCAAACCGGAGGCGTTGTGGTTGCCGGGCTCGTATTTATCGGGCAGCATCGCGGGCTGACGGTCTTCGTCGCTTTGCGAACCGGTACCGCCCAACCGCAAGGGGGCGATTCTCTCCTCCACGCCGGGGCGGATGTACAGCACGCCCGTGCCCATCGGTCCCAAAAGGCCCTTATGCCCCGGTGCCGCTGCGAGGTCCACGCCCCATTCGCGGACGGACAGGGGAAGGTGCCCCAGCGACTGCGCGGCGTCGACGAGGACGAGAGCGTCGGGCGACCGCCGGCGCACGACCTCGACGAGTCGCGAGATATTCTGCAAGGTGCCCGTCACGTTCGAGGCGTGGTTCACGGCGACCAACCGCGTCCGTGCCTGAACGGCTTGGGCGAAGGCGGCGACATCGACACGACCGACGGCGTCGCAGGGAACGCGCGTCACCTGAACGCCCTGCGTTTCCTCCAGAAACCGTAAGGGGCGGAGCACGGAATTATGATCGGCCGCTGTGGTCACGGCGTGATCGCCCGGTCGAATCGCCCCGCGAATCGCCAAGTTCAGGGCATCGGAACCGTTGAAGGTGAAGATGACGTGGAGCGGGTCCTCGACGTCCCAAAGCCCGGCGACGCGGTGCCTCGCGTCGGCCACCACCTGATCGGCGCAAGACGCATCGCGATAGACGCCGCGTCCCGGCGAACAACCCAAACGCCGTTGATACTCATCGACAGCGCGATAGACGGCCTCCGGCTTGGGCCAACTGGTGGCCGCGTTGTCCAAATACACCCGTTGCGATGTCGTCATAGGTTCATCCCCCGGCACGCCGCCGGTGAGGTCGTATCCGCGTTGGATTCCGCCGCGAGACGTTGTGCGAAAGGGTCGCGCGCCGCGGAGGCCCGCCGAAAAAAGGGCGCCACGAGATGGGCATTCCCCGCCCGCGACCCGCTTTGCACGGTCAGTCGCTCGGCGAGAACAGTCGCACCAGTTCGTCGAGCACGTCGGCGTGGACCAGGGCGACGACATTGTCGCCCGGTTTGATGCGATCGTCGGCGCCCGGCAGCGTTACCGATTCGCCCCGAATTCTGGCGGCGATCAGGCAGTGGTGGGGCAACCCAACCGTCGCCAGCACGTGTTGCGTCACCGGAGCGCCTTCCAAGACTTCCAGTTCCACCACGAGCAAGCGGGAATCGGGCACCAGCGGCTTTCGGGAAATGACGGCGCCCGTGTTGAGGTGGGCCTCCACCTCCCGAATAACCACCTGCCTGGGAGTCGTCACATAGTCGATTCCCAGCTTCGAAAGGATGTGGAGATAGTCGGTCCGTCCGACGACCGCGGCGACCTTCTTGACGCCCAACTCCTTGGCCTCGACGCACGCTATGATATTATTCTCATCATCGCCGGTGCAGGCTATGAAAAAATCAGCGCTGGGGACGCCTTCCTCCTCCAAGTCGGCGCGATTGCGGATGTCGCGGCAGACGACCGTGGTGCGATCGAGGTGAGCCGCCAGAAACTCGGCACGCTCGCGGTTGGATTCCATCAGCAGCACGGCGAAGCGTTTGCCTTCCAGCAGTCGAGCCAGATGATACCCCGTCTCGCCGCCTCCAGCGATGACGACGCCGAGTCGCTGGGGCGGTTCGATTTCGAACTGGTCTTTGGCGGCGTCGATTTCCTCCCGTTTGCCGAGCAGCGTCACACGATCGCCGACTTCGATCGTATCTTCGGCCCCGGCGATGAAGACCTCGTCGCCGCGAACGATCGCCGCCACGCGTACGCCCTTGCCCAGCTTCAATTCCCGCAGAGGGACGTGCACGGCAGCGGTGGCGTTCTTGACTTCGATCTCTTGCAGTTCCAGGTCTCGCACGGCGAAGTTCTCGACGGCCAGCGCGCCGGGCAGTCGCACGACGCGCGCGAGGTCCAACGCCGCCAGAAACTCCAAGTTGACCAATCGGTCGATGTGGAAGTGGCGCCGATAATCAAAGGTGCTGGTATCCAGGAAGATGGGCTGATAAACCCGGGCGATGGTGCGCCGCGAACCCATGGCCTTGGCCACGGAGGCGGCTACCAGATTCACCTCGTCGTCATTGGTGACGGCCAGACACAGATCGGCATCCAGCGCGCCCGCCTGAAAAAGCGTGGACGACTGCGAAGCCGAACCTTGGATGACGCGCGCATCGATGGCGGGATTGTCGTCGATCAACCGCACGACGTCGGGGTCGCGTTCCACGATGGTGACGCGATGCTTGGGGCACAAGACCTCAGCCGCCGAGGCCCCAATCGCTCCGCCGCCCAAAACCAAAATCCGCATCCACCGTCTCCTGATTGCATTGGCGGGCCGATTCAACGTCTCTGCGCGGCGGTAAAACCGCTCGGAAAGACGCCTTCGCAACGGAATGCGGAATCCCGCATCGCCCTCCGTTCCGCCGATTTCCGAAGAACCGAATGACCCTTCACGAGAAGGCGTCGAGGATTTGAAGGATCAGGGCTATCGCGGCCATGAAGCCCACGATCCACGCCGCCGTGCTCAGCGCGTGCTTTAGGATCGGCCGCATCCGCTCTTGCCGTGTCGCGGCGTAAACCAGACTGACCGAGGCCAACAGCGGCACGAAATACCACAGATAATTGATGTTCATGGCAAATGGCTTCACCTTGCCGTCGCGGAATCCGACGTCGCCTCCGCCCGGGCACGAAACGTGGCTCGCGCAGTCCGGGACCCCGGTCAACAAGCCCCTCGCGGCCTCACGCGGGCGAACCCTCCTCCTCGCGCTTATGCCCGGAGTCGCCGCTCTCCGTTCCGAGCGGACGTTTAGGCTCGGGAAAGACCGGACCGCCCCAGGCGTCGAAGATCACAAGGATATTCAGCAACCCCGCCACGGCTGTAAAAAGACTCCCGAGGTCGAAATAGCTGTGCAACTCGTAATTCAAACGGTCCAAGGTCGGCGGATCACGGTCGTCGCTTCCCAGTCGCGGGGGAGCCATGAAGTTGTTCCACAAAGCCGGCTTTCCTTGCCTTACTCGCATGGCCTGCACGATGGCGGGCAGCGCCGGTAACCCCACTCCCACCTGACACAAATAGTACAGCCGAGTGTCGCCGGGACGGAAGGAATAGTACACCACCCGGGCGTAGCCCAGTTGCGAATTCCCGCCCAAGTAGCACCCATACAAAAACGTCCCAAGGATACATGCGAAGAACAAGACCGCCTTTTCCCGCCGGCCTTGATACCAGTGTCCCAGACCGGGCAGCAGCCAAGCCAAGAACGCCGCCGTCCAAGGGTCCTTCAAAGAGACCGTTTGACCCGTCTCATCGACAAACGATTCGTTCATGCGGACTTCTCGTGCAAAATCAGCGACGTTTCACGCAATCTCCAGGATTCGATCACCCGGCAAAGGGAACATCACGCGAAACGTCGCGTCTCATTCCTAGGCTAAGAGTTCGTCAAACCTTTGAGGCTAGTCCCCGGCGACGATTCTTGCAACTCCGTCGCGGCGTCCAAGCCTAATTTGGTTTCTCTACCCCCTTTCTAGAAGGATACAGACTAGACCCCTGTGGGATGGTCAGAACGCAACCTGATGCCGCCAATAACACTTACGGGTGGTGCGAACATGCGCTAGTGGTGACATAGCTTGTGACGATATTTCGCCCCGCGACCGACTCTTCTCTCGCTTTCCGGCTCGATGCCGGACGAAATTTCTCGCTCTTCCCACCACCACCGCCTTTCCCGCAACCTAGATTTTGCTAAAGGGCGATCCCGGCACCGGGCAGTGCCGGCGGACCGCCGATCGCCGGGGGGGGGACCCTCTGCCGTGATTTCCTTGGCGACACCCTACTGGGAGGGGGTGATGTCAGACTTTACCGCGATGAACCGCCGACGGAGAGCATGCCGTGGTATTTTCGGCTAGCAAACGTCTTAATCAAGTGCGAAGCTTCGTGCTCAAATTCGTCAACAATCATGCGGAACCGCTCTCGGAATTCGATCCGCGAAAGCGCAACGAAACCCGTGTGCGGATCAACACGGTGGTGGTCTTGATTCCGTACCAGCACGGTCGACCGGAACTAACGAAGATGTTTTCCGGCTTTACCAAGGACTGGAGCACGACTGGGATGTCGGTGATCCTCTCCGAACCTCGCGGCGTGGATCGGGTGATCGTGGGGGTTCGCTTCGAAGCCGAGATTCACTACATTCTAGCTACGGCCATTCATCTCAGCCCCATCGGCCCAGGCTTTTACCAACTGGGCCTGCGTTTCTCGGAAATGTTGCGAGTTTCGGACTTTCCCGAGTTAGCCGATCTGGTGTTTTGAAGGCCGGTCGCCGATGGGCGGCGTCTCATCCGCGGGCCGCGCGGCGGACACTCTTCATCAGAACAGGCCTCTGACTCGGCCGGTTTGCACATCCACGTCGATCCTGCGGAAAGCGGGATCCGAACCCGTCCCCGGCATCAGAGAGATTTCTCCCGCCATGGGACAAAGGAATCGGGCACCGTTGTAAACCAAGATGTCGCGGATGGGTAAGGTCCAGCCTTTCGGGGCGCCTTTGACGGTGGGATCGTGCGTCAGGCTGAGGTGGGTTTTGACCATCATCGTGGCGAATTCGCGATATTTCTCGTCGCTCTCGAATCGCCGCAATTTGGCTTCGGCCTCCCGCGTGTATTCCACCCCGTCGGCGCCGTACACCTCACGGGCAATGCGCTCGATCCGTTCGCTCAACGGCATGTCCATCTCGTACAGGTAACGGAATCGCACCGGCTCACGGCAGGCGTCCAGCACGGCATCGGCCAACTCCAAGGCGCCGTCGCCCCCGTAGCGCCAGTGATTGGAAACGGCGACGCTCGCCCCGGCCCCTTCCGCGATCCGTTTCAGCAGGCGGATTTCCGCGGCGGTGTCCGTGGGGAAGACGTTGACGGCCACGACGGGGTGCATGCCCGACTTTCGCACCGTGCGGATGTGATGGAGCAAATTGGCGGCGCCGGCCTCCAACCAGGCCAGGTTCTCTTCGAAATAGGCCTTGGGAATAGGCCGGCCCGGCGGACAAGGCGGCGCTCCCGCCGTCGTCCCGTGGTGCTTCAATCCGCGAATCGTCGTCGTAATCACCGACACGTGCGGCGTCTTGCCGAGATAACGGCACTTCACGTTCCAGAACTTTTCGAATCCGATATCGGCTCCGAAACCGCTTTCCGTGATGTGGTAGTCGGCCAGTTTCAGGCAGACTTGATCGCCGATGACCGAAGACTGGCCGATGGCGATGTTCGCGAAGGGACCGGCATGGACGAAGCAGGGCTGGCCCTCGATGGTTTGGATAAGGTTGGGGTTGATGGCCGACCGCAGCCAGGCGGTCATCGCGCCGGCCACCTCCAGGTCCTCGCACGTGATCGGTCGATCTTTCTTGTCGTAGGCTACGATGATGTCGCCGAGACGCTTGCGGAGGTCCTCCAGGCTTTGCGACACGGCGAGAATGGCCATTACTTCCGATGAGCTGGCGATTTGGAATCGGCTCTGCATCATGTAGCCGTCCATGCGACCGCCCATCCCGATGATGATATTCCGCAGCGATTGGGCGCAGAAGTCGATCACCCAGCCCAGTTCCACTCGCGTGGGATCGATATCCAGCCGCCGCAAATTACTTTTCGCCAATCGGTCGTCGTCGTAATTCCGCTCGTGTTGCAGGCGGGCGGTGAGGGCGGTCATGGCGAGGTTATGGGCGTTCATCACGGCGTTGACGTCGCCGGTCAGCCCCAGGGAAAACTCCGCCAACGGAATGACCTGAGACAGACCGCCGCCCGCCGCCGAACCTTTGATATTCATGGTCGGGCCGCCGGAGGGTTGGCGAATGCACGCGGTGACGCGCTGCTTGCGTTTCCCAATGCCCTGCAACAAGCCGATGGTGGTGGTCGACTTGCCCTCGCCCAGCGGCGTCGGCGTGATGCCGGTGACTTCGATCATCTTGCCGTCGGGAGCGTCGCGCAACCGATTCATCACCGCCAGATAGTCCACCTTCGCCACATGGTGCCCGTGGGGCAAAACTTCCTCCCGCAGCAGACCCAACTCTTCGCCGAGTTGCAGACAGGTCTTCATCCGCGATTCCGCGTCGAGCGCGATTTCCCAGTCGGGGTGTTGCGTGGGATCGAGAGGCATGGCAGTCCGCTTTCGTACAATCCGTCTCCGTGTTCAGCTCGGCACAGGTCGGTTTCATAAGCGTCCGGGAACTACTCGCCCGCCGAAAGTATGCAAGACGAGACGCGACCGGCGCGTTCCTCAGACTTCATCCACGCCGGTTGAGGGCGGTGGCAGCACCCGAACCCGCAGGCCCTCCACGCGGACGCGGTTCTCGGCGATCCAACGAATCGCCTCGGGGTACGCGCGACACTCCGCCTGAAATACGCGGCCCGCCAACGTTTCCGGCGTGTCTTCGTCCAAGACCGGCACGACCTCCTGAAGGATGATCGGCCCGTGGTCGTACTCGTTGTCCGCGAAATGGACGGTGCAACCGCTGAGTTTGGCGCCGTAGGCCAAGACGGCTTCGTGAACCTTGCGGCCATAGAAACCTTTTCCGCAAAAGGCGGGAATCAGGGCCGGGTGAATATTGATCACTCGGTTTTCGAAGTCCGGAGGGATGACGAGTTGCTTTAAGAAGCCCGCCAAAACCACCAACTGCGCGCGCGAAGCCCGGCAGGTCTCGAAGACCCGGCGACTCGCATCGCCGACCGAAAGCTGCTTCCAATCGACGACCTCCCAAGCCAACCCGGCGTTTCGGGCATGTTCCAATCCGCCGGCCTTGTCGGTGCTGGAAATGACCTTGACAATCTCGGCAGGCAACTCTCCCGCCGCGATCTTTTCGATCAGGTTCTTCAGCGTCGTACCTCCGCCGGAGATCAAGACCGCCAACCTGATCCGCTTCGTGGTTCGCGTTCTCCCGCCTGATAACGGCACACTCCCCTCCCGGCCGAAAATGGAATGGGCACGAGCGTGTAGTCGCTCGCAAAAAGAAACGGACGATAATCAATTGACATATTAATGCGGCAGCGGGGATTCCTCAACCGCCGCCCGGTCCTGCTGTCATCCGTGAATAGAAATGTCCCCTTGCGTGGTGAATCGAAATGTCCCTGCGAATTCTCCGAAAAGGGCTTTTCGATTCGGACGAGGTTGCTGTGCGGACTGCGGCGCGGCGGAGCGACCGATGCCGAGGGAGCCGTGCGGATTCTCTCGCGAGCGTGCGACGCAATCCGCCGGATTAGACGCGCTCCGCCCGATTGCGCGCACTTTGCCGGATTATAATAGAACGTGCTGATCGGCGTATTTGCGAGATTTCAGACCCCGTCGCGGAATGCCACCGTGCTGTCGATCGCGCTGCCCGTGGAAAGCCGTCGAGGTCATTGGCGGCTTTCCGATCCGAACCGCCGACGCTGCGTCGGCCTGCATACCATCCGCCAAACCGCCATGGCTTTTTTTCCCATATCCCGACAGTGTTTTGCAAATCGAGCGAGTTTACCGCTCGTCGCCTTCGCGTGGGCCATGGTTTGGCTGGGGTTGACGAAGTCCTGGGTTTCGACCGCCGACGCCGCCGTCGCCGTCGTTGTGAACGCGTGCGACGGCGAGGCCGTCGTCACCACGGAACCGATTTGGGGTGCCCCGCGGTCGTGCCGGGTCGCCCCCAATCGCGCGGCGGCGGTGTTTTTGCCGCAAGCGGTCTCCGCACGCATCACCGTGGCGACGGTCGGTGCTGCGATCACCTTGCGACCGTGGGAGATTCACACCGTTCGTCGGAACGACGGCGAACTGAAGGTCGAATACGCTTCGGCGTGGCGTGCACAACCGCCGTTGTGGCTGGCTCCGACGATCTTGGCTGAACCGCCGAGGCAAGTGATCGTTCCCGTCGCAATCTACGTGGACGACGCCCAACCGGCCCAACAGGCGGTCTGGGAACCGCGTTTGCGATCTCAACTGGCGGCCGTTTCCGAAGTCCTGACCGCGACCTGCGGTGTGGGTTTGCAAGTGGTGGGCGTAGGAACCTGGCAATCTCCGCCCGGCGTCTCGACCGCGCGTGACGTGCACGAGGCCGCCTTGCGTGACAAGACGTCGTCCGATTCCGCCTGGGTGATCGTGGGTTTCAGCAGTCGCCTGCAAACGCCGTTTGCGGCGGCCATACAACACGCGCCCCGATCCCCCCTTGCCGCGCACATTCTCGTCCCCGACGTCCATGCCGGTCTGACGCCGCAAGAGCAATGGTGGCTGTTGCTGCACGAATTCGCCCATTGGCTGGGGGCTTTCGACCTTACGGAAGGCGAGAGCGTGATGAATCCCTCCGTGAAGCCGAGCGAATATGCGGCCAAGACCGCCGCCGTGCCCTGGGACGCCGCCAACTTGCTGATTCTGAATCTGACGGCCGATGAGTTGCGCTATCGCGGAGTCCGCAAACCGGAGGCCTTTTCTTCCGGCACGCGCGATTACCTGCTGTCGTTGTACCGCCGGGCGGCAATCCAGGGAGGCGGCAACGCAGACGCCCTGCGTTTGGTCAAGTTCTTCACGCGACCGGCCTTGCCGGACGAACGTTTCCTGGCGGTCTTTGAGGACGGCACGACCGTCGGCGGCGAGGAAGTGAATGGCTGGGGTCCCGGCGGCGGGACGCCCCAACTGGGCGGCAAGGGATTCTTCGATCCGGCCAACCCCGCCCTCTGGGTGCGACAACGACAAGACGCCGCGACGCCTTCGCCCGGGCCGGGCGTCGAGTTGTTGAGCGGAGATCGACTTCCCGGTCGCGTGCTCGGCATTCGGCCCGCCGGCATCGCCGCGGATCGGTTCGCCCCCGCTTGTCTCGAAGTTTTACCGCAAAGGGGCCTCGGCTCGCCGTTTTCCGCGACAAGTCCCGGCGTTTTCGTCGCCGCCGCCCATTTGAAGCGTGTAATCCTTCGCCCGATCGACGTCGCTTATCAGCCGGGGATATTGTTCACGGAGGACGGTCGCCGGATTGCCTTTCGCGCGCTCCAGTGGAATGCCCAAGGCGTTCGCGCTCTGACCGATCAGGGCGTCCTTCAGTTCGACTTGCAGTCCCTGGCTGAGATTCACATGCCGCAGAGCGACATCTGGGACGTTTTGCCGACGGAATGGGCACGGCTTTCCCCTGCCGGCGACGACGTGCTGATTCATTTGGAGTTTGCCGATGGCATTTCCGCCACCACGTCTCGCCGCTTCTTCGCCGCGGTTCAACAGGGCGAGCAACCCGATCAATGGTTTCACGTGATCCGCCCGGCATGGTCGCCGCAACCGTTGTGGATTCCTTATCGTTCGATTCGAGCGTGGCGATTCTTTTCGCCCCATCGCATTCCCCTGACACTTCTACCCAGTGTGGAATACGAAGAGCAGCCGGTTTTGGGCGGCTATTGGGGGCCGGGGATCGATCGCAATCCGGCGGGCGGACCGCTTGCGGTGGGCGATCGCGTTTTCGGCTGGGGGTTGTCGCTGACGGCACCCGCCCGAATCGCGTTCCCGCTCCCTCCTTGCGCCGCCGCCTTTCAATCCTGGTTCGGACTGGATCGAATCGCCGGTGACGGCGGTTCCGCCCGGGCCGGCGTCGCCTTGCGCGGCGCCGCGGAACGCGTACTTTTCCGCAGCGATCTGCTGCTGGGTTCTCGAACGGCGATTGCCGGCCAACGCTTGGAGTTGGACGGCGAACCAGGCTCGCGACTGGTCTTGTTCACCGAGGATGCCGAAGGCGAACGTCCGCCCGCGGCCGACGTCTGGAACGTGCGCGACTGCGTCGATTGGGGCGAACCCCTGCTGCTGCTCGACTCGAAATGGATGAGGCGAGAATTGCGGCGACGCTGGACTTCCGCGATCTCGGCTTGGAGCGGTTGGCAGGTCGCAGGAGATCCTGATAATCCAAGTTGGACGCTCGAGACGTACGCCGATTTGGAGGACTCTCGCGATCCGCGTTTCGGTTGGGTCACGGTCCTTTCCGATCAACCGTTGGTCCTCTCGCGTCGCCTGGCCGTCCCCGCCGACGCCGCCGAACTTCAGGTCCGGGCACGCGCGGTCCCGTCCTCTCCGCCCATCCGCATACGCTTGGCGGCCGACGGCGAGACTCTCCGTGAGGCCCAGCTACCGGCACGTCGCGGCAAGGAGTCGCCCGAACCGATCACCGCCGCGCTTGCCTCGCTTCGCGGTCGCACAGTGAATTTGCGGATCGAAGTCGGCGCCCCGACGTCGGGAGCACGGGTGGAGTGGTACTCCATCGCGATCACGACCGAGGAGAGCGATGCGGCCCACGGAGCAGAACCGAATGGCCGCTGAGAGGCAATTCCTCGACGCTAATAAATCTCGATGCTCTTGACGACTCCGCCGCCGGATGCGGCCGAGGCCGCCAGGCAGCGACCTGCCGCCGTATAGAGGTCCTCCGGCGGGAAATTCGGGGCGGGCGCGGCCGCAAACGATACCCCGATCTGCAAAGTCAAGGCCTTGGCGGTCGGCCAATCCTCCGCAGGCAGGCGACTGATGATGCGAATCAGTTGATAGCCGTATTCGACGGCGGTTTCGCGATCGCAGTCGGGCAAGACCCAAGCACAGCCGAAATCGTGATAAGGCAGGCACACGCTGCCGTGGTGATCCAACCGACCGCACGCCGCCTCCAATACCCGGCGCAGACCCGACAGCCTTTGCGGCCCAAGGGTCATCACCAGCGACGGACCGTCGAAGAACTCCGCCAAAAGCAGGCTTAGGCCGACGCGTTCGCGACGGCAAAGCGCCACGGCCGCGCGCAAGTGACCCATCAGTCCGGGATCGAGGGCGGCGTCTTGCCAAGCGGAGGACCTTCCGCTCCCGCGTACCGCCGTCGGGCCGGAGGCCGGGAATCGCGGTTCGGACCGGACGGGCGACAAGACGCTCGGCGAAAAGCGGTTGCCCGCATCGCCTCGCGGCGCGACCGCAAAGCCGGACCGGATCGACGCATCGCCATCCGATTGGCCGGGCAAACCCAACACGCAGCGCCGCAAGGCATCATCCAGACCCGCGGCAGGCGGACTCCAAACGCGTTGATCGGGCGCCGCACCGCCCTCACGCAGCATGGCCTCCGCCGTCTCCGCCATTTTGGCCTGGGCCGCCGCTAACAGCGCATCCACCGACCGCTCGGGGGGCAGCCGCACGGAAAATATCTCCGCCAATTGCCGGACCTTTTCCTGGATTTCCCGTAAGAGGGCCTCGGGGTCTTGCTTGGAATCGCCGCCCAGCGCGGCCAGCTCCGCCACGGCTTGCGGCCACAATTCGGGACGGTCGTCGGCCAACACTCGGGACAAGATTTCGGCCGCGGAGAGGATTCGGCGGAGGGTACCGGCGCGGCCTTCGTCGCGTCCGTCACCGGGATCGACCGGTACGACCTCGATCAGCGAGTCCGGCATCTGCCAGTGCAGCAGCAGTTTGGCCGACAAGGTCGTGTGATCGAAGCCGAGCGATTCACGCTCCCGGTGGTACACATCCTCGCCGCATTCGCGGATTTTCTCGATCAAGCGTTGATAGGGCGTCCCCAGCGTCTGGATCAGAACCAACATGCCCAGGTCTTGCAGCAAACCGGCGATGAACGCCTCATCCCCCGGGCGGCGATAGAGCTTTTCCATCAGTTCGCGCGCGGCGACGGCCTTGGTGAGCGTATGCCGCCAGTACATGGCCAGAATCTTGGATTCCAGCCCCTGAAACATGTCGGGCGGCAGACTGAAACCCAACACCAGCAGTTTGAGCGGCTTGGACCCCAGCAAGGCCAAGGCCTGGCCCAAGTCGCCGATGGGCCGACTGGGCGAATACAACGAACTGTTGACCACGCGCAAAATCTTGGCGGTGAGGGCCGGATCGTTCTCGATACACGCCTTGAGGGTCGCGGAATCGGCATCGGGTGAGTCGGCCAACTCCAAGACTTTCATGGCCACGCCGGGCAGGGAATACAGCCTGCCGGCCATTCCCGCCAGACGGTTCAAGGTCTCGTTCACTTCTTCCGTTAGCGTGAACACGTTTCCCGCCTTTGCGAACCGATCACAATCTCCAAGGTGCTCTCCGCACGACGACGACCCGCGACGAGAAGGCCGTCACCACGACCGTCGGTTGCCCGGACGCCGGTGAGAAATAAGAAAGGCCCTCCGCCGGCAATTCCGCCCGCTGCCGGCAAGACTCGCCGTGGACACTCCCATGACAAGTCTAGCTTCCCGCCGTCATCGGCGCCGGAACCGGCCTGTAATTCCGGCGGTACCGAATCTGCCGACGGAGAGGGCCGCGTCGTCCGGTCTGGTTCAGAGGTCTCGACCCGACTCGTCCTCCTCGTCCCGATCCGCATCAGAGCCTTTTTCCAGTCCCAGTTGTATGAGTCGTCGATAGAGTCGCGGTCGCGATACGCCCAGCATTTTGGCGGCGAGCGTTTTGTTTCCCCGGGCGCGACGCAAGGCCCGTTGCAGCAACTCTTTTTCCACATCGGCCAGGAATCGCGGTAACGAAACGGCGGCAGGCCGCGTCGCCGCCTCGAACTGCGATCGAACGGATGTGACGAACGACCGGGGCAAGTCCGCGACACCGATCAGCGGACCGGCGGCCTTTTCGTGCGAGCGACGCACCACATCGGACAGTTCCTCGAAATTTCCCGGCCAGGAATAGACGTGCAGCAAGTCCAGGGCGTCCTGGGAAAACCCCATGATCTGCTTCTCGGCCTGGGCGTTCCATTCCTCCAGCACGGATTGCGCCAAGAGGGAGAGATCGTCTCGGCGGGCCTTGAGTTCGGGCACCTCCACGACCAGAACGCTGATGCCGGCGGCCAGGTCCGGGGAGAATACACCCTTCGCCGCGGCGTTCAGCAAAGGCTCGCGCGAAGTCGCCGCGATGCGGAGACGAAACGATGGCGACGCCGTCAGTCGCCGCAACACGAGTTGCGAAGCGTCGGGCAAACGATCGACATCCTCCAGCAGCAGCATGTCCGGGCGAGGCTTATCGCCGCTCGCCGTTTGGAAGGCCTGGACCACGCCTTCCAAGACGTCGGGATCCAATTCGGGGCAAGGGATCGGAATCAATGTCTGATCGGCAGAGTCCCGCCAAGCGTCGAAAAGGGCCGCCGCCAACAGTCGCTTGCCGCTGCCGGGCGGTCCCACGAATAGGACGTTTTCGTCGGCACGCGAAACCGCCCGAAACTGCGATCGCAATCGCGCCGCCGCGGCGCTGTTTCCCAAGAGCACGGCGGGCATTCCCCGGGCTTCTCTCCTCGCTCGAAACTCCTGCAACAGTCGATGAAGCTGCCGTGCGTTCCGCTCGTCTCCGCCGCCTTGCATTGCCGCGTCCGGCAGTCCGTCCGCCGCCTTCTCCGCCGAGGATGCCGTCTCGGGAAGGTCTTGACCATCGGCGACCGCCAGTAGGGCGCGAGGGGCCCCCTGGGCATCGAGACGGAGGAACTGCACCGCGCGCCGTCTCACCCGGCCTTCGCCCGTCAGGCACGCAATCTCGGCTTGCGTTCGCGGTTGCTCCATGGCCCCGGGCGGAGGACAAAGCCCCGCCGCCAGCGCATCACCGGGATCCACCGCGCCGCTGTGAAACGCGCACCTCCGATCGAGCAAGGCGTCTTCCGAGCAACCCAGCCACGCCAACAAGGCTTGATTGCAATAGCGGATCCGCCACGACGCATCCACCAAAAAGACCGGTTGCTCCACGCCGTCGAATATGCGGACCAACTGGGTAAAACGCCGTCGTTTGCCGGGCATTGCTGTGGTAGTCCCTGGAAGCGCGCCGCCGGTCGATCCGAGTGACGCCGGTCGGGCTTGGTCGCAGCCTTGCGTGTTTCGTCAAGCCCGACTCATATTGTCCGAATTCTCCGGCCTTCTCTCAACGCGGCCGAGCAATTCCGCGTCGTCCAATCGGCGGTGATTGGCCTGAACCGCTTGCGACAGCATGCCCCGACAAGCGGTTGCGCATGGCGTGTTTTTGCCGACGGGGTGTTGTGTAGGCTTGCGACACACCGTCTTGAGGACGACACACCGGCCTAGGGACGGGGTTATCCGATCGGGTCTAATCGGGAGCCTAAGCTAATAGAGTCAGAGCCCTATTGGGAGCCTAATAGAGTCGGAGCAAGATCGGGATGATCCCGTGTAAATGGCACCATTCCAGTGTTTCGGTGCCCATAAAGATCAAACCGATCAGTGCGGCGTCGCAAACCGCGCGATTGAATGCTCGGCACTGAAGCTCGACCGAGGTCGGGCAGCGGAACAGCCAAGGCTTGGGAAAGATGGCCGGCACGCCGCGCGCATAGCGGGCATACTCCTCCCCGAACAAGCGATGAAGCCGTTCCTCTTCGCGCCGAACCACCGGCAGGTGCGTGAAAAAGAAGATCGCGACCAACGTACCGGTCAGTACCAGGGATTCCATGGCCAAACCGGCGCCCAAGAATCCCAGAAACGAAAAGAAGTACAGCGGATGTCGCATGACAGAGTATGGGCCGTCTTGGATCAACCGCACGTTCTTTTTCCCCGCTATGTAGCCGGCCGACCAAATTCTGCCAATGGCGGCCAAGAAGAGCATACCGCTGCCGGTCAATTCGAAGAGCAGATTCGGCAGCCCGTCTTCCCGATAGGCGTGATGCACGAAAAGCACCCCGGCGGCGACCAGCCAAACGGCGGCTTTGGCAGTGAATAGTCGGACTTTTTCCGAATAGTTGCGGTGGGCGCGGATGCCTTGCAATCGCATCGCGACGCCGCCTTCCAGGGAAGCCCCAGCATCATCTGCCGCTTCGCCGGTAGCATTGATCGCCATGAAGGGTCGTCCTTGTAGACCGGATGATAAGTCGGGAGGTCGCGTATTCCTCGTGATGTGGTTCGCGATATTCCGAGAGAAAGCGCCTCCGGAGCGTCGAGCGTTGCGAGCACCCGGTACAAACCGCAAACCGTTCCCAGCGCTTTGCGACAAGTGCCTGAACGCAGTCTGTATATGAAAAACATCTTGGAGCGTCAAGATTGCTGCGCAGCGTCCCGGTTGCTGATCGAGGCGAGTGTGCGGTACCGAAGGCCGTTCGCTAACACGTTGCGTCGAATTCCTTACGTTGGGGGGGCCTCTTGTTGACAAGCGGGGGCTTGCGGGATTACGGTAAAAAAGGGTTGTTGTAGCTGAAGCTATTTTGCCGGATACTCTTCTCCTCAATCGCGGAGGATCGTGATATGGCGGCCAAGCGTCGGGCCCAGTATGCAAGTTTGCTCGTCGATAAGGGCGTGATCAGTCAAGATCAGTTGGCCGAGGCGGAGGAATTGGCAAGCCAGGCCAACATCAAGCTCCCGGAAGCCATCATTCGTTTGGGCTACGCCTCGGGCGAAGAGGTCATGAGCGTGTTGGCCGAACAACACGGCCTGCAATTCGTGGACCTCTCCCGCGTGGTCATCCCGCCGAACGTCGTGGAGTTGGTGCCGGAATCGGTGGCGCGCGAAAACGTCGTCTTGCCGGTCGCTGAGGAGGACGGTCAGCTTCGGGTGGCAGTCAGCGACCCGGATGACTTCCCCACGTTCGAAAAACTGCGGTTCATTTTGAACAAGCGGATCGAGATCTGCTTGGCCACGCGCGAATCGATCATGGAGGCCATCAACCGCTACTACGGTCAGACGAGCGGTGAAAGCAAGGACTCGATGATCAGTGAAGTGACCGATACGGCGATCGATTTTACCCAGGTGGAGGGGGATGCCGGAAGCCTTCAGGATGTGGACGAGTCCAGCGCCCCCGTGGTGCGTTTGGTGCACCTGATCATCAGCGAAGCGGTGCAACTTCGGGCGTCGGATATCCACATCGAGCCTTTCGAAGATCGGGTAAGGATTCGTTATCGGATAGACGGCTACCTCGTGGAGCGGGATAACGCCCCCCGGCGTCTGTTGGGGGCGATCCTCTCCCGTATCAAGATTCTTGCCCGAATGGATATCGCGGAACGTCGCCGCCCCCAGGATGGGCGAATCAAATTGACTCTGGGAGAGAAGCAGTTGGACCTCCGCGTCAGTGTGCTCCCCAGCAATTGGGGGCAAGCGGTGGTGATGCGGATTTTGGACAAGGACAACATCAAGGTCGGTTTGCGTCAGTTGGGTTTCTCGGAAGAGGATTACGTCAAGTTCCGGCAGCTTATCAAACGGCCGAACGGAATCATCTTGGTGACGGGTCCGACGGGTTCCGGCAAGACGACCACGCTCTACGCCGCCCTGAACGAGTTGAATACCCCCGATCGCAAGATCATTACGGCGGAAGACCCGGTGGAATACTACTTGCCGGGGATCAACCAAGTCGAGATTCGCCATGAGATTGGATTGGATTTCGCCCGGGTGATTCGCGCGATGTTGCGGCAGGCGCCAAACGTGATTCTTGTTGGGGAGATGCGGGACCTGGAGACCGCCCAGATGGGAATCCAGGCTTCTTTGACGGGACACCTTGTCTTTAGTACACTACATACGAACGATGCGCCCAGTTCCATTACGCGCCTGATCGACATGGGGGTTCCCTCCTACTTGGTGGCAAGCTCCGTCGTGGCGATCATGGCGCAGCGCTTGGTCCGCGTGGTTTGCACCCAGTGTCGCACCCCCTATCAGCCCAGCGACGCCGTCATGGAATTGGCCGGTGTTACCCCCGAGATGGCGGCGAACGCCACCTTCTTCCGCGGCAAGGGTTGTAGTCACTGCAACGGGTCCGGCTATCGCGGTCGGATGGGCCTTTTCGAACTGATGTTGATGTCAAGCAAAGTTCGGGAAATGACGTTCAAAAACCGGACGTCCACGGAAATTCGTCGCGTGGCCATCCAGGAAGGGATGCGGACGCTTTACATGGACGGGCTGAACAAGGTGTTGCGGGGAAGAACGACCCTCGAGGAACTCCTGGCCGTCGCGCGACCGGAAGAAGAGTTGCAATAGCTGGAAGGGCGCAGCGTGTGGTTGAGGGACTCCAGTCGACCGCGGGAACCGCATTGCGCATTTCGTGGCGGCGCCGGCCCGTGGCGAAGGCTTTTACTTGTCGTAAACGACGGGAGCGGAATAATCTTGCGGTTGCGGGGTGAGGCGGAGCGCCGGCCCGATACGGGTCGGGAAGAACGACGGTTGCGGCGCTGCGCAGGGGCGTCTAGGACGGTGATCGAGGCATGGCTCAACAACTTCTCATCGATAAGCTTCTCAACACGGTAGTTGCACGCAAGGCCAGCGACCTTCACATCGCGGTGGGGCAACCTCCGGTTTTGCGATTGGACGGTCGCATGGTTCGTTTGGAGACCAAGGTCCTCGAACCGGAGGATACGGTCTCGCTGATGAAGAGCATCACGCCTGAGCGGTGCCAGCGAGAATTGCAGGAGGTCGGCGGTTCCGACTTCGGTTTCGCGTTCGGCGACAAGGCCCGTTTCCGCGTCTCCATCTTCAAGCAGAAGGGATGCGTGGGGATGGTGCTGCGGCAGATTCCCAACAAGCTGATGAACTTCGAGGAGTTGGGTACGCCGCCGGTCTTGAAGGAAATCATTATGCGGCCGAGAGGCTTGATTCTGGTAACCGGCCCGACCGGTTCCGGAAAGTCCACGACCTTGGCCGCCGCCATCGACTATCTCAATGAGAACGTCGATCACCACATCATCACGATCGAGGACCCGATCGAGTTCTATCACACGCACAAACGCTGCACGGTGAACCAGCGCGAAGTGGGCGTGGACGTGCCGAGTTTCGCGGAGGCGATTCGGCGGGCCTTGCGTCAGGACCCCGACATCATCCTCGTCGGCGAAATGCGGGACTTGGAGACGATCGAGGCGGCCATTACGGCGGCCGAAACCGGGCACATCGTCTTCGGAACGTTGCACACCACCGGCGCTCAGGGGACGGTCAACCGTATCATCGACGTCTTCCCCACGAACCAACAGGAGCAGATTCGTACGCAGCTTTCGACCTCCATCATTGGGATCTTGTCGCAGCAACTTTTGCCCAAGATCGGCGGGGGCCGGGTGGCCGCCTACGAAATGCTGGTCGTCACACCGGCCATCGCCAACCTGATCCGTGAAAACAAGACGTTCCGCATCAATTCAGCCATTCAGACAGGGTACAAATTGGGCATGCAACTCCTCGACGATCATCTCTTCCGCCTGTGGCAGGAGGGGAAGATCGATAAGAAGGACGCGATATTGCGGGCCAACGGTCCGGACGAGTTGACGTCGCGGATCGCGCGGGCCGAACGGGGAATGTTGGAAGACGAAGAGGAAGCGAGAAAACGTTTGGAAAGGGAGGCCGCTCAGCAACGTTAAAGTTGCGGATCGGGCGAGGGTGAGGACGCGAATTCGATTGGGCATCATCGCAGAGCATCCGTCGCGTTCTTATTGGGCTCTTGTTCCGCAGACGGCGCGGGCGAGGGACCCTTTTCCCGCCGATGTAGCGAAAAACCGGACGGAGTCCGCCTCGGTTGCTCCGGGCTCCGTCTCTTGTTGGTGAAGGCGACTCGCGGATGGCCATTCGGCGTATCGGACAGATTCTGGTGGACTTGGGCTTCATCTCCGAGCAGCAACTCGAGTTGTTGCTGGAGGAACAGCAGCAACATAAAGGGGAGTTGCTGGGGCAAATCGCCATCCGCATGGGCCTGATCAACGACGATCAATTGGCCCAGGCCTTGGCCGAGCAATTCAACTTGCAAGTCATCCAACTCAACGATGTGGTGGTCCCGCCGGAGGTCCTCAACCGCATCACCGAGCCGATGGCTCAGCTCTACAAGATCATCCCGGTCTCGTTCCAGGATAATACCCTCACGATCGCCATGTGCGAGCCTCAGAAGCTCTCCGTGATCGATGAATTGCGGAGCTTCTTGGGCTACGACATTCGGCCCGTGGTGACGACGGAACGGCAGATCAATCGGGCTTTGGAACGCTACTATTCCGGGTCGGAGAGCGTGGAGAAGATCATCGAGGACCTGGAGCGGGACGAGGAATTGAGCAAGGCAGCCGAGTCGTTGGCCGGCGACGGCGTTGTGGACTTGGCGAGCGTGGAAGCCCTGGCCGAGAGCGCCCCCGTCCGCAAGTTGTTGAACATGGTCCTGCTGATGGCCATCAAGGATCACGCCAGCGACTTGCACTTCGAACCTTTCGAGAACGAATTTCGCATCCGCATCCGCGCGGACGGCGTGCTGTACGAGTTGGTCCCGCCGCCGCGGCACTTGGCCTTCGCCATCACGACCCGGATCAAGGTCATGTCCAACCTCGACATCGCCGAGCGGCGTTTGCCGCAGGACGGGCGGATTCGTCTATCCGTGGGCGGACACCCGGTGGACCTGCGGGTGAGCGTGTTGCCGACCATGTTCGGCGAAAGTTGCGTGTTGCGGGTGCTGGACCGGTCCGTGGTGGCCCTGGACCTGAACAACGTGGGCATGAACGCCACGACGTTGGCGCAATTCCGCGATGTCATCCACAGGCCGCACGGTATCGTCTTGGTGACGGGCCCCACCGGATCGGGGAAGACGACCACGCTGTACGGGGCATTGAACGAACTGAATTCCGTCGAGGATAAGATCATCACGACCGAGGACCCGGTGGAGTACTCCATCGACGGATTGGTCCAAATTCCGATCGATTCGGAAATCGGAAATACCTTCGCGAACTGTCTTCGCGCGATTTTGCGGCACGACCCGGATATCATTTTGGTGGGCGAGATCCGAGACTTGGAGACGGCGGAAATCGCGGTGCAAGCGGCGCTGACGGGTCACTTGGTGTTCAGCACGCTGCACACGAACGACGCGCCAAGTTCGATCGCGCGGTTACGGGATATGGGCGTGCAGCCATTCTTGATCACCGCGACGGTGGAGGCGATTTTGGCCCAACGGTTGGTCCGCAAGATCTGCCCCAATTGCAGGGAGCTGACGGTGCCCAGTACCGAGGCCCTGGCCGATCTCGAAATGACTCCGGAGGACGTGATCGGCAAGTCGTTCTATCGGGGGCGCGGTTGTACTACCTGCAATAACACGGGGTTCAAGGGGCGGATGGGCCTGTTCGAGTTCATGCCGATTACGGATGAGATTCGAGAGCTGATTCATAGCGGCGCTTCCACGGAGGAATTGCGGGACGCGGCCATGCGGGCTGGGATGAGGACGTTGCGTCAAGACGGCTTGGACAAAGTGTATGAAGGTATGACGACCATTGAAGAAGTGGTCCGCGAGACCACGATCGAGGCCTGATCGCGGATAGGCCGGCAATCGCGGGCAAGCCACGGCGGTCGGCCGATCGGCCGACGGGAAACATTAGCACGCGCGGGAAAACGGTGGATTCGTCGTCGAGCCTTGGCGACAGGGTGGGCGACGGGCGGTCGGGAGCGAGGAGCCAATCATGCCCAAGTTCCAATTCGAAGCCATGGACGCCACCGGACAGGAAATCCGGGACGTCATCGAGGCGGCTACGCAGGATGAAGCCGAAGCTACGATTCGGCAGATGGGCTATTACATCACAAAAATAGCCCCGAAGAAAGAAAAGAAGGCCGCCGACAAGAAGGCCGCCAGTCGCAAGACCTTCTCCGTGGGGAAAGTGAACGCTAAGGTCTTGACGACGTTCACGAAGCAACTCTCGGTGCTTCAGGACGCCGGTCTGCCGATCTTGCGGAGCTTGAAGATCTTGGAAGCTCAGGCCAAGCCCGCCCTGTTCGGCAGCCTGAAAAACGCGCTCATCGACGTCATCGACGAAATCGAGGGCGGGGCCACGTTGTCCGAGGCCATGGCCAAGTGCCCCAAAGCCTTCGACCGGTTGTACGTCAACATGGTGAAGGCGGGCGAGGCGGGCGGTGCCTTGGAAGTCATTCTTCGCCGCTTGGCCGAGTTCCAGGAACGCGCCTTGTGGTTGCGTCGGAAGGTCAAGGGGGCGTTGGTTTACCCGATCGCCGTCATCGTCTTCGCGGTCGCGATCTTGGTCTTCATCATGCTCAAGATCGTGCCCCAATTCCAAAAGATCTTCGACGAGTTCGAGACCGATCTGCCCGCCATGACGCAGATCCTGATCTCAGCCTCGAATATCCTGTTCAATTGGTGGTTCCTCCTGCCCGGCGTGCCCTTCGGGATTTGGCTGTTCGTCAAATTGACGTGCATGTTCCCATACGGGCGGTTCGGTTGGGACTTATTCAAGTTGCGATTGCCAATCTTCGGGCAATTGATCGAGAAGAACATCATCGCGCGGACCATGCGAACCTTGGGCACCTTGGTGGCCAGCGGCGTGCCGATCCTGGAAGCCCTGACCATCACGCGCGATACCTCGACCAACGCCGTCTTCGAGCGGTTGTATCAGCGGGTGCTGGATGCCATTCGCGACGGCGAGACCATCTCCAAGCCGCTCAAGGACTATGCCCGACCGGGGTTCCATCCCGTCACCGCATGGTGGTGGTTCTTCTTCGTGGGCGGTCCGATCGGATTACTGCTTTATTTGACGCGCTGGAATAATCCGGTGATGGAGGATATCGCCATCAATATGGTGGACGTCGGCGAGGAGACCGGTGAATTGGACACCATGTTGTACAAGATCGCCGACAATTACGACGAGGAGGTGGCGATCCTGACGGAAAGCTTGCTCAGTTTGTTCGAGCCGATCCTGATCATCGTTTTGGGATGCATGGTCGGTTTTATTGTGATTGCTCTGTTTCTCCCCCTCATCAGCCTGATCCAAAAGCTGTCAGGTTGAAGCGGAACGCGCGGATCGCGGCCGACTCGGGCAAGGGCGGCGGCGATCGCGGGGGAAGGAATCTCATCGCAAACGGGCCGCGGGCGGATCGCCGCGAACGAGGCGGCGAATCGCCGAACCATAAGGGCGAGGAAAACGACCGGCAAAGGACGGACGGATGCGCGAACGCTTGCCCCGTGAGGGACCTCCAAGCCGTCGGCCCGTGATCGTGTCCATGCGAAATCCATATCATGGCCGAGCGACCGCAGGGGCGCAGCGCCCCGCTCGCCGGTTCCAACAATCGGCCGCATACGGCCGGGAGGTTGTTTCCATGTCCCGTTGCGTGTCCTGTCGCCGCGATGGCCGCGTTGGGCGCGGCTCGATCCCGTTCGCCCGCTCGGGCTTCACCTTGGTCGAGATGCTGACGGTGATCGTGATCATCGGCATCTTGGCGGGGTTGATTTCGGCGGCGGCGATCTATGCCCGTGCTCGGGCGCGCGAAGCCGCGATCTACACCCAGATCAAGCAACTCGAAGCCTCGCTGATGCAGTACAAGAACGAGTACGGCGAGTTTCCGCCGGACTTCTGGGGATGGAACGGCGGCGAAGGCCCGGCCGCGCAAGCCAAGGCCGAGCAGGACCTGCGGCGACACCTTCGCAAACGGTGGCCCAAGTATGCGGCGGGAGCGGATCCGATCGTGCAGTTCGCGGCCGATTTGACGGCGGCGGGCTTGGACCCCACCAAGCTCGATCCCGCCTCCGCGCTGGTGTTCTGGTTGGGCGGCTTGCCCGAAGAAGCGCCGAGCGGCGTCTGGAAACCCGCCGGTTTCCACGCCGATGAGGAGCACCCGTTCCAATACGGTCAGCCGCGGACCGGGCCGATGTTCGAGTTCGATCCGAAGAAAATCACCAACGACGCGGTTGGGATCCTGCGTTACTACATGGAAGGACCGACGAGTTCGCCGGTGGTATATTTTCGTGCACAGCGGGACGCAAATAACGGGCGTTTCGAGTACGGCCTGATATCCGGGGGTGCATTCCAGCCGATGAAGTACGTGCACTTCAGCGACGCCGATCCGGACCCCAAGGCCAACCGCAGCAATATCGCGGTGCCGTACTTGGACGGCGATCCGCAGTTGGGCGCGCCCGCCGATCCCGCCCAAGCCGCGAGCAAACGCAATTGGCGCAATCCGGAGACGTTTCAGATTATCCATCCCGGGTTGGACGGCGTGTTCGGGAACGGTCGCGACTCCTCGGGCAACGTGGTGTCCTTCCGGTTCACGATCTCCGGACAAGGCTTTTCGGCGGACGGCGGCGACTTCGACAACATCACCAATTTCGCGCCGAAACTGGAGAGTGAGATTCAATGAGCGCGTCACCGCGGGAAAAGGTCGAAAAGGCGAGGCGCCGTCCCGCGCGAGCGGGATTCACGCTGGCCGAGCTATTGGTGACGATTACGATCATCGCCATCTTGGCGGGGTTGGTGTGGGCCGGGGTCGCCCGGGCCAGGGAAAGCGCCCGCATCGCCAAGACCAAATCCACCATCGCCAAGATCAACCAAATCATCATGGAGCGGTACGATTCGTACCGCACGCGCCGCGTCCCCATCAATACGCGCGGATTGCCTCCGCCGGCGGCGGCGGAGTTCCGCCTTTGGGCCATCCGCTGCTTGATGGCATGGGAAATGCCGGATCGCTTGAGCGACGTGGCCTATCCGCCGAATGAAAACGATCCGTTGACATACTCGATCACGGTCAACGGTCAGCCCGTCACCCGCGAAATCTATCGGACGCCTTTGGCAAGGGCCTATTTTCGGCAGTTTCAATTGCGAGGGCAACCCTCGGGCGATCAGTCGCCGGCCGAAATGCTGTACTTGGTGGTGACCTTGGGGACTCCCGGTTCGCGGGAGATGTTCAGCGATTCGGAGATCGGGGATACCGACGGCGACGGTTATCTGGAGTTCATCGACGGTTGGGGACGGCCGATCTATTTCATCCGCTGCGCTCCCGGGTTCACCGAATCGGACATCCAGTTGCATCCCCTGGCGCCCATCGAAGAGAAGAACCGTGATCACGATCCCTTCGATCCCATGCGCGTCGATCCGGGGGCTTGGCGGTTGGTGCCGCTAATCTACTCGGCAGGTCCGGACGGCGTTTTCGGCTTGGATTTGCAAGGCAATTTGGGCTACTTCGTGAATTGGAAGCAGTGGTACATGCATCCCGTCGGTGCGCCCGTGGACAGCAGCAACCCGGAGTTCATGCGGCACGAGGATAACATCCACAATCACGCCGTGGAGTCGCTGGAATGAAGCATCTCGCGACACAAGCAGGCCGGAACCTTCGCGGCGGCGGTCCCTCGCGCCGCGGTTTGACGCTGCTGGAACTTTTGGTGGTCGTCACCATCATGCTGATTCTTTTGGCCGTGATGGTGCCGCGACTGCGTCCCATGATGGAACAGCGGCGGATGCGCGAGGCCGCCCGAACCGTGAGCGTGTTTTTCGCCGCAGCGCGAAGTCGCGCCATGGAAACGGGAAGGCCCGTCGGCGTTTCCATTGAGCGATTGAAAATCCAACCGGACGCCGCCGTAAGTCTGCGGATGGTGGAGGAACCGCCGCTGTATGCCGGTGATGTGATCGGCGCGCGGGTTCGCGTGCGTCGCCTGGGCGCTACCAATCGTTTCCAAGTGCTTTTCGAGGCTCCGGGAGACGTGGCGGCGATGCTGACGCAGGTCGTGCCGGTGCATATCGGGGACCTCGTGCGGTTCGAGTATCAAGCGGTGCCGTATCGCGTCGTGGGATTGGATACGGATTTTGACGGCAACCCGGATGCCGATCCGGACGATACGCTCGGGGACCCCGCTTTTCCGGTGGGAGTGAACCCGGTCGCGATGCTCGTGGAATTGGACCCGGCGGAGGGCGTCGTACCGGCGTGGCCTTCCGCGGCGCCGAACGCGCCTTGGCCGCCTCAAGGCAACGGGGTAGGCTCCCGACGATTGGCCTTCCAGATCACGCGGCGTCCGGAACCGACGGCGGCAGCGCCGGTTCGGCTTCCCGGTCGGACGGTGATCGATTTGACGGCGTCCGGTACCGACAGCATGGCATTGACCGGTCCGCCGCTGGGATTCGTGCCCGTGGATAAGGACGCCGCCGCTCCCGGCGTGCAAGACCCCTCCTCTGTCATCGTGATGTTCAATCCCGACGGGCGAGTTTCCACGGTTTACTACCAGGACACGCCGCGCGCGGTCACCGAAGTCTTGTACTTTCTGGTCGGGCGATGGGAACGCATGCCCGCGGATTCGGGCGGAGCGCCGCTGGCCGAAGACGGACTCTATAACTGGCAGGATATCACAAACTTTTGGATCGTGATCAACCCGAACACCGGGCTGGTTTTGACCGCTCCCCTGCTGGGCGACACCGTCGCCGCGACCGGTGTGAAGACCCCATCCACGCTGGTCGTTGCGCGGGATGACGCTCGCAACATGCGGGGAATAGGAGGCCGTTGACGTGCGACGCCGTTGCTTCCACCGCCGTGAAATGTTCGGGCGAAACGGGCCGCGAGTCGCTCTCGCGACGCGGAGCGGCTTCAATCTGTTGGAAGTGCTGATCGCCATGTTCGTGCTGACGATCGGCATGCTGGGCGTGGCCGCTGCGGTCAGCATGGGCAACTTTCTCGCCGTTCGGACGCTGATCGCCGACCGTACCGCCGCCGTGGGACGCAACGCCTTGGCGGAAGTTCGCGTCCGCGAGGTGCTCAATGCACGAACTTGGGTCTTACCGGACGGTTCGCCGCTACTGCCGGTCAACAACCCCAACGCGGCCCTGTCCCCGGGCGAGGCCTACTGTATCGATCCCTTGTTTATCGCCTGGACCTTGCAGGCATCCGGGCCTCAACCGGACTTGGATCGTTTTCCGTATTACGATCCGACCACCGTGTTGACCATGAATCGCGTGACGTTGAATTGGGCGCCGCCCAATTCGGCGGACTATTATGGGCGATTGTTTCGGGCGGAAGACGACCTCTTGTTCGAAAACGGAGCGCTGTCGCGACCGAGGATGCTGTTTCGGGCGGCGGGTGTGAACGCGGTTGCCCTGCCGGCCATGGCCTGGGAAACGCCGCCGGGTCCGCCGGTCCGCCCCGATTTCCAGGGTATGTACTCGTGGATGGTGACCGTGGTCCCTACGGTGACGCCCGGCGTGTCTTCGGATAGCCAAAAGTACTCGGTGTCGGTCGTGGTTTTCCGTAATCGGGACATGACCTGGCGGGACGATCCCACCGCCGAGGCGCCGTCCGAGCGCGTGGCGGCCGTCAACTTCTTGGGGCAAGGCATCGGCGGCGGAGACGTGCGGCTTTCGTTCACACCGCAAGGCGGTCAAGACGGCTTTGCCGCGCTGGACGTGGCGGAAGGACAATGGTTGCTGCTGGCGGGAAGGTTGCCTTCCAATCCGCCGCGGAAGGTCTTCGCGTGGTACCGCGTGCTTTCACCCGGCGAGACATACGGCCCGGCGGATCACCCTCATCCTTTCGGCGGCGATCCCAATCGATACTACCGCGAACTGACCCTGGCGGGACCGGATTGGAATTTGAACTGGAACTCGACGAGCGGCATCGATTCCGACGGGGACGGCATCTTGCTCGAAGCTCAAGCCGTCATCCTCCCGAACGTCTACGGCGTCTATACCGAGACGGTGGAACCGGATCGCGCGGCTCCCTGGTCGTTCCGCACGCAGTGACGGGAAGTCGGGATGTATGAGGGAGAGTTTCGGAACGGGCCGGCAAGGGCATAACCGCATAATGAGGATGAAACTACCCATGGCGTGCCGAAAACCTCGTGCCTCACGACGCGGCGTCGTCCTTCTGTTGGTGCTGGCTCTGCTGGCGGTTTTCGGCGTGGTGGTCCTGGCCTTCGTGGTGGTCACCGGCTTCGCGCGTCGCGGGGCCGAAACCGCCAAGTTGCACCAAGTTCAGTACGACCCGCCGGAGAAAACCGTGTACCAGGCCCTCATGCAGGTGGTACGGGGAAGCAACAACCCCGCCTCCGTCATCTGGTGCCACAGCCTGCTGGAGGACGTTTACGGCGACTCGGTGTTGGAGGGCAATCTGACGTTCGCGTCGCCGCCCTCGGGCACGGGGCAGATTTGGGCGGTCAATCCGTTGGCGGCAAGCAATCCGCAGCGCTGGGTGGGCGGTTTGTTGACCCTGGTCAACACCCCCTTGGCCGGCGAAACCGGACGTATCGTGGATTACGACGGCGCGAGCGGGCAGTGGTTGGTGTTTTCGGAAACCATTTCACCCGCCGCGATCGCCAACGTCTTGTCGCAGGGGTACACGATTCGGGCCGTGGTCAATCGGGATCCGTTCGGCGGGACGGGCGTGGGTTATGACGGTTCCGATACCCTGGCCGCGGCCGACGGCAATGGACTGCCCTTCGCGTTGCTCCCCAATCCCTCTCAAGGCGAGTTTTTGAACTATTGGGCCGGAGCGGATCGCGTGCCCGGCACGGCGGACGATCGCCCGCTGTCGGCCAACGAGGACTACGACGCCCCGGATTATCAAAATATGTTCCTGGCGATGGTGGTTCAGGACCCGGCCAACGGAAACGTGTTGGTTCCCGAACCCTCGTACCACCGCGTCGCTTTGACCGCGTACTGGTTTCAGCAGGCCGTCAACGATCGGGTTCCGAACATCAATTGGGGGGCGATCAGCGACCCGCAAGACCGTTTTCGGGCGTTGCTGCGTCCCGAGGATCCCACGCTGGCGTTGCCGCCGCCGCTCCAGGTGCAAATCGCTCGCTTCAAGCGGAAGTTCATCCTCCGTCCGCAGCGAGTGTTTCATCCCGACTTCGACGGCAGCAATCCCGACTACCTCGACGGTCCCGTCGCGGACTCGGATAGCAACGGCGTTCCGGATCGCTTCGTCGGCGAATTGAGCGGTCCCTGGGATGTGGATAATGACGGCGACGGCGTGCCCGACAGCATTTGGGTGGACGTAGGTCTTCCGGTGCGTACGCTCCCGGACGGTCGGCGATACAAGCCGTTGGCGGCGATTCTCTGCACGGACTTGGACGGTCGACTCAATTTGAATGCGCACGGTTCGCTCGTGCAGACGGACGAGCGGTACTACCAACGGGATACGGCGAATCTGGACGGCGTGCCGCAGGGCGTGCCTTGGTTGTTGGGAACCGGCGGCGACACGAGCGGCGACGCACTGCCCGACGGCGACATCACCCTTCCACCGACGAATCTCCCCGCCGGTCAGTTGGCCAGGGCCGAGGCGCGATGGGTTCGCGGCTTGGGCTTCGGTCCGGCCGAGATCAATCTGGGACCGTTGTTCCAGGTCTTGACGGGAACCAGCGGCGCAAGCCCGGCCTGGCGCGACGCCTACGCGCGAATCCTGATCGGGCAGGACGTTCCGCCGCCGACGGGGCCTTGGGCGGGACGTTACGGCGAACGCTTGCTGTGGCTGGCGCCCCCGCCTCCCTATCCGGCGGCAGGGATCACCGGCCAAATCTCGCCGCTGCTGGTGAACAAATACTTCATGTACCCCAACGACTGGCGACAGACGCTTTGGGCGCCGTTCGGCCCGGGCACGGCGACGGCCTACGGCAGTCCGCCCGACATGATGGGCGCTTTGGAAGTGGGGCTCGACTTGCGCGGCCGACCCATCTACATGCAACCGCAAGCCCTGTGGACGATGGCCGGTTTGGCCAACCCCTACAAGGTGGACCTGACCGCCAAGCGGAATCGGCACCGGGTGACGGCGGGCCAATCGGACGCCGTGGATGCCCCGTTTACGCCGGCGGAACTGGAGGCCGTTTTGCGGCCCTTCGACGCCGACGGCAAGAATTTGGCCCCGCGCCTGCGGCAATTGGTGCCGGACATCATTCGAGCGAGGCACCTGGTCACGACCGAAAGCTGGGATGTTCCCGCGCCGGGATTGGCCGGCAGCAGACGCTCACGAACCGCGTGGGGAAGCCAACTTCCGGAACACATTACGCAGCGTTTCAACGTAGTGAATCCGCAAGAGTGGCACGTTTTGTTTCCGCCCGACCTCTTTGCCGGTTTGCGGCTGGACCTCAATCGTCCGTTGGGTGACGGTCAAGATAACAATGCGGACAACGTCGTGGATGACGTCTCGGAGGCCTTTCCGGAACCCGGCCAAGACGCCTGGGCCTATCAGACCCAAACCGGACCGGGCCCCGCCGTGCCCTTCGACTATGACGGCAACGGCCAGCCTGGCAGCCTCGAAGATCCGCGGCAGGCTTATGCTCGACATTTGTACGTCTTGATGATGGCGGTGGCGGACCTCGATTACCTGGATACGTTGACCGGTGGGAGCAGACTCCAAACGGCACGGATGATCGCCCAATGGGCCGTCAACGTGGTGGATTTCCGCGATCGCGATTCCATCATGACCCGGTTCGCGTTCGACGAGAATCCGTTCGACGGTTGGAATCCGCCCAATGATTCCCAACACGTCGTTTGGGGTTGTGAGCGTCCGGAGTTGCTGATTAGCGAGACGTTGGCCTTCCACGACCGGCGGACGGAAGATCTGCCGGCCTACGGCTATGCGTACAATCCGCCGCAACCGCAGGACGGGGAGGATCAGAAAGGCGATCAAGTCCGCGATTTGGACCAGCGATATCGCCCGCAAGGGTCGTTGTTCGTGGAGTTGTATAACCCTTGGTTCGAAAATGAACCGCCCGCATCCGAGTTGGATACGGCGACCACGAGTCCGGCCAATCCGCCGGGAGTGGACTTGACCCGGACGACTCCCAACGGCGAACCCGTTTGGCGATTGGTGATCGCGCCGTCGGAACCCGATCCGAACGCGCCGGGGTTGCCGCGAGATCCGGATGATCCCGACCCCGGCAAGAGACCGGAGATCGAGCGAGCGGCCTACTTTGTTCCGCGCCCCGCAGCCGGATTCCCCGAGGAGGCGACGATCAAGGTCAGCTATTACCCCGGGCCGAATTACGCATCGGGCATCGGAAAGATTCTGCCCGGTCGCTACGCCGTGGTGGCACCGGCGGGGCAACCCACCGGCGATCGAACCTTCATCGGCTTCCAATTGGATCAGCCCGACCCCAACACGGACCGCTTCATCCAGGTCCAGCCGAATGCCGTTACCGTATCCAATAACACTTCGGCGGGCGGCGATGCCGTTCCGCCGGGCGTCAACCCGCCGGTGGGAATCCGAATGGACCGAGGATACGTCTCTCCCACCGTCGCTCTGCCGCCCGGTGTTCCCAACGACAAGGAAATGCGACTAAGCGTCTCGGAACCGGTGACGGGCTACGACGCCATCGAGATCAGTCAAGTCGACGAAATCGGCAACACGATTCAGTACAATTCGGCCACCGGGCGATACGAAGATCCGCCGGGGACGGTCCAAGTGATCGACAAACCGCTGGATGCGCAACGCAACGACTTGGATTCGACCCTGGGGCAGACGTGGAACGACCTTTTGGGGCGGAACGGCACGACCGCCAATTTCCGCGTGGTGTATCTCCAGCGACTCGCCAACCCGCTGTTGCCGTACGACCCGGTTCTGAACCCGTATCGCACCATCGACGCTGCCACCGTGGATTTGACGGCTTTCAACGGACGCGACACGGCGGAGGATTTGTCGGAAGACGGTTCGCAGGTGTTGTCGGAAGCGGACGTCATGTTCCACACCCGGCAGCGGGGCGAGCGGAACGACGACGTTCCCGATCCGAACAACGGAAATACGATCGACGACGCCAACCAATTTCGTATCTTGTGGAAGCAGGAACCCGGCCCGAAGATCGTCACCGACGATCCGGCCACGGCGGTAACGGGGCGATTCAATCGTCGTTTGAAGCACACGCTGAGCTATTTGAACGAGCGTTTCGGGATTCCTCGGCCCGGTCCGGCGCCGTACAACGGCGATGCGGTCCGTCCGACTCCTTGGTTGACGTGGCTCAATCGCCCGTTCACCAACCCTCTGGAACTGCTGCTGGTACCGGCTTTGCCGTCGTCGCGACTGCTGGCCTACGATGCGACGAACTACTACAAATACTATCGGGTGCCGTTCGACGGTACGAATCCGGAGACGGATCTCAACCCTTACTCGCCGAATCCGACGGCCGTTCCCCCGGATGCCGCCGTTGATGACGACCCATACCCGCATCTTTTGAACTTCTTCTGGTCCGTGGGGGCGGGAACGGGCAGCGCCGCCGCTCCGGAATTCCACCGCGTACTCGATTTCGTGCGGGTGCCTTCGCCGTTCGTGAACACGGAATTTCAGATGAATCCGCAGGCGGTAGGCACCTTGCCGTCCCGATTCCGACCGCCGTACCATGTGATCCCGGCATACCGCGAACCGGGCAAGCTGAACATCAACACGGTGTATTCCCCCGAGATCTGGCGGTCGTTGCTCAATCATCCGGCGGGCGTCTTTACGCAACCGAACTGGGCTGACGCCAACGATCCGCTAACGGCCTTCTGGCTCCAGTTTTTGGATAGCCGACGAGGATACTTGGTGAACGGCACGGCCTGGCTCAGTCGAATGTTGGAACTCAACCCCGACTATCCGACGCGGTTGGGAAACCCGTTCCGCAATTTCGGCGGTTTCAGTAATGTCCCGCCCACCACGCCCGTCGGCGGCAACAATCCCTCGCTGCAAGACATGATCGAGCGGGAAGTCAACGCCACGTTGTTGCGTCCGCAAGTACGCTACGACAATAATCGGCCGGAATTCACCAAGACGCCGCTCTTCCAGTCGCCGCCCACGGATCCCGAGGACCCGTCCGTGAACCGTGAATCGGAGTACTGCGACATCAACCGCAACCCGTTCTTCCGGTATCGCGACCTGATGCGGTTGGGGAACCTGGCAACCACGCGCTCCAACGTGTACGCCGTCTGGGTGACGATCGGCTACTTCGAGGTCGAGCCGATTACACAGGCGACCGTGCCGCCGGGTCTCACTCCGCAAGAGATCGCCGAGATCTATCCCGACGGCTATCGCTTGGGTCAGGAACTGGGCAGCGACTCGGGCGAGATCAAACGGCATCGCGGATTCTTCATCGTGGATCGTTCGCTGCCGGTGGGCTTCAAGCGAGGCCGCGATCTCAACGTCGATAAGGCCATCCTCATCAAGCGGATCCTGGAATAGCGAAGACGAGATTCCGTCGTAATCGCACGGCGGGCCTCGCGAGGGATTCCTTGCGAGGTCCGCTCGCTTTCTCTGAGCCGATGCCCGGGGAATCGCCGACCCCACCGCCCGCATGCGGAGGCCTTTCGAGGCTTCACAGGCAGACGCTGCGCTGTTAGCATGGGTTGGCGACGTTTCGAAGATCGATTTGCGAGCTACCTTGGGGAGGAGGCATCATGATGCGACGCGCGATTGCGGTACTGATTGTTCTTGGTTCCAGTAGCTGGGCGTTTGGCGTCTCGACCGCGGAAGGCGAATCGCTTTTTCCGGGCGAACGGGGTAAGCGATTGGATCTGGCGTGCCGCGAGGACATTTGGGATCG
The DNA here is from genome assembly GCF_054657335.1 of Thermopirellula anaerolimosa. Taxonomy (NCBI): domain Bacteria; kingdom Pseudomonadati; phylum Planctomycetota; class Planctomycetia; order Pirellulales; family Thermoguttaceae; genus Thermopirellula; species Thermopirellula anaerolimosa. The sequence goes on from NZ_BAAHYX010000006.1 coordinate 3,188,962, forward strand.
GGAACCGCAAGGCTTTCTGCAACAGTTTGTTCGCGTGCCGCGCGATCAAGTGGTAGCCTTCGCGCTGTACACGCACGATCACGGCGTGCTGAAGATGTCCGCCCAACTCTTCCCGCTGCGACCTGACGAACCGCGCGAGGTGCGATTGGAGTTGCTCAAGGACGGCGAATGGCGGGAGGTCGCGAAGGCGCCCGTCATCTATCCCGGTTGGTCGGCACAATTTCGTTTGGAGCCTTGGGATTCCAGCGTTTCGGTGCCGTATCGCGTCCGGCACGGCGAGTCCGCCGTTTTCGAGGGGCTGATTCGCCGCGATCCCATCGACAAGAATGAAATCGTCGTGGCGTCGCTTTCGTGCACATCCAATCAGGACCGCGGCGATCGTGAGCCGATGGTCTCCAATCTGAAACGGCAGGATCCCGACCTGTTGTTTTTCGCGGGAGATCAAAGTTACGACCACACGGAGCACACGGCCTCGTGGCTGCTGTGGGGTACGCAGTTCCGCGAGATCATCCGAGATCGACCCGTGGTAACCATCCCGGACGATCACGACATCGGCCAAGGCAACCTTTGGGGCGAAGGGGGAATCGAGGCGGATTCGGCGGCGGGGGACTCGGGCGGCTACTTCTATCCGCCCGAATACATTCGCATGGTGGAACGCTGCCAGACTTGGCACCTCCCCGATCCCGCCGATCCTCGCCCTATTGCCCGGGGAATCGGCGTGTATTTCACGCGACTTCGAGTGGGCGGCGTCGATTTCGCGATCCTGGAGGATCGCAAGTTCAAGTCCGGTCCCAAGGGCAAGATTCCGCAAATGGGCCCTCGGCCCGACCACATCGTCGATCCTTCCTACGATCCGAAAGCGATCGACTTGCCGGGCTTGCAACTGCTGGGCGAGCGGCAACTGGCGTTCCTCGACGGTTGGTCCCAGGATTGGACGGGCGCCGAGATCAAGGCCGTGCTGTCGCAGACCGCTTTTTGCGGCGCCGTCCACTTGCACGGTTCACGCGATAACCGCTTGATTGCCGACTTGGACTGCAACGGATGGCCGCAGAGCGGAAGAAACGCCGCGCTGACGGCGATTCGCAGGGCTTCCGCCTGCCATTTGTGCGGCGATCAGCATCTATCGGTCGTGGTGCAGCACGGTATCGAGACTTTCCGCGACGGTCCTTTCGGTTTCACAAGCCCGGCTATCGTCAACAGCTATTACGCGCGATGGTGGGAGCCGGCCGATCACAAGCCGGGCGGCAATCCCATCCCCAATAGTCCGCTGCCGTACACGGGCGACTATTTGGACGGACTTGGCAACCACATCACGATGCTGGCCTACGCGAATCCCGAGTTCGACCGCATCCAAGACATGAAGGCCGAGCAACGCAATCCCCAGGCCAAGCTGGCCGACGGGTACGGCTTGATTCGTTTCAACAAACGCTCGCGGACGATTCGGTTCGAGTGTTGGCCCCGCTATGCCGACCTCTCGCAGGGCGACGCCGCACAGTTCGCCGGTTGGCCCATCACCATTCGCGTGGAGGACAACGACGGGCGGAAACCCTCCGGCTATCTGCCGCTGAAATTCGTCAATGTTTCCCGTCCCGTGGTACAAGTGGTGCGAGAGAGCGACGGAGAGGTCCTTTACACGCGGCGCGTGACGGAGAACCCGTACCGAGCGCCGGTGTTCGGCCAGGGGACGTTCACGGTGAAGGTCGGGCGGGATCGACCGGACGGCTGGATCGTGCGGGGCGTCGCCGCCGTCGATGCCGACACCGCGTCGGCAACCATCGAAGCGGCACTACCGTAACCCTGCTCCGCACGGTGCCATGATTCGGCCGTGACGATCGTCGCACCATCGGTTCGCGGCGCAGGCGGTCATCCCGCGGTATCGCACCGATCAATCGGAGATTGCACGCCGCGCGGCGGCGGATCGCCTTGGTTCAGCGTCCCGGCCAGGGATAGTCGTCCTTGCCTGCGCTTGCCTCGACCATCCCCGGCGGGAGCGTCTTTTGCCAGGCGATGGCCTTTTCCGCCAAACGCTCCACGACATCCGGGTGCCGGTCAGCGAGATTATCCCGTTCCCGTGGATCGCGAGGGATGTCGTATAGTTCCACCCGAGACCGATCGGGATTCAGCAGCAACTTCCAATCTCCTTCCCGAATCGCCAACATGGGCGAGCGATTCCAAGGATGATTGAAGATGCGGAATCGCCACTCCCAGAACAGCGGTTGGGAGCGCGTCGTTTCCTCGCCGCGCCAAGCTGTCGCCATGCTTTGCCCGCGAATCCCGTCGCGGATTTCCGGTGCGATCTCGGCTCCCGCCAATTCGCAGACGGTCGGCAGGAAATCCACGCCGCAAATCACGGAACGATCATCGACGCGTCCGGCGGGAACGGTGGGACCACGGACGATTAACGGTACGCGGATGCCGCCCTCGTACAGACTTCGCTTACGCCCGCGCAAGGGGCCTGCACTTCCGTAGGCCGACCAGGCGGCGTTGCTGATGTCGATGTCCTCCGGACCGTTATCGGACGAGAAGACGACGATCGTCCGATCCTCGAGTCCCAGTTCTTTTAGCTTTCGCATTAGACGCCCGACTTGGCGATCCATTTCGACCACCGTCGCGGCGTACACCATGAAGGGGCTGGCGAAACCCTCCGGCGTCGTCCGCCGAAAAGGAGCCATTTGCTCCGCGCTGGGCGCCAGCGGGGCATGCGGATCGTTGAACCAGATCTGGCAGTAAAAGGGTTCGGACTGATGGGCTTCGATCTCGGCCATGGCGGCGTCGATCAACTCTCGGCTTGCTTGGGGACGCTCTTCGATGCTCCAAAGATTACGGTCGCCTTCCCGGCAGTCGATCCACCTCGCCACGTCGAACCCGTAGAGGGAAAGACCCTCCGGTGCATCGATCGGTCGTCCCAAATGCCACTTGCCGACGTGGATGGTCTTATATCCTGCCTGCCGCAAGAGTCGCGGCAGCGTAGGCACCGCCGGGTCGAGATAGTCCGGCATGTCCCGACTCGCGTTTTGTTGAGGCGTAGCCAGGTGCCCGTGGATTCGCAACTCGGCCGGGTATTTACCGGTCATGAGAGCAGCGCGGGTAGGGGAGCACACCGATCCCGCCTGATAGTAATGCGTGAAAAGCGTCCCCTCCGCGGCCAATCGATCGAGATTGGGAGTCCGGAACTGCCGATTTCCGTAGCAGCTCAAATCACCCCAGCCCAGGTCATCGGCCAGGATGAACACGACGTTCAGTCGTGTGCCTGCCGCCTGAACGGATTCCACCGCCGGGGATGGAGTTGCGAAGGCCGCAAATCCGCCCAGCATAGAAAGCAGCATCACCGAGATCCATCGAGTTTTCATACCGATTGCCTCTCCCTTCTACCGAAGATTTGACAACGTTTGGTTTACGAAATCGCCGTCTCCCATTTTCCGCCCGTAAAGTCGGGAAATTCCACGGGCACGCCGCCTTGTGCCAAGGACATTTCGGAGAGCGGTATCACGGCGCTCCACGCGGCCGCCCCGATCGCCGCAGCGTTCGTCGATAAAAACCTGCGACGCGCGACTTGAGAATCCATGACTCACATCCTGGGTGGACTCCACTTATGAAGATCATCGAATGAAGCATTGCCGAAGGACGCCCGCCCGGCGCGGGCAAGACGACGGAAGCGGCCTCAAGGTTGCGCGTTCGGATCGTAGTCCGGATTGGCGGTGGGCAATTGGGCGCCCACTGCGGTCCGCCACGACTCCAGCTTGGATTTCAGTTCCCGGGCCTTCTCGGGCATGTTGTCGGCCAGGTTACTGCCTTCTTCGGGATCGTCTCGGAGATTGTACAATTCCACGTGTTCGTCCTCGAAGAATTGCACAAGCTTCCAATCGCCGTCGCGGACCGCGCTGTACGGCGTGGCGCCGCCGGGGTGATAGTGCGGGTAATGCCAGAACAGCGGCGACCGCCGCGGCGCCGCCGGATCCTGGAGCATCGGCACGATGCTTTCCCCGTCGCAGATATGGTCCGGCGCGTCCGGTACGCCGGTCATTTCCAGGATCGTGGGATAGAGATCGTTGCTGATGACGGGGGTGTCGCTCACGCTGCCGGGGCGAGTTACGCCCGGCCAGTGCACGATTAGCGGCACGCGGACGCCGCCCTCGTAGGCCGAGCCTTTGCCCGCTCGCAGGCCGATGTTGTGCGTAACCGGTTTTCGCTTGCAGGCGGGCAGCGTCAAACCGCCGTTATCCGACGTGAATATGACGATCGTTCGTTCCGCCAGCCCCAGGCGTTCCAAGGCATCCGTGACGCGGCCTACGGCCTCGTCCATGCTGTGAATCATGGCGGCGTAGACCGGGCACTGCTGACCGTCCAAATCGTCGCCGCGGGCAGTCGCCTCGTCCAGTTTTCGCTGATACCGGTCGATCAACTCCGGTTTGGCTTGCAACGGCGTATGAACCGCATAATGCGCGAAGTACATAAAAAACGGGCGATCGCGGTGGGCCTCGATCAGGCGAACCGCCTCCGCGGCCAAACGGTCGGTGAGATACTCCCCTTCTCGACCGCCCTCCAATGGAACGCGGCGTTCGCCCGTGCCGTAGGGAAAGAAATAGCTTCCGGGCTGCCCCATGAACGTCCCGCCGAGGTTGACGTCGAAGCCTTGGTGCTGCGGATAGTAGGGAGAGTCGCCCAAATGCCACTTGCCGATGTGGATCGTGGCGTAGCCCGCCGCTTGCAGACGCTCCGCGATCGTCGTCTCCTCCAGCGGCAGGTACATCGTCCAGTCGGGAATGCGGAGCTTGGCCTTGGGACGGACGTGGCCCTTGATCCAGTCGGTGACGTGCAGGCGGGCCGGGTATTTGCCGGTCATCAGCGCCGCCCGAGTGGGAGAGCAGACGGTGCAAGCCGAGTAACCGGCGGTAAAACGCATCCCCTGTTTTGCCAGGCGATCGATGTTCGGCGTCTCGTAGAACCGGCTGCCCGCGTAACTCACGTCCGTGGCGCCGAGGTCGTCGATGAGGATCAGAATGACGTTCAGGGGGCGCGACGGGGGCGAGGGTTCCGCGCCCGCGGATCGGGCTGAGTCGGCGACGACGCCGCAAACCATCGCGAAGACAACGATTGCGAACCGGGAACGGATGAGCGGCATAGCGCGATTCCTGGAAAAGGAGACAAAGGCGTTGACGCGGCGTGTCGCCGAGGCCGACCAAACGCGAAAGGCTTTGAGGCTCTTTCGCGAACGGGTCGTGACGACGCCGACAACTTCCCGAAAGCGTTTCCCAGAATAGTCGCTCAGCGTTGGTCGGGCAACCGCCAATCGACGATTTCGAGTTGAACGCTGACTCGCCCGTTGTATTCGTTGATCTTGGGACGAAACGCAACGTCCAACGAACGGCCCAGCACCAGATCTTCGATTCGCTCCGCCGCCCCGAAGGCCACGCCGCGCAACTTGGCGGCGTGTTGCCGCAAGGAGAGCGAAACGTGTCGGGCATCCTTGCCTACCACACGCTTCTCCTCCACCTCGACGTTTTCGCAGCACATAAGAGGCCGCGGATTGCCCATACCGAAAGGAGCCAACCGTTCCAGTTCCCGCACCACGTCCAGCGTGAAGACGCTGAGGGGGAATTCCGTATCGATTTGCAATTCGGGCGGGTGCCGCGAGACGTCGAAGTTCTCGCGGACGTACTCGCAGAATTCGTGCCGGAAGGCTTCGATCTGAGATTCGTCGATGGTCAGGCCTGCCGCCAATGCGTGACCGCCGTAGCGCCGCAGCCGATGGCCGCACGCCGAAAGGGCCTGGTAGAGATTCAAGCCGGGAACGCTTCGAGCGGACCCTACGCCCTCGCCCGCTCCCGTCTTGCTCAGGGCGATCAGCACGGTCGGGCGATGATACTTCTCGGTCAACCGACCGGCGACGATGCCGATCACCCCCTGGTGCCAGTCGGGATCCGCCAGGACGAAGGCCGGGGCTTGATCCGGATCGAATCGCTCCTTAAGCTGTTTGACCGCCTTGAGGTAGATGCTCTGTTCGATCGATTTTCGGCGGCGGTTCATCTCGTCGATGTACTGGGCGAGTTCCGCGCCTCGGTCCGGGCGATCGGTCAGCAGCAGTTCGACGGCTAAGGCGGCCTGTCCCAGCCGCCCCACGGCGTTCAGTCGCGGCGCGAGTTGGAAGGCCAACCATTCGCTATCGGTCTTGGAGTTGCCGGATTGCGAAAGTTCGATCAGGCGGCGGAGTCCGGGGGCGGTCGCTTGCGGCAGGCTTCGCGTGCAACCGTAATGCACCAAGATGCGGTTCTCGTCCACGAGGGGAACGACGTCGGCCACCGTGCCGATCGCCGCCCAACCGACCGCCTCCACTAAGAACTGCTTGAGGGCGGGGGAGGCTCGCTCGCCGTTGCCGGAGCGTTTGGCCAAGGCCCAGGCCAGCTTGAAGGCCGTTCCCGCTCCGCTCAGGGCGTCGAACGGGGCAGTACGGTCGCGCAGTCGCGGGTGGACGATCGCCGCGACCCGGGGCAAGGATTCCCCCGGTTGGTGGTGATCGGAGATGATCAACCGCAGTCCCAATTCTTCGGCCGCCGCCGCTTCCGCGATTCCCGAGATGCCGCAGTCCACGGTGACCACGGTTTGCACGCCGGATTGGGCCAAGTCCCGAAGCGTGTCCGCGTGCAGGCCGTAACCGTCGTCCAATCGACTGGGGATATGGTACCCGACATTCGCGCCGAGCAGTTTGAGACACTTGCAGAGAATTGCGGTCGCGGTGATGCCGTCGGCGTCGTAATCGCCGTAGACGACGATCCGCCGCCCCGCCGCGATGTCATCGCAAAGCATGGCCGCCGCTTCGTCACAGCCCGGAAGGGTCTCCGGCGGATGAAGGGCTTGCAATTGCGGATCGAGAAACCGCCGCGCAGAATCGGCGTCGTGCAGGCCGCGATTGACGAGAATCTGTGCCACGACCGCCGAGATTCCCAATTCCCGGGCGACCGCGGCAATCAACTCGCGCCGGTGAGGCGCAATCCGCCACAACCTCTTCATGCCTCGACGCCTCGTTCAACGGACCGTGACCGGATCACGCCGAGCCGATGGATCGAGCTTACTTCTTCTTTTCGACATGGACGGTGTGGCGTCGAAGCCGCGGACAATACTTCTTCAGTCGCAGCTTCTCGCCTCCCGGCTTGCGCCGAAGCGCATAATTCATGTCGCCGGTTTCCTCACAAACCAGGAAAACCGTCTCCGCTTTCTTCTTTTTGCCGCCTTTGGCCATGTTCGCGATCCTTGAAAACGTCCCGCCGGGTTGCAATACCGCTCGTTCCGGGAAAAGATCTATTGTATCCGACGGCGCGATCTTGCAAACGGGGAGCTTTTGCTGCCGGATTTCCTCGCGTTGCCGCCGGCAAGTCCGGAATGCGCCACCGTCCCGAAGCCGACGGCGGCACTTCCCCCGATCGTTAGGATGACATGAAGCCATGCGTTTTTGCCCGACTGTATCCGCCGTCTTGATGCTTGCACTTTCAACGATGATGCCACAATCCTTAATCGGTAGTCAAAGTGATGCACCTGTCTCGCTTAAAGATCGCTACTCCGGCAAAGAAGGTCCGTACGAGGTCCGTTCGCTCCTGATAAACTGGGAAGACAGAGCGAGATCGAGAATTATTCCGGTCAAGGTATATTTCCCGGATGACGTGGCGGGAAAACTCCCGGTCATCTTGTTTTCCCACGGATTGGGGGGATCTCGGCAAGGTTATGCCTTTCTCGGACGGAATTGGGCGAGCCACGGGTACGTCTCCGTCCACATTCAGCACTCCGGAAGCGATGATTCGGTTTGGCGGGGGAGTCCCGCGTCCGAGATCATGGATCGGCTCCGCGAAGCGTCTCGCAATCCCCGTGCTGCGCAGGATCGCTACCAAGACGTCAAATTCGCATTGGATCAGCTTACCGAGTTGCATCGATCTGCGAAGTTGGACGGCGAACCAAATCCTCTTGCCGGGCGGTTGGATCTCGATCGCATCGGCATGGCGGGGCACTCGTTCGGCGCCTTGACGACCTTGGCCGCGGTCGGCCAATTGGTGGGAATGCCTCGGGCCGATCATTCCGACCCGCGCATTCGGGCAGCCATTCCCATGAGTGCGCCGGTGCCCGCGTGGCGACTCAATCTCGATCAAGACTATGCCGCCATTCGCGTCCCCTTGATGCACATGACGGGGACGCTGGACGATAGTCCGATCGGCGGGACGCGGGCGGCGGATCGTCGCATTCCTTTTGACCGCATCGAGCACGCCGAGCAATTCCTCATCATCTTCCGCGGCGGCGATCATATGATCTTCGGCGGTCGCAGCGGCATGCTGGGACGACTTTCGGAACGCTCGAAGGACGCCGAATTCCATCGTTTGATCCTGGCGGCAAGTCTGGCGTTTTGGGACGCCTACTTGCGAGAAGACGCCGAGGCCCGTCGATGGTTGACCGAGGGCGGACTGAAGGATTGCCTGGGCGACCTCGCCACGCTGGAAAGAAAGTCGCCCGCTTTGCCTGCAAAGTAAGTGGGACGCGAAGCCTTGCTGCGAGACGGGATTGCTGGGCGGTTTGGGCGCCGGGCGGCTTTTTTCTCACCTCTTTGCCGCCCACAATGAACGCATGCGCCCGACGCCCCCGTTTCCCCCTCTCAACACCTTCGCGACCGCCCCGGCTCCCCTTCGAATCTTGATCGTGGGGGCGGGTTTCGAATTGGCTCTGGGACTGCTGGCGTGGTCCGTCGGGTTTCTCGTGGGAAGGGACCCTTTTTCCCGCTGGCGTTGGACTTGGCAGGGGCTTGCGTGGGGCGGCGCCGCCGTCGTTCCCATGTTGGCGATGGCGGGCATGGCGTTGCAGGCCCGGGGCAAACCCTGGCAGGAACTCCGCGACTTTTTGGACGACGTGATTGCCCCCCTGTTTCTCCGCTGTCGCGCGTGGCATCTCTTGGCCCTTTCCGTGGCGGCGGGTTGGGGCGAGGAATTGCTGTTTCGCGGCCTATTGCAGCAGGGGTTGACTCACGTTCTTACCGCTTGGGGTTTGCCCTCGACCGCGGCGAGTGCCGCCGCCCTGCTCGTTGCCGCTCTGCTCTTCGGCCTTGCCCATCCGCTGACTCGGCTATATGTCGTCGGGGCGACCGTGTTGGGGGCTTATTTGGGCCTCTGTTTCGAGTTGAGCGGAAATCTGCTTGTGCCTGCGGTCGCGCATGCGGGATACGATTTCCTCGTGCTGGCATTCTTGGTGCGTCGCGCGAGAGTCCGAGAGACTCTTCGGCAGGCGGCGGGGCTTCGCCCGAACGGAACGTCGTCGCACCCGATCGGCGGTCAGGACTCCGCGGCCACGGTCTCGACCTCCGGAGATTCCACGTGAACGGTCCGTTCGCGGACGTGGATGTTGGCAGGGACGACCGGCGTCGGCCCGCGTCCATAGTCGGAATAGGTGCGGTTTCCGCCCGCTTTTTTGGCTTCCGCCAAGGCCCCTCGTAGGCGTTCGAAGAACGTGTGCGAGGTATCGTCGCCGGTCAATTCGGTGACGGCGGCGGCGATCGTGAGCTGAACCGATTGTCCCTGGTATTCGAAGGTCGCCGTTTCCACCGATTGCCGGATCTTCTCCACCAGTTGAGTCCAGCCTCGGGCATCCATTTCGCTGCTCAGCAGCAGGAATCCGGCGACCCCGACTCGCGCAAAGACCACCTCTTGACGCGGAATCTCGCGAATGAAACCGGCGAGGCTCGCCGCGATCTCATCCACCGCCGGATGTCCGAGGCGGTCATTCCAATCGCGGATGCGGTCGGCATCCAAGTGGGCGGCAAGCAAGGGACGACGCTGTCGGCCGAACGCCTGCCACCACGGGGCAAGGTGCATTTGCAAACCCAACGGCGTCAAGTATTCCGTGCCTTCATCGGTGCGTGGACCGGGGACGGTGGCCAATGCCATGTCTTCGCACACGGCGCGTGCGGCGTAAGCCGCTTGCATACGATCCCGCAGTCGATACGACGCGCACAGCAGGCGATTTAGAAGGACTCGCAATTGGCGCCGCGTTGCCCCCGGCTCGCCGCGAGCGTCCAGCAGCGAAAGCTCTTTGGCCGCGGTCTGCATCTCGGCGACGGCGGCGTCCCAGTCGGCCCAAAGCTCCTCGTGAACCAGGGCGACGTCGGGCGGCGGAGAGTCCTCCCTCCGAAACTGCTCGCGGAGGGCGGACAATTCGTCTAAGTATTTTTGCCCCAGTTGCAGAATGCGATTCCAGTGATCGGCCACTTCGGCGGTGCTCGCCGTCTCCGCTCGTCGCAACTCCTCATCCAGATCGACCAGGCTGGTTTCCCAGGCTGCGTTGCGTCTCAGGGCCGTTGCCAGAAATTCGATATCCCGGCAGGTGGTCTCGGGCGATTCACTCTCTTGGTCGTTCACCGTCTGTGGGGCTTCGTCTTCGAGGTCGTCCATTGGTGGCGATTGCTCGGACGAAGACGCTTCCGTACCGCCGTCGGCCGAAGGCCCCTCCGGCGAAGCCTGCTCCAAGAACCCCGGCGGCACGGCGGTGGTCGCAATGTCCGCAGCGAACGCCGCCCAATTGTCCGCCGCAACCTCGCCTTCGGGCGGCGGTTCGTTTTCGATGTTGGGGTCGGTTTCCGTTCGCCCGGAATCGGAGGTCGAAGAATCCGAATCCGACAATCCCAGCGATTTTCGCAATTCTGCGAGGTCGGCGGGGGCTTCTTCGTCCGGGTCGTCGGTCGGATTGCCGGGCGAAGAGAAGGGCGTGGCTTCCGTTTCCGGAGGTGCCTCGCGTCGGTCTGCTTTGGCCCGGCTTGGTCCGCCGCGAGCGTTTTTGGTCTCCCGGGCTTGTTCCTCGGCCTCCGCCGCCTGCATAAGCTCAATTTGACGACGGAGGTACATCGCGGTGGCGACGCCCAACAGGAGGTTCAGCGTGGTTACCACGATGAAGAACAGCCACACCATGACCAACCTTCTTCCTGCCCGATTGGCCGGGTCGAAGCACCCCGGACCGTTATTTCAACAAGGTCGTATCCCGATCCCCTGATGATCGAGTCGCCCGCCGCTTTGGCCCTGCGCAAGTCTAGCTTATTCGCTACTCGGGGTTTCGCCGTCGCTTGCCTGTCACGGCCCAAAGCCAACGGTGAGCGTGTCCTCCGCGGATATTCTTCAGAGCGAGACGGGTATCACTTCGATGGAGGGGCGGTCGTCGCCCAACGGGAGAGTCGTCGTCGTTTCCGCTTTTGCACATGATTGCGATGCGGCTTGCGGAATCGGAGATGGACGCTCCGGAACGTTCCCGCCGCATTTCGCCGCGTAGATCCGCAAGATCAGGTCTTCGTACCCCCGCACCGTTCGCTCGATGGAGGCCCGCTGCGTCACCCGCTGATGGCCCGCCATTCCCATCACGCGAGCCAGGTGCGGGTTGCGAAGCAGTTCCAGGCAGCGATCGGCCAGCATCTCGGCGTCTCCCGGCGGCACCAAGAAACCGTGCACGCCGTCGACGACGTTTTCGGGTATGGAACCGACCTGTGTGGCGACTACGGGCTTGCCGCAGGCCATGGCCTCCAAGATCGAGAGCGGGTTCGCCTCCATGTGCGAACTCAGCACCGCCACGTCCGCACACGACAGGAGGTCGGGTACGTCGCTCCGCGTTCCCAAGAACCGAACGATGCCCGGCGGCAGCAACGTCGCACTCAATCTTTCCAAGGCTTCACGGCGGGGTCCGTCGCCGATGATCCAAAAGCGAGCGGCGCGATCCTGAGCGAAGACGCGGACGGCGGCGCGGAGGAATAGCTCGTGGTTCTTCTCGGGACGCAATGCCGCTACGATCGCCGCGACGTGATCGCCATCCTCGGCGCCCAGGGATCGACGCAATTGCCGATCGGGCGGCATCGGGCGGAATCGCAGGGTATCCACGCCGTTGGCGACGACTTCGACCCGGGACCGAGGACAACCTTCGTGTTCCGCCAGGTATTGCGCGTGACTTTCGGCGACCGCGATGAACGCGTCGGTAATGGGCGCCAACAGGCGATTCAAGAACTCGACGCGGTCGGGCAAGCCGGTGGAATGGAGCGCCGACGCGATGACGGGAACTCCCGCCAAATAGGCCGCCAACCGACCCCAGAACATCTTGTCCCCGCCCGTCCCCACGGTAATGACGGCGTCGATCCGGCGCTGCCGCATCAGCCGAGTCAATCGCGGCAGAACGCGAAAGTCGTACTTGTGGGCCAAGAGACCGGAGAAGGTCGGCACCTCTTGGCCAAGCACCTCCCCGAGCGGTCCCCGGTATTTCAGGCAACACAATTCCGGTGCGAACAACCGGCGGTCCAATCGCCGCACGATTTCCACCAGCAGGGTCTCGGCGCCTCCCACGGGCATGCACGTAATGACGAACATCACGCGGAGCGATCCGCGACTTCCCAGCGGTGCGTGGCCGCGACGAAGCCGAAACAGGCCTCGCGAGGCACGGGACGGTTCCGGATGGATGCCGGACATACTTTTCCTTTCGTGACAGGTGGGCGCCGTGCTTCCGGTACTCTCGACCGATTCGGGATGGGCTTGCGAACTCTGGGGCGAATCGGCCTCGACGCCTCGATCAAGTGTTGGGGCGGGCTTGCAGGCGTCGTCCCGATGGAAGGCGCCGTCCGCGGCCTTGGACTCCCCTGAATCTTCGCGACGATCCGAGCCGAGCATCGGTCGCCCGATGCCGAGACGCGCGAGGTAGTCGGCAATGATCCGCTTCTCCTCCGGGCTGAAGAGCGTGCGACCGCGCCATGCCCAGGCGACCGAAACGGCCAGCGCCGCCGACAACGGCAGCGGACCCGCCAAGGCGAATAGAGGCAGCGCGAAAACGAGGGCGATTCCGCGGTCGAACTGCCAGCCCAGACGTCGGCAAACGGCGGCCAGGAGCAAAAGTGCGGTCAGATTGGCCGCCGCGGTGGCGACCACGGCGCCGAACAAGCCGAAGGCCGGCAGCAAGACGGCGTTCAAGGCCACGTTGACGGCCAGTCCCGCCGCCAAAGCCGCGCCGGCGAGGGATGCCTTCTCCCAGCAGATCAAATAGTTCTGCAAAATGACGAACATCGCGTACCAGAGGCAATAGGTGATGGTAAGAGGCAGAATCTCGAGTCCCCCCGGATACTTGCCGGCGAAGAGGACTCCGAACACCCACGGCGCTACCGCCAGCAAAAGGGCCGAGCCTAGGCAGAGCAATCCTGCGAATAATTTCAGGAGCAATCGCAATTGCAAGCCCACGGCCTGGCGGTTGCCCGATTCCCACTCGCGACTCAAATGGGGGACTGCGATCGCGGCGGTCATGGCGGCCAGCGAGACCATCAAGGTGGGAACCAAGCGCGCGGCGTGATAGTCGCCCAAGCGGGCCAGCGCCGCCGCAGGGCCTTCCGGCAATAGGTGCAAAACCATGTAGCGGTCGGCGGTCTCGAATAGATTCGAGACGGTCGAGGCCGCCCAAATGGAGACGCTGAAGAGCAGAATCTTGGACCAAAACTCGCGATGTCCCAGCGGCGTCGCCGAGGTTGCGTCGGCGAAGGGGTTGCCCCGCAGTCCCCACAAGGTCGCCGCAGCGGCGGTGAGGGCGCAGGCCGCTCCGTAGGCGAGCATGACGCTAAGGGCCGTATTTTTCCAGGCCAAGAGCAGGCCCACGGCGATCCCCGCAAAAAGCAAACTGTTCGCCAGTTGCAAACCGGCGATCCAGGCGGTGCGTCGCAGGGCCGTCATCAGTTCGTACATGAAGTTGAACGCCGCGACGGCCAACAAGACTCCGGCCAAGAGACGGACGGTACCCGCCTGGGCGGGATCATTGAACAGCAGGCGGGCCAGCGGGTTGGCGGCCACGAATACGACCGCCGTTCCCAAAACGGCCAGGATCGCGTAAGCCGTCGCCGTTCGTCGAATGAAGGTCCGCAGGCGTCCTCGTTGGCGATAGTGCTCCACGTACCTCCCGAGAGAACCGGCCAGCGCCAGGACGATCAGGGGCCCCGCCGTCATCAGGAAGCCGAAGGAAGCGTCCCACAGTCCCAATTCTTCCGGGTCCAAGCGGCGACAAAACCACGCCGCCCGAACGAATCCCACCGCCCGCTGAAGCACGGCGGCGGCCATCACGATCATCACGCTGCCCGCCAAGGAATTCCAAACGCCGCGAAGCGCATCCGAAGATGCGGACGGCGAGTTTTCCGCGGCCTTTCGCGGCGCGGAATAAGGGGCGGCGGTGTGGTCGGCGGTGCTCATGGAAGGATTGAACACAAGGCTATGAGTGAACGGTGACGTCGCAGGAAGACGCCGAACCGTTGGCGGACGTCTCGAGACCGAAAGGTGACGCGGCGGGTTCCTCGAGCGGACAGGAGACGGGCAGCGCCGTCCGTTCGATCGCCGACGCATCCGTCACATTGGCGGGCGCTCCCGGATGTGGAGGTTCCAGCGCGTTTATCGGTGAGAACCGCTCGGACAATCTCATCAGACGCAGGTCCACCGTGACCCGATTGACCATGCGAACCCACGGGTCGTCGCCGTGAAAGCGGCGAAGCAGGAAGCCTTCGCACCTCGGCACGTTGTAACCGCCGTGGGCCGTACATACGGCGACATAGCCGCACCGCCGGGCGGCGGCGATCGCCGTCGGGGGAGAATTCTCGGGCCGTCCGAAGGGGAAAGCGAAACGCACCACGGGGGCCGCAGTGATGTCTTCCAAAGCACGCCGCGAATCGGTCAATTGCCGCTGCGTTTCGTCCGCGCTCAGGGCGCCGAAGTCGCAATGGCTCCATGCGTGGGAACCGATCTCCACGCCCGATGCAGCCAAGTCGCGAACCTGAGCGGGCGTGTGCGGCAGGGGAGCGACGCCGAAGAGGGCGTCATGCTCGAAGGCCTTACCGCGGAGCACGTTCTCCGCCGTGACGAAGTAGGTGCAGGGAACGGCGTGCTCGATAAGCAGCGGCAGGGCCTCTCGCAGGTTGTCTTCATAGCCGTCGTCGAACGTGACCGCCACGGCGGGCCGATTACCGAAATTGCCGGCGACAAGACGCGCCTGCGCCTCTTGGAGCGATATCAAATCGGCATGCTCCAAAAGCCAATTCATTTGACGACGAAAGGCTCGCGGATGCGTGGTCCAAGGCGTCGCGCGGTCTTCATGAACGCGGTGGTAGAACAAGATGGTAATCGGCGCCGTTCCGGAGAACGCCCACCGTCTCAGTCGCCGCTTGCGCATCGGAAGCGTGGCCCAATAGTAGGCCGCCAAAGCCAACATTCTCCACTGTTCTCGCATGGCTGGTGCTTTCGTGAGTACGCCTTTCCTTGGAGTTCGGACTTCGCGCGGCCCACGTCATTCCGGCGGAAGCGGAGTCCCGTCCGAGTCGCCCGGCGCCGAAGCGGCGCGCGGGGCGTCATCGCCGTCGGGCACTGGACTCGAGTCGCGCGAAGTCCGTCTTTCCGCGAGTTGCCGCGCGAATTTGCGTGCCGACTTGGCCCATTGCCACAAGCGGAGTCGCAATCGCGGAACGACACGGGGGGCGGCAATCCGCCACTCGCCCATCGGTCGCGGTTGTGCTCCCAAATACGCCTTGTACGGTTCGTCGCCGCGACAGAAATCGTAGTGTCGGCATCCCCGACGAATGGCGTCTTCGATACACAGCAGGTTTCCCAAGTTGCCCGGCGACAGGTGCTTCCACTGGGGATCCATGCCGGACTGGTAGGTGTAAAGCGTGCCGTCCGCAAGGAATTGATATTCCGCGACGATCGGGCGGCCTTCCCATTCCAGCCACACCATGTTCAGTCGGTCTTGGGCCAGGATGTCGCGGGCGAAACGTAGGTGAAATTTGCGAAAACGTTCGGACGCAAAACAACCGGGCTGTCCGCGACTATTCCACAGGGCCTGGTGCAATCGCTCGAAAACGGCGAATCCCTCGCGCAGCTCGTCTTGAGATGCGACGCGGTGCAATCTCAGGCGGGGATCGTGAAAATACTGCCGTTCAAGACGGCGAAACCGTCGCCGGGCATTGGCGGACAGGCCGGCCAGGTAGTCGGGCCAGTCTTGGGGAAGGTCAATCCGCCATCCGCTGGGTGCAGGCCGATGGTCCACCAGGCAGCCCGCCTGTCGCAAGGTTTCCACGAGGTATCGGACGGTCGGTTCCGAAACCTCCACGCCGGTCAGTTCCAGCACGTCCCATTGAGGACACGGCGAATCCGCGAGGCGGAAGCCCGATTCGCGAAATAGGCCGTCCTGCGAGGCCGCATGGTCCACCGGCAACCGCCTCCCGAGCAAATACTCGGCGAATCGCCGGGCGGTCGCGGCCTCGTCACCGGGTCGGCAGAGAAGCCCCAAGTAATCGCCGCATACTTCATGCTCTCCCAGAAAACGCACCAAACGCCCCCAAAGCGGATGGCGATGGAGGTACCAAGGCGCCAGGGCGCGGACTTGGTCGTGATCGTCCAGCCAAACCAGGATGCACAACTCCAGGGACCGACTGCGCGGCGATTCCCGCCCGTACACGTCCCACCAATGCAAGTTCCACGCTCGACTTCGAAAGGGATGATTTCCGGCAAGTGCGTCCCAAGCTGGGGCGAAGCGTTCGGCCTCGCCGCGCGATCGCACATGCACGATCCGGCCACGACCGCCTTGGGAAACGCCGGGCGGTGCCTCGATCTCGGGAGCCTCCAAGACGATGTTCATATTGCTTCCACCGATTGCCGCGGAAAACAAAAAAGGAAGGTGAGCCTGCGCGCGGCGACTTGATCGCGGCGCCTCGCGGATTCCTTGAAAATTTTGGGTTACGCGGTCGCTAATGCAAGTTTGAGATGAGAATATTGCGGACCGGAGCGGAGCGGTATTTCGCGCGCAGGATGCTTCGGCGTCAAAGTCGATGCGATCACTCCATCTAATCCATCCGCGGCCGCGCGGAAATCGTCGTACTTTGTCGCGTGTCGTGTCGTGAGTGAGCTAGGTTTTGGAAGACCGAGTCCGAGTTTTCGGCGGCGGATCGTGTTTCTCAAGGCGTGTTGTTTCAGGATTGCATGCATGGAATCATCGTCGATCACTTCCACGAGTTCCTTGTCGTCTGAGCGCGTCGATTGGGCCGCGGGATGCGGCGTCGGTGGACCCTCATCGGCTTCGCAAGGGCAACCGAATAGCGGATTTTGGCAATTGGCGCGTCGACGTCCCGCCTTATGGTTGGTTCCGGCGGCAATGGTGTGGGCGGCGACGGTGGTCTACGTCGTGGTCCGACCGACCGAGTGGGAGGCCGTGCAGACCGTCAACGTGCGAGCGCAGGAGGCCGCTTCGGAAGGGGACGCGCGGTGGTTGGACGGCGATCAGCGGAAGTCGCTTCAGGAAACGCTGCTGGAACTGTTCCGATCCCGGGCGGTCCTGGAGGCGACCTTGCGTGAAGTGGATCGCCCCGCCGGAGCGAAAACAGCGGACGCGGCGAAGGAAACCATCGATCCACGACGTATCGAGCGGTTGCGTCGCGTAATCAAGGTGACGCCGCCGGAAGGAGCCGACCTCGGTTCGTCCGACATCCTTTGTCTGCACGTGAGAGATAGCGACAAGACTCGCGCCGTGAAACTGGCCGAGGTCCTTTGTCGCCAAGCCGATTTGAAGTGGCGGTCATTACGGCGGGAAAGGTCGACCGCCGCCGCGGCGGAATGGGATGAAGCGGTCCGCGCAGCGGAATCCGAACTTCAGCGAGTCAACGACCGATTGGCCGCCGTGGAGACGGATTTGGGGGCGAGGTTACCGGAACTAAGGGCCTGGGCGACGGGTTCCGGCGGCGATACGCCCTTGACGAAGCGGCTTTCCGACTTGAATGCGGAGTTGCGAGCCGCGGAGACCGAACTTGCGGATACGGAGACCTTGCTGAGCGACGTTCGCTCCGCCGTGACGGATTCCTCGCGACTCTTGGACGCCGCCAACGCCTTGATCAAGCGAGAGCCGAGCATCGAACAGTGGAAGACAGCCTGGGTGGAGGCTCAAGTCCGATTGGCCGATGCCAGGGGGCGAATGACGGACCGGCACCCCGAGGTCGTCGCCGCCGCGTCGGCGGAGCGTGAAATTCACGGTCGATTGGTCGAGGAGCTTTCCGCCTTCGTCTCGATCTTGGAAGGCGAGCGAGACGATCTCCGTGCAAAACGGGACCTCTTGCAGGCCCGCATCGCGGGGGTCAACGAAGAGATTCGCGAATTGGCGGCGCAGCGCGTGGCCTACACGAATCTTTTGAGCGAGCGCGAGCAGCGGTTGGCCGTGTTGCAGAACGCGCGGCAACGAATGGAGCATGCCCGACTGGCGGCGGAGGCCGTCACATCGACGCAACTCTTGATCCCCATCGAGGGTGCCGAAACCGGCTTGGATCCGGTTGGTCCGGGGCGTGCCGCCATCCTGGCTGCCGGTTTGGTCGCGGGCCTAGTGTTCGGATTCGGCGTACTGGCATGGTGCGTCCCGAGTCCCGGCGCGGTGGAAGACGCGACTTGCCCGGCAACATTCGTGAAGCCGATCGCTTCGCAGTCCATGCCGTCCGTCGCAAAGCGGCGAAGCGCCGAGGCGACGGTGGAGGAAGCCGACTCGGTTTCACCGTGCATGACGCCCGTTGTTTCGGAAAGCGTGCCGTCGAAGACGCCCGTCGAGACGCATTCACAAACCCAGTCGGAACCTTCCGAGACCCGGCAGGCCGTGCTGGCGATTTGGACCGCTTCGGACGGTCCTCTTCCGACCGGCAAGGGCGACGGGACCGTCAGCTTCAGCGGGGCCTTGCTCAGCGCGGCGGCGGAGCAGTCCACGACTCGTTGAGTTCCGCCGTTATGAATGCCCTCCCTCATTTCGATCTCGTTTTCCTGGTCGGTTTGGCGGCGACGGCGATGGCCGTGTGGGGCGGACTCTTTGCGGCGCGAGTAGGGCCCGCCTGGACCGCCGCCGGCGTGATCGTCACGGCGATATTCTTCGGCTATCCCTTCGTCCACTGGGACGTCTCCCCGATCCCGGTCACGATCGACCGCCTGCTATGGGTCGTCATGGTAGTGCAGATGGTGTGGCGGCTTCGCCCCGGAAACCGCTCAGCGAATTCGTCGGCGTCGCGCGTGGAGGACGCGTTTCGCGAACGGACCGGAGCACTCGGCCTCGCGTCGAGCGACGATCGACGGGGCCAGGGCGTGAGCCTCGGCGAGAGCTTCCCGCGGTGGAGTGTTGGACGGTTTCACTTCCATGTGCCTGGCGCGGATTGGGTTCCCTACGTGTGGGTGGGTTACTTGGCTTTTTCCGCCGCGGTGACCGCTGCAACAGGCGGCGATGTGCAGGCCGCCATGTCGCGCTGGCTGTTCTACTACGCTTTGCCGCTGGGCGTGTATTCGGCCCTACGAACCGCCCAATTCAACGCGAAGCAGGTTCGCGGCGTCCTGGCCGCGTGCGTCGTGTTGGGATGCTATCTGACCCTGATCGCGTTGTTCGAAACGACGGGTGCGCGGAGTTGGGTGTTTCCGCGCTATATCGCCTCGCCGGACTACGCGGAATTCTTCGGGCGAGCACGCGGACCGCTCCTCAATCCGATCGGCAACGGCGTGTTGCTGCTCCTGGCGTGGTCCGCGGCCTGGGCGCTGTGGCCGGACGCTGCGCCGCGGGGACGCGTGGTCCTGATAGCCGCCGGGTGCTTCTTGGCAATCGGCTTGGCTTGCACCCTCACGCGAAGCGTCTGGATCGCGGCAGGCGCGGCGGCCTTGTGGTTACTGGCGGGTATGGTTCCGGCCCGGTTGCGGCGTCGCACCGCGGCGACGTTCGTCGCCCTGGCGATCGTCTCGGGCGTCCTGCTTTCCGGTCGCGTATTAGAATTGAAACGCGATCGCGACCTGAGCGCCTCCGCCGCCGCCGAATCCGTCCGACTTCGTCCGATCTTGGCCGCCGTTGCGTTTCGGATGGCGGGCGACCGACCTCTGTTCGGCTTCGGACTCGGGCAATACGATCGCGCAAAGCTGTTTTATTTGTCGGAGCGAGAGGGCCCATATCCCCTGGAGCGGGCGAGGCCGTACACGCAACACAACGTGTTTCTCTCACTGCTGGTAGAAACCGGGGGCGTGGGTTTGGCGGGATTCCTGCTCATGCTCGCTCTGTGGTTCCGCGATGCGTGGCGCACGGTTTTCGGGGGGCGGGCTGGTCACGAAAGCCGGTGCGCGGCCTTGCTTTTGGGTAGCGTAATGATTGCCTATGTCGTCAACGGTATGTTCCACGACATGTCGATCATTCCGCAGGTCCATCTCGTGCTGTTCGCCGCGGCGGGGTTTTCCCGCAGTGTCATCAGCGAAACAACTCTTCCCGAAAGATCACCAGCAGAATGCCGCCCGTTGCCGTTATCAGGAACAATACCAGCAGCAATGCCAGCGTAAGCGGACTTCTCCACGGATCGGAGCGGCGGCGATAGATGAAGCGCGCCGGTTGACGCCGACCATCGGCGGACGCAGCGTTTCGGTCCGAGAAACGCCACGACTCGGGCGAGTCTTCCAACTCGGCCGCGAAACGAACGGCGGTCGGAGCGGGAGGGATGGGGCGGATCCGCAAATCGGCGTTGTCGCCGGAATCGTGCTCGTCGGCTTCGGGGGACCAGGCCTCGGCCACGGGATACGGCAACTCTTTTCCCGCAGCTTGAAACTCCGCGAACAGACGCTGATCGTATTCCCGTTTGCGGACAGGATCGAGCAAGCAAACGCGTGCGGCGGCCAGTTCGTTGAGCAACTTTTGGCAGGCGACCGCGTAGGGACCCGCCTGAAAACGGCGAACGTGCCCCATCTGCCGATCGGCCGCGTTTTGGATCACCTCCCTGTCCGTTTCAAAGGGCGCGATTCCCAGCAGTCGATAGTGATGCGGCGGTTGTTCGTCCGGGGGGATGCCCAACCATTTTCGGTACGGATCGAAGGACTCGTTCATAGGCCCATTATGGCGTTGCGATGGTGCGATTTCCTAGCGGCGAGTTCGTGCCGGACCGCGACGCCGTTTCCGGTCGATCTCGTTCAATTCCATAAAAGCCCGGCGTAGCCGACCACCTCGCGCGTGTCGCCCGAGGCGTCGGCGCTGGTCGCATAACCGACCTGCTCGCAATGATTCAGTTTTCCCAAACGGCGGAGGGTTTCCATGACCAGCACGGTGGGGCGATAGCCGCACATCTTGATGCCGCGGCGACGGACCGTGTCCCACAATTGGCGAGCATCCAGATTGCGGACGGCCTCCAGGGCTTCGGCGTCCAATTTGCGGGTAGCGGCGTCGTCCGAGTAATGATGCATGTCCGTGGAGACGACCAGGAGCGGCAGTTCGGGCAGCGACTGCAAGAGCTTGGCCAAGGCGTCGGCGGCCCGGCACAGCATGTCGTAGTCGCCCTCGCGCATCACCAATCCGACCACTTGCGAGGCCGGGGCGAGCCGCGCCAGGATCGGGAGTTGCACCTCGATGCAGTGCTCGGCGGCATGGGCCACGGCGTCGGCTTCGAAGGGGGGGACGCATTCCGCGATCCGCCGGGCCAAGTCGGGATCGGAATGCATACTCAGTCCGGGCAGCGCCCATGTGCGATGCGGAGCCACCGCCCAGTCGGAGCCATGCGGTACGTGCTTCGGTCCGAAGATCAGCACCTTGGGCGGGATCTTGATTCGGGCGAGGACCCGAGCGGCGAGCTTGCCGGAGTAGATCCAGCCCGCGTGCGGCACGAGGGCGCCGGCCCAATGCTCGTTGCTGCGTTCCCGCGGCAGCATGGTGTCGAGCATGGTATAGAGTTCCTCGGGGTCGGCGGGATAGAATCGACCGGCGACGGCGGGACGTCGCACGGATGCCCCGGCGAGCGGCAATCGGGCGTTGCCCAGTTCGACGTGCGGTTCAGTGCTCAGGCAATCCAGACGCCAAACCTCGGCGTCCTCCACGGCGGCACATCGCAACCGCGCCAAAACCCGGCGGAGCACCTCCTCCTTGGCCACCTGGGGATCGTACACCACAGCCCAGCGATCCTGCCACACGGCGGCCAAGGCTTGCGTTCGCGGGTCGAAATCCTTCAGATCGCAGGCCGAACCGGCACCCAACATCCGGGGATTGCGGAGGACCGTCAATCCGACCCGAAGCGCGGCCAAGGATTGCGGGTCTTGGCGTACCGACTGAAGCCCGGAAAGGGCGCTCTGCACCAAATCGGCGAGGGTCGCTTGCAGGGGCATTTCCGCGGCGGGCAGAACGCGACCGGCCTCCAGCACGCGTTCCCCTTGATCGGCGGTCTTGATGGTAAGCACCACGCCTTGCACTTGCCCATCGTAAAGATTGGGGGCGTACCAAGTGGGAACCGCCCCGAAGGCCAAGGCCCCCAGGTTGTTCCGCGCCAAGGCGGCCAAGCGATCGACGTCCCCTCGCCCGGGACCGGATGCCGCCGCCGTTGCGGATGCTTCTGAGTCGTCGGTCAAGAATTCGCCGAGGTTTGCGGAGAGAGAGTAGCCCTCGAATCGTTTCAGATCGACGTTGTCTTCGAGCCAGGCGTTCCGCGGCAGTCCCGCCTTCACGCAGACCTGTTCCAGAAACGTCCGAGCGTCGAAACCGTGTTCCGTCGCCACGCCGGGCAGTAGAAGCCCGGAAGAGCCGCCGCGTGAAATCATCAGACCGTGCCGCCCGATTTCGACCGCCCCAGCGCGATCTTCCCCCTTCTCGCGTATCGTCTCCAATCCCCACAGCAGCCAGACCTCGATCGTAAGGCTCTGCAATTCGGCGGGCTGAATCGGCGGGAATCGCAAGTCGTGCTTGGCCGCGAGTTCCGCCGCGGAAGACAACGCCTTTGCCAGCGGGATGCCCTCGCCCAGGCGACCGCAGCACGCACGGAGTTTGCTTTGGCGTTTGAGGCTGACGAAGATGCCCCAGACCGGGAGCGAGGCGACGTCATCGGGCAGCGTTGGTGCTTCGCTTGCGGGCCGACCGTTGACGAAATCGGCGACCCACCGTGCCGCCGCCCGCAACACCGCCTCGCGTTGCGAAGCCGACAGTTGGGGCGGGTTCGGCACCACTTTGTCGTTACCGTTTTCCGTGCGACCGGTTTGGGTTTCGAAGTCCATCGCAAACCTCCTTGCTGGTTAGAGGAGACGGATTGTCGGTCCTGGGACGGCGTTGCGTCGAGCCTGCGCTTCGGACGTCCCGAACGCAGCGGATGAAACCGCCGTCTTCGTGCCGACCGCGGGCTTTCGGGCCCCGCGCCGCACTCACTCCTGTGCGAACAACGCGATCGGTACCGGTTGCCGGCGATTGCCCCACCGCCCGGGAAGTCCGGTCGGATCGAATCGCCCGTGAACCTCCGCCCCGCAGTGCAAGCAGCGATTGCCTTTCAAGAAGTATCGTCCGATCGTGTACCCTTCTCGCTCGATGACGCAGCGGCGGCAGGCCGCGCAATAGGTGCTTTGGCGAACCGGGTCGTAACAATTGCCCGTGTAAACATACTTCAATCCCGCGTCGCAGGCGATATCGTATGCCGCGTTCAACGTCTCGATCGGCGTTGGGCCGCGATCTCGAAGGCGGAAATCGGGATGAAAAGCCGTAAAATGAAGCGGCACGCTCGTGCCCAAGTTGTCCGCGATCCAGTCGCACATCCTCTTCAATTCGTCGCCCGATTCGTTCGCCCCGGGAATCAACAGCGTCGTGATCTCCACCCAGACGTCGGTCTCGCGGACAAGGTAGCGGAGCGTGTCGAGGACGGGCTGCAAATGCCCGCTGCAAAGATTGCGATAGAAATCCTCTGAAAACCCCTTCAAATCGACATTGGCGGCGTCCATGTGGCGGAAAAAGGCGGGCCTGGCGATCTCGCTGATGTAGCCCGACGTGACCGCCACGTTGCGGATTCCCAGTTCCCGGCAGGCCTTGGCGGTGTCGATGGCGTACTCGGCGAAGATGATCGGGTCGTTGTAGGTGTAGGCCACACTGTGACAGTCGAGGGATCGAGCGGCCCGCGCGATCGCCTCGGGAGAGGCTTGTTCGCTCAATTGCCGCACTTCGCGCGATTTGGAAATAGACCAGTTCTGGCAGAACTTGCAGCCCAGGTTGCACCCCGCCGTGCCGAAGGAGAGCACCGCCGTTCCCGGGAAAAAGTGATTGAGCGGCTTCTTTTCGATCGGGTCGATGCAGAAACCGGTGCTGCGACCGTAGGTGGTCAGCACGATTCGGCCGTTTTGATTTTGTCGCACGAAGCAGAAGCCTCGCTGTCCTTCGCCCAAGGAGCATTCCCGAGGGCACAGGTCGCAGATCAGCCGACCGTTTTCCTCGTGCCACCATCCGCCGGTTACGACCCCCTGATCGTCCGGTCGAGATTGGGGCGGATCGGTGATGCGTCGGTTCACGGCAAAACCTCCGCGGCTTGCTTTGCGAATGGGTACGGGCCGGACGACGACGCGACCGCAAGACGCCGGTCAGCATCATGTCTCGGTGGTCGCCCTTCCCGCCGATACCGCTATTTTCATTGTATGGCGATTTTCGGGGTCGGCCTACAATGCCGCCGGTTGTCCCGCCCAGGATTCTGCCCGCCGGCGTGGAGGACGGCGGTTTCAAAAGAGCAGGATCAGAAATATGCCCACGACCGTGGGTATGGCGAAAGCCTGGGCAACGTTGCGGCCCAACTCCCATCCGCCCAATATGCCCGCGAATGCCGTCTTCACAACCATGTTGGCGATCACGGCGACCACCAGGTACCGCCATCCGTTTTCGAGAATCGCCGTGTCGGTGGATGCCATGCGGGCGAGGGACAGCGTGACGGCGTCCATGTCGTGCAGGCCGGAGAGGAATGCCAAGGCGAATAGGCCGCGGTCTCCCAAACCGTCCTTGACGGCGGCCAGAAGAAACAAAACCACGGCATAAGCCGCCGCGAACAGGATGGCCGTCCGCATCTGCGTGGGGTTCTTGGCGTCGGCAATGAGAGGCGGCGACTGCCGGGCGCGGCGCCAATACACGAAGGCGGGCAGCAACGTTGCCGCGGCCATGATCAGCAGGGGCGCGACCGATTGAACGAAGAAATCCTGGTTCACCACCAACATTTCGACGAACACCCGGGCAAACATGACGGTCGATGCCAAGAGAATGATGACCGTGCCCGCCGAGAAGAGGTTGCGGTTTTCGTGAACCTGCCGCGCGGCGCTGATGGTGGCGGCGGTGCTGGAGACCGCCCCGCCCAACAATCCGCCGAGAAGCACTCCGGCGCTCTGTCCCAGGAACTTGTAGGCGATATAGCCGCCCAGGCTAAGAGCGACGATGAACACGACCATCAACCACACGTTGAACGGACGAATTACGCCGTAGGGATCGACCGGCGTGTTGGGCAGTACCGGCAGGATGATGCAGGAAATAAGCACGAACTGCATGATGGCCCGGAGATCATCGGCGCCCAATTGATCGGAGAGGCGGTGCATCTCGGGTTTGAATTGAAGGAGGACCGCGATGACTCCGCCGACCAATACTCCGATCTCCATCCTCGTCAAGACGAGCAACGCGCCCACGCCGTACATCAAAATCGCCGCCATACTGGTGGTGATGCCGGGATCGGGTTCCTTTTGATGGACTCGCAGCCATTGCGGGAAGAATAGCAGGCCCACCAAGGCCAAGAGGGCTGCGGCGGGCACCCAGACCCCGATGAGCTTTCCGATGATCGCGAAGACGCCGCCCGCCAAGGTGATCAAGGGAAACGTCCGCAGGCCGGGCATTCCCGCCTCCGTTCGCTCCCGTTGCAGACCGACGAGAAACCCCAACAGGATGCACATACCCAAACGCAGGAAAATACCGCTCATGTCCTCGCTTTCCGCGGAAAGCAGGGGGGCCAACCAGCGAGGGACGAACTCTTGCGCGGGCATGGGTTGGATTTCGCCTGTGGGGATGAACGGTCCGTAGCGTTGATGCCGATCTTACGGGCGCCGAGACGTCCTGCGACGTCTCGGCCGAATCACTATCCAAGTATAGCCCGCCCCGGCGCCGCCGACGCGATTCGCCCGTCCGTGCCGTCGCGACTCGTCCGCCCATTCGCAAGGTAGGATTGATTAGCAGAGTGTCCGATCAAGCGGGCGGACCGTCAGCCCGCGGAATCCCCGCCGCCCATTTTGTAACGGAAAGCGTCCGGCGTGACGAACGCACTCCACGATTCGACCTTGCTCGCCGATCCTAGGCCGGCGGACCGCGATCCGTGGGTCGTACTCATGCCGGTCTACAACGATCAGGGGGCCGCCGAAACGACGGTCGCCGCACTGAATGCCGTTCTGTACGAGGAAGCCGCGGCGGGGCGATTGGGCCGCGGCCTCATCCTCGTCTTGGTCGATGACGGATCCTCCCTCCCGCTGGACCCGCCCAATCCGCCCGATGCGACCATGATTGACGAGATTCGGGTGGTGAGGTTGCGTCGCAACCTGGGACATCAACGGGCCATTGCGATCGGGTTGGCTTACGTCGCGGAGAATCTTCCGTGTCACGGCGTGGTGGTCATGGACTGCGACGGCGAGGACAACCCCGCCGACGTGCCCCGGCTCATCCGTCGCGCCGAAGACGAGGGGATGGCGAAGATCGTCTTCGCGCGGCGGCGGCGACGTTCCGAGGGACCGATCTTTCGCCTGGGGTACTTCGCATACCGGGCGCTGTATCGGGTGTTGACGGGGCGGTCCTGGCGGGTGGGCAATTTCAGCGCCATCCCGCGGCGGCATCTGCAAAGCCTGACGGCAGCGTGGGAAATCTGGAATCACTACGCGGCGGCGGTCTTCAAGACGCGCCTGCCCTGCTGCGAGGTCCCTGCCGACCGCGTCCGGCGTTCGTTCGGTCGCTCGGGAATGGGGCTGACGGGATGGATTCAGCACGGCCTGTCCGCACTGTCGGTCCACGCCGAGACCGTCGGCATCCGGTTGCTGTTGGCTTGCTCGGTTTGCACCGCGGCGGCCTTCGTCGCCTTGATCCTGGTGGTCGCCGTGCGGTTGTTCACGCCTTGGGCGATTCCCGGTTGGGCTACCTCGGCAGCAGGTTTGGCCTGCGTACTGATCGTTCAGGGGTTCCTCCTGTCTCTGCTGTTTTGCTTCATGACGTTGGCGGGACGGCAAGGCACCACGTTCCTTCCCGTTCGCGACTATCGCTGGTTCATCGGGGAAGTCGTGAGACGCGAACGCCGCCGCGACTCCATGCCGTCCGTTTCCCCAACTGGGATGTGGGGGATCGAGGAATCCGCGAATATGCCGTCTTCGGATACGATGTCTTCCTTTTCCGGATAGGTGCGCCCGGTGCGCGGACGCCGTGCACCGACGGGAACGACGCGGTTTGTGCGCCACGTGACGCATCGCATCCCCGGGCGGGTTGCGCCATCGCAAAAAGAAACCGCCGACGCAATGCCGGCGGTTGATGCACAAACGTTTGCTAAGAATCCCGTGCGAAACGTTGTCCCGCGGTCGGGATATGATCAATCCCACCACCAGGTATCGGCGGGCAAGGAAACTTTGACTTCCTCGTGCAGTTTGCGAACCTCGTTGCCTTCGTCGGGCAACAAGTTTTCGGCCTGCAAAGCCTCTTCGGCCTCGATTTGCACGCCGCCGCCGATCGGCGTCATGATCCGACTGCCTTTGATGATGGCGTTGACCGCCGATTCCACCTGCTTCGGCGCCGGATACGTGCGAACCGGGAACTTCGATTCATCGCCCAGGAACTCCATCTTCCAGTTCGCCTGGGTGTAGAAGTCCTGCTTTTGGATGTAGGCGGCAACCACGGCCAGGTCGATGACGTTACGCAGTTCGGCGTAGACCGGCGATCGTGCGGCCAGTTCGGGGTACTTCTTGGTGAAGCTGGTGGTGAAGGCCCGACTGGCGGCGTTCGAGGTCGCGGCTTGCGCTCGGGCGCCGCCGGACATGACGACTTCATCTTCGCCGACCAATTTCACGCCGTCGCCGACCAACTCCAAACCCATGCCGTCTTCGGTGACCCGAAGACATTGGTAATCCGGTACGAAGTACCAGCGGAACAAGGCATTGGCGGCTACGGCCGACGAAGCGGCCTTTTCCACGAAGCTGGTCAACCGGACGGGCGGCTTTTCCAGTCCGATGCCGATCAGCTTCATGCGGTAGTCGGCTTCCACGAGGATACGGGCGAAATGCGTGTCCGCCGGGATTCCCTCGATCGTAATCTCTTGCAATCCCAGGCTGTTCTTGACGCCGGTGCTCATGTATCGGGCGGTTTGGAACTCTTGGCCGCGGGGGAAGGTTCCGCCCATCCGCCGCAGGAATTCCTGCATCTTGGCCAGACCCTCTTGCGTGGGATCGATGGAGCATCCGATCACGGCGGGGCCTTCCCGACCGGACGGATAGGCCCGCAAAGCGGTCACCACGTCCTGCAACTGAATGACGGGCTTACCGCTGGTAATGCCGACGACGCGCCCGGTCGGATCGGGAACCCAGCCTTCGGCCGGTCCGGCCAGCACAATGTCGCCGCTCTCGGGATAGACGAAGACGTAGCGGACCCGCAGTAGGCCTGCCATGTAGCGCATCTCGTCCGAAACGACGCCGTTGGCGGCGATGATGGCCCGCTCCAACCGCGGCAGCGACACCTTGCGAAGGCGACTAAACCGAATGATATCCGGAGGCAATGCCTGACGAGCCGCCGCGACGCGATCTCGCATCACCGTGCCCAAAGGATCGGCGGCGGTCAGCAAACGCAGGACGCCGTCCGGGCTGACAAGCACGCCGGCGGGGGCGTTGGCGGGAACATTATTATCCTCCGCCCGAAGGGGAGAAACGAACGTCACCGCCCATAAAACGGCAGGCAGAAACCAGCCCAGCCATCGACGCAAGGAACCAGATTGATACATGAGGAGCCTCTCCATCGGAACGTCTCGGGACCGTTCTTGCTCGACCGACTCGAAGGCGTTCGCCAGCCCGTCGAGACGATGCAGTCGCTTTACGTCATTGCCTTCCAACCGAACCCACACTCACCGAAATCTTGCCGCAAACGCCTTGCCGTGACGACCGGCGGTGCCGTTGCGAACACGGGCGCCGCCCCGTATTCGGCGGCATTCGCCTGCTTGACGGTTTGCAGCTTTGCGGCATGACGGCACAATTCGATCTTAATTGGGCAAACTAGGCAAAGCAAGCAAGTGCCGCGAGTTTTGCGGAAAAGCGTAGGGTTGGGAAAAACGGCTTGGCGGCGTCGCCGGACCGCCCAGTCACGGCGCCGGGGCGTCGTCGGTCGCTCCGCCCTGATTGTCGGCGGTCTTTACTACGCGGGGCAGAGAGACTTGCCCCTGCCGAGCCAGGTCGATGGCCTCGGCCAAGATGCGTGCGGCCTCTTGCGGGGCGTGGAAGCCCATCGAATTCTCCGCGGCCACGTAATCCAATCGCCATTGGGACCGCCGATGCAGTTGCCTCGCCGCGTCGAGGGTCGCTGTGTCCGCGCCCGACTGTTCCGCCGTCGAGATGGCCTCGATCAGGTCCATGACGGCGACTTCGGCACGATCCATGAGCGACTTGGTTCGCGTCTGGATGGCCTCCGCTCGCGCCAAGATTTCCTCCTCGGGATAGCGGTGACAAGTCTGGCACGCCCGGGAGATGTTCAACAGCGGACTGCGGACGTGATGGTCGCTGATCTTGACGGCGCCCACACGGACGTACGGCATGTGGCAATCGGCGCAAGAGACGCCGCTGCGGGCGTGAATGCCTTGGCTCCACATCTCGAATTCGGGGTGCTGGGCCTTCAGCATGGGCGCTTGCGAAACGCCGTGCTTCCAGTCGGTAAACTCCACTTCGTCGTAATAGGCCTCTTCTTGGTCCATCTTCAGCCCGTGGTGCCAAGGATACGTCAGCAACTTTTCCGGACCCTTGAAATAGTACTCCACATGGCACTGCCCGCAGACCATGGAACGCAACTCTTGTCGCGAAGCGTCGCGGTTGGGGTCGTAGGGCTTGTCGCGGGAACCTCGACGCCAGCGTGCGATGCTGGGAAGGTGCGGGACGTCATCGTCCGATTCGGCCAATCGCTGAATGCCGTTAAGGAATCCCGGTCGCGTTACCCGCAATTGCATGGTCGCCGGATCGTGGCAATCCAGGCAGGTCACGGGGTGGTCGATGAGCTTGCGGCCCTGATCGTCCGTCAGGTTGCGGGCTTCGTTCCACGGCATGCCGCAGACGACCTCAAAGCCCTTCATGATCTGCTCTTGGCGGCGGTCGTCGGGCACGCCGGCGCGGCGCCCCATTTCCCGGTAGGCGGGCAGTACGGCGGCGTGGCAGTGCAGGCAGGCGCCGGGTTGCTTGAATTGCGTTACGCGCTCCGTCTGCTCTTGATCCTGCAACATATAGGCGTGTCCGCGCTCCTCGCGATAATCGATGCTGAAGGCGTATCCCTTGAAGAGGACGCGCCAGCGAGGGTCTTCGTCCAGCTTTTGGAAGGCTTCGCTGCCGCCGTACCGAGTCCGCTCCGTGTCCACGGTCCGTTTGTAGCTGTCATACTGCCGCGGGAAATTCTTTCCCCACTCGGCGGGGTCGACCGTGTCTTCCGTCAGCTTGACCACCTCGAATACGGTTTGCAGCGATTCCTGCTTGCGGAGCGAGATGTTTTGCCACAACGCCATAATGCCCACGGTGACGCCGGCGGTGACGAGCATCACGAGGACATACAGCGCTATGGCGACTCGATGAAACGGTGAAGACGACTTTTCGCGGTTACTCATGAACTAGGTTCCCTATTTGGTCGGGCCGTGACCCACGTCGGCGTGGCAATGGACGCAACTCAATGAGTGTTCTTCGTCATCCAGCGCTACGATCCAGTGGACCATCTCTTGGTGACACTCGATGCAGTTCCGGCGAAGCATTTCCGAGTTGCTCGGGCGGATGCGAATCGGTTCGTGGAAGTCCTGCAAAGTAAAGGCCTTGGAATGGCGGTAGCCGTTTTCGGCCTTGGCCAGATACTTGGGAATCAAAGAGTGGGGCACGTGGCAGTCGTTGCAGGTCGCCACGGCGTGATGTCCGGCCTTTTGCCAACCGTCGTAGTGCTCGCGCATGATGTGACAGTTCACGCAGGCGCGGGGATCGTTGCTCAAATACGACAGCCCGTTGGCGTAATATGCCGTGTAGGCTCCCGATCCGAGAAGGATCCCCACCAAAACCGCGAGGAAGATGAGGGGCCATGACGGCGCGATCGAGGTTTTCATGCCGGATTCGCAAGATTAGTCGGTGGCAAATGGAACGTCACGGCCCGACCGGGCCATTCCGCTCTAATAAAGATACGTCATGGATTAAGGCGATTCAACCATTCCGGTGCGCCAAAGAAGGACGGCGGGGATGGCGGAGACTCATGACGGCGAAGTGCGACGGGGGAAGACGCCGACGGACGCCGCTGGGGGCCGACATTTTCACGGTCAACCGGTGCATTCGATCGAGGGGTTGCTCCTTTTCGGGCGGCTTGGAAAATGCCGATGGAGCGGTTGATAGAAAGTGCCGATACGCCGGGTTATGATGTTGTTGCGGTTCGGCATGGGGTCGGCCGCGGGAGGCGGCTCCGCCGCTTGGTAACTTCTCACTTCGCGCCGAATCGCGGCTTGATTGAGGGAGGCGAAGACATGCGGGTGGATACCTTGTTCGCGTGGGTGGGGGTGCTTTGTGCGAGTGCGATCGCAGCGGCGGACATGCCCGACACATCCAAGATGAACGTTCTGTTCATCAACATCGAGGATTGCAACGCGGCGGCGTTGGGGTGCTACGGCAATCCCGTTTGTCGCACACCGCACCTCAGTCGCCTGGCCGAGACCGGCATTCGCTTCGATCGCGCCTATGTTCAAGCGGTCTGCTGCAACCCTTCGCGGACGTCCTTCTTAACGGGGTTGCGACCGTTGACTACGGGCGTAACCTCCAACGGTCACGTCATGGACGAGGTCATGCCGCCGGATGTGGTGACGCTGCCCGAGATGCTGAAGGCCCGGGGAATCTACACTGCGGTGGTGGGCAAGTTCTTTCACCGCTTGGATTACGCGGACAAGCAAATCGCGACCTTCGACCGGATCGAGCATTATCAGCGACCGGCGGGTTGGAAGGGACCGGAGCAGAAACTGAAATTCCCCCCGGTACCTCGACCGGCGGACTGGGAACCGGCGCCGAAGGATCAAAACAGTCGCGAATACGCCGAGTGGCGACGGCGACACTCCGACCGCTACGGCGACTCGGGGCTGACCCGGGAACAGGAGGGCGATTATCGCATGGCGGCCACCGCCGCGGCTTTGCTCGAAGAATTCGCCGGGAGTGATCGGCAATTCTTTCTGGCGCTTTCGCAGTCGCGTCCGCATACGCCGCTGATCGCGCCCAGGGAGTATGTGGCTCTGTACGATCCGGCCTCGCTGCCGGACTTTCCGGCGCCGCCCGCCTCGCTGGTGCATTTCCCCTATCCCAAACGAGCGGTCGGGGGGAATCCCGACATCTTTACCCAGCGTCAACCGACGCTCCAGGAGGCTAAAGCGGCCTTGGCCGCCTATTACGCCTGCTTGACCTTCGTGGACGATAACATCGGCATGGTTCTGGATACGTTAGAGAAGACCGGCTTGGCCGACCGTACGATCGTGATCTTTCTCGGCGATCACGGCTTTCACTTGGGCGATCACGGCTTTTGGTCGAAATACTCGATGCTGGAGGCGACCCACCGCGCGCCGTTGATCGTTCGGGTTCCCGGCGCGGCGGGCAACGGCAAGGTCTGCGACGAAATCGTGGAATTCGTGGATCTGGTGCCGACCTTGGGGGAATTGCTCAAGCTGGACGTACCGAAGAGCGTCGAGGCGACGAGCTTCGTGCCGCTGCTGGAGGATCCGGGGCGACCGTGGAAGAAGGCGGCCTTCATCGTGGAGGACGACGGCGACGCCTTCGGTCAAGCGGTGCGGACCAAGCGCTATCGCTACATGGAGTTCAGCAAGAAGGCCCCCATTCCCGCCGCCTTATACGATCTGGAAAAGGATCCCTGGGAAACCGTGAACGTCGTGGACGATCCCGCCTACGCCGATGTTCGCCGCGAGATGGCGGAGTTGCTGCACGCCGGTTGGAAGGCGGCCTTGCCGCCGACGCGGTGAACGAGCAGAGTACAAAGGAGACCGCCTACGCCTTCGGATCAAGCCGGAGGTCGGGGCTTCGGTCGCAGGTCCCCGGTGCCAAGGCCCGCCGCTCAGGTGCCGCGGCGACAGCCGAACCATTCGATCTGCTTGCGCGGGCAGAAGACCAGGCCGCGGCTTGAGCAGTACGGTTCCAGCCACCGCCCTTTTTGCTCCAATTCCGCGGCGTCGGTCCCCTGTGGCATCAAAAGGACGCGGTCCTTGCGAACCCCGGGAAACTCCCGCAAATAGGCCGATACTTCGTCGCAGTCCTCGGGGCGGTCCACGACGAACTTGAGTTGGTAGTCGTGTTCCGCCATGAGTCGGCGAACGATCTCCGGTTGGAAGCGGCGGCTGTCGTGGGTGACCGCCCAACGGGGATGTTGCGCGGCGTCGGGCGTGGAGTTGCTCAGCTTGGGACTGATGGAGAGAAGGTCGCACGGGAGGGATAGGTACCGCGTGCCTGCCGTCTCGATCGTGATGTGGTAACCCCGCCCAGCCAATACCTCGCAAAAACGAGGCAAGCCGGGAAACAACATGGGCTCCCCACCGGTGATGACCACGTGCCGGGCCGAGTAGTGCTCGAGGCGGGATATCACTTCACCCAGTGTCAACGGTTCGCCTTCAGGACGCCACGAGGCGTACGGCGTATCGCAGAACCGGCAGCGGAGGTTGCAACCGCTGAAACGGATAAAGATGCTCAGCGTACCCGTCAACAGCCCTTCCCCTTGCAAAGATTGAAATATCTCCGCCACCCGAAACGACGGGCCGACCGCTTCACGGGCGTTCGGGGCGGCCATGACGGTCGGGCTGGGTTCGCCTCGGTTCACGACTTCGACTCCTCAATGGCTGAAAGGGCTGGGTAACTGTGGGATTCAACAGATTCAATTGTATGCTTCCGCTTGGGCGCGGGGTCCCGCGCGTCGGGCCGAGAGGGTCTCAACCTTCGCCCGTGTCCCCGTCGTCGGCGTACGATATCGGATCTTGTGCGCCCGCCTGAGCGAAACCGCGGCGGCGAAGTTGGCAAGCGTCGCATCGGCCGCAACTCCTTCCGTCGGGCAAGGGGTCGTAGCAACTGTGCGTCAAGCCGAAGTCGACGCCCAACTCGAGCCCGCGGCGGATGATCTCGGCCTTGGTCATTTGGATGAGCGGGGCGTGGAAACGGAAGGTCGCCGTCCCCTCCACGCCCGCCTTCGTCGCAAGATTGGCCAACCGCTCGAAAGCCTGCAAAAACTCCGGACGACAGTCGGGATAGCCGCTGTAGTCCACGGCATTGATCCCCAAATAGATATCGCTCGCTCCCTCGGTTTCGGCGTAGGCGAGGGCCAGCGCCAACAGGATGGTGTTTCGGGCCGGGACATACGTGACCGGAATGCCTTGGGGCACGGTCTCGGCGATGCGGTCCTTGGGAACGGCCCAATGGTCCGTCAGGGCGCTGCCGCCGAAGAGGGTCAAATCGACGTGCAGGAACACGTGCCGCTTGACGCCGAGGGACTCGGCGACCCGTCGGGCGGCATCCAACTCGAATCGGTGCCGTTGCCCGTAGTCCACGGTCAACGCATATAGGTCGAAACCGGCCCGGCGGGCCTCGGCCCCCGCCGTCGCGGAATCCAAACCGCCGGACAACAACACTACGGCTTTGTCGGCCATGGGAACACGATTAACCGGATGGGGCATGCGAATGCCGGGAGACGCCGCCCGGCGAATCGGCCGAACTTGCTTCGCGCCTTTGTCTCATCATGCCACAATGGTAGTGTTCGAGAAAGGAGTATTGCCCGTGAGTGAAAATCTGCGAGCCATCCTCGAAACCTTCGAAAACCGGTATCCCGACCGCGAGTACACCATTGAAATCGTTTGCCCGGAATTCACGTCGGTTTGTCCCAAGACGGGGCAACCGGACTTCGGGACGATGACGATTTTTTATGTTCCAAGTCAACTTTGCGTCGAGCTGAAAAGTCTAAAGTTGTATCTCCAAGCCTACCGGAACGTAGGCATCTTTTACGAGCACGTGACGAATCGCATTTTGGACGATCTGGTAGGGGTGTTACATCCCCGCTGGATGAGGGTAATCGCCGATTTTCGACCCCGCGGAGGCATCACGACGAAAGTCACCGCCGAATATCGCGCGGAAACTCCCCCCGCCGAATAGAATTCCGTTGCGGAGAGCATTATCGCCGACCAAATTGTCGCGCGGATCGGTTGGGCATTGCCGGATTCGAAGCTGTGCGGAATCGGATGCGTCCCCGCCGTTGGGCGAACGAGCCGAGGGCGCGGTGCAACGTTGGGGATGAGGGCGACGCGATTCTGCTTGCCGCCCGTTGCCGGTATCAGGGAACGAATTGCCGGGGAAACTGTCGGATGGGTAAAGAGGGATTCAAGGGACCGCTTCAGCGAGTGGATGAAACGACCTGGCGCATTCCGCGAAGCTACAAGCCGGGGATGCGTGTGGAGGGGCGTATCTTCGCCGATGAACGCTTGCTCGACACGATCCGCGCCGATCAGGCGCCGGAGCAGGTTGCCAACGTGGCCTATCTGCCGGGGATTCAAAGCGCCAGCCTGGCCATGCCGGACATTCATTGGGGATACGGCTTCTGCATCGGCGGCGTGGCGGCGACCGATCCCGCCGAAGGCGGCGTGATCTCGCCCGGCGGCGTCGGGTACGACATCAACTGCGGCGTGCGGTTGATGCGAAGCCATATTCGGGCCGAGGAAATTCGCTCTCGATTGCCCGAACTGATCAACGTCCTCTTCCGGCGGGTCCCGGCGGGGGTGGGCAAAGGTGGGCCGTATCTCTTCGCCGGGAACGAAATGGACGCCCTCCTGGCCGACGGCGTTAAGCATTTGGCGCGGCGGGGCTTGGCAACCGAAAGCGACGTCGCCTTGACCGAGGCCGAGGGGGCGCTCGCCGAGGCCGATCCCGATTGCGTCAGCCCCACGGCCAAAGAGCGGGGCGGGGATCAGTGCGGCACGTTGGGGGCCGGCAATCACTTCTTGGAAGTACAGGTGGTGGATGAGATTCTGGACCGCCGGGCCGCCGAGGCCTTCGGACTGGAGGAGGGCGCGGTTTGCGTCATGATCCACTCGGGATCGCGCGGGCTGGGGTATCAGGTCTGCGACGACGCTCTGAAGGCCATGCGAAAGTGCCCCAACCAATACGGCATCGAACTGCCCGACCGGCAACTCGTTTGTGCGCCCGTGAACAGCCCGGAAGGGCGACGATACTTGGCCGGCATGCGCGCGGCGGCCAATTTCGCCTGGGCCAACCGGCAACTCTTGATGTGGCAAACGCGCGAGGCCTTTCAAGAGTTCTTCGGCAGGCCTTGGGAGGAGTTGGGGTTGGGTTTGGTGTACGACGTCGCTCACAACATCGCCAAACTGGAACGGCATTCCGTCGACGGCAAAGAGAAACTGCTGTGCGTGCATCGCAAGGGCGCCACGCGGGCTTTTCCCGCCGGACACCCCGAGGTCCCCGAGCGCTACCGGCATGTGGGCCAACCGGTCATCATTCCGGGAGACATGGGTCGCGAGAGCTGGGTCCTGGTCGGCCTGCCCGGCGCCATGGAGAAGACCTTCGGCACGACTTGCCACGGGGCGGGTCGCGTCTTGAGTCGCACGGCGGCGACGGCACGGGCAAGGGGACGGCGAATCGATCGTGAACTCGCCGAAAAGGGCATCGTCGCCAAAGCTCATAGTCGGGAAGGCCTCGCGGAGGAGCACCCCGAGGCGTATAAAGATGTCAGCGTGGTGGTGGACGTAGTGGATCGTGCGGGCTTGGCCAAGAAGGTCGCCCGACTGCGTCCGCTCGGCGTCGTCAAAGGATGACGGCCGATCTTGCGACCGGGAGAGGGCTGGGGAGGAATGGCGATGCGGCGACGTTCGGCGTTCGGCCTCGCGGGACCGGCGATCGGGACGGTCTTGTCGGTTATGCTTCTTGCGTGCGGTTGCGGCAAGACATCGCCCAACGGTGAGTCGGGCCGATCTTTTCAAATCGTCGACGACGTGCCCGCGTGCTGCCAAGGTGCCGCGACCGACTCGACGACCGAAAGTGACGCGGTAAATGCCGACGAAGCCGGTCGTCCCAACGAGTCGCAGGCGGCGGAGGGGCGGGGCGAAACCGGGAGAGATTCCGGGGCAAAGGCGGAGGCCGGCGAAACGGCGACTCCAACGTCGCCCGACGCGCGCGCCTCGAATGTGGAAGGAGGTGAATCCATGTCCTTCACGCTAACCAGTTCGGCTTTTGAAAGCGGAAAACCCATTCCGAAGAAGTACACGGGCGAGGGCGCCGACGTCTCGCCGCCCTTGGAATGGAAGGGCGTGCCGGAAGGTACGCGGGAACTGGCCTTGATTTGCGAAGACCCCGACGCTCCCACCAAGGAGCCTTGGGTCCACTGGGTGATCTACAAGATTCCTCCCGAAACGACCTCCTTGCCCGAGAACGTGGCCAAGACGTCGCGACTCTCGCAACCGCCGGGTGCGTTGCAGGGCAAGAACTCGTGGCCCAGCGGACAAACGATCGGCTATCGCGGCCCGATGCCGCCGCCCGGCCACGGACGGCACCATTACTACTTCCGCCTGTACGCCCTGGATGCCAAGCTGGTCATCGAACCGGGAGTCACGAAGTCGGTCCTGTGGATGAACATCAAGGACCACATCGTGGGTCAGGCCGAGTTGATGGGGACCTATGAGCGCTAGCGGAACCTCGGTCGTGCCCGATTCACGCCGCCATCGCGGACCGCACCCGGAGGATGATCGGCTGTTCGCCGCCGATCAGCTTCCGCGACTGGCAAGCGCCTTTGCGGACCTGTGCTGGTTGCTGGATCGCGGCTATGCCGTGCCCTCTTCGCTGAAGCTGGTGGGCGATCGTTACGGCTTGACCTCGCGACAGAGAATCGCCCTTGAGCGCTGCGCTTGCACCGAAGCGGAGGCGTTGCACCGCCAATCGCGACGAGTCGCCCTCTCAGACCTGACGCAAGGCACGTTGGCCGTGGATGGGTACAACGTCCTGACCACGGTGGAGGCTGCGTTCGGCGGCGGCGTTTTGCTGCTCGCTCGCGACGGCGCCCTCCGCGACATGGCGAGCATGCACGGATCGTACCGCAAGGTGGCTGAGACCATGACCGCCCTGGACGCGATCGGTCGCACGCTGGAAGCGCATGCGGTTCGCTCGTGCCTGTGGTATTTAGATCGACCGGTTTCCAACAGCGGGCGACTGAAGCGACTGATCGAAGAGACGTCCGCCGCCCGAGGGTGGCACTGGACGGTGGAGTTGGCGTTCAATCCCGACGTGATTTTGGTGCAAGAAGCGGCAGCGGCGGCCTCGGCCGACAGTGCAGTGCTGGATCGCTGCGCGGGCTGGGTGAATTTGGCGCGCCAGGTCGTGGAGTCCTGCGTCCCCGACGCATGGATTCTCGACTTTTCCCGCCCGCCGTCGGCGCACGCGTCGCGGACGCCGGTAGAGGATTCCTCACAAGAATCGCGTGAAATAAACGGTTGGTGAGCATGCATCCGCGGCGTTCGCCGTAGTTACCGTGGGCCGAATCATGAGCAACATTCTGGATCGTATCGTCGCCGGCAAGCGGGAAGAGATCGAGCAAGCCAAGGTCCGCGTGCCGGAAGCGGAACTGCTCCGCCGGATCGAAGATGCCCCGCCGCCGCGCGACTTTTTGGGGGCGATTCGCGGAAGCAAGTCGATCGCGCTGATCGCCGAGGTCAAAAAGGCCAGCCCTTCCAAGGGATTGATTCGGGAGGATTTTCGGCCCGTCGAAATCGCCCAAACCTACGAGCGTCACGGCGCCGCCTGCATTAGTGTGTTGACCGACGAGCCGAATTTTCAGGGACATCTCGACTTTTTAGGCAGCGTCCGCCAAGCCGTCTCGATTCCCGTGCTGCGCAAGGACTTCATCCTGGATCCGTACCAGGTCTTAGAGGCCCGAGCGCACGGTGCCGACGCGGTGCTGCTGATTGCCGAATGCTTGGATGACGCTGCGCTGCCTGCGCTTTACGAGGCGATCGTGCATTGGCAGATGACGCCGCTGGTGGAACTTTACGAGGCGAGCAATCTGCCGCGCGTCCTCGCCCTGGGCGCTCCCTTGATCGGCGTGAACAACCGTAACCTGCGGACCTTCGAGGTGGACCTGGAGCACACCATCCGCCTGCGTGCGGAGATTCCGGCGGATCGCTGCGTCGTCGGGGAGAGCGGGATTCAGACGCACGGCGACCTCCGCCGATTGGCCGCTTGCGGCGTTCAGGCCGTGCTGGTGGGTGAAAGCTTGATGCGCGAACCGGACATCGGCGCCGCCGTGGACCGCCTACTGGGGCGAGAAACGATCCAGCCCCAGACGCCGAGTTAATACGCATCGAGTAACACGGCGAGCCTCCCGCTTGGGCTGAGTAAGAGGATCGTTTTCGCTTGGCCCGGGGTCAGTGGGAAACGTAGCCGCGGCCCTTCCAACCGGCCTTGTAGCCGAGTCGGGCGCGGGACCATGCCCACCACTGGATGGCCAGAAACACGGCGATGCCCAGCGGGTGCAACAGCGTTCCCCGCCAGGGGTGCCGGAATCGCAGCGCCAAGGCGATTCGGGGAAGGTAGCTTGCCGCAAGGGCGGCAATGGCCCATAGCCCCGCCGGTTGCATCCAGCCCCGCGGCCATTCCAGTAGAACCAGGATCGGCGGCAGCACGTGCCCCAACCCCAGCAGCAAAGTGGCGGGCAAGATCATGGCCGGGGTAGCCAGTCCCTCCGTTGCGTTTTTGGCAAAGCCCCGTAGGACTTCGCCCCAACCGTGATACATGCGGCAGGCGGCGATGTCGGAGGCGTCGAAGACGTCGG
Source organism: Thermopirellula anaerolimosa (assembly GCF_054657335.1). Taxonomy (NCBI): domain Bacteria; kingdom Pseudomonadati; phylum Planctomycetota; class Planctomycetia; order Pirellulales; family Thermoguttaceae; genus Thermopirellula; species Thermopirellula anaerolimosa. The sequence goes on from NZ_BAAHYX010000006.1 coordinate 3,228,808, forward strand.
TCATCATTCCCGCGCGGCGATACGCCCGGGGCAATTGCAAACCGTCGTGCAGGGATGCGCGAATGGCCGCGTGACCGCCGGCACGTTGGTAATCGTCTTTGCGGGTGGCGAAAAGTTGACCGCAACCCGATCCGTAGGCGGGGTGTGAGCTTGCCCGCATCCGACCCAGCGGCAAAAACCCCAACAGCACGAAGTGAATCAAGGGGACGATCAGTTCCTCCGCCAAACTGCCCGTCTCTTGGTGGGGAAAACCGCTCACCAATTGCGCGTCGGACCTGTTCAGGAAGGCGACGATTCGCCGCAGCGCATCGGGAGCGAGTCGGACGTCGGCGTCGAGAAAGACGAGGATTTCGCGATCGGCCAATTCGGCGAGGACGAGGCAGGCGTGTTGTTTGCCGCACCAGCCTTCGGGAAGCGGCGGAGCGGATGCCAACCGCACGCGTCGATCCCGCTCGGCGAACTCTTGTACGACGGCGGCGGTCGCGTCTTCCGAGGCGTCGTCGAGGACGATGAGTTCGAAGTCGACGCCGCGATTGGCCAAAACATGTTCCAGGGTCGCGCGGATGTTGTCGGCTTCGTTGCGCGCCGGGATCAGCACCGACACGCTCGGCGGCGGAGCATCCGGTCCATCCGGGATGTCGGCGGGAGCAAGGCGGAAGCGTCGCCAATTCGCCGCAATCATCAGGCCCGGGAGCATCGCCGCCGCGAGGCAGAGGATGGCCGTCGTTTCCGCCGTCATAGGGGCCTCCCATGATGCGGTTCGAATCGTGTACCGCTCACGGCGGCGCGGAGGCGGCGCCACAGGTCGTACATGCCGCCCACGCCCACGCGTCCGGATAGCAGCGTCTCGAAACCGTCGAGGCGACGCGCGACGACGTCCTCCTTCAGCAAGTCCATCGCGACCTGCAAAAGCCACGGCAGACGCCAAAACAAGGAATCCGGCGGACCGGCGCCCAGGTGTGCCGCGGAAATAACGGGCCCGAACCGGGCCAGAATCTCGGGCGTCCGCTCTTCCCAGAAAACGTATTCCACGGCAAGCGGCAAGATGCGACCGCGATCCAATCGGCGGACGAGATGCGCCAGGCCGGGAGCGAAGATGATGGGCCGTTCGCGGACATCGGCGAATCGAGCTTGCGGCGTCAACCAGAGAATCGAATCCGATGCGCGGAGGATTTCCAAGGAGGTCCGCAGGAACGTCAACGCTCCTGCGACCGAGCCTAACTCCACGCCGAAGACCCCCAAACGGCGAAAAAACGGATAGCGGCGCAGTGCCGCGGCGTCCATCGGGGCATAGACCGGACGATTCGGCCAAAAGTGGTCCGCCAAGAAGAACGCCGTCAAAGGATCCCACCACGAGGCGTGATTCATAATGACGATCAACGGTTCGTCGGTGCGGACCTCGTCGAAGTTCACCGGCAGCGGACCCATCCGCAAGGCGTGGAAATGCCTGCGGATGTATCGCCGCGCATACCAACGAAACCAAGAGCGTAGCCAAGGCGAAACGGTGGGGCGGTCCATGGCTTCACGAGCCTGGTCGAAGGTCTTGATCCAGGGCGTCCGCCGCGATCCAACCGGACATCAGCGCCATGGGCATGCCGGGACCGGGATGCGCGGAACCGCCGGCCAGGTAAAGACCGGCGACATCCCGACTGCGGTTCGCGGGTTTGAAAGCGCCGGCCCAACGTCCGTGGCTGGCCAGCCCGTAAATCGCCCCCTGAAGCACGGCATAGCGACGGTCGATATCCTCCGGGGTCAGGAATCGCTCCACCACGATGCGGCTTTCGATATCCGGCATGCCGCCGGTCCGCGCCAACTTGGCCAGAATCGTCTTGCGGTACTCCGGCAGAATCTCGGACCAGCGATGTTCCGGGCGAAGATAGGGCGTATGCACCAATATGTAGAGCGCCTCGCCGCCGGGCGGGGCGACCTCCGGTTCGGTGATGGAAGGCGCGGCCAAGTAGCACGTGGGATCGGGTGCGGGACGTCCCTCACCGTAAATCGCGTGAAACTCCTCTTCCGCGTCCCGCGAGAAAACGAAGTTGTGATGTAGGAGATGATCGTACTTTTTCGAAAGTCCCAGATACAGCACCACGCCCGAGCACGCCGGTTCGTAACGTCGCCGACCCAGGAACCGCGCAGCGGCCTGATCGCCCAGCAGTTCCCGATGCGTCCGCACGCTATCGGCGTTGGAGATCACGGCGTCCAGGGCGATGCGTTCGCCGGATTCGGTTTCCACGCCCTGCACGCGCCCGTTTTGCGTCAAAATGCGACGAACGGGACACTCCGTCCGCAATTCGGCGCCCAACTTGCGAGCCAGTTCGACCAACGCTCGGGGAACGGCCCCGGTGCCCCCGCGGGGATACCACACCTTTTCCGCCACCTGCATATGGGCGATGCCGCAAAGGACGGCGGGGGCCAAAAAGGGAGACGATCCGACGTACTGCGTAAAATGGTCCAACATTTGGGCGGCCCTGGTCTCGGGCACGTGAGCGCGGACCGTGCCCGCCACGCTCCGCCCGAAGCGGAGGCTCCATAAATCGCGGAGGACGCCGGGCTGAAACGTTCCCTCGAAGCGGAACGTATCCCGAACGGATCCGACGCTCCGCCAGAAGAAATACCGCTCGGAAATGTCGTGCAAGCGTCGCGACAGTTCGATGAAATTTTGGTAACCTCGCCCGATGTCTCCGCCGCTGAATTCGTCCAAGCGATCCGCCATCCGCTCCACATCGCTCACCAGGTCCAGGCGAGTGCCGTCCTCGAAAAAGCACCGCCATTGCGGGTCTAATTCGATCAACTCCAAAGCCGACTCCAAGGGCACGTTCGCTTCCGCGAAAATGCGCCGAAGCACGGAGGGGAGCGTGAGGATGGTAGGCCCCATGTCGAAGCGATAACCGCCCTCCTCCAGGACGCAGGCCTTGCCGCCTAGGAAGGGATTGCGTTCCAGCAGCAGCACACGATGTCCGCGCGCCGCCAAGGTGCATGCGGCGGCCAAACCGCCGAGTCCGCCGCCGATGATTCCCACCCTTGCCTGATCCGCCATGACTTTCCCCCAAGATTCCAAATGAGCCGAATCAACGCGCCGCGCCGCCCTCCGCCGCCGTGACTGACGGCCCGTTCAGAGGCCGTATGGCGACGGACTGAGGGGCGCGGGCCGCAGGAAACTCACGTCCTCGCCGAAGTCTTGCAGCACCAACCGTGCCGCGATCCGCGAGGATTCGAAGATCGTCGGCAGTCCGCTGCCCGGGTGAGTGCCGCCCCCGACCAGATAGACGCCCTCCAATTCCTCGAAACGATTGTGCGGCCGAAAGATCAGCATTTGATCCAGGCTGTGGGCCAGGTTGAACGTGGCCCCTTTGTAGATTTGCATGGCCTCCCAATCGTCGGGAGTCCAAACCTGCTCCACGCGAATCCGAGGCTCGAGGTCGATGCCGAGAACCCGGCGTATTTCGCCCAGTACGCGTTTCCGGTAACCGTCGCGCTCGCGGGACCAGTCGATGTTCGGGTGTTGATGGCTGACCGGGACCAACACGTACAACGTGCTCATGCCGGGAGGCGCCAAGGAGGCGTCCGACACGCAGGCGTTTTGGATGTAGAACGCCGGTTCGTCCGACAAGACGTGGCGAACCTCCACGTCCTCGAGGTGTTCGAAATAGTGATCGGGCACATAGATGTTGTGATGAGCGAGGCCGTCCAGACGCCCCTCGATCCCCAAGTAGAGCATGAAGGTCGAGCAAGAAAATCGCTTTTTCGACAGTTGTTCATCGCTCCAGCGCCGGCGCAGGCCGTTAGGCACCAACCGCGACACGGCGGCGGCGAAATCGGCGTTGAGAACTAGGGCGTCGCAAGGATACTCCCGCTCCTGGGTCCGCACCGCAACCACCCGTCTTCCTTGGAACTGCAAGGATTGCACCTCCTCCCCCGTGCGAATCTCCGCGCCCAATTCTTGGGCAATTGCGGCCATCTTGCGCGGAACCGCGTTGCATCCGCCGATGGGATGGAAAATCCCGTAGGCGTATTCCAGATACGACAAGATGGAAAACAGGCTGGGGCATCGAAAGGGCGACATCCCCAGATACTTGGATTGGAACGTGAACGCCAGTCGCAGCAGAGGATCGCGAAAGAAACGGCCCAGATCGGCGTTCAAGGACGCCCAGGGGCGAAGGTGCGGAAGGACCCCCAACACCTGAGGTTCCAAGAAATCTCGCCACCGCATGAACGGACGTTGCAAACAGGGCAGCGCCGCCCGCAGCTTTGCTCGATTGCTCTGCAAGTAGCGATGATACCCGCCGACGTCCCCGGGCGCGAAGCGGCGAATCTGTTCTTCCATGCGAGATACGTCGGGCGTCGTGTCCAGCGTCCCGCGATTCCCCAAAACCAGGCGATAGAGCGGATCGAGCGGCACGACGGGGACTTCTTCGTCCCAGCTTCGCCCCACGGCGGAAAAAATCTCGCGAAGGGCGCAGGGGTAATGCAGAAAAGTCGGTCCTCGATCGAAGCGAAACCCGTCCAGCGCGACCTGGGAATTGCGTCCGCCGACGTGCGGCAAGCGTTCCAAGACCGTCACTTGCATACCAGCCCGGGCTAAGAGCATAGCGGCGGCTAGACCACCCGGTCCGGCGCCCACAACCACTACCTTGCGACGTTCCATGAAAACACGGCCAATCGGTAATGGAAATACCTTCGGGCGAGTCCCCCCCCAGAAGACTATGGCCTTTGGATGAGCAAGCAACTCCTGAAGACGCGGTTATTCTATCGTTCCGGTCGAGAGACGGTCAACGCGACGGACTACCGGCCCGCATCCTGGGCGAGGCTCGCGCGGAGCAGTTCGCGAAGCGACTCCAGCGACTGAGGGATGACTTTGACGTCGGCCAAGACGGGCATGAAGTTCGTGTCGCCGTTCCAGCGGGGCACGATGTGCCAATGCAGGTGTCCCGGCAGTCCCGCCCCGGCCACGCGACCGAGATTCAGCCCGATATTGAACCCGTCCGGATTCATGACGCGGCGGAGCAGCGCCACCATGCGACTGAGGCTGAGCATCAGGGCTTGGTGTTCCTCAGGGGTGACTTCCGTCAAGTCGCCCACGTGACGGCGAGGAGCCACCAGCAGGTGCCCGTTGTTGTAGGGGTAGCGATTGAGAACGGTCAGCGTCAGGGCGTCGGAAGTTATCGTCAAGCGTTTGGGCGGTTCCGGATCCGCCGCCGCTTGGCACAGGAAGCACGCGGGATCGCCGCCGGGCGGCAGACGTTCGACGGGCAGTTCTTCGCTCGGTCGGTCCGCCGACTGAATGTAGCTCAATCGCCACGGCGCCCAAATCCTCTCCATGCTCATCAGTGATCGCTCCTAGTTTACATGTTTTCCGGACCCCGTGTTTTCCGGCGTGCGTTCCGGCGGACGTAAGATTGTGCCGCCGAGCGGCGATCCGCGACCTTGGCGAGGCGGACCTCGTTTCACGCTTCAAGACGTTTCATGCTGCCGGACCACCGCCCGAATCGCGCATCGTTGCCGCGAGTTTCAACAAGTGGGGCGCCATGGCTCGCGCCGCCCTGGCGCGGTGACTGATGCAACTCTTGACGAGCGTTCCCAGTTCCGCCAGCGTGCGGTGATATTCGCGAATCTCGAACAGCGGATCGTACCCAAAGCCGCCCGTTCCCCGCAATTCACGAAGGATGACCCCGCGGCAGACTCCGAACGTCTCGGCGATCGATTGACCGTCGGGTCCGGCCAATACCATAAAGCACACGAATTGCGCGTTTCGTCGATCGTCGGGCACGTCGCGGAGACGTTCCAGCAAGAGAGCGTTGTTACGGGCGTCGTCGGCAGGCTCACCCGCGAATCGAGAGGAGCGCACGCCGGGTTCGCCGCCCAGGGCGTCCACTTCCAGGCCGCTGTCTTCGGCCAGGACCCAACTTCCGACGGCCTTGGCGTAGCCCTGAGCCTTCAGGCGGGCGTTTTCGACGAAGGAAGTTCCGCTCTCCTCGACGGCTTGAACGTCGGGAAACTCATCCAGTGATCGCCACGCGATTCCGTTCAGGCCCATCAGGTCGGCCAGTTCTCGCATTTTCTTACGATTCTTGGTCCCCAAGACGATTGCGAAGGGTTCCATCACAGGCATGAGCTTTCCAAGTCTTGAAACCAGCTCGGAGGATGACGACCGCGCGGGGCGGTCGCCGCTACGGAACGGGGTTGTTCCGGTAAGAACGTTGTTCCAATCGGAACGGTGTTGTGCCAATCAAGACGGTGATTCTTAGTATAGAGAAACGTGGATACGGTGTCAGGATCGCCCGCCGACCGATTGCCGCACGCCATTCCGCGCGTGCATTGGCCCGCCACGACACGCAGTCGCCCGCCCAAGTCGGCGGTTGTGTGCGTGCCAATTTTAATCGGCGCGGTCTGCGGGGTTCGGGCAAACTACTCGTCTATTCACATTACAATTCTCTTTTCCAAAGCCCTTCCCAGTGCGAAGAGACCGCGATGGAATCTGCGGTGGGAGTGTCGCCGCAGGAGTTTGCCGAGTCGATGAAGACGGATATCGACGAGTTCGCCCAAGAGGTGATAGAGGCGGTCGGCAACTCGGGCGTTGGGCAGTGGATCGTCGGTAGTGAAGTGCCGGTGCGCGATCTGTGCGCCGCGATGCGGCAAAAGACTCTTGAGCGCGCGGTGCCTTGCGCCTTCGCTCTACACTTGAGGTCACGATTCCACGTTGATTGCGTGAACGGCAAAACATGAGCCGGCAGGGAATCCCGGGCAGTGTTATGACACCTCCAGCTTACGCTGGAGGCTCCCATGAATGAAAACGATCGCGAAATGGAATTCTACTAGAGCCACCAGCGTGAGCTGGTGGTGGTGCAAAGCGTGGAGCCACCTGCGTAAGCTGCTGGTGGAAGTGTGAAAATAATGTGGAGCCACCAGCGTGAGCTGGTGGTGGTGCAAAGCGTGGAGCCACCTGCGTAAGCTGGTGGTGAATCCTGGGTAGTGTTAAGACACCGCCGGCTCACGCCGGCGGCTCCAGGGTTTGCATTGCGCCACACAAGAAGAGCCTCGGGCGTTAGCCCGAGGTGGTGGAACCACTCGCCCGTGACGCCACGCGCCGATCGAGGTCCTGTTGACATTCAAAATGGTGGTTAGCAGCGACGCCAGGCAAAGAAAGCCGAGGTAATTCGGGGCGGTTTTCTCGTAGCGTGCGGCCACGCGGCGATAGTGCTTGATGCGGTGGAAAAAGCGATCGACTACGTTACGGAGTTTGTACTTGATTCGGTCATAGCGACGCCCACGGATTCCTTTGCGTGCGGGAATGACCGGCTTGGCCCCTTGGCGGCAGAGCATCGGTTGCGGAAACCGACGGAAGTGGCGACGGGGGCTAGAGTTGCGGTCAGAAAGCAAGACGCCGCAAGGGGTTAAGCCTTGCGGCGTCGGAAAAGTCTCAAGCGGCGTTGTAGCGAAATCGCCGGGACGGAAGCGCGCCCGGAGGGACTCGAACCCCCAACCCTCGGTTCCGAAGTCGCAAGACGAGTTCGCCCAAAGCGTAGCTGCCGTAAAGAGTTGCGGCCAACAGGAACCGGCCGGGTGCTCCGAGGGGTGCTTTTCTCGTTGCCGCCCTTTGCATCGACTTGCACCGCCTCGCACTGACGCTTCCTGGGATACCGCAGCGCGACCAGCTTGGGGCCAGCGTCCAATGAGCCAGCGGCACTGGGGTCGAGGCGTTGTTTGCCCGGTACGCCGAGCCGACCGAGGTTTGTGAGTAAAAACGCGAGGTTGGTGACTCCACCGGATACGGCGCGCTTCATCCTTCATGATTCCATTACCATAGCCCCAGAGAGGTATATTCCTAGCTTGTCGGAATCTTTCGCGCTAGGTTCTTGACGGGGGGGGGCGCCCGGCGGTATATTCTGATCCGTGCAAACCTTTTTTGAGCGGATGCAGGGACGCGCTGTAGGGAGACGTACAGCCCGGGTGCGATGCGCCTGGAGCCTGGCTTGCGGCGGAAGTGGTGGGCCTGCGAGGCGCGCTGCGTGCCCGCTAACCGCTGGCTCGCACACCTCTGACGTCGCCACCCAGGGCTTATGTTCCACAGGATCTCGTCACGCTTGCCGACTGGCTGGGAAAGGGAGCTGGTATGCACAAGCCTTTCTGGACGTGGACGGATTTCTTTCGGCGGTTGGGTTTGACGCCAAAGCGGACAAGAAGGCATGCCGGGCTGAAACCCCGAAGCCTGCGGATCGAGCCCTTGGCCCCTCGCGAGATGCTGGCCGGCGACGTGTTGTTGACCGGATTCTATGGGGACGGTGCCCAGTGGGTGGTCCATTATGACGTAGTGGGCGAGGATGCGCAACCGTTCGAAGTGGACATCTATCGCTCCGCCGGTGCTGGGGCCAGCGAGAGCTTGGTTGCCAGTACGCGGGTGAGCAAGCCGGCCGATCTGGCGGCCGGCACCGGCCACAGCCTTGCGATCAAGGCAGCCTTTGCCGATCTGGAAGCCGACTGCGTGCTGGTGGCCAAGGTCGAGGCCGATGCCAAGCCGCGTCCTTCGACGGCTATCGAACCGGCCCAGTCCAAGCAGGCGCGCGTCTTCGACGGCGGGGTGTTTTTGGCCTCCGACGGCACGCTGCACGTGCATGGGACGGCCGGGGAGGACCAGGTGGCCGTGGCGGTCGCCGATTCCGGCGGGGTGCGGGTGCGGCTGAACGACGTCTGGTACGCTTACAAGCCCCACCAGGTGTCAAGCGTCCATGTCCGCACCCACCAGGGGGACGACATCGTGGCCACAAGCGCCCTGGTGAGCCTGCCAGTGTGGGTTTTCGGCGGCGAGGGCAGGGACTACGTGCTCGGGGGCAGCGGGGATGATCTGGTGGTGGGCGGCCCGGGGGATGACCGTCTGTACGGCGGCCCGGGCAACGACGTGTTGGTCGGGGGCGAGGGGAACGACTATCTTCACGGCGGCGCGGGGGACGACGTCCTTCACGGCGGCGCGGGGGAGAACACGCTGGTCGCAGCGGAGGGGGAGGACCTGGTTTGGGGTGGGGCCGGGCAGCAGCTCTTGGATGCGCGTTCCGCCACCACACTGGATGCTGTGGCGGACGAAGACGGGTTGGCCGAAGCGCTTCTGGTGGCCGGCGGCGACCGTTGCGGATTGCTGTCGCCAAGCGAGACATCCGCCCCATCGCGCTCATCCTCGGCGCGTTTGGCGTGGGTGGATGACTCCCTTGCCGGCACGAGCGGGGTTGGGATGGCGGTGGATCAACAGCAGGGTGGTTCGCCGCTGAAGCGTGAACTGCCGGTAAGCGGAGCGGCCGCGGCGGTTGCGGGCAGCCACGGGGTGGGTCTGGCCGGGGACCATACCGGCGGCGGTCCTTTCCTGAAGCGGGATACGCCGGTTGAGGAACAAGTGGGGGGCCGGCTGTCGGCCAGGCGGGGCGCAACGGCGGGCGGGCAGGGCGTGGCCGCAGGCCACCCGGCCGGCCGTCTGATTTCCGTGGGGGCCTTGTCGGGCGGGGTAGCTGTCTTCGACCGGGACGGAACCCGCCAAGCCGGGAGCACAGCCAGTGGTCGAGCGGAACGGCACGGAAAACCATCGCGGAGCCGCGAGACCGGGTTTGGTGCGGCCGAGGCGGGATTCTCCCAGGGGCGGACGGCCGCCCTCGCGATGCCGCTTCCCCATGAGCCCGCAGCAGCCGAGCTACGCGCCCGCTCGCAGGCCGGCGGTGGCTTCATGACCCTTGCTTCCGGCAGCGGAAGCGCCAGCGGCTCCGGGTCCGGGTGGGGATACGGCGGCAGCAGTTCCGGCTCAGGTTCGGGTTGGGGGGGCAGCGGCTCGGCCTCCGGGTCCGGGTCGGCAAGCGGCGGCTCGGGGTCTGCTTCCGGGGGACTCCCACAGCCCCTTTTCCAACCGCCGCGCCATGTGCTCCATACCGGCTATGTGGTCGATCCGGCCGCGCCCTTCATTCCGGCCGACATTGGCAACTACAGCTCCACCACCCCGGAAACGACCAGCACCGAGGAAACCTGGGAGGAGGGCGGTGTCACCTACACGGCCACGATCGTCAAGAACTCCACGCTTTCCATCACGGCCACCTTCGGGGCCGGCAATGCCTGGACCTACAACGAATCGCTCGTCTCCAGCTACACGGTGAGCACCACCGGCAGCGATGGATCGACCGCTTACGAGTCGGGCACCTACAACTACACCTTCACCGCCTCGGGCACCACGGACGAGTATGGGACGGTGGTGACCACCAGCTACACCTTCACGGCCAACGGCACGAGCAGTGCCAGCGGCTCGGTGACCCAAACCTACAGCTCCGGCGGCTGGAGCGACACGACAACCTACCAGTGGGACTGGTCGGCCAGCTTTGAGGACACGGTCAGCAACACCACCGACCTGGCCGCCGGCACCGGTTCGGGCAGCGCCTCGGGCAGCGGCTCGAGCAGTTTCTCCTACTCGGGCAGCGGCTCCTATTCCTATACGTTTGAGGGCGGCTCGGCGGGTGGCACCCTGAGCGCCTCCGGCAGCGACGGCATGTCATACGACTACACGATCACTGCCTCGGGCTCCGGCGGTCAGTGGAGCAAGACCGGCAATGCCACGCTCCACGAAAACGGTTCGGCCGACTACTCCCACACCGGTACGGGCACCTATGCTGCCTCGGGCAGCGGCTCGACGTCCTCCTCGGGCAGCGGCAGCAGCGTGCCCTTCGACTTCCAATGGAGTTACAGTGGTTCCTTGAGCGAGACGGCCACGCAGACTTCCTCCTACCAAGGCACCACGCAGTTCAGCCTCGCTCCCGAAGGCACTTGGCAAGCCACCACGGGCACTCTTTCCGGCAGCGGCTCGGCCACGTGGAGCTACTCGGCCAGCGGCGCCTACGCGTTCAGCTTCGACGGAGGCTCGACCCACGGCAGCTTCTCCGCCTCCGGCGCGGACGGGTTTTCCTACCAGTATTCCGTAAATGCCAGCAACTCCGGCGGCGGGTGGACCGAAAGCGGCACCGCCTCGCTCACCCAAACCGGTTCGGCAACCGTCACCTACAGCGGGTCGGGAAGCTTTGCCACTTCCGGCCAAGCCAGTGCCTCCGGTAGCGGTTCCGGTTATAGCTGGAACTATAGCGGCACCATCTCCGAAAACGGTAGCGACCATTCTTCGTATACCGCCGTCACCCAATTGGTCCTCGATACCCAAGGTGGCTGGCAGCCCACCACAGCTAGCGCCTCGGGAAGCGGTAGCCACCAATGGTCCTCCACCTGGGAGGGCTCATATTCCTACGGCGGCGATGGCGTTTCCATAAACGGCAATTTCACCGACAGCACCACCGATACCTTCTCCTACGACTTCGACCTTACCGGCACCTACGCCCAAGGCCAATGGACCACCTCGGGCACTGCCCAGGCCACCTCCAGCGGCAGCAACCACTTCTCCTATTCCGAAAGCGGCACCCTGGCCTTGGCCGGCGAAGGCTGGACCCTCACTGGCAATCTTTTAAGTAGCGGCAGCCAGGATGCCTCCTGGTCCTACGGCCTCGACCTGGACCTTGACGCCCAAGGCACCTGGCAAGCCACGGGCGGCTCCGGCGGTGCCTCCGGCCTGGGAGAGTTCCACTCCTCCTTCACCGGCAGCGGCAACTACTCCTATGCCCTGGGCACCGGCACGATCAGCGGCACCTTCAACCTCATGACCAGCGAGCACGTGGCCCCCTACATGTTCTCCACTTCGGCCACCTATGCCGACGGCCAGTGGAGCGAGTCCGGCACCGCCACCGCCACCGCCACCGGCCAGGGCAATTCGAGCTACACCGGTACCGGCACCGTGGGCATGTCGGGCGACCAGTGGAACGCCTCGATCACCGTCAGCGAAAACGGCAGCGACGGCTACCTGTACGAGTACACCCTGGGCTACGTCTTGGATGACCAGGGCGCCTGGACCCTGGATACCGCCAGCGGCGGCATCGGCGGCAGCGGCCTGGCCAACTGGTTCTACTCGGCCGACGGCTCCTACTGGTACGACGTGGGCTTAAGCACCGTGACCGGCGATTTCTCCGAGTTCGCCGAAGACCACATGAGCTACTCGTATACCACCACCGACACCGCTGCCGCCGGGGTGTGGGTCCACTCGGGCTTCGGCACCTGGAACGACCACGGCAACGGCAACCGCTCCTTTTCGGCCAACACTCCCTACGTCACGGCCGACGGCTACAGCGGTACCGTCCACGAGACCGGCTACGAGTCGTTCAACTACAACTACACGGGAAATCCTGCGCTGGATAGCGAGGGGAATTGGTACTGGGCCACCGGAAACGGCCAGGCCAGCGGCAATGGTCACTGGACCTTCAACCGCACCGGCAGCAAGCCCTATGAGCGCACCGATGGCGAAACGTATTCTGTGACCGGCACCAAAAGCGAAAACATCACCGACCAGCTCTCTTACTCGTACAGCACGCTGGCGGCCGTCAACGGCCAAGGCGTCTGGGTGGTCAACGGCGGGGCCACCGCCCAGGCCAGCGGCCAGGCCACCTGGAGCTACTCCGCCAGCGGCTCCTTCTCCTCCAGTTCCAGTTCCTCTGGCTCGAGCACCACCTACCACGCCACCACCAGCGAAAACGGCTCTACCGGCTCCGGCTACAACTTCTCGCTCCAGTTCGAGCTGGCCGATGAGACCTGGGTGCCCACCACCGGGCACGGCACGGTCACCGCCAGCCGCGAGGAACATTTCTCGCACACCGGCACCCGGCAAACCGACGAGCTGGTGAGCTGGACCAACTCAGGCGGCAGCGGCAACCGCACCGAGTCCCGCACCCTCACCCAAGGCCAGACCAAGGACCTGACCTACCAGCGGACCGACCACTACCTCTGTGCCCCAGGCTCGGCCTCCGGCAGCGGTTCGGGGAGCGGCTCCGCCAGCGGTTCCAGTTCCACCAGCCCTTGGAAGCGGACGCGGATCGAAGAGTCGGGCAATGCCACGGCCACCCGCGGCCTCAGCTACGACTATAGCGGCAGCGGCAGCTCCTGGGCCTCCTGGGGCGACTTGGGCATGGGGGGCACCCACGACGACTCATGGTACGGCGTGCGCTCCATCCGCCAGCAGAGTCACTCCACCGAAACCCTCAGCCGCACCATCACCTGGAACGACCAGGGGCAGCAGGTGAGCAGCGGCAGCAACGTCCGCTCGGCCTCGGCCACGGGTTCGGCCGACGCATTCTACCATCGCGAGTGGGAAGACCACTGGTGGCTGGGCCAGGAGACCTGGGCCAGCGGCGGGACCTGGCAGAACGCGACCTACGACGATTACACTTACCAGTACCAGTGGACGAAGACTTGGCAGGGCCAAGGGGATGGGGCCGTGACGAGTTCGGCCAGCAACCACGTGACCGGCCTGGAGAACGGTTCGGAGAGCGGCTGGTGGACGCACACGGTGCCCGAGGGGAGCGGCAGCGGCTCTTCCTCCAGCACGAGTTGGGGCAGCCCGTGGGACCACTCCTACGACACCACGGTATCGTACCCCGGTTTTTGGGAGGGCCACTACTACGGGCGGGACTACGGCGGCGGCTCGGGGGAAGAAGATTACATCGCCTACGTGGGCGACGCCTTCAGCGACGGCTCGTCGTCGGGCTCCTCCAGCGGCACCCTGTTCCCCTTCGCGTATGGCGACGAGGAACTCTTGTTTGGCCAATCAGAAGGCGGCGGCCAGCAGGGGGTGCCTCTTGGCACGGACGCCAAATCGACCGGAGAGATGGAACCTCCCGGCGCGGAGAAGTCGCGCAAGCCGGGTGCCATGCCGTCGGCTATTCCGTTGCCCGCCTGCGGCCGAGTGGCAAGCGAGCAAGCTGTGGGCCGAGACCCGTCCGCCGACCGGCCTGGGGCGGAGGAGTCAGGCCAAGCGGTGGTGATGGCCGAAGGCCAAGGAGGATCAGACCAAGAAGACGGCAACTGGTGGAATAGCAGCGGGTGGTGGTGGCTGAATCCGTGGTCCTATCCTGTTCTTCGCGCCCCTATCAACTATTACACGGGTTACTACGATGCGCTAGACCGGGCCAAAGAGCTGGACGTGGCACGGCAGGCGCGCGATCCCAATCGCATTTTGCGGGCAGGCGACATTCCCTCGCTCACGCAGGGTGTTTCGCAGTGGGAAGCCGCAGCTCGAGCCGAATCGGAAATCAAAAGGTTCGGCCGAGATCGCATCGCCGACGCAGCCTACATTGCCGGGGGCGAGATAATAGGGATGGCTGGTGCAGGCGGTTTTGCGGATGACGCCGCCAAAGCCGCAGCCAGCGGGCGTACAGGGCGCACCTTTGGCGAACTTATCAAGGACGTGACCTCCAATCCCTCGAAGTGGCAGGTTGTGAAAAAAGAGATGGTTGCATCTACGAACATTCGAAATAAGGGTGGATGGAGCATCCAAGAGCTTCTTCGCAATGCCGAGACTGGAGAGGAAATTGTCCGTCACACGCTGCTGAGGCCTGATGGCACGCTTTTCGAGGTTCCCCACTTTCGGCCGTTCTGGAAATAGGAGCCAAGCTTATGGCAGCTCTCGATAGGATACAACGGCGTATTTTGAACGCTGCCGCAGACGATTACGAGGATTTGGAGCAGATCTATCGCTCGATATCCTTGACATTTTCATCTCACAACTATCGCCCATCTGACCCTAACGCGTTTTACTGGCGTGAGGCGGAGGACGCTGTTCCGCTTTCGGAAATCATCGAGGGCATCCGAGTTCTGGTGGAGAGTGGACTGCTCTCAGTGCGCCTTCCTGAGAGTCGAACTTATGCGCCCACGTCACAGGACGTGTCATACTTATGGCGTGGATGGTTTAGGATTACCGAGAAGGGAAGAATCGCGTTAGAGGCGAATAGAGGCGAACAGGGGTAGTGCTCTCTGGCGCGATACAGCACCTACACTGCCACCACCAGCGAGAACGGCTCCACCGGCTCAGGCTACAACTTCTCGCTCCTGTTCGAGTTGGCCGATGAGACCTGGGTGCCCACCACCGGGCAAGGCACGGTCACCGCCAGCCGCGAAGAACATTTCTCGCACACGGGCACCCGGCAAACCGACGAGCTGGTGAGCTGGACCAACTCAGGCGGCAGCGGCAACCGCACCGAGTCCCGCACCCTCACCCAAGGCCAGACCAAGGACCTGACCTACCAGCGGACCGACCAGTACCTTTGGGCCCCAGGCTCGGCGTCCGCAAGCGGTTCCGGTTCGGCAAGCGGCTCTGGGACCGGCTCGGCCAGCGGATCGGCCGCCAGCCCGTGGCGCCTGACCCAAATCGAAGAGTCGGGCAGTGGCGCCGCCACACGGCAACTCGATTACGACTATAGCGGCAGCGGCAGCTCCCAGGCCCAGTGGGGCAACGCGACCGAAGGGGGCTCCTCCAGCGGCTCGTGGTACGCCGTCCGCTCCATCCACCAGGAAAGCCACTCAACCGAAAGCCTCAACCGCACGATCACGTTTAGCGCCTCGGGCCAGGCCACAAGCAGCGGCAGCAATGTGCGCTCAGCCTCCGCCAGCGGGCAGGCCGACTCGTACTACGACTCCCAGTGGGAGGACCACTGGTGGAGCGGGCCGGAGACCTGGGCCAGCGGCGGGACCTGGCAGAACGCGACCTATGATGACTACAATTACCAGTACCAGTGGACGAAGACCTGGGTGCCTGAGAGCGAGCCCAACGTGAGCGAGTCGGCCACCAACCACGTCACTGGCGCCGAAAACGGCACAGCCACCGGCTGGTGGAGCTGGTCCATCACCTGGGGCAGTGGCTCCGGTTCAGGCAGCGGCAGTGGTTCGGGTAGCGGCTCGGGCAGCGGCACGTCCTCCAGCAGCAGTTGGAGCACAAGCTGGAACCCCTTGTACGACACGACAGTCACCTACCCCGGCTTCTACGCGGGGGCGTACTACGCAGCCGCTTCCGGGGGCTATTCCGGCGGCGGGGGCAGCCCGGAAGAATACTTCGCCTACCTCGGCGACGCCTTCACCGACGGCTCTTCCGCCGGCTCCGGCATGCTCCCGTTCGCCTATGGCGAGCAGGAACTTTTCTTCGGACAGGCGCAAAGTGGTAGCCGAACCGCGCGGGTCTTGGACAGTTCGCTGGGCACTGTAGTCTGGTCCGGCGCTAGCCCGTCTGCGTTCGCGGCACTCTCCATTGGCGTGTCCGACGAGCGCCCGGGTGGGAACCAACAGCAATCGCGTGTCTTAGAGAACAGTTCGCCGCGCGAGAGCAGTGCTGCTAATGAACAGTCTCAAGGAGGAGGAATTGGGGACACCGTCCTAGGGAACCGTGGATCCGACAAGGTGGTCGTGAGCGCCACCTCATCTTCCGCGCCAGACACCGAAAAGAGTTGGTGGAATAGATTTAAGGAGTGGTTCTGGTCGGTCGTAGGCTACGGCGCGCCTTCCGGAAGCAGTGAGATCGCGGGTGGTGCACAGGCCATCGGCGAGATGTTCCAGCCGGACAATATTGAGCACTACATGCTCTATAGGCGTGACCGCGAAATCGAGGGAACGCCGCAGTGGAAATACTGGAACGAACGCTACGAAAGGGCCAAACGTATGCGAGCAGAGGCGGCACAAAAGCGTGCCCGCGAGGCTGCTAAGCAAGGAACCAGGCAGTGAAGACGCCGGAGATGCACACATGAAGCGATTCGCAGTCTGGGGTGTGGCGCTCTTTCTGGCCGGAGTCGGGCTGGGGGTGCTATGGAGCCCCATGCATCGAGGTTCATCCAAGGGCGAGGTGGCCAAGACAGACTTCAGCCATCTCGTGGCGGAAGCGGAGGAGCAATACGGCAAGGAAGTCGCGGAGTTCGTCGCGCAGTTCAAGGACCTACACATCGTGATGAAGAGGGAGCCGTTCCTTATCGGGGCCTCCACTGACGGGCGATTTGTGATTCGCAGTCTCCCGAATAACGACTTGGTGGTCAGTGAGTTGCGTTATCCCATGGGAAAAGGCGAGCTGGATCATGTGGTGCGCAACTACGAGTTGCTTTGTCAGGGTAAGAAATGGTTTTGTACTTTCGCACGAAGCGCGGACGGTACGAAGCTACTGGAGATTCACTATGGGTTTAGAGACAATCTTGGACACGGATTAACTTATGTGGATTCTGACGCCGATGGCAAATGGGACCGGCTAATTGAGGAAACGCCGCAGGGTTTCACGTTCTACCGTTGGGACGGAATGCTATGGAGGGAGTCTACGCCGAAAGAATTGCCAGCACCGCCCAAGGAGCAGGGGAAGCGAGAGCAGCAATAGGGGATGGCCTGCGTGCTGCCGCGCCATAGCCGTTGCGCGTCGCATGTGCGCACCACATGCTCTACTCCTACACCACCAGCGACACCGCCAGCGGCGGCGTGTGGACCTATTCGGGCAGCGGCACCTGGAGCGATCACGGCAACGGCAACCGCTCCTTCTCGGCCAACAGCCCTTACACCACCGCCGACGGCTACAGCGGCACGGTCACCGAGAGCGGCTACGAGTCGTTCAACTACAACTACACGGGCAATCCTGCGCTGGATGCCGAGGGCAATTGGTACTGGGCCACCGGCAACGGCCAGGCCAGCGGCAACGGCCACTGGACCTTCAACCGCTCCGGCAGCAAGCCCTACAGCCGCACCGACGGCGAAACCTATGCCCTAAGCGGCACCAGGACCGAAAACATCACGGATGAACTCTCCTACTCGTACACCACGCTGGCGGCCGTTGGCGGCCAAGGCGTCTGGGTGGTCAACGGCGGGGCCACCGCCCAGGCCAGCGGCCAGGCCACCTGGAGCTACTCCGGGAGCGGCTCGTTCTCCTCCAGTTCCAGCTCCTCTGGCTTTAGCACCAGCTACAACGCCACCACCAGCGAAAACGGCTCCACCGGCTCAGGCTACAACTTCTCGCTCGATTTCGAGCTGGTCGATGAGACTTGGGTGCCCACCACCGGGCAGGGCACGGTCACCGCCACGCGGGAGGAGCACTTCGCGCATACCGGCACCCGCCGGACCCGCGGCACCGTGCAGGCGGGAGACGTAGAGAACGGCAGCACCCGCACTGAATCCCGCACCGTCACCAAGAGCCAGACCAAGGACCTCAGCTACGGCCGGACCGACACCTACACCTGGGCCCCTGGGTCCGGCTCCGGCAGCGGCTCGGGTAGCGGCAGCGGGTCGGGCTCCGGCTCCGCAAGCGGATCGGCCAGCAGCCCTTGGCGCCTGACCCAAATCGAAGAATCGGGAAACGGCACCGCCACCCGCCAGCTCGATTACGACTATAGCGGCAGCGGCAGCTCCCAGGTCCAGTGGGGCAACGCGACCGAAGGCGGCTCCTCCAGCGGCTCGTGGTACGCCGTCCGCTCCATCCACCAGGAAAGCCACTCGACCGAAAGCCTCAACCGCACAATCACCTTTAGCGCCTCGGGCCAGGCCACAAGCAGCGGCGCCAACGTCCGCTCGGCCTCGGCCAGTGGGCGGGCGGACTCGTTCTACCACTCCGAGTGGGCGGATTACTGGTGGAGTGGGCCCGAGACCTGGGCCAGCGGCGGGAGCTGTCAGAACAGCACCTACGACGGCTACACTTATCAGTACCACTGGACGAAGACCTGGCAGGGTCAGGGGGATGGGACCGTGGCAAGTTCGGCCACCAACCGCGTCACCGGCATCGAGAACGGCACCGAAAGCGGCTGGTCGACACACACCGTGTCGGAGGGCAACGGTTCAAGCTCTGGCAGCGGCTCGGGTCCCGGCTCCGGGAGTGGCAGTGGCAGTGGCAGTGGTTCCGGAAGTGGTTCTGGCAGCGGCAGCGGTACTTCGTCCAGCAGCAGTTGGAGCACAAGCTGGAACCACTCCTATGACCAGACGCTCACGTATCCCGGCTTTTATGACTACCGCTACTATGGCCGGGACTACGGCGGTGGCTCCGGCGAAGAGGATTATATCGCCTATGTGGGCGACGCTTTCACCGTCGGCTCTTCCCCCGGCGCCAGCGGCGGCATGTTCCCCTTCGGCTACAGCGATGAGGAAACGGCGCTTCGCATACGTCCAGGAGACAAGCAGTCCGCATACGCTTATGCCCGCGGTTCGCACGCAGCGGTGCTTGGCTCAGCGGAATTCGCACTGTCGGAATCCGCTGGGCAAACGGCCGGCCAATCTCGGGCTGCGATTTCAGAAGGGACCGACCCTCCAGCCCCGGTGCCGCCAGGCCCCCGCTACTTCCCCTACCCCGCGCCCAACCCCATTGGCTACCAGGGGATCGGATACATGGGCGATCAAATCAAACGTTGGGAAGTCGACCGGGCCAATCGAGTATTGGACAAGATGCAGGCTGCGCTCAGAGCGGCAACGGCCAATCTAACACCATCGCAACAGGCCGACGCTATGGCTGAACTCGAGCGATTGATTTCGACTGCGATAAGGCATCCATCCCAGATGGGAAGGCGTCGGAACGACTGCGGCAATTGGGCACTTGAGGTAATCGACAAAGTCGGTAAGACCCATTACCTCAAACTCAGGGTGGCCGCCTGGGAGTACCGGAAATGGCAAATCGGTGTAGGGATTCCCTTTACTGACTGGTTCCTGGGGCATAACGCAATTGAAGTCACGCTTCCGGATGGAAGCGTGTTCTACCTTGACGATGGCTGGTGGAATCACGCCTTCACACCCGGAGATGTACCTTGGTACGTGACGCCTTGGCGCCCGTAACATCACAAGCGCTCTACGCAGTACTAGCGCGCTCGCTATTTGAACTGGTAGCCACGCGGAG
Organism: Thermopirellula anaerolimosa; assembly: GCF_054657335.1. Lineage (NCBI taxonomy): Bacteria > Pseudomonadati > Planctomycetota > Planctomycetia > Pirellulales > Thermoguttaceae > Thermopirellula > Thermopirellula anaerolimosa. Next base: position 3,248,528 of record NZ_BAAHYX010000006.1, read on the forward strand.
GCTGGTTGAGACAATGCAATCGACCGTTCCTTGTTTTGTGGCGCTCGCGGTTTTGCCCATCATTCTGCTTATCCTCTGGTTAATTGCCGAGTTCCGCTGGCGGCGGTGGGTGCGTCTGGCCCTTGCCATCGCCAACGTATTCCTGCTCCTTAGTTGGCTGATAGGTGTGATTTACACCTACAATCTCGTGACGGGCATGTATCAGTTTAGTCTAAACAAAATGGAGCACCTGCTTGAGGAGCGGCAGGAGGCGAAGGTCTACGATGCGTTGCGGGTTCACAACCAAACCCTTCAGCAGACTGGGAGTGCCAAGCGGGCAGTGGCTCGCCTATCCTCCGCCCTCGTTGAACTTGAAGCGGAGTCGGCGGTCACCAGGCCAGGGCCGGAAAGATAAAGGAGCCACGCTGGTGATACTGTGCCCAAGGCCTCTTGTGCAGTTGCCAAGTGGTCCAGGGTGATGGGCATGTTGCTTTGGACCAGTAGAGCGATTCGGGCATGGGGGGCACCCACGACGACTCATGGTACGGCGTTCGCTCCATCCACCACGAGAGCCATTCCACCGAAAGTCTCAACCGCACGATCACCTTTAACGCCTCTGGGCAGGCCAGCAGTAGCGGCACGAACGTCCGCTCGGCCTCGGCCAGTGGGCGGGCGGACTCGTTCTACCACTCCGAGTGGGCGGATTACTGGTGGAGTGGGCCCGAGACCTGGGCCAGCGGCGGGAGCTGTCAGAACAGCACCTACGACGGCTACACTTATCAGTACCACTGGACGAAGACCTGGCAGGGTCAGGGGGATGGGACCGTGGCAAGTTCGGCCACCAACCGCGTCACCGGCATCGAGAACGGCTCCGAAAGCGGCTGGTCGACACACACCGTGTCGGAGGGCAACGGTTCAAGCTCTGGCAGCGGCTCGGGTCCCGGCTCCGGGAGTGGCAGTGGCAGTGGTTCTGGCAGCGGCAGCGGTACTTCGTCCAGTACCAGTTGGAGCACAAGCTGGAACCACTCCTATGACCAAACGGTGACGTATCGCGGTTTCTACGATTATCGCTATTACGGCCAGGACTACGGTGGCTCCGGCGAAGAGGATTATATCGCCTACATGGGCGACGCTTTCTACGACAATCCCGGCTCCGACGCCGGCTTGTTCCCGTTTGCGTACAGCGAGCAGGAGTACCTGTTTGCCACACAACCGGATGGCGCGAGCTCGCAAGGCCTTAGCAGCCCACACCGCCCGCAGCGGTTGGGGTCCCCTGGGCGCACGCTCCACTCGGCTGGCCGGGCCAATGCAGTTCGCCAGGCTTTGCTGAAAGAATCTCCCCAACTGTCTTGTCGGGAAAGTAGTCAGTACTACGAGAATCAGCAGAACGCCCCATCGTTGTCCAGCGGCAGCGGGTCAGCTACGGTCCTCGGCCAAGGCACAGCCAATGGCGGGGAGGCGCGGGACTTTTGGGCTGCAGCGCGAGAGTTTTTCAGTCTTTACGGGTACTACTTCGGGAAGAAGCTTGACTATTACCAAGCGGGGCTGGATGTAGCTGGGTGCATCCCTGGCGTGGGTGAACCGTTCGACGCATTGAACGCGAGCATTTCTGCTGCCCGCGGGGACTGGACGGGGGCGGGGCTGTCCGCGGCATCGATGATTCCCGTATGGGGCGATGCCATCGGCAAGGGTGGCAAGCTTGGCCGGTACCTTGCAAAATACGGTGATGAGGTGGCTGCGGCCGTGCGCGGTGCGACGAAGGCGAGCGACCTTCGGTTTGCGACGAAGTACGGCCAGTACGTGCGCCGCGCGGACAATTTCAAGCACGCGCTCAGCAGGGAACATGTGCTGGCCGCGCTGGCCGAAAAACAGGGAAAGACGGTCAAGTTGAGACCGGACGGAACGCCCTTCGACCATCTGGCGGAGACCCGTAACGCCATGCGTGGCGCCAAGGACCAAATACTGCGCCTACGCAGGCACCTTACTGATCCGAGTCTCACTCCTGAGCAGCGGGCAATCATTGAAGGTGAGTTGTCCGAGTTATCGAAGATGCTCGACGAGGCGGAACGAATTTTGGGCGAACTTGCCCAATAGAATCGGCGAAGGATCCTGCGAATGACTGATTCGGTGCGTCAGCGAGCCATTGAGGTGATCAGGAATCGGGATCAGTATACGGCCACAGAGCTTTACAAGGCTGTTTTCGACCTGTACCACAATCCCAAATACGGCGACGAGGAGTTGCTCTATCCGCTTTTGGACCACAAAGACAATTGGGTGGCGGCCGGCGCACTATACGCTTTATGTGAGGTCTACGGACATCGCAACCAACTGCGCCGCTTGATCTTCCGCGTCGCGGATGGCGACCCACGTGACGAAGGCGATAACCAGCTTCAGTTTCAGGCGTTGTGTCTTCTCGGTAGTCTGGCCAAAGACGGGGACCAGAACGCTTGCGAGAAGTTGTGGGCAGTTGCTGAGGATCCCGCCGCGAACGAATTTGGAAGAAGGGAGGCTTGGTACCAACTCGCTACGCTTCACGGCATCGAATGGCAAGGGTGGTGGACGGACGAAATGGTCCTCAGGCCCTTCAGCGGAGCGACCGAGCAAATCCGCCAGCAGATTCGGCAGGAGATTCTGCGCCGAGGTGGCCGACTGCCGGCGCGCAAGTCGGGCGGGCATGGCCTAGAATAGGCGGTGTCGAATGCAGAGTGTCTTGCACCATCACTGCCCACAACCGCAGCGAGTCCCGCACCCTGACCGAAGGCCAGACCAAGGACCTGACCTACCAGCGGACCGACCACTACCTCTGGGCCCCCGGCTCTGTGTCAGGCAGCGGCTCTGGGACCGGCTCGGCAAGCGGATCGGCCGTCAGCCCGTGGCGCCTAACCCAGATCGAAGAATCGGGCAATGCCACCGCCACCCGCGGCCTGAGCTACGACTATTCGGGCAGCGGCAGTTCCTGGTCCACCTGGGGCGATTTCAGTATGGGCGGCACCCACGACGAATCCTGGGATGGCGTGCGCAGTATCCGCCAGCAGAGCACGGCCAGCGAAACCTTGAGCCGCACCATCACTTGGAACGACCAGGGCGAGCAACTCACCACGGGCAGCGACAGCCGCTCGGCCTCGGCCACGGGCTCGGCCGACTCGCTCTACCACCGCCAGTGGGAAGACCACTGGTGGGTGTACGAGGAGACCTGGGCCAGCGGCGGGACCTACCAGAACAGCACCTACGACGACTACAATTATCAGTACCGGTGTGCGAAGACCTGGGTGCCTGATCAGTACCAGTGGACGAAGACTTGGCAGGGCCAGGGGGACGGTGCGGTGAGTAGCTCGACGACGAACCACGTCACCGGCCTGGAAAGCGGCTCGGAGAGCGGCTGGTGGACGCATTTCGTCGCCGAGGGGAGCGGCGGCGGCTATTCGTCCAGCAGCAGTTGGGGCGGCCCGTTGAGCAACTCTTACGACGAGACCATTACGTATCCCGGCTTCTACGACTATCGCTACTATGGCCGGGACTACGGCGGCGGCTCCGGCGAAGAGGATTACATCGCCTATGTGGGCGATGTCTTCTATGAAAGCCCCGGCAGCGACGGTGGCTTCTTCCTGTTCGCGTACAGCGAGGACCAACTGCTATTTGCCGGGGCTGCAGGGGACCGCGCCGAGGAACAGAGGATATCGGTGCCCGCCGGGGTACCCGGGACTGAAAGGGTGTCCGTTCTGCAACAGGAGCACCAATACTATTTCGGCACTGAGGGCGGCAGCGGCAAGAATGGCATTTCTGCCATGGCCGCCAACGAGACGGTTGGGCGAGCACAAGGGGGTCAGGTTCGGGCCCAGGGCGAGGCGGCTGGCGGCGGTGCGCAAGGCCTACCGGAGTGGCGGTGGTGGAACCCGTTCACATGGTTCGGTTGGGGGATTGATTGGAGTGAAGCGGTCGATCAAGAGATAGAACTGGTTCGCCAATTGAACCAGACGTTCGGTACGGCGCACACACGGCTGGACCAGTTTACGGCCGAAGAGCGGGCGAGGATCGAACAGGCCCTGGGCCGGAAGTTCAACTGGGAGCAGGCCAGTGCCATCCGCGCGTCAGAACGCGAGTTGCAGATCCGCGACAAAGTACTACTTGGTTCGCAGGTGTCTTTGGCGGCGGCTGGCGTAGCAGACGCGGCGGCGGGTGGCGTAGCAGCGAGCGGCGTGTCGACCAAAGTCGCGATACACGGCGCGCATCATTCCTTTGGGCCGTTAGGCAGATTAGCACATATTCAGATTAACTGGTGGAGAGCCGGCGTGAAACGTAGTGGCCGAGTCCTGAGGATTCCACTTCCATGGAGGTAGCGATATGCTGGTTTCGGATCCCGGCCAGCTTGGCACTCTTGTCGACGCAGTGCATGATGTTTGGTTCGATGTTGATGCACTGAAAGGGCGTTTTTCCGGGGGAGTTGTCACCATTCCTCTTTATGAGCACGTCGCTGCCTTGAGCCGAAAGCGAGCGCCCATCGCAACGTTGGTGGTCAGACACGTGGACTCACTCGCGGTCGAAGACACGGAGCATGTAGGCTATTACGACATTGACGAGATTCGCTTCGACCCGGTCAGCAAAATCCTTACGATTATCGGTTGTATACCCATCGTGGTTCGGTTACACGTTGGTAAGCTGCACGTTGAATTTCACCCACAGCGCAAGGAGAACGACACACGCACATAGGCGAATGTTGGAGGATGTAGACGGTGACGTATCCCGGCTTCTACGACTATCGCTACTACGCCCGGGACTACGGCGGCCGCTCCGGCGAAGAGGATTACATCGCCTATGTGGGCGACGCCTTCTATGAAAACCCCGGCAGCGACGGTGGCTTCTTCCTGTTCGCGTACAGCGAGGACCAACTGCTATTTGCCGGGGCTGCAGGGGACCGCACCGAGGAACAGGGGATATCGGTGCCCGCCGGGGTACCCGGGACTGAAAGGGTGTCCGTTCTGCAACAGGAGCACCAATACTATTTCGGCACTGAGGGCGGCAGCGGCAAGAATGGCATTTCTGCCATGGCCGCCAACGAGACGGTTGGGCGAGCACAAGGGGGTCAGGTTCGGGTTCAGGGCGAGGCGGCTGGCGGCGGTGCGCAACGCCTACCGGAGTGGCGGTGGTGGAACCCGTTCACATGGTTCGGTTGGGGGATTGATTGGAGTGAAGCGGTCGATCAAGAGATAGAACTGGTTCGCCAATTGAACCAGACGTTCGGTACGGCGCACACACGGCTGGACCAGTTTACGGCCGAAGAGCGGGCGAGGATCGAACAGGCCCTGGGCCGGAAGTTCAACTGGGAGCAGGCCAGTGCCATCCGCGCGTCAGAACGCGAGTTGCAGATCCGCGACAAAGTCTTGCTTGGTTCACAGGTTTCGCTTGCCGGAGCCGCGGTGGCCGACGCTGCAGCAGGCGGGGTAGCCGTCTACCAAGCTGCGACGGGGACAACCATTTTGGTCGAAGGAGCGTCCGTTGGCGGGCGCATGGGCAGTGGTGGTATCTTCCAGATTCGTCCTGCGGGTAAGCCTCCTCTGATACGGTTTGATTACCACGCCATTCGCCCCGGCGGCGCCAAGGTTCCCCACATCGATTCGCCGCCACTCGGATGGCGACATTGGCCGTGGGAATGACTTTCGTAACAAATGCCAACATGTGTTCGCACGATACGATCGTAGTACAAATTGAGAATGAGGCGTCGCTTTCCATAGCAAGGGATTATATCCTGGATGCCCTAATGCCCCTCGATTCGGTCACGTTTGACCCGTCGCAAAAACGGTGTGAGATACTGCTTCTCTTGCCGGACAATAGTATCTCACGGTATGAGAGGATTGCCCCCTTTCTTTACCGGCGAATAACGCCTTTTCGGAAATGGAGACTTCTTTTTTCTGAAGTGACATCCGTTGAGTATAGATACCACACAGGGGCAATGCGAACAGGCCGCTTTTCAATTGGCGACCTACGCCCTCACGCGGACGCGGGCCTGTCCATTGCTACGCACGAGGGGTTGACTATCCACATAGCGGCGGCCCGGCTAGCCGGTCAGTTGATACGTACTATGGAGATTGATGAGGAAACGCATGCTCTGCGCACAATAGCTATTCGGCTATTCTGGCCGCACAGGCAAACCGCTGGTTGACGTTGTTCGTGAGGGGGGGCAGATACCGCCACCGCGATGGCTACTGGGCCACCGGCGTTCCGAAAGGGGAGGTAATCGCCCGCGAACCCTGGAACGCACCACTAGTAAAGACGACACCTGGCAGGGCCAGGGGGACGGTGCGGTGAGCAGTTCGGTCAGCAACCACGTCACCGGCCTGGAAAACGGTTCCGAAAGCGGCTGGTGGACGCATTTTGTCCCCGAGGGGAGCGGGGGCGGCTATTCGTCCAGCAGCAGTTGGGGCGGCCCGTGGGGCAATTCCTACGACGACACCGTGAGCTACCCCGGATTTTCCGAGGCCCGCTACTACGGCCGGGACTATGGCGGCGGCTCCGGCGAGGAGGATTACGTCGCCTACGTCGGCGACGTCTTCTATGAGAGCTCCGGCAGCGACAGCGGCTTCTTCCCGTATGCGTATAGCGAGCAGGAGTACCTGTCTGCCGCGCAATCCGATGGCGCAAATCCCAGAGTCCTTAGCAACCCGGACCTCTCGCAGCGGTTGCGGTCGCCTGTGCCCACGCTCCAATCAGCTAGCCGGGCCAGTGGGGTTCGCCACTCCTTGGTGAAAGAGTCTCCCCAGTGCTCTTCTCGAGAAACGACGGACTGCGAGACTCGAGAGGCTGGCCCATCGTTGTACAGCCTGGCAGGACCAAGTGGGAGGGGGACGGCTTTCGGCCAAGCTTCAGCTAATGGCGGCGGGCTGGGGGGCCTTTGGGCTGGAGCGCGAGAGATTTTCAGTCTTTATGGCCACTACTTCAGCCAGAATCTCGACTATTACCAGGCTGGGCTGGATGCAGCTGGGTGCATCCCGGGGGCAGGCGAGCCGTTCGACGCATTGAACGCGGGCATTTCCGCTGCCCGCGGGGACTGGACAGGGGCAGGGCTCTCGGCGGCGTCGATGATTCCCATGTGGGGCGATGCCATCGGCAAGGGTGGCAAGATTGGCCGGTACGCGGCAAAATATGGGGACGAGGCAACTGAAGCTGCCAAGCGTGGCTTGAAGGGGGCCGCCGAACTGCGTCCCTACGGCGGGCCAGGGGGCGGCCATCATGTTCCTGCCAGGAAGGCGTTCGAAGGGGCCCCCGGCTACGATGTCAATAAGGCCCTGGCAATACCGAATGACGAGCTGAAGAAGCTGGGAATAAGGCATGGGGATATCACGCAGTCACAACGAAAACTCTATCAGGAGCTCTCGAAGACTGGGCGGGAATTGACGTGGGACGTGGTGCAGGACATTGAAACCAAGGCGCTTGTAGCCGCTGGGATGCCTCACGAGATGGCAGAGGCAACGGTGAAGCAGGCTATCGAAGCATTAAGGCAGGCCGGGATTTCCAAACCGACACACATTCCCTGGGGAGGTGCCAACCAATGAACGAAGCAACAAAGGAGTTTATCGCGATTCTTATTTCTCACGTGCGAGACGAGGCTATCGAAGCTTCTGATATCACGTGGAGACAACTGGATCGGGAACACAAGGGCTTCGTCGCAAAGCGATGGGAAAAGGCCAGGCAGGCGGGGGACCTGGACGAGCTGGTCCGGATGATTATTGCGGACAGCGTCGATGACGCGATTTATAGTCTCTTGCACGCGATTGACGAGGGAATCCTGCCACTGGTCTTCAAAGGGACGAATCTGACGGAGGACGGAGGTGCAGACCTGGCTGGGTTTTATCTGTGCGAGGCGAGGTACGCTCTTTCCAAGCAAAGGACCTACGAGGAGGAGCTGCCAGGGTTGTAGTGCGAGGAAGGCGACGGCACGGTGATATACACGTATGATCCCGCCGGCCAGTTGCTCGCGGCCGAGTATTCCGGCGACCAGGACGACGAGTTTTATTGGTACGATGCGAACGGCAATCGGACGGCCGTCGCGGTGGGGGCTTCCACCAGCGTGTACGTGGTGGGCGCCGGCAACCGACTTGTGTCCGATGGGACGTACTGGTACGAGTACGATGCCAACGGAAACCGCACGCTGCGGTACCTGTGGACCGACGCGGACGCCGATGGCCAGATCGATGCCGGCGAGCGGAGCCAGATCACCCGCTACACCTGGGATGGGCGCAATCGCCTGGTGGGAATTGCCGAGTATGCCACCGAGGACGGCCCGGCTAGGCAGGTGGTTGCCAACTTTTACGACGCCGAGAACCGCTGGATTGGCCAGACCGTGGACCGCGATGGCGACGGCACGGTGGACCACACGCGGGTGTTTGGCTATGATGGAAACCAGATTGTGGTGCAGTTCGACCGGGAGGGCTCCGGCCGCGTGACGGGCGCGGACCAGAGTCATCGGTACTTGTGGGGGCCGGCCGTGGACCAGATACTGCCCGACGAAGGCGTGTACCCTCTCCCCCTGGGAGAGGGCCAGGGTGAGGGTTCGCAAGCTGGCCAACAGGCCGGCTACGACCTGGGCCGGCCGGGCGAAGTGCTTTGGCCCTTGACCGACCACCTGGGCACGGTCCGCGACCTGGCCCAGTCCGACCCGCAGACCGGCCAGACGGCCGTGGTCAACCACTTGGTGTACGACGCCTTCGGCCGCCTGCTTTCCGAGACCAACCCCGGGGCCAGTACGCTTTTTGCCTTCACCGGCCGGCCCTTCGACGCGGCCAGCGGCCTACAGAACAACCTCAACCGCTGGTACGATCCGGTTGTGGCCCGCTGGCTCTCGCCCGACCCACTGGGCTTCTCCGCCGGCGACGCCAACCTGTACCGCTACGTCGGCAACCGGCCGCAGCGGTACGCTGACCGAACAGGTCTGCTTGAGATTAAGCTTGGGGGTTACGTATTCTACGTACATCGATACGACAAGGACCCCTTTCCTTCGCAACCTCACGCCCACGTCGGCTCTGCTAACAGCCCGTATAAAGTTAACCTTGAGACCGGCGAGGTCTTTTATGGGTCGACACCCACGGGACGGAATATCGGAAAGAAGGTCCTTCGGCAGCTTCGCGCTAGGCTTCGGGCGGCCGGCTTACTCGGCTTGGCCGCAGTCGTGGTGCTAGAGACGCCGGAAGTGGTTCAGGCGGCGGAGCGGGGTGGGATGTCGGGCGTGGTGGGACATAACAAGGGGGTGGCAACGCAGGCGGCGATCGCGATGGGCGAGTCTGCAATAGTAGGAGGTGCGGTGTTGGGAGGCGCGGCCTTGGCTGGCAAGAGTAACACTGCCGGAGGCGCGACCATTAGCGGTTTGAGCGGTGCCACCGCAGTCGGCGGTTCGGTGATCGCGGCAGGCGCCGGGGGATACGCCGTAGGATATGCGATTGGCAGCATCCAAATAGGGCGCCAGACTATCCACGAACACCTTGGCGCGGGAATGTACTCGGCGGCACACGCAATATCTGAGGCAGGAAGGGCAGCCTGGAACTGGATTACGGATTGGTAATCTGTCATGCAGGCAGATAATATTCGCAACCAAGGTTCATCGACATCTGGAGTCCCGCCTCCCACATGTCCTGTCTGCTTCAAGCCGATCGCCGGGGGGTTTGCGTACTTTTCCTTCGGCGCCGTGGTGGACCTGTTCGTTCTTGAGAAGGCGGGGCTGAGGGATGACCTATTAGAAGGGTTTTGTCACGTTGGGTACCACGGCACGGATCCGGAAATGAAAGATTCTGCGGGCTACGCGATAGCAGACGGTATTCCAGGGGGCAACTGGATATCGAGTTTTGTTCGCTTGCGTGCTTGAAGAAGTGGTTTTCCGATATCGTGGATTGTGTTCAGACTGAGCTGAACGCCAAGCGGCCTAAATCCACGAGCTGACGTTTCAAAAGTGTCGGCGAGCGTCTACGTTTCTGATTGGCTCACGCTGTGCTTAGGCAAGGAGGAGGGGCACTACGGTACGACATAGGGGAGTGCGGCTTATTTTGGAGTGTCCTTGGGCTCGGGCATGTCGTGCCGGAGGAGAGGGCTATGCAGCAAGCGATTGTCTTGGGCATGGGCAGTGGACGCTGCGGGACGCTGTCGCTGGCCCGGGTCTTGAGCCGGCAGCCGGGCGTGATGGTTTCGCACGAGGAGCCGCCGCTATTGTCCTGGCGGCCGGAACGGCCAAGGCCGGTCATCGAGCATCGTTTTGCCCGCTGGCGCCGCACTCGGCAGGCGGCCATTGTGGGCGACGTGGCCTCCAGCTATCTGCCGTATGTCGAAGATGCGATCGCGGTCGAGCCGGCCATCCGCATCATTTGTCTTAGACGGCCGCGGGAAGAGGTGGTACGTAGCTTCTGCCAGTGGCTGGACCGGGTGCAGCCGTTGCCCACCAACCACTGGGCCGCGGAGCCGGCCGAGGGGTGGTACCATGATCCCGTGTGGACCCGCATCTTTCCGCAGTACGACATCCAGGACCGCGAGGCTGGCATCCGCCGCTACTGGGAGGAGTATTACGGCCGGGTGGAGGAACTGGTTGCCCGGTATCCCGAGCAGATGCGGGTGTTCGATACGGATTGGGCGCTCAATACGCCGGAAGGCCTGCGGGAACTACTGGCGTTTGCGGGCATTCCGCCCGAGCGGCAGGTGCTCAGCGTAGGCCTGCGGGTCAACAAGGTGCCCCAGCGGCCTGGGCCGGGGGCGTTTCTTCGTGCGTCGTGGGCCCCCTTGGACCCCAGGCGGTGCGTGATCCTGGTGCCCTTTGCCGGGCAGATTCTGCCGCACTGCGAGCGGGCATTGAAAGAACTGGAGCGGCGTGGGTATGCGGTGTGGCGTGTGGGGGGCTATGCGGCCATCGACCAGGGGCGGAACCAGATGGCTACCGACGCCCTGCGGGCCGGGTTCGAGGAGACGATGTGGATCGACGCCGACATCGATTTTCACCCTGATGCCGTGGAGCGGCTGCGCTCGCACCGGCTGCCGATCGTCTGCGGCATCTACCCGCAGAAGGGCAAGCGGGCGCTGGCCTGCCACATTTTGCCGGGCACGCACGAGATGGTTTTCGGCGAAGGGGGCGGGTTGGTGGAACTCTTGTATGGGGCGACGGGGTTCATGCTGGTACACCGGCGGGTGTACGAGCGGATGCAGCAGAGGTTGCGGCTGCCGGTGTGCAACGAGCGGTTCGCATCGGCGATGGTGCCGTTTTTCCAGCCCATGGCCCATGCCCATGAGGACGGGCACTGGTATTTGGCCGAGGATTATGCGTTTTGCCAGCGGGCACGGCAGTGCGGTTTTCGCATCATGGCGGATACGACGGTGCGGCTGTGGCACATTGGCAGCTATGCGTTCGGGTGGGAGGATGCGGGGATGGAACGGCCGCGGGTGGCCAGCTTCGTGCTGCATTTTCCCGATCCGCAGGAAGGCAAGCCGTCATAAGGCGGAAGGCCGCCCGGGCGACACGGGCAAAACGCGGGGGACCTCTGGTTGTCCGACCTAGTGGGCTTTGGGGCGAAGCACGACAGGTGGCTAGGCAAGGAGGTGGCCCAACGCTGGGCAGAGCACGGGGATGCCTGTGGCCGCGTGGATCACGGCTGCCTGGGAGGGGTCGCTTTCGACGAACAGTTGTGCCCCGACCACCTGGCACTGTTTGGCCTTCCAGCGTCCGATGGTCGCGGCGTCGGTGGGGATTTTCTGCCAGGGGCCCATCACCAGCCGGCGGTACACGGCCCCATAGCGCGCCAGCCAGGCCTCGGTGGCCGACCGCTGGTGCTCCGGCCGGGCGGTGACGATGGCCAGCACGGGGCGACGCCTGGGCATCTGCATAGGCCGGCCGGTCCGCTCCTCGCAGAGGATGCCATCCAGGTCCGTGGCCAAGCGTTCCGCGTGGCCGCTGTTGAGCCAGTTCCACTCAAGATAGTGCGGGCCTTCATAAAGGGCCCAGCAGAGGTCCAGCGACGCCAAGCCGTTGGGGTGGGAGTAGACCGCGGCACGGGTCACAGCCGCCCCAGGAAACGCCTGCTGCACCCGGGGCGACCAGGTTCGCATGGCATGGCCGCTCCAGGCGGTGTCGTCTACCAAGAGCAGATGTCGGGGCTGTCGCCACTCGGGGGGCTGGTCCTGGGTGCGTATGCCGCCGGCCAGGGGCAGAATCTGCCCCTCAGGCCCCGTACACCACAGGGGCAGATGCAGCACGGTGGCCCAGAGGGTCGCCGGCAGCAGGCCGCTCCGCGCGATCGCCACGATCCCGTTGGCGTCCGGCGGCAGGTGCCCTGCCAAGGCGAGAGCATCCTGCATGAGCTGAGCCGTGGTGATGTACAGGGTTTCGGGCAGGGTGACGCCGCTGACGACCCGCTGGCGTCGCAAGTGGGCTGCCTTGCGCTTGGCGGCACGGATGGCCATGCGCACGACGACTTCGGCGGCCTTGCGGGGCAGGTGGCGCAGTAGGGGGCGTTTGGCGGCCTGGCCGAGCAGGCGGTCCACGATCTCCTGGAAATGCTGCTCGCATCCTTCGGGCCCCCAGAAGTCCATGAGCGTGGCGAACTCTTGGCAGCCGCAGCCGGCCTGGTCGTGAATGCCGAACCACGCGAGAATCCGCTTGAGTTCTTGGCCGGGCCCGTGGGGCGGCCGGGGCATCGCGGGCAGCGGCCCAGGAGTAGTCTTGGGCGGCATGGGGCCGCACAGCCGTCTGACGTCACTCCGGCCCACGGGCCGAAAACCGTGCGGGTCGCACGCCGGGCAATAGTAGCGGCCTTTGCCGTCGGGTTGCCAATGGCAGTACGTACTCATACGGAAATGCTGACTTGGCCGGTGCCTTCGGCGGATGGCCCGCCGGGCCACTGCGCGACGGCCTTGCACCGCAGCGAGCCCGAGAGGGCCACGGACATGCAGTTCTCCGGGCCGCCCCGTGGCCAATGGGTGCCAGAGCGGACGCACAAGAGGCCGTAGGGCGGGTTCCAGAAAGTGGGGTCTCGGGCCCACCATGTCCCGGTGGGCTCGCCGGGCTCGGGGGCGCAATCATCTTCCAACAGCTGGAGCAGGTGGACCATCCAGCACGCACATCGCTCGCTGCCTTGGCCGCCCAAACGCTGGACGACCAGGTACAGGTCCCAATCACGCTCCTCGGTGTAGTGCACTGCCCAGTCGCCGAGCATGGTGCGGGCCCGGGCGATCTTGGCATCCCACTCGCAGCACCGAACGCCGGTGGCATGCTGGCTGGGCACCTGGTCGTCGCGCGATACCACCCATGTGCCTTCCAGCGGCCGCAGGTCCAGGACCGTATTGCCGAGTTGGAGGACCGGCAAGTCGCTGAGCGTCACATACAGCTCGTCCGGTGCACAGCCCGTGCAGTACATGCACCATGGGCCGCCGCGACTGGGCGGCTCAGCGTTGGGCGATACGCTGTCGACGACCGCCCTGGCTTGTTCCAGTCCTGATCCTGGCGGGGCACCGCTGACGTAGGTCAATGTCTTGCCCGCCACGGACGGGCAACGCCCATCCCACGCCGCGCGATAGAGGGCCTGGTGGTAGGTCACCTCCAGGATGCGCCCGGGCGGATAGAGCCGCACAGTGCTCGCCGGCTGCCAGGGCACGCACTGGCGGTACTCAGGGCCGAGGCATTCTCGGGGCAGCCGGCCCTCGCTGTGCCATTCCAGGGGGGTGACGATGCGGCGGTGGTTGTCGCATGCGTACGGCTCCGGCAGGTCTTCCATGTGCCAGCGGAGACTGCGGATTTCTTGCTCGATTGGTCCGTCGCAACAGCACGTCCGCTGGGGCTCGCCGGTGCAGCATTGGGCCATGCGGAGCTTCAGCCGCCCCAGCGGCTCCGTGCCGCCGCGACCCCAGGGGCAATCCCAAACGCCGCCGCCTGCGCCGGTCTGGCAGAACCATAGGTTGCGCTGGTCGGGCCAAAGGCACCCAAGGTCGGCGATCTCCGCCCCATTGGGGCTCTGAAGGGCGGCGCAAAGGTGGTGATCTGGATGGTCGCAAGCGTAGCCTGTGTCCCACGCGCAGAAGGTATAAGCCCGCCAGGGGGCGTCGAATCGGGGCTCGCGCGTCACGCGCAGCTCGATGGCGCACATCGCGGTGGCGCCTTCGGCGCGGCAATCATTCAGTCCGCCAATGGCCACCCAGAGGTATAGCGGTTCGCAATCGTCGCAGGCCGCATGCGGCAGCGGGCCAAACCACACGCAACGATTGCCGTTGTCCGGCGACGGCGGCAAGTAGTTCGACAGGTGAAATTTGCCGTTGAGGCGATCGCAGATCGCCGTGCCGCACGCCGAGGGGCAATAACCGTAGCCGGTAGGCCAGGGGATGATCCCGGAAATTTCGACTACGAGGCACCGCGACGCAACCACGGGGTCGCACAGCCCGCAGGCCACAGGGTGTTCGCAGCATGGTTGCGGATGCCATCCCATCGTGTCACTCGACGCATTGCAGTTGGATGATTTCCCATCGGCCGGCATCTTCGGTCCAGGTAGCATAACCCCGGGTGTTCGCGGGCCCAGTGAAGATGCCCAAGGCATCATGGACCGTAATCGTGGTCCCCAGCGGTTGGCCGGCACTGTCTACGACTTCCGCCGCCGCGCTGGCATAATAGGCCAACGTTTCACTCAGGGCGAACCGTACGAGACCAGCGAAGTTGCCGGCAAGCACCAAACCGAGCGACGACCCAGTTTGTGGCCACCAACAAACCGGCCACCCCACGAATCCCGAGTAGAGTGTAAACGCATCGCCCGTTTGCTCGCTGGGCTTGATCCACACCCGGGGGTGAGCCGAATGTTGACACTCGATCTTGGCAGGCACTACGCCGTGCAGGACCGCGCGGCCGAGTTGGCCCGCAGGGAGGGGTTCCGTCACCACGGCCAACCGTCCTGGCCCATGAACCCCGGGGTCGGGAATCTGTGCCCGGAGGGCCGTCTGGCGGGCGAATTCGGCCTCGTTTTGGCTGGGCAGAATGATGGGGTCGTCCAGCCCCACCACGGAGAATCGTGCCACAGTCTGCCCCGTTTCGTTCCGCACGAGCACAGCCGGAGGGCCACCTTCTTTCCCGGCTTCCAGGTCGTGCCGCCGCATCCGCTGGGCCATCGCAGCATCGACGAAGGCGTTGTATGCCTCGGCGGGGATTTCCAACTTCTGACCCGGCCGGACTTTCTTGAAGGGGTTTCCCATGGCAACCCTACAGCCTTCAGCCTTCAGTCTCCCGCCTTTTTAAGTCCCGATGCCCAGGCCCGAGAAATCCCCGTACTGGTAGACCTGCTCGACGTAGGCGGCGATCGGCTTCTTGACCAGCACCTTGGCCGCGGCGTCTTCATCATCCGCGTAGCGGACCCAGAGGTATTCCCACCCCCGCTTGCTAATGCCTGTGATATTGCCGATCACCAAGCCAATGACGTTGGGGCTTGCGGCGAAGCGGAAGGTGATCTCCCAGTCGTCCTGGCCACGCTTGGAGCCCGACGCCCCCAGAAACAGCACCTCGCCGGCGGCGAAACCGCGAAAGGCGGCGCCGTTCACCTTGCCAGTCAGAAAGAAAAGGGTGGCCTTGTAGCCGGGCGTCACCAGGCCCGAGGCGATGTAGTGCGTCTCGGAGAAGTTGTAGACCGGCACGGTGATGTCGACGCCCTCGACGTTGTCGTGGGTAACGCCGATGGCACCTTGGAAATCCGGGGCGGTCTTGCCAGGCGGAGCGTAGCGGCCGACCGTCTGGAGGCTTTGGGTGATGTGCTGGGTGCCGCCGCCGGTGTCGAACTGGTAGGTGGATTCTCCGGTCTCGGGCAGCTTCAGCTCGCCGTAGCGGACAGTGCCTTCCCAGATGTCCTCGGCGATCCGCTCGATGTGCAGGCTCTGGCGTACCAGGCCGTCATAGAGCACCGGTGAGGCCGCCGCCAGGGCCGCCTTGGCCGCCAGGTCGCTATCGGTGCCGCGGACAATATAGACAAGGTCGACCGACGGGCTTTCGCCTTCGGTCGATTGGCGGCTTTCCCATTTCTCGTGGATGGCGATCGGCATCCGCAGCGAATCCTCCGATCAGGCGAATACCAAGTTGCCGTGCTGGGCCTGCTGGACGAGCTTGCGGGTGTTCTTGGCCGTCTCCTCGCCTGCCCGGGCGGCACGCTCCAGGGGACCGCCGGTGCCCAGGCCGGCCGCGGCCAAGGGGTTGAAGGTCCCGGTCACGCTGATCGACCGCTGGGCCAGCCCCTCGAAGTCGAAGGCTTCCAGGTCTCCGACGCCCTTGACGCGTTCAGGGATGGATGTCTCTTTGATCTCTGCCCGCTTGCGGGCCGCCTCGTCGAGGGCCTCTTGCCACTGGCGCTTGGCCTCGGCAACCGCATCCTCGGCCGCCTGGAGGTCCGCGTCGTATTGCCGCCGGCGCTCGACGTGCCGTCGCTGGCGCTCCTCTTCCAGGGCATCGAGCGTGCCGCGCTCTTCCTGGTCGATCGCCTGGCGTTTGGCCTGCCGGGTCGTTTCGATGTCGCGGAGCTGCTGCTGGGTAGACTGATCCCGCTGGCGCTGCTCCCGTGTGAAATCCTCATCGAGAATCCGCATGGCGGCTTCGGCGTCCACCGAATCGTCGAACATCGCCATCAATTGCACGAACTTCTTGGCGATCCAGTTCTGGGCCGTTCGCCACCCGGTGACCAGATGATGGGTAAACGTGGTCCACGCCTTGGACATAAACGCCACGGTCTCGACCCAGGCGGTCTGGAGGCCGGCCCAGGCCGAGGTGAGAATCTTGGCCGTGCCGTAGACCGCCTCGGTGGCCACGGCCGTGAAGGCCTCTTTGAAGCCGATCCACTTGTCCGTAAGCCACGCGATGCCCTTCTGCCACTCCATCTTCAAGGTGAGCCAGAGAATCCTCGCGGCCAGGCCGATGTCGCCGGCGGCCAGCGCATCGGAGATGCCCTTCCAGGCCGCAAGCGCCGTATCCCGCAGCGCGGCGAACTGCTGGCCCAGCCACGCCAGGGCCTGTTGGCCCACGCCGGAGACGTAGAGCAGGTACCCGCCTAAGGAGGCCAGGGCCGCGATCACCAGTCCCACGGGCGAGAGGATCGCACCCAGGACGGTGCCGATCACGCCCAAAGCCGTCCCCACGACGGTGACGATGCTCGCTAGCGTGCCAAAGGCGAAACCGAGGGCAGACAGAACGCCACCAAGTGCGATCAGCGCCGCCCCGCCGGCTGTGACGGCCGCGGCTACCTTGAAAATCGTGACGACGACAGCCTTGTTCGCTTTGATCCAATCCGTAATGCTCCTGATCACCCCAAGCGCCCGCTGGACGAAGTCCGTAAGCACCGGCGCCAAGGCCGACCCGATGACGAAAACCCCCATCTTGACGGTCTTCCAGAGGTCGGACACTAGGTCGCCGAATACCACTGCGGCTTCTGCGTCCTCGGTGGCCATAACCAGGCCCAATTGCCGGGCCCGCTCGGCCAACGCCTCTAGACCCGCCGCCCCATTGGCGATCATCGGCAACAGTTGCGTGCCCGAGCGGCCGAAGAGCTCCATCGCAGCCGCAGCACGCTCGGTGGGATTGGCGATTTTCGCGAGCCGGTCGGCGATGAGCATGAATTGCCGATCCGGAGAGAGACCTGCCAGTTGCTGGATCGACATGCCGAGATTGGCCAGGGCCTCTTGGGCCGACTCGGAACCACCCGCCGCTTCCGCAATGGTCTTCTGCATCCGGCGCAGTCCGGCCTCGAGCGTCGCCAGGTCGGCCCCGGACTGCTCGGCCGCGTAGGCCAGTTCCGAAAGCCGCTCCACACCGATGCCGGTCCGCTGGCTGGCCTTGGCCACGCGATCGCCCATCGAGGCGAACAGGCCGGAGGCCCCGAGCAAGCCCCCCACGGCCGCCATCCCGGCAGAGAGCATTCTCTGGCCGGCCGCCGTGACGCTCTGGCCCCAAGCCTTCAGCCGCTTCGAAGCGGCCTTCAAGCCGCGAACCAGGCGGCTGTCGTCGGCGAACAGCTCGACGAACGCTTGTCCGGCTCGGATACCAGAAGGGCTTGCCATAGGTCGGGCTTGGGGCTTGGGACCTGGGGCTTGGCTCCCTCAAGCCTCAAACCCCACGCCCCAAGCCTATTTCAGAATCCCCAGTTCAGTGAGTTCCTTGAGCGTCGTGGTTGCGACGGCCTTCTTCACCAGCGGATGAAAATCCGTCGGGCCGAGCGGCCTTGCGTGCAAACCGCGGAAGGCGTTGTACAGCATGGCGAGCACCTGGGCTGTGTGATTCCACTGGTCGCGCTGGCGGCCGTCGACCATCCAGCACAGTTCCCGCAGCGTCAGCGGCCCTGGGGCGACGCCGACGATTCCGGCAAGCTCGTAAACGAGTCGTAAGCGTCCGTCAGGGCCGCCTCGATCTCCTGCGGCAGGTCCGTGCGATTGAGCTTCGCTTTGATGAGTGCCGCCGCCAGCTGGTTCAACTGGCCGTACTTCTCGATCGCCAGCCGGAGCGTCTCCCGCTGGCTCGGCTCGGGGAAAAAATCCACAAGCTCCTCGACCAAGGCCGCCTTGGCTCCAGCGATCGTGTCTCCGGCCATCGCCCGGGCGAAATCCACGTCGGTAATCTTTTCCGCGTCTGCCTGCGGCTTGCAGACACAATAGATCACGTCGCAAAGCAGGATGGGATCGAGCAAGAGCCGCGGGAAAGTGCGCTCGATGTCGAGCAGGTCTTCCTTCAAGAGGTCGCGGACCCGCTTGACCGCGTCCACGCTCACCGCAATAGTCCACGTTCGTCCGGCGCTGTCCTGGAAGGTTCTCATGCGCTTGCTGCCTCCAGGGTCGGCTTGAGCGTGAAGTCCAGCGTCGCTACGTCCTCCAGCGGCTGGCCCTGCGAAAGGCTCGTCACGGCCCATTTGCCCGTGTAGCTCAAGGTCGGGTCGGAGACGGTCACCTCGATCGGCTCACCGTTCGCATAGG